>NZ_JAGPYQ010000002.1 GCF_018070025.1 Streptomyces liliiviolaceus
GTGCGCGGACCGGCGCTGCGGCCCGACGTGGCGATCCTGGACGTGCGGCTCCCCGACAGCGACGGCATCACCGTCTGCCGCGAACTGCGTTCCCGGATGCCCGAGTTGGCCTGTCTGATGCTGACGTCGTTCGATGACGACGACGCGCTGCTGGACGCGATCATGGCGGGGGCGGCCGGTTATGTCCTCAAGCAGATCAAGGGCTCCGACCTGATCTCGGCGGTCCGCACGGTCGGGGCGGGGCAGTCGATGCTCGATCCGGCGACCACCGGCCGGCTCATGAACACGCTGCGGGCCCCGGCGGGCGACGCACCGGCCCCCGACGACGCACGGCCGGCGGGCCTCACGGAGCGCGAGCACGAGTTCCTCGTCCTGATCGGCGAGGGCCTCACCAACCGGCAGATCGGCCAACGGCTCTATCTCTCCGAGAAGACCGTCAAGAACGGCATCTCCCGGCTGCTGGCCAAGCTGGGCGTGGAGCGGCGCATCCAGGCAGCGGTGCTCGCGGCGCGGCTGCCGCCTCCTCGCCGGAAGGGCGATCGGTGAGGTGAGGTGAGGTGAGGTCGGAGCGCGTGCACGGTGAGTCGCTACGGTCACTCACGGCGGTCGCTCTCGGCACGTCGGGTGCTCTCGGCACGTCGGACACTCACGACGCGTCGGGCGCCTGGTGGGGGTCCAGAGGCACCCGCCATGTCAGCCGCGTACCACTTTTGTCGCCGTCGTCGCTGCCGTCCCCGTCTGCGCCGTCGGCGCTGTCCACCCTGCCGCCGCTCTCTCCACCGCCGTCGCCGCTCGCCCCGTTGCCCTGACTGTCCGTCAGCAGCAGTTCACCGCCCCGGTGTCGGGCCCGTTCCGCGAGGTTGCGCAGGCCGCTGCGGCGGCCGTCGCCGCCGGTCGGCATTCCCGTGCCGTCGTCGGTGACGGTGAGCGTGAGGCGACCGTCGCGCACGACCAGGGCGACGTCCACCGCGGTGGCCTCCGCGTGCCGGGCGATGTTGGTCAGTGCCTCGCCCACCACGGCCACGGCGTCCTCGGCGACCTCACCGGGTACGTCGACGTCGAGCAGCCCCTCCATCCGCAGGGAGGGTGTGAAGCCCAGGACCGCCGCCGCTTCCTCCAGGGCGCGCACGACCCGGACCCGCAGTCCCACGGCCGCGGTCTCGTGCGCGCGCAGGCCGAAGATGGTGGACCTGATGATCTTGATGGTGGTGTCGAGGTCGTCGACGGCCCGGCCCAGCCGCTCGGCGGCCTGCGGATGCTGGACGAAACGCTGTGCGCTCTGCAGGGTCATGCCCGTCGCGAACAGCCGCTGGATGGCGAGATCGTGCAGGTCGCGGGCGATGCGGTCGCGGTCCTCCAGCAGGCTCAGCTGCTCGGCGTCCCGGCGCCGGTCCGCCAGCTCCATGACGAGCGCGGCCTGTCCCGCGAAGTTGAGGAGCGACATGGTCTCCCGCTCGTTGAACGGCGGGCGGCCCGCGCCACGGGCCAGCATCAGGACACCGCGCAGTCCGTCGTTCGTTCCCAGGGGCACGGCCACGGCGGGGCCGAGCCCGTCCCAGCGGTCGGGTCCGTAGGTGATCCTCTTGTCCTTGCGTACGTCCGTCGTGGTGACGAGGGTGCCCGCCGTGAGTGCCGCGCCCGCGAAGGTCCCCTCCCGGGGCAGCAGCAGGCCCAGATGGGTCTCGGCCTGGCGGCCGCGCGCCAGCACTCCGCGCAGATCGCCGGTGCCCTCGACGATCAGGTCGACGACACCGAGGTCGGCCGCGGTGATCTCCCGGGCGCGTTCCAGCATCACTTCGAGGACCTGTTCCTGGGGCACGTTCGAGAGCAGTTCGCTGGTGATCTCCGCGCCGGCCGCCAGCCAGCGCTCCCGCAGACTGACCTGTTCGTAGAGGCGGGCGTTCTCGATGGCCACGCCGGCCGCCACGGCCAGCGTCGACAGGACGGCCTCGTCCTCCGGGTCGAACTCCCCGCCGCCGCGCTTCTCGGTGAGGTAGAGGTTGCCGAAGATCGTGTCGCGGACGCTGATCGGTACGCCGAGGAAGGTGTGCATCGGCGGGTGGTGGGGCGGAAAGCCGGAGGACGCCGGGTGGCCGGAGAGTTCGGCGATCCGCAGCGGCTCGGGGTTGCGGATGAGTTCGCCGAGCAGACCGTGTCCGGACGGCAGTTCGCCGATCTGTGCCCATGTCTCTTCGTCGATGCCCACGGGCACGAACTGGTCCAGCTGTCGCTGCTGTCCGATGACTCCGAGGGCGCCGTACTCCGCGTCGACCAGCACGATCGCGGACTCGACGATCCGGCGCAGCACCTGTGCGAGGTCCAGTTCGCGGCCCACCGACAGAACGGCTTCCAGGAGTCCCTGGAGGCGGTCCCGGGTGCCGCGGACGGTTTCTATACGCCCCTGGAGCTCGTCGAGCAGTTCGTCGAGCCGCAGCTTCGGCACCTGCTCGCGCAGGTCACGGCCGTCTCCCCCGTGACGGCCTGCTCCACGACCGGGCTCTCCACGGTCGGCTTCACCGTGGCCGCTCCCACCGCTCCCGTATCCGCCCCCGCTCATGGGCCCCTCCACATCGGGAGCCGACTAGACGTCGCCCCCCGGTCTTTCACCGTAACCGGTGAACGCCGACGTGGCATCGCGGAGTTGGGCCACTCGTGCCGGGTCCGTCCGCGGACATGGCCTGGCGGCCTTCGGACGCCACCCGTACGGTGTGGATCACCCGCACCCTCATCCGTAGCAAAGGCGGTCCTCCATGGCCTTGTTCGACCTTCCCCTCGATCAGCTGCGGGAGTATCGCAGCGCGTCCGTGGAGCCCGAGGACTTCGACGCCTTCTGGGGAAAAACACTTCAGGAGGCGCGCGAACACGACCTGGACGCCCGCTTCGAGCCGGTCGAGACGCACCTGCGGAACGTCACGGTGCACGACGTCACGTTCGCCGGGTTCGGCGGTCACCCGGTGCGGGGCTGGCTGATCCTTCCGGCCGGGGCGGACGGGCCGCTGCCCGCGGTCGTGGAGTTCATCGGGTACGGCGGCGGACGCGGCCTCCCGCACACGCATCTGCTGTGGGCCTCGGCCGGGTTCGCGCACTTCGTGATGGACACGCGGGGGCAGGGCGGCGCGTGGGGCGGCGGCGGTGACACGCCCGATCCGGTGGGCAGCGTGCCCGCGTATCCCGGGTTCATGACACGGGGTGTCGACGCTCCCGAGAACTACTACTACCGGCGGGTGTTCACCGACGGGGTGCGGGCCGTGGAGGCCGCGCGTTCGCATCCGCTGGTCGATGCCTCGCGGACCGCGGTCGTCGGCACGAGTCAAGGGGGCGGCATCTCGATCGCGGTGGGCGGGCTGGTGCCGGATCTCGTGGCGGTCGCGCCCGATGTTCCGTTCCTGTGCGACTATCCGCGCGCGACGCGGCTGACGGATCGGGATCCGTACCGGGAGATCGGGAACTACCTGAAGACGCACCGGGGGCGGACCGGGGCGGTGCTGCGCACGTTGTCGTACTTCGACGGGGTGCACTTCGCCGCGCGGGGGCGGGCGCCCGCGCTGTTCTCCGCGGCGCTGGAGGATCAGACGTGTCCGCCGTCGACGGTGTTCGCCGCGTTCAATGCGTGGGGGCATGCCGACAAGGGGATCGAGGTGTACGACTTCAACGACCACGAGGGTGGGGGGCCTTATCAGGAGGCGGTCAAGTTGGCTTGGCTGCCGGCGTATTTCTGAGCGGGGGGTTGTTGGGGGGCGGGTGTCCGAAGTCGGGTGTCGGGTGTCCGGTGTCGGGTGTCCGGTGTCTGCGGGTTCGCTGTGGCTGGTCGCGCAGTTCCCCGCGCCCCTGAGGGGGTGAGGGTGAAGGGTGGCTTGCGGGTGCGGGTCCGTCGTGGTGGAGCGCGCCGTTCCCCGCGCCCCTTGCGGGGCTTTCGGGCTGCTCGACCTGGACGCCCCGGTGGCCGCGTACTGGCCGGAGTTCGCGGCGGCGGGCAAGGGGTCGGTGCTCGTACGGCATCTGCTGAAGTGGTGCGCCGCGTCTCGGGGTTGCTGCCGGGCGCGTTCCTGCGGCGCGAGGTGACCGGACCCCTCGGTATCGACTTCGGCATCGGGTTGCCGGAGTCGGAGGCGGGGCGCGCGGCCGAACTGGTGCATCCGCCGACCGCCGAGCCCAGCGAGCAGCGGCGATCTTCAGCCAGTTGGCGCCGGTGGCACTGGCCGCGCTGACGAACCCGGTGGCGGGTGCGCGCGAGGCCGACACGGCGGCGTGGCGGGCCGCCGAGATCCCCGCCGCCAACGGCCACGGCACGGCGCGGGCGATCGCCGCGCTGTACGGGATCGTCGCCGGCCGGGGCTCGTACGGGACGCACCGCGTCCTGTCCCCCGAGGCCGCCGAGCGGGTCCGCGAGGGGCAGGGCGCCTGCCGTGACCTGGTGCTGGGCACCGGTTTCAAGGGCGAGACGGAGATCGGCCTGGGGCTGTGGCTCAGCGGCTCCAACCGCTCCTACGGCCCCAACCCCCGCGCTGTCGGGCACGACGGCTTCGACGGCTCCTGCGGTCTGGCCGACCCGGAGGCGGGCGTCTCACTGGGGTACGTCATGAACCGGATGGGCCCGCACATCGCCGACGACCCGCGGAAGACGGCACTCGTCGACGCCCTCTGCAGCGCGCTCCGAGGGCGGAGCGGGACGGGCTGAAATCGGCCGATCCGCCGGGACGCACTTCCAGCATGGTTTAGACCAATGCTAGAGATGGTCGCTCACGAGGAACCGCGCCCTCCGGCCCCATGACCAGGGCCGCGGGAGCGCGGGTCCACAGCCCGCACGGCTACGTCTTGTCACAAGGGGAGCGCGGACATGGCCCGCAGCACCACGCACGATGACCCACAGCCGCTGTACGCGCGGATCGCCTCGGAGCTGCTCGGGGCGTTGCGCGACGGATCCGTTCCGCCCGGCGAACGGCTGCCGGGCGAGCGGCAGTTGGCAGCGCACTTCGGAGCCAGCCGGGAGACGGTCCGGCAGGCCCTCGACATCCTTCGCCGGGACGGCCTGGTCGCCACCGACCGGCGCGGCACCCATGCGAAGCTGCCCGGTCTGCCGGTCGGGCATCTCCCGTCGCTCGGCTTTCCGCTCGGCGCCGACACGACTCCGTCCCGCGCCGTCGACCGGGCCACCGTGGCCTGGGAGACTCCCCCGCCGGAACACGCGGCGGCGCTGGGGCTGGCCCCGTGGCGGCCGACGCTGGTGCACCGCTACGAGTCCGCCGCACCGGACGGGCACGGGCGGCGGACCGCGGTGACGTCGTTCTCCGCGGTCGCGCTCGCGGAGGTCGAGGAACTCGCCCGCTACCGCGACCGCGCCGACGGCACGGCGTCGGCGCAACTGCGGCGCGTGTACGACTGGATGCGCCGGGCGGGGCTGACCCTGCACCACCGCGACTCCATCACCGGGCCCGGCGACGCGGCCTCGGTGCGGGTGACACGGCGGGTGCACGACCAGTACGCCCGCCCCCTGGAGATCACCGATCTGGAGGTGAATGCCCAGCAGGACGCACTGGTCTACGAGTTCACGCTCCCGGCGGTCGCCGAGCCGCACGGAACGTGACCGCCGGCCGGAGAGCCGCACGGGGGCTCCGGCCGGCGGGTGCGGGGGTCAGCGGGAACCGGGGGCGCCGACCGCCTCGCGGTGCTCGTCCTCCTGTCCGGCCGGGGCGCGCCGCGGCAGCTTGGCGCCCTCGATGTCGACGTCGGGCGTGACGCGGTCGAGCCAGCCGGGCAGTCCCCAGGCGCGGCGGCCGATGAGGGCCATGACAGCCGGGACGAGGGTCATCCTGACCACGAACGCGTCGACGAGGACGCCGAAGGACAGGGCGAAACCGATGGACTTGATGATCGGGTCGTGGTTGAAGACGAAGCCGCCGAAGACCGCGACCATGATCAGCGCGGCGGCGCTGACCACCCGGCCGCTGCGCGCCACTCCGTGGACGATGGCCTCGGAGGCGCTGCCCGTCCGCTCGTAGTGCTCGCGCATCCGGCTGACCAGGAAGACCTCGTAGTCCATGGCGAGCCCGAAGAGGACGCCGATGAGCAGGACGGGGAGGAAGCTGGTGACGGGTCCGGCGGACGGGATGTCGAGGACGCCGTTCAGATGGCCGTTCTGGAAGACCCACACGGTGGCGCCGAGGGACGCGGCGACCGACAGCAGGAATCCGAGGGCGGCCTTGACCGGGACCAGCAGCGACCGGAAGGCGATGGTCAGCAGGATCAGCGCGAGGATCACGATGATGGCGATGAACAGCGGCAGGGCGTTCGACAGTTTGCCCGCGACGTCGATGGCCGCGGCGGTGGCGCCGGCGATGTAGAGGGTGCCGCCCGCCTTGTCGATGCTGGGCGCGTTGTCCCGCAGCCGGTGCACCAGGTCGGTGGTGGCCTGGGCGTCCGGGCCGGTCTTCGGCACGACCGCGACGATCGCGAGGCTGCCGTCCGGGTTGGTGACCGGCTTGGCGACGGCGGCGACCCCGGGGTCACCGGCCAGGCTCGTACGCAGCCGGGTGAGTGTCTCCGTGCGGTCGGCGGCCGGGATGCCGCCGGTGTCGACGACGGCGGTGACGGTCGCGTTGAAGCCGACCCCGAAGCCCTCGCTGAGCAGGTCGTAGCTCTTGTGCTGGGTGCTCTCGACGGGCTGCGAGGCGTATCCGGGAAGGCCGAGGCGCAGATCGCGGGCGGGCAGGGCGAGCGCGAGGAGGCCGACCACGCCCACCAGGAGGACGATGACGGGCTTGCCGGTGACCAGCCGGGCCCAGCCCAGGGCCCAGGAGCCGGCGGCGCGCTCGGAGCGGCGGGGGCGCGGACGCAGGCGCTCGCCGAACATGCCCAGCACCGCGGGCACCAGGCTGATGGCGATGAGCACGGCGAGCAGGACGGTCACGGCGGCGGCCAGGCCCATGATCGTGAGGAACGGGATGCCGGTGACCGCCAGCGCGGAGAGCGCGATGATCACGGTCGCTCCGGCGAAGACGACCGCACCGCCCGCGGTGGCGACGGCCCGTGCGATGGAGTCCTCGACGTCCATGTCGGGGTCGGCGAGCTGCTCCCGGTGGCGGGAGAGGATGAACAGGGCGTAGTCGATGCCCACCGCCAGGCCGATCATGAGGGCGAGCACGGTGGCGGTGCTGGTCATCTCCACGAAGCGGGAGACGAACTGGACGCCCAGCACACCGATCGCGACCCCCACGACGGCGGTCAGCAGCGGGAGTCCGGCCGCGATGAGGGAGCCGAGCGCGAGGGCCAGGACGGCGAAGGCGATGACGACGCCCACGATCTCCGCCGGGCCGCCGACCTCGGTCTGCGGCTGCATCGCCGAGCCGCCGAACTCGACTTCGAGCCCGGCGTCCCGGGCCTGCTCCATCGCGTCCGACAGGGCGTCCTTGGACGTCTGGGGCACGCTGTCGGCCGCCTGGCGGAACATCACGTCGGAGTAGCCGATGCGGCCGTCCCGTGAGACCGTCCCGGTGCCGGCCGGGTCGGAGACGTTGACGACGCCGGGCACCTCGGCGGCCTTCTTCAGGCTCGCGGTGAGGGCCGCGTCGGCCTTGGAGTCACTGAGCGTGTCCCCCTCGGGCGCGGCGAAGACGACTCGGGCCACCCCGCCCGCGGCGGCCGGGAACTTCTCCTTCAGCAGCTCCTGGGCCTTCTGGGACTCGATCCCCGGCACCGAGAACTCGGTGCTCACCTTGCCGTGCAGGGTGATCCCGAGGCCGCCGACCACGGCGAGCAGCAGCAGCCAGACGGCCAGGACCCTGCCCCGGCGGCGTACCGCCCATCGTCCCCAGGTGTACAGGCGTGACGCCATGACCCGTCTTCCTCCCTCTCCCCGCGGCCCTCGATCGGACCACGACATCTCTACACCCTAAAGCATTTTTACAGTCGGATGTAAATTAACTACGGGTGGTAAAGTGGTGTCATGATGAGTGACGGCCTACGGGAACGCAGCAAGGCACGACGCCGGGAGGCGATCGTCCGCGCGGCCTACGAGCTGTTCGCCGACCGCGGGTTCGAGGCGACGACGATCGCCGACATCGCGGCGGCCGCCGAGGTCTCACCTCGTACAGTGACCCTGTATTTCCCTTCGAAACTGGAACTGGCGATGTCGGAGTTCGACTCCGTCACCGACCAGGTCAGGGCCGCCGTGCACGACCGGGAGCCCGGCCTCACGATCCTGGACGCGCTGGAGCGCTGGCTGCGCGAGGAGCTCGCCGAGCCCAAGGGCATGGCGGATCTCACCGACCGCGTGCTGGAGCTGAACCCGCAGCTGCGCGCGGTGGCCGAGGCGCGGCTGACGGAGGTCATCAAGTTCGGCGCGAAGATCCTCGCCGAGGAACAGGGCAGTTCCCCCGACGACTTCGGACCGCGCATGGCGTCGGCCGCCGCCGCCGCGGTGATCAGCGAAGTGTGCTACCGGCCCCAGGAGGCCGACATCGACACGGCGATGGCCTTCCTGCGCGCCGGACTCGCGACCCTGCCGCCCGGCCCGGCCTCCTGAAGGACGTGCCCCGCGACCGCCGCCGCGAGGCGGTCACACGGTCGCCGCTCTCTTGAAGTACAGGCGCACGATCGAGCCCCTCGGATCGAAGGTCTCCGTCAGCAGATCGCTCAACTGACGCACCACCCACATCCCATGACCCCGCTCGGCCCGGCGGTCCGGCGGCAGATGCCCCGGGAAGGGCGGCGCCGGGATCTGCCTCGCCGTACCGATGTCGGTGACCTCGCAGATCACGTACTCGACGTCGTTGCGCAGGCGCAGAACTCCTCGGCCGCCCCCGTGGCGCACGGAGTTGACCATCACCTCGTGCACCGCGGCGACCATGTCGTGCGTCCGCTGCTCGGGTACTCCGAGGTCACGGGCGTAGCTGCGCAGGGCGTCCCGTGCGTGCGCCGACCGGTCGCGGCCGAAGGGGATGTCGTCATGGCCGGCGGGCAGTGCGGCGGGCGCCGCCACGTCGCACTCGGCACAGAAGTCGGCCGGATCCGCATAGCGGCCACTGACCGTCGACTCCCCTGCCCCCAAGGCGAGTTCGGGATGGGTACGGGTCGCCGAACGGACCACCACGGCCGGCAGGACCCTGGTGTCGTACGGGCAGAGTATCCAGTGACCGGTGCCCGCGAAGGCCACGTTGAGCAGGGATTCGTACCGCATCCACTCACGTGTCTCGAACTCCGTGCGGCCCGGCCAGACGGGCTCGCCGATGATCCGGACCCGCGAGGGGCGGCCCACCCCGCCCGTGCCGTGCTCCGCGCAGTAGGCGTGATAGCGGCCCAGCGTGCGGGACGGGCAGCCGTACCAGTCGTCGGCGCGGACGAACTCCACCGCGCACGAGCGCGCGCCGAGCGCCCGGCCCAGGAGACCGATGTTCCGGGGCGCGAGGACCGCGAGGACGGTGTCGTCGGCGTGCAGACCGTCGAGGGCGAAGGTGGCCGCGCCGTCGAGGAAGTCCGCGTCCGATCCGTAGCACAGCGCCTGGTGGACGAACGCCTGACGTGTCATGGCATCGCTGCCTCCTTCACGTCGCCCTTGTCGAGGCGCAGACCGGGGATCCTGTCCCAGCCGGTGACACGCATGAGCCGCTGGATGTGCGGGGCGACACCGCGCAGGACCAGGGTGCCGCCGGAGGTGTGCAGGGACAGGGCCGAGAAGACCAGCAGGCGCAGCGCGCCCACGTCGATGAACGCCAGCTCCCGCAGGTCGAGCCGGATGCTCGTGCCGTCGGCCGAACGGGCCCGGGCGCGGATCGTCTCGGCCTGCAGCGCGCGGGCCAGGGCCGTCACGTTCGTGTCGTCCACCTCGCCGGCGAGCGCCAGGCCCGGCGGGGCGAAGGTGCGGGTGATGGAGAGCAGTTCGTCGCGCCACACCAGGTCGGCGGCGACCCGCCCGTGGTGCAGCCCGTCGAGCGGCGCCAGTTCGACGTCGTCGAAGACCCTGCGGTCGTACTGGCAGATCCCGAGGACCGGCAGGGAGGCGAAGACGGGTTCCAGGAGGAGTTCGCTGTCGTGCAGCGTCTTGAGCCCCTTGCCCGCCTGGCCGCGCATGATCTCCATGCTGACGCGCAGGCCGAGATAGCCGTCCCCGACCGCACGCCGCGTCTCACGGCGGATCACCTCGTCGAGGTCCCACAGCCCCTCGGGCGTCCCGAGGTGCGGGTCCACCGTCAGGCGGCCCGCGGCGAGTTCGTCGTCGACGGCGCAGCCACGGGACTCCAGGAAGGTGAGCGCGAGTTCGGCCGGCAGATCGGCCGGGCCCAGCACCAGCCCCCGGTGCCCGCTGGCGAGCCCGTCGAGGAGGAACGCGGCGACCACGGTCTCGCGCTCCTCGTCCGCGTCGTAACCGAGCAGCAGATGGTCCCCCGCACGCATCTCTCCGACCGCTCTGAGCGCGGGCACAACTTCCATTTCCCGCACCTCCCAGATCTCCCGCTCGGTGTGCCGGAACGCCTCCACGCTACGCCCGTCGACACCTGTGCGAGAGGATGAGTACCTGATTTCCGTCACCCCGCCAGGACTCGGACACGGGCGTCGCGGAGCGTTAGGGTGACCGCCATCGGCCGGTGAGGAGGAGCGATGGGCGCCTCGGTACGCAGCGGCAGGAGCGGCAATCTTCCCGCCGAGCCCAATACGTTCGTCGGCCGCACGTCCGAACTCGCCCGGATCGGTTCCCTGTTGGGGTCCACGCGTCTGTTGACCCTCACCGGCCCCGGAGGCGTCGGCAAGTCCCGGCTGGCGCTGCGGGCCGCACACACCGCACAGGACGCGTTCTCCGGCGGAGTATGGCTGGTGGAACTCTCCGACCTGCAGAACGCGGACCTCCTCACGAACGCGGTGGCGGAGGCGACACGGCTGACGGAACAGACGCTCCGCCCGCTCCTGGTGGCGGTCTGCGAGCACCTCGACGACGGGCCGCTGCTGCTCGTCCTGGACACCTGCGAGCACGTACTCGCCGAGTGCGGCCGTGTCGTCCAGGAACTCCTCGCGCGCGTACCGGAGTTACGGATCCTGACCACCAGCCGTCAGCCGCTGGGCGTGCCCGGTGAGCATCTGCTGTCGCTGGCACCGCTGCCGCTCGGCGAGCACGCCGACGCGGTGGCGCTGTTCACGGCCCGCGCCGCCGCCGCGGTGCCGTCGTTCACGCTGACCGACACCAACCGGGCCGACGTCGCGGCGGTCTGCGCCCGGCTCGACGGGATCCCGCTCGCCCTGGAACTGGCGGCGGTACGCCTGCGCGGTTTCCCTCTCGACCGTCTGCTGCAGGGCCTCGACTCCCGCTTCGACCTGCTCGTCTCGCCAGCCCGGCCCCGGCTCGCCCGGCATCAGACACTGCGCACGGCGATCGGCTGGAGCCATGAGCTGTGCACCCCGCTGGAGCGGCTGCTGTGGGCCCGGCTGTCCGTGTTCGCGGGCGGCTGGGACGTGGAGGCCGCCGAATTCGTGTGCCACGGCGGCCCGTTGGATGCGGAGGAGATCCTCGCCCTGCTCGCGTCGCTCACCGAGAAGTCGATCGTCACCCGGGAGACCGACAGCGTGGCCGGGCGCTACCGCATGCTCGACACCATTCGCACCTTCGGCGCCGACTGGCTGGAAGGCCTCGGCGAACAGGACGCCGTACGCGCCCGTCATCTCGACTACTTCCGCTGGATCGCCCGGCAGGGGGAGGCCGAGTGGCTGGGCCCCGGCCAGCGCATGTGGGCCGAACGGCTGAGTGTGGAGCACGCCAATCTGCGGGTCGCGCTGGAGGAGAGCCTGGCGGCGCCGGAGCCCGAGCCGGCGCTCGAACTCACCGGCACACTCTGGTACTTCTGGTTCGCGTGCGGCTTCGCCGACGAGGGGCGCGGCTATCTGGAGCGGGCGCTGCGCCGGGCACCCGAGGGCGTCCCCGGGCACACCCTGGCGACCTGGACCCACCGGCTGGTCACGGTCGTACCGGACGACGTGGACGCGGCCGAATCCGTGAGCGCGGCGTATGTCTGGCTGGCCCAGGAACGTCAACTACCCATCTCCGCACTGCCGTTGACGGGGGCGAGCCTCGCGGTGCGCGGCGAGTCGGCGCGGTCTGCCCTGCTCTACGGCAGCAACACCCAGGGGCCGGGGGCCGGGGGCGGCGCGGAGTTCTTCCAACTGCTGACGCTGGCGGTGCAGGCGTATCTGCTCGCCGGGCAGGGCGCGTTCGAGCGGTGCGCGGTGGTCGCGGAGCGGCTGCGTCTCGACTGCGCGAAGCGGGGGGAGCTGTGGATGCGGGCCTGGGGCGACTTCTTCGTCGCCCTCGCCGGTATCGGGCTCGGGCGGCCGGAGGCGGCGCTGCGTTCCGCGCGCGAGGCGCTGGCCGCCAAGTGGCGCGTCCACGACCGATTGGGCGCGGCGGCCGTCGCCGACCTCCTCATCGCGGCGGAGGCCGCCGCCGGCGAGCCCGAGCGCGCGGCCCGTCTTCTGGGCGTGGGCACCCGGCTCTGGTACACGGCCGGACTCCCCCAGCTCGCCGACATCGAGGCGACCGTCTTCCGCCGGGAGTACGCCCGCGAGCTCCGGGCCGCCCTCGGCGACACCGGTTTCGCCGATGCCGTGCGCGAGGGCCGCGGGCTGGACCCGGAGGCGGCGATACGGCTCGCGCTGAACGGCGTGGCGGACGAAGTGGATCTCTGACGCCCGTTGGCGGATCTCTCACGTCCGGAAACGGATCTCTGACGTCCGGAAGCGGATCTCCGACGTCCGACCGTCCGGTAGGCCGCCGCGGTCGAGCGACGGATTGCGGAAACGGCGCACGGGCCTAGTGTCGACAGCATGTCCACCGGTGGGCACCACGGACCGGGCGGACGTCGGGCCGCTCCCTCAGCCGAACACGCGACGACACGAAACGAGAGGCACCCCCATGGCGACCTTCACCACCAGCGACGGCACCGGGATCTTCTACAAGGACTGGGGCACCGGACAGCCGGTCGTCTTCAGCCACGGCTGGCCGCTCAACGCCGACGCCTGGGACGGTCAGGCCCGCCTGGTGGCCGACAACGGCTTCCGCGCGGTCGCCCACGACCGCCGGGGCCACGGCCGCTCCGATCAGCCGTGGCAGGGCAACCACATGGACCGGTACGCGGACGACCTGGCCGAACTCATCGAGGGGCTCAACCTCGACAACGTGATCCTCGTCGGTCACTCGACCGGCGGCGGCGAGGTGACCCGTTACATCGGCCGCCACGGCACCCGGCGGGTCGCCAAGGTGGTCCTGCTGGGCGCCGTACCGCCGCTGATGCTGAAGACCGCGGACAACCCCGAGGGCACCCCTCGTGAGGTGTTCGACGGCATCCGCGCCGGCGTCGAGGCGGACCGCTCGCAGTTCTACTGGGACCTCAGCGAGTCGTTCTACGGCTTCAACCGGCCCGGTGCCACGGTGTCGGAAGGTCTGCGCCGCTCCTTCTGGCTGTGGAGCATGCAGGTCGGCCTGAAGGCCGCGTACGACTGCGTCGAGCAGTTCTCCGAGCAGGACTTCACCGAGGATCTGCGCGGCATCGACGTCCCCACGCTGGTCGCGCACGGCGAGGACGACCAGATCGTGGCCATCGGGGCCGCCGCCCTCAAGACGGCCCAGATCGTCAAGGACGCCACGCTCAAGACGTACCCGGGCGCCCCGCACGGCCTGGTCGGCGAGTTCGAGAAGGCCTTCGACGCCGACCTGCTGGCGTTCATCAAGAGCTGACTCCGACGCACGGGCCGACATCCACGTACCAGCCGACCTCGACGTACGAGCCGACTTCGACGTACGCACCGGGCCCGCGCCTCCGCCCCTGCGGGCCCGGGCTCAGAGCCAGCCGTTGCGCCGGAACCCCCGGTGGATGCCGAGGCAGAGGCCGGCGATGACACAGAGGGCCAGCGGATAGCCGTACCTCCAATGCAGTTCCGGCATGTGGTCGAAGTTCATGCCGTAGAGGCCGCAGATCATGGTCGGGACGGCGACGATGGCGGCCCAGGCGGTGATCTTGCGCATGTCCTCGTTCTGGGCGACCGTCACCTGGGCCACATGGGCCTGGAGGATCGAGTCGAGCAGCCCGTCGAAGGCGTTGATCTGCTCGGTGGCGCGGGCCAGGTGGTCGGCCACGTCACGGAAGTAGGGCTGGATCTCCGGGGAGAGGGCGACCGGCGGCTCGTGGGCGAGGATCTGCAGGGGCCGGTGCAGCGGGATCACGGCGCGCTTGAGTTCCAGCAGCTCGCGCTTGAGCTGGTAGATCTGGCCTGCGTCGCCGCGGGCGGTGCGCTCGGCGAAGACCGCGGTCTCGACGGCCTCTATGTCGTTCTGCACGGCGTCCGTGACGTCGAGGTAGTCGTCGACCACCTGGTCCGCGATGGCGTGCAGGACCGCCGAGGGCCCTTTACGGAGCTGGTCGGGCAGGCGTTCCAGGGCTTCGCGGAGCGGCCCCAGGGAGCCGTGGCTGCCGTGCCGGATGGTGATCACGAAGTCCGGGCCGACGAAGACCATCACCTCGCCGGTGTCCACGACCTCGCTGGTCGCGGTGAGCTGCTCGTGCTCGACGTACCGGACGGTCTTGAAGACGGCGAACAGCGTGTCGTCGTAGCGCTCGACCTTCGGCCGCTGGTGCGCGTGGATCGCGTCCTCGACGGCCAGCGGATGCAGGCCGAACAGCTTGGCGAGGCCGGCGAACTCCTCCTCGGTGGGCTCGTGGAGACCGATCCAGACGAAACCGTCCCGGCTCTCGCGGGTCCGGCGGACCGCCTCGCCCGGCGCCCAGTCGCCGGGCTGCCGTCCGCCCCCGCGGTAGACCACGCAGTTCTCCACCGCGCTGCCGAGGGGGGAACGGGCGGGATGGCTGAGGTCCACCGTGCGGCGATAGGCGCGGCGGACCACCCTGCTGAGGTTGCGGATCATGGGCACTGACTGGGCTCCTTCGGTGACCGGGTCAGTGTGCCACCGGTCCACGACCTCCTCGTGCCACCGGTCCGCGACCGCTCCGTGCCACCGGTCCACGACCGCTTCGCCCACAGGTGCCCCGCGCGACCGGGGCGGGCGACCCCCTCGGGGCCGCCCGCTCCACGGGCCTGTCGCTATTCCTCTGCCTGGCCGATGTTCACCATCCAGGGGATGCCGAACCGGTCCGTACACATCCCGAAGACGTCGCCCCACATCTGTTTCTCCAGCGGGACCATGACCGTGCCACCGGCGGACAGCTTCTCCCAGTAGCCGCGCAGCTCGCTCTCGTCGTCGCCGCTCAGGCTCACCGAGAAGTTGCCACCCGGCCTGTACTCCATGCCCGGTGGGGTGTCGGCTGCCATCAGGGTGAAGCCGCTCGGGGTCTCCAGCATGGCGTGCATGATCTGGTCTGCCTCCGGGATGCCCGGCGAACCGGCCTCCCCGAAGGTGTTCAGTGCCAGCGTGCCGCCGAAGACCTCCTTGTAGAACTCCATCGCCGGCCGGGCGTCGCCGTCGAAGCTGATGTAGGGATTGAGGCGTGAAGCCATGAAAACCTCCCAGATCGGACGAATCGAGCAGTTGTCCGCAGACTAGCGCGGGCCACTGACAACGGCCTCGGACCAGGCGATCGGCCGCTCCCGACCGCCTCGGTCACCCCGAACCCCCGTCACCCCCGGCGTCAGCCCTTGGTCAGCTCCTTGAGCGCGGTGTTGAGTTCGAGGACGTTCACCCGGGGCTCGCCCATGAAGCCGAGGGTGCGGCCGTCGGTGTGCCGGTCCACGAGCTGCCGCACCCGGGCCACGGACAGGCCGTTCCGCTCGGCGACCCGGTGCACCTGGAGGTCGGCGTAGGCCGGGGAGATGTCCGGGTCGAGGCCCGATCCGGAGGACGTCACCGCGTCGGCGGGGACCTGGGAGGGCCTGACCTTGTAGTCGGCCGTCGAGTTGTCCTTGACGACCTCGGCCTTGGCCTCCTTCACCCATGCGATGAGTTCGGCGTTGTCGCCGGAGCGGTTGGTGGCACCCGAGAGGATCAGCTTGTACTGGGTGTTGACGGAGTTCTCGCCGAGGCCGTTCGCCGGCCGCGGCTGGAAATAGTCGAGTCCGTAGTCCTGCTGGCCGATCAGCGAGGAGCCGACGACCTTGCCGCCCGAGGTGATCTCCGACCCGTTCGCCTTCGAGTTGAAGAGCGCCTGGGCGACGCCCGTCACGGCGAGCGGGTAGAGCACTCCGCAGACGACGGTGAGGACCAGGAGCGCCCGCAGCCCCGCGCCCAGCAGCCGGGCGGTGTTCGTGACCGAGTTGTTCATGACGATCAGCACGCTTTCGAGGAAGGTCGGGGAGTTACAGCCCGGGGACGAGGGAGAGGAGCAGGTCGATGATCTTGATGCCGATGAAGGGCGCGATCAGTCCGCCCAGGCCGTAGATGCCGAGGTTGCGCCGCAGCAGCCGGTCGGCGCTGACCGGCCGGTAGCGCACTCCGCGCAGGGCGAGCGGTACCAGCGCGATGATGACCAGCGCGTTGAAGATCACCGCGGAGAGGATCGCGGAGTCCGGCGAGGACAGCTGCATGATGTTGAGCTTGTCCAGGCCCGGGTAGACCGCGGCGAACAGCGCCGGGATGATCGCGAAGTACTTGGCGACGTCGTTGGCGATGGAGAACGTCGTCAGCGCGCCCCGGGTGATGAGGAGCTGCTTGCCGATCTCGACGATCTCGATGAGCTTGGTCGGGTTGGAGTCGAGGTCGACCATGTTCCCGGCCTCCTTGGCGGCCGAGGTGCCCGTGTTCATGGCCACCCCCACGTCCGCCTGGGCGAGCGCCGGCGCGTCGTTCGTACCGTCGCCCGTCATCGCGACGAGCTTGCCGCCCGCCTGCTCCCGCTTGATGAGCGCCATCTTGTCCTCGGGGGTCGCCTCCGCGAGGAAGTCGTCGACGCCCGCCTCCTCGGCGATGGCCCTGGCCGTCAGCGGGTTGTCGCCGGTGATCATGACGGTCCTGATGCCCATGCGGCGCAGTTCGTCGAACCGCTCGCGCATCCCGTCCTTGACGACGTCCTTGAGGTGGATGACACCCAGCACACGGGCGCCCTCGGTGTCGTCGACGGCCACGAGCAGCGGGGTGCCGCCCGCCTCGGAGATCCGGTCGGCCCGGTCCGCCACGTCCTCGGTGACCGTGCCGCCCCGCTCCTTCACCCAGGCGACGACCGAGCCGGCCGCTCCCTTGCGGACCCTGCGTCCGTCGACGTCGACGCCGGACATCCGGGTCTGGGCGGTGAAGGTGATCCACTCGGCGTGCGCCAGCTCGCCCTGGTGGCGCTCACGCAGCCCGTACCGCTCCTTCGCCAGGATGACGACGGAACGGCCCTCGGGGGTCTCGTCGGCCAGCGAGGAGAGCTGGGCGGCGTCGGCGAGTTCCGCCTCGGTGGTCCCGGCGACGGGCACGAACTCGGCGGCCTGCCGGTTGCCCAGCGTGATGGTGCCGGTCTTGTCGAGCAGCAGCGTGGACACGTCTCCGGCGGCCTCGACCGCCCGGCCGGACATGGCCAGGACGTTGCGCTGCACCAGCCGGTCCATGCCGGCGATGCCGATCGCGGAGAGCAGCGCGCCGATCGTGGTCGGGATGAGGCAGACGAGCAGCGCCACCAGCACGACCATCGTGAGGTGCGTGCCCGCGTAGTCCGCGAACGGCGGCAGCGTGGCCACCGCGAGGAGGAAGACGATCGTCAGCGAGGCGAGCAGGATGTTCAGCGCGATCTCGTTGGGCGTCTTCTGCCGGGCGGCGCCCTCGACCAGGTTGATCATGCGGTCGATGAAGGTCTCGCCGGGCTTCGTGGTGATCTTCACGACGATGCGGTCGGACAGCACCTTCGTGCCGCCGGTGACGGCCGAGCGGTCGCCGCCGGACTCACGGATGACCGGGGCCGACTCCCCCGTGATCGCCGACTCGTCGACGGAGGCCACGCCCTCGACGACGTCACCGTCGCCGGGGATGATGTCGCCGGCCTCGCAGACGACCCGGTCGCCGATGCGCAGGTCGGTGCCGGGAACCGCTTCCTCCTCGGCACCGCGCAGACGCCTGGCCACGGTGTCGGTCTTGGCCTTGCGCAGGGTGTCCGCCTGCGCCTTGCCGCGGCCCTCCGCCACCGCCTCCGCCAGGTTGGCGAAGATCACGGTCAGCCAGAGCCAGGCGCTGATCGTCCAGCCGAACCAGTCGCCCGGGTCCTTGAACGAGAAGAGCGTCGTAAGGACCGAGCCGACCAGCACCACGAACATCACGGGGGACTTGACCATCACCCGCGGGTCGAGCTTGCGAAAGGCATCCGGCAGCGACTTGACCAGCTGCTTCGGGTCGAAGAGACCCACGCCGACCCGGCCTTCGCCGACGGTGCGTGCGGCCGGTGCGCCGGTGTCGGCACCGGTGTCACTGTCGCTGTCGGGGTGTATGTGTGTCGTCATGATGCCAGCCCCTCCGCCAGCGGACCCAGCGCGAGCGCGGGGAAATACGTGAGACCGGTGATGACGAGGATCGCGCCCACCAGCAGTCCGGTGAACAGCGGCTTGTCCGTGCGCAGGGTGCCCGCCGTCTCCGGTACGGGCTTCTGTCCGGCGAGCGAGCCGGCCAGCGCGAGGACGAACACCATGGGCAGGAAGCGGCCGAGCAGCATCGCCACGCCCAGGGTGGTGTTGAACCACTGGGTGTCCGCGTTCAGGCCCGCGAAGGCCGAGCCGTTGTTGTTGGCGGCGGACGTGTAGGCGTACAGGATCTCGGAGAAGCCGTGTGCCCCGGTGTTGGTCATCGAGTGGCCCGGCGTCGGCAGGGCCATCGCGGCAGCGGTCAGGACGAGTACGAGTGCCGGGGTGATGAGGATGTACAGCGCCGCGAACTTGATCTCGCGGGTGCCGATCTTCTTGCCCAGGTACTCGGGGGTGCGGCCGACCATCAGACCGGCGATGAACACCGCGATGATCGCCATGATCAGCATGCCGTAGAGGCCGGAGCCGGTGCCGCCGGGCGCGATCTCGCCGAACTGCATGCCGAGCATCGTGATGCCGCCGCCGAGGCCCGTGAACGAGGAGTGGAAGGAGTCCACCGCGCCGGTCGAGGTCAGGGTCGTGGACACCGCGAAGATCGACGAGGCGCCGACGCCGAAGCGGGTCTCCTTGCCCTCCAGCGCGCCGCCCGCGAGGTCGAAGGCGGGGCCGTGGTGGGCGAACTCGGTCCACATCATCAGGGCGACGAAGCCCACCCAGATGGTGGCCATGGTGGCGAGGATCGCGTAGCCCTGCTTCAGGCTGCCGACCATCCGGCCGAAGGTGCGGGTCAGCGAGAACGGCACGACCAGGAGCAGGAAGATCTCGAAGAGGTTCGAGAACGGGGTGGGGTTCTCGAAGGGGTGGGCGCTGTTGGCGTTGAAGTAGCCGCCGCCGTTGGTGCCGAGTTCCTTGATGGCCTCCTGGGAGGCGACCGCGCCGCCGTTCCACTGCTGCGAGCCGCCCGAGAACTGGCCGACCTCGTGGATGCCGGAGAAGTTCTGGATCACTCCGCAGGCGACCAGGACGATCGCGGCGACCACGGACAGCGGTATCAGGATGCGGACGACCCCGCGGACGAGGTCCGCCCAGAAGTTGCCGAGGTCGCCGTTCCGGGTGCGCGCGAAGCCTCGTACGAGGGCGACGGCGACCGCCATGCCGACGGCCGCGGAGACGAAGTTCTGCACGGCCAGACCGGCGGTCTGCACGACGTGGCCCATGGCCTGTTCGCCGTAGTACGACTGCCAGTTGGTGTTCGTGACGAAGGAGACGGCGGTGTTGAACGCCTGGTCCGGGTCGATCGAGGAGAAGCCGAGCGAACCGGGCAGCACACCCTGCAGGCGCTGCAGGAGGTACAGGAGGAGCACACCGGCGGCGGAGAAGGCGAGGACTCCGCGCAGGTACGCGGGCCAGCGCATCCCGGTGTCCGGGTCGGCGCCGATGCCCTTGTAGATCCATTTCTCGACGCGCAGATGCCGGTCCGAGGAGTAGACCCGGGCCATGTGGTCGCCGAGGGGGCGGTAGGCGAGTGCCAGCGCCGCTATGAGTGCCAGCAGCTGAAGGATGCCGGCGAGTACGGGGCTCATGTCGTGCTCAGAACCTCTCGGGGAACACAAGGGCGAGGACGAGATAGCCCAGCAGGGCGACGGCCACGATCAGGCCGACAATGTTCTCGGCGGTCACAGCTTCGTCACCCCCTTGGCGACGAGGGCCACCAGCGCGAAGAGCGCGATCGTGGTGACGACGAAGGCCACATCGGCCATCGTGAGCTCCTGAATGAGGTTCCGGATGCGGTGCCGGTGCCCCGGCGGACCGCGCCAGTGCCCCGGCCGAACGCCTTGACCTTCAGAGCAAACATCCGACGGAACCGCTCGCGGCGCACGTTGACGGCTCCCTGACGCCGTTCATCACGCTCTTGACGGATCTCATACGCCCGTACGACGCACCGCTGCGGAACCGGGGCCCGGAGCGGACCCAGGAGTCACCCCGAGCGGCTAAACCGCAGGTCCGGGCCTCGTGGCCACCACCATCCGGCAGCGCGGGCTGCCGTCGTCCCTGCGGCCGAACTCGGACAGGGCGTGCAGTTCGACGGTGAAGCCCGCGCGGGTCAGTTCCCGTCGCACGTCGTCGAGCCGGAACGCGCGGTAGTACATGACGAACGGCGGACGCCACACCGCGTTGCGCACCTTCATCGCCGCGTCGAAGCCGAGCATGGCCCAGTAGCCGGGCGAGCCGGGGCGGGCCGGCGCCATGATCGGGAAGGCGAACCGGCCGCCGGGCCTGAGCACCGAGTGGACCTGCTCGAACAGCCCGGGCAGTTCGCGGGGCAGGAAGTGTCCGAACGCCCCGAAGCTCACCACCAGGTCGAAGACCGGGCCGAACGGCAGGGCCAGGGCGTCGCCGCGCACCCAGGTGGGGGACGGTCCGCCGGGCCGGTCACGCCGTCGCGCCTCGGCGAGCATGCCCGCGCTGATGTCCACGCCGGTGACGCTCTCCCGGCACACCGTGCCCAGCACGTCCATGCCCGCGCCGGTGCCGCAGCACAGGTCGAGCCCGCGCCCGAACGGCCCCATGCCCGTCAGGGCCCGCTCGACGGCCCGCAGGAACGCGTCCGGCGTACGGAACGGGGTGTGGTCGAACTTCGGCGCGAGGAGGTCGTAGCCGTGCTCGACGGACGACAGCGCCTGCACGGCGAGTTCGCGGAACGTGGGGCCCTGAGGGGTGAACATCGTCGATCAGCTTAGAGCTTCCGGCGGGTTTCCCGGGGACTTCCGGTGGGCTTCCCCTGCGCTTCTCACCAGGCTTGCGGCCAGGGCGCGGCCTTTCGGACGGTCCCGGGCACTGTCACCCTCGACATCGAGGACGTTCCGCCCAGGGAAAGGCTGTACCTGCCCCATGAGCTCCTTCCGCCCCGCACCCGCATGGCTGGCCGACGCGGTCTTCTACCAGATCTACCCGCAGTCGTTCGCGGACTCGAACGGCGACGGGATCGGTGACTTCGACGGCATCCGCGAACGGCTGGACCATCTGGCGTGGCTCGGGGTGAACACCGTCTGGCTGAACCCGTGCTTCGCCTCGCCCTTCGGGGACGCCGGGTACGACGTCGCCGACTATCTGAACGTGGCCCCGCGCTACGGCTCGAACGACGACCTCGCAAGGCTCGTCGACCAGGCACGCGGCCACGGAATCCGCGTACTCCTCGACCTGGTCGCGGGACACACCTCCGACCGGCACCCGTGGTTCACCGCGTCGGCGGACGATCCCGACGACCATCGCTACATCTGGGCGGCCGAGGGTCGCCCGGACGGTTTCGTGGCCTCGCCCGGCAGCCGTCCGGGTGCGTATCTGCCGAACTTCTTCACCTTCCAGCCCGCCCTCAACTTCGGTTACGCACGCACGGATCCGGCCGAGCCGTGGCGTCAGCCGGTGGACGCGGAGGGGCCGCGCGCCAACCGGGAGGCGCTGCGCACGGTCATGGACCACTGGCTGGGCCTCGGCTTGTCGGGCTTCCGCGTCGACATGGCCGCCTCGCTCGTCAAGGACGACCCGGGCAAGACGGAGACGAGCAAGGTCTGGACGGAGTTGCGTCACTGGCTGGACCGGACGCACCCGGACGCGGTGATCCTCTCGGAGTGGGGCGAGCCGGAGGTGTCCGTCCCGGCGGGGTTCCACACGGACTTCTTCCTCCAGTTCGGCGGTCCCACCGACGGTCTCGCGCTGCGCTCGCTGTGGAGCAACGGCTCCGGGACCGTCAACCTCGACTGGGATCCGCTCGACTGCTTCTTCGACCCCAGCGGCAAGGGTTCGCCGCGGCCGTTCGTCGAGGCCTGGCAGCAGGCGTCGGCGGCCCTCGGCGACAGCGGCTTCATCTCGCTGCCGACCGCCAACCACGACTTCTCACGTCTCAACTGCGGGCCGCGCTCGGCCGAACAGCTCCCGGTGGCCTTCGTCTTCCAGCTGACCTGGCCCACCCTGCCCGCGATCTACTACGGCGACGAGATCGGTATGCGCTACATCCCGGACCTCCCCGACACGGAGGGCAGTGTCCTCGGGCCCGCCTACAACCGCGCCGGTTCCCGTACGCCGATGCAGTGGGACGACGGCCCGAACGCCGGTTTCTCCACGTCCGATCACCCCTATCTCCCGGTCGACCCGGACCCCGGCCGCCCCACCGTCGCCGCCCAGCGCGCCGACGACACGTCCCTCCTGCACCTCGTACGCCGTCTCATCGCCCTGCGCACGTCCACGCCCGAACTCGGCCCGGACGGCTCGGTGGAGGTGGTGCACGCGGGCTACCCCTTCGTGCACGTACGCGGCGGACGGTATCTCGTGGTCGTCAACCCCCGTGAGGAGCGGACGAGTTGCCCGCTCGGGGACCTCCGGCCCGGTCGGGCCCTCGAAGCGTCCGGTGTCGTCACCGACGGCGGCACGCTCACCGCGGAGGCGTTCGGCTACGGAATCTTCGAGCTGACCCCGTAGCAGCGCATCCAGCAGGCCGACATCAGCCCGGCCGGCACTCCGCGAGCCGCCTGTACAGGAAGCGCCGCTCGGCGTCGTTCTCCACCAGTTCCAGCGCCTGTCCGTATGACTCGGCGGCCTCCTCCAGACGTCCCGTGCGCCGCAGGAGGTCCGCCCGGGTGGCGGGCAGCAGGTGGTAGTCCGCCAGTTCCCCGCTCTCCTCCAGGTCCGCGACGAGAGCCAGCCCGGCCTCGGGGCTCTCGGCCATGCCGACGGCCACCGCGCGGTTGAGGCGCACCACGGCGGACGGAACCCGGCGTTCCAGTTCGGCGTACAGACCGGCGATGTCCGCCCAGTCGGTGTCCTGTGCCGTGGCCGCGGTGGTGTGGCAGGCGGCGACGGCAGCCTGGATCTGGTACGGGCCGGGCCGCCCCCGGCGCAGCGC
This sequence comes from Streptomyces liliiviolaceus, assembly GCF_018070025.1. Classification (NCBI taxonomy): domain Bacteria; kingdom Bacillati; phylum Actinomycetota; class Actinomycetes; order Kitasatosporales; family Streptomycetaceae; genus Streptomyces; species Streptomyces liliiviolaceus. The sequence goes on from NZ_JAGPYQ010000002.1 coordinate 23,375, forward strand.
GGTCTCCAGCAGGGTGGCGCCCTCGTCGATCTCCGCCCGGTCCCATGCCGTGCGGTCCTGGTCCTCCAGCGTGACCAGTTCCCCGGCCGCGTCCACGCGGGTGCCGCGCCGGGCGTCGTGCAGGAGCAGCAGCGCGAGGAGGCCGAGCACCTCGGGTTCGTCGGGCATGAGGCGGGCCAGCACCCGGGCCAGCCGCACGGCCTCCGCGCAGAGGTCCGTACGGATCAGGTCCGCGCCGGACGACGCCGCGTACCCCTCGTTGAACAGCAGGTACAGCACGCCGAGCACCCCCGTCGTGCGTTCGGGGAGCAGATGCGCGGGCGGCACCCGGTACGGGATGCCGGCGTGACGGATCTTCCGTTTGGCCCGGACGAGGCGTTGCGCCATCGTCGCCTCGGGGACGAGGAAGGCGTGGGCGATCTCGGGTGTGGTGAGCCCCGCGAGGGTGCGCAGGGTGAGGGCGACCCTGGCCTCGACGGGCAGCGCGGGATGGCAGCAGGTGAAGATCAGCCGCAGCCGGTCGTCCGTCACCCCGCTGTCGTCGTCGGAGTCCGGATCCCGCGGGCCGCCGGGTCCCCCGTCCCGTGCCAGCATCGCGGCCTCCCGCAGTTTCGCCGCGCCCACGGCTCTGCGGCGCGTCACGTCCATGGCGCGGTTGCGCGCGGTCGTGGTCAGCCAGGCGCCGGGGCGGCGCGGCACTCCGTCGCGCCGCCACCGGTCGAGGGCCTGGGCGAAGGCGTCCTGTGCGCACTCCTCGGCGAGGTCCCAGTCGCCGGTCACCCGGATCAGGGTGGCGACGACCTGGCCCCACTCCTCGCGGAAGGCGGCGCCGACGGCCTCCTCGACGCCGTCCGCGCCTCTGTCCTTCTCCACCTCTTCGGCGCCGCTCATTCCCAGATCGGCCGTACCTCGACCGATCCACCGCCCAGCGCGGCCGGATGGCGGGAGGCGAGCGCGATGGCCTCGTCGAGGTCGGCGACCTCGATGATGTCGAAGCCGGCGATGTACTCCTTGGACTCCGCGAACGGGCCGTCGCTGAGCAGTACCTCGTCGCCCTGGACGCGGACGGTGGTGGCGTCGGCGGCCGGCCGCAGCCGTGCGCCGCCCTTCACCATGCCACCGGCGCGCACATGGTCGATGTACGAGGTGAAACGGGGGTCGTCGGCGATCTCCTCGGGGCTCAGCTCCTCACCGTCGACGGGTGTGCAGATGAACATCACGTACTTCATGTTTCCTCCCGGTGGCGATGCACGGGTGTGATCGCGGTACGCGATCGCGGTGTGCAGAGGTCCTTGCACCCCACCGACGAACGGGCCCGGGCCGGATCGACACACCCTCCATGATTGCTCCGGCGGGCCGCCCTCACACCCGTACGGCCTTCACACGCGTACGGGGAGTTCCTGGACGCTGTTGCCCACGAAGCTGGCGCCGCGGGCGAGGTCCGCCTCGGGGACGGCGAGGTCGAGGCCGGGGAAGCGTGTGAACAGGCGTTCCAGGGCGATGGCGGACTCCATCCGGGCCAGCGGGGCGCCGAGGCAGTAGTGGGCGCCGTGGCCGAGGGACAGATGCCGGGCGGCGCCGGGCCCGGCGGGCCTGGTGACGTCGAAGAGGTCGGCGTCGGGGCCGTGCGCGGCCCGGTCGCGGCCCGCGGCCGAGTAGCCGGCGAGGACGGGGGTGCCGCCGGGTATGAGAGTGCCGTCGACGGTCAGGTCGCCGACGGGATAGCGGAAGGGGAAGTAGCTGACCGGCGCGTCCCAGCGCAGGGTCTCCTCGACGACGTCGGCCCAGCCCGCCTCGCCCCGCACGACCTGTTCCAGCTGGTCCCGGTGGCCGCACAGGGCGCGTACGGCGTTGGTGATCAGGTTCAGCGTGGTCTCGTGCCCGGCGATGATCATCAGGACCAGGGTGCCGAGGAGTTCCTCGTGGGTGAGCCGGTCGCCGCCCTCGTCGCGGGCGGCGATCAGCGCGCTGGTGAGGTCGTCGCCCGGCCGCTCGGTCCTGGCCTGGACGACCGCGCCGAGGACGGCCATCAGTTCCCGGTTGGCGGCCAGCGCGCGCTCGGGGCCGATGTCGGTGGCGACGACCTGGCTGGAGAGGTGGTGCAGCCGGTCGCGGAACTCGGCGTCCACGCCCAGCAGTTCACCGATGACACCCATCGGCAGGGGCATCGCGAAGTGCGCGCGCAGATCGGCGACTCCCCCGCCGTCGCGGGCCGCACGCTCCAGGCCGTCGAGCAGTTCTTCGGTCAACTCCTCTATGCGCGGGCGCAGTTGCTCGACCCGGCGGACGGTGAACGCCTTGCTGACCAGTGAGCGCAGCCGCCGGTGGTCGTCGCCGTCGGCGGTCGTCATGCCCCGTACCGTCGCGAAGGTGGCGAGGGGCCAGCCGGGGGCGATGCGGCCCTCCCGCAGCGCGGTGAAGTGGCTCGCGTCCTTGGCGACTTGAGGGTGCGCGAGGAATTCCTTCAGCGCCTCGTGCCCCAGGACCGCCACACCGTCCACCCCGCCGGGCAGGACGACCGGCGCCACGGCTCCGCGGGCGAGAAGGCGCGCGTTGTCGGCGTGCGGGCAGCCGCCGGCCGGGTCGAGACGGTGCGGCCCGTCGGACGGACGGGGCGTACCGGATGTACCTGCCGTGTGGTTCGACGGTTCTGCTGCCGTGCTGTCCAACGCGATCTCCTGACTGCGGTCGACGGCAGTCGGAGGCCGTCACAGGAAGGGGGTGCCCGGGTCGACGCCCGAGAGTACGCGGCCGTAGATCTCCAGGTTGGTGGCGGGGTTGACGAAGGAGTGCAGCGTCAGGGCGTTGATGTCGCGGGCGATGCGCTGCAGGGGCACGGACCGCTGGAGGGAGGAGGCGCCGGCGGCCGAGGCGAGCAGATCGACGGCCTCCTTGCAGAGCCGGGTGAGATAGCCGCACTCGGCACGGATCCTGGACCGCTCCAGCGGGGTGTACGGGTCGCCGTCACGGGCCTTGGTCTCGATCTCGGCGATCAGCCGGTCGGCCACCAGTTCGGCGGCGGAGATCCTCAACTGCGCCTCGGCGAACTGGAGATGGGTGACGGTGGCCTCGTGCTGCCGCTCGTGGAAGGTGTACGTGATGCCGCGCCGGTGGATGCGCTCCTCGAACTCCGTGAGCGCCGCCCTGCCCAGCCCCAGTGCGGCCGCCGCCGTCCAGGCGCAGAACAGCAGCAGCACGGGCATGCGGTAGAAGGGGTCGTCCGCGTTGGTCTTCGACGGGGTGCTCCCGGCCAGCATCGGCGCGACCGGGAGCACCCGGTGCGCGGGGACGGAAATGTTCCGGGCCACGACGGTGTTGCTGCCAGTACCGGCGAGACCCGTGGTGTCCCAGTCGTCCAGGATCTCCAGCTCGGACATCGGCACCGCGAGCCACAGGATCTCGGGCGGTCCCTCCTGGGGCCGTCCGTCGGCGGGGACGACAGTGGCCGTCAGCAGATGCCAGTCCGCGTGATGGCAGCCGGTCGCGAAGCCCGAGGCGCCGTCCACCCGGTAGCCCCCGTCGTACGGCACCGCCGTGGCGCCGGGGACGAGCGTGCCGCCGATCCTGACGTCGGGGCCGGCCGGTCCGGTGAAGAAGTCGTCCTGCGCCTCGTCGGGAAAGAGCGCCGCGATGTACGAGACCCCCGCCTGACTGAGCGTCACCCAGGCCGTGGAGGCGCATGCGAGGGCGATCTCGGCGAAGACGTCGACCTGGGTGTGCAGCGGGGTCCGGTAACCGCCGTACCGCGCGGGGACGTTCATCCGGTGCACACCGGTGCCGCTCAGCGCGGCGACGACCTCGTCCGGCACCCGCCGGTCGTGCTCGGCACGCAGCGCGTTCTGCCTGATCAGCGGCCGTAATTCCCGTACGCGTGCGACGATCCCGGCATCGACCATGCGGACCACCGTGGCGCGAGGGACCAGCTGTGTCAACGCCCCGGGATCCGGCCACTTCCGGCGCCACCGGACGAGATGGTGCTACAGTGCGATCAGCACTTGTGTACGCCGCTTCCAGGCGCCGGTGCAGATTTCCCTCTCTCCCGCTGATCCGCCCGTCGATTCCGACCGGCGTACAGCATCTTCTTCGCAGCACCTCTCTTCGTACGGCGTTCGTCCGCCGTACGGGTTTCGAGAAGTGACGCGTTCCGCCGTGCAGGGCGTGAAGTGACCGCTCCTGCTCCGGCCTCTCCCCCAACCGCATGACAGATCAGAGAACTTCAACCATCCGTCCGCGAAAGGACACCCACCATGACCACCACACTCGAACGCCCGCCCACTCCGGTCACCGACCAGGAGCAGGCCACCGGCGTACTCGACATCACCTCGAACGGGCAGGGCCACCTGCGCGCCGAGAACCTGCTCCCCACAGGAGCCGACCTTCAGGTCCCCGCCTCGCTGATCCGCCGGTACGGCCTGCGCAAGGGCGACCACGTCGAAGGACTGCGCGGCCGGCAGCGCGCCCTCACCGAGATCCGGCGGATCAACGGCCGTCCCGCCGACGAGGCACGCGGCCGTCCGCACTTCCGTGACCTGACCCCGCTGCACCCGCGCGAGCGGCTGCGCCTCGAACACCCGGCGGGCGGTGCGACCACCCGCCTCGTCGACCTGGTCGCGCCGATCGGCAAGGGCCAGCGCGGCCTGATCGTCGCCCCGCCCAAGACCGGCAAGACCGTACTGCTCCAGCAGCTGGCCGCCGCCGTGGCCGGCAACCACCCCGAGGCCCGGCTGATGGTGGTGCTCCTCGACGAGCGTCCCGAGGAGGTGACCGACATGCGCCGCTCCGTGCGCGGCGAGGTGTTCGCGTCCACCTTCGACCAGAGCCCCAAGCAGCACATCGCGCTGGCCGAGCTGGCCGTCGAGCGAGCCAAGCGGCTCGTCGAGGCGGGCCAGGACGTCGTGATCCTGCTCGACTCGCTCACCCGGCTGTGCCGGGCCCACAACAACGCGGCCGCGGCGGGTGGCCGTACCCTCAGCGGCGGTGTCGACGCGTCCTCGCTCCAGGGGCCCAAGCGGCTCTTCGGGGCGGCGCGGCTCGCCGAGGAGGGCGGCTCGCTCACCATCATCGCCACGGCCCTCGTGGACACCGGCTCCCGTGCCGACGACTACTACTTCGAGGAGCTCAAGAGCACCGGCAACATGGAGCTCCGGCTGGACCGCACCCTCGCGTCCCGCCGTGTCTTCCCCGCCGTCGACATCACCCCGTCCGGCACCCGCCGCGAGGAACTCCTCGTCCCCGCGGCCGAGTTGGCCGCCGTACGAGGTCTGCGACGCGCCCTGCACTCCCGCGGTGACGGCCAGGCCGGTCTGGAGACCCTGCTGGAGCGGCTGCGGCGGACCCCGGACAACGCGACCTTCCTCCGGCAGGTCCAGCAGACGGTGCCGGGCAGCCAGTAGGCGGCCGGGAACACCTGCCGCGCGTCGGCGTCCGCTGCGGCATCCGGGTGTTCGACAGCTCCGTTCGGCCGAGGCGGTTCGCCTTGCGACCTGCGCGTTCCTACGTTTGCGGTATGACCATCGGACTCCCTGCCCGCACGGCCGTCTCCTGCTCCGCCCTCTGCGTCGTCGGGGCGCTCGCCCTCGGGCCGGCACCGGTCGCGGCCCTCGGCGGGGCGCACACGCCCGTCACCCCTCGCGTCGGGACGGGCGGCGCGCACACCGGGCCCACTCCGAGCACCGCCCATCCCCCGCCCGCGCCTCCCGCGAAGTCGTCGCCCCCCGCGCCGCCCCCGACCCTGGACCGTCCCGGGACACAGGTCCGGCTCCGGGCCGGAGCGCCCGGCGTGCCGCAAGGGATGTCCGCCCGGTCCTGGCTGGTGGCGGACGCCGACACCGGAGACGTGCTCGCGGCACACAACGCGCACCTCGCCCTGCCGCCCGCCAGCACGTTGAAGACCCTGTTCGCGGTGACCGTGCTCCCGGTGCTGCCCTCGGCGGTCCGGCACACCGCCACCGAGGCGGACCTGGCCGGCATCGGCCCCGGCAGCAGCCTGGTCGGGGTCCGCGCGGGGCACACCTACCGGGCGTCCGACCTGTGGCGGGGCGTCTTCCTCAACTCCGGCAACGACGCCGTCCACGTCCTCGCCGCGATGAACGGCGGCTGGCGCGCCACGGCCGCCCAGATGCAGGCCAAGGCCCGGTCCCTGGGCGCCCGTGACACCCATGTCGTCTCACCCGACGGCTACGACATGCCCGGGCAGGTGTCGTCCGCCTACGACCTGGCCGTCTTCGGGCGCGCGGGGCTCCGCAACACGGACTTCGTCCGCTACTGCGCCACCGTCCGCGCGAAGTTCCCCGGCGACGGCTGGGCGTACGAGATCGAGAACACCAACCGGCTGCTCTCCGGCGCCGACGGGGTCGCGCCCTATCCGGGGCTCATCGGCATCAAGAACGGGTCCACCTCGCAGGCGGGCAGCACGCTCGTCGCCGCCGCGCGCCGGGGCGGACACACCCTCGTCGTCACCGTGATGAACCCTCAGGAAGGCGGCAGGTTCGCCGTGTACGAGGAGGCGCGCTCCTTGCTCGACTGGGGATTCGGGGCCACCGGCCGGGTCGATCCGGTCGGCTCGCTGCTGCCCCGTCCCGTGCCGAGGGCCACCGCGGGTCCGGCGGCCGGGGCACGGCCCGGCCCGGGTTCGGCCGCCGTTGCGCCGACCGGTCCCCCGGCGCCCGCGGACCGGGCCGCCGAAGACTCCGAGGGGGCCGGTGGCTGGCTGACGACCGCGGGAACGCTCGCCGGCGCGGGCGTGCTCGGCGCGGGTGCCGTGGCGCTGGCCCTGCGCCTCCACGGCCGGCGCTCCACCGCCCGGCGCTGACCGACGGGCAGCCCGAGCAGCAGCCCCAGCGTGATCCACACGTACGCGTTGCTCCCGACGAAGCCGTCGATGCCCGACGCGTCGTCGAACCACAGCCACACGACGCTGCTGCACAGCAGGACGTACAGGCCCGCGGTGAACCACAGCAGCCGTGCGCGCCGCCGCCGCAGGCCCGTCTCGGTGAGGATCAGCAGCGAGGGCAGCAGCCAGACGAGGTGGTGCACCCAGGTGATGGGGCTGACCAGACAGGCGGCGAGTCCGGTGAGGGCGAAGGCGCCGAGGACGTCGCCCGTGGCGAGGGCCCGGCGCGCCCGCCACACCCACACCCCGAGGACGGCGAGCGCCAGCAGCGCCCAGACGGCGCGGCTCGGCTCGGCGGGGTCGGCGAGACGCGCCAGTACGCCTTGCAGCGACTGGTTGGAGACATAGGCGAGGCGGCCGATACGGGACGTGTCCCAGACCGCGTCGGTCCAGTAGAAGCGGGAGGCGTCCGGCGCGACCAGGGCCGCGAACGCGGTGGCTGCCCCCGCGACCCCCGTGGCGGTGGCCGCCGCGCGTGGGCGCCGGGCGAGCAGCAGCAGGACGATGAAGATCGCGGGCGTGAGCTTGACCGCCGCAGCGAGCCCGATCCCGACGCCCGTCCAGCGGCTCCGCCCGTGCGCGATCAGCCGGGCGTCGGCGAGGACGAGCGCCAGCAGCAGGAGGTTGACCTGGCCGAAGCTGAAGGTGTCGCGGACCGGTTCCAGCAGCGCGAGCAGACAGACGCCCACGGCGAGCCCGAACAGGCCGAACCGGCGCAGTCGGCGCCCGGTCAGCACGTACATCGTGTGCAGGACGAAGGCCGTCGCGGCGAGGTTGAGCAGCAGGCCGACGGCGATCGCGGTGCGCAGTCCGAGCAGCGCCATCGGCAGCATGCCGACCGCCGCGAACGGCGGATACGTGAAGCCGTACGTCGTCCCCGGCACCCGGTAGTCGTAGAGGTGCCCGCCGTGGTGGATCCAGGTGCCGACGGCCCCGTGGTAGACGCGCAGGTCGAACCAGTCCCGCAGCAGGGGCACGGTCGCGGTGAAGACGGTCACGGCGGTGGCCAGGGCGAGGACGAACAGCACACGCCCCCGGTCGGAGCGCGGCAGCCTCATGCCGTCCGCCCCAGGACGGAGGCGTTCGACGTCTGGTGCGCCTGCCAGAGGACGACCAGCGCGAGCATCCCGCCCGACACCGCGAGCGCCAGCTGCTCGCTGTCGGGCGGCCCTCCGCTGGGCAGGACGGCGAGGGCGAGCGCTCCGGTCACCGCGGCCACCCGGTGGCGTACGGACGCGCTGGGCGCCGCCGCGGCGATGAGGAACAGGCCCCACAGCGCGTACCAGGGCCTGATGGCCGGGCCGAGCACGGCCACCGTCGCCAGGCTGAGGCCCAGCGCGTAGACGGGGCTGACGCGAGGGCGGCGCAGCCAGATACCGCCGATGACGACGGCCGTGAGGACGAGGCCGAGGGCGTGCCAGGCGGGCAGCGCGTACGGGGCGAGGTCGCTGCCGAGGCCCCGGAGGATGTCGCCGGTGGCGCGGCCCAGGAGGCTGGTGGGCGACCAGTTGTGCGGGGACACGGGTGTCCTCAGCGCGGCGATCCAGCCGTATCCGGTACCGGCCGCGGCGGTCGCGGCGACGGTGGTGGCGAGTGCGGCGGCCGTGGTCGTGGCGACGGACCGCGCCAAGCCCCGTCCGGCGCGTACCTGGAGCGCCACGACGGCCGCCAGGCCCAGCACGGCCGGGGCCTTGACCAGGGCGGCCAGGGTGACGAGGACGGCGCCCAGGACGGGCCAGCGGCCGAGGGCCGCCACCAGTCCGGCGCCGAGCAGGCCGAGCATGATGGCGTCGTTGTGCGCTCCGGCCACCAGGTGCAGCAGGACGAGCGGGTTGAGCGCGCCGAGCCACAGGGCGGCGGCGGGGTCGGCGCCGCTGTGCCGGGCGAGCTTCGGCAGGGCGGCGGCCATCAGCGCCACGCCGAGCAGCGCGACGACCCGCATGCCGAACAGTCCGGCGGGCACCTCGCCCCGCGTGAGCCCGGAGAGCGCGGAGGCGACGGCGAGGAAGACGGGCCCGTACGGTGTCGCGGTCCTTCGCCACACGGGCGCCACCTCGTCCGCGAGGGGCCCGCCCAGGATGGCGGGGCCGTGCGTGTAGACGTCGAGGTGCGCGTCGACCATCGCGCCCTGGGCCAGATAGCTGTAGACGTCCCGGCTGAACAGGGGCGGGGCGAGTAGCAGGGGCACCGCCCACACGGCGAGGACGACCAGCAGCGCACGCGGGGTCGGCGGTTCGGGTCCTCGGACGACCCGCCCCAGCAGCGCCCAGGCGGCGATGAGCAGGACGACTCCGAAGTACACGCCGACCAGGCCGAGTGCCGCCCGTCCGGACGCGAGCGACGGCAGTTCCCGGACGGGCAGGGCGCCGGCCGTCTCGCCTCCCGCCGCGAGGACGACCGAGCCCGCGAGCCCGAGCAGCTGACAGCGACGCAGATCGACGGTGAAATCCTTGGCCAACACTCGGGAAGCGTGTCAAGGCGGGGTGGCCGGAAAGCGACGTGTCCGTCTCGGAGCGGCAGCCGCAGCATGACCGCCGTCTTACCGACCCGGACGGGCGTCCGGACGGCTGTCCGGGTGCGGCTGCTCAGAACACCGACAGGCCGGTGATGGTGGTGAAGCGGTCCAGGGCGGCGACTCCCGCGACCGAGTTGCCGTGTCCGTCCAGGCCGGGGCTCCAGACGCAGACCGTGCAGCGGCCGGGGACGACGGCGATGATCCCGCCGCCGACGCCGCTCTTGCCGGGCAGGCCCACGCGGTAGGCGAACTCGCCCGCCGCGTCGTACGTGCCGCAGGTGAGCATGACCGCGTTGACCTCCTTGGCCTGGCTCATCGTCAGGAGGCGGGAGCCGTCGGCGCGGATGCCGTGGCGGGCGAGGAAGCCGGTGGCCAGGGCGAGGTCCGCGCAGGACGCCTCTACGGAGCACTGCCGGAAGTACGCGTCGAGCAGGGCCGGCACCGGGTTGCCGATGTTCCCGTAGGACGCCATGAAGTGGCCCAGCGCGGCGTTGCGGTCGCCGTGGGCGGACTCGGAGGCTGCCACGTCCTCGTTGATGGCGAGGTGTTCGTTGCCGCTCTCCGCGCGCAGGAAGTCGAGGAGGGTGCCCGCGGCGTCGCCGGTCTGGGTGTGGAGACGGTCGGTGACGACGAGGGCGCCCGCGTTGATAAAGGGGTTGCGGGGGATGCCGTTCTCGTACTCCAGCTGGACGAGTGAGTTGAAGGGGTTGCCGGAGGGTTCGCGGCCGACGTGTTCCCAGAGTTCGTCGGCCTCGTGGGCCAGGTCCAGGGCGAGGGTGAAGACCTTGGTGATGGACTGGGTGGAGAAGGGCTGCCGCCAGTCGCCGACGCCGTACACCGTGCCGTCCAGCTCTGCCACGGCCATGCCGAAGCTCCGGGGGTCGCAGGCGGCGAGGGCCGGGATGTAGTCGGCGGGCCGGCCGCGGCCGGGGGTCTGCTCGATCTCGGCGGCGATACGGTCCAGAACGGGCTGGAAGGTCAGCGGCGAACTCATGATCACATTCTGCCGCCGGGGCACTCCGTGCGCTGCGGGTCGGTGGGGGTCAGCGGGGGTCAGCGGGGGTCACCCGCGCCGTTCCCCGCGCCCCTGAAAAGCCAAAAGACTGCGCAGTTCCCCGCGCCCCTAGGTATTCAGGGGCGCGGGGAACTGCGCGGGTGACCCCCACCGGCCGTCAGCTCACCGCGGACGCGAGCCCCCACCCCCTAAGGGGCGCGGGGAACTGCGCGACCGGCCCCCACCGGCCGCCGGTTCACCGCGGGCCAGAGCCGCCCGCCAACACCTCCGGCCGGAGCACCGTCGCCAGGCGGTCCGCCGGGAGCAGGCCCTTCTCCAGGACCAGCTCCGCCACCCCCCGCCCCGTGGCGAGAGCCTCCCGCGCGATCTCCGTCGCGGCCGAGTACCCGATGTACGGATTGAGCGCGGTCACCAGCCCGATCGAGTTCTCGACGGCCGCCCGCAGCACCTCCGTGTTCGCCGTGATCCCCACGACGCACCGCTCCGCGAGCGTCAGACAGGCCGCCCGCAGATGCGTGATGCTCTCGGACAGCGAGTGCAGAATGATCGGCTCGAACGCGTTCAGCTGAAGCTGACCCGCCTCCGCCGCCATCGTGATGGTGACGTCGTTGCCGATCACCTCGAAGGCGACCTGGTTGACCACCTCGGGAATCACCGGGTTCACCTTGCCGGGCATGATGCTGGAGCCGGCCTGCACGGGCGGCAGATTGATCTCGTTGAGCCCGGCCCGCGGCCCCGACGACAGCAGCCGCAGGTCGTTGCAGACCTTGGGCAGCTTCACCGCGATCCGCTTCAGCACCCCGGACATCTGGACGAACGCCCCGCAGTCCTGCGTCGCCTCGACCAGATTCGCCGCCGTCACCAGCGGCAGCCCGGTGATGTCCGCGAGATGCCGGCGCGCCGCCTCCGCGTAACCGGCGGGCGCGTTGAGCCCGGTCCCGATCGCCGTCGCGCCCAGATTGATCTCGTGGACCAGTTCGACGGCCTCGGCGAGCCGGCTGCGGTCTTCGTCCAGCATCACCGCGTACGCCGAGAACTCCTGCCCGAGCGTCATCGGCACGGCGTCCTGGAGCTGCGTACGCCCCATCTTCAGCACATCGCGGAACTCGACGGCCTTGCCCGCGAAGGCGTCCTGGAGGACGGACATCGCGTCCAGGAGCCCCCGCACCGCGAACACCGTGGCGACCTTGACCGCCGTCGGATACACGTCGTTGGTCGACTGGCCGAGGTTGACGTGCTCGTTCGGGTGCAGGTACGCGTACTCGCCCTTGGCACGGCCGAGCAGTTCGAGCGCGCGGTTGGCGACGACCTCGTTGGCGTTCATGTTCGTCGAGGTGCCGGCCCCGCCCTGGATGACGTCGACGACGAACTGGTCGTGCAGCTTCCCCTGCCGGATCTCCCGGCAGGCCCCGACGATCGCCGCCGCCTTCACGGGCTCCAGCAGGCCCAGTTCCTCGTTGGCGAGGGCGGCGGCCTCCTTGACCGCGGCGAGCGCCTCGATCAGGTGCGGGTACGCGGAGATCGGCGTGCCGGTGATGGGGAAGTTCTCCCTGGCACGCAGGGAGTGAACCCCCCAGTACGCCTCGGCGGGTACGTCACGGTCGCCGAGCAGGTCGTGCTCACTGCGGACGTTCATGTCGGTGCGTGTCTTCTTTCCAGGAGTCGAGGGCAGAGAGGGCGAGCGGGTCAGACGGGCCGGGCCGACAGCGCCGCCGCCGGCGGCTCCGTCAGCGGGTCGAGCGCGCGGGTCGGCCGGATGTGGCCCACCACCGCGCCGCCCCCGAGGAGCGGCGCCCCGGCGAACTCGGTGAGCGCGGCCGGGTCGACGCCGGCACGGGCGAGGGCCGCCGCGGTGACGGGTACGCGTGCGCGGTCGGCGCCGTCGGCGATCTTCACGGCGACGGTCCGGCCGTCCGGCAGCGCCGCGACCTGCACACCCTCGAAACCGTCCTTGGCGAGCAGCCCGGGCACGGCACGCATCAGCGCGGCGACGTCGCGGCCGGAGCCGGACGCCATCTCGGCGTGCTCGCGCATCGCGTCCGCCACCCGCGCCTCGGGCGTGCCGGGCGGGGCCGTCGTGATCCGGGCGGCGGCGCGGGCGAGGCCGTGCAGCGAGACGGCGAACAGCGGGGCGCCGCAGCCGTCGACGGTGACCTGGGCGACGGACTGCCCGGTGAGGTCCTCGACGATCTCCTCGATGGCCTGCTGGAGGGGGTGGGCCGGGTCGAGGTAGTCGTCGAGCGACCAGCCGTTGAGGCGTGCCGTGTAGAGCATGGCGGCGTGCTTGCCCGAGCAGTTCTGGGCGAGCCGGGACGGGAGCCGCTCCGCGCGGATCCAGTTCTCCCGGACGACCGGGTCGAAGGGCAGGTCGGGGACGTTGCGCAGGTCGTCCTCGGTGAGTCCGGCGAGTTCCAGGATGCGCCGGCTGCCGGCGAGGTGGCGTTCCTCGCCGGAGTGGCTGGCCGCGGCGAGCGAGAGCAGGTCGCCGTCGAGCGGCAGCCCGGCCCGTACCATCGCGACCGCCTGGACGGGCTTGAGCGCCGAGCGCGGGTAGAAGGCCGCCTCGATGTCGCCGATCTGCAGGTCCACGCTCCCGTCGGCGGCCAGCACGACGACCGAGCCGTAGTGGATGCCCTCGATGACACCGCCGCGGACGAGATGGGCGACGGGCGCGTGCAGCGGTTCTCTGACGGAGGGTGCCGCGCCGAGCGAACTCCCGCAGCCGGTGGCGGCGTCGGTGCTCATGCGTCCACCTGGCCGTTGCGCAGGGCGTTGACGCGGGCGCGTACGCCGTACCAGCCCGCCACCAGCGCCGCCACGATCAGCGGGAGGCACAGGACGGTGGTGCGGCCCGCTCCCCCGTCCGCGTACATGAGGACCAGGACGGAGGCGAGGAAGAAGAGGGTGACGAGTTCGGTCCAGGGTGAGCCCGGGAGCCGGTAGCCGGGGCGGTCCACCTCGCCCTCCTGCGCCTTCCGCCAGAACTGCAGATGACAGATCATGATCATGCCCCAGGTGGCGAGGATGCCGAGCGCGGCGAAGTTGAGCACGATCTCGAAGGCGTCGGCGGGGACGACGAAGTTGAGCCCGACGCCGAGCACGCAGATACCGCTGGTCAGCAGGATTCCGCCGTACGGGACCTGGCTGCGGCTCATCACGGAGGTGAACCTGGGCGCGGAGCCGGCCATCGACATGGAGCGCAGGATGCGGCCGGTCGAGTAGAGCCCGGAGTTGAGGCTGGACATGGCGGCGGTCATCACGACCAGGTTCATCACGCCGCCCGCTGCCGGGATGCCGATGTTGGACAGCACGGTCACGAACGGGCTCTCCCCGGCGGTGTACTTGTTCCAGGGCAGCAGCATGGACAGCAGGAGCACCGAGCCGACGTAGAAGAGTCCGACGCGCCACATGATCGAGTTGATGGCCTTCGGGAGGATCTTCTCGGGGTTCTCCGTCTCGCCCGCCGCGACGCCGACCAGTTCGACGGAGGCGTACGCGAAGACGACACCCTGGATGATCAGCAGCATCGGCAGCAGACCGCTCGGGAAGAGGCCGCCGTTGTCGGTGATGAGGGAGGGGCCGGGGGTGGCTCCGTCGACGGGGTGCTGGGTGACCAGGACGAAGATCCCGATGAGCATGAAGGCGACGAGCGCGCCGACCTTGACGATGGCGAACCAGAACTCCAGCTCGCCGAAGATCTTCACCGAGATGAGGTTCACGGTGAGCACGACCGCGAGCGCGATCAGGGCGATCACCCACTGCGGAATGTCGGAGAACATGCCCCAGTAGTGGGTGTAGGTCGCGACCGCGGTGATGTCGGCGACTCCGGTGGTCGCCCAGTTCAGGAAGTACATCCAGCCCGCGGTGTACGCGCCCTTCTCGCCCAGGAACTCCCGGGCGTACGACACGAAGGCGCCGGAGGACGGCCGGTACAGGACGAGTTCGCCGAGGGCGCGGACGACCAGGAAGGCGAAGACCCCGCAGACGGCGTACGCGATGAAGAGGGACGGGCCCGCGTCGGCGAGCCGGCCGCCCGCGCCGAGGAAGAGGCCGGTGCCGATGGCCCCGCCGATGGCGATCATGTTGACGTGCCGGGACTTCAGGGACTTGCTGTACCCCGCGTCACCGGCGTCGACATGACCGCTCGCCCTCCTTTTCGGCTCCGCGGGCTGTGTCTGTTCTTCGTGCTCTTCGAGGGACTGCTCGCTCACGCGTGTGTTCCGCCTTCTGTGGGGGTGCCCGCGGGGTCGGTGCGCTCGGGGCGCACGATCGCGGTGAGGGTCGTCTCGACGCGGTCGAGGTGGTGGGCCATGGCGTCGGTCGCGTCGGCCGCGCTGCCGTCGACGAGGGCCTCGACGATGGCGCGGTGTTCACGGTTGGACTGCTCGCGCCGGCCGCCGAGTTCGTTGAGGAACGCCGACTGCCGGGCCAATGCGTCCCGGATCTCCTCGATCACGCGGCGGAAGACCGGGTTCTGGGCGGCCTGCGCCACGGCGAGATGGAAGAGCGTGTCCATGGCGACCCACGCGGTGGTGTCCCGCTCGCGCTCCATCCGTTCGAGCAGATGGGCCAGGTGGTCGAGGTCCTCGGGGGTCCGGCGCACTGCCGCGTATCCGGCCACCGGGATCTCGACGTGCCGGCGGACCTCCATCAGGTCGCTGGCCGTGTAGTCGCCGAAGGTGGGGTCCTCGACGGGGCCCGTCGACACGACGAACGTGCCCTTGCCGGTCCGTGACACGGTCAGCCCCATGGTCTGCAGGGCGCGCAGGGCCTCCCGCAGCACGGGCCTGCTGACCTCCAGCCGTCGGCACAGCTCCGCCTCGGAGGGCAGCTTGTCCCCCACGGCGTACTCGCCGCCCTCGATGGCACCACGAAGGTGCGCGAGTACGGCTTCCATGGCGCTGATGCGCCGCGGCACGGAGCCACCAGCTGTCTGGCTGTCTGACAGGTTCACGGGGGTGATCCTGCGGTGCGCGTGAGGTGACTGTCAAGGTCGGCCGCCCGGCGGCCCGCCGCGGCCCGTTCGACCCCGCCCGGCGACTACGCCCAGATCGCCTGGGCCACCGTGACCCCCACGAAAGCCGCCCCGAGCCCCGCGGTCACGCTCGCGATCGCGTTGAGAGCGGCTTGGGCGCGGGCGCCGCTCTCGGCCAGCCGCAGCGTTTCGTACGAGAACGTCGAGTACGTGGTGAGCGCCCCGCACAGGCCCGTACCGAGCAGCAGTTGCAGGTGGGAGGAGGCCGCTCCGGCCGTGGCCGCGCCGGTCAGGGTGCCCAGGACCAGGCAGCCGACGACGTTCACGGTGAAGGTGCCCCAGGGGAAGCCCGAGTCGTGCCGGGACTGCACCGCGCGGTCGGTGAGGTAGCGCAGGGGCGCGCCGACCGTGCCGCCGAGGATCACCAGTACCCAGTTCACGACGCCTCCCGCCCCGTACCCCACCGGGCCGACACCCGGCGCGTCAGTGCCACGGCCGCCCACACGGCCGCGAGGGCGGCGAGGAGGGTGGCCGCGAGGTAGGCGAGGGCGGTCCGGGGGTGGCCCTCGTCGATCAGTCGCTGGATGTCCACGGCGTAGGTCGAGAAGGTCGTGAAGCCGCCCAGCACGCCGGTGCCGAAGAAGGGGCGTACCAGCGGGTGGGGCGCCCACACCTCGGTGATCAGGACCATGAAGACGCCGATCACGAAGCAGCCGGCGACATTGACCCAGAACGTGGTCCACGGGAAGCCGCCCGCCCGCGCGGGCCAGAGCAGCGCGGCCCCGTAGCGCGCCGACGCACCGGCCGCACCGCCGACCGCGACCACCGCCACGGCCGGCCCCTGGCCCCGCCACACCGGTGCGCGCCGGGCGGGCGCGGTGGTTTCCGCGGGTTCGTCCACCGTCTCCGGATGGGGGCTGGTCATGGGCGGTGTCTCCTGATCTCGGGCAAGGAGATCAGGCTAACCGCCGGGGCCGGTCAGGAGGCGGCCGACGCCTGCTCGGTGATGGCGTCGAAGCGGGCCGCCATGGCCGCCTGGAGCGCCTGGGCCGCCGACAGGGGGCGGACCATGACGGTGAGGTCGTCGATCCGGCCGTCCTCGCCGAAGTGCAGGATGTCGCAGCCCTGGAGGGTGCGGTCCCCCACTCGCGCCTCGAAGACGAGGACGAGGTCGCGGCCGGCCGGGTCCGCGATCTCGCGGACGTAGTGGAAGTCCTCGAACACCTCGATGACGGCGCCGAGGATCGCGGAGGTGATCGCCTTCCCGGCGTACGGCTTGAAGACCACCGGGCTGGTGAACACGACGTCCTCGGAGAGCAGGTCGACGACGGCAGCGTGGTCGCCGTCCTCGACCGCCTTGCGGAAGGGGTGCGTCATCATCCACCTCTCACTCTCTCTTGCTCACTGATACTCAACATGTTGAATAGGTGTGTCGGACAGTACTCTTCGGGCGCGCCGGTCCGCAACGGGTCGACAGGGACACGCGACGGGTGGACTGGGAACGCGACGGGTCCATGGGGGTACGCGGGCGGTCCGGCGAGGTAGGAAGGAACCACCGAACCGGAGGTGCTGTCGTGTACTACCCGCTGACCGTCCGTGACTTCCTCGACCGCGCGGCCCATGTCTACCCGGACCGCGTCGCCGTCGTCGACGAACCGGAACAGCCGGGGCCCGGCCTCGGCGAGCTCACCTATCGGGAGCTGGCGAGGCTCGCCCGGGCGCAGGCGGCGAAACTGGACCGGTTGGACGTCCCGGTGGGCGGCCGGGTCGCGGTGATCTCACAGAACTCGGCGCGCCTGCTGACCTCGTTCTTCGGCGTCTCCGGCTGGGGGCGGGTCCTCGTACCGGTGAACTTCCGGCTCACCCGGTCGGAGATCGACTACATCGTCCGGCACTCCGGCGCCTCGGTCGTTTACGCGGACCCCTCCTGCGCGGAGGTGCTCGACTCCCTCGACGTCAAGCACAAGTTCGTCCTGGGCGACGATGACGATCTCTTCCTCGCCGACACCGAACCGCGGGCGTGGGCGGAGCCGGACGAGGGCGCGACGGCCAGCGTCAACTACACGTCCGGAACGACCGCCCGCCCCAAGGGAGTTCAGCTCACCCACCGCAATCTGTGGCTGAACGCGACCGTGTTCGGGCTGCACACCACCATCAGCGACCGTGACGTCTATCTGCACACGCTCCCGATGTTCCACGCCAACGGCTGGGGCATGCCGTACGGCGTCACGGGCGTCGGCGGCCGGCACATCGTGCTCCGGCAGATCGACGGGGCCGAGATCCTGCGCCGCGTCGAGCGGCACGGCGTCACCCTGATGTGCGCGGCGCCCGCCGTCCTGAACGCGGTGCTCGACGCCGCCGCCGACTGGGAGGGCGAGATCCCGGGCCGCGACCGGGTCCGTATCGTCTGCGCGGGCGCGCCGCCGCCGACGCGCACCATCGAGCGCGTGGAGGTCGAGCTGGGCTGGGAGTTCATCCAGATCTACGGGCTCACCGAGACCTCGCCGCTCGTCACGGTCAACCGCGGTCGCGCGGAGTGGGACGACCTCGACCCCACCGAACGGGCCCGCAGGCTGGGGCGGGCGGGCGCGCCCGCTCTCGGCGTACGCGTCGACGTCGACGTGGACGGAGAGGTGCTGACCGCGTCCAACCACAACCTCGACGGCTACTGGGAGCAGCCCGAGGAGACGGCGAAGGCCCAGGAGGGCGGCTGGTTCCACACCGGGGACGGCGGCTACCTCGACGACGAGGGGTACCTGGTCATCTCCGACCGCAAGAAGGACGTCATCATCTCCGGCGGCGAGAACGTCTCGTCGATCGAGGTGGAGGACGTCATCACCTCGCATCCCGCGGTGCGCGAGGTGGCGGTGATCGGCATCCCGGACGCGAAGTGGGGCGAGCTGGTGACCGCGCTCGTGGTGACCGACGGATCCGGTGTCACCGCCGAGGAGTTGATCGCCCACTGCCGGACGCGGCTCGCCGGTTTCAAGACGCCCAAGCGGGTCGACTTCGTGGAGTCGCTGCCGCGCACGGCGACGGGGAAGCTGCAGAAGTTCAAGCTGCGGGAGCCGTTCTGGCGGGACTGACGGGGCCCTCCGGGAGGGAGAGCGGGCGGGGCCGAGGGGGGTGGGGCGGAAACGGACACCTGTCTCCACCCCACCCCCGTTGCTCTCGCGCCAGGTCACGCTAGGGCGGTCACCGGTGGCTGAACCACGCCATCGCCGGCAGCGCCTTGTCGTCGTAGCCGAACAGGGCCTGGTTCTCCCAGCCGTTGCCGGACGAGGGGTCCGTCGGGTCCCAGCCGTTGCCGGTCACCGCGGTCCAGGTGGACTCCCAGTAGAAGATGCCGAGGCCGCGGCCGTTCGGAACGGCCTCCACGATGCTCGCGACGTCCTTCATCCACTGGGTCTGGCCCGCCGTCGAGGCGGCGTAGCCGGGGACGAGTTCACTCGCGAGGTCGATGATGTTCTCGGTCGCGTCCTCGCTGTCCAGGCGGAAGGGGTAGGCCGTCTCGGCGAGGTAGACCGGCTTGCCGTAGCGGGACGCCGCGTCGTCCAGGGTCGTCTGGAAGTCGGCGAGCGTGCCGTGCCAGTAGCCGTAGTAGGACAGGCCGATGACGTCGAACTTCACACCGTTGGAGACGGCGCTGTCGAACCACCAGCGGGTGCCGGCCAGATCGCCGCCCTTGGCGAGGTGGATCGCCACGGTCGTACCGGAGTTGACCGCCTTCACCGCGTCGTAGCCCGAGTTGAGCAGTCCGGCGAGCTGCGACCAGTTCGAGGTGGAACCCTCGTTCCAGAGCATGCCGCCATTGATCTCGTTGCCGACCTGCACCATGTCGGCGGTGGTGCCCTGGGCCTTCAGGGCGTTCAGCACGTCGTACGTGTGGTTGTAGACGTCCGTCCTCAGCTGGCTGTAGGAGTGGCCGGACCAGGCGGCGGGCTTGGCCTGGGCGCCCGGGTCGGCCCAGGTGTCCGAGTAGTGGAAATCGACCAGGAGCTTCATACCCTGCGCCTTGACGCGCTTGGCGACGGCGAGGACGTGCGCCTTGTCGTTGTAGCCGTCGGCGGGGTTCACCCATACCTTGAGCCGGGCGTAGTTCTGCCCGGCCGACCTGAGAATGGCGAGGGCGTCGCCGGTGGTGCCGGAACTGTTCTTGTAGACGCCGCCCTTGGCCTCGCTCTTGGCGAGTGACGACACGTCAGAACCCTTGATGGACAGGGCGGATGAGCCGGACGTGAAGGTCAGGTCGTCCACGTTGATCCAGTTGCCCGCCTTGGCGTCGGAGTTGACGCTGATCGTGCACTGGTTGTTCGTCACCGCTATGGAGGTGACGATCCGGAGCCAGCCGCTGGACGACACCGGGATGTCCGTGCGCTGCTCCGCGCTGCCGCAGTTCTTCAGCGCGAGATACGCGGAGTTCTGGCCGCCGCCCGAGCGCACCCAGGCGGTGAGCTTGTAGGTGCCGTTGGTGAGGCCGGAGAGGTACTGGTACGTCTCCACCTTGTACGCGGAGGCCGCATAGTGCGTGAGCCGGTAGCTGCCGGTGTGGCCGCCCGCCTCGGTGAAGGAGGCCGCGGTCTGGCCTGCGGCCGAGTAGGCCGTCCAGCCGGTGGGGGTGGGGGTGGCGGTGCCGGTGCCGTTCGCTTCGAAGCCGGGGTTGGTGAGGGTGGTTGCCGCGGAGGCGCTCTGCGCGGGTAGCAGGGTCAGGGCGAGGCCGGCTGCGAGGGGCAGGAGCAGGGCCTTGAGTGTGCGTCTGGGATGGAACATCGTCGTCGTTGTCCCTTCGACGTGATGTGGATGTGATCCCCGCGTTGTGGTGACGGGGGGTTTGCTCGCCCCCGCCGCCCCTACCCTTCCCGTCACTGCATGGGGGCTGCGCCCCCTCGCCCCCCTTGATCGCGCTGCGCGCTCGTCCTCAAACGCCGGACGGGCTGATCTCAGCCCCTCCGGCGTTTGAGGAGCGGGGGTTCGGGGGCTGGCCCCCGAGTCGTGGACGGGAACGGGTAAGGGCGGCGGGGGCGAAATCAGCAGGTCGGATCAGTCGTCGAGTCGCACGACCCGGACGGCCCCCGCGGGCACCGCGAGCCGCCCCCCGGCCCGCTCCCCGGTCAGCAACTCCGTACCGTGCGCATCCACCGGCACCTTGACCTCCACACCCGTGTGGTTGACCACGAAGAGGAACGCCCCCGACTCCCCCACCCGCCGCACGACTTCGACGTCACGCGGCAGATCACCGCGCGGAGCGATCCGCGCATCATCCGCGGCCCACCCGATCAGCGCGTCCAGCCCGGCGGCGCCGAGCCGCGTGGACACGTACCACGCGGACCCCGCCCCGAGCCGGTGCCGGGTGACCGCGGGATGCCCGGCGGCGAGCCCGTCCGCGTACGTCCACACGGTCTCGGCACCGCGCGGCACGACGAACTCGCTCCACACGTCGCCGGCGAGTTCGGAGCCGTCGGGGCCGGTGAGCCGCACCCGGTCGCCCGCGAGGAGGGGCGAGAACTCCTCGACGGTCAGGCCGAGCACGTCCCGCAGCGGTCCGGGGTACGCGCCGTCGTGCACGGCGTCGTGCTCGTCGACGATGCCGGAGAAGTACGAGACGACGAGCGTGCCGCCGTTCTCGACGTACTCCTTCAGGTTGAGCCCGGCGGCCTCGGTCATCAGGTAGAGCGCCGGGACCACGACCAGCGGATAGGCCGACAGGTCGGCCTCCGGGTGGGCGAAGTCGACGGTGAGGTGCCGGTCGTAGAGGGCTTCGTAGAAGGAGTCGGCGCGCTCGCGCGGGTCGTGGTCCTCGCTCGGCCGCCAGGCGAGGTTCTGCGCCCACCAGGAGTGCCAGTCCCACAGGACGGCCGCGTCGGCCACCGTGCGAGTGCCGCGCACGGTGCTCAACGAGTCGACGGCCGCGCCGAGTTCGACGACCTCGCGCCACACGCGCGAGTCGGTGCCCGCGTGCGGCAGCATCGACGAGTGGAACTTCTCCGCGCCGCGCCGTGACTGCCGCCACTGGAAGAACATCGCGCCTTCGGAGCCCCGGGCCACATGGGCGAGCGAGTTGCGGGCCATCTGGCCGGGCGCCTTCGCGGGGTTGCGGGTCTGCCAGTTGACGCCCGAGGTGGAGTGTTCGAGCAGCAGCCAGGGGGCGCCGCCCGCCACGGAACGGGTCAGGTCGGCGGCCATCGCGAGGTTCACGTGCGTACGGCGGCCGTCGGTGATCAGGTAGTGGTCGTTGCTGACGAGGTCGACCTCGCGGCCCCAGGCCCAGTAGTCGACGGAGTCGCACTGGCTGAGGGCGGTCATGAAGTTCGTGGTGACCGGGATGCCGGGCGCCAGGCGGTGCAGGATGTCCCGCTCGGCCACGAAGTTCTCGCGCATGGTGGCGTCGGCGAACCGCTTGTAGTCGAGCGCCTGGCCCGGGTTGCCGACGGTCGGGGTCAGCCGGGGCGGGTTGATCTGGTCGAGGTCCGCGTACCGCTGGCCCCAGAATGCCGTGCCCCAGGCCTCGTTGACCGCGTCGATCGCGTTCACGGTGCCGCCGGAGCCGTACGCCTCGGTGAGCCAGCGGCGGAAGTGTGCCGCGCAGTTCTCGCAGTAGCAGGCCGAGACCGGGACCCCGTACTCGTTGTGGACGTGCCACAGGGCGAGTGCGGGATGTGCGGCGTACCGCTCCGCGAGACGCTCGGTGATGTTCGCGGCGGCGGCGCGGTAGTGCGGGTTGCTGTGGCAGATGGCGCCGCGCGAGCCGAACTCGTAACGGGTCCCGTCGGCGGCCACCGGCAGCGCCTCGGGGTGCTCCCGGTAGAACCAGGCGGGCGGCGCGACGGTCGGCGTACCGAGGTCGACGCGTATCCCGTTCTCGTGCAGCAGGTCCAGCACCCGGTCGAGCCAGCCGAAGTCGTAGGTGCCCGGCGAGGGTTCGAGCAGCGCCCAGGAGAAGATCCCGACGCTGACCATCGTGACGCCGGCCTCGCGCATCAGCCGGACGTCCTCGGGCCACACGGACTCCGGCCACTGCTCGGGGTTGTAGTCCCCACCGAAGGCGAGCCGGTCAAGGCCCTTGGGGGTGGTCTCCGGCATGGAATGTCTCCCGGTCAATCGATCATTTGGGAACGTGCACACACAGCGCCAGCGGCGCGAGGCCAACATAACCGCACAGCAACAACCATTGACAAGTGTCCGGGATGTTTCTCTACTGTGAACGCTCACAGAAGCATGGCAGGCCTCCGCAGCAGGCGGAGACCACGGTCAGGGAGATACATCCATGCCACACACGAAGCTGCGCCGCCTCGTGACCATCTCGGTCGCCGTCTCGCTCGGCGCCACCGCACTCGCCGCCTGCGGGTCCTCGGACGACAACGACAGCGAGGCCGATTCGGGGCCCGTCTCGCTGACGTACTGGTCCTGGACGCCGGGCATGGACAAGGTCGCCGCCCTGTGGAACGACGGCCAGGGCAAGAAGGACCAGATCAAGGTCACGGTCAAGAAGCAGGCGTCCGGCGACACGCTGGTCACCAAGATCCTCACCGCGCACAAGGCCAAGAAGGCCCCTGACCTGGTCCAGGCCGAGTACCAGGCCCTGCCGACGCTGGTCAGCAACGACGCGCTCGCCGACATAGCCGGTGACGTGGACGGGGTGAAGGACAAGTTCGCCGAGGGCGTCTGGCAGCAGACCACGCTGGGCTCGGACGCGGTGTACGCGATCCCGCAGGACTCCGGGCCGATGATGTTCTACTACCGCGAGGACCTGTTCAAGAAGTACGGCCTCGATGTCCCGAAGACGTGGGAGGAGTTCGCCGAGACCGCCCGCGCGCTGAAGAAGAAGGCGCCGGAGTCGGACCTGACCACGTTCTCCGCCAACGACTCCGGGCTGTTCGCCGGTCTCGCGCAGCAGGCCGGTGCCAAGTGGTGGACCACCGAGGGCGACAAGTGGAAGGTCGGCATCGACGACGCGGCCTCGCAGAAGGTCGCCGACTTCTGGGGCGGTCTCGTCGAGGAGGGCGCGATCGACAACCAGCCGATGTACACGCCCGCCTGGAACAAGGCGCTGAACACCGGCAAGCAGATCGCCTGGGTGAGCGCGGTCTGGGCGCCGGGCACCCTCACCACCGCCGCGCCCGACACCAAGGGCAAGTGGGCGATGGCCCCGCTGCCGCAGTGGTCCGCCGCCGAGAACGTCACGGGCAGCTGGGGCGGTTCGTCCACGGCCGTCACCACGGACTCCGGCCACAAGTCGGCCGCCGCGAAGTTCGCCACCTGGCTGAACACGGATCCCGAGGCGCTGACCGCGCTCGCGAAGGAGGGCGGCATCTACCCGGCCGCCACGACCGCGCAGACCAGTGGCGCCTTCACCGAGCCGCCGGCGTACTTCTCGAACCAGCCCGACTTCTACACCCAGGCCTCCGCCATCGCGAAGACCACCGCCCCCTCCGCCTGGGGCCCGAACGTGAACGTCGCGTACACCACGTTCAAGGACGCCTTCGGCTCGGCCGCCAAGAACAAGTCGGACTTCGGCGCGGCCCTGACGAAGATGCAGGACGACACCGTCGCGGACCTGGAGAAGCAGGGCTTCGAGGTCGCGGAGTGACCAGC
This sequence comes from Streptomyces liliiviolaceus, assembly GCF_018070025.1. Classification (NCBI taxonomy): domain Bacteria; kingdom Bacillati; phylum Actinomycetota; class Actinomycetes; order Kitasatosporales; family Streptomycetaceae; genus Streptomyces; species Streptomyces liliiviolaceus. Next base: position 47,364 of record NZ_JAGPYQ010000002.1, read on the forward strand.
GCACGCCGGAAGTCGTACGGGGCCAAGAAGGCCCCGTATGCCTTCCTTCTCCCCGCGACGATCCTGTTCGCCCTGTTCTTCGCGCTGCCCATCGGCTACGCGATCTGGCTCAGCCTGCACAAGGTCCAGGTCAAGGGCCTGGGCCTCGGTTCCGGGGCCCGCAAAGAGGTCTGGGCGGGCCTGGAGAACTACACCGACTCCCTCACCGACTCCGAACTGCTCGCCGGAGCGCTGCGCGTGCTCGGGTACGGCGCCATCGTCGTCCCGGTGATGCTCGGGCTCGCGCTGCTCTTCGCGCTGATGCTCGACGCCGACCGGGTCCGTCTCACGCCGGTCACCCGGCTCGCGATCTTCCTGCCGTACGCCATTCCCGGTGTCGTCGCGGCGATGCTCTGGGGCTTCCTCTATCTGCCGGACGTCAGCCCCTTCTACTTCGTCCTCGACCGGCTGGGCCTGCCGCAGCCGGATCTGCTGGACGGCGGGCCGCTGTACATCGCCCTGTCCAACATCGCGGTCTGGGGCGGCACCGGCTTCAACATGATCGTCATCTACACCGCGCTGCAGGCGATCCCCGCCGAGGTGTACGAGGCGGCCAAGCTGGACGGCGCCACCCCGCTGCAGACCGCGCTCAGGATCAAGATCCCGATGGTGGTGCCCTCGCTGGTGCTCACCTTCTTCTTCTCGATCATCGCGACGCTCCAGGTGTTCAGCGAGCCGACCACGCTCAAACCGCTCACCAACTCCGTCTCCACGACCTGGAGTCCGCTGATGAAGGTGTACCAGGACGCCTTCGGCAAGGGCGACATCTACTCCGCCGCGGCGACCGCGGTGATCATCGCGTTCGTCACGCTGGTCCTGTCCTTCGGCTTCCTGCGGGCCGCGAACTCCCGTAACAAGCAGGAGGCAGCACAGTGAGTTCTCTTGCCGTCCGCAAGGCGGCCCCGGCCGCCGGCACCACGCCCGGCACCGCCCAGGGGCCGCCGCTGCGCCGCCGTATCGCCTTCGTCCCGACGGTGACCCTGCTGATCGGCGCGCTCTACTGCCTGCTGCCGGTGGCCTGGGTGGTGATCGCGGCGACCAAGTCGGGCAGCGAGCTGTTCTCGACGTTCACGTTCCTGCCGGGCACGGGCTTCACCCAGAACATCTCGGACCTCAACGCCTATCGCGACGGCGTGTACTGGAAGTGGATGGGCAACTCCGCCCTCTACGCGGGCCTCGGCGCCCTCCTGTCGACGGCCGTGTCGGCGTTCAGCGGCTACGCGCTGGCCATCTACCGCTTCCGCGGGCGCGAGACCGTCTTCAACATCCTGCTGGCCGGTGTGCTGATGCCGCCCGTGATCCTCGCGATCCCGCAGTACCTCCTCATGGCCAAGGCCGACCTCACGGATTCCTACGCGTCCGTGCTGCTGCCGCTGATCCTGTCCCCGTACGGCGTGTACCTCGCGCGGATCTACTCCGCCGCGGCCGTGCCCGCCGACGTCGTCGAGGCGGGGCGGATGGACGGCGCGAGCGAGCTGCGGATCTTCACCCGGATCGCGCTGCCGATGATGGTGCCCGGTCTGGTGACGGTCTTCCTGTTCCAGTTCGTGGCGGTGTGGAACAACTTCCTGCTGCCGTACATCATGCTCAGCGACGACGAGAAGTTCCCGATCACCCTCGGTCTGTTCACGCTTCTCGAACAGGGCTCCAACACTCCGGCCCTCTACACGCTGGTGATCACCGGCGCGCTGCTCGCGGTCATCCCGCTCGTCGCCCTCTTCCTGGTCATCCAGCGGTTCTGGAGTCTCGATCTGCTGTCGGGAGCCGTAAAGTCGTGACCATGAGCCAATCGGGGGGCCGGCGCCGACCGCCGACGATTCACGACGTCGCGCGCGAGGCCGGAGTGTCCCGGGGGACGGTGTCACGCGTCCTGAACGGCGGGCACTACGTCAGCCCCGCCGCCCAGGAAGCGGTCAACGCCGCCATCCGCAGGACGGGTTACGTCGTGAACCGGCACGCCCGCTCGCTGATCACCGGACGCTCGGACTCGATCGGCTTCCTGCTCACCGAACCGCAGGAGAGGTTCTTCGAGGACCCCAACTTCAACGTCCTGCTGCGCGGTTGTACGCAGGCACTCGCGGCGCACGACATCCCCTTGCTGCTGATGCTGGCGGGCACCGAGGACGAGCGGCGCCGCATCACGCGGTACATCACGGCGGGCCATGTCGACGGGGTGCTGCTGGTGTCCAGCCACTCCGGCGACCCGGTGGCCGAGCAACTGCGCGACGCCGGTGTGCCGCTCGTCATGTGCGGCAAGCCCATCGGCGTCGGCTCCAAGATCAGTTACGTGGCCGCGGACGACCGGGACGGCGCCCGGGACATGGTGCGCCATCTGGTGTCGCTCGGCCGGCGCCGGGTGGGCATGGTGACCGGCCCGCTGGACACCCCCGGCGGTGTCGAGCGCCTGGCGGGCTACCGCGAGGTGCTCACCGAGTCGGGCATCGACCTGGACGAACGCCTCGTCACGTCCGGCGACTACAGCCGGGCCAGCGGCGAGGCGGGCGCCGAACTGCTCCTGGAACGGTCGCCGGACATGGACGCCGTCTTCGTGGCCTCCGACCTGATGGCGCAGGGCGTGCTGAGCGCGCTGCAGCGGGCGGGCCGCAGCGTCCCCGGCGATGTCGCGGTGGGCGGTTTCGACGACTCCTCCGCGGCGGTCGCGGCGAGCCCCGAACTCACCACGATCCGCCAGCCCTACGACCGGATCAGTTCCGAGATGGTCCGGGTGCTGCTCGCCCAGATCGGCGGAGAGGATCCGGCGGCGGTGATCCTGCCGACGGAGCTGGTGAAACGCCAGTCGACCTGAGGCGGGGGCTCACCGGCCGTCGGCGGACAGCAGTGTCCGTACGCCCTCGGCGGTGAGGATCACGCTGTCCGGCGACCCGGCGTCGATGATCAGAGAGGGGTTCCTCTCGGGCCAGTACGCAGGGAGCGTGCCGAGCGGGACGAGACAGTAGTGACGGACACCGGGCAGGGAGTGGACCATGCGCGCCTCCGAGGTGAAGACCAGCACGGTCCGCTCCGTGACCGGCAGGAGCAGCTGTATCGGGTCCCCGCCGTCGTCGTCCATGCCGTAGGACGGGATCAGTACGTCGCTGTCGGCCAGCGTCGCCCGCGCGTGCCGGTCCCCTCCGTCGTGGGCCAGCACGCTCAGGGCCCGGAGGATCACCTCGGCGGTGCCTTCGTCGGTCGCGTCGGTCATGGTCATGGTGCCGCTTTCCGTTCTCCCCGCGCGGCCCCCGGAGACCTGATTGCCCGGAGATGATCCGTCCGCGCGGAATGCACCCGTTCTACCCACTCGTCCCGCTCCCATGCGCCACCCATCCAGATGCCCTGTACACTGAGTGACTGCGAAGGGGAGTAGTCCTGCGAACCGGTCGTCGACACACTGGAGCCCTCGGGTTCCCGGTGGCCGGGCCCGTGTGACACACGGGTGGACGAGACCTTCGGCCAGGCATTGCCGTGCCCGCGATCCCGCGGGCACCCCAGATGCCGGGCCGATCGGTTCTCCCGTCGCCCCGATCGAGGGCGCTTCGCGAAGATCCGGGGGCCCGGTCCCTACAGAAAGCCACCGGAATGCATCTCGACCCTCTGGCGATCCTCACCGCCTTCGGGCTGATCTTCCTCGCCGAGCTGCCGGACAAGACGATGTTCGCGTCACTCGCCATGGGCACCCGCATGCGGCCCCTGTACGTGTGGTTCGGCACGTCCACCGCCTTCATCGTGCATGTCGCCATCGCGGTGGGCGCCGGAAGCCTCATCGGCCTGCTGCCCGACTGGACCGTCAAGTCCGTCTCGGCCGCCCTCTTCGCGTTCGGCGCCTTCATGCTGCTGCGCGGCGGCGACGACGAGGACGAGGAGGACGCCGGCGGCCGTACCGTCACCGGCTTCTGGCCCGTCTACACGACCGCCTTCATGGCCGTCTTCATCAGCGAGTGGGGCGATCTGACGCAGATCACGACCGCCAACCTCGCCGCCACGAACGGGGTCGCGTCCGTGGCCATCGGTTCGGCGGCGGCCCTGATGTCGGTCTCGGCGCTGGCGCTGCTGGCCGGACGCTTCATCGCCAAGCGCGTACCGCTGAAGACCGTGCAGCGCGTCGGCGGGATCTGCATGCTCGGCCTCGCCGTCTGGTCGGTGGTGGAGATCTTCGCGGGCTGACGCGCCGACGGCCGCTCCGCCCGCGGCCGGTCCCACGACCGGTCAGGATCGGAGAAGCGGCCCGGCACCACCCGGTCGTAGCGTGAAGGAACCGGCGGACGAACGACCGCCGGTGCGTCACGACCACGACCACGGAGGAGCCCGTCATGTCCGAAGGCCTGAAGACCATCACCTACCCCGTCAAGGACCTCGCCCGGGCCAAGGCCCTGTTCGGCGCGCTCCTCGGAGTGGAGCCGTACGTGGACGAGGCGTACTACGTGGGTTTCCGGGCGCCGGGGCAGCCCGAGGTCGGGCTCGACCCGCACGGGCACGCCAAGGGGCTGACCGGGCCGGTCCCCTACTGGTACGTCGACGACATCAAGGCGGGCCTCGCCTCTCTCGTCGGCGCCGGCGCCGAGGTGGTCCAGGACGTCCAGGACGTCGGCGGCGGCATGCTGATCGCCTCCGTGAAGGACGCGGACGGCAACGCGGTCGGTCTGGTCCAGGAGGCGTCCTGATCCTGGACCCGGTCAGTCCGATCCTGAAGCCGGTCAACTGTATGCAACTGCACTAGTTGCATACTCAACAAGCGGCCTTTTCTCTGTTACCGTGCGGACATGGCAGCAGAGAAGGCCGCTTCCCGGCTGGAGGACCAGTGGCGGGACATCCTGTCGGTGCACGCGCGCACCATGTGCGAGATCGACCGCGAACTCCATCCGCACGGACTGGGCGCCAGTGACTTCGAGGTGCTCGACATCCTCGTGTCGGACACCTCGGGCCCGACCACACAGGAGAAGACGGGCCGGGCCCCCGCCGAGCAGTGCCGTGTGCAGAACATCGCCGACCGGATCCATCTGAGCCAGAGCGCCCTCTCGCGGCTGATCGGACGCCTGGAGAAGGAGGGCCTGGTGGAGCGGAGCATCTGCCAGGAGGACCGGCGCGGCGTCTGGGTGGCCCTCACGCAGAAGGGCCGCGACCTGCACACCCAGGTCCGCCCCCTCCAACGCGCCGCCCTGGCGCGCATGCTGACCGACGCCTGAGGCTCCTTCCTCCGCGCCCGGCGCATCCCGTACCGTCACATGGTTGCCGTGCGCAGAACGGCGCGGGCTGTGTCGGGGGGATCACAGTGGTCGAGGACGAAGAGCGGCAGGCCGGGGTCAGCAGCTACGAGACACGCAGCGTGGACGAGTCCCATGTCGTCATCGCGGAGCACTACTACGACCTCCGCCTCGAAGTACCGGGCCGGGCCGAGGACTTCCTCACCCGGCTCAGCGTGGCCGAACTCGGCGCCCTGACCGTCGGCGACGTCAGTTTCGGCACCGAGGTGAGGATCGACTTCGCACAGCCGCGGGTCTACCACGTGACCGTGCCCCTCACCGGCCGCTTCCGCTGCAGGCAGGGGTACGGGGCGTCGGCGTACACCGTTCCCGAGCGCGCGGTGTTCCTCCAGCCGGAACGCGGGATCCGGGTGGACGACTGGTCGGCCGACTGCCGTGCCCTCACCGTGAAGATCGACATGGCTGCCCTGCACGAGCGGCTGGAGGCCCTGCTCGGCGGGCCCGTACGCCGTCCGCCGTCCTTCGAGACGTACATCGACGTCGGCCAGGGGGCCGGGCGCAGCTGGGCGGATCTCGCGCTGTGGTGCCTGCTGGAGAAGAACACCTCGAACGGGCTGCTGGGCCGGCCCCTGATCCGGTCCCGGATCGAGCAGACCCTGCTGGAGGGGCTGCTGCTCGCGTGCGGGCACTCCTACCGCGGCGCGCTGGAGACGCCCGTGCCGGCGGCGCGGCCCGCGACGGTCCGGCGGGTCATGGAGGCGATCGAGGAACGCCCCGACGAGCACTACGACGCGGCGCGGCTGGCCTCCCTGTCCCAGATCGGGGTGCGCGCCCTCCAGGAGGCGTTTCGCAAACATGTGGGGATGTCCCCCACCGCGTATGTCACCGAGGTCCGGCTGCGGCGGGCGCACGAGCAGCTGCTCGCGGCCGATCCCGCGACGATCACCGTCACGGAGGTGGCGTACCGGTGGGGGTTCGCGCATCTCGGGCGCTTCGCGCAGCGCTACCGGAACCGGTTCGGGACCTCGCCCGCGCAGACGCTGCGTTCGGGCTGAGGGGCGCCACCGCGCATACCGGACAAGCGCCGCGCTTTGCGGAGCGATTCCGGCACGGGTGTCGGCCTACCGTTGATCACGGCGCCCGTGCGTCAGGGATGAACGGTGTCGGCGCCGTTCATCCCTCACGGTTGCGGACCAGGGGCGCGGGAGCGGGAGCAGACCTGCGCCCCAGGGCGCGGGAGCACGCCCGCGCCCCAGGGCCCGGCCGCTCCCCTCCGCATGTGGCCGGGCCCGATCCCCCGTCCGCACCGTCCTTCTCAGGCGCGGGGCGCCAGCAGGGTGCGTACACCCTGCGAGTCGAGGGTCAGTCCGTGCGGCGTGCTGGCGTCTATGCTCAGCGAGAGGTCGCTGGAGGGCCACTGCGCGGCGAGCGTCCCCAGGGGGACGAGGCGGTAGCGCGAGACGGACGGCAGCAGCTCGGCCATCGTCACCTCCGAGGTGAACACCGGGACCAGCGGGTCGGAGCCCGGCTGTTCGAGGACGGGCAGGGCCACGACCGTGGGGTCGGCCGCTGTCTCGTCCTGGGCGTCGTCGGGCACCGGGACCAGCACGTCACTACCGGCCAGTGTGTCCAGCGCCGCGCCGTCCCCGGCGTTCTCGGCCAGGACGCTCAGCGCGCGCTGGGCCTCCACCGTGGCGCTGTCGTTCGAGGAAATCTCCATGGCACATCCAGACGTAGTGGCGAAAACAGGCCGCCCGTGTCGTCTCCGACTCGGGCGCGGCTGATCGCGTACCCGTCCTGCGGGGTGCCATGCCCGCTCCACACACCTGTCACGCAACGGTCACGGGATGAGCGGAATGTCGTGCGAGGGCAGTCCGAGCCGGTCGCGGCCCACGCGCCGGGCCAGTGGCTCGGCCATGCTCGCCCCGATGTGCGACCAGTACGTGGCGGCGTCCCGGAAGTAGCGCTGCATCCGTTCGCCGTCGCGCGCGTAGCGTGAGCCGGCCGTGCGGAAGAGGATGTTCTGCAGGGCGTCCCAGGCCGTGCGTCCCGCGTTGAGGAAGACGAACGCGAGCCGGTTGTCGTCGGCGACGGTGAAGGGCGCCTCGCCGGAGACGTTGCGGCGGCAGGCCTCCATGTAGTCCTCGGCGTTGCGCTGGAGGGCGGCCTGCGCGGTGTGGATCATGCCGAGCGCCTCGCCGAGATGACGCTGGTAGTCGTGCAGTTCCGCGCGGGTACGGTCCGGTTCCAGGGTCAGCGGCCGGTCGGCGAGGATCCGGGCGTATTCGTCGGCGGCGGCGTATCCGATGCCGGTCATGATGGCCGCCAGTTCCCCGTGGTAGACGCTGGGCGCGCGTCCCGCGTACAGGGCGTTGCCGTGCAGCTTCGAGCCGGGGGTGCCGCCCTCCACGGGCAGGTCGAGCAGGCTCACCTCGCGGGTGAGGTGTTCGGGGATACGGGCCTGGTCCATGCGGACGCTGTTGGAGCCGCTGCCGCGCAGGCCGAGGACGCCGTGCCAGTCGTCGACGAGGGTCCACACCGGGCGCGGGGCGACGAACAGCACCATCGGTCCGGGCGGGTCGCCGGGCTTCTCCGGGGCGCGCAGGGTCTGGCCGAGGTAGTGGGTGGAGTACGGGGAACCGGAGGAGTAGGGCCAGATGCCGTCCAGGACGATCCCGTCGTCGCCGTTCGGCCGGGCGACTCCGACGGGTGCGACGGTGGACGCGGCGCGGAACTCGCCGTGGGTGCCGAAGACCTCGTCCTGGGCCCGCTCGTCGAACTGCGCCGCGAACTGCAGGACATGGGCGGCGGTCAGGGACAGGGCCCAGCCGGTGGAGGGGCAGCCGCGGGTGATCTCGGTGACCACGCGGAAGAAGGTCGGCAGCCCGAACTCGTAGCCTCCGTAGCGGCGCGGCTGGAGGGTCCGGTAGAAGCCGGCCCGCAGGAAGTCCTCGTGCGTCTCCTGCGGGTAGCGCGTCAACTCCTCTGTCTCCGCCTGGCGTTCGAGCAGTACGGGCCGCAGGGCGGTGGCCCGGTCGATGAGTTCACGTTCGGTCAGTGCGGGTTCGGGAGGGGCGATCACGGTGCCTCCTGACAGGTGGGGCGGTCCGTACGTGACGCGGTACCCGTGATTGAACACGCGACCGGTGCCCGCTGTACCCACCGGATACCGCCAAGTGGACCGCCCCACCAACTCGCTTGTGCGCGGGCCTACTTCAGGTACGGGCCGTCGGCGCCGATCTTCCCGGGGCCGTTCAGCACGTACACCCGGAGGTTGCCCTTGCCGGGGGCGCCGACGCTCAGCGTGCCGTTGGAGACGGTCTTCACGTCCCCGGTGACGGCGTCCTTGTAGGTGCCGTTCGGGATGCCCGTGTATGTGGCGCCGCCCGTGACGGTGACCAGGGCGAAGCTGTCCGTCGAGCCGCTGGTGTACCGGCGCTTGAAGGCCATCGAGCCGCTGATGCCCTCGGTGGAGTACTGCCCCGTCTGCAGGGCGGGGACGGCCCGGCGGATCTGGTTGAGCCGCTGGACGTGCTTGACCAGGGGCTGCGCGAGGGTGTTCGCGACCTCGCCGCTCGCGGAGCCGACCGTGCCGAAGTCGGAGGCCGTGACACTGCCGGCGAGATGGTCGCCGTAGTACGCGCGACCGGTCGTCGCCAGCGGGCAGCTCGGACCGCAGTCGATCTTCTTGCCCTGCTGGAACTCGATCTCCGAGCCGTAGTACAGGGTCGGGATGCCGCGGAAGGTCCACATCAGGGCCATGTTCTCGGCCCACGCGTCGGTGCCGCCGGTGTAGCGCTCGCTGCTCTTGTTGGGCCCGTAGTCGTGGCTGTCGACGTAGACGACGTTGTACGTGGCGTCGTTGACGCTGTCGTCGGAGTCCTTGCCGTTGCCGTAGGCGTTCTGCGCGTCGCCGAAGTTCATGTGCATCCGCATGTCGATGATGTTCATGCCGGAGAACCGACTGCGGTCGGGGGTGTGGTAGTTGTTCCCGTCCAGGAAGGCGTTGGTGGACGTCGGCTGGTTCCCGGTGCCCTGGTCGTTCTCGTAGGTGAACTGCTCCAGGGCCGCCACTTCGTCGTCGGCGCTGTACTCCTTGCGCTCCTTCCAGGTGTAGAACTGCGCGGAGTGGTTGACCGAGCCGCGGTTCCACTTGTCGTTGACGAAGGCCGCGACCTCGCCGAAGACGAAGAAGTTCCGCGCGGCCTCGGCGCCGAACTTCTGGGTGACACGCTCCTGGATGGCGGGCAGGAAACGGCGGTTCCAGGTGACCCTGGGTATGTGCACGGCCGTGTCCACGCGGAATCCGTCGACGCCCATGTCGATGTACTTGTCGTAGGCGCCGATCAAGTAGTTCTGGACGGTGGTGTTCTCGGTGTTGAAGTCGGCCAGGTCCTCGTGCAGCCAGCAGGAGCGCGCGTCCTCGCCCTCCCAGTTGCCGATCCAGCACTGGTGGTAGAGCGCCTTGGGGAACATGCCCGAAGTGGGGCTGGGCCACTGGCAGTTGTAGAGCGTGTAGCCCTCTGCGCTCTTGCCTCCGGTGGGCTTGCCCCAGTTGAGGCAGGTGTTGCCGGACGGCTCGGCGGTCGACCACAGGTCGCCGTTGTAGTACGCCTTGCCGGACTTGGGTTCGACGGTGAGGCCGTCGTACTCGAAGCCCTCGTTCCTCTCGTCGTAGTACCAGCTCCACTGGGAGTCGCGGACGCCGTACACGGTGGGGGTGAACAGGCCTTTGGCGCCCCAGCGGGAGCTGTGGTTGTAGACGACGTCCTGGTAGATCTTCATGCCCTTGGCGTGCGCCGCGTTGATCAGGTCCTGGTAGGAGGCGCCGGCCGACTCCAGGCGCGGGTCGACCTTGTAGAAGTCGTAGCCGTGATAGCCGTGGTAGTCGTAGTCCGAGCGGTTGAGGACCACCGGGGTGACCCAGATCGCCGAGAAGCCGAGCGCCTTGACGTAGTCGAGTTTCTCGACCAGTCCCTTGAAGTCGCCCCGGAACATGGGGTCGTTGTTCGCCGCGTTGCCCGACTTGGTGTGCTGGCTGCCGCCGCGGTTGTTGGAGCTGTCGCCGTCGTTGAAGCGGGCGGTGAGGACGAAGTAGATGGGGTCCTTGCGGGGGTCGGTGCCCAGCGGGGTGCCGGAGGCGGGGTCGGGGGCCTTGTCCCCGGTCGTCGCGGTGGCCGCGGCGGAGGCGGGTGAGGTGTTGCCCGCCGCGTCGACCGCCTTCACCGTGTAGGTGTAGCGGGTCCTCTCCTCAAGTCCCGTGTCGGAGAACACCGTCGATCCGATGTCGGTGACCATCGTGCCCTTGGTGCCGCCGGTGCGGGCCACCTGGTACTTGGTCACTCCGATGTTGTCGGTCGCCGCGTCCCAGCTGACGACGACGGAGGTGTTCGTGGCGCTCGCGGTCACCTTGGCCGGCGCGGTCGGCGCCTCGGTGTCCGGCTCGACGGCGGCGCACGGGTCCGCCGCGTCCTTGGTGACCGTACGGTCCTTGACGGTCGAGGTGCCGGAGGTGAGGGCGTAGTCGGCGCTGTTGTTGTTGTCCCAGACGCCGTTGCCGTTGTTGAAGGCCGCCTTCAGTGAGGTCGCCGTGCCGAGGTCGAGGGTCTTCTTCCACCAGCCGGTGCAGGCGGCCTCCATGCCGACGCCGGGCGAGGTCGTCCAGGTGCCGCCGGTCGGCGCGTAGTGGATGTTGGCCGTCGTCCAGCCGGTGGTGGCCGTCGAGTAGTAGACCGTGGCCTGGTTGCCCTCGGCCGGTTCGGTGCCGGCGCACGGGTCGCTGTGGGCGATCACCCCGTCCTTGACGGTGATGTTCCCCGTGCCGAGCGCGTAGTTGGCGCCACCGTTGTTGTCCCAGGTGCCGCCGCCGTCGTTGAAGGTGGCCGCGAGCCCGGCCGCCGAGCCGAGGTCGACGGTCTTCTTCACCCAGTCCGTGCAGGCCGCCTCCATCTTCGTGCCCGGCACGGTGGTCCACGCGCCGCCGTCCGGCGCGTAGTGCAGATAGGTGGAGGACCAGTTCTTGGTCTTCGTGTAGTAGAAGACGGTCGCCGTGTTCGCGTCGGCGGCGACCGTCTCCATCGGGGCGGGGCCCGTCTCCGGTGGCCCCGCGAGCGCGCCGAGCAGTCCGGTCGCCACCAGCGCCGCGAGGAGCGGGCGCCGCGACCGACCGAGGGGTGTACGTCCCATGAGCGTCTCCAATGCGGGCCGTGGGGCGCCGAGTTGCTCTGCAAGAAGAACCGGCAAGTTCCAGAAAGTCCTTGCAGCGCGGAAGCTACAGGTACATGACAGCCACGTAAAGGGATCGCGCAGCCCGGGGGCCGCAGGGTGAGAACGGACCAGTAGTGGTGACCGGCGCCCACGCGCCGCGAGGGGCCCGCGCCTAGCGTGGAAGCATGCCGATGCAACCCTGGTTTCCCGGTGCCAAGCTGGGCATCTTCATCCACTACGGCGTCTACGCCGTCGGTGGCGCCGCCGAGTCCTGGTCCTTCTACACGGGCGAGATGACGCACGAGCAGTACATGAAACAGCTCGACGGTTTCAGCGCGTCGCGTTACGACCCCGACGCCTGGGCCGAGTTGTTCGCCCGCGTCGGCGCCCGGTACGCGGTCCTGACCACCCGGCACCACGACGGGGTCGCCCTCTGGGACACCGATCACCGCAATCTCGACGTGGTCCGGGACACCCCGGCGGGCCGCGACCTCGTCACCGGGTTCGTCGAGGCACTGCGCGCCCGGGACCTCAAGGTCGGCCTCTACTACTCGCACTCCGACTGGAACCACCCGGACTACGCGAGTGAGCGGCACCCGGGGCCGTACATCGTGCCGCTGAACGCGTACTCGCAGGCCGAGCCCGGCCGGGAGGACCCGGCGGCCTGGGCGCGCTATCTCGCGTACCGCGACGGACAGGTCCGCGAACTCGTCGAACGCTTCCGGCCCGACATCCTCTGGTTCGACGGCGAGTGGGAGCGCACCGAGGAGCAGTGGCGGACGGACGAGCTCGCCGACCTGATCCTCGCGGGCAATCCGGACACCGTCCTCAACGGCCGGATACCCGGCCACGGCGACTACGCCACGCCCGAACAGGGCACCCCGCTCCAGGCCCCGGACGGCCCGTGGGAACTGTGCCTCACCATCAACGGCTCATGGAGCCACCGGCCGCAGGACCGCGACTTCAAGTCGGTGCGCCAGCTGGTGCGGTACTTCACCGAGACCATCGGCATGGGCGGCAATCTGCTGCTGGCCGCGGCACCGCGCGAGGACGGCACGATCCCCGAGGAACAGATCACCCGCATGGAGGGCCTCGGCGCGTGGATCGGGCGGCACTCGGACGCCGTGTACGGCACGGTCGCCGGGCTGCCCGCCGGGCACCACTACGGCCCCAGCACCCTGTCCGCCGACCGGCGCACGCTGTATCTGGTGTGCTTCGACGCGCCGCGCGACTCCGTGTCGGTCCGGGGGCTGCGCAACCGGGTCCGGCGCGTCACGGTCCTCGGCACGGGCACGGAACTGGGCCATCACGTCACGGGCGGGCTCGACACCGTACCGGGGGTGACGTGGATCGACGCGCCCGCGGCGGCCGATCTGGACGAGGAGGCGACCGTGCTGGCCGTGGAACTGGAGGGGGAACTGGACCTGTACACGGGGGCGGGCCGGCTCTGACGTGCTCACTTCGTTCCGGTGAGCAGCATGTCGATGACGGCGAGGTGGGCGGGGGTCCCGTCGCCGCTCATGCCTTCAGCGTCTTCCCGTCCACCGGTCCGCTCGGAGCCTGTGCCTCCTGCGTACGCACCCTTCCCCCACCGAGTGCGAGGGTGCCGAGGAAGCCGAGGGCGAGCGCGGCGAGGACGCCCAGGTTCACGTAGGCCCAGGTGCCGTCCTTGCCGCCGAGGCCGAGGGGGCCGAGCAGATAGCCCTGCCACTCCAGCCAGTCGGCGGCCGAGTTGGTGACCAGGCCCCACCCGAGCGCGGTGGCGGCGAGGGTGAGCAGCAGCGGGAGCGGTTCGACGTCTCCGTAGCGGCCCTTCACCCGGAACAGGTCGGCCTCGTCGTAGTCGCGGCGGCGCAGCGCCAGGTCGGCGAGCATCACTCCGCACCAGGCGGCGACCGGTACGCCGAGCGTGGTGAGGAAGCCGATGAACTGGCCCAGGAAGTCGTCGGCGACGAAGACGATGTAGACGGAGCCCGCGATCATCAGGACACCGTCCAGCAGGGCCGCCAGATAGCGCGGTACGCGCAGGCCCGCGGCGAGCAGGGCCAGGCCGGAGGAGTAGATGTCGAGGACCGCGCCGCCGACCAGGCCGAGTACGGCCACCACGGCGAAGGGGACCAGGAACCAGGTGGGCAGGATCGTGGTGAGCGCGCCGATCGGGTCGCCCGCGATGGCCGTACTGAGGGTCGTGGACGATCCGGCGAGCAGCAGGCCGAAGACCAGCAGGAGCAGGGGTGCCACCGAGGCGCCGAAGGTCGTCCACCCGGCCACGCCCCGGCCGGAGGAGTCGCGCGGCAGATAGCGCGAGTAGTCGGCGGCGGCGTTGACCCAGCCGAGGCCGAAGCCGGTCATCATGAAGACCAGGGCGCCGATGAGCTCCTGGGCGGAGCCTGCCGGTACGGCGCTGACGGCCGACCAGTGGATGTGGTCGGCGACGAGCCCGATGTAGACGACGGTCAGGACCCCGGTGACGACGGTGATGACCGTCTGGAGCCGCATGATCAGGTCGAATCCCATCACTCCGCCGACCACGACGAGCGCGCCGACGACGATCAGGGCGACCACCTCGGTCCCGGTGCCGCCACCCCAACCGAGCCGGTCGAGCACGGTGGAGGTGGCCATGGTCGCCAGCGCCGTGAGGACGGTCTCCCAGCCGACGGTGAGCATCCAGGACACGACGGCGGGGAGCCGGTTGCCGCGCACACCGTAGGCGGCCCGGCTGAGCACCATCGTCGGCGCCGAGCCGCGCTTGCCCGCGACCGCGACGAGTCCGCAGAGCAGGAAGGAGAAGACGATCCCGATCACTCCGGCGGCCAGGGCCTGCCAGAAGGAGATCCCGAACCCGAGCACGAAGGATCCGTAGCTCAGCCCGAGGATGGAGACGTTCGCCCCGAACCAGGGCCAGAAGAGCGTACGCGGCGTGCCTTTCCGCTCGCCGTCCCCGATCACATCGAGCCCGTGCGCCTCGACCTGCAACGCCATCACCGACCTGCCCGTCAGGAGTCCGGATACAGCAAACCCCACGCCCCCGGAAGGGGCGCAGGGGAACTGCGCGCCCCGTCAGGGGCGCGGGGAACTGCGCGCTCAGCCACGACGCGCCGGCAGACGGCGTCGAACCGTCAGCGGCACACCGAGGCCAAAAATCAGGCCAGCGTCGCCAGCGCAGCGTTGAGCGTCGCGGACGGCCGCATGACAGCCGAGGCCTTGGCCGGGTCGGGCTGGTAGTACCCACCGATCTCGGCAGGCGAACCCTGCACCGCGTTCAGCTCGGAGACGATCGTCTCCTCCTGCGCGGTGAGCGTCTCGGCGAGCGGAGCGATCACCTTGGCGAGCTCGGCGTCGTCCGTCTGTCCGGCCAGCTCCTGCGCCCAGTACAGCGCGAGGAAGAAGTGGCTGCCGCGGTTGTCGATGCCACCGAGGCGACGGCTCGGCGACTTGTCGTTCTCCAGGAACGTGGCCGTCGCGCGGTCGAGCGTGTCGGCGAGGACCTGGGCGCGCGCGTTGCCCGTGGTCTGCGCGAGGTGCTCGAAGCTGGAGGCCAGCGCGAGGAACTCGCCCAGGCTGTCCCAGCGCAGGTAGTCCTCCTTGACCAGCTGCTGCACGTGCTTGGGCGCGGAGCCGCCGGCGCCCGTCTCGAAGAGGCCGCCGCCGTTCATCAGCGGGACGATCGAGAGCATCTTGGCGCTGGTGCCCAGCTCCAGGATCGGGAACAGGTCGGTCAGGTAGTCGCGCAGGACGTTGCCGGTGACCGAGATGGTGTTCTCGCCGCGGCGGATGCGCTCCACGGAGAGCTTGGTCGCCTCGACGGGCGACAGGACACGGATGTCCAGGCCCTCCGTGTCGTGCTCCGGCAGGTAGGCGTTGACCTTCTCGATGAGCTTCGCGTCGTGGGCGCGGGTCTCGTCCAGCCAGAACACGGTCGGGTCGCCGGTGGCGCGGGCGCGGGTGACGGCCAGCTTGACCCAGTCCCGGATCGGGGCGTCCTTGGTCTGGCAGGCGCGGAAGATGTCGCCCGCGGAGACCGTCTGCTGCAGGACCACATCGCCGGCCTCGTCGACGAGGCGGACCGTGCCGGTGGTCGCGATCTCGAAGGTCTTGTCGTGGCTGCCGTACTCCTCGGCCTTCTGCGCCATCAGACCGACGTTCGGGACGGTGCCCATCGTCGACGGGTCGAAGGCGCCGTTGGCGCGGCAGTCGTCGAGGACGACCTGGTAGACACCGGCGTAGCTGGAGTCCGGGAGGACCGCCAGGGTGTCGGCCTCGCCGCCGTCCGGGCCCCACATGTGGCCGGAGGTACGGATCATCGCCGGCATGGAGGCGTCGACGATGACGTCGGAGGGCACGTGCAGGTTGCTGATGCCCTTGTCGGAGTCGACCATGGCCAGCTCGGGGCCCTCGGCGAGCTCGGCGTCGAAGGACGCCTTGATCTCGGCGCCCTCGGGCAGGGACTCAAGGCCCTTGTAGATGCCGCCGAGACCGTCGTTGGGGGTCAGCCCCGCGGTGGCGAGCGCCTTGCCGTACTGCGCGAACGTCTTCGGGAAGAAGGCGCGCACCACGTGGCCGAAGATGATCGGGTCGGAGACCTTCATCATGGTGGCCTTGAGGTGCACGGAGAACAGCACGCCGTCGGCCTTGGCCTTGGCGATCTGCGCGGTGAGGAACTCGCGCAGCGCGGCGACGTGCAGGACGGAGGCGTCGACGACCTCGCCCGCGAGGACAGGTACGGACTCACGCAGGACGGTGGTGGAACCGTCGTCGCCGGTCAGCTCGATGCGCAGGGAGCCGGCCTCGGAGATCACCACGGACTTCTCGGTGGACCGGAAGTCGTCGACGCCCATGGTCGCCACGTTGGTCTTCGAGTCGGCGGTCCAGGCGCCCATGCGGTGCGGGTGGGCCTTGGCGTAGTTCTTGACCGACGCGGGGGCGCGGCGGTCGGAGTTGCCCTCGCGCAGCACCGGGTTCACGGCGCTGCCCTTGACCTTGTCGTAGCGGGCGCGGATGTCGCGCTCCTCGTCGGTCTTCGCGTCGTCCGGGTAGTTCGGCAGCGCGTAGCCCTGCGACTGCAGCTCGGCGATCGCGGCCTTCAGCTGCGGGATCGAGGCCGAGATGTTCGGCAGCTTGATGATGTTGGCCTCGGGCGTCTTGGCCAGCTCACCCAGCTCGGCGAGGGCGTCGGGGATGCGCTGCCCCTCCTCCAGGAACTCGGGGAAGAGGGCGATGATCCGCCCGGCCAGCGAGATGTCACGGGTTTCCACAGTGACACCGGCCTGCGACGCGTACGCCTGGACCACCGGCAAGAACGAATAGGTCGCCAGGGCCGGGGCCTCGTCAGTGTGCGTGTAGATGATGGTCGAGTCAGTCACCGGGTGCTCCGCTCCACGTCTGCAAAGTCTGCAACATTGCTCGACATCAAGATATCTCGTGATGGCGCGGGACCGGACAGGAGGCTGCACAAGTCCGCCGCGGTCCGGCCGAGAGGCGGCTTCGGCCCGGTCGGGGGTGGTCAGCCCGCGCCATCGATGCCCGGCATGGTGGATGCACGCACTTCATCGGGCAGAACTATGTTGTCCCACCACATGTGCGCCTGACCTGCGTCTTCCTACGGTGTGCCGATACGTCCCCGTCCCCACCGAACACCCGGAAGTGGTGCACATGGCATCCGCAGCGACCGCTCCCCCACCACCAGCCTCGACACCACCCGGCAGCCTCAAGCGCATCGTCGCCGCGAGCCTGATCGGCACCACCATCGAGTGGTACGACTTCTTCCTCTACGGATCCGCCGCCGCGCTCGTCTTCAACAAGCTCTTCTTCCCGGGCTCCGACCCGCTCGTCGGGACCCTGCTGTCGTTCCTGACGTACGCGGTGGGGTTCGCCGCCAGGCCGCTCGGGGCACTGGTCTTCGGGCACTACGGCGACCGGCTCGGCCGTAAGAAGCTCCTGGTCCTGAGTTTGCTGCTGATGGGCGGGGCGACCTTCGCGATCGGGCTGCTGCCCACGCACGCGACCATCGGCACGGCGGCCCCGGTGCTGCTGACCGTGCTGCGCCTGGTGCAGGGCTTCGCGCTGGGCGGGGAGTGGGGCGGCGCCGTACTGCTGGTGTCGGAGCACGGGGACGCGCGGCGACGCGGTTTCTGGGCCTCGTGGCCGCAGACCGGCGCGCCCGCCGGACAACTGCTGGCGACGGGGGTGCTGTCGCTGCTGACGGCCCTGCTCTCGGACGCCGCGTTCACCGCCTGGGGCTGGCGCATACCCTTCCTGCTGTCGGGCGTGCTCGTCATGGTCGGTCTGTGGATACGTCTGTCCGTCGACGAATCGCCCGTCTTCAAGGCCGCTCTGGCCCAGGCCGAGGCCCGCAGGTCAGTCGAGGACGGGGGCGCCGAGAAGCTGCCACTGGTCTCCGTGCTGCGCCACCACTGGCGGGACGTCCTCATCGCGATGGGCGCGCGCATGGCGGAGAACATCAGCTACTACGTGATCACCGCGTTCATCCTCGTGTACGCCACTACGTCCACCGGGCTGTCCAAGCAGACCGCGCTCAACGCGGTGCTCATCGCCTCCGCGGTGCACTTCGCGGCGATCCCGGCGTGGGGCGCCCTGTCCGACCGGGTCGGCCGCCGTCCGGTGTATCTGCTGGGCGCGGCCGGTATCGGGCTGTGGATGTTCCCGTTCTTCGCGCTCATCGACACGGGGAGCTTCGGGGACCTGATCCTCGCTGTGACCGTGGGGCTGGTCCTGCACGGAGCCATGTACGCGCCGCAGGCCGCGTTCTTCTCGGAGATGTTCGCGACCCGCATGCGGTACTCCGGGGCTTCGATCGGCGCGCAGTTCTCGTCGGTCGCCGCGGGCGCGCCCGCACCGCTCATCGCCACCGCGCTGCTGGCGGACTACGACAGCTCGACCCCGATCGCCCTGTACGTGATCGGGGCGGCCGTGCTGACCCTGATCGCCGTGGGTGTGGCGAAGGAGACCCGCCACCGGGACCTCGCGGACGTCGACGGGGAGGCGGAGAGGGAAGCGGCGGAGGCGGCGGAGGGCGTGAAGGATTCCCGGCCCGCGGACGCCCGTACCGTCTGAGCAGCGGCTGAGCACCTGTTGAGCAGCGGCCGCACCGACCCGGCATCGTCCGAGCCGTTGTGCGACGACCGACCCCCGCGCGCCCGTGTGTGCGGGGGTCAGTGCCGTCCGGGAGGCGTCGCGGACGACAACCGGTGCAGTCGCAGGGCGAGCTGGATCTCCAGCGCGCGGGCCGGGCTCTGCCACTCGGGTCCGAGCAGCCGGCCGACCCGCTCCAGGCGCTGCGCGACCGTGTTGACGTGGACGTGCAGTTCGTCCTTGGTACGCGCCGGGCTCATCCCGCAGGCGAAGTACGCGTCGAGGGTGCGCAGGAGATCCGTGCCGCGCTTCTCGTCGTAACCGACGACCTGGCCGATGGTGCGCTCGACGAAGCCGGGGATGTCCCTGCTGCCGGCCAGCAGCAGCCCCAGAAACCCGAAGTCCTCGGCGGCGGCGCCGTCCCCCGGGCGGCCGAGGAGCCGCAGCGCGTCGAGGCACCGCTGCCCCTCGGCGTAGGCCTCGGCCACGGTCTCCGGGCGCACGGCGAGATCCCGGACGGGCGCGGAGGCCCCGACGGTGACCGCCTCGTGCACGGCCGTGCCCAGATCTCTCGCCGTGCGGCGGGCCAGCTCCGTCGCGGTCTCGCCGGGGCCGAGGGGCAGCAGCAGGACGGTGCCTCCGTCGCGGGCCGCGGCGAGTCCGTGCCGGGTGGCGGCGAGGTGGGACGCCGCGGACCCCAGTCTGCGCCGGGCGGCCGCCTCCTGGTCGGCGTCCGCCACCGGGCTGTCCAGGCGGGCGGCGAGCACCACGTGGACGGAGTCGAGGTCGGCGTCGAAGCGGGCCGCGCGCTCGCGCAGCAGCCGGGGATCGCGGTCGCGGGCGTCGAGCAGATCGTCCAGCAGCTCGCCGCGGACGCGCTGTTCGGCCTCGGCGGCCGAACGCCGGGCCAGCAGCAGGAGCGAGGTGACCATGGCGGCGCGCTCCAGGGTGCGCTGGTCGACGGGGTCGAGGCCCGGCTGGCCGTCCAGCACGAGTGCGCCGAGCAGTTCTCCGCCGGCGGCGACGGCGGCGATCCAGTCGTCCCCGTGGCGGACGGCGTGGCCCTCGGCCCGTGACATCTCGACCGCGTCGCCGGGTGCCGTTCCCGCGTCGGCGAAGCGCACGGTGCCGTCGAGGACCTGGGAGACCGCGGCGGACACGTCGTGGACCCCGCCACCCCGCAGGACGAGCTCGGCGAGCCGGTCGTGGACGTCCGAGGCCCGCTCGATGACCCCGCTGCGGTCCCCGATGATCTCGTTGGCCCGCTCCAGGTCCGCCAGTGTCTGACGGGTCTCGGTGAGCAGGTTCGCGGCGTCGATGGCGGCCGCCGCCAGGGCCGCGAACGAGCCGAGCAGCGCGATCTCCTGCCGCTCGAAGACCCGCGCCCGGCGGTCGGCGGCGAAGAGCACACCGATGACGTGCGGGCCGAGCGTGAGGGGCACGCCGAGGATCGCCACCAGCCCCTCGTCCCGGACCCCCGCGTCGATCGTCAGCGTGTGCCGGAAGCGGTCGTCCCGGAAATAGTCGTCGGTGACGTAGGGCCGGGCCGTCTGGGCGACGAGCCCGCCCAGCCCCTCCCCCATGCCCAGGCGCAGCTGCTGGAAGCGCGCCGCGACCGAGCCCTCGGTGACCCGCATGTACGTGTCGCCCCGCGCCGGGTCGTTCAGGCTGAGGTACGCGACGTCCGTGCTCAGCAGCGAGCGGGCGCGCTGCACGATCGCCTGGAGCACGGCGTCGAGGTCGCGCAGTCCCGCCAGGTCGTGGGCCGTCTCGAAGAGCGCGGACAGCTCGGCCTCGCGTCTGCGGCGCCCCTCCATCTCGGAGCGCACACGCAGGGCGAGATCCTTGGCGCCCTCAAGAGCGGCGATCCGGTCGGCGGCCATGCCGTCCGCACGGGCGAGCAGCACCGGCTGCTCGTACGCGTCGGCGGACGCGCCCCTGGCCAGCAGTTTCAGGAACGGCGTCTCCGCGCTCGCCTCGGAGCGCCCGGCCGACCTCGATTGATCACGGAACATGTCCACCAGGATTACCCGTCGCACCGACAGCCTGACCAGCCCTGTGGATAACTCGCGCTCAGTGCGCGGTCCAGCCGCCGTCGAGCACCAGCGAGGTGCCGGTGACGAAGGACGCGGCCGGGCCGCACAGGTACGCCACGGCCTCGGCGACCTCCTCGGGCTCGATGAGGCGTTTGACGGCGCTGTCCTTCAGCAGGATCTCCGTCAGCACCCGTTCCCGCGGTATTCCGTGGGCGGCCGCCTGGTCGGTGAGCTGTTTCTCGACCAGGGGTGTGCGCACATAGGCGGGGTTCACACAGTTCGAGGTGACTCCATGGGGTGCGCCTTCGAGTGCCGCCGTCTTGGAGAGGCCCTCCAGGCCGTGTTTTGCCGCCACATAGGCCGACTTGAAGGCGGAGGCGCGGAGCCCATGGACGGAGGACACATTGACGATGCGGCCCCACCCCTGCCCGTACATGTGTGGCAGCGCCCCACGGATGAGGCGGAACGGTGCCTCCAGCATCACGGTCAGCACGGTGTGGAAGGTGTCGGGCGGGAAGTCCTCGATGGGGCGCACCAGTTGCAGTCCGGCGTTGTTGACGAGGATGTCGGTGCCCGCCGCGGCGGATTCCGCCGCGTCCAGGTCGGTGAGGTCGAGGAGGTGCGGCTCGACGGTTCCCGCGAGGCCGCGGGCCCGTTCGGCGAGTGTCTCCAGTCCCCCCGCCTGCCGGTCGACCGCCCGCACCTTCGCACCGGCCGCGGCGAGCCGCAGCGCGCACGCGCGGCCGATACCGCCCGCGGCGCCGGTGACGAGGGCGGTACGGCCGCCGAGGTCGAAGGAGGGGGCCTGGGGGCCTGCGAGGACGCTGCGGGCGGTCATGCTCCGACCCTAGGGAGCCCCTCCAGCTCGACCCATGTGGTCACAACCCACACTTCGCCGTCAGGTCGTGGGGTCGAACCACGTGGGCTCGTCGGACAGCGCTTGCTTGATCCGGATCAGCCCGTGCTCGTTCAGCTCCGGCAGCGCGTCCACGGCGAACCAGGCGACCTCCAGCGACTCGTCGTCGTTGACACGGGCCTCGCCGCCGACGGCCCGGCACCGGATGGTGATGTCCATGAACTGGCAGATGTCGCCGTTGGGGTACGTGATGGGCTTCAGGGCCTGGACGAGCACGACGCGCTCGGCGACGCACCGTACGCCCGTCTCCTCGTAGACCTCACGGACGGCACAGGCGGCGGGCTGCTCCCCCGGGTCCGACATTCCGGCGATGACGGCCCACTTGCCGGTGTCGACCCGGCGCCCGAGCAGGACCCTGTCCTCGTCGTCGAAGACGACGGCGGTGACTCCGGGAAGCCACAGCAGCTGCTGTCCGGCGGTGGCCCGGATCGTACGGATGAAGTCAGGAGTAGCCATGGACCGACCCTAACGGGCCGGTCGGGTCACCCTGCCGCGTTCCGGCGTCCGCGTACGGCCGAGGTCACCGCCCAGCCGAGTCCGCCCGCCGCGATCAGGACCAGCACCATCTCGGGCGCGATGCCGAGGCGGGTGGCGGGGGTCTCGGAGGACCGCAGCGGGACCTTCTGGACGAGGGAGTCGGCCACGAACATGCCGGTGCGCTGGGTGATCTCCCCGTCCGGCATGATCATGGCGCTGACACCGCTGGTCACCGGGACGGTGACGGTCCGGCTGTGCTCGACGGCCCGGATGCGGGACATGGCGAGCTGCTGGTAGGTCATCTCGCTGCGGTCGAACGTGGCGTTGTTGCTCGGTACGGAGATGATCTGGGCGCCGTGGGTGACGGTGTCGCGCACGGCCCAGTCGAAGGCGGCCTCGTAACAGGTCGCGAGGCCGACCTCGGTACCCGCCATGGTGAACACGCCCGGCTCGTCGCCCCGGCTGAAGTCCTGGCGGACCATGGAGGTCCAGTTCTCGTTGATGGCACCGAGGAGCGAGCGCATCGGGAGGTACTCGCCGAACGGCTGGACCTGCCGCTTGTCGTAGGTGGCGCCGGGGCCCTTCACCGGGTCCCACAGGATCTGCTCGTTGTAGAGCTTGCCGTCCTTCTCCACGACACCGCCGACCGAGATGGGCGCGCCGATGGCCCGGGCCGCCTTGTCGATCACTGCGTAGGCGTCGGGGTTGCGGAACGGGTCGATGTCCGAGGAGTTCTCCGGCCACAGCACGAAGTCGGGCTGGGCCGCCTTGCCCGCCTTGACCCGCGCGGCCAGCCGCTCGGTCTCCCGTGCGTGGTGGTCGAGGACGGCACGGCGCTGGGAGTTGAAGTCGAGTCCCGCGCGCGGGACGTTGCCCTGGATGACGGCGACGGTCGCGGTGCCGTCCTCGGCACTGTCGCTGACCAGGGTGCGTGCGGCGAGGGCGCCCGCCACGGGGAGGACGAGAGCGAGCAGGGCCACCGCGGCGGCTCCCCGGCGTACGACACGGGTGCGCCGCACTTCGAGGCCCAGGCGGACGGTCTCGTACAGGCCGAAGCCGCACAGGACGACCGCGAAACCGAGCACGGGGGTGCCGCCCACCGCCGCGAGCGGCAGGAAGACCCCGTCGGCCTGGCCGAAGGCGATCTTGCCCCAGGGGAAGCCGCCGAACGGCACACGCGCGCGTGCCGCCTCGCCTGCGATCCACAGGGCGGCGGCCCACAGCGGCCGGCCGGGCAGCTTCGACACGGCCGCGATACCGGCGCCGACGAGCGCGACGTACACCGCCTCGATGGCGACGAGCGCCAGCCACGGTCCGGGGCCGACCTCGACGCCGGTCCACACGAGCAACGGCAGCAGGAAGCCGAGGCCGAAGAGGTAGCCGAGGCCGAGGGCCGCCTTCCAGGTGCGGCCGTGCAGGCACCAGGCGAAGATCGCGAAGGCCGGCAGGGCCAGCCACCACAGGGTGCGCGGCGGGAAACTGACGTACAGCAGCACCCCGGAGAGTGCCGCGGCGGCGGCCGGAAGCAGCCGTCGTGCCAGGCGAACCGTGCGCGAAACGGGCCGGTCCTGCGGTTCGAGCTGTTCCGGCTCGTCTACGGGGGTCGCTGTGGCGGTCACCCGGGGAGTCTACGGCGCCTGACCACGGCACCGACAGCGCGGCCCCCGGCTCCCGACCAGGCTCCGGCCGGGTACCGGCGAGGCACTGACCGGGTGTTCACCCCTCACTTGCCGCATCGTTTCTGCGCAACTCGTCCACAAACCGGCGCATCACCCGTTACGGTGTGCCGGAGCCTTCGACGTACGGGCCGTTTCCGGCCGGGCGGTCGGGGCCCGTCACAGGTCGGGGGGCGTCGGGGTGGGGTCCACGGGGATGACTTCGGCGACCGGTCCGGCGTCGGCGCACGACAGACGCAGCGCTTCGGACGCGACGGGTGTCGCGGTGCTCGGAGCGTGCGCCGCCTGGTCCCTGATCACCGCCGCGGTGCACGGCGGGCGGCCCGAGGGGGTCCTGCTCGCGGTGCTCGCCGTGGCCGCCGGCTACGCGGTGGGGCGGATCTGCGGCGAACTGCTGCCGGTCGCCGTGCCCACCGCGGGCGCGTTCGCCGGGCTCGGGCTCGCCGTGGCCGCGCCGCACATCAATCCGGGCAGCCAGGCGACCTCACCGCTCGGGCAGACCGGCGCGACCGCCGCGCTGCTCACCCTCTCCGCGGGCGCCGCGTGCTGTGCGGCCTGGGCGGCGCGCCCGCCGGGACTGCGGCTCGCCCTGCGGCTGCTGGCCGCAGGCATCGCGGTCACCGCGGCCGTCCTGGGATCGACGTCCGGCTTCGTCGCCTGCCTGGGAGTGCTGCTCTGCTCGCTCGCCGCCGACCGTATGCGCCGCCGCGCGGTGGGGCTCGGCGGTCTCGCGCTCGCCGTGGCCCTGGTGACCGGCGCGACCTGGGCCGCGGCCGAGGACGTACTGCCGGACGGTCTGACCTCGGCCCTGGAGGGACAGCTCACCCAGCACCGGGTACTGCTGTGGCACGACGCGCTCGACATGGCGGCCCGGGAACCGGGGCTGGGCATCGGCCCCGGACGCTTCGCGGAGCTGAGCCCGACCGTCACACAGACGCTGCCGCCCGACGGCAAACCCCACTCGGCGCCGTTCCAGCAGGCAGCCGAGCAGGGGGTCCTGGGCATGGTCCTGCTCGCCGCGGTGTTCGGCTGGGTCCTGTACGCCCTGTGGAGGTCACCGCGCCCCACTCCGGTCGTCCTCACCGCGGGCGCCGCCCTGGCGGCGCTGGCCGCGATCGCCGCGGTCGGCAACGCCCTGAGCTTCACGACGGTCACGGCGGGTGCGGGCCTGCTCGCGGGCCTGGCCACAGCGCGTCCCGCGCCGACCGTCCCCACGGAGTAGCGGACGCACCCGCCCGGGAGAGCCCTTCCGGAGGGGACGGTCCGTACGGCGTCAGCGGTGTGACGGCGTCAGTGGGTCCGGCCCATGGCGGCGATCCTCAGCCGGTCGCGGATCACCCGCACGGCCGCCTCCGCGTTGTCCACCGTGATGGTGAACGTGTGCCCGTCGCCCAGGAGGAGCACCAGCCCCTCACCGCGTCGGACGACCACGGCGGTTCCCTGGTCGGGCCGCCAGCGGTAACCCCAGCCGCCCCACTGCCGCGGGGTGACCCGGGGCGCGAAGTCGGCTCCGGTGATGTTCGACAGCGGGATGCGGCGGCGCGGGACACCCATGTGGCCGCAGCGCACTTCGAGGCACTCCTTGTCGACCTTCACGGCCACGTGCACGAACGCCAGCGTCCCGAAGAGGACGAGGAGCCCCGCCGCGATGCAGCCGACCACCGACATGGCGAGGGCGGCGATGCCCGACGTCCAGGTCGAGTCGACGGCCAGCTGGATGCCCAGGGCCAGGCAGGCGGCGCCGATGCTCGCGAGCAGCCACTGCATGCGGTTGGACGCGCGGCCGTGCCAGACCTCGGTATGCGGGGCGTCGGCAGCGCCCTGTTCGCCGTGGGGGTGGTCCGTCATGCCAATGAGCGTACTCACGTTCCGCAGCGGGGGCACCTGATCGCGGACGGTGACCGTCGCGCGTGGAGGCGAAGCCTCCGCCGGGCGGGCGCCGCCGCGCGCCCGGGTCAGCGGGCGGGACTGACCGCCTGGAGCAGCCGGCCCTCGTCGTACGTCAGCGCGGTGGCGGGCAGGACGCCCTCCCGGCCGCCGAGGAGCACCGTGAGCGTGCCCTGGTCGGGTGCCTGCGGGGCCGCCGCCTCACCGGTGCGGCGCAGCGCCTGGGCGGCCACTGCGCCGGCCGAGCCGTGCAGGACGAGCGGTGCCGTGCCGGGCCGCTGCACGGCCGCGCGGATGCGCTCGGCGACCAGTTCGTAATGGGTGCAGCCCAGGACGACGGTCGTCACATCGGCGGGGGTACGCGCCGCGGCCGCCGCGATCGCGGCGTCGATGGCCGGCTGGTCGGCGTGCTCGACAGCGTCCGCGAGGCCGGGGCAGGGCACCTCGGTGACGCTCGCCCCGTCGGCGAACTCGCGGATGAGACCTCGCTGGTAGGGGCTGCCGGTGGTGGCGGGCGTGGCCCAGATCGCGAAGGATCCGCCGCCCGCGGCGGCCGGCTTGATCGCGGGGACCGTGCCGATGACGGGAATCCCCGGCTCCAGGCGGGCCCGCAGGGCGGGCAGGGCGTGCACGGACGCGGTGTTGCAGGCGACGATCAGGGCGTCGGGCCGGTGCGCGGCGGCGGCCTCCGCGACGGCGAGGGCGCGCGCGGTCACGTCCTCGGGCGTACGGGGCCCCCACGGCATGCTGCCGGGGTCCGAGGAGAGAACGAGCTCCGCGTCGGGGCGCAGTCGACGTACCGCGGCGGCCGCCGCAAGCAGTCCGATTCCGGAGTCCATGAGCGCGATCTTCACCCGGTCACCATAGTCGATCCGGCTCAACGGGCCGCGGCGGTGGGGCAGACTGCGGCGGGTGAGCGCCCTTGTGTGGACCGCTGTCGGATCGCTGGCCGCCTGGCTGTGGCTGCTGCTCGGCCAGGGCTTCTTCTGGCGTACGGACCTGCGGCTGCCGCCGCGCGGGGAGCCGGAGAGCTGGCCGTCCGTGTGTGTCGTCGTACCGGCGCGCGACGAGGCCGCCGTCCTGTCCGAGAGTCTGCCCTCGCTGCTGGCGCAGGAGTATCCGGGGCGGGCGGAGGTCTTCCTCGTCGACGACGGCAGTTCGGACGGCACCGGGGAGCTGGCCCGTGAGCTGGGCCGACGGCACGGCGGGCTGCCGCTGACCGTCGGCTCGCCCGGGGAGCCGCCCGCGGGCTGGACCGGCAAGCTCTGGGCGGTGCGGCACGGCATCGGCCTGGCACGCGCGCGTGAACCCGAATACCTGCTGCTCACGGACGCGGACATCGCCCATGCGCCGGACAGTCTGCGGGAGTTGGTGGCCTCGGCCGTGACCGGGGACTTCGATCTCGTCTCCCAGATGGCCCGGCTGCGCGTGGAGAGCGTCTGGGAGCGGCTCGTGGTGCCCGCCTTCGTGTACTTCTTCGCGCAGCTGTATCCGTTCCGGTGGATCGCCGGGAAGGGCTCGCGGACCGCCGCCGCGGCGGGCGGCTGTGTCCTGCTGCGTGCCTCCGCCGCCGAGCGGGCCCGGATCCCGGACGCCATCGGGCAGGCCGTCATCGACGACGTGGCGCTGGCGAGGGCCGTGAAGGGCTCCGGAGGGCACATCTGGCTCGGGCTCGCCGAGCGCGTGGACAGCGTGCGTCCCTATCCGCGGCTGCACGATCTGTGGCGGATGGTCTCGCGCAGCGCGTACGCCCAGCTGCGGCACAACCCGCTGCTGCTCGCCGGCACCGTGGCAGGTCTCGCCGTGGTGTATCTGGTGCCACCGGTGGCACTCGTCGTGGGTCTCGTGACGGGCGCCCACCCGGCGGCGGCGGCCGGCGGACTGGCGTGGCTGCTGATGACGGCGACGTATCTGCCGATGCTGCGCTACTACGGGCAGCCGCTCGCGCTCGGCCCGCTGCTGCCGTTCACGGCCCTGATGTACCTCTTCATGACGGTGGATTCCGCGGTGCAGCACTACAGGGGACGCGGCGCGGCCTGGAAGGGCCGCACCTACGCCCGTCCCGACGCGGCGCCCGGCCCCTGAGCGGGCGCGGCGCGTCGGCTCACTTCCTGCCCGGGGTCCAGTTCATGCCCCAGCCGTAGGCGTAGTCGACGGTGCGCTGCGGGCTCACGCCCCGGTCGGGGACGAGGAAGCGCGCCTCGCGCTGGACCACGAGGTCGCTGCCGGTGTTCGTGATGAGGGCGAGCGCGCACACCGTCGAGGGGACCGTGCACTCGCCGAGCGAGAAGTCGACGGGTGCGCCGTGCAGCGGCTGGAGGGTCACCGAGGCGTCCAGGTCGGCGAAGGAACGCGCCCCTTCGTAGATGGTCACGAAGATGAGGATGCGGCGGAAGTCCCGGATGTGGTCGAGGTTGACGCTGATGTTCTCGCCGCTCGACGACGCGCCGGTCCGGTCGTCGCCGTCGAGGTGGATGAACGGGGGCTGGTGCAGCGCTCCGAACGCGTTGCCCAGGGCCTGGACGACGCCCTTGCTTCCGTCGGAGAGTTCGTAGAGGGCGCACAGGTCGAGGTCGAGGTCCGCGTGCATGGCGATCGCCCGGCCCAGTTTGGCCTGCCAGCCCGAGAACTGCTTGCGCACCGTCCAGTTGAGGTTCACGCGCATCACACCCGAGGTGCCGCCCTGCTTGGTCAGCGAGACGGACGGGGCGTCCTTGGTGAGCGTGACCTTGGTCAGGCGTACGGGCGCCGCGGGCGGGGCGGGCGGTGCCGGAGGGGCGGGCAGCGGCGGTGTCATCGGGCGGGGGGCCGTGACGGGCGGGGCGACGGGGGCCGGCGGCGGGGCGGCCGTGACCGGCGGGGCCACGGGGGCGGGCGGCGCCGGCTGCTGCGGCTCGTCGACGGTGATCCCGAAGTCCGTGGCCAGTCCCATGAGTCCGCTGTCGTAACCCTGTCCGACGGCACGGAACTTCCAGGCGCCCTGTCTGCGGTAGAACTCGCCGAGCACGAACGCGGTCTCGACGCTCGCGCCCTCGCTGTCGAAGCGCGCGACCTCCGTGCCCGCCTGTGCGTCGAGGACCCGGATGTACAGCCCGGGGACCTGCCCGAACGTGCCGCCGTCCGAGGAGGCGGCGAGGACCACCGTCTCGATTCCGGGCTCCACGCGCGCGAGGTCGACGAACAGGGTGTCGTTCACCTGGCCGCCGGCGTTGCGCTTGCCCTCGTGGCGCACCGCGCCGGAGGAGTGCGCCGGCTGGTTGTAGAACACGAAGTCCCGGTCGGAGCGGACCTTCCCGGACGCCAGCAGCAGCGCCGAGGCGTCCGCGTCGGGCACTCCGGGACCTGTCCGCCAGCCCAGCTCGACGCGGAGTCCCGTCGTCGGCACCGGAACGTTCGATCCTTTAGGCATTGACATGTCCGCCCCCATCGGGTGTCTCCGCGACGACCGCGACTCGGTTCGTTCGCCCGTTCTGCGCCAACCTAATCCCCCGAGCCCCGAACGCCCATGACCGGACCCGCAAGATCGGCGGCCGACCCGTCGGTAACCCCTCCGGAACTCGGCCTTTACACGATCCTGGCAGTCTCCGCTGCCCTTTTTCGCCAAGTTCGCTCACATTGGGGGTCCCACGTCACTGCCGACACGGAAAACAACCCTCTTATCGGTCTCCCCAACCGGCAGATCGTGGGCTTAACTTATGTGCCATGACCTCCCCCCGCTCCACCTATGGCGGCGGTTACTACTCCGCCTCCTTCCCGGACACCCCGATCTACGACTCCCTCGTGGCCGAACGGGGCACCCCGCAGATCGCCCCGATCCGGGTTCCCGCGGCGTACGACACGGGCAGCAACCTGCCCGCGCTTCCGTCGGCGCTGCCCGCTCTGCCCGCCGCGCCCTCTCCGCAGGCTCCCCAGTACGGCTACCCCCAGGCCCAGCAACCGGCTCCGCTGCAGCAGGCCGCGGCTCCGTACATCCCGCAGCAGGGCGGCGCGCCGCGCGGCTACCCGGGCCCCCAGGCGCCCCAGCCGCAGCGCCCGATGAACGGCGGCGGCACGGGCTACGAGGCGATGCGTCCGGCAGCGCCGCGGCCCGCCCCCTCGGCCCCGCGCCCCGCTCCGGCGCCGTACCAGGACCCGTACAACAACCAGCAGTACCGCGGTTACTGAGGGTGATGCGACGGAGGTTGTCCGAGCCCTCCGGCAGGATGACCTCATGTCGAAGCCGGTACTGCACTCGATCCACGTCTACCCGCTGAAGGCGGCCGCGGGGTACGACCCGCACGAGGCCGTCGTGGAGCCATGGGGTCCGGCGGGCGACCGGCGCTGGGTGCTGACCGACGACAAGAACAGGATCATCACCCAACGCGCGCGACCGCGGATGGCGTTGGTCCGCGCAGAGACACTGGCCGGCGGCGCGATCCTGGTGTCCGCGCCCGGCCGGGAGCCACTGACCGTCCCCGTGCCCGAACCGGGCGGCACCACGACGGTGGAGATCTGGAACGACAAGGTGGAGGCGGTCCCCGCCGGGGTCGCGGCGGACGCCTGGTTCAGCGACTTCCTCGGCATCGCCGTGCGGCTCGCGCATCTCGACGACCCGGCCACCCGCAGACCCGTCGACCCGCTGTTCGCGCGGCCGGGCGAGACGGTCAGTTTCGCGGACGGCTACCCCCTGCTCGTCACCACGCTCGCCTCGCTCGACGCCCTGAACGCGCTGATCGCGCAGGGCGACCGGCCCGAGGAGGGCCCGCTCCCCATGGACCGCTTCCGGCCGAACATCGTGGTCGACGGCACCGCCGCCTGGGCCGAGGACGGCTGGTCGCGGATCGCCGTCGGCGAGGTCGTGCTGCGCGTCGCCAAGATGTGCGGGCGCTGTGTCGTGACCACCACCGACCAGAAGACGGCCGAGCGCGGCCGGGAGCCGCTGCGCACCCTCGCCCGCCACCGCCGTTTCGGCGACAAGCTGGTCTTCGGGCAGAATCTCGTACCGGAGTCCCCCGGTTCGGTCCGGGTGGGCGACCCGGTGCGGATCCTCGAATAGGGCTTCGTCCGGGGAACACCCGTGCCGGGCACAGCCGTTGAGTCCGTGTGAGAAGTTCATGAGAGGCCGGCAGGAGAGGTGATGTGCCTCTCTCTTGTCCGGCCGCGCGCGTGAACGGCTCCGAGGGGGGTTATCACGGAGGCGGAGGGGGGTGCGGAGCGGTGCGGGCAATCCGGGGAATCTGGCGCTGGCGGCACAACCCGCTTCGGCGTACGACGGATCTGTTCGAGGCGTGGCTGGCGCTGGGGGCACTCGTGCTGATCCTCGTCGCCGCGCCCCTGGTCGGGGTGCTGGTCGGCGGTATCGCCGGGGACGCCCTCCAGCGGTCCGTGCGGGAGCAGCGGGAGAACCACCATCCGGTGGTCGCGACCGTGATCAGGGAATCGGATCGCACTCCGCTGGATCCCGACCCCGAGACGGCCTCCGGACGTGACTCCCACAACCGGGTGCTGGCCCGCTGGACCGCTCCGGACGGCACCGCGCACCGGGGCACGGCCATGGCGGACCTCAAGGCCCCCGAGCGCGGCGACCGCTTCACGGTGTGGACGGATCAGCGGGGCCGAATAGTGGGCAGGCCGCTGGACACCGCGACCGCCGCGACCCACGCCGTCCTCGCGGGCTTCGGCACGGCCGCCGCCTGCGCGGGTCTCGTCGAGGGCACCCGGCGTCTGCTGGTCTGGCGCATGGTGCGTCGCAGGTACGACCGCTGGGACCAGGCGTGGTCCCAGGCGGGGCCGGACTGGGGCAGGACGGGCACGGGCAGCTGACGGCCTCCCCGCTCCGGTCAACCGCGCGGCCCCGCGCACGCTACGGTGGACCGGCCGAGGTGTTCGGCACCGTCATGAGAGGCTGTTTCCCGTTCCCCGTGAGCCGAGTTGACGGCCAGGCGCTGGGAACACGGCTTCTCAGGACCCGCGTACGACGAGGTGGGGGCACAGCAGCGCCATGGCACAGGGCACGGTCCAGGTGACGCACACCGGCACGTCGCGGTGGCGGCGCCGCACGGGTGAGTACGCATCCCTCGCCGCCGCCCTGGAGGCCGCGGCCGACGGTGACGTGCTCACCATCGCCGCCGGTACCTACCGGGAGAACCTCGTCATAGAGCGGGCGGTGACACTGCGCGGCCCCGAGGGATCGGCCGGTTCCGTGCGCATCGCGCCCGTCGACGGCGTGCCGCTGACCGTGCGGGCCTCCGCCGTGGTCCAGGACCTGCTCGTGGAGGGCCAGGACTCGGCCGCGCCCGCGCTGCTCGTCGAGGAAGGCACCCCGGAGCTCATGGACATCCGGATCGTCACCAGATCCGCGGCCGGCGTCGAGGTGCGCGGCGGCGCGCGCCCGACGGTGCGGCGGTGCACGGTGGACAATCCGGCCGGCGTCGGCATCTCCGTGCTCGACGGCGGGGGCGGGGTCTTCGAGGAGTGCGAGGTCGTGGCCGCCGGCCAGTCCGGCATCTCGGTGCGCGGCGGCGCCCATCCGCGGCTGGAGCGCTGCCGGGTGCACCACACGGCGGGCGCGGGCCTGTCGGTGACCGGCGAGCAGTCCGCCCTCGAAGCGGTGGGCTGCGAGGTCTACGAGGTCAGGGGCAGCGGCGTACAGATCTCCGCGCGGGCCACGGCGCACCTCACGGACTGCGATGTGCACCGCACGACGTCGGACGGTGTCACGCTCGACACGGACGCCGTGCTGACGCTCGCCGACTGCCGCATCCACGACATCCCGGAGAACGCGGTCGATCTGCGCTCCCGCTCGGTCCTCACGATGACGCGTTCCACCGTGCGCCGGTTCGGGCGCAACGGCCTGTCGGTCTGGGATCCCGGCACGCGCGTGGACGCCAACCAGTGCGAGATCCACGACAGTACGGGCGACTACCCCGCGGTGTGGGTCAGCGACGGCGCGACGGTCGTCCTCGAATCGTGCCGGGTGCACGACGTGCCGGACGCCCTGTTCGTGCTCGACCGCGGCTCGCGCGCCGACGTCGTCGACAGCGACATCACGCAGGTCCGCAACACCGCCGTGTCGGTGAGCGACGGCGCCACCGCGCAGCTCGACGACTGCCGCATCCGGGACGCGGCGACGGGTGCCTGGTTCCGCGACCACGGCAGCGGCGGGACACTCTCGGCCTGCACGATCGACGGCACGCAGACGGGCGTGATCGTCACCAAGGGCGCCGATCCCACGATCGAGCGGTGCACGGTCACCTCGCCGGCGGAGGCGGGTTTCTACGTGTCGGCCGGCGGTCGCGGCAGCTTCCACGGCTGCCGGGTGACGGGCAGCGGCGGGTACGGCTTCCATGTCATAGACGGCTGCCGCGCCACCCTGAAGAAGTGCCGCACGGAGCGCTGCGCGCGCGGTGGTTACGAGTTCGCCGACGCCGGGGGCGACCAGGCGTCCGGCACCGGGCCGCTGGTCGAGGACTGCACGAGCGACGAGAGCGCCCACGCGCGGCCCCCGGCCCCGGAACCCGCCGTACAGACCGCCGGGCAGTCCTCCGGCCTGCTGGGGGCCATCCCGGGCCAGCGGGCCACCGAGCAGGAGCCGCTGATCGCCGCCGCGGAGCCCGAGCGGCCCTCGCGCACCTCGGAGGCCGTGCTCGGCGAACTGGACCTGCTGGTGGGCCTGGACAGCGTCAAGCGCGAGGTGCGGGCCCTCACCGACATGATCGAGGTGGGCCGCCGGCGGCAGCAGGCGGGGCTCAAGGCCGCCTCCGCCCGCCGCCATCTCGTCTTCACCGGCTCCCCCGGCACCGGCAAGACGACGGTCGCCCGCCTGTACGGCGAGATCCTCGCCTCCCTCGGCGTCCTGGAGAAGGGGCATCTCGTCGAGGTGTCCCGCGTCGACCTGGTCGGCGAGCACATCGGTTCCACGGCGATCCGTACGCAGGAGGCGTTCGACAAGGCGCGCGGCGGTGTCCTGTTCATCGACGAGGCGTACGCGCTGTCGCCGGAGGACTCGGGGCGCGACTTCGGCCGCGAGGCGATCGACACGCTGGTGAAGCTGATGGAGGACCACCGGGAGGCCGTGGTCGTGATCGTCGCGGGCTACACGGCCGAGATGGAGCGCTTCCTGTCGGTCAACCCCGGTGTGGCGTCCCGTTTCTCACGGACCATCACCTTCAACGACTACGGCTCCGAGGAGCTGCTGCGGATCGTGGAGCAGCAGGCTGACGAGCACGAGTACCGACTGGCGCCGGGCGCCGACCAGGCGCTGCTCAAGTACTTCTCGGCGATCCCCAAGGGGCCCGCGTTCGGCAACGGCCGTACCGCGCGGCAGACCTTCGAGGCGATGGTCGAGCGGCACGCGGGGCGGGTCGCCCAGCTCGCCGAGACGAGCACGGACGACCTCACCCTGCTGTACGCGGAGGACCTGCCGGAACTCCCCTGAACTCCGGCCGGGGCTCAGGGGAGTTCCGGCCGTCCGGCCCTAGACCGGCGTCGGTTCCGCCCGGGGGCCGCCCAGTGGTTCCTCGGGCTCCGTGCCCGGTCGCGGGGCCGGGACGTCCGGCCTGAGGCGGGACAGGAGTTTCTCCCGCTCCTCGGCGAAGACGGGGTCCGCCTGGTAGTCCGAGTGTCCGAGGATCGGCGCGGGCAGCGGGTGCTTCTCCGAGCGGCAGTACGCGAGCGGGTCCTCCAGCGCCTCGCGGTCGACCTCGGGGCCGCAGTCGCCGGGCAGCCGCATGGGGCCGCCGATGGGGTCGGTGGCCCGGTACAGATTGCGCCAGCAGTCGACGTCCCGGTGCAGTCCGCTGAGCGCCTCGGGCCCGAAGTGCGCCGGGAACCAGCGCCCGTAGAGCCGCTCCAGCGGTGAGCCGTAGGTCAGCAGGGCGACCCGCTTGCGTACCGACGGTTCGAGCTGCCAGGCCGCGGCGGCGGCGAGGACACTGCCCTGGGAGTGGCCGGAGAGGACGAGACGGCCGCCTGTGGCGCGGGTCCAGCCGGCGATGCGCCAGGTCAGGTCGGGGACGGCGCGCTCGGCGTAGCAGGGGGGCGCGAAGGGGTGTGCCGCGCGTGGCCAGAACGTACCGACGTCCCACAGGATGCCGATGGTGCGGCGGGCGGTCTGGTCCTTGTAGGCGCGGCGGCCCCAGGTGACGAACAGTATGAAGCCGACACCGATCAGCCAGGAGCCGAGGGCCTGCGCGGTCTCGGCCGCGCCCTGGACGACGGGGTAGGTGCCGCTCGCGGCCTCGCCCGGGGCGTCCTCGGTGGCCAGGGCGCCCGCGACGGCCAGGCCGCCCAGGATCAGCGTCACGACGGAGGTGATCCCGATGATCCGGGGCGCCCGGTCGGTGAGGGAGGCCATCGCGCGGATGCTCGCGATGCGGCGGGTGGTGGCCTCGTCCTTGGGCTCGTCCTCGTAGGCGAGTTCCACCGCGGCCGTCTCGGCGCGGCGCAGCACCACCGTGCGCCGCGCCAGCCAGCCGACGAGGACGAACAGGACCAGCAGCAGGGGCGGGATGACGGACGCCTGCCAGGTCAGCAGCACGGGCGGTCCGGCGATCGTGTGGCCGGTGCCGTCCAGCCAGTCGGCGACGCGTTGCGAGACTCCGCCGGACATCACCCCGCCCAGCGCGCAGGCCAGCATCGCGACGGCGGGCCCCGCCAGGCCCCGCATCGCGGTACGGGGATCGGGCTTGGCGCGGTGGAGGGCGTGGGCCACGACCCCGAGGACGATCACGAGCAGGCACTCGACCAGCGCGATGGTGCCGAAGGCGGTGCCGCCGCCGGCGAGCCGGTGGTCCGAACTCCACCCGGGGCGAGACCAGCCCGCGTAGACGAGCGTGAGGACGAGCAGGGCGAGCGAGCCGAGGGGCAGCCGGCGCACCAGGGCCGCGTCGATCCGCCGGTCGAGCCGGTGCTCGCTGCGACCCCGGCTGCAGACGACCCACAGCACGAGGACGGCCACGAGCACGAGCGCCCCGGTCAGCAGCCACCCGAGCACGTCCAGGGTGGCCGGGCCGCCCGCCTCGCGGTCGTGGCGGGCCGCCGCGGCGCCGACCG
The DNA here is from genome assembly GCF_018070025.1 of Streptomyces liliiviolaceus. NCBI lineage: Bacteria > Bacillati > Actinomycetota > Actinomycetes > Kitasatosporales > Streptomycetaceae > Streptomyces > Streptomyces liliiviolaceus. Next base: position 82,924 of record NZ_JAGPYQ010000002.1, read on the forward strand.
CCGTGGCGATCGTCAGCAGACCCGCGGCGGTATGGGCGACCCGCAGCCGGGCGACCAGCCGGCGTCCGTACCAGAAGCCGGGGCGGCCGAGTCCGGCCCGGCTGCCCTCCTCCTCCGGCTCGCTCTCGCGCGGCCTCGGCTGCTGGGACTCGTACGCGCTCCAGGTGCGGTGCGAGAGGTACCAGAGGAGACCCGTGAGTGCGGCGGGCACCAGCGCGGCGAGGGCGAGGCGGCGGCCGGGCTGGCTCCACCAGCCGCCGTCGGAGACCGCCGGGGACAGGAAGCCGAGCCAGGAGTGTTCCCGGGCGCAGTCGGGCGTCCCCGCGCACTGCCACACGGCCAGGTCGAGGGCGACCTCGCAGGCCGCGGCGACCAGCAGCACCGTGAGGGTCAGACCGGTCACGCGCACGAGCAGCCCGTAGAGGCGGACCGCGGGCTTGCGGTTGTCGCTCACCGTGGGCCGCATCCAGTGGGCGAGGTTGACCACCATGAACGGCAGGAGCAGCAGCCACAGCGCCCGGGAGCCGTTGCCCGAGGTGAGGTTGCACCAGACGTACGCCTCGGGGATCGGTTCGCCCCGGTGCTCCGCGGACCGGCGCGTCGCGTCCGTCTCGGCCTCGACGTCGTCGGCGCGGCGGAAGACCGCGGCCGTGTCGTCGCCGGTGATCCGGACCGTGCGCGGATCGTTCAGCATTTCCTGGGGCGTCGTGCCGCCGACGCCGTGGACCAGGAGTTCGAGCGCGGCGTCGGGCGCCTGCCGCGGCCCGGAACCGTTCGTCTCGTTCGTCGGGGCGTGCCCCTGTAGACGCTCCACTGTTGTGTGTCCCCCGTGATGCCCGTACGACATGTGTCATGTCCAGATACAAGGATCTCCTCTGCTGACGCTGCGCGCACCACTCGTCACGGAATCTCCCCGATCCGTGTGACAGTGCCGGACACGAGGTGGCAGCGTGACGTGTGCGCGTCGCCACAGGCAGTGGCGCGACCTGCGGCGGCCCGTGCGAGGATGGGGCGTCCCGCGGTCCACAGGTGAGGGGAACGTCCTTGTCGGTGTTCGACGCAGGGGCTGCACAGGGGTATGTCGAGCGGGTCGAGGCGAAGGGAACCGGAGCGGACGTGAGCGAGAATCAGAACCTCCTCGCGGAGCAGCGGCGCGCTCTGATCCTGGACGAGGTGCGGCGGCGCGGTGGCGTCCGCGTGAACGAACTGACCAGGAAACTCGGCGTGTCCGACATGACGGTCCGTCGCGACCTGGACGCGCTCGCCAGGCAGGGCGTGGTGGAGAAGGTGCACGGCGGCGCCGTCCCGGTGGTCGAGGCGAGTACGCACGAGCCGGGTTTCGAGGCCAAGTCGGGGCTGGAGCTGACGGCCAAGGAGGACATCGCGCGGGCCGCCGCCTCGCTGGTGGCCCCGGGCACGGCGATCGCGCTGTCCGGCGGCACGACGACGTACGCGCTCGCCCATCAGCTGCTCGACGTGCCGGACCTGACGGTGGTGACCAACTCGGTGCGGGTGGCCGACGTCTTCCACTCGGCGCAGCGCACGTCGGGGCAGCGGCAGGGCGCGGCGACGGTCGTGCTGACGGGCGGGGTGCGCACACCCTCGGACTCGCTGGTGGGTCCCGTCGCGGATCAGGCCATCGAGGCCCTCCACTTCGATGTGCTCTTCCTCGGGGTGCACGGCATATCGGTCGAGGCGGGTCTGTCCACGCCGAACCTCGCGGAGGCCGAGACGAACCGGCGTCTCGTGCAGTCCGCGCGGCGTGTCGTCGTGGTCGCGGACCACACCAAGTGGGGCACGGTGGGGCTGAGTTCGTTCGCCGCGCTGGAACAGATCGACACGCTGGTGACGGACGACGGGCTGCCCGCCGAGGCGCGCGCGGAGATCTCCGAGCACCTGCGGCGCCTGGTGGTGGCGGGCGAACCGGAGGCCGAGGACGAGGACGCGCCGGACGCCTGAGGGTCCGCCCCGGCGTCCATCGGCGGTACAGACATCCGGCGTGCCGCCGGTTATGGTGACCCTGCCTCGCCAACTGCCGTGGCGCGGGGCCGCGTTCAGGACTCGCTCCCGACTCGTTCCCGACTCGTTCACGCGAGGAGGTCGTACGCATGGTTCGTCGACTGCGCCCCGTGGAACTCGACTTCACCGAGACCGCTCCCGTGCGGCTGGTGTTCGCGCGGAGGGTCACGTCGTCCCCCGAGGCGGTCTACCGCGCACTGGCCGAGGACGTCGAAGGCTGGCCGCGATGGTTCTCCGCCGTCTCGTCTGCGCACCCGTCCGACGGCGGCTCCGGACGGCTGATCCGTCTCAGGGGCGGCACGCGCTTCGAGGAGACGATCCTCGCGGCCGAGGCCCACGAGCTGTACGCGTACCGCGTCGACGCGACGAACGCCCCCGGGGTACGCGCCCTCGTCGAGGAGTGGCGGCTCACACCGGACGGCGCCTCCGGTACGCGGGTGCGGTGGACCGTGGCCGCCGACGGCACGGCGGCGTTCCGCCTGGTGACGAGGTTGAGCCGGGCCGGTCTCGGCCGGGCGTTCCGCGACGCGGTACGGAAGCTGGACCGGCGGATCGGCTCGACGCACGCGCGCTGACAGCCGCTGTCCGGAACGACCGCCGTCGGCCTGGGCACGGTCACCTTGGGTCGCTTCCTCTCTGGACCCGCGCCGCCCCGTGAACGGACCGCTCAGGCGGGCCAGACCCCCGTCGCCAGCAGCGCGTCGATCGTGGCCGCGTAGGGCGCGATGTCCAGGCCCTGACCGGCCAGCCAGTCGTCCGAGTAGTACTTGTCCAGATAGCGGTCCCCCGGGTCGCACAGCAGCGTGACCACGCTCCCGGTCCGTCCCGCCGCCGCCATCTCGGCCACGATCCTCAGCGAACTCCACAGGCCCGTGCCGGTCGAGCCGCCCGCCTTGCGTCCGATGGCCTGTTCCAGCGCCCGCACGGCCGCCACGCTCGCCGCGTCCGGGACCTTCATCATCCGGTCGACGGCCCCGGGCACGAAGCTCGGTTCCATCCGCGGCCGGCCGATGCCCTCGATGCGGGAGCCGCAGTCGGTGGTGACCTCCGCGTCACCCGTGGTCCAGCCCTCGAAGAAACAGGAGTTCTCCGGATCGGCCACACAGATGCGGGTGTTGAACTGCATGTAGTGCACATAGCGGGCGATGGTCGCCGAGGTGCCGCCGGTCCCCGCGGTGGCGACGATCCACGCGGGCTCGGGGTAGCGCTCCAACTCCAGCTGGCGGTAGATCGACTCGGCGATGTTGTTGTTGCCGCGCCAGTCCGTGGCCCGCTCCGCGTACGTGAACTGGTCCATGAAGTGTCCGCCGGTCTGCGCCGCGAGGGCCGCCGACTCCGCGTACATGGTGCGCGGGTCGTCGACGAAGTGGCACCGGCCGCCGTGGAACTCGATCAGGCGGCACTTCTCCGGGCTCGTGGTGCGGGGCATCACGGCGATGAACGGCACGCCGATCAGCTTGGCGAAGTACGCCTCGGAGACGGCCGTGGAGCCGCTCGACGCCTCGATGACGGGGCGGCCGTGCCGGATCCAGCCGTTGCACAGCCCGTACAGGAAGAGCGAGCGGGCCAGGCGGTGCTTGAGACTGCCGGTGGGGTGGGTGGACTCGTCCTTGAGATACAGGTCGATGCCCCAGCGCTCGGGCAGCGGGAAGCGCAGGAGATGGGTGTCGGCCGATCTGTTCGCGTCGGCCTGGACCTTCCGCACGGCTTCTTTGAGCCAGTGCCGGTACTCCGCGTCGCTGTGGTCGACATCGAGCGTGGCCGTCGGCTCATGGGGGCGGGCCTGCTGTGGGGTGGTCACGGCGGGGCTCCTTCGGGTGGCTGCCGACGTCGGATCGCGCGGTCGGACGCCTCGATCATAGGCACCTTGCGCACGCTTCTCACCTGCATAAACACTCCTTTGAGAACCCCAAAGGGACTCCTGGTGCGATCGGTCGCCGAGGGGTTGGGGGGCGCATTCACGCGAGTGCGCCACAGGGCATGTGCCACGCCGGGATGCGCACTGGTGCTCGACGCCCTGCGCGGGCAGACTGCACGCACAGGACGCCGGTCCCGGCGGGACGCACAATGGAACGGGACCCGTGTCGTACGCACGACGGGCGTGACCCTCGTCGTACGCACGGCGGGCGCGACCCGCCGTTCGTGACGGGGCACGACCCGTATCGCATGACCTGCACGACCTGCACGACCTGCACGACCTGCATGACCGTATGCACGACGGGGCACGACCGAAGCGCACAAGGGGGTGGGGCACATGGCGGAGCCGGAGTTCACAGCCACAGGCGTGCGGATCGGGAAGCGGCTGCGTTCGCTCACCCGGGCCGGGCAGGTCCGGATCAGCGACGGCAGGCTGGAGTTGCTCACCAGCTACGGCAGTGAGATAGACAGCGCGCCGGTGCAGGCGGTCCGTGCGTCCAAGCCCTGGTTCGCCCAGGCGGACCGGGCACTGGCGGACGTCAACGGCACCCGCTATCTGCTCACCCTCGGCGACCACGATCCGGCCCCCGGAGAGCCCGGTCCGCCGGCGGCCCGTCGGTTCATCGAGGCCGTGCGCAATGCGGCGGGGCGCGTGCGCTGAGCCCCGGGCGGGGGGCCGTTCGTCCGGCCGCCGGGATCACCGCGAGTTGCGGGAGCGCGCCTCCTGAGCCACTCTGTTGTCACGTCACTCTGGGTTTACCGGCGATAACGCTGCGAACCAGCCCGCCGGCCACCGACAGCAGGCGGTCGGCGCGCGTAGGCAGCCCGCTGGATCCGCACTCGTCTTCTTCCGGACCTCAATTCGGGGAGTCGCAGCCGTGATCAGCCAGCCAAGCAAACATTGCACGGTGGAGCTCAACGCTCTGCCGTCGCGGATCGGCCAGGTCCGCAGAATCGTATCTGCGCAGTTGCGCTACTGGCGTCTGGATCCCTTGATAGACCGGGCCGCGCTCGGTGTGACCGAGCTGCTGACCAATGTCCATCTGCATGCCCGGCCCGACAAGCTGTGCACCGTCGAGATCGAGCTGTTGCTCGACCGGCTCACCGTCTCGGTGCACGACCGCGACCCGCGGCTTCCCGAGGTGCGGGACGCCACCTCCCTCGCGACCTGCGGGCGTGGGCTTTCGATGGTCGCCGCGGTGAGTGAGAGCTGGGGTGTGCGGCCGGACGGTGAGTCGGGGAAGGTCGTGTGGTTCACCCTCACGGCTCCGGCTCCTGCTCCTGCGCTGCCCATGCGACCGCCGTACGCCGCTGTCGCGGGGGCGGGTGGGGTCGGGTTCGTGGAGGTGGAGCACGCCGGGGATGGGCTGGCGCCGGCTTCTGGGGGTGGACACGCTCCCGCCCGGTCGGCCGTTGCCGGCTGACCGGGCGGTGACAGGTGGCTGCGCGGTGGGGGGATGGGGGGTGGCGGTCCGGTTTCCCGCCCCCGCCGCCCCTACCCGTTCCCGTCACATACTCAGGGGCTCCGCCCCCGAACCCCCGGTCCTCAAACGCCGGACGGGCTGAAGACATCACAGACGGGCTGAAGGGGGCCGGGGGTAGGGGCGCAGCCCCACCCCCAGGGGCGCGAGGAACTGCGCGACCGACCCCCACCGGCCCGCACCCGAAACCTGCAAGCCCGCCCAGCGTTCAAGAATCGGGGGTAGGGGCGCAGCCCCACCCCCCGGGGGCGCGGGGAACTGCGCGGCCGGCCCCCACCGGCCCGCAGCCGAAGTCTCCGAGCCCGCCCCGCGTTTGAGGACAGGGGGGCCGGGGGCGCAGCCCTCAGAGGTGAGCGCACTACTCTGTCGCGATGGCTCGCAGCACGTCCAAGCGGGCTGCGCGGCGCGCAGGCCGCAGGCCCGCGAGCGCGCCCGCCGCGACCCCCACCCCGGCGACCACGCACAGTTGAACCGGCGGCACCGCGAACGCGAACGCGCTGCTCGACGCCCCGTCGGACGCCTTGACCAGCACCCAGCCGAGGAATCCGCCGAGCGCCAGCCCGCCCGCCGTGCCGAACGCGGCCACCAGGACGGACTCCCAGCGGACCATGGCCCGCAGCTGCGACCGGGTCTGTCCGACGGCCCGCAACAGACCGAGTTCGCGGGTGCGTTCATGGACCGCGAGGGTCAGCGTGTTGGCGATGCCGAGCAGTGCGATGAGCACGGCGAGCGCGAGCAGCGCGTAGACGAGGGTGAGCATCATGTCGATGGCCCCGGCCGAGGACCGCGCGTACTCGTCACGGGTCTGCACCTCGGGGTTGCCGTACGCCTTCGCGACCTGCTCGACCGCCGCCTTGCCCTCGGCCGCGTCCACACCGTCCTTGAAGCTCACGGCGACGACCGTGTCGGAGTCCTGGGTGCGGTGCGGGGCCCAGGCCTCGCGGGTGATGACGTACTCACCGGCCAGCTCGGAACGGCCGTAGACCGCGCGGACGGTGAAGGTCTTCTCCTGGCCGTCGGTGAAGGCGAGCCGGGTGGTGTCGCCGGCCGTGAGGTCCTGCTTGTCGGCCTCCTCCTCCGTGACGGCGATGCCGTCGGCGCCCAGGTCACGCATCGAGCCGCGTACGTCGCCGAGGTCGAAGGTCCGCTCCAGCGCGACCGGGTCCGTGACCGTCAACGCCCGCCCCTTGCCGTCGACTTCGGCCACTCCGCGGCCCAGCCCGACCGCCGTGTCGACCTCGGGCCGTTCGCCGATCGCGCCGGCGAGTGCGGGGCTCAGTCCGCTGCCGCCCGCGCCGAACGACGGGGTGCTCACGACGACGTCCCCGGCGAAGGACCGCGACACCGTCTGGTCCATGGTCGCCTTCAGCGAGGCGCCGAAGACCGTGAACAGTGACACCACGGCCACGCCGATCATCAGGGCACTGGCGGTGGCCGCGGTGCGTTTGGGGCTGCGCAGGGCGTTGCGCGCGGCCAGGGCGCCGGTGACACCGCGCAGCCGGTCCAGCGGCGCCCCCAGGACGCGTACGGCGCTGGTCGCGGCGACCGGGCCGAGGACCACGAAGGCGGCGAGTGCCAGCACGGCGCCCCCGCCCGCGAGCCACAGCGACGGGCTGACGACGACGCCGGTCAGGGTGACGGCGATCGCCAGAGCGGCGAGTCCGGTGCCCACGACGGCGCGGGTCCGGGACGCGCCGGACCGGTCGACGGACGTCTCGCGCAGGGCGGCCAGCGGTGCGGTGCGCCCGGCGCGTACGGCGGGCAGCAGCGCGGAGCCCAGGCAGACCACGACGCCTACCGCGAGCGGCAGGGCCATGGACAGCGCGCTGATCACCAAGTCGCCCTCGGGGAAAGGGAATCCGATGGCCGGGAACAGCGCCTGGAGGCCTGCCGCGATACCGATGCCACCCGCGAGACCGGCCGCGGACGCGACCACGGCGACCACGCTCGCCTCCACGAGCGTCGACGCGGTGACCTGGCGGCGGGAGGCGCCGAGGGCACGCAACAGGGCGTTCTCGCGGGTGCGTTGGGCGACGACGATCGCGAAGGTGTTGTGGATGGAGAAGGTCGCGACGAGCAGCGCCACTCCGGAGAACACCAGCAGGAACGTGGTGAAGAGTGTCAGGAACTGGCCGGAGATCATGTCGGTGTTCTCCTCGGCCAGTTCCTGACCGGTGATCGCCTCGACTCCCTTGGGCAGTACGGGAGTCAGGGCGTCGACGAGTTCCCGCTGACCGGTGCCGGGGCCGGCCCGTACGAGGATGCTCGCGGCTTCGCCGGGCTTCGCGGTCAGGTACTTCTCGGCGTCGGAGCGCGTCATGCCGGTGAAGGTCACCTGCGCCATGCCGTCCTCGCCGCCGAAGGTCGCGAGGCCCACGATCGTCACGTCGACGGGATCGGGCGTGCGCAGGGTCGTCGTGTCGCCGATACGGAGGTCGCCCTTCTCGGCCGCGCCCCGGTTGACGACGACCTCGCCGGACTTCGCCGGGGCGCGTCCCTCGGCCAGGCGGTAGGCGTTGAGTTCGGGGTCGTCGATCCAGTTGCCCGCGAGGGTGGGCGGGCCCTGGCCGCCGATGGGCTCGCCGTTCGCGCCGACGAGCTGGCCCGCGCCCTGGATGTCGGGGGCGGCAGCGGCGACACCCGGGATCTTCTCGACGGCCGCCACCAGGTCGGTGTCCACGGGCTGCCGTACGCCCTGGCTCTCCCCCGGTGTGGTGATGGTGTCGGCGCTGCGGACCACGGCATCGGTGCCGCTGGTGGCGTCGCCGAACATGGTGTCGAAGGAGGCGCGCAGGGTGTCGCCCATGACGAGCGTGCCCGCCAGGAAGGCGACACCGAGCAGGACCGCCAGGAAGGTACCGGCGAAGCGTCGCTTGTGGGCACGCAGCGAGGAGACGCTGATCCGCACGGACGCGTTCATGACGGAGCCCCCTTGCTGTCGAACGTGCCGTCGAACGCCTTCAGCCGGTCCAGGACCCGGTCGGCCGTCGGGGACTCCATGCGGTCCACGAGGCGGCCGTCGGCGAGGAAGACCACCTCGTCGGCGTGGGCTGCGGCGACCGGGTCGTGGGTGACCATGACGACCGTGCGGTCCATCCGGCGTACGGCCCGGCCGAGGAGGTTCAGGACCTCCTCGCCGGAGCGTGAATCGAGGTTGCCGGTCGGTTCGTCGGCGAAGACGACATCGGGCCGGCCCGCGAACGCCCGTGCCACGGCGACGCGTTGCTGCTGACCGCCGGAGAGTTCGGCGGGCCGGTGGTGCAGCCGGTCGCGCAGCCCGACGACCTCCACGAGGGCGTCGATCCACTCGCCGGACGAGCCGTCCCGCCTCCCGTCACCCCTCCCCTCACCCCTCCCGTCACCCCTGCGGCCACGCCCGCGCCCGGCCAGATCCATGGGCAGCGTGATGTTCTCCGCGACGGTCAGCGTCGGTACCAGGTTGAAGGCCTGGAAGACGAAGCCGATACGGTCGCGCCGCAGCAGCGTGAGGCGGCGGTCGTCGAGCGTGCCCAGCTCGGTGTCGCCGATGAAGGCCGCGCCCGAGGTGAGGGTGTCCAGGCCCGCCGCGCAGTGCATCAGGGTGGACTTGCCGGAGCCCGAGGGCCCCATGATCGCGGTGAAGCGTCCGGCGGGGAAGGTGACGTCGATCCCGTCCAGGGCCCGTACCGCCGTGTCCCCGGCGCCGTACACCTTCACCGCTCCGGCGACCCGCGCCGCGGTCCGTGTGCCCTTGGTGGCGGTCGTCGCGGGTGGCGCGTTCATGCCGCACCGCCCTTGCCCGTACGTCCGAAGCGCTCGTCCGGCCCCGTGCGTCCGAACTGCTCGTCCAGGACGGAGAGGCGGCGCCAGTACTCGTCCTCGTCGATCTCGCCGGCGGCGAAGCGCCTGCCCAGCATCGCGATCGGCGAGTCGCCGGAGGGTCGGGACCGCTCGGGGCCGTGCCACGGGCCGCGACGGCCGCGCCACACCGTGCGGCGCAGGACGGTCACGACACCGATCACGACGGCCGCCCAGATCAGCGGGAAGAACAGGATCCACGGGCCGGGCCCGCCGTCCCAGTTCGCCAGGGTCTGCATCTGAAGTCATCTCCTCGGGAGGTCCGGCACTCCGGCTGGTTCCGGGTGTTCCGGTGATGCTTCGAGGCTCGCGCCGGGAGGGGGTCCGGGTCGTCGTACGGCCAGCGGCAGTACGCGTACCTCCGTGGGAGTAGGAATGCGGGCTTCGGCTGCTCCTCGCGCCTTCGGCTCCGCCCACCTCTCGATTCTGTAACTACTAGTATGTACAGTGTCTGTGTGAGTACTCCGGAGCGTCTGATCGAAGCCACCCGTGAGCTGCTGTGGGAGCGCGGCTACGTGGGCACGAGCCCGAAAGCGATCCTGCAGCGGGCGGGCGCGGGCCAGGGCAGCATGTACCACCACTTCACGGGCAAGCCCGAGCTGGCCCTGGCCGCGATCCGGCGCACCGCGGAGGAGATACGCGCCACCGCCGAAGCGGTGCTGGGCGGGCCGGGTTCCCCGTACGAGCGGGTCGAGGCGTATCTGCGGCGCGAGCGCGACGTCCTGCGCGGCTGTCCGGTCGGGCGGCTGACCATGGATCCGGACGTCGTCGCGAGCGACGAACTGCGCGCGCCCGTGGACGAGACGCTGGACTGGTTGCGCGAGCGGCTGGCCGCGGTCGTCGAGGAGGGCCGGGAGCGGGGCGAGTTCGCGCCGGGACTGGACGGCGAGGAGATCGCCGCGACGATCGTGGCCACGGTCCAGGGAGGCTATGTGCTGGCCCGCGCCTCCGGCTCGACCGCCGCCTTCGACACGGGGGTCCGCGGGCTGCTGTCCCTCCTCGCGCCCCGCTCCCCCGCCGGCGACTGCCCCACCCCTACGAAGGCCTGAGCCGCCGGGAGGCACCGATGCACGCCATGCAGTACGAGATCACCCTGCCCGCGGACTACGACATGGGCATCGTCCGGGACCGGGTGGCCCGCGTCGGGCATCTGCTCGACGACTGGGACGGGCTCGGGCTGAAGGCCTACCTGCTGAGGGAGCGGGGCGTGGACGGCTCGGCGGTGAACCAGTACGCGCCGTTCTATCTCTGGGACACGCCCGAGGGCATGAACTCCTTCCTCTGGGGGCCCGGCTTCCAGGGGCTCGTGAACGACTTCGGGCGCCCCGTGGTCCAGCACTGGACGGGCCTGGCGTACGAGGACGGGGGCGCAGCCGGTGCGGCGCCCGAGGTCGCGGTACGCAGACGGGTGAGCGTCCCCGAGGGCGTGCCGCTCGCCGAGGTGGCGCGGGAGGCCGTCCTGGAGGCGGGGCGCCTGGCCGCGCTGGACGGGGTCGTGGGTGCCGCTGCCGCCCTCGACCCACGTCACTGGGAGGTCGTGCACTTCTCCCTCTGGGCCCACGACACGCCCAAGGCCGAGGGCGAGACGTATCGCGTGCTGCATCTGTCGGCGCCGGGGCGTGACCGGCTGCGCAGGGGACGGCAGTGGTGAGTCAGGTCGGTGCGCCCCGTACCGTCCGCACGGTGGTCGGGGACATTCCCCCGGCGGAGTTGGGGGTGTGCAACGCGCACGACCATCTCTTCTTCAGCAGTCCCCGCCTTCCGGGGCAGGAGTTGCGGGACGCGGGCGCCGCGACGGCCGAGCTGGCCGCGTTCGGCGCGGCGGGTGGCGGAAGCGTCGCCCAGTGGACCCCGTACGGACTGGGGCGGCGGGCCGCCGATCTGCCGCTGGTCGCCCGCGCCGCCGGGGTCCATGTCGTGGCCGCCACGGGACTGCACCAGGCCGTCCACTACGCGCCGGAGGTGCTGGACCGGCTGCGGGGCGGGCTGCGCGGCGGGCTCGCCGACGTCTTCGTGTCCGAGCTGACCGAGGGCCTGGCCACGTCCGGTGTGCGGGCGGGTTTCATCAAGGTGGCGGGCGGTTTCCACGCGCTCGACGCGCATGCCCGCTGGACGATGACCGCGGCGGCCGAGGCGCACCACGCCACGGGGGCGCCGATCGCCGTGCACCTGGAGCTGGGCACGGGCGCGCTCGACGTACTCGACCTGTTGTGCGGGGAGTTGGGCGTGGCGCCAGCCCGTGTGATCCTCGGACATCTCAACCGCTCCCCCGACCCGGTGGTACACCGGCAGGCCGCCGAGTCCGGCGCCTATCTGGCTTTTGACGGACCGTCACGCGCGAATCACGCGACGGACTGGCGCATGCCCGATGCCGTACGCGATCTTGCCGACGCCGGTTTCGGCGACCGGCTGCTTCTCGGCGGGGACACGACCACGGCCGGGGCCCGCTCGGTGAACGGCGGGCCCGGGATGCCGTATCTGCTGCGCCGCGTCCGGCCCCGGCTCGAACTCGCTCTGGGGAGCGAGCTGGTGGAGCGCGTGCTGACGGCGAATCCGCAGCGGGCGTTCGCCGTCGGGTGGACGTAGAGCCACGGGCGGCAGTGAGGACGGCGTTCGGCCGCGGGACGGCGGGGGCGGGCCGCGCCGTTCCCCGCGCCCCTCGGGGAGGGGCTGCGCCCCGTCCCCCTCAGGCGCGCGGGGAACGGCGCGATCAGATCCGCTCAGGCGTGTGCCAGGGCCGCGATCGGGTCGTCCAGGACCGGCTGCCACGCCAACTCGGCCGCGCCCACCAGGCTGTTGTGGTCCAGTGTGCAGGCCAGGATGGGTACGCCACCGCTCCGCCCCCACAGGCTCCGGTCCGCCACGACCGCCCGCAGCCTCTCCGGGTCGGCGTCCAGGAGGGTGCGGTGCAGGCCGCCGAGGATGATGCGGTCCGGGTTGAGGATGTTGACCAGGCCCGCGAGGCCCTGGCCCAGCCGGTCGATCAGTGCCTCGACGGCGGTGCGTACGCCCGGGTCGGCGTAGTGGTCGCGGATCAGTTCGTTGGCCTGCTGGAGCAGGGACACCTCGGGGCCGGGGTCGCGGCCGGCCGCGGTCAGGAACGCCAGGGGGTCCGCCTCGACGTCCAGGCAACCCCGGCTGCCGCAGTGGCAGGCGCGGCCCTCCGGGTTGACCGTGAGGTGGCCGACTTCGAGCGCGAGGCCCGAACTGCCCGTGTGCAGACGCCCGTCGAGCACCAGCGCACCGCCGACACCCCGGTGCCCGGTCGCCACGCACAGCAGATCGCGCGCGCCGCGGCCGGCGCCGTGCCGGTGCTCGGCGAGCGCGGCGAGGTTGACGTCGTTGGCGGCGAACGCCGGACCGGTGATGCCGGCCGCGCGGACGCACTCCGCGAAGATCTCCCGCACGGGCGCGCCGGCCGGCCAGGCCAGGTGCAGCGGGTTGAGCGCGGTGCCCTCGGGTTCGGCGACGGCCGACGGGACGGCCACCCCGGCGCCCACACAGCGGCGGCCCGTCTCCCGGAGGAGATCGGCGCCCGCCTCCACGACCGAGCGGAGCACCTTCGCCGGGTCGGCGTCCACGGTCTCGCAGCCCGGCGCGGTCGCCACGAGCCGGCCGCCGAGGCCGACCAGGGCGGCCCGGAAGCCGTCGGCGTGCACCTGGGCGGCCAGCGCCACGGGGCCGTCCTCGGCGAGTTCGAGCCGGTGCGAGGGGCGGCCCTGCGAACCGGCCGCTGCGCCCGGCCGGGCGTCGACGCGGATCAGCCCGAGCGCCTCCAGCTCCGCGGCGACCGCGCCCGCCGTCGCACGGGTGACGCCCAGTTCGGCGGTGAGCACGGCCCGGGTCGGCGCGCGTCCCGTGTGCACGAGCTCCAGCGCGGGTCCGAGCGCACCCCGCCCTCGGTCCAGGCGTGTCCTGGTGCTTCCTTCTCCCACCGCTCCGGGGGTCGCATCGCCGCTCATGAGGGCGAGTCTCCCATGATCCGGTGGCCCGGTGACCGGTCAGTAGCCGGTCATGCGCCCGGGAGGCCGCTCACCCGCAGGGTGATGTTCAGGCGGCCGGTCAGTCCCAACTCGGGCGGTGCCGTGCCCGCGTGGACGCGCGGCACGCCGTGGTGGGCGAGCCGGGCCGCGCCACCGAACACGAACAGGTCGCCGCTGCGCAGTTCGACGTCCGTCCAGGGACGCCCCCTCGACGCGGTGTTGCCGAACCGGAAGACGCAGGTGTCGCCGAGGCTCAGCGACACCACGGGGGCGCCGGACTTCTCGTCGCTGTCGCGGTGCATACCCATGCGGGCGTCGGCGTCGTAGAAATTGATCAGCGCGATGTCGTAGTCGTACGGGGGTGGCGGGCCCTCTGCCTCCGGGGTGCGGTCCCCGGGAGTGGTCACGGCCCGGTCGCCGAGAGCGTCCCGCGCCGCCCGGCGCCCCAGCTCACCCAGCCAGGCGGGGAACTTCTTCACGGGCGCGCCGTCCCCGTCGACGACCGTCGGCGCGTACCCGTACGGATACCAGTGCCATCCGAGGCAGACCTGCCGGGAGGTCATGGTGCCACCGCCCGGGGTACGGACCGTGCGCAGTCCCGCGGGCGGCCTGGCCCAGTCGCGGCAGGCCTCCAGGAGGTCCTTCTGGCGTCCGGGCGACAGCCAGTCCGGCAGGTGCACGGCGCCCGGTGCGATCTCCGTCCGGCTCCGGGGAAACAGTTCGGCGTCCATGGCTCCCATCCTCGCGCAGGGTCCGCGCACGCTCCCGCCGTACCCTCGCGTGGCCGTCGGGCGTCCCTGAGCTGCGCCTCAGTTAGCCTGGTCCCGATGACCGACCGTATGACGACCCCCTCGGCCGAGCTGATGCTGGCGCGCTTCCCCGAGGACTCCCGTGACCAGCTCCGTGCGTGGGACGCCTCCGACGAGTACCTGCTGAGGCATCTCGCCGACAGCGGCCGGTCGCTCGACGGCACGGTCGTCGTGGTCGGTGACCGCTGGGGTGCCCTCACCACGGCCCTGCGGGCGCATGCGCCGGCGCAGATCACCGACTCGTTCCTCACCCGGGAGGCGACCCGCGCCAATCTGGCGCGCAACGGCGCCGACGACGGGTCCGTACGCCTTCTCACCACGCAGGACGCGGTGCCCGAGCGCGTCGACGTGCTGCTGGTGCGCGTCCCGAAGAGCCTCGCGCTGCTGGAGGACCAGCTGCTGCGGCTGGCGCCCTCCGTGCACGAGGGGACGGTCGTCGTCGGCACCGGCATGGTCAAGGAGATCCACACCTCGACGCTCAAGCTGTTCGAGCGGATCATCGGACCGACCCGGACGTCGCTGGCCGAGAAGAAGGCCCGGCTGATCTTCTGCACGCCGAACCCCGGGATCGTGCCGTCGGCGAACCCCTGGCCGCTCAGCTACACGCTGCCCGACGGCATCGGCCCCGTATCCGGCCGCACGGTCGTCAACGAGGCGGGCGTCTTCTGCGCCGAGCGCCTGGACATCGGCACCAGGTTCTTCCTGCGGCACCTGCCGTACGGGCACGGGTCCGGGCGTGTCGTGGACCTGGGCTGCGGGAACGGCGTCGTCGGTACGGCCGTGGCACTGGCGCGGCCGGACTCCGAGGTGCTGTTCGTCGACGAGTCGTACCAGGCGGTGGCCTCGGCGGAGGCGACGTACCGGGTGAACACCGACGACACGGCCGAGCACGGCAAGGCGGAGTTCCGGGTCGACGACGGTCTGAACGGTGTCCCGGAGGACAGCGTCGACCTGGTCCTGACCAACCCGCCCTTCCACTCGCACCAGGCGACCACCGACGCCACGGCGTGGCGGATGTTCGTCGGGGCGCGCCGCGCGCTGCGGCCGGGCGGGGAGCTGTGGGTGGTCGGCAATCGCCATCTGGGCTATCACGTGAAGCTGCGGCGTCTCTTCGGCAACAGCGAACTGGTCGCGAGCGACGCGAAGTTCGTGGTCCTGAAGGCCGTCAAGCAGGCGCCGCGGTAGCACCGGTCCCGCCGCGCAGGGCGCGCGGCGATGCGCCGAGTTCGCGTCGGCAGGCCTTGTTGAAGGCCTGCAGGTCGGGGATGCCGACCGACGCGGCGACCGCCGGGATGGACAGGGTCGAGGCCCGCAGCAGATGCCGGGCGCGGTCGAGCCTGCGGCGGCGGATGTACGCGACCACGGTGGCGCCGGTCGTGACGCGGAAGAGCCGGGTCAGGTGGTTGTGCGAGACACCCGCGGCGCGGGCCACCGTGGGCACGGTGAGCGGGGTGGCGAGACGGCCCTCGATGTACGCCATGGCGGCGGTGACGGCCGGATGCGGGCCGGGCCGTGCGGCGGCCGGGGCCAGCCGGGCGATACGCCACAGCACGGTCCAGATCTCGGCCCTGGTGCGCTCGGGCTCGTTCGGCGCGGAGGCCACCGCCTGGAGCAACAGCTCGGTGAGCAGGGGGAGTTCGGCTCCGGCGTCCTGCAGTACCGGCACGGTCCGCGGTTCTCCGGCGGCGGCGACGCGCAGGTGTGCGTACAGGTGTTCCGAGCGGCCCCGGTAGCGGTAGCGGACGGTCGCGCCCGGCGGGACGAGGCCGACCCGGCCGGGGCGGATGAGGTGCGGTGTGCCGTCGACGGTCAGCTCGGCCTCGTACTGGTACAGGTGCAGCTGCCACAGCTCGGGCAGCCGGAAGACGTCCGTGCGGCTCGCGACGCCGTGCACACCGACGCCCGCGTTGACCACGACGGGCGGCTCGCCCAGGTGGATGCTCGTCTCCAGCATGGTGAAAAAATACCAGCGGTGGTGAAACGGACCAACGCGCGCGGCGGGCCCGGCTCCGTACGGTCGGCGCATGACGCATCCCGAGCGTTCTCCGGAAGACCTCGAACACCGTCCCCTGCTGGACTCGGTCCGGATGGCCCGTTTCGTGGCCCACGGCTCGCTGCGCCTGGACGCGGCGGTCCCGGCCGGGCTGAACGCCGAGGCGATCGGCTTCCTCGCACGCGGCGTACCCGACGTGCCGTACGGCAGCGCCGTGGCGGACGCCTATCCCGAGGGCTCCTTCGTACGACGGTTGCTCGATGTCCCGGCGGTGGCCGGGGTGCTGCGCGGTCTCGTCGGGCCCGGCCCGCTCGTCGACCATCACGCGGTGCACGTGCGCGAGCCCCACGAGGGGTCGGCCCAGCCGCTGCACGGCGACGCGATCATCGACGTCCGCACGGACGCCTTCGACGTCCAGCTGATGTACTACCCGCAGGACGTGACCCTGGACATGGGCGGCACCCTGAGCGTGCCGGGCAGCCATCTGCGGCGTACGAACGAGTCGGACACCGGCCGCTACCAGAACCTGCTCGGCCAGTCACGGCTGGTCTGCCCGGCGGGCACCGTGGTGTTTCTGCACCACGGCCTCTGGCACGGCGGGCGGCGCAACGACAGCGACGGCATCCGGTACATGTTCAAGATCCGCTTCAACCCGGCGGTACGGCAGCGCCGGCTGTGGGACACCTCCGACCTAGCCGATCCCCGGGTGGCCGCGGAACTCTCGACGACGTTCCCCTGGTACGAGCCCGCCACCGGCCGTCTTGAGCTGTACAACCGTGTGCTGCTGTGGCGCTCGCTCACGGGCGACGCGTCCTTCGACCTGGAGCACTGGGTCACCCGTGTCTCCAACCGCCCCGAGGAGGACGCCGTATGAGCGTCCGTCAGCAGGTGCTGGTCCTCTATCTGGGCACGTCGGCGCTGGACTCCCCGGTGGTCGGCTGGTCGGTGTACGACGGTACGGGCCGCACGTCGCCCACCACCGGGGACGGTGACGTGCCGCCGTACGCGTCGGGCGTGGAGGCGCTGCGGGACGGCTGGCGGCTGTTCCAGGCGGCCCAGTTGATCCCGCCGTACCCGGGCGGCGAGTACGACGTGTCCTTCCTCAAGCACGAGTTCTTCTTCGAGAAGCTCGTCGACCTGCCGCCGGACGGGCCGACGGGCGGGTGAGGCCCCCGGCCGGTCCGGCGGACGGGTCCGCGGGCGGTTGAGGAGGTCAGCGGGCGTCGAGGACGCCGATGATCCGGGTCACCGCCTCCGCCATGGCCTCACGTGCCACCAGCAGGTATTTGCGTGAGTCCACCGCCTCGGGGTGCTCGGTCAGGAACCGTCTGATCGCGTCCGTCATCGCGATGTTCAGGGCGGTGCCGACGTTCACCTTGGCGATGCCGCCGGTGACGGCCGCCCTCAGCTCGGCGTCCGGGACACCGGACGAGCCGTGCAGGACGAGCGGTACGTCGAGGGCGGCGGTGAGTCGCTTGAGGAGGTCGTGGTCGAGGGCGGCGGTGCGGGTGGTCATGGCGTGCGTGCTGCCGACGGCCACGGCCAGGGCGTCCACACCCGCGTCGGCGACGAAGGAGCGGGCCTCGGCCGGGTCCGTACGGGCCCCCGCCGCGTGGGCGTCCAAGGCGGGCTGCCCCGCCTTGCCGCCGACCTCGCCCAACTCGGCCTCGATCCACAGACCTTGGGCATGTGCCCAGTCCGCGGCGGCCCGGGTCGCGGCGAGGTTCTCGGCATAGGGCAGATGGGCGGCGTCGTACATGACGGAACCGAAACCGGCGTCCGCCGCCTGCCGGAGCAGTTCACCGCTCTGCACATGGTCGAGGTGCAACGCGACGGGCACGGCGGCCTGTTCGGCCGTGGCGACCGCGGCGCGGGCCAGCGGGAGCAGCCGCCCGTGGCGGAACTTCACCGCGTTCTCGCTGACTTGGAGGATGACGGGGGCGTTCGCCGCCTCGGCGCCCGCGACGACGGCCTCGACGTGTTCCAGGGTGATGACGTTGAACGCGGCGACGGCGGTCCGGGCGGCGGCCGCCCGGGAGACCAGCTCACCGGCTGCTACGAGGGGCATGGACCGTCCTTCAGGGTGCGGCGGGTGTGGTGGCGGATCAGCCGAGGACGACCGAGCGCGTGAGGTGGCGGGGCTCGTCGGGGTCGAGCCCCCGGGCGGCGGCGACGGCCACGGCGAGGCGCTGGGCGCGGACGAGTTCGGCGAGCGGGTCGAGGCCGCCCGCCACCCACAACGCCCCGGTGTCGCGGACCTGTTGGGCCAGCCCGTCGGGCGCCTCGCCCAGCATCCAGGTCGCGGTGCCGGCGGTGGTGACGCTGATCGGGCCGTGCCGGTACTCCATCGCCGGGTAGGCCTCGGTCCACGCCAGGGACGCTTCGCGCATCTTGAGCCCGGCCTCGTTCGCGAGCCCGACGCTCCAGCCTCGCCCCAGGAACGTGAACTGGGTGCAGTCGACGAGCCCTTCGGGCAGCGGCTCGGCCAGCGCGGTGCGGGCGTCGGCGACCACGGCGTCGGTGTGCAGGCCGAGGTGGGCGCGCAGCAGGGTGAGCGCGGTGGTCGCGAACCGCGTCTGCACGACCGACTTCTCGTCGGCGTATTCGAGGACGACGACGTCATCGGCCGCTTCCATCACGGGAGTTCGCGGATCGGCGGTGATCGCCACCGTGCGGGTGCTCCCCTTGAGCCGGCCGAGCAGGTCGAGCACCTCCGTGGTGGTGCCGGAGCGGGTCAGCGCGACCACCCGGTCGTACGGGCGGCCGTACGGGAACTCGGACGCGGCGAAGGCGTCGGTCTCGCCCTGCCCGGCCTGCTCGCGCAGGGCGGCGACGGCCTGCGCCATGAACCACGAGGTGCCGCAGCCGACCAGCGCGACGCGCTCACCCGGCGCGGGCAGCACGGCCGCGTGCTCCGCGGCCTCCCCGGCGGCCCGCGCCCAGCACTCGGGCTGGGACTTCAGTTCGTTCTCGACATGGCTCACGCCGCGGCCTCCCGATGGATGAAATGCTTGTTCGTGCAAGATATAGCGAGCTTTCGAGCACAATCAAGCATTCCACGGTGAACGATGTGCGTTAAAGTCGCCGCACGATCGGAGAACGGTCGTGAACGGTCCCTGTCACGACCCCTGTGACGATCCCTGTGACGGCCCCTGTGACGGTCGATGGACATCGATGGACGGAGAGTGCGGATGTCGCGCGACGCCCGCTGGCAGGCACTGCTGGAACTGCTCGTCGAGCGCGGCCGGCTCGACGTCGAGGAGGCGGCGGCCGACCTGGCGGTGTCGGCCGCGACGATCCGGCGCGACTTCGACCAGCTCGCGGAACAGCAGATGCTCGTACGCACCCGGGGCGGCGCGGTCGTGCACGGGGTGTCGTACGAGCTGCCCCTGCGCTACAAGACCGCCCGCCGCGCCTCGGAGAAGCAGCGCATCGCGAAGGCCGTGGCGGATCTCGTGGCCCCCGGCGAGGTGGTGGGCCTGACAGGCGGCACGACCACCACGGAGGTGGCCCGCGCCCTGGCCGTGCACGGCGACCTCGCCACCGGCTCCCCGGCCCTGACCGTCGTCACGAACGCCCTCAACATCGCCGGCGAACTGGTCGTACGCCCCCAGTTCAAGATCGTGCTGACCGGTGGCGTCGCCCGGCCGCAGTCGTACGAGCTGGTCGGGCCGCTCGCCGACGGTGTGCTGGGTCAGATCTCCCTCGACGTGGCCGTGCTCGGCGTGGTCGCCTTCGACGCCACCCATGGCGCCGCGGCGACCGACGAGGCGGAGGCCGCGATCAACCGCCTGCTGTGCGAGCGCGCCGACCGGGTGATCGTCGCCGCCGACTCCAGCAAGCTGGGCCAGCGGGCCTTCGCCCGCATCTGCCCGGCAGGCTCGGTGGACACGCTGGTCACGGACGCGGCGGCGGACGAGGAGACGGTGGAGCGCTTCGAGGAGGCGGGCGTCGGGGTCGTCAGGGTGTGAGAGCCCGAGGAGGATGGCGTCACCGGACGGCGGAACGATGAACTCGGCACGAGGGGGCGGACACCGGCCATGGACGACAACGAACACCGGGGACCCTGGCTACGGCACAGCCGGACGCGGGTGCACGCCGCCCCGCATCTGACCGCGTACCGGGACGAGGTCACGCTGCCGGACGGACGAGCGGGGCACTACGACTGGGTGGACGTGGCGGACCAGGTGCGGGTGGCCGCGCTGGTGGACGGATGCCTCCTGGTCGTCGAGCAGTACCACTACCTAAGCGGGCCCATGTGGCAGCTTCCGGGCGGGTCCGTGGAGCCCGGCGACGAGGACAGCGGCACGGCCGCCCGCCGTGAACTCGCCGAGGAGACCGGCTACTTCGGCGGCGACTGGTCGAAACGGGGTGCGCCGCAGCCCCTGCCAGCCCTGACACCCGCCCGGGTCCATCTGTGGCGGGCGACCGGACTCACGCCGGGGGCGCCCGCCCCGGATCCCTTCGAGACGGACCTGAAGATCCGTCATGTTTCTTTGACGGCGGCCCTGTCGGCGGTCCGGGACGGCAGGATCGACTGCGCGGCGAGTGCCGCGCTCGTGCTGGCCGTGGCTCTGGAGGACGACACCGCACACCGATAGGCCGGACGGGGCGGGACGTGTCCTGCACCGACTTTCTCCACGTGTGGCGGTCGCGATCGTCATCGGTGCCGTCACGCACGACACCGCCAAGTGGTTTCAGGCCCGCGCCTCGTCACCTGGCCGTCGGACCCCCTGCCCGTGTCCGCGGAAGCGGTAGCGGCGCTCGGGGCGGCCGGCCGCTCCGTAGCGCAGGGTCACCTCGGCGTTGCCGATGGAGTGGAAGTGCTCCAGATAGCGGCGGGCGCTGACGCGGGAGATGCCGGCCCGGGTCGCGCACTCGGCGGCGGACAGGGTGTCCTGCGCGGTTCTCAGGGTGCGTTCGATCAGCGCGGCCGTCTCCACGCTCAGGCCCTTGGGCAGGGTGGCGGGCGCGGATGCGGATGCGGGTGCGGTCGCTCCGGCCAGCACCCGGTCGACATCGGCCTGGCCGTGCACGACGGTGGCGAGCACCCGGCCGCGCTGGAGCGCGTACCGCTCAAGCCGGGCCCGCAGGTCCTCGAACTCGAACGGTTTGAGCAGGTAGTCGACCACGCCGTGCCGGACAGCGCCACGGACCGCGTCGGTCTCCCGTGCCGCGCTGATGACCATGACGTCGCAGTCGTGTCCCGCGGTACGCAGCCGGGGGATCACGTCGAGCCCGAAGACGTCCGGCAGATACAGGTCGAGCAGGACGAGGTCGGGGTGCAGTTCGTCGACCGCGCGGGCGGCCTGTTCGCCAGTGCTGGCGACGCCCACGACCCGGAACGGCTCGACACGGTCGACGAAGGCGCGGTGGACCCGGGCCACCATGAAGTCGTCGTCGACCACGAGGACGTCGATCGAGTCGGATCCATCGGATCCGTCAGATACGTCGGATCCGCCGGCTCTCTCGGCCGTGCCGGACGCGTCGGCCGCGTCGGCTGTGCCGGACGCGTCTGTCGTGCCGGACGCGTCCGCCGTCGCGGTCGTGTCCGTCGTCGCGGTCGTGTCTGCCCCACCGGGCGCCCCGTTCATCGTGTCGCTCCTTCCGCCACCGCGTCGGTGAGGTGGCTGACGGTCATGCGTGCGGTGAACATCGCCCCGTCGGGGGTGTTGGTCACCGAGATCTCTCCACCGTGACGCTCGCAGACCAGCCGGGTGAGCGCCAGGCCGATCCCGCGTTCGCCCTCCTGGGCGGCCTTGGTGGTGAAGCCGTGCGAGAAGACCTCCCGGGCGAGTTCGGGAGCGACGCCGGGACCCGAGTCGCGGACCACGATCTCCACGCTGGAGGCATCCTGCCGCAGTTCGACCTCGACCCAGGCCTCGTGGCCGTCGGGCCCCTCACGACCGTGGGGTCCCTCACGGCCATGGGGGTCACGGCCATGGGGATCACGGCCCGCCGCCGCGACGGACGCGGCGTCCACGGCGTTGTCGACGAGGTTGCCGACCACCGTCGCCACGTCGGCGGCGTCCTCCGGGGTGAGCCGGTCGAGGGCGGTCGCGTCCGAGATGCGCAGGCTGACCTTCCGTTCGGCGGCCAGGGAGGACTTCGCCATCAGCAGGGCGGCGACCGCGGTGTCGCGGACACGGCGGCTGAGGGTGACGTCCAGCGACTGGCGGCGCTGATTCAACCCCCTTATATAGCGCACGACTTCGTCCTGTTCACCGATCTGGATCAGCCCCGAGATGGTGTGCAGCTGGTTGGCGAACTCATGGGCCTGCGCGCGCAGCAGCTCCGAGGAGCTGCGGAAGGATCCGATCTCCCTCTCCAGCCGCGCCAGTTCGGTACGGTCCCGCAGCGTGGTGACCGAGCCGAGCGGGCGGCCGTCCTTGGTGACGGTCATCCGGTTCATCACCAGCACCCTGCCGTGCAGGACGACGACCTCGTCGCGTTCCCCACCATCGTCCCCACCATCGTCACCGTCGCCGCGGTCGCCGCGGTCGCCGAGCCCGCTCCCCGGGCCCGCCGCGCCCTCCCGGTCCCCCGCCAGGACGTCCCGCAGTCGTCCCTCGATGCCGAGTTCGGTGAGGCTGCGGCCCACGCAGTCCGCGGGAAGGGCGAGCAGGCGCCGCGCCATGTCGTTGGCGAGCGTGAGCCGGTGCTGCGGGTCCAGGGCGATCACGCCCTCGGCGATCCCGTACAGCATCGCCTCCCGGTGCTCGGCGAGGCCGGCGATCTCGCGGGGTTCGAGGCCGAGCGTCTGCCGTTTGACGCGCCGGGCCAGCAGCCAGGAGCCGATCAGGCCGAGCCCGCTGGCGATGCCCAGATAGGCGAAGAGGTACGAGGACGCCCCGCTGAGGCGCTGCCACACCGTCGGGTCCGCCTCGCCGATCATCACCGTACCCAGCGGCTGTCCGAGGTTCTCCTGCGTCGCGCCGAGGACCGGCACCTGGGCCACGAGTTCGTGGCTGCCGTCCAGCGTCATCGGTCCGGACCAGCCGCGCCCCTCGGAGACCCCCTCGCCGAGGGGGAGCCGGCCGCCGACCGCCGTGGGATCGGTGGAGCTGACGATCCGGCCTTCGGCGTCGGCGACCGTCACCGAGGTGACCCCGGACTGGGTCTGTGTGGAGTTCACCAGCGGGGCGAGGGCCTGCTGCGGCGCGGGCTGCATCAGCTGGCTGCGGGTCAGGGGGTTCGCGGCCAGCTGCTCGGCGAGGGCCATGACCCGGCGGCCCTCGACGCGGGTGAAGGTCAGCTCCGACTGTCTGAGGGAGAGTGCCGCGACGGCCACCAGCACCACCACGACGATGCCGAGCTGCAGCACCAGCATCTCGCCCGCGAGGGTCTGGCGACGGAAGGCGGCGACCACGACGGACTCAATCTCTCGTGCTGAACGGCGCTGACACGGCACTGACACGGCACTGAACGGCTCGGCTCGGCTCGGCTGCCGGGTCGCACCATCATGGCGTCCGCCGACGGCCGGGAAAAGGGAGAGGACCGGGGCTGACACAAAGACCACAACCTCCGTTGGTTCCGCAAGAGAGACAGACTCCCGGCGCACGGGCAGGATGTGGCCCACGTCACCCTCCCCCCCCATTCCAGGGCGTCCCCGTATCCCCCCGGCTCCAGTACGGGGACGCCCCTCCCCCGCATCTCATGTACAGGTGGTGGAATCCGTGCGCCTGAGCACTCCCCTCGCCCTGTTCGGGGCCGCCGTGCTCGTGCTCGTGGGACCTCCGCTGCTCACCACGGGCAGTGGTGCCGAGACCGGCACCCAGATTCCCGGTCTGCGCTTCATGGTCCCCAACACGCCCGGCGGCGGCTACGACATCACCGCCCGTACGGCGGCGAAGAACGCCGAGGACGCCGAACTCACCCACAACATCGAGGTGTTCAACCTGCCGGGCGCCGGTGGCACCGTCGGGCTGAGCCGGCTGGTGAGCGAGCACGGCAACGGCAAGCTCGCCATGTCGATGGGTCTCGGTGTGGTGGGCGCGGTGCGCTCCAACGACGCGCCCAAGACCCTCGCAGACACCACCCCGATCGCCCGGCTCACCGAGGAGCAGGACGTCGTCGTGGTCTCCAAGGACTCCCCGTACGAGTCGGTCGAGCAGCTGGTGGGCGCCTGGAAGGCGAATCCCGGCAAGCTGCCCGTGGGCGGCGGTTCCTCGCCCGGCGGGCCCGACCATCTCGCGCCGATGCTGATGGCGAAGGCCGCGGGGATCGCCCCGAAGGACGTCAACTACATCCCCTTCGACGGCGGCGGCGAGCTGCTCGCGTCGATCCTCGGCAACAAGGTCGCCTTCGGGGTGTCCGGCGTCGGCGAGTACCTCGACCAGATCAAGGCAGGCGAGCTGCGGGTGCTCGCGGTCACCGGACCCGAGCGGGTCGACGAGCTGGACGCGCCCACCCTGAAGGAGTCCGGCTACGACGTGGACTTCACCAACTGGCGCGGCATCGTGGCCCCGCCGGGCCTGTCCGACGCCGAACGCGACAAGCTCGTACGCCTCGTCCAGGAGCTGCACGACTCACCCGAGTGGCAGAAGTCCCTGGAGACCAACGGCTGGGACGACGCCTTCCTGACCGGTGCGAAGTTCGGCGACTTCCTGGACGCCCAGGACAAGCGCGTGGTGTCCGTGCTGAAGGAGCTGGGACTGTGACGACGCAGACCACCGACGTCCCCGGGACGCCGCCCACCCCGCCGACACCCCCGACGTCCTCGGACACGCGCCGCGCCTGGCTGCGGGAGCACTCCGAACTCGGCGTCTGCGTCCTGCTGCTGGCGCTGGGCGTGCTCGTGCTGACCGACGCGCTCACGATGGACGTCGACATCACCCAGCGCGGCCCCGTCGGACCGAAGACCGTCCCGATCGTGGTCGGCGTCGGGCTGCTCGTGATCGCCGCGCTGCTCGCCGTCGACGTCCTGCGCGGCGGCCACGGCGAGGCGGAGGGCGGCGAGGACGTCGACCTGTCCGAACCGGCCGACTGGCGTACGGTGCTGCTGCTCGCCGGGGTGTTCCTCGGCTCGGCCGTCCTCATCGAACCGCTGGGCTTCCCCGTCGCGGGCGCCCTCCTCTTCTGGGGCGCCGCCTTCGCGCTGGGCAGCCGCCGGCTCGACAAGGACCCGCTGATCGCGGCTGTCCTCTCCCTGATCACGTACGCCGTCTTCAACAATCTGCTCGGGGTACCGCTGCCGGGCGGCCCGCTGATGGGAGTGCTGTGACATGGACGCCCTCAACTCCCTGATGGACGGCTTCGGTACGGCCCTCACACCGGTCAATCTGCTGTGGGCCGCCCTCGGTGTGCTGCTCGGCACCGCCATCGGTGTGCTGCCCGGCATCGGGCCCGCGATGGCCGTGGCCCTGCTGCTGCCGGTGACGTACGGACTCGAACCGATCGGCGCGTTCATCATGTTCGCGGGGATCTACTACGGGGCGATGTTCGGCGGTTCGACCACCTCGATCCTGCTCAACACGCCCGGTGAGAGCGCCGCCGTGGTCGCGGCCATGGAGGGCAACCCGATGGCGAAGGCGGGGCGGGGCGCGCAGGCGCTCGCGGCCGCCGCCATCGGCCACTTCGCGGGCGGCCTGATCGGTACGCTCCTGCTGGTCGCGCTCGCCCCGACGGTCGCGGACCTGGCGGTGGACATCGGCGCGCCGGACTACTTCGCCATCATGGTCCTGGCGTTCATCGCGGTGACGTCGGTGCTGGGCTCGTCCCGGATCAGAGGGCTCGCGTCCCTGCTCATCGGCCTGACCCTGGGCCTGGTGGGCCTGGACCAGATGACCGGCCAGCAGCGCCTCACGTTCGGGTCGCTGCAACTGGCTGACGGCATCGACGTGGTGATCGTGGCGGTCGGCCTGTTCGCGATCGGCGAGGCCCTGTGGGTGGCGGCTCATCTGCGGCGCAGCACGGGCAAGCCGATCCCGGTGGGCCGGCCCTGGCTGGGCCGCGACGACGTGCGACGGACCTGGAAGTCGTGGCTGCGCGGACCGCTGATCGGCTTCCCCTTCGGGGCGATCCCGGCGGGCGGCGCGGAGATCCCCACGTTCCTGTCGTACGCCACGGAGAAGCGGCTGTCGAAGCACAAGGACGACTGGGGCAAGGGCGCGATCGAGGGGGTGGCTGGGCCGGAGTCGGCGGCGTCGGCCTCCGCGGCGGGCACGCTGGTGTCCATGCTGACGCTCGGCCTGCCGACGACGGCGGTCGCGGCCGTGATGCTGGCGGCGTTCCAGCAGTACGGCATCCAGCCGGGCCCGCTCCTCTTCGAGCGCGAGCCGGACCTGGTGTGGGGCCTGATCGCCTCCCTCTTCGTCGGCATGGTCCTGCTGCTCGCCCTCAACCTCCCGCTGGCCCCGGTCTGGGCGAAACTGCTGCGCATCCCGCGCCCGTACCTGTACGCGGGAATCCTGTTCTTCGCGGCGGTCGGCGCGTACGCGGTCGGCGGCGAGGTCATCGACCTGGTGATCCTGCTGATCATCGGCCTGATCGGTTTCGGCATGCGGCGGTACGGTCTGCCGGTGCTGCCCGCCGTCATCGGCGTCATCCTCGGTCCCAACGCCGAGCAACAGCTCAGACGCGCCCTGCAGATCAGCGACGGCAGCGTGTCGGGGCTGGTCAACACGCCGTTCGCGGTGACCGTGTACGCCGTGACGGCCCTGCTGCTGATCTGGCCCCTGCTGCGGAAACTCGCGGCCCGCGTCCGCGCGAGGCCTGAACCGGCCGCAAAGTAGTTGCCTTTTCTATGGCCATTGTCCGCTTTTACTATGTTTCATGCCTTCTGTCGCGGTGACCCGGACAGCACACCGGACCCAGAAGGAGGGTGCTGAAGGATGATCACCCAGGAGCAGATACCGGCAGTACTGGAACATCCCGTGTACGACGCCGAGGGCAGCAAGATCGGGGACGCCAGCCACGTCTTCTTCGACGATGCGACCGGCCGTCCGGAATGGGTCAGCATCAAGACCGGCTTCTTCGGCACCAGCGAGTCGTTCGTGCCGATCCGGGAAGCGGTCATGGTCGAGGACCACCTTGAGGTGCCCTACGCCAAGGGCATGGTCAAGGACGCACCCAACGTCGACGTCGACAGCGGCGGCCACCTGTCCGAGTCGGAGGAGGTCCGGCTGTACGAGCACTACGGCATCGCCTGGGACGACGCGTGGCAGCAGGCGAACCAGCCCGGCGGAGGCGGCTGGGCCCACTCCGGCACGGCCGGCATGGCCGGGACGACCGGGACGGCCGCGGCCGCCGGCACCGCGGAGAGGGACATGGCCGCGCCCGAGGACGTGGCGATGACCCGGTCCGAGGAGCACATGCACGTCGGCGCCGAACGCTACGAGACGGGGCGGGCGCGACTGCGCAAGTACGTGGTGACGGAGGAGGTCACGCAGACGGTGCCCCTGCGTCACGAGGAGGTACGCGTCGTGCGCGAGCCGATCACGGACGCGAACGTGGGCGACGCCATGTCGGGTGCGGAGATCTCCGAGGCCGAGCACGAGGTCACGCTGCACGCCGAACGTCCGATCGTGGAGACCGAGACGGTTCCGGTGGAGCGGGTGCGGCTGAGCACCGAGGAGGTCACCGAGGAGGAGACCGTCACGGGTCAGGTCCGCAAGGAACGGATCACCGCCGACGGCATCGAGGACGACGGCGAGGGCCGCCCGCGCCGGTAGTGCGCACGCACCGCGCCGAAGGTCCGCACACGCACACCGCACACCGCCCTCCCGGCCATGGGCCGGCGGAGCCGGTCCGAGCCGCAGGTCCGAGCCCTTGACGGGTTCGGACCTGCGGCCGCGTCGGCCGGGGCGACCGTCGTCGCGATTTTCAGCTGACGCCGTGCACGAGTTGCGTACTCAGTTCGTAGCGGGCACCGACGATCTTCAGCGCCCCCGAGTCCACCTTGGCGGCGAGATCGGGATCCGCCGCGAGCCGTGAGTGGACGAGCCGTATGTTGGCGTCGATCGTCGCGTCGACGCGTGCGTCACCCTCCTCGGTGCGGTCGATGGCCGGGCTGATCTGGTCGGCCAGGTACTGGATGTGGCGGGGCAGTCGCGCCCCCGACTCGTCCGCCTCGACCGTCGCTTTCACGGCACCGCACGACTGGTGACCGAGCACCATGAGCAGCGGGATGCCCAGTTCGAGCACTCCGTAGGCGAGGCTGCCGAGCACGGCCTCGTCGAGAACCTGGCCCGCGCTGCGCACGGTCATCAGATCGCCGAGGCCCTGGTCGAAGACCAGCTCCGGGGGGACCCGGGAGTCGATGCAGCCGAGCAGGAGCGCGAAGGGGTGCTGACCGGTCGTCAGCGCCTGCCGGACGGCGGGTGACTCGTCGGGATGCTTCTCGCGGAAGGTGCGCCAGCGGCGGTTGCCCGCCGACAGCTCCCGCAGGGCCTCTTCGGCGGTGGTGGGCCGCTTGCGCGCGGCGGCGGGGGCCGCGGCAACCGCGGATCCGGCGCCGACGGTCAGTCCCGCTCCGAGAACCGCGGTCCCGGTGAGGGCGGCACGCAGGAGGGAGCGCCGGGCGGGGGTCGTCGCGTCGGCGCGTATGTCGGCGGGTATGTGAGGTGCTGGGTCAGAGATCACGGAGGGGAACGTACGTCCGCCCCGCCGCCCCTCTGTTCGGGTTGCTCAATCCTGAGCGGCTGTTGGGCAGCTGTTGAACCGCTCTTGGTGATTCCGGGAGAAGCCGTTGAGGCTCCGGGCGAGCCGGGGGAACGCGGCGGTCGGCCGCGCACGGCAGAGTGGTGTCCACCGCACCGAACGGATAGGGAAGTTGATGTCATGACCGACAAGCTCACTGTCAGTGTCCTGGGCACCGGGATCATGGGGGCCGCGATGGCCCGTAACCTCGCGCGTGCCGGGCACAGCGTCCGGGCCTGGAACCGCAGCCGGGACAAGGCCGAACCGCTCGCCGCCGACGGTGCGCACATCGCCGGGACGCCCGCCGAGGCCGTGGAGGGCGCCGACGTCGTGCTGACCATGCTGTACGACGGGCCCGCCGCGCTCGACGTGATGCGGCAGGCCTCGCCGGCCCTGCGCGCGGGCACGTCGTGGATCCAGTCGACGACCGCGGGCCTCGACGGCGTCGGCCAACTGGCCGAATTCGCCCGCAAGAAAGGCCTCGCCTTCTACGACGCGCCCGTGCTCGGCACCCGACAGCCCGCCGAGGCCGGGCAGTTGCTCGTCCTCGCCGCGGGTCCGGTCGACGGCCGGGACACGGTGACACCGGTCTTCGACGCGGTCGGCGCCCGTACGGTGTGGACCGGGGAGGACGGGGCGGCGGGCAGCGCCACCCGGCTCAAGCTCGTCGCCAACAACTGGGTCATCGCCGCCACCAGCGCGACCGGCGAGACCCTCGCCCTGGCCAAGGCGCTCGGTGTGGAGCCGAGGAGTTTCTTCGACGCCATCGCCGGCGGCCCGCTCGACATGGGGTATCTGCACGCCAAGAGCGCCCTCATCCTGGAGGACCGGCTGTCGCCCGCCGCCTTCGCCGTGTCCACCGCGGGCAAGGACGCCCGCCTCATCGTCGAGGCCGGTGAGCAGCACGGGGTCCGCCTCGATGTCGCCGCCGCGAGCGCGGAACGCTTCGAGCGGGCCGCGGCGCAGGGTCACGCGGACGAGGACATGGCTGCGGCCTACTTCGCGAGCTTCGACGAGGGTTCCGGGGAGTCGACCACTCGGTAGGGGCACTTGGGTGGAGCACTCGGTAGGACCACCCGTTGGAACCACCTGGTAAGCACCCGGTAGAAGCACGACCCCGGCGGGCGCCGGTCAGTCCCGCGAGTCTGACCCGCCCGCCAACATCCGCCCCAGCACGGCCCGTTGGAGCGGCAGCACCTCAGCGTGCAGGGCGCGCCCCTTGGCCGTGAGGGACACGCGGACGCCCCGCCGGTCCTCGGGACACATGCAGCGCTCCACGAGGCCGTCCTTCTCCAGGCGGCCGATCAGCCGGGACAGCGCGCTCTGGCTCAGATGCACCCGCTCGGCGATCTCCTGGACGCGGTAGGCGTTCCCGCCGTCCGCGGACGCGCCCGCGGCCAGTACGTCGAGGACCTCGAAGTCGCTGGCGCCCAGACCGTGTCGATGCAGGGCGCGGTCGAGTTCGCACAGCGTGCGCGCGTGCACCGCGAGGATGTCGCGCCATCGGTCCACGAGCTGCTGCTCGGGCTTCTCCACAGCCGCCATGGCCGCACCTTAGCAAGGGCGTGACTTTGTTGCATTGGAATTAAATGCAGCTGCATTGAATGCATGCGCATGTACTGTGACGCGCATGACCTCTCCGCTCACCACCTCCGCGTCCCAGGGGCGCTGGACGCCCCGCCTGTGGGGCACCCTGCTGGTGCTCTGCGCCGCGATGTTCCTGGACGCGCTCGACGTGTCGATGGTCGGCGTCGCCCTGCCGTCCATCGGTTCCGAACTGGACCTCTCCACCTCGACCCTGCAGTGGATCGTCAGCGGCTACATCCTCGGCTACGGCGGCCTGCTGCTCCTGGGCGGCCGCACCGCCGATCTCCTGGGCCGCCGCCAGGTCTTCCTGGTCGCCCTCGCCGTCTTCGCCCTCGCCTCACTGCTCGGCGGGCTCGTCGACTCCGGGCCGCTGCTGATCGCAAGCCGGTTCATCAAGGGCCTGAGCGCGGCGTTCACCGCGCCCGCCGGGCTGTCGATCATCACCACGACGTTCCCGCAGGGCCCGCTGCGCAACCGCGCCCTGTCGATCTACACCACCTGCGCCGCCACCGGATTCTCGATGGGCCTCGTCCTGTCCGGGCTGCTCACCGAGGCCAGCTGGCGGCTGACCATGCTGCTGCCCGCGCCCATCGCGGTCCTCGCCCTGATCGCCGGCCTCAAGCTCATCCCGCGCAGCGAACGCGACCGCACCCACCGCGGCTACGACATCCCCGGCGCCGTCATCGGCACCGCCTCCATGCTGCTGCTCGTCTTCACCGTCGTCGAGGCACCCGAGGTGGGATGGACCTCGGCCCGTACGCTGCTGTCGTTCCTCGCGGTCGCGGTCATGCTCACCGTCTTCGTCCGCGTCGAGCTGCGCAGCGCGAGCCCGCTGATCCGGCTCGGTGTGCTGCGCTCCGGCGACCAGGTCCGCGCCCAGCTCGGCGCCATGATGTTCTTCGGCTCGTACGTCGGCTTCCAGTTCCTCGTCACGCTGTACATGCAGTCGCTGCTCGGCTGGTCGGCCCTGCACACCGCGCTCGCCTTCCTGCCCGCGGGCGCGCTCGTGGCGCTCTCGGCGACGAAGATGGGGGCGATCGTCGACCGGTTCGGCA
The DNA here is from genome assembly GCF_018070025.1 of Streptomyces liliiviolaceus. Taxonomy (NCBI): domain Bacteria; kingdom Bacillati; phylum Actinomycetota; class Actinomycetes; order Kitasatosporales; family Streptomycetaceae; genus Streptomyces; species Streptomyces liliiviolaceus. The sequence goes on from NZ_JAGPYQ010000002.1 coordinate 114,244, forward strand.
CGCCACGACTCCTCGTCCTGGGCTTCGCCCTGATGGTCGTCGGCTACGCGCTGTTCCTGCGCGTCGACCTCGACCCCGTGTACGCGGCGGTGATCCTGCCGTCGATGCTGCTGATCGGCGCGGCCTGCGCGCTGGTCTTCCCGTCGCTCAACATCCAGGCCACCAACGGCGTCGACGACCACGAGCAGGGCATGGTGTCGGGTCTGCTCAACACCTCGGTGCAGGTGGGCGGGGCGATCTTCCTGGCGATCGTGACGGCCGTCGTGACGGCGAACTCGTCCGGCAGCGCCTCGCCCCAGGCGGTCCTGGACAGCTACCGGCCCGGTCTCGTCGTGGTGACCGCGGTCGCCGTGGCGGGCCTGCTGATCACGGCCACCGGACTGCGGCGGCAGCGTACGCCGCAGACGACGATCCTGGTCGCCAAGTCCGACCCGGCCCCGGAAACGACGCCGCAGCCGCAGCCGCAGGAGCGAAAGGCCGACGCCCGCGTGACGTCACGCGACTGATCCCCGGCGCTGGCGCCCGACCCAGGGCCGAACTCGGACGGTGAACCGACCTCGGCCCGTGGACCGGACTCGGCGTCGTGCGCCCGGCGGGCTTCCTTGCCGCGCCGGGCGCACAGCTGTGACACTCCCCGTATGGGACACAGCAGGGGGCGACGGACGCAGTCCGAGCGGGACGCGATCACCGTGGAGATCGGATACGCGCTGGCCAGCGCCGTGTTCGCCGCGGCCGTGCTGTTCGGGGTCCTGGCCGGTCCCGCACTGCTCTTCGACCTGCCGACGACGGTCGAGAAGGTCCTCCTCGCCGCCGGGACGGTGCTCGCGGCCACTCTCTTCTTCCTGCGGGTGATCTCGGTGCTGGTCCGCTTCCGGCAGGGGCCTCAGCCCAGCCAGCCCGGTCGGACCAGACCGGACTCGTAGGCCAGTACGACCAGTTGGGCCCTGTCGCGGGCGCCCAGTTTGACCATGGTGCGGCTGACGTGGGTCTTGGCCGTCAGGGGGCTCACCACCAGACGCCGCGCGATCTCGTCGTTCGACAGTCCGATGCCGACCAGCGCCATCACCTCCCGCTCCCGCTCGGTGAGTTCGACGAGCGCATCCGCCGCGGCCGGCTCCTTCGAACGGGCCGCGAACTCGGCGATGAGCCGGCGCGTCACACCCGGCGACAGGAGCGCGTCGCCCTCGACCACCGCCCGGACGGCCCGCAGGAGCTCCTCCGGTTCGGTGTCCTTGACGAGGAAGCCGGACGCGCCGGAACGGATCGCCTCGAAGACGTACTCGTCGAGTTCGAAGGTGGTGAGCATGACGATCCTGACGTCCGCCAGGTCCGGCGCGTCCGTGATGTGGCGCGTCGCGGCGAGGCCGTCGAGCACCGGCATACGGATGTCCATCAGGACGACGTCGGGCCGCAGTTGACGTACTCCCCGCAGGGCCTCCGCCCCGTCCGCGGCCTCGCCGGCCACCTCGATGTCCGGCTGGGCGTCCAGCAGCGCCTTGAATCCCGCACGGACCAACGACTGGTCGTCGGCGAGCAGTACGCGGATCACCGGTCCTCCTCGGGGATACGGGACTTCTTCAGCGGCAGCACGGCAAGCACACGGAACCCTCCGTCCTCCCGGGGCCCGGCCTCGATGGTGCCACCCAGGGCCGCCGCGCGCTCCTGCATTCCGGCCAGTCCGTTGCCGCTGCCGCCCGCCTCCTCGCCGGTCGCCGGACCGTCGTCGTCGATCCGGAGCCGCAGGGAGTCGCCCGTCCGGTCGACCCGCACGCGCGCACGGCGTGACCCGGAATGCCGTACGACGTTGGTCAACGCCTCCTGGACGATGCGGAAGGCCGCGAGATCGGCGCCCGGCGGGAGCTTCCCGCTGCCGTCCCCGTTCTCGACGGCGACGGTCAGACCGGCGCCCGCGGCCTGTTCCACCAGTTCGGGGAGCCGGTCGAGGCCGGGCGCCGGAGCGCGGGGCGCGTCCCCGGGCGTGCGGAGCGTGTCGAGCACCTGGCGCACCTCCCCCAGCGCCTCCTTGCTCGCGGCCTTGATGGTGGTGAGCGCGGTACGGGCCTGTTCCGGGTCGGAGTCGAGCAACGCGAGGCCCACTCCGGCCTGGACGTTGATGACCGAGATGCTGTGCGCCAGGACGTCGTGCAGTTCGCGGGCGATGCGCAGCCGTTCCTCGTCGGCGCGCCGCCTGGCCGCCTGACGGCGTTCCGCCCGGTCGCGGTCCCACTGCTCCCGGCGGGCACGGGCCAGCTCGGAGACCGCGAGGATCGCCACGATCCAGGCGGCGATGGCGATCTCCTCGCCCCACGAGGAGGCCGGGTCGCCCTCCGGCGGCAGCCATCGGTAGAGCCAGTGCCCGACCAGGAGATGCACCGTCCACAGGGTGCCGAGCGCACTCCAGGCGAGCCGGCGGTGCCCGGCGAGGACCGCGCTGAAGCAGGCGAGCGCGACCGTGAGGAAGACCGGCCCGTACGGGTATCCCGCGCTGAAGTAGACGAGGGCCGTGGTCGCGGTGCCGCACATGACCAGCGCCGGGTACCGCTGCCGCCACAGGAGCAGGAGAGCGCCGCCGAGGAGCAGGGCCCGCGCGAGGGCGTCGAGCTGCTCCCGCTCGGGCTGCGCCTCGGCGGCGAACTTACTGCCGACCATGACGAACGCTGCGAGGAGCAGCGTGGAACGCCACGGCCAGCGGGGACGGTGACCGCCGCTCTCGTCCTCCTCCCCGCGGTGGTTCCACCACGGGGGCCCGTGCCACCGGCCTCCTGGTGGACCGCCCCTGGCCCAGGGGGGTCCGTCGCACCGGCGTGTGCGCTGCTCTTCCATGCCGGCCACGCTAGACGTCACGGCCCGCCGGGGGCGTCCGCCGGGCGTGGTGATCACACGTACTCCCTGCGGAGTACGCGCTCGGGCCGACCGCCGACGATCGGCGGCCGGCCCTCAGCGGGCAGCTCTCGGCGGTCGGCCCGCAGCCCTCAGCGGCCGGCAGCCAGCAGTCGGCCTTCGGCGGTCAGCGGTCAGCGATCAGCGATCAGCGATCGATCCTGCTCAGGGCCCGCTCCGCCATCGGGTGCGAGCGGACCATGTCGCCCAGCGAGGTGGAGCCGCGGGTGATCCCCGCGAACGCCTTCCACGCGGGCCGGAAGCCGGTGAGCGCGGCGTGGAACACCCCGGGCCGGCGCTCGAAGATCTGGAGCATGCGCCTGCCGATGCTCATCTCCACGCCCAGCCCCGCCTTGATCGCGAAGGCGTAGTTCAGCGCCTGCCGTCGCGTGTCCACGGCGTCGTGGGCCTCGGCGATGCGCACCGCCCACTCCCCCGCGAGCCGCCCTGAGCGCAGCGCGAAGGAGATGCCCTCGCGGGTCCACGGCTCCAGCAGACCGGCCGCGTCCCCGCACACCAGCACCCGGCCCCGCGACAGCGGGGAGTCGTCGGCGCGGCAGCGGGTCAGGTGCCCGGAGGAGATGCTGGGCTCGAAGCCCGCGAGGCCGAGCCGGGCGATGAAGTCCTCCAGATACCGCTTGGTGGCGGCGCCCTCGCCCCGGGCCGAGATCACTCCGACGGTGAGGGTGTCGCCCTTGGGGAACACCCACCCGTAACTGCCGGGCAGGGGGCCCCAGTCGATGAGGACCCGGCCCTTCCAGTCCTCCGCGACCGTCTCCGGCACCGGGATCTCCGCCTCCAGGCCGAGGTCGACCTGGTCGAGCTTGACCCCGACGTGGGCTCCTATCCGGCTGGCGCTGCCGTCCGCGCCGACCACGGCCCGCGCCAGCAGCGTCTCGCCGTCCTGGAGGACGACGGCGACCGAGCGCCGGTCGGGGACCGCCGAGCCGTGCTGTTCGACCCGCGAGACCGTGGCCCCCGTACGCAGTTCGGCGCCCGCCTTCTGGGCGTGCTCGACGAGCTGCTGGTCGAACTCCGGCCGGTTGATGAGCCCGAAGAGCATCTGCTTGGAGCGCCGCGTCCGCGCGAACTTGCCCTCCAGCGAGAACGTGACCGCGTGGACCCGGTCCCGGAAGGGCAGTTCGAAACCGGGCGGCAGCGCGTCACGGCTGGGTCCGATGATGCCGCCGCCGCACGTCTTGTAGCGGGGCAACTCCGCTTTCTCCAGCAACAGGACGCGGCGCCCCGCGACCGCCGCCGCATAGGCGGCCGAGGCGCCCGCCGGTCCCGCCCCGACCACGACGACGTCCCACACCTGCTGCCCGTCGTCCTGTCCGTCGTCCGAAGAGTTCTCGCTGCTCACGATGGTCTGCTGCTCCGATCCAGCCGCCTGCCGCACCTACTCCACGCATCCTACGGCGGCGTCCGGCGAAGACCGCTGTGGGAGGATCGGCAGCGTATGCAGCGCGCACACCCGTTCGCGCGCGCACTCGCAGCCGTACCCACTCGTACAACGTCGCACCCACGAGGAGCGTGCCCATGTCGTCGAATCCGGTCGCCGAGACCGTCGTCTCCCTGATGCCCAGGGCGAAGACGGAGCTGACCGAGCTGGTGGCCTTCAAATCGGTGGCGGACTTCGACCAGTTCCCGCGCAGCGAGAGCGAGGGCGCCGCGAACTGGGTGGCCGACGCGCTGCGCGCCGAGGGTTTCCAGGACGTCGCCCTGCTCGACACCCCTGACGGCACCCAGTCGGTGTACGGCTACCTGCCGGGCCCCGAGGGCTCGAAGACCGTCCTGCTGTACGCGCACTACGACGTGCAGCCGCCCCTCGACGAGGCCGGCTGGCGGACGCCGCCCTTCGAGCTGACCGAGCGGGACGGCCGCTGGTACGGGCGCGGGGCCGCCGACTGCAAGGGCGGCCTGATCATGCACCTGCTGGCGCTGCGCGCGCTGAAGGCGAACGGCGGCGTCCCGGTCGGCGTCAAGGTCATCGCCGAGGGCTCGGAGGAGCAGGGCACGGGCGGTCTGGAGCGGTACGCCGAGGAACACCCCGAGCTGCTGACGGCCGACGCGATCGTCATCGGCGATTCCGGGAACTTCCGGGTCGGCGTGCCGACGGTCACCACCGCGCTGCGCGGTATGACGCTCGTCCGCGTCCAGGTCGACACCCTCGAAGGCAATCTGCACTCCGGCCAGTTCGGCGGCGCGGCCCCCGACGCGCTGAGCGCGTTGATCCGCGCACTCGACTCGCTGCGCGCGGAGGACGGTTCGACCACGGTCGACGGGCTCGCGGGCGCCTCGTCGTGGGAGGGCCTGCAGTACGACGAGGAGCAGTTCCGCAAGGACGCCAAGGTGCTCGACGGTGTGGAGCTGATCGGCTCCGGCACGGTCGCCGACCGTATCTGGGCGCGGCCCGCCGTGACCGTGCTCGGCATCGACGCCCCGCCGGTGGTCGGCGCCACCCCGTCCGTGCAGGCCGGCGCCCGCGCGCTGGTCAGCCTGCGGGTACCGGCGGGCGTGGACGCCGCCGAGGCGACCAAGCTGCTCCAGGCCCACCTGGAGACGCACACGCCGTGGGGAGCGCGGGTGAGCACCGAGCAGATCGGGCAGGGCCAGCCGTTCCGCGCCGACACCACGAGCCCGGCGTACGCGGCGATGGCTGAGGCGATGAGTGTCGCGTACGACGGAGCGGAGATGCAGTACGCGGGGCAGGGCGGGTCCATTCCGCTGTGCAACACTCTCGCGTCGCTGTACCCGCAGGCGGAGATCCTGCTGATCGGGCTCAGCGAGCCGGAGGCGCAGATCCACGCCGTGAACGAGAGCGTGTCGCCCGACGAACTGGAGCGGCTCGCTGTGGCCGAGGCGCTGTTCCTCCGGAACTACGCGGCGGGGTGAAGCCGGGGCACGCTCCGTGGGTGGGGCGCGCCCCGGGGATCTGGGGGCTGCGCCCCCAGGCCCCCCTCGGCCTGAACGGCCTCGTCCTCGAACGCCGGACGGGCTGAAGACCCCTCCCCTACCCCTGGGGTACCCCCGCCTCCAGGTACATGGCGGCCCCCCGCTCCCTCGCCCGCAGTGCCCAGCGCAGGCGCTCGTAGCGGACGGGGGGCAGGAGTGTGGCGGCCTCCTCCTCGGTGACGAAGCGCCAGTCGCGCAGTTCGGGGCCCGGCAGCACCAGTTGCCGGGCCTTTCCGCCGTCCAGCCTGCCGCCGTCGTAGAGGAGGCGCAGGCCGCCGTAACCGGGGGGCGCCGGGGGTTCCCAGTCGACGACCAGCAGGCGGGGGACGTCGGCGAGCCGGATGCCGGTCTCCTCGGCGACCTCGCGGATGCCCGCGCGCGCGGGTGCCTCGCCGGATTCCACGACGCCGCCGGGGAACTCCCAGCCGGCCTTGTACGTCGGGTCGACGAGCAGCACCCGGTCCAGTTCGTCGAAGAGGAGCACTCCCGCCGCGACGGTCTCCGAGGTGGGTTCGGGGGTCTGCACGATGTCGCAGACCGGCACGGATCCGCTGTTCACGGCCTCGGCGACGCACACGGCGGACTCGTGCGGGGTGAGGGTGCCGTTGTCGACGGAGTGGGCGTCCGCGGTGAGCCAGCCGGCCAGGGCGGCGCGGTAGGGCTCGATCTGGTCGTACGACCACTGGCGCACCCGTATCTCCCCGTCGGGGAGGTCCGGCGGGACCTCCCGGCCGGCTATTCGTTCGCGCAGGATCGTTTCCGCCGGGGCGAGAAGCACATGGCGTACGGCGATCCTGCGGGACGCGAGGCCGCCGAAGATCTCGTCGCGATAGTCCTGGCGGAGCAGTGTCATGGGGACCACGAGCACGCCCCCGAGTTCCGAGAGCATGGCGGCCGCCGTGTCGACCACGAGCCGCCGCCAGATCGGCAGATCCTGGAAGTCGCCGACCTCGGCGAGGCGCTTGGCGGGCAGCAGTTGTGCCAGCCCTGTGCCGATCAGCTCGGGGTCGAAGAGTGTGCTGTTCGGGATCAGGTCGATCAGTTCCCGTGCGGTGGTGGTCTTCCCCGCACCGAACGCACCGTTGATCCAGACGATCACTCGTACTCCAAGATGGGAAGGCCGCTGAACAGCGGCGGAGCGGGCGTAACCAGATCATCCGGGAGCGGCGTGGGAAAAGTCGGTGTCCACAATCCCGCACCCACTACCTCTTTCTCCCATACGCCCTGAAGATACGCCCCGATCCGCTCCCCCATCGAGACCGTCACCTCGCTGCACGCGCCCTCCATACTGGGCAGCTCACACCGACTGGTGACCGCACAGACGGTGGCGCCCTTGAATCCTCGGTGTTTCCCGGCTGTTGGAGAGACATGCAAGGTGCAGTACGTCTCTCCAGGGCCGGCGGCCGAGACAGCCGCCCGTGCCGGAGAAGGTCTGCTCGGCGCCCGTGACCGGCGGGAGGTGCCAGACGGCACCGGCTGCTGCTACTTCGGCCACGACCCGTCCTCGGCGGCCGAACATGTCGGCGACACCGTCCGGCTGACTCCCGGCGGCTGCGACAACGGCTGGCACGGCCCCGCTAGACGCCTCCACCTGGGTTCCGAGGAATGAAACCGGTCGCTGATTGTTGAATGTGGCATGAAAAAGATCGGGTTCCTGTCCTTCGGACACTGGACGCCATCGCCGCATTCGCAGACGCGCTCAGCGGCGGACTCCCTGCTCCAGGCGATCGACCTCGCGGTCGCCGCGGAGGAACTGGGCGCCGACGGCGCCTACTTCCGCGTACACCACTTCGCCCGGCAGCACGCCTCACCGTTCCCGCTGCTCGCGGCCATCGGCGCGCGCACCAGCCGCATCGAGATCGGCACCGGTGTGATCGACATGCGCTACGAGAACCCGCTGTACATGGCCGAGGACGCGGGCGCGGCCGACCTGATCTCCGGCGGCCGACTCCAGCTCGGCCTCAGCCGCGGGTCCCCGGAGCAGGTGATCGACGGCTGGCGGCACTTCGGCCACACGCCCGCGCCCGGCGGGACCGACGCCGACATGGCACGCGAGCACACCGAGCGACTGCTCGACGTCCTCACAGGCGAGGGCTTCGCACAGCCCGAACCCAGACCGATGTTCGCCAACCCGCCGGGACTGCTGCGCGTCGAACCGCACTCCGAGGGACTGCGCGAGCGTATCTGGTGGGGATCCGGCTCGAACGCCACCGCGGTCTGGGCAGCCGGACTCGGGATGAACCTGCAGAGCTCCACACTCAAGGACGACGAGAGCGGCGAGCCCCTGCACGTCCAGCAGCGCAAGCAGATCGAGGCATACCGCCAGGCATGGCGGGCCGAGGGCCACACCCGTGAGCCGAGGGTCTCGGTCAGCCGCAGCATCTTCGCCCTCACCGACGACCGCGACCGCGCCTACTTCGGCCGGGAAGGAAACTCCAAGGACCAGATCGGCTACATCGACGCCCAGACACGCAGCATCTTCGGCCGGTCCTACGCCGCCGAACCCGACGTCCTCATCAAACAACTCGCCGAGGACGAGGCCATCGCCGCCGCCGACACCCTGCTGCTCACCGTGCCCAACCAGTTGGGCGTCGAGTACAACGCCCATGTCATCGAAAGCATCTTGACCCACGTCGCTCCGGAACTCGGCTGGCGCTGACGGCACGACCCTGGAACGCCGGCCCTCCTGCGGTGCAACCGGCGCGACAGATGACACCTGGCCACGACGACTGACACCGAAATCGCGACCGGCCCCCGCCACTAGACTCCGGCTCTATGACGGCCGCCACTCCCCTATCGCCTATCCCGGTCGCGCCCGTCGGCCTGACCGCGCGGGCCAGAAGGTTCGTCGAAGTGGATGGCGTTCGCGTTCCCGGACAGGGCTTCGGGCAGCACCGAGAGAGATGGATCAAGTACGGGGTCCCGACCGTGGAGATCGACCGGGCCGCAACCTTCCAGGACCGCTGGGGCGGTCTTGCGCTGCCGCCTGCCCCGTTCTACGAGGGCGGTCCCCGCATCCTGGGCGCCGACTGCCCCGAAGGCTCGGCGGCTGAGGGCTGGCTGTTTCCGGCAGGAAGCTGCCGAGTCTCCATGGCCTACGGATTCATGATCGGCTCAGACGGCGCATTCGGGATCAATGCCCACCGCTGGACACCGCTGCACGCCAGCACCGACGGATGGGTGGAGTCCTTGGCGCTCGCCGCCCACGCCGGCCGCTGGGCCACGACCGTGACAAAAGTCAAAGGGAAGGCCGTCGAGTCACTGGACCTCGCCGACTTCGAGCCGGTGCCCGAAGTACAGGGCGTAACGGACACATGGTGGCGAGGCAGGGACTCGCTCATCGCCCTCTACCGAGGCGAGGCCGTCGGTATGGACGCTCCACAATGCCTTGAAGCCCACGTGTACGGCGGCCTCGACAAGTGGGCACTCCGAGGCGGCTGACGGCCGACACCACCAATAAGGCCCGGCAGTCGTTGCGGCTACCGGATAGCGGCAGGCCGATCGCCACCACCTGTCCCTTGGTTGGGACGGTGAGTAGAGGATCCGCGCGGGCGTGGGGTCGAAGAACCTCGACCTTGCGTTCCGGCATCTCCGGTGGATCCCCGCAGGTGCGGGGTCGGCCCGGTTTGCAGGAGAATATCCCCCTGGAACTCCCGCTCGTTGCCCTGGCTAACGAGCTCGTGCACGGTAGGCCGTGGCAAGTCGAGACGTGTGGCGTGGTCGGTGTTCAGACTCGAAGGCCACAGTCGAGGGCGGCGGTCTGCTGATGTGAGAGGAGTCCGGCGACGGCTTGGACGATGTCACTCATGTGCTCGCGTCGGCCAAGATGGCGGGTCAGAGCCCTCCAGTTCTTGAGGTGCGCGATGCCGTGCTCGACACGGATGCGCCGTCAGGAGTGCGCCGTGCGCTGCTGCTCGTGCCGCTCCTCGTACCAGACAGGAGCGTTCTTCTTTCACTTGCGATGCGGCGGTGTCACCACCCGGCCGCCGGCCTGCGCTCCCATGCCCTGGTTGCCGGCATCCGCGAGGATCTCCATGAATGGTCCGTCGGCCCGGGAGCTGGCCCAGGCCCAGCTCCCGGGCCTGGGTGATGTCAGCACAACTGCCTGGCCGAACCGGACTACAGAACAGCATGCGCCCCTCGGCGTCCGTCAGGACCATGGACTTCACGGCGTTCTGCTTGGTCTTTCCGGAGACGAACTTGTCGCGGTCCTTGCGGCCGGCAGCCGGGCGTCGCACGCGGATCTCCGTGTCGTCGATGATGCCGGTCCGACCACCGCGCCCAGTACTCGATGACCTCGGCGAGAGTACGCAGCCGGACGTCCGGGGCGATGGCGCATCCCCGCTGCGCGAGCAGGGGACGCACCTCGCCGATGGAGCGGGTGATGGTGGATCGGTCCACGCCGAACCAGCAGGCCAGCACGTCATGCGTGGTTCCATGGCGCAGACTCACCAGCGTGGCCAGCAGCCGGTCGACGAAGACGAACTCGTACTTCGCCCCAGTTCCTACCGCTCGTTGCCGCTGCCGCGCCGTCAGGCGAGCCTGATGCCGCTCGTGCCACAACGGCGCTATGCCGGCGATGAGTTCAGCGATCACAACCGGCGACAGCCCGGTGATCCGGTACTCCGCCACGATCAACTCGCGCGCCCCAGCCCCCATCATGCAGAGCTCAACGAGCCACCCGGGCACCGAGCCACGGCCTACCGTGCACGAGCTCGTAAGCGCTGTCCCGCAATGATCAGCAGTGAGTCGGGGATGCGGTCCCGTGCGGTGCGGGCCGCTGCTTCATCCGGCGAGGGTGAGGTTGTGCAGGCGGGCGATGCCGAGCATGGCGTGATGAACGCCGTCGCCCTTCAATCGGCAGTCGCGGAGGATCTTCCAGCTCTTCATGCGGGCGAAGGTGTGTGCTCGACGCGGGTACGGAACTTGCGGTGTGAGTGGTTGTGCTCCTCTTTCCAGGCCGGGAGTTCGGCCTGGCCGGGTTCGTGGCGGTGTGGGATCACCAGGCCGGTGCCGCGGTAGCCGCCGTCAGCGATCACCGTGGTGTTGCCGACGGCTGCCTTCGCTCTGGACAACTCCCATGCCGTGCAGTCGTTGCGGTTGCCGGGCAGGGGCTGGCCAACTGCGACGACCAGTCGCGTGTCGGCGTCGATGACGATCTGGTGGTTGGTGGAGTACCGGTGGTTTTTCGACTGTGCGGCCACCGCGTGGTCACGTGTGGGGACCAAGGTGCCGTCCACGATGAGCACGGTGTCCTTGCGGAATCGTTGGCATGGCCGCAGGGCGAGCAGGGGTGCGAGGCGGTTGATGATGCGGTCGGCCGCAGACTTCGAGATTCCGAACAGCGGCGCGAGCTGGCGCAGCGTCAAGTTCGTCCGCCAGTACGCCGCGACCAGCAGGACGCGGCCCTTCAGGGGCAGGCCCCACGGTCGGCCTCGGCGGACCGTGTCCGCTCCTTCGCGGCGCAGGGCGGTCACCAGCTTGCCGAAGCAGCGCGGGCTCAGCCCGGCGAACGGCCCTATCCAGGACGGCTCTGACGCCGTGATCACACCAGCCACGGATTGATCCTTTCACCGCGGCTTGGGCCGGGAATCTCATCCAGCTTCTCGTCAGCCGGCCAGACGGCGCCGCCACCAGAGGTCAGAACGCCACTGTCGATCAGCGGCGAACGGGTCGGGCAGCGTCCGCTCGACGTACTTGGCGTCCAAGGCGCGCACCTGGCGTTGCAGCTGGGCGCGGGGACGGGGAGGCAACTGCCGCAAGACCTCCTCAAGCACGTCGCGAGCGTGCCGCACGTCGTCGAAGGAGCAACCGCGGCACGAACACTCGACATCCTGTGGATACAGGGGCCGTCGTCCGGGGGGCTGCAGAAACGCCCGATACTGCCGCAGCGCACGGTCCGTGGCACCGGGATACACGTAGTAGTCGCCCGAGAGCCGCTCTACTCGATCTATGGCGACGCTGGTTCGGGCAGAGAGCCCGTGGATCCGCTCTGGAGGCAAGCCCCACGCGACACGGAGAGACTGTTCAGCGCGCAGCGCACCGGGCCGCTTACGCGGCATCGACCTTTCGGTACGTGGACATGGACATGGACAACATCATGCCAGGACCTACGGCCCAGCGACTAGATAATATGAGATACCCCTGCGATTAAGACTCGCAGGGGTATCTCGGCAATGCGGGTCGGGCGATGCATTTCTGTCAGGTGACCGCTGCAGCTATCCCACCAGCAGACCGCAGAACTGCACTCAACACGGCAGACGTGAACATGGGCCACACCGAGCTTCTCGACGCCTCAGCTTTTGTCGTGCACCAGCTTGTTAAGCACTGTCCCGCTACTCCGCCCCGGACGGCATGCGAGGTTGAGCTCCGAGGCGATGGGCCGATGCCGGACGCGGTTTCCTGACCGTCGATTCTTGCCTCTGTCGTCAAGTGTGCGCAGGAAGCTACGAAAACCTGTCAGGAAGACCGGCTGCGTCCAGCTCACCCGGAACCCATTCGATACGCACTGGCCGTTCTCCCATCCGGCGAACCAGACAGCACCGGCCAGTCGGTTCTTCAGATTGACGCTGATTTCTAGCATGCGTGCCGGGAAATGGTCTTCCTCATTAGCCATCGCAAGCCACGAAGCCTTTGCGTCCACATCGGCCCCTCGCGAGGCCCGGAAGACATCGTCAAGGGAGTCCGAAACGTCCTGTACGCTACGCAAAAATGACATCTCACCCCGAAAGCGGACAGCGATGATCGCAGATTCCCCCCTCTTTCCGTTTAGCAGAACTGGAGTTTCGGATCCTGGAACATTCTGTAACGGACACGATTAAAACGGCCCACCTAAGAAGCCGACGGGCCGTCACGTAAGTTCGAGTCAGGTGGCGTGCCGCACCCCCATACACCGCGGTTACAACACAGTACGGCCTTTTTACACCGACTGCTCAAGTCGCTGCCATGGCAAACATTCCGGGCGCGCGCCCGTTCGAGATCGACAAAACTCCTCAACGGCTTCGCGAACGAGGTTCACCGGGATGGCCGCCTCTCGCGGGTAGTAGCTGGGTGTCCCCGGATCCGAAATTAGTCTCGGATCAAAGGGCGGAGGATTTGAGACTCCCGAGGTCCATACGGATCGGGCGACGTCACCTCCAGGCGACCCGTCGGGAATGTCGCTTGTCCACCACTTCAACGCCCCGTACTCGTTTCGAGTGTTCACCGAAACATACAGATAGTTGTTTGGCCATCCCTCAATGGTCTCCTCCGGATACTTCCCCTGGACGATACTGATCACAGCCCTTTCGGGAATGATCTCAAAGCCGTCCGGAGTTCGCCCTTCTTGGATGAGCCCACCCATGATGTGATCGATGAGTGAACTCACCTCCTGTTCAGTGCGGGCGTAGATCTCACCTGCATGTGTGGCGCCAAGCACGATCATTTTTTCGTCACTTCTTGCGCGTTCCCTTGAGCTTCTGCGGTTGCGACATGGCAAGGTAATGCAAGCAAATCAGCTGATCCTCGTAGAGAATGGCAGGCACCGCCTACTTACAGCCCATGGATCCGGGAGACACCACTCGGGGGCACGATATTCGGCTCTTGCCCCTACCCATCTTTGCTTGCATCTCCCAAGCGAGCTTCACCCACGCCGCCTCCAAGACGCCCCCCTCAGCCGGCCGACCAACCAGACCACCGAAGCGCTCCCACCAGGCTTTGGGCCGAGCGTCCGGCCAAAGCTGTCAGCTGTCATCCCCCACAGTGATCTGCCACTGATCGCCGGCGGTTCAGTGGCCGGGCCAGTTCGGTGGGCGTTTTTCTCTGAAGGCTCGGACGCCCTCGCGGCTGTCCTCGCTGTCCAGGGCTGCCATCAGCGCCGGCAGACGGGTCGCCCGTGCCTCCTGACTGGTCAGGTGCGCGGTGCGCTGCACCATCTGTTTGATGGCGCGCGTCGAGGTGGGAGCGCACGCGAGAACATCGGCGACCCAGCGGCCGACCGCCTCGTCCAACTGCTCGGCCGGAACCACCTCGTTGACCAGTCCCATCCCGGCGAGCTCGGCCGCGCTCGCCCGCCGCCCGGTGAGCAGCAGGCTCATCGCCTGGGTATGCGGCAGCCGGCGGACAAGCTGGGTGACTCCTCCGTCGAGTGGGACGCGTCCGACGCGGGGCTCGGTGAGCCCGAACTGGGCGTGATCGGCTGCGACCACGATGTCGCAGCCCAGGACCATCTCCATGCCACCGCCGAGGGCGTACCCGTTCACCCGGGCGATGACCGGGACGTCGAGGGTGGTGCGCAGGGACAGGCCGCCGAAACCGTTGGGGTCGAGGGCGGCCCAGTACTCCAAGCCGGTCCTGGCGGTCTCCTCGCCGGACATGTCGGCGCCGGTGCAGAAGGCTCGGTCGCCTTCACCGGTGACGACGACGACACGGACCTCGGGGTCCGACTCGATGCGCTCCCAGGCCTCGTTGAGGTGCTGAAGCGTCTTGGCACCGACGGCGTTGAGCACCCGGGGTCGGTCGATGGTCACACGGGCGACGTGCTGGTCGATCTCCAGGCGCACTTCGTCCGCGGAGGGCGCTGCGGTCACCGCAGGACACCGCTCTCCACCAGCGCGGCGATCCGGGCGTCGTCGAAGCCGTGTTCCCTGAGGACCTCGGAACTGTGCTCGCCGAGCTGCGGCGGGCTGTGGCGGACGGCCATGCGGGCGCCGGAGAGGAGGATGGGGGCGGCGACCGCCCTGACCTTGCCGGCCACCGGGTGGTTCATATCGACGATCATGCCGTTGACCGCGGTCTGCTCGTCCGCGAGAGCCTCTTCCAGAGTGCGCACCGGGGCGCAGAGGATGTCCTGCTCCTCCAGCCGTCGGATCCAGTGATCCGTGACATTGCCGGCGTACCGCTGCCGGAAGATCGCCTGGAGCTGCGGGCGTCGTTGGAACTGCGCCTCCATGGTGGAGTACTCCTCGCGCAGCGAGAGGTCCTCGTCCATCTCCAGGGCTGCACAGACCGCGCGTAGCGGGTTCTCCTTGAACGCTCCGACCATGCAGACTGCGCCGTCCATGGTCGGGAAGACACCGCTGAGCGGCATGCTGGCCCAGTTGACCTCGTAGCCGCGGTTGAGCTGCGCGCAGGCCTCCTGCATCTGCATGTGCAGCATCGAGTCGTACATGCTGACTTCGACCTTCTGGCCCTCCCCGGTCCTGGTCCGGGTGAACAGCGCGAGCAATATGCCCTGCAGCAGATGCATGCCGGTGGTGTAGTCGCCCAGTGGTGTGGGGTAGACGGACAGCGGCAGGTCCGGTGATTCGCGGCGCCACATCACCCCGGAGTAGGCCTGGCTGATCACATCCTGGCCGCCCTTGTGGCTGTACGGGCCGGCGCTTCCGAAACCGGTGCCGGAGGCCCAGATGAGACGAGGGTTGATCGTGCGCAGGTCCTCGTAGCCGAAACCGAGCCGTTCCATCACACCACCGCGGAAGTTGCTCACCACCACGTCTGCCGTGCGGACCAGACTCAGGATCACTTCCTTGCCTTCGGGCGCGCGGACGTCGACGCAGACGCTGCGCTTGTTCCGGTTGATGGCGAGGAAGATCGGCCCGTCCAGCCCGTCCCGGTCCGGGAAGGACGTCCGGGAGAGGTCGCCGGTTCCGGGGCGCTCGATCTTGATCACGTCGGCGCCGTAATCACCCAGCAGCTGGGTGCAGCTGGGACCCATGAAGACCTGGGTGAAGTCGAGGACGGTCACACCGTCCAAGGGCAGGCCGTCGGTGCTCGTCAAAGTGTCGCTGCTCATCAAAGTAACGTCCTTTCCGCTGTCCTCAGGAACTGGGGTGTGACCTTTCGGTCTCGGCGGACACTCATGCCTTGGCCCCTACTGGGTTGCCCGGATCGACCGGGGGTCCGTAAACCGTGTGTGGTGTGCGGCGTGTGGTGTGTGAAGAAGCGGCGACACCCGGGCCGGGGTGCGCCCGGACGGCCGGATTCCTCGGCTCCGGGTTCACCTTCCCAAGCCCGCTTTCTGGGCCCGTACAGGACAGTCGGGAGAAATCGCCGCGGAGTCGGCCGGCCCCCTTCGCGGCGAACCCGTCCGGACCGATATGCATTCAGTCGGAGATGAAAATTTTTCCTCTCCCCGAGACTAGCGCTTTTACGGACGGCGTCATTTGTTCTGCCCGGCAGCCGTAATCCGACGGTCACGTGGGGTGATGCCGAACAGCCGACCCGCCGGCATATCGAGGGCATGCGCCCGCCGGACCTGCCCGATTAACGCCGCGTCAGCCACCCCTCTTCCGACCCCGCCGGCGACGACCGACCTTCTCCCCCAGGTAGTGATGTCCAGTCCCTACGAGGCGCAATCGCATGAACACGACACGCGCCGACACGTCCACCGCAGGGGACGCGTGAGATGCTGCCGCATCCGCGACCGCACCGGCTCGGGTCTCCCTCATTAGCGCCTCCGTGAATCTCAAGCCGCTTCAGCGTAATGAAGATCTACGCCCCGTCAAGGCTTCACTTCGGCGAAACGGTGCAGCCCACCGCGTACAGACGGGCTGGATGGCGTGCAGGTTTCGACAACCCGCGCCAAGGGCGGGAGATTCGACATCGCCGGACCGTACGCCTTTTCGGCGTGCATCGGACTTCTCCCACCCAGTTCCCCATGACGGAAGGGTGGTGATATTTGACAGAATTGCCGCCATACCCTTTTTCGAGACATGACGGATCCAAACATTTCGACGCCAGGAACTTGTGTGACCTGCGTCACTGTTGACCTTTAAAGCAGCCTGGGATGTACTTTTGCGTGACGAACCATTAATTGGTGATTAGCCATATCTATTGCTGGTCCAGCTGCTTCGACCGATACCCCCGACGTCATGTGCGGGTAATACGCCGATAAAATTCCTGAGTTACGACGAAAGCCCGCCGCCGGACGGGCGCCTCGGAATCCTGCCCGGCACGCCGAGGCCCGACGCAGCCACCACTCCTTCAGCTGTCGCCCTCGCCATGCTCCCGGTCGCCGGTGCGGCCGACCGGACACAGGCCCTCCCTGCGCCGCGTCCCACGCCTGTTTCGCCGTCTTCCTCGCTCATGAAGGAGACCTTGTGCCTCGCATCGCCACCCCCCGAACCCTCCCGTCCACCCGGTCGGCCTCATCGGCATCAGGCCCCGTCGGCGTCCCCTCGTCCGACCCCGCCCCCCTGTCCTTGGCACAGGAGCGGTTGTGGGTCCTCGCGCGGATGGGTGGGGAGGCCAGCGCCGCGTACCACGGGCTCATGAACTTCGACCTCAAGGGGCCGCTGGACGCGAACCTGCTCGTCCAGGCGCTGCACCTGCTCGCCGCCCGGCACGAAGCGCTCCGCACCCGGCTGGTGCCGGCCGAGGGCTCGGCACTTCAGGTCGTCGATCCCCCGGAGACGGGCTTCCCCGTCACCGTCGAGGATCTGAGAGGGCTGCCGGACGCGGGCGAGCGCCTCGCACAGGCGCAGCGGGCGGTGGGCAGCACTCCCTTCCGCCTCGGCGAGGAAGCCATGGCGCGCGGTCGCCTGGTCGTGCTCGGTGAGGACCACCACGTCCTTCTCCTTACAGCACACCACCTCATCTTCGACGGCTGGTCCCAGTCCCTGCTGCTGCGGGAGCTGAGCACGATGTACGCCGCGCTGCACGCGGGACAGGAAGTGTCGCTGCCGGAACTGCGGTGGCAGTACAGCGACTACACCCGCTGGCAGTGGGACTGGATGGCGGGAGAGGAGTCCGCCGCGTACGCCGAGTACTGGACCGGTGCGCTGAGCGGGGTCCCGGCCGTGCTTCCCCTGCCCACTGACCGGACCCGTCCGCCGGAGCAGGATTTCCGCGGCGGCAGGGCGGCCCTGGTCGTCGACGAGGACCTCACCCAGGCGCTGCGAGCCCTGGCGAAGCACCACGGGGTCTCCTTGTACGCGACGGTCCTGACCGGCTGGTCGGTGCTGCTGTCCCTGCTCTCCGGGCAGGAAGACATCGTTGTCGGCACCCCGACGGCCAACCGCAGGCAGGGCGACGTCGGAGGCCTCATCGGCTTCTTGGCCAATACCCTTGCCGTGCGCGCGGACCTGTCCGGCTCACCGACCGTCGGGGAGGCGCTGAAGCGCGTGAACCAGCGGCTGCGTGAAGACCTTCGCCATGTGGACCTGCCTTTCGAACGGGTCGTGGAGCTGGTCAACCCGCCGCGCAGTCCGGCCTACACGGCCCTGTTCCAGACGATGGTCGCGTGGGTGCCCTCCATGCGGCAGGACCTCGAATTCCCCGGCGTGAGAGTCGAGCTGCGCGAGGACGACTCACACGTCGCCGCGAAATTCGACCTGGTGGCGGTCGTCGCCGACGAGGGCCGGCGCCTGGTCGGCGGGATCGAGTACGCCACCGCCCTCTTCGACCAGACGACCGTCGAGCGGTTCGCACGCCAACTCCTGCGGGTGTTCCGGCTGATGACCGAGCGGCCCACGGCGGACCTCGGCGACCTCACCCTGCTGGACGAGGACGAGCAGCGAGAGATCCTGTCGACCTTCAGCTGGGGAGGCGACCCGGTGACACCGGCGTCCGCCGCCCTGCTGGAGCGTTTCGCGGAACAGGTGCGTACCCGGCCCGAACAGCCGGCCGTGGTCGCCGGGGACGCGGAAGTGACCTACGCGGCGCTGGACCTGCGAGCCGACCGGTTGGCGAGCGCGCTGACCGCCCGCGGTGTCCGCCCCGGCCAGGTGGTGGGCCTGCACGCCGGGCGCACGCTCGAACTGGTCGTCGGGGTCCTCGGAATCCTCAAGGCCGGGGCCGCCTACCTCCCCCTCGATCCCGGGCAGCCCACCGAACGGCTCGCGGCCATGGTGGCCGATGCCGAGCCGGCGCTCGTGCTGACCGACCACGCGGCCCCGGCGGCCGACGGCGGACGCTGGCAGGACCTGACCGCCGTCGAGGCGGAGGGCACACGGGAGACCGCGCCGCGGATCGACCCGGACCCTGCCCGGTTGGCCTACGTCATCTACACCTCCGGGTCGACCGGCCGCCCCAAGGGGGTGGCGGTGACCCACGGCAGCGTCGTCAATCTCCTCGACCACTGGCGCGAACTCATGGGCGACGCCGCGGGCGAGGCCGCCTCGGCCTGGTCGAGCATCGGCTTCGACGCCTCGGTGCACGAACTCCTCATGCCGCTGACGACGGGCGCGGTGCTCCACCTCGTCCCCGACGAGCTTCGCGGCGACCCCGGGGCCCTCATGGACTGGCTGCGGGAGCGGCGGGTGACCCAGGCCTTCCTGCCCCCCTCCTACGTCATGTGGATCGACGAGGACCCGTCCCGGCGGCTGGCCGGGCTGAGCCTGCGCCAGCTCCTCACCGGCGTGGAGTCCCTGCCGGAAGCCGCGCTGCACCGCATGCGCGAGGCACTGCCGGGCCTTCGGATCTGCTACGGCTACGGACCGACCGAAGCCACGCTCTACACCACCGCGTACACCGATCCGCAGGCCCGCTCGCGGTCGTGCCCCATCGGGCGGCCGTTGCGCGGCACGCGCCTGTACCTGCTGGACGACCGCATGCGCCCGGTGCCCGTGGGAATTCCCGGCGAGGTGTACGCGGGAGGCGCAAGCCTGGCGCGCGGGTACCTGCACCGACCCGACCTCACCGACGAGCGTTTCGTGCCGGACCCGTTCGTGCCAGGAGAACGCCTCTACCGCACCGGCGATCTGGCGCGCTGGCTGCCGGACGGCAACGCCCAGTACGTCGGCCGCAGCGACGACCAGCTCAAGCTGCGCGGCTTCCGCATCGAGCCCGGCGAGGTGGAGGCCGCTCTGCTGGCGGTGCCCGGGGTGCGGGAGGCGGTCGTCCTGGCCGACCGCCGGACGCCGGGCGACCCGCAACTGGTGGCCGGCGTGGGACGCGACCCCGGGCCCGACCGGACACCCCACGAATGGCGTCTCGCGCTCGGGGAACGGCTGCCCGACTACATGATCCCCGCGGTCGTCGCCGAGTTCGCGCGGCTGCCGCTGAACCGCAACGGCAAAGTGGACCGGGAGGCCGTGCTGAGCGCGACCTCCGGAACCCGCGCCGGGCGGGTCAACACGGCCGCACCCCGTGACCACGTCGAGATGGCCCTGTACCGGATCTGGCGGCAGGTGCTGCTGCACCCGGACGTCGGGGTCGCGGACAACTTCTTCGAGCTCGGCGGCACCTCGATCTCGGCCATCAAGATGGCACACGCCGTGCAGGAGGAACTCGGCGTGGCGTTGCCGGTCCGGGACGTCATGCTGCGTCCCACGATCGAGGCGCTCGCGGAGTTCGTTCGCGGTGCCCTCTCCGGGACCGCCGGACCCGCGCACCACAGCAGCCTGGTCGAGTTCCGCGCCGGAGACGGCCGGCAGCGCGTGGTGTGCGTCCACCCCGCCGGCGGCACCGCCTTCTGCTATCTGCCGTTGTCCACCGCGCTCGCGGAGGACGTCGGCGTGCTGGGCCTGCAGGCCCCGGGGATCAATCCCGGTGAGTCGACCCTGCCGACCGTGGAGGCCATCGCCGAGGAGTACCTGCGGCTCGTCGATCCCCGCCCGGACGAGGCACTGGTGCTGTGCGGGCTGTCCTACGGAGGGCTGATCGCCCACGAGATGGCCCGCCAGTTGGCGGCGGCCGGGCACGAAAGGGTGAGCGCGGTCCTGCTCGACACCCGCGGCGCCGAGGACGCGGAACGGCACGCCCCGTTCACGCCGACCGGCATGGAGGAGTTCCGGCAGAAGCTGATCCGCTTCAACGGCATGTTCCCGGGCATCGACGATGCTCAGGTCGCCCGGTACCTCACGGTGTACAACCACCACCAGGCAACCGGCCTCGCCTACGAGGTGCCCGACTCGCGGGCCCGCACGGTGCTCATGCAGGCCATGGCCGTGGAGGACGACGAGGACGGTGAGGCAGCCGCCGAACTCCGCGCGTTCTGGGAGCGGCGCGCCGGCGGCGGCTTCGTGGTGGAACCGGTGGACTGCGGCCACTGGGACATGCTGGAGAGCGACGAACTGCCGCGAGTCGCCGCCGTCATCACGGCCGAACTGAACCGGTTCGACCCCGACGCGGGAAGCGGTACCGGCCCGGCCGAGGCCCGGCCTTCGCTCCTCCCCGACGCACGGGAGCAGTGATGGCGATCCGCGACGGGACTCCCGAGGCACACGGCGCCGACGACCCCGGCTCACCGGAGGGCCTGGCGCCGCACCTCGGCGGCGTCGCCCCGGGGCAGGTGGTGGCGGTTGCGCTGCCCCGGCCCGAGGGCGACAGCCAGGATGCGCCGATCGTCGCGCGGAATGTCGTTCGCCGTGCCCGATCCGGTGGAGCCGCCACGGCGGAACGCCGCTGACGCGGGGACGCCGGTACCGGTCCGGGCGTCGGCCGTGCCCAGCGATCCGGCGCGAGCCCGACCCGCGCGGGCTCACCGTCCCGCGAGGGCGCGCGTGTACGAGAAGAACTTGTCTGACCCCATAGGAAAAAGGATTTCGAGAGCATGGAACTCCACCAGTTCGCCGCCCTGTCGGCGGACCTGACCGGTTTCGACTGCAGGGAGTTGCAGGAGACCGGCATGTTGCACACGTACCGGCAGGTCGTCGTGGATCAGACAGGAGCCGAGCGGCTCGACCGGCTCGCCGACTCGGTGGCGGGGACCCCCGACGGCCCGCCGCGCTTCGAGGACGATTCCGCCCGGGAGCTGGCGCGGGCGATCACCCACCTCTGGTACGTCGGAACATGGCCCGGCCTGCCGGATTCGCTGCCCCCGGACAACGGAGCGGGGACACCGCAGACCGGGCCGTACGTGGTCTCGTCCCAGGCCTATGAACAGGGTCTCGTATGGCGTGCGTTCGGCGGGAACGCGCCCGGCGCGGCGGCACAGGCGCACGGGAGCTGGGCCGACGCCCCGTCCGAGGCAGCGCCCGCCCCGTCCGAGGCAGCGCCCAGGGGAGCACGTGACACCGAGTCGGTGGTCGCGCGATGAGCGGTCCGCAGGGGCGGCGGTGGGACGTGGTCGTGGTCGGTGCGGGTTTCGCGGGTTCCCTGGTGGCCAAGCGCCTGGGCGACCAGGGCTGGCGGGTCCTGGTGCTGGAGGCCGGACACGGCGCGTCCAGCTCGGACGGGGGGCACGCGGACGCGGTCGAGGCGTACCGCACAGCACTGCTCAAGGTGCCCAACTCGCCTTACCGGACGAGTACCGCGGCACCGTCGCCGGCGATGGGCGACGTCGGCGAGTACTTCGTGCAGAACGGCCCGCTTCCGTACGGCAGCGGATACCTGCGGGCCAACGGCGGTACCGGCCTGCCCTGGACCGGACTCGCGCTCCGGATGCACCCCGAGGACTTCCGCGCCGGGGACTTCGGGCAGGGGCGGAACTGGCCTCTCGGCTACGACGACCTGGAACCGTACTACCGCGCGGCCGAGCGGGAGATCGGGGTGGCCGGCGACGCGGAGGAGCAGGGTGCGGAAATCGGCCTGCCGTTCCCGGAGGGCTACCAGTTCCCCATGCGGCCCATCCCGCAGAGCTACCTGGACCAGGTGATGACGAAGTCCCTGGACGGCGGGACCATTCGGGATCCCGGGGCGGACGATCCGGTCCCTCTGCGCGTCGTCACGACACCACACGCCCGCAACGGCCTGCCCAATCCCTCCTACGACGACGGCGCCGGCTACCGGCCCGCCCCGGGACCGGGGCAGCCGGATCGGGGAACGCTGTGCCAGGGCTACGCCAGTTGCGTTCCGATCTGCCCGTCCCAGGCGAAGTACACGCCCCTCAAGACACAGGCCCGCTGGGGATCGTCCGTCACCCTGGTCACCCGGGCGGTCGTCACGCGGGTCCGGATCGGAGCCGACGGGCGGGCGGCAGGTGTCGACTACCGGTCCTACGGTGACGACACCGCCGGAGCGGTGACCCACAGCGTCGACGCGGACCTCGTCGTCCTGGCCGCGCACGCGATCGAGAACGCCAAGCTCCTCCTCGTCTCCGAGGCCGCCAACAGCAGCGACCAGGTCGGCCGCAACCTGATGGACCACCCGGTCCTGCTGACGTGGGGCCTGATGCCCCAGCAGGTCGGTGCTTACCGTGGTCCCGGCTCGACCTCCGGGCTGGAGGGTTTCCGCTTCGGCGCCGCGCGAGCCCGGCGCGCCCCGTTTCGCGTGGAGATCGGCAACTGGGGCTGGACCTGGTCCCTGGGACCGCCCGAACAGCGGGTCGCCGAACTCCTGGGCACCGGAGGGTCCGACGGCCACGGCATCCTCGGTACAGAACTGCGGCGGGCGCTCGGCGATCAGATCGGACGCGAATTCGCTTTCCAGTTCGAACTCGAACAGGAGGCCGACCCGGCGAACCGCGTGACCATCGACTCTCGTCACCGCGACGCGCTGGGCACTCCGCGGCCGATCATCCACTACGACCTGTCCGACTACGTCAAACGCGGCATCGCCGCCGCGAAGGCGGTGTCCGACCAGCTCTTCGATCTGCTGGGCGCACAGGACCATACGCGTTTCGAACAGGGGCCCGGCTGGCCCAGTTACTTCGAGTTCGAAGGCAGCTCCTACGCCTACCGGGCGGCCGGCCACGGAGCCGGAACCCACATCATGGGCGACTCACCTCGCACATCCGTGGTCGACGAATGGCAACGCTGCTGGGACCACCCTTACCTCTACGCCGTCGGGTGCGGCAGCATGCCCACGGTGGCCACGTCCAACCCCTCACTGACCATGGCGGCACTCGCCCTGCGCAGCAGTGAGGAGATGCATCGGGACCTCCTCGACCGACGCCGCATCACATCCGCCAGGCATCCCGCACCAGCCGCCTCGTAGCACTGCGTTCCGGTGCGTTCCGGTTCGGCGGTACGCGACTGATCACCCCTGGCGGCGTGCACCTCGCCGCCAGGGCACGGCTGCCCGGCCTCGGCCTGCAGCCGCTGCCGTACTTCACGTCCGACGGCGGATTCGGACTGGTTGAGCGCGTACTCGCCGTCTTGGATGCGTCACTGCAGACGCTGCACGGGCGGGGCACGTCTGCTGCTTCCAGAAGCGCCAGGCCACCGAGGTCACTCAGCTCCGCGTACGCGCCCTGCAGCATCGTGCGCGGAAGTGGGGGCACCAAGCGGTGGTCTCCAGGTGCTGGTTTGTACCGCGGGGTAGGTCCGGGAGCCATGCCACTTTTTGGAGAGGCGAGGTCCGTTACCACACTTAGCGCGTAAACTGCCGCGGGTGACGAACGCCCTGCACCGCCACTCGATCGACTGCTCGCCCGAGCGCCCGGCCCCGTGCGACGACGCCCACGACGCCTACCGACAGCTCGCCGACTGGACCGCCGAGGGCGGTGTGTACAAGCTGGTCTCCGGCGCGTTCTCCTCCGAGGCCCGCCGCCACTACCGCGCCTACGTCACCGCCTGGCTCAACTGGTGCGACCTCGACAGCGGACTGGACCCCTACACCTGCGCCCGCGCCAACATCGGCGTGTGGATCTCCGACATGCACGGGCACGACGCGCTGGCCACCCGCGCCGCGATGGCCTCCGCCGTCACGAGCTTCTACCAGCACCTGCTGGACCTGGGCATCGCCGACGGGGTAGACGCGGAACTCACCCGGGCGCGCCTCGTCGGGGCCCCCGTGCCCGCCGATCCCATGCGCACCGGTCTCAGGGGTGACGGCCCGAGGTGGCTGCTGCAGGCCGCCGACCGGCTGACCGGCCGCGACGCGCTGCGCGACCGGGCCCTGATACACCTGCTGCTCAACGGCTACTTCGGGCACGAGAAGCTGCGCCCCGGCACGATCCGCGCCCTGAACCTGGAGAACCGCGTCGACGAGGGCTTCCGCACCACCTGGAAGGTCCGGCCCAAGAACGCGGAGGAGACCGCGACCACCAGTGTCACCATCAGCCGCGACGCCGTCCGCGCGATCGACGCCTACACCGGGCTCACTCCCGCCGGAACCTTCGCGCCCGACCCGGCGACCGGCCGCGTCACCAACACCGCCTACGGCACCTTCACCTCCCGAGGAGCCCTGCTGACGGGGTCGGCCAACCGCGCCCGGGGCGCACGCCTGGCCCGCTCGGACACGATCAACCGGATCGTGCGCGCCGTGGTGGCCACGCACGAAGATCTGGCCACGTACGCCGACGTACTGAGCGCCGACTTCGTGGCCGCGACCCCGCCGCCGGGGCAGCGCCGCGAGGCCATCAGCGAGGACCCGTCGTAGAGAGGACCCGAGCCAGAAGGGGTCAGCGCTTCGGGGCATCGGCGATGAGCTGCGCGTCGAAGCCTGATGAGTGCGCGTTCGAGGGCTCGCACACGCACGGAAGCCCGGCCCTCGGTGGGCCGGGCTTCGGGGTCTCGACAGGCGGAACGGGCGGCGGGAAGGGCCCGGTCAGCCCTCCTGCGCCGGGGAAGTGCCGTCCGTCTCCAGGCTGCCGTCGCTGATCGTCTGGTCCACCGTGCTGAGGGTGTCCTGCACATCGAGCGTGCTGAGGCTGTTGAGGGCGTCACCGTCGAGGGAGTGGGACGGGGTGACGGCCGCCACCACGAAGCCGGTGGCGAGGGACGCGATGGCGAGCATGCTGCGCTTCTTCATGCCCCACTCAACTGCCGACCCGCCCAGGGGTCACGGTCGGGCTTCCCGGAACCCACGGTCGGCTCTCCACCGGGTCCGCTGACATCCGATGTCCTGGCCCGTCATGCAGGCGCCATGAGCTCGGCGGGCACTGGCTGCGCCGGGAATGGCCTCGTTGGCTCAAACCAACACAACCGCACGTACAGCTCGGAGCGCACCCCCCAAGAGCCATGGTCAAGGGATTTGACGGGATATCGAACAACCATGACCGCATCCCTTCCACCACAGTGCAACAGGTCCTACCGTAAACGCGCACGGATGACGCGGACATGCGGACATCCAACCTTTCGCGAGTACGGAGGAACGTAACGATGCGTCACCTTCCCACCCGCACACCTCGCCGAAGAGTGGTCGGAGCACTCACCGCCGGGCTGCTCGGCGCGCTGGGCCTGACCGGTACCTGGGGGACGGCCGGGCCGATCCCGACCGCCGGCGCCCTGACCCCGGCCGCACCGGTGTCGGCCGCACCGGTGTCGGCCGCACCGGCCGCGGACGACGGTCTCGCCCTCACCCCGCCCATGGGCTTCAACAACTGGAACTCCACGCACTGCAGGGCCGAGTTCGACGAGGCGATGGTCAAGGGGATCGCGGACATCTTCGTCGACAAGGGGCTCAAGGACGCCGGGTACGAGTACGTCAACCTCGACGACTGCTGGGCACTGCCCGCCCGTGACGCCGACGGCAAACTGGTACCGGACCCGGCCCGCTTCCCCGGCGGGATCAAGGCGGTCGCGGACTATGTGCACGCCAAGGGGCTCAAGCTCGGCATCTACACCAGCGCGGGTACGAAGACCTGCAACGACGCGGGATTTCCCGGCGCGCTGGGCCACGAGTACAGCGACGCCCGGCAGTTCGCGGACTGGGGTGTCGACTACCTGAAGTACGACAACTGCAACAACCAGGGTGTGGACGCCAAACAGCGCTACACGACCATGCGGGACGCCCTGAAGGCCGCCTCGCAGACGACCGGCCGCCCCATCGTGTACAGCATCTGCGAGTGGGGCGAGAACAAGCCCTGGGAATGGGCGGCCGACGTCGGCCAGCTGTGGCGTACGACCGGGGACATCAGTGACAACTGGGGTTCGATGCTCTCGATCATGAAGCAGAACCTCCCGCTCGCGCAGTACGCCGGTCCCGGGCGCTGGAACGACCCCGACATGCTGGAGGTCGGCAACGGCGGGATGACGGCCACGGAGTACCGCACGCACTTCTCGATGTGGTCGGTCATGGCCGCGCCGCTGCTCATCGGCTCCGACCTGCGGTCCGCGTCCGAGGAGACCTTCGACATCATCGGCAACAAGGAGGTCATCGCGGTCGACCAGGACCCGCTCGGCAAGCAGGGCGCGGTGCTCTCCTCCGAGGGCGGTCGCTGGGTCGTCGCCAAGGAGATGAAGGACGGCAGCCGCGCGGTCGCCCTCTTCAACGAGACCGGCAGCCCGCAGCGGATCGCCACCAGCGCGCAGGCCGTCGGGCTGCCCGAGGCGGACGCCTACACGCTGCGCGATCTGTGGCAGCACAGGAGCTACAACACGGCGGGCACGATCTCCGCGACCGTCCCCGCCCACGGCACGGTCCTCGTCCGTGTCTCGGCCGACGGCCGGTGGGCCGTGAACCCGCCCGCCGTGGAACTCGGCGTGGACGGCAGCACGTTGACCGAGGCGGGCAGGGCCACCGCCCTGACGACATCGGTCACGGATCTGGGCCGTACGCCCGCGAAGCGCGTCTCCGTCTCCATGACCGGGCCCGAGGGGTGGCGGGTGAAGGCCGACTCGCCGACCACGGCGGACTCCCTGCCGACCGGCAGGGCGTTGCGTACGAGGTGGACGGTGACCGCGCCCGCCGGCACGCTTCCGGGAGCGTACGACGTGACGCTGAAGGCCGTGTACCGCTCGCCCGGCGGGGTGCGGGCCGAGAGCGTGCTGCCGCTGACGGCGACCGTCGCGGTGGCGCCGCCCTCCGGCACGTCGAACCTCGGCGCTCTCCCCTGGCTGTCGGCGACCAACGGCTGGGGGCCCGTCGAGCGCGACACCAGCAACGGCGAGAGCGCGGCGGGCGACGGCGGTCCGCTCACGGTCAACGGTGCCGTCTACGCCACCGGGCTCGGCGTCCACGCGGAGAGCGCCGTCGAGTTCTACGCGGGCGGGGCCTGCGAGACCGTCACCGCGGAGGTCGGTGTCGACGACGAGGAGGGTGCCGACGGGTCCGTCGCGTTCGAGATCTGGGCCGACGGTACGAAGGTGGCGTCGACCGGGGTCCTCACCAACGCGGACGATGCGCGGGCCCTTGCCGCGGACGTCAGCGGGGCGCGGGTGGTCCGCCTGGCCGTGACGGACGGCGGGGACGGGATCACGTCGGACCACGGTGACTGGGGGGTGGCGCGGCTGACTTGCTGACGCCGTCGACTCGGCGCGGGCCGACGCCGTCCGGTGGCGGCCCGCCATGTCCTGGCGCGCAGTTCCCCGAGCGCCGGGCCTCTCACGAGTGCGGGCCCACACGGATGCGGTGGCCTTCCGGCTGCGGGTCCGCCGTGGCGGAGCGCGCAGTTCCCCGCGCCCCCAAGCCCTCCCGGACACGAGCCTGCCTCGACAACCGGGCCCTCCCGAGGCGCGGCTTGAACGGATGCGGCCGTCATCCGGGTGCCGGACCGTCGTGGCCGAGCGCGCAGTTCCCCGCGCCCCCAAGCCCTCCCGGACACGAGCCTGCCTCGACAACCGGGCCCTCCCGAGGCGCGGCTTGAACGGATGCGGCCGTCATCCGGGTGCCGGACCGTCGTGGCCGAGCGCGCAGTTCCCCGCGCCCCCAAGCCCTCCCGGGCACGAGCCTGCCTCGACAGCGGGCCCTTCCGAAGCGCGGCTTGGACGGCAACGGTCGTCATCCGGGTGCCGGACCATCGTGGCCGAGCGCGCCGTTCCCCGCGCCCCTTACGGGGCCCAGCGCCGGGCCGATCACAAGTGCCACGAGGTGGCCGGGCATCCGGGGCCCGAGAGACCGCGTCCACCAAGCAGCGCCCCCGCACCCCAACCCCCCAGGGGCGCGGGGAACTGCGCGACAAGCCCCCACCGGGCCCGCACGTCACGTCGGTCGGAGGACCCCCGTCCTCAAAACAGCGGGCGGCTCAGCCGACAACCACCGTGCCGGTCGGCCGGAGGCTGAGCGCCGCCGATGCCGCGCCCACGAGCCCCGCGTCCGTGCCCATCTGCGCGGGTGTCACCGTGAGCCGCTGTACGAACGACAGCGTCGCGTAGTCGCGCAGAGCGGCCCGCAGCGGCGCGAACAGCACCTCGCCCGCCTTGCCCACTCCCCCGCCGATCACCGCGATGTCGATCTCCACGAGGGTCGCGGTCGCCGCGATGCCCGCCGCCAGCGCCTGCGCGGCCCGCTCGAAGGAGGCCGTCGCGACGGGGTCGCCCGCGCGGGCCGCGGCGGCCACGGCAGCCGCGGACGCGTCCCCCTCGGGACCCGGCTGCCAGCCGCCCTCGATGGCGCGGCGCGCGATGTTCGGCCCGCTCGCGATGCGCTCGACACACCCCCGCGACCCGCACGGACACAGGTCGCCGTCGAGATCCACGCTGATGTGACCGATGTGACCGGCGTTGCCCGTGGGCCCGGGGCGCAGTTTCCCCCCGAGGACCAGCCCGCCGCCGACACCCGTGGAGACGACCATGCACAGCGCGTTGTCGTGCCCCCGGGCCGCCCCCTGCCAGTGCTCGGCCGCCGTGATCGCCACCCCGTCGCCGATCAGCTCGACGGGCAGCCCGTCCGTCACGGCACGTACCCGCTCGACGAGGGGGAAGTCGCGCCACCCGGGCACGTTCACCGGGCTCACCGTGCCCGCCGAGGCGTCCACGGGCCCAGCGCTGCCGATGCCGACCGCCGTGACCCTGCTCCACAGCGGCGAGGCGGTCAGCTCGCCGAGCACGGCCTCGACGGCCCGGATGACGATGTCGCCGTGCTCCTGCGCGGGCGTCGGCCGCTGGGCGCGCAGCAGGATCCGGCCGTGGCCGTCCACCAGCGCTCCGGCGATCTTGGTGCCGCCGATGTCGAGCGCGGCCACGAGGTCGGTGTGCATCAGTGTCAGTTCTCCCGATCGGATCCCGATGGACCATGAGGAAAGGGCAGGCCGGTCGCGCGGTGGGGAGAGCGGGCCGGAAAAGCGATGGACAGTCTCTCTCGCATCTGACAACGTTGTCCAGGCTCTATGCTCGACGCCACATCCCGATCCGGGTGCCCATCGGGCCCGTCAAGCCCGACGCGGCCCCACAGGACTACAGGACAGGACAGCGCATCGTGGCCGAGACCGCCCGCCGAACCGAGAGCCGCTACGGCAACCGCCCGACGATGAAGGACGTCGCCGCGCGTGCCGGGGTCGGCCTGAAGACGGTATCGCGTGTAGTCAACGGCGAGCCCGGAGTCACCCCCGACACCGAGCGCCGGGTCCAGGAGGCCATCGACGCGCTGGGCTTCCGCCGCAACGACAGCGCGCGCGTGCTCCGCAAGGGCCGTACCGCGAGCATCGGTCTGGTCCTGGAGGACCTGGCGGACCCGTTCTACGGCCCGCTGAGCCGCGCGGTCGAGGAAGTGGCCCGCGCCCACGGCGCCCTGCTGATCAACGGCTCCAGCGCCGAGGACCCGGACCGCGAGCAGGAACTGGTCCTCGCGCTCTGCGCACGCCGTGTGGACGGGCTGGTCGTCATCCCGGCCGGAGACGACCACCGCTATCTGGAGCCGGAGATAAAGGCGGGCGTCGCCACGGTCTTCGTGGACCGCCCCGCCGGGCAGATCGACGCGGACGTGGTGCTCTCCGACAGCTTCGGCGGCGCGCGCGACGGCGTCGCGCATCTCATCGCGCACGGCCACCGCCGGATCGGGTTCATCGGGGACATGCCCCGCATCCACACCGCCGCCGAGCGGCTGCGCGGCTATCGCGCCGCGATGGAGGACGCCGGCATCCCGGTGGAGCCCGACTGGATGTCCCTGGGCGTCACCGGCCCGGAGCGGGTCCGTCTGGCGGCCGAGACGATGCTCTCGGGCTCCTCCCCCGTGACCGCGGTCTTCGCGGGCAACAACCGCGTGACGGTCACGGTCGTACGCGTCATCGCCGAGCGCGCCCGCCCGGTCGCCCTGGTCGGCTTCGACGACATCGAGCTCGCCGACCTCCTCCAGCCCGGCGTCACCGTCGTCGCCCAGGACGCCGCCCAGCTCGGCCGTACCGCCGCCGACCGCCTCTTCCGCCAGCTCGACGGCTCCCTCGTGCTGCCTGAGCGCATCGAGCTCCCGACGCGTCTGATCACCCGCGGCTCGGGTGAACTGCCGCCCGCCGCCTGACAGATGGGAGAGCCCCGGCACACCCCCGCCGACCGCACGCTCGAAGCCCTCGGCCTGGCCGTGGCGCCGCGCGAGGACCCGCTGGTCTATCCCGGCGTCTGGCCCGCGGAGTCGGGGCTTCTCGACGGGGACCGGCTGCTGCCCCTGACCCGCCGCACGTTCCCGGGCCGGGTGCCCGTCCTCGCGATCGGCTCGAACGCCTCCCCCGCCCAGCTCCGGCACAAGATGCGCCAGTACGAGCTGTCGTCCCCGATCCCCCTGGTGAAGGCGCGGGTCACGGGGCTGGAGATCGGCGTGTCGGCGCACGTCAGCGCCCTGGGATATGTGTCCGCGTCGCCCTTTCGCGCCCCCGGGCACACCCGCGAGCTCTTCATCACCTGGCTGGACCCGGCACAGCTGGCCGCGATCGACGCGAGCGAGGGAGTCACAAGGCCGTCGGGTGCGTACGACCGCGTGCCGCTGCCCCCGACCGGCTTCCGCGTCGAACCGGAGTCGGCCGACTCCGGTGAGCCGGGTGAGCCGCTCGACGGTGTGCACCTCTATGTGAACCGTCACGGTGTCCTCCAGGACGGCACCGGCACTCCGCGCGAACACCCCGGCGAGCATCGGCTGCTCACCGAACTCCTCGCGGAGTCACCGGGGTTGAGGAAGCTGTTCGGGTCCACTCCCGAGGAGTTCGTCTCCCGGGCGCGCGGCGACCTGCGGCTCTGCGCCGAGGGGACCCGGCTCTTCGCCCGGGAGGGGCGCACGACGGCTTCCGGCCTGGAGAAGTACGTACGCGGTCAGCAGACGGGCAGTCCGGGCACGGGTGCGTCGTTGTCGCCGCCCTGGACGTAGACGTCGCTGACCCAGACGCCGGTGTTGCCGCTGTCGTCGTCGGTCTTCGCCCACCAGGTGTTCGTCCACCTCCCGGAGGTCTCGCGGCGCCCCAGGTCCTGCTGGCAGTAGAAGTAGTTGGTGCCGGCGTTGAGGGTGCCCGCCCGCGCTCCCGCGGCGGTGTAGGACGCCGCGGTCTTCCAGACCTGGCAGTTGTACTTGCCGCCTCCGATGGCATGACAGACCGGTGCGGCGCTCGCGGTCTCCCCGCCGCCCGAACCGCCGCCCGAACTCCCGCCCGTGGTACCGCCCTCGGTGGCTCCGGCCGAGGGAGCGGGTGCCTTGTCCGTCGGGTCGGCGTCCTCGGTGCGGTCGGTGTCCTCGGAGGCGTCCGGCTTGTCGCCCGGGGGCGACGACTCCTTCTTGTCGCCCTTCTCCGCGGGCTTCTCGTCGTCCGTCAGGTCGACCGAGCCGCGGGTGGCGCCCGGGGAGGCGGTGCCGTCCGCGTCCCGGGAGGCCCCGGTCCTGGCGGCGGCCCCTGACGCGTCGGAGTCCGTCAGGTGGGCGACGATGACACCGGTCGAGGCCAGTACGACGGCGACGGCCACGCCGACGAGCAGGACACGCCCCCTGTTGCGGCGCCGGGGAGCGGCGGGCGCGGCCGGCTCGGGCGCCACCGGGGTGGCCGGGGCCGCCGGAGTGGCCGCCTGCGGCATCGGCTGCGGCGGTCCGAAACCCGGTGGCACCACCGGTACGCTCCGCTCGGTCGCCTCCCGTGGCGGGGGCGGGGACTCGGACGCCCTCAGCCCGCGGGTCGCCGAGTCCTGGTCGGTGGCCGTCGCCACCGCTTCCAGGAGCTCGCTCGCGCGGCCCGCCTCCGGGCGGGACTCGGGCTGCTTGTGCATTAGCTGCCGCAGGACGGGACCGAGCGGTCCGGCGCGTCGCGGTTCGGGCAGCGGTTCGACGACTATCGCCGTGAGCGTGGACCAGGTGGAGGTGCGGCGGAAGGGCGAGGAGCCCTCGACGGCCGCGTAGAGCGTGGCGCCGAGCGCCCAGATGTCGGAGGCGGGGCCCGGCTCGTACCCCTGGGCCCGTTCGGGTGCCAGGTAGTCCAGGGAGCCGACCAGTTCGCCGCTGCGCGTGAGATGTGTGGTGGAGCCGTCGCCGGGGTCCTCCATCGTGGCGATGCCGAAGTCCGTGAGGACGACCCGTCCCGAGCGGTCGAGCAGGATGTTGCCCGGCTTCACGTCGCGGTGCAGGACTCCCGCCCGGTGGGCCGCGGCGAGCGCGTCCATGACCTTCGCGCCGATCCCGGCGGCCTCGCGGGCGTCGATCGTGCCGCGTTCGCGCAGGACGTCGTCCAGGGACGGTCCGTCGACCAGTTCCATGACGATGAGCGGGCGGCCGTCGATCTGAGCGACGTCGTGCACGGCGATCACGCCGGGGTGGCGCACCCGGGCCGCCGCGCGGGCCTCGCGCTGCATCCGCAGCCCCAGGTCGGCGAGTTCGGGTGCGTCCGCGTCCGTGTAGGTGCGCAGTTCCTTGACGGCCACCTCGCGGCCGAGCACCTCGTCGTGGGCCCGCCAGACCACGCCCATTCCGCCGCGGCCCAGTTGGGCCACGACACGGTAGCGGCCGGCCAGGAGCCGCCCGATCCCGTCCGGCTGTTCGCTCTCCCCGGGCCGGTCCCGCTCCCCCGGCTGCTGGTTCTCCCCCGCAGACACCGCTGCCCCGTTCCTGTGACATGCCAATGAAGTGCCGCCCACAGTACGGGGCCCGGGTGACGGCGAGGGCCTGCGGCTGGTGCTGTGACAGGGCCGCTACTTGGCCGCGACGGTCAGGTCCGCCCGCCTCGGTACCGCGAAGCCCTCCAGGTCCGTGCGCGTGAGCCCGGTGGCTCGTGCCACCTCCGCGATGTCGAGGGCCCCGCAGTCCAGGCCGCGCAGCAGATAGCCGCTGAGGGCCTTGGCGGTGGCGGGCTCGTCCATGACGTCTCCGCCGGCGCGGTTGGCGTACGCGACGAGGCGGGCCGCGGCCTGCTCGAACCCCTCGCGGTAGAAGGCGAACACGGCCGCGTACCGGGTCGGGAGGTGTCCGGGGTGCATGTCCCAGCCCTGGTAGTAGGCGCGGGCGAGGGCGCGGCGGGTCAGGCCGAAGTGCAGGCGCCAGGCGTCGTGGACCTTCGCCGTCGGCCCGACCGGCAGCACATTGGTGGAGCCGTCCGAGACCCGCACGCCGGTGCCGGCGGCCGCGACCTGCATGATCGCCTTGGCGTGGTCGGCGGCCGGGTGGTCGCTGGCCTGGTACGCGGCGGAGACGCCGAGACAGGCGCTGTAGTCGAACGTGCCGTAGTGCAGTCCGGTGGCGCGGCCCTCGGCGGCCTGGATCATCCGGGCGACGGTCGCCGTGCCGTCGGTGGCGAGGATGGACTGGCTGGTCTCGATCTGGATCTCGAACCCGATCCGGCCCCGCTCAAGCCCGTGGGCCTTCTCGAACTCCTCCAGGAGCCGCACCATCGCGGTGACCTGCTCCGCGTACGTGACCTTCGGCAGGGTGAGCACCAGTCCGGCGGGCAGTCCGCCGGCCTCCATCAGCCCGGTGAGGAAGATGTCGAGCGTGCGGATGCCCCGGTCGCGGACCGGCGCTTCCATGCACTTCATCCGGATGCCCATGTACGGGGCCGCCGTGCCGTCCTGGTACGCCCGCGCGATCAGCCGGGCGGCGCGGGCGGCGGCCTCGTCCTCCTCGGCGTCGGGACGCGGCCCGTAGCCGTCCTCGAAGTCGACGCGCAGGTCTTCGATCGGCTCGCGCTCCAGTTTGGCGCGGACGCGGGCGTGCACGGGCTCGGCGAGGTCGTCGGAGAGGCCGAGGACGGCGGCGAAGGAGGCCGCGTCGGGTGCGTGCCGGTCCAGGGCGGCGAGGGCCTGGTCGCCCCAGGAGCGGACGGTGTCCGCGGCGAAGGCGTCGCCCGGGACGTACACGGTGTGGACGGGCTGGCGGGTGCCAGGGTCTCCGGGGTAGCGGCGCTCCAACTCGGCGTCGACCGGGGCGAGGGAGGCGCTGATCTCCTCGCTGACGGCGCCGGCGAGGCTCGTCGCCACCTTCTCCTGCTGACCCTGACCCATTCCGCACCCTCCTGTTTTCCGCTCAGCGGAATCAACAATCCGTAGAGCGAAGTTATCCGTGACCTTCCGGCTGGTCAACACCCTCATTGCACCCCCCTTGCCCGGAGATCCTCCCCCGCGTCCCTCCCGGAACACGCGCGGACTTCCCCCTGGGTCCATCCCGGCATCTCGACATGTTCACGCCCAACTTCGAGACTGCAAGGCGCACGACCCGACCGGCATCCGTCGCAGCGACGGTCCGCACCACGGACCGGTACTGGCCACAGAAGGAGCATCCCGTGCCCCGTCACAGCCGAGTCACGCGCCGCCTGGGACTCAAGACCGCGGTCGCCGCCGCGGTCGCACTCCCCCTGTCCGGTACAGCGCTCTCCAGGTCGTCCGCCTCGGCGGCGAACCGCCTCGGCCGCCTGGAGGTCATGTCCTTCAACCTGCGGTACGCGAGCACCGCCGAACCCCACAGCTGGGCCGTCCGCCGTCCTGTCACCCGTGAACTGCTGCGCCGGGAGCGGCCGCACGTGATCGGCACCCAGGAGGGCCTCTACCAGCAGGTGCGCGACATCGCGACGGATCTCGGCGGGCACCACGAGTGGATCGGCACGGGCCGGGCGGGCGGCAGCCGGGACGAGTTCATGACGGTCTTCTACGACACCCGCAGACTCGCGCCGGTGGAGTACGACCACTTCTGGCTCTCGGACACGCCCTCCGTGATCGGCTCGAACACCTGGGGCGGCGGCTCCATACGCATGGTGACCTGGGTCCGCTTCCGTGATCTGCGGGACGGGCAGCGGGAGTTCTACTTCCTCAACACCCATCTGGACAACGCAAGTCAGAACGCACGCGCGCGTGCCGCGGCCCTGATCGCCGAACGGATCGCGGGGCTCGACCGTTCCCTGCCGCTGGTGGTGACCGGCGACTTCAACGTCGCCGCCCACCAGAACCCGGTCTACGACACGATGCTGGGCGCCGGCCTCGTCGACACCTGGGATTCGGCGGCCGAACGGAGCGAGCTGTACGCCACGTTCCACGGCTACCGGCCGCTGACCCCCGACGGCGACCGCATCGACTGGATCCTCGCCTCGCCCGGGGTGAACGCGCACCGGGCGTCGATCAACACCTTCTCCGTGGACGGGCAGTTCCCGAGCGACCATCTGCCCGTACAGGCGTCCCTGAACCTGGGCTGAGCAGGGCCCCGGACGCCGTGAGGCCCCCTCGACCGAATCGGTCGAGGGGGCCTCACGCGAGGATCACGCAAGGAGAGCGATCAGCCCTTGCGGGTCTTGATCTCCTCGGTGAGCTGCGGGACGACCTCGAAGAGGTCGCCGACCACGCCGTAGTCGACCAGGTCGAAGATCGGGGCCTCGGCGTCCTTGTTGACCGCCACGATCGTCTTCGAGGTCTGCATGCCGGCGCGGTGCTGGATGGCGCCGGAGATGCCGTTGGCGATGTACAGCTGCGGGGACACGGACTTGCCGGTCTGGCCCACCTGGTTGGTGTGCGGGTACCAGCCCGCGTCCACGGCGGCGCGCGAGGCGCCGACGGCCGCGCCGAGGGAGTCGGCGAGCGCCTCGATGATCGAGAAGTTCTCGCTGCCGTTGACGCCACGGCCGCCGGAGACCACGATCGCGGCCTCGGTCAGCTCCGGGCGGCCGGTCGACTCGCGCGGGGTGCGGCCGGTCACCTTGGTGCCGGTGGCCTGCGCGGAGAAGGTCACCGACAGCGCCTCGACGGCGCCGGCGGCCGGGGCGGCCTCCACGGGAGCCGAGTTGGGCTTGACGGTGATGACCGGGGTGCCCTTGGAGACCCTGGTCTTCGTGGAGTAGGACGCGGCGAACACCGACTGGGTGGCCACCGGGCCCTGGTCGCTGGCCTCGACGTCGACGGCGTCGGTGATGACACCGGCGCCGATGCGCAGCGCGAGACGGGCGGCGATCTCCTTGGCCTCGGCGGACGAGGGCACCAGCACGGCGGCCGGGGAGACGGCCTCTACGGCGGCCTGCAGCGCGTCGACCTTGGGGACGACGAGGTAGTCGGCGTACTCGGCGGCCTCGTCGGTGAGCACCTTCACCGCGCCGTGCTCGGCGAGCGTGGCGGCGGTGTTCGCGGCGCCGGCGCCGAGCGCGACGGCGACCGGGTCGCCGAGACGGCGGGCCAGCGTCAGCAGTTCCAGGGTGGGCTTGCGGACGGCGCCGTCCACGTGGTCGACGTAGACGAGAACTTCAGCCATGGGACTTCTTCTCTCCTGCTTGCGAAAGATGAGGGACGGGCGGCAACGGCCGGGCTCAGATGCTGTGTCGGCCCGGGGGACGACCCCCGGACCCCAGCCGTTAAATGAACTTCTGACCCACGAGGAACTCGGCGAGCTGCTTGCCGCCCTCGCCCTCGTCCTTGACGATCGTGCCCGCGGTGCGCGCCGGGCGCTCGGTGGCCGAGTCGACCGCGGTCCAGGCGCCGCCGAGGCCGACCTCGTCGGCCTCGATCTCCAGGTCTTCGAGGTCCCAGGACTGCACGGGCTTCTTCTTGGCGGCCATGATGCCCTTGAAGGACGGGTACCGCGCCTCGCCCGACTGGTCGGTGACCGACACCACGGCGGGCAGGGAGGCCTCCACCTGCTCGGAGGCGGTGTCGCCGTCCCGGCGGCCCTTGACGACGCCGTCCGCGACCGACACCTCGGACAGCAGCGTGACCTGCGGGACGCCCAGGCGCTCGGCGACCAGCGCCGGCAGCACGCCCATGGTGCCGTCGGTGGAGGCCATGCCGGAGATGACCAGGTCGTAGCCGGCCTTCTCGATCGCCTTGGCCAGCACCAGCGAGGTGCCGATCGCGTCGGTGCCGTGCAGATCGTCGTCCTCGACGTGGACGGCCTTGTCCGCGCCCATGGACAGCGCCTTGCGCAGCGCGTCCTTCGCGTCCTCGGGGCCCACGGTCAGCACGGTGATCTCCGCGTCGTCCGCTTCGTCGGCGATCTGCAGGGCCTGCTCGACCGCGTACTCGTCGAGCTCCGACAGCAGGCCGTCCACGTCGTCACGGTCGACGGTCAGGTCCTCGGCGAAGTGCCGGTCGCCAGTGGCGTCGGGCACGTACTTAACAGTGACAACGATCCTCAAGCTCACGCCGGCTCTCCTACTGCATCGTCTTTTCTGGGCTGCCTGCCTACGGGCAGCATAGGCGCCTGAAGCGGCCGTTCCCGGTGGGGGCGACCCGCGCTCCGAGCGAAATATTACTCGCCAGTACGCGCTTCTACGCTCCCGTAGCTGGTTCCCTCTAAGCAAGCGCTTTGAACTGTGACCTTCGCAACGCAGCGTAATCGGAACTCGACGTGTTCGCAGACGGGGGTGGGCGACGCGGGCCGGGCGGCCGGGCATCCGGCTCCGGGTGCGCTATTCCCGCAGCGCGTTGAAGCGCCCCTGGTGATAGAGCAGGGGGCGCCCCGCACCGGCGGGGTCGCCGAGCACCACCTCGGCCAGTACGACGCGATGGTCCCCGGCGGGAACGCGGGTGACGACCCGGCACACGAGCCAGGCGAGGACGTCGTCGAGCACCGGGACGCCCTCGGGACCCTCCCGCCAGGCGGTGGGTTCGCCGAAGCGGTCGGCGCCGCTGCGGGCGAAGGTGGCGGC
The DNA here is from genome assembly GCF_018070025.1 of Streptomyces liliiviolaceus. Taxonomy (NCBI): domain Bacteria; kingdom Bacillati; phylum Actinomycetota; class Actinomycetes; order Kitasatosporales; family Streptomycetaceae; genus Streptomyces; species Streptomyces liliiviolaceus. The sequence goes on from NZ_JAGPYQ010000002.1 coordinate 152,555, forward strand.
CAGTTCCCGCTGGTGCTCGCCGAGCACATGGACGCCCACGTGGTCCGTCCGTGAGATGGCCGGCCAGCTGGAGGCACCGGTGCCGATGCCGAAGGAGATCAGCGGGGGTTCGGCGGACACGGAGGCGAGCGAGGTGGCGGTGAAGCCGACGGGGCCCTCGTCGCCGCGCGCGGTGATCACGGCGACACCGGCCGCGTGCTGCCGGAAGACGGAGCGGAGCAGGTCCGGCGAGGCGAGTCGGGAGGTACGGAGATCGGGCGTGGCCGTCATGGAGTTGTCCTTCTGCGCGAAGCCGGCGGCGGGGGTCCTGGGCTGTTCAGCAGCCCGGACAGCGCCCGCCCGCACCACGGACGAGGGCCGCGGTCCGAAGGCGTGCACGCTCGAAGCGCGCGAGGCGCTCGCAAGGAAGGAGTTCCGTGGACATACGGTCAGACTGACGATAGGTGGTCGATGCAGTCAAGTGCGTCCCGGCATGTGGGAGATGCGTCACCGAGGGCCTCCAGCCTCACGATCAGGGGCTTTTGGATGATCAGGGTGTTCCGGACGATCAACGGGCTCCGGACGGTCGGGCACCTGGCGTCGGACGGTCAGGCATCGGGCGTCGGACGGTCAGGTGGCGCCGACCGCCTCACCGAGCGCGGCGATCACGTCCGCCTTGCGCGGCTGTCCGGTGGCGCGGCGCACGATGTGACCCTCGGCGTCGAGGACGAGCACGGTCGGCGTCTTGAGGATCTCCAGTTCACGGACGAGTCCGAGACGGCTCTCGGCGTCGATCTCGACGTGCCGTACGCCCGGCACCAGTTCGGCGACCTCGCCGAGCACCCTGCGGGTCGCCCTGCAGGGGGCGCAGAAGGCGCTGGAGAACTGGACGAGGGTGGCCCGCTCGCCGAGGTCCTCGCCCAACTCGGCCGCGCCCAGCCGCTTTCCGCCGTCCCGCCCACGCACTCTGACTCTCCCGCTCCGCCGTCGGTTCAGCACTCCGTAGGCGCTCGCCAGGGCGAGCACCACCACACACACCGCGAGTCCGGTCATCCCCGGCTTCAGCGTTCACGAGGCTGCAAAGATTCCCGCGCCCGAGGGGGTGATCCCTGCGGAATACTCGATTCATGAACATCGATGCACGTGGGCCGCGTTTCGGAGCGGTCGTGACCACCGTGGTCCTGGCGGTCGTACTGATCACCGGCAGCGCCTGGCTGCTGGCCTGGCAGACGCTGGCGTTCGCGCTCGGCGCGGCGGCCGGAGTGGGCCGTTCCCCGTACGGACTGCTGTTCCGCCATGTCGTGCGTCCGCGGATAGCGCCGCCGACGCAGTTCGAGGCGCCCGAGCCGCCGCGGTTCGCGCAGGCGGTCGGGTTCGTGTTCGCCGCGCTCGGTCTGCTCGGCTACACGGTGGGCCCGGAGTGGCTGGGGCTCGCCGCGACCGGGGCGGCGCTCGCGGCGGCGTTTCTCAACGCGGCGTTCGGGTATTGCCTCGGGTGCGAGATGTACCTGCTCGTACGGCGAGTGGCGGTTCGCACGGAGTAAAGGTGGCGTAAAACGCCGAGGTGGATCAAGGGGTGACGTGACGAGGATCTCGCCAATCTCAGGCACCAGGACTGGTCACTCGTCCGTTCTTCGGGCACGATCTGCGCAATGCCGTAAACCTACGGCAGCGTAAGTTTCCCGCCGGGAGCACCCCTTCCCAGGCAGAGCAGAGAGAAGGGTCCCCTCCGTTCATGGCTGAGCTTGCCTACCGTCCCGCCATCGGTCTCGCCCAGACGTTGTTCAAGGCCTGGGACCTGAAGATCGATCTCAAGGGGACGGAGAACATCCCGCGCACGGGCGGTGCGGTGCTGGTGAGCAATCACATCAGCTATCTCGACTTCATCTTCGACGGTCTCGCCGCCCTGCCGCAGAAGCGCCTCGTCCGTTTCATGGCCAAGGAGTCGGTGTTCCGGCACAGGATCTCCGGCCCGCTGATGCGCAACATGAAGCACATCCCCGTGGACCGCAAGCAGGGGGAGACGGCGTACGCCCACGCGCTGGCCTCGCTGCGCTCCGGTGAAATCGTCGGCGTCTTCCCCGAGGCCACGATCTCCCAGTCCTTCACGCTGAAGAGCTTCAAGTCGGGTGCCGCGCGCATGGCCCAGGAGGCGGGCGTCCCGCTGATCCCGATGGCCGTGTGGGGCACGCAGCGGCTGTGGACCAAGGGCCACCCGCGCAACTTCAAGCGCAGCCACACCCCGATCACCATCCGGGTCGGCGAGGCGATCGAGGCCTCCCGCGACAAGTACGCGGGCGCGATCACCCGCCAGGTGCGCGAGCGCGTACAGGAGCTCCTGGAAGCCGCGCAGCGCGCCTATCCCGTCCGCCCCAAGGGCCCGGACGACACCTGGTGGATGCCGGCGCACCTCGGCGGCACGGCGCCGACCCCCGAAGAGGTGAAGGCTTCCGAGGCCCGCTGAGCGCGGCGCTCCACGGACGAACAGGTGGGCGGGCCTGCGGGCCCGCCGCTCAGAGCACGGTGGGAAGCGACTCCCACAGGCGCGGTCGGTCCGGGGCGGCCTTGAGGGCGGCCAGGACGGCCGGGTGCGGTGCGGCGTACAGCTCCGGGTGGTCCCGTTCGTGCGCCTGCGGGTCGGGTGTGAAGGCCAGGCGTTCGCCGTCGAGGGAGAACCGGGCGTCCACGCCCGGTTTGTTGCCCCGGGGGTCCTGCCGGTGCCAGGCACCGTCGAAGCGGACCGCGACAAGGCCGTGCACCACGTCGAACGTCTGGTAGCAGAGCGCCGTCGGGATGTCCTCGGCCCTCAGCAGGGCCGCCAGGGCGTGGGCCTTGGCGTAGCAGATGCCCGTGCCCTGCTCCAGGACGTCGGAGGCGCGCCAGGTGACGCGGAGATCGCCGGAGTCCTGCGAGTGCGGGATGGTGTCGCGCACGAACTCGAAGGCGGCCTGTGCATAGGCATACGAGTCGGCGACCTGGCCGGCCAGCCGCGCGGACACCTCGCGCACGAGCGGATGATGGTGGTCGATGGCCTCGTCCACAGCCAGATAGGCGGACAGGTCGGGGTTGGTCTGGATCAGCTCCATGCCTGCAGAGCATAAGAACACGATCACCCGGGAGTCAAATACTTTTCCGAGTGACCGTATATCTATGCATCCAATCCCCGGGTCGTCAGCCCGCCGCCATCTCCTCCTTGAGCGCCGCCACGAAACCGTCGACGTCGTCCTCGGTCGTGTCGAAGGCGCACATCCAGCGGACGTCTCCCGCGGCCTCGTCCCAGAAGTAGAAGCGGTAGCGCTTCTGCAGGCGCTCGCTCACGTCGTGGGGCAGCCGGGCGAAGACCGCGTTGGCCTGTACCGGGTAGAGGATCTCGACGCCGTGCACCGCGCGCACGCCCTCGGCGAGACGCTGGGCCATCTCGTTGGCGTGGCGGGCGTTGCGCAGCCACAGGTCCTTGGCGAGCAGGGCCTCCAACTGCACCGACACGAAGCGCATCTTGGAGGCGAGCTGCATCGACAGCTTGCGCAGGTGCTTCATGTGGCTGACGGCGTCGCGGTTCAGGACGACGACGGCCTCGCCGAACAGCGCGCCGTTCTTGGTGCCGCCGAAGGACAGCACGTCCACGCCGACCGCGTTGGTGAACGCCCGCATCGGTACGTCCAGGGAGGCGGCCGCGTTGGCTATCCGGGCGCCGTCGAGGTGCACCTTCATGCCGTGCCCGTGGGCGTGCTCGCAGATCGCGCGGACCTCGTCGGGCGTGTAGACCGTGCCCAGTTCGGTGTTCTGGGTGATCGACACCACCTGCGGCATCGCCCGGTGCTCGTCGTCCCAGCCGTACGCCTGCCGGTCGATCAGCTCGGGTGTGAGCTTGCCGTCGGGCGTGGCCACCGTGAGCAGCTTCAGCCCGCCCATCCGCTCGGGAGCGCCGCCCTCGTCGACGTTGATGTGCGCGCTCTCCGCGCAGATCACCGCGCCCCAGCGGTCGGTGAGCGCCTGCAGCGCCACGACGTTGGCGCCCGTGCCGTTGAAGACGGGGAACGCCTCGGCGCCCGCGCCGAAGTGCCCGCGGATCACCTGCTGGAGGTGGCCGGTGTAGTCGTCCTCGCCGTACGCGATCTGGTGCCCGCCGTTGGCGAGGGCCAGGGCGGCGAGCACCTCGGGGTGGGTTCCCGCGTAGTTGTCGCTGGCGAAGCCGCGCACCTGCGGGTCGTGGCGCCGCCGGGCATCGGTCTTCGGCGGGTTCACGGCATCTCTGCCGGAATTCACGGCTTCTCGGTCAGCCACAGACGCTTTCCGTTCACTTCGGGGGCGGACTGCTCCCAGACACCGGTGATGGACTCGGCGAGGTCCTTGACGTCCGTGAAGCCCGAGAACTTCGCGTTCGGGCGCTCCGCGCGCATCGCGTCGTGCACCAGCGCCTTCACCACCAGGATGGCGGCGGCGGACGTCGGCCCGTCGGCGCCCTCGGAGATCCCGGCCTTGCGGAAGTAGTCGGCCATGGCCAGCGTCCACGCCTCGGCGGCGGCCTTGGCGGCGGCGTACGCGGCGTTGCCCGCGGTGGGCTTGCCGGCGCCCGCGGCGCTGATCAGGACGTACCGGCCGCGGTCGCTGCGCTGCAGGGCCTCGTGGAAGGCGAGGGAGGTGTGCTGCACGGTACGGATGAGCAGCAGTTCCAGCAGGTCCCAGTCGTCCAGGCTGGTCTTGGTGAAGGTCTCGCTGCCGCGCCAGCCGCCGACGAGGTGGACCAGTCCGTCGACGCGCCCGAACTCCTTCTCGGTGCGCGCGGCCCACTCCTTCGCCGAGTCCCGGTCGAGGAGGTCGACCGTGTCGCCGACGACGGTGGCGCCGCCGTGGGCGTAGCGGGCCGCGTCCACGGCCTCGGCCAGTCGCTCCGGGTCGTTGTCGGACCCGACGACCACGGCCCCGGCCTCGGCGAGCCGGAGCAGGGTGGCCCGGCCGACCGGACCGCCCGCGCCGGCCACCGCGATCACCGCGCCGCTCAGTGCCCCGCCGCTACCGTTCCCCATGGTCTTCGCCTCCTGAGCAGTGTTCCGGACGCGGTCGCTCATGCGGCCACCCGCTCGGCACTCGCAGCGGTGATGCCCTTGGTCTGCGCGATCACGTTCTTCAGCTTCTTGGAGAGTGCCTCATAGAACATGCTCAGGGGAAACTCGTCCGGAAGCACGTCGTCCACCAGTTTTCGCGGCGGCAGCGTCAGGTCGAGGGCGTCGGGGCCCTTGGCCCAGCGGGATCCCGGGTGCGGGGAGAGGTACTGGGAGACCAGGTCGTACGCGGCGAACCAGTGGACCAGTTTCGGACGGTCGATGCCGTCGCGGTACAGCTTCTCGATCTCGGCGCACAGCTCGTTGGTGACCTGCGGGACGCGCTGCCAGTCGATGAACAGTTTGTTGTCGGTCCAGCGGACGACGTCGTGCTTGTGCAGGTAGGCGAAGAGCAGCTGTCCGCCGAGGCCGTCGTAGTTGCGGACGCGGTCGCCGGTCACGGGGAAGCGGAACATCCGGTCGAAGAGCACCGCGTACTGCACGTCGCGGCCCTGCGGGAAGCCGTCGGCCTCCAGTCGCACGGCCTCGCGGAAGGCGGTGAGGTCGCAGCGCAGCTCCTCCAGGCCGTACATCCAGAACGGCTGGCGCTGCTTGATCATGAAGGGGTCGAAGGGCAGGTCGCCGTGGCTGTGGGTGCGGTCGTGGACCATGTCCCACAGGACGAAGGCCTGCTCGCAGCGCGTCTGGTCGCCGACCATCTCGCGGATGTCGTCGGGCAGTTCGAGACCGAGCGTGCCGACGGCCGCCTCGGTGACCTTGCGGAAGCGGGCGGCCTCGCGGTCGCAGAAGATACCGCCCCAGCTGAACCGCTCCGGGGCCTCGCGCACGGCGATGGTCTCGGGGAAGAGGACGGCCGAGTTGGTGTCGTACCCGGCGGTGAAGTCCTCGAACTTGATGCCGCAGAACAGCGGGTTGTCGTAGCGGGTGCGTTCGAGATCGGCCAGCCAGTCGGGCCAGACCATGCGCAGGACGACCGCTTCGAAGTTGCGGTCCGGGTTGCCGTTCTGCGTGTACATGGGGAAGAGGACCAGGTGTTCGAGGCCGTCCTCACGGTGTGCCGCCGGCTGGAAGGCCAGCAGCGAGTCGAGGAAGTCGGGCACCTCGAAGCCGCCGTCGGCCCAGCGGCGCAGATCCTCGACGAGCGCCGCGTGGTACCCGGCGTCGTGCGGAACCAGCGGCGACAGCTCCTGGACGGCCTCCATGACGTCGCGCACGGCCAGCTCGGCGTCCGCCGGATCAGGGGCGCCCTCGGCGTCGAAGTCGATCGACCCGTCCTTGGACTGCCATGGCCGGATCCGCTCCACGGCATCCTTGAGCACGGGCCAGGCCGGGTGGCTCACTACCCCGCTCCGGGGAGGAATCCGTTCCTCCGCACCCACCTGCACAAGAATTTCCGTCATGACCCACCTTCCACGGGAGAACCTCGCGTATGGACACCGTATGCGTGCGGGACTCCCCGGGACAAGTGGAGACTCGGGAAATTATCCTGCCGTCTCGCAACTTCACCGCTATTTTTCCTGTGGGGCACCGCGAGAGCGAATACTTCCGCCGCCGTCCGGGTAGTCGCCGGAGTTCGGGAGATCCGCTCCGGACATCCCTCCGCAGCCCGGTCAACCCGCTGGGGACTCGCCCACCCGGGGGTGAGCCGCAAAGAGGACGGCAGCGCCCGTTCCCCCGGCCGACAGGCCTCATTCCCGGCCACCGGAGCGGGTACAAGGTCCGCCGGGGCCATTAGGCTGCGGCCTTGCCGCCGTGGGCACGGGACCGCCGCGCGCGGCAGCCGAGCCGCCGTCGACGGAAGCGGAGTCAACCCTTGAACTTCCTCACCATCGGTCATCGCGGGATCATGGGTGTCGAACCGGAGAACACCCTGCGTTCCTTCACCGCCGCCCAGCAGGCGGGCCTCGACCTGATCGAGCTGGATCTGCATCTGAGCAAGGACGGCGCGCTCGTCGTCATGCACGACGCCGACGTGGACCGTACGACCGACGGTTCGGGTCCGATCGCCGAGAAGACCCTCGCGGAGCTGCGCGTGCTGGACGCGGGACGCGGGGAGCGCGTGCCGGTGTTCGAGGAGGTCCTGGACGCGGTCACGGCCCCGCTCCAGGCCGAGATCAAGGACGTGGCCGCGGCGCGGGCACTCGCCGAGGTGATGAACCGGCGCGACCTGGTCGCCCGGGTCGAGGTGCTGTCCTTCCACGACGAGGCGATCGCCGAGATCGCACGGCTCGTGCCGGGCGTCCGTACGGCGCTGGTCGCCAGCCGCTATGGCATCGATGTCGTCGAACGGGCGACCGCGGTCGGCGCCACGACCCTGGTGCTGAACATCCGGCGGCTGACCCTGGAGGTCGTCGAGCGGGCGCGCAAGGCGGACCTGCGGATCATCGGCTGGGTCGTGAACACCCAGGACCATCTGCGGCTGGTGCGCGCCCTGGAGCTGGACGGCGCGACCACCGACTACCCGGAGATCAAGCGCACCGGCCGCTTCACCGCATAGCCGCCGCCGACGGGACGGTCGGCGGCGTAACGATTATGCGAGCCGTTTCGTCAGCAGCTCGAACTGCAGGTCGTCGCGTTGCGGCAGGCCGAACCGCTCGTCGCCGTACGGGAAGGGAGTCATCTCTCCCGTACGGCGGTAGCCGCGCCGCTCGTACCAGGCGATGAGGTCCTCGCGCACGGAGATGACGGTCATGTGCATCTCCTCCGCGTTCCAGGTCTCGCGGGCCAGCCGCTCCGCCTCGGCGATGATCACCTTGCCGAGACCCGCGCCCTGGAGTGCGGGGCTGACCGCGAACATGCCGAAGTAGGCGTGCGTACCCCGGTGTTCGAGCTGGCAGCAGGCGACCGTCGCGCCGTCGCGCTCGACGGTCAGCAGCCGGCTGTCGGGCGACTTGATGACCGCGAGGACACCCTCCGGGTCCGTCCGCTGCCCTTCCAGGATGTCCGCCTCGGTGGTCCAGCCTGTCCGGCTGGAGTCCCCCCGGTAGGCGGACTCGATCAGTGCGACCAGGTCGTCCACGTCGGTGTCGACGGCGTCCCGGAAGGTCAGTCCGTCGGGAGCGGTGGGCATGGAGCGGTTCTCCGATCTCGGGCGCGGCTCGGCCAGGCAAGAGAGTAGCGCTCCCGGTCGCACCCCTTACGCTCGGGACGCATGGTGCATGTACTGAGCAGCCGGACCTTGCTCCGCCCCGCCGATCCCGAGCGCTCCCGCGCCTTCTACGGCGAGCAGCTCGGGCTGCCCGTCTACCGCGAGTTCGGCACGGGCCCCGAGCGCGGCACCGTCTACTTCCTCGGCGGCGGCTTCCTCGAAGTCTCGGGCCGCTCCGCCGAACCGCCCTCCCCCGCCGTCGGGCTGTGGCTGCAGGTGGCCGACGTGACGGCGGCGTACGAGGAACTCGTGGCCGCGGGTGTCGAGGTGGACCGGCCGCCGGTGAAGGAGCCGTGGGGGCTCGTCGAGATGTGGCTCAGCGATCCGGACGGCACGCGGATCGCGGTGGTGGAGGTGCCGTCGGACCATCCGCTGCGGTATCGGCCGTGAGCAGCCGGGCACGGTGACCGGGCGGGGCGCCGCATGGTGACGGCCGGGGCGGCGCACGGTGGCGGCCGACGGTGGTGGAGGGCCGCCGGCTCCCTGTCACTGGCGGCAGAGGCAGAACGGGTGGCCCGCCGGGTCCGCGTACACGCGGAAGCCGCGACGGCCGTCCTCGTCGTCCAGGTCGAGCGGGGTGGCGCCGAGGGCCAGTACCTGCGCCTCGGCCTCGTCCAGGTCCGGCACGTCGAAGTCCAGGTGGAGCTGCTGGGAGCCGCCGTCGGCGCTCGGCCAGTTCGGCGGGCGGTGGTCCGGGGCCCGCTGGAAGGAGACACGGTGGCCGCCGGGGGCGTGGAGGTCGTACCAGTCGTCGCTGTACCGCTTCACCTCGCCGCCCAGCACGCCCGCGTAGAACCCCGCCAGCGCGGGCGGGTCCGGGCAGTCGAGTGCTACGAGGCTGTACGTGGCGATGGCCATGGGGTTCCTTCCGCTTCGAGGCTCACAGGTCCTTCAGCGCGGGCAGCAGCTTCTTCTCCGCCCAGTCCAGGAAGGGGAGCTGGTGGTCTCCCCCGATCTGGACGAGGGCGACCTCGGTGAAGCCCGCCTCGGCGTAGGGGCGGACGGCCTCGACGAAGGCGTCCACGTCGTCGCCGCAGGGAACGTTCTTCGCCACGTCCTCGGGCCTCACGAACCGGGTGGCCGTGTCGAAGGCCGCCGGGCCCGGGAGTTCGGAGTTGACCGGCCAGCCGCCCAGCGACCAGCGAAACTGCTCGTGCGCCCGCGCCACGGCCGCGTCCTTGTCGGTGTCGAAGCAGACGGGCAGCTGGCCCACCCTGGGCTTGCCGCTGCCACCGTGCCGGTCGAAGGACTCGATCAGTTCGGCCTTCGGCTCGGTCGCGATCACCAGATCGGCCAGCCGCCCCGCGAGGGCGCAGGACCGCTCACCGGAGACGGCTACACCGATGGGGGTCGGCGCGTCCGGCAGATCGAAGAGCCTGGCGTTCTCCACGTCGAAGTGCGTGCCGTGATGGTTCACGTTCCCGCCCTCGAACAGTGCGCGGATGATCTCGACGGCCTCTTCCAGCATCTCCAGGCGTACGTGCGCCGCGGGCCAGCCGCCGCCCACCACATGCTCGTTGAGGTTCTCGCCGGAGCCCAGCCCGAGCCGGAAGCGGCCCTCGGCGAGCAACTGCGTGGTGGCGGCCTTCTGCGCGACGACCGCCGGGTGGTAGCGGGTCGTCGGGCAGGTCACGTACGTCATGAGGGGGATCGTGGACGTGGCCTGCGCGGCGGCTCCGAGAACGCTCCACGCGTACGGCGCGTGTCCCTGCTCGGCCAGCCAGGGGAAGTAGTGGTCGGACGTGACGGAGAAGTCGAAGCCCGCCCGTTCGGCGGCCACCACGTGCTCCACGAGCTCACGGGGGCCGGCCTGCTCGGTCATCATCGTGTATCCGATTTGCACCATACGTTCCGAGTGGCCGGTCGGGGCCGCCCGAAACCCCCGCCGTCTCAGTGGCTGCCGAGGCCGCCGCTCCCGAAGCCGCCACTGCTGTTACGGCTCCACTGGCGCCGCTTCTGGTTCCTGGCACGCCGCGTGGACATGTTGCCCGAGGAGCGGAGTTCGTGCGGGGTGAGGACGGTGCCGTCGTGCGGCATCTCGTCGGCCTCGCGCATCTCCGAGATCTCGTGGACCGCGCCGCCCTCGGGCAGCCGGGGCTGATCCTCGGGGCGCGGCGGACCGGGTTCCCGGCTGCGCACCCGCATGCCCCACCACACCGCGACGACCAGCATGGCCGTGACCAGTAGTCCCACCACGAGGGGTCCCACGACGAAGGGCGCCGAACCGGCCACGACCTCGTGCGGGATCGCTGCGGCCCTGCCGAAGCTCTCCATGAAGGTGCGAGTACCCCTGCAGAACATCCCAAACAGGGCGGGACCGGTCCGCGTGTCGCGGTGTGCCGGGGGCCGCCGGGGGTACGGGGAGGGGATGCGAATGGGTGTACTCGACGTCGGCTCGAACACGGTGCGGCTTGTGATCGCGGAGACGGATGGAGCGGTTCCGCTTCCCGTGCACACCGCCAAGCGTCAGCTGCGCCTCTCCGCCCATGTGGAGCGAGGCGGCCATCTGCCGGTGGAACAGGTGGACCGGCTGGTGGAAGCCGTGCGGGACACCCGGGCGGAGGGCAGGCGGTGGGGGGTCGCCCAGCCGTTCGCGTTCGCCACCGCGATCGTGCGGGACGCCCCGAACCGCGACGAGATCCTCGGCCGGATCTCGGCGGAGGCGGGCGTGCCGCTGCATGTGCTGCCCGGCGAGGTGGAGGCCGAGCTGACCTTCCTGGCCGCCCGGCGCTGGATGGGCTGGCGCGCCGGGCCGCTGGCCCTGCTGGACATCGGGGGCGGTTCGTTCGAGGTGGCCTTCGGGCGCAGCAGACTGCCCGACTTCGCGATCGCGCTGCCGCTCGGCGCCAACCGGCTGACCCGTGAGTTCTTCCGCGGCCAGGACCCGCCGTCGCCGCACCGGATCAAGCTGCTGCGCCGGCACGTACGCCATCAGCTGCGCGATGTCGCGGCCCGTATCCGCTGGGAGGCGCCGCGGACGGCGGTCGTCACCTCGCGGATGTTCCAGCAGCTGGGCCGGCTGTGCGGCGCGGCCCCGGGCCGGTCCGGGCCCTTCACCACGCGGACCATGACCCGCTCCGACCTGGGCAGGGCCGTGGAGCGGCTGGCGGTGCTGCCGGCCGCGGAGCGCGCTCTGCTGCCCGGTATCTCCCTCGCGCGTTCGGGACAGTCCCTGGCCGGAGCGATCGTCGCGCACACCACGATGAAACTGATGGGCATCGACGAGGTGACCATCTGCCCCTGGGCGCTGCGTGAAGGGGTGTTGCTGCGCTGCATCGAGGACGGCAACTCCGAGTGGTGGGACTCGTACGGGCTGGACGCCCTGGAGAGCGCGGCGCCGGACGCGACGCCGCTGGTGCTCCGCCCCCTGCACGGGACGGAGCCGACGTCCGCGTAGGCCCCCGTCCTCGGCCCGACGCCCCGGCCGCCCACCGGCGTTCCTGCCGCCTGCCCCTTTACGTGGTGCAGGCCGTCCCGTTGAGGGTGAAGGCCGTGGGTGCGGTGTTGCCGCCGGACCAGGAGCCGTTGAAGCCGAACGTGACCGCCGCGCCCGGTGCGATGGCCGCGTTGTAGCTCGCGTTGGCGGCGGTGACGGCCGAGCCGGACTGGGTGACGGTCGCGTTCCACGCCTGCGTCACGCTCTGCCCGGCGGGCCAGGTCCACGCCAGCTGCCAGCCGTTGACGGCGGTGGTACTCGTGTTCCGCACCGTCACCTGCGCGGTGAAGCCGGTGTTCCACTGGCTCTGCACGGCGTAGGCGACCGCGCAGGCGCCCACCGGTTCGGGAGTGCCGTCGTCGACCCAGCCGAGCGCCTCGGCGATGCCGTAATAGGCGGGCTTGGGCTGGAAGTTCTCGTCGTACGGGGTCGCCGCGCCGTACCCGGTGAACACGTCCGGGATCCAGGAGTCGGAGTCGGTGAAGCCCCACACGGTGACGCCCTCGCAGCGCGCCACGGCGACACAGGCTGCGGTGACCGCCTTGTACTCGGCCTTCTGCTGGGCGAGTTGGGCGGTCGTGGGCGGGACGGTCATACGGATGTCGAGTTCGGTGATCGCGACGTCCACGCCGAGGTCGGCGAAGCGCTGGATGTTGGCCTGGAGCGTGGACGGGACCTGACCGAGGATCAGGTGGGCCTGCAGTCCCACGCCGTCGATCGGGACGCCCTGCTCCTTGAGGGATTTGACGAGGTTGTACAGCGCGGTGCTCTTCGCGTTGACGCCCTCGACGTTGTAGTCGTTGACGTACAGCTTCGCGGCCGGGTCGGCGGCGCGGGCGGCGCGCAGCGCGTCGGCGATGTACGAGTCGCCGATCGCCGTCTGGAAGACCGACTGCCTGCGCGTACCGTCCTCGTTGAACGGTTCGTTGACGACGTCCCAGTGGTCGATGCGGCCCTGGTAGCGGCCCGCCTCGGTGGCGATGTGGTCGGTCATCACGGTCCGCAGGGTGTCGGCGGTCCAGGTGCCGTTGCTGACCCAGCCGGGCAGTTGGCTGTGCCAGACCAGGGTGTGCCCGCGGACCTTCTGGGCGTGCGCCTCGGCGAAGTCGACGACGGCGTCGGCGCCTGACCAGGTGAAGCTCCCGCGGGTCGCCTCGACCGAACCCCACTTCATCTCGTTGCCCGGCGTGATGGAGTCGAACTGCTCGCCGGTGATCGTGCCGTAGGTGCCGTTGAGCTTGGAGGCCGTGACGGCCGTCCCGTAATAGATGCCCTTCGCGGCGGCGAGGTCCCGCAGTACGGGCTCTGCGGCGGCCTGCCGTCGCGTCGCGTCCTGCCGTTGCGTGGCGGCCGGTTCGGAGCCGGCGGCGGCGTGACCGGAGGCGGCTGCCCCGATCACGAGCGAGGCCGCGGCCAGGAACGCGGACGCGGCTCTCCGTAAGCTCTGGGGCTTCATGGACGTCCCTCTCATGATGGCTTCACGTCGCTTCCGGAATTTCCGGAAGACCTCTGCAAAGTTTCGAGAGTGCGTCCGGAACGGTAGAGGCGTACGGGGTGACCGTCAACGGAGGTGGGGCAGTTGACCGAGGAGGACACCGGGAACGCCGGGGGCGGTGGGGCGCGGGAGGGGCGGGGCAAGGTCACGATCACGGAGATCGCCCGGGAGGCCGGGGTCTCCGTGCCGACCGTGTCGCGGGTGGTCAACGGCCGGTCGGACGTGGCGCCGGGGACGCGTGCGCGGGTGGAGGACCTGTTGTGTCTGCACGGCTACCGCCGGCGGCCGTCCGGGGCGCGGGTGCGGGCCGCGCTGATCGACCTGGTCTTCGACGACCTCGACAGTCCCTGGGCGGTGGAGATCATCCGGGGCGTGGAGGAGGTGGCGCACGCGGCGGGGGTCGGGACGGTCGTCTCCGCGATCCACGGCCGCTCGGGGGACGCGCGCCGGTGGATGACGAACCTGCGGGCGCGTGCCTCGGACGGCGTGATCCTGGTGACGTCCGTCCTGGAACCCGTCCTGCACGAGGAGTTGCGGCGGCTCGGGGTGCCGCTCGTGGTGGTCGATCCGGCGGGCTCGCCCGCGCTGGACGCGCCCACGGTGGGGGTCACCAACTGGGCCGGCGGGATGGCCGCCACCGAGCATCTGGTGCGGCTCGGCCATCGCAGGATCGGGTTCGTCGCGGGGCCGCCGCGGCTGCTCTGCTCGCGGGCCCGGCTGGACGGGTACCGCGCGGCGCTGGACCGGGCGGGGATCGCCGTCGACGAGTCGCTGATCGTGCCCGGCGACTTCTACCCCGAGTCGGGGTACGCCGGATGCGCCGCGCTGCTGGACCTCGACCGGCCGCCCACGGCGCTCTTCGCCGCGAGCGACCAGATGGCGATGGGGGCCGTCGAGGCGTTGCGGCGGCGGGGGTTGCGGGTGCCGGAGGACATGAGCGTGGTGGGTTTCGACGACCTTCCGGAGGTCCGCTGGTCGGCTCCGCCGCTCACGACGGTCCGTCAGCCGCTCGCGGAGATGGGGAAGCTGGCGGTCCGCACGGTCCTTCGGCTCACCCGGGGCGAGGCCCTCGACTCGCCCCGGGTGGAGCTGGCCACGGAGCTGGTCGTGCGGGCCAGCACGGCGGCGCGACGCCCGCCTTCCGGGGCGGGGGCGAGGGGTTCGGTTTGAAGTGCGGGCCGGTGGGGGCTGGTCGCGCCGTTCCCCGCGCCCCTGAGCCGTGCCTGGCCCTCCGCGGTGGCATCGAGGACAGGTCCGCCAGCCCCTGCGCCGACACCCGGCAGCTCTCACAGTGCGGGACCGTGGGGGCTTGTCGCGCCGTTCCCCGTGTCCCTGAAAGGGCCCGACGAGGGCGGGGGCAGCACCCCGTTGGCTCGACGAGTTCCCTCCCGGTCTTCAGCGCGGTCGGGCAGGCGCCCCTTCAGGGGCGCGGGGAACTGCGCGGCCGGCCCCCACCGGGCAGCACTTCGAAACGAGCCCGATCCCGCCGCGGCCGAGCGGGCAGGCTCGGCGCGCCGTTCCCCGTGTCCCTGGAAGGGCGGGCCCTCAAAGGGGGCCCGGGTCAGGTGCGCGGGGTGCCCAGGCGGCCTTCCAGTTGGGAGAGGAGGTTGCCCAGGAGGGTTGCCAGGGTGTGTTGGTCCGTGGGGTTCAGGTCGGACAGGGCCGTTGTCTCGTACGAGAGCTGCTCGGGGAGGATGCCGTCCACCAGGGCGCGGCCGGCGTCCGTGAGGCGGACGTGGGCGACGCGGCGATCGCGCGCGTCCCCGCGCCGCTCGACGAGACCGCGCTCGGTCAGCTGCTTGAGCCGCTTGGTGACGGCGGCGCCGGACGAGAAGGTCTCCCGGGCCAGCTCCCCCGGTGTCAGTTCGAGGCCGGTGCGGCGCAGTGCGCCGAGGAGGTCGAACTCGGGGCGGGTGAGTCCGGCGTGCCGCAGCGGCGCGTCCTCGGCCTGCTGGAGGAGCGCGGCACACCGGTTGATGCGGCCGATGACCTCCATGGGTCCCGTGTCGAGGTCGGGATGGACCGTCCGCCACTGCCGGACCACCGCGGCGACCGTGTCGCCCCCGGCCGGCCGCCCCGCCCCGGCGCCCTCGTGCGGCCCGCCACCGGCGGCGTCGGTGCCGACCGCCCTCCGACCGTTCGCTGCCGTCATGCCTCTGCGTCCTCCAGAACGTGCGGTCCCTGCCGTCGTACCGTCGCCGCGAGCGTACGGTGTCCGGCCTGCTCCGCCAGCATCACCCGCTCCTGCGGCAGGGCGCGCTGCCACCATTCGCCGGCCGCCGCGTCGGCCGTGGCGCGCAGCTCGACGAGCGCGGCGGCCAGCCGACGGCGGGCGGCCTCCAGCGCGCCGGGACCGGGGGTGGAGCCGGAGCCGGGTCCGGAGCCGGGTCCGGGCGGCTCGGCGGCGATCAGCCGTGCCGCCTGCTCACGGGCGCGCTCCACCGTGTCGAGCGCGTCCTCGACACGGTCCCCGGCGCGCCGGTTGGTGACGGCGACCGCCGCCGCGAAACCGACGACCGCGCCGACCAGCGTGTCCACGACCCGGTCCGTCATCAGCGCGCCGGGCTCCTGGAAGCCGGTGAACTCGGTGATCAGCAGGGCCATCGGGGTCACGCAGATGCTGCCGAGCCAGTAGTTGCGGGTGATCAGTGCCTCCGCGCCGAAGTTGAAGGCGAGGCAGCACAGGACCAGGGCGGCGGGGCCGAGGTGGGCGAGCGGGGCGACGGCCGCGAAGAGGAGGACGCCGACGAGATTGCCGACGACGCGCTGGACGCCCCGGCTCCAGGTCAGCGTGAGGTTCGCCTGATAGAGCGAGGCCGCGGTGACCAGGGCCCAGTACGGGCGGCCGACGCCGAGCGCCAGGGACACGTAACCGGCGAGGGCGCACCCGAGCGCGGTGCGCAGGGCGAACGGGAGGAGGGGACCCAGCCCGCCGGACCACCGCCGCCGGCCGCTCCTCCCGGCGGCCGGGCCGGTCTCCAGCAGTTCGACCTCCACGCCGAGCAGTTCATCGGCGTCCCGTCCGGACGCCACCCGGGGTACGGGGTTCGTGCCGCGCAGGTCGCGCGCCCAGGTGCGCAGCCGGGCGGGGTCCGTGTCGGCGGGGGCCGCGAGCGCGACCTCGGCCCGTACGACCAGTTGTTCGAGGGCCCGGCGGGGCTCCGGACGCGCGCCGGTGGCGAGCAGCGACTGCCAGGCCGCGTGCACGGCGGCGGCAGCGGCGGCGCGGGCCCGCCGGTGGCCCGCTTCGCCGCGTACGCCGGAGGTGGACGCCGACCCGTGCGCCTCCACGTATCCGGCGGCCGCGTTCAGCGCGCGGGCCGTGGCCCGGCGCTCGGGGCCGTGCGGGCGTACGAGGCCGGGCGCCATGCCGACGAGCCAGGCCCAGGCGCCCGCCCCGGCGGCGAGGGCGAGGTGGCCCAGGACCTGGCCGAGCGTCTGGGGCGCGAAGAGGGAGGCGGAGCTGATGAAGGTGAAGATCACCGGTCCGGGCGGGCCGATCCGCGTCAGGTCGGTCAGCGCCTTGTGCGCGGCGGCGAGCAGCGCGCCGACCGCGACCAGGACCACGGCGGAGGACGTGAGCGACGCGGTGACCAGGGCGATCGCGACCGAGGCGAGCATGCCGAGGACGACTCCGCCGAGGGCACGGCCGCGGGCCGCGTACGGCAGGTTGTGGGCGTAGAGCGCGCAGAGCGAGCCGGCCATGGAGTACAGGGCGAGGTCGAGCCGGCCGAGCGCCAGCAGTGTCAGATTCGGCACGCCGACGGCGACGACCACGCTCAGTGCGGGCTTGAACCAGATGTCGGAGGGGCGGTTGAGGCGCAGGACGCCCGCGAGGGGCAGTCTGCGGACGGGGGTGGCGCGGTGGCGGGGGCGGACACTGCTCATACCCATAAGATTAGCAGGTGTTTTACTCATAAAAGATATTCGTGGGAGACATGCGCTCGCAGAAGCCTCTGCGGCCTGCCGCGCACCCCCCGCACGCTCCCCCTGTACGCCGTTGCGCCCGCTCGACTCCGCTTGTGTCCCGGCCGGCCGGGGCATCACTTCGACCGGACTGTCCGACACCGTCGAGCGGGGAGGTGCGCGGTGCACGGACCGGGGGCAGGTTCGGCCGGCTGGCTGCTCGTCGCGCTGTGCGCGGCGACCGGGGCCTACTGCCTGCTGCGGATGCGCAGCAGGGTCGAGGAGCAGCGCCGCACCGCGGGCGGCGAGGCGCTGATGGGGTTCGGCATGGCCGCGATGGCCGTACCCGCGGCGGTGCCGGCGCCACCGCGCTGGGCCTGGGTCGTCTACGCGGCCGTGTTCGGGGCGACGGCACTGCGCGCCCTGTGGGCCGCGCGGAACAGCGCCCACCATCTGCATCACCTGGTGGGCGCCTTCGCCATGGTCTACATGGCCGCGATGATGGCGAGCGGGACGCACGCGGGGATTCCGGTCCTGACCGGCGTACTGCTCGCGTACTTCACGGCGTACGTGCTGTGGACCGGGACACGGCTCGTACCCGTCGCCGCCGGCGGACCGGCGGGAGATCTCCGCGCGCCCGGCTGGGGCGACCGGCTGGAGCTGGCACGGGCGTGCCGGCTCTCCATGGGCATAGGCATGCTGGCGATGCTCCTCACCCTCTGAGGGCACCGGCCGGGGACACGGCCCGAGGGCACCCTCTGAGGGGGTTCGCGACTGTACGGAACCGTACGCAACCGTGGTCTGCGTCACTTGCCGCGGCCAGTCGTATCCGGCGGCGCCGCCGCGCTCATAGTCTGCTTCCATGATGGTCCCCGCAGCACTGTTGCTGCTCGGCGCCCTGGCCGCCGTCCTCGCTCCGCGCCTGCTCGCGCGGGCGCAGTGGCAGGACCGCGAACCGGTGGTCGCCCTGTGGGCGTGGCAGTGCGTGGTGGTGGCCGTCCTGCTCTGCTGCGCGCTGTCGATGGCGCTCAGCGCGGCCGCCGCCTGGCAGGCCGTGCGCGGCAGGCTCTTCGCCCCCGCCCCGCACGCGGTGGTGGAGGCCTACGCGCTCGCCGGGGGCCCCTGGGCCGCGGCGACGGCGGTGACACTGGCGCTCGGCGGGGTGTGGACCGCGGCCATGCTGGCCCGTGAGATCGGCCGGGCCGCGGCCAGGCGACGGCGCCGCCGCGCCGAACTCGTCGTACGCGCACCGCTGTTGCCGGGGGAGGAGCCGGGCGGTGAGCGGCTGGTCGTCCTGGAGGGGGAGCGCCCCGATGCCTGGTGGCTGCCCGGCGCCGCGCCCCAACTCGTCATCACCACCGCCGCGTTGCGCCGCCTCAAGGGGCAGCAGCTGGACGCCGTGCTCGCCCATGAGCAGGGCCACGCGCGCGCCCGGCACAACTGGCTGCTGCACTCCTCGGCGGCGCTGGCGGGCGGCTTTCCGCAGGTCCCGGTGTTCGCGGCGTTCCGTGACGAGATGCACCGGCTGGTGGAGCTCGCCGCCGACGACATGGCGTCACGCAGGTTCGGCCGGCTGACCACCGCTCTCGCGCTGGTGGAACTCAACGAGGACCGCGGTGTGTTCGGCCCCTGCCCGACCCCGCAGGCGCATGTTCCGCAGCGGGTCCACCGGCTGCTCACTCCCCCGGACCGCCTCCCGCCCACCCGCAGGCTGAAGCTCACCGCGGCGGCGGCGCTGGTGCCGGTGATCCCGGTCCTGGTGGCCTTCGGGCCGGGTCTGCGGGCGCTCGGGTGAACGCCGCAGGCACGCGCGGCGAACCCCTGGTTCGCCTCTGACCCCGTCCGTCGGCGAGGATCGGCGTATGCACTCTCCCGTCGACTCGCCGCCCCACGCGACCGGCCCCGGGATCGCCCTGCGCGTTGCCACGGCTCTCGCTCTGCCCACCGTGCTGCTGATCGTGCTGGTCACGGCCTCCTGGGACCCGCTCATGGCCCTCGACGGCGACATCGCCCGCACCACCCACCGCTGGGCGGTCGACGACCCCGACCTGACCCAGGCGTTCCGCATCCTCACCGACTGGGTGTGGGACCCGTGGACGATGCGGGCCCTGATCGCCGTCACCGTGCTCTGGCTGGTGCTGCACCACGGCGCGTGGTGGCTCGCCCTGTGGCTGACGGCCACCCTCCTGGTCGCCGGGCTCCTCTCGCAGGGCATCAAGGCGGCGGTCGACCGCGACCGCCCCGTCTGGCCCGACCCGGTGGACTCCGCCCACTTCGCCGCCTTCCCCTCCGGGCACGCCATGACGGCCACGGTGGCGTGCGGCCTGCTGCTGTGGGTCCTGCGCCTGTACGGCACGGGGCGCGTCCTGTGGCGTATCGCGGTGGCCGTGGCGGTGGTGTCGGTCGCCGGTGTGGGGTTCACCCGGATCTGGCTGGGCGTGCACTGGTCGACGGACGTGCTCGCCGGCTGGCTGCTGGGCGCGTCGGCGGTGGCCCTGGCGGTGGTGTCGTACGCCCGCTGCTTCCCTCCCGCGCGAAGCACATGATGTACTCCCCTTGCGTGATCGAATAGTTGATCCAACCCGTTCATTGGCGCGATGGAGTTGCTTGTCATGTCGACCGGCCCACAGCGGTTCTCGCAGATCGTTACCGACAAGGCGCACCCGGCGCGTGTCTATGACTGGCTGCTGGGCGGCAAGGACAACTATCCGGTCGACGAGGCGGTGGGCGAGAAGCTGCCGCCCGAGGCGAAGGACGCGGCCCGCCAGAACCGGCAGTTCATGCACCGGGCGGCCGCCTGGCTGGCCACCCAGGGCGTCGACCAGTTCCTGGACATCGGCACGGGCATCCCCACCGAGCCCAACCTCCACCAGATCGTCCAGGACATCGTGCCGACGGCGAAGGTCGTCTACACCGACAACGACCCGATCGTGCTGCGTCACGCCGAGGCGCTGCTGGTCAGCCGTCCCGACGGAGTCACCGACTACATCGAGGCCGATGTGCGGCAGCCGGAGGCGATCGTCGAACACGCCCGGCGCGTGCTGGACTTCAGCCGTCCCATCGCGCTGTCGCTGATCGCGCTGATGCACTTCATCCCCGACGAGCAGGACGCCCACTCCATCGTGCGCGACCTGGTCGCCACGCTGCCGTCGGGCAGCTATCTGGTGCTGTCGCACGCCGCCTCCGACCTGTATCCGGAACTGGCGGCGCAGGTCACCGCCGAGTACGCCAAGGGCGGCATCCAGCTCGGCTTCCGCACCCGCGCGGAGGTGGAGCGCTTCTTCGAAGGCCTCGAACTCGTGGCGCCCGGCCTGGTGACGGCGACGGAGTGGGACGCCTCGGGCAAGGTGCAGGGGGCCGAGGGCAGCGGCATCTACACGGGCGTGGCCCGCGTCTCCTGACCGCGGGACCTTCGGCACGGGCGGTCGGTACGAACCGGTTGAGACGGTAACTCCCTTACCTGATGCGGTAATTGGCCCCGGGCGTCACGTCTGACGCAGGGACCCCACGGGCAGGCCATACGGGAACGAGCCGCCGTGGTCCCGGCGGTTGCGCCTGCCCGCCGGGACCGTACGTCACCGAAGGGACCCCCATGCCCCCTTTCCGTACGCCCTCCTTGCGCCGCGCCGCATTGGCCCTGACCCTGACGCTCCTGGCGTCGGGGTCGGCGGTCTCCGCGACCACGGCCGCCACCGCGACCGCCGACCCCGCGGCGGCCACGGCATCGGCCGGACGCGCCTGGTTCACCTCCTGGGCGCAGTCCCAGCAGGATCTCGCCCCGACTCCCCTGCGCGACCAGTCCGTTCGCATGATCACCCATCTCGGGCAGGGCGGCGGGGCGCTGCGGGTCCGGATCCAGAACACCTTCGGTACGACCCCGCTCACCGTGGACGCCGCCACCGTCGGGCACAGCGACGGCCAGGGCGCGGCCGTCGAGGGCGACGTCCTCGCCGTCACCTTCGACGGGCGGCGCGAGGTCGTCGTACCGGCCGGCGGCGAGGTGTGGAGCGACGCGGCGGCGCTGAGGACCGAAGCGCAGGACGACGTCGCGGTCTCCCTGTCCGTGTCCGGCACGGTCACGCCCGGACGGCACACCAGCGCCTTCCGCTCCAACTACCTGACCGCGCCCGGCTCCGGCGACCACACGACCGAGGCGAGCGGCTCCGCGTACACGCAGACCGTCGGCTCCACGTACCTCGTCAGCGCCGTCGACGTGCACAACCCGAAGCTCAGGGGCACGATCGTCGCGTACGGCAGCTCGGTGGTCGACGGGACCGGCAGCACCGACTGCGGGCCCGGCTGCACGCCCGAGGGAACCGATCACCGCTGGACGGACGATCTCGCCCGCCGCGTGACCGCCGAACTCCCCCGCACCCGGCAGCTCGCGATCGCCAACGCGGGCATCGGGGGCACGACCAGTTCCGCAGACTGCCCGCGCAATCCGGCCGGTGTCCGGGGGCTCGACGCGGTGTCCCGGCTGGAGCGGGACGTGCTCGCCCTGCACGGGGTGACCGGGGTCCTCTACTACTACGGCACGAACGACCTCGCCAACGGCTGCGACGCCGAGCTGATCCTGCGCAGCTACGACGAGGTGTTCCAGCGGCTGCGGGCCGCCGGGATCAAGGTCTACGTCACACCGATCACCCCGCGCCCCGGCTACACCGACCGGAACAACCTCGACCGCCACGCCGTCGGCACCCACGTCAAGAAGGGGAACACCTGCGACGGCACGTGCGACGGGGTGACGGACTTCGACCAAGTCCTCAAGGACCCGCTGAAGCCCAACAGCATCGACCCGGCCTACGACACCGGCGACGGGATCCACGCCAACATCGCGGGCCAGCGGGCGCTCGCCGACTACGTCTCCCTGCCGATGCTCCTGTCGTCGACCGCACACCGCTGACGTCACCGCCCGCGCCCCCGCCGGGTGCCGGATCATCGGTGGGGTCAGAATCAGAGGGTGACCGTGCCATCCGAGACCTCACCGCCGCTGCAGACCCTGTGCGGCAGCGCCCCCCGCAGCCCCTTGCGCGCCTTCCTGCGGACGGAGACCGGCAGTGCCGCGTTCCTGCTGGCGGGCGCGCTCGCCGCGCTCGTCTGGGCCAACGCCGGCGCCGGTTCGTACGACTCCCTGTGGGAGACCGAGTTGTCGGTCCGCGTCGGCTCGGGCGGTGTCTCCCTCGAACTGCGCGAGTGGCTGAACAGCGGGCTGATGACGCTGTTCTTCTTCGTCGTCGGTCTGGAGGCGCGCCGCGAGTTCGACATGGGCGAGCTGCGGGAGCGGCGGCGGATCACCCTGCCGCTGCTCGCCGGGCTCAGCGGCATGCTCGTACCCGTCGCGATCTATCTGGCGGTCAACGCGGGCGAGGACTCCGTGCACGGCTGGGGCGCGGCCATGTCCACGGACACGGCCTTCGCGCTGGGCATGCTCGCCGTCTTCGGGAACCGGCTGCCCGGCGGCCTGCGGGTCTTCATCCTCACCGTCGCCGTCGTCGACGACTTCCTGGCCCTGGCCGTCATCGCCTTCGCGTACAGCGGAGCCATCGCCTGGCCCGCGCTGCTGACCGCGCTCGGCCTGTTCGCGGTCGTGCTGCTGGTGCGCCGCACCCTCGGCATGCGCGTCCCCTCCCTGTACGCGGTGCTGGGCGTGGCCATCTGGGTGGCGCTGCTCAAGTCGGGGGTGGACCCGGTGGTGACCGGCCTCGCGATGGGACTGCTGACGTACGCCCGCCCGGCGGAGCGCGGCGACCTGGAACTGGCCAGCCGGCAGTTCCGGCGCTTCCGCGAGCAGCCGACCCCCGAACTCGAACGGACCGTACGGCGCCAGATCGCCTCGACGCTCTCCCCCAACGACCGGCTCCAGCGCATGCTCCACCCCTGGACGAGCTATGTGATCGTGCCGCTGTTCGCCCTCGCCAACGCCGGGATCACCCTCAGCGCCGACCAGCTGACCGGCGCGTTCACCTCACCGGTCACCCTCGGCATCCTCCTCGGCTATGTGCTCGGCAAGCCGGTCGGCATCATCGGCGCTACCTGGCTCACCACGCGGCTCAGCAAGGGGCGCCTGCATCCGCCGGTCGGCTGGGGCGCCATCTCCGCGGGCGGCACCCTGGCCGGGGTGGGCTTCACGGTGTCCCTGCTGATCGCCACGCTCGCCTTCGACGGCGACCGGCTGGAGCAGGCGAAGATCGGCATCCTGGGCGCCGTGCTCTGCTCGTTCCTCCTCGCCTGGCTGGTCACCGCGGTCACCGGCGCCCTGTCCGCGCCGTCCCGGGCCCGCGCCCTGCTGGGCACGGGGCAGACCATCGTCGACCTCAGCGAACCCGTCGACATGGACCGCGACCACGTACGCGGCCCCCGGGACGCGCCCGTGACGCTCCTGGAGTACGGGGACTTCGAGTGCCCCTACTGCGGGCTGGCCGAGCCGGTGGTGCGCGAACTGCTCGCCGACTTCGGCGACGTGCGGTACGTGTGGCGGCATCTGCCGCTCCCGGACGTGCACCCGGGTGCGCAGCTCGCGGCGGAGGCCGCCGAGGCCGCCCACCGGCAGGGCAGCTACTGGGAGATGCACGAGCAGCTGATGCGGCATCAAGGGGATCTGCTGCCGAAGGACCTGCTGCGCTACGCCGAGGAGATCGGCCTCGACACGGATCGCTTCCGCGCCGACCTCCGGGCCGGTACGGGCGCCGCCAGGGTCGCCGCGGACGTGGAGTCCGCCGACCTCAGCGGGGTGTCGGGCACGCCCACGTTCTTCGTCAACGGCCGCCGTCACCACGGCGCCTACGACATCGCCGCGCTGTCCGCGGCGGTGCGCGCCGCCCGGCAACGGGCCTCGCTCACCGGGACGGGCCGGAAGAACTGAGGAACTGAGGGACTGAGAAACCGAGGGACTGAGGGACTGAGGTAGAACCGGCGCCGCGCGTTCAGGCCGCGCGCAGGCCCCGGTCGGCGAAGGCGATCAGCCACTCGAAGCTCTCGTCGATGTCGGCGCTCCACTGGAAGCCGCCCCCCGACTGCAGTGTGGCGAACCCGTGGCAGAGACTACGGAGCATCCGCAGGGCGTGGTCGACGTCGGGTTCCGCGATGTCGTAGCCGCGCAGCACCACCGTGAACGCGCCGAGCAGCCGGCGGCTCGCGAGAGCCATCGGGTCGTCCGGGCCGGCCGGTTCCACGCCGATCGTCGCCGCGTACCGGCCGGGATGCTCCAGGACGAAGGCGCGGAAGGCGCGGGCCGCGGCTCCCAGGGCGTCGCGGCCCGCGTACCCCTGGACCGCGCCCCCGACGGCGTCGGCGGCCTCGCTCATCGCCAGGGCCGCGATACGCCGGTTGAGGTCGTCCTGGCCGCCCACGTGCTTGTACAGGGACGGGGTGCGCACGCCGAGCCGCTCGGCCAGCAGGCCCATCGTCAGCCGGCCGAAGCCCACCTCGTCGGCGAGGGCCGCCCCGGCCGCGACCACGGCTGCCGGGTCCAGGCCGGCCCTAGGCACGGGCGGCGTCCGTCCGCAGGAAGTCGAGCACGAGCGAGAGCACCTCGTCGGGGAACTGGTCGTGGGGGTAGTGTCCGGCGCCCTCGATCATCTCAAGGCGACCGAGGCCGGCCGGCAGGTCACCGACGATCGCCGAACCCTCGGCGTGCGGGTCGACCCAGTCGGGGTCGAGGGTGCCCATCACGACCAGGACCGGGCAGCGGACGTTGCCGAGCTGCGCTCCGGCGTCGGTCGGGGCGCTGCGGCCCATGGCCTGCATGGCCTTCATCCGGCCCGGCTCGCGCATCAGGGAGTCGACACGGCCGAGCCGCTCGGCCCAGTGGGCGGGCTTCGTGCCGGGGTAGGCCACGTCGAGGTACGCGCGCCACTGGCCCACGCTGCCGAAGACGCCGGTGCCGAGCAGCCGGAACATGCCCTGCCGATAGCGCTTGAGGCGCAGGCCGCCGAGGCTGATCGACTGCTTGCGGGTGAACGGCGCCAGCTCCACGACCGCGGTGACCAGCGAGGGCTCCTGCGCCGCGGCGATGGTGGCGGCGCCGCCGGAGACCGAGTGGCCGACGAGCACGGCCGGGCCGCCGAGGTGGCGGATCAGGGCGAGCAGGTCGCCGGCGATCGCGGTGCGGCTCCAGGCGGGCCAGTCGGTACTGGATTCGCCGCAGCCGCGCAGGTCGACGGCGGCGACGCGGTGGCCCGCCGCCACCAGCTGCGGGATCAGCGCGCGGTAGGCGGCGCGGCTGTCGCCCATGCCGTGCGCGAGGACGATCAGCGGGCCGTCTCCCGCCACCTCGTAAGCGATCGTGCCGCCGTCGACGGCGAGGTACTCGGTCATGACATCTCCCAGTTCGCACGGGCCGGCTCTCGCCGCCGACCGCTTAGCTAATGTTGTTAGCTAAAAGCTAATCCCATTAGCCGAACGTGTCAATGGGGGTGGGGCGGTGAATCGCGGCGGAGGCCGAGCAGCGGCCGGTACGTCCTCGTCGAGGCGGGAAGCCCCAACGCGTTCGCCTTCCGGATCCGCCCGCACCACCGGTGCGGCGATCTCGCCGGAGCGGCGGTCGCGGACGGATCCGTGGCCGCTCCTTCATGGCGACCGACTCGGACAAAACTTTTCCTCTTTGGACCAATCCGTGCACCACCGTGGCGACGGATCACCTGCGCAGGCCGTCGACACACGGCCCCCACACGAACCACGGCACGGTGAAAGGGCAGTTGCATGACAGGCAAGGCGGGCGGGGAAGGGCACATACGCCCGGAGCACGGTACGGACGTCATCGACCGCAGCGCGGAAAGCCCGTCCGACGCGTTGGGGTCGGACGCGTTGGGGTCGGACTCATCGAAATCCGACGCGCCGGAGTCCACCTCATCGGAGTCCGACTCGGCGGGCGTCGCACCGATATTCGTCGATCCCAGCGGTAGGCGGGCCGGCCGGATGCGCCGGTTGGGCTGGCTCGTGGCAGCCGGGTGCGTGTGCTCCGCCGCCACCCTGGGTGTCGCGATCGCCGACGGCAACTCCACCGCTCCCTGGCTCCAGATACCCGGCGTGCTCGGCGACAGCTTCGAGAACCGGAGTCTGGACGAGGCTCCGGAGTCGCAGCGGCCGGAGTCCGGCGCACCGACCGCCGACGACCCCTCGTCCACCGCCGCGGGGTCACCGATCCGGCAGCCGTCGAACGACACGGCCCCGGAGGCGATGGGCGGTTCGCCGTCCGGCGAGAAGGGCTCGACCGCCTCGGCCGGCGAACCGTCCGCGGCCGGCGCGTCCTCGAAGGCGGGCAACACCGGGGCGGCGCCCGCCGATGAGGAGGAAGCGGTCGCCGTGCAGCCCGGCCGCACGACGTCCCCCGACCCGGCCCAGGAGGCGACCACGGCTCCGAGCCCGGCCGACTCCACCGCCCCGGACACCTCGGCCGAGCCCTCGCCGACCGAGACGTCCTCCGGCGGTCTCCTCGACGGTATCGGGGACATCGTCACCGGCCTGTTCGGCAAGTGACGGCTCAACCCGCAGACGCCCCGCTCGTCGACTCCGCCATCAGCCTTGTATCAGGCGAATCCCCAGCACCCACGCGCACAGCGTGTCCGGGGACCATTCCCCGTGGTCCTTCGCTCCTGACCTGACACCCGGGCCCGTACCGTCCGCGGTGGGTTCCAACTGCCACAGCAGCGAGCCCGGTTCGGTGGGGAGCGCCTCGGCGCCGATGCCGGTCAGGACGTGTCCGGTCGCGGGGAGCGACACGGCTGCCGAGGGATGCGGCACCGGGCCGCCGTCGCTCTCGGCGAAGTCCGTGCGGACGTCGACGGTGTACCGGACGCCGTCGATCACGAAAGAGGACTTCAGGCAGACCGCGTACGCGTCGATGGTGCACGGGCTGGAGACCCGGTGGTCCTTGGAGCGCGCGGTCCAGGCGCCTCCTGCGCGCGGGAAGGAGCCGGTGGCGAGGTTGCCCTCGGTGTGACCGCCCCTGGGATCGCGCCAGTTGACGCGGAAACCTCCGCCGATCAGCGTGTGGCCCTCCGGGACCCGGGCGGAGGCGAAGGGGTGCGCCGCGTGCGCGCTCCGGGTCCGGACGACGGTCAGCAGTTCCCCGGCCAGCCGCTCACGGCCGACCCCGTCGATCCTCATGCCGATCGCGAAGGCGGTCAGCCGGTGCGGCTGCGGGACGTTGTGGTCCTTGGACGACGCCAGCCAGGCCGTACCGTCGTCCGCCGGGTACGAGGCGGTGAGCAGCGCGCCCTGCGGTGAGTCGACGGCCCGCGCGCCGCCGCCGATCGCCACCATGTCGCCGTCGACGTCGGCGCGGAGGTCGGTGAAGTGCTGCTGGTCGCGGCCGGCCCGGTACCGGAAGGCCGCAGTGGTGATCAGCCCGGAGGCGTCACGGCGGCGGAACAGCTCGCGGCTCCGCCGGGGCGTGGCCGCCGACGGCAGACGCCCGACCGACGGGAACGCCCGCTCGGCCGACGGGCCGAGGCCCGCCCCGCGATCCGTGACGAGTTCCGGCCCGCGATCCGTCCGCAGGGCCATCAGGTGGTGGACCGCCTCTCGACCGGCGCGTGTGCCGTAGTGCTTGAACGCGAACCGGCGCGCGCGTTCGGGGGAACGGTCGGTCAGACAGCGGAGCAGGGACGGAGTGGTCCCCGGGGCCGAGTCGTCGGTCGCCCGCCAGGTGTCGTCGCCCGTCTCCCGCCAGATCGCGGCGGCCATCAGCCGCGGGTCGTCCAGGCAGGCGCACGGGACGTCCTCCAGGATCCGCCACAGCGACTCAGGGACGTCGTCCAGCACTCCGGGCCGCCCCTGCCCCGGCTCCTGGTGCCAGTGCAGCAGCGCCCCGGCTCCGGCTCCGGTCGCGGAGAAGCCGACGCTCAGCCACCTGCCGTCCGGGTGCCGCAGTCGCGCGGTGTGCGCCCCCTCCCGCGCAGCGGTGAGTGTGCAGCCCCGCCGGGCGGGATCCGGTTCGAGGATCGCGTGCAGGACCGCCAACGAGGCGCAGCGGTCGAGGACTTCGGCGGTGTCCGGCAGCCGCAGCGCGACATCGTGGAGGTTCTTCATGCGGCCATTCAAGCGCCCGGCACCGACAACGCGGGAAGCCGGGCGACCGCGGGGTGGGAACGGAACGGGAACGGGGTCCGGGACAGTCCTGGTGACCCGGAAGAGCAGCACACTCCCGCGCCGACCGGGTCGTACGCACCGCCTCCGCCCCTCAATCGCCGTACGACGAACCGTTCAGGAGACCCCTCGTGCACCCATTGCTGCGTACAAGTGAGGAAGTAGGTGACGCGCTGGCCGAGAACCGGCCCGTTGTCGCCCTGGAATCGACGGTGATCGCCCATGGGCTGCCCTATCCGGGCAACGTGGAGACCGCGCTCGCCATCGAGAAGGCGGTCCGGGAGTCGGGTGCCGTCCCGGCGACCGTCGGGCTGGACGGCGGCCGGTTCACCGTGGGCATGTCCCCCGACGACATGGAGCGCTTCGCGGTCGGTACCGATGTGCCGAAGGTGTCCAGCCGGGACGTCGGTGTCGTCCTGGCCGGTGGCGGCCTGGGCGCCACCACGGTGGCCTCGTCGATCGTCGCCGCGGATCTCGCGGGCATCCCGTTCTTCTCCACGGCGGGCATCGGCGGAGTCCACCGTGGTGCGGGCGAGAGCTTCGACGTCTCCGCCGACCTCGTGCAGTTCACCCGGAGCAAGGTGGCCGTGGTCTGTGCCGGCGCGAAGAGCATCCTGGACCTGGGCCTGACCCTGGAGTACCTGGAGACGCTCGGGGTGCCGGTGATCGGCTACCGCTTCGACCACTTCCCCGCCTTCTACTGCCGTTCCAGCGGTCTGCGCGTCCCCCAGCGGATCGACGACCCGGGCGACATCGCCCGCGCGGTACGGATGCACTGGGCGGCCGGGCTGCCCGGCGGCGCCCTGATCACCGCGCCCATCGACGAGGAACACGCCCTGGACGGCGACCTCATGGAAGGGGTCATCCAGGAGGCGCTGCGCGCCGCCGAGATCGACGGGGTGCGCGGTCCCGCCGCGACCCCGTACCTGATGAAGGCCGTCTCGCGGGCCACGGAGGGCCGTTCCGCCGCCGCCAACCGCGAGGTCCTGATCAGTACCGCCCGGCTCGCCGGGCGCCTCGCGGTCGCGTACGCCGCCACCGCCGAGCCGGTCGGGCAGGTGGCCGCGGCATGAGCACCGCGTTCGTCTTCGACATCGACGGCACTCTCGCCGACACCCCGTCCGCCATCGCCGAGCTGATCGGTGACGTGGTGCGCGGTCTCGGCGCCGATCCCTCGTACGCGGACGTGCTGGCCACGGTCGGCAAGCCGCTGGAGGCCTCGCTCGCCGGGCTGTTGGGCACATGCGTCCACGACACCGTGACCGCCGAGGCCGCCGCCCGCTACCGCCGCCGCTTCACCACGGACGTCCTCAGCCGGGGGCCGGCGCTCCTGCTGCCGGGCGTGACCGAGGGGCTGGACCGGCTGCGGTCGGCGAGGCGCCCGCTCGGCATCGCCACCTCCAAGATCTACGCCAGTGCCCACGCGCTGCTGGACGCCACCGGCATCCTCAACCGGTTCGACACCGTCATCTGCCACAACATGGTCGAACGCGGCAAGCCCCACCCCGACATGGCGCTGCGGGCCCTCGCCGACCTGGGCGCGCAGGCCGCGCGGTCCTGGTACGTCGGCGACACCGTCACCGACATGAGGATGGCCCGTGCCGCGGAACTGCGGACCGTGGCCGTCTCCTACGGCGTCGACACCGCCGAGGCGCTCCGGGCCGCCGGCGCCGACCACGTCGTCGCCGACTTCCCCGCGGTGATCGACATCCTCCTGGACGGAACACCGCTCGCCGCCCGTGTCACGCCCCGAGCCACCGCCCGCGTCACCCCCCGAGCCCTCACCGGGACCAGCCCGGAACCGACCGGAGCCCTGTCATGACCACCGCCCAGACCCCCGAGACCTCCACCGGGGCCTCCGCCCCTTCTCCCTCCCCCGCCTCCCCCACTCCCCCTCCCGCCTCGACCCGGTTCACCGGCCGTATGGTGGCCGCGCTGCTGGCCCTGTCCATCGCCCAGTTCCTGGTGGCACTCGACTACTCGATCATCTACGTGGCGCTGCCCAGCATCGGATCGGGCCTGGGACTCGCCCCGGAGCGGCTCCAGTGGGTCGTGTCGGCCTACGCCGTCTTCTTCGCCAGTTTCCTGGTGGTCGGGGGCCGGGCCGCCGACCTGACCGGGCCGCGCCGGCTCTTCCTGGGCGCGCTGGCCCTGTTCGGCCTCGGCTCGCTCGTGGCCGGACTGGCGGGTGACCAGTGGCTGCTGGTCGCCTCCCGTGCCGCTCAGGGCATCGGCGCCGCCGCCCTCACCCCGGCCATGCTGGCCCTGATCGGTGCCGCGTTCCCGGCGGGTCCCGTCCGTTCCCGGGCGCTCGCGATCTGGGGCGCGATCGGCGCGGTGGGGCTCGCGGCCGGTGTGCTGATCGGCGGTGTGCTGACCGCGGCGCTCTCCTGGCGGTGGGTGTTCTTCGTGAACGTGCCGCTCATCGCGGTCACCGTCGTCCTCGCGCTGCGGGTCCTGCCGGCCGGCACGCGGACCAGGGCCTCGGTCCGGCATCTCAACATCCCCGGCGCCGCTCTCTTCACCGGCGCGGTGCTCTTCCTGGTGGCGGCGCTCACCCAGGCCGCGGTCGACGGCTGGGCCTCCGCGTCCTGCCTGGGCTGCCTGGCCGCGGCCGTCGCCCTGGGCACGGCCTGGTCGGCGTACGACCGGCGTCCGGCCGCCACCCCGCTCATCCCGCCGGCCCTGCTGCGGGTGCGCTCGCTGGCCGGTGCGAGCACGATGTCGGCGCTCTACATGGCGAGCGTCGGCGCCGAGTTCTTCCTGATCACCCTCTTCCTCCAGGACGTGTGGGGCTACGGTCCGCTCGGCGCCGGTATCGCCTTCCTGCCGCTGGCGCTGAGCGTGGTGGCGGGCAATCTCGTCACCGGGCAGCTCGCCGGTTCCTGGGGCATCCGCCGCACCCTCGCCACCGGATTCGCGGTCGGCGCGGCGGGCCTCGCCCTGCTCGGCCTCGGGACGGGCGGCTCCGACTACTGGACCGCCGTACTCCCGGGCCTGCTGGTCAGCGGGCTGGGCCAGGGCATGGCCTTCGCGGGGATGTACATCGCGGGCACCAAGGACGTGCCGGACAGCGAACAGGGCACCGCGTCGGCCGTCCTGACGACGACGCAGTACACGGGCGGCGCCATGGGACTGGCCGTACTGGTCCTCGTCCTCGGTGACGAGCCCGCCGGCGGGGCGTTCGGCCGGGCGTACGCGCTGACCGCCGTCCTCGCCCTGGTGGCCGCGGCGGTGGCACTGCGGACGCTGTCGCCCCGTACGGCGGCCGTCCGGGCGGATGCCGGGGGCGAGCGGTGACGCTCCCCCGAGTGATCGAGCCCGGAGCCGGTCCCACCACCGTCGTCGGCGGCACCCCCGTCTCCTTCCTCGTCACCGGGGACGACACGGCCGGCCGCTTCGGCCTCACCGAACACCGGCTCCCGCCCCGCGCACCCGGAGCTCCACTGCACTTCCACAGCGAACTGACCGAGATGTTCTACGTGGCGAGCGGCGACGTCCTGCTCACCCTGGGCGGGGAGCGGCGCACCGCCGGTCCCGGCACGTTCATGATGGTGCCGCCCGGCACCAGCCACGCGTTCGGCAACCCCGGCGCCGACCCCGCCACCCTGCTGGTGATGTTCACCCCGGACGGCGGCCGGGAGAGGTACTTCCGCGAACTGGGCGACCTGCTGAACTCGTCGCCCGAACCGACCCCCGGGATGCTGGAGGAACTGGCGCGCAGATTCGACCAGTTCCCGGCGGCCGAGGGCCTCGTAACCCCTGAGAAATCTTCCGGCACATCCTTCGACGCACACAACGAATGAGGAGAGAAACATGCCTGTGGTGACCGTGGACTGGTGGAAGGGCAACGACCGACAGAAACGAGCCGATCTCGTGGACGAGTTGACCACGACGGTGGCCCGGATCGCGGGATGCCCGCGCGACGTCGTGACCGTGCTCGTACGCGATGTCGAGCAGGACCACTGGGGCCGTGGAGGCCTCCTCGCCGACACGCCGATCGAGGAACCGGCGGACCGTGCGCCGGTGCCCCCGGAGGCCGAACCCGCACTGTCGAGGCGCCCTTGACAAAAACCGACGCACACGGCCGGTGGCCGACGGTTTCCGCCGTCGGCCACCGGCCGCGCGTGTTTGCGCGTCCGCCTCTGAACGCCGCCGGGGCCCGGGGGACTTCGGCTGCGGGCCGGTGGGGGCCCGGTCGCGCGGTTCCCCGCGCCCCTTCGAGGCGGGGCCGCGCCCCTGACCTCCGGCCCGGCCGGGAAGCGTACGGGAACTACGCTCCGCGACACGGCCTGTGCAGAAACGATGCTTCCCGTCGTGCCGTTCCCGGGCCCCGGGAGGGCGCCTTCGCGGCGGCGAACATCCGGCGGTCGACGCCCGCCTGCGGTACGCCCGTTGCACCCGGTCCGTTCACCCGTCGGCGACCTGCGCAAAGCCTAAACCCCTACAAAAACTTGTCCGATATCCACCAGCGCGCCCCGCGTCTCGGCCACGAGACGTATGAAGCCGCACCGGTCGGTACACATCGTGGGTCAGGATGTACACGACAGTGATGGCCGCCCGACGCGGTTCCCTGCGGAACATCGAGGAACGGGAAGCGCTCTGCGGTCCCACCGCGAGCTCCTTCCCGCAGACGAGCAGCGGGGCGGCGGCCGCCCCCGGACCGAGGAGAGGGCACGCGCCATGCGCCAAACACCGCCCGTACGCTTTCGCATCCTCGGGTCTCTGGAATGTTGGGACGGTGACGAGCGCGTCCACGTCGGCGGGCCCGTCAGCGAACGCGTCCTGGTGACGCTGCTCCTCGAACCCCAGCGCGTGCTGCCGGTGCACCGGCTCGTCGAAGCCGTCTGGGACGAGGACGCCCCCGCCACCGCGGCCCACCAGGTGCGCAAGGCCGTCGCCGAACTGCGCCAGCGCATCCCCGACGGACGCACCCTCATCGCGACGGACGGCCCCGGCTACCGCGCCGCCGTCACGCCCGAGCAACTGGACCTGCTGCAGTTCACCGACGCCCTGCGGCGGGCCCGCGACCACGTCGCCGCCGGCCTCGCCGTGGAGGCGACGGCACTGCTGCGTGAGGCCGTCGCCCTGTGGCGCGGCCCGGTGCTCTCCGGCAACGGCGGAGCGGTCGTCGACGCCGCTTCCGCCTCGCTGGAGGAACGCCGCATGACCGCGGTGGAGCAGCTCTTCGACCTCAGACTGGAGGCCGGGGAGGGCGCCGAGCTGGTCGCCGGGATCCGCGAGGCGATCGGTGGCAACCCGCTGCGCGAGACCCTCCGCGGCCAGCTCATGCTCGCCCTGTACCGCTCGGGCCGCCAGGCCGAGGCACTGGAGGAGTACGGGAACATCCGCGCCCTGCTCGACGAGGAACTGGGCATCCAGCCGGGCGACGCCCTGCGCGAGCTGCACCAGGCCATCCTGCGCAACGAACCCTCCCTGACCGTCGCCGCCTCGCCCTCGCCGACCGCGGCCCCGGCGGTGACCGGCAGCCGCTCCACCCTGCCCTACGACCTGCGGGACTTCACCGGCCGCGAGGAGGAACTGCACAAGCTGCTCGGCTTCGTGGAGGGAGCGACCGGCTCCGGCCCGCTGATCATCGCCATCGACGGCATGGGAGGCAGCGGCAAGACCTCCCTCGCGGTGCGCGCCGCCCACCGTCTCACCGAGCAGTACCCCGACGCCCAGCTCCATCTCGACCTGCGCGGCTACACCCCGGGCGAGGAACCCCTCGCCCCGCCCGCCGCGGCCGAGGCCCTGCTGCGCATGCTCGGCATCCCCGGCGAACGCATCCCCGACGACCCGCAGGGCCGGATCAACCTGTGGCGCTCCACCATGACCAAACACCGCATGATCCTGTTGCTTGACAACGTAGTCGACGAGGCTCAGGTGAAGCCGCTCCTCGCCTCGCCGACCGGCACGGTGGTCCTGATCACCAGCCGTGCCCTGCTCGTCGACCTCGACGCGGCGCACTCGGTCTCCCTGGGCACGATGGCGCCGCCGGACAGCGTCGCCCTGATCGTCGGCATCATCGGGGAGCGCCGTGCGGAGGCCGAACCCACGGCCGTCGCCGACCTCGCCGACCTCGCCGGACACCTCCCGCTCGCCCTGCGCATCGCCGCCGCGCGACTGCGCAAACGACCCCGCTGGACCGTGCGCTACCTCGTGGACCGGCTCCGCGACGACACCCACCGCCTCGCCGAACTCAGCGCCGGCGAACGCAGCGTGGAGGTCACCCTGCGGCTGTCGTACGAGGGACTGGGCGCCGACTACCGCAAGTCCTTCCGGCTCCTCGGCCAGTACCCGGGCGCCGATCTGGACGTCTACACGGCGGCGGCCCTGCTCGACCTGGGGGTCAGGGACGCCGAGGACGTCCTGGAGTACCTGCTCGACATGCACCTCGTCCAGCAGCACGAGCCGGGCCGCTACGCGTTCCACGACCTGGTGCGCAGCTTCGCCCTCATGCTGTCGCACACGCGGAGTTCCGGTGGCACCGGCGAGTTCTCGGAGGAGGCCGCGGGCGCGGTCCGGCGTCTGCTGGAGTTCTCGCTCACCGCCTCGGACGCCGCCTGCGACCTGCTCTTCCCCGGGCGGGTGCGGATGGTCCGCCCGACGCCCTCGTTCCAGCCCGAACTGGCCCCGCTGTCCACGCCGGAGGCCGCCCGCGACTGGTTCGAGCGCGAGCAGGACAGTCTGCTCGCGGCGATCGCCCTGGCCTTCCGCCGGGGCCTGGACCGCGAGGTCGCCCTGCTCGCGGCGAACGTCGTCTTCCACCTCGATCTGCGGGGCAGGCTCGACGACTTCCTCGCCCTGTGCCGCACCGCGCTCGCCGCGGCCCGCCGGCTGAACGAGTCCGACCTCCTGCGGTTGAGCCTGTCCAATCTGGCGGTCGCCTGCTGGAAGCGCGGCAGGTTCGAGGACGGCATAGCGGCGGCCGTCGAGGCGCATGAACTGGCGGTGGAACTGGGCGACCGGCGCGGCCAGGCCAAGGACACCGGCGTACTGGGCCTGCTGCTCGCCACCACCGGCCGCTTCGACGAGGCGCTGCCCCGGCTGGAGCAGTCGATCGCCCTCAAGCGCGAACTGGGCGCCGAGCGGGCCGAGTCGGAGTCCCTGTCGAACGTCAGCGGCGTCTACATGGAACGCGGCTGCTTCGAGGAGGCGGTGAGCGCGGCGACCCGGTCCATCGAACTCGCCCGCAAACTGGGCGCGTCGGAGAAGGAACTCGTGGGACTGAGCGATCTCGCGCAGGTCCAGCTGGCCATGGGTGAGGTGGCGACGGCCGCCCGCACGCTGGCGGCGGCCCGCGAGCGTGCCGCCGGTGCGCTGGCTCCGGCGGACCGGGCGCTGCAGCTCGTCCTGTCCGCGGAGGCGGAGGGCCGGCTCGGGCGGCGGCAGCAGGTGCTGCCCTGGGTGGAGGAGGCGCTCGCCATCAAGGGTCTGGAGGACGCGCCCGTGCGGGAGGTCACCGTGTGGAACACCGCGGGACGGTTCTTCCACCGGGACGGCGACGACGAGCGGGCGCTGGGTCTGCACCGGCAGGCCCACGCGTCCGCGGCCCGGCTGGGCCACCGGGTGGAGGAGGCCTACGCCCTGGACGGCATCGCCCGGGCCCTGGCGGCGCTCGGTGACGCCGAGGGGGCGGCCGAGCGGGGGGCCGCCGCCGAGGAGGCGTTCCGTGCGATGGGGATCCCGGGCCGTTTCCGCCGGGCGGACTGACACGCCGGCCGTGTGAAGCACGACATGCCGATGCCCGCCGTTCGTCACGGCGGGCATCGGCATGTGGGGCGAGGTTCAGCGGGCGGGGCGGACGCGACGTCCGGGGGCGGGTCCCAAGCGGTTCAGGCGGCGTAGAAGTTGGGGCCCTCGTCACCGTTCACACCGTCGGTGACGACGTTGGGGCCCTCGTCACCCTCGGCGCCGGCCGTGATGACGTTCGGACCCTCGTCACCCTCCACACCAGCCGCGACGACGTTCGGACCTTCATCGCCCTCCACACCAGCCGTCACGACGTTCGGACCCTCGTCACCCTCGACGCCCGCCGTGACGACGTTGGGGCCCTCATCGCCCTCGGCGCCGACCGTGACGACGTTCGGACCCTCGTCACCCTCCACACCGGCCGTCACGACGTTGGGACCCTCGTCGCCCTCGGCGCCGGTCCCGATGACGTTCGGGCCCTCGTCGGAGGCGAGTGTGCGGGCCGGGCCGCGGTCCGCGGCGGTGTCCAGGGCGAGGGAGAAGCCGGGGACGAAGTTCGGGCCCTCGTCCGAGGTGGGGCTCGCGGCGGCCGTCCCGGCGGCGACACCGGCTGCGAGAGCGAGGGTGACCGCCGCGGAGGCGAAGAGACCGGCCGAGGTTCCGAAGCCCTTGAGAATCATGTTGTCCGCCTTCTGTCGTCGCGATCTGCGGTGCTGACAGAAAGAAAGGTCGCGCCGGGCGCTCCCGGCCCGTTCCGGGTCCGTTACCGGCCCGTCGGGTGCGGCGGGGAAGCACCCGGGAACCCCTTCGGCGGGGCCCGCGCACGCCCACGACGACCGCCCGCACGGCCTGCTTCGGGCCGTGCGGGCGGCGTACGGCCAAGGCGTACGACAGGGGTGTACGACAGCGGCGTACCGGACCTCAGAGGTGGTCGGGGCGCCGGCTCACCTCCGCGCGGAGCAGCCGTCCCGCCTCGGTGACCGTCCGAGCGGCCTCCTGCGTGGACTCCGCGCTCAGCAGCACATAGCCGTCCGCGCCGCCGCCCTGGCCGGGGATGTCGTCCCCGGACGCGTACGGGAAGTGGACCCGGTGCACACCGGGCAGCTCGGAGACCGATTCGAGGCCCGACACCGACAGCAGCCGCCCCACGGGCAGCCGGTAGGACGCGACGGCGGCGTACCGGTCGGCCGTCGGCACGTTCACGGGTTTCCCGGCCAGCGCCTGGACGAGTTCCGCTTCGGCGCAGAAGCCCGCCGCGAGCTCTATCAGCGAGGCGAGCGGCTCGTCCGGGTAGTCCGCCCGGGAACGCACCACGCGTGGGCCGTCGGCGGTGAGGACGACCACGGTGTAGGCGTAGCCGAACTCGTACCCGGCGAGGTCGAGCAGCTCGGTCGCGATCGCGCGGGCCTCCGCCTCGTCCCGTTCCCCCAGGGGTGCCGGGAAGAGGTGGCTGCTCGGATGCCAGGCGCCGTGCAGGGCCACGACGCCGACGACCCGGTGCATACCGTCGACGGTGAGCGTCACGACGCCGTACTCCGGGCCCTCCAGATACCGCTCCACGAGATAGGAACGCTCACCCGCCGACTCGCTGCCACAGGCCGCGGTCCGCGCGGAGGACGGCAGCGTGCGTACGGTGACCGGCGCGCCGATCTCCTCCACCGCGGCGGGCAGTTCCTGGGCCGTACGGGCCTGTGCGGCGGGCACGTACGAATGCCTGCTGCCGTTGAGCAGGGCCCTCATGGCCGCGGGTTCGCCCAGCAGCCGGGCCGCGTCGACCGGGTTGGGGGTCACCCCGAGCCGGGCCGCGGTCCTCGCGACCGCGGGCAGGGCTGCCGTGCCGGCGAAGGCGAGCAGCCGTTGCGTCCCGTGGACCCGGACCGAGGTGTCGATCGCCGCGGCCAGCGCGGTCTCGTCCGTGAGGTCGACGAGGTCCACCGGTGTCCCGGGGGGAATGCCGTCGTCCGGGCGGTCCGCGGTACGGGGGCACTTCGCGGGCTCCGGGGATCCCGGTGGGAGGGAGGCGTCCGCGAGCACCCGTACGGCGAAACCCGCCGCGACGGCCTCGCGGACGAGGCGGGTCGAAGGACAGAGCAGCAGCAGGCGCTGCGGAGCGCTGTCCGGGGGGTGAGGCTCTCGGTAGCGGTCGGCCGTCGCGCTCATGGCTGGCTCCTCGTCTCCTCGACGGCGGGCGGGATCCGGCGGCTGTCGCGCTCGCCCGTGTCCCGGGTGACCCGGACAACTGGCGGCCGGGCAACTGATGGCCGGTCGGCTGAATGTTCGTACATGTGTGGATGCTTCCTTGATGCGTGAGGGCGCCGGACCGACTGTTCCGGTCGTGCCCACGCGTTTCCGCGCGGAGTGGCGCTCGACGGGAGTGTCCCTCCGGCCGTTCCCGGATCCCTCCCCGTACGTTCCCGGCCGGGCCGCCGAGCGGCTCCCGCGCACCGGTGGGCGGGGGGGGGAACGGGGCGGGAAGAGAGCGGGAACGGGGTGCGGCACGGTCTTCTCGGGACCTCGACCACCGCCGCGGCCGTCGGGCTCCCCCCTCCTCACCGGGAGCGGAACGTGCCCCCGCACACCGCCCCGGACCCGTCCACGGCCGCCCCTTCCTCACCGACTGGAGCCCCCATGAGCGCCACCGACAAGGAGCCAACCGACAAGGAGCCCGCCGCTGTCCTGCCCTTCCGGCGGACCGAGGCGGCCGGTACCGGGGCCGCCGGGCCGACGGCCACGCCGCCCTCCCTCCCCGGTACCGGTCCGCTGCGTCTGGCGCGGGTGATGCGGGAGGACCTGCGCGTCGTCGTCGAGCGCGACCCCTCCGTCCGCGGCCGTCTCGAAGCCGCGCTGCACCCCGCGCTGACCGCTCTGTGGACGCACCGGATCGCCCACCGGCTGCACACGGGCGGACACCGGATGACGGCACGTCTGCTGGCCCGCTGGGCCCGCCGGCTGACCGCGGTCGAGATCCATCCCGGGGCGGTACTGGGCCGCCGGGTGTTCATCGACCACGGAGCCGCGGTGGTCATCGGCGAGACGTGCACGATCGGCGACGACGTGACGATCTACCACCAGGTGACGCTCGGCGCGGTCGGCTGGTGGAGCGACAACAACAGGCCGCAGGGCGACCGCCGGCATCCGGTCGTGGGCCGCAACGTCATCCTCGGCACCAACGCGACCGTGCTCGGCCCGGTGACCGTCGGCGACGACGCGATCATCGGCGCGCAGGCCCTGGTCAACAAGGACGTGCCGGAGGGGATGCGGATGCTGGCCGCGACCGCTTCCGGGCGCACGCCGGGCCGTCCGGCCGAGGACACCATCGCGAGCATCGCCTCGGCCGGTTCCTGGTAGCCGCTCCCCCGCCGCCGGGCCGCTCGGCTCCGGACCTCCCGGCCCCGCGTCTCCCGGCTCCGACTCGTACGCCTTCCGCGCCACCGGTCCGCCTCCCTCCGGTCTCCCCGCCCGCAGCCCGGTGTTCCCACTCTTTCCGCCCGCAGGCCCAGATCTGACAAGGAATCACACCATGCGCACCCTCGCACCGCACACCTCCCAACCCTCCCTGGTCCGGCCCGCCGTCGCCGACGGCATCGACGACCTGGTGGGCGCCACCCCGCTGGTCCGGCTGAGGCTCGAAGGACTGGCGCCCGGCGCCGAGATACTGGCCAAGCTGGAGGCCGCCAACCCGATGTCCAGCAGCAAGGACCGGGCGGCCCTGTACATGCTCAGGGCGGCCGAGGCGCGCGGCGATCTGGCGCCGGGCGGCACGATCGTCGAGGCCACCTCGGGCAACACCGGTATCTCGCTCGCCGCCCTGGCCGCGGCCCGCGGTTACCGCTGCGTCATCGTGCTGCCCGACAACGCGACGACCGAGCGCGTGCGGCTGCTGGCGGCGCTGGGCGCCGAGGTCGTCCAGACCCCCGCCGACCGGGGCTACCCCGGAGCGATCGAGAAGGCCGAGGAGATCCACGCGTTCACCCCGGGCTCCTGGTTCCCCTGCCAGCACGAGAACACGGACAACGTCGAGGCCCACTACGCCACCACCGGCCCCGAGATCACCGCCGCGCTCACGGCGACCGGCCGCCGCGTCGACACGCTCGTCTGCGCGGTGGGCACCGGCGGAACCCTCACCGGGATCGCCCGTCATCTGCGGGAGTACGACTCCGCGGTACGGATCGTCGCGGTCGAGCCGCAGGGGTCCCCGCTGCTGTCGGGCGGACAGGCCGGACGGCACCGCATCCCCGGCCTCAACGGCGGTTTCATCGCCCCGACGACCGACGTCTCCCTGATCGACGAGGTGATCGCCGTCAGCGACGCCGACGCGCTGCACACCGCCCGCCGGCTCGCCGCCGGGCAGGGCCTGTTCGTCGGTGTCTCCTCCGGCGCCGCCGTGCACGCCGCGCAGTCGGTGGCCGCCCGCCCCGAGTACCGGGACAAGACCGTCGTCACCGTGCTGCCGGACACCGGCGAGCGGTACCTGAGCATGTGGGAGGACCCGTCATGACGCTGCTGGTCTCGACCCTGAAGAGGTTCGGCGACGCCGTCAAGGTCCGTATCGGGGAGACCACCACCACCCGGTACATCGCGCTCGCCGAGACCACCGACGGCCGCCTCGGCCTCTTCCACCACCACATGCTGCCGGGCGCCGCCGGAGCGGCCCCGCACTACCACACCCGGATCTCCGAGTCGTTCTACGTGATCTCGGGAGAGGTCACCGTCCATGACGGCACGGGCTGGCACAAGGCCCATGCCGGCGACTTCCTCCACGTGCCCGAGCACGCCGTGCACGGCTTCCGCAACGACAGCGACGCACCGGCGGAGATGCTGATCATCTTCACCCCGGCGGAGAACCGCGAGGCCTACTTCACCGGCCTGGCGGAGCTGTTGGCCGACGGGAACACCCCGTCGCGGGCCGAGATGGTCGCGCTCATGGAGAAGTACGACCAGTTCGAGATCGACGAGCCCTGACCGTCACGCGCACTGCCGTCACCCGTACTCACGCGTTCCCCCGTCCGTTCGACAACTCTCAGGAGTCATCACATGCATCCCGTCAACTGGGCCCGCTTCGGCCTGCTCGCCGCCCTGTGGGGGTGCAGCTTCGCCTTCATCAAGGTGTCGCTGGACGCCTTCGCCCCGCTCCAACTCGCCTTCGGGCGGCTGCTC
This sequence comes from Streptomyces liliiviolaceus, assembly GCF_018070025.1. NCBI lineage: Bacteria > Bacillati > Actinomycetota > Actinomycetes > Kitasatosporales > Streptomycetaceae > Streptomyces > Streptomyces liliiviolaceus. Next base: position 193,522 of record NZ_JAGPYQ010000002.1, read on the forward strand.
GTGGGCGCCCTCGTCGTCGGCCTGATCCTCGCCGTGACCAAGGGCTCCTTCCCCGACCGCGCGGTCTGGGGACACATCGCCGTCGCCTCGGTGTTCGGCAACGTCGTGCCGTTCACCCTCTTCGCCGTCGGCGAGCAGCACACCACCGCGACCATCGCGGGTGTCATCCAGGGCGCCACACCGCTGGTCACGCTCGGTCTCGCCGCCGCGGCCATCCGCACGGAGAAGCCCACGGCCCGCAAGGTGACCGGTCTCGTGATCGGCTTCGTCGGGCTGGTCGTCGTGGTCGGACCGTGGCGCACCGACGGATTCGGGTCCATCGGCGGCCAACTCGCCTGTGTCGGGGCGGCGGTCAGTTACGCGATCAGCTTCGTCTACCTCCGCCGGTTCGTCTCCCCGTACAAGATCCCGGCGCTCGCCGTGACCGCCGCGCAGCTCACCTCCGCGATGGTCATCACCGGTCTGATCACCACCTTTAGCATCGGCTGGGACCTGCCGGGCGAGCTGACGGCCGGCCCGCTGCTGTCCCTCCTGGTCCTCGGCGGCGCCTCCACCGGTATCGCCTTCGTCCTGATGAACCGGCTCATCGCGGACGCGGGACCGACCACGGCCTCCGGCGTCAACTACCTGGTCCCGGTGTTCTCCGTGATCGTCGGCGCGGCGGCCCTCGGCGAGTCCGTCACCTGGAACGTGCCGGTGGGCGGCGCGGTGGTCATCGCGGCGCTGGCTCTCGCGGAGGGGCGGCTGCCGCTGCCCGCTTCACGGCGCACGGCCGAGCCGCCGGCCGCCGCCGCTCCGGTCCCGCCCGTTCCCGACCCGGCCGAGCCGACCCGGCCGACCGACCAGGTCGACCGGGCCGACCGCACCGACCGGGCCCAGCCCGCGGTCGCCCAAGAGGCCTGCTGACCGGACCTGTTCGGGCCCGCCCGGACCCGTTTGCGGCCTCTCCAGGCAACTCCGCACAGCAGCACGCCGCACGGCGCGCCCCCTGCTCAGGGGCGCGCCGTGCGGCGTTCGCGTGTGGCCGGCTGCTCGATGCCAGCTGCCCGCTGCCCGCTGCCCGCGTGTCCCCACCCCGAGGGCCGGCGCCCGGGTTCGTGGGGCGAGCCGCGCCGTTCCCCACACCCCTCAAGGCAAACGATCGCGCCGTTCCCCGCGCCCCTTACGGGGCGCACCCCCCGGTTCCCGCGCCCGCTCCGTGCGCCGGGAGCGACGCGGGACACGACCGGGAACCCGCCGCGCGAACCTGCAGGAGGAAGAGAAAAGGAGCCACAGCAGCCCCTCCGGACTCTGTGGCCCCACCCACTCACCTCTCCCGTGTCTCTCGTCCCTCTCATCTCTCCCGTCCCACCTCCGATTCCCCCACCGCACCAGCGGGCCGACGCCACCGCACCGGCCTTCGTACACAGGAAGCAGCCACCGGAATGCCCCCATCCACCGCACCCGCACCCACTCCGGCCACCGCCCTCGGTGACGCCCGCATCATCACCGCGGCCGAGTTCGATTTCCGCCCCGTCGCCGGCGCCGAATCCGGCGCCCGCACCACGGTCGCCACCCCCGTCAGCCCGGCCGCGGGCGCCACCCATGTCACCCTCCACGTCGTGCGGATAGCCGCCGGCGAGTCGTACTCCCCCGAGCGCAGCACGGCCGAGGAGAACACCGTCGTGGTCTTCTCGGGGACGGGCACCGCGGCCGTCGGCGATCTCACCGCACCCGTCGAGCGCGGATCCGCCGCCTACGCCCCCACCGGCCGCGCCCTCACCCTCACCGCGGACGACAGGGGTCTGACCGCCTACGTGTGGCGGACCCCGCTCGCGGACGCCCCCGTCGGGAGCGAGCCGGTCCTGCACTCCTCCCTGTGGGACGAGACCACCCAGCTGCGCGGCTTCGGCGGCACCGGACAGGTCGACGCGGCAGAGCGCCGCGCCACCATGAACTTCGTCTTCTGGCCCGGCAACGGCAGCAGCCGGCTGTGTCTGCACTGCGGCATCCAGCAGCCCGGCGAGACCTTCAACGTCCATCTCCACCCCGACAGCGACGAGGCGTTCATCGCCTTCGAGGGCGTCGGCCAGATGTATCTGCGCGACCGCTGGATCGACGTGAGCGCGGGTGACGTCCTGTACGCCTCGCCCGGAGTGCTGCACGGCGCCCGCAACCCGCACACAGGTCCCACCGCCCGCCGCTTCGTGACCTGCGGCGGGCCCAGCCCCTTCGACCCGGCGCTCTACTCCGCCGCCGGCTACTCCTCACAGGTCAGGTGAACGCAGCGTGTGCCGCATATACGGAACCTTCAACGTCCATTCCGACGAGGCCGAACTGCGCCGCGTCGCCGACCTGATGCACCACGGCGGTCCCGACGCCCAGGGTGTCGCGCACCGGCCCGACTGGGCCCTGGGCAACAACCGTCTGTCGATCATGGACCCCGAGGGGGGCGCCCAGCCCTACCACCTCGGCCGGGTCACCGTGGTCTTCAACGGTGAGATCTACAACCACGGCGAGCTGCGTTCGCGTCTGGCCGGCCTCGGCTTCCACTTCGACGACCTGTGCGACGGCTCGATCCTGCCCGCGCTGTACATCACCTACGGGGACCGGTTCGCCGAGCACCTGGACGGCATGTACTCGGTGGCGGTCATGGACCTGCGGGAGACCCCCCGCATGGTGCTGGCCACCGACGACTCGGGCATGAAGCCGCTCTACTACCACTGGGACCGTGCCGCCGGCCGCTTCCACTTCGCCTCCGAACTGCCCGCGCTGCTGGGCTTCGCCGGGGTGAAGGCCGAGGAGGACGAGGCAGGTCTCGACGCCTACCTCACCTCCAAGACGCCGTTCGGCAACCGCACCATGTTCCGCGGGGTGGAGGTGTTCCCGCCGGCCGCCACCGTCCTCCTCAGCCACCGGGACGGACTGCGGATCAAGCAGCGCCCGATGGCCCACGAGCGGGGACTGCGCCCCGACAAGGACCGCACCCTCGCCGAGGCGGGCGACCAGCTGCGCGACCTGCTGTCCAGGGAGGTGTCGCGGCTCCTGATCGCGGACGCCCCCGTCGCCGCGGTCACCTCCGGCGGGCTCGACTCCAGCCTCGTCACCGCGCTCGCCGCACAGGCGCTGCGGGACGGCGGCGGCACCGGCAGCCTGCACACCTTCAACATCGCCTACACCGGCACCTGGCCCAGCGACGAACGCGCCTACGCCGCCGAGGTCGCCCGCGCCGCGGGCACCACCCACCACCAGGTCGAGGTCGATCCGGCCACCTTCCCGGACCTCATGACCGACGTCGTCCGCCATCTGGGGCAGCCCAACGCCGACCCCATCACCCTGTCCACCTTCTCCCTCTTCCGTGCGGTCCGCGACGCCGGCTTCAAGGTCGCCCTCACCGGCGACGCGGCCGACGAACTGTTCAGCGGCTACTCCCGGATGACCCAGGCGGTCGCCGCACACCACGGTTCGAGCTGGATCGACGGCTACCTCGACCATCTCGCCGCCGTCCCGCGGGCCCTGCGCGAGAGCCTGTACACCGACGAGTACGCCTTCGCCGTGAACGCGGTCGGTCCCGCCCTGCCGCCCGGCATCCGGCGGATCCTGCACAGCAGCCCCGGCACCCGGCTGCAGCGCATCGGCGCGGTGGAGCAGCGCTACCGGCTCCCCGCCTACCACCTGCGGCGCGTCGACCATCTGTCGATGGCGAGCTCGGTGGAGGTGCGGCTGCCGTTCACCCAGCCGTCGGTCGTGCGCTTCGCCTCCACCCTCACCGACGAGCAGCGGCTCGTACCGGGTCTGGGGGTGAAGCGGGCCCTGTACCAGGCCGCGCAGGGGCTGATCCCGCGCAGTGTGCTGGAACGGCCCAAGCAGCCCTTCACCCTCCCGGTCACCGCGATGCTCACGCCCGGCCAGCGGCTGTGGACCCTCGCCCGTGACGTCCTGTCGCCCCACACCCTGCGCGCCGACGGCCGGATCCGCCCCGAGCGGGTCGACGCCCTCTTCGACGAGCAGGCCACCCGCCCCAGCGACGCCGTCTCCCTGGCCCTGTGGTCCCTGATGTCGCACCAGCTGTGGCGCCAGGAGTTCTTCGCCACGGCCAAGGCCCCGGTCACGCTCCACACCCCGGTACGAGTCCTCCAGGAGGCGGCGTGACTGTCAGCCTCGCCCGTGCGCACGGCACCCCCTGCCCCACCGCCGTGATGGACGCGCGCACCCTGCCCGACTCGGAACCCGAACTCCTCGCCCGGCTCTCCGAGTTACGGTCGGCACTGGCCGACCAGGGAGCCTCGGACGTCCTGAAGAACGCCCTCGTGCAGCCCTCCCGGCATCCCCTGTTCGACCTGGACTACCGCTTCGTCCAGTCGATGCCGGACAGTTTCGACAGCTTCGACCTGCGCGGCTCCTGCGGCCACTCCATCCTGGCGGCGGTCGAGGCGGCGGCCCGTACCGGCATGATCCAGCCCCTCGTGGCCGGCTGCCGGGTCCGGGTCAACGTCCTCAACAACGGCGACAACGTGGTGTGCGAGGCGGAGGAGACCGACGACGGGGGCACCCGTTTCACGGCCCACTTCCTCTGCTCGCCGCCACGGCCGGTGAACGACCTCCTGATCACCGGCGAACCCGTCACCGGCATCCCCTTCGAGGGGCGTACGGTTCCGGTCTCGCTGGTCTCCATGGGCAATCCGTATCTCTTCGTGCACGCCGCCGAACTCGGCGCCCACACGGTCGAGGACCTCTTCGCCGACGACCTCGTGCTCTTCGACCGGATGACCAGGCTGCGCCTGGCGGTCTGCCGGACGCTGGGCTGGGACACCACCGGCGCCTTCCCCAAGGTGGCCGCGCTGCTCCCGGACGGTCCGGGCGCCCTCGCGGTGCGCGCCATCTCCGTACCGTCCTGGCATCCGACGGTGGCGCTCACCGGGGCCACCTGCCTCGCGGCGGGTGCCGCCGTGGAGGGCACGATCCCCTACCTGCTGTCCGGTGTCTCGGACCAGCCGGACAGCGATCTGCTCTCCCTGCGCACACCGGGCGCCACGGTCCGCGCCTCGGCCCGTATCGCGGGCGGCCCCGGCGACCGCCGGCTCGCCTGGATCTCCGTCGCGGAGAAGCAGGTCGACTACGCCGGCCTCTTCCTGCCCGCCCCCACCTCCGAGGAGTTGTCATGGCTTCCGCTGACAGCCTGACCGTGCCCGAAGCCCGGACACTGACCGGGACCGACGTGCCGCTTCCCGCACCGGCCGACGACCTGCCCGCAGGACCGTCCACCGGTCCGTCCGCCGGACCGTCCACGGGTCTGACCGAGGCGATGCGTGAGCGTCTCGCGGCCGCCGCCCGCGACGCCGACGCGAGCGGCGAACCCGACCGGCCCGCGCTGGCCCTGCTCCGCGAGACCGGACTGCTCGGACTGGCACTGCCGTACGAGTACGGCGGCACCGGAGCCGACGCGCACGGCCTCAACTCGGCGGTCGCACAGGTGGCGCAGGTCAACGCCTCCGCCTCGATCATGCTGTTCCAGCACTACGCGGTCAGCAGGCGCATCCTCGAACACGGCAGCCCGGCCCTGCGGCGCCGGCTGCTGCCCCAACTCGCCCGCGGCGACTGGCTCGCCGCCTCCGCCTGGAGCGAGACGGGGGCGGGCGCCAACAAGAAGCAGCTGTCCACCGTCGCCCGCCGCACGCCCGACGGGGGCTGGGTCCTGGACGGCGCCAAGTCCTTCACCACCAGCGCGGGGCTCGCCGACATCTACCTGGTGCTGGCGCAGACCGAGGAGCCCGAGCCGGACGCCGCTCCGGACACCGGCTACGGCTCCGCCGGCCAGACGTTCTTCCTGATACCGGCGGACACACCGGGTCTGGAACCCGACACCTCGATGCGGCTGACCGGCATGCGCGGTTCGGCGACCGGTTTCGTCTCCGTGCACGACTGCCACGTGCCCGACACCGCCCGGCTCGGCCCGGTCGGCGCCGCCGCCTCGATCATCGCCGGGGTCCGCGACAGCGGCGCCACGCTCGGCGCCGTGTCCGTCGGCCTGGCCGAGGCTGCCCTCGAACTCGCCCACCGGCACGCCGAGAAGCGCGGGCTGCTGGCCCAACAGGCCGTCCGGCACCGGCTGGTGGACATCGCGGGCGAGGTCGAGACCGCCCGTGCGGTCGTCGAACGGGCCGGCCGTCGGACCGCCGACGACCCGGGGATCGCCACGCTCCACTCCAAGCTCGTCGCCTCCTCGGCGGCCGAGCGCGTCATCAACGCCGTCGAGCGGCTGCTGGGCTCGGCCGGCTATGTCGCCTCGAACGAGATCAACCGCTACGGCCGCGACGCCCGTGCCGTCGCCCTGATGGGACCGACCAACGACCTCTGCAAGGAACTGGTGAGTCTGACGTGGAACCGCTGAAGCCCCGATCCGCAGACCTCTCTCCCGGCACCGCTCCTTCCCCTCCCGTCGGCCCGCCCGCCGATCTGATCGTCGAAGGGGGCCGCCTCGTCACCCCGGACGGCGTCCGCGACGGAACGGTTCTCGTCCGGGACGGCCGGGTCGCGGCCCTGCTCGCGCCGGGCGAGCCGCTGCCGCCGGGACCGCGCCTCGACGCCCATGGCCGTTACGTGCTGCCGGGCCTGATCGACTCCCACGTCCACTTCCGCACACCCGGTCTGGAGTACAAGGAGGACTGGGAGCACGGCAGCCGGGCCGCCCTCGTCGGCGGTGTGACGACCGTGATGGACATGCCCAACACCCGTCCGCCGTCCCTGGACGAGAGCAGCATGCTCGCCAAGGCCGCGGTGATCCAGGGCACTTCATGGATCGACTACCGCTTCCACATGGGCGCCGACCCCGACCATCCCGAGCTGCTGGCGGAGCTGGACCCGCGGATAGCGAGTTCGGCGAAGGTGTTCATGGCAGGACATCACACGGCCCCCGTCGTGTTCCGCGACGGCGAGCAGCTGCGACGGGCCTTCGCCGCCGCCGCCCGCGGGGGTGTCCGGCTCGTCCTGCACGCCGAGGACCAGCACGTCTTCGACCTGCTCGACGCGAGTTCGGGCGCCCCGGACACGTACGGCGGGTACGAGCCGCACCGGCCGCGGTCCGGTGGGATCGTCGCGGTCGCCCATGTCGTGCGGCTGGTGCGCGAGTACGGCACGAAGACGCACATCCTGCATGTGTCGTCGGCGGAGGAGGCCGATCTGCTGTCGGCGGCGGCCTCCGAAGGGCTGCCGCTCACCTACGAGGTGACGGGCCATCACCTCTCGTTCACCCACGACGACACCACCCGGCGCGGTCCGCGGACCCGGCTCTCCCCCGCCATCCGCGAGTGCCGTGACCAGAAGCGGCTGTGGCAGGCCGTGCTGCGCGGCGAGGTCGCCACCCTGGGCAGCGACCACGCTCCGCACACCGTGGAGGAGAAGAACCGTCCACCGGCCGACGCGCCGCCCGGCCTGCCCGGCGTCCAGGAGCTGGCCACGGCCGTCTGGACCGGCCTGCGGACCCGGGACATCGCCCCGGACGAGGCGGCCTCGCACCTGGCCCGGCTCATGGGAGAGGGACCCGCCCGGCTCTTCGACCTGGTCGGCAAGGGCCGGCTCGAAGCCGGCGCGGACGCGGACCTGACCCTGCTCAACCCGTCCGACCGCTGGCAGTTCTCCGCGCACGACGTACAGGCGCTGTGCGGCTGGTCCGCGTACGAGGGCTGGACCTTCACCGGACGCTTCACGACCACGGTGAAGGGCGGCCATGTCGTCTGGGACATCCGGGACGGGTTCTCCGGGCGCCCCGAGGGCCGCTGGCTGCAGGGCTCGGCACGGCCTCTGGAGGTGGCCCGATGAGTTCGACACTGCTCGAATCCCAACTGCCCGCATCCCAGTCCCCGCCCGGCACGTCCTCGTCCGGCACGTCCTCGTCCACGACGCCCGCCCAGCCGGTCCAGGACCTCGCCGACGCCTTCCGCGCCGCGATGTCCGCCCTGGCCGCCCCCGTCACCCTCGTCACCTGCTACGACGACCTGGGCAGGCCGCGCGGTCTGACGGCCAGCGCCGTCAGCTCGCTGTCCCTCACCCCGCCGCTGTTCCTCGTCTGCCTCGACCGCAACTCCCGTACGCACGACACGCTGACGGGCGCCGAGGAGTTCGCCGTGCACCTCCTGGGACCGGGCGAGGAACATCTCGTCAAACGGTTCATGCGGCCGGCCGAGCACCGCTTCGACGGCGTGCCCCTGGCCGCGGACTCCCACCGGGCCCCCGTCATCCGGGACGCCTCCCTCACGCTCCACTGTGTCCGCCACGACGTCCTGGAAGGAGGCGACCACACGATCCTCGTAGGACGGGTGACCGCTGTGCGCGGTGAGCCCACGCACTCGGGCGGCCTGCTCTGGCACCGACGGGGCTTCGCCCACGCGCGACGCCCATGACCCGGACGGGGGCTGCCACCGCGACGCGGCCGGCAGCCCCGTCCGGGATCCGGCACGCCGGCACCTAGGCGCGCAGGACGGCACATGAAGAGGGCCCACAAAAAAAGAGGGAAGACAGATCGTCGTCGCCGTGCCTACCATGCGGGCGATGAACACCTTCTCCTTTTCCGGATTGGGGGAATCATTCGCGCAAGGTGAGTGCTGATGGCACCTCACTTCGCGAATGAGATTCCTTCCCACCTGCTGATGTGGCGGCGCGTACGTGAGTACGCCGTGCCACCGTCCATGATCGAGAGCGCGGCCGCACGACGTGCGGCCGGCGACTGGGCGGGGGCCTGCGCCGCCGCCCGTGTCCACGTCGATCTCGATCTGCGCGCCGTGCGCCGTCGCCACGGCACCCAAGTGGTCACCCGCCTCCGCGAGGACCTGCGCCGGCTGGCGCCGGAGCTGCTCCGCTGGCACATGCCCCGCATCGCCCCGGACGGCCGGCTCCGTCCCGGACTCACCCTCTCGCTCGCCCGCTACGGGAATGACGGCGGCACGCCGTCGCACCTGGTGGTACGGACCCCGCCGGCCTGGGCGGACGGCGGGCAGTGGATGTCCCTGGCGCTGTGGGAGGGACCGGGGAACGACACCCCCGGACACCGCCTCCACGGACACCACCCGCACCCACATCCCGAGCGGCGTTTCCGGCTCGATCTGCACCGGCATCTGTGGGACGCCGGGCGGAGCGGCGAGCTGACCGCCCGGTGCGCGGCCGGCGAGGCACCGCCCCACGATTCGCCCTGGGCGAAGGGGAGTTGGGCCGTCGAGGCCGAACTGCTGCTGCGGGCCGACGGGCTCTCCCGCGGGGCCTTCACCGTACGGCTCGGGGCCCGCAGGCGGAACGTACTCGAACTCGTCGCCCCCGACGACAGCCATGTCCCGACACTCCGGCCCCTGCCCGAAGGCGTGCTGCCGCCGCAGGAGGTCGCGGCGCTCCCGGTGCTGCCGGAAGCGGCGGCCCGGGTCCTGCCGGATCTGGAACTGCTGCGGACGGGACTCATCCCGCCCGGGCGCCTGCATCCGCTCGTCGCCACGGCGCTGGCGGGATACGGGTCGCCGCCGGTGGACGGACCGGTTCCCGAGCCCGGCGATCCGCATCGCGTGGAGTGCCGTGGCGAGACCCATCGGATCGCGCTGCGCGACGGAGTGCTGACCGCGGTCGACCACGACCCCGCCCAACTGCGCCGGGAGGAACTGCTCGTGGCGCTCGGCGGGCCCGCGCTGCCCTGTCTGCGGGCGATCGACTCGGTGCACCGGGATCCGGAGGCGCTGCCCGCGGTCCGGGAACGGCTCCGCCACGGCGATGTCACCGGGGCACTGGCCGTCGTCGAAGGCCTGCTCGGTCCTGACGCGGTCCTGCGCGACGGACCGCTCCGCGAGGAGCTGGAGCAGGCCGCGGCCCGCCATCTCGACCACGGGCTCTTCCGCTCGGGACTGGTCGCCGTGCATCCCGCCGCCGCCGGTGCGGCAGGGGGCGCGGACGGCTCAGACGGCGGGGGCGGTGCGGGTGACGCGGGCGCGGGACGGGTGAAGGCCGGTCACCGCCCCCGGCTCGACCGTTTCACGCCGCTTCCGCTGCGCAGCAAACTCGTCGGCCGGTCCCGGCCCCGCACCGGTCTGGCCTCCTGACCGGCGAGCCGCCGCAGCCCCCTCGACCATCAGTTCTAGCTCCTTGCTCCTTGCTCCCACCTCTTGTCGCGTTGTCGCGCCTTCCGCGCCGCACAGTCTCCAGCCGTCCGGGACAGACTCTGTCGTCCCCTCAGCCCCCTCAGGTGATGCCCATGACCAACAGCACCCTCCTGCCCGCCACGGACACCCGTCTCGCCGTCGCCGACGGCCTCCTGAACCTCCTGCGGACGACCACCACCGAGCCGCGCCCCGACGAGCAGCTCGAAGCGCTCACCCTGGCCGTGGCGGCCGACCTGCCCGTGCTGCTCTGGGGCGAGCCGGGTATCGGCAAGACCGCGGCCCTGACCCAGCTCGCCGCCTCGCTCGATCTGCCGCTGACGACCGTGATCGCCAGCGTCCATGAGCCGTCCGACTTCTCGGGGCTGCCCATCGTGGGCGAGGACCCCGCGACGCAGGGCGTGCCGATGGCACCGCCGCAATGGGCCGTGGAGCTGGTACGGGCCGGTCGCGGCCTCCTCTTCCTGGACGAACTCTCCACCGCCACCCCGGCCGTGCAGGCCGCTCTGCTCCGGGTCGTCCTGGAGCGGCGGGTCGGCGCGCTCCGACTGCCGCCGGGCGTAAGGATCGTGGCCGCCGCCAATCCGCGCGCTTCCGCGGCGGACGGGTGGGAGCTGAGCCCGCCGCTGGCCAACCGGTTCGTGCATCTGTACTGGGTGCACGACCAGGAGGTGGTGGTGCGCGGACTCGGCGGTGTCTGGCCGAGGGCCGTACTGCCGCGCCTCGACCCGGCGTTGCTGCCGGAGGCGGTGGCCTTCTCGCGGCGCGTGGTCTGCGGATTCCTGACCGCGCGGCCGACGCTGATCCACCGGCTGCCGAGCACCGAGACACGGCGCGGCGGTGCGTGGCCCTCGCCCCGGAGCTGGGACGCCGCGCTGACCCTGCTGGCCTTCGGCACGGCGGCCTCGGTCTCCCGCGAGGTGCTGGCCCTGCTCGTACGGGGTGCGGTGGGCGACGGGCCCGGACTCGAACTCCTCGCCCATCTGGACCGGATGGACCTGCCGGACCCGGAGACACTGCTCGCCGATCCGGCCGCCGCCGAGCTGCCGGAGCGGGGCGATCTGCGGCAGGCCGCGCTGGAGGCGGTGGTGGCGGCCGTCGGAGCGCGGCCGGAACGGGAGCGCTGGGAGGCGGGCTGGGCGGTGCTGGTGCGGGCGCTGGAGACCGGCACCGCGGATCTGCTGGTCGCCCCGGCGACTGCGCTGGCCGCGGTGCGGCGCGACGACTGGGAGGTGCCGGCGACGATGGACCGGCTGGCCGGGGTGGTGGGTCTCGCCCGGCAGGCGGACCGGTCGGTGGAGCGGGTCGCGGCAGCTGCCGCGGCGGCCGAGCGCGCGGCGGCGGGAACACGCCGATGACGGGGACCCCGAGAACCCCGAAGCAGCGGACTCCGAACCCGCGGGCGCCGCAGCCCCGGCCGCGTCCGATGCCCCGGCCCGCGCCACCGCGTCCGGTGCGGGCGACCGTGCCGAAGCCGCCGGCCGGCTCCGGTGCGGCGGCCCGAGCGACCGGACTCCCCCTGGACATGGAGAAGTTGCTGGCCGCCCGGCTGCACGCGGTGAAGGTGCGCCCCTATCTCGCCGGTGCGCTCTTCGCCCTGCATGTGGTGGAGGACCGGTCGGTGCCGACGATGGCGGTGGACGCGCACTGGCGCTGCTACGTCTCCCCCGGGTTCGTGGCCCGCACGCCGATGGAGGAGCTGGCGGGTGTGTGGGTGCACGAGGTCTCCCATCTGCTCCGGGACCACCACGGCAGGGGCGAGCGGTACGCGCGGCAGCACGAGGAGTTCGGACCGGGCGAGCGAAGCGGGACGGGGGTCCCCCCGGCCGAAGGCTGGGGGAGGCTGCGCCGGAACATCGCCGCGGACTTCGAGATCAACGACGACATCTACGGCGACGGTCTGCCGCGGCCCGCCGGAGCGGTGCTTCCGTCCCTGTTGCGGCTGCCGGACGGGCTGTTGATGGAGGAGTACCTGCGGACGGCGTCGATGTCCGGTCTCGCCGCCGACCTGGCCTGGCTGGACTGCGGCAGCGGCGCCGACGGACAGGACAGGCCGTGGGAGCTGGGTCCGGACGGGGCGCACGGGCTGAGCAGGCACCAGCAGGACGCGGTCCGCTTCCGGGTCGCGGAGGGGATCAAGGGCCGGCCGGGCGAGGCGCCGGAGGGCTGGCGCCGATGGGCCGACGAGGCGTTCCAAGCGCCGCAGCCGTGGCGGCAGTTGCTGGGTGCGGCGGTGCGGTCGGCGGCGGGTGCGCCGGGCGCGGGCGAGAACCACAGCTACCGGCGCCCGTCCCGGCGCTCGGCGAGTGTGCCCAAAGTGGTGCTGCCGAGCCTGCGCCGTACGCCGCCCGGCGTCTGCGTCGTGATCGACACCTCCGGGTCGGTGAGCGACGCCGAACTGGGCAGCGCGCTGCTGGAGGTGGCGGCGATCTCGCGGGCGGTGGGCGGTCGGCGCGACCTGGTATCGGTGATCTCGTGCGACGCGGCGGCCGGGGTCGCCGTGCCGCTCTGCCGCGCGGAGAACATCGAGCTGGTCGGTGGCGGGGGCACGGATCTGCGCTCCGGTTTCGCCCGGGCACTGCGTTCCCGGCCGCGCCCCGACGTGATCGTCGCCCTCACGGACGGCCAGACGCCCTGGCCCTCCGCGCCGCCGCCCTGCCGTACGGTCGTCGGGCTCTTCCCGCGCCCCGCCCGCGCGGCGGACGAGGAGGACCCCGACTACGTACCGGACACTCCGCCGTCCTGGGCGCGTGTCGTCACGATCGGCTGAGGAGCCGGGTCCGGGCAGTCGCCGCCTCTGCCTCTGCATCGGCCTCTACTTCTGCGGCTGCCGCTGCCGGGGAGCCGGCCGCGGTGAGGCGGCGCTCGGCCAGTTGCCGGGCCGCCCTCATCGGGGTGACGCCACTCGTGCGCGCGAGGCCAAGGAGGTGCCCGACGGTGTCGCCGATGCCCTCGACCCGCTCCAGGGCGGCCTCGTGGGCGTAGCCCTCCGATTCCCGGCTGAGCGTGTAGGCGACCCCTCCGGCGCCCGCCACATAGTCCGGCACCCAGACGATGCCGCGCTCCGCGAGGGTGTCGGCGACCGACTCGTCGGCGAGCTGGTTGTTGGCCGGTCCGACGACCAGCGGCGCGGTGAGCCGGGGAACACTCGCCTCGTCGAACACCCCGCCCACGGCGGCCGGGACGAGGATGTCGGCCGGTGCCGACAGGGCCCGGCCGGGCTCGACCCAGCCGTACCCGCTCGCCAGCGCGGCCTCCTTGCGGGAGGGGTCCACGTCCGACACCACGACGTGCGCCCCTTCCGCGGCCAGGCCGGCGGCGACCCGGCTGCCGACCGACCCGAACCCGCTGACGACCACCTCCTTGCCGGTGCAGGAGGCGTCGCCGAAGACATGCCGGGCGCCGGCCCGCAGAGCGGCCAGGACACCGATGGCGGTGGGCCCGCCGGAGTCCCCGGTGCCGCCGTGCTCCTCGGGCGCGCAGTACGCGTACGGGGAGAAGCGCCGCAGGACCACCATGTCCTCGGGGCCGGTGCCGATGTCGGGGCCGGTGCGGTAGGAGCCGTCGAAGGAGGCGATCAGCTCACCCAGGTCCTCCAGCGCGGCCTCCCGCAGATCCGGGGTGACGTCGGTGTCCCGGTCCAGGGCGATCACGCTCTTGCCGCCCCCGAAGTCCAGGCCGGCCACCGCCGACTTGTACGTCATCGCCTCCGACAGGCGCAGCGCGTCGGTCAGTCCATCCTGCCAGGTGTCGTAGCGGCGCATCCGGCAGCCGCCGGCCGCCGGCCCCAGCACGCGGGAGTGGACGGCGACGATCAGCGGCAGGCCGGAGCGGCGTCCGCGACGGACGACGACCTCTTCATGTGCGAATGCTCGACTCATGACGCCGAAGCTAGGCTGATGCGCGGACCACCGGGGATTGCACCGAATCAAATTCGGTGTACGGGCAGGGGAGGAAGCCGTGGACGAACTTGATTCGGCGATCGTGCGCGAACTGCAGGCCGACGGTCGGCAGTCGAACCGCGCCCTCGCGGGAAAGCTCGGCATCGCCCCCTCGACCTGTCTGGAACGCACGAGGCTCCTGCAACGGCGCGGCATCATCCAGGGCTACCGGGCGGAGGTCTCCTTCAAGGCTCTCAACCGCTCGGTCCAGGCGATGGTGTTCACCCAGGTACGCCCGCTGCGCCGGGACGTCGTCACCGCGTTCGAGCAGTCGGTGACCCGGCTGCCCGAGGTCGTCTCCGTGTACACGATGGCCGGGAGCGACGACTTCCTGGTCCATGTCACGGCGCAGGACATCGACCACCTGCACGCCTTTCTCCTGGACCAGTTCACCAACCGCCGCGAGATCGTCGCCTTCCGCACCTCGATCATCTACCAGCATCTGACCAACCCGGTCCTCGGCCCGCTGCCGCCCGCGGAGTAGGAGCGCACCCGACAGCGCGGCGGGCGGCCCGACCCCTAGGACCCACGCCATGTCTTCTTCGCACGCCTTCCCTCTGGAGCCCACCCCGATCCACGTGTCCGCCGAGGTGCTCGACGATCTGCGCGCCCGTCTCGCGTCGACCCGTCCGCCGCTGGACGAGGGGAACGGCGACTGGTCGTACGGTGTCCCGGCCGGCTACCTCGGTGAGCTGGTCGCGCACTGGCGGGACGGCTACGACTGGCGCAAAGCCGAGGCCGCCGTCAACGTCCACGAGCACTACCGCGTGGACGTCGCCGGTGTCCCGGTGCACTTCATGCGCGAGCCGGGCCGCGGCCCCCGCCCGGTCCCGCTGATCCTCACCCACGGCTGGCCCTGGACGTTCTGGCACTGGTCGAAGGTGATCGGCCCGCTCGCCGACCCGGCCGCGTTCGGCGGTGACCCCGCCGACGCGTTCGACGTCATCGTGCCGTCCCTGCCGGGCTTCGGTTTCCCCGGCCCGCTCACCGGCTTCCCGGACGTCAACTTCTGGAAGGTCTCCGACCTCTGGCACACCCTGATGACCGAGACCCTGGGGTACGAGAGGTACGCGGCCGGGGGCTGTGACATCGGCGGGATCGTCACCAGCCAGCTCGGCCACAAGTACGCCGACGAGCTGTACGGCATCCACATCGGCTCCGGGCTGCCGCTGGACTTCTTCAGCGGCCCCCGCGCCTGGGACTTCGCCCGAAACCGTCCCCTCACCGACGACCAGCCCGCCGACGTCCGCGCCCGCCTCATCGAACTGGACCACCGCTCGGCGTCCCACCTCGCCGTGCACATGCTCGACGGCGCCACCCTGGCCCACGGGCTGAGCGACTCGCCCGCCGGACTGCTCGCCTGGCTGCTGGAGCGCTGGAACTCCTGGAGCGACAACGGCGGTGACGTCGAGTCCGTCTTCACCAAGGACGACCTGCTCACCCACGCCACGATCTACTGGGTGAACAACTCCATCGGCACGTCGATGCGCTACTACGCCAACGCCAACCGCTATCCGTGGGCGCCCGCCCACGACCGCACCCCGGTGGTGGAGGCCCCGGTCGGCCTGACCTTCGTCACGTACGAGAACCCGCCCGGCGTCCACACCGCCCAGGAGCGCGTCCGGGCGTTCGAGACCGGCCCGCAGGCCGCCTGGTTCAACCACGTCAACGTCAACGCCCATGACCACGGCGGTCACTTCATCCCGTGGGAGAACCCCGACGCCTGGGTGGACGACCTGCGCCGCACCTTCCGGGGCCGCAGGCCCTGAGACGTCTCTCCACCCCGCAGTGGGCAACGGCACCGCTCTGACCAGGGCCGGAGGAGTGCCGGCGGAGTGCGGGAGCACATATCCGGACGGCGGTGTGGGTAACTTCCCCCGCATGGCTGCCGTGTTGTTCGACTTCTCCGGGACCCTCTTCCGTATCGAATCCACCGAGAGCTGGCTGCGCGCCGTACTGACCGAGGCCGAGATCACTCTGCCGGAGCAGGAGTTGCTCCGTACCGCGAAGGAACTGGAGGCGGCGGGCGCGCTGCCCGGCGGGGCACCGCACAGGGGGCCGGTGCCGCCCGAGCTGAGCGCGCTGTGGGGCATCCGCGACGAGAGTGCCGAGGCGCACCGGGCCGCGTACACAGGAGCCTGCCGCCAGGTGGCGCTGCCCGCCGAGGAGTTGTACGACGCGCTGTACGACCGGCACATGAACCCGGCGGCCTGGCGTCCCTACGCCGACGCGATCGACGTCCTGCACACGCTGCGCGACCGCGGGGTCGCGATCGGGGTGGTCAGCAACATCGGCTGGGATCTGCGGCCCGTGTTCCGCGAGCACGGCCTCGACGCGTACGTGGGGGCCTACGTGCTGTCGTACGAGCACGGCGTGCAGAAGCCGGACGCGCGGCTCTTCGCGACCGCCTGCGACGCGCTCGGGGCCGATCCGCGCGAGACCCTGATGGTCGGGGACGACCGGCTGGCGGACGGCGGAGCGGCGCCCCTGGGGTGCGGGGTGTACTTCGTCGAGCATCTGCCGGTGACCGACCGGCCGAACGGTCTGCGGCCGGTGCTGGACCTGGTCCGCACCTGATCCGCGCCGGACCGCCGGTCGCCGTCCCTCAGCTCTGATAGCCCTCGACCTGCGACGACGGCCGCACGCGCGCGTCGTCCGGGTTCTCGCCGAACTCGGACTTCGCGCGCCGCTGCCGCAGCAGGTCCCAGCACTGGTCGAGATCGCGTTCCAGCTGGCCGAGGCGCTCCTGCTCGGTCGCGCTGTCGATCTTCCCGGACGCGAGGGCGTCCCGCAGGACGCGTTCGTCGTCGACCATCGCCGTGATCCTGGCAAGGATCTGCTCTTGATCCATGGGGTACGCCTCCTCGGCACTCCTGCCCACTGTAAGCAGCGGACGAAGGCTCGGCGACAGCGCCGAACGGCAGGTCGGCCCCCTGACGGCCGCCGCGGGAGGCACGCGCCGGATTCCTTGCCGACCGCCCGGGACGATCCCCCGCGTCGCCCCGGACGGACGGCAGCCCGGAAGTGATCCCCGAGGGGACCGGCCCGGACGCGCTGAGTATAGTTGGCTGGCAGCCAGTCAACGCAGGAGTACATAGGATGTCCCCTCGCAGCGCATCGGTCAATGAAGAGTTGCGGCGACGTTCCCGCGAGAGGCTTCTGCAGGCGGCTCTGGAGCTCGTCGGCGAGCGCGGATACGACGCCACGACGCTGGGCGACATCGCGGACCGCGCGGGCTCCGCCAGGGGTCTCGTCTCGTACTACTTCCCCGGTAAGCGTCTGCTCGTCCAGTCCGCCGTGCACCGGCTGATGCACCGCACGCTGGACGAGGCGCTGGAGCGCGAGCCGCGCACCGACGACGGGCAGGAGCGGATGGCGCGGGCCATCGACGCGATCCTGGGCCTCGCCCGGGACCATCCGGTGGTGATGCGCCAGCACATGGCGGGCATCCTGCAGGGCGAGGGCTTCAAGCAGTGTCCGGAGCAGCGCCGGCTGGCCGAGCTGCTGAGCGATACCATGTCCCGCTACGGCTCACCGGACACCGCCGCCGACTACCCGATGCTGCGGGCGCTGCTGATGGGCGCGGTGTACGCGGCCCTGGTGCCCGGCGTCCCGATGCCGGTACCGGTGCTGCGGGCCGAGCTGTTCAGGCGGTACGGGCTGGACTGGGAGCGGGGTGCCCCGCCGGGCGCCGAAGCGCCCGGCGGGACGTACCACGAGGACCTCTCACGGTTCTTCGCTCCCGGCAGCCGCGAGCCGGAGGAGGGCCGCGGTGACGGTGGCGTGGCGAACCAGGAGACGGACGCGGCCGGTCAGTCGAAGTAGTCCGGCTGCGTCTGGACGTTCAGCTCGTCCAGCCGGTTCTTCTTCGCCGGGTCCGTACGACGGTCGTTGATCTTCAGGACGTCGAAGCCCTTGGCGATGTCGTTCGAGTAGATGTAGCCGTTGTAGTAGTACGCGGACCAGGAGCCGCCGGTGACCATGGTCGTGGTGCTCAGCGGACCGCGCTCGAAGAAGGCGATCTCCTTGGGCTTCGAGGAGTTCGTGAAGTCCCAGACGGAGATACCGCCCTGGTACCAGGCCTGGACCATGATGTCCTTGCCCTTGACCGGGATCAGCGAGCCGTTGTGGGCGACGCAGTTCTCGGTGTCGGCCTGGTGGCGCGGGATCTTGAAGTAGCTCTTGAAGACGAGCTTGCGCTTGTCGCCCTTGCCGACGATGTCGTAGATGCCGTCCGCGCCGCGGTTCGGGCCCACGGTCTCGTTGCAGGTGGCCGCACCGCCGCCGCCGAGCTCGTCCGTGAAGACGACCTTGTTCGCCTTCTGGTTGAAGCTCGCCGAGTGCCAGAACGCGAAGTTCACGTTGTCCTGGACCTGGTCGATGATCTTCGGGTTCTCCGGGTCCTTGATGGAGAACAGGATGCCGTCACCCATGCAGGCGCCCGCGGCGAGGTCCTTCGAGGGCAGCACGGTGATGTCGTGGCAGCCGGTGGTCTTGGAGACACCCGGGTTGGTCGGACCACCGGGGTTGCCGCCGCCGTCCGGACCCTCACCGGGGAACAGGACGGGGAAGTTGACGACCGCGGCCTTCTCGGGCGCCTTGCGCGGCACCTTGATGATCGAGATGCCGTCGTGCGGCGGCTGGCAGTCGGGGAACGTGGCGCTCGGCGAGTACGAGGACACGTAGATGTAGACGTTCTTGCGCTCCGGCACCAGCGTGTGGGTGTGGGAGCCGCAGGCGGTCTCGACGGCGGCGACGTACTTCGGGTTCTTCTTGTCGCTGATGTCGAAGACCTTCATGCCCTCCCAGGAGGACTTCTCGGTCGCGGGCTGCGTGGTGCTGCTGCAGGAGTTGTCGCTGCGCGAGGAGTCCGTGGACAGGAAGAGCAGGTCGCCGGAGACGGTGATGTCGTTCTGCGAACCCGGGCAGAGGACCTGGGAGACCGTCTTCGGGGCCTTCGGGTTGCTGATGTCGAAGATGCGGAAGCCGTCGTAGTTGCCGGCGAACGCGTACTTGCCCTGGAAGGCGAGGTCCGAGTTGGTGCCGGGCAGCGCGTCCTTGGGGATGTTCACGAGGTGCTCGATGTTGTCCGAGTGGACGATCTCGTCCTGCCCGGGTATCTCGCCCGCCTCTATCGCCGCTCTGGCCTCGGCCGCCGCGCTCTTGGAGACCTTCTCCGAAGTCACCGGAGCGTCCCCGGGGTCGGGGGTCGCGACCGCGGGTCCTGCCGTGAGCAGGGCCGCCAGCAGGCCGGCCGCGGTGGCGGCAACTCCCAGACGTCTGCGCCGCGTTCGGTGATTGTTCAACAGGGTCACTGCGTCCTCCCTAGTAGCCGTTCGCAGTCGAACGGTTCAGGTACCACCGCAGTATCGTCTTCTGCATGCACAGATCAACAGGTGGCAACGCATTCGTAATGAATGTTTTTGATCATTGGCGCGCGGAAGCGTGCTAGGACGGTCATCGACACTCACAAGGTGTCCGCACTCGTCAGGTGTCTGCCGATTCATGTGCCACAGGAGGTCACTGTGCTCGCTCGCCGTACGTCCCACCGTGCGTACCGCCGTCTGATCACGGCGTCCGTGACGGTTGCCGTTCTCGCACTGGGCGGCTGCACGGGCTCCGACGACGACGCCAAGTCAGCGCCGGACACGGGCCCTTCGGTGATCGCGCCGGGCAGACCGGGCGAGGCCGCGGAGACGCTCTCCGCCGCGGACGCGGCAAAGCAGCGCTCCGACGACGACACCCCCAACTCGGCGGACTTCGACTACGCCCGGATGATGATCGAGCATCACACCCAGGCCATCGTGATGACCGAACTCGCCCCGAAGCAGGCCTCGTCGACGCCGGTGAAACGGCTCGCCGAGCGGATCGCCGCCTCACAGGGGCCGGAGGTCGAGACGATGAAGGCCTGGCTCAAGAACCACGGTGGCGACAAGAAGAGCGGCAAGGGGTCCGGGGAGCACCACCACGACGTGATGCCGGGCATGGCGACCGACGCTCAGCTCAAGACGCTGCGCGCGGCGAAGGGCAAGGCGTTCGACGAGCTCTTCCTGAAGCTGATGATCACCCACCACAACGGGGCGATCACCATGGCCACGGACGTCCTCTCCCAGGGCAACAACATCCAGATAGGCGAGATGGCCGACGACGTGATCGCCCAGCAGACGAGCGAGATCAGCAGGATGCGCGAGATGTGACACGCCCGCCACGCGGGAGGGGGCAGCCCCGCAGGGGCGCCCCTTGAGGGGCGCGGGGAACTGCGCGCCCAGCCACGACGCACCCGCACCCGGGCGACGAGCGACCGCCCCTCCTCAGCCGCCGCCGGAACCGGCCGGCGTCACCGCCGAACATGCCGCGGCGCCAAAAGCCCCGCATCCCGCGCCCCCGCGATCAGCCTGAGCGACCGCCGCCGGCTGAACCCCGTCACGGACATCACCGCGAGCACCGGATCCCGCCCCGCCCGCTGGGCCGCCAGATACTCCCCGGCGACCAGCCGACGGCTCTCGACACCGCGCGGCAGCGCGGGCCGTGCGTGCCGCTTGTCGGGGCTCCCGTCACCGCCCGGGGCGCCCGCCACCACGGGCGCGCCCCCGCACGCCTCAAGAAGCGGGCCCTCGATCCAGTCGGCGAGCACGGCCAGGTCGTCGAGGGAGAGCGCGGGCCGGGCCCGTACGTCCTCGACGGCAACGCCTCCCTCGCACACCGCCGCGAGCAGGTCGACCCCGGCGCCGTCGGCGAAACTCAGCCGGACGTCGCACCACGTCGTGGCGGTGTCGTTCTCCCGCACTTCCCAGGCGCGCCGCACGGACACCGCCCCGTCCGGCTCATCACGATCAGAAAGATTAAGAAAGGATGTTTCCAGCACATACGCAACGTAACCGCATGATCACATTCATTGCGGACAGGCACGCGCGCGGGGTCCGCGCGGCACACGGTCGGCGCAGCGCCCCGCCCGGCCGTGTCCCGGGCCCTTCCCGCCCCTCCCCCGGCGCGCGGTGCGATGCGATGCTGGAAGCGCCAGCGAGCTTCTCGTTCTCCTCGGGGAAGGGGTTGTGCCGTGCTGCAGGTCGCCGTCGTCGGTTCGGGGCCGAGCGGGGTGTACGCCGCGCAGGGTCTCGTCCAGCAGGAGCGGGTGCCCGGGATCCGGGTGGACGTGCTGGACCGGCTGCCGTGCCCGTACGGCCTGGTGCGCTACGGGGTGGCACCCGACCACGAGAAGATCAAGTCGTTGCAGGGCACGCTGCGTACGGTCCTGGAGCACGAGCGGGTGCGGTTCCTCGGCGGAGTCCGGATCGGCCCGGAAGGCCTGCCCGCCGCCCGGCTCCGGGACCTCTACCACGCGGTCGTGTACTGCGTGGGCGCCGCCACCGACCGGCGTCTGGGAGTGCCGGGCGAGGAGCTGCCGGGCAGCTGGTCGGCGACCGACTTCGTGTCCTGGTACAGCGCGCACCCGGATGTCGTGTCGGACAGGTTCCGGGCCGGCGGTTTCGTGGCCGGGGCGCGGGCGGCCGTCGTCGTCGGCGTGGGGAACGTGGCGGTGGACGTGACCCGGATCCTGGCCCGCGGCGCCGCGGAACTGAGCCCGACCGACATGCCCCAGGCGGCGCTCGACGCGCTGTCCGCCAGCCAGGTGCGGGAGATCCAGATGGTGGGGCGCCGCGGCCCCTCCCAGGCCCGTTTCACCACCAAGGAGCTGCGGGAGCTGGGCGGCCTGCCGGACACCGAGGTCGTCGTGGATCCGGCGGAGCTGGCGCTCGATCCGGCGTACCTGGACCCGTCCGCCCTGCCCGCCGCGCAGCGACGCAACGTCGAGGTGCTGCGCGGGTGGACCGAGCGCCCGCGGGCGGGCGGCTCCCGGCGGATCCGGCTCCGCTTCTTCCTGCGGCCGGTCGCACTGCTCCCGGACGACGGCGGGCGCGTGGGCGCGATCCGCTTCGAACGGACCGTCCCGGACGGCCTCGGCGGCGTGAAGGGCACCGGGCGGTACGAGGACATCGGGGCCCAGCTGGTCCTGCGCTCGGTCGGCTACCGCGGGGTTCCGCTGGAGGGCCTGCCGTTCGACGCGGACCGCGGCACCGTCCCGCATCTCGCGGGCCGCGTCCTGCGGGCGGGCTCGGTCGCACCCGGCGAGTACGTGGCCGGCTGGATCAAGCGCGGCCCGACGGGCGTCATCGGCACCAACCGCCCCTGCGCGAAGGAGACGGTGACCTCGCTCCTGGAGGACGCCCCGGCCCTCGTACAGCGCGCGGTCCCGTCCGACCCGCTCGCCGCGCTGCGGTCCGAGGGCCTGCGCCCGGTCGACTGGTCGGGCTGGCAGTCGATAGAGCGCGCGGAAGCGGCCCTGGGCGCCTCCCTGGGCAGGGGCGTGGTCAAACTCCCCGACTGGCAGGCACTGATGGATGCGGCCCAGCCCCTTTAGGGGCGCGGGGAACGGCGCGGCCGACCCCCACCGGCCCGCAGGCGACGAACAACCCCTCCGGGCAGGACACCAACCGGCAACACCCTTGAAATCAACATTCTGTTCAACCCCCGTACGGTCACGGACAGCCCCCCTCCCCGCCACTCCTGGAGTCATGCCCATGGCAACCCCCGTTCCAGAGCCCGCACCGCGGGTGCACCCGGTGGACGAGATCCCGCCCGTCCACAAACTCGCCGCGTTCGGCCTCCAGCACGTCCTCGCGATGTACGCGGGCGCCGTGGCCGTCCCCCTGATCGTCGGCAGCGCGATGAAGCTGTCGCCCGCGGACATGGCGTACCTGATCACCGCGGACCTGCTGGTGTGCGGCATCGCGACGCTCATCCAGTGCGTCGGCTTCTGGCGGTTCGGGGTACGGCTGCCGATCATGCAGGGGTGCACCTTCGCGGCCGTGTCGCCGATGGTGCTGATCGGGACGGGCGGCGGCGGACTGCCCGCGATCTACGGTTCGGTGATCGTCGCCGGTCTCGCGATCATGCTGCTCGCACCGGTCTTCGGGAAGCTGCTGCGGTTCTTCCCGCCGCTCGTCACGGGCACGGTGATCCTGATCATCGGGCTCTCGCTGCTGCCGGTGGCCGGCAACTGGGCGGCGGGCGGGGCGGGTTCGGCGGACTTCGGCGAGCCGAAGAACCTGGCGCTGGCCGCCTTCGTGCTCGCGGTGGTGCTCGGCGTGCAGCGGTTCGCGCCGGCGTTCCTGAGCCGGATCGCGGTGCTGATCGGCATCGTCGTGGGTCTCGCGGTCGCGGTCCCGTTCGGCTTCACGGACTTCGGCGGGGTCGGGGACGCGCACTGGCTCGGCATCAGCACGCCGTTCCACTTCGGCGCTCCCACCTTCGAGGCGTCGGCGATCGCCTCGATGCTGGTCGTGGCGCTGGTGACGATGACCGAGACGACCGGCGACCTCATCGCGGTCGGCGAGATGACGGACCGGCGGATCGAGCCGCGCACGCTCGCCGACGGGCTGCGCGCGGACGGCCTGTCCACCGTCCTGGGGGGTGTCTTCAACACCTTCCCGTACACGGCGTACGCGCAGAACGTCGGCCTGGTCGGTATGACACGGGTCCGCAGCCGCTGGGTCGTGGCCGCCGCGGGCGGCATCCTCGTCCTGCTCGGACTGCTGCCCAAGCTGGGTGCGGTGGTCGCGGCGATACCGGCTCCGGTGCTCGGCGGCGCCGGTCTGGTCATGTTCGGCACGGTCGCAGCGAGCGGGCTGCGGACCCTGGCCCAGGTGGACTTCAAGGGCAACGACAACCTGACGGTCGTGGCCGTCTCGGTGGCCGTGGGCATGCTGCCGGTCGGCGTACCGGCGGTGTACGAGCAGTTCCCCGACTGGTTCCAGACGGTGATGAACAGCGGTATCAGCGCGGGCTGTCTCACCGCGATCGCACTGAACCTGCTCTTCAACCACCTGGGCCCGAAGAGCCGTTCGGAGGTGGGTGGTTCGGAGGTGGGCCCTTCAGAGGCACCCGGGATTCCCGCGCAGGGCGGTTCAACGGCCCCCGAGCCGGACGGCCTGACGGGCGGCCGCGGCGAGGACGCTGTCGAGAAGTCCCGGGAAGAGACCGTCTAGGTCGTCCCGGCGCAGCCCGTTCATCTTGGCGGTGCCCCGGTAGATCTGCCGGATCACGCCGGCCTCGCGCAGCACCCGGAAGTGGTGCGTGGTCGTGGACTTGGTGACGGGCAGGTCGAAGTGCGAACAGGAGAGCTCGCCGCCGTCGGCGGCGAGGTCCCGCACGACCTGCAGCCGCAGCGGGTCGGAGAGCGCGTGCAGCACGGCCTCCAGCCGGATGTCCGCGCGCTGCGGGTGCGGCAGATCGCGGCTGCTGCCGGTCGGGGCGGCGGTCGTCACGGCGGCTCCAGTGCGTCGGGTCCGGAGGTCTCCCCGGAATCCTCATTGTACGAGAACTCTCGTAGTTTGACATCCACCGTACTACGATGCCTATCGTACGATTCGGCAATTCCGCCCCGTCATGATTGGAGTCCCGCCGTGAGCGCGCTCTTCGAGCCCTACACCCTGCGCGAGCTGACCGTCCCGAACCGGGTCTGGATGCCGCCGATGTGCCAGTACTCGGCCGCGCCGGAGGGCCCCGAGGTGGGCGCGCCGAACGACTGGCACCTCCAGCACTACGGGGCGCGCGCCGCCGGCGGGACGGGTCTGGTCATCGTCGAGGCCACCGCGGTCAGCGCCGAGGGCCGGATCTCGCCGTACGACCTGGGCATCTGGAACGACACCCAGGTCGAGGCGTTCCGGCGGATCACGCGCTTCCTGGTGTCGCAGGGCACGGTCCCGGCGATCCAGCTCGCGCACGCCGGCCGCAAGGCCTCGACGGATCGCCCCTGGACGGGCGGCGGGCCGGTCGGACCCGACGCGCACGGCTGGCAGGCGATCGCGCCGAGCCCGGTCGCCTTCGACGAGAACCACCCCGTGCCGACCGAGTTGACGGTGGACGGGATCCGCGAGGTGGTCGGCCAGTTCGCCGACGCCGCACGGCGGGCGCTGGACGCCGGCTTCGAGATCGCCGAGGTCCACGGCGCGCACGGCTATCTGATCGGCGAGTTCCTCTCCCCGCACTCCAACCGGCGTACGGACGCGTACGGCGGCTCGTACGAGAACCGGGTGCGCTTCGCCCTGGAGGTCGTCGACGCCGTGCGCGCGGTGTGGCCCGACGACAAGCCCCTGTTCTTCCGTATCTCGGCCACCGACTGGCTGGAGGAGAACGGCTGGACCGCCGACGACACGGTCCGTCTCTCCGCCGAGCTGACCGCCCACGGTGTCGACCTGGTCGACGTGTCCACGGGCGGCAACGCGGCCGGTGTACGCATCCCGCTCGGGCCCGGCTACCAGGTGCCCTTCGCCGCCCGCATCAAGAACGAGACCTCCATGGCCGTCGCCGCCGTCGGTCTCATCACCGAGGTCGAGCAGGCCGAGAAGATCCTCGCCAACGGTGAGGCGGACGCCGTGCTGCTCGGCCGGGAACTGCTGCGCAACCCCTCGTGGGCCCGGGACGCGGCCCGCGAGCTCGGGGACTCCGTGCACGTACCGGACCAGTACCACCGTTCGGTCTGACGGGGCCTGACACCCGGGGTCCGCCGGAATCCGCGGCCCCGGGTCCGTCGCCGGTCGGCGACTACCGCCGGCTGTCGAGCCAGTCCGCGAAGCGGGTCCCGGCAAGACGTGCTCCGGGGCCGGGCAGCAGCTCGCGCCCCCGGGGGTTCGCCCCGAAGTAGCCCACGGACTCGTCGGTGACGACCTCGCGCGGGTCCTTCTCGGCCGCCAGGCCCGTCCGGACGAACTCGTCGAGGTGCAGCTCCTCGGGGCCCGCCACCTCGGTGGTGCCGTTCAGCGGAGCCGCCACGGCGACGCGGGCGACCTCCGCGACCACGTCGTCGGACGCGAGGGGCTGCAGGAGCGAGGAGGGCAGCCGGACCGTGTCGCCCTCGGTGGATCCGGCCGCGATGCCCTTCACGAACTCGAAGAACTGTGTGGCGCGCACGATGGAGTACGGGATTCCGGACCCCTTGATCAGTTCCTCCTGGGCGACCTTGGCACGCAGGTAGCCCGAGTCGGGCAGCGCGTCGCTGCCCACGACCGACAGGGCGACATGGTGTCCCACGCCCGCCGCGGCCTCGGCCGCGCCGAGGTTGCCCGTGGACGTGCGGAAGAACTCCAGCACCGCGCTGTCCTCGAAGGAGGGCGAGTTGGACACGTCGACGACGACCTGCGCGCCCTTCAGCGCCTCGTCGAGGCCCTCGCCGGTGATGCTGTCGACGCCGGTGTTCGGGGAGGCGGGGAGGACGTCGTGGCCGTCCGTCCGGAGCCTGTCCACGAGCTTCGACCCGATGAGCCCGGTACCGCCGATCACTACGATCTTCATGGTGCGACCTTTCCGGTTTCGTCCGTCGGAACGGGACGTTCACCATGCTGACCGGGCAGGGCCCGGATCTGTGACAGCGGGCGCCGCCTCAGCCGGTTTTCCACCTCCATTGGGGGCCGACCCGCTCCCACTCGGTGTCCCACTGGTCGAGCCGGCGGCGCTGCAGGCGCTCCGAGAGCAGCCGGCCACCCGCCAGGGGCACGAGCGCCGCGGTCGTGCCCACCAGGACGCCGATCAGTCCCGCCCGCAGGCTCGCCTGGGCCTCCGTGGCGGGCCGGGTGACCATGCGCCCCTGGAGATCGGTCCACACGGTGACCGGGGTCCCCGCCGCGCTGCCCGGATCGACCCGGGTCTGACCCCGGTGGGCGGGGCCGTCCGCGGCGGGCCAGCGGACCTCGGCCCACACTTGTTCGGAACCGGAAGCCGTACCCGGCGCACGCTCGGCGAGCACTCCGATCACGGGGCGCCACTCGTCACGCTCCCGCGCGAGATTGAGCTCGACCGACCGCGTCGCCCACAGCCCCCCAAGCGTTCCGGCGAGCAGGGCCGACAGCGCGACGGCGAGCATGGTCCAGGCCTCGATCCTGTCGCTGCGCCGCCGTAGCGGATTGGGCCACCATCGCCACAGCAACGCCCTCGGACCACGCAAAGCCGCCATCGGGGACCCTCTCCACACGCGCACACCGGTCCCCCTCCCATACGGGAGCGGCGGCCCGGTTGCTCACCAGACCTGCCCCACATCCCCGATGCGTCGCGGATGCCGCGGTGGTACGTCTTGGGAATCGCCCTGACCTGCACCGATATGCCGTCCGGGGGTGACTGTCAGTGGTGGGGTGCAGACTGGCCGACATCTGAGACAACGACGTCCGGAGGTGGATCGGCATGACCGAGGTTCTGCTCACGGTTGGCACGCGCAAAGGACTGTTCGTCGGGCGGCGGCGCGGCGGCGCCTGGGAGTTCGACGACAGCCCGTACTTCAACGCCCAGGCGGTCTACTCGGTCGCGATCGACACCCGTCGTGACGTGCCGAGACTTCTCGTGGGAGGCGACAGCGCGCACTGGGGCCCGTCGGTGTTCCACTCGGACGACCTGGGACGCACCTGGACCGAACCGGCCAAGGCGGCCGTCAAATTCCCCAAGGACACCGGTGCCTCGCTGGAGCGGGTCTGGCAGCTGCACCCGGCGGCGGCCGAGCCGGACGTGGTGTACGCGGGCACGGAGCCCGCCGCGCTGTACCGCTCGACGGACCGCGGCGAGTCCTTCGAGCTGGTCCGCCCGCTCTGGGAGCATCCCACCCGCTCGCGGTGGGTTCCGGGCGGCGGCGGTGAGGGCCTGCACACGATCCTGACCGACGCCCGAGATCCGCGGGCGGTGACGGTCGCCGTGTCCACGGCAGGCGTCTTCCGCACGGAGGACGGCGGGGAGAGCTGGGCGCCGTCCAACTCCGGGGTGTCGGCGGTGTTCCTGCCCGACCCGGACCCGGAGTTCGGCCAGTGCGTCCACAAGGTCACCCAGGACGCGGCCACGGCCGACCGGCTCTATCTGCAGAACCACTGGGGGGTGTACCGCAGCGACGACGCCGGGGCCCACTGGACGGACATCGGCGAGGGTCTGCCGTCCACGTTCGGCTTCGCAGCGGCCGCGCATCCCCACCGCGGCGACACGGCGTACGTGTTCCCCATCAACGCCGACTCCGACCGGGTCCCGGCGGACCGCCGATGTCGTGTCTTCCGCACGGCGGACGCGGGCCGGAGCTGGGAGCCGCTGACCGCGGGGCTGCCGCAGGAGGACCACTACGGCACGGTGCTGCGGGACGCCCTGTGCACGGACGGCGCGGACCCGGCGGGCGTGTACTTCGGCAACCGCAACGGCGAGGTCTTCGCGTCGGCCGACGACGGCGACACCTGGCACCAACTGGCGTCGCATCTGCCGGACGTGCTCTGTGTACGGGCGACGGTGATCGGTTGAGCTGTGCCCCGCTGGTGGTCCGTGACAGCCGGGCCACCGCACGCCCCGGAGCGGAGCGTGCGGTGTCACCGACCCGCGCTGCTCTCGCAGA
Source organism: Streptomyces liliiviolaceus (assembly GCF_018070025.1). Classification (NCBI taxonomy): domain Bacteria; kingdom Bacillati; phylum Actinomycetota; class Actinomycetes; order Kitasatosporales; family Streptomycetaceae; genus Streptomyces; species Streptomyces liliiviolaceus. The sequence goes on from NZ_JAGPYQ010000002.1 coordinate 221,982, forward strand.
CGGGGCACGGGCCGGCGTGTCCGGCAGTGCGGGAGCGGGCCGCGGGAACGGGCCCGCTGCCCCGACCGCCGCCTACTTGGGGTCGCGGTTGAACTGCGCCCTCGACCAGCGGTAGCCGAGCACGGTGAGACCGAGGCACCAGACGACGACGATCCATCCGTTGTGGCCGATCTCGGTGCCGAGCAGCAGCCCGCGCAGGGTCTCGATGGCCGGGGTGAAGGGCTGGTACTCCGCGATGGGCTGGAACCAGCCGGGCATCGCCTCGATGGGGACGAAGGCGCTGGAGATCAGCGGCAGGAGGATCAGCGGCATGGCGTTGTTGCTGGCGGCCTCGGCGTTGGGGCTGCCCATGCCCAGGCCGACACCCATCCAGGTGAAGGCCAGGGCGACCAGCACGAGCAGTCCGAATGCCGCGATCCACTCAAGGACGGTGGCGTCGATGGAGCGGAAGCCCATGGCGACGCCGACGGCGCCGACCAGGGCGACACTGATGATCGCCTGAAGCACACTGCCGACGACATGGCCGAAGAGCACGGAGCCGCGGTGGATGGCCATGGTGCGGAAGCGGGCGACGATGCCCTCGTTCATATCGGTGGCGACGGACACGGCGGTGCCGACGACGTTCGAGCCGATGGTCATGAGCAGGATGCCGGGGACGATGTAGGCGATGTACTCGGAGCGGTCGGCCCCGCCGCCGCCGATGCCCGCGCTCATCGCGTCGCCGAAGACGTAGACGAAGAGCAGGAGCAGCATGATCGGGGTGAGCAGCAGGTTCAGGGTGAGCGACGGGTAGCGGCGGGCGTGCAGGAGGTTGCGGCGCAGCATCGTGGACGAGTCGCGCACGGCGAGGGAGAGGGAACTCATCGGGCTGTCTCCTTGGGGAGCGGGGGCTGATCGGCCGGAGCGGCGCTGCCGGTCAGGGCGAAGAAGACGTCGTCGAGGTCGGGGGTGTGCACGGTCAGTTCGTCGGCCTCGATACCGGTGGAGTCGAGCCAGTCGAGGATGGAGCGCAGTTCGCGCTGGCTGCCGTCGCTGGGGATCTGCAGCGCCAGCGCCTCGTCGTCCCGGGTCACCTCACGCATCGCGGTGGCGGCGGACTGATAGGCGGTCGGATCGGTGAAGCGGAGCCGGATGTGTCCGCCGGGGATGAGCCGCTTGAGCTCGGCGGCGGTGCCGTGGGCGGCGATCTTCCCGTCGTTGAGCACGGCGATGCGGTCGGCGAGCTCGTCGGCCTCTTCGAGGTACTGCGTGGTGAGGAAGACGGTGACACCGCCCGTGACCAGTTCGCGGATGATCTGCCACATGTTGTGGCGGGAGCGCGGGTCGAGGCCGGTGGTCGGTTCGTCCAGGAAGATGATCCGGGGGCTGCCGACCAGCGTCATGGCGATGTCCAGGCGACGCTTCATGCCGCCGGAGTAGGTGGAGGCGGGCTTCTTGGCGGCCTCCACCAGGTCGAAGCGCTCCAGCAGTTCGGCGGTGGTCCGGCGGCCTTCCTGCTTGGGCAGGTGGTGCAGGTCGGCCATGAGGAGCATGTTCTCCTCGCCGGTGATCAGCCCGTCGACGGCGGAGAACTGGCCGGTGACACCGATCGTGGCGCGGACCGACTGCGGGTCGGTGCCGAGGTCGTGGCCGCCGACGCGGATCACGCCGGAGGCGGGATCGGGTGAGATCAGCGTGGAGAGGATCTTGACGGCGGTGGTCTTGCCGGCGCCGTTCGGGCCGAGCAGGGAGAAGATCGTTCCCTCGGGGACGACCAGGTCGATGCCGTCGAGCACGGCCTTGTCGCCGTAGGACTTGCGCAGCCCGTTCGCCGCGATGGCCAGATTGGTCACAGGAGTGCTCCTCGGAGGCTTCGGGCGGTGATGCCGCCGTGGGCAGTGGTGGCGTGGATGTTCGTACTCGTCGATGCAACGGCAGGCCTCGACGCGCCCGCCCGTGACAGCAGTTGGCGTCTCATGCCTGGTCCGCCCCGCGCACCACGATGTCGCCGCTGCTGGTGACCGCGTGGACCTCAAGGTCGGCGTCCTCGCGGACGAACGACTCGGCCGGGCCGAGCGAGTTGTGCACCGTGCCGACCTTGGACTTGGTCTGGAGGTCGAGCCAGGCGGTGGCGCCCTCGCGGACGCCCACCTCGATCTCACCGGCCGAGGTCTTCAACTCCAGCCGGCCCCCGAGCGCTTCGTTGACACGGATGTGGCCGTTGTTGGACCGGACGGTGACGGTGGTGTGGGCGAGGCCGACGATGAAGTCGCCGTTGCCGGCGGTCGCCTTCACCGGTCCGGTGACCTCCTTGACGTGCATCGCGCCGTTGGAGTTCTTGAGGGTCAACTCCCCGTCGACGCTGCCCAGCCGGATGTCGCCGGAGCCGGCCCGGATGTCGGCGCCACCGGAGACGGAACCGACCTCGATGTCGCCGGAGCCGCTCTGTAACCGGACCTCGCCGGTGCGGTCCAGCTGGATCTCGCCGAAGTCGGTGGTGAACTCGCAGCCGGCCAGCTCGCCCACGCAGTGGAGGGCGCCCATGTCGCTCTTCCCGGACAGCCGTGACCCGGCGGGCAGTTCGACGGAGATGTCGACCGAGCCGCTGCCGTCGAGGAAGCTGCGCTTGCGGGGGCCTTCGATCACCAACTCGGTTCCGGAGCAGTCGACATGGGTCCGCTCGACGGCCTTCCGGTCCCGCTCGCTGTTCTGGTCGGTGGGTTTCACCTCGACCACGGTCTCCGCCCTCGTACCGGCCGTGATGCGCACGACTCCCCGAGGGAGCCAGAGATTCACGGAGAGGGGTGACGGAGTGGCGAAAGCAGGCATGGCGGGTCCCGTCCTGTTCGGTCGTAGTGCGTCCTCACACACCCGGGGGCGCGGCACGGACTGCGGTGAGCGGAGTGCGGAGTGCGGCGGTGTACGAGCGCAGCGCGCCCCGCCTCCACCATCGTGGCATCACGATGGCGCCACCGCAAGCCGCTTTGGCGTTACGTGGCACCGCCACGCTGTCAGCGTCCGTTTCGGCGCCCTCTCCGGCAGCCACTTCGGTGGCTCTCGGACGGATCCCGGGCGGCTCTCAGACGTGGTCTTCGGGGGCCGCGTCGAGCGGCAGCGGGCAACTCCGGCCCGGGGAACGTGAATTCGGCGGACCACTTGGCCGCGATGCGGCCGCGCCGCCCGGGCCGGGCGGCGCGGCCGACTGGCTGGCCGACTGCTCGACCGGCTGACTGACTGGCTGACTGACTGGCTGACTGGCTGACTGGCTGACTGGCAATGGGACGCGCGCAGCGCCGGAGCCCGGGCGGCCGTCGCCGCACCGGCAGCGACCCGGCACGTCCGGCCGTCGCTGATTCAACGCATCGTTGATTCAATGCATCGCTGATCAAACGCATCGCGGAATCGACGTATCGCCGCGGAACCGGTACCGCCTGCCGAAAGGCTCTCGGCCCCTGCGGAGCCCGGGCGTTCTCGCGGCTACGGACTCCGCCGCCGGGCTCTCACCAAGGAGGGATCACACGCGCCGGACGGCGATGTCGCCCCGTGAGGTGCTGGCGTACACCTCCACCCGCGCCTCGGCGGTCCCGGGACCGTCCGTCGCGGTCATGAAGTTGTACACACGCCCCGACTTGGTCCGCACGTCGAGGAACGCCGAGGTGCCCGCGCGGACACCGATGTCCAGCTGGCCGCTGGAGGTTCCGAGCACCACCGAACCGTGCACCACTTCGCTGATCCGGATGTCACCGTTGGCGGTCTTGGCCTCCACCGCCGCGAGCGCCCGGTCGACGGAGATGCCGCCGTTGGCGGCCTTCACCCGCAGGTCACCGGTGACCGACCGCACCAAGGTGTCCCCGTTGGAGTTCTTGATCACGGCCTGGCCCTCGATCTCGCCGATCCGTACGGCGCCGGAGCCGGTGGTGACCTCGGCCGCGCCCTCGACCCGGTCCGCGGAGATGTCCCCGAGCGAGCTGGCGGCGATGAGCGGACCGGTCTCCTGCACCTGGACATCACCGATGGACGTCTTGAAGCGGCACTCCCCCAGCCGGCCGGTGCCTCGGAAGGCCGCCGTCTGCGCCACCGCCCGGATCTCGGATCCCGAGGGCAGTTCGACCCTCACATCGATGGATCCGGCCCGGCCGAAGAGCTGACGCTGCTTGGGCCCCTTCACCAGCAGTTGGCCGCCCGTGTACTCGACCCGGGTGTTCTCGGCGGCCTTGGCGTCGAGTTCGTTGCGCGGGTCGCTCGGAAGGACCTCGACCACGGTGTCGATGCGGTCTCCAGCATCGAGACGGACGTCGCCGACCGACAGGTCGATGGTCACCGTGATCGGCTGTGGTGTCTCGAAGGCTGGCATTGCCGCCCTTCCCTGTTGACCGGCCGGACGTGCGGCCGACCGGATGCATGGCCCGCGGTACCGGAGAACGCGGTACGTGAGAAACAGCGTCTGCGGTCAGTTCACCCAGCCGCTGAATTGCGAACTTCCGCGAGCCGCACGCCGCTCGGGCACACGAGAGCGGTTCTCCGTCTCCAGCATCTCGGACACCGCACGGACCAGCCAGGCGTTGACGGACAGCCGCTCCCGGCTCGCGGCCTCCTCGATTCGGGCCTTGAGATATTCCGGGGGGCGAAAGTTGATGCGCGAGGTGGCGCCGTCGTCGCCGCTCGCCACCGCGGACAGAGCGGGCCGTCCTGAATTCTCCTCGCGCGAGAAGTCTTCTTCGGGCTTGTCGTCGAATCCATGGGCCGTGGGGGGCAGTGTCACCACGAAACTCGGATCGAGCCCGCGCAGCCGGATCTCCACCGAGCCGGGCGCCAGGTCGCGGGTGATCTCGTCCGCGGCGGCCGACAAGGCTTCGAGGAGGGCGAGCCGGACGACCGACGACAGCGGCGCGACCAGACGTTCGGCCAGTTCACGTGACGCTTCGTCACCCGTCTCGGCTGCGGCGACGAACTCCTGCCGCAGGCTGTCGACGTACCGCGTGAGGTCCATAGCGCCAAGATTGCACCACAATGGTGCCACGCGCAACCTGGGATACCTGTCCCGTCGACGGGACAGGCCCCGGCGCCCCCTTCGGACTCGGGTTCCACCAGGTCCGCCCTAATGCACGGAGACGCATTTATCCGGTGCCGCTGATTTCCGGTTCACCATTCCCCGGCCGAGGGGTATGTTTGCCGTCGCTGGAATCAGAAAGTGCGAAAGTCTCAAGCGGGTGCGGTAATCCCGCACTACTGGGAAACGGGAAATGGCGTACTGTCGCGCACCGTCTGACAGTTCACCCCCAGGTCCGTACGGCCGCTGCCAAAGAAGCGCGGCCGTACGGACCTTCCGCAGGAATTGAAGAACCCCAGGAATTGACGTGAATGGCTGAGCCGTTTGCTTTTCGAGAGGTATCCGCGGCGTCGGCCGCATTCAGTGATCCAGCAGCGGGAGGATCGGAAATGACGCATTACCCGGCCGCGAGGTCCGCCGTCTCCGCGCGGGCGGCCCGGCTGCCGAACAGCGGCCTGGCCGAGGTGTTCATGCTCGGACGAAGCACCGACGCCATCGATCTGGCGATCGGCACGCCGGGTTACCCCGAGACCCCGACGGCGATGATCGAGGAGGCGTCCCGTGCCATGCGGGCGGGACACAACCAGTACGAGAATCCGGCCGGCGGACAGCTGCTGCGACAGCGCATCGCCGAGATGCTCGGTGCTCCCACCGACGCCGACACCGAGATAACCGTCACCGCCGGAGCGACCGAGGCCCTGTACCTGGCACTGCTGGCGACCATCGACCCCGGCGACGAGGTCGTCGTGTTCACGCCGGGCTTCGATCAGTTCGCCGCCGCCATCGAACTGGTGGGCGGAATCCCTCGGTTCGTCAGGCTGGAGGCGCCGGAATGGCGCTTCGACTCCGCCACGCTGGCAGCGGCCTTCACCGCCAGGACCCGGGCCGTCGTCCTGAACACCCCCGGCAATCCCACCGGCCGGGTGCTCACCCATGACGAACTGGCCGAACTGGCCGAACTGTGCGAGCGCTGGAACGTGACCGTCATCAGCGACGAGGTCTACAGCACCTACGTCTTCGACGGCCGGCGTCACCTCTCCGTCGCCGACGTCCCCGGTCTCGCCGAGCGCAGCATCGTGGTCGGTTCGCTGTCCAAGAGCCATGCGGTGAGCGGCTGGCGCCTGGGCTTCCTGCGTGCCGACCCCTCGCGCACCCAGGTGCTTCAGCGGGTGCATCAGCTGACCACGCTGGGCACCGCCGCCCCGTTGCAGCACGCCGCCGGCCTGGCCATCCCGTCGGTGGACCGGGAGGCCGTGGCCGCGCAGATGTCGGCGCGGCGCGATCTGGCGCAGGACATCTTCTCCCGGCTGGGCATGAAGTTCGCTCCGGTGGAGGGCGGTTGCTATCTGTTCGCGGACATCGGCCCGCTCACCGGAGGTCGGCGGAACAGCCAGGAGTTCATGCGTGACCTCGTCGACCGCTGCCGGGTGCTGGTCGTCCCGGGCGGCGCCTTCTTCGCCGACCCCTCCGACGGGGACCAGTACGTGCGCATCGCGTTCAACCGTCCGGCGGAGACCCTGCGCACGGCCGAACGGCAGCTGCTGTCGGTGTGACCGCGGGGCCCGCGCCTGACGCACCGGTCGGACAGCACGGTCCGGGCGGCGCGGCCCCCTTCAAGCCCCATAGAACGCCGCTGACCTGAAGTGAGGACCGCGTGTCTGTTGAGAATCGCCGCAGCGATACCGGGGGCGTTCGGGAGCCGATCGCCGTCATCGGGCTGTCGGACCGCTTCCCGAGTGCGTCCGGCGACCCCGGCGGGGACACCACCGGGGACATCGCCGCCGCCGACGGTTTCGACGCCGGTTTCTTCGGTGTCGCGCCGCAGGAGGCCAGGGCGCTGGACGCGCGGCGGCGGACGGTGCTTGAGCTGTGCTGGGAGGCGCTGGAATCGGCCGGAGTGCTGCCCGCGGGGCTCCGCGGCGGCGGTACCGGGGTGTTTCTCGGGGCGGAACGGGCCGACGCGGAACGGGCCGACGCGGAACGGGCCGACGCGGAACGGGACGGCGCGGCCGACACGGTGTCCTCGGTGTTCGGCCTGCGGGGCCCCCGCGAGACGATCACGACGGGCGACGTCCCCGCGCTGGCCGCGGTGCGACGGGCCTGCGCGCGGCTGCGGGCGGGCGACTGCGAGAGCGCGCTCACCGGTGGCGAGCCGGCGGCCGACGGGGCGGGCACCACGGGTGGCGCCGTGCTGGTGCTCAAGACACTGACCCGTGCGCTGGCCGACGGCGACCGGGTCCGTGCGGTGCTGCACGGCACCGAGGACGGCGGGGACGCCGCCGACCTGGCCGCTCTGGTCGAGCGGATCCGCGACTACGACGGGGCACGGCCGGAGCGGGTGCGGACGGACACGCCGGCCGCATTCCGTGGCCGCGTGCTGCCCTGGGTGCTGTCCGGGCACACCGCCGCGGCGCTGCGCGCCCAGGGGAGCAGGCTGCTCGCCCACCTCACCGAGGCCGCCGAACTCGCGGACGCCACGGAGCTTCCGGACGCTGTCGAACTCCGTGACGCTGTCGGGCCTTCGGACGGCGCCGCACTCCGGGACGCCGTCGCGGCCGACGCGCCGATCGTCGCGGGGTACGGCCGCGCGCTGGCGGTGTCCCGCACCGCCTTCCGGCACCGGGCGATCGTACTGGCCGGGACCCGCGAGGAGTTCACCGGTGAACTGGCCGCGCTGGCAGCCGACCGCCGCAGCCCGGGCCGGATCGGCGGTGCGGCCGGGCCCCGTGACCGTGTCGTGTTCGTCTTTCCCGGCCAGGGCTCGCAGTGGGCCGGCATGGCCGGCGACCTGCTGGACAGCTCGGACGTGTTCCGCGCCCGCATCGACGACTGCGCCCGGGCCCTCGCCCCGTACATCGACTGGTCCCTGGAGGACGTACTGCGCGACGTGCCCGGCGCGCCGCCGCTGACCCGCGACGACGTGGTGCAGCCCGCGCTGTTCGCCGTGCTGGTGGCGCTCGCCGACCTGTGGCGGTCGTTCGGCGTGCGCCCCTCGGCGGTGGTCGGGCACAGCAACGGGGAGATCGCCGCGGCCGTGGTCGCGGGCGGCCTGTCGCTGGAGGACGGGGCGCGCACGGTCGCGCTGTGGAGCAAGGCACAGGCCCGGCTCGCCGGCCTCGGCGCGATGATCTCGGTTCCGCTGCCGTCGGCCGAGGTGCGGCCGCTGCTGGAACGTCATCCCGGGCGGCTGTCCCTCGCGGCGGTCAACGGACCGCGGCTGGTGGTGCTGTCGGGCGATCGCGAGGTCGTCGACGAACTGCTGGCGGAGTTCACCGCCCGAGGCGTCCGGGCCCGGCGCATCCCGGTCGACGTGGCCGCGCACTCGGCGCACATCGAGCGGCTGCGCGAAGAACTGCTCGCCGACCTGGCACCTGTGGCGCCACGTGCCGGGTCCGTGCCGTTCCACTCCACGGTCACGGGCGAGGTCCTGGACACGACCGCCCTCGACGCGGGCTACTGGTACCGCAATCTCCGCAGCACCATCGCGTTCGAGCAGGTGGTCCGGTCGCTGGCGGACCACGACGCCTTCGTCGAGATCAGCCCGCACCCGGTGCTGACCATGGCGCTCGAACAGACGCTGGATGAGGAGGAGTCGACGGCGACGGTGGTGAGTACGCTGCGCCGCGACCAGGACGGTCCGCGCCGCTTCCTCACTTCACTGGCCGAGTTGTACACGGCCGGCGCCGCGGTGGACTGGCGCCCGGCGTTCCCCGCCGATGCCGCGCCGGTCGACCTGCCCGGCTATCCGTTCGGCCGCGCCGCGCAGGTGCCGGGCGCCGACGACGGGGCGGCGGCGCCCGGAGCCGGGCACATTCCGGCGGGGCTGCGGACGTTGGACCAAAGTGAGGAGGAGACCGCCCGCTTCCTGCTGGAGCTGGTGCTCTCCGAGACCGCCGCGGTCCTCGGCCGCGAGGACCTCCGCGCCGGCGACCCGTCCGGGGCGTTCCGGGATCTGGGGCTGGAGTCGGCGACCGCCGTGGAGGTGCGCAACCGTCTGGTGGCCGCCACCGGGCTGCGGCTGCCGGCGACCCTGCTGTTCGACCATCCCTCTCCGGAGCGGCTGGTGGCGTTCCTCCAGGGTGAGTTGAGCGGTGCCGGGCCCGCCGACCGTGCGGCGCCGCGTCGTACGGTCGTGGCATCCGACGAGCCCGTGGCGATCGTCTCCATGGCGTGCCGTTTCCCGGGCGGGGTGGCCACGCCGGAGGAGCTGTGGCAACTGGTGCTCGACGAGCGGGACGTCATCGGTGAGTTCCCCGACAACCGCGGATGGGACCTGGAGAGTCTGCTGGACGAGGCCCCGGACCGGTCGGGCACGTCGAGTACCCGGTACGGGGGTTTCCTGTACGACGCCGACCGGTTCGACGCCGAGTTCTTCGGCATCAGTCCGCGCGAGGCCCTGGGGATGGACCCGCAGCAGCGGCTGGTCATGGAGACCAGCTGGGAGGCCCTCGAACGGGCCGGGGTGGACACGGCGGCTCTGCACGGCAGCCGCACCGGCGTGTACTTCGGTGCCATCGGCCAGGACTACGGCCCTCGTCTGCACGAGGCGGACGACGGTTCCGGCGGTTATCTGCTCACGGGAAACTTCACGAGTGTGCTCTCGGGCCGGGTGTCCTACACGCTCGGTCTGAGCGGTCCGGCCGTGACGGTGGACACCGCGTGCTCCTCATCCCTGGTGGCGCTGCATCTGGCGGCGCAGGCGCTGCGGTCCGGCGAGGTGGATCTGGCTCTGGCCGGCGGCGTGACGGTGATGTCGAGTCCGGGCATGTTCGTGGAGTTCAGCCGGCAGGGCGGGCTGGCTCCGGACGGTCGCTGCAAGGCGTTCTCCGACGACGCCGACGGCACCGCCTGGAGCGAGGGCGCCGGAGTCCTCCTCCTGGAACGTCTCTCCGACGCCCACCGCAACCACCACACCGTCCTCGCCGTCGTCCGCGGCTCCGCCATCAACCAGGACGGCGCCAGCAACGGCCTCACCGCACCCAACGGCCCCTCCCAGGAACGCGTCATCCGCGACGCCCTCCACAACGCCCGACTCACCCCCCAGGACATCGACACCGTCGAAGCTCACGGCACCGGCACCCGCCTCGGCGACCCCATCGAAGCCCAGGCCCTCCTCGCCACCTACGGCATCGACCGCCCCACCGACCGCCCCCTCCACCTCGGCTCCCTCAAATCCAACATCGGCCACACCCAAGCCGCCGCCGGAGCCGGCGGCATCATCAAAATCATCCAGGCCATGCACCACGCCACACTCCCCCGCACCCTCCACATCAACACCCCCACCACACACGTCGACTGGACAACCGGACACATCAACCTCCTCACCCACACCCAGCCCTGGCCCGACACCCACCACCCCCGCCGCGCCGCCATCTCCTCCTTCGGCATCAGCGGCACCAACGCCCACGTCATCCTCGAACAACCACCGGTCGGCACCCACGATCGGCGGGGCGCCGCGGACGGCGGTCCGGCGGTGCCCGGCCCGTGGCTGCTGTCCGCGCGGAGCGAGGAGGCCCTGCGCTCCCGGGCCGTGCGACTGCGCGAGCACGTCATGGACCATCCCGAGCTGTCCCTGGGAGACATCGGTCTGACGCTCGCCACCGGGTCCACACGGTTCAAGCACGCCGCCGCCGTCGTGGCCGAGGACCGTGAGGGATACGTACGGGCTCTGACCGCGCTGGCCGAGGGCGAGCCGTCGGCGAACGTCGTCCGTGACGTGGTGTCCCGCCCGGGTGGTCGCACCGCGTTCCTGTTCACGGGTCAGGGCAGTCAACGCCCCGGCGCGGGACGCGAACTCTACGCACACCACCCCGCCTTCAAAACCGCACTCGACACCCTCTGCACCACCCTCGACCCCCTCATCGGCCACAACCTCCGCGACATCCTCTTCGCCCCCGAAGGAACCCCACAAGCCGCACTCCTCCACCAGACCCACATCACCCAACCCGCCCTCTTCGCCCTCGAAGTCGCCCTCTACCGACTCCTCGAACACCACGGCATCACCCCCGACCACCTCCTGGGCCACTCCATCGGCGAACTCACCGCCGCCCACATCGCCGGAGTCCTCGACCTCCACGACGCCGCCACCCTCATCACCACCCGCGGCCGCCTCATGCAAACCGCCCCCACCGGCGGCACCATGCACACCATCCAGGCAACCGAACAAGAAATACGCACCACCATCGACCAACACCCCCACCACAAACCCCACATCGACATCGCCGCCATCAACAGCCCCAACTCCACCGTCATCACCGGCGACAAAAACGCCACCCACACCATCACCCAACACTTCAAAAACAAAGGCCGACACACCACACAACTCCACGTCAGCCACGCCTTCCACTCCCCCCACATGGACCCCATCCTCGAAGAATTCCGCACCACCGCCCACCAACTCACCTACCACCCACCCCACACCCCCATCATCAGCAACCTCACCGGCAAACCCGCCACCACCCAACAACTCACCGACCCCGACTACTGGGTCAACCAACTCCGCCACACCGTCCGCTTCCACGACGCCATCACCCACCTCAACACCACCGGCACCACCACCTACCTCGAACTCGGACCCCACCCCACCCTCACCCCCCACACCCAACACACCACCCACCCCGACACACCCCCACCCACCGCCACCCCCCTCCTCCACCACAACCACCCCGAGACACATACGTTCAGCACCGCGCTCGCACGGCTGGCCCTGGGCGGAGTGCCGCTGGACACCGCGAAGCTCTTCCCCGGTGCCCGGCGGACCGTGCTGCCCACGTACCCGTACCAGCGGCGCCGCTACTGGCTGGACACACCGGTGCCCACGGGCGACGCCACGGGTCTGGGGCTCGCGCCCGCCGGTCATCCGCATCTCGGCGGCATGACCAGCCTCGCCGACGGCGACGGACTGCTCCTCACCGGTCGTCTCACGCCGCACGGCCACCCCTGGCTCGGCCAGCACGTCATCGCCGGTTCGACGCTGCTGCCCGGTGCCGCGCTCGTGGAGCTGGCGGTCGCCGCGGGCGACCGGGTCGGCACCGGCACGCTGCGCGAACTCGTCCTTGAGGAACCCTTGTCGCTGCCCGAGGACGGAATCCGCCTCCAGATCACCGTCGGCCCGCCGGCCGAGGACGGCGCCCGCCCGGTCTCGCTGCACTCCGCCCGTACGGAGGACGAGTGGACCCGGCACGCCACCGGCCTGCTGGCCCCGCGCGGCCGGTCGGTGCCCGCCGGACAGGACGGCTGGCTCCCGCCGGACGCCCGACCGCTCCCCGTCGAGGGGGTGTACGACCGGCTCGCCGACCGCGGTTACGCCTACGGCCCCGCCTTCCAAGGGCTGACGGCCGCCTGGCGGTCGGGCGGCGACCTGTACGCGGAGGTGGCACTGCCCGAGGCGCAGCACGCGGAGGCCGCCGAGTACGGCATCCATCCCGCGCTCCTCGACGCCGCGCTGCACACCCTGCTGCTCGCCGATCCCGGCGAGGACGGCACCCTGCGTCTGCCGTTCGCCTACGACGGGGTGACCCTGCACGCCTCCGGCGCCACCCGGCTCCGGGTGAAGCTCACCCAGGTCGCGGCCGGCCGTCCCGCCCTCACGGCCACCGACCCCGCCGGACAGCCGGTGCTGACGGTCGACTCCATGACCCTGCGGCCGGTGTCCGCCGACCGGATCGCCGCACGGGCGGGCTCCCCGGACGGACTGCTGCGTGTGGAGTGGCAGCCCGTGCCGACGCCGGACGGGCCGCCCGGGTCCGAGCGGTGGGCGGCCCTCGGTTCCGCCGTCCCCGGCCTCACCACCACCCTGTACACGGACGGGCACGCCCTCGGCGCGGCCCTGGACGCGGGCGAGCCGGTTCCCGACGTGCTGGTGCTGGCGTCCCCGGCGGGCCGGACCGGCGATCCGGCGGCAGTGCGGTCCGCCGTCCGGGAGTTCCTCGCCACGATCCAGGGCTGCCTCGCCGAGGAGCGGCTGGAGGCCACCCGGTATCTGCTTCTCACCCGTCGTGCGGTGAGCGCCGCCCCCGGTGAGGACGTCCACGACCTGCCGATGGCCGCGGTGCGCGGACTGGTGCGCACCGCGTCGAGCGAACACCCGGGCCGCTTCGCCCTCCTGGACGTCGATCCGGATCCCGGCCCGCAACCCGACCGGGACACCGTCCCGCACGGGTTGCGCGCGGCCGCGGCCACCGCCGTCGCCGAAGGGCTCGAACTGGCGCTGCGGGACGGCCGGACGGTGACGCCGCGGCTGACGCGCGGGCGGACCACCGCGGACGGGCCGACCGCTCTCGACCCGAACGGCACTGTCCTGATCACCGGCGGGACCGGCGGGACCGGCCGGCACATCGCCCGCCATCTGGCCGTCCGGCACGGCTGCCGGCAGCTGCTGCTGATCAGCCGCCGCGGCCCCGACGCCCCCGGCACCGCCGAACTCGTCGCCGAGCTGGCCGAGTCGGGTGCCGAAGCCACCGTCGTGGCCTGTGACACCGCGGACCGTGACCGGCTCGCCCAGGTGCTGGCCGCCGTGCCGAGGGACCGGCCGCTGACCGCGGTGGTGCACACCGCCGGTGTCCTCGCCGACGGCATGCTGGACAACCTCGGCGCCGAGGACACCGACCGGGTGCTGTCCGCCAAGGCGGACGGCGCCTGGCAGTTGCACGACCTCACCGCCGGAGCGCCGCTCGCCGCGTTCGTGGTGTTCTCCTCCGTCGCCGGGTTGCTGGGCACCCCCGGTCAAGGTGCCTACGCGGCGGCCAACGCCCACCTCGACGCGCTCGCACAGCACCGCCGTGCCCATGGTCTGCCCGCCACCTCGCTGGCCTGGGGCATGTGGGACACCACGGCGGGCGGTATGGCCGCCCGGCTGGGCGCGTCGGACATCGCCCGCTGGAGCCGTGCCGGAATCCGGCCGCTGTCCGTCGAGCGCGGTCTGCGTCTGTTCGACGCGGCGCTGTCCACGGACGAACCCCTGCTCGTGCCCGTCGTGGTGGACCGGGCGGCACTGCGCGCCGCCGCCACGCCGCCCGCGCTGCTGCACGCCCTGGCGCCCCCGGCCCGTCGTCGCGCCGCGGCCGAGGACGGTGGCGTCTCCTGGGCCCGGCAGCAGGCTCAGCTGCCCGAGGCCGAACGGCGCCGTGCGGTGACCGACCTGGTCCGCACCACGGTCGCCGCGGTGCTCGCGCTGCCGGGCGCCGGGAGCGTCGACCTGACGGCCGCGTTCCGCGACGTCGGCGTGGACTCGCTGTCGGGCCTCGAACTGCGCAACCGGCTCGGCGCGCTGACCGGTGTCACCCTGCCCACCACCCTGGTCTTCGACCATCCCAGCCCGCAGGCGCTCATCGGTCATCTGATGGAGCGGCTCGCGACGGCGCCCGCCGTCTCCACGGCCGGGACGACGGCGGGCGTGAGCGCCTCCGGCGGGGAACAGGACGATCCCATCGTGATCGTCGGGATGGCCTGCCGATACCCGGGCGGCGTCCGGACGCCCGACGATCTGTGGCGGCTGGTCGCCGACGGCGTCGACGCCATCGGCCCGTTCCCGGAGAACCGTGGCTGGCAGGTCGACGACCTGTACGACCCCGACCCTGACCGGCCGGGGAAGTCGTACACCCGGTACGGGGGTTTCCTGTACGACGCCGACCGGTTCGACGCCGAGTTCTTCGGCATCAGCCCGCGCGAGGCCGCCGGCATGGACCCGCAGCAGCGGCTGCTGCTGGAAACCAGCTGGGAGACCATCGAGAGCGCGGGCATCGCGCCGACCGCCCTGCACGGCAGCCGCACCGGAGTGTTCTGCGGCGTGATGTACAGCGACTACGGCTCACGGCTGCGGACGACCCCGGACGGTGTGGAGGCGTACCAGTTCGTCAACACGGCCCCCAGCGTGGTGTCCGGCCGGGTCTCCTACGCGCTCGGCTTGAAGGGCCCCGCCATCTCGGTGGACACCGCCTGCTCCTCGTCGCTGGTGGCGCTGCATCTGGCCGCGCAGGCGCTGCGGTCCGGCGAGGTGGATCTGGCTCTGGCCGGCGGCGTCGCCCTGATGTCCTCACCCAGCACCTTCGTGGAGTTCAGCCGACAGCGTGGGCTGGCTCCGGACGGCCGCTGCAAGGCGTTCTCCGACGACGCCGACGGCACCGCCTGGAGCGAGGGCGCCGGAGTCCTCCTCCTGGAACGTCTCTCCGACGCCCACCGCAACCACCACACCGTCCTCGCCGTCATCCGCGGCTCCGCCATCAACCAGGACGGCGCCAGCAACGGCCTCACCGCACCCAACGGCCCCTCCCAGGAACGCGTCATCCGCGACGCCCTCCACAACGCCAACCTCACCCCCCAGGACATCGACACCGTCGAAGCCCACGGCACCGGAACCCGCCTCGGCGACCCCATCGAAGCCCAGGCCCTCCTCGCCACCTACGGCATCGACCGCCCCACCGACCGCCCCCTCCACCTCGGCTCCCTCAAATCCAACATCGGCCACACCCAAGCCGCCGCCGGAGCCGGCGGCATCATCAAAATCATCCAGGCCATGCACCACGCCACACTCCCCCGCACCCTCCACATCAACACCCCCACCACACACGTCGACTGGACAACCGGACACATCAACCTCCTCACCCACACCCAACCCTGGCCCGACACCCACCACCCCCGCCGCGCCGCCATCTCCTCCTTCGGCATCAGCGGCACCAACGCCCACGTCATCCTCGAACAACCACCCGTCACGACGCCCGACACCCGCACGGTCGTCCCGGCCCTTCCACTGCCGTGGGTGGTCTCCGCCCGCGGAACCCGGGCCCTGCGGGCCCAGGCGGCCCAGCTCGTACCGCTCGCCACCGGGACCGACGGCACCACCGAGTCCGCCGAGACCGCCGAGGCCAACGGGACCGCCAAGTCTGCCGAGTCCTCCGGTCTCGGGCTCCGGCACCTCGACGTCGGTCACTCCCTGGTCACGTCCCGCGCCGCGCTTCCCGACCGGGCGGTGGTCCTCGCGTCCGACCGTGCCGAACTCCTCGCCGGTCTAGAGGCGCTGGAGCAGGGCCGGCCGGCCAGGAACGTGGTGACGGGACGTGCCGAGGGTCCTGCGCAGACGGTGTTCCTGTTCACGGGTCAGGGCAGTCAACGCCCCGGCGCGGGACGCGAACTCTACGCACACCACCCCGCCTTCAAAACCGCACTCGACACCCTCTGCACCACCCTCGACCCCCTCATCGGCCACAACCTCCGCGACATCCTCTTCGCCCCCGAAGGAACCCCACAAGCCGCACTCCTCCACCAGACCCACATCACCCAACCCGCCCTCTTCGCCCTCGAAGTCGCCCTCTACCGACTCCTCGAACACCACGGCATCACCCCCGACCACCTCCTGGGCCACTCCATCGGCGAACTCACCGCCGCCCACATCGCCGGAGTCCTCGACCTCCACGACGCCGCCACCCTCATCACCACCCGCGGCCGCCTCATGCAAACCGCCCCCACCGGCGGCACCATGCACACCATCCAGGCAACCGAACAAGAAATACGCACCACCATCGACCAACACCCCCACCACAAACCCCACATCGACATCGCCGCCATCAACAGCCCCAACTCCACCGTCATCACCGGCGACAAAAACGCCACCCACACCATCACCCAACACTTCAAAAACAAAGGCCGACACACCACACAACTCCACGTCAGCCACGCCTTCCACTCCCCCCACATGGACCCCATCCTCGAAGAATTCCGCACCACCGCCCACCAACTCACCTACCACCCACCCCACACCCCCATCATCAGCAACCTCACCGGCAAACCCGCCACCACCCAACAACTCACCGACCCCGACTACTGGGTCAACCAACTCCGCCACACCGTCCGCTTCCACGACGCCATCACCCACCTCAACACCACCGGCACCACCACCTACCTCGAACTCGGACCCCACCCCACCCTCACCCCCCACACCCAACACACCACCCACCCCGACACACCCCCACCCACCGCCACCCCCCTCCTCCACCACAACCACCCCGAGAGCCGGACTCTGGCCATCGCGCTCGCCACGGCCCACGTCCGCGGCGTCCACGTCGACTGGCAGGGCTTCTTCCCCGAGGCCCGTACGGTGCCGCTGCCCACGTACCCCTACCAGCGCGAGCGCCACTGGCTGAGCGAGCCGGCCGGCACCGCCGCGGTCCGGACCGGTGGCGGTCACCCGCTGCTCGACGACGGCGTCGACCTGGCCGGGGGCGCGGGCACGCTGTTCAGCGGGCGGCTCGATCCGCGCGCCTCGCCGTGGCTCGCCGAGCACGTGATCGCCGGATCCGCCCGGCTGCCCGGTGCGGCCGTCGCCGATCTCACGCTGCACGCGGCCCTGCGCACCGGCGGCGGCCGGGTGGCCGAACTGACCCTGGAGCAGCCGCTGCAGCTCACCGAGGCCTGCGCGCTGCAGCTCATGGTCGGCCCTCCGGCCGAGGACGGCAGCCGCGAACTCGCTCTGCACGCACGGCCCGCCGACACGCCGGGCGCCGAGTGGACCCGGCACGCCACCGGCGTGCTGTCGTCCGCGGCCGACACGGCCGCGGAGCCGGCCGGCCTGACCGCCTGGCCGCCCGCGGACGCCGTCGCCGTCCCCCTCGACGGTCTCTACGACCGGCTCGCCGACCGCGGTTACGCCTACGGCCCCGCCTTCCAGGGGCTGACGGCGCTATGGCGCCAGGACACCGATCTGTACGCGGAGGTCGCGCCACCCACCGACAGCGACGGTTTCGCGCTGCACCCGGCCGCCCTGGACGCGGCGCTGCACACCCTCCTCGGCGCCACCGGAGAGGAGGACCGACTGCTGGTGCCGTTCGTGTGGAGCGGGCTGGCCCGGTACCGGCCGGCGGGCAGCGGTCCGCTGCGGGTGCGTCTGCGGCGCGGCGCGGGCGACACCTACGGGCTCCTCGTCGCCGATGCCGGCGGCGTGCCCGTCCTCACCGTGGACGCGCTCGTCCTGCGCGAGCTGACCGGCGGTGCGGTCACACCCTCCGACGGCGCCGCGCTGTTCGCCCTCGACTGGACGGAGCGGGAGCTCGACGCGCCCGTACCGGACGATCTGTGGGCCGTGATCGGACCCGACGCCGACGCGCTGCGCGTGCCCCTGCGCGCCGCCGGCGCCCGGGTCGACGGCCACTCCGGGCTGGACGACCTGCTGCGTTCGCTGGAGGACGGCGCGCGGCCCCCCGCGCTCATCGTCGCCCGGATGTCCGGCGCGCTCGCGCCACCCGGCGAACCCGTCCAACCCGGCGAAGCCGGGCGGCCCGGGGGAACGGACGAAGTCGGGGGAACGGCCGAGGTCGACACCACCGCTCCGCACGCCGCTCTCGACCTGGTCCGGCGCTGGCTCGCCGACGAGCGGCTCGACGCCTCCCGGCTGGCCCTGGTCACCCGTGAAGCGGTACCTGCCGCCGCCGACGACCGGCCCGACCCGGCCTCCGCCGCGGTCTGGGGACTGATCCGGTCCGCGCAGTCCGAACACCCCGGACGGCTCGCCCTCGTGGACACCGACGGCCACTCGTCCTCCCATCGGGCCCTCGCCGCGGCCCTGGCCTCGGCCGAGGCGCAGTGCGCGATACGCCGGGGCGTGACCCGGGTGCCGCTGCTGCGGCTGCACGGCGGCCCGGCGACCGCCTCCGGCGCGGACCGGACCGGTGCGGTGCCGTTCGACGAGGACAGTCATGTCATGATCACCGGGGGCCTGGGCACCCTGGGCCGGTTGCTCGCCACGCATCTCGTGGAGCGTCACGGGGTACGGCGGTTGCTGCTCACCGGCCGGCGGGGCCCGGCCACTCCGGGCGCCGCGGAGTTCGTGTCCGGTCTCCGGGCTCGCGGAGCCTCGGTGCGGGTGGCGGCCTGCGACGCCGCCGACCGCTCGGCGCTGGCCGCCGTCCTGGCCGCCGTGCCCGACGACCGTCCGCTGACCGCGGTGCTGCACGCGGCCGGCGTCCTTGAGGACACCGTCGTCGCGGGCCTCACCCCCGGACATCTCGACCGGGTCATGGCGCCGAAGGCGGCGGCTGCCCGTCATCTCCATGAGCTGACGCGTCATCAGGACCTGCGTGCGTTCGTACTGTTCTCCTCCCTCGCGGGCATGCTCGGCACCGCCGGACAGGGCGCCTACGCGGCGGCGAACACCTACCTCGACGCCCTGGCACTGGAGCGGCGCACCGCGGGACTGCCCGCCGTGTCGCTGGCCTGGGGGCTGTGGGCGGGCGAGGGGGAGATGACCGGCGGGCTCGGGGAGACCGATCTGCTCCGGCTCGCACGGGCCGGCATCGGCACCCTCACCGCCGAGGAAGGGCTCGACCTGTTCGACGCCGCGGTCGCCGACGGCGCGCCGGTCCTGGCACCGGGCCGTTTCGACCTGCGTGCCGTCGACCCCGGCACGGCGCCCCCCGTGCTGCGGGCGCTGGCTCCGGCCGCCGCCACACGCGCGCACCCCGCGCGGCAGGCCGCCGACCCGGCTACCGAACTGCGTGACCGGCTGTCCCAGGCACCTCCCTTGGAGCGGCGGCACATCATCCTCGAAGCCGTGCGCGCCGAGGTCGCCGGCGTCCTCGGACACGTCACCCAGGACCGGGTGCCGGCCGGCCGCCGCTTCCAGGACATGGGTTTCGACTCGCTGACCGCCCTCGAACTGCGCAACCGGCTCAGTTCGGTGACCGGCGTCAGACTGCCTCCCACCCTCGTCTTCGACCACCCGAGCCCCGACGCGCTGGCGGACCGGCTGGTCACCGGGCTCTCCCCGGACACCGCCCCGCCGGACGGCGCGGCCGCTCCGGACGGCGCGGACGGCGCGGACGGCGACGGCACGAGCGCCGTGGACTCGATGAGTACGGACGAACTGGTCCGCCTGGCCATGGGCGAGGCCCGCCCCGATCAGCTCTAGCAGTTAGTTACGGAGAGACACGATGACGGCTACATCCCACGAGCAAGTCGTCGACGCGCTGCGGGCCGCGTTGAAGGAGAACGAGCGTCTGAGGACCGCCGCCCGTGACGCCGGAGGTGCCCACGGGCCCATCGCCATCGTCGGCATGGGCTGCCGGTATCCCGGAGGGGTCGGCAGCCCGCAGGACCTGTGGCGGCTGGTCGCCGACGAGGTCGACGCCATCGGCGCCTTCCCCGACGACCGCGGCTGGGACCTGGCCGCCCTCTACGACCCGGACCCCGACTCCCCCGGCACCTCGTACGTCAAGGAGGGCGGGTTCCTCGGGGAGGCCGCGCGGTTCGACGCCGAGTTCTTCGGCGTATCGCCCCGCGAGGCCCATGCCATGGATCCGCAGCACCGGCTGCTGCTGGAGACCAGCTGGGAGGCCCTGGAGGACGGCGGTCTCGACCCGGCGTCCCTGCGCGGCAGCCGCACCGGGGTCTTCGTGGGAACCATGTACGGCGACTACGGCTCGCGTCTGACGCCCGCCCCCGCCGACTACGAGGGCTACCTCGGGCTCGGCAGCGCGGGCAGTCTCGCCTCGGGGCGCGTCGCCTACACGCTCGGTCTCCAGGGCCCGGCCATGACCGTGGACACCGCCTGCTCCTCCTCCCTGGTGGCGCTGCACCTCGCGTGCGCCGCGCTGCGCAGGGGCGAGTGCTCGCTGGCCCTGGCCGGCGGGGCGACCGTCATGGCCACGCCCATGCCGTTCGTGGAGTTCAGCCGGCAGCGCGGGCTGGCGGCCGACGGCCGCTGCAAGTCGTTCGCCGCGTCGGCGGACGGCACCGGCTGGTCGGAGGGTGCCGGCGTGCTGCTGCTGGAGCGGCTGGAGGACGCCCGCCGCCTGGGCCATCCGGTGCTCGCCGTCGTCCGCGGCACCGCCGTCAACCACAACAGCGACAGCAACGGGCTGACTGCGCCCAGCCGCCGGGCCCAGGAACGCGTCATCGCCGACGCGCTGGCGGACGCCGGTGTGCCCGCCGTCGAGGTCGACGCCGTCGAGGCCCACGGCACCGGCACCTCCCTGGGCGATCCCATGGAGGCGCAGGCCCTGGAGGCCGCCTACGGCGTCGGCCGTCCCGCGGACCGCCCGCTCCACCTGGGGTCGCTGAAGTCCAACATCGGTCACACACAGGCCGCCGCCGGTGTGGCCGGCATCATCAAGATGGTCTGCGCGATGCGGCACGGCGTGCTGCCGCGGACCCTGCACGCGGACGAGCCCAACCCGCACGTCGACTGGGCCGACGGCACGCTGAACCTGCTGACCGAGGCCACGGCGTGGCCCGACCGCGGGCACGCCCGGCGGGCGGCGGTGTCCTCCTTCGGCATCAGCGGCACCAACGCCCACGTGATCCTGGAACAGGTGTCCGCGGCCGGGACCGAGCCCTCCGGCACGGCTCACGCGGCGCCACTGCCCGTCGTGCCCGTCGTCCTGTCGGCGAGCGGCGGGCCGGCACTGCGCGACCAGGCCGCCCGGCTCCTCGACCGGGTGACCGCCGAACCGTCCCGGCCGGTCGACCTCGGCCTCTCGCTGTCCACCACCCGCAGCCACCTCGGCCATCGTGCCGCCGTCCTCGCGCGGGACGAGGCGGAACTGCGCGCCGGGCTGCGCGCGCTCGCCGACGGCACCGGCCATTCCGCCGTCGTCCGGGGCACCGCGGCCGACGGCCGGACCGCGTTCCTCTTCGCCGGACAGGGCGCCCAGCGACTCGGTATGGGCCGCGAGCTGTACGGGACGTTCCCCGCGTACGCGGCGGCCTTCGACGCCGTGTGCGCCGAGCTCGACGCCCGGCTGGACCGTCCGCTGCGCGAGGTGCTGTACGCGGCCGAGAACCCGGCCGGGGCCGTGCTGCTGAGCCGCACCGAGTACACCCAGCCCGCGCTGCTCGCCTGCGAGGTCGCCCTGTTCCGGCTGTTCGAGTCGTGGGGCGTCCGGCCGGACGCGGTCCTCGGGCACTCCGTGGGCGCGCTCGCCGCCGTCCACGCCGCGGGGGTCCTCTCCCTGTCCGACGCCGCCGAACTGGCCGTGGCCCGCGGCCGGGTCATGCAGCGCCTGCCGGAGGGCGGCGCCATGGTGGCGCTGCGGGCGGACGAGAAACAGGCGGCCGAACTGCTGGCCGGGCGCACCCACCGTGTCTCCGTCGCCGCCGTCAACGGTCCGGCCGCCACCGTGCTCTCCGGGGACCACCGCGATCTGACGGAGGTGGTCGCGCAGTTCGAACGCTCCGGCGGCAAGGCCACCTGGCTGCCGGTCAGTCACGCCTTCCACTCACCGCTGATGGAGCCGGCCCTGGACGACCTGCGGGCCGTCGTGGCGAAGCTGACGTTCGAGGCGCCGCACCTCACCGTCGTCTCCGACCTGACCGGCCGGCCGACCCTGCCCGGTCAGCTCGCCGACCCCGAGTACTGGGTCCGCCACGCCCGCGAGACGGTCCGCTTCCAGGACGGCGTACGCACCCTGGCGGAGATCGGCTGCACCCGGTTCCTCGACCTGGGGCCCGCCGGGGACCTCACGGCGACGAGCGCCGACTGCCTCGCCGACACGGCCGCGCACGAACTCGTCCCGGCCCAGCACCGCTCCCGGCCCGAAGCGCCCACCGCGCTCACCGCGCTCGCCCGGCTGCACGCCTGCGGCACCCCGGTCGACTGGGAGGCGGTGTTCGCCGGCCGGGGCGCCCGCCGCGTCCCGCTGCCGACGTACGCCTTCCAGCGCCGCACCTACTGGATCGGCACCGCCGACGCCCCCGGCGATCTGCGGTCGGCCGGCCTCGGCCATCTCGACCACCCCGTGCTGACCGCCGTCGCCGATGTGCCGGAACCGGGCGGGACCCTGTACTCCGGACGGCTGTCCGGCGCCACGCACGGCTGGCTGGCGGACCACCGGGTCGCCGGACAGGTACTGCTCCCCGGCACCGCCCTGCTCGACCTGGTGGCGAGTGCCGCCCGCGCCGAGTCCTACGACCTGGTCGAGGACCTCGTCCTGGAGGCGCCCCTGCCCGTGCCCCGGGACGCCGAGATCCAGCTGCGGGTACTGATCGCCGCGCCAGGCGCCGACGGCGGGCGCACGGTCACCGTCCACGCCCGCCGGGCCGACGGCACCGGGCCGACGCCGTGGACACGCCACGCCCGGGGCACACTCGCCCAGTCCCCGCCCGCCGGTGACGGCAACGACGCCGGCCGGTGGCCGCCCGAGGACGCCGAACCCGTCCCGGTGCCACCCGGCGACCTCTACACGGACCTGGCCGCGCGCGGGCTGGAGTACGGGCCCGCCTTCCGCGGTGTGCGCGCCATGTGGAGGCGCGGCGAGGAGGTCTTCGCCGAGGTGGCGCCCGCGGCGGAGCACGGGACGGGCGGCGGGTACACCCTGCACCCCGCCCTCCTCGACGCCTGCCTGCACCCCCTGGCGGCCGTCGGCGCGGCGGCGGACGGCCGGAGCCTCGTCCCGTACGCCTGGTCAGGTGTACGGATCCACCGCGCCGCGGCCGACCAGGTGCGGGTCCGGCTGGCCCCCGCCGGTCCCGACACGGTCACCGTCGAGGTGACCGACACCGACGGCAGGCCGGTCGCCACGATCGGCTCGCTCTCCCTGCGCCCGGTCCCGGTGACCGCCGCCGCGGCCGACGACCTCCTGCTGCCGCGCTGGACGGCCCTGTCCGGCCTGCCCGCGGCGCCCGCGACCGACCGCTGGACGCGGGTCGGCCCCGGCGAGGCCCTTCCCGACGTGGCATCCCTGACCTCCGCGCTGGCGGCGGGGGCGCCCGCCCCCGAGGTCGTGCTGCTGAGCTGCGGCGAGGCCGACGACGACCCGGCCGCGGTACGGGGCGTGCTGCACGAGGTGCTGGTCGCGGCCCGGCTGCTGCTGGACGACCGGCGGCTGGCCGGCACCCGGCTGGTGGTCCGCACCCGCGAGGCCGTCGACGTGTCCGGCGCACAGTCGCCCGCCCGGCTCGCCCACCGCGCGGTGTGGGGCCTGGTGCGGTCCGCCCAGAGCGAGCACCCGGGACGCTTCGCCCTCCTCGACGAGGACGGATCCGCCGCCTCCGGCGCCGCCGTGCCCTGTGCCGTGACCACCGCGGAGCCGCAGCTCGCGCTGCGCGACGGCACGGCCCACCGGCCCGTCCTCGCCCCGGCGCCCGGCCACGACGGACTGCGGCCGCCGGCCGGGGCGGGGAACTGGCGGCTGGACTACGTCGCCAAGCAGTCCTTCGCGAACCTGTCGCTGGAGCCCTGGCCGGAGGCGGACCTGCCCCTGGCACCCGGTCAGATCCGGGTGGGCATGCGGGCCGCGGGCCTCAACTTCCGCGACGTGCTGCTGTCCCTCGGCGTCATACCGCCGTCCGTGGACCCCGACGCCGCCGACCGGGGCCAGGGCGGCGAAGGCGCCGGCGTGGTCCTGGAGGTCGGCGAGGGGGTCACCGACCTGCGCGCCGGGGACCGGGTCCTGGGGCTGTTCTCCGGCATCGGACCGACCTCGGTGACCGACCGGCGGCTGGTGTGCCCGGTCCCCGCCGGCTGGACCTTCCAGCAGGCCGCCGCCGTCCCGGTGGCCTACCTGACCGCCTACTACGGGCTGGTGGACCTGGCCGGGCTGCGCGCGGGCGAGTCGGTCCTGGTGCACGCGGGCACCGGCGGCGTCGGCACGGCGGCGCTGCAACTCGCCCGGCACCTGGGCGCCGTGCCCCACGCCACCGCCTCCCCCGGCAAGTGGGACACACTGCGGGACACCGGGCTGCCCGACGGGCGCATCGCCTCCTCGCGCGACCTCGGCTTCGAGGAGCGGTTCCTCGGCACGACCGGCGGTGCGGGCGTCGACGTCGTCCTCAACTCTCTGGCCGGCCCCTACGTCGACGCGTCGCTGCGGCTGCTGCCGCGGGGCGGCCGCTTCCTGGAGATGGGCAAGACCGACCTGCGGGACCCGGCCGAGGTGGCGGACCGGCATCCCGGCGTCACGTACCGGGCGTACGACGTGCGCGAGCCGGGGCCCGACCGGATCCAGGAGATGCTGCGCGCCCTGCTCGCCCTGTTCGAGTCCGGGGAGCTGACGCCACCGCCGGTGACCTCCTGGCGGATCGACCGCGCGGCGGACGCGTTCCGGCAGCTCGCCGAGGCCCGGCACGTGGGCAAGGTGGTCCTGGAACTGCCCGGCCCCGTCTGGGACACCCGACGCGCCGTGCTGATCACCGGCGGCCTGGGCTGGCTGGGCCGGCTGACCGCCCGTCACCTGGTCACCGGGCACGGGGTGCGCCGACTGGTCCTGATGGGGCGAGGGGCTCCCGGCGGGAACGCGGCGCGCGACCTCGACGAACTGCGCGCTCTGGGCGCCGAGGTGCGCACCCTGGCGTGCGACGCGGCGGACCGCGACGCGCTGGCCGCGGCGCTCGACGGGCTCGGCCGCGCGGGCGTCCGGCTCGGCGGTGTCGTGCACGCCGCGGGCGTCGTCGACGACGGGCTGCTGTCCGCCCTCACGCCCGAACAGCTCGACCGGACACTGCGGCCGAAGATCGACGCGGCGGTCCATCTGCACGACCTGACGGCCGGGCTCGACCTGTCCGCGTTCGTCGTCTACTCCTCGCTCGCCGGTACCCTGGGCGCCGCGGGACAGGCGGGCTACGCCGCGGGCAACGCGTTCCTGGACGGTTTGGCGGAGCGGCGCCGTACGGCCGGCCTGCCCGGCGTGTCCGTCGTCTGGGGCCTGTGGGACGTGGCCGACGGCATGGGCAGCGCGCTGAGCGACGCCGACCTCGCCCGGATGGCCCGGCTGGGGGTACGGCCGCTGCCGGCGGACCGGGGACTCGCGCTGCTGGACGCCGCGCTGGAGAGCCGCTCGCCGGTCGCCGTGGCCGCCCGCTGGGACCGGTTCCGGCTGGCCGAACAGCGCCGCGACGGCACCCTGCCGACGCTGCTGACGGAGGTGGCGCCCGCCGCGGCGCCCCCGGCCGCCGGCCCGACGGACCGGGCGACGGGGGCGGGCGCCGCCGACCCGGCGCGGCACGACGGCGACGGCGACGGCGACGGCGAGAACGGCGCCGGGGACGACCTCATGGACCTGGTCCTGCGCGAGGCCGCCACGGTTCTCGGCCACGCCTCGCAGACCGTGCTCACCCCGGACAGCGTCTTCGACCGGATCGGCTTCGACTCACTGACCGCCGTCGAACTGCGCAACCGCGTCACGGCCGCCACCGGGATCCGGGTGCCGGCGACCTTCATTTTCGACTGGCCGACACCGCGCGATCTCGTCGGCCACCTGCGGACCGGACCGGCCCCCGCGGCCTCGCCGTCCGCCGCCCCGCAGGACGACGCGAACGGCTCCCCGGCCGACACGACCGACACGGCCGACGCACTCGGCGCGCTGGACGGCGTCGAGGCGGCCGTCGCCGGACGCGTCCTGGACGACGCCGGCCGCACCCGGCTGCGTGAGCGTCTGCACCATCTGCTGGACCAGCTGTCCACCACGACCGAGGACAGGACACCGAGGACATGACCGACCGCACCGCCGCGCCCGCGGCCCCCGCCCACCCCGGCAGCACCGTGACCGCCCCGCCACCGGCCGGGGACCCCCGCTGGCTGCGGACCTTCCCCACGAGCGGGGAACCGGCCGCCCGTCTGGTGTGCTTCCCGCACGCGGGCGGCACCGCCACCGCGTTCACCGCGCTGGCCGCCGCGCTGCCCGAGGACATCGGACTGCTCGCGGTGCAGTACCCCGGGCGGCAGGAGCGCCGCGCCGAGGCCTGCGCGGACGACATCGGCACGATCGCCCGGCACACGGCGGCGGCCCTCGCGCCGTACACCGACCGCCCGCTGTTCCTCCTCGGCCACAGCATGGGCGCCCTGGCCGCGTTCGAGACGGCCCGGCTGCTGGAGGAACACGGCGCTGTGGCACGGCTGTTCGTCTCGGCCGCCCGGCCGCCCTCCCACGACTGGGAGGAACCCGACCTCGACGCCCTGCACGACGACGAGCTGGTGGCCGGACTGCGGCTGCTCGGCGGAGTGCCGGACGTGCTGCTGGCGGACCCGGAGCTTCGCGCCGAGGTGCTGCGCCTGCTGCGTGCCGACCACCGGCTGCTCCAGCGCTACCGGTGCGCGCCGGACACCGTGCTCACCGCGCCGGTCACGGTGCTGCTCGCGGCCGACGACCCGAAGAACACCCTGGAGCAGGTCGGGGACTGGTCCCGGCACACCACCGCGGCGCACACCGTGGAGGTGCACCCCGGCGGTCACTTCGCGCTGACCGGACATGCCGCCGGCACCGCCGAACTGCTGTGCCGCAGGCTGCGCGAGGACCTGGCCGCCCGGACGGCCGGGCCGGGGCCCGAGCTGGTGCGCGAGATCTACCTCGCCGGACCCGACGGAGGCACCGGCCGTCCGTCCACCGATCTCACCACCCTCCAGGAGGCGGCCCGTGAGGTGCTGCCCGCGTCCGCGTACGGGTACGTCGCGGGCGACGCCGGGACGGGGGGCACGGCACGTGCCAACCGCGCGGCGTTCGACCGGTGGCGGATCCTGCCGCGCATGCTGCGCGGCGTCACCCGGCGCGAGCTGTCGGTCCGTCTGTTCGGCCGTGACCTGACCGCCCCGGTGCTGCTGGCGCCGATCGCCGCGCAGACCGTCGTCCATCCGGAGGGCGAGCTGGCGGCCGTCCGCGGCGCCGCCGACGCGGGGGTGCCGTTCGTCCTGTCGTGTTTCGCCTCCCACTCCATGGAGGAGGTCGCGGCGGCGGCCGGTCCGCAGCCGCGGTGGTTCCAGCTGTACTGGCCGTCCGACCAGGAGATCGCCGCCTCCCTGGTGCGCCGGGCCGAGGCGGCCGGATACTCCGCCCTGGTCCTCACCGTCGACAGCCCGGCCTTCGCGTACCGTCCGGTGGATCTGGACCACGGCTATCTGCCGTTCCTCCACGGCGCCGGGCTGGCCAACTTCACCACCGATCCCGTCTTCCGGGCGACGCTGCCCCCGGATGCCGACGACCGGACAGTGGCCGGACACTGGGCGGCCGTCTCCGCCAACCCGTCCCTGACCTGGGACCGCCTCCCGTGGCTGCGCGAGCTGACCGGCCTGCCGATCCTGGTCAAGGGCCTGCTGCACCCCGAGGACGCCCGGCTGGCGCTCGCGGGCGGCGCCGACGGCGTGATCGTCTCCAACCACGGCGGGCGCCAGCTCGACGGCTCCGCCGCCGCTCTGGACTGTCTGCCCGCGGTACGCGCGGCCGTGGGTGACGACGTGCCCGTGCTGCTCGACTCGGGTGTGCGCACCGGCAGCGACCTGTTCAAGGCCCTGGCGCTCGGCGCGGACGCCGTGCTGCTGGGCCGGCCCTACCAGTACGGCCTGGCACTGGGCGGGCGCGAGGGCGTACGGCATGTCCTGCGGTGTCTGCTCGCGGAGTTCGACCTCGTCCTGGCGCAGAGCGGGTGCGGCGACGTCCGTGACGTCTCCGGGGATCTGCTCGTATCCTCGGGTCCTCTCGGACGGGACGGAGCACTGACGTGAACGAGACAGGAACGGGTCCCCGCGCGCCGGGGCGTGCCTCGGCCGACGGCGGCTGGCTGCGCCGTTTCCATGAGGGCCGCGACACCGCGACCCGGCTGATCTGCCTGCCGCACGCCGGGGGTTCGGCCTCCTTCTTCTTTCCGCTGTCCGCCGGTCTGGCGCCGGACGTCGAGGTCCTGGCGGTCCAGTACCCGGGCCGTCAGGACCGGCGCCACGAGCCGTGCCTGGACAGCGTGTCGGCGCTCACCGACGCGCTGACCGAGGAGCTGCGGGGCCGGCTCGACCGTCCGTTCGCCCTCCTCGGGCACAGCATGGGTGCCTCCGTGGCCTTCGAGACGGCCCGGCGGCTGGAGGCGGCGGGCAGCGGCCCGCAGGCGCTGTACGTCTCGGGCCGGCGTGCCCCGACGCTGCCGCACGACAAGGGCATCCACCTCGCCGACGACGCCACCCTGGTCGCGCACATCGGCGCGCTCAGCGGTACCGACGCGCGGATTCTCGACGACCCGGAAGTGCTGGAACTGGTCCTGCCCGCGATCCGGGCGGACTACCGGGCCGCCGAGACCTACCGGTACGTCCCCGGTCCGCCGCTGAGCTGCCCGCTGTTCGTCCTCACCGGGGACCAGGACTCGCAGGTCACCCCGGCACAGGCGCGCGGCTGGGCCTCCCACACCGCGGGCGCGCACGAGTTGACGGTCCTGTCCGGCGGACACTTCTACCTCAGCTCCCACTGGGGCCGGGTGGCGGAACTCGTACGGGGGCGGCTGGTGCGGTCCGGGGCGTCCTGAGGGCCTCGCCGCTGTCCTGTCGGCGGGACGGCGACCGGGTCCGCGTACGGGCTGTTCCACGGTTCACCGGCCACCTTCCGGTGGGTAGGTTGAAGGCTGACGGGAGAACCGCCGGATCACCGGCGCCGGGCGAGTGCGTGGCAACCGACGTACTCCCGGGGCGAGTTCCCCTCATCCATCGGCCGCCGCCCCAGGGCCGCAGCAGCCGGCCCGGCAGCACCCACGCATCACGTGCGACGGGCGGGCCGAGCCGCGCGGCGGGGCGCCCGATCCGGACGGCTGACGCCGACAACCTAGAGGGGAGACCCGTATGAGGCAGCGCACGGCCGGCCAACTGGGGCCGCTTCCGGAGTTCCTGCAGGCCGGCAGCGAGGACGTCGTACCCGTCGTCACGCCCGCCGGCGACAAGATGTGGCTGGTGCGCGACTACGCACTGGGCCGCGCGGTACTGACGGACAAGAGGTTCAGCCGGGCGAGCGCGGTCCTGCCTGCGGCACCCAAGTTCAACGACGCCCAGCCGACGCCGAATTCGATGATGAGCATGGACGGCAGCCGGCACACCCAGCTGCGGCGCATCGTCAGCGGCGCGTTCTCCACCGGCCGGATCGCCGCGATGCGGCCCTTCGTGGCGGAGCTGGCCGACCGGCATCTCGACGCGATGGCCGCGCACGGTCCCGGCGCCGACTTCGTCGAGCACCTCGCCGCCCCGCTCCCGCTCGCCGTGCTGTGCTCCCTGCTCGGCATCCCGGCCGAGGACGGCTCCCGCTTCCGGGACTGGGTCGAGGTGCTGTTCGACATCTCCGCGAGCAGTCCCCGGGAGAAGGCCCGCCGGCGCGTCGAACTCGCCGACTACATGACGGACTTGGTGAACCGCAAACGGCAGCGGCCCGAGGACGACCTGCTCACCACCCTGATCGGGCTGCACGACCAGGGTGAACTCACCATGAGCGAACTGCTCACCCTCGGGCTCACGCTGCTGATGGCGGGCTACGAGACCACCGCGGGACAGCTCAGCCTCTCCCTGTTGTCGCTGCTCTCCGACCCGGACGCGCACCGCGAACTGGTGGCACGGCCCGAGCGGACGGCGGCCGTCGTCGAGGAGCTGCTGCGGATCAGCCCCGCCACGCCCCTCGCCTTTCCCCGGGTCGCGGTGCAGCCGGTGGAACTGGGCGGCGTCACCGTCCAGGCCGGTGAGGCCGTCCTGGTCGCGCTGGTGCACGGCAATCGCGACGGCAAGGTGTTCGCCGAGCCGGAGTCCCTCGCCCTGACCGGCCACGACGCGGTCCATCTCACGTTCGGGCACGGCGT
This sequence comes from Streptomyces liliiviolaceus, assembly GCF_018070025.1. Taxonomy (NCBI): domain Bacteria; kingdom Bacillati; phylum Actinomycetota; class Actinomycetes; order Kitasatosporales; family Streptomycetaceae; genus Streptomyces; species Streptomyces liliiviolaceus. Next base: position 252,520 of record NZ_JAGPYQ010000002.1, read on the forward strand.
GCACCGGTGCCTGGGCGCGCCGCTGGCCCGCCTCCAGGTCTGCCTGGTCCTCGAACGTCTGCTGCACCGTTTCCCCGCGCTGCGGCTCGCCGCCGTCGACACCCCGGTGGTCTGGAAGGACGGCCTGGCGACCCGTGGGCTGTCCCTGCTCCGCGTCGACTGGTGACCCCACCGACCCACCACCCCACCACTTTCTGCGAGTCCGAAGGACGGCGTACCGCGATGACCAGCACCCCGCACAGGCCCACCCCGCCGAACATCCCGGGCGGGCCGGTCAGAAACCGGCGGGACACCGGCCAGGACGGCTGGATACGGCAGTACCACCCGCCGCGCGGCGGTGGCCCGGTGCTGGTCTGCTGTCCGCACGCCGGCGGGTCCGCGGTGGCGTACCACTCGCTGTCGGCGGCGCTGTCCGCCACCACCGAGGTGCTGATCACGCAGTATCCGGGCCGGCAGGACCGGCTGCTGGAGCCTCCGGTGGAGAGCATCGCGGAGATGGCGGACAGCGTCGTGGCGGCCCTGACCCCTTGGCGGCACCGGCCGATCGCGCTGTTCGGCCACAGCATGGGATCGGTACTGGCCTACGAGATCGCGCTGCGGCTGGAGCGGCTGTGGCCCGGCAATCCACCGATCGGCGTGATCGGATCGGGGCGTTCGGCGCCGTCCGTGCGCCATGACCGGGGGCTGCACCTGCTGGGCGACGAGGGCATCGTCGCGACCATGGCCGACCTGGCCGGCACCCCGACTGCGCTGCTGGACGACAAGGATCTGCTGGCTGTGGTCATCCCGGCGATGCGCTCCGACTTCAAGGCCGCGGAGACCTACCAGGACACCGGGGGGACCCGGCTCGACTGCCCGATCAGCGCCTACTGCGGCGAGTCCGACGTCAATGTGCCGGCCGAGGGTGTCCTCGCCTGGGGCGAACACACGACGGCGGGGTTCACGTCCCGGTTCTTCCCGGGCGGGCACTTCTACATCCAGTCCGGCGAGCGCGAGGTGGCCCGCGCCATCTCCCGTGACGTGGCGGCGTTCACCGCCGCCCGGGCCGCCGCCCGCAAGCGCTGACGGCCCGCTGACGGCCCCGGTGGCGCGCGGCGCGCGCCACCGGGAAGCGGTCAGGAGGCGGTCGGTTCGGGGGTTATCCGGACCTGCATGGCCGTGTGGCCGTTGGCGAAGTTGGAGAACAGTCGCGCGGGGGTGCCGAGCACCTCGATCTCCGCGACCTGGGTGCGCAGCGCCTCCAGCATGGCGTGCATATGGACCCGCCCCAGATAGGCGCCGAGGCAGAAGTGCGGCCCGTGCCCGAAGCTGACGTGCTTGTTGGGCGTACGTCCCAGGTCGAACGTGTACGGGTCGTCGAAGACGTCCTCGTCGAAGTTGGCCGAGCTGTTCCACAGCGTGATGATCTCGCCGGCCCTGACGGTGTGTTCCCGCAGCGGCACGTCGACCAGGGCGTGCCGGCCGAAGTGCATGGCCGGCGTGGTCCAGCGCACCACCTCCTCGGCCGAACTCTCCAGTGTCACCTCGCCGTTCTTCAGCCGCCGCCACTGGTCGGGGTGGTCGTGGAAGGCGCGTACGGCACCGGCGGCCGTCGCCCGGCTGGACTCGTCGCCGCCGAGGATCAGGCTGTAGGACTGGAGCACGATCTCGTCGTCGGAGAGCGGCTTGCCGTCGACGGTGGCGGCGGCCAGCGTGGAGAGCACGTCCTCGCCCGGGTTGCGGCGCCGTTCGGCGACCAGGTCGGAGATGTAGAGCACGAGTTCGTTGCGGGCCATCACCGATTCCTGCTCGCTGTCCTGCGAGCTGTACCGGGACAACGTCTGCGCGTTCCAGTCCACCACCTGTTCCCGGTCCGCCGCCGGGATGCCCATCAGATCGCCGATGGTGTGGATGGGGATGCGGTCCGCGACCTCGGTGACGAAGTCGAGTTCGCCGCGCTCGACCGCGTGGGCGACCAGGGTGTCGGTGCGCCGCTGGACGTTGGCCACCACCGGTGCCAGGACGCGCGGCGAGAAGGACTTCATCATGAGGTTGCGGACCGCGCGGTGCCGCGGCCCGTCGGTGACGGCGAGCATCCTGCGGGCCGCGGAGTCCTCCCCCAGGCGCAGCGTGGCCAGCACGTTGCCCTGCTCGGAGGTGTAGCGCCTGTTGTCGCGGTAGGCGTCCAGGACGTCCTGGTAGCGGGTCAGCACCCAGAAGCCGGGCAGCTCGTCGCGGCCGGGATGCCAGAACACCGGGTACTGGTCGCGGTAGGGCTGCCACATCCGGTGCGGGTCGTTGTCGAGGAACGTCTGCGGGTCGGTCAGATCCAGGGTGTCCGGATCCGCCGCCGGCTGCGTCTGCGTGGTCATGCGGGGATGTCCTCCAAATCGCGGGCCGGTGCCATCAGTTGCCGTCGCTCACGGCCACGGAGGCGAGTTCGGCGATCGTCTGCCGCCGGAACACGTCCTTCGCGGAGATCGACAGGCCGGCCTTCTTCGCGCGGGCGACCACCCGGACGCCGAGGATCGAGTCGCCGCCCAGCTCGTAGAAGTTGTCGGTGATGCCGACGCTCGGGACGCCGAGCACCTCCGCCCAGATGACGGCGAGCACCCGCTCGGTGCCGTTGCGCGGCGCGGAGCCGTCGCCGCCGGTGGTCCGCTCGGGGGCGGGCAGGGCCGCGCGGTCGATCTTGCCGTTCGGCAGCAGTGGGAACTCGGCGAGTGTGACCAGCGCGGACGGCACCATGAACTCCGGGAGCCGGGCGGCCACGAACGCGCGCAGTCCGGCGGGCTCGGTCTGCCGGCCGGCCGCCGGGCGTACATAGCCGACGAGCCGCTTGTGCTCGCCCTCGGCCCGGGCGACCACCAGGGCGGCCTCGATGTCCGGATGCTGCTGGAGCACTCGTTCGATCTCGCTCGGTTCGATCCGGTAGCCGCGGATCTTCACCTGGTGGTCGGCCCGCCCGACGTACTCCAGGGCGCCGGCGGCGGACCAGCGCACCAGGTCGCCGGTGCGGTAGAGCCGCTCGTCGGGCGGCCCGGCGAACGGGTTGGCCAGGAAGCGCTCGGCGGTCAGCTCCGGACGGTCCATGTAGCCGTGGGCGACCCCGGGGCCGGCGATGAACAGCTCGCCGACCACGCCGACGGGCACCGGTTCCAGCAGCTCGTCCAGCACATAGACGGTGGTGTTGGCGACCGGCCCGCCGATCGGGACGGCGGTGTGCTCGTCGGCCTCCCGCACCAGATGCCATGTCGCGAAGGTGGTGGTCTCGGAGGGGCCGTACAGATGCACCAGGCGTCCGGGCGGGCCGGCGGCCAGCACCTGGGCCACCCGGGCGGAGTTGACGGCCTCGCCGCCGAACAGCATGTGCCTCAGGCCGCGGAACGCGCCGGGGTCGGCGGCGACGACCTGGTTGAACAGCGCGGTGGTCAGGAACAGCGTGGTGAGCCGGTGCCGTTCCAGGGCGGCGGTCAGCGCGGCCGGGTCCAGCAGGGTCTCCTTGTCGAGCACCACCAGCCGCGCCCCGGCGACCAGCGGGGCCCAGATCTCGAACGCCGCCGCGTCGAAGGTGACGTCGGCACCCTGGCCGGAGACGTCGTCCGGGTGCAGCGTGAGGTAGTCGGCGTCCCGCAGCAGCCGGACGAACGCCCGGTGGGTGACCACGGTGCCCTTGGGCATGCCGGTGGAGCCCGAGGTGTAGATGACGTAGGCGCCGTCGGCCGAGGTGACCGGGACCCCCGGCGGGCCGGCCGGCGGCGCGGCGATGTCCTGCTCGTGTTCCTCCAGGCAGATCATGCGCGCCTCGGGGGCCGACAGTTTCGCGGTCAGCTCGCGCCGGGTGAGGCAGGCCGCCGCCCCGGTGTCCGTGAGCATGAAGCTCAGCCGGTCGGACGGGTAGTCGATGTCCAGCAGCAGATAGGCGCAGCCGGCCCGGAGCACCGCGAGGAGCGCGGCGAACAGCTCGGGGCCGCGCGGCAGGCAGACACCGACGAAGGACCCGGGTCGCACCCCCTGGGCCAGGAGCAGCCGGGCCAGGCGGTCGGCCCGCTCGTCCAGTTCGCGGTACGTCATGGTGGTGGTGCCGTGCACGACGGCGACCGCGTCGGGACGGGCCAGGGCGTGCTCGCCGACCAGTTCGTGCAGACAGCGGTCGGCGGGATACGGGCTCCGGTTGACGCCCCAGGCGTGGAGCAGCGTGTCCAGCTCCTCCGGGTGGATCAGGGGCAGTTCACCGACCGGCTGCCCGGGGGCGCGCAGCGCGGCGGTCAGCAGCACCAGCAGGTTCCGGGTCAGCCGCCGCGCGGTGGCCGCCTCGAACAGCGCGCCGTCGTACACCAGGGCGGCGGTCAGCCCGCCGTCGTCGGCAGCCGTGAACTCGAAGCTCAGCTCGCACTCCGGCAGGGCGCGGTCGTCCGGGGCGGCGCCGAGCACGTCACCGTCGGCGGCACCGGCCAGCAGGATCCGGGTCTGCACCAGCGGGTCCCGGCCGACCTCGGCGCGGACCCCCAGGACCTGGACGACCTGCCGGTAGGGCACCCCACGGTGTGCGAGGGCGTCCCGCACCACCCGGGCGTTGTCGGCCAGCAGTTGCCCGAACGGGGTCTGCGGCAGCACCGTGCCCCGCAGCACCAGAGGGTTGGCCCGGTCGTCGGCTGTGCCCAGGGCCAGGTCCTGCTGGCGGCTGTAGCGCGCGAGCAGGACCTGGAGGGCGGTGAACAGGCCGGTGAACAGGGTGCCGTCGTGCTCGCCGGCCAGGGCGGTCAGTCCGCTCACCGCGGCGGCCGGCACCCGGAACGTCTCCCGCGCGGTGGCCGGTACGTGCCCGGCGAGCCGGGGCCGGTCGGCGGGCAGCCGCAGTTCCGGCAGATCGGCGAGGCGTTCCCGCCAGTGGTCGAGTTCCGCGGCCGGCTTCGCGCCGGTGGTCACATCGGTCATGTCGTTCTCTCTCCTAGCCTGTGCCCGGCCCTGCCAGTGCTGCCTGCGGATCACTGTGCGTCCATGAGTTCGAGCAGTTCGAAGGTGACGAACTCGTCGATGGGGCAGACCCCCGACATCGTCGAGAAGTACCGGTCGACGAGTTCGGGGCGGGTGGCGACCGCGCGCAGCAGTGCCAGCTGATGCTCCGGCGGATCGAGCCGGGCCGTCTTCAGGGTGGCCTGGTAGTCGGTCATCAGGACCTCGGTGCGCTCGGCGGCGAAACGCTCCAGCGCGGCGGCCAGCCGGCCGGGGTCCCGCAGGTCGTCACCGACGCAGTCGACCAGCAACTGCACCTGGAAGAAGGCGTCGGTGATGCCGCGCGCGGTGATGGAGTCCTTGTGGTGGCCTGCGTCGCCGATCAGCGCCCAGCCGGGACCGGCCGCCTGCCGGAAGAAGTTCCGCTGGTCGCCGGTGCCGCGCAGCCGCTCCAGTTGGCTGCCCGCCGCCATCTGTTCACGTACCTCGGGGGACATCCGCTCCACGAGGGACAGCAGCGAGTTCAGCGCGTCGCCGCGGACGTCGGCGAACCGGTGCTGCGGGAAGTAGCCGGCCACCAGGGTCGCGCCGTCATTGGTCGGCACCGTGCCCATCCAGTGGCCGGGGATCTCGTAGAGCCGGAACTGCGCCGGCAGGTCCGACCAGTAGGAGTAGTAGGCGCAGGTGAGTGTCGGGTCCTCGATCTCCGTCTTGGCGTCGACCTTGGCCGCCACCGTGGAGCGCATGCCGTCTGCGCCGACGACCAGCCGGGCGCGTTCCACGGTCTCCGCTCCCCCGCCGGTGCTGAGCCGGACGCCCGCCACCCGGTCCCCGTCGTACACGAGATCGCGCACGGTGCAGCCGTCCCGGAACTCCGCCCCGGCGTCGACCGCGGCCTGCGCCAGGATGGGGTCGAGGAGATGACGGCGGGCGGCGTAGGCGGCCGGCTGGCCGTCGGCCGGCCAGGAGGCGCCCTCCAGCCGCAGGCCGGCCACCGAGTAACTGACCCTGTCGATGGCCGGGCAGCCGGTGCCGACCACCGCGGGCAGCACACCCCAGCGGTGCAGGAGGGCCACACCGGGCTGGTGGATGTAGAGGGTGGACAGGGTGTCCCGGGGGAACGTACTGCGCTCGACCAGCAGTACGCGGTACCCGGCGCGCGCGAACAGCATGGCGGCCGGCGCCCCGGCGCAGCGCGCGCCCACCACGATCACGTCGTACACGAGACGCTCCTTGTCTTGCGTCGGATGGTGCCGCCCTGTGCCGGGTGAGCCGGCTCCGGCCCGGGGCGGCCGGAGCCGGGCCGGCGGGACTTCGCGGACACGGCTAGGACGTCGTCCGCAGCGGCAGGGTCCAGACGCCGGTGAAGTCCGGGGGCGTCAGGAAGGTCGGCCGGTCGGCCGGGTCGGTGCGCAGCCGGGGGAAGCGGTCCAGCAGGATGTTCAGCGCCACCCGCCCCTCCAGCCGGGCCAGCGGCGCGCCCAGGCAGAAGTGGATGCCGCGGCCGAAGCCCAGGTGCGGGTTGGGGTCGCGGGCCGGGTCGAAGAGCTGCGGGTCGGCGAAGACCCGCTCGTCCCGGTTCGCCGCGGAGAACCACACCTCCAGCACCTGGCCCTCGGGCACCTTCTGCCCGGCTATCTCCACGTCCTTGGTGGTGATCCGGTAGCCGGCCGCCAGCGGGCTGAGATAGCGCAGCGACTCCTCGATCACGGTCGGCACCAGGTCCCGGTCCTTGCGTACGCGGGCGTCCGCCTCCGGGAAGGCGTCCAGGCACAGCACGGTGTTGCCGAGCAGCATGGTGGTGGTGATGTGTCCGGCGAAGATCAGCAGATTGGTGAAGTTCACGATCTGCCGGTCGGTCAGCCGCTCACCGTCGACCTCCGACTCGATGAGTTTGGTGAGCAGGTCCTCGCGCGGCCTGGCGCGGCGTTCGGCGACCTGTTCCAGGAAGTAGAAGCCCATCTCCATGGCGGACTCGGCCTGGTCCTCCAGGGACTGCTGCTGTCCGCTGTCCCCTTCGTGCGTGGTGAGCTGGCCGCGGGCCGCCAGCGACTCGTCCGCCCAGCCCTTGAGCAGGTCGCGGTCGCTGTTGGGGATGCCCAGCATGTCGCAGATGACGATGACCGGCAGCGGGTAGCCCAGCACGTCCGCCAGGTCGAAGGAGTCGCCGGTGACCTGGTCGAGCAGTTCATGGGTGAGTTCGGCGATCCGGGTCTCCAGGCCGGCCACCATCTTCAGGGTGAAGGTGCGGCTGACCAGCTTGCGGAGCTTCTTGTGGTCCGGCGGGTCGACCTGGGTCAGATTGCCGTCGAACGCCGCTTTCGCCTGTTCCGGCGGCACGAACCGGGTGGCGACCGCGGAGGAGTAGGTGCCGGGGTCGGCGAGGATCTCCAGCGACTCCGGGTGGCCGTAGACGTTCCACATCCCCACCTCCTCGTCGTACTCGATCGGTCGGGGGGGCTGCTTCCCGCGCAGCCAGAAGTGCTTCGGGTGGATGTCCCACTGGTCTACGGGACCTGTCATGGGGTCTTCCCTTTCGCGGACAGGGCGACGGGCGCGGGGCGACCGCTCATGAGGTGAGGAGGGGCAGTTCCGAGGCGGTGATGACGTGGGGCAGCGGGAGGAAGGTCGGCAGCCGGTCCGGGTCGGTGCGCAGCCCGGGGAAGCGGGCCAGGACGGCGTTCAGCGCGACCCGGCCCTCCATCCGGGCCAGCGGGGCGCCCGGGCAGAAGTGGATGCCGCGGCTGAAGCCGAGGTGCGGGTTGGGGTCCCGTGTCACGTCGAAGGCGTGCGGCCGGTCGAACTGGCGCTCGTCCCGGTTGGCGGCGCCGATCGAGAGGGCGACCATCTGGCCGGGCACCACCGGCACCCCGCCGATCTCGGTCCTGGCCAGCACCGCCTTGTAGGCGACCGCGATCGGGGGCATGAGCCGCAGCGTCTCCTCGACGACCGCCGGCGTCAGCGCGGGGTCGGCGCGTACCCGTGCCGCGAGTTCCGGGTCGGTGTCCAGGTACAGCAGGGCGTTGCCGAGCAGCGCGCTGGTGGTGGCGTGCCCGACGACCAGGAGTTCGTTGGCGAAGTTGACCACGGCGCCGTCGCTGAGGCGTTCTCCGTCGACCTCGGCCTCGACGAGTTTGGTGATCAGGTCCTCGCGCGGCTTCACGCGCCGTTCGGCGGTGTGCGCCCGCAGATAGTCGAACAGTTCCGGCACCACCCGCATCGCGGCCTGCGGGTCCGCGTCGCTGTTCGGGTTGCGTTCGCCCGAGGTGAGTTCGATCGCGCTGGAGGACATCCGCTCCACCCAGCGCTTGAACAGGTGGCGGTCGCTGGTCGGTACGCCCAGCAGTTCGGAGATGACCATGACCGGCATCGGGTAGGCGAGGTCGTTCACCAGTTCCAGGCTGCCCCGGCCGTCGACGGCGTCGAGGAGTTCGTCGGTGATCGCCACGATGCGCGGCTCCAGCTCGGCCACCACCTTCGGGGTGAACGCCTTGCCGATGAGCTTGCGCAGCTTGGTGTGTTCGGGCGGGTCGGTCATGGTCAGCGCGCCCTCGCTGAACGACTCGTCGATCTCGGTGGCGGCCAGCAGACTGGCGATGTTGTTCGAGAACGACCGTGGGTCGCGCAGGACTTCGAGTATCTCCCGGTAGCCGTAGACGTTGCAGACACCGAAGCCGTCGACTTCGACGGGCCGCTCGGGGCTGTGTCCGCGCATCCAGAAGAAGGCGGGGTTGATGCCCAGGCGGTCGGCGAACGCGGCGGCCTTCGCGCCGTCCGCCTGATGGGTGGCCGATGCTGTGGTCATGGGTCAGTTCTCCGCAAGGTGGCGAGTGAGGATGCGGCAGATCTCGGCCGCGGGTCCTGGCTTGGCGAGGTCCATGTGCGTGGCGGCGATGTCGTACTGGTGCACGGTGCCGCCGATCAGCGGTTCCCAGTCGGCCGCGTAGGAGTCGTCCGGGTTGAGCGTCGCGTAGAAGAACAGCGCGTCGCCGTCGAACCGGGGTGAGTCGAACTCCGGGAGCCTCTCGGAATGTGCCTTGAACACGGCGCTGGCGTTCGTCACCAGTTCCTTCCGGCTGCTGTCCTCGCCCACCGAGGCGAGGAAGAACTCGTCGAAGAACGCCCGCACCTCGGCGATGTTCACCGGCTCGGTGACGCGCCGGAACCAGCTGCTGGGCGGGCTGTCCAGCAGCGCGAGCAGCGGCACCTCGTGCCCCAGTGCCCGCAGCCGGGCGGCGATCGCCTGGGCGTAGGTACCGCCCGAGGAGTGCCCGACGAGATGGAAGGGCCCGTCCGGCTGGACCGCGAGAATCTGTTCCAGATAGTCGTCGACGACCGCCTCGGTGGACTCGATCCGGAGTGATCCGTCGAAGCCGCGTGACTGGATTCCGTAGACCGGACGGTCGCCGAGCCGGTCCGCGAAGCCCAGGTAGGACCAGCACAGCCCCACCCCGGGATGGATGAACCACACGGGCGGCTCGCTGCCGCCGGCGTGCATCGGCAGCACCACCGCGAAGGGATCGGTGAAGGCGGGTGTCTCGGTGCCGGTCCGTTCCTCGATGTACTCGGCCAGCTGCAGCACGGTCGAGGAGCCGAACATCACCCGGATCGGGACCTTGATGTCGAGCAGTGCGTGGATGCGGCTGAGGAGTCGGGTGAGCCGCAGCGAGTGGCCGCCCAGGTCGAAGAAGTTGTCGTCGATGCCCACCCGGTCCAGCTCCAGCACCTCGGCGAAGAGTTCCGCCAGGGTCCTCTCCAGCGGGGTCCGGGGTGCGCGGTAGGCGACGCTGTTGAAGTCGGGGTCGGGCAGCGCGTCCCGGTCCAGCTTGCCGTTGGGGGTCAGCGGCAGCTGTTCCAGGGTGACGAAGGCCGCCGGGACCATGTACTCGGGCATGCGTTCCGAGACCTGCCGGCGCAGTTCCTCCACGGCCACCGCACCGCCCGCCGGGACGATGTACCCGATCAGCTGCTTGTCCCCCTCCTCGTTCTCCCGGGCCACCACCACCGCCCGGTCCACCGCGTCGTGCGCGGTCAGCGCGGCCTCGATCTCGCCGAGTTCGACGCGGAAGCCGCGGATCTTCACCTGGTTGTCGGTGCGGCCGTAGAAGTCCAGCTCGCCGTCGGCGGTCCAGGCGACCAGGTCTCCGGTGCGGTACATCCGCTCGCCCGGCCCGCCGAACGGGCAGGCCACGAAGCGGCTCGCGGTCAGCCCCGTCCGGTGCTGGTAGCCGCGGGTCAGGCCGGCGCCGGCGATGTACAGCTCGCCGGGCACGCCCGGGAGCACCGGTCGCAGCGCGGAGTCCAGGACATAGATGCGGGTGTTCGGGATGGGCCGGCCGATCGGTACCCGGCCGTCCCCGGTCAGTTCGCTGACGGTCACACCGACGGTGGCTTCCGTCGGCCCGTAGCCGTTGAACATCCGCCGCCCGGCCGACCAGGTGGCCGCCAGCTCCGGCGAGGTCGCCTCACCGGCCACCATCAGGGACTCCACGGAGGGCAGGGAGCCCTCCGGGAGCGCCGCCAGCACGGCCGGCGGCAGGATCGCGTGGGTCACCCGGTACTCGCCGACGGTCTCCACCAGCGGGTCGCCGGCGGTCAGCCGGTCCTTGCCGGCCATCACCAGGGTGGCCCCGGCCAGCAGTGACATGCACATCTCGCCCACCGAGACGTCGAAGCTCGGGGAGGCGAACTGGAGCACGCGGCTGCCGGAGGAGACCTTCATCCGGTCGACGATCACCGCCACCACGTTGGCGAAGCCGGTGTGGGTGACCGCCACCCCCTTGGGTCGTCCGGTGGAGCCCGAGGTGTAGATGACGTACGCCGCGTTGGCCACCGACAGTGGGCAGGAGCGGTCCGCGTCGGTCAGTGGGTCGGGGCTCGCCCCGGCCAGCTCCGCGACGAACTCCGCCTCGTCCAGGCGCAGTCGGGTGGCGGACAGCTCCGGGAGCCGGCCGTCGGTCTCCTCGTCCACCAGGATCAGGTCCGTCGCCGAGTCCTCGACCATGAAGGTGAGCCGCTCGGCCGGGTACGCCGGGTCGAGCGGCAGATAGGCGCCGCCCGCCTTCATCACCGCGAGCACCGCCACGCACCAGTCGGGCGAGCGGCGCAGCGCCACGCCGACGACCGTCTCGGGTCCGACGCCGCGCCAGGCCAGCACCCGGGCCAGCCGGTTGGCGCGGGCGTCCAGTTCCCGGTAGCTCAGCGACTCGTTCTCGAACAGCACGGCGGCGACGTCCGGCGCGGCCGACACCTGCCGCTCGAACAGCTCCGGGACGGTCCGCGCGGGGCCGGCCGCGGCGGTGTCGTTGAACTGGTCGAGCAGCTGATGCCGCTCGGCCGGGGCGAGCACGTCCGCCGCGCCGACCGGGACGTCCGGATCGGCCACCAGTTGCCGCAGCAGCCGCAGCAGCCGGGTGGCGATCAGCTGCACCGTCTCCTCGCGGATGCCGTTGCGCTGGTACTGGAGGATCATCCGCAGGTCGGGTTCGGCGTCCGCCGCCAGACCGACCAGGTACGGGGCGCCGGTGGCCGGGCGCATTCCGGTGATGGACAGCCCGGCCGCCGCGTCGGCCTCGCCCATGCCCTCCCGGTCCACCGGGAAGGACTGGAAGAGCACGATGGTGTTGAACAGGTTCGTCAGCCCGGTCTCCCGCTGGATGCGGTAGAGCCCGTAGTGGTGGTGGTCCAGCAGCGCCGTCTGCCGGTCCTGGAGGCCGCGCAGCACCTCGGTGAAGGTGTCGTGCTGCGCGTACTCCACGCGGATGGGCAGGGAGTTGACGAACAGGCCGACCATGGAGTCGATCCCGGGCACCTCCGGCGGCCGGCCGGAGACGGTGGTGCCTAGCAGCACGTCCTGCCGTCCGGTCAGCTGCCCGATCATGAGCGCCCAGATGCCCTGCACCAGGGTGCTCATGGACACCCCGAGCTCGGCGGCGCGCCGCTTCAGCGCACGGGCCGCCTCCGGCGACAGCGGGACGTCGACGGTCCCGGCCCGCTGGTCCTCGCCGGTGCCGCCCTCGAAGTCGGGTGTCAGCAGCGTGGGTTCGGTCACGCCGTCGAGTTCCTTCGCCCAGGCCCTGGCGTCCGCCTCGTCGTCCCGCCGGGCGAGCCAGCGCAGGAAGTCCTTGTACTCGGGGGCCTTGGGCAGCAGGGTGCCGTCGCCCTCGGCCGCGTACAGCTGGAGCAGGTCGCGCACCAGCATCGGGAACGACCAGCCGTCGAACAGCACATGGTGGACGGTCAGCACCAGCTCGGACCGGACCGGGCTCAGCCGGACGAGGGTGACGCGCAGCATCGGCGGCTTCTGCGGGTCGAAGTGCACATGGTGGTCCTCGGCGAGCAGCCGCTCGTACGCCTCCTCGCGTTCCGGTTCGTCGAGTCCGCTGAGGTCGACCTCGCGCCAGGGCACCTCGGCCTCGTCGACCACCAGCTGCACCAGGTCGCCCTGGACGTCGGTGATGAACGCGACGCGGAGGTTGGCGTGCCGCTCCACCAGGGCCTGGGCCGCGGCCTGCATGCGGGCCGAGTCGATCCGTCCTTGGGCGTGGAAGGAGACCTGCACCAGATGCGGGTCGAACGCGCCCTCCTCCAGCCGCATCGATTCGAACAGCACACCGAACTGGAGGGGGGCGAGCGGCCATGCGTCGGTCAGACCGGGGTACTGCCGCTCCCAGCGCTCGATCTCGCTCTGGGCCACGGTCAGCAGCGGCAGATCGGAGGGGGTGAGTCCGCCGGCGCCGGGGGCGGCGACGTGCCGGGTCAGCCCCTCCAGGGCGTCGCGCCACAGGTCTGCCAGTTCCTGGGCGTCGGCCCGGGACAGCAGTCCGGTGGGGAAGGCGATCCGGGCGCTCAGCCGCGGGCCCCGCTCCGTGTCGGTGACGTAGGCGCTGATGTCCAGGGTCGCCATCGCCGGCATGTTCGCGTCGAGGTCCGCGGTCAGTCCGAGTGCGTCGGCGGCCGGTGTCCAGCCCAGGCCGCGCAGTTGCTCCGGCATGTCGTCGGCCGAGACCCGGCCCAGATAGTTGAAGGAGATCTGCGGTGTCGGCTGCCAGTCCAGTTCGGCCGCGGTCGCCGGGTTGAGATGGCGCAGCAGACCGAAGCCGATGCCCTTGTCGGGGACGGCCAGCAGTTGCTCCTTGACGTTCTTGATCACCCGCCCGGCGGCCGGTCCGCCGGCCAGCGCGTCGTCGAGGTCGACGCCCGCGGTGTCCACCCGGACGGGGAACATGCTGGTGAACCAGCCCACGGTGCGCGACAGATCGGCGCCGGGCACGACCTGTTCCTCGCGGCCGTGTCCTTCGAGGCGGATCAGCGCCGAGGTCTCCTCGATGCCCCGGGCGGCGCGCCACTTGGCGGTGGCGACGGCCAGCGCGGACAGCAGTCCGTCGTTGACTCCGCCGTGGAACGCCGTGGGTACGGTGGTCAGCAGCGACTCGGTCAGCGGCTCCGGCAGCTCCACCGAGACGGACTCCACGGTGGACATCAGGTCCACGGCCGGGTTCAGCGCGCGTGAGCCGAGCAGCGGGTCGGGGCGCTCGACCGTGTCGAGCCAGTGCTGCAGTTCGGCGAGGCGGTCCTCCTCGTACGCCTCGTCCTGCAGGGCGTGCGCCCAGCGGCGCACCGAGGTGCCGACCTCGGGCAGGCTGGGGGTCCTGCCTGCACGGACCTGCTCCCAGGCGGCGGCGAGGTCCGGCACCAGGATGCGCCAGGACACGCCGTCGACCACGAAGTGGTGGAGGACCACCAGCAGCCGGCCGGGGACGCCGGCCTGCTCGGGGGCGAACCACACGAACTGCGCCATCACCGCGCCGACCGGGTCCAGTCGGCCGGTGGCGGCGTCGAGTTCGGACCTGGCCGTCCGCAGCCAGTCCTCGTCCCAGGTGCCGTCGCAGGCCACCGTGCGGACCAGGCTCGCGAGGTCGACGGTGCCGGCGGGGGCCACCACCAGGGCGTCGCCCTCCGGGTCCAGCCGGGAGCGCAGCACGTCGTGGCGGTCCAGGACCGCGCCGAGGGTGGCGAGCAGCCCGTCCTCGTCGATGCCGGCGGGCAGTTCCAGTGCCACCGACATGGCGAACCGGTCGTAGCCGCCGCCGAGTTCGAGCAGGTAGCGGCCTATCGGAGGCAGGGGCAGCTCGCCGACGCCGCCGCCCGCCAGTTCCGTGAGCACCGGGCCGGCGGTGAGTTCGCCGCCCGCCGCCTCGGCCAGTTCGGCGACGGTCCGCAGCTCGAAGATCTGCCGCGCGTTGACCTCGACGCCCTGGGCGCGGGCCCGGGAGACGATCTGGATGGAGCGGATGCTGTCGCCGCCGATGGCGAAGAAGTCGTCGTCGACGCCGACCCGGTCCACGCCGAGGACCTCGGCGTAGACGGCGGCCAGGACGTGTTCGGCCTCGGTACGGGGCGCGCGGTACGACTCGCCCCCGAAGTCGGGTTCGGGCAGCGCGGCGCGGTCCAGTTTGCCGTTGGGGGCGAGCGGCAGCCGGTCCAGCATGACGAAGACGGCCGGGACCATGAACTCCGGCAGCCGGCCCGCGACGAAGCGGCGCAGCTCGCGATCGGAGACACCGGCGGTCATCGGGGCCGCGAACACGCCCTGCTCGTCCACCGTGCCGCCGGAGTCGGTGCTCACCGGGACGACATAGCCGACCAGTTGCCTGCTGCCGCTCCGCTCGTGGCCTTGGTGGCTGATCACGACCGCCTGGGCGACGCCGGGGTGTGCGGTGAGGGCGGCCTCGATCTCGCCGGGTTCGATACGCAGGCCGCGGATCTTGACCTGGGCGTCACCGCGTCCGACGTACTCCAGCTGCCCGTCGGAGGTCCAGCGGGCCAGGTCCCCGGTCCGGTACATCCGCGCCCCGGCCGGACCGTACGGATCCGCCACGAAACGCTCCGCGGTCAGCGCCGCCCGCCCGTGATAACCACGCGCGACGCTCCCCGCGACGTACAACTCACCCACCACACCCACCGGCACCGGGGTCAGACCGGAGCCGAGGACATAGGTGCGCATGTTGCCCAGCGGGGCTCCGATCGGCGCGCTCCCGCCACCCGCCCACTCCTCACCGGCGGGGACCGGGAACGCCGTGGCGTAGAAACTCTCCGTCTGCCCGTAAGCGTTGACGACCCGGACGCCGGGGATGGCCTCGCGGACCCGGGTCACCAGAGCGGCCGGCAGCGCCTCGCCCGCGAACACGACGGTGTCGGCGGTGATCTTCCCCGCCACCTGGTCCAGGAGTTCGGAGAACACGGACGGCACGGTGGACACGACGCCGCCCTGCCAGCCGCCGCGCTCGGCGACCGCCAGCACGTCCCGGACGATCTCGACGGTGCCGCCCGCAGCAAGGGTCGTGAACATCTCGAACACGGACACGTCGAAATTGACCGAGGTCGCGGCCAGCATCCGGGTCCGCGCACTGACGTCCATCGTCGCGGCCAGGCGCAGCACGCCGTTGACGACATTGCCGTGGGTGACCGCGACGCCCTTCGGAGTGCCCGTCGAGCCCGACGTGTACATCACGTACGCCACGTCGTCCGGCCGCAGCGCCACCCGGACCGGGTCGTGCGGCTCATCCGGCTCGGTGAGGTCCAGGTCGTCGAGATGGAGCCGGGGGGTGTCACCGGCGGGCAGGACGTGTTCGGTGTCCCGGTCGGTCAGCAGCAGCACCGGAGCGGCATCGCCGACGATGAAGTCCAACCGCCCACTCGGATACCGCGGATCGATCGGCAGATAGGCTCCGCCCGCCTTGAGGACCCCCAGCAACGCGACCGGCAGCGAGTCGGTACGCGGCAGCGCGACACCCACCACCGACCCGGGCACCACTCCGTGCCCGGCCAGCACCGACGCGAGGACGTCGGACCGTGCGTCCAGTTCGAGATAGCTCAGCGCGTCCTCGCCGAAGACCACCGCCTTCGCCTGCGGGGTCAGGGCCGCCTGCCGTTCCACCAGGCCCGGCACGGTCACCGCGGGGGTGGGCTGCGCGGTGTCGTTGAGGCCGTACAGCACCAGCTCGCGCTCGGCAGGCTCCAGCAGTTCGGCGAGGCCCACCGGCCGCGACGGCTCGACCACCAGCTCGCGGACCAGGCGCAGATAGCGGTCCACGACCGCCTGGGCGGTGTCGTGGTCGAAGAGGTCGGAGGCGTATTCCAGGAGCCCCACCACGCCCCGGCCCGGGAGGTCCGCCATGTTGAAGAACAGATCGAACTTGGCGGTCTCGGTGCGGACCCGCTCGAACTCCACCCGCAGACCGGGCAGCGCGAAGTCCCTGCGCGCGAAGTTCTGCCAGGCGAACATCACCTGGAACAACGGCGAGTACGCCGTCGAGCGCTCCGGGTTCAGCACCTCCACCAGCCGCTCGAACGGCACGTCCTGATTGTCGTACGCGGCCAGCGACTTGCCCCGCACCTGCGCCAGCACGTCCGTGAACGACGGATTGCCCGACAGGTCGGCCCGCAGCACCCAGGTGTTGACGAAGAACCCGACCAGATCGGCCAGCGCCTCATCGGTCCGGTTCGCGATCGGCGAACCGATCGTCACGTCGTCCCCGCCGCCGAGCGCGTGGAGCAGCACCGCCAGTGCCGACTCCAGCACCATCGACGCCGTAGCACCACGCTCCCGCGCCAGGTCCTCCACCGCCGCCGTCGTCTCCGCGTCCAGCGCGAACTCGACCGCCGCGCCCCGGTGCGAGGCCACCGGCGGCCGGGGCCGGTCCGACGGCAACCGCAGCGGTTGCGGCACATCGGCCAGTTCCGCACGCCAGTAGGCGACCTGGCCGGCCAGCACACTGTCCGGGTCGGACTCCTCCCCCAGCAGTTCGGTCTGCCACAGGGTGTAGTCCACGTACTGCACCGGCAGTTCCGGCCACTGGGGGGCGGTGCCCTCCTGGCGGGCGGCGTAGGCGGTGGTCAGGTCCCGCGCGAGCGGAGCCATGGACGAGCCGTCGCTGGCGATGTGGTGGATCAGCAGCATCAGGACGTGTTCCTGTGCGCCGAGCCGCAGCAGGGTGGCCCGCAGCGGAATCTCGGTGGCAAGGTCGAACGGCTGGCCCGCGGCCTCGGCCATGGCGTCGTCGAAACCGTCGGGCGCCACGTCCACGACGGGGACCGTCAGGTGCGCCTGTGCCACCGGGAGGATCCGCTGGGACGGAATGCCCTGGTCGTCGACGGTGATGAGGGTGCGCAGGCTCTCGTGCCGTGCGACCACGTCACGCACCGCCAGCTCCAGGGCGGCCGGGTCGAGTGCGCCGGACAGCCGCAGCGGGAACGGGGCGTTGTAGGTCGCCGAGGGGCCCTCGAAGCGGTCGATGAACCACAGCCGCCGCTGCGCGTAGGACAGCGGGACGTTCTCCCCGCGGTGCTCGGCGCGCCGCAGGGGCGGCCGTACCGGCGCGCCGGCCGACAACTGCGCGGTCAGTTCCACGACCGTGGGCGACTCGAAGACCACCCGGATGGGGAGTTCGGCGCCGAGCGCCGTGCGGATGCGGCTGACGAGGCGGGTGGCGAGCAGCGAGTGGCCGCCCAGTGCGAAGAAGTCGTCGTCGATGCCCACCCGGTCAAGACCCAGCACCTCGGCGAACAGCCCGCACAGCAGCTCTTCCTGCGGGGTGCGTGGCGCCCGGCCGCCGGCGGTGCCGGTGTAGTCGGGCGCGGGCAGGGCCCGCCGGTCCAGCTTGCCGTTGACGGTCAGCGGGACCTCGGCGATGGCGATCACCGTCGAGGGCACCAGGTGGTCCGGCAGCCGGTCCTTGAGGTAGCCGCGCAGCGAGGTGACCAGGGTGCCGATCCGGCCGGCGGCGGCCGGCTCGTTGGCCAGCGTCCGGTCGGCGCGGCCGGACGGCGCGAAGCCGCCGGTGGTCACCCGGTCGGCGGCGGGGCCGCCGGGAAGGAGCACCGCGTCGAAGCACTCCGCGGCGTCCGCGGACCACGTCACCAGCGCGCCCCAGCCGTGTTCCGCGGCCCAGTCGCACACCTCCTGCGGATCCAGCGCGGGGCCGCCGCCTGCGGCGGGTTCGGGGATCAGCGAGACCGCCGCGGCGGCCTCGACCTCGGCGGCCAGCCGGGCGTTGGGGATACGGGTGACGCGCACCGGCCCGTCGCCGAGGGTGCGGCACGCGTGTTCCAGACCGGTCAGGTCGTCCACCGGGCGGCCCCACCGCACGACGGGGGCGTCGTCCAGCCGCAGCGCGTCGGCCGACGCCTTGTGCAGTACGACCTCGTACCGGTGCCGGGTCAGTTCGTTGTGGAACCGGCCGGGCTTGAGGCGGATGTCGACGCCCGCGCCCCGCCGCTCGCCCCAGCGGGCGAACCACTCGGGGTCGAGGACGAGTTCCTTCTCCATCAGCATGGCGCGGGCGACCGCGGCGCGGGTCGCCGACGCGGCGGCCTCCGGGTGGTGGGCGCGCTGCACGCCGGTCCTGAACAGTCTCAGCGAGCCGGCGTTGCGTACGTCGCCGACGAGGACCCGGCCGCCGGGTGCCAGCAGTTCCAGTGCCCGGGTGAGCACCTGGTCCAGGTAGTCGGCGTCGGGGAAGTACTGCACCACCGAGTTCAGCACCACGATGTCGAAGTGCTCGCGCGGCAGGCCCGACATGTCGTCGGCGTGCCGGTGCCGCAGGTGCACCCGGTCGGCGAACCCGGTCCGGGCGACCTGTTCACCGAGCCGTCCGATGACCGCGGACGACATGTCGGTTCCCCAGAACTCCTCGGTGCGCTCCAGGAGCTGGGACATCAGCAGGCCGGTGCCGACGCCGATCTCCAGCACCCGGCGCGGGGACCAGCGGGTGATCTGTTCCACCGCCGCGTCCCGCCACAGCGCCATCTCGTGCAGCGCGATCGGCTGCCCGGAGTAGCTGGAGTTCCAGCCGGAGAAGTCCTCGCCCCAACGCGCGTCGGAGACGGCGTACATGTCGTCGTAGATCTGCTCCCACTCGTCGACCTGCTCCTCGGCACCCGCGGTGTCGGAGGCGTCCGCGGCGGGCACCACATAGCCCACCAGGCGCCGGTCGCCGGTCCGGTCCTCGTCCCAGGTGACCACGGACTGGGCCACGCCGGGGTGGGACATCAGGGCGGCCTCGACCTCCCCGGGCTCGATGCGGAAGCCGCGGATCTTCAGTTGGGTGTCGCCGCGGCCACGGAAGGCCAGGGTGTCGTCCTCGGTCCAGACGACGATGTCGCCGGTGCGGTACATGCGTGTCCCGGGCTCGCCGAAGGGGCAGGCCACGAAGCGGTCCGAGGTCTGCGCGGCACGGTTCACATAGCCGCGGGCCAGTCCGGCACCCGCGATGTACAGCTCGCCGGGCACGCCGGGCAGCGCCGGGCGCAGTGCGGCGTCCAGCACATAGACCCGCATGTTGTCCATGGGCCGGCCGATCGGCACCGTCTCGCCGACGTCCTCGGCGGTGGGCATCGGGTGGCAGGTGGCGAACGTGGTGGTCTCGGTGGGTCCGTAACCGTCCACGATCGTGACGTCCGGGCATGCCCGCAGCACGCGCCGCGCGGCGGCCGGGGAGACCACGTCACCGCCGGTCCAGATCTCGTGCACGCCGGCGAAGCACTCCGGGTCCTCGTCGGAGATCGACTTGAACAGGCCGGCGGTCAGCCACAGCGCGGTGACCTGGTGCCGGACCAGCAGCGCGCCCAGCTCTGCCGGGCTCAGCCGGCCGGGCGGGGACACGACGACCCTGCCGCCGCCCAGCAGCGGGGCCCACAGTTCGTACGTCGCGGCGTCGAAGGACTGTGGTGAGTGCAGCAGCACCCGCTGGTGGGCGGCGCCGCGGTAGCGGCGGTCCAGGGCCAGTCCGGCCACGGCCCGGTGGGTGACCGCGACACCCTTGGGGACGCCGGTGGAGCCGGAGGTGTACATCACGTAGGCGAGCCGGTCACCGGACCCGGGCCCGGCTGGCAGGTCGGAGTCGTCCGGCGCGCGGTCCACGGCCTCCCGTGTCGCGGGATCGTCGAGGACCAGCTGCGGGCAGTCGCCCGCGGGCAGCTTCGCGGCGGTCTCCCGGTCGGTCAGGAGGACCGTGGGCCGGGCGTCGGCCAGCATGAACTCGATGCGCCCGGACGGGTAGTCGGGGTCGATCGGAAGATAGGCCCCGCCTGCCTTGAGAACGGCCAGCAGGGCGACGATCAGTTCCGTGGAACGGGGCAGGGCCAGCCCGACGACGGACTCGGACCGCACTCCGCGGTCGGCCAGCACCCGGGCCAGCCGGCCGGCCCGGGAGTTGAGTTCGCGGTAGGTCAGCTCCTCGTCGCCGAAGACCACCGCCGTCGCGTCGGGCGTGGCGGCGGCCTGTTCGGCGAACAGTTCGTGCACGGTCCGCTCGGGGACCGGTGCGCCGGTGTCGTTGAGGCCGTGCAGCAGCCGGTCCCGTTCGGCGGGCTCCAGGACGTCCAGTGCGCCGACGGGAGTGTCGGGGTCGGTCACCAGCTGCCGCAGCACAGCGGCGAACCGGGCGGCGATGCCCTCCGCCCGTTCGCGGTCGAACAGGTGGTGCTGGTACTGGAGACCGACCCGCAGGTGCGGTTCGGCGAAGGCCATCACGACCAGCGGGTAGTGCGCGCCGCTGAGCGGGCTGATGCCGGTCACCTCGATGCCGGCCGCCTGGTTGGCCTCGGTCAGGCCCACGCTGTCGATCGGGTAGGACTCGAAGCCGACCAGGGTGTCGAACAGCACGTTCAGCCCGGTGGCCTTGTGGATCTCCAGCAGCCCGTGGTGGTGATGGTCCAGCAGCGCGCTCTGCCGCTCCTGAAGGTCGGCGAGCATGCCGCGCAGGGTGTCGGCGGGGGCGCAGCGCACCCGCACGGGCAGGGTGTTGATGAACAGGCCGACCATCGAGTCGACGCCCGGCACGGCCGGCGGGCGGCCGGACACGGTGGCGCCGAAGACGACCTCCTCACGGCCGGTGAGCCTGGCGAGCAGGACGGCCCAGGTGCCCTGCACCAGCGTGTTCAGCGTCAGCCCCAGCTCGGCGGCGCGGCGCGCCAGTTCGCGCGCGGCGTCGGCGGTGAGCGGCACGTCGACCTGTCCGATGCCGGCCGGGTCGGCGCCGGACAGCGCGTCGGGGGCGAGCAGGGTGGGTTCCTCCACGCCTGACAGCTCGGCGGACCAGGCGCGGGCCGCCGCCGCACGGTCCTGCCCGTTCAGCCATTCCAGGAATTCGCGGAAGCCGTGGGCCCGGGGCAGCGCGGAGGCGTCGCCGCCGGATGCGTACAGCCGCAACAGGTCCTTCATCAGCAGCGGCACCGACCAGCCGTCGAACAGGACGTGGTGCGCGGTGAAGACCAGTTCCCAGCGTTCCTCGGCGGTCTTCAGCAGGCTCATCCGTACCAGCGGCGCGGTGGCGAGGTCGAAGTGGTCGTCGTGGTCGTCGGCCAGGAACTGCTTGAGGGTCTCCTCACGGATGTCCTCGCCGAGGGTGCTGAGGTCGGCCTCGTGCCAGGGCAGCTCGACCCGTTCCGGCACCAGCTGCACCCGGTCCCCGGCGGCGTCCTGGACGAACGCGGCCCGAAGGTTCGGGTAGCGGTCCAGCAGCGCCTGCCCGGCCGCCCGCATCCGGTCGGCGTCCACGTCGCCGGAGAGGTGGAACACCAGCTGCATCTGATAGGCGTCGAAGGTCGATCCCGCGAGCTGCGCGTGGAACAGCAGCCCGGACTGCATGGTGGTCAGCGGCCACACGTCGGCCAGGTCCGGGAGGCGCCGCTCCCAGGTCTCCAGCTCGCCCTGTGTCACGGGTACCAGCGGCACGTCGGAGGGGGTGAGCCCGCCGGCGCCGGGGGCGGCGGCGTGCCGGGCGAGGGCTTCCAGGGCCTCGCACCACAGGTCGGCCAGTTCCCGTACGTCGTCCTCGGCGAGGATGCCCGAGGCGAAGCCGAGACGGGCGGCGAGCCGCGGGCCCTGCGGGGTGTCGGTCACCAGTGCGTTGACGTCCAGCACGGACAGGGCGGGCATGGCGGGGTCGGGTTCCGCGACCAGTTCCGCGGTGCCCTCGGCCTGCGTCCAGCCGAGACCGCGCAGGTTCTCCGGCATGTCCGAAGCCGCGTACCGGCCCAGGTAGTTGAAGCCGATCTGGCCGGTCGGGTACCGGCGCAGGACGTCGGCGGTCTCGGGGTTGAGGTAGCGGAGCAGGCCGTAGCCGACGCCCTTGTCGGGAACGGCGAGGAGCTGTTCCTTGACGGCCTTGAGTGCGGCTCCGGCGGCGGCGCCGCCGGCGAAGGCCTCGTCCAGGTCCGCTCCGGCGATGTCCAGGCGGACGGGGAACATGCTGGTGAACCAGCCCACGGTGCGGGACAGATCGGCGCCGGGGGCGACGGTCTCCTCACGGCCGTGTCCTTCGAGGCGGACCAGCGCCGAGGACTCCTCGGTGCCCCGGGCGCGGCGCCAGCGCGCCACCGCGAGGGCGAGGGCGGTGAGCAGCCCGTCGTTGACGCCGGTGCGGAACGCCGCGGGCACGGTGGTCAGCATCGCCTCCGTCACGGCTGCGGGCAGCCGGACCCAGACATGGGCCACGGTGGAGACGACGTCGGTCACCGGGTCGAGCCGCCGGTCGCCGAGCAGCGGATCGGGGCCGTCCACGGTCGCGCGCCAGGCGTCCAGCTCGGCGACCCGCTGCGGGTCGGCCGCCTCGTCGGTGAGGGCGTGGGCCCAGCGGCGTGCGGAGGTGGTCACCGGAGCGAGTACGGGCGTGGTGCCCTGTTCGACCTGTTGCCAGGCGGCGGCGAGGTCCGGGAGCAGGATGCGCCAGGACACGCCGTCCACCACGAAGTGGTGCAGCACGATCACCAGCCGGCCGGGGGTGCCTGTCCGTTCGGGGTCGAACCAGATGAACTGCGCCATCACTCCGGCGGCCGGGTCCAGCCGGGCGGTGGCGGCGTCCAGCTCGTCCCGGGCGGAGCGCTGCCAGTCCTCGTCCCAGGTGCCGTCGCAGGCGACCTGGTGGATGAGGTCCGAGGCGTCGACGCCGCCTGCCGGGGTCACCTCCAGGGCGCCGCCGTTCCGGCGGTCGAGACGGGAGCGCAGCAGGTCGTGGCGGTCCAGGAGCGCGGTCAGTGTCGCGCTCAGGGCCCGGTGGTCGATGCCGTCCGGCAGGTCGACGGTCATCGACATGGCGAACCGGTCGATGCCGCCGCCGAGTTCGAGCAGGTACCTGCCGACCGGCAGCAGGGGCATCCGGCCCACGCCGCCGCCGTCGAGCTCCGCCAGGACGGATTCGACGCCCTGCCCGTCGCCGGACCCCGCCAGGTGCGCCAGTTCGGCGACGGTGCGGCATTCGAATATCTGGCGGGGGGTGACCTCGATGCCCTGGGCGCGGGCCCGGGAGACGACCTGGATGGAGCGGATGCTGTCGCCGCCGATGGCGAAGAAGTCGTCGTCGACGCCGACCCGGTCGGCGCCGAGGACCTCGGCGTAGACGGCGGTCAGGATCTCTTCCGCAGGCGTGCGCGGGGCCCGGTAGGCCTGGCCGGTGAACTCGGGGGCGGGCAGGGCGGCGCGGTCGAGCTTGCCGTTGGGGGCGAGCGGCAGCCGGTCCAGTACGACGAAGGTGGCCGGGACCATGAACTCCGGCAGCCGGCCCGCGACGAAGCGGCGCAGCTCACGGACGGACAGTCCGGTCGTCAGGTCCACGTCCAGCTCGCTCAGGCTCTCCACGGTGCCGAAGCCGCTGGCGTCCGCGTCCACCGGGACGACGTGACCGACCAGTTGTCTGCTGCCGTCGGGACCGTCGTGGACGGTGACGGCGGCGTGGGTGATGCCGGGGTGTGCGGTGAGGGCGGCCTCGATCTCGCCGGGTTCGATACGCAGGCCGCGGATCTTGACCTGGGCGTCACCGCGTCCGACGTACTCCAGCTGCCCGTCGGAGGTCCAGCGGGCCAGGTCCCCGGTCCGGTACATCCGCGCCCCGGCCGGACCGTACGGATCGGCCACGAAACGCTCCGCGGTCAGCGCCGCCCGCCCGTGATAACCACGCGCGACGCTCCCCGCGACGTACAACTCACCCACCACACCCACCGGCACCGGCCCCAGACCGGAGCCGAGGACATAGGTGCGCATGTTGCCCAGCGGCGCCCCGATGGGCGCGCTGGAGGCACCGGCCCATTCCTGGTCGGCGGGGATCGGGAACGCCGTGGCGTAGAAGCTCTCGGTCTGCCCGTAGGCGTTGACGACCCGGACGCCGGGGATGGCCTCGCGGACCCGGGTCACCAGAGCGGCGGGCAGCGCCTCGCCCGCGAACACGACGGTGTCGGCGGTGATCTTCCCCGCCACCTGGTCGAGGAGTTCGGAGAACACGGACGGCACGGTGGACACGACGCCGCCCTGCCAGTCCCCGCGCTCGGCGATCACCAGCACGTCGCGGGCGATCTCGACCGTGCCGCCCGCGGCAAGGGTCGTGAAGACCTCGAAGACGGACACGTCGAAGTTGACCGAGGTCGCGGCGAGCATCCGGGTGTGCGCGCCGATGTCCATCGTGGTGGCCAGGCGCAGCACGCCGTTGACGACATTGCCGTGGGTGACCGCGACGCCCTTCGGGGTGCCCGTCGAGCCGGACGTGTACATCACGTACGCCACGTCGTCCGGCCGCAGGGTGACCCGGACCGGGTCGTGCGGCTCATCCGGCTCGGTGAGGTCGAGGGAGTCGAGGTGGAGCCGGGGGGTGTCTCCGGCGGGCAGGACGTGTTCGGTGTCCCGGTCGGTCAGCAGCAGCACCGGAGCGGCATCGCCGACGATGAAGTCCAGCCGCCCACTCGGATACCGCGGATCGATCGGCAGATAGGCTCCGCCCGCCTTGAGGACGGCCAGCAGCGCGACCGGCAGCATCGCGGTACGCGGCAGTGCGAGACCGACGAGCGCGCCCGGACCCACCCCGTGCGCAGCCAGCACCGACGCGAGTGCGTCGGACCGGTCGCCCAGCTCCCGGTACGTCAGTGTCGTCCCGTCGCACTCCACCGCGACCGCGTCCGGAGCCTCCGCGACCCGGCGCGCCACCAACTCCGGTACGGACACGCGCGGTGTCGGCTCGTCGGTGGCGTTGAAGCCGCGCAGCACCAGCTCCCGCTGCGCGTCGTCCAGCGCCTGGACGGCGGCCACCGGGCGGGCCGGGTCCTCGACCAGCGCACGGATCACCCGCACGTACCCGTCCGCGATGCGCTGCGCGGTCGCCGCGTCGAACAGATCGGTCGCGTACTCCAGGTAGCACAGCAGCCCCGGCTTCGCCGGATCCGAGAAGTAGTTGAACTCCAGATCGAACTTCGCCGTCGGCGTCGACAGGACCTCGAACCGCGCCGCCAGACCCGGCATGTCCACATCGATCCAGGCATCGTTCTCCCAGGTGAACATCACCTGGAACAACGGGTGGTACGCCGTCGACCGCTCCGGGTTCAGCATCTCCACCAGACGCTCGAAGGGCGCGTCCTGATTGTCGTACGCCGCGAGCGCCTTCGCCTGCACGCGCTCCAGAACGTCCACGAACGACGGACGCCCCGACAGATCCGCGCGCAGCACCCACGTGTTGACGAAGAACCCCACCAGGTCGACCAGTTCGTCGTCCGTACGCCCGGCGATGGTCGACCCGATCGGTATGTCCTCGCCCGCCCCGAACTGCTGCAACGCCACCGCCAGCGCGGCCTGCATCACCATGGGGACCGTCACGTCCCGGTCGCGCGCCAGCGACTCCACGCGCCCCAGCAGACCGCCGTCCACCGCGAACTCGACCATGCTGCCCCGATGCGAGGCCACCGGCGGGCGCGGGCGGTCCGCCGGAAGCCGCACCGGCTGCGGGACTCCGGCCAGCTCATCGCGCCAGTGGGCCACCTGACCCGACAGCACACTCTGCGCATCGGACTCGTCCCCGAGCACCTCGCGCTGCCACATCGTGTAGTCGACGTACTGCACCGGGAGATCGGCCCATCCCGGAGCGGCACCCCGCGCCCGCGCCGAGTACGCAGCCCCCAGGTCCCGTGCCAACGGTCCCATCGACTCGCCGTCGGCGGCTATGTGGTGGACCAGCAGCAGCAGTACGTGTTCGTGCGCGCCCACTCGCAACAGCCGCGCGCGCAACGGGATCTCCGCCGAGAGATCGAAGAGATGCGCCGCGGCCATCTCCGCGAGGGTGTCGTCGAGCCGGTCCGGGGCGACCTCGGTCACCGGCAGGTCGACCGTCGCCTCGGCGACCGGCACGACCTGCTGGAACGCCACGCCCTGTGCGTCCTCGACGACCAGGGTGCGCAGGCTCTCGTGCCGCGTCACCACGTCACGTACGGCCGATTCGAGGGCCACCACGTCGAGTTCGCCGGAGAGCCGCATGACGAACGGCACGTTGTAGGTCGCCGAGGGGCCCTCGAAGCGGTCGATAAACCAAAGGCGACGCTGCGCGAAGGACAACGGGATCATTACTGTCCACTCCTGTTCATCTTGCGCAGACGGGGCCGGCTCGACCTCGTCGCGTTCTTTACGGTGCGCGACAGTTCGGCGATGGTGCGGAACTGGAAGATGTCTCTGATCGGCACGTTCACGCCGAGTGTTTTCCTGATGCGGCTGGTGAGCCGGGTGGCGGTGATCGAGTTGCCGCCTAGTTCGAAGAAGTCGTCGCCGATACCGACCCGCTCCAGCTCCAGGACCTCCGCCATCAGCGAGCAGAGCGCCTCCTCCTCCGGTGTCCTCGGAGGCCGGTACACATGGCCGCCGGAGTCCGGGGCGGGCAGGGCCGCCCGGTCCAGGCGGCCGTCGGGTCTGCGCGGCAGCCGGTCCAGCTCCACCAGGGCGGCGGGCACAAGAGGGTGCGGCAGCCGTTCGGCGAGGAGGCCGGCGAGCTTGTCGGTGCCCACGGCCCCGTCGGACGCGTCCGCGCCCCCGGGCACCACGTAGGCCACCAGCTGCGGGGTTCCGCCGGCGCGCCGGTCCTCGCCGGACACCACCACCGCCTCCGCCACACCGGGCTGTGCGGCCAACAGGGCCTGGATCGTGTCCGGTTCGACGCGTACGCCGTGGACCGTGGCCTGGGAGTCGTACCGGCCGATGTGTTCGAGCCTGCCGTCGGCCGTGCGCCGGGCCAGATCGCCGGTGCGGTACATCCGGGAGCCGGGCGGACCGTAGGGGTCGGCGACGAACCGTTCAGCGGTCGGGCCGGTCCGGTTCCGGTAGCCGCGGGCCACCGTGGGGCCGGCGACATACACCTCCCCGACCGCGCCCGGCGGTACCGGCGTGAGTCCCGTGCTCAGCACGTGGAGCCGGGCGCGGGCCAGCGGTGTGCCGAAGGCGGCGGCCGGCCGGCCGGGCCGGGTGTCCTCGCCGGCTGTGATGTGGGCGGCGACGTAGCCGGTCTCGCTCAGGCCGTACGCGCCGACCAGCCGGGCGCCGGGGACCGTCTCCCGGATGCGCTGCGCCAGTGCGGCTGTCGGTGCTTCACCGGTGAACACCACGGTGTCCACGGCGATGTCGCCGGTCGTGCGGTCCAGCAGCGCGGCGAACGCCGAGGGGACGGTGCTGACGACGTCGCCGCGCCAGCCCTTCTCCTCGCCCGGCGTGCCGGGGGCCGCGGCGAGTTCGACGGTGCCGCCCGCGCACAGCGTCGCGAAGACCTCGAACACGGTGGCCTCGAAGGCGGCGGGCGCGCCGGCCAGCAGGCGTGCGCCGTCCGGGGCGCCGAGGCACGCGGCCAGCCCGGCCACCCCGGCTGCGAGGTTGCCGTGGGTGAGCTCCACACCACGCGGGCCGCCGGGATGTCCGGAGGTGACCGTCACCAGTGCCAGGTGGTCCGGGTGCGGCGGCGCGACGCGGTCCGCGTCGCCCGGGTCGGCCGTGTCGCCCTGGTCAGGGTCCGTTCCGACGGGGGTGATCTCGTCGAGGCCCAGGTGCGGCGGTCCGTCGCCGGGCGGGGCGCCGGAGGCGGTGGCGGTGGCGGTGGCGGTGGCGGTGAGGAGCAGGTCCGGGGCGGCCTCGGCGACGAGGTGGCGCCGGTACTCCCCCGGGTCGTCCGGGTTCAGCGCGAGGTAGCCGCCGCCGGCCTTCAGCACGGCCAGCAGCGCGGTCACCATGGCGGCCGAGCGGGGCAGGGCCGCCGCCACCACGGCGTCGGGTCCGATGCCGCGCCCGATCAGCGTGCGCGCCAGCCGGTTCGCCCGGGAGTTCAGCTCGCGGTAGGTCAGGGACTCCTCTCCGGACACCACGGCCGTGGTGTCCGGGGAGGCGGCGGCGCGGCGTTCGAAGAGCGCGACGACGGTCCCGGTCTCCTGGGCGGTCTCCTCGGTGGCGGTCCGCTCACCGAGCAGGTGCTCGCGTTCGGCGGACGTCAGGATGTCGACGGTGCCCACCGTGCGCCCTGGGTCGGCCGCGAGGTCGCCCAGGATCCGTCCGTAGCGGCCGGCGATCGCGGTCGCCGCCGTGTGGTCGAGCGCCTGCTGCTGGTACTGCACGGTCAGCCGCAGCCGGTCGGAGTCCAGGAAGACGAGCACCGTCACCGGATAGTGGCTCGCGGTGAAGGAGCGGATGCCGGTGATCGATATCCCGGCCGCCCGGTTGGCCTCGACGATTCCGGCACGGTCCATCGGGAAGGACTCGAAGCCGATGATGGTGTCGAACAGCCGGTCGAGGCCGACGGCCTGGTGGATGTCACTGAGCCCGTAGTGATGGTGATCCAGCAGAGCGGCCTGCCGGTCCTGGAGGCCGGTCAGCAGCTCGGCGAAGGTGCTGGCGGGAGTGCACCGCACCCGTACGGGGAGGGTGTTGAGGAAGGTGCCGACGACCGAGTCGACGCCCGGCACGGCGGGCGGCCGACCGGCGACGGTGGAGGCGAACAGCACGTCCTGGCGTCCGGTGAGCCGGCCCAGCAGGAGACCCCAGGCCGCCTGCACCACCGTGTTGAGGGTGACACCCAGTTCGGCGGCCCGGCGTACCAGGCTCCGGGCGTCGTCCGCCGACAGCGGTACGTCGACCTTGCCGGTGCCGGCGCCCGCGGCGGCCTCCGCACCCGGGACCAGCAGGGTGGGCTCGTCGATCCCCTCCAGTTCGGCGGTCCACACCCGGGCCGACTCCGCGGGGTCCCGCCGGGCGCTCCAGGCCAGGAAGTCCCGGTGGCTTCGCGCCGGCGGCAGCACGGAGGGGTCGCCGCCGGAGCCGTACAGCCGCAGCAGGTCCTGGACCAGCAGCGGCACCGACCAGCCGTCGAACAGCACATGGTGGGCGGTCAGGACGAGTTCGGCCCGCTCGGGGCCGGTGCCGACCAGGGTCATCCGCAGCAGCGGCGGGGCGGCGGGGTCGAAGTGGGCCCGGAGGTCGTCCGCCAGCACCCGTTCGAAGGCCGCGGTGCGCGCGTCCTCGTCCAGCCCCGTCAGGTCGACGGTCGCCCAGGGCAGTTCGGCACTCTCCAGGACCAGTTGGACGAGGTCACCGCCGGCGTCCGTCGGATAGGCGGTGCGCAGGCTCGGATGACGGTTCAGGAGCGTCTGTCCGGCCGCCCGCAGCCGGTCGGCGTCGACCCGCCCGGACAGATGCAGCGCGTACTGGACCTGGTAGGCGTCGAACTCGGAGTCGTTGAGCATGGAATGGAACAGCAGCCCCGCCTGGAGCGGGGTCAGCGGCCAGGCGTCGGTCAGCCCCGGGTACTGCCGCTGCCAGGCGTCGAGGTCGCTCTGCCGTGCGTGCACCAGCGGCACGTCCGAGGGGGTCAGACCGCCGGCGCCGGGGGCGGTGGCGTGCCGGGCGAGGCCCTTGAGCGCGGCGCACCACAGCTGCGCCAGCTCCGCCACCTCGGCCGGGTCGAGCACGCCCTCCGGGGCGGTGAACCGGGCGGACAGCCGGGGCCCTTCGGGGGTGTCGGTGACCGTGGCGTTGATGTCGAGCTCGGCGGGCGCGGGCATCCGCGGGTCCTGGGCGGCGTCGAGTTCGGCGAGTTCGGCCACGTCGGTGACCTGGGTGAAGCCGAGCCCGCGGAACTCCTCGGGCATGTCGGCGGCCGAGAAGCGGCCCAGATAGTTGAAGCCGATCTGGCCGATGGGGTGGGCGCGCAGGGCCTCGGCGGTGTCCGGGTTGAGGAAGCGCAGCAGACCGTAGCCGATGCCCTTGTCGGGGACGGCCCGGAGCTGCTCCTTGACGGTCTTGATGACGGTCCCGGCGGCGGGCCCGCCGGCGAAGGCGTCGGCCAGGTCCACGCCCGCCAGGTCCAGACGTACCGGGAAGACGCTGGTGAACCAGCCCACGGTGCGGGTCAGATCGGCGCCGGGCGCGACGCTCTCCTCACGGCCGTGGCCCTCCATGCGGATCAGCGCGGACGGTTCGTCGACGCCGCGGTCCTGGCGCCAGCGGGCGACCGCCAGGGCGAGTGCGGCGAGCAGGCCGTCGTTGACCCCGCCGTGGTAGGCGGCCGGCACCGTGCCGAGCAGTGCCTCGGTGACCGGCACGGGCAGCTCGACGCGGGTCTCGCGGACGGTGGAGACCACATCGACGGCGGGGTCGAGGCGCCGGGTGCCGAGCACCGGGTCGGGGCCGGTGACGATCGACTGCCACAGCTCCAGCTCCGCCGTGCGGTGCGGGCGGGCGGCCTCCTCCGCCAGGGCGTGCGTCCACCGCCTCACCGAGGTCGCGACCGGCCGCAGCCGGGGGGTGGCACCGTCGCGGACGGCCTGCCAGGCCGCGGCGAGGTCGGGCATCAGGATCCGCCAGGACACACCATCGACCACCAGGTGGTGCAGCACGACGAGCAGTCGGCCGGGACCCTCCGCGGCGTCGAACCAGACGAACTGCGCGACCGTGCCGGCGGCGGGGGCGAGGCGTTCCGCGGCGGCGTCCAGCTCGCCGAGCAGCATCTCGCGCCAGGGCTCGTGCTCCCACCGCCCGTCGCAGGCCACCCGGCGGAGCAGCCCGTCCGGGTCGACCGTGCCGGGCGGGGCCACCAGCAGGCCGGTGCCGCCGGTCGGGTCGCCGGTCTCCCCGTCCGGCTTCGGTGCCAGGCGGCAGCGGAGCAGGTCGTGGCGGTCCAGTACGGCGCCGAGGGTGGCGGTCAGCCGGGAGCGGTCCATGCCGGCCGGCAGTTCCAGCACCATCGCCTGCAGGAACCGGTCGAAACCCGGCCCCCAATCGCGGATCCAGCTCGCCACCGGAAGCAGTGGCATCCAGCCGGTGCCGTCACCGTCCGGCTCGGCGAGCACCGGTTGGGCGTCGGACCGTCCGCGTGTCTCGGAGATCGCGGCCAGCGCCGCGACGGTGCGGTGCTCGAAGACGTCCCGCGTGCCGACGTCCACACCCTGGGCGCGGCCCCGGGAGACCACCTGGATCGACTGGATGCTGTCGCCGCCCAGCGCGAAGAAGTCGTCGTCGACACCGACCCGCTCCACACCGAGGACCTCGGCGAACAGTCCCGCGAGGATCTCCTCCCGCGCCGTGCCCGGTGCGCGGTACACGCCGCCCTTGAACTCCGGTGCGGGCAACGCGGCCTTGTCCAGTTTGCCGTTGGGGTTGAGCGGCAGCGCGTCGAGCACCACGAAGGCCGCCGGAACCATGACGTCCGGCAGTCGCCGCGCCACGAAACCGCGCAGCTCGCCGGCGGTGAAGCCGGAGTCGAACGAGACGGCGCCGTACGCGGTGCCGCCGGTCACCGTGTGGTCGCCGGATCGGACCGGGACCACATAACCCACCAGTTGCCTGGTGCCTGCCGTCCGTCCCTCGACACCGACCACGGCGGCCTGGGCGACGCCGGGATGGGCGGTCAGGACCGCCTCGACCTCGCGCGGTTCGACGCGGATGCCGCGGATCTTCACCTGGCTGTCGGCGCGGCCGTGGAACACCAGGTCGCCGCCCGGAGTGCGCTCCACCAGGTCTCCGGTGCGGTACATGCGCTCCCCGGCCCCGCCGAACGGGCAGGCCACGAAGCGCACGGCGGACAGGTCCGGCCGGCCGAGATAGCCGCGGGCCAACGAGGCACCGGACACGTACAGTTCACCGACCACACCGGTGCCGACGGGCCGCAGGCCGTCGTCCAGCACATGGACGCGGCTGTCGGTGACGGCCCCGCCGATCGACGGCATCGTGCCGTCACCGGGCAGCGGTTCGCTCATGGTGGCGCAGACGGTCGTCTCGGTCGGTCCGTAGGCGTTGATCATGCGGCGGCCGGGTGCCCAGGTCTCGGCCAGCTCCGGAGAGGTGGCGTCGCCGGCGACGACCAGGGTCCGTACGGTGCGCAGCGAGCCCGCGGGGATCGCGGCGAGCACCGGCGGGGGCAGGGTCACATGAGTGACGCGGTGCCGTTCGATCGTGTCGGCGACCGGGCTGCCCGGGGCCAGTTCGTCGCTGTCGGCGACCACCAGGGTGGCGCCGGACAGCAGGCCCATGCACATCTCCCAGACCGAGGCGTCGAAGCTCGGCGAGGCGAACTGGAGCACCCGGCTGCCGGCGGTCACCTTCAACCGGTCCTGGTGCACGGCGAGAAGGCTCGCCAGCCCGTTGTGGGTGACCACCACACCCTTGGGGCGTCCGGTGGAGCCGGAGGTGTAGATGACGTACGCGGCACGGGCCGCCCCGGGCAGGACGGGCACGGTGTCGGCCGGCGGGTGGGTCTCGTCGGTCAGTTCGGCGACGCGGAGCACGGGGGCGGGCAGTTCCGGCAGCCGCTCGGCGGTGTCCGCGTCGGCCAGGATCAGACGGGCCGCGGAGTCCTCGACCATGAAGGCGAGCCGCTCGGCGGGGTGCGCCAGGTCCAGCGGCAGATAGGCGCCGCCCGCCTTGAGCACCGCCAGGACCGTCACCCACAGCTCGGGGGACCGCCGCAGCGATACGCCCACCACCGACTCCGGTCCCACGCCCCGGGCGGTCAGCGCCCGGGCCAGCAGGCCCGACCGCTCGTCCAGCTCGCGGTACGTCAGGGACTGTTCACCGGACACCAGGGCGGGCGCGTCCGGCGCCGCCGCGACGCGGCGCTCGAACAATTCGGGAATCGTCGCCACCGGTACCGCCGGGCTCCGGGGATTACCCACTTGCCCAGCCTTCTCAACAGAGCACAAAGCGACCATCCCCCAGGGGTCCTGACGTCGGACGTGATGTCGTCCGGACCGTTCACGGTCCGTTTTTCCGGCACACCGAACGCCGGTCTCGTTTTCCTGTGCACATCAGAAATTGAACGGGCTTTTTCTTAGGCCACGTTCTGGTCGTGTCCGGCCATCAGCTCATCGCTGATGAATGCGACGAGTTCGGCATTCGCGCCGCCATCGCCGTCGAAAAGATAGAAGTGGCCGCCGGGATAGATCCGCTGCTCGAACTTCCCGGTCGTCTGATCCTGCCATTGACCGAGTGTTTCCAGCGGCGCCCGTTCGTCCGATTCCCCGGCCAGCACCGTGAGCGGGCAGTCGAGCCTGGTACCGGGCGCGGTCCTGTGCCGTTCCCACAGCCGGAAGTCCGCCATCACCGGCGGCAGCAGGACCTCCAGGGCGTCCTCGTCCTCGACGACCTCTTCGTCGAATCCGCCCAGGCTCAGCACCTTCGAGCGGAATTCCCCGTCCGACAGCTCGCTCAGCCTGGGCCGGTCCAGAGCCGCCGCGGGCGAGGATTCACCCGACACGAAGAGGTGGGCCGGTCCCGGCTCGCCCTTGGCCCGCAGCGATCGTGCCACCTCGTGGGCCAGCAGGGCGCCGCAGGAGTGCCCGAAGAAGGAGAACGGCCGGTCGAGCAGCGGCCGCAGGGCGAGCGTCACCTCGCGGACCAGGGTGTCCACGTCGGCCGCAGGGTCCTCCAGCAGGCGGTTCTGCCGGCCCGGCAACTGTACGGCGGTCAGCTCGATCCCGTCGGGGAACGCATTCGCCCAGCCGGTGAACGCGCCGGCGCCGCCACCCGCGTACGGAAAGCAGATCAGTCGATGGCGGCAGTCGGCCCGCCGCGCCCGCCAGAGAAAAGCGCTCTCGACCACCAGGCCGGAACTCTCTTTCTGCGGACGGGTGCGCTCGTGTGCGGTCATGACGTCTCAACTCACCTCTTTGTGGAAATGCTCAATGAGCCAGGAATTTCACGACGACCTTGCCTCGCTCCGCACCGGAGCGTTCGAATGCCGCTCGTCGTCCGCTGCTGATCGTAGGAGCACCGATGCGGCACGACAAGGGAAAACAGAGGCCTCGAAGTGCACTTAAGGGAACCGATGACATGTCCCGTCGCCAGGACATCGGACATATGCTAGGAGTTCCTTCGGCAAGTCTTCCCGGACGTATAGAACGGCTGCTGGGCAACAGCACTGTTTGCTCTCCGGAATGACGATGCATCATGGGAGAACGACTTCTACGGACATCCGTCCGGGCGCCGGCGGCCAGCCGCTCGGCGTCCGGCCCGCCGTCCTGTCCGACGGGACACCGGTCGGCTCGAAGCCATGGGTGCCCCCTCGGAGAAGCACATCACAACCGACTTGAATCGGAGGCGACCGTGAGCAGCAACCCGTTCGACGACGCAGACGGCAGGTTCTACGTCCTGGTGAATGAGGAGGAACAGCACTCCCTGTGGCCGTCCTTCGTCGAGGTACCCGCCGGCTGGCGGATCGTCTTCGGAGAGGCGGGGCACCAGGAGTGCCTCGACTTCGTGGAGGCCAACTGGACGGATCTGCGGCCCAGGAGCCTGCGTGAGGCGATGGCCGCGGACAGCGCCTGACCTCTCCCCCTCGGACCGCCGTGTCCCCCGCGCGGCGAGAAGGCGGGCCGCCTCGCGCCTCCCGCGAGGCGGCCCGCCTTCTGCTGTCCGGCCCGCGGTCGGGAAGACGGCTCCCCGAACACGAGGAGTGCGCGGCGCAACACAAGGAGCCATGTTGCGCCATGCTAGGCACCACTTTCAGCCACAGAGGTAACTTGGTGGCGCCACAAGCGAAGCCAACCTAGACTCGGCGACCGCAACGCACAGTAACCTCGGGGGAGTTATTGCGCCATGACCACGCCCCAAACCCGATCTTCGGACACAGTTTTCAGCGAGTCGACCAGGGAGTTGGAGACCTCCCTCACCTGCTTCACCGAGACGATCTTCAGCAGTCTCAGACGCGCCGACCAACGCCGGTGGGCGCACACCTACGTCGAGGCGCTGCTCGCCACGCCCGGCAAGAAATCCGTCCGCCGCCTCGCCCAGACCGTCTCCACCTCCGCCACGGCCATCCAATCGCTGCGGCAACTGGTCAGCCTCAGCCCCTGGGAGTGGGATCCGGTACTGAGCGCGCTCACGCACTGGGCCCATCGGTACGGCCCCGACCCCGTCTGCGCGATCGGCCGGGCGGTCCTCCCCAAGCGCGGCGAGAACTCGGTCGGGGTGCACCGCTACTTCGATCCCCCTTCGGGACGCACCCTCAACGGACAGCTGGGACT
The DNA here is from genome assembly GCF_018070025.1 of Streptomyces liliiviolaceus. Classification (NCBI taxonomy): domain Bacteria; kingdom Bacillati; phylum Actinomycetota; class Actinomycetes; order Kitasatosporales; family Streptomycetaceae; genus Streptomyces; species Streptomyces liliiviolaceus. Next base: position 287,755 of record NZ_JAGPYQ010000002.1, read on the forward strand.
CGGGGCGCTCATGTGCTTCGGTGCCGTGCAGGTCCCCGTCGACTGGCGCCTGCATCTGCCGGCCCCGTGGGCCGAGGACGAAGAGCTGCGCCGCCGCACACGCATCCCCGACAGCGTTCCGTACCGCCCCGTCTGGATGCAGGTGCTCCATCTGGTCGACACGCTCGGCGCCCGCACGGCCGGTATGTCCCACACGGTCGTCGCCGACCTGAGCAGCGTCCCCGACACTCCCCTGCTCATCCATGAACTCGGCCGCCGGGGACGTGACTTCGTCATGGCGGTGCCGCAGAACCTGACGGTCCTCCCGGCCGGCGAACCCGAACCGACCACCACCGCCCGGCTGTTCACCAAGGCGGGCCCCGCGCTCGGCCCGCCCGAAGGGGTCGTCGTCACCGCACCCGACGGGAGCAGACGCGGCACCCGGATGCACACGGCCCTGGTCCACCTCACCGGACCCCAGCGCGGGCAGGTCGGACCCCCGTACCGGCTCTTCGCCGAGGTGCCCTCGGGCACCCGTCCGCGCCAGATGTGGGTCACCAATCTCACCCACCCCCAGCTTGACAACGTTGCTTCGCTGGCCGACCTGGCCGCGGGGACGGCGTCCTCGATCGAGCACCTGGAACGGGACTTCGGGCTGCTCGACTTCGAGGGCCGTTCACTTCCCGGCTGGTACCACCACATGGTCCTGACCTCGGCGGCCTGCGTGTACGAACGCCTCACCCACCTCGTCCCGTCCGAAGGACGTCAGCGAGGACGCCGGCAGGGCACCGCCCCTGAGACGAGGGACGACGGCCGAGAGCACCCCTGAGGAAGCCTTTCCGCGCATTCCTCCACCTGAAACAACGAGGCTCCACCGGCCCGGAATTCACCGCCCGGCACCACGGCGCAGAATGCGCGTCCACGGCCGGGAGCGGGCGCCCGGTGCTTTCTTCGGAACGCAATGCCGCGAACCGTACGGCCCCTTGGTTGTTCCGGCTATCGTCTTTCCGGTGCACCGAGGGAGAGTGGTCGGGCCGGGAGATCTCCGGTGCGCCGATCCCGTCCTCGTCGGCCGACGTCCCGCCGACAGGACATGACTCCCGTCCCGGCGTTTCCGCTCACCGGTGTGAAGGTCCGCCCTTCGGCGGCGATTCCCGTGGCGCGCGACCCGCGCTTCATCCGCATCCGGTGCCGCATCTCCGTTCCAGACACGATCTGGCGAACCAAAGGGGTAAACGTGTCAGAAAGTTCCGTGGAAGCACGCCGGTCGGGCGACCGGCAGGCGTCGCCCAGGCGCTATCTCATGTGCCGCCCGAATTACTTCGACGTCACGTATTCCATCAACCCGTGGATGGAACCGAGCAGACCCAGCTCGGCCGACGTGGCCCTCGACCAGTGGAAGCACCTGCACGACTCGTTCGCCGCCCTCGGTCACGACGTGCAGCTGATCGAGCCCGTGGCCGGCCTGCCGGACATGGTCTTCGCCGCGAACGGCGCCACCGTCGTGGACGGCAAGGTCCTGGTCGCCCGCTTCCGGCACGAGCAGCGGGCCGACGAGTCCGCCGCTTACCTGGACTGGTTCCGTGAACGCGGCTGGCCCGAGGTGAAGATGGCGCAGTACGTCAACGAGGGCGAGGGAGACTTCCTCCTCGCCGGCGACGTGATCCTCGCCGGCACCGGCTTCCGCAGCGACAGCCGGTCGCACGGCGAGGCACAGGAGTTCTTCGGCCGCCCCGTGGTGTCCCTCATGCTGGTCGACCCGCGCTTCTACCACCTGGACACGGCCCTGTCGGTGCTCGGCGACGGACACGTCATGTACTACCCCGGGGCATTCTCGACGGCCAGTCAGAAGCTCCTCGCCGAGCGCTTCCCCGACGCGATCCGCGCCGACGTGGCGGACGCCGAGGTCTTCGGCCTCAACGCCGTGTCGGACGGGCGGAACGTCATACTCCCCCGGCGGGCCACCGGGCTCGCCGCGCGCCTGCGCGAGCAGGGGTACGAGCCCATCGGGACGGAGCTCGGCGAGCTGCTCAAGGCGGGTGGCAGCGTGAAGTGCTGCATGCTCGAACTGCGCGGCTGACACAGCGCGTTCCCCTCCCCCTCCTGCCGCCGGGGCGGGACGGCCGGACGCCCGGGACGTGACCCGGACCGGGCGTGGGCCGACTCGGGCGTGGGCCGACTCGGGCGTGGATCTGCTCGGGCATGGACCTGCTCCGGCGCGGGTCGGCTCGGGCGTGGGCCGATTCCCGGTTCGGCGTTCCCGGGGCCGGGTGACGGCCGTCCTCACGTGCCGGTGACGGCCCAAGCAGCCCTCACCGGAACGCTCTTGGCGCCGCGGCCCGACGGCCCAGGGCAGCGCGGAGCGCCCGCCGCCGGCGCACGCCCGACCCCGGCACCCGCCCGGCGAACCCACGACGCGGCCCCTCCTCCGGTGCCGCGATCAGCCGTCTCCGGGCCCTGAACACCTTTGCGGCGCCCCGCCGGTCGACCCGGTCCCGCACGCCGCCTCACGGTCCTCGGGCGTCCGGATCACGCCACCGGGACCCGCGCCGCCCGCCGAGCGGTCGAGGGCGGGGCGATGCGCGGCGCACGACACCGCGGACGTGGGGAAAGCCGTCCCGGACACCAGATGTCGACATGGCGCCAAAGTGGCGCACACGGGTCCGGATCAACAACGGGCCAACCGCTCGGACCGCGCCCGGACCGCATACGCACGCGAACCGAATACCCAGGAGTAACCACAGAGACCGAGCTGAGCGTCACCCCTCACACTCACCCAGAGTGTCTGAATATCCACTCCTCGTGAAATAGTCATTTCGCTACGATGACGCCACAAGGCGTCACAGCCGGCCGTACGGCACGGGCCCCACTCCGCCCGCCCGGCGACGAGATGTACGACAGGCATATGCACGTCATCACGCGTTCCAGAGCGGCGCGCCGGTTGGTAGCCGGGTGCCGGGTGTGGTGAGGTTCCGCAAAGTTCCGTTGCACGACCGGGCGGGGCGCCCCCGGCGCACCGGTGAAGGCGACGCGCGGCGGCCCACGGGCGGCCGCGGCACGGTTCGAGATTTGGGGGACGGTTCCTGTTCACGGCCAGCCATCCATTCGTCCCCGGACCGTCCTCGGGGACCCTTCAGCGGGATGTGACCGCACAGCGCCGAAGAGGCTTCCGCCCTCGCCCGGCCACGACCGCCGCCGAGCTCCCGGAGGAGCCACGTCATGCTGACATTCGACACCCCCGGGCCGATCCAGGTGGTTCTTGAGCTGGCGTTCGGCCAGGCCCAGATCCTCGCGACGGACCGGAGGAACACCAGGGTCGGCATGCGCCCCCAGGACCCCGGCGACCCGGTCGACGTCCGTACGGCGGAGCACGCGCGCGTCGACTACACGAGCGGCAGGCTGCTCGTGAGCGTGCCGGAACCGGGCTGTTCCGCCGGCGTGGTGGGAGCGGTGACCCTCGTGATCGAACTGCCCACCGGGTCGAACATCCACGGCGAGGCGGTCGCCACGGATTTCCGGTGCAGTGGAACCTTGGGCAGGTGTCGCTTCACTACCGGACTCGGACACATCCGGCTCGACCGCACGGGAACCGTCCGCCTGGACGCCGCCTTCGGCGAGATCACGGTGAACCACGTGGGCGGGGATGCCGAGGCGACGGCGAACAGCGGAGAGGTGCGCATCGACCGGATCGACGGCAGTGCGACCATCCGGACGACCGGCGAGGGCGACATCGAGGTGGGCGATGTCGCCGGAATCGTCCGCGCCCGCACGGATGCGGGCTGCATACGCATCGGTTCGGCGCGTGCCGGCGTCGAGGCCCTGACGAGCCAGGGGGACATCCTGCTGGAGGAGGTCGTACGGGGGTCGGTCTCCGCCGACACCACGTCCGGGCAGATCGACATCGGCATCGCCGACGGAACGACGGCCCAACTGGATCTGGACTGCGGATCCGGCAAGGCGTACAAGTCCCTTTCACTGCTGGAGAGTCGACCCTTACTGGAGGAGCATGTGCACGTGAGCGCCCGTACCGTCACCGGCGACATCGTGGTGTGCCGTTCGCCCGCGAGCCCGGACGGCCCGCCCGACGGGATGAGACTCCACTCCTAGGGCTGCGTCTCCCGGGGCTGGGTCCACCGGGGCCGCGTCCCGGCGTGGCGTCCCTGGCATCAGGGGATCACGGGCCGGCGGCTCCGGAGGCTCGGGCCGGCCTCACGGCGTACGGCGGAGGCGGTCCCGCTCGACCGCCTCCGCCGTGACCGGTCCGGTCAGTCCGTGAGCGCGGTCCGCGCGGCGACATCCTTCAGGACACGCTCGGCTGCGTCATCCAGAGTGGACAGCACCCATTGGTCCAGGTCGCTGCCGAGCTGCGCGGCGGCTCTGTGCCACCACTGCAGCCGGCTGTCCGGTACCGCCAGGCGCCGGGTGGCGCCGGTCTCCTCCTTGCGGAGCGAGTCGCCCTCACGCTCGGCGCGGATCGCGTTCCGGAGCTGCTTGGTGGTCCATTTCATCCGCTCCGCCCTGTCGAGCCACAGATCCTGCTCGTCGACGGGCATGGACGCCAGTTCCGCGTGGTGCTGGAAACTGAGAGCGGCGCGGCGCCGGTGGAACTCGAAGCGCCGTGACACCCAGGCGTAGTTCCGCAGGGTCTGGTATTGCAGACCCGCGGCGCGGATTCCACGCTGGTAGCGGTCGGCGTAATGGTCCTTGCCGTACGCCAGCCAGTCACCGAGCCACCACGAGGACGAGTTGAGAATTCCGGAGAGCTGACGGCCGGCGCGTTCCCAGTCGTCGAAGGTGAGTCCCGCCGGTATCTGGAGTCCCACCCCCGTCGTGAGCACCTGGGTGCGGTGTACCTCGTGGCTCCCGGCTCTTCGTTGCCGAAGTCCTCCTTCAGAGACCTTGCCGAACAGGACGACCTTTTGACTCTCAAGCTCTTCGGGCCGATTTTTCACCGTACCTCCAAAAATGGCTCCCATAAGCAGGGAATTCGACGGCCACATCGGCAACCGCGGAAACCATTCAGCCCGAAAAGCTCTCCGGATAAACTAATCCGACTCACCCCCGTTCACCCGGCCATGGTTTCTGGCCGATTAAAGACCCCGTGTCGCCAGGGGGACGCAGTTACAGCGTGCACCCTCCTGGCTCTATCCGAGTAGATCCCCGACCCCGCGACCGGTTCAAGGACCCTGGCGCCATCGAACACTACTTTGCAGAGTCCTAAAAAAATGCACTCCACTCCATGGAGTCGCACTTTTGGCCCGAAATCGGTCTTTTCCTATTCGAAGGGCCCCTCGGAGAGTGCGTGTCCGTCACTCTTTCGCCCGCTGTCGGCCCGATCCCTCGGGGGAGCCCCGTCCGGCCGCCCGCCGGTGGACGGGGGCGAGTCGAACACCCCACGGTCGTGGAGCGTGCGAGGAGATGCGTTCGCCCGTGGTTGCCCCGGCAGGCATGCGCGTCCCGTCGACGGGACAGGCGCCGGTGCCCGAAGGTGCCGACAGCCGTCCTTGGAGGAGGCACGGGCCACGGGGTGGCCGGGCATCGACTTCGGGGATCCGGAACGTGGGTGGCGGTCACACCACCTGGCGTGACCGCGGGCCCCTGGAGGGCGCCCCGGTGATCCGGCCGGGCCCGGGGAGAACGCCGGGCGGCCCCGGGCAGCGCCGCCGGCGCCCGGGTCCGCGGCACCGGAGCCTCCGCCACGTCACGGCAGGCGGCTCATCAGCCCGGCCGTCTCGCGCTTGTGGGTACAGGCGCTCCGCCCGAACGACTCCCGGACACGCTCGCGCACCTCGCCCGGTTGCTCCTGGCTCAGTTTGAACATGCCTTCCGCCCCGGTCACCGTGAACCTGAAGGCGCCCACGCCGGGCACGATCTTGCGGAAGTAGTCGAGCGACCCGGTCATGTCCCAGCCGTTGCCGAACGCCCCCTCGAAGGCGCGCACGGTGGACTGCACCACGTCCAGAGTCTCCTCCACCGAGTCGATCTTCTCCACCCTGCCCCGGACATGCACCGTGGTGAAGTTCCAGGTCGGGGCGGCCGGGGTCACCTCGTACACCGTGGGCGACACATAGGAGTGCGGGCCGGTGAACGTCAGCAGCAGGACGCCGCCCGTCTCCAGGGCCGCCCAGTGCGGATTGTCCCGGTTCATATGGCCGAGCAGCGTGGCCCCCGGCAGCTCTCCGGACCAGTCGCCGGACGTCCTGGGGTCGAAGATGACCGGCAGATGCGTGGCGAACGGACCGTCCTCGGGGCTGCCATTGACCACCGCGAGCGCCAATGGATTACCACGGATCAGGTCCACCATCCATGAACTGTCCGGTTCGCGATAAAAGCTGGGCACGAACATCCGGATTCACCCCTTCGGCAATTCTCTCAGAGCATGGGCATGGCTCAGGGCATGACTGATCGCACTACTCGGACAGATAAGCCATGGGCCGCGCCACGCGAAGATTTCAGAAAATCCGCGCCGACCGTACCGCCGTCCCGTCAACGGGACAACGATTTCAGGTATCGGACATCCGGAGAATCTCAGGAACAGCCTTCGTGCCTTCTTCGAGTTGCCTTTGGCGGACTTTCTGGAGCACACTGCGGATTCGTCTCTCGGGCTACCGGCCCAGTTTCCCAGACGCAGCGGGAGAGTCTTCTATGGGCACAGCGGGTAGGCGCAATCAAGAGATCTACGACCTGGTCGGTATCGGCTTCGGCCCGTCCAACCTGTCGCTCGCGATCGCCTTGGATGAGCACGGGGCGAGCGCTCAGCAGCCTCCGGTCACGTCCCATTTCTTCGAGCAGCAGCCCACGTTCGGCTGGCACCGGAACATGCTGCTGCCGTCCACGACCATGCAGATCTCATTCCTCAAGGACCTGGCGACCTTCAGGAATCCGATGTCCCGGTTCAGCTTCATCTCGTTTCTGCACGCCTCGAACCGGCTGGTGCAGTTCGTGAACAATCAGGACTTCTTCCCGACCCGGCACGAATTCCACCAGTACCTGGAGTGGGCGGCCGCCGGCGTCGGCGACCAGGTCACCTACGGCACCGAGGTCACCTCGATCCGGCCCTGCGCCGAGGCCGGGGGCCAGGCACCCGACCTCCTGGAGGTCGAGGTGCGCGGGAGCGACGGCACCACCCGCGTGGTCACCACGCACAACGTGGCCATCTCGACGGGCCTGGTACCGCGGCTGCCGGAGGGCACCGCGACCGACGAACGGGTCTGGCACAGCTCGGAGTTCCTGGGCAGGTTCGGCGCCCACGCCCCGGACGACCTCAAGAGTGTGGCGGTGGTCGGCGCCGGGCAGAGCGCGGCCGAGATCACCCGGTTCCTCTACGACTCGCTGCCGCACGCGCAGATCTCCGCGGTCATCCCGTCCTACGGGTACTCGATCGCCGACGACACCCCCTTCGCCAACCAGGTGTTCGACCCCGACGCCGTCGACGAGTACTACTTCGGCACCGAGCGGGCCCGGGACGCGTTCTGGCGCTACCACCGCAACACCAACTACTCGGTGGTGGACGCGGATGTCATCCGCGCCCTGTACCAGCGTTCGTACGACGAGCAGGTACGCGGCAGCCGGCGGCTGCACTTCCGCAACCTCACCCGGGTCGCCGAGGTCAACCGCGCCGGCAGCGGGACCCGGGTGATGCTGCGCTCGCTGCTCGACGACCGGACGGAGGAACTGGCCGTCGACGCGCTGGTGTTCGCCACCGGCTACGACGGCCTGGACCCGGCCCGCCTCCTCGGCGACTTCGACAAGCACTTCCAGCGCGACGCGGCGGGCAGACACCGGGTGGAACGCGACTACCGCCTCGTCACCGCTTCGGATCTGACCTGCGGTGTCTATCTCCAGGGCGGCACCGAGCACAGCCACGGTCTGACGTCGTCCCTGCTGTCGAACATGGCGGTACGCAGCGGCGAGATCGCCGATTCGATCGTGCTGCGGCGCACCGAGCGGGAGCTCGACCGCGCCTCCCCCGTGAAGGAAGCGCCCTCGGCCGCCTGAGGCGGCACACCGTGGGGGCGGGTGTCCGGGGCTGCGGTCACAGCCCCGGACACCCGCCCCCACGTCGGTTCCGGGGCCCCCGGGTCACCTCGGGCCGTCGTGCCCGCCCCGGCCTACGGCAGCCGCCAGTCCACCGGCTCGGCACCTTGCCGGGTCAACAGGTCGTTGGCCCTGCTGAACGGCCGCGAGCCGAAGAAACCGCGGTCGGCCGACATGGGCGACGGGTGCGCCGACTCCACGGAGGGCAGGTCGCCCAGCAGCGGCCGGGCGTTGCGGGCGTCGCGCCCCCACAGGATCGACACCAGCGGCTTGTCCCGGGCCGCGAGCGCCCGGATGGCCTGCTCGGTGACCTCCTCCCAGCCCTTGCCCCGGTGCGCGGCCGGCTTGCGCGGGGCGGTGGTGAGTGCCCTGTTCAGCAGCAGCACGCCCTGCCGGGTCCACGGGGTGAGGTCCCCGTTGGACGGCCTGGGCAGGCCCAGGTCCGTATGCAGCTCCCGGTAGATGTTCTCCAGGCTGCCCGGCAGGGACCGCACCTCGGGCGCCACCGCGAAACTCAGCCCGATGGCCATCCCCGGCGTGGGATAGGGGTCCTGACCGACGATCAGGACGCGGACGTCGTCGAAGGGCTGCTGGAAGGCCCGCAGCACATTCGCCCCGGCCGGTAGATAGGTCCGGCCGGCCGCTATCTCGGCCCGGAGGAAGTCGCCCATCGCGGCGATGCGTTCGGACACAGGTTCAAGGGCCTTCGCCCAGCCTGCTTCGACAAGTTCGTGTAAAGGTCGTGGAGCCACGGCGCGTCACTCTACTGGCTCACACCAGGGCCTCACCCATGCCCGGTGCGCACCCGGCGCGTATGAGAAGGCCGCCCGCGGAGACTGTCCGCCGAGCGCTACCCTTCCTCCTCAACGAGGGAAGGGGTGGAGCTTGTCGCGTCCAGTGGACTGGCGGCTGCCGTGACCGGTTCGGGGAGCGGGCCGGGCGGCGGATCCGGTGTCCTGGGGGTGGACTCCGGCGGATCGGGCCTGCGGGTCGTCCTGGCCGTCGACGGGGGCCCGGTGACGGCTCCCCTGACGTCCGGGGAACCGGTGCGCACCGGGCCGCGCGGCATCGACGCCGGGCATCTGCTGGAGCAACTGGTCCCGATGGCCCGGCAGCTGACGGCCGACGCCGGGGTCGGCACGCTCCGGGCCGTCACCGTCGGCGCCGCGGGCCTCACCACTTTGGGTGACTCGCTGCGCGCCGAGCTGCCGTCGGCGCTGGCCCGCGAACTCGGCGTACGGCGGCTGGCGCTGGTCGCCGACGCCGTCGCGGCGTACACGGGCGCGCTGGGGCAGCGGGTGGGCGCGGTCGTCGCGGCCGGTACGGGGATGATCGCGATCGGCACGGACCTGCGTACGTGGCGCAGGGCGGACGGCTGGGGCCATCTGCTCGGCGACAGCGGCAGCGGGGCCTGGATCGGCCAGGCCGGGCTCGACGCGGCCCTGCGCGCCTACGACGGGCGGCCGGGCGGCTCGGCGCCGCTCCTGGCCCGCGTGGAGGCCGTGTTCGGCTCCGCCCCGGCGGTCCCGGGCCGGCTCTATCCGCGCCCGGACCGGCCGGCCGTGCTGGCGGCCTTCGCACCCGAGGTGGCCGCCTGCGCCGACGGCGGCGACCCGACCGCGCTCGGGGTCCTGGCCGCCGCGGCCCGGCACATCGCCGACTCGGCCGCCGCGGTGTGCCCCGCCGAGGCGGACGTGCCGTCCGGCGGGGCCGCGGGGGCGGGCGAGGTGCGCCTCGCACTCACCGGTGGGCTGTTCAGGATGGGCGACCCCCTCCTCGTACCGCTGCGGGCCGCGCTGGCGGAGCGGCTGCCGTACGCGCGCGAGGTGCCGGCCGCGGGTGACCCGCTCGACGGGGCCGTCGGCATCGCCGTCGAGCTGGCCGACGACCGGCTCACGCTGCCCCGCGACGACAGCATGCTCCTCGTCGTACGGGACCTCTCGGACGGCGCGGGAGCCTCGGACATCCGTGCGCAAGATCGCTCTCCGTGATCCACAGATAACCAGGGAGATCGCTCCGCGCGTAACTCATCAGACAAAACCGGACGGATACCGCTCACCTGCACCCTCCCCGAACAGGGGAGCCCAGGAAACCAGTAACATTCGGCGCCATGAGCTCCCCCACTGGGCCCGCGTCCGGCCTGCCAGTACGAATGCCGCGACCCCGCCAGCCCGGTCGGCACCGCCGGCCGGAACCGCTGGCGGCTCCCGAGGGCGCGCCCGCGCTCGTCCTCGCGGTGCCGGGCACGCCCAGCACCGCCACCCGCAGCCTCGCCGAGGAGATCGTGAGCATCGCGCGCTCCGAGCTGCCCGGCCTCGACGCCAGGATCGGGTACCTCGACGGGGACGACGACGAGTTCCCCACCCTCCAGTCGGTGCTGGCGCACGCCTCCGAGGAGCGTGCGCAGCGCTTCGAGCAGGCCCGCGCGGCCGGTGTGGACGTGGTGGAGCCCGACGGACCCGTCGCCGTGGTCGTGCCGCTGCTCGCCGGTCCGGACAACGCGCTGCTGCGCCGCGTCCGCCAGGCCGTCATGGACAGCCGTGTCGCGGCCGACCTGACGGATGTGCTCGGCCCGCACCCGCTGCTCGCCGAGGCGCTGCACGTGCGCCTGTCCGAGGCGGGCCTGGCGCGCGCCGACCGGGCCAGGCTGTTCACCGTGGCGACGGCCGCGGACGGCATCATCCTGGCGTCCGTGGGCGGTGACGAGGCCGTGCAGGCGGCCGGGATCACCGGCATGCTGCTCGCCGCGCGGCTCGCCGTGCCCGTGATGGCGGCGGCGCTGGACGAGGAGGGCTCGATCGCGGCCACCGCGGAGCAGCTGCGCAACTCCGGTTCCCAGCAGCTCGCGCTCGCCCCGTATCTGATCGGCCCCGAGCTCGACCCGGGTCTGCTCGACGAGGCCGCGAAGGAGGCGGGCTGTTCCGCCGCCGAGGCGCTGGGCCCGTACCCGGCGATCGGCAAGCTGGCGCTCGCCAAGTACACGTCGGCGCTCGGTATCGCGCCGCCGCAGCCGCAGGGCGCGCCGGTCCGCTGAGGCGCCGACCGGGCAGTCGCGCGCAGGCACCAACCCCGAAGGGCCCGCTCCGAGACCGGAGCCGGGCCCTTCGGGGTTGCCGAGCCTCCTGGGACGCCCTTCAGCAACCCCTCGGCGGCCCCTCGGCAGAACGCCTAGTCGAGCACCACGCAGGACGCCGCGGGTGCCTTGACCGACCCGCCGCGCTGCGGAATGCCCGTGTCGGGGTCCACCGAGAACCACGCGACATGCCCCGACCGCTCGTTGGCCACGTACAGGAAGCGGCCCGTCGGGTCCAGGGTCAGGGCGCGCGGCCAGACGCCGCCGCAGGGGACCGTGGCGACCAGTTTCAGGCCCTCGTCGGGTGCGCCGGGCACGAGCACGGAGACGACGTCCTGGCCGCGCGTGGCGGTCCACACGAAGCGGCCGTCGGGCGACACGACGATGCCGGACGGGTAGGCGTCGCCGTCCGGGAGGTCGGCCAGCACGGAGGTCTCCCCCACCGGCCTGAGCGCGCCCTCGACGGCGTCCCAGCGGCAGGCGGTGACGGTCGGCGCGAGTTCGTTGAGGACGTACGCGCGCTCGCCGTCCGGGTGGAACGCCAGATGGCGGGGCCCCGAACCGGGCCGCAGCGCGATCTCCCGGTGCAGCGCGAGCGTGCCGTCGCGCAGCGCGCACACCCGGACCGAGTCGGTTCCGAGGTCGACGCTCACCGCCCACCGGCGGCTCGGATCGGGCTGGACGTGGTGGGCGTGCGGGCCCTGCTGGCGCTGGGTGTGCGGTCCCGCGCCCTCGTGCTGCAGCACCCCGGAGACGGCGCCGAGGCTCCCGTCGTGGCGCACGGGCAGGGCGCTGACGCTGCCCGATCCGTAGTTGGCGGTCAGCACATGACCGTCGAAGAGGCTCAGATGCGTGGGTCCGCTGCCGCCCACCCGCGTCAGTGGGCCGGCCAGGGACGGCTCGTCGCCCTTCACCCGGTAGGCGGCGACCGCGCCCCGGGTCGTCTCGCTCACCGCGTAGAGCATGTCCCCGTCCGGCGACAGGGCCAGGTACGAGGGGTCGGCGACGCTGTTCACGGCGCTCAGCAGCGTCAGCGCGCCGGTGTCCCCGTCCACGGCGGCGGTGAGCACGCCCAGGCCTCCCGCCGCCGTGAAGGAGCCGATGTACGCCCGTCGCCGCCGTCCGCCGCCGCCGTCCGTCACTGCGTCCCCTCTCGGTGCCATGTCATCGCCACGCCCTTCCCGGTTCCTGGGGCTCGGTTTCCTGGGGGCGACGGTAGCAGCGAATGGCCTAGACCAAACGGTGGTGCCGTTCAGACATGCACGGCGGTTCCGTGGACGCCGTGCTGGTCCATCAGGGCGAGTTCCTCCTCGGTGAGCGGCGGGAAGTCCAGCGCCCTCACGTTGTGGTCCAGTTGCCAGGTCGAGCTCGCCCCGATCAGTGCGCTGGTGACCTGCGGGAGCCGCAGGACCCACTGCAGGGCGAGCTGGGCCAGGGACTGGCCGCGTCCGCGGGCCAGTTCGTCGAGCGCCGTCGCCCGCTTGCGGTAGGTGTCGTCGATGACGTCCGGTGACAGGAAGGAGCTGTTGTGGGCCCGGGCGCTCGCGGGGACCGTGCCGGTGAGGTACTTGTCGGTGAGCAGTCCCTGGGCCAGCGGACTGTAGACGACGAGACCGAAGCCGTCCCGGGCCGCGAGTTCGATCAGCCCGTCGCGCTCGGGGCGCCGGTCGAAAAGGGAGTAGCGCGGCTGGTGGACGAGCAGCGGCACTCCGGCGCGGCGCAGCAGTACGGCGGCCTCGTGGGCCCGTTCGGCGGGGTAGTTGGAGATGCCCGAGTACAGCGCCTTCCCCGAGGTGACCGCGCTCGCCAGCGCACCGACCGTCTCCTCCAGGGGCGTGGCGGCGTCGGGGCTGTGGCTGTAGAAGATGTCGACGTGGTCGGTGCCGAGGTCGCGCAGGCTGTGGTCGAGCGAGGTCAGCAGTGACTTGCGGGAGCCGCCCCGCTGGTAGGGGCCGGGCCCGATCGGGTTGCCGGCCTTGGTCGACAGGATCAGTTCGTCCCGGTGGGGGGCGAGGTCCCGGCGCAGCACCTGTCCGAAGAACTTCTCGGCGGCACGGTGCGGCGGGCCGTAGCGGTTGGCGTTGTCGAAGTGGGTGATCCCCAGGTCGAAGGCGCGCAGCACGATGTCGCGCTGTGTCTCGTAGGGGTAGTCGGTGCCGAACTTCTGCCACAGCCCGAAGGAGAAGGCGGGCAGGTCGAGACCCGAGGTCCCGGCGCGGCGGTATGCGAGGTGGTCGTAACGGTCGGGTGCTGCCCGGTACGGGCTGCCGGAGGGGACGAGGGCTGACATCCGGAGTTTTCCTTCACGGTCGTGATGCACTGATGGGCAATTTCGTCAGGGTGTAATAAAAAATATATAGAACAAAGCCTCTCGCGATGTATCTTCATGGAAAAAGCGAGCGAAGAGGAGAAGTAATGTGCCCGGCCTCCGCCAGGAACGTCATCATTTCGGCGAGTGAACTCGGTGCCGTGCTGTCCGGCAGCACGTCGATCAGCACGCCGCCCGTCGTCCTCGAAGTGGGAAGAAAGAACGGGGACGGTGTCGATCCTCGGCATTCCTACGCGACGGGGCACATTCCCGGTGCGCACTATGTGGAGTTCGAGGCGGACCTGGTCGGAACGCCCACCGGGAGTTCCGGTCAAGGACCGCTCCCGGAGGTGGGCGACCTGCAGGGGCGGCTGCGCGACTGGGGTGTGGACGACGGCGGCACGGTCGTCGTCCACACCCGGGGCAATCCCGCCGTGGCCGCCCGGGCCTGGTGGATACTCCGCTGGGCCGGGGTGGCGGACACGCGGTGTCTGGACGGCGGCCTCGCCGCCTGGCAGGCGTTCGGCGGCCCGCTCGACACCGCCGTGCCGCCGCCGGCCGCGGGCACGGCCGTCGTGCGGCCCGGTTCGCTCCCCGTCCTGACCGCGGAGGACGCCGGACGGCTCGCCACCGCGGGGCACCTCGTCGACGCGCGCTCCCCGGAGGCGTACGCCGGGGATCCGCGGCGGACGGGTACGGGCCACATTCCGGGCGCGTACAGCGTCCCCGGCTCGGACAACTTCTCCGGGGGCCGGCTGCGCGGGGCCGCGGAGTTGCGGGCCCTGTACGCCGACCACCTGGACGGACGCGCGGTCGGCGCGTACTGCGGCGGTGGGGTGTCGGCGACGACGACGGTGCTGGCGCTGGCTTCCCTGGGGGTGGAGGCGGCTCTGTACCCGGGCTCGTGGTCCGCCTGGATCACGGATCCCGCGCGGCCGACCACGACCGGCACCGACCCCGGAGCCCGGCCGCCCGCGGCGCGGTGACGACGGGAGGGCCGGGGGCGCGACGCCCCCGGCCCCACGGGCGTTCCGGCGACCGGGCGTCGCGGCCCACCGCACCCCTGGAACGCCGGGCGGCTCACCCGCGGTCGACCACACCGGGGCCGCCCGAGAGGTCGCCGGTGAACAGACCGCGCAGCTCGGCCTCCTCGTCGGCCGTCGGGACCCACCGGGGGGCACGCACGTTCTCGTCGAGCTGCTCGGGCACGGTCACCCCCGCGATCACGCTGGTGACCGTCGGCTGGGCCAGCAGCCAGCCGAGCGCCGCCGCGCTCGGGGTGATGTCCCGGTCGCGCGCGAACTGCTCGAACCTCGCCAGTGCGGCCCACGGCGCCGAACGCAGCAGATAGCGTTTCAGGTTGGTTATCTTCGCATTCTCCGGAGCGTTTCCCGCCGAATACTTTCCGGTGAGCAGTCCGTTCTGCAGCGGGAAATACGGAATGAATCCGAGACCGTGGTGACCGAGCGCCGGAATCAGTTCCTCCTCCGGTTTCCGCCACAGGAGACTGTATTCGTCGGTCGACGAGACGAACCGGGTGAGGCCTTGCGCTCGGGCGGTGTGTTCCGCGTCGACGATCTGCCAAGCCTTGAAATTCGACGCGCCGACGTACCGTACCTTTCCCGATCGCACCAGCGTGTCGAGTGCCGACAGGGTCTCGTCGATCGGTGTGAGGGGGTCCGGGAAGTGAATCTGGTACAGGTCGATGTAGTCGGTACGCAGTCGGCGCAGCGACTCCTCGACCGCGGCGACGATGTACTTGCGGGAGCCGGGACGGCTGTAGGCGGCACCGCGCTCGGTCTTGAGGTTCAGGCCGAACTTGGTGCCGATGACGACCTGTTCGCGGCGGTCGCCGAGTGCGGCGGCGAACAGTTCCTCGCTCTGGCCGGGCCGGTCGCCGTAGCCCTCGGCGAGGTCGAAGTACGTGATGCCGAGGTCGACGGCGCGGTCGACGATCGCGGTGACCGCCTCCTGGCCGGTCGCGCGCATGCCCGACCGGCCGAAGGTGCTGGCGCCGATGCCGATCTCGGACAGGACGAGACCCGACGAGCCGAGCCGGCGGTGTCCGTCGGGGAGTGGAAGTGCGGGGGGCACGGTTGGCCTCTCTCCTCAGTGGGCGCTAGTGGGCGCTGCCAGTGGGCGTCATCAGTAGGTGTCGTCGGTGTCCAGCAGGCCCTGGAGCGTGGAGGCCTCGTACTCGGTGCGGAAGATGCCGCGGCGCCGCAGTTCCGGGACGACGAGGTCGACGAAGAGGTCGGCCGGTCCGCGGTGGTACGGGGGGAACAGCTGGACGCCGTCGAGCACCTCCTCCTCCAGGTTCTCCTCCAGCCAGTCGGCGATGGCCTTGGCGTCGCCGACGACGGCCGGCTGCTGGGCGTGCCGGGCGCGCTGGACGTAGTGGTACAGCTCGCGCAGGGTGGCGTCCTCGCCGATCTGCGTGGCGAGGATCTGCCGCAGCAGTTCCCGGTCGTCCTTGGTGTCGCGCGCCCGGTCGCTGAGCAGCGGCCTGAGCGCGTCGTCGGCGAGGGTTTCGATGTCGACGACGTCGAGGACGCGCTCGCTGTCGCGGACCCTCGACAGGTCGATGCCGAGGGCCTCGGAGAAGGCCGCCGGCACGGCCTCCGTCAGCTCCAGGGTGTTGATCTCGTTGAACTTCGCGCGCGCTTCCCGGGCGGTGCCGCCGAGGTAGAAGGTGATCCCTGGAATGATCTTGAACTTCTCCGGGTCGCGCCCGTTGGCCGCGACGCGCTCCTTGAGCCTGCGGTACTCCTCCTTGCCGCGGCTGATGCCGAAGTACGGCGAGAAGCGCACCTGCCCGAAGTCGGCCCCGTACCGCAGGGACTCCTCGGAGAGGCCGACCTGGACGACGGGGATGTGGGACTGCACCGGCGGCGGTACGTTCAGCGGTCCGCGGACGTCGAAGTGCTCGCCGTGATGGTCGAGTTGATGCCAGGACCCCGGCTTCACCAGTGCGCCGCCGCGCTTGTCGTCGAGCAGGAGGTCGTCGTCCCAGCTGTCGTACAGCAGCCGGTTGACGACCTCGGTGAACTCCCGGGCGCGCGTGTACTTCGTCTCCTCGGTCGGCACCGGGTTCTTGCCGTAGTTGCCGACCGGGTCGCCGTCGCGGTCGATGCCGAAGACGACGTTCAGCGCGGTGCGCCCCTGGTTGAAGTTGTCCAGTGTCGCCACCTGCCGTGCGACGCCGTAGGGGTGCTCGAAGGAGGAGTTGACCGACATGACGAACCCGAGGTTCTTCGTGATCGCCGCGGCGTGTCCGGCGTACACGAAGTTGTCCCAGCGGAAGATCCGGTTGAGGCGGTCGGGTTCGCTGCCCAGCGCGCTGCCGGCGAAGACGTAGTCCAGGGTGCCGCGCTCGGCGGTCCTGGCGATGTCGAGGATGACGCTGGGGTCGCGCAGGCCGGCGTTGGTGGCCTCCGGCAGCCGCCAGGCGTCCAGGTCCCAGCCGGTGCCGTAGGCGGCCAGGCCCAGCCGGAGCTTGCGTCGGGTGCTCATGCGGATCGTTCCTCCGGGTCGGGGGCGGCGAAGCTGTTGGGGGGTGTGTCCAGGCCGAAGTGGCCCCGGAAGGTGTCCGTCGTGTACTCGGCGCGGTACACGCCGCGTTCCTGGAGGATGGGGACCACCTCGTTCGCGAAGCGCTCCAGCGGCTCCCACAGATGGGGCACGCTCACGTTGAACCCTTCGGCGGCGCCGCGGTCGAACCAGTCGATCAGGGTGTCGGCGACGTGCTCGGCCGTGCCGATCACCAGGGGGAAGTTCCCGGCGATCGAAGCGCCGAGGACGTCCCTGACCCGTACGCCGCCGTTGTCCACGGTGCGGCCGGTGCGCTGGGCCAGCGCGGTCAGCAGGGTGCGGCCGTAATCGTTGAACCGGTCGGCGGTGTCCGGCTTGACGGTGCCGTCGACGCCCAGGGGGCGCAGGTCGGCGCCGACGCGCTCCGACAGCGAGCGGACGCTGCGGACGCCCTTGGGCAGCGGGAACCGGGAGGCCTTGATCCGGGCCCAGTCCGGCCCCGACCAGTACGACTCGTCCTGGTCGCCCTCGACGATGTCGTCGTCGAAAGGCAGCAGCTCGTTCAGTTCCTCGTACAGCTCGACCGCCCGGGCCCGGGTGTCGGCGACCAGGGGCGTGATGCCCGGCAGGAAGAAGATCGGGTCCACCCGTCCGCGCAGGCGTTCGGCGCGGCGGCGTACATCGGTGTTGAACGCGATCGAGTCCTCCGGTGTCGCCGGACCGGTGAAGTTGACGTCGGCGTACTTCGCGGTCAGCTCGCGGGAGAGCTCGGAGGCACCGGCGTACAGCAGCGGTACGTGGCCCTGCGGCGGGCGCTCCAGCGGCAGGGTGCCGGCGACCTGGAAGTGTCTGCCCTGCCAGTCGAGCCGGTGGACCTTCGTCTCGTCGATGTAGCGCCCGGTCCTCTTGTCCTGGAGGTAGGCGCCGTCCTCGATGCTGTCCCACAGCCGCCGGACGACGTGGATGAACTCGTCGGCGCGCTCGTAGCGGTGGGCGCCGCCCAGGTCGGGGAGGCTGAAGTTGCGGGCGGCCAGGTCGGAGGCGCCCAGCACGACGTTCCATGCCAGCCGTCCGCCGCTGAGGTGGTCGAGGGACGCGGTCAGTCTGGCCAGGATGTACGGCTCGTAGAACGTCGGGTGCGCCGTCACGACAAGCCCGATCTTCGAGGAGTTCAGGGCGAGTTGGGAGGCCAGGGTGAAGGGTTCGAGGCGGCCGGTGTTGTGGGTGGTGACCCACTGCTCGCCCACGATGTCGCCCGGGAGGGTGTCCCCGAGGAAGAAGAAGTCGAACTTCGCGTCCTCGACGATCCGCAGCGCCCTGGTCGCGTACTCCAGCTCGAAGGCCTGGGCCGTGGGCGCGTCCGGGTGGCGCCAGCCGCCCCAGTGCGTGCCGTTGAGCCAGTGCATGTAGCCCAGGTGCAGTTGCCGCTCGGGCATCAGGTGTTCCTTTCTGTCGCGGATCCGCCGGGTCCCACGAGGACGGCCGGGTCGGATCCCGCGCCGGCGGCCGGGCCGGGCGCGGCGGCACCGGGGATCGACGCCAGCAGTTCCTTGACGTAGTCGGTCCGCGGCTCGGTGAGGACGCCGAGGGCCGGGCCGCGCTCGACGATGTGTCCGTGCTGCAGGACGACGATCTCGTCGGAGACCTCGGCGATGACGCCCAGGTCGTGCGAGATGAAGACGTAGGTCAGGCCCAGTTCGCGCTGGAGCGAGTCGAGCAGGCCGATGATCTGGCGCTGCACGGTCACGTCGAGGGCGGAGACCGGTTCGTCCAGGACGACGACGTCGGGCCGTGGTGCCAGGGCGCGGGCGATGGCCACCCGCTGCCGCTGGCCGCCGGAGAGTTCGGCGGTGTACCGGTCGGCCAGCTCGGCGGGCAGGCCGGTCACCTCCAGCAGTTCGGTGATCCTGCGCGCGCGTTCCTGCGCCGTCCCGTACTTGTGGCCCCGCAGGGGTTCGTCGAGGATCGCGCGGACCGTGGAGCGCGGGTTGAGGGAGGCGAAGGGGTCCTGGTAGACCATCTGCACCTTGCGGTAGAGGCCGGCCTGTCCGGTGCCCCGGCGGTGGTGGACGACCGGTTCGCCGTCGATGGCGACCGTGCCGGTGTCCGCCGGGGTGAGGCCGGCGAGGATGCGTACGAGGGTGGTCTTGCCCGATCCCGATTCGCCGACGATGCCCAGCGTGGTCCCCCTGCGCACCCGGAACGAGGCGTCGGCCACCGCGGTGACGGGCTCCGCGCCGCGGCGGGAGGTGAAGGTCCTGCCGACGCCCTCGGCCTCGACGACGACCGGGGAGTCCGCGGGCACGGTACGGGCGTACTCCAGCCGGGCGGTCGCGGCCTGCCGGCCCGAGAAGCCGAGCGAGGAGGACCGCAGCAGGTCCTCGGTGTAGGCGTCCGCGGGATCGGCGACGACCTCGTCGGTGCGCCCGCCGCGCACGATCCGTCCGTCCTTGACGACGGCGATGTCGTCGGCCCGCTCCGCGGCGACCCCCAGGTCGTGGGTGATGAGCAGGATTCCGAGACCGTCGCTCTCCACCAGGCTCGACAGGAGGTCGAGGATGGTCCGCTGCACCGTGACGTCGAGGGCGGTCGTGGGCTCGTCGGCGATCAGGAGCCGGGGCCTGGTGCTCATCGCGGCGGCGATCAGCACCCGCTGGCACATTCCGCCGGACAGCTCGTGCGGATAGCGGCCGTACAACCGTGCGGGGTCGCGCAGTCCGACCTTCGCGAACAGGTCGATGACCCGTTCGCGGCGCTCCGTGCGGGAGCCCAGGCCGTGGGCGCGCAGCGGTTCCCCGGCCTGGACGCCGACCGGCAGCAGGGGGTTGAGGCCCAGGAGCGCGTCCTGGGGTATGTAGCCGATCTCCTTGCCGCGCACGGCCCGGTAGCGCCGTTCGGACAGTCCGGTGAGGGTACGGCCGCCGAGGACGACCTCGCCCGCGGTGACCCGGCCGTTCTCGGCGAGGGTGCCGGTGACGATCCGGCCCAGGGTGGACTTCCCCGAACCGGACTCGCCGACGACGGCCCGGATCGAGCCGGCCGCGACGTCCAGGCTCACGCCGTCCAGCACGGGTACGGCGGCGCGGCCGGGGACGGTGAACTCGGCGCTCACGTCCCGCAGTCGCAACAACGGCGCGTCCTCCTCCACGGTCGACGGCACCTGTTCAGGCGACGACACGGGTCCTCCCTCGGTTGAACGACCTGCCGATGCGGTAGACCGCGAGAACGGTGAGTACGACGACCAGGCCGGGCAGCAGGCTCAGCCACCACTGGACGCCGATGAAGGTGCGTCCCTCGGCCACCAGGAGGCCCCACTCGGGTGTCGGCGGGGGCGCGCCGAGTCCCAGGAAGCTCAGCGCGGCGACGGTCAGGATCGCCGTGCCGATGTCCATGGTCGCCGCGGCCAGCACGGACCGGGACGCGTTGGGCACGACGTGCTTGAACAGGCGGCGGACATAGCCGTGCCCGGCGAAGACCGAGGCCTCGACGTACTTGGCGTTGCCGACCTTCAGCACCTCGGACCGCATCAGCCGGGCGAAGCCGGCCGTGCTGTTGATGCCGATGGCCACCGCGATGTTGAGCGTCCCGCGGCCCAGCGCGGAGATGATCGCGAGGGAGACGATCAGGCTCGGCACCGCCAGCATGATGTCGACGATCCGCATCAGGACGCTGTCGGTCCTGCCGCGCAGCGCGCCCGCGACGAGACCGATCAGCGAGCCGCTCACCAGACCGATGGCGACCGCGACGACCGCCGCCTGGAGCGACAGCCGGGTGCCCCACACCGTGCGGGTGAACTGGTCGCGGCCGAAGTCGTCGGTGCCGAAGAGATGGTCGGCGCCCGGCGCGAGCAGCATCTGCGAGCCGTCCTGCCGCAGCGGGTCGCCGGAGGCGAACAGGCCGGGGTGGATCGCGGCGAGCAGGACCACGGCGATCCACAGGTACGCGACGAGGAGTCCGGGTGAGCGCAGCAGCGCGGCCAGCCGGCGGCCGGCGTTCCCGGGCAGCCGCGGACGCCGCCCGGGCACCGCCGTGGGCGCCGCCGCTTCCTTGGCTTCGAGTGTCGTCATGTCATCCGTCCCACGAGATCCGCTTGTCGAGCAGCGGGTAGACCGCGTCGACGGCGAGGTTCACCACGACGAAGATCACCGCGCTCATCGTGACCGCGACCAGGACGACGGGCATGTCACGGCCGTCCACGGCGTCGACCACCAGCCGTCCCACGCCGAGCCGGGAGAACACCGTCTCCGTCAGGACCGTCCCGCCGACCATCACGCCGACGGTGGTGCCCAGCGAGGTGACCACCGGCAGCGCGGCGTTGCGCAGGGCGTGCCGCACGACGATGTCGAACCGGCTGAGCCCCCAGTTGCGGGCCGTCTCGATGTAGGGCGAGGTCAGCGCGCCGCGAAGGTTGGCGGTGAGGAGTTGGGAGATGCTGCCGCCGCCGGCGACCGCGAGGGCCACCGAGGCGATGAGCAGTCCAAGGAAGCTCTGGTCACCGACCGCTTTGATCCAGTGCAGTTGGAAGGCGAACACCTGCAGCAGCACGAGGCCCACCAGGAAGGGGGGCAGCGACACCGCGACCGGCGGCAGCGAGATGAGCAGCTCGCGCGCCCACTTCCAGTCGGTCAGCTCGATGAGCACCGACAGCGTCACGCCGAGCACGACCGCGAGGAGCAGCCCGAGGAACGCCAGCTTGAGCGTCTCGGGGAAGGACTCGAAGTACACCTCCACCGCCGGGCGGCGCTGGTAGACGCTCTGGCCGAAGTCCCCCTGGAGGGCTCCGGTCAGCGCGTCCCAGTACTGGACCAGCACGGGGCGGTCCAGGCCGAGCAACTCGCGCTGCTCGGCCAGGAGCTGTTCCACGTCGGCGCCGTCGGCGCCCGCCGTGAGTCCGCCCGCCGCGTCACCGGGGACGATGTACAGCAGGAAGAACGCCCCGGTGAAAGCACCCCAGACCACGATGACGCCGTAGAGGAGCCGAAGACCGTATCGTGCCATCGTCTACTTCTTCGCCAGCCACGCGTTGATCAGGTACTGGTCGAGCCCGACCGGCGTGATGTCGTGCAGCCGGGGCGAGTGGGCCCAGATGTCGACGTCGTTGGAGACCGGTACCTCGTACGCCTGGTCGACGAGGATGCGGGACGCCTGGTCGACCAGTGCCTGCCGCTCGTCCTTGTCGATGGTCTGGTTCTGCTCCTGGAGGAGCTTGTCGAGTTCCTTGCCGGTCTTGTCGTCGTCCGCGACGAAGCTCCGGTCGGAGCCGTCCGTCGTGCCGTAGTTGGCGCGCAGGACGTCGGGGTCGGGCGAGGAGGCGTACCAGTAGGCGACGTCGTACTTGCCGCTGAGCAGTGCCTCGTTGGCCTCGGCGGCCAGCGGTGGGTCGAGGACGAGTTCGATGCCGAGCTTCTTCCACTGGTCCTGGAGGACCTGGAGGCTCGCGTCGTCCCGCGGGGCGCGCAGCGACAGCCGTTCGCCGTCGGCGTTGCGGCGGATGCCGTCGGAGCCGGTCCTGGTCCAGCCGGCCTGCTCCAGCAGCGACTTGGCCTTCTTGGCGTCGTACTTCAGGAGCTTGCTCTGGTCGGAGTAGTAGGGGTTGTCCTTGCTCAGCGGGCCGGTCGCGGGCTGGTCCACGCCGCCCGAGGCGATCTTGACGAACTGCTCGCGGTCCACGCCGATCTGGAGCGCCTGGCGGACCCGTACGTCCTTGAGGAACCTGGAGGAGGTGTTCAGCGGCAGTTCGAGTCCGGTCGCGGGGTTGAGCGTCTTGGAGATCGTCAGCCCGGCGCTCTTCAGCTGGGTGACGTACTTGGCGTTCACCCAGTAGATGAACTGGAGTTCGTCGTCGCCGATGACCGCGCCGTTGCGCACCGAGTCCTCGGGGATGATCTTGTAGACGACCTCGTCGAGATAGGCCGACCCCTGGTGCTCGAAGTACTTCGGCGCCCAGTCGTAGTCCTTGCGCTTCTTCAGCACGATGCGCTGGTTCGGGGTGTACTCCTCCAGGTAGAAGGGGCCCGATCCGTCCAGCCACTTCTGCCGCTTCTCGACGGGCAGTTCGGCCGTCTTCTGCGAGACGATGCCGACGTACGCGCGCGAGAGGGACGTCAGGAAGGCGGCGTTCGGCTCCGCGAACTCAACGGTGATCTTGTGCTCGGAGGGTGTGGTGATCTTGCTGATGCCCTGCACGATGGTCTTGGCGCTGGAGTGGATGCCGGGCCGGTTCAGGCTCTCCAGGTTGGCCTTGACGACCTTCGCGGTGAGTTTGGTGCCGTCGTGGAAGGTGACGTCGTCACGCAGTTCGAACGCATAGGTCCGCGCGTCCTTGCTGACCGTCCAGCTCGTGGCGAGCCACGGTTCGACCTTCTTGGTCTCGGGGTTGTAGAAGACGAGCGAGTCGGCGAGTGCGCGGGCCACCGTGCGCCAGACCTGGTTGACGACGGCGGCGTCGACCCCGCCGGGATCGGCGCTGAGGCCGATGTTGAGCGTGCCTCCGTAGCGGTCCTTCTTGGCCACATCGGCCCCTGCCCCGCTCTGCCCCCCGCTGCCGCTGCCCGAGCAGGCGGCGGTGGCGAGAAGCGCCAGCGCGGCGCCCACTGCGGTAAGCCAGTGCCGCGGACGTGAACTGAACACGACTTGTGGTTTCCTCTCGATCGGCTCAGGGGCGAGCGGTGGCGCCCGCGCTGTCGTCAATGACCGGTCGGCGCCACGTAGTTGCACTTGCCTCAGGCGAAGGTGCGGCAGTGATACATAAAACTTCCCGTATCAAGGCCGGTTGAAGATACGACGCGCTCACAGCTGGATACTGCTGCCTCGTAGCCGATATGTTTACACGGGTGCGCGCTAAGTATCGTGACGACAGTGTTGCAGTCTCCTGAACGGGGAAACCGGCATGGTGTTCGACAAGAAGTACAGCGACGAGGTCCGCCGTCTGGCGGTCGAACGGGTCCGGCAGAGGCGGCTCGAAGAGCCCGAGAACCGCTCGATCGTCCGGGAGGTCGCCGAGGAGTTCGAGGTCGGCCCGCAGTCCCTGCGCAAGTGGCTCACCCGCTACGACGACGGCAGTTACGACTACGACCCGGTCCCCGGCTCCGTCGCCCCCGCCGTCTTCGCCGACGGTCACGGAGACGGCTGGGAACCGCGCGCCGCGACCGTCGGCCGCCAGGAGCGCAGGACGACGGGCCAGCGCGAACTGCACGCCAGGATCGAGGAACTGGAGCATCGGATCGCCGTCCTCCAGGAGGACAACCGCTCCCTGACCCGGGTCGTCTCGCTGCTGGCCGACCAGCTCCGGGTGGCCACGACGAACGGTGTCCAGATCCCGGACTCCACGGTCCGTCACGCACCCCGTGCCTAGACTTCCTGCGGTGAGCGACAGAATGACCGTGGTCAGCAACCTGCACGGGCGGACCACCGAGGTCCGCGGCCGTTACGCCATCGCCGGGCCCGGATTCGAGATCGCGTCGGACGGATCGGTACGCAGCGGCGGGCGCGGCGAGGAGGCCAGTTCCCTCGACCTGCTCGTCGCCTCCCTCGTCTCCTGTGCGCTCAACGCGTTCCGGCACGACTTCGTCGAGGGCGGACAGCCGGAGCGCCGGGTCGAGATCTTCGCCCGCATCGAGCGCAGGGTCGAGGGGGACTACCTCGGCACGCTCATCATGGAGTGCTTCATCGACGGCGTCGACCATGTGACGGCCGACGAACTGGTCGCCGAGTACAAGAAGCGGTGCCGCATCTACAACGCCCTCAAGGACAGCCTTCCGGTGGTGTTCGTCCCGCACACCTCGGGGTCCCCGGGATGACGGCGGCCGGATCCGCCCACCTGGTGGACGCGCGGACGGCGGCCGCCCACCACGCACGGTCGGTGTTCGTCGAGGTCGCGCCCTGGCGGGTGATGGCACCGGGCCCGGACCCGATCCGGGGAAGCGTTCCCGGCGCGATCCCGGCCTCGGTCACGTCCGACTTCGCCGGCCGGCCGACGGCCCGCAGCGGCCATCTTCCGCTGCCGGAGCCGGGTGACGTGCGTGCCACCCTGCTGGCGCACGGTGTCGGGCCCGACGACCACCTCGTCGTCTACACCCGCCGCGTCGAGGAGCTGTCGTCCGCCGCGCGCGCGTGGTTCGTCCTCACCTGGGCGGGCTTCCGTTCGGTGCGCGTCCTGGACGGCGGCCTGCCGGCCTGGGCCCGTGCGGGCGGCCCGACGGGCCCCGCCCGGGAGCGGCGGCCGGCCGCCCCGGCGCACGCGCCCTCGCCCGCGCCCTCGTCCTGGTCCGAGGGCGGTGGCCGACGGGTGCTCGGCATCGCGGACGTCCTTGAGGTCGCGGCCTACGGCACACTGCTCGACTCGCGGCCCATGAGCGCGTACAACGGGACGCTGGACGATCCCAGGACCGGTCATGTCCCGCACGCGATCCACGCCCACTCCGCCGAACTGATGACCCCCGAAGGGCTGCTCAGGTCGCCCACCGATCTGCGGAGATGGTTCCTGTCCCGGCGGGCGATCGGCAGCCATGAGGTCGGCGCCTACTGCGGCGGCGGGGTGTCCAGCGCGCTGCTGGTGTTCGCCGGAGCCCTGCTCGGCCAGCAGGTAGGCCTGTTCGTGGACTCCTGGTCGGCCTGGGCACGCGATGCGTCCCTGCCCGTCGAGCGGGGCCCGGTGTCGACCCGTTCCGCGGTCGTCGACACCGACTGCGCCTGAAGGAGTACGGGGCCCGTGCGGAGCCGGGGCGGTGTCAGGCGAGGCTGACCGGGTGGCTGCGCAAGGGGACGGCGAGTGCCTTCAGCGCCTGTTCCAGACCGTGCAGATGCGTCAGCGCCTGCTCACCGCCGGCGGGGTGCGCCGCGGGTGCGGGCACGTCGATCCCACCGCGTGCCGCGGCGGGCCCGGTCAGGGCCTCCACCGCCGCTTCCACCCGCCGGCACGCGGCGGCGAGCCGCTCGTCGTGGGAGGCATCGGGATCGGCCGCGATCGACGCCAGGCCGCGGACCTCCTGGGCGCACCGGTCCAGCAGTTCGACGACCTGGCGGGCCCTCGTCCTGCGGGCCCGCAGCGGGGCGAGCGGATGGACCAGCGGGGCCAGCGAGAGCCGCACCCGGCCCAGCAGCAGTTCCAGCTCGGCGACGTACCGGGCCGGGTCGGCGGCCGGTGACCCGGCCAGCCGGGCGGCGGCCTCGGAGGTGCAGGCATGGACGCAGTGCAGCGCGCGCTCGATCCACGCGTCGGTGGTGGCGTGCGTGGTGACCGGCAGCACCAGCAGGACGGCGAGCGCCGCGCCGAGCGCCCCCGCGCCCGTCTCCAGCACCCGCAGCAGGAGCAGCCCCGGGTCGAGCACCCCCAGCAGCCCGTACAGCAGGCCCGCCATCACGGTCACCGCCAGCATCATCCACGTGTAGGACACCGCGGCCGCGTAGAAGATGCCGAACACGCAGACCGCGACGAGCCCCGCGGTGGGAGCGACGGCTCCGTCCAGCGGAACGGCGATGACCAGGCCGACGGCGATACCGATGACCGTGCCCAGGACCCTCCGAAAACCCCGGACCAGGGTCTCGCCCCGCGAGGACGTGTTGACGAAGATCCACCAGGCGGTGCCGACGGCCCAGTACCAGCGCTCGTGCGACAGGACCTGGCCCGCGGCGATCGCGAACGCGCAGGCGGCCGTCGCCTGGAAGGCCTGCCGGGTGGTCGGCCGGGCGAGGCCGCGGCCGGTGGGCGGCGCGGGCACGACCGGGGCCGGCGTGCGCCGCTCGATGCACCACACGCCGAACCGCACCGCCGAGGACGCGGCCAGGGACAGGGTCATCGCGGCGTACAGCTGGGGAAGCTGGGCCGGAACCGCGTGCAGGAACTGGGTGATGAAGAAGGTCATGAACGCGAAGATGCCGAGCGCGTGACCGCGCGGGCCCCAGCGGCGGGCGTACACCCCGCCGAGGACCACGGCCAGCCAGACGGCGTCGCGAGCGGTCGGTACCGCGTGCAGGACGGCCGCGAGGGCGAGTACGGGGAAGCCGACGGCGGGCAGCAGGGCGGTGGTGACCGCCTGGCCCCGCACGGTCGCGTCGCCGACCGTGAACAGCGCCAGCAGCGCGGTGAGGCCGCCGGTGATCGAGGCGGGCAGGGAGAGCCCGGCCAGCTCCGACAGGGCCACCGCGAGACCGATGCCGAGCACCGCGCGCAGCGAGAGCCGCAGCCGTACCAGGCCCGGGTCCGGTGCCATGAACATCTTCTTCACCGTCGGCTGCCCGCCCCCGTTTCGCGTCGACGACACCTTGCGCATGCGGTCCCGCGGACGCGGCCCACAGCATGGGAATGGCGTCGTGCGTCCGGTCCGGCTTCCTTGCCGTCCGGCGCTTCACGACGCCATCGATACGGCCACGTTAAGCAGCAGAGGGGCAATGGCTCAACAGGCTTCCGACCCACTGGGCCATTGGTACAGTCGGGAACGATCACTCAGGACCGCAGGGAGACCAACGGACCATGGCCGTGGACGAGCTCGACACCCGAATCCTCCGGCTGCTCCTGGAGCAGCCGCGCACCAGCGTGCGGGAGTACGCCCGCGTCCTCGGGGTGGCCCGCGGCACGCTGCAGGCGCGGCTCGACCGGCTGGAGCGGGACGGTGTGATCACCGGGTCGGCCCCCTCGCTCTCCCCCGCCGCGCTCGGCCACCCGGTGCTCGCGTTCGTGCACATCGAGGTCACGCAGGGGCATCTCGACGACGTGGGGGACGCGCTGGCCGCCGTGCCGGAGATCATCGAGGCGTTCTCGATCACCGGTGGCGGGGATCTGCTGACGCGGGTCGTGGCGCGGGACAACGGCCACCTCGAAGACGTGATCCAGGCGCTGATCAGTCTGCCGGGGGTCGTTCGTACGCGGACGGAGGTGGCACTGCGGGAACGGGTGCCGCAGCGGGTGCTGCCGCTCGTCGAGTCGATCGGCCGTACGGCCCGGAACTGATCGTTGGCATCCTGGACCGCATGAACGATCTCGACGGCATCTCGGTCATCTTCGATCTCGACGGCACCCTCGTGGACAGCGAGCCGAACTACTACGAGGCGGGCCGGCGGACGCTCGCCGAGCAGGGCGTCACGGACTTCACCTGGGCCGACCACGAGCGGTACGTCGGTATCAGCACGCAGGAGACCATCGCTCTCTGGAAGGAGCGGTACGGGCTCGACGCCTCGGCCGACGCACTGCTCGCCGACAAGAACCGGCGGTATCTGGAGCTGGCCCGTGCGTCGACTCCGGTCTACCCGCAGATGCGCGCGTTCGTGGAACTGCTGGCCGGTGACGGGGTTCCGCTGGCGGTGGCCTCGGGATCGTCGCGGCCTGCCATCGAGGCGATCCTCGCGGGTACGGGTCTGGACGAGCGCCTGCGGGTCGTCGTGTCGGCGGAGGAGGTCGCCCACGGCAAGCCCGCGCCGGACGTCTTCCTTGAGGCCGCGCGGCGGCTGGGGGTCGCACCGGGGCGCTGTGTGGTGGTGGAGGACGCGGTGCCGGGGGTTCTGGCGGCGGGGGCGGCTGGGATGCGGTGCATTGCCGTGCCGTACGTCGTGACGCGGGCCGGGGATCCCGCGTTCGCGGCGGCGGGGTTGGTTTTCCGGGGCGGGCAGGGGGAGTTCACGGCGCGGGTGGCGTACGAGTGGCTCGGGGGGTCCCCCGTGTGAGCGGTCTGCGCAGTTCCCCGCGCCCCCAAGAGGGGCGGCTGGCGTTCGGCTGCGGGCCCGGTGGGGGCTGAGCGCGCAGTTCCCCGCGCCCCTAAAGACAAAAGACTGCGCCGTTCCCCGCGCCCCCAAGCAGCCTGCGGGGCCTGCGGGGCCTGCGGGACCTGCGGGGCGGAAAAACTGGGGCGCAGCCCCGTTTTTAGGGGCGCGGGGAACTGCGCGGCCCGCCCCCACCGGGCCCGCACCCGAGCTGCTAGCTCACCCCCGCCGCGTCCAGCAGCGCCGCCGCCGTAGTGGTCGTCAGCCCTGAAAGCGTCTCCGCTTTCGCCCCCGCCCGCGCACTCGCCCCGTCGAAGATCAGCGTGAGCTGGCGGGCCAGCAGCTCGGGATCACGCGCACCACCCCGCTCCGCGTCCACGCGAAACGCCTCGACCAGGGCGCCCTTGACCCGCAGGGCCACGACGCTCGCCGGATGCCCGGGGTCCTTGAGCTCGACCAGCGCCGACAGATACGGGCATCCCCGGTAGTCGTCCTGCGCAGCCACCCGCTCCAACTGCTCGAAGACGTACAGGATCCGCTCCCGCGGCGACCGCGGGTCCTCGGGCCCGAGGTGCAGCATGCGCCCGTACTCCGGTGCGCGCCGCTCCAGGCTCGCCGCGAGGACCTCGTCCTTGCTCGCGAAGAGCTGGTACATGGAGCGCTTGGACACCCCGGCGGCCCGGCACAGCGCCTCGACGCCGAGGGAGACGCCGTCGCGGTAGAAGAGCTCCGTGGCCGCGTCGAGCAGCCGGTCCCTCGTGGATGTCTTGTCCGTGGTGGTGGCCATGGGGCGAGGCTACCTCCGTCGCTCGGTCGGCAGAAACCGATCGGTCTACCGTGTCTGCCGGATGCCGGATGCCGGCTGCCGGCTGCCGGCTGCCGGTCAGGCGACCAGCTGCGGGTACAGGACCGAAAGGTCGGCCGACAGGCCGGACTTGACCTGGCGGGTCAGATCGTCGGCGAGCACCTCGAAGGCGCCGCTCTCGATGCCGTCGAGCGCCTGCGCCGCCACGTCCACGGGCGAGGACTTGGGCGCGTCGATCGCCGCGGTCATGTCGGTGTCGACGTAACCGACGTGCAGCCCGGTGACACTGATCCCGCGCGGGGCGAGGTCGAGCCGCAGGGAGTTGGTCTGGGACCAGAGCGCCGCCTTGGACGCGCTGTAGGAGCCGGCCAGGCCGATCCACGACAGCACGGAGTGGACGTTCAGGATGTGGCCGCCGCCGTTGCGCTCGATCACGGGGACGAACGCGCGAGCGGTGAGCAGCGGCCCGTAGAAGTTCGTCTCGAAGTCCTTGCGCACGTCGTCGACCGGCGAGTCCAGGAACGACGTCTTCATGGAGACACCCGCGTTGTTGATCAGGACGGTGATGTCACCGGCCTGTTCCGCGGCGGCCGCGACGGACGCGGGGTCGGTGACCTCCAGGGCCAGCGGTACGGCACGGGTGTCCTTGACGGTCCGCGGGTCGCGGGCGGTGGCGTACACCTTCTTCGCGCCCCGCTCGAAGAGGCCTTCCACCAGCGCCTTGCCGATTCCCCTGCCGCCGCCGGTGACCAGGACGACGGAACCCTCGATTGCGGTCATGACTCTCTCCGAACCTCAGCGGACCCACCACACGGAAACCGATCGGTTTCCCTTCCCCATGAAGGTAAACCGATCGGTTTCACATTGCAAGCCGTGCGGACGGAAAACAGACGGGAAGGGGACGCGAAAACGGGAGTGGCCCCAGCTGTCACAGCTGGGGCCACTCCCGTCGACTCGTTGCTCGTACGCCTCCCGCGGGGGCTACGCCCCGCTGGCGCCGAGCATGTCCTCGCGCTCCACGAGCTTCACCCGCTCGCGGCCCTGGGGCTCGCCCAGCGCCTTCTCGGCGGCGTCCAGGCGGTACCAGCCCTCCCACGTGGTGAAGCGGACGTTGCGCCCGGTGAGGAACGCGTCCACCGCCTCGGGCTCCGGCGAGGCGGGCGTCTGCAGACGGCCGTTCCCGTGGTCGTCGAGCAGGCTGGCGACCGTCTCGTTGGCGTCACCCTTGGTGTGACCGATGAGGCCCACCGGACCGCGCCGGATCCAGCCGGTGACGTACGTCGACGTCAGGTGCTCGCCGGTCTCCTCGATCACCCGGCCGGCCTTGTCCGGAACGGTGCCCGACTCGACGTCCCAGGGCAGCTTGGGCAGCTTGTCGGAGAGGTAGCCGACGGCGCGGTAGACCGCGCCGAGGTCCCAGTCCTTGAACTCGCCGGTGCCCTTGACGTTGCCGGTGCCGTCCAGGGCGGTGCGCTCGGTGCGCAGACCGACGACCTTGCCGTCCTCGCCGAGGATCTCGGTGGGCGACTCGAAGAAGTGCAGGAACAGCTTGTGCCGCCGCTCGCCGACGTCGCGGATCGCCCAGTTCTCCAGCGTCTTGGAGACCATGTCGGCCTGCTTGTTGCCGCGCCGGGTCGCGATCGAGCCGTCGTCGTAGTCGATGTCCTCGGGGTCGACGATGACCTCGATGTTCGGGGAGTGGTCCAGCTCCCGCAGCTCCAGCGGGCTGAACTTCGCCTGCGCGGGACCGCGGCGGCCGAAGACGTGGACCTCCAGGGCCTTGTTGGCCTTGAGCCCCTCGTGGACGT
This sequence comes from Streptomyces liliiviolaceus, assembly GCF_018070025.1. Classification (NCBI taxonomy): domain Bacteria; kingdom Bacillati; phylum Actinomycetota; class Actinomycetes; order Kitasatosporales; family Streptomycetaceae; genus Streptomyces; species Streptomyces liliiviolaceus. The sequence goes on from NZ_JAGPYQ010000002.1 coordinate 318,990, forward strand.
TCGGCGGGATCTCCGTGGGGAGCAGTTCCTCCGCGGTCTTGGCGAGGATGCGGGCCACGTCGAGCGCCACGTTGCCGACGCCGAGGACGGCGACCTTCTCGGCCTCCAGCGGCCAGGTCCGCGGCACGTCCGGGTGCCCGTCGTACCAGGACACGAAGTCCGCCGCGCCGTACGAGCCGTCGAGCCCGATACCGGGGATGTCGAGGTGCCGGTCGGCGGTCGCCCCGGTGGAGAAGATCACCGCGTCGTAGAAGGCGCGCAGATCGTCGAGGTTGATGTCGCCCGGGTAGTCGACGTTGCCGAAGAGTCGGATCTGCGGCTTGTCGAGCACCTGGTGCAGGGCCGTGATGATGCCCTTGATGCGCGGGTGGTCGGGGGCCACGCCGTAACGGATCAGGCCGAAGGGGGCCGGCATCCGCTCGAAGAGGTCGATGGAGACACCGGGCTCGGCGGCCACTGCGGACTTCAACAGCGCGTCGGCGGCGTAGATCCCGGCGGGGCCGGCTCCGACTATGGCTACCCGCAGGGGGCGAGGCATGATCAGGTTCCCTTCGAGCGGTGATCAGGAGTACTCACCGGGAGCCTAAACTAAGGCTATCCTAAGTCTGTAGCCGGGCTGGATCTATGACCTCATAACCCCGATTTATGAGTAGATCGAGTGCATGTCCGCCGGTGCCACTCCCCCGGCGCCCCTCCCTCCCAGGGCCCCTCCGCCGTACGCCCGCCGCCTCAGCTGTCGTAGTCCACGGTCAGCGTCTCCGAGACCGGGTACGACTGGCAGGTCAGTACGTAGCCCGCGTCGACCTCCGCGTCCTCCAGGGCGAAGTTGCGGCGCATGTCGGCCTTGCCGTCGGTGATCAGAGCACGGCAGGTGCCGCAGACGCCACCCTTGCAGGCGAAGGGCAGGTCGGGCCGGTTCCGCTGGGCGCCCTCCAGGATGCTCCGGTCCCGGACCAGCGCCGCGGTGGTGGAGCGGCCGTCGAGGGTGACGGTGACCTGGCTGACGGGCCCCTCGACGGCCGCCTCCTCGTGACGCACCTCTCGTACGGGCTCGTCGTCGGCGTAGAACAACTCGCGGTGGACACGGTCGCCGGGCACGCCGAGGCCGGTCAGGACCCGCTGGGCGTCGACGACCATGCCGTGCGGCCCGCACAGCCACCAGTGGTCCGCCGACCCCACGTCGACCAGCGAATCGACCAGCGCCGAGAGCCGCTCCGCGTCGAGGCGGCCGGACAGCACCTCGGCCTCGCGGGGCTCACGGGACAGCACATGGGCGAGCTGGAACCGGGCCGGATACAGGTCCTTCAGATCCGCCAGCTCGTCGGCGAACATCACCGTGTCCGTGCGGCGGTTGCCGTAGAAGAGGGTGACCGTCGAGCGCGGGTGGGCGGCCAGGACCGACTCGGCGATGGAGAGCATCGGCGTGACACCGGAACCGGCCGCGACCAGCACATGGTGGCCGGGCTCGGCGAGGTCGGGTGTGAACGTGCCGGTGGGGGCCATCACCTCGACCGTGTCGCCGGGGCGCACCTCGCGCACGAGCCAGGCCGAGAACAGACCGCCCGGCACCACCCGCACCCCGATGCGCGGCACCGAACCGGCCGGCGAACAGATCGAGTACGAGCGCCGCTCGTCCCGCCCGTCGACCACGCGCCGCAGCGTCAGCGACTGACCGGGCGCGAAGGCGAACTCGCCCGCCAGCTCCGCCGGGATCTCGAAGCTCACGGCGGCCGCGTCGTCGCACAGCGGCTGTACGGCGGCGACGCGCAGGGTGTGGAAGGCCGGCCGGCGGCGGACACGCGCGGGCACCACCGGGGCGGGGGCCGTCGGGGCGGGGGCCGCCGGGTCCGTGGTGTCCCCCGCCGGCTCTTGCCTCAGGCCTGCCATCAGATCTCCTTGACGTACTCGAACGGTTCGCGGCAGGCGCGGCAGCGGTAGAGCGCCTTGCAGGACGTGGCGGAGAAGCGCGACGTCTCCTCGGTGTCCGCCGCGCCGCAGCGCGGACAGGCCACCGTGCGGCGGGTGGGGGCCAGGACGAGGGGCACCGGACCGGCGGCGCGCCGGGGTGCGGCTCCCGGCGGTGCGATGCCGTGCTCGGTGAGCTTGCGGCGCCCCTCGGGGGTGATCCAGTCGCTGGTCCACGGCGGGTCCAGGACCGTACGGATCTCCACGCGCGCGTACCCCGCGTCGCGCAGCCGTGCCGCCACGTCCGCGCGCATCTCGGCCATCGCGGGGCAGCCCGAGTAGGTGGGCGTCAGTCGCGCGACCACGGTGCCGTCCCCGCCGACCTCGACCCCGCGCAGGACGCCGAGGTCGGCCAGGGTGAGCATGGGCAGTTCGGGGTCCGGCACCTGTTCGGCGATGTGCCAGGCGCGCTGCACGTCCTGCACGGCGGTCACCATGTCGCCCCCGGGTGGGCGCGGGCCACGCTCTGCAACTCGGCCAGCAGCGGCGCGAGATGTTCGGTGTGCTCCCCGTCCCTGCCTGCGCCGGCCAGCGGCCGGAAGACCGGCATGGGCAGCCCGGCCGCCTCGGTGACCTGCCGCAGGACGGCGACCACCTCGTCCCGTACGTCGTACGCCGTGAACAGCTCGCCGAAGTACGGGGCGACCTGCTCCATCGCCCTGCGGGTACGGCGGTGCGACTCGTCCGTGCCGTCGCCGAGGCGCACGACCCACTCGGCCGCGTACTGCCGGTGGTACGTCAGTTCCTTGACGCCCTTCGCCGCGACGGCCGCGAGGACCGGGTCGGGGTGCGACGACAGCTCCTCGAAGTGGGCGAGCCGCCAGCTGGCCAGCACCAGCAGCCGCACGGCCGAGAACGCGAAGTCCCCGCACGGCAGTTCGGCCAGCCGGACGTTCCTGAAGTCGGCCGCGTCCCGGAAGTAGGCGTACGCGTCCTCGTCGCGCCCGGTGCCGTCGACCTGGCCGGCGCGTGCATAGAGCAGCCGGGCCTGGCCGAGGAGGTCGAGGCCGATGTTGGCGAGGGCGACCTCCTCCTCCAGCTCGGGGGCGCGGGTGGTCCACTCGGCGAGCCGCTGGGCGCTCACCAGGGCGTCGTCGGCGAGGGCCACGCAGTCGGCGGCCAGCAGGTCGGCTGCGACGCCTTCGAGCACGGTGGTGTCCACCCCGTGCAGCGGGTCCTCGAAGCCGGTGCCGTACGCCCAGCGGGTGTCGTCCTCGTGTCCCTCGGCGAGGGACAGATAGACATGGTCGTCGCTCATGCCCTGCTCCTCAGATGTGCGGGACGTCGTCGGGGATGTCGTAGAAGGTCGGGTGGCGGTAGACCTTGTCGGCGCTCGGCGCGAAGAACGGGTCCTTCTCGTCGCGGGTGGACGCGGCGATGTGCTCGGAGCGCACCACCCAGATCGAGACGCCCTCGTTGCGGCGGGTGTAGAGGTCGCGCGCGTGGGTGAGGGCCATCGTGTCGTCGGCGGCGTGCAGGGAGCCCACGTGGACGTGGTTCAGTCCGCGCTTGCCGCGCACGAAGACCTCGTACAGCGGCCAGTCGCCCTGGGCGGTCTTTGCCGTCGCCTCCGGGGTGGAGTCGCTCATGCCGTGGCCCCTTCCTGCGTCCGCGCACGCGCGCGCCGTGCCTGCTTGGCCGCGTGGGCCGTGGCCGCCTCCCGTACCCACGCGCCGTCCTCGTGGGCGCTCCTGCGGCGCTCCATCCGCTCGGCGTTGCAGGGGCCGTCGCCGCCGATGACCCGCTTGAGCTCGGACCAGTCGGGGGTGCCGAAGTCGTGGTGGCCGCGCTCCGCGTTCCAGCGCAGCTCCGGGTCGGGGAGGGTCACGCCGAGCTTCTCGGCCTGCGGGACGGTCATGTCGACGAACCGCTGGCGCAGCTCGTCGTTCGTGTGCCGCTTGATCTTCCAGGCCATCGAGGCCGCGGAGTTGGGCGAGTCGCCGTCGGGCGGGCCGAACATCATGAGCGAGGGCCACCACCAGCGGTTCACGGAGTCCTGGACCATGTCCCGCTGGGCCTCGGTGCCGCGCATCATGGTCAGCAGCAGTTCGTAGCCCTGCCGCTGGTGGAAGGACTCCTCCTTGCAGATCCGCACCATCGCGCGCGCGTAGGGCCCGTACGAACTCCTGCACAGCGGGACCTGGTTGCAGATCGCCGCGCCGTCGACGAACCAGCCGATGACGCCGACGTCGGCGAAGGTCGGGGTCGGGTAGTTGAAGATCGACGAGTACTTCTGGCGGCCTTCGATCAGCCGCTCGGTCAGGTCGGCGCGATCGGCACCCAGGGTCTCGGCGGCCGAGTACAGATACAGCCCGTGGCCCGCCTCGTCCTGGACCTTGGCGAACAGGATGGCCTTGCGGCGCAGCGACGGGGCGCGGGTGATCCACTCGCCCTCGGGCTGCATCCCGATGATCTCCGAGTGGGCGTGCTGCGCGATCTGCCGGACGAGCGTCCTGCGATAGCCGTCGGGCATCCAGTCGCGGGGCTCGATCCGCTGGTCCCGCGCGATGGTCGCGTCGAAGTGCTCCTGCAACAACTGCTCCGGGACGGGCGTCCCGGCGGAGTGTGTCGTGGTCATCGATACCAGCTTCCCTACCGACCATTCGTTCGGTACCAGTGTGCAGCCTTTCCCCCGCCCCGGCAAGACCCGCGCTCGATCACCTGACCGAAGGGCCGGTCGGCGCGGGTGTCCGCGCCCGGGGCAGGCCGCCGCAAACCCCTCGTGCGCCCTCGCGCCGGTCGCACGGAGGCGGCGGCCGGAGTGGGAGCGCGGCGCCGACGGTGACGCACCTCGCGCACCGGAGCCCCACGTCAGAGGCGCGAGTACGCCCCTTTCACGCGGTTCCCGGGCGCCACCCGCGGCTGTTTGGCTTTACACGCAGCTCCGCGCTGCCCAGTCGTCCGCACAGCCCCACAGCCACCGCCCCGACCTCCACCGCCCCGTGAACCCGCGCCCCGTGAACCCGCGCCCGACAGACGCCCCGCGTCCGCCCAGCACCGCTCGCCCGTTCGCATCACGTACCCGGAGGACATGTGACCGCCCCGGAAAGTCCCCCCGACAGCACCGTCGGCCCGCCCGACGCCGAAGCACCGTTCACCAGTCTCGGCACCCGGGCCGCGCGTCAGCTCGCCACCACCACCAAGTCCGCGCCGCAGATGCAGGCCATCACCTCGCGGTGGCTGCTCAAGATGCTGCCGTGGGTGGACGTCAAGGGCGGCACCTACCGGGTCAACCGGCGACTGCAGCTCCGCGTCGGCCGGGGACGGGTGCAGTTCGACCACAACGGCGCCGACGACATCAAGGTCATCCCCGAGACGCTCACCGAACTGCCGGCCCTGCGCGGCTACACCGACACGGCGGCCCTCCAGGAGATCGCCGCGCGGTTCCGCGTGCGGGAGGTCCGCGCCGGCCAGGTCCTCTTCGACGCCGGGCAGCCCGTCACGGAGGCCTATCTCGTCGTCCACGGCCGGTTCACCCGCTACACCCCCGGCAAGTACGGCGAGGAGGAGGTCACCGGGGTCGTCACGGACGGCGCCCAGCTGGGTGACGAGGCCATCGGCCAGGAGGATCCGCGCTGGCACCACTCGGTGAGGGCCGACACCGCGGGCACGGTGCTGACGCTCAACTGGGACAGCCTCGAACAGTTCGTGGCACGCACCCCCTCCCTCGCCGCGCAGCTCGCCGCGTTCGCCGAGCGGCAGAGCAAGCCCATGAACCGCAAGGGCGAGGCCGACGTCCCCATGCAGGCGGGGCACGTGGGCGAGCCGACGCTGTCCGGCGGCTTCGTCGACTACGACCTCTCCCCGCGCGAGTACGAGCTGTCGCTCACCCAGACGGTGCTGCGCGTCCACACCCGGGTCGCGGACCTCTACAACAGCCCGATGGACCAGACCGAGCAGCAACTGCGCCTGGCCATCGAGGAGATCCGCGAACGCCAGGAGTGGGAGCTGGTCAACAACCGCGAGTTCGGCCTGCTGCACAACGTCGACCACGCCCAGCGCGTCAGCACCTTCTCCGGCCCGCCGACCCCCGACGACCTCGACGAACTGCTGTCGATGCGCCGCAAGACCCGGGTGTTCCTGGCCCACCCGAAGGCGATCGCGGCCTTCTTCCGGCAGTGCAACCGGCGCGGTCTGGTGCCCGGCACCACCACCATCGACGGCCATGAGGTGCCCGCGTGGCGCGGTGTCCCGTTCCTGCCCTGCGGCAAGATCCCGATCAGCCCGCAGCACACGAGCAGTGTCATCGCCCTGCGCACCGGAGAGGCCGACCAGGGGGTCGTCGGGCTGTACCAGACCGGCATTCCGGAGGAGTACCAGCCGGGCCTCAACGTCAGGTTCATGAACATCGACACCACCGCGATCATGAACTATCTGGTCACCGCCTACTACTCGATGGCGATCCTCGTTCCCGACGCGGCGGGAATCCTGGAGAACGTCCAGGTCGGGCGGACCGCGGAGTGAGCGCCCCGCCCGTTTCCCACGCGGCCGCGCGCCTGCCCGGGCCGCCGAATCTCGCCCGCGCCACCACCCGCCCTCGCAGCGGCGCGGTGCCCGGGCTGCGGTACCGGCCCGCCGTGCCCGCCGACCCGGAGAAGGCCGCGGAGATCGACCGCAGGCTGGAGGCCTGGGCCCGTGCGCTGGACCTGTTCCCCCAGAGCTGGACGGGGGACTTCGCGGGGTTCCAGTGCGGCCGGGCCGTCGTGCTCCAGCACCCCGGCGCGATCAGCCTCGACCACCTCATGGCGGCCGGGAAACTGCTGCTCGCCGAGAACGTCGTCGACGACTGCTACTGCGAGGAGGTCGAGGGCAGGGGCGGCGCGGCCCGCGGGCTGGGCGGGCGGCTGGTCATCGCCCAGTCGGCGCTCGATCCGTACCACGGCACACCCGAGCTGGAGGAGGAGTGGCGTCACGGCATGCAGGCCGACGGGCCGCTGCGCTCGTACCACCACGCCCTGCGAGACTACCGCGAGCTCGCCACGCCCAGCCAGAGCGACCGGATCGTGCACGACCTGGCCCGGCTGCACATGGGCTATCTCGCGGAGGCCGCCTGGTCCGAGATCCGGTACGTGCCGCAGATCTGGGAGTACCTGGTGATGCGGCAGTTCAACAACTTCCGGCCCTGTCTGTCGATCGTCGACGCCGTCGACGGCTACGAACTGCCGGCGGCCCTGTACGCCCGGTCCGAGATCCAGCGGATCACCGCGCTCGCCTGCAACGCCACCACGATCGTCAACGACCTGTACTCCTTCACCAAGGAGCTGGCCTCCGACCCCACCCATCTGAACCTGCCCCAGGTCATCGCCGCCAACGAGCGGTGCGGACTGAAGGCCGCCTATCTGCGGGCCGTCGAGATCCACAACAGGATCATGGAAGCGTTCGAGGAGGAGTCGGCGGTCCTGGCCGCCACCTCGCCCCTCGTCGCGCGCTACGCCGAGGGCCTGGCCGCATGGGTGTCGGGGAACCACGAATGGCACGCCACCAACTCCCACCGCTACCACCTGCCCAACTACTGGTAGCACCACCGTTCCGACCCGTCGTCACAGCGTCACGAGGAGTGCCCACTTGACCATCGCCAACACCGAGACCACCGCAGCATCGGTGCCGAGCCAGTCCACGTACCAGACCCGCGTCGCGGACTACTGGAACGCCGAGGAGAACCCGGTCAACCTCGAACTGGGGAAGATCGACGACCTGTACCACCATCACTACGGCATCGGAGCAGTCGACCGGGCCGCTCTCGACGAGGGTCCCGGCTCGGGCCCCGACCGGATCACCGCCGAACTGCACCGGCTGGAGCAGGCCCAGGCCGACCTGCTCGCCTCCCGGCTCGGCGACCTCTCCCCCACCGACCGTGTCTTCGACGCCGGCTGCGGGCGCGGCGGCGGCAGCGTGGTGGCCCATCTGCGGTACGGCTGCCACGCCGACGGGGTGACACTCTCGCGGAAACAGGCCGACTTCGCCAACGAGCAGGCCCGTAAGCGGGGCATCGACGACAAGGTGCGCTACCACCACCGGAACATGCTCGACACGGGCCTGGAGACCGGCGCGTACGCGGCCTCCTGGAACAACGAGTCGACCATGTACGTGGAGTTGGACCTGCTCTTCGCCGAGCACGCCCGGCTGCTGCGCCGCGGGGGCCGCTATGTGACGATCACCGGCTGCTACAACGACGCCTACGGCCGCGCCTCGCGCGAGGTGTCGCTCATCAACGCGCACTACATCTGCGACATCCATCCGCGCTCGGAGTACTTCCGCGCGATGGCCCGCAACCGGCTCGTGCCCGTTCATGTGGAGGACCTCACCGCCGACACGATCCCCTACTGGGAGCTGCGCCAGGAGGCCGGGCATCTGGTCACGGGCATCGAGGAAACGTTCCTGGACGCGTACCGGAACGGCAGTTTCCAGTACCTGCTCATCGTGGCCGACCGCGTCTGACGTGCCCTGAACCGGAACGGGGCCCGGCCGTCATGATCGACGGCCGGGCCCCGTTCCCGGCCTTCAAGCAGCCTCCGCCGCCTCCCGCTGCACCCCGTCACGGTGGATCGGGGTGCGCGTCCCCGTGAGGGGCGCGCCCGTTCCGCCGCGCCGGGCCGCGACGATCTCCGCCGCGATGGACAGGGCGGTCTCCTCCGGCGTACGGGCACCGAGATCGAGGCCGATCGGCGACCGCAGCCGTGCCAGCTCCGCCTCGGTCAGGCCCACTTCGCGCAGCCGCCGGTCACGGTCCGCGTGGGTGCGGCGCGAGCCCATCGCCCCGACGAACGCGACCGGCATCCGCAGCGCCTGCTCCAGCAGCGGGATGTCGAACTTGGCGTCGTGGGTGAGCACGCACAGCACCGTGCGCCCGTCGGTGGCGGTGCCCCGCAGATAGCGGTGCGGCCAGTCGACGACCAGGTCGTCGGCCTCGGGGAAGCGGGCCCGGGTGGCGAACACGGGACGGGCGTCGCAGACCGTCACGTGATAGCCGAGGAACTTGCCGGCCCGTACGAGCGCCGCGGCGAAGTCGATCGCACCGAACACGATCATCCGCGGCGGCGGCACGTTCGACTCGACGAGCAGGGTGAGCCCGCCGGGGCAGTTGCTGCCGTCCTCCGAGAGATCGAGGGTGCCGGTGCGTCCGCCGTCCAGCATCGCCCGCGCCTCGGCCGCCGCCGTCCGGTCCAGCTCCGCGGAGCCGTTGCCGTACGACCCCTCGTACGAGCCGTCGGGGTGCACCAGCAGGGCCCTGCCGAGGAGTTCGGCCGGGCCCCGGACGACCCGGGCGAGTGCCCTGGGTTCGCCCGAGGTGACGGCCGACAGCGCCGAGCGGAACAGCTCACGGACCGGCGCCTCGGCGGCGACCGGGGTGATCATGATGTCGAGCACCCCGCCGCAGGTCAGACCGACCGCGAAGGCGTCCTCGTCGCTGTAGCCGAACCGTTCGAGGACGCTCTCGCCGTCCTGGAGCGCCTGCACGCACAGGTCGTACACCGCTCCTTCCACGCAGCCGCCGGAGACCGAGCCGATGACCGTGCCCTCGCCGTCGACGGCGAGGGCCGCGCCCGGGCCGCGCGGTGCGCTGCCGCCGACGGCCACCACGGTGGCCACGGCGAACTCACGGCCCTCCTCGACCCAGCGGCTCAGCTCGTCGGCGATGTCAAACATGCGGGCCCGCCGTGATGACGCGGTCCGGCCGGATCGGCAGGTTGCGGTGGCGGACACCGGTGGCGTGCCAGACCGCGTTGGCGATCGCCGCCGCGGCGCCCACGATGCCGATCTCGCCGATGCCCTTGATCCCGACCGGGTCGTCCGGGTCCGGGTCGTCGACCCAGTCCGCCTCGACGAGGGGTACGTCGGCGTTCGAGGCGACGTGGTAGCCCGCGAGGTCGGCGCCGTACAGGGCGCCGGTGTTCCGGTCCCTGACCGCCTCCTCGTGCAGGGCCATGGAGATGCCCCAGATCATCCCGCCGGTGAACTGGCCGCGGGCCGTGAGCGGGTTGATGATCCGTCCCGCGGCGAACATGCCGAGCATGCGGCGCACGCGGACCTCTCCGGTGCTCACGTCCACGGCGACCTCGGCGAACTGCGCCCCGAAGGAGTGCCGTTCCTTCTGTGCGAGGGCTCCGACGGCCGCGGTGGTGTCGGACCGGACGGTGATGCCCTCCGGCGGGATGCCGTCGCTCAGGGCGAGCCGCTCCCGCAGTTCGCCCGCCGCGGCCGTGACCGCCCAGGCCCAGGAGCGGGTGCCCATCGACCCGCCGGCGATCATCGCAGGACCGAAGTCGCTGTCGCCGATCCGCACGTGCACCCGGTCGGTCGGCACCTCAAGGGCGTCGGCGGCGATCAGGGTGAGCGCCGTGCGGGCGCCCGTTCCGATGTCCGCCGCGTTGATCCGCACGGTGAAGGTGCCGTCGGCCTCCGCGGTGGCGGCGGCCGTGGACGGCATCGCTCCCACGAAGAAGGAGGCCGCCGCCGTCCCGGTGCCGATCAGCCAGCGGCCTTCCCGGCGCACGCCCGGTCGCGGGTCCCGGTCGGCCCAGCCGAAGCGGCGGGCGCCCTCCTCGAAGCAGGCGGGGAGGTTGCGGGTGCTGAACGGCAGCCCGGAGACCGGACCCACCTCGGGTTCGTTGCGCGTGCGCAGCTCGATCGGGTCGATGCCGAGCTTCTCGGCGAGTTCGTCGAGGGCGGACTCCAGCGCGAACGAGCCGGGCGCCTCGCCGGGGGCGCGCATGAACGTCGGGCTCGGCACGTCGAGCCGTACGACCCGGTTGGCGGTGTGGTGGGCGGGCGCGTCGTACATCACGCGGGCCACACCGGCGCCGGACTCGATGAACTCGTGCACGGTCGAGGTCAGGCTCAGGCAGCTGTGCTCCAGCGCGCGCAGCCGTCCCTCGGCGTCGGCGCCGAGCCGGACCCGCTGGGTCGTTGGGCTGCGGTAGCCGGCGAGGGAGAACATCTGGCGGCGGGTCATGACGACCCGGACGGGGCGCGACAGGATCGTCGCGGCCATCACCGCGGCGACCTGGTGGGCGCGGACGCCCTTGCTGCCGAAGCCGCCGCCGACGTGTTCGGAGCGCACGTGCACCGAGGCCGGGTCGAGCGAGAAGAGACTGGCGAGTTCGGCCGCGACCCAGATCGTGCCCTGGTTGGAGTCCACGACCTCAAGACGGCCGCCGTCCCACAGGGCGGTCGCCGCGTGGGGCTCCATCGAGTTGTGGTGCTCTTCGGGCGTGGTGTACTCGGCGTCCAGGACGACGGCGGAGGCGGCCAGTTCGGCTTCGAGGTCGCCCTTCTCCGTCACCGCGGGTCCGCCGGGGCCGGGAACGGAGTACGCGTCGGGGTGCTCGCCGGCGAAGGTGACGTCGTGCGCCTCCTCCTCGTAGTGCACCACCAGCGCCTCGGCGGCCTCCCTGGCCTGCTCGGAGGTCTCGGCGACGACCAGCGCCACCGGCCAGCCGGCGTGCGGCACCCGGTCGTGCTGGAAGACGGCGATGGTCGGGTCCGGCGGCATGCCCAGCATGCCCACGTAGTCGGTGTCGACGCGCGGGGCGTTCCCGTGGTGCAGGACGGCGAGGACGCCCGGCATGTCCAGGACCGGGCCGTCCTCCACCGAGCTGACGCGGCCCCGGGTGACCGTGGACAGCACCAGCCAGCCGTGGGCCAGTTCGGTGAAGGGGATCTCGGCCGCGTAGCGGGCCGCTCCGGTGACCTTGTCGCGGCCCTCCACTCGGGTGTGCGCGGCGCCGACGGCCGGTACCGCCCTGATTCCGGTCGTGGTGGTGGTCATCGGGCGGCCTCCTCGGCGAGTTCGCTCAGCACGGCGACGACGAGGTTGCGCATGAGTGTCACCTTGTATCCGTTGTGCGGCAGCGGCCGGGCGGCCGCCAGTTCGGCGTCGGCGGCAGCGGCGAAGGCGGCGGCGTCGACGGGTCCGCCGATCAGGGCCGCTTCGGCCGCGCGGGCGCGCCACGGCCGGGACGCGACGGCCCCGAAGGCGAGGCGCACCTCGTGCACGACACCGTCGCGGACGTCGAGCGCGGCGGCGATCGAGCCGATCGCGAAGGCGTACGAGGCCCGCTCGCGCACCTTGCGGTAGCGGGAGTTGGCCGCCACCGGGGCGGGCGGCAGGACGACGCCGGTGATCAGTGCGCCCGGCGGCAGGGCGGTCTCCAGGTGCGGGGTGTCGCCCACCGGCAGGTAGAAGTCGGTGAGGGGCAGTTCGCCCGGCCCGTCGGCCGTCTCGTAGGTGACGACGGCGTCGAAGGCCGTGAGCGCCACTCCGAGGTCGGAGGGGTGGGTGGCCACGCAGTGGTCGGAGGCGCCGAGGATGGCGTGGTTGTGGTGCTCGCCCTCGATGGCGGGGCAGCCGCTGCCGGGCTCGCGCTTGTTGCACGGCTTGGTCACGTCGGCGAAGTAGCCGCAGCGGGTGCGCTGCAGCAGGTTCCCGCCGACGGTCGCCATGTTGCGCAGCTGCCCGGAGGCGCCGGCGAGGACCGCCTGGGTAAGGGCCGGGTAGCGGCGGCGCACGTCGGGGTGGGCGGCGAGGTCGCTGTTGGTGACGGTCGCGCCGATGCGCAGCCCGCCGTCCTCGGTCGACTCGATGCGGTCCAGCGGCAGTTCGCGTACGTCGACGAGCCGGCCGGGGCGCTCGACGCCGGTCTTCATCAGATCGACGAGGTTGGTGCCGCCGCCGAGGAACCGGGCGTCCGGGTCGGCGTCGAGGAGCGCGAGGGCGCCGGAGACGTCGAGGGCGCGCTGATATCCGAACTCCTTCATGCCGCTGCCCCTTCGTGCTCGGTGCCCTGCTCGGCCTGGGCGGCGCGTGCGGCGGCGTCGGCCTCGGCCGCGCGGGCGACCGCCTGCACGATGGACACGTACGCGCCGCAGCGGCACAGGTTGCCGCTCATGCGCTCGCGGATCTCGTCGGGGGTCAGGGGCGGCGGTCCCGCTTCGGGGCGTACGTCGTCGGTGGCGGCGCTCGGCCAGCCGGCGGCGTGCTCCTCGATGACGGCGACGGCCGAACAGATCTGGCCAGGTGTGCAGTAGCCGCACTGGTAGCCGTCGAGGTCGAGGAAGGCCTGCTGTACGGCGTGCAGCTGGTCGCCCTCGGCGACGCCCTCGATGGTGGTGATCTCCCGGCCCTCGGCCGCCACCGCCAGTTGCAGACAGGAGACGGCCCGGCGTTTGTCGATCAGGACCGTACACGCCCCGCATTGCCCCTGGTCACAGCCCTTTTTGGTGCCGGTCATATCGAGGCGCTCACGCAGGGCGTCGAGCAGGGTGGTGCGGTGGTCGACGGTCAGGGAGTGCTTCTCGCCGTTGATGTTCAAAGTGACGGCGCTGTACGTCGACGGGGGCGCTGTGGCCATGATCAGCCTTCTTTCACATTCCCGGGCCGTCCGACGAGGACGGTCCGGCAGGCAGAGAGAACGGAAAACCGCTATAGACGTAAGGGACGCGCGGAGGCGTCGGAACACGGACCGGGAGTGGTGTCGGGTGGGGGGACGGCGCCCCGGGCAACGGTGGCGGGCCGGAAGCGTGCATGATGCAAGCAGGCAGGACCGCGGCCGACCACCGCCATCTGTCCAGGCAGGACGACTCGCCGGTAAGGTGTACCTAACCGGACAGTTGTCCGCTCACGAGAAAACGTAGTGGACACCTGTCCGCTTAGCAAGGACGGGATTCGGCCACGGACCCGCGAGGAGGACGCGTGGGGCACAAGAAGGACGCACCTCTGCGCTCGGACGCGCAGCGCAACCGCGAACGCATCCTGGAAGTGGCCGTGGCCGAGCTGACGCTCTGTGCGGACGCCCCGCTCAGTGTCATCGCCAAGAAGGCGGGCGTCGGGCAGGGCACGTTCTACCGCAATTTCCCCAACCGCGAGGCGCTCGTCCTGGAGATCTACCGCCACGAGATGCAGCAGGTCGCCGACGCCGCGTGCGAGCTGCTCCACACCCATGAGCCGGAGCGGGCGCTGCGCGAGTGGATGGACCACCTGGCCCGGTTCGCCATGACCAAGGCGGGTCTGGCGGACGCGATCCGGCAGGCCACCAGCGCGCCCGGCGGCCCGGCGAAGCCCGAACCCACTCCGGTGGCGTCCGCGGCGCTGCTGCTCCTGCGCACGAACGAGGAGGCGGGCACCATCCGCCCCGGGGTGACCGAGGACGACTTCCTCCTCGCCATCGCGGGGCTCTGGCAGCTCGACCCCCACGGGGACTGGCAGTCGCGCGCGGCCCGCCTCCTGGACTTCGTGATGGACGGGCTGCGCGCGGGGGCCCCGGGCCGCCGGTGAGGCGGCCCGGTGCCCGCCGCGCTCAGGACAAGGGACTCAGGACAGGGGTTCCTCGCGCAGGGCGCCCCAGTCCTCGGAGCCGACCTGGTGGAACAGCGTGGCGGTGACCGCGACCAGGCCCGTCCAGCCGGTCTGGTGGGACGCGCCGAGGCCCGCCCCGTCGTCGCCGTGGAAGTACTCGTAGAAGAGCAGCAGGTCCTTCCAGTGCGGGTCCTTGGCGAACTTGGCCTGGGCGCCGTGCACCGGGCGGTGCCCGTCGGGGCCGCGCAGGAAGGTCGCGGTGAGTCGGCCGGAGATCTCACGGGCGACCTCGTAGAGGTTCATCCGCCGCCCCGAGCCGGTCGGGCACTCCACGGTGAACTCCTCACCGTGGTACGCGTGCAGGTTCAGCAGGGCACGGATCAGCAGGACGTTGACCGGGAACCACACCGGACCGCGCCAGTTGGAGTTGCCGCCGAACATGCCGGAGTCCGACTCGGCGGGCAGATAGCCGACACCGTACGTCTCCCCCTTGACCTGGAAGCTGTACGGGTGGTCGGCGTGGTGGCGGGAGAGCGAGCGGATGCCGTACGGGCCGAGGAACTCCTTCTCGTCGAGCATGCGGGCCAGGACGCGCCGGAGCCGGTCCGGGCCGAACAGGGCGAACAGATGCCGTCCGCGCACACCGGGTCCCGCGGTCTGCTGTGCGGACACGACGGCCTGCACGGCGGGGTGCCGGTCGATGAACTCCCTGGCCCCGGCGACCAGTTCGGGGAACCGCTGGTCGGCCCAGCCGCCGACCACACTGGTGGCGGCGAGCGGGATCAGCCCGACCAGGGAGCGCACCCGGAGCCGGACCGCCTGGCCGTCGGGCAGCCGCAGGACGTCGTAGAAGAAGCCGTCCTCCTCGTCCCACAGGCTCTCGTTGTCCCTGCCGAGGCGGTTGGTGGCGACCGCGATCCACGCGAAGTGCTCGAACAGGGTCTGCGCCTGCTCCACGTACACCGGGTTGTCGACGGCCAGTTCGATGGCGATCTCCAGGAGGTTCTGGCAGTACAGCGCCATCCAGGCGGTGCCGTCGGCCTGGTCGAGCTGGCCGCCCGTCGGCAGGGGTGCGCTCCGGTCGAAGACACCGATGTTGTCGAGGCCGAGGAAGCCGCCCTGGAAGACGTTGTTGCCGTCGGCGTCCTTGCGGTTGAGCCACCAGGTGAAGTTCTTCATCAGCTTGAGGAAGGCGTTCTCCAGGAAGGCGCGGTCGCCGTGTCCGGTGCGCTGCTTCTCCAGCTCGTAGACGAAGAGGGTCGCCCAGGCGTGCACCGGCGGGTTGACGTCGCCGAAGTTCCATTCGTACGCGGGGATCTGGCCGTTGGGGTGCAGATAGAGGCGGCGCAGGAGCAGGTCCAGCTGGCCCTTGGCGAAGCCGATGTCGACCATCGCGAGGGCGAGGGTGTGGAAGGCGAGGTCCCAGGCCGCGTACCACGGGTACTCCCAGGTGTCCGGCATCGACATGATCTCGTCGTTGACCATGTGGTACCAACTGCTGTTGCGCAGCCGGGGGTCGGCGCCGAGCGGGTCGACGCCGTGTTCGGCCAGCCAGCGCTCGACGTCGAGGTGGTAGTACTGCTTGCTCCACAGCATCCCGGCCAGTGCCTGCCGGACCAGCCGCCGCTCGTCCTCGCTCGTCCCGTCCGGGACGACCCCG
This sequence comes from Streptomyces liliiviolaceus, assembly GCF_018070025.1. Lineage (NCBI taxonomy): Bacteria > Bacillati > Actinomycetota > Actinomycetes > Kitasatosporales > Streptomycetaceae > Streptomyces > Streptomyces liliiviolaceus. Next base: position 334,910 of record NZ_JAGPYQ010000002.1, read on the forward strand.
TCGTAGAAGGTGTCGGCCTCGGCCCGGCGGTCCGCCATCACCTGGTCGAACTCGCTCCAGGGATAGGTTAGTTCGGTGACGTCCGTCAGCCGCAGGCGGATGCGCGCGCTCCCGCCGCCGGGCACGGTGAGCACGCTGTGCAGGGCCGCCTTGGTGCCCGTCCCGGCGGGGTTGACGGCCGCCGTGTCGCCGTGGACGACATGACGGCCGATGCCGTCCTTCACGTACGGCGTGGAGTTGGGGCTGCCGAAGACGCGCTCGTCGTTGGTCTCGTTCCCGGTGAACAGCGCCGGGGCGTCGGCCTCGCAGTACAGCCGGCGGGCGCCCAACTCCTCGTGGTCGGCGCGGATTCCGCCGGGCACTCGCCGCAGAGTCGGCACAGCGGTGCCACCGGCCCAGGACCAGGTGTGCCGGAACCAGAGCGTCGGCAGCAGATGGAGCGTGGCCTCGTCCGGGCCGCGGTTGTGCGCGGTGATCTCGACCAGCAGGTCCTCCGGGCCCGCCTTGGCGTACTCGACGAACACGTCGAAGTAGCGGTCCTCGTCGAAGACTCCGGTGTCCAGCAGCTCGTACTCGAAGTCCTTGCGGCCACGGGCCCGGTTGGTGGCGACGAGATCGCCGTAGGGGAACTCCCCCTGCGGGTACTTGTAGAGGAACTTCATGTACGAGTGCGTGGGGGTGCTGTCGAGGTAGAAGTAGTACTCCTTGACGTCCTCGCCGTGATTGCCCTCGCTGTTGGTCAGGCCGAACATCCGCTCCTTGAGGATCGGGTCGCGGCCGTTCCACAGGGCCAGGGCGAAGCACAGCCGCTGCTTGTCGTCGCTGACACCGGCGATCCCGTCCTCGCCCCACCGGTAGGCGCGCGAACGCGCCTGGTCGTGGGTGAAGTACGCCCAGGCCTCCCCGTCCGGGCTGTAGTCCTCGCGGACCGTCCCCCACTGCCGCTCGCTCAGATACGGCCCCCAGCGCCGCCAGGGCGCCACTCCCTCGTCCGCCTCGGCCAGTCGCCGCCGCTCGACGTCCGGTGCGCCCCTGTCAGTTGTCATCGCCCGTCCTCCTCACAGCCCGGCACGTGCGTCCACCATCGGACCGTTCGGGGCGGGCCGCAATGCACCGCGGGAGGGTCGGCCGCGCGACTTCGGCGGACGATCGCACTCCGCTGACCAGCGGGGACGGCGGGCGGCCGGTCAGGCTTGGTTGCCCCACAGCACCCGCAGGCTGAGCGGCTTGCGGAAGACCAGTCCGTACGGCGCGGTGGGGTGGTCCGGGTCGAGGCGCAGGGCGGGGAGGCGTTCGAGGAGATGCCTCAGGGCGATACGGGTCTCCAGGCGCGCGAGATGGGCGGCGAGGCAGTAGTGCGGGCCGTGGGCGAAGGCCAGCTGGAGGCGCGCGTTGTCGCGGCGGACGTCGAACCTGTCGGGGTCGGGGAAGACGTCGGGGTCGCGGTTGGCGCCGGCCAGGGAGACGGTGACCAGGTCGCCGCGGCGGACGGTGACCGGGCCGAGGACGGTGTCGCGGGTGGCGTACCGGTCCACGACCGCGGCGCCCGGTTCGAGGCGCAGCGACTCCTCGATGGCGCCGTCCAGCAGGCCGGGGTCGGCGCGGACGAGGGCGAGTTGGTCGGGGTGGTTCAGCAGATGCAGCAGCGCGTTGGTGATCATGCCCTCGGTGGTCTCGATGCCGCCGAACATCAGGACCGCGGCGTTGGACGCCACCTCGGCCGGTGTCAGCCGTCCGGCGGCGGAGACGAGGAGGGAGGCCGCGTCCCGGTCGGCGACGGTGGCCTCCACCGCCGCCCGCAGCTGTGCGTAGGCCGCGGTGCCGGCGGGACCCGCCGGCTGTCCGGCGGTGATGTCCGAGACCGCCGCCACGATGGAGTCGTACCAGGACAGGACGGTGGCGGTGCTCGTGCCGACCAGCCCGAGCGCCTCGGTGACGACGGCGACCGCGAGCGGACCGGCGAAGGCGCGTCGCAGATCGGCGCTGCCGGCGGGGGCCAGTGCGGTGATGAGCCGGTCGCTCTCCCCCTCGATGAAGGAGGCGAAGCCGTCGTGGACCGCCCGGGGGCGGAAGGGGGCGGTGAAGGGCTCACGGTGGCGGGCGTGCGGGGCGCCGTCCAGGGACAGCATGCTCGGCCCGACGACCTGCGCGGTGGAGAACCGGGGGTCGTCGACCGTGAAGGTCTCGGCGTCCCGCATCACGCTCATCGCGAGGTCCCGGCGGGTCACCAGCCAGCCGTCCAGCTCGGGCAGCCAGGACACGGGCTCGTGCGCCCGCAGTCGCGCCAGGCGTGCGTGAGGGTCCACGGTGAGTTCGGCGAGGGTGGTGGCGGCGCCGAGGGGGGAGGAGGCGACGGCGTTCATCGCGGGGTCCGGCGGCGCGAGGTCCGGGCGGGTATGGGGTATCCGGTCACACGCAAGGCTAACAATCGCCGTTCGGTGCCGGGGCGGTGCGTACCGGGGCCCTGCTCGGGCCTGCTCCGGGCCTGCTCGGGCCTGCTCGGGCCTGCTCGGGCCTGCTGGGGCCTGCTGGTGCCTGTTGGGGCCTGCCCGGCCGTACTCAGCCCTGTTCGGCCGCTCCTCGGTGGACTCGGTAGTTGGTGAGCACCGCGGTGACCACTTCGGTGCGGGAGCGCAGCCCGGTACGGGCGAACAGCCGGGTCAGGCGGTTGGCGACCGCGTCCTCGCTGAGCCGCAGCACCGTGGCGATCTGCCGGTTGGTGAGCCCTTCGGCGATCAGCGTCGCGAGCAGCTGCTCGTTCTCGGCGGTGGCCGCCCTGCGCCCGGGGACGGTGGTTCCTGCCTCGCGCATGGCGGTCCTGGTGTGGAAGCGGGGCAGTGCGGCGCCGCTCCCGCCGAACAGTTCGTACGCCTCGTGCAGCAGGGCGGGCGGGCCGGCGCCCGCCTCCGCGGCGGCGACGAGGGTCACCGCGGTCTCGTACGGCTGGCTGCGGGAGCGGGCCAACTCCACTGCCTCGCGCAGGTTTCCGTGCACCGTGCCGAAGGCGCCGGGACCGGCCCGGCCGGTCTGCCGCTGGACGTGGGCGGAGGCGAGCAGGTACCTCAGCCGTGTCCGCGCGTCCCCCGTGCGGTCGGAGATCAGCCGCAGGTGTCGCAGGCAGGTCGCCGCCTCGCCCGGACGTCCTTCGTCCGCGTGCGTCTCGGCGAGCGCGGCCCACAGTTCGTCGGTGCCGGCGATCTGGCCGCGGACCGCCGCCGCGTCCAGGCCGCGGCGCAGTGCCTTCTCGGCTCCTGCCGGATCGCCGAGGGCCCGCAGCAGCTCCGCCTCGACGGCGTCGAGGGAGTACTCCAGCGGGCCCTCCTCAGGGCCGCGCGCGGTGTCCGCGCGCACGCTGTCGAGGAGGCGGCGGGCGCTCGTGGGGCGGCCCCGGGCCAGCAGCACGGCGGCGGTCCGCGCCGGGACGAGATGGCTGTCCGCCGCGGGGGTGCTCGTCTGGTTGTTCGCCAGCATCCAGCGGGCCGACTCCAGGGCCTCGTCCCAGCGGCCCTGGAGATGGCGCCACAGGAACAGGCTGCGCGGGGCCAGCAGATCGGCCGTCAGGCCCTGCGCGTCCAGCAGGGCCTCGGCCGCGCGCAGGTCCCGGCCGCTGAGCAGTTCGTCGAACATGGCGGTGGCCAGCGCGTGGACGTGACCGGTGTCGAGGTACGGGGCCTCCGGGAAGGCCAGTGACTCCCGGAAGCGCTCCGGCCGGCCCAGTGCCAGTTCCGCCACGGCTCGGAAGTAGGCGGGCTTGGCCCGGGCATGGGCATCGGTGGCCCACACAGGTTCGGTCCGTGACAGCAGGTCCAGTGCCTCCTGCCACCGCTCCAGCTGGCTCAGGGCGAGGGCCCGGCCGGTCACGGCGGCCAGTTCGGGCAGCCGCAGCTCGTCCCACCAGCGCGCCGTGGCCAGCCGGGACAGGGCCCGCCAGTCCAGGTCGTTGGCCGTCGCCGCCGTGAACAGGGCGGCGGTGTCCTGCAGCGCCCGGGGGCCGAGGACGTCCGCCAGGTTGCGCAGGACCGACTCCGCGATGGTGCGGGCGGTGTGGTGGTCGCCGGCGTTGTAGGCGGCCTTGGCGTACCGGTGCAGGGCCGCGACGCGGTCGGCCGGCCGCTCGACGAGGTGGCAGGCCGCCCGGCACCAGCGGAGCACTCCCCTGCCCTCGGAGTCGGGGTGCAGTCTCTGCGCGGCGGCGGTCAGTTCGGCGACCGCGCGGTCGAGGTCGACGAGCGATCCGGCTTCCGCGACCCGGTCCGCGAGGTAGGCCACCGCGTCCGCCTCGTCCGGCAGGGCCACGCCCACGGGTCTTCGCCGCTGCGGGGTGACGCCTTCCGCGTCCTCCGTCCTCACCGCGTCCTGTTCCGCCCACAGCGCCTCCACCGCGGTGGCGGACAACCGGCTGCGCTCCAAGGGCCCGAGCCGCTCCCGAACGGCATGCGCCACGACAGGCAGGCGGAACCGCCAGCCGGGCGGGGGTGTGTCGTCGGGGGCGGGGAGGGTGGCGTCCTGGGAGGTGGGCGCGGGGGTGGGCGTGCCGTCGACGTCCAGCGCCGGGAGGGGTTCCGTGATGTCCGCGTCGGTCAGGGCGCGGAGCGCGTCGCTCACCTCGTTCGTGGGGAGGCCGGTCGATGTCGCGATCAACAGCAGGGCCCGGCCGCCGAGCGGCCACAGGGTGCTCAGGGCACCGGCCACCGTGCGGCACGGCTCGCCCAGTGCGTCCAGCGCCGTCATGAACCGGTCGTCGTCCGACAGCACCGGCGTCGGTCTTCGCGCGCCGACGAAGGCGTGCCCGTCGGCCACTCTGATCGCGCCCTGCCGCGTCCACCCGGTGAGCAGTGCGTCGATTGCGCCGGGGACCCCGAGGGTCAGCTCCCGCACCCGCCGGGCCAGCGTCGTGTCGGGCGCGGCCCGCAGCCGCCGTGCCACCACGGTGGTGGTCTCCTCCGATCCGAGCCGGGACAGGACGAGCGTGTGGGTCCCGCCGACGCTCTCCCACCCGGTCGCCCCCTGCCCACCGCGGGCCGCTTCCGAGGCCAGCAGCCGTACGGTGTGCGGCACTCGCGCGAAGTCGGTCTCCCGGAGCACGGCCAGCGAGGCGGCGTCGGCGTGCTGGAGGTCGTCCATCAGCACGACAACGGGCGCGAGCCCGGGCTGTGCGAGAGCGGCGCGCAGCAGTCCCGCCATGGCCGTCCCGTCACGCTGCTCGGCCGCCCGCAGGGCCTCGGTGGCCGGCCGCGCCGACCGAGTCGATCGTCGGTGTGCCGCGGCCGGGCGGTGCTCCTCCAGCGCCATGACCAGCCGCAGCGCCAGCAGAAACGGCCGTACGCCGTCGCCGGGTACGCAGCCCACGGCGAGCACGGCCGTCCCCTGGGCGCGGAGCAGTTCACCGACCGCGTGCACGAACTCGGTCCGCCCGGCGCCCCGTTCACCGCGGACGAGCACCAGGCGCGGCCCGCCCGGATCGCCCAGCCGGCCATGGACCTCGTCCAACTGCCTTTCGCGGCCCACCGGCCGACCGGCGGTACGGTCCAGGCTCACGGCCGTGCCCCCGTGCAGCAGCCAGGGGGCTTCGGACGGAGCAGTCATGGTCCACCGCGCTCTCCTCGACGACATGTGCCGGGCGGGCGGTGCAGCGCCCGCGCGTGGAAGCGCCGTCGGCAGGCCCTGCGTCCGGGCCCTCGGCCGGCGACAGCCATTATGGTCATGTGCCGGGGGCTGCTTGCAGGTGGCCGTTTCCGCTGGTCGTCCCCGTCCGGCGAGGACCGGATCAGGAGGCGTGGGCGTGCACGACGGCGGACCTGTCATAGGCCGGGACGGACCTGTCATAGGCCAGGGCGGACCTGTCATAGGCCGGGACGGCGAGATCCGGGAGGTGACCCGGGCCCTGCTGTCCACCGGTGACCCGGCACGCGTCCTGCTGATCGTCGGCGCGGCCGGAACGGGCAAGACCGCCGTACTGGAACACGCCCGGCGAACGGCGGTCGAGGAGGGCGCCAAGGTCCTGCGGCTGCGCTGTCACGACAGCGGAAGCACACCCGGTGCCCCCGCCCTGGCCGACGGCGTCCACAGCGCACTCGCCAAGGTCCCCCACCGCCGGAACACGGTCCGCGTCGGCGGCACCCGCCGCACATCGCGCCAACCCGCGGGACAGCACGGCGAGTTGAGCCAGCTCGCCGTACTGAGCGAGGCACTCACGGACACCGCCCGTGACACCCCGTTCGCGCTGGTGATCGACGACGTCGAGCGTCTGCCGTCGGCCACGGCCTCCGCCCTCGGCCTGCTCCTCCGGGTCTTCCGCCCGGCCGGTGTACCGATGGTGATGGCCGGCCGACCGGTGCACGCGCGAGACACCGGAGCCTCCCAACTGGCCTCGGCGGCCGACCGGTTGCTCGAACTGCCGCCGCTGCGCCCCGCCGACGTCGAGGCGCTGATGGTGCGCGGGCTCGGCCGCCCGGTCGAGCCGGCACTGGTGGCGGCGGTGCTGCGAGCGCTGGGCCCCATGGCGGGCACCCCCGAGGCCGTGCTGTCGGTGCTGGACTCGATGGACGGGCGAGGCGGCCTCCTCGAACTCGGCGGCCATGTCTGCCTGACCGAGCCGGAACAGGCACTGCGGCTCACCACGGACCTGGCACGGCTGACGCGCCTCTGCTGGCCCGGCGAGCCCCCGGACGCCGCCGACCTGGACGCGGCCGCCGCGGTGGCCCGCGCCCTGGAACACGCCGAGATACGGTTCGACGATCTGCACCGGCTGAAGCCGGGAGGCCCCCGGCGGGCCGGCCTCGTCGACCGGGCCCTGACACCGCTGGTCGGGGACGGGATCCTGACGGTGGACGAGGACGGCCGGGCGTCCTTCGCCGTCCCGGCGCTCGCCGCGGCGCTGCGCGCCCTGCCCACCCACCACGAGGTGTCGTCGTTGCACGCCCTGATCACGAGGTCGCTCAGCGACCGGCTCGGCGCGCGGACGGCGGGGGGCGGCTACCCCCGGCTCGCCGACCATGTGACCGCCGCCGGGGCAGAGTTGGACGACGCGCTCGCGGTGGACGTGCTGCTGGCGGCGGCCCGTACGGACGCCAGATCCGACTGGCCGCGGTCGGTCCGCGCCTATTCCTCGGCGCTGGGCCGCCTGGCCCCGTACGACCGCAGGACGCCCGGCGTGCTGTACGAGTCCGCCGAACTGAGCCTGCGCCACGCCGACCACCCCGGCGCGCTGGCCCTCGGCGAACCACTGCTCGCCTGCCTGGACGCGTCACCCGCCGAGCGGGCCACCGGGGACGGTGGCGCAGCCGGGGACGAAGGCGCAGCCAGGGACGGAGGCGGAAGCCAGGAGGGAGACGAAGACCGGGACCGAGGCGAGGGGCGGGACGGGGATCGGGACGGGGATCGGGAGCGGCACGGGGATCGGGAGCGGGACCGGGAGCGTCTGGTGTACGTCACCGAGGTGTGGGCCCTGGCGGCGCTGCACGAGCACCGGTTGCCGTTCGTCGACGGCTCCGGCGCCCAGGGCACCGGCGTTCCGGCACAGCTGGCCGCCGTGGAGGGATTCGCGGCGCTGGCAGGTCCGTACGGGATCGGCCCGGTCGCCGGCCGGGGCGCACGGCCGCCGGAGGGCGAGCCCGGCCCGACCGTGCGCCACCCGGTCACCGGCCACCGGCCCGGATCCGGGCCGCTGCCCTCTCCCGCGGAACTACGGCTGCTGGCCGCCGCCTCGGGCGGGCGCGCCGAGCTGCTGGAGACGCTGGGCGCCCTGCCTCCGGAGGCGGACGGGACGCGCATCATGGAACGGCTGCGGCACGCGGCCACTCACGCGGACCTCGCCGACGCCCTGGCGGCCGTGCTCGGAGACCGGTTCACGGGGTCCGGGGACAGCACCGCCGCACGCCACCACGCCATGGTCCGCGCCTATCTGGAGGGCGACTGGGACCGGGCCCTGTCGGCAGCCCGCCGGATCGAGGCACGCAGCCGGACCCGTGGCACGGAGGCCGGCACCGCGCAGTGCGCCCGCGCGCTGGCGGCCGAGATCCATTGCGCGCGCGGGGAGTTGGGGCACGCCCGGGCGTGGCTGGAGCTGATTCCCGACGGGGTGACCCACCCGCTCGTCGCCTGGGCCAGGATGAGCCTGCGGTACTGGTCGGGCCGGACGGACCAGGCACTGGAGGGAGCGCGCGAGGACGTACGGCGGGCTCGCGCGGACGGTCTGCTGTCGGGCATCGAGAAGGTGCTGCTGCGGCATCTGTCGTACGCCCTGCTGGAAGGCATGCCGCAGGTCATGCGCCGGACGCTGGGCGAACTGGAGGCGCTGCACGAGGAAGTGGGCTCCGCGATGACGCGCGAGACCGTGCTGCTGGGCCGGGGGCTGGTGCACGGCGAGGTGGACGGCGCGCTGGCCGCTCTGCGGTCGGTGGACCGGCGGGGTGATGTGTACATGGGCCTGCTCTGCCGGCTGTGCCTGGTGGAGATCGGCGACGACTCCGACCGGCGGCTGGCCGAGGCCTCGTACCTCGGGCAGTGTCTGGGGATCGGGCGCGCCACGCGGACGACGCTGGGGCACATGGCGCGGCGGCGCAGTCTCGTACTGCCGAGGCTGCGGCCGGCCAGCGACCGGTTGAACGAGGCGGACGTCCGGCTGACCGTGCTGGTCAGCGACGGGGCGACCAACCGGCAGATCGCGGCGCGGCTGGCGTCGAGCGAGAAGACCGTGGAGCGGTGGCTGACGCAGCTGTTCCAGCGCACCGGGTGCCGTTCCCGGGCGGAGCTGGCCGCGGCCTGGCTGGACGGCAGCCTCGCCGACCGCGGCCTGGTGCCGGACGGTGTGCCCGGCACCAGCCAGTAGCCGACCGGCCGAAGCCGTCGAACAGGTCGGACGAGTTCCACGGGTCGGACAGGTCGGACAGGTCGTACGGATCAGGCGAAGCGCGCGGTGTGGGTGTCGACGAGGACACCCAGGCGGCCGGTGTCCAGGGAGCCGTCCGTGTTCACCGCGATGTGCCATTCCGCGTCGGTGATCCAGCCGAGTACCAGGAGCGCGTCGGTCTCGCGCAGCGGGGCGTCGGCCCATCTCTCGTCGCGGAACTGGGCGGCGGTGACCACGAAGAGACGGCGGGCGTGCGTTCCGCCGGCCGGCGCCCCCGCGGACCTCCCGCCGTTCTCGTCGGCCGGAGCCTCCTTGTGGGCCAGGGCCTCCTTCCGCGTGGCCGCGGGGTACAGCCGCGCCGACCGCGCGCCCAGTCCGTCGGTCACCGGAGGGGTGGTCGCCGAACCCACCAGGACGACCGTGGCGAGGTGCCCGACCGGTCCCGAGACGACTTCGGTGATGACCGCCTGCGCCAGGCGCAGCACCTCGTGGTCGTCACCTGTCAGGGCGATCGGCCCCGGCAACTGCGCGAGGTCCACCAGCACCCGGTCCCCCCTGTGCAGGCCGAGGGTGACGGTCAGGGAGTACGGATGCGTGGGCCCGCCGCCGGAGGTGCCTGCCGCCCGCAGGGTCGCCGGGTCCAGCGACCACTCCTTGCCCGAGACGTCCGACGTCCACGGTGCGGGCGCCGCCGCGTCGGCCTGTCCGAGCTGCACGGTGAGCCGCTGTCCCGAGTGGACGACCGTCTGCACGTCGGGCAGTCGGCGCGCGTCCCTCGCGCGTCCCTCGGCCAGTGCCTGCAGTCCCAGGGCGACGGTCTCCAGTACCTTCCGGTCGGCGCCCGGCCCCGCGGTACGGGCCTGTCCGGAGGAGGAACCGCGTTTCCGCCGGGTCAGTGCGGCGGCGGCTGCGAGCAGCACCAGGCCGAGCACCGCGAACAGGACAAGGGACACGATCATGGGACTACCTTTGTTGCTAGAAGTGCCAGGAGGACGCGGGGAGTTGCCTGGAGCGGCCAGGAGTGGTCACGGGCCGCACGGCATCCCGCACGCACGCTCCGGCAACCGGAGTGCGTCGGAACGCGCTCTCGTCCCATCGTTGTGCGGCCGGCTCCCCCGGTGAAGCGGTGATCGCGAACTTTGCCGTTCCGTACAGGAAGTTCTCGCGCGCCTCCGGCCGAGCCGCCTTGCACGGAGCCGTCGGTCCAAGGAGCCGTCGCACACGGAGCCGTCGCACACCGGGCCACCTTCGGCAGGGCGGCAGGGCGGCCGGACACTCGCGCCAGGTTTCCCTCGGTTGTGGGCCCGGGGCCCTTCGGCGCGGCTGTCCGATCTCCGCAGGTGGCAGCATCGGCTCCCGGAACCATCTGGACGACCGCATTCCTCATGGGCGATCACTGGCGCGAGGCAGGAGGGCCCATGCCCCAGCAGGTACTCACCGAGACCGTGCGCGTGGCGATCCACGCGCCCGCGCCCTTGGTACGTGCCGGACTGGCCGGTTTCGTCGCCCTGGACCCCCGGCTGCACGAGCTGCCCCGGGACAGGATCCGCGAGGCCGACGCGATCGTGGTCGCCATGGAGGTCGCGGACACCTCCGCACTGGACCTGCTCCCCCGTCTGAGCGACGAACCCGACGCACGCTTCCTGGTGGTCGTGGGCAAGCAGTGGCGGGCCGACCTGTCAGCGGCACGGGAGCGGGGCGTACGCGCCGTCGTGTGGTGGGACTTCTGCAGCCCGGACGTCTTCGCCCGGACCGTGCGGGCGGTCGCGGGCGGCGACGGGAGCGCTCCCACGCTCCCGCACACGGCCGAGCCCCCGCACGCACCCAGGCTGAACTCCCGCGAGGTGGACGTCCTGCGCCTCATCGCGGAGGGAAAGCAGATCGACGAGATCGCGGTCGAGCTCTCCTACTCCGAACGCACGGTGCGCTACATCCTGTACGGCGCCATGAAGCGCACCCGGACCCGCAACCGCGCGCACGCCGTGTCCTATGCGATACGGGCCGGGCTGATCTGAACCGTCACGGCTGAACCGTCAGGGCTGCACCGTCACGGCTGGGGGATGCGCCGAGGCGGCGTGTCGCCCGGTAGGCGTGTCGGGAGTATTGACGCGACTCGTGAAACAAGTCGATAGTTTTTGTATCTTCGACTCACCGTCGTCAGGCCCTGAGAAAGGGACTCCCCATGGGCCGCTACAGCCGGCTCCGCCGCATCGAACAGATGGACCCGCAGCAGGACTACGAAGAGATCTTCCGCCTCATCACCGAGTATGAGTTCCCCTGGGACTACCTCCAGGGCGTCTCGGTCGCCTTCCTGCGCGACTACGGCGTGCCCCGGATATCCCGACTCCTCGACCACACGCAGGAGTTCGAGCGCGCCGGACAGAAGCGGTACGACGACACCGTACTGATCGCCCACGAGATCGTGCGCGACGGCATGGACTCCGAGCACGGCAGGGCGGCGGCCCGCCACCTCAACCGCATCCACGGCCGCTACCGCATAGCCAACGAGGACTACCTCTACGTACTGGCCACCACCGTCGTGGGCCCCAAGCGATGGATCGACCGCTTCGGCTGGCGGCCGTTGTCACCGCAGGAGACCGAGAGTCTCGCACTCGTCGGGCGGCGCCTGGGCGAGTTGATGGGTATAGCCGAACTGCCCGGCGACTACGCGGACTTCGCCCGCCTGCACGACGCCTACGAACAGCGGATGTTCGCCTACGACCCGGCCAACCGGCGGGTCGCGGCGGCCACGTTGAGGGTCGTCACCGGGTGGTACCCCCACTGGCTGCGGCCGTTGGTGGCGCGCGCCTCCCTCGCCGTACTCGACGACCCGCTGCTCACCGCGCTGGGCTTCAGGCCGCAGCCGCGCCGGGTACGCACCGCCACCCACCGCGCGTTACGGGCCCGGGCCGCCCTGGTGCGCCGGCTGCCGCCCCGGCCCACCTGGCACCCGTACCGGCCCAAGCCCCGTACGTACCCCTTCGGCTGGACGATGGACGAACTCGGTCCGCACTGGGCCCACTCCAGGCCGCTGCGACCGCTGCCGGACGAGGACGGCGGTCGCTCCTCCTCCGACACGAACGGACACCGCACCCCACCGGCCGGTGGCGGCCCCACACACCAGGAGCTTCGATGACCGGCACGGACCAGGACGCGGCGACCCGCCCCGCCGACACCTTCACCGTCCGCTCCCCCGCCACCGGCGATCCCGTCGGCGAGCACCCCGTCCACGGCCCGGAGGAGGTGGCGCGCGCCGTGGAACGGGCCCGGACCGCCGCGGCCGGATGGGCCGCGCTCCCCGCGGCGGACCGACGCGCACACCTGCTGCGGTGGAAGCACACGCTCGCGTCGTCGCTCGACACCGTCGCGGGGACGATCGCGGCGGAGACGGGCAAGCCGCACGGCGACGCGGTGCTCGAAGTCGTCCTCACCCTGGAGCACCTGAACTGGGCGGCCCGCAACGCCGATCGCGTACTGCGACGGCGGCGCGTACGAAGCGGCCTCCTGGCAGCCAACCAGCGGTCCTCCGTGGTCCATCGGCCGCTCGGCGTGATCGGGGTGATCGGCCCCTGGAACTACCCCCTCTACACGCCCATGGGCTCGATCGGTTACGCGCTGGCCGCCGGCAACGCCGTGGTGTTCAAGCCGTCCGAGCACACCCCCGGTACGGGCGTACTGCTGGCCGAACTCCTGGCCTCGGCGCTGCCCGAGCACGCCGGTCTGCTCACCACCGTGACCGGTGCGGCGGCGACGGGCGAGGCGCTGGCCCGCTCGGGCGTCGACAAGGTGGCGTTCACCGGGTCCCCCGGGACCGCGCGCAAGGTCATGGCGGTGTGCGCGCGGTCGCTGACGCCGTTCCTCGCCGAGTGCGGTGGCAAGGACGCGACGATCGTCACGGCCGACGCGGACCTCGACGCGGCGGCCGACGCCGTCGTGTGGGGCGCGATGAGCAACGCCGGGCAGACCTGCGCGGGCGTCGAACGCGTCTACGCCGTACGGGAGGTGCATGCCCCGCTGTGCCGCAAGGTGGTCGAGCGGGCCGGTGCGCTGCGGGCCGGTCCCGTACCGGACGCCGTCTACGGTCCGATGACGATGCCCGCCCAGACGGCCGTCGTGCGGCGGCACGTGGAGCAGGCGCTGGCGGACGGAGCGCGTGCGCTGCTCGGCGACGCGGCGTCGATCTCGGCCTCGGCCTCCGCCTCCGGGGCGTTCGTCACCCCGGTCGTCCTGGCCGATGTGCCGGAGGACTCCCCGGCGATGACCGAGGAGACGTTCGGTCCGGTCGTGGCGATCAACGCGGTGGAGAGCACGGACGAGGCGGTGCGGCGCGCCAATGCCTCGCCGTACGCGCTGGCCGCCTCGGTGTTCTGCCGTGACCGGCGGGCCGGTGCGGCGATCGCCGCGCGGCTGCGGGCCGGAGCGGTGTCCGTGAACTCCGTGCTCGGCTTCGCCGGTGTCCCCGCTCTGCCGTTCGGCGGCTCCGGGGAGTCCGGCTTCGGACGCATCCACGGCGCGGACGGGCTGCGGGCGTTCACCGCGCCCCAGTCGGTCACCGTGCAGCGCTTCGCCCCGCCGGTGAACCTGACCTCCTTCAGCACTCCCGCGGCCGCCCGGGAACGCGCGGTCGCGGCGGCGAAGTGGCTGCACCTGCACCGCTGACGGCCCGCCCGGGAGACCCTGGCGGTGCGGGCCGTCAGGCGTCCAGGCGCGGGGCAGGCCGTCAGGCGTCCAGGAGCGGGGCGGGCGTCAGGCGTCGAGGAGCGGGGCGAGGTAGCGGCGGGCGAAGGCGCGGGCCTGGTCCTCGTCCTCCATCTCGATGCAGCTCGACGGGTTCAGCAGGAAGGAGACGGCGACACGGATCATGAGTTCGGCGACCGGCCGGGGGTCGGAGTCACCGCGCCCTTCCACCTGCTGGGCACGGAGCAGATGTGCCGTCAGATAGTCGCAGGTGGCCTCCAGCGAGGGGCCTCCCTGGACGGTCAGATAGGGCAGCACCACCTCGGGTTCGAGGCGCAGCAGACCACCGAAGAGAGGGTGTGCCCTGGTGTGCCGCAGGGCCACCACGAAGCCTTCGACGACCCGCTCCTGCATGGTCGGCAGACCCGCCACCGCCGTGTCGAGCGTCTGGAAGAACCTGCTGCCCTCGCGCAGCAGGCACGCCTCGACCAGTCCGTCCTTGGTCTGGAAGCGGCGATAGACCGTGACCCTGGAGACGCCGGCCAGCTTGGCGACGTCGTCCATGGAGGAGCGGCGCAGACCGAACGTCGTGAACTGTTCCAGTGCGGCGTCCAGGATGCGCCGCGCCACCTTTTCCTCCGTCTCGGGCCGGTCGATGGCCCGGGCGAGGAGGGAGTCGTTCGCAGAAGTCGTCATGGTGCTCCTCACGATACCGCCCGAGATCCACCGAAGAGACGATGAAACAACTACCATTTCTTTGTAACCATCCGGAACCCGGAGGATCTCATGGGCAGTCGTCTCACCCCGGAACAGTCCGACTTCGTCGCGGCGGTCCGCGACTTCGCCAAGCGCGAGTGCGGCACGCGCGAGCAGCGGGACGAGCTGACCGGGGCCGGCCGCGACCGGCACCACCCCGGCCTCTACGGCAGGCTCGCCGGACTCGGCTGGCTCGGGGTGTGTCTGCCCGAGGAGTACGGCGGTTCCGGCGGCGGGGTGGCCGACGCCTGTCTGTTCCTTGAGGAGACGTCGTACGGGATGGTCCCGGCGGGCGGTTTCGTCACCAGCGTCATCACCGCCAAGGCGTACGAACGGTTCGGCACCGAACGGCAGAAGCGGGAGGTGCTCACGGGGGTCGCGCGGGGCAGGGTCCTCTCGATCGCGATGTCCGAGCCCGGCGCCGGCTCCGACGTGGGGGCGCTCACGTGCCGTGCGCGGCGCGGTCCCGACGGCGACTGGCTGATCGACGGTCAGAAGACGTGGATCTCCAACGCCCATATCGCGGAGAGCATCCTGCTCGTGGCCCGGACCTCCGCGGCCAAGCACGCGGGGCTCACCATGTTCCATGTCCCGGCCGGCACACCGGGCGTGGAGATCCGGGGCATCGAGACCATGGGCGGGCGCGAGGTGAACGACGTCCACCTCACCGGCGTCCGGCTGCCCGCCGACGCGGTCGTCGGGGAGGTCGACGACGGCTGGCGGCAGTTGATGGCCGGCCTCGACCACGAGCGGCTCTTCCTGGCCGCCACCATGCTCGGTCTGGCCCGCCGCGCGTTCGACGACGCCGTCGGATACGTACGCGAGCGTGAGCAGTTCGGCCGTCCCGTCGGCTCCTTCCAGGCCCTGCGGCACCGGATCGCCGACCTCGCCACGGAGATCGAGTGCACCCGGCTGCTGGTGCGCGAGGTGGCCCTGGACTGCGACGCCGAACCGGAGCGGTCGTTCCCGCGCGAGGCGTCCATGGCCAAGCTCAAGGCCACCGAGACCGCCAAGCGGGCGGCCCTGGAGGGTATGCAGATGATGGGCGGCTACGGCTACGCCACCGAGTACGACATGGAACGCCATCTGCGCGCCGCGGTCGTCTCCACCGTCTACGGCGGGACGAGCGAGATCCAGCGGGACGTGATCGGCAAGACCTACGGGCTGTAGCCGGTGAGCACACGGCGGGCGCCCCACCCCTCGCACGGAGTGGGGCGCCCGCCGTCACGCACAGCGGCTCCGGCGGTCAGTCCTCGTACAACTCCCCCAGCGCGACGGCGTACTTGTCACGGATGACCCGGCGCTTCATCTTCAGCGACGGGGTCAGCTCCCCAGTGGCCGGTCCCCACTCCTGGGCGAGGAGCCGGTACCGCTTGACCTGCTCGGTGCGGTTCAGGCGCGCGTTGGCCGCCGTCACGGCCCGGTCCACCTCCTCCCGTACGACCGGATGCGCGGCCAGGGACGCCATGACCCCGGGGCCGGTGTCCTTGTCGATGCCGTGGGCCTCGGCCCAGGCGGGGGCCGTCTCCGCGTCGAGCACCAGCAGGGCCACGAGGTAGGAACGGTTGTCGCCGTGCACCAGGGCCTGACCGATGAGCGGGTGTTCCTTGAGAGCGTTCTCCACCAGCGCCGGAGACACGTTCTTGCCCGTCGACGTGACGATCATTTCCTTCTTGCGGTCGGTGAGCCACAGAAAGCCGTCGTCGTCGAGACGGCCGATGTCACCGGTGCGCAGCCAGCCCTCCTCGTCCACCGCCGTTCCCACCGTGCCGTCCTCGCGCAGATAGCCGGAGAACACGGTCGAGCCGCGCACCTCGATCTCGCCGTCCCCGGCGACGCGGACCTCCACGGACGAGACGGGGCGCCCCACCGAACCCAGCCGGAACCCGGTGCGCGGGCTGTTGGTGGTCGCCACTCCGGTGGTCTCCGTGAGCCCCCACGCGTCCATGATCACGATGCCGAATCCGGCCCAGAACCGCACCACCTCGATGGACATGGGAGCCGAGGCGCTGGCCGCCCAGCTGATCCGGTCCAGGCCGCCCGCGGCCAGCAACGGCAGCAGCACCTCGGCCCGTTGCCGGGCGTACGCCTCTTCGAGTTCGGCGGGCGGGCGCTCACCCCGCTCCCGGTACCCGACATGCTCCCGGGCCACCCGCGCGGCCTCCTCGATCACCGCCTGCTGTTCCGCCGGCAGGAGCGACAGTACGGCCCGGACGGCGGCCGCGAGCTTCTCCCAGACGCGCGGTACCCCGAAGAACTGGGCCGGACGCACCTTGCGCACGATCGCGGCCACGCCCGTCGGGTCGGCGCACAGATGGACGTGCGAGGCGCGATGGACGGGCAGGTAGATGCCGAGCATCCGTTCGGCGATGTGCGCGAAGGGGAGGTAGCAGATGTGCTCGACGTGCGGCGGCAGTTCGACCACCTCGTCCAGCGCCGACGCGTTCGCCAGCACATGGCGGTGGTTGAGGACGACACCCTTGGGTTCACCGGTGGTGCCCGAGGTGTAGACGACCGTCAGGGGGTCTTCGGGTCGTGCGGCGTCCAGGGTCTTCTCGAACCGCTCCGGGACCGGCTCGCGGCCGAGGGCGGCATAGGGGAAGTGGCCGCCCTCCGCGCCGGGCTCGACGACGACGATCCGCTCCAGCGGGACACCGGCATCCGCCGACAGCGGCTCCCAGAGGGCCACTTGCGCGGCTCCCTCCACCACGGCGACCCGGGCCCGGCAGTTGCGGGCGATGTGGGTGACCTGTTCGGGGGCGGAGGTGCCGTAGACGGTGACGGGTACGGCACCTAGGCGCACCAACGCCAGGTCGGAGAGCCAGTGTTCGGGCCGGTTGGCCATCATGAGCAGTACGTGGTCGCCGCGGCCCACGCCGAGCGCCGCGTAGCCCGCCGCGAGGCGGGTGGTGTGTTCCCTGACCTGCGCCCAGGTCAGCGTCACCCAGCCGTCGTCATGCGGTTCACCGCCGACTCGATCGGGGCCGACGCGATCGGGGCCGTCCAGCCCGGTGCTACTCCGACCGGTGCCGTCGAGGCCGGTGCCGCTCGGCCCCTGCCAGGAGAGGGCGGGCAGTTCGGCGTACAGACGCGTGTTGCGTTCCAGCAGCAGCGGCAGGGTCTGTTCGGCCGGGGGTTGTGCGGGGAGTTCGGTTGTCACAGCCACTCCTTGACGCGCTCTCCACCAGACGGGCGGGTTCGGGTCTCACGGGCGTCACATCTACCTACTGATCGTTCGCTAAGACAGTAGGAGGAGTGGGGGGAACGGTCAACGCCCCGGGAGTGACCACTCTCGACACGGGCCCGACCTACTCAGCTGATCGATCGATAAGCGGCCGTTTCCCGCGCACGGCGTCCCACCGACATACGATGTCACTCGCCACCGAGCCATCCGAGGAGCGCAGTTGAGCAGCGAACCGAGCCGGGCCGCCGTCGCCCCCGCGCAGCACTGGCGCTCGTACGGTCCGCTCGATCTGCACCCCATCCTCCTGCACGCCATGGAGGCCTTCAACGAGCACGGCTATCACGGCACTTCGGTGCGGGACATAGCCGCCCGGGTCGGCGTCACCGTGCCCGCGCTGTACTACCACTACGAGAACAAGCAGGCCCTGCTCACCACGTTGCTGGAGACGTCCATGAAGGACGTCCTGGACCGCTGCCGGGCCGCTGCCGCAGAGGCGGGCGACGATCCGCTGCCGCGCTTCTGCGGCATGGTGGAGTCGATCGTGCTCTACATGGCCAACCGCAAGGGCATGGCCTTCCTGGACACGGAGATCCGCAGCCTGGAGCCCGAGAACCGCGCGCGGTACGTGGCGCTGCGCGACTATCTGCAGCACATGCTGTTGGACACCGTCCGGGCCGGCGTCCGCGAGGGCGCGTTCACCACCCCGATCCCGGCCGACGCCGTGCGCGCGATCCTCATCATGTGCCAGGGGGTCGCCAACTGGTACCGCGCGGACGGCCCGTTGACCGCCGAGGAGGTCGCCGAGCGGCACGTCCTGCTCAGCCTCGGCACGGTGGGCTATGCGGGGCCGCGCGCCGAGGGCTAAGCACCGCGGGCCGTGGTCGCGCGTCGCTGAACGGCTCGGCCGTCACACCAATCGGCTCGGCCGTCATGCCACCGGGTGGGGGGTCGTGCCACCGGGTGGGTCGTCATGCCACCGGTTGGGTCGCGGTGCGGGTGAGCGAGACCGCGGTCCGCACGGCACTGGCGACGGCCTCGTCCGCTGCGAGCCCGCACAGGTCCGTGAGTACGAAGAGGGCCTCGGCGCTCACCACGACCGCCAGACCCCGCTTGAGCTGAGCGAACGCCTCCGGGTCGGCCGCACCGAGCGTGTCCTCCAACGGGAGGAGCGCCTGGTCGATGAGCCCGAAGCGGATGCCGGGGCGGGCGGCCACCGTCTCGGGACGGGTGACGGTGGCCGCGATCATCGCGCGCACCGAACCCTGCCTGGCGAGGATGCCGCGGAGCAGATAGGCACAGGCGAACGCGATGCGCTCGACGGGATCGACGGAGCCCGCCACCGGGGCGAGCGCCTCCTCGGGAGGCGGCCAGGCACCGGCCAGCGCCTCACTGATCAGTGAGGGAAGGTCGGGGAAGTACCGGTAGGCGGTGGCCTCGGAGACGAGGGCGGCGCGGGCGATCGCGGGCATGGTGACCTCGGAGCCCGCATCGATCAACTCCCGTGCGGCCGCCAGGATCGCCGTCCGCGTGCGCTGCTTCTGGTTGGTGCGGCCCGCACCGGCCTGGGTCGCCATCCCCGCACTCCCTCTCGTCGACACTCGCACGCGGCAGCAGTCGCAGTCGCACTGCAGTCACAGTCACAGTCACAGTCACAGTCACCTACACGATAACAGCGGGTTCTCGACATGAGAGTTCACTTGCAAGACGGCACTTGACCTCCATAAGCTCCTGAGAGTCAGCTCTCACGACGAGAGCGCACACTTGAGGAGCATCGCATGGCCAGCACCACACGCACGATCAAGCTCGCCCAGGGCACCGTCGACGTCACCGTCGACCTGCAGGGACAGGAGGGACGCCCCTTCCTGCTGCTGCACGGAGGAGGCGGTCCGCAGACCGTCACCCCGTTCGCCGGCTTCCTGGCCGGGCAGCGGCCCGCGAGGGTCTTCACCCCTTTCCACCCGGGCTTCGGCGGCACGGTCCGCCCCGAGTGGCTGACCGACGTCCCGACCCTGGCCCAGGTGTACGCCCGGCTGCTTGAGGATCTGGACCTGCGGGACGTGGCCGTGGTGGGCAACTCCATCGGCGGCTGGATCGCCGCCGAGCTGGCGGCCCTGGGCAGCGAGCGGATCAGCAGCGTCACCCTCGTCAACGCGGTCGGCGTACGCGTCCAGGGCCATCCGATAGCCGACACCTTCTCGCTCACGCCCCCCGAGTTGGCCCGCCTCTCGTTCCACGACCTCTCGAAGTTCCGCTTCGACCCGAACGCGCTCTCCGAGGAGCAGCGCGCGGTCATGGGGACCAACCGTGCCGCGCTCCAGGTCTACTCGGGCCCGCACGGCATGGCCGACCCCACACTGACCGACCGCCTGGCCGGGATCGGTCATCCGACCCTGGTCGCCTGGGGTGCGAGCGACAAGGTCGTGGACTCCGCCTACGGACGCGCGTACGCGCAGGCCATTCCCGGCGCGGAGTTCCGCCTGCTGGAGGGCACGGGCCACATGCCCCAGTCCGAGACGCCGGAGCAACTCCTGCCGGTGGTCTGGGACTTCGCGAACTCCCACACCGCGGACCACACCCGGAACTGACCCGACACCCCTCAGCGAACAGGGGCGCGCTCAGGTCGCGTTGGCCTGCTGAATGCTGTCGCCGCTGTTGCCGATGGCGATGTACGTGCCGATGCGCCGGAAGTCGTTCATCACGCCGAACATGGTCTTGTTGGACGGCAGGAGCGCCCGGACGGAGGCGTCGTCGGCCAACCGGGCCATCAGCATCTCCTTGTAGGCGTTGTAGACCCTCGCCGTGTAGTTGGGCTCCTTCGCCGCGTTCATCCGGTAGTCGTTGGTGAGCGCGATGGAGGCCAGGTCCATCAGATAGCAGTCGATCAGGTCCGTGACGTCCTGGGCCCGGGCCCCGTCCTCTCCGACGCGGGCGTCCTCCGCCATGACACCGGCCATCTTCAGGACGATGTCGCGGTAGATCCGGTGCCGGGTGCTGCTGGGATAGGCGGCCATGATGTGGTCGGCCTGACCCGCACCCACGGTGCTCATGGTGCGCGGAGTCGTCAGATCGCCCAGCCCAGGTACCGCCAGCGGGACGTTCTGGAACATCTCCTCCTCGTCGGGGATGTCCCGGTTCCGGGAAGCGAGGGGGTGCAGACCGATCTCGTGGGCGAGCATGCCCATGATGTGGCCGATGCCGTACTTCTCGAAGTAGTAGCTGGCCAGGTTGATGTCGACACCGGCGTCACCGCGGTCCGTCACGTCGGCGGGGGTCTCCGTCGTCCGCACGTGCAGGGTGACCCGGACGCGGCGGTCACCGACGTACTCCTTGATGGTGTCGTGCTTCCTGAGCAGGTCGATGATGCGGACGGCCTTGTCGCGGTACGCCTCGTTCGTGTGCTTCAGGTTGGTGAACTCGAACTTCCCCGAGGAGAAGGGGGCGTAGAGCGTTGCCGGTTGGGCCGCCGCTTGGCCGACCGCCGTGTTCGGTTCGCTCGTGTCGTTCGGGTCGTTCTGGTCCTGCTGCATACGGGCCGGGACCTCGGCGCCGTCCGTGTGGTCGGTGCCGTCGGCCGTGCGGGGCAGGGAGACCGGGTCCACCCAGACCGCCTCACGGGGGATCCCGTCGATCCCCTTGCGGGCCTCCTCCCAGGTCTGCAGGCTGTCCTGCTCACCCGGCTGAGGCCGCTCGGGCTCGGGGCTCACGTCTCCGATCAGCGCGCCCAGCAGGGCCAGGTGCCGCCCGCGCAGCCCACCGGCGGCCAGCGAGGAGTCCTCGGGAGCGGCGTTCAGGTCACCCAGCAGACTGCCCGCGATATGCGGACGATGCGGGGAATCGGCATCCCGGTACTCGTCCCGCAGACCCAGCTGATGGGTCAACTCATGCACCAGTTGCACGGGATCGGCGTCCGCCCACCACGTGACCTGATCCATCGCCTGGTCCCGGCCCGTCAAGTCCACACTCAGGTGCGGGGACTCGGAAGCATCGACCAGTTCGACGGTCACGTGCAGCAGGTCACCGTTCGGGAGCCGATGACCGGGCTCGTTGAGGAACTCGTGCACTCCGGCGGAGAGTTGCTCGAAGGCGTGCGCCGCCTCCGAGTCCGTACCGCGCATCCGGATGCGCACCGTGAGGTCCGTGACCCGTTCTCCCTGGTACGAGAGCCGCCGGACGTCGAAGCCGGACCGCACCACGAAGCGGGGGCGGCTGTCGCGCGGGCCCACCAGCTTCGGTGTACCGGCCAGGGCTTGTTCGATGCTCTCGCTGATGCCCAGCGGGGTGTTGGTGGCTTGCGGGAGCCGGGGGCGGGCCTCACCGGTAGGGAGAGGCTGCTGGATGCTGTCACCGCGGTTGTTCGTCGCGAGGTTGGCGGCCAGGGTGGCGAAGTCCCGTACGACACCGAACATCCCCTTGTCGGCGGGGAGCAGACCACGGGCCGGGCTGTCCGGGGCCATACGGGCGGCGAACAGCGCCTTGTAGGCGTTGTAGACCTTCGCCGTGTTACCGGGCTCCTTGGCCGCGTTCATCCGGTAGTCGCTGGTGATCGCGATGGAGGCCAGGTCCATGAGGTAGGTGTCGATCAGGTCCGTGACGTCCTTGGGCTTGGCGCCCTCCACGCCGGCCTGAGCTGCCTCGGCCAGCATGTCGGCCATCTTCAGCACGATGTCACGGTAGATCCCGTGCCGGGTACTGCTGGGGAACGCGGCCATGATGTGGTCGGCCTGACCCGCGCTGTCGGTGTTCATGGTGCGCGGGGTCCGCAGGTCGCCCAGCCCCGGGACAGGCAGCGGAATACCTCGGAACATCGACTCCTCGTCGGGGATGTCCCCACTGCGCGAGGCGAGCGGGTGCAGGCCGATCTCGTGGGCCAGCATCCCCATCATGTAACCGATGTCGTACTTCTCGAAGTAGTAACTCGCGAGGTTGATCTGGACACCGGCGTCGCCGAGGTCACGTACGTCCGCCGGGGTCTCGGTCGTCCGCACGTGCAGGGTGATCCGCACGGGACGGTCGCCGACGTACGCGCTGATCGTCGGGTGGTCCCGGAGCAGCTCGATGATACGGACGGCCTTGTCCCGGTACTTCGCCTCCGTGTGCTTCAGGTTGGTGAACTCGAACTTCCCCGACCTGAAGGGGGTGAGGGGCGGTTCGGTGGGGGTGGCGGGGGTTGGGGTCGAGGCCGGGGTCGGGGTCGGGGTCGGGGTCGGGGTCGCGCCGGTGCCCGTGCCCGTGTCGGTGTTGGACTGGGGCAGCCTGGGGCGCGCTTCTCCGGGATTGGCCGCCGGGGTGGGTTCCAGGGCGGGCCCCGTGGCCGGTTCAGGAGCAATAGGCCGCTGGATGCTGTCGCCGCGGTTGTTGGTCCCCACGCTGGCGGCAAGGGCAGCGAAGTCACCGAGAACCCCGAACCGGCCCTTGTCCCCCGGCAGGAGAGCGCGGACAGGACTGTCTTCAGCGAGGTGCTCGGCGAACTGGCTCTTGTACGCGTTGTAGACCCTCGCCGTGTAAGCCGGGTCCCGGACCGCGCGCGCCCGATGGTCGTTGGTGACCGCAATGGAGGCGAGGTCCATGAGGTAGGTGTCGATCAGGTCGGTGACGTCCTTCGCCTTGGCGTTCGCGACCCCCACGCGGACGTGCTGGGCGAGCACCTCGGCCATCTCCAGCACGATGTCGCGATAGATGCCGTGCCGAATCGTGTGCGGGAACGCTGCCATGACATGGTCGGCCTGCCCCGCACCCTCGGTATTCATGAAGCGCGGGGTGCTCAGGTTCTCCAGCCCAGGAACCAGCAAGGGCATTCCCTGATACAGCTCCTCCTCCTCGGGAATCTTCGTGTTACTCGAAGCGAGGGGGTGCAAGCCGATCTCGTGGGACAGCATGCCCATGATGTAGCCGATGTCGTACTTCTCGAAGTAGTAACTCGCGAGGTTGATCTCGACACCGGCGTCACCCAGGTCGCGTACATCGGCGGGCGTTTCGGTCGTCCGCACATGCAGAGTGATCCGAACAGGACGACCATTGACGAAACTCTTGATCGTGCTGTGCTCGTCCAGCAACTCGACGATCCGAACCGCCTTGTCCACATACCTGTCCGTCTGATTCAAGTTCGTGAACTCGAAATTCCCCAACTTGAACGGGCGGAGGACCGGCTCCGGCGCGGCGGGCGTCGCATTCGGATCCTGCGGCGTGCGGGCCGGAACCTCGGTGGCCGTCGTGTCACCTGAGGAGGATCGGGGCAGGGAGACCGGGTCGACCCAGATGGCCTCGCGGCGGACCTTCTCGGCGTCCTGGCGCACCTGGTCCCAGGTCTGCTCGGTGTCCTCCTGCGCGCCTGGCTCCGAGGGCCGCGGAGTCACGTCCCCGATCAGCGCGCCCATCAACGCCAGGTGCCGCCCGCGGAGCCCGCCAGCGGCCAGCGAGGAGTCCTCGGGGGCAGCGTTCAGGTCACCCAGCAAGCTGCCCGCGATGTGCGGCCGGTGGGGAGCGTCGGCGTCGCGGTACTCGTCCCGCAGACCCAGCTGATGGGTCAGCTCATGCACCAACTGCACGGGATCGGCATCCGCCCACCACGTGACCTGATCCATCGCCTGGTCCCGGCCCACCAGATCCACGGTCAGGTGCGGAGATTCGGAAGGATCGACCAACTCGACGGTCACGTGCAGCAGGTCGCCGTTGGGGAGCCGGTGACCGGGGTTGTTGAGGAACTGATGCACGCCTTGGTGGAGTTGCATGAAAGTACGGGCGTTCTGCCTGTCCTTGCCGCCGCGCATCGCGATACGGACCGTGAGGTCGGTGACCGGATCGCCGTCATAGGTGAACCGCCGCGCATCAAAGTCGGACCGCACGACGAACCGAGGCCGCTTGTCCCGCGGACGCATGGCACGCGGCGAGCCAACCGGTCCGGTGTGCGGCGCCGCATCCGTGCCCCTGCCGGTCAGCCGCGGGCGCGCTTCGCCGGCCTCGGTACTGCTCGACGCAGGCGTGGCCGTCTGGATGCTGTCGCCCTGGTTGTTGAACGCGACGCTGCTGCCCAGGCCCAGGAAGTTGCTCGTGACGTTGTACCAGCTCTTGTCAGCCGGAAGCCGACTCCGAACAGGACTGTCCTGCGCCAGCTGCGCGGCGAACTGCTCCTTGTACGCGTTGTACACCTTGGCGGTATAGCGCGGCTCCCAGGCCGCGTCCTTGCGCTTGTCATTGGTCAGCGCGATCGTGGCCAAGTCCATGAGGTAGGTGTCGATCAGGTCCGTGACGTCCTTCGCCTTCGCACCCTCCTCACCCGTCCGCGCCTCCTCCGCCAGATCGTTGGCCATGCCCAGCACAATGTCCCGATAGATCTTGTGCCTCGTACTGCTCGGGAACGCCGCCATGATGTGGTCGGCCTGACCCGCACCCTCGGTACTCATCGTGCGCGGCGTCTTCAGATCGGCCAGCCCCGGAACAGCCAGCGGCGCCCCCGCGAACATCGACTCCTCATCAGGGATGTTCGTGTCCTTGGAGGCGAGGGGGTGGAGACCGATCTCATGGGCCAACATCCCCATGACATAACCGATGTCGTACTTCTCGAAGTAGTAACTCGCCAGGTTGATGTCGACGCCGGCATCACCGCGGTCCGTCACATCGGCCGGGGTCTCGGTCGTCCGCACGTGAAGGGTGATCCGGACCGGACGGCCCCCGACGTAGTCACGGATCGTGTCGTGCTTACGCAGCAGCTCAATGATGCGGACCGCCTTGTCGCGGTACGCCTCGTTCGTGTGCTTCAGGTTGGTGAACTCGAAGTTCCCCGACTTGAAGGGGGTCAGGGTCGGCTCGACAGCGGTGGCAGGCGTCGGGGCCGGAGTCGACGTCGCGTCGGTGTCGGACTGGGGCAGCCTGGGCCGCGCTTCTCCGGGATTGACCTCCGAGGCGGATTCCGTGGCCGGTTCAGGAACAGCCGGCCGCTGGATGCTGTCACCGCGGTTGTTGGTCCCCACACTGGTGGCAAGGGCAGCGAAGTCACCGAGAACACCGAACCGGCCCTTCTCTCCCGGCAACAGCGGACGGACGGGACTGTCTTCAGCGAGTTGCTCGGCGAACTGAGCCTTGTAGGCGTTGTACGCCCGCGCTGTATAGGCCGGGTCCCGGACTGCACGTGCCCGATGGTCGTTCGTGACCGCGATCGAAGCCAAGTCCATCAGATAGGTGTCGATCAGATCGGTGACGTCCTTCGCCTTGGCGTTCGCGACCCCCACCCGGACGTGCTGGGCGAGCACCTCGGCCATCTCCAGCACGATGTCGCGATAGATGCCATGCCGAATCGTGTGCGGGAACGCCGCCATGACATGGTCGGCCTGCCCCGCACCCTCGGTATTCATAAAGCGAGGGGTGCTCAGGTTCTCCAGCCCCGGAACCAACAGGGGCATCCCCTGATACAGCTCCTCCTCCTCGGGAATCTTCGAATTACTCGAAGCGAGGGGGTGCAGACCGATCTCGTGGGACAGCATGCCCATGATGTAACCGATGTCGTACTTCTCGAAGTAGTAACTCGCCAGGTTGATCTCAACACCGGCATCACCCAGGTCACGCACATCCGCCGGAGTCTCCGTCGTCCGCACATGCAGAGTGATACGGACAGGACGACCATTGACGAAACTCTTGATCGTGCCGTGCTCGTCCAACAACTCGACGATCCGAACCGCCTTATCGACGTACCTGTCCGTCTGATTCAAGTTCGTGAACTCAAAGTTCCCCAACTTGAATGCAGTGAGCGTCGGCTCGACGGCGGTGGCCGACGTGTCATCAGTGTTGCTCTGGGGCAGCCTGGGCCGCGCCTCTGCGGGATTGGCCTCCGGGGTCGGCTCCGGGACCGCCGGCCGCTGGATGCTGTCACCGCGATTGTTGGTCCCCACACTGGTGGCAAGGGCAGCGAAGTCACCGAGAACACCGAACCGGCCCTTCTCCCCCGGCAACAGCGGACGTACGGGACTGTCTTCAGCGAGTTGCTCGGCGAACTGAGCCTTATAGGCGTTGTACGCCCGCGCCGTATAAGCCGGGTCCCGGACCGCACGTGCCCGATGGTCATTCGTGACCGCGATCGAAGCCAAGTCCATCAGATAGGTATCGATCAGATCGGTGACGTCCTTCGGCTTCGCACCCGCCACACCCACCCGGGCGTGCTGGGCGAGAACCTCGGCCATCTCCCGCACGATGTCGCGATAAATGCCGTGCCGAATCGTGTGCGGGAAAGCCGCCATGACATGGTCGGCCTGCCCCGCACCCTCGGTATTCATGAAGCGAGGGGTGCTCAGGGTCTCCAGCCCCGGAACCAGCAGGGGCATCCCCTGATACAGCTCCTCCTCCTCAGGAATCTTCGAATTACTCGAAGCCAGAGGATGCAGGCCGATCTCATGGGACAGCATGCCCATGATGTAGCCGATGTCGTACTTCTCGAAGTAATAACTCGCGAGGTTGATCTCGACACCGGCATCACCCAAGTCACGCACATCCGCCGGAGTCTCCGTCGTCCGCACATGCAGAGTGATCCGAACAGGACGACCATTGACAAAACTCTTGATCGTGCCGTGCTCGTCCAACAACTCGACGATCCGAACCGCCTTATCGACGTACCTGTCCGTCTGATTCAAATTCGTGAACTCGAAATTCCCCAACTTGAACGGGCGGAGGACAGGCTCCGGCGCGGCGGGCGTCGCATTCGGATCCTGCGGCGTACGAGCCGGAACTTCGGTAGCCGTCGTGTCGTCGGCAGACCGGGGCAGGGAGACCGGGTCGACCCAGATGGCCTCGCGACGGACCTTCTTGGCGTCCTCGCGCACTTGGTCCCAGGTCTGCTCGGTGTCCTCCTGCGCACCCGGCTCCGAGGACTGCGGAGTCACATCCCCGATCAAGGCCCCCATCAACGCCAGGTGCCGCCCGCGGAGCCCGCCGGCAGCCAGCGAGGAGTCCTCGGGGGCAACGTTCAGGTCGCCCAACAAGCTGCCCGCGATATGCGGACGATGCGGGGAATCCGCGTCGCGGTGCTCGTCCCGCAGACCCAGCTGATGGGTCAGCTCGTGCACCAGCTGTACGGGGTCGGCATCCGCCCACCACGTGACCTGATCCATCGCCTGATCCCGACCCACCAAGTCCACAGTCAGATGCGGAGACTCGGAAGGATCGACCAACTCGACGGTCACATGCAGCAGGTCGCCGTTGGGCAGCCGGTGGCCGGGGCTGTTCAGGAACTCATGGACACCTTCGCTGAGTTGCGCGAAGGTACGAGCGTTCTGCCCGCCCTCGCCGCCACGCATCGCGATACGAACCGTGAGGTCGGTGACCGAATCGCCGTCGTAGGTGAACCGCCGCGCATCGAAATCGGACCGCACGACGAACCGAGGCCGCTTGTCGCGTGGACGGGTGGCGCGCGGCCCCTTCGACGAGGTGGTGTCGGACGGCTCGCTCCGCGCCCCGGGCTCGACACCGCCCGGCGAAAGCCGCGGGCGCGTCTCGCCGGTCTCGGTACTGCTCGACGCAGGGGCGACGGTCTGGATGCTGTCGCCCTGGTTGTTGAAGGCGACGCTGCTGCCCAGGCCCAGGAAGTTGCTCGTGACGTTGTACCAGCTCTTGTCAGCCGGAAGCAGACTCCGAACAGGACTGTCCTGCGCCAACTGCGCGACAAACTGCTCCTTGTACGCGTTGTACACCTTCGCCGTGTAACGCGGCTCCCACGCCGCGTCCTTACGCTTGTCATTGGTCAGCGCGATCGTCGCCAGGTCCATCAGGTACGTGTCGATCAGGTCCGTGACGTCCTTCGCCTTGGCACCCTCCTCACCCGTCCGCGCCTCCTCCGCCAGGTCATGGGCCATGCCGAGCACGATGTCCCGGTAGATCCGGTGGCGAGTACTGCTGGGGAACGCGGCCATGATGTGGTCGGCCTGACCTGAACCGACCGTGTTCATGGTTCTTGGCGGCGTCAGGTGCGCCAGACCCGGAACGGTCAACGGCACCCCGGCGAACATCGACTCCTCATCCGGGATGTTCGTGTCCTGGGAGGCCAGGGGGTGGAGACCGATCTCATGGGCCAGCATCCCCATGACGTAACCGATGTCGTACTTCTCGAAGTAGTAACTCGCCAGGTTGATCTCGACACCGGCATCACCGCGGTCCGTCACATCGGCCGGGGTCTCCCTCGTCCGCAGATGCAGAGTGATCCGGACGGGGCGACCGTTGACGTAGTTACGGATCGTGTCGTGCTTACGCAGCAACTCAATGATGCGGACCGCCTTGTCGCGGTACGCCTCGTTCGTGTGCTTCAGGTTGGTGAACTCGAAGTTCCCCGACTTGAAGGGGGTCAGGGTCGGCTCGACGGCGGTGGCAGGCGTCGGGGCCGGGGTCGGGGTCGCGCCGGTGCCCGTGTCGGTGCCGGTGTCGGTGTCGGTGTTGGACTGGGGCAGCCTGGGGCGCGCTTCTCCGGGATTGGCCTCCGAGGTGGGTTCCGGGGTCGGTTCCGGAGCAACAGGCCGCTGGATGCTGTCACCGCGGTTGTTGGTCCCCACACTGGTGGCAAGAGCAGCGAAGTCACCCAGAACACCGAACCGGCCCTTGTCCCCCGGCAGCAGGGCCCGGACGGGACTGTCCTGTGCCAACTGCTCGGCGAACTGAGCCTTGTACGCGTTGTAGACCCGCGCCGTGTACGCCGGATCCCGCACCGCCCGCGCCCGATGGTCGTTCGTAACCGCGATGGAGGCGAGGTCCATGAGGTAGGTGTCGATCAGGTCGGTGACGTCCTTCGCCTTGGCGTTCGCGACCCCCACGCGGACGTGCTGGGCGAGCACCTCGGCCATCTCCAGCACGATGTCGCGATAGATGCCGTGCCGAATCGTGTGCGGGAACGCTGCCATGACATGGTCGGCCTGCCCCGCACCCTCGGTATTCATGAAGCGCGGGGTGCTCAGGTTCTCCAGCCCAGGAACCAGCAGGGGCATTCCCTGATACAGCTCCTCCTCCTCGGGAATCTTCGTGTTACTCGAAGCGAGGGGGTGCAAGCCGATCTCATGGGACAGCATCCCCATGATGTAGCCGATGTCGTACTTCTCGAAGTAGTAACTCGCCAGGTTGATCTCGACACCGGCATCACCCAGGTCACGCACATCGGCGGGCGTTTCGGTCGTCCGCACATGCAAGGTGATCCGAACAGGACGACCATTGACGAAACTCTTGATCGTGCTGTGCTCATCCAGCAACTCGACGATCCGAACCGCCTTGTCGACGTACCTGTCCGTCTGATTCAAATTCGTAAATTCAAAGTTCCCCAACTTGAATGCAGTGAGCGTCGGCTCGACGGCGGTGGCCGACGTGTCATCAGTGTTGCTCTGGGGCAGCCTGGGCCGCGCTTCTCCGGGATCGGCCTCCGGGATCGGTTCCGGAGCAATAGGCCGCTGGATGCTGTCGCCGCGGTTGTTGGTCCCCACGCTGGTCGCGAGCGCCGCGAAGTCACCCAGGACACCGAACCGGCCCTTGTCCCCCGGCAGCAGGGCCCGGACGGGACTGTCCTGCGCCAACTGCTCGGCGAACTGAGCCTTGTACGCGTTATAGACCCTCGCCGTGTACGCCGGATCCCGGACCGCCCGAGCCCGATGGTCGTTCGTGACCGCAATGGAGGCGAGGTCCATGAGGTACGTGTCGATCAGGTCCGTGACGTCCTTCGCCTTGGCATTCGCGACCCCCACCCGCGCGTGCTGCGCCAGCACCTCGGCCATCTCCAGCACGATGTCGCGATAAATGCCATGCCGAATCGTGTGCGGGAACGCCGCCATCACATGATCCGCCTGCCCCGCACCCTCCGTATTCATAAAACGCGGCGTCGAAAGGGTCTCCAGCCCCGGAACAGACAAGGGCATGCCCCGATACAGCTCCTCCTCCTCAGGAATCTTCGAATTACTCGAAGCGAGGGGGTGCAAGCCGATCTCATGGGACAACATCCCCATGATGTAACCGATGTCGTACTTCTCGAAGTAGTAACTCGCAAGATTGATCTCGACACCGGCATCACCCAGGTCACGCACATCCGCCGGAGTCTCCGTCGTCCGCACATGCAGAGTGATACGGACAGGACGACCATTAACGAAACTCTTGATCGTGCCGTGCTCGTCCAGCAACTCGACGATCCGAACCGCCTTGTCGACGTACCTGTCCGTCTGATTCAAGTTCGTAAACTCGAAATTCCCCAACTTGAACGCAGTAAGCGTCGGCTCGACGGCGGTGGTCGGCGCCGCGTTCGCGTCCTGCAGCGTGCGAACCGGGACGTCGGTGGCCGTCGTGTCACCGGTGGACGGTCGGGGCAGGGAGACCGGGTCGACCCAGATGGCCACGCGGCGGACCTTCTCGGCGTCCTGGCGCACCTGGTCCCAGGTCTGCTCGGTGTCCTCCTGCACGTCCCGCTCCGAGGAACGCGGAGTCACATCCCCGATCAGCGCACCCAGCAGGGCCAGATGCCGCCCGCGCAGCCCGCCGGCAGCCAGCGAGGAGTCCTCGGGGGCAGCGTTCAGGTCACCCAGCAGACTGCCCGCGATATGCGGACGATGCGGGGAATCGGCATCCCGGTACTCGTCCCGCAGACCCAGCTGATGGGTCAGCTCATGCACCAGCTGCACGGGATCAGCGTCCGCCCACCACGTGACCTGATCCATCGCCTGATCCCGACCCACCAAGTCCACAGTCAGATGCGGAGACTCGGAAGGATCGACCAACTCGACGGTCACATGCAGCAGGTCACCGTTCGGGAGCCGGTGGCCGGGAGTGTTCAGGAACTCGCTTACACCCGCGCTGAGTTGACCGAACACTCGTGGCGTCTGCTCCGCCGCTCCGCGCATCGCGATACGGACCGTGAGGTCGGTGACCGAATCACCGTCATAGGTGAACCGCCGCGCATCGAAGCCCGACCGCACCACGAACCGCGGCCGACTGTCGCGTGAGCCTCTCAGCTGCCCTGCGGTGGAGGGAGCTTGTTCGATGCTCTCCTCAGTCGGTCGAGCGTTGTCGGTGGCTTGGGGGAGCCGGGGGCGGGCCTCATCCGTGGACGGAGGCGTGGACGTGGACGGAGGCGTAGGCGCGGGCGGCTGGATGCTGTCACCGCGATTGTTGGTGACCACACTGGCGGTCAGTGTCGCGAAGTCCCGTACGACGCCGAACATTCCCTTGTCGGCGGGCAGCAGGGCTCGGGCGGGACTGTTCGCGGCCATGCGCGCGGCGAGCAACGTCTTGTACTCGTTGTAGACCCTGGCCGTGTTACCCGGTTCCTTCGCGGCTCTCAGACGGTGGTCGCTGGTGATCGCGATGGAGGCCAGGTCCATGAGGTAGGAGTCCATCAGGTCCGTGGCGTCCTGGAGCTTGGCTCCCGGCACCTGTGCCTGTGCGAACTCCGCCATCATCTCCGCCATCTTCAGCACGATGTCGCGGTAGATCCCATGCCTGGTGCTGCTGGTGTAGGCGGCCATGATGTGGTCGGCCTGACCCGCGCCGACCGTGTTCATCGTGCGCGGCGGCGTCAGGTTCGACAGCCCCGGAACGGCCAAGGGCACCCCTGCGAACATCTCCTCTTCGTCGGGGATGTTCGTGTCCCGGGACGCGAGCGGATGCAGGCCGATCTCATGGGCCAGCATCCCCATGACGTAACCGATGTCGTACTTCTCGAAGTAGTAACTGGCCAGGTTGATCTGAACGCCGTCGTCGCCCAGGTCGCGTACGTCCGCCGGAGGCTCGGTCGTCCGAACGTGCAAGGTGATCCGGACGGGACGGTCGCCGACGTACGCGCTGATCGTCGGATGGTCCCGCAGCAGTTCGATGACCCGGGTCGCCTTGGCCCGATACCGCTCGTCCGAACTCTTCAGATTGGTGAACTCGAAGTTCTCCATCACGAAGGGTCCGGGAGCGGGCGCGGCAGCGGTGTCAGGTGTCGTGTTCGTGTTCTGCAGCATGTGTGCCGGAACCCCGGTGGACGCGGTGTTCTCGGTACCGTCCGTCGGGCTCGGCAGGGAGACCGGGTCGACCCAGACCGCTTCACGACGCACCTTCTCGGCGTCCTGGCGCACCTGGTCCCAGGTCTGCTCGGTGTCCTCCTGCGCGCCTGGCTCCGAGGGCCGCGGGGTCACGTCCCCGATCAGGGCACCCAGCAGGGCCAGGTGCCGCCCGCGCAGCCCGCCGGCAGCAAGCGAGGAGTCCTCCGGAGCCGCGTTCAGGTCACCCAGCAGACTGCCCGCGATATGCGGACGATGCGGGGAATCCGCGTCGCGGTACTCGTCCCGCAGACCCAGCTGATGGGTCAACTCATGCACCAGCTGTACGGGGTCGGCGTCCGCCCACCACGTGACCTGATCCATCACCCGGTCACGACCGGTCAAGTCCACGGTCAGATGCGGGGACTTCGAGGGATCGACCAGCTCGACGGTCACGTGCAGCAGGTCACCGTTGGGAAGCCGGTGGCCGGGGTTGTTCAGGAACTCGTGGACGCCTTCGCTGAGTTGCGCGAAGGTACGGGCGTTCTGTCCGTCCTTGCCACCGCGCATGGCGATACGGACCGTGAGGTCGGTGACCGAATCACCGTCGTAAGTGAACCGCCGCGCATCAAAGTCGGACCGCACGACGAATCGGGGCCGCTTGTCCCGCGGACGCGTGGCACGCGGCGAGCCGGCCGGTCCCGTGTGCGGCGCCGCATCCGTGCCCCTGCCGGTCAGCCGCGGGCGCGCTTCGCCGGTCTCGGTACTGCTCGACGCAGGGGCGACGGTCTGGATGCTGTCACCCTGGTTGTTGAAGGCGACGCTGCTGCCCAGGCCCAGGAAGTTGCTCGTAACGTTGTACCAGCTCTTGTCCGCCGGAAGCAGACTCCGAACGGGACTGTCCTGCGCAAGCTGCGCGGCGAACTGCTCCTTGTACGCGTTGTAGACCTTGGCGGTATAGCGCGGCTCCCACGCCGCGTCCTTACGCTTGTCATTGGTCAGCGCAATCGTCGCCAGATCCATGAGGTAGGTGTCGACCAGGTCCGTGACGTCCTTCGCCTTCGCACCCTCCTCACCCGTCCGCGCCTCCTCCGCCAGATCGTTGGCCATGCCCAGCACAATGTCCCGATAGATCTTGTGCCTCGTACTGCTCGGGAACGCCGCCATGATGTGGTCGGCCTGACCCGCACCCTCGGTACTCATCGTGCGCGGCGTCTTCAGATCGGCCAGACCCGGAACAGCCAGCGGCACCCCCGCGAACATCGACTCCTCATCGGGAATGTTCGTGTCCTGGGACGCAAGCGGATGCAGGCCGATCTCATGAGCCAGCATCCCCATGACATAACCGATGTCGTACTTCTCGAAGTAGTAACTCGCAAGATTGATCTCGACACCGGCATCACCGCGGTCCGTCACATCGGCCGGGGTCTCCCTCGTCCGCAGATGCAGAGTGATCCGCACGGGGCGACCGTTGACGTAGTCACGAATCGTGTCGTGCTTACGCAGCAGCTCAATGATCCGCACCGCCTTGTCGCGGTACACCTCATTCGTGTGCTTCAGATTGGTGAACTCGAAGTTCCCCGACTTGAAGGGGGTCAGGGTCGGCTCGACAGCGGTGGCCGGCGTCTCATCGGTGTTGCTCTGGGGCAGCCTGGGGCGCGCTTCGCCGGGATTGGCCTCCGAGGCGGATTCCGTGGCCGGTGCTGGCGCAACAGGCCGCTGGATGCTGTCGCCGCGGTTGTTGGTTCCCACGCTGGTCGCGAGCGCCGCGAAGTCACCCAGGACGCCGAACCGGCCCTTGTCCCCTGGCAGCAGGGCACGGACGGGACTGTCCTGCGCCAACTGCTCGGCGAACTGAGCCTTATACGCGTTGTAGACCCTCGCCGTGTACGCCGGATCCCGCACCGCACG
The DNA here is from genome assembly GCF_018070025.1 of Streptomyces liliiviolaceus. Lineage (NCBI taxonomy): Bacteria > Bacillati > Actinomycetota > Actinomycetes > Kitasatosporales > Streptomycetaceae > Streptomyces > Streptomyces liliiviolaceus. Next base: position 369,252 of record NZ_JAGPYQ010000002.1, read on the forward strand.
CGCCCGATGGTCGTTGGTGACCGCGATGGAGGCAAGGTCCATGAGGTACGTGTCGATCAGGTCCGTGACGTCCTTCGCCTTGGCATTCGCGACCCCCACCCGCGCGTGCTGCGCCAGCACCTCCGCCATCTCCAGCACGATGTCGCGATAGATGCCATGCCGAATCGTGTGCGGGAACGCCGCCATCACATGATCCGCCTGACCCGCACCCTCCGTATTCATAAAACGCGGCGTCGAAAGGGTCTCCAGCCCCGGAACCAACAGGGGCATGCCTCGATACAGCCCCTCCTCCTCGGGAATCTTCGTGTTACTCGAAGCGAGGGGGTGCAAGCCGATCTCATGGGACAACATCCCCATGATGTAACCGATGTCGTACTTCTCAAAGTAGTAACTCGCCAGGTTGATCTCAACCCCGGCATCACCAAGGTCACGCACATCCGCCGGAGTCTCCGTCGTCCGCACATGCAAGGTGATCCGAACAGGACGACCATTGACGAAACTCTTGATCGTGCCGTGCTCATCCAGCAACTCGACGATCCGAACCGCCTTGTCGACGTACCTGTCCGTCTGATTCAAATTCGTGAACTCGAAATTCCCCAACTTGAATGCAGTAAGCGTCGGCTCGACGGCGGTGGCAGGCGTCGGGGCCGGAGTCGACGTCGCGTCGGTGTCGGACTGGGGCAGCCTGGGGCGCGCTTCTCCGGGATTGACCTCGGGGGTGGGTTCCGTGGCCGGTTCAGGAGCAACAGGCCGCTGGATGCTGTCACCGCGGTTGTTGGTCCCCACGCTGGCGGCAAGCGCCGCGAAGTCACCCAGAACACCAAACCGGCCCTTGTCCCCCGGCAGCAAGGCACGGACGGGACTGTCCTGCGCCAACTGCTCGGCGAACTGAGCCTTATACGCGTTATAGACCCTCGCCGTATAGGCCGGATCCCGCACCGCCCGCGCCCGATGATCGTTCGTGACCGCGATCGAAGCCAAGTCCATCAGATAGGTGTCGATCAGATCGGTGACGTCCTTCGCCTTCGCACCCGCCACACCCACCCGCGCGTGTTGCGCAAGCACCTCGGCCATCTCCCGCACGATATCCCGATAGATGCCATGCCGAATCGTGTGCGGGAACGCCGCCATCACATGATCCGCCTGACCCGCACCCTCCGTATTCATAAAGCGAGGAGTACTCAGGGTCTCCAGCCCCGGAACCAACAGGGGCATCCCCTGATACAGCTCCTCCTCCTCAGGAATCTTCGAATTACTCGAAGCCAGAGGATGCAGACCGATCTCATGGGACAACATCCCCATGATGTAACCGATGTCGTACTTCTCGAAGTAGTAACTCGCCAGATTGATCTCGACCCCGGCATCACCCAGGTCACGCACATCCGCCGGAGTCTCCGTCGTCCGCACATGCAGAGTGATCCGAACAGGACGACCATTGACGAAACTCTTGATCGTGCCGTGCTCGTCCAACAACTCGACGATCCGAACCGCCTTGTCCACGTACCTGTCCGTCTGATTCAAGTTCGTAAACTCAAAGTTCCCCAACTTGAATGCAGTGAGCGTCGGCTCGACGGCGGTGGCGGGCGCCGCGTTCGGATCCTGCGGCGTACGAGCCGGGACCTCGGTAGTCGTCGTGTCATCTGTGGACGGTCGGGGCAGGGAGACCGGGTCGACCCAGATGGCCTCGCGAAGCTCCGCGGTGGCGCCCTTTCGGGCCTCCGCCCAGCTCTGCTCGGGCCGGTCGCCGTTCTGCGAAGGCGCCGGGGTGACCTCTCCGATGAGCGCCCCGAGCAGGGCCAGATGCCGGTCGCGCAAGCCGGCGGGGGCGAGCGAGGAGTCCTCCGGCGCCGCGTCGAGGTCGCCCAGCAGGCTGCCCAGGACGTGGGGGCGGTGCGGGGAATCGGCGTCGCGGTACTCGTCCCGCAGACCGAGCTGGTGGGTGAGTTCGTGCACCAGTTGGACCGGGGCCGCGTCGGCCCACCAGGTGGTCTGGTCCATCGCCTGGTCCCGGCCCGCCAGGTTCACGGTCAGGTGCGGAGCGTCCTGGGCGCCCGGGGCACGCGAGACGTCCGGGAGGTCGACGTGCTCGACGGTCACGTGCAGCCGGTCGCCGTTGAGGAGGCGGTGGGCCGGGTCGTTCAGGAACTCGTCCACCCCCGCCTTGAGCTGGTCGAACACCCGGTTGGCCTGCTCGTCCGTGCCGCGCAGCGCGACACGGACGGTCAGCTCGGTGACCGGCTCGCCCTGGTACGAGAACCGCCGGGCGTCGAAGCCGGAGCGCACCACGAACCGGGGGCGGGTGTCGCGGGGACCCCTGGGCCGCACTGTGTCGGTGTCGGTACCGGTGTCGGTGCCCGTGTCGGCCTGGGGAAGTCTCGGGCGTACCTCACCGGTGGTGTTGTCCGCGGTCTGCGCCGGAGCCTCGGCAACGGGCTGTTGGATGCTGTCACCGCGATTGTTGGTCGCGATGCTGCTGGCGAGTTGGGTGAAGGACCGTGCGACGCCGAACAGGGTCTTGTTCGAGGGCAGGAGGCCCTGGAGCGCGGTGTTCCCCGCCAACTCGGTGTGCAGCAGGTCCTTGTAGGCGTTGTAGACCCTCGCCGTGTAGTTGGGCTCCTTGACCGCGTTGATCCGGTAGTCGTTGGTGACCGCGATGGAGGCGAGGTCCATCAGGTAGGTCTCGAACAGGTCGGTGACGTCCTGCGGCTTGGCTCCCGGCACGCCGACCCGCGCGCGCTGCGCGAGCACCCTGGCCATCTCTACGACGATGTCGCGGTAGGTGGCGTACCGGATGGTCCTCGGGTAGGCGGCCATGATGTGGTCGGCCTGGCCCGCGCCCTCGGTGTTCATGGTGCGCGGAGTCCGGAGGTCGCTCAGCCCCGGCACCGTCAGGGGCATCCCCCGGTACGCCTCCTCCTGCTCGGGAATCTCCGCGTTGCGGGAGGCGAGGGGGTGCAGGCCGATCTCGTGGGCCAGCATGCCCATGATGTAGCCGGTGTCGTACTTCTCGAAGTAGTAGCTCGCGAGGTTGATCTGGACACCGTCGTCGCCCAGGTCGCGTACGTCGGCGGGGGTTTCCGTCGTACGCAGGTGCAGCGTGATCCGTACGGGACGGTCGCCGACGTAGCTCTTGATGGTGCGGTGCTCGTCGAGCAGTTCGATGATCCGGACCGCCTTGTCGACGTACCTCTCCGTCTGGTTCAGGTTGGTGAACTCGAAGTTCCCCAGCTTGAAGGGACGGAGGGTCGGCTCCGGCGCGGGGGCAGGGTTCGTCGGGGCGTCGGTGCCGGTGCCGTCGTCGGTGCCGGACAACGTGTGCAGCTCGTACGCCTCCTCCTCCACGACGCCCGGGAGGTCGCTGCCGGTCGGCGACGGGGGCAGCGGAGCGGTGATCGCATCCTGCGGGACCGGGGTCGTCAGCGCGGGATCCGGCACCGGCGGAACCAGCAGGACCGGTGGCACCGGCGGAACCGGCGGCACCGTGTCGACCGGCGTCGAGCCCTCCACATCGGCCCCCGTGAGGACCTCCGTCTTCGTACCCTTCGTGTCCTTGGGTGCGGGAGCCTTCGTGTCCTTGGGGGACTCGGACGTCTTCGGATCCTTCGGGTCCTTCGAGTCCTTCGGATCCGGAGTCTTCGGCGCGGGCGCCGGCGCCGGCGTGTGCAGGGTCAGCGGGACGAAGTCCCCACCCCGGCGGCGGAGCCGGATGTGCGAGCCTCTGTCGCCAGACGGGCCCGCGTAGGTGTGGGCGGTGCCGTTCTCCTCGATCAGGGTGACGGTCGTGCCGGTCGCCGCGGCGGCCCACTCGGCCAGCGCGCGGTCGGCGTCGGGACCCCACGGGGCCTCGGCGAGATGGCGGCGCAGATTGCCGTCGAGCGTGAGCCGGCTCGGCTCCGGATCGCCGCGGCGGCCGGCAGGGAGCGGCGGGGGCGTGAAGAGCGTGTCGCGCGTCGTCCGGTCGCCGGGGAGGCCGTACCGGCGCATCAGTTCGGTGGCCGGCGCCGCGGCGCGCCTGCGCAGGCGTGTCGCCTCCGGGCCGGCGAGTCCGGGCTGTCGCGAGGCCTGGAGCACGGCCGTGGAGAGCGCGCCGAAGAAGCCGTTGCCGCGGCCGGTGGGCGTGCCCTGGGTGTAGGTGGCGCCGTCGGGCGCGGTGAGGACGCCGTCGCGGTCCATGCGGTAGCGGGGGCCGGTGCTGTCGGCGGGCGGCAGCCAGGGCGCGGTGGTGTGGCTGCGGTGCGCGGGCGGCTGCTCGGGGGTGGGGCGCGTGGTGCCGGCGGCGGAGGTGTCGGTCGTCGTACCCGAACCGGTCGTGCTCGGCGGCAGGGCGGTGGCGACCGGGGCCGGGGTGCCGGTGGGGAGCGCGGCGTGGAAGAAGCCGTCGGTGGCGAAGAGGACGGGGTCGGCGGCCGGGTCGACGGACGCCGGGTCGACGCCGTGCGGGAGGAACAGCTGGTCGCGGCCCTCGCCGGTCACCACCGTGAGCGGGGTGCCCAGGACCCGGGCGGCGAGGGCGGGCAGCAGGTCGGCTCCGCCGTGGTCACCGGCGCGGCGCTCGGGCGGTTTCGGTGCGCCGTCGGCGGTCCCCGTGCCGGCGTCCGGCAGCGGCTCGCTCGCGAACGGGCGGGACAGGGCCAGCGAAGCGAGCGCCACCCGCTGGTCGGGGGTGGGCCAGTAGGTCTGCGGGAGGCGGCCGAAGGCGTCGAACTCGGCCTGTTGCGCGGGGGTGAGCACCACGCCGGCCGCGTCGAGTTCGGCCTGGGTGAAGGTGTCCGCGGCGTCCAGGGCGAGGGCGTCGAGCAGGTCCTGGTTGCCGTCCGCGCCCAGTGCCCAGGCGAGACGGTGGCGGGCGGCCTCGACGGCCTCCGCGGTGACCGCCGGATCGCCCGGGTCGGCGGTGAACCGGTCGGCGAGGTCGTCGCCGAGGAGGTACGGCAGGCGGCCCGAGGTGTCGGCGGTGGCGAGCAGCGCGTGGAAGAACGAGGCGCCGTCGTGCGGCATGTCGTGCACTTCGCGCACCGTGACGCCGTCCGGCGAGGTGATGGTGCGCGGCGCGGAGTCGGTGGCGTCGGTGACGGTGTACGGCTCGGGTGCCTCGGAACGCCAGTCGGGCGCGGTGTACGTCTGCGGCGCGTCCGGCGCCGTGACCGTGGCCGAGCCCTGGTGGTGGGCGGTGAGGCGGGAGGCGGCGAGTTGCAGCCGGTGGTGGTCGTCGGCGGCGGCGTCGGTGCGCAGCTGCCAGCGGTGGACCTCCTCGCGGGCGGCCTGCCAGGCGGCGACGGGCGGGGAGTAGAAGACGTCCGGCGGCAGGTCGGTCGGCTCTCCGGAGTTGTCGTCGCCGAGTGCGGCCCGGTCCTCGTCGCTCAGGTCGAGCCAGGTCTCCCGGGCCCGCGCGCGGGCGTCGTAGTAGTTCTTCTCGGCCGTGGCGAGGTCGGCGGCGGCCTTGGCCTGGGCGTCCCAGGCCGCGGCGACGTCGTCGGTGTACGAGGTCTCGTCGAGGAGTCCGTAGTCGCGGGCGAGGTCCTCGCGCAGCCAAACGAGGGCGGTGGTCTCGGCCTCGGCGGCGCGCGGCCCGCGCTTGGCCTTGCCGAGGGCGTGCAGCGGGCGGCTGTCGGTGAACTTGTGGTCCACCTCGGCCACCGAGAGCCAGCTCACCGGGATCGCGAAGAGCATGCTCCGGTCGGTGACGACCTTGAGGTGGGTGCCGAGGGTGGTGTCCGCGGTGCCCTTGAGGGTGGTGCCGTCGTTCGTGCCGCCGATGGGGACCGTGGCGCCCGGGTTGGTGACACCGGCGTTGCTGGTTCCGGCCAGCGGCGCGGTGCCCACGGCGCCCTCGACGTTGTCGGTGATGCCCGCTTCCAGCGCGTCGGAGGTCTTCGCCCGCTGCATGGCCTCCATGCGGGGCTTGTTCTCCACGGCGAGGAGCCGCGCGCCGCGGCGGTGCATCTTCGCGTAGAGGCGGGAGTCGGCGGTGTGCGACTGGCCGAGGAGGTGGGAGGACGCCTGGGTGGGCAGGGCCGCGCCGTTCGCGCCGAGCGCCTCGCGAAAGCCGCCGGTCAGGCCGACCTGTGTGGTGGCCTCCTGTTGCGCCTGGGCGGGCGCGGTGCCGACGCCCGTGAGCGAGGTGAGGTGGGCCATGCGTACGCGGCTCGCGAGGTGGACGCCGGTGTGCCGGCGGCCGAGGTCTCCGTCGCCGAGGCCGTCGGCGCGGGCGGTGGCGATGGTGAGGGCGTCGTGGACGTTGCCGGCGCCGCGGATGTCCACGGCGAGGATGCCGGAGCCGATGGTGTCGTCGAAGGGCAGTACGTCCGGGTCGGGGCTGCCGCCGGGGTCACCGGCGGCGGAGGTGCGCCAGGCGGCGATGCCCTCGGGGCGGGCCTGGGCGGCCGTCAGTACGCGTACCGCGCGCTCGGGGTCCGGTACGTCCTGCTCGGTGAGCGCGCCGTCGGAGCCTTCGCCGTCCGGGGTGAGCAGGCTGGCGGGGAGTACTTCGTTGAGCGTGCCGACAGGGACGGCGGAGACGCCGGGGGCGAGGGCGTCCCCGGTCGAGTCCGTCATGGTGACGGTGAGGGCGTAGCTGGTGATCACCTCGGCGTGGGCCTGGGTGGTGGCGATGTTCGGCATCGCGGTGGTGCCGGCGGTCTGGGTCCGGACGCTGGCCCGCTGCTTGGCCGCGGTGCCCTGGAGCGAGGGGTTGGCGATGAGGATGCCGTCCTCGGCGGCGCGCTGGCCGCCGCTGAGCGTCACGTCGGCGCCGCGGTCCTGTGAGGTGCCGCCGGCCTCGTCGCGGGCGGTGGTGCGGTAGTCCTCCAGCTCGTAACCGGTGCGCAGCCGGTCCACGGTGGTGGTGATCGGTGTCAGGGTGAACTTGAGCTGTCCGGGGCTGCCGTTGACGGGCAGGTGGAACATGTTCGACCAGGTGCGGTAGCGGACCGGCAGGGTCATCCCGTCGGTCGTCAGCTCGTGCAGGTGCGCGGCGAGGAAGTCCGGGGAGAGCCGCTGGAGGACCTGCTCCCGGTCGTGCGAGGGCACTCCCATCCGGGCCAGTTGCTGGAGCAGCTGGCGTGCCACGGGGCTTGCGTCGAGCTGGCCGCTGGGGTGAGTGGGGAAGCGGCGGAACCGCAGGTAGGGGGGCACCCGGTAGCCGCGGCCGAGGTTGTGCGGGGTCTTGTCGCCCAGGCCGTCCGGGGCGAGGCCCGCCTCGATGACGTCCTGCATCGGCAGGTGGAACATCACGGCGTCGCGGATGCGCTGGAGGGCGGCGGCGGCCCTGCGCGGGGCGAGGCTGTTGCCGAGGCGGTCGGAGACGAGTCCGGCGGCGGAGCTGATGCCCGCCCCGGCGCGGGTGCCGATCGCGCCCATCGCGGCCGTCCACCGGTCCCGTACGGCGATGGTCTCGGCGGTGTCGGCGACGACCAGGTACATCCGGCCGGCGTAGGTGAGGGTGGTGTTGCGCCCCCGGGTGAGGGTCTGCGAGACGCTGCGGCCCTTGCCCCAGGCGTACTGGAGGGCGGCCGAGTAGGAGCCGACCACCGGCGGCCCGCCCGGGGCCTGCTGCACGGGGGTGTCGGCGCCCTGGAGGCCGAGGGTGGTGCGCGAGCCGGTGCTCGCGCTGCCGTTGACGCGGTGTTCGTTGCCGACGGTCGTCTCGGAGCTGGCCGGTTTCGGATCGCTCCTGACCCGGAAGTTGCTCAGTTCGCCGCGGACGGCTCCCTTGAGGTAGTGGGTCCTGAAGGGTCCGGCGCCGTTCAGTCCGGCGATACGGGAGCCGAACGGGCCGAGGTACTGGCCGAGTTGGCCGGCCACGCTGAGGTTCGCCATGGCGCGGCGCAGTGCGGTGCGCACCGGGGCGCCGGGGGCGCTGACGTGCCAGGAGGCGCCCGAGGCGCGGTCGGCGGTGTCCTGCATGAGCTGCTGGCGCTGCGGGCCGCCCTCGGCGCTGAGCACCACGTGCGGGGCGCGCAGCAGCTTCTTGGTGAGCTGCTGGTCGGGCGTCTCCGTGGCGGGCGACGGGCGCGTGCCGTCGAGGAGTTGGTCGGCCGCGTCGGCGGAGAGCTGTGTCGGGGCGGGTGTGGTCGCGGGCGCGGTCACCGTGCCGGTCGGGGGCGGGTCGGCCGGGGCGTGCCGGTCGGAGCCGTGTGCGGCCGGTACGGCCAGTTCGACCCGGCCGACGGTCTCGTTGCCCCGGGTGAACAGGGGCCGCTCCTCGACCTTGCTGACGAAGACGCCGGCGCCGAGGAGGCCGACGGAGGCGAGCCTCGCCCAGCCGCGGGGGCGGCGGTGGCCCTCGAAGGTGGCGCCGAGTTCCACCTGGTAGCTGTAGAGGTCGGCGCCGGTCTGGAACATCAGGTGGTCGTGGACGACCGCGACCGTGTTCCTGGTGGCCTTCTGGGCGGTGCGCGCGTGCCGGAGTCCGACGGCCACGCTGCCCGCCTGGCGGGGCAGTCCGACCTCGGGCACCTTGTCGTGGTCGCGTGGCCCGACACCCATCTCGACACCGCCGGACAGGGTGACGGCCGCCTGCTGTCCCTGGCCGGAGACCTCGGTGCCGATCACCGCGTTGCGCAGCGAGCGCTCGCTCATGGTGGTCTCGAACCGCCGGTCGGTCAGGCGTGCCTTGAGGACGAGCGTGTGGTGGCCGCGGCGTACCTTGCCGTCCTCGGTGAGGGTGACGGGCACACCCGTGGTGGACAGGTCGTCCAGGCTCTGCGCCAGGCTGGGCCTGTTCAGCGCCTCGCGCACCTGGCGGTCGTTGTGCAGCGCGGTCCGCATCCGCCCGTCGCCGTACCAGAACTTGGCCAGTCGCGGATGCCGCAGCATGAACGGCGGCACGAACAGCGACGGATACGACTGGTGCAGCGTGTCCAGGACCGCGTCCGTGAACGCGTGCATGGGGTCCTGGGGGGCGGGCGGCGGCGTCTGGGTCGAGGGCTGGGTCTGAGGCTGGGTCGAGGGCTGGGTCTGGGTCTGTACCGGGGGCGGCGGGGGCGGCGTCTGGGTCGGCGGGGGCGCGACCGGGCGGAACCCCTCGGCGCGGACCTGGCCGCTGAGGTGGACCGGGTCCTCCCGGGTGAGGTACCACGGCACCGGCGGCTCGGCGTCCGGGTTGGGGCCCGCCTGGCCGGGCGTACGGCTGTCCCAGCCCGCGAGGCGGCGCGCGTCCTGGGTGGAGATCCAGTCCAGGCTGACCACCCGCACCGGCCGGGCGGCGGACGGCGGTTCGCCGGGCTTGCGCACCATCAGGGTGCGCTCGACCCGGTAGAGCGCGACGGGTTGGTTACGGATCCGGCCGGTGGTCTTGCGGGCCGCGTCGACGCCGAGGTAGTGGCCGCGCCCGGTGGAGAGGTCCGCGCGGACGAGGGGGCCGCCCTGGAGGCGTACGTCGGTCTCCAGACCGGCGAGAGTGTAGTTGGGCCCCGCGGTGACCTGGATGCCCAGGCGGGTGTCACGGACGTGCCCGCGCTCGTTCTGGTACGTGGTCTGGGTGAGGTCGCGCAGCTCCGCCTTGACCGACTCGGTGACCAGGGTGGCCCGGTGCGGCACCGACCGCTCCACGATCAGGTGCCCCAGCGGGTGCTGTCCGCTGCCCCGGGTCAGCTCGGGCCCCGTGACCGACCCGGAGAACCGGCCGAAGAGCGCGAGCAGCCGCCCCGGCCGGACGTACGAGACCAGGGTGCGGTGCGCCGAACTCCCGGGCCTGGCACCGGAGATGGCGATCGCCATGTCCTCCGGCGAGTCCGTCAGATGCAACCCGGTGGTGTCGGTCATCCGCGGCTCGATGCCGTCCGGGAAGGTGAGCGTCTTCGGTGCCCGCTGGGGCCCCTTGTAGGGCACGGTGAGGTCGTCCGGCAGCCGCCAGCTCAGTCCGTCGCGCATCGCGAACTGCGCGCTGTGCACCTGGGTGCGCTGCCAGCCCGACGTCGGCGGCGGCGGAGTCGGCCGAGCGGCCGGGGCGGCGGTCGTGGTGGTGGTGCTCGGGGTGGTCGTCGTCGTGGCGGTGGTCGTGGGGGCGCTGGTGGTCGGGGGTGTCTTCGGCCCCTCCGTGACGCGGTCCACCCGTACCCGGTAATGGACGTCGTCCAGGTGAAGGTGCGAGCCCTCCCAGTTGCGCCACTCGGACTGGTTGTACGCCTGGGTGCCCTGCGCGTAGTCGGTCCGGCGCGTCCAGCCCAGCGAGAAGCCGATCTTCAGCAGCCAGTTGAGCGGGGGCCCCATGCTCAGACCGCCGGCGATCCGCCGCCCGAAGCCGACACTGCGCCCGCCGCCCGTACCGGCCTGGCCGCGCCGCATGGTGTCCACCCTGACGGTGGCGTCGCCCACGTTGGAGAAGCGCTCCCAGCGGTGGTACGGGATGGCCTCGACCGTCATCTCGTGGCCGACCCCGGACTTCTCGCGGCCGACGAAGCGCGCACCGCGCGGGGCGGTGAAGGCGTCCGGCTGCTGGGTCAGCAGCCGTAGCAGCTCCGCCTCGTCGAACTGGGAGCGCAGCTTCGGCGGAAGCTTGCTCAGGATCTCCTCGGCCACCTGCTCGGGCGAGCGCAGGGTGGTCTTGCCCAGGCCGGTGAAGAGCCCGGTCCGGGGACGGGGCGGAGTCTTCCCGCCCTTGCCACTCTTCCCGGTCTTCCCGGTCTTGCCGCCGGGCGGCGTGCCGTCCCCCGGGTCGTCGCCGGGATCGGCGTCCGGGTCGATCAGGACCGTGGGCAGCCTGCTGCCGTCCTCGAAGGTGACGGTCCGCGGCGCGGGACCCGGCAGACGGGCGTCCACGCCGGTCAGCAGCCGTGCCGGGCGGTACCGTTCGAGCTGGGTCTCCAGCGGTACCGGGTCGCCCCGGTCGGGGGTCTCGGAGGCGGGGCTGTCGAGGTCGGTGACCCCGCCCATGCTGCGCAGCCACTCCCCGAAGACCCCCTCGGCACCCGGATCCTCGGTGACGGGATCCTGCGTGGCCGGGTCCTTGGTCGCGTTCGGGTCCGGCTTGGGCGTGGTCAGGTCCGGTACGGGGGTGAGCGGCGCCGAGGCCGGAATCAGCGCGTCGAAGTGGTCGGTGCCGTTGTAGGAGAGGTGCAGGGTGCCGCCCTTGCCGCCCGGGTTGAGGGTGTTGACGAAGGTGGTCCCCGAGGCCCTCGGGTCGGGCTGGACGAGCCGCAGGTCCAGGTCGAGGGTGTGCGCCAGCGCCTCCGGGAGCAGGTCGGCGAAGGGAGAGGCCCACAGGTCGGAGTGCTCGGCCGCCGCGGCGACCAGCCCCCTGGCTCCGAGGAGCCGCGCGGCGGCGGGGGTCGGGGCCACGACGGCGAGCTGCGCGTAGTCGCTCCCCCCGATGATCCGCTGCCACTCGGCGGGGTCGGCATTGGTGACGACGTCCTGCGCGATCCGGTTCCACCGCCGGGTGATCCGGTCCCGCCGCGCCGTGTTCTGCACCCCGGCGAGGGCGCGCATCCGCAGATCGTCCACCACGGCGAGCACCGGGTCCGGGATCGCGAGGTGCATGTTGTCGCCCAGTTCGGTACCGGTGATCCGGTCACGCAACTGGGTACGCAGTCCGGCGACGTTCCGCGAGGCCCACGCGGGCGGGACGGTCTGGCTGCGGGCGCTGTCGAGCGCCGACCGGAAGAGGCAGTTCCCGCCGCCCGGGGTGTCCAGCCGCCGGAAGACCCGGCCGCTCGCGCGCACGATGCCCACCGAACCGGACTTGCTCTTGCTGAGGAGGGCCAGGTCCTCGGCGAGGCTCTCCGGCCGGCTCGGTGTGGGCACCAGATCGGGTCTGCGGCGGGCGAGTTCGGCGGTGTCCTCGGCACTCAGCTTCAGCTCGGACAGCGGCAGCGGAGTGCCGGCGAGCGACCAGGTGATCTGCGCGGCGGGCGCGTAGGACAGCCCGCGTACGTCCTCCGGCGAGACCATGGTGGTGGGCGGGAGCGCGGGCGGCGGCGGGGGCAGCAGGGTGTCGAGCGTGGTGTCGGGCCCGGCGGTGGCACGCAACTCGGCCGCGGCACGCAGGAATTCGGTGTACTGCTCGACCGTGGGGTCGGCCGCGGGATCGGTGCCCGTGTCGCCTGTCGCACCGCGCCGGTCGACGGTCATCCGGCGCAGCAGGTCCGGAGTCATCCGGCCGTCGCCGTAGCGGGCCGCGGTGTCCTGGCCGGCCCAGCGCAGGTTGTCCACGAAGGCGAGTCCGGCGAGCAACTCCCTGTTCTCCGGCTGCTGTTCGGCGTCCGGGCCGAGAGCGCCGCGCAGGGTGCGGATCTGCTGAAGGGTACGGGCCCTGGCGAAGGCGTCGGCCGGTCCCGGGCCCGCGTGCAGTCCGGCGTCGCGGGCCAGCCCGTCCAGATCGGTGCCGCTGGGCTCCGGGGTGAAGAGCCGCCACCCTCCCGGCCCGTCCGGGCCCTCGGTGAGCACCGCGCGGACGTTGCCGTCCCCGTCCCGGGCCGTGCCCACCTCGGTGGTCGGCGCGTACACCTGTCGCCCGGTGCGGTTCGCCACGTGCTGGGCCACCGGCAGTCCTGCGATCTCCGGCTGCCGTCCGGTCTCGCAGGAGAACAGCACCAGCGGCCGGTCCTGATCGCCGTCCTGCGCCCAGGAGTTGAGCACTTCACCGAGCTGCACACCGCTGACCTTCACGGTGGGGTGGGCCGCGTCGTCGGTGCCGAGGGTGACGGTACGGGGGGTGCCGTGTCCCGCGAAGTAGTCGGCGCCGCGCTCGGTGCCCGAGCCGGGCAGCGCGGTCGGCGGGCCGGTGAACACGGTACGGCGGACCGGCGGATCCCCTGCGGTCTCCGGAGTCGGGGAGACGGAGGTGGTGCGCACGCCACGGAAGGTGTCCTGGCCGAGCAGCGCGCGCCGCCCCGCGCTGTGCGCCGTGCCGTCCTCGGCCGGGCCCTGCGAGATGGTCAACGTCTGTATTGCACGGCCCGGTTGGGGCTTCACCGTCGAGTCCGGCACGAGGCGCCGCAGCTGTGCGACGGGCACGGTGTGGCCGTCCAGGGTGGTGACGACCGGACCGCCCGTGGGCCGGACGACGATCCGTCCGGTGGGCGGGGGCGTCACCGGGGGTGGCGCGGGGGTGCTGTCCGATGTTTCGGGTGACGTGTCGGACGAGGTGTCCGGGGACGTGGTGGGGGAAAGCGGCGGCGGGGTGCCGCCGTCGCCGGGCCCGCGTCCGCCGCCGAGGTCGGAGGTCCGGCCGCCGGTCGCGACGCTGTCGCCCGACTCCAGGTGCAGCTCGGTGGCCGTCTCGGTCCAGGGACGGGACAGGTCGGCGAGCTTGGCCGTGACAGGGGCGCCGATGTCGGTGGAGGTCGGAGCGACTCCGGTGCCGTTCAGGCCCGTCGTCACGTCCGACACCAGCTTCGGGCGCGGGGCCGGGGCGTCGGCCGGGTCGCTGTCGGTCGTCACGTCGGCCTGCGGGGCGGGGTCCGAGGTCGTGGAGGGGGTGTAACCGAAGGCGTCGGCGAGCGGCAGCAGCACGTTCGCGCCGGGGAAGTCGGTGTCCGAGGTGTTCGAGACGTCCGAGGTATCCGAAGTGACCGCGGTGTCCGAGGTGCCGTCCGTCGTCATGGCGGGCGGGGGCCCGGCGAGCGTGCGGACCCGGACCGGGGCGCCCGGCCCCTCACGGGTCAGCTCGACGGCGGCGCGTACCGGACGGCTCGATCCGTCCGGCGTGACCGCGGGACCGAGCACCACGGCCCGGTCGACGCCGGCACCGTCCAGCAGCTCGGCCGCCTCCGGCGACCCCTCTCCCGGCGGCGGCGCCTCCGAGACCACGATCGTCAGCGGCGGCGCCTTGGTGACCTCGGGGCTCGCGAGGGCGGTGGGCCCTGCCTTCACGTCACTCGGGCCGGTGATGTTACGTACGTCGTCGGTGTCACGTACGTCGCCAGTATCGCCTACGTCACCGGTGTCACGGACGTCACCGGTGTCGGCGTACGAGCCGGTGGTGTTCACCTTCGGGGGCGCCGCGGCGACGTCGGTGTCCGGCGCGGGGGTGCTCTCGGCGGGGTCCGAAGTGACGGACGTGTCAGTGGAGTTGACCGTCTCCGGGGAGATGGTGCTGTCCGGGGAGACAGTGGTCTGCGGGTCTGTCGTCGTCTCCGCGGTCTGCGCGGCGTCATCCGTCGTGGTCTGCGAACCGTCCGCCGGGTTCGTGAGATCCAGGTCGCTGGATTCCTGGGACTGCGTCTCCGAGGAGGTCGAAGAGTTCGAGGAATTCGAGGAGTTCGAGGAGTTCGAGGAAGACTGGTTCGTTCCGGCGGCGGGGGTGCCACCCGTCCGAGCACCTGTGTTCGTACCGGTACCCGTGCCGGTGTTCGTCCCCGTGCCCGTGCCGGTATTGGTCCCCGTACCGGTGTTCGTCGCAGTCGAGTTGGTCAGGCCGTTGGACGGGACGGGACCGCCGTTCGCCTGCTCGGAGCCCACGTCCGGATTGCCCTGCGCAGCGTTGGAACCGCCCTGCTCGACAACGGAGTTGCCGGAGATGTCGTTGCCGAACCCGTCCGTGCCGAGCGGGGTGTCCACCGTGACCGGGGTGCCGAAGCTGTCGAGGGCGCGGCGGACCTCGTCGGCGTCGATCTGGGCGGCGGGGCTGTTCCCGGCCGGGACCACCCTGACCTCGGGCAGCTGCGACAGATTGCCGTGCAGGTTGTCGCGTACGCCGATCTCGGTGCTGCCGGGCTGCTGGGAGCCGCGCAGCGCGGCGAGGTCCTGCAGTGCCTGCGCGCGGACCTCGGCGGGTCCGTTGTGGACCTGCTGCCACAGCTCGTTCTCCGCGGCGGTCACGGGCATCGGACCCGGCGTGTACGCCGGCGGGTTCACACCGATGTACGGGGGCGGCTCGCCGACCGAGTAGGGCGGAGGCAGGTCGGTCCCGGTGTAGTCCCCGGTGAAGTCTCCCGTACCGGTGTTCTGCTGGGAGTAAGGCGGGGGCGAGTTGCGGGTGGACCCGCCGCCCGTGGAGTTGGACGAGCCCGAGGGACCCGAGGTGTCCGTGTCCGAGGGGCCGTCGGCGCTGTCGGAGTCGCCGCGGGAGCGCGTGGAGTCGCCGGAGTCCCGTGTGTCGGTGTCGGTGTTGCCGCTGGAGATGGTGGGGGGCGGCTGGTTGCGCAACTTCTCGATGCTGTTGCGCAGTTCGGCGCCGCTGTTGATGGCGGTGGACGACAGGCCGCCCTCGACCGCGCTGCTGACGCCCGCGCCGACGAACGTCGACCAGCTGGTGGACCAGTCGCCGTCGAAGGCGCCCTTGATCAGGATCTCCCCGAGCCCCTCACCTGCTCCGGCGGCGATGAAGTCGGCGGTGCCCTTGAGGCCGTAGTGCCCGGCGAGCGCGCCCGGACGGTCGGCGTTGTGCTTCAGGATCTGGTTGTTGCGCCACAGGCTGGTGTTGTTCTTGAAGGAGTTCGGGTTGAACCGGAACGAGAACGAGTTCTTGTTCGTGAGGTTGGGACTGTTCAGGTTCGGGTTGGGACCGGGGCTGTTGCTCGGCGGATTGTCGTTCTTGGAGCCGGGGCCGGGACCGGGGTCGGGCTTCGGCTTGGGGCTCGGCGTGTTGTCGAAGTCGAGCTTCGGGGGGTTCTTGAAGTTGGGACCGTTCTTGAAGTCGAGATCCGGTCCTTTCTTCAGGAAGTTGCTGTCGAAGGCCTTGACGATGTCCTTCGCGAACTTGTCGAAGATGCTGGTGAAAAAGCCGGCCGCGGCGCCGAACGCGGCGGACTTGAGGATGTCGTTCCAGTCGAAGCCGTCGGGGCGGCGGCCGTTCGGGGCGAAGTTCATCATCGCGAGGCGCACCGCGAAGGTGGTGAACGCCTCGGCGAACGCCTCGGTCAGCGAGGGCGCCAGGTGCAGCCGCTGGAGCAGATGCGTGAGCGTGGTGAGGATCATGAACCGGCTGCGCAGCTTGGCCATCATGATCTGGCTGGCGGAGGCGCCGCCGGTGAAGAAGGACATCGCCAGATAGATGGCGATCTCGATGAGCAGCCGGATGACCTCGGCGATGACCTGCCACTTGGACTCCATGATGTCCATGGAGGTCTTGCGCCGGCCCTCGGCGATCTTGTCGAGCTGCTCGGAGAACTCGCGCAGGTAGTTCTTGCCGCCGTCGTCGATGAGCATGCCCATCGCCTTGCCGTACGACTTCGAGAGGTCGTCGGGCATGACCTGGGCGATGTCGTGGATCGACTTCTCGATCAGCGAGGACATCCTGTTGAGCTTGCGGCCCAGGCCGGAGTACGGCTGGCGGCTGTCGTAGGCGAGGTCCTCGTCGGCGTCGATGAGCTTCTCACCGGTGAGGATGAAGAGCATCGCGTTGACCTCGGGCGAGGCCATCATGCTCATCGGGCGCCACCCCGGACGTCATGCGGGCATGACGGGACGGCCGCTCCCGGCACGAGGCGGGAGCGGCCGACGGCGCGCGGATCAGCGGCGGCCATGCCCGCCCGGGCCGCCGTTGCCGTCCAGCCCGTTGGTGTCGAGCTCACGGTTGTTCTGCTCGATCGCCTCGATGTTGCCGTCACGGGTGGTCTTCATCAGCCGGACCTGGCTCACCGTGGCGTCCGTGATGCCCACCAGGGCGTCACGGATGGACATCATCGTCTCCTTGGTGGTCTGCCGCTCCTTCTGCTCCTGCGGCTTGGCCTTCTCGGCGAACTCGCCCTCCGTGCCGGGCCACTTGACGGTGGGGGCCAGCTCGTCGAGGAACTCCTCGGTCATGCTCCTCGCCAGAGTGCCGATCTCCTCCAGCTGCCCCGCCAGGGCCTCGATGCGCTGCGGGTCTACGTAGTACCGCTGTCCCATCGTCAGTCCTCCCCGTCGTCGCCGAGCGCGTCCCGCCAGCCGGGGGCTGTCTCGGCGTCGCGTGCGGTGTCCTCGTCGTCGTCCTGCAGCACCTCGGGACCGAAGATGCGCTCCCAGTCCAGCTCGAAGCCCTTCAGCTCCGGCACGTCACTGCTGGGCTCGGCGAAGGGTGCCATCGCCTTCATCACGTGCTTGTTCATCTTCAGGCGCGCCGCGTTCGCCGCCTCCAGGACGCTCGCGGCCAGCTCCTGGTGGGACATGTCGCGGTACTTGTTCTCCAGGAACTCGATCCCGGTCAGTTCACCCTGCGGTCCCACCGTGGCGCGGACCGCGCGGTCGGAGGAGAGCACCGCGAACGACGCCTGGCGCAGCTCGCGCTCGGTGCGCGCGACCGCCTCCTGGGCAGCCTGGAGTTCGGCCATGGCCTTCTCCAGCCGCTTCTCCAGCGGTTCCGTCACGCCCGCCCCGCCCTTCTCGTCGGCAACTGACCTGCTGATCTTGCCTGGTGAGGGCCCCTTCGCGGAAGTCCGGGAAGGGTGGTGTTCGTCTCTCCCCCGTTCCCGTGGCGGCCGGTCCGGCCCCCACGGGCGCCGGACCGGTCCCCGCGTACGTCGCAGCGGACCCTCACCGTGCTCACCGCCCGATCACGGCCGGCGTACCGCCCTCCTCGGTGCCCCACACGTCCGCGTCCTCCTCCAGGTAGTCGGAGCTGGTGGCCCTGCGGCCCGGCTCCGACTCCTCCTCGGTGGACTCGCCACCGCCGCCGGTGGTGTTGACCCGGGAGGCCGGGGCCAGGAAGGTGTCGCTGTCCTCCTGCCGGTTCCACGGGGTGCGCCTGCGGCGGTTGCGGCGCTCGCTCTCCTCGGCCGCGTCGACCAGGACGGAACGCACCCGCTCGCCGTTGCCCTTCTCGCCACCGGCGCCCATACCGCCCATGCCACCGCCCATCGGCATACCGGGGCTGCCCGGTGTCCCCGGGGCGCCGGGGGTCCCGGCCGCGGCCGCGGCGGTGCTCGCGCCGAGCGGGGAGGACGTGCTGTCCGAGAGGGGGTCGACACTGCCGGACGAGTTGAAGTCCGAGGACAGGCCGTCCGACCCGGAGAGGCCGCCGCCGGAGGAGCCGAGGCTCCCACCGCCGCCGCCGAGGTTCAGTTCGGAGAGCGGCACGTCACGAGAGGTGGTGCCGTCGCCACCCCCTCCGCCGCCGATGCCGTTGAGGTCGCCGAGGCCGTCGAGGACGCTCGACCTGTCGTTGTTGGCATTCGTGTTGAGGTCGTGCAGGTCGACCCGCTCGGTGTTGCCCTGCGCGTCGGTGACCGTGGCGATACCGGTGTCCGGGTCGATGACCTGCTTGCTGCCGTCCGGGAAGGTGGTGGTCAGCTGGCCGTTGTCCAGGCTGGTGACCGAACCGTCCGGGTTGGTGAAACTCGCACCGTGGGTCAGGTCGGTGGTCGTGGTGGTGCCGTCCGCGTTCGTGGTGGTCAGCAGCCCGTTGTCCGGGTCGAAGGAGCTCTCGCCGCCGTCCGCGAACGTGGTGACGAAGTCGCCCGAGTCGTCGAGTTCGACGTTGCCGCCGGTCGGGGTGTCCAGCCCGTTCTGATCGCCGTTGAGGTCCCCGAGGTTGCCCAGGTCGTCGATCGACTCGGTGGTGATGTCGTTCAGATCGTTCAGGTCATTGAGATCGTTCAGGTCGTTGAGGCTGTTCTGGCTGTTGAGGTCGCCCAGGTTGCCGAGGTTCTCGGTGGTCGTCTTGCCGTCCGGGTCGACGGTGGTCGCCTGGCCCGTCGACGGGTCGACGGTCTGGGTCGTGCCGTCCGGGAAGGTGGTCGTCAGCTTCCCGTCGTCACCCAGCGACGTCACCGAACCGTCCGGGTTCGTCACCTTCAGACCGTCACCCAGATCCTGCGTGGTGACATTGCCGTCCGGCGAGGTGCTGGTCAGCGTCCCCGTGTCCGGGTCGAACGAGCTGGTGCTGCCGTCCGGGAAGTCGGTCGTCAGGTCGCCCGCGTTGTTCAGCTGGGTGTTGGAGCCGGTCGGGCCGTCGAGCACCCCGTCGCCGTTGGCGCTGCCGTTGAGGTCGGTCAGACTGCCCAGGTCGGTCGTGGTGGTGGTGCCGTCCGGGTTGGTGGTGATCGCCTGGCCGGTCGACGGGTCGACGGTCTGGGTCGTGCCGTCCGGGAACGTGGTCGTCAGCTTCCCGTCGTCACCCAGCGACGTCACCGAACCGTCCGGGTTCGTCACCTTCAGACCGTCACCGAGATCCTGCGTGGTGACATTGCCGTCCGGCGAGGTGGTGGTCAGCGTCCCCGTGTCGGGGTCGAACGAGGTGGTGGTGCCGTCCGGGAAGTCGGTGGTGAGCTTGCCGCCGTCGGCCTGGGTGTTGCCGCCGGTCGGGGTCTTGAGGGAGTTCAGCGAGCCGAGGTTGCCGAGGTTCGAGGTGACCGGCCCCAGGTCGGTCTCGCCGTTGCCGTTGCCCTGGCCGTTCACGTCGCCGAGGTCGCCGAGGCTCTCGGTGGTGATGTCGTTCTTCTGGTTCAGCAGGTCGTCGAGGCCGTCGAGGTTCTGCTCGTTGACCGCGTTGGGGTCGTTGATGCCTCCGAGGCTCTCCTGCACGGCCTTGGCCTGCTCCTCGGCCTCGCGCTTGGCCTCTTCCTGCTCGCGCTTCTGCTCCTCGCGGAGTTCGTCCGCGTACTTCTTGTCCTCGTCGCGCTGCTGGTTCTGCTCGTTGCGCAGTTCCTCGGCCTCGCGCTTGGCCTCCTCCTGCTCCGCCTTCTGCTCGTTGCGGAGTTCGTCCTGGTACTTCTTGTCCTCCTCGCGCTGCCGGTTCTGCTCCTCCCGCAGCTCGTCCTGGTACTTCTTGTCCTCCTCGCGCTGCTCCTCCTGCTCCTTGCGGAGTTCCTCCTGGTACTTCTTGTCCTCCTCGCGCTGCCGGTTCTGCTCCTCCCGCAGCTCGTCCTGGTACTTCTTGTCCTCCTCGCGCTGCTTCCTGAGCTCCTCTTCCTCCTCCTTCGCCTTCTTCTCCTCGTACTCCTCCGAGGCGGTGCTGGTCGACTTCGGCTTGGGCACGTTGTCCGCGAAGTCCTCGCCGAGTTCGAGGAAGTGGTTGTTCAGGTTCGACTGCACCGTGGCGGCGGGCTTGCTCAGGTAGTCCTCGACGCCCTGGCTCCAGACCTTGACCGCCTTGTCACCGACCTTGGCCCAGTTGGCGATGTCGGTCAGGTCGCCGTACTCGGGGTGCGTCTGGGTGAAGCCGCCCTGCGGGCTGTGCCGGACGGTGGTGGAGTAGCGGGTGGTGGTGGACGTGATGTTCGTCTTGGCGACGTTGTTCGCGTCCACCCACTGGGCGAGGTCGTCCAGGACGTAGCGCAGCACCTGGTGCGGGTCGTAGTACGGGGACTTCGCCCAGGCCAGCCAGGCATCCAGCAGCTTGCTGGCGGAGTCCTCCAGGTACTTGCGGCCGAGCGACAGGGCGCGCGAGTACACCGTGTTGCCGGTGCCGGTCTCGTCGCCGGTGCCGGCCGAGGAGTCGAAGGTCTCGATGTAGGCGTCGTAGTTCTCGCGGATCTTCTTCAGCAGGCTGCGGAAGACTTCCGCGGCCTCGCCCTTCCAGCTGGCGTCGTCCTTGCTGAAACGGTCCTCCCAGTCCTTCAGGACCACCTGGTGGTCCCGGAAGAACTTGGCGGCGTAGTCGAAGGACTCGCCCGTCCGGTTGAAGGAACTCAGGTCCACCGCGTCGCTGCCGCCCACGCTCAGGTTGCTGAACCGGGCGTTCTGGGTGCCGCCCCTCAGCAGCTCCAGGAGCGCCGTCCGCGGCCCGTTCATGTACCGGGCGAGCGGGATGGTGGACATCTTGTCCTTGTTGTAGTCCGTGAACTCGTTGCCCTCACGGACCTGCGCGTCATTGACGTTGTCGGAGCCGGGACCGGCGAAGATGATCTCCTCGCCGGCCTTCACGCGGCCCTCGAACACGATCCGGGCCTGCATGATCTTCGTCTTCTTGCCGCCGTCGAAGAAGAAGATGTCGTAGTCCTCGCCGGTGTTGGTCAGGAACCCGGAGTCCTTGACCATCAGGCTGAGGCTGCGCTCCTTGATGTCCATCCGGAAGAGCTTGCCGCCGTGGTCGGAGCGGAGCGTGTCGAAGATGGTGCTGCGGTCCGGCACGGGATAACCGGTGATGTGCTTGACCAGGGTGGCCCAGACGTCACTCGACGGGTCGCCGGCATTGTCGAACTTGTCCAGGTTGGTGCCGGAGTTGGGGTCGTAGCGATCGGCCACCGGGCGCCCTTTCTGGTCGGTTGTCGTCCGCACCGGCACACCGTGTCTCAGTACGGGTGCGCGAGCGTGGGTGTCTTACGGAGCGCGCCGGCCGGTCGTGGCCACCGCCGGCACGGGCGGGGTCAGTCCTCTTCTTCTTCCGTGCCGCCGGCCGTGAGGGTGTCGACCTCTTCGAACGTCTGCAGCAGGGTCTGGGCGTCGATCGCGTCCAGGTTCTTGTTCTTGGTCTTGTTGGCCTCCTCGATGGTGTCCGAGAGGGCTTCCTTCAGCTCTTTGAAGAGTTCCATCTGGTCGCCCAGCAGCTTGTCGATGGCCTCCGCGGTGGTGCGGACGCCCTCGATCAGCTTCGGTCCAGAGACCAGGGGCTCGGTGGCCATCTTGCCGATGCGCAGGAGCTGCTGGTTCTGGTCGAGGTTGTCCGGGGTGGTGTGCCCGTCGACGAGGTGGCCGAGCGGGCGGATGGTGGACCCGTCGCCCTCTTCGCGGTGCTTCTTGGCCGCCGTGTAGACCGGCTGTACCTCGTTGTCCCGGAAGTTCTCCATCTGCTTGAGGTCGAAATGCTTGACGTCGGCCTTTTCACCGGCCATGGGACGATCTCCTGCTGCTGGGTGCCGGACGGGGGTACGGACGGCCCTGGGGGCCGGGTGGTGCGGTGCGTGCGGCCGGCGGCCGGTCCTGCGGGCCCGGAGCCCGGGTCCGCAGGACCGGCCATCGATCGCACGCGTACGACGCCCGGCCCTCGCACACACCCTCAGGACCGACGAGGGGATGCTCCGGCCGGACGCCGTTCGGACCCTAGCGGGCCCGGACGTTGCCCCAGTTGTCGGCGCTCTTGCGCTCGTCACGGGAGTGGTTGTCGTGGATGGTGCGGATCAGCTCGCCGTTGTCGCCGAGGAGCCTGGCCATGTTCTTGGTGGCGTTGTCCCACTCCGCCTGGACCACGCGGTACTGCTCCTGGTCCGCGCCCTCCCAGGTGCTGACGAGCGGCTTGAGCTCGTCCTCCAGGTTGTTGAGGGTGTTGATGATCACCTGGGTCTGCTCCAGCAGTTCTTCAATGGCCTGCTGGACCTTGGGGTATTGCACATCGATGATGCCGTCGGCCATGACGTCTCCTCTCGAAGGCCGGGCGCCTGGCCCGGGAAGCTCACGAAGTCCGGCTCCACAGAAGGAAGCCGGTACCGCGGGTGGGTCAGCTCAGCGCTTCGAAGACGCCCTGGCTGGTCTTGCTGTTGAGAACCTCGGTCAGGTCCTGGTTCTCCTTCGCCAGACGGTTGGCGGAGGTCACGTTCTCCTGCAGCGCGTCGATCATCGTGCTGATCTGGATGACGACCTTCTGCGCCTCGGCGTTCCAGCTGCGGAAGAGCTTCAGCAGTGCCTGGCCCTCGTCACCGCCGACTCCCGAACGCGCCGCGATCTCGGCGACGTTGTTCTGGGTCTTCTCGACCGCGTTGCGGGCCGACTCCAGAGAGGAGACGCCCCCCAAGCCCTTGGCATAGTCCGCTTTCCTTGCGGCGCTGTCCGCCATGTCACGCTCCCTTCGTTCAGGCGCGTCTCACGCACCGTTGCCCGCTGAGGCTAAAGAGAAAACAGGGTTCCGCGCAACGCGTGCAGGCAAGATGTGAGTAACAGCCGGTTCGGTAGAATTCGCCTGTATGGCAACGGAGTTGTGCGAACGTTGCAGCCGGATGAACACAGGGGCCCGTACTTCCGGGGATACAGCACGCGAACCGCCCCCCGGACACCTGCGAAGCGGGCGAAAAGCGGGCACACGCAGAGTCCGAACGGTCACGGAGAAGCATCGCCCTCGGCAATGTGCACGTTCCCATGAGATTCTTCGCGTGCGGGCCGCCGAAATATTTGAGCTTCTTTTGAGGTTACCCATTCGTATCCGAACGCCCTGGACCTCCCTGCCTCCCTTCATCGGCGCCGAGTTCGGCCCGAATTTTTCCCTGCGCCTGTCCCTTTTCTTTTCCTTTTCCCCCGCGTGACGCGCGTTGCCTGCCGGAACCGAGGGCGCCGTCAGCCCCGCGAAGCGGCGGCGGCACCCACCGCGTCCGCCGCGCCCACCGCCTCCGCCTTGCCGCCGCCCTCGCGCTTCTCCGGCTCCGCGCCGGCTCCGCACTCGGGGGCCGTGGCCTTGGGTTCCGTGACGCCCGCAGCGGCGGCCGGATCGAGGTCCGCACCGGTCGGGAAGGCCGCGAGCAGCGGGGCCGGGACCGAGCCGATGTCGGAGGCCTCGTACCCGAGCGCCGCCAGCGACTCCTTCGCGGAGACGCGGTACTTCACACCGTTCTCCGCCACCAGGTAGGTGGTCCCGGCGTGCGCGGCACCACTCGCGTGCAGGGCCCGGACCAGGGCGCCGTGCCCGGGACGTACCACCGTGGCCTCCGTGGGCACACAGGCCGGTTCCAGCGGCTGCGCGGTGCCCGCCGACACGGCGACCGGGCTCAGCTCGGTCAGCGGGACCAGGACCGACCTGATCCGTACGCCACCGTTGTCGCCGTCCACCTGGGCGCAGAGCGCGCTGCCCCGCTCCGCGGACTGCGGCAGGGGCGGCGCGTCCGGCAGTTCGGCGGAGGCGGCGGCGTCCGCGTCCTTCGCCGCGTGCTCGCGCAGCGCGTCCGCGCCGACCGTGCGCACGTCGGGCGACTGCCCCTCGTAGGCGTCCTTCTGGGTGGCCGGGTCGCCCAGTACGAGGGCGGCGCCGAGCCGGGTCAGCGGCACCAGGCCGTCCTTGCGCAGCAGGTGGTAGGTGCTGCCGCCGCCGACCACGCTGACCTTGAACAGCTGGCCGATACGACTGGCCTCGCCGCCGAGTTCGGGGCCCTTCTCACCGCGCCCCGGCACCGCGGGCGGCTTGAGGGCGGGGCCGGGAGCCAGCGCGTCGAGGAAGGCCGCCGAGACGGGCATCGGCTCCTCGGAGCCGTAACCGAGGGCGGTGCGGGCGTCGGAGGCGCGGTCGAGCGGCAGCCTGCTGCCCCGCCACACCAGGTACTGGGTGTCGTCCGGGCCGCTCACCAGCACCCCGCGGTCGCGGCCGATGCCGCGCGAGTCCAGCGGCATCCCGGCCGCCACGGTGGTGGCTCCGGGCTTGTCGACGCCGGTGGTGGCCACGACGCCGGAGGTGTTGGGCAGCGCCCCGTCCGGCCCGGTGACGCACATGTGCCAGGCGTCGTCGTCGAGCTGCCCGGAGGCCGGTACGGCGTCGGGGGCGCCGGGGATGCCGACCGGGGAGCCCACCGGGACGCCCTGGAGGGAGGGGGTGTGCACGTCGGCGGTCGCCAGGTCGGAGCCGCCGATCAGCTTCGCCGAGGCGTAGTTGCGCACCGGGTGCAGTACGCCGTCGGTGCCGGTCCACAGATACCGGGCGCCGGTGTCTCGGTTGACCACCAGGTGCTCACCGTCGCGCCAGCCGTCGTTCCCGCCGGGGCGCAGCAGGCCGTACACCGTGGCGCCCGCGCCGATCAGGACGGTCACCAGGACGCCGAAGACCACACCGCGGGTGGTGCGCCCCAGCGGGCTCTCCGGGGCGTCCGGGTCGGCCATCAGCAGGCCCGAGCTGAGCCTGCCCATCATGAAACTGTGGGCGTGTACCTGGTCTCTTTTGGACTGCACGGCCTCTCCTCAACTCCTTCTGCGTGCCGGGCGTGCGGGTGTGCTCAGCGGGTGTGCTCAGCCGAACAGGCCGCGCAGCCAGCCGAAGAGCCCCGCGGCCCAGAGGGCGAGCGGCAGCAGTGCCACCGCGAAGCCGGTGTGCGCCAGTTCGGCCGCGCGGCCCCAGTACGGCAGCACCCGGCGGCCGGGCACCGTCCAGGCGGCGATCACGAGTGCGGCCGCGGCGCCGAGGAGCACCGCGAAGACGACCGCGCGTCCGGTGCCGTCGTGGTCCGCCGCCCAGGCGCGGGCGAGCAGCAGCAGGCCGAGGACGCCGGGCACGGCGAGGGTCAGCCGCTGCGAGATGTGCACCAGGCCGCGGCAGTGCAGGAGCAGCAGCAGGGTCAGTCCGAGGGCGGTCAGCGTCTCGGGCAGGTTCGGGTGCTGGGTGAGGACGATCAGGGCGGCCGAGGCGATGACGCCGGTGGCGGCGAAGAGCGCGGTGACCCAGCGCCCGGCGAGCAGGGTGCGCTCGGCGACCTCGTCGCCCGCGTAGGGCTCGATGCCCTCCTGGAGCTGGGCGGCGGAGGAGGGCAGCGAGGGCAGCCGCATGCCGGCGAGTTTGAAGGCGAACGGCGCGACCGCTCCGGCGGCGAGCGCGACCACGGTGGCGACCAGCGCCACCGAGGCCTGCACGGCCAGGCCGGTGTAGCCGATGAGGCCGCCGGCGATCGCGGTGGCCACCGAGACCAGCGCCGTCGCGAACAGGGCCGGGGCGCCGACCGCGGTGGCGGCGAGCGCGAGGACCGCGCCGCCCGCTCCCGCGGCGCCCGCGGCGAGCAGCCGCGCGCCGATGACCTGCCGTGCGTCCGCGCCGGTCAGGTCGCCGCCGGGCAGCAGCCAGCCGGCCAGGGCCAGGCAGGGCGCGACCAGCAGGCCGAGCGCGGTCGCGGAGAGGCGGTCGCCGACGGCGCGGCTGGCCGAGCCGGCGCCCGCGAGCAGCAGCAGGCCGGTGACGGCCGCGTAGGCGACCCGGGAGAACCCGGTGTTGGGTGTGCCGGGCCACAGTACCAGCGCGAGGGCGGCCACCACGGTGGCGGCGGTGGTGCCCACCAGGAGCGCGCGGGCCGCTTCGGGGTGCCAGGTGTTCAGGCGCCGGCCGGCGGTGTCGGCTATGCCGTCCACGAGGTCGTCGAGGCGGGCCTCGGGCAGGGCCTCGGTGTGCGGGCGCAGATAGAGCACGGCGCCGTCGGAGAGCCCCGCGTGGGCGAGGG
Source organism: Streptomyces liliiviolaceus (assembly GCF_018070025.1). NCBI lineage: Bacteria > Bacillati > Actinomycetota > Actinomycetes > Kitasatosporales > Streptomycetaceae > Streptomyces > Streptomyces liliiviolaceus. The sequence continues at coordinate 395,168 of NZ_JAGPYQ010000002.1, forward strand.
TGGTCTCCTCGTCGAGCGGTGCGTCTCCGAGTTGCTGGAGGACCCAGCCGGCGTGGTCGAGACCGGCTTCCTCCGCCTCTTCGCCGACGTATCGCAGCAGCGTGGGCAGCAGATCGGCGACCGGCACGTCGGCCGGGACGGCCAGATCGACGGAGACGCTCGGCGCACGTACGGTCAGGCGGCACAGTTCGGCCACAGCGCTGTCGGTCATCAGCGTAACTCTCGTCTTCCGTGGGGGCTTTGACAGGAGGACTTCCCCGGGGCAGTGGGAGGGCCTCCCCGGGAGAGGGATGTGCGAAGAGTACGGAAGGCCCGCGCACGGTCGGGAACGGGGGGTGCCGGGCCCGTGAATTTCGTCCGCGCGGCCGGCGACCGCCCCTCCCGCGTGGACAGGTCGCGTTCCGTGAATGCAGACTACTGCCTACGCCCGCCGGATCGCGCTGCGGACCGGACTCATTGTCCGGTACGGAGTTGTCCAACACGGGAGTTGACCGTCCTCGCTATCCGCTCGAAACATTCACCCGGCGTTCCCCGGATCACGTGGAACCCGGAGAATGGGCTCGGTGCGGTCTTTCCCACTGCCGGGTGCGCCGGTATTCGGTGCGGGTCGGAAAGCCAGTAAAACCGGAGGTTCTGTTCCTTGAGTGTCGTGCTGTTTCGCCGGCCGGCCCGCAGACGCGGACCGCAGATGCCCGAGGGGCAATTGACCCTTCAGGAGCCACCGGTCCTTGCCGAGACCGTGCCCGACACCTCGGCGATATGGACCTATTTGCCGATGGCGCTGATGTCGGTGTCGATGATGCTGATGTTCCTGCGCCCCGGCGGAGGCAACGGCGTCTTCATGTATCTGGCGATGGGCGTCATGGCGCTCTCCGCCGGTGCGATGCTGCTGGGGCAGCTGATGCGCCGCTCCAGCGAGCGCAAGCAGCGCCTGAAGGGCGAGCGCCGCGACTACCTCCGCTATCTGGCGCAGACCCGCAAGCGGGTCCGGTCCACCATCACGGAGCAGCAGCGGGCGCTCGCCTGGCGCCACCCCGACCCGGCCTCGCTGCGCTCGCTGGCCCGCACCTCCCGGCTGTGGGAACGGCGTCCGGCCGACGAGGACTTCGGCGAGGCACGGCTCGCGGTCGGCGAGCAGCAGCTCGCGCTGACCCTGCAGCCGGTCTCCACCCGGCCGGTGGAGGACCTGGAACCGCTGTGCGCGCACGCCCTGCGCCGGTTCATCCGCGCGTACTCCACCATCCCCGAGCAGCCCCTCGGTCTCTATCTGCGCTCCTCGGCCCGTGTGCTGGTGCGCCCGGCGGAGGCTCCCGGCCAGCCGGCGCCCACCGAACCCGGTGTGCCCCCGCAGGGGGAGAACGGCACGGCCGAGGGTGGCACCCCGGCCGAGGGCCCCGGCGCCGAGGCCGTACGTGCTCTCGTGCGTGCCGCGCTCGCCCAGCTCGCGGTGTTCCACGCGCCGGAGGAGCTGTGGATCGCGGTCTGTGTCAGTGACGACCGGCGGCCCGACTGGGAATGGGTCAAGTGGCTGCCGCACGCGCTGCACCCGCACGAGGAGGACGGCGCGGGCCAGGTCCGCCGGATCACCGCCGAACTCACCGAGCTGGACGACCTGCTCGGCGCCGAGTTCGCCGAGCGGCCCGGCTTCGACGCGGACGCCCGCCCCGGCCGTGACGAGCCGTACACCGTCGTCGTCCTGGACGGTGTCAGTGTCCCCGAGGGTCATCGCTGGGAGGGGCAGGGCTATCGCAACGCCGTGGTCCTCGACGTCTCCGGGGCGCTGCGCTGGCGGCCCGGCCGCAACACGCTGCGGCTGACGGTCGGACCGGAGCAGGTGAGCCTGGTACGCACCGACCGCAGCCGCAAGGAGCGTTCCGTGGCGCTCGGCCGTCCCGACCGGCTCGGGCCGCTCGGCGCGGAGTCGCTGGCCCGGCTGCTCACCGCCCGCCGGATCAGCCTGGGCACCGACATCTCGCAGCCGCTGGAGACTGACGTCGAGCTGACCACCCTGCTCGGCATCCCCGACCTGCACCGGCACGACCCGCAGACCCTCTTCAGCAAGCACATCGGCGCCGCCCGGCTGCGTGTGCCGGTCGCGGTCGGTGTGGACGGGCGCCCGGTGGAGCTCGACATCAAGGAGTCCGCGCAGGGCGGCATGGGCCCGCACGGCATGCTCATCGGCGCCACCGGCTCCGGCAAGAGCGAGCTGCTGCGCACCCTGGTCCTCGGCCTCGCCCTGACCAACTCCTCAGAGACCCTCAACTTCGTCCTGGTCGACTTCAAGGGCGGCGCCACCTTCCTGGGCCTGGAGGAACTCCCGCACACGTCCGCCGTCATCACCAACCTCGCCGACGAGGTCGCCCTGGTGGAACGTATGCAGGACGCCCTGCACGGCGAACTCATGCGCCGCCAGGAGCTGCTGCGCTCCGCGGGCAACTACACCTCCGCGCTGGAGTACGAGCGGGCCCGCGCCGCCGGGACCGACCTCGCGCCGCTGCCCAGCCTGTTCGTGGTGGTCGACGAGTTCAGTGAGCTGCTCTCCACGCACCGCGAGTTCATGGACCTGTTCGTGATGATCGGCCGCCTCGGCCGTTCACTCGGAGTCCATCTGCTGCTCGCCTCGCAGCGTCTGGACGAGGGCCGTATGCACCAGTTGGAGAGCCATCTCTCGTACCGCATCGGTCTGCGTACGTTCTCCGCCATGGAGAGCCGCGGCGTGCTGGGTGTACCGGACGCCTACCAGCTCCCCGCCTCGCCCGGCAACGGCTACCTCAAGTCCGGTGTGGAGGCCCTGACCCGGTTCCGGGCCGGCTACTCCTCGGGCACCTACCGGCGTCGTACCGGCGCGGTGGTCCAGGCGCGGGTGGCCAGCCAGGTGGTGCCGTGGACCAGCGGCTGGGTGGTGCCCCGCACGCTGGAGGCCGCGCCCGAACCGGAGCCGGAGAACGAGGAGAGCGAGGAGGACGAGGAGACCCTGCTCGCCGTGGCCCTCGACCGGCTGCGCGACTCCGGCCCCGCCGCCCACCAGGTGTGGCTGCCGCCGCTGGACGAGCCCACTCCGCTGGACGCGCTGCTGTCCGGCATCGCACCCGACCCGGTACGCGGTCTCACCGCGACCAACTGGTCCGGCACGGGCAAGCTCCGGGTCCCGGTCGGCCTGGTGGACAAGCCCTTCGACCAGCGCCGCGACCCCCTCGTCGTGGACCTCTCAGGGGCCGGCGGCCACGTCGCCATCGCGGGTGGCTCGCAGAGCGGCAAGTCCACCCTCATGCGCACGCTGATCGGTGCGCTCGCCCTCACCCACACGCCCGCCGAGATCCAGTTCTACTGCCTCGACTTCGGTGGCGGTGGTCTCTCGCAGCTCGCCGCGCTCCCCCACGTCGGCGGTGTCGCGGCGCGGCTCAACCCGGAGCGGGTGCACCGGGCGGTCGCCGAGGTCATGACGCTCCTCGCCCGGCGCGAGCAGTTCTTCGTGGACCACACCATCGACTCCATGCAGTCCTACCGCCGTCGCCGGGCCGCCGGGGAGTTCCCCGACGAGCCCTTCGGCGATGTGTTCATGGTGGTCGACGGCTGGTCGACGGTCCGCCAGGACTACGACGACCTGATCCAGAAGTTCAACGAGCTGGCCGCCCGCGGTCTCAACTACGGCATCCACCTGCTCATCACCACCACCCGCTGGGTGGAGCTGTCCGCCCAGGTCCGCGACCAGGCCGCCACCCGTCTCGAACTGCGGATGGGTGACCCGATGGACTCCGAGATCGACACCCGCAAGGCCCGTTCGGTGCCGCGCAGCGGTGGTCGCGGCATCACCGCGGACACCAAGATGCACTTCCTGGCCGGGCTGCCCCGCCTGGACGGCAGCGGCTCCCTCGAAGACCTCGGGGACGGCGTCGGCCATCTGGTGTCCGAGGTCGCCAAGCACTGGCCCGGCGCGGCCGCCCCGCAGGTCCGGATGCTGCCGCACCGGCTCCCGCTCGCCGAACTCCCGGCGCCCGAGTCCACCGAGGGCGACGGCATGCGACTGCCTCTCGGTATCGACCAGGACGCCCTGGAACCGGTCTGGCACGACTTCAGCCGCACCCCGCACCTGGTGGTGGTCGGCGACACCGAGAGCGGCAAGACCAACCTGCTGCGCCGCATCGTGGACGGCATCACCACGCGGTACTCGCCCACCGAGGCGAAGATCATCGTGGTCGACTACCGGCGCACCCTGATCGACACCGTCCCGGAGGAGTACCGCATCGGGCACGTCATCTCCCTGGACAACCTCAAGGAGACGATCGAGGGCGCGGCGCGGGCCATGAAGACCCGCGTGCCGGGGGCCGACATCGCCCCGGGCCGGATGCGCAAGTGCGACTGGTGGACGGGCCCGCGCCTGTTCATCCTGGTCGACGACTACGACATGGTGTCCGGCAGCTCCTTCCAGAGCCCCATGGAGCCGCTGTTCGAGTATCTGACGCTCGGCTTCGAGATGGGGCTGCACCTGGTGGTCGCGCGCAGTGCCATGGGCGCGGGACGCGGTCTCAGCGACGGTCTCATCCGCCGCCTGGACGAGGCCAACAACCCGGCGGTCCTGCTGTCCTGCCCGCCCACGGAAGGCCGCCTCTTCGGCAACGCGAAGCCGCGTAACCTGCCGCCGGGGCGGGCGCTGCACATCGCCCGCCGTCGCGAGCGTCTGATGCAGACGGCGCTGGTGGACGAGCCTGCGCCCCAGACGGACTGAGGGCAAAAGATTGCGCCGTTCCCCGCGCCCCTTTTCAGGGGCGCGGGGAACGGCGCAATCTTTTGCCCTAAGCGGCCGGCCCCCACCGGCCCGCAGACGACGAGCGGCCGTCAGTCCCCGTCCGCTTCAGCGGCAACCGGCCGCGCGGAGGCGGAAGCAGAGGCCGGCCGCCACCCCCGTGCCCGGGCCCTGGGAAGGGCGAAGGCTCCCCATAGAACGGCAAGCACGCCGGCCGTGCCGAGGACCACGAAGAGCGTGGCCCGGTCGGTCGCCCGGTCCGCCGCGGTCGTGTCGCGGACGGTCACGGGATCGGCGGCCCGCTCCGCCCCACCGGCCCCGGCGGAGTCACTGAGGACCGTGGTGACGGCGGCGTAGGCGTCGAGCTGCGGGATGTCCGCCGGATACGCGGTCGCGGTCAGCCGACGGGCGACGTCGTCGGCCGAGTCGTCGGGCCGGGCGGCGCGGACCGCCGCGGCGGCCCCGGCCGCGTAGGCGGCAGCCACCGACGCACCCGCACCGAGGTAGTGCCCGTCGCCGCGCGGCCCGCCGGAGACCACCCCGGCGCCGGGCGCCACCAGATCGACACCGGTGGTGGCCAGGGCGTTGTCCGGCCGGACCCCGGCGGGAAGCATGTCGGCGACCGACAGGACGCCGGGTTCGGCGGCCGGCCAGTAGCTGCGAGGCGGGATCTCCTCGGAGGCTCCGGCCCCGCGTGGCGGGTCCGGCGTGGCCGCGGCCACCACCACCGCCCCCGCGCGCCGCGCGTCGGCGACCGCACGCGTCAGCTCCTTGTCACGGCGTGGCAGAGCCACCGAAACCGCGATGACGTCGGCATCGGCCTCGGTCGCCGCGCGCAGCGCCGCCACGACCAGGGCGGAACTCGCCTGCCCGCGCTGGTCGGTGCCGCGCAGGGCCAGGATCTTCGCGCCGGGGGCGACACCGGTCAGCCGCGCATCGCCCCCGCCGGCCCCGGCGATCAGCCCGGCCAGGAAGGTGCCGTGCCCGACGCAGTCGTCACCGGCCGTGCCCTGGGAGGTGACCCGGCCGTCGAGCCCCTCGGCCCCGGTGTCCACACCGGTGTCGATCAGGGCGACCGTCACACCCGCACCGGTGCTGTACCCGTGCAGCCGGTCCAGGTCGAGGCGCTGGCGCGACCAGTCCTGCTTCTTCGCCTTCTCGCGGGAGGCGGGGGTGCAGGGCGCGTCCGAGTCGAGCGCGGAGGGCATGCCGGGCAGTTCCTGGCCCTTCTTCCCGTCGGCCGCCGGAACGCGCGCCAGGGGCGCCGCCTGGGCCGTGACGGCCGTGGGCAGCAGCAGGGCGGCGACGCAGCCGACCCCGGACAGCATGCGGGCGGCCCCGCGGGCGGACGTCTTCATCGGGGTGCCGCCTTCGGTGTCACGGCCACGACGTCGCCGGGAAGCAGGATGCGCAGATCGTCCAGGGTGGGCGCGGCCAGCGAACTGAGCCGTCCCGCCTGCCGGGTGACCATCGACTCGACCACCTGGCGGGCCAGGCGGGCGTTGCCGAAGGACCGGTCCCGGGGCAGCGATTCGAAGTACTCCTTGAGCAGCGGACCGGTGCCGGGCCCGCACTCGTAGCCCATGTTCGCGGCCTGGGTGCGGACGATGGTGACCAGTTCCTCCGAGGAGTAGTCGGCGAAGGCGATCCGGCGCGGGAAGCGCGAGGACAGGCCCGGGTTGGAGGCGAGGAAGCGTTCCATCTCGTCGGTGTAGCCGGCGACGATGACCACGACCTCGTCGCGGTGGTCCTCCATCAGCTTCAGCAGGGTGTCCACCGCCTCCTGCCCGAAGTCGGCGCCGTTGCCGCGCGGGGTGAGGGTGTACGCCTCGTCGATGAACAGCACACCGCCGCGGGCCTTCTCGAAGACCTCGCGGGTGAGCTGGGCGGTGTGGCCGATGTAGCGGCCGACGAGATCCGCGCGGGCCGCCTCGATCAGCTGGCCCCGCTGGAGGACACCGAGCTGGGTGAGGATCTCCCCGTAGAGACGGGCGACGGTCGTCTTGCCCGTACCGGGCGGGCCGGTGAAGACCAGGTGGTTGCTGAGCGAGGGCACCGGCAGCCCGGCGGCGGCACGGTGCCGGGCCGTGGTGATGAGGTTGACCAGGTCCGCGACCTCGCGCTTCACCTCGGACAGGCCGATCATGTCGCCGAGGCGGGTCAGCGGGTCGTCGGCCGGTGCCGCGGCCTCGGCCGCACTGGTGACGGCGGTCGCGGAGACGTCGTCGGGCAGCAGCAGCCGCAGATCGCGCTCGCCGACCTGCTGCTGGGAGGCGAGCCGGACCGCCTGTCTGTCCACCATCTCCTCGAAGACCCCGCGCGCGGCACGGCCGTTGCCGAAGCCCTCGTCCCGCGGCATCGCCTCGAAGTGCGCGGCGAGCGCCGCCTCGGTGCCCTCACCCAGTTCGTACTGGTGCTGGGCGCACATGTTCTCCATGATCGCGACCAGTTCGGGGACCGAGTAGTTCTCGAACTCGACGGTCCGCGAGAAGCGCGAGGCCAGACCGGGGTTGGAGGCGAGGAAGGAGTCCATCTCGCGGGAGTAGCCGGCGGCGACCACCACCACGTCGTCGCGGTGGTCCTCCATCAGCTTGAGCAAGGTGTCCACCGCTTCGCGGCCGAAGTCGGCGCCGCCGTTGTTGCTGTCCGAGGTCAGCGTGTACGCCTCGTCGACGAACAGCACACCGCCGAGTGCCCGCTGGAAGGTCTCGGTGGTCTTGATCGCGGTACCGCCGACGACCTGCGCGACCAGGTCGGCACGGGAGACCTCCACCAGGTGCCCGCTGCGCAGCGAACCCAGTTCGGCGAGGATCGCGCCGTAGAGGCGGGCGACGGTGGTCTTACCGGTACCGGGCGGGCCCGCGAAGATCAGGTGACGGCTCATCGGCGGGGCCGACATGCCGAGTTGTTCGCGGCGCTGGGCGAGCTGGGTCAGGTTGACGAGCGTACGTACCTGTTGCTTGACGTTCTCCAGGCCGATCAGCGCGTTCAGGGCGCCGAGCGGGCCTTCCGGGCGGTCCGCCGCGGGCGCGTCCGCGGCTCCTGAGCCCGCCGGGTCGGTGTTCTCGGCGCTGCCGGAACCCCAGGCGTCCCGCTTGCCGTTGCCGTTGCTGTTCAGGCCCTCCACGGCCAGCCGCTCGCCGGGGGCGGTCTGCACCAGGCCGCCGCCCTCGTTCTCCCGGGCGAGGCAGTTCACCAGGGAGACCGGCGCGGTGGACTCGATCCGGAAGCCGTCCTGGGCGCCGCCGGACACCTCGCAGCCGCTGAGCGAGGCGAGCGCGCCCTCGCGCAGCAGGAACCCGTGGCCTCTGGGGGCGTGCACCGAGGTGCGGTTGGCGGTCAGTTCGCCGCCCGCGGCGACGACCACGCCCTCCTCACCGGATATCTCGATGCGGAAGTCGCGGACGGTGACGTTGCCGCCGTCGTCCACGACCAGGCCGTTGGTGGTCGTGTCGGAGACTCCGCCGCCGGCCAGGTAGAGGGTGCTGCCGGAGGCGACGCGTACGCCCGCGCCCTTCGGCCGGACGATCTCGCAGTCCTCGGCGCGACCCCGGGCGTCCTTGGAGACCACGATGCCGTCGCCGGAGGGCTCCACCAGCCGGGCCCGGCGCAGCAGCGGGTTGGCGCCGCCGCGCACCGCGATCGCGGGCGAGCCGCCGATCACCTCCAGGTGGTCCAGCTCAGCCGCCGAGTCCTCCTCCAGGAGCAGCCCGGTCTGGTCGCAGTCGCGGACCGTCAGACCGGTCAGGGCCGGGGAGGCGGCCCCGGCGACCCGCAGGGCCGCGCCCTGCGCGCCGTCCACCCAGCAGTCCTCGAAGGTGCCGCGCGACCGGTCGGTGACCAGCACGCCGTGTCCGCGGGTGCGCGAGACGCGGCAGCGGCGCAGCACCGGGTCGGTGCCCTTGGCCAGGACGATCCCGTTGCCGGACGAGCCGGTGACGCGGACGTCCTCCAGCGTCGTACGGCCCCCGCTGCTCAGGTGCACACCGGTGCTGGTGTCGTGCACCACCGTGCGGATCACCGAGAGGGAGCTGGTCTCCTCCAGGGCGATGGAGGGCTTGTCGGTGGAGGAGATGTCGCAGTCCTCGACGGTGCCGCGGGACTCGCCGTTGGCGAGCAGGCCGTTGCCGCGGGCGTCGCGGACCGTGCAGCCGCGGATGCGTGCCTCGCCCTGCTCCGCGAGGACCAGGCCACTGGTGCCGAGGTGCTCGAAGGTGCAGGACTCCACGGTGGTGGGTGTGGTCGAGGTGACCACGATGCCCGCGCCCTGCGAGTTGCTCACCCGGCACTCGCGCAGCGCGACGGAGCCGGTGCCCCCGGCCAGCAGCGCGGTCCAGGCGGAGCCGATGATCTCGCAGCCGTCGAACGCGGCCTGGCCGCGCCGGACGTCCACGGCGGGCTGCTCGGCGTCGCCGCCGCGCAGGGTGAGTTCGGAGACCATCACGGCATCGGCGCGCAGCGCGAGCACGCTGCCCGAGCGCGGCCGGATCTCCACGGTGCCCCGGCCCTCTTCGGCAGTGAGGGTGACCCTGGTGTTGATCACCAGGTTCTCCGCGTACGTCCCGGGCCGGACGCTGATGAGCGCGCCGGTACGGGCAGCCGAGAGTGCCTCACCGATCGTCCGGTAGCGATCCCGGTCCCCCGGACCGACCGTCAGTACCTGGCGCGACACGCACCAACCTCCTTGCCACGGGGGCTTCATCTACGGGCGCCCCCTCACCGGGGGCGCGTGTCGGTGAAACCGACGGTGCCATCATGCCTCGCCCTGGGGCGGGCGGGTGCCGAGAGGGGTGCTCCCGGACCTTCCGGGACTCTCCCGGACCGCGGGCGCCTTGTCTCAGACGCTCCACTTCTGGTTGTCGGTGCCCGCGCAGCTCCACAGCTGCAGCCAGGCACCGCTGCCCCGGTTGTTGTCCTTGATGTCGACACATTTGCCGACAACGGTGTTGACCAGGTCGTGGCTGGCGTTCAGCACGAACTTCTGGGCGGAGTTGCCGCTGCACCGGGCGATCTGGATGGGCGTGCCGTCGTTGTAGTTCGCATTGGCCACGTCCAGGCAGAGGCCCTTGATACGGACGGTGCCGTCGGAGGCGAACTGCCATTTCTGGGCGGCCCCGCCGTTGCAGTCCCACACGAACAGCTTCTTGCCGTCGCCGAAATCACTGCCCGGTACGTCGATGCACTTGCCCGAGAGATGACTGCGCAGGGAGACGGGGGCGCTGAGGGTCACACCCGAACCGGCCTTCGTGGAGCCGCTCTTGCCCCCGCCCGAGGTCGTCTTCCCGCCGCTCTCCTTCGCCGGCTCGTCCTTCTGTCCGGCGTCCTTCTGAGCGGTGCCCTTCTCGGCCTCGCCGTCGTCCTCGCCCTTGCCCTTGCCCTCGCTCTTCGCCGGGGCGGACGTGGCGGCGTTCTGGGCCGACTTGCCCTGCTGGACGGAGTCCTTCTTGTCGTCGCCCGCGGAACCGGTGTCGGGCGAGGTCTGCGCGAACTCTCCCGGCACGTCCTGGGCGCTGCCGCCCAGCACGGTTCCGGCCGAGGCCGGTCCCTTGCGTTTTTCGTCGTCGTCCCCGCCGAGCATCAGCAACGGCACGGACACGAGCAGCGCGCCCGCGACGGCGGCCCCGGCCAGCACGGCCTTGCCCGGCCGGCCCACGGGCCCGGTCTGCTGCTGCGGCCGGTCGATCGCGGTCGCCGTCATGGTCCGTACAAGCGCGGGGAGCCGGCTCTTGGCCGCGGCGGCGGCACCGGGGTCGGCCTCGGAGTCGGTCCCGCCCTCCCCGGCATGGGAGTCGGTCCCGCCCTCGGGATCGGTCCCGGCCTCGGACTTGGTCCCAGCCTCGGACTTGGTCCCAGCCTCGGACTTGGTCCCGGCCTCGGGCTTCGTCCCAGCCTTGGCTTCCGGCTCGGTCGCGGCTTCGGGGTCGGCGGTCTTGCCCCGGGGGGCCGCCCCTTCGGCCCCTTCGGCCTCACCGGACTTCGTGCCGGCCTTCGCCGCTGCGGGCTCGGGCGTGCGCTCCGGCGCGGACCGGGGCCCGGGCTCGGCGACGGCGGCCGTGGAGCCGGAGGTGGCAGTCACGGCCGTCTCCTCGCCACCGGAGCCGGAACCGCCGCCCGAACCGGATTCGGCGGACGCACTCGGGGAGGCAGGGGGCTGCTGGGTCGAACGTGTCACGGGGTCCTCCCTGCGATGTGGGGGCTGTGGGGGTGAAGTTCAGGAGAACTGTCGCTCGGTGGCGGCGCGGTCACGGACTGGGTGCCGGTGCCAGTGCCTGTGCCTGTGCCTGTGCCTGTGCCTGTGCCGGTACGGTCCGCTGCGGCGGCTCCCTCGGCAGGCGGTCCGCCCACGGGACCGAGAAGACTGTCCGCCGGGACCAACAAGGGTGCCGCGGCGGCGGCGTTGACCATCAGCTGGGTGCCCGAACCGCTCAGCGACCGGGCCAGTTGCCGCGCCGGAAGCCTGCCATGGCGAAGTACCGGGGACATGAACTCGTGTGCCGGTGAGGTGAACAACAGCACCACCGGCGCCCCGTCCTGTCCGGTGCCCTTGAGCGGCCCGCCGTCCGGCGCGCGCACCACGGTCACCTCCGCCTCGGCGAGCGCCGCGAGGGCCTCGTCCACCGAGCCGTAACCGGTGGCGGCCCGTTGTGCCGCCGCGTCCACCGGGTCGGTGGGCTCCGGCCAGCCGAGCACCTGGGCCGAGGGCCGGTACGCCGGGTTGGCGCGGTACTCGCCCACGCCACCGCTCTCGTCCGACTGCCACTCCCCCAGGACCGCCCACTCCGGCGGGGTCCGCTCCTCGGTCCACTCCGGGTCGACCACCCCGATCCAGTGACCGGGAGCCCGGCGGGCAGCGGCCCGTACGGCCTCGGGTATGTCGGGGTTGTCCACGGTGTTCACGGTGTCCGCGACGGCTGGTGCGTCCGGGGCGCCGTCGGCGGGTGACCCGGTGGCGGCGGTCCCGCCGGAGCCGTCGGGCACCACGGGCAAGGCGTCGTGCCTGCCCTCCTGCCGTTCTCCGGGCCGCATCTTCACCTGAACTCTTCGGTCCGTACGGATTCCTGGGCGCCGCATCACGCGCGCGCACGCCGATGCCGATATCGATCAGATCGGGGAGCCAACAGGATGCCACACCAGTCCCACGCGTGGGGCGCCGGGGCGGACCCGTATCGGGCGGCCCTGTGCCCGTTTGCTGCCCGGATGGAGAACTTTCCGGGAGCAGTGAGGCGTGGACGGACAAAGCGAAGGGGCGGTTGGGGCTGAGGGTGCTGCTGTCGCCCCTGCGACGGGCTAGGTTGGGTCTGCCATCGGACCCGTCCATGTACAAGTGCCCTGTTCCGCCTTGTACTCGTGCCTTCCGTCCGGACGTCCAAGCCAGGACCGTACGGGAAGGCCTCGCAGCTCAGGAGGGCATCGGATCGGCCCAGCCGTTGTCCGGGCCGGTGCCCACCACCGACAGCTCCGCCACCGAGGAGGAGTACCGCATGTCCCCCCAGCACCACACCCCCGGCGCGAACGCGGAGGGGGCCGCCGCCGGCGCGGAGGAGGCCGAGTCCACACCCGCGTCCCCACCCGCGTCGTCGTCGGCACCGGACGAGCGAGCGCCTGCCGCCGCCAAGGCCCCTGAGACCCCGGAAGCCTCCGAGTCGTCCAAGTCCTCCGAGTCCTCCGAGTCCTCCGCGTCGAAGTCAGGCGCCGCCCCGGCCGGGAAGAAGGGCGCCGCCCCGGCCGCGGAGAGCGGCACCGAACCGGACGGCGAGACCGGCACCGGTCCGGACGGGAAGGCCGCCGGGGCTCCTGCCACCCCGTCCACCTCAGCCACTCCCCCCACACCCCCCACTCCCACCACCCCTGCGGCGCCCTCGCCCGCGGCGGCAACCGCCGAGACGTCCGAGGCGCGTACGGAGGGCGTCGCCGTCGCGGCGGCCGTCGCGACGACCCCGCCGGGCACGAAGACCGGCACCGGCGTGAACAACGGACGCCCCCGCAAGCCGGTCCTGGCAGGGGCCGCGATCGCCGGCGCCGTCCTGATCGCGATACCGCTGCTGCTTGCCGGGAGCGCACAGGACGACGGGCGCCCCGACAACAAGGGGCTGGCCGCGGACGGTTCCGACACCGTCCTGAACGCGAGCTCCGCCCCCGCCGTCCTCGACGACTACGTGGCCGAGACGCCCAGTTCGTCCCCGCGCAAGGACAAGCCGAAGAAGACCGAGGCTCCGCAGGTCGCCCCCAAGGCCGTCGCGCCCGTGCCGGAGGCGAAGACGAGCAGCCCGGCCGCGAAGAAGTCGAAGTCCCCGGCCAAGGACAAGCCGAAGGCGGCCCCGAAGCCGAACTGGGGCACCAAGACCGTCTACGCGACCAGTGTGCTGCAGACGGGCCAGTCCTGGAGCACCAACCGCATCCGCATGGTCATGCAGGGCGACGGCAACCTCGTCGTCTACAACGAGAAGGACAAGCCGATCTGGGCGTCCATGACCTTCGGCAGCAACCACCGGGCGATCTTCCAGGAGGACGGCAATCTCGTCATCCACAACGGCGACGACCGCCCGATCTGGGCCTCCAAGAGCCACGGCCACGCGAACGCCCAGCTGATCCTGCGAGCCGACGCGAAGGTGGTCATCCTCCACAACGGCGGAGTCATCTGGTCGACCTGACCCCGGCGGTCGCCGCTCCTTGTGCGGCCGTCACCCGACCCACCGCCTCACAGCCCGCCATCAGGCCCCTGCGCCCGCCCTCGAACCGGGGACGGCCGCGGGGGCCTGTGGCTTGCGGCATGTGGCATGTGGCTTGCGACTTGCGGGGGCCCATGTACTGCTCATACTTGTCTCCCCGCAGCGCGCCGCCTCCCCTTCTTCGCGCGCGGACGCTTCGCTCAAGCACCAACAGCTCGCCCACGCACGAACGAACGGACTCATGACTCCTCCTGAAACGCTCCTGGACGTGCTGCTGGACGCCGCCCACCGGGCACCTGGACAAGTCGTCGTCCACGTCCGCGGCGACGGCGGTGAAGTGGCCGTCACCTTCCGGCAGCTCCTCGAAGAGTCCCTGCGGGTCGCGGGCGGCCTCCGTGCGGCGGGAGTCGCCCCGGGCACCTGTGTGCCGCTGCTCGCGGACCGCAGCGAGGATTTCCAGCCGATGTTCTGGGGTGCGCTGGCGGCCGGTCTTGTACCGGTGCCGCTCGCGCCCGACGCACGGCGGGTCGGGCCGGTGTGGGAGCACCTCGGGCGCCCGCCCGTCCTGGTGGACGCGGCCTGCGCGGAACTGGCCGGCGAACTGCCGGGCCCTGTCGAGGTCTTGCGGCTGGAGACGCTGGGGAAGTGCTCCGCTCCGGCCGCGCCCGCGGAGCCCGCGCCCGACGACCTGGCGTTCCTGCAGTTCTCGTCCGGCAGCACCGGCGCGCCCAAGGGCGTGGAGCTGACCCACGCCGCCGTGGTGGCCAACCTGCGGCAGATAGTCGCCGTCTCGGCCCTGTCCGAGCAGGACGTCCTCGTCAGCTGGATGCCGTACTTCCACGACATGGGTCTCATCGGCACCCATCTGGCACCGCTGGCCTCGCGGACGAAGCAGGTGAAGATCGGTCCGCTGTCGTTCGCGAAGAACCCGCGCCTGTGGCTGGAGGTGACCGCCAGGCACCGGGGCACGGTCCTGTCGGCCGCCAACTTCGCGCTCGCGCTGACCGTCCGGCGCGTCCCCGACGACGTACTCGCCGGGCTCGACCTGAGTCCCGTACGGCTGATCCTGGTAGGGGCCGAACCGATCTCCGCGACGGTGTGGCGGGACTTCGCCGCCAGAATGCGTCCCGCCCGGCTGGATCCGCGGGCGGCGACACCCGTGTACGGGTTGGCCGAGGCGACCTTGGCCGTCACGTTCCCGCCGGTGGGCGAGGTGGCGGTGCCCGTCGCTCTGGAGCGGGCCGCACTCGCCCGGGGCATGGTCGTCGAGCGCGAGCCGGGTGGTGACGTCGTGGAGGTGATGGACGTCGGCCCGCCCGTGCCGGGCTGTTCCGTCCGGATCACCGACGACGCCCGTCGGCCGTTGGGCGACCGGCGGGTGGGTCACATCGAGGTGCGGGGCCCGCAGCTCGCCCGTGGCTACCACCGGCTGCCGGAGACGACGGCGCTGTCCTTCGCCGAGGACGGATGGCTGCGGACCGGGGACCTGGGGTTCCTGCGGGACGGCCGGCTGTGCGTCACCGGCCGTCACAAGGACGTCCTCTTCCTCAACGGCCGTACCTTCCACGCCCCGGACATGGAGGAGGTCGTGGGCGCGAGCCCCGGACTGCCGCCGGGCAGCCCGGCGGTGATCGGCTCGACGGACCCGGTGACCGGCGGCGAGCGGGTGGTGGTCTTCGTGCCCTGGGCCCGGCCGCCACGCGGGGCCGCCGAGGTGCTGGACGGGGTCGCGCGCCGGATCCGTACCGCGCTGGGGCACGACGACGTACGTGTACTCGCGCTGCCGCCGTCGGTGTTCCCGCGCACCACGAGCGGCAAGCTGCAACGGCAGCGGATGCGGGCCCGGTTCGAGGAGGGCGCGTACCGGCCCGCGGCATCGTCCTCGCCCCTGGCCCGCGAGATCCTGGCAGCCGTCCGAGTCCCCGCGCCCTCTGTGCCCTCCGCGTCCCCCGCGCCACCCCGCTCGTACGACGCCGTGCGGCAGATGGTGCGCGGTGCCTGGGCCCGGGCACTGGGTCTGCCGGAGGCGTCCTTCGGAGACGGGGACCGTTTCTCCGAGCTGGGCGGCACCTCGCTGAAGGCCATGGAGGCGCTGGCCCGGCTGGAGGAGGCGCTGGGGGCCACGCTGGGGCCGGCCGTGATGCGCCACGACACCGTCGCGGCGCTCACCGACCACCTGCTGGGGGCGGCGGCAGAGACCACCGCCGCGCACGAGCCGCCCACGGACGAGCCGTCGGTTCCGCTCTCGCCGGGTGACGCGTCGGCGGCGACGGCGGTCGTCGCGATGGCCTGCCGCTTCCCCGGCGCGAGCACGCCGGAGGAGTTCTGGGAGCTGCTGACGGCCGGTCGTGACGTCGTCACGGAGGTGCCGCAGGACCGTTGGGGCGCCGATGGCCCCGTCGGCACCGTACGGCCGGACCGCTGGGGCGCCTTCCTCGACGACCCGGCCGCCTTCGACGCCGCCCACTTCGGCATCGGCGACGAGGAGGCCCGCACACTGGACCCGCAGGCCCGGATCTTCCTCGAACTGGCCCACGAGGCCCTGGAACGCGCCGGTTACGCCGGACCCCGCCGACGCGGCCTGCGGGTCGGCGTCTTCGCCGCGGTCGGGGACAGCGGCTACCGCCAGGTCCTCGCCGGCCTCTCCCCCGGCCTCGCCTCGTCCGCGACGGCGCTGACGGGCAACCTCCCCAACCTCGTCGCCGCCCGCGTCTCGCACTGCCTCGACCTGGACGGCCCGGCCCTCGCCGTGGACACCGCCTGCTCATCGGGACTGGTCGCGCTGCATCTGGCCCGCCGCAGCCTCGCGGACGGCGAGTGCGACCTCGCCGTGGTCGGCGGAGTCAACCTGCACCTCACCCCAGACGGTTACGAGGCCCTGGAAGCCGCCCAGGCCCTCTCCCCCACCGGCCGCAGCCGCGCCTTCAGCACGGCCGCCGACGGGTTCGTACCCGGCGAGGGAGGCGCGGCCCTCGTGCTGCGGCGCCCGCGGGACGCCCACCGGGACGGCGACGACGTCCTCGCCCTCGTCCGCGGCACCGCCGTCAACAACGACGGCACCTCACTGAGCCTGATGGCACCCAACCCGCTGCGCCAGCGCGAGGTGATCACGCGCGCGTACGAGGTCTGCGGCGTCGATCCGGCAACGGTGACGTATGTCGAGGCGCACGGGACGGGCACGGCCGTCGGGGACCCCGTCGAACTGCGTTCCCTGGCCCACGCCTTCCCGCCGCGCGCGGACGGCCGACCACGGCTGCTGGGCTCGGTGAAGACGAACGTCGGGCACTTGCTGAACTCGGCCGCCCTGCCCTCCCTGGTCAAAGTGGTGCTGGCACTGCAGCACGGCCGACTGCCCGCCTCCCTGCACCACTCGCCGCCGTCGCCCGCCGTCGCACGGTCCGGATTCGCGCCGGTCACCGAGGCGGACACATGGTGGTCGGCCGGTCCCCGCAGGGCCGGTGTCAACGCCTTCGGCTTCGGCGGCACGAACGCGCACGCCGTGCTGGAACAGGCACCGCCCCGCACCGCGCACGAGCCGGCCGAGGGCGGTGGCCCGCACCTGCTGACCCTGTCGGCGAACAGCGCGGCCGGGCTGGACGCGTGGGCGTCCCGTCTCGTCGGTCATCTGCGCGCGCACCCGGAGTCGGACGAGGGTGACGTGTGCCGGGCGGCGGCCATGGCCCGCGACGAGGGTGCGTACCGCCTCGCCGTCGTGGCCGAGGGTGACCTGCGGGAACGTCTGGCCGCTGCCACGGCTCCCGGTGGCGACCGGCTGCCGGGCGTGGTCGGCGGGACGGTGGCGAACCGGCTGCGGACCGTCTTCGTGTTCCCCGGCCAGGGCTCTCTGCGACCGGGGCAGGGCCGTGCCCTGTACGCGACGGCAGCGGTGTACCGCGCCACGCTCGACGAGGCATCGGCCCACGTCGGCCCGGTGCACGGGCGGGAGTTGACCGCTTGGTGCGTCGACCCCGAGGTGGACCCGCGGGCCCAGGCGGCGACGGAGGTGGCGCAGCCGCTGCTGGTGGCCCACGGGGTCGCGGTCGCCCGGCAGTTGCGTGCTTGGGGCGTACGACCGGACGCGGTCGTCGGACACAGCGTCGGCGAACTCACCGCCGCCTGCGCCGGCGGAGCACTGTCGTTCGCCGACACGCTCGCCTTCGCGGCGGAACGCGGACGGCTCATGGGAGCGTCGACCCCGCCGGGCGCGATGGCGGCGGTGCGCGGAGCCGACGAGCAGCAGGTGGCGGCGCTGATCGCGGCGGGCCCCGAGGAGCTCGCGGTCGCCGCGTACAACGGCCCCGGCAGGCTGGTGCTCTCCGGCAGCACCGACGAGGTCGAGCGGGCCGCACGGGAACTCTCCGCGGGAGGCGCCTCCGTACGCGTACTGGAGGTGTCGCGCGCCTTCCACTCACCGCTGATGGCGCCGATCGCCACCGAACTGGCCACCGCAGCGCGCCAGTTGAAGATCACAGATCCCGAATTCCCGGTGCTGAGCACGCTCACCGCCGAATGGCAGCCGCGCCTGGACCCGGATCATCTGCGCGAACACGCCCTGCGGCCGGTGCTGTTCGGGCGGGCCGTGACCCGGCTGCTCGACGAGGGCTACGACACGTTCGTGGAACTGGGGTCGCGGGACGAGCTCGCCGGTCTCGTACGGGCGACCGCCGCCGCGCGGGAGCCGGTGGACCGGAACGGCTCCGGCAGGGACGGCTCCGGCAGGAACGGCTCCGGCAGGGACATCCTCGTGATCTCCGCGCCCGTGGGGCCGGAGCGTTCCGGAGCACGGCAGGGCGAAGCCCCGGGCGGGGCGCGCGAGTTGCTGGAGACGACGGCACACCTGTGGGCGCGCGGCGCGTCACTGGACCGTACGGAACCGTTCGACAGCGCGGGCCGTCGGCGGGTTCCGCTGCCGCCCTACCCCTACCAGCGGCGCCGTCACTGGCCCGAGGCGGCGCGGCCCGGCCTGCTGCACCGCGTCACCTGGCAGGAGGCGCCCCTGCCGCCGTGGAACGCGCGCGGACCGGTGCTGGTGACCGGCCCCGACTCGACGGCCGTGTACGACCTCACCCGGCGCCTCGCGAACCAGGGCGTGCAGACGAGCGCGGCCCCCGAAGCCCGCCCGCAGGCGGTGGTCCTGCTGGCCGGGCCCGCCGCTCGTGGCACGTCCACCGGGATCGAGCGGATCCAGCGCGAACTGGTCGCGGCGTTCCACGAGGCGCTGACGCTGTTCGACCTGACCGGGGCCGGCCGTCTGCTCGTGGTGACCGAGGACGCGCAGGCCACCGGGCACGGCCGCGAACGGCCGAACCCGGTCCAGGCGGTACTGGGCGGTCTGACGTCGGCCGTGCCGTCGGAGTCCGCCGGAGCGGTCGCCAACTGGGTCGACCTCTCCTCCCTCGACGACACCGAACAGCGATTGCAAGCCCTCCTCGCCGAGGTGACGGCACCCCAGGCGGCCGGCGCCGTCGCCTGGCGGGACGGACAGCGGCTGGTACGGACCGTCACCCCGCGAACGGCGGAACCTTCCGGCATCGATGACCGGCTGCCCGCCGACGGCACCTTCCTCATCACGGGCGGCGCCGGGGGCCTCGGCTCCGCCCTCGCCCGGGACCTCGCCGGGCGCGGCCGACCGGTCCTGCTGCTCACGGGCCGTTCCCCGCAACCGCCGGTGGGCCTGCTGGAAGAGCTCGCCGGACTCGGCGCCGACGCCCGCTACCACCGGGCCGACCTCACCTCGCGGGACGACGTCGAGGCGCTGATCGCCGGACTGCCCGCGCCGGACGCCGTCTTCCA
Source organism: Streptomyces liliiviolaceus (assembly GCF_018070025.1). Classification (NCBI taxonomy): domain Bacteria; kingdom Bacillati; phylum Actinomycetota; class Actinomycetes; order Kitasatosporales; family Streptomycetaceae; genus Streptomyces; species Streptomyces liliiviolaceus. The sequence goes on from NZ_JAGPYQ010000002.1 coordinate 414,374, forward strand.
CGCGGCCGGGGTGGTGCGTCCCGGCAGTCTGCGCGGGACCAAGGTGCAGGAGACGATGGAGGCGCTGGGCGCGAAGACGCTCGGCACCGTGCTGTTGTCCGAGGCCCTGACCCGGCACGGACGCAGTCCCGGGGTGTGCGTGGCGTTCTCCTCCGTCTCCTCGGTACTGCCGGGCCTGGCCGGGGCACTTGGTGCCTACGCTGCCGCCAACGCGTTCCTCGACTCGTTCGCGGGTGCCGAGCGGCAGGCGGGGCGGGCGTGGCTGTCGGTGAACTTCGGGCCGTTCGCCGAGACCGGTCTCGCCGCCGCGTTCGCCGCCGACGCCCTCCCCGACGAGGGGGGCCGACCCCTGGCGACCGCACCGGCGCTGGCGGCACTGCGGACCGCGTGCGGCACCGACCAGGCCCAACTGGTCCTCACCGACCGGACGACAGACCGGCCGGAGCCATCGCGCGACCCACTGCACCGCGTCCCCCTGCACCGCATCCCAGCACCGGGTACGCGCGAACCACTGCGCGAGCCGCGTCCCGAGGTCGACACCGTCACGCCCCTGTCCGGCACCGCCCCGGTGCTGCGGGAGCTGCTGGCGCAGTCGCTGGGCGTCCCGGTGTCCGGTGTCGACGACGACGCACCGTTCCTGTCCCTGGGACTGGACTCGCTGGGCGCGGTCGACCTGGTCAAGCGACTCGAACGCAGGACGGGCCGTTCCTTGCCCGCCACGCTCTTCTTCGAGTACCGGACGGTACGGGAACTGGCCGCGCACCTGGACGCGGACGGCGCCCCGGCAGCGACAGAGACGGCGACGGAGACAGAGACGTCCGCGCCACCACCCAGCGCGGACCACATCCCCTTCCCGCTGACCCCCGTACAGCTGGCCCTGCACACCAGCAGTCGGCTGCATCCCGGTGTCCCGGCCCGCGGCCATCTGCGGATGACGGTCCGCGGTCCCCTGGACACGCATGTGCTCGGGCGGGCGCTGGCCGGCCTGGCCGAACGGCACGGCATGCTGCGGCTGCGGATCGACGATCCGGGCACGGGATCGACAGGTCCCGTGCAGCGGCTGGCTCCGGCCGCTGCGCTGTCGACCTGGTACGAGGTCCGCGACTGCGCCGCCGAGCAGGTGGCCGACCTCGAAACGGCTCTGTGCAACCAGCCCTTCGACCTGACGGCCGAGCCGCCCGTACGGGCGCTGCTGCTCCGTCAGGAAGTTGGAGTCGCGCATCTGCTGCTGGTGGTCCACCATGCGGCGGCGGACGGATACAGCCTGAACGTCCTGGCCGAGGAACTGTGGGCCTCGTACACCGCGCTGTGGCGGGGAGAACACCCGCGGCCGACGCCGGACGCGCCGAGCTTCGCGCGGTACGCCCGTACCACCCGCTCCTGGGACACCACCGCCTCGGACGCCGACCGTCGCTACTGGACCGAGCGCCTGGCCTCGCGGGGCGATCGGCTGCGGCTGCCCTACGACGGCGATCCCGACGCACCCCCGTCGGGCCCGCTCGTGCAGCACCACGGCTCGCTCGACACGACCGTCACCGCCCGCCTGGAACGGCTGGCCGCCGCGCACGACGTGTCCCTGTTCCACCTGCTGCTCGCCGCCTATGCGCGCTGCCTGTCGCGGTGGACCGGGCAGCGGGACATCGCGGTCAACGTGGCCCGCGCCCGCCGCGAGGAACGCTTCCCCGACGTGGACCGGCTCATCGGCCCGCTCGCCGACACCCTCCCCCTGCTCTGCACCACGACCCCCGGCGAACCGGTCGTCGAGCTGGCACGACGGCTGCGCCGCAGCTGGCTGGAGAGCGAGCAGCACTCCGGGCTGAGCAGCCTCGACCTGGCCGCGCTCCTGCCCGGCGGAGGCCCCCGTACGGCGAGCCCGGCGGGCTTCAGCTTCGCCCGCTTCCCGGCACGCATGGCGGCCGACTGCCCGGTCGAGGTACGGGCCGACGCGGCCGGCACCGGCTCGGCGGCGACCCGGCTGAGTCTGCTGTGCTGGGCGGACGGATCGACGCTGCGCCTGTCGTGGAACTTCCCACTGCCGCTCTTCGAACCGCGGACGGTCGCACGGCTGGACCGGGAGTACCGCGACGAACTGGCCGCCCTGTGCACGCCGTTCCCCGAGTCCCCCCGCACGACCGACGAACCGCACGGTGTGGTCGCCCGACTGCTGCGCCGGTTCCGTGCCACGCCCGACGCGACCGCCGTGGCGGCCGACGGCACGACCCTCACCTACGCGGCGCTCGACCGCGCCTCCCGGCTCCTGGCGGACCGGCTGCGCGCCGACGGCGTACGAGCCGGTGACCTGGTCGGGCTGCTCACCGAGCCCGGCCCGGACACCGTGATCGGCGTGGTCGGCATCCTGCGTGCCGGGGCCGGCTGGGTCCCGCTGGACGCGACGTACCCGACCGCCCGGCTGGCGGACCAGGTGGAGCGCGCGGACGTCTCCACCGTGGTGTGCCACGAACCGACCCTGCGGGTCGCGAAGTCGCTCGGCGACGACGGAGTGCGCGCGGTACGCGCCGACGGCTCGCCCGACCCGCGGACCGACACCGCGGCGCCCGTCCCCGCACCCGCCCCGGACCCCGACGCGATCGCGTACGTCATCTTCACCTCGGGCTCCACCGGCCGCCCCAAGGCCGTGCCCATCACCCACCGGGCGATGGAGAACTACCTCGACTGGGCCATCGGGACGTTCGGCTACGGCCCCGACGACCGCCTCGCGCAGACCGCGTCGCCGTGCTTCGACGCCTCGGTACGCCAACTGCTCGCACCCCTGCTGGTCGGCGGCACCGTGGTGACCGTACCGCGGGGGCTGCTGCGGGATCCCGAGCTGCTGCTGGCGTACGCGGAACGGACGCGGATCACCGTGTGGAGCTCCGTACCGACGCTGTGGGAGCAACTGCTGTCGGCCGCCGAGGAGCGGGTACGGCGGGGAGCGGGGCGGCCGGACCTGTCGGCGCTGCGCTGGGTGCATGTGGGCGGGGAAGCCCTGTCCGCCGCTCACGTACGCCGGTGGTTCGACCTGTTCGGCGACGGACAGCGCATCGCCAACCTGTACGGCCCCACCGAGACGACCGTCAACGCCACCTGCCACCTCATCACCACGCGTCCGGCCGACGACGTGCAGATCCTGCCGATCGGACGGCCGGTGACCGGCACCGACGTGGCGGTGGTCGGCCCCGACGGGACGCCCTGCCGCCCGGAGGAACCGGGTGAACTGCTCATCGCGGGAGTCGGGCTGACACCCGGCTATCTGGGCCAACCCGATGTGACCGCGCAGGCGTTCACCGTGCGGGACGGACGTCGCTGGTACCGCAGCGGAGACCGGGTCCGGTTGCGCGCGGACGGCGTTCTGGAGTTCCTCGGGCGGACCGACGACCAGGTGAAGATCCGCGGCAACCGGGTGGAGACCGGAGAGGTCGAGGCGGCCCTCCAGACGCATCCCGGCATCGCGCAGGCGTCGGTGGTCGCACGCGAGGGGCGGCTGCTGGCGTTCGTCACCGCCCGGCCGGGCGCCGGACAGCCCGAACCTCCGGACGTACGCCGCCACTTGGCCGGTCTGTTGCCGCCGTACATGGTCCCGGCGCGGATCACGGTGATGGACCGACTGCCCCTCAGCGGCACCGGCAAGATCGACCGCCGTGCGCTGGGCGACCCTTCCTCGGCGCCGGTGGCGGCCTCCGGCGGGAGTACGCTCCCCGCCACCCCCACCGAACTGCAACTGGCCGCCATCTGGGCCGAGTTGCTGGAGGTCGATGCCGTCTCCCGCGAGGATGACTTCTTCGACCTGGGCGGCGACTCGCTGCTCGTCCTCCAGGTGTTCGCCCGGCTCGGCGAGGGCAGGACGCAGCTGCCCCGACCTACGGTGATCTACGACAACCGGACCCTCGCGAGGCTGGCCGCCGCGGTGGACGTGACAGCGGCGGAGCAGCCCCACGCACGGGCGGCGACCGCGCCCGCGGACCACGCGGCGCCCTTCCCCGTCACACCTGCCCAGCGCGGTTTCCTCCTCGCCGAGGCCCTCTCACCCGGTGGAGGCGGTTCCTGGCCCGCGCGGCTGCGGCTGTCCGGCCCGCTGGACCCGGAGGTGTTCCAGGCGGCGGTGGACCTGCTGGTGGAACGGCACGGCATGCTGCGTACCGTCTTCCCCGCCGGTGCCCGGCCGCCCGTCCAGCAGGAGCTCCCGCCCTCCCTGCGTCTGCCGGTGGCCTTCGAGACCCTCACCGACCCCGCCGAGGTGGACGACCGCACGGCGGCCGAGGCGCGGCGGCGCTTCGAACCATGGGCCTGGCCGCTGCTCCGGCTGCGGGTCCTCACCCTCACGGAGCACGAACACGTCCTCCTCGTCCACGCACACCACCTCATCGGGGACGGATACAGCGCCGCCCTCCTCGTACAGGAACTGACCGCGGTCTACGACCAGTTGGCCGCGGGCCACACTCCCGAACCGGCCGCGCCCCGCGCGACCTTCCGTGACCACGCCCTGCTGTCGGCCGAGCCGGAGATCCGCGCAGAGCCGGAGACCCGCGCCGCGCCGGGTGCGGCGGAGCGCCGGGCGCGGGTCGACGCGCCCTACCGTCAGCCCGTTCTGCGCACCGCCGAGAAGGGCGACGGTACGGCCGACGACGGTACGGACTTCGTGTCGGCGGGGTTCGTCCTCGACGCCGGGCGGACGGCGGCGCTGCGGGCGCTCGCGGCGGAGGCGGGGGCCACCCTGTACGCGCCGCTGCTGACCGCGTACCACCAGCAGTTGACACAGGTCACGGGTCGGGCGGACCTGATCGTCGGTCTGGCGGTGAGCGGCCGCGACGGGGGCCTGACCCTCGACGCGCACCGGATCTTCGGTCCGTTCGCCAACGCGGTTCCCGTCCGGCCCGCGGCCGCACACGGGGAGGACTTCGGCGCCGCCCTGCGACGGATCGTCACCGAGGCCGAACAGGCGCGCACGCACGAGGACATCGTGCCCCGCAACGCCGACGGACTGCCCCTGACCTCGCAGTTCTTCTTCACCTACCTCGACTTCTCCGTCCTCGCCGCCCCGCACGGGCAGTCGTTGACGGCGTCGTGGGACGACCGGGACAGCGCGTTCGCGCCGCCGTCGTCGGCGACGGACGTGTTCCTGGCCGCACGCCCGGAAGGCACCGGACTGCGTGTGACGGTACGGGGGTCCGCCGCGGCCTTCTCCCCGTCGGCGCTGGAGGACTTCGCAGGGGCGCTCCGGGAACGGCTCGCACATGCCGTGAGCCCACGCGATACGGGCCCACGCGACAAGGGCCGCCCGCCACGCCCGCCCCGGGAGACGATGGACGCCGCCCTGGTCGGCTATCTGCCCGCCCCCGGCCATCTCGCCCGGCTGGCAGGACTGCCCGAGGACGTCCTGGAACGGGAAGACCTGCGCGCGATGCTGTTCCCCGGCAACGCCCCACGCCTGCTGGAGACGGTCCGCACACCGCTGGGCGGGTCGGGCTTCGTCTGTGTGCCTCTCTTCTCCGACGAACTCGGCCGGGACCCCGAACTCGTCGCGCACACCGCCCGCGCGGTCTCGCTCGCCTCCTCGCTCGGAGCCCGGTGCGTCTCCCTGGCCGGCATGATCCCCTCGCTGACCGGCTACGGCTTCGACGTACTGCGGTCCGCGAACCTCGGACCGGGATCGGCCGCCGTGACGACCGGGCACGCGGCGACCGTCGTGTCGGTCGTCCGGACCGTGCACGCGGCACTCGACGCCACCGGACAGGACCTCGCGGACCTCGATGTCGCCTTCGTCGGACTGGGCTCGATCGGCACGTCCTCCCTGGACCTGCTGCTCACCCGGGCCACCCGCCCGCCACGGCGCCTGCTGCTCTGCGACGCGCCCGGCAGCGGACCACGGTTGCGGCAGCTCGCACGACGGCTGAAGGAGAACGGCCGGGCCGACGAGGTGGAGGTGGCGGAGTCCCGGTCCGCGCTGCCCGACGCCGTCTACGAGGCCGATCTGGTGGTCACGGCGGTGAGCAGCACCCACACGCTCCTGGACGTGGACCGGCTGGCACCCGGCACCATCGTGGTCGACGACTCCTTCCCGCACTGCTTCGACACCGGGCGGGCGGTGGCCCGGATGCGGGAACGCCGGGACGTACTCGTTCTGGGCGGCGGGCTCCTGCACCTCGGCGACCTCGGCCGCGAGATCGCCGAAGGCCTGCCGGCAGCGGCGGCGGCCGGATACCTGGCCCAGCCCTGGCTGGAGGGAACCCTCGCCTCCTGCCGCACGGAATCCCTCCTGCACGCGGCCGAACCCCAACTACCCCTGGTGCACGGGCTGGTGGACGAAGCGGCGGCCCGCGCCTACTGGGAGGCCACCGAACGGGCGGGCGTGACAGCGGGCCCGCTGCACCTGCTCGGCCACACCGTCGGGCCGGACCCCCTGGCAGGTGCGCGCGAGGCAGGAGCCGACTCCTGATTTCAAGATCATGTACAGGACAGCCCCTAAGATGGGTGGGCACAGTGTTCGGATGCGCGCAGAGTTGCGTTCAGCGCAGGGAGACTGCCCATGGGCACCACAGAGGCCGTAGGTTCACCGTTCGACAGCGGTGTCTCCGACCGCAGAGTTCCGGACGGCCAGTCGGCCGGTCCCGTGATGCCACGCCTGCTGCTCGGCGCGCGGTTGCGCGCGCTGCGGGAGGAGAAGGAGATCTCCCGTGAGGCCGCGGGGCATGTCATCCGCGCCTCCCGGTCGAAGATCAGCCGCCTGGAGGCCGGCCGGCACGGGTGCAAGCTGCGTGACGTGGCCGATCTGCTCACGCACTACGGAGTGACGGACGAGGCCGAGCGCGGCACCTTGCTGGCGTTGGCCGAAGAGGCCAACACCCCCGCCTGGTGGCAGTACTACAGCGATGTGGTGCCCCCGTGGCTGCAGACCTACCTGGGGGCCGAACAGGCGGCGAGCGTCATCCGCTGCTTCGAGGTCCAGCGCGTACCCGCCCTCCTGCAGACCCCCGCCTACGCGCGCGCCTCCATCCGGCTCGGCCACCCGGACGCGGACGCGCAGGAGATCGAGCGGCGCGTCACGCTGCGCACGGAGCGCCGGCGGGTTCTGCACCGTGAGCCGCCCGCCCAGCTGTGGGCCGTGATCGACGAGGCGGCGCTCCGGCGCCCGGTGGGCGGCACCGACACGATGCGCGCCCAGCTCAGGCATCTCATCGAGATGTGCCGGCTCCCGCAGGTCACCGTCCAGATCATCCCGTTCCTCGCGGGCGGTTACGCCGCCGAGGGCGGTCCGGTCACCGTCCTGCGCCTGCCCGGCGGTCAACTGCCCGACGTGGTCTGCCTCGAACAGCTGGCCAGTGCTCTCTATCCCGACAAGCCTGCCGAGATCGAGCGCTACTGGGACGTCCTGAACCGCCTGGGGCTCGAAGCGGACTCACCGGAGGAGACGCCCACGATCCTCCACCGGATCCTCCAGGAGACCTGACCTCGCCGGTGGGCCTGTCCTGTCGGCCGACGTACGCCGGCCGACAGGCCCGTCTCAGCGCTTGAGGCCGACACCGCCGTACTGGTGCACCTCTGCGGGCAGCCCCAGGGCCTCGGTGTCGGGACGCCAGCGCGAGCACGACGCCACACCCGGTTCCAGCAGCTCCAGACCCTCGAAGAAGCCCTCGATCCGCTCGGGGCTGCGCAGGATGTACGGGATCGAGCCGCCCTCGTTGTACTGCTGGATGGCCTCGACGTACGCCTTGCTGGTGTCGGTGCTGTCGTACTGCACGAGGTAGCTGCCGGGCGGCAGCGCGTCCACCAGCTGCCGCACGATCGCGCGTGCCTCGTCGTAGTCCTCGATGTGGCCCAGGATGCCCATCAGCATGAGAGCGACCGGCCGGTCGAAGTCGAGCGTCTTGGCGGCTTCCCGCACGATCGTGCCCGGATCGCGCAGATCGGCGTCGACGTAGTTGGTGACGCCTTCCGGTGTACTGGTGAGCAGCGCCCGGGCGTGCGCCAGGACCAGCTTGTCGTTGTCGACGTAGACGATCCGGCTCTCGGGCGCCACCCGCTGGGCGATCTGGTGGGTGTTGTCCACGTTGGGCAGTCCGGTGCCGATGTCCAGGAACTGCCGGATGCCCTCCTCGGCGGCCAGATGACGGACGGCGCGGGCGAGGAAGTACCGGGCGGCCCGCGCTCCGGTCTCGATCCCGGGGAAGACGGCACGGAACGCGTCGCCGGCCACGCGGTCGACTTCGTAGTTGTCCTTCCCGCCCAGCCAGTAGTTCCAGATCCGGGCCGACTGCGGCACGGAGGTGTCGATCCTGGCGAGCGCCTCCGGCTCCGAGTTCTCTGCCTGGTCAGTCATGGACGCTCCTGTGCGTACGTATGCGTGGGCGGGGTGCGGATCACGGAACCGGCGAACGCCGGTCGTGGGCGCCCACGTTATTCCTCACGCCTCGGCCCATGTGCAACGCAGGCCCCAACGCACCCTGTTCGGCCACTCGTTGGCTCATTCGGTGTCTTCTCAGCGGCGGGCCGTGGCGGCCCACGCGTCCTCGTCCAGGGCGAGGCAGCGGTCGGTCTCCGTACGCGACGGCATGTCGGGCACGTCGTCCCGGGTCCGCAGCGCGGCGGCGGCAGCCAGATGGCCGAGGCGCAGCCTGGAGCGTTCGTCGCGCTCCTCCAGCACTCCCGTCAGATAGCCAGCCGCGAACGCGTCGCCGGCGCCGACCGGTTCGACCACCTTGGTGGGCAGCGAGGGCACGAACGTCCGCAGACGGCCGGCGTACGAGGCCGCGCCTGACGAGTCGGCGACGTACGAGGTAGCTCCGTGCTCGGCGTCCTTGACGACCACGGCGGGTGCGGGCGCGAGCAGTTCCGCGATGTCGTCCGGGCGGGCGGTGCCCCACAGCTCCTCGGCCTCGTCCCGGCCGACGAACACGATGTCCGCGGCGCGGGCGAGCGCCAGCAGACTCCGCGCGGCGGCCGGGGAGTCGTGCCCTCCCCGACGCCAGAGGGCGGGGCGGTGGTTCACGTCGAAGGAGACGAGCGGACCGGACCCGGCATGGTCGTCCCGGCCGACGAGGAGCGCCTCCAGCAGCCGCGCACAGCTCTCGGAGAGGGCCGCGGCGACCCCCGACAGATGCAGGATCCGGGCCCGGCGGAGCGCGGGGTGCCGGGCCAGGTCAGGCCCCATCGCGGACGCCGCGGAACCGCCCCGGTAGTAGTACGTACGGGTGTGGCCGGGACCGGCTTCCGGGTCAGGGGCCGGGTCCTTGAAGTAAACGCCGGTCGGGCGCTCCGGGTCGGTCTCCACGGCGCTCACGTCCACGCCGCGCGCGGTCAGTTCGGCCAGGATCCGGCTGCCGAACGGGTCGTCGCCGAGGCGGCTCAGCCAGGCGGCCCGGCGCCCGAGTCCGGCCAGTCCGCAGGCGACGTTGGACTCGGCACCGCCGACGGCCATGCTCAGCAGGGACTGCTCGGCGAGCGGGCCTGGGTCCGGCGGACCGAGAACGGCCATCGTCTCGCCGACGCACATGACGTCGGCCGCCCGCTCATGACGGTCGGCGGCGCGGGGAGGGGGCGGCAGGGACACGGGCTTCTCCTGGCGGATGGCGGGCGTGGCGGGGAAAGCGGCGAGAGGCTGGAAGGCGCGGGAAGGGTCCAAGAGGGGGGTTGGAGAGGGTTGGAGAGGGTTGGAAGGGGTCGGCCGCGGCGGACGGGGCCCATGGTTCGACGGTTCAGGCGGCGCGCAGCCGCAGCATGACCTTGCTGCTTCCGCTGCCCGGGTCGGCGGCGACGGCGAGCGCCTCCTCGGCCCGTTCCAGCGGGAAGCGGTGCGTGATCAGCGGGGTCACGTCCAGACCGTCCCCGAGTGCGCGCAGCGCGTCGTCGATCTCCTCGACGAAGCGGTACGAGCCGATCCAGGTGATCTCCCGGGTCACCAGGTCGCCGAGGGCCGCCGCCACGGCCGTACCGGGCAGGTTGCCGACCTGGACGAGGGTGCCGCCGCGGGCGGTGGCCCGCAGTACGGGGCCGAGCGCGGCCGGGGCGCCGGACGCCTCGAAGACCACGTCCACGTCCTCGGGCAGCTTCTCACCTGCGGAGAGGTCGCGTGTCTCGTCGGCGCCCATGGCGCGGGCGACGGCGAGCGAGGACGGCGACAGGTCCGCGGCGATCACCCGGCCCGCCCCGCGGTACCGGGCCGCGGCGACGACGAGCGAGCCGATCGGACCGCAGCCGTTGACCAGGACCGTACGGCCGCGCAGCTCCGGGACCCGGCCGACGGCGTGCAGCGCGACGGCCAACGGCTCGGCGAGGGCGCCCTGTTCGGTGCTCACGCCGGCCGGCAGCGGCCGGATCTGGGCCGCGTCGACCGTCCGGTACTCGCTGAACCCGCCGTCGGTGTGCGGGTCGAAGGCCGCCGAGCCGAAGTAGCGGACGCGCGGGTAGAGGTTCGTCCGGCCGGCGAGCCGTTCGGGCAGGACACCGTCGCCGACAAGGCTGGCCGGGTGGACGGTGACCGCCTGTCCCACGTCCAGCCCGGCGACTCCGTCGCCGAGTGCGGCGATCCGGCCCGCGAACTCGTGCCCGAGCACCAGCGGATGGGCGAGCGAGGCGGTGCCGGACGCCCCCTTCTTCCAGTACGCGATGTCGGATCCGCAGATCCCGCCCCACTCCACGGCCAGCAGCACCTCGCCCGCGCCGGGGGCGGGCCGGGCCCGCTCGTCGACGCGTACGTCGTCGGGGCCGTGCACCACGACCGCCCTCATACGGGGGGTGATCGTCTTCATACGGCGTCCTCCAGCCGGACCAGGTCGCGTCCGCGTGTCTCGGGGGCGAGGTACGCGCTGACGAAGGTGATGAGCGAGTAGACGATGAGCATGGCGGCGATGGGCCACCAGCTGTCGGTGACGGCGGTGAGCGTGGCCGCGAGGACCGGGCCGATCGCGGTGGCGAGGATGCCGCCGATCTCCTTGGAGAGGGCGAGCTGGGTGAACCGGGTGCGGGAGCCGAAGAGTTCGGCCATCGTGACGCTTTCCAGCGAGAACAGTCCGAGGACTCCGACGTTCAGGCCGAGGACCATGCCGAGCATCACACCCGGCGTCGATCCGGAGGTGATGAGGAGCATCACCGGGAAGGCGAGGACGACGGTCAGGGCGGAGAGCGCGAGGTAGACCGAGCGGCGTCCGAAGCGGTCGCCCAGCAGGCCGATCAGCGGCACGGTGGCGAAGCCCGCCAGTGAGCCGTACACGATCGCGTCCGTCGGTACGGACCGGCCGACCGCGAGGTTGGTGGCGATGTAGCCGACGAGGAACGTCTGCATCAGGCCGGAGTTGCCGGCCTGGCCGAAGCGCAGGCCCAGTGCGAGGAAGAACGCCTTGCCCTTGCGCTGCCGGATGCCCGCCGCCAGGACACCGCCCTGGTGCTCGTCGGCGGTGGCGATCACGGACTCGACCTCGTCACGGGCCAGCGCCACACCGTCGACGACGTCGGGACGCTCCTCGAAGACCGGGCTCTCCTTGAGACTGCGCCGCACCCAGACCGCGAAGATCATCAGGCCGAAGCTGAGCAGGAAGGGCAACCGCCAGCCCCAGGAGAGCAGTTGGTCCTCGCTGAGCACGGCGAGCAGGATGGCCCACAGGCCCGACGCGGCGAGCGTCCCGGAGTTCGTGCCGAGCGAGACCAGCGAGGAGATCAGGCCGCGCCGCTTGACGGGCGCGTACTCGGCCAGCATGACGGTGGCCCCGGCGATCTCGGCGCCCGCGCCGAAGCCCTGCACCAGGCGCAGTGCGACGAGCAGGATCGGCGCGAGGATGCCGATGGTGGCGTACGTGGGCAGGGCGCCGATCAGGGTGGTGGAGGCACCCATCAGCAGGATGGTGATGTACAGGACCTTCTTGCGGCCGAGCCGGTCGCCCATCCGCCCGAAGTAGACGGCTCCGGCGAGCCGGGCCACGTATCCGACACCGTAGGTGGCCATCGCGGCGATGAGTCCGATGGCCGGGCTGACGTCCGGGAAGAAGATCTTGTTGAAGACGATCGCGGCGGCCAGCGAGTAGAGCTGGAAGTCCATGAACTCCATGGCCGTACCGAGCCAGCCCGAGACGGCGGCGCGGGTGAGATCGCGGGTGCTGCGCCGGGCGGAAGGCGTCTGCTGAGCGGCTATGACGCTGTCCTTCATCGTGAACTCCGTTGTTCGTAACCGAGGAAGCTGTTGGGGACGGGGGGCGGGGGGCGGGGAACGGGTAAGGGGAGGCGGTTCGGGGTCAGATCTCGACGCGTCCGGCGGCCAGGGCGGGGAGCCGGTCCGCGACGGCCGACGTGAGGGCGTCGTCGTCCGCCAGGTCCGGGGCGCCGAGGACGCGCAGCAGCGCGCGTACGGTCTCGGCGGGGCGGGTCGCGGTCCCCCAGCAGGCGGCGAGCGCGTCGGCGGCGGGATCAGAGGGGGCGCCGCGGCCGGAAGGGACCCGGCGGGTGCCGTGCGCCCAGCCGGCGAGGGCGAGTTCGAGCACCGGGGTCACCCGGGCGCCCGGGGTGGCCGCGGTCCGGGCGCGCAGTTCCCTCAGCGCGGGCAGCCAGCGCTCCGTGATCTTCAGCGAGCCGTCGGAGCCGATCTGCCGCAGCAGATGGCGCATGGCGGGATTGCGGAAACGTACGACGAGGTCGTCGGCGTACGCGACCGGGTCCGGGCCGCCCGCGGGGAGGGTGGGTGCCACCTCCGCGCACAGCGCCCGTACGAGACGCTCGCCCCAGTCCGTCGCCATGGTCCCGGCGATCGTGGTGAGTCCGGCGGCCAGGCCGAGGTGGGCGAGGGCGGAGTGAGAACCGTTCAGCAGCCGCAGTTTGGTGAGCTGGTAGGGCGCCACGTCCGGGACGAACAGGGCGCCGTCGAGCTCCCAGGGCGGCCGGGGCGCGTCGAAGGAGTCCTCAAGGACCCACTGGCGGTACGGCTCCCCCGTCACGGCGAGCGCGTCCCGTACACCGAGCGCGGCGGCGGCCGTCGCCCGGTCGGCCTCGCCGGTGGCGGGCACGATCCGGTCCACGACGGTCGCGGGGAAGGCGACGACCCCGGCCATCCGGTCCAGGATCCGCGAGCGGTCCGGCCAGGCCGACGCGCGGACGAAGTCGTGGACGACCCGGGACAGTGCGGCGCCGTTGCCCGCCATGTTGTCGCAGGACACGACGGCGATCGGGGGTGCCCCGGCCCGCGTCCGGGCGGCGAGACCGGCGGCGAGCCGCCCGACCACCGTGGTGAGCGGCCCGTCGGGACCGGCCGCCAGGTCGGCGGCGATCGGCCCGGCCGTGAGGTCGAGACCGCCGGTCGACGCCGCTCGGTGGTACCCCTTCTCCGTCACGGTCAGCGTCACGACCGTCACCTCGGGGTCGGCGAGCAGGGCGTCGACGGCCTTCGCGTCGGGCCCCATGGCCAGCGCGCCGACGACCGAGCCCACGACGCGTGTGCGGTGGCCGTCCGGCCGGCGTTCGGTGAGCGAGTACAGACAGTCCTGGTTTCGCAGGGCGCGCACGGTGTCGGCCGAGCGGGGCGCGACCGCGGTGATGCCCCAGGGCTCACCGGAGCGGGCGGCGGCCTGCTCGGTGTAGACGGCCTGGTGGGCCCGGTGGAAGGCGCCGAGACCGAAGTGGACGACACGGGTGCGCAGTTCGGCCGGGTCGACGGCGGGCCGCAGTCCGGGCGCGAGCCGGGGCAGTGCCTTGCGGCTCAACTGGTCGTCGGCGCTCACCAGTCGTGCACCGACCCGTCGAGCCGGCGGGCGACCGGGAGGTAGCGCCGCCGGTAGGGGAAGCGTTCGGCCGCCTTCTCGTCGTACTCGACGCCGAGGCCGGGCTCGTCGGAGGGGTACAGCATGCCGTCGGCGAACGTCACCCCCGTGCGGAACACCTCGGCGGTCTCGTCGGGGTGGCCCATGTGCTCCTGGATGCCGAAGTTCGGCACGGCGATGTCGAGGTGCACGGCGGCGGCCATGCTCACCGGCGAGAGGTCGGTCGCCCCGTGGGAGCCGGTCCGTACCTGGTGGAGCGCGGCGAGGTCGAAGATGCGGCGCAGATGCGTGATGCCGCCCGCGTGGACGACGGTGGTGCGTACGTAGTCGATGAGCTGCTCGGTGATGAGGTGCTGGACGTCCCAGATCGAGTTCATCACCTCGCCGACCGCGATGGGTGTCGTGGTGTGCTGCCGGATCAGCCGGAAGGACTCCTGGTTCTCGGCCGGGGTCGGGTCCTCCATCCAGAACAGCCGGGAGGCCTCGACGCTCCTGCCGAACCGGGCCGCCTCGTTCGGGGTGAGCCGGTGGTGCACGTCGTGCAGGAGGTGGAAGCCGAAGCCGAAACGCTCCCGGACCGCCTCCAGGTACCTGGGCGCGAAGTCGAGATAGGCCTCGGTGTCCCAGGGCTGCTCGTCGGGCAGCTCGGTCGCGGCGGGCTCGTAGACCTTGCCCTTGCGCACCCCGTACGTGCCGCCGACGTCGGGCACGGCGGCCTGGGCGCGTACGGCCTTGTAGCCCAGCTCCAGATAGCGCTGGACGTCGTCGAGGAGCGAGGGCACGTCGGTGCCGCTGGCGTGCGAGTAGACGAGTACGCCGTCGCGCGACCGGCCGCCGAGGAGCTTGTAGACGGGCAGGCCCGCGGTCTTGCCCAGGATGTCCCACAGTGCGGTGTCGACGGCGGCGATCGCGGTCATCGTGACGGGTCCGCGCCGCCAGTAGGCACCCTTGTAGAGGTACTGCCACATGTCCTCGATACGGGACGGGTCCTTGCCGATCAGCAGCGGGACCACGTGGTCGCGCAGATAGCTGGCGACGGCCAGTTCCCGGCCGTTGAGCGTGGCGTCGCCGAGGCCGGTCACCCCGTCCGTGGTGGTGATCCGGAGCGTGACGAAGGTCCGGCCGGGGGAGGCGACGAAGACCTCGACTTTTTCGATCCTGCTCACAGGCACTCCTTGGTCGCGATTGGTCGCGAAGTACTTGTATACAAGCATCTGTATCGCAGCACGGCAATACTTGTGCCGTGCTTCTACGTACGATGGGCCCATGGCTCAAACGAACGGGCGGACGAACCGGCGCGACATCTACCTGAAACTGCGCCAGATGGTCCTGACCCTCGAACTGGCTCCGGGCGCGGCCCTCTCGGAGAACGAACTCGCCGCGTCGATGGGCGTCAGCCGTACGCCGGTGCGGGAGAGCCTGATCCTGCTGGCCCAGGAGGGCCTGGTGCAGGTCTTCCCCAAGATCGGATCGTTCGTGTCCCGCGTCGACCCGGGGCAGGTGGCCGACGCGCAGTTCCTGCGGGAGGCGGTGGAACTCGCCTCACTGGACGACCTGCCCGCGGAGCTCGACCCCGCGCTCGTCGGGGAACTGCGGGACAACCTCGACCGGCAGCGGCGCGCGGACCTCGGTCTGGAGGAGTTCTTCGATCTGGACGAGGCGTTCCATCAGGGCCTGATGCGGCTGAGCGGGCACGGGAACGTCTGGACGACCGTCGCCGCCGCAAAGGGCCACCTGGACCGGGCCCGCCGCCTCGGCCTCCACGAGAACGTGTCGCCTGCCGTGTTCGTCGCCCAGCACCGCGAGATCTTCGACGCGATCGCGGGTGGGGACGTCCCGCTCGCCCGCACGGCCATGCGCACGCATCTGCGAGCCGTCTTCGACGACATCGAGCGCATCCGGGCCCACTCCCCCGAACTGTTCGCCACGGACGCGTCGTCCGTGCCGGTGCGGCGGAACATCGTGGTGTGGGAGTGAGCGCACCGGACACGCTACCGGCTACCGGCTACCGGCTACCGGCTACCGGCTACCGGCTACCGGCTACCGGCTACCGGCTACCGGCTACCGGCTACCGGCTACCGGAAAGCGTGCCCCGGCGGCACGACGACATCCACGAGAAGTCGGGGCGCCGGAGCCCGCGCCGGTGTCAGGTGTTCAGGGCCGCGAGCACCATGGACCTGGCCTCCTCCTGGATCTGCTCCAGGTGTTCCGGTCCTGAGAACGACTCCGCGTAGATCTTGTAGACGTCCTCGGTGCCCGAAGGGCGGGCCGCGAACCAGGCGTTGGCGGTGGACACCTTGACCCCGCCGAGGGCGGCGCCGTTGCCGGGTGCCTCGGTGAGGACCGAGGTGACCGGCTCGCCCGCGAGGGTGTCGGCGGTGACCTGGCGCGGGGACAGCTTCGCGAGCAGCGCCTTCTCCTCGCGGGAGGCCGGGGCGTCGATGCGCGCGTAGGCGGGGGCGCCGAAGCGCTCGGTGAGCTGCCCGTAGTGCTGCGAGGGGGTCTTCCCGGTGACCGCTGTGATCTCGGAGGCGAGCAGGGCCAGGATGATGCCGTCCTTGTCGGTGGTCCACACCGAGCCGTCGCGGCGCAGGAAGGACGCGCCCGCCGACTCCTCGCCGCCGAAGCCGAGCGTCCCGTCGGACAGACCGTCCACGAACCACTTGAATCCGACGGGGACTTCGACCAGGGTCC
Source organism: Streptomyces liliiviolaceus (assembly GCF_018070025.1). Lineage (NCBI taxonomy): Bacteria > Bacillati > Actinomycetota > Actinomycetes > Kitasatosporales > Streptomycetaceae > Streptomyces > Streptomyces liliiviolaceus. The sequence continues at coordinate 430,801 of NZ_JAGPYQ010000002.1, forward strand.
GGCCGACGTCCGCCGCGACCCGGTCGATCATCCCGGACGACACGAGGGTCTTGCCGATCCCGGCGCCGGCGGGCCACTCCTTGCGGTGCGAGAACAGGTAGGAGATCGCCACGGCCAGGTAGTGGTTGGGGTTGAGCAGCCCGCCGTCCGGGGTGACGATGCCGTGCCGGTCGGCGTCGGCGTCGTTGCCGGTGGCGATGTCGAACCGGTCGCGCTGCTCGATGAGCGAGGCCATGGCGTACGGCGATGAGCAGTCCATCCGGATCTTGCCGTCCCAGTCCAGCGTCATGAAACGCCAGGTGGGGTCGGCGAGCGGGTTGACCACCGTCAGGTCCAGCCGGTGCTGCTCGGCGATCCGGCCCCAGTAGGCGACCGAGGCGCCGCCCAGCGGATCGGCGCCGATGCGCACGCCGGCGGCCCGGATCGCGTCCAGGTCCAGCACGCTCGGCAGGTCGGCGACGTAGGTGCCGAGGAAGTCGTGGCGGCCGGTGCCGGGTGCGGCCAGGGCGCGGGTGTAGGGGATGCGGCGTACGTCCTTCATGCCCCCGGTGATGATGTCGTTGGCGCGGTCCTGGATCCAGGAGGTCGCCTCGGAGCCGGCCGGGCCGCCGTTCGGGGGGTTGTACTTGAAGCCGCCGTCGGCGGGCGGGTTGTGCGAGGGGGTGACCACCACACCGTCGGCGAGGCCGGAGGTGCGGCCGCGGTTGTGGGTGAGGATGGCGTGCGAGACCGCGGGGGTGGGCGTGTAGCCGTCGCCCTGGTCGATGAGGACGCTCACGTCGTTGGCGGCGAACACCTCAAGGGCCGTGACCCGCGCGGGCTCGGACAGGGCGTGGGTGTCGGCGCCCAGGAAGAGGGGGCCGTCGGTGCCCTGTGCGGTGCGGTACTCGCAGATGGCCTGGCTGGTGGCCGCGATGTGGTCCTCGTTGAAAGCCGTCGCCAGCGACGAGCCGCGGTGCCCCGAGGTGCCGAACGCGACCCGCTGCCCGGGCTCGGCCGGGTCGGGGTGCAGCGCGTAGTAGGCCGTGACCAGGCGGGCCACATCGACGAGGTCCCCGGGTCCGGCGACCTGCCCTGCTCGCGCGTCCTGCATGTCCCGCTCCTTAAGCCTCAAGCAAGGTCGACCATGGGGTCCGTTGCGTACCGGCCCATGTGTCCGTGGCGTACCGGCCCATTCTCCCCTGCCCGCCCTTCCGGGACGCACACCGCGCGCGGCGCGATACCGGCACCCCCGCGCGACACCGGCACCCCCGTGCCCGGTCGGCGAGGGCCCGGCACCCCGGAAGGTGCCCGGGCCCTCGCCCGCGACCACTAGGCGTCCTTGACGACGGCGGTGAGGGTGTCCTCGTTCATGGTGTCGGGAACGTCGACACCGGAGGGGAGCTTGTAGGCCTGGCCGCGGACGGCCCCGCCCGGGAACTCAGCGGTGTGGATGTTGAAGTACCAGTTCCCGGGGTTGGCCTTGATGCCCTCCAGCAGGTCCTTGTCGTCGACGGTGACCGTGCCGAAGACGAACTTCTTGCCGTCCTCCAGCTTCTTCGTGAAGAAGGGGATCTTCACATCGCCGTTGACACCCTTGACGCCCTTGTGGAGGTGGCCCAGGGTCGGCGTCTGGATCCCGCTGAAGGTGAACGCGTAGGACACCTGGTCGCCCTGGATCCGCATCAGGGCGAGCGCGTGCCCGTCCTTGTCCCCCACGGCGGGACCGCCCTCGACCGGGACCTCGTCGGCACCGGTCATCACCGAACCGAAGAAGGTCGCGTCCTCCGCGTTCTTCTCCCACTTGCCGACGCCCTGCGCTCCGCCGTGCTCCGTACCGGACGAGCCGTGCCCGCCGGTGGCCGGGGCGCTGGCCTCGGCGCTCGCGGCGGGGTCGGCGCCGTTCACGCTGTCCTCCCCGTTGCAGGCGGTCAGCAGGAGCGCGCCCGTGACGGCGGATACGGCGATCATCGCGAAACGCTTGCTCTTCATGGCAGTCATGCCTTTCCCCGTGCTGCGACCGCGGCTGTTTCGCGGTCCGTCACCCACAACACGGACTGCCCTCACGACACAGCTCACGCCATGACAGCCCTGAGACATTTCTGAGACGGGCCGCGATCACTCGCGACGCGACCTTGACACTGGGCCGGCACCGAGGACGATCCCGCTCACCCCAGGAAGCTCAGCCGGACCTGACGGTCGGGGTTGTCCTTGTTGGTGTCGACCAGGCACACCGACTGCCACGTCCCCAGCTCCAGCCGCCCGGCGACGACCGGCAGCGTGGCGTGCGGAGGTACGAGCGCCGGGAGGACGTGGTCGCGGCCGTGGCCGGGGCTGCCGTGGCGGTGCTGCCAGCGGTCGTCCGCGGGGAGGAGGGTGTGGAGGGCGGCGAGCAGGTCCTCGTCGCTGCCCGCTCCCGTCTCCAGGACGGCCACGCCGGCGGTCGCGTGGGGCACGAAGACGTTGAGCAGGCCGTCGCGGCCGCCCGCCGCCTCCCGCAGGAAGGCCTCGCACTCACGGGTGAGGTCGACGACCGCTTCCGTGGAGCCGGAGGAGATGTTCAGGACACGGGTGGTGAAGGCATCGGACATGAGCCAATCCTCACCCATTCCGCACCCGTGCTCGGGGCTCCGCACCCGCGATGCCTCCGCCGACCGCCCCGTGAGACGCGCCACCACTCCGCGAGACGGCATTGACCGTATGCGACCGGGCTGGCTACGTTCGGCGGCATGTTGCGTTCAGCTCTGCTCACCACGCGCGGTCACATCGACCTGCTGCGGGTGGCCTCTGCCGCGTGTCGCACCGGCCGCTGACGCCTTCCCACCCGTTTCCCGCGCCCGCCTGAGCCGGGCCTGAAACCGGACCACTGAAGCGCGGCCCAACCGCTCCTGAGACTCCTGACGGTCCGGGCGCGCTCCCCCGGTTCCCCGCTCCCTCGGTTCCCCGGTTCCCCGGCTCCTCGCTTCCTCTCGAAAGGCTGTTGCCGCGATGGCGACCGACGTTCACCGGACGGTGGGCCCGCAGCAGGCTTCCGCCGACTCCGGCTCCGGCTCCGGCTCCGGCAGCGACCGGGAGCACGGGCCGACGACACCCGTCCCGGCGGTACGCGTGGAAGGGCTGACCCGCACCTTCGACGGCCGCGCGGTCATCGACAACCTGCAACTCTCCATCGGACAGGACGAGTTCGTGGCACTCCTGGGTCGACGTGGCTGCGGCAAGTCCACCCTGCTGCGCGTGCTCGCCGGGCTCGACAGTGCCATCGAGGGCACCGTGCTCGTACCGCGCCGCAAGGCAGTCGCCTACCAGGCGCCCCCGCTGACGCCGTGGAGGAAGGTGTGGCGCACGGTACTGCTCGGGCTCGGACGGCCCGGCGGATTCCGACGCGCAGCCGCCGGACAGACACGGACCGAGGTGGGTCTCCTGAGCCATGCCGGTCCCCGGCCCGGGTCGCCCTCCGGCTCCGGCGCCGAGGTCCAACGCGAGCCGCTGGAGAGCGCGTTGGCGGCCGACCCCGATCTCCTGCTGCTCGACGAGCCGTTCGGCGCCCTGGACGCGCCCGCCCGGGCAGGGGCACAGCGGCTCGTCGGTGAGCTGTGGCAGCGGCACGGCTGTGCCGTACTCCTGGCCACGTCCGACGTGGAGGAGGCCGCGCTGCTCGCCGACCGTGTCCTGGTGATGGACGCGGGCGCCATCGCGTACGAGATCGCGGTCGAGCTGGACCGGCCGCGCGACCGCACCGACGCGCGGTTCGCCGAACTGCGCGCCGGACTGCTGGAGCGCCTGGGCACCGAACCGGCCGCCTGAAGAGGGCCCGCCCGGGAAGATCCGCGCCGCCCGCACAGTTGGTAGAAGCGTGAACAACACCGGAGCGCAGGTACGGGACCAGGCACTGGACCAGGTACGGGAAGTCGACGTCGTCGTCGTGGGCGCCGGCCAGGCCGGTCTGTCCAGCGCCTACCACCTGCGGCGCACCGGCTTCGAGCCGGAGCGGGACTTCGTGGTCCTGGACCACGCGCCGCGGCCGGGCGGCGCCTGGCAGTTCCGGTGGCCGTCCCTGACCTACGGCAAGGTGCACGGCATGCACGCACTACCCGGCATGGAACTGACGGACGCGGACCCGGACCGGCCGTCCTCCGAGGTCGTGGGCGAGTACTTCGACGCCTATGAGCACGCCTTCGACCTGCGCGTACGACGGCCGGTCGACGTCAAGGCCGTACGCGAGGGCGACGCGGGCCGACTGCTCGTCGAGACGTCGGACGGTACGTGGTCCACGCGGGCGCTGATCAACGCGACCGGCACCTGGGACCGGCCGTTCTGGCCGCGCTATCCAGGCCAGGAGACCTTCCGGGGCCGACAGCTGCACACCGCCCAGTACGCCGGGCCGCAGGACTTCGCCGGGCAGCGCGTCGTCGTGGTGGGCGGGGGCGCGTCCGGTACGCAGCATCTGCTGGAGATCGCCCCGTACGCGGCAGCGACCACCTGGGTGACACGGCGGCCACCGGTGTTCAGGGAGGGGCCGTTCAGCGAGGACGTGGGCCGGGAGGCGGTCGCCATGGTGGAGGAGCGGGTCCGTCAGGGGCTGCCCCCGAAGAGTGTCGTGTCGGTGACCGGACTGCCGCTCAACGACGCGATCCGGCAGGGCCTCGCGGACGGGGTCCTGGACCGGCTGCCGATGTTCGACCGGATCACTCCGGACGGCGTGGAGTGGGACGACGGTCGGCGCGTGAGCGCGGACGTCGTCCTGTGGGCGACCGGTTTCCGCGCGGCGGTCGACCATCTGGCCCCGCTGCGGCTGCGCGAGCCCGGCGGAGGCATCCGCATCGAAGGGACCCGGGCGGCCGTCGATCCACGGATCCATCTGGTCGGGTACGGGCCCTCGGCGAGCACCATCGGCGCCAACCGTGCCGGGCGGGCGGCGGTCCGGGACATCAGACGACTGCTGGCGGACGCCCCCGCCGGCCCCGTCGTGGCGGAAGCCACCGGCTGACCGGCCGCAGGATGCACGTGGGCAGGATGCGTACACGGGTCGGCCGTGCACATGGGTCGGCTCCGTCCGTGCGACGACGTGAGCGGTCCCTCGACGACTTCCCGCGCCCCCGGAGGGGCGCGGCGGGCCCCGTGAGCACCTACCACGCCGTGTTCGCGGCCCGGCTCAGCCCGACGACGCCGAGGCGCCCTTGTGAGCGCGGTTGAACTCGGCGACGTTCCGCTTGTGCTCCTCGTAGTCGGCCGTGAAGCGCGTGTCGCCCGGCTTGACCGTGACGAAGTACAGCCAGTCGCCCTGGGTCGGCGCCACCGCGGCACGCATGGCCTCCTCACCGGGATTCGCGATCGGCGTCGGCGGCAGCCCCATCCGCGCGTACGTGTTGTACGGGCTTTCCAGCTGCGTGTCGTTCTCGCTGGTCCGCAGGGTGCTGCGGTTGAGCGCGTAGTTGATGGTGGAGTCCATCTGCAGCGGCATGCCCCGGTCGAGCCGGTTGTAGATCACCCGGGCCACCCTGCCCATGTCCGCCTTGGTGGCGGCCTCCGCCTGCACGATGCTCGCGACGGTGACGGTCTGGTAGACGTTCATCGCGTTGCGCTCGGCCCCGGCCGTGACCGTGCCCCCGCCGAACTTCTTGTTCGCCGTGTCGACCATGTACGAGAGCAGGGAGACAGGGGTCGACTTCTTGTCGATGGGATAGGTCGCGGGGAAGAGATAGCCCTCGGGGTTGCCGCTCGCGTCGTTCGGCAGCTTGAGACGGGCCTTCTCCAGCGACTTCTTGCTGGAGCCCGCGGGCAGGGCGAGGGCCTTGTCCATGGCCGCGTAGACCTGGCCGGTGCGCCAGCCCTCCGGGATCACCAGGGCCTGGGGCTCCTTCTTGTCGTCCGTGCTCAGCAGCGGCACCGCCACGGCGGTGACCGCCACGACGGCGCCGGTCGCGATGAGGGCGGTCCGGCCCCGGCGCGTCAGTCGGATCGTTCTCCGTGGCGGAGTGGGCGGAGTGTAGTTCTGCATGCGGGCACGTTAACCCGCATATCGTCCTAAACTCGACATATCTTCATCTTGTTGGCTCCAGTTGGGCGTCCCTTCGGACCAGTGCGGCGTAACGGCCGTCCCGCTCCAACAGCTCCTCGTGCGTGCCCCGTTCCGCGGTGCGCCCGCGGTCGAGGACCACGATCTGGTCGGCGCCCCTAATGGTGGACAGCCGGTGCGCGATGGTGATGGTCGTCCGATTGGCCGACAGCGCGTCGATGGCCTCCTGGACGGCTCGCTCGGTACGGGTGTCCAGGGCGCTGGTCGCCTCGTCGAGGATCAGGACCGGCGGGTCCCGGAGGATGGTCCGGGCGATGGCCAGGCGCTGCTTCTCACCGCCGGAGAACCGGTGTCCGCGCTCCCCCACCACCGTGTCGTACCCGTCGGGCAGGGACGCGATGTGGTCGTCGATCTGCGCGGCCTTCGCGGCGGCGCGCAGTTCCTCGTCCGTGGCGTCCGGCTTGGCGAACCGCAGGTTGTCGGCGACCGTCGCATGGAAGAGGTACGTCTCCTGGGAGACGACGCCGATCCCCCGCGCGAGGGTGTCGAAGTCGAGGTCGCGCACGTCCACCCCGTCGAGGGTGACACGGCCGCCCGTGACGTCGTACAGACGCGGGACGAGGTGGGAGAGCGTGGACTTTCCGGCGCCGGTCTGGCCGACGACGGCGAGACTGCTGCCGGCGGGCACGGTGACGTCGATGCCGTCGAGGATCGGGCCGCTCTTGTCGTCGTACCGGAACTCGACACCCTCGAAGCGCACTTCGCCCTTGACCTGGTCGAGGTGGACCGGCCGCTCGGGCTCGGTGATGTCGACGGGCAGGTCGAGGTACTCGAAGATGCGCTGGAACAGGGCGAGCGAGGCCTGGATCTGGACGCCGGTGGACAGCAGGCTGACGGCCGGGCGGAACAGTCCCTGCTGGAGCGAGACGAACGCCACCAGGGTGCCGATGGAGACCGCGGGGCCGCCGAGCTGGAGGGCCATTCCCGCGGCCCAGTAGATGACGGCCGGCATGGCGGACATGACGATGCCGATGACGGCCATCCGCCAGCGCCCCGCCATGTTCGACCGGACCTCCAGGTCGACGAGGCTCTCGGACTCCTCCGCGAAGGAGCGGGTGAGGGAGTCGGAGCGGCCCATCGTGCGGCCGAGCACGATGCCGCTCACGGAGAGCGACTCGGTGACCGTGGCGGCCATGACCGCCATCTGCTTCTGGCGCTGGGTGGTGATCTTCTTGCGTTCGTCGCCGACGCGGCGGCTGATCCACACGAACACCGGCAGCAGGAGCAGCGAGACGACGGTCAGCCGCCAGTCGAGGGCGACCATCGCGACGATCGTGGCGACGACGCTGGTGAGGTTGGAGACCAGGGAGGTGGCGGTCGAGGTGACCGTCGCCTGCATCCCGCCGATGTCGTTCGCGATGCGCGACTGGACCTCGCCGGTACGCGTCCTCGTGAAGAAGGCGAGGGACATGCGCTGCAGCCGGTCGTAGACGGCCGTGCGCAGGTCGTGCATGACGCGCTGGCCGACCGTGGTGGAGATCAGGGTCTGCAGGACACCGAAGACACCGCCGAGCAGGGCGCTGAGGATCATGCCCAGCGCGAGCAGGCTCAGCAGGCCGGTGCGTCCCTGCGGGATCGCGGTGTCCAGGATCTCCTTGAGCAGGAACGGCGTGGCGACCGAGACCAGGGACGCGGCGCCGACCAGCAGGCCGACGACGGCCAGCCGGCCGCGGTAGGGACGGAAGAGGGCGAGAATGCGGCGCACCTGCCGGGGCTGTTCTGCCTCGACGGGGGGCGGCGTCCAGTTGATGTCGTCGCGGGGCAATGGGCTCCTACGGATGTGAGAGGAAGAGGATTGACGGAGCATAGCTCATTGTTACCTATACTCACAATGAACTAGATCCTGATATTGTTCCCGGCATGGACACCCCCGACGCCGACGGCCTGCTCGCCGAGCAGCTGCTGCGGCTGACCCGCCGTGTGCACCGCATCCAGAAGCGCCATCTCCAGACGCGCGGGCTCGGCATCACCCCGGCCCAGTCCCGGTTGCTGCGCACCCTCGCCCACTACGACTCCCCGCCGCGCATGGCCGATCTGGCGGAGCGGCTCGAAGTGGTGCCGCGGGCGGTGACCACCCTGGTCGACGGTCTGGAGGCGAGCGGCAAGGTACGACGGGTACCGGACCCCACCAACCGCCGCGTCATCCGCATCGAACTGACGGAGGACGGCGGGCGGGTGCTGCGGGAGCTGCACGGCGCACGCCGGGCGGCCGCGGAGGACATCCTGGCGCCCCTCACGGACGAACAGCGCGCGGTGCTGGGCGGGCTGCTGGACACGCTGGTCGACGGCGCTTCCGCCCCCGATGACGGGGTCGATGCCGGCCGGGGTGCGGGACGCGCCTGCTGACGGCCTACGGATGGCCTGCTGACTGCCTGCTGACTGCCTGCTGACTGCCTGCTGCGGAAAGTCCAACCCCTGGCAACTTCCGTCCCTTGTTCCCCGGTCGGCCCCCTAGGAGGGTGACAGCGCGGCGAACCCGCGCTCCCCCACCAAGGAGGTCCGATGCACGACGATCACGCGACACCGGAATCCGGAGCCGAACCCGACGAGCATCCTGAGGGCCGCTCCCGGCGCTCGGTACTGCGCACGGCGGGCGTCACCGGAACGGGACTGGGCCTGGGGCTGGGCCTCGGTTCGTTCGCGGGTGGCGGCGGCACGGCACACGCCGCCGGAGCCGCGGCGCCGGCAGAGAACGCCGCGGACGGCGAACCGGCCGCTCCCGCCGCGCAGGGCAGAACCATGATCGGCGTGCCGTTCGAGGGGCGCGGGACCGTGCGGGTCGGGATCATCGGGCTCGGCAACCGCGGCGGCGGCATGATCGACCTGTTCCTGGCCCTCGACGGCGTCCGTGTCGTCGCACTGTGCGATCCGGTCAAGGACAAGACCGCGAGAGCCGCGGCCAAGGTGGTGGCCGCGGGACAGCCCGCCCCGGCGACGTACACGAAGGGCGAGCACGACTTCGTCGAGCTCTGCGCGCGCGGGGACCTCGACTTCGTGTACGTGGCGACGCCCTGGGACCTGCATTTCGAGATGGCGCGCACGGCGATGCTCAGCGGCAAGCACGTCGGTGTGGAGTGTCCGGTCGCGATGCGGCTCGACCAGCTCTGGGAACTGGTCGACCTCTCCGAACGGACCCGCAGACACTGCATGCAGTTGGAGAACTGCTGCTACGGCCGCAACGAGATGCGGGTCCTGCGCATGGCGCACGCGGGGAAGTTCGGGCGGCTGCTGCACGGCGCCGGGGCCTACAACCACGATCTGCGCGGCCTGATGTTCGACCCGGACTACTACGAAGGTCCCTGGCGGCGGCTGTGGCACACCCGGCTGCGCGGCGACCTCTATCCGAACCACGGCTTCGGCCCGGTCGCCAACTACATGGACGTCAACCGCGGTGACCGCGTCACCCACATCTCCAGCTTCGGCACCCCCTCGCTGGGCCTCGCCGAGTACCGCGCGGAGCACATGCCGCCGGGCGACCCGAGCTGGAAGGAGACGTACATCGAGAGCGACCGGACCATCAGCCTCGTACAGACCGCCAAGGGGCGGGTGATCCGGCTCGAACACGATGTGTCGACGCCCCATCCCTACTCGCGGATCAACAGCCTCGGCGGTACGAAGGGTGTGTTCGAGGACTACCCGGAGCGGATCTATATAGAGCCGGACCACACGGACGACGCCTGGGGCGACTTCTCGGCGTACGCGGAGTGGGACCACTGGCTGTGGAAGGAGCACTCCGACCCGCCCGGCGGGCACGGCGGGATGGACTACATCATGCTGTTCCGGCTGATGCAGTCCATCCGGCTCGGGCTGGTACCGGACTTCGACGTCTACGACGCCGCCACCTGGACCGCTCCGGTGCCGCTGAGCCACGCCTCGATCAAGGCGAACGGGGCACCGCAGGCGATCCCGGACTTCACCCGCGGGTTGTGGAAGAAGGAGCGGCCGGGCATGGACTCGCCGAAGCCGCAGGACGACCTTCGACAGAACGGGTGAGGTCCGTACCGCCGGTGAGTACGCCCTGCACGGTCGTCAGGCGCCGGTCGTAGCACCCGTCCGACCCGTACAGCCGGTACCGCTCGCTCGTCGTGGCCACGGCGTGCCGCTGGTCGCGCGGCACGTTCGCGGTGTACGTCGCGTCGCCCGTGTAGCCGTCGTCGAGCCGGGACCACGCGGTGCGCCGGCCGCCGCGGGTCTCCACGACGGACGCCCGGTCCCCCAGGGAGAGAACGGTCCGCAGCCGGTCGCCCGCACCGAGCGTCGTGGTGCCGTCCATGGTGTACGTGCGGTCCGTACGGGTCGTCACGGCGGGCCCGCGCCCGTCCACGGTGACCTTCTCGTCGTCGGTCCAGGTCCCGTCGAGCGCGTCCGTGTTCTCGCCGTCGGTCCAGCGGTGCACGGAGGTACCGGCCAGCTCACGATCGATCGTGGTCGCGACACGGCCGTGCGAGGTGTCGACGTACCCGGCCACGGTCAGCCGGTGCCCGGCGTCGGTGTCGAGCCGGTGCTCGGAACCCGGCGTGTACGTGGAGGAGTTCGTGAGGGCGACGGCCTTGTGGGCGGTGAGCCTCCCGGTGACGTGCTTGCTCTTGGCGTCCTGCCAGACGAGGACGTTCACCGGGGTGCTCCAGCCGCTCTGCCCCTCGGGAACGCCCACCACGGAGACGTCGATCCGGTGCGGACGGCCGTCGTTGAGCAGCCCCGCGAACGGCGTCAGGTCGTACTCGACGGGCTTGATGTCGAAGGCGCGCGGGCCCGGGATCACGTACCAGAGGAAGGGGTTGGACCAGCCGCCGGTCCAGACGGTGGGGAACGGCGCGGCGATGCCCGCCAGTTGGCCGTCGACCGCTATCTGCACCTCGCGGTAGGGGCCGTCGTCCGCCTTGCAGGAGTACGGAGCGGCGTCGGGCACGGTCAGGTACCAGTACTCCTCGCAGCCGCCGCCCGACCCCGTGGCGTACACCTCGGCGACGATGCGTTCGCTGTTGCGGGGTGTGGTGAGGGTGCCGTCCTGGAGGGTGAGGACGCGGTCGGGGGTAGCGGTGGCCTTGGCCGCGGCCGACTTCTCGAAGGGAGGGGCGGGGTAGAAGGTCAGGGTCACCTTGACGTCGATGATCCCGGTGTAGGTGTCGTCGACGACGTTCCCGATCAGCATCTCGACGTCGTGTGCGCCGCGGAACGTGTCGCTGTAGCGCGTGACGTCCTTCTCCACCGACCACTCGATGCCGTCGGGCGAGGGCTGCGGAGTGGACGTACGGAAGACCTCGACACCGCCGATGTGCAGATACCCGAGCCGGTCGTACTGCCGCCCCTTGACCTTGCCGTCGAGGCGCAGCACGACCTTGCTCCAGCGGTCACCGCAGCCGCGCGGTGGCGCGTACGTGCCCGTGTACGGCGTGAAGTCGCGGAACTGCGCCTCGGCGACCGTCACTTCGCAGGACGCGCCCGCGGGCCTGGTGACGGGCGGGGCGGCGGTCAGCGGGTCGTGCCAGTCGGTGCCGAACTCGGCGGGCGGGTCGGCGAGCGGGGTGGCGAGCGGGCTGGCCGTCGGGGATTGCGTCGGCGGGGCTTGTGCCGGCCGGGCGGCCTGGGCCGGGCCCGCTCCGAGGAGGGTGCTCGCCACGAGGGTCGCTCCGGCGAGCATGGACATGATGATCCGTCTTCTCATGAGCGGTGTTCTACGGGGACTCGGCCCGGCCCGCAATGCCCGGTGGGACCGGCACCGGTGGGGCTGGTGCCGGTGGTGAGGGGCCGTCAGGCCTTGAGGTCCGCCTTGTCGCCCATCACCACGACCGGGTGCCGGTCCGGGTCGAGGGTGCGCAGCAGATACTGCATGCCCGATTTGGACAGGCTCACGCAGGCCGACGTACCGCTGCCGTGGTCCATGTGCAGCCAGATGCTGCCGCCCTTGGACTGGCCCTGGGGGCGGGTCGGGTCGTTCGGCGAGGTGCCCTTGACGCGGTTGTAGTCGATGGCGATGACGTAGTCGAAGTCGTTCCAGTGCGACTTGGCCCAGTAGTGCGGGGCCTGGAAACCCGAGGACTGCGTGTACGGGAGCTTGGCGCCGGGGTCGTCGAGGACACCGCCCGAGTCGCTGAGCGTGAACACTCCGACGGGGCTGCGCTTGTCGCCCTCGTTGTGGTCGGTCGTCCAGCCCTTCTTGCCGTTGTGCCCTTCCCAGCTGCGGGTCTTGTCCCAGGTGGAACCGGACTTGGTGTAGAGGACGATGGTGGACTTCGCCGAGTCCTTGCCCTGTCCGTAGACCGCGACGACCTGCCGGGAGTTCGCGGGGATCTGCTTCTGCAGCTTGTCCCCCACATCGGGGATGCGCTTGAGGTCGACCGTGCGCGCCTGCCGGGACCCGTCCCCCGCCTGCCCGTTGCTCTTCTTCCCGCCGCCGTCGTCCGAACCGCCGCAGGCCGCCAATGGCATGATCACGGCGCCCAGAACCGCCGCCACGGCCGTCGTGCGCATCCCTCCGCTTATGTGCATACCGTCCATCGTCGCACCACGACGCGGACGACCGTGCCCGCCCCCGCGACCTACCGGTCATATGCGGGCGGTTTGGGCCGAATCTTTGCCCCACGACGGAAAAGCGTTTGCCTGCGACCACGCTGCGACGCGAACCTTGCACGGTTTGTTGCCTCCGCACCTCCGTACTACGAGCCCTTTGGGACGTCATGCAGATTCAAGACCTTCCGTATCCCGACCCGGGTGTGCCGGACGCACGCTCGGGGCCCCGATTCCTGGTATGGCTCGGCCGGAATCAGCTCGGCGGACAGATGAAGGCCCTGGTCTGGGGGCTGCTGCACTTCCTGTCCGTGTCCGCACTGCCCTTCTGCGTCGGCTTCGCCGTCCAGTCCGTCGTGGACCGCTCCGGCGCGCGACTGGCCCTCGCGGGCGGGCTGCTCGCCCTGTGCGGTTTCGGTATCGCGCTGGGCGACACCATGCTGCACCGGGCCGCGGTCACCAACTGGATCACCGCGGCCGCCCGCGTGCAGCAGCTGCTGGCCCGCAGGACCGCTCTGCTGGGCTCCGCGCTGACCCGCCGCGTCGCGGCCGGTGAGATCGTGGCGGTCTCCACGGGCGACGTCGAGAAGATCGGCTGGTTCGTGGAAGCCGTGTCCCGGTTCACCGCGGCCGCGGTGACCGTCGTGCTCGTCTGTGTCGCCCTCGTCGTCTACCAGCCGGCACTCGGCGGTGTCGTCGCCGTGGGCCTGCCCGTCCTGGCGCTGTCGGTGCTGCCGCTGCTGCCCCGGGCCACCCGCCGCGCCGACTTCCAGCGCGAGAGGGCGGGACGCGCCACCGAGCTGGCCTCGGACACCGTCGCGGGCCTGCGCGTGCTGCGCGGGATCGGCGGCGAGGAACTGTTCCTCGACCGCTACCGCCGCGCCTCGCAGGAGGTCCGGCACGCCGCCGTGCGCAGCGCCCGCATGTGGGCGCTGATCCACGCGATCCAGGTCTTCCTCCCCGGTCTGCTGCTGATCGTCGTCGTCTGGCACGGCGTGAACCTGGCCCGCGAGGGCCGGATCACCGTCGGCGAGATGGTCACCGTCTACAGCGCGGTCATGATCCTCACCTATCCGCTGCGGCACTTCACCGAGATCGCGATGGCGTACTCCTTCTCCCGACCGTCCGCCAGGCGCGCGGCGCGGGTACTGTCCCTCGAACGGGCCACGGACGGCGAGGGATCGCGCGAGGCCGTCGTGCCGACCGGGGATCTGTACGACCCCGCGACCGGTCTACTCGCGCCCGAGGGACGGCTCACCGCCGTGGTGTGCGGCGACCCGGACGCCGCGGGCGAACTGGCCGAACGGCTCGGCGGCCATACGGCGGAGTCCTCGGAACTGCCGTCCGCGCTGGTCGGAGGCGTGCCGCTCGACGAACTGCCCCTCCGCTCCGCCCGCAACGCCGTCCTCGTCCAGGACAAGGATCCGGTCCTGCTCTCCGGCACGCTGCGCGAACTGCTCGACGTGCCCTCGTCGGGAGACGTCAGTCCCGAGGAGGCGCTGACCGCGGCCCAGTGCGGCGACGTCCTGGACGCGCTCGCCCAGGGCTCGCTGGACGCCGACGACCCGATGGACGCCCGGATCACCGAACGCGGCCGGTCCCTGTCCGGCGGCCAGCGCCAGCGCCTCGCACTGGCCCGGTCGCTGGTCACGGCCCCGGGCGTACTGGTCCTGGACGAACCGACGTCCGCGGTCGACTCGCACACCGAGGCGCGGATCGCCGACGGGATCCGCGCCCTGCGGCAGGGACGCACGACGGTGGTCCTCACCTCGTCGCCGCTGCTGCTGGACCGGGCGGACCGGGTCGTGCTTGTCCACGAGGGCGAGGTGGCGGCGGTCGGCGTGCACCGCGAACTGCTGCACAGCGACGCGCGATACCGCGCCGTGGTGACCCGTGAGACCGACGACGAGGTCGCCGAACAGGAACTGAACCGGCTGCAGGAACTGGAAGAGATCGAGGAGACGGCATGATCGGCGTGGCGCCACCGGCCTACGATCCGGCGGCCCCGACGACCGCAGAGACCCTGCCCGTCGGCGCCACCGCGACCGTACGCGCCTACGTGGCCGAACTGTTCCGGCGGCATCGCCGGACCTTCCTGGTGCTCGTCACCGTCAACACGGTCGCCGTCGTCTCCTCGATGGTGGGCCCCTATCTGCTGGGCTCCCTGGTCCAGCACGTCTCCGAGGGCACGACCGCCGCGCGCGAACTGCACCTGGAGCGCACCGCCGCCCTGTTCGCCCTCGCCCTGGTCGTCCAGGCCGTGTTCGTGCACCAGGTGCAACTGCGCGGGGCCATGCTCGGCGAGCGGATGCTGGCCGACCTGCGCGAGGACTTCCTCGTACGGGCCGTGGGGCTGCCGCCCGGCGTCCTGGAGCGGGCCGGTACGGGCGATCTGCTCTCCCGGATCACCACGGACATCGACCGGCTGGCCAACGCCATGCGCGAGGCCGTGCCCCAGCTGGCCATCGCCGTGGTGTGGGTGGTGCTGCTGCTGGGCGGGCTGGTCGTGACCGCGCCGCCGCTCGCGCCCGCCGTACTGGTCGCCGTCCCGATCCTGCTGATCGGCTGCCGCTGGTACTTCAAGCGCGCCGCGTCCGGCTACCGCTCCGAGGCCGCCGGTTACGCGGCCGTGGCCGCCGTGCTCGCCGAGACCGTGGACGCCGGCCGCACCGTCGAGGCGCACCGCCTCGGCGAGCGCCGCATCGATCTGTCGGACCGGCGGGTCAGGGAGTGGACCGCCTGGGAGCGGTACACCCTCTGGCTGCGGTCGGTGCTCTTCCCGGTCGTCAACGTCACCCACACCACGGTCCTCGGCTCGGTCCTCATGATCGGCGGATACTTCGTCCTCCAGGGCTGGATCGACGTGGGCCAGCTGACGACGGGCGCCCTGATCGCGCAGATGCTCGTCGACCCGGTGGGCCTGATCCTGCGCTGGTACGACGAGCTGCAGGTGGCCCATGTGTCGCTGGCACGGCTGGTGGGCGTCCGCGAGATCGAGCCGGACGCGGGTGACGGTGCGCTGGCCCCCGACGGGCGTGACGTGCACGCCGACGAGGTGCACTTCGGCTACCGGGCGGGTGTCGACGTGCTGCGCAAGGTCTCCCTGGAGGTCGCGCCCGGCACCCGGCTGGCCCTGGTCGGTCCGTCCGGCGCGGGCAAGTCCACCCTGGGCAGGCTGCTCGCCGGGATCTACGCGCCCCGCACGGGCCAGGTCACCCTGGGCGGCGCCGAACTGTCCCGGATGTCCGCGGAACGGGTCCGCTCCCACGTGGCCCTGGTCAACCAGGAGCACCACGTGTTCGTGGGCGCCCTGCGCGACAACCTGCTCCTCGCCCGCACGGGCGCCGACGACGCCGAGCTGTGGGCCGCCCTCGGCGCGGTCGACGCCGGCGGGTGGGCGCGGGCGCTGGACGACGGTCTCGACACCGAGGTCGGCTCGGGCGGTGTCGCGCTCACACCCGCCCAGGCCCAGCAGATCGCGCTCGCCCGCCTGGTGCTCGCGGACCCGCACACACTGGTCCTCGACGAGGCCACCTCGCTCCTCGACCCGCGGGCGGCCAGGCACCTGGAGCGCTCCCTGGCCCGGGTCCTCGACGGCCGCACCGTGGTCGCCATCGCCCACCGGCTGCACACGGCCCACGACGCGGACGTCATCGCCGTCGTCGAGAACGGCCGCATCAGCGAACTCGGCAGCCACGACCAGCTGGTCGCCGCGAACGGCGCGTACGCGGCGCTGTGGCGGTCCTGGCACGGGTGAACGGGGACGTGGGCGGGCCGGCCTGGGGACGCTCCGCCCGCAGGGCTCGGGCGCCGCGGGAGGTCCGCTCGTGACCGGGCCGGTCCGTCGTGGCGCCACGCCCGGCGGCCGGCCCTCCGCCGCGCCCGCCTGGGCGGGCCGACGCGCCCGGCCGGGCTCCGTGACGTTGCGCGGTGTCGCAGGTGGGTGGAAGTGTGGAGGTCGGCACCGGCTCGGGGAGCGCCCGGGAACCGCCCGGTTCCACGTGTTCCGTACGGGCGAGGCCTGGGCCGAGCGGTCCGCGTACCCGCCGCCGAACGCGGTGACAGCAGGCCGGCCCGCACCACCTGGAGGTACCCGTGGACAGCGCCGACGGTTGGGGAGACGATGTCTACCAGCCCGACGGATCCGAGGTTCAGGACGACGCCGGACTGCTCGACGCCGAGGACACCCTCGAAACCGACGGTGTGAGCGACCCTCTGGATCGCGGCTGGTCGCCTCCGGAACGCCCCTGGGCGGTGGAACGCAAAGACGTGACAGCGGCCGAGCGCCATCGCGGCGAAACCCTCGACGAACGTCTCGCCGAAGAACTCCCGGACATCGCGGCACCCGACGGCGACGGCATCGGAGACTGCTCCGACTCGGACGGCGAACCCCTGGACAACGAAGTGGGCACCCTCCGCTCCGGACGTCTCGTGGCCCCCGGAGAAGGAGCGCACGAGGACGGGGAGAGCGGGCTGATCGCCACCGACGTGGGCATCGACGGAGCCGCTGCCTCGGCGGAGGAGGCCGCCATGCACATCGTCGACGAGGACTCCCTGTCCGGCTGACCGCGTCTCCCCCGCTGCCCTGTCCGCGCACCCCTCCCCCACGCAAGGAGCAGTCATGCAGCAGGACAAGCACCCCGACTACCACTCCGTCGTCTTCCGTGACCGGGCCGCCGGGTACGCCTTCCTGACCCGGTCCACCGCCGCCAGCGACCAGACGATCGAGTGGGACGACGGCCGGACGTACCCCGTCGTGGATGTGGAGATCTCCTCGGAGAGCCACCCCTTCTACACGGGGACGGCCAGGACCGTGGACACCGAGGGACGGGTCGCCCGCTTCGAGAAGCGGTACGGCGGCGGAGGCCAGGACAAGGCGTCGGGCGAGGGCGAGGCGTCCTGACCCGGCCGGAACGGGTGCCTCCCGGCAGTGGGTGACGGCCGTCCCCTGTCCGCCGGTCGCGCCACCCGTCCCGGTGGCGCGGCCACTCGGACGTGGCGCCGTCAGATGAAGTTGAGTGCCGCCGCGGCGCCCACTCCGCCCAGCAGCATGAATGCCGGCATCAGCACCTTCAGCTCCACCCAGCTGCCTGCCCGGAACCGCATCGCCTTGGGCGGCCCGATCGGGTACCAGCGCTTGCGGCCGACCGGGATCGGCCACAGGATCGGGCAGCCCGACACCGTCAGCGCGTCCCCGATGTCGTGCACCAGCGCACCGAGGATGATCGGCAGCCCGAGCCACAGGTACTCCTGGCCCGGCGCGGTGAAGAGCCAGTCGGCTCCGTTGCCCGGCTTGTCCAGCACTCCCGCGATGATCCACGCACTCGTCGCGGCCAGCAGCCAGACCAGGACGTCGGCGCTGGAACCACGCGTCGCCCGCCAGAGCAGCCCTTCGATGGCGAGCACCATGTGCACGAACAGAAGTCCCAGAACCGCCCAGCGGCCTCCCGTGATCGCGGCGACCGAGGCTCCGGCGCCGATCAGCACGGCCCACAGCCAGGTGTGCGTCAGTGTCCGGTGCCCACCCGAACGCCGCGGGTCGCCGGGCTTCCGCGTCCCCTTGTAGACGGCGTACGAGAGCTTGTCGACGATCTCGCACAGGCCCCGTGACACCGGTCCGAAGGCCCGCGAGATGGTGGCGGCCTTGTGGTCCAGATCCGGGGCGAGGGCGGCGCCCGCGCAGATCAGCGCCCCGGTCAGGAGCACCGGCCACGGCATCGTGTGGCCGGAGGCCGCCGCCGCCGCTCCGACGCCCAGCCAGGCCGCCGCCCCGGACAGTGAGTGTGCTGGTCCCATCATGGCCGTGCCCCGCCCCATTCCTCTTGTACTGACTGCCAGTTGTCCTGGTGAGCTGACACCTGGTCGGCGACACAGCGTAGCGTTCGTGATCTTCGGCCTCGCATCCGATTCCCTCATCGGGTGGGATGACAGGCAAGATGGGTGTGTGACCCTTATCGATCAGCTGCCGCAGACCGCAGATCCCGACGCCCTCTACGAAGCCTTCGAGTCGTGGGCCGGGGAACGCGGTCTCACGCTCTATCCCCACCAGGAGGAGGCGCTGATCGAGGTGGTCTCGGGTGCGAACGTGATCGTGTCGACCCCCACCGGGTCCGGCAAGAGCATGATCGCCGCGGGTGCGCACTTCGCGGCTCTCGCCCGGGACGAGGTCACCTTCTACACCGCGCCGATCAAGGCGCTCGTCTCGGAGAAGTTCTTCGAGCTGTGCAAGATGTTCGGCACCGAGAACGTCGGCATGCTGACCGGCGACGCGTCCGTGAACGCGGACGCCCCGGTCATCTGCTGCACCGCCGAGGTCCTTGCCTCGATCGCGCTGCGCGACGGCAAACAGGCCGACGTCGGCCAGGTCGTGATGGACGAGTTCCACTTCTACGCCGAGGGCGACCGCGGCTGGGCCTGGCAGATCCCGATCCTCGAACTGCCGCAGGCCCAGTTCATCCTGATGTCGGCGACGCTCGGCGACGTCTCCATGTTCGAGGAGGACCTGACCCGGCGGACCGGCCGTCCCACTTCGGTGGTCCGCTCGGCGACCCGCCCCGTCCCTCTCTCCTACGAGTACAAGCTGACTCCGCTCACCGAGACGCTCACCGAACTCCTGGAGACGAGGCAGGCGCCCGTCTACATCGTGCACTTCACCCAGGCGCAGGCCGTGGAGCGGGCGCAGGCTCTGATGAGCATCAACATGTGCACGCGCGAGGAGAAGGACCAGATCGCCGCGCTGATCGGCAACTTCCGCTTCACCACCAAGTTCGGCCGCAACCTCTCCCGCTACGTACGGCACGGCATCGGTGTGCATCACGCCGGCATGCTGCCCAAGTACCGCCGCCTGGTCGAGAAGCTGGCGCAGGCCGGACTGCTGAAGGTCATCTGCGGCACGGACACCCTCGGTGTCGGCGTCAACGTGCCCATCCGCACCGTGCTGTTCACCGCTCTGGCGAAGTACGACGGCACGCGTGTGCGGACCCTGCGCGCGCGGGAGTTCCACCAGATCGCCGGCCGGGCGGGCCGGGCCGGCTTCGACACGGCGGGCTTCGTCGTGGCGCAGGCCCCCGAGCACGTCGTGGAGAACGAGAAGGCCCTTGCCAAGGCCGGCGACGACCCGAAGAAGCGTCGCAAGGTGGTGCGCAAGAAGGCCCCGGAAGGCTTTGTGGGCTGGACGGAGGGCACGTTCGAGAAGCTGATCTCGTCCGATCCTGAGCCGCTGACCTCGCGTTTCCGAGTCACTCACACGATGCTTCTTTCTGTGATCGCGCGGCCCGGCAACGCCTTCGCCGCGATGCGTCATCTGCTGGAGGACAACCACGAGCCGCGCAAGCAGCAACTGCGGCACATCAGGCGGGCGATCGCCATCTACCGCTCCCTCCTCGACGGCGGAGTCGTGGAGAAACTCGACACACCGGACGCGGAAGGGCGCATCGTGCGCCTCACCGTCGACCTGCAGCAGAACTTCGCTCTCAACCAGCCGCTGTCGACCTTCGCTCTCGCCGCGTTCGACCTCCTGGACCAGGAATCTCCCTCCTACGCCCTGGACATGGTGTCCGTCGTGGAGTCCACGCTGGACGACCCGCGGCAGATCCTCGCCGCCCAGCAGAACAAGGCCCGCGGTGAGGCCGTGGGGGCGATGAAGGCGGACGGCGTCGAGTACGAGGAGCGCATGGAGCGGCTCCAGGACGTGTCGTACCCCAAGCCGCTGGAAGAGCTGCTCTTCCATGCGTACGACACCTACCGCAAGAGCCACCCGTGGGTGGGTGACCATCCGCTCTCCCCGAAGTCCGTCATCCGGGACATGTACGAACGGGCCATGACCTTCACCGAGTTCGTGTCCCACTACGAACTCGCCCGCACCGAGGGCATCGTGCTCCGCTACCTGGCGAGCGCCTACAAGGCCCTTGACCACACCGTCCCGGACGACCTGAAGTCGGAGGACCTGGAAGACCTGATCGCCTGGCTCGGCGAGATGGTGCGTCAGGTCGACTCCAGCCTCCTCGACGAGTGGGAACAGCTCGCCAACCCCGAGGTGATGACGGCCGAGGAGGCCCAGGAGAAGGCCGACCAGGTCAAGCCGGTCACGGCCAACGGGCGTGCCTTCCGGGTCCTCGTCCGCAACGCCATGTTCCGGCGTGTCGAACTCGCCGCCCTCGACAACGTCGCCGAACTCGGAGAGCTCGACTCCGAGGCGGGCTGGGACGCCGATGCCTGGGGCGAGGCCATGGACGACTACTGGGACGAGTACGACGACCTCGGCACCGGCCCCGACGCCCGAGGTCCCAAGCTCCTGCTCATCGACGAGCAGCCGGAGAACGGTCTGTGGCGGGTCCGGCAGACGTTCGCCGACCCGAACGGCGACCACGACTGGGGTATCAGCGCGGAGATCGACCTCGTGGCCTCCGATGCCGAGGGACGTGCCATCGTCAAGGTCACCGCCGTCGGCCAGCTGTGAGCACAGGAGAACGCGACACATGACGAACCCAGCGGAACGGCTCGTCGATCTGCTCGACCTGGAGCAGATCGAGGTCAACATCTTCCGTGGCCCCAGCCCGCAGGAATCCCTGCAGCGGGTCTTCGGCGGACAGGTCGCGGGCCAGGCCCTCGTCGCCGCCGGCCGCACCACGGACCCGGAACGGCCCGTGCACTCCCTGCACGCGTACTTCCTGCGTCCGGGCCGGCCGGGCGTGCCCATCGTGTACCAGGTCGAACGGGTGCGGGACGGGCGGTCGTTCACCACGCGCCGCGTCACCGCCGTGCAGCAGGGCCGCACGATCTTCAATCTGACCGCCTCCTTTCACAAGCCTGAGGAAGGGAGCTTCGAGCACCAGCTGCCGCCGACCCGTGAGGTCCCGGACCCCGAGTCGCTCCCGAGCGTCACTCAGGAGATCAAGGAACATCTGGGCGCGCTCCCCGAGACGCTGGAGCGCATGGCCCGGCGCCAGCCCTTCGACATCCGCTACGCGGACCGGCTGCGCTGGACACCGGAGGAGATCGAGAACGCCGAGCCGCGCAGCGCCGTATGGATGCGCGCCGTCGGACCCCTGGGCGACGACCCGCTGGTCCACACCTGCGCGCTCACCTATGCGAGCGACATGACCCTCCTGGACGCCGTCCGTATCCCGGTGGAACCCCTGTGGGGCCGGCGCGGTTTCGACATGGCCTCCCTGGACCACGCCATGTGGTTCCACCGGCCGTTCCGCGCCGACGAGTGGTTCCTGTACGACCAGGAGTCGCCGATCGCGACGGGTGGCCGAGGGCTGGCCCGGGGGCGTATCTACGACCAGGAGGGACGCCTGCTCGTCTCCGTCGTCCAGGAAGGGCTGTTCCGCAAGCTGGAGGACTGAGCGGGCACCGGCCGGGTCAGAGGTTTCTGCGCCGCAGCCAGCCGAGGAGGCGCCCTGGGCGTCCCGGTTCTTCGATCGCGGGCCGCGCTTCGGCCGGGTGTCGCTCGTCAGCCGGCCGTCGTCCTACGGCGGGGTGTGGCGCTGCCGCCGGATGCCGTCCCTCGACCTGATGACGTCCGACCGGATGCCGTCCGGCTGGATGCTGCCGTACGTCGGCCGTGCGCCGCTGCTCTCCCGGACGTCGCTGCCCGGCCGCTCGTCGCACTGCGGCCGGGTGCCGCAGCTTGGCGGCCTCTCGCAGGTCGACGGGCTGCCGGTGGTCGACCGGCGTGTGGTGGTCCCCGAAAGGCGTCGACCGAGGCGTCGGCAGGTCGTGCCCCACCTCCGCAGGCCCGGTCTCCGGCGTCGGCCGCGGGGCGGCCCGGTGGTCGCGTGCCTCCTCCAGCCCGTTCGCCAGATCGGCCCGGAGCCAGCCGATCTCGTCCGGATCCGTCGCTGTCATGATCCGGGCCGTGATGTGGGCGGCGGGCGAGTCGGGCGCTCCGTGGGTGGTCTGTTCGGGCCGGTACCGGTCCATGTAGGCGCGCTCGTAGGGGTCGGGGACGATCTCTGCGACCTGGACGGGGTCGAGCAGCGACGCCACGACCGCGGCACGCGCCCATGGATCCTCGTTCTGCCGAAGCAGGAACCCTAGGTGCCGGCCTCGCCAGTTCCGGGCCCGCAGGTCCAGCCCCGTCTCCAGTTGGCCGCGCAGGCTCTCGGGCACACGCCCGCTCAGCAGCGACGCATGCTTCTTGTCGTCGGCGAACTGCCGCAACTCCTCGGCCAGGTACAGCCAGACCACGGCGCGGTAGCGGTTCAGGTAGAACTTGACGGGAACGACGAGGCCCAGGCGGGCGAAGCGCGTGAACCGGGCGGTCGTGACACCCATGAGAGCCGCGCCCTCCGAGGTGCCGACCGCTTTGACACGTTCCCGCAGAGTCTCGGGGAAGCCTTCCTCGGCCCGCACCCTGTCGACCTCGGCGCGGGTGACGCGATGGCCTCCGCCGCCTTCGTCGGGCACGGTGCGGATGCGCCCGAGCCGTACGGCGAGGTCGAACTCGCCCCGCTTGAGCCCCAGCTCCCGCGAGGCGCGACTCTGCGCGAGTGTCGAGGCCTGTGCCGAGGTCACGCCGACGGGCCCGTTCGGACCGGACATGACGGACTCTGTGACGATTGACTCGACAGACTGCGTGACGGTTGGCGTGACGGACTGCGTGACGGTTGGCGTGAACGACTCGGTAATGGTGTTGCCGGACATGGTGGTTCTCCCCCGTGCAGCGATGTGCGCTTTGCGTGCGCTTGCTTCGAGAAAAACCGTAGCCGGTTCGCCGCACCTCGCGCCGAGCCTGTGGATAACTTCGACCGCGACGACGTCTGTGCAGGTCAGATGTCTATGGTGGGCGAGTGTTCCGGATGTCGGGCATCGACGTGAAGATGCTCGCCGACGCGATTGACGAGCAGAGTCATCTCGTACGCGACCTGGCCGATGTCGGCTTCGGCCGCACTGAGCACGCACAGGCAGCTGCCGGTGCCGGCTGCCGTGACGAAGAGCACCGCGTCATCGAATTCGATCATGGTCTGCCGGACCCGGCCCGCGCCGAAGTGCCTGCCCGAGCCCTTGGCCAGGCTGTGCAGGCCGGATGAGACGGCGGCGAGGTGTTCGGCGTCCTCCCGCCGCAGACCTGTGCTCGCCCCGGTCACCAGCCCGTCGTTGGACAGCACGAGTGCGTGGCGTATGTGCTCGACACGCTGGGTCAGGTCGTCGAGCAGCCAGTCAAGTCCCCGGTTCTCCGCCATGATCCGTCTCCCCGTGATGTGTGACTCCCCCTGGCCGGAGGATCCGATCGACCAGCCTTCACCACCGTCGCCGTCCGGGCAAGGAGGATAGGGGCATGGCACACAAGATGACCGATGAGGAATGGCGGGCGTTCGTCTCGCACGGAACCCGCACCGGCAAGTTGTCGACCGTCCGGGCCGACGGACGGCCGCATGTGGCACCGATCTGGTTCGTGCTCGACGGCGACGACCTGGTCTTCAACACGGGGAAGGACACCGTCAAGGGGCGGAATCTGGCTCGGGACGGCCGGGTGGCCCTGTGCGTGGACGACGACCGGCCGCCGTTCGCCTACGTCGTCGTACAGGGGCAGGCCCGGATCTCGGAGGACCTCGACGACGTCCGGCTCTGGGCGGGACGGATCGGAGGCCGGTACATGGGCGAGGAGCGCGCCGAGGAGTTCGCGGCCCGGAACGGCGTACCCGGTGAACTCGTCGTACGCGTGAGGATCGAGAAGGTTCTCGCGGAGGGGTCGGTCTCGGACTGACCTCCGGGACTGGGTGAGTCCTCCGACCGGGCCGACCGGATCCGTCAGCCGACCGATCCATCAGCTGGGCGGATCCGTCAGCCGGGCGGGTCCTCCAGTCGACCCGGTCGGTCAGCCGACCGAGTCGAGGAGCCGGGCGGTGTGCATCCGCCCGGCGTACTCGACGAGACGTACCAGCACTTCCTTTCCCGAGTCGCGGTCACGGGCGTCGCAGAGCACCACGGGGGTTCCCCGGTCGAGGTCGAGGGCCCGTGACACTTCGTGGGCGCCGTACGTGCGTGCGTCGGTGAAGCAGTTGACCGCCACCACGAAGGGGATGTGCCGGTGTTCGAAGTAGTCCACCGCCGGGAAGCAGTCCTCAAGCCGGCGGGTGTCCGCCAGGACGACGGCGCCCAGGGCTCCTTGCGCCAGTTCGTCCCACAGGAACCAGAATCTGTCCTGGCCTGGCGTTCCGAACAGGTGGAGCGACAGCCCGGACCTGATGGTGATGCGCCCGAAGTCCATGGCGACGGTCGTCGTCACCTTCCGGTCCACGCCGCCGGTGTCGTCCACCGACCGGCCAGCCTCACTGAGCAGTTCCTCGGTGCGCAGCGGTCTGATCTCGCTGACCGCGCCCACCAGGGTGGTCTTGCCGACGCCGAAGCCGCCGGCGACGAGGATCTTCAGTGCCAGGGCGGCCGTCTCACCGCTGGTGGCATCGGAGTGTTCAGGGGCCATCGCTCACTTCTCTCGGTTTCGCGGGGATCGGTCGACGTCTACAGAGCCCTCAGTCCGTCGACGACCTCGCGCAGGATGCGCTCGTCGGGCAGGTGTGCGGGCGGACGAGCGGTCCGGCCTCGCTGTCGTACCACTGGCTGCCCGGTTGCTCGGGGACGGCTGCCCGTTCCTCGGTCATGGCCTCCGGCCCCCGCTCACCCGGCCGCGGGCGGACGGGAGCCTTCGCGGGGAGCCGAGTGGAGATGCTCGCCCACCCGTCTGACCAGGCGTGCCATCTCGTAGGCGATCAGGCCGATGTCGGCCGTCACGCCGCTCAGGACGGCGAGGCAGGACCCGTCTCCGGCGGCCACCACGAACAGGAAGCCGTCGTCCATCTCCACCATCGTCTGGCGTACTCCGCCCGCGCCGAAGTGACGGCCCGCGCCTTTGGCCAGGCTGTGGAAACCGGAGGAGACCGCAGCGAGATGCTCCGCGTCCTCGCGTCCGAGACCGGTGGAGGCGCCCACCGCGAGCCCGTCGTCGGAGAGCACGACTGCATGCCTCACCTCGGCGATCCGCAGCACCAGGTCGTCCAGCAGCCAGTCGAGTTCGCCGGACCGTTCCGCGGTCCCCGTATCCGGATCCTGGATCATGCGAGGTCTCCTTCGCTGCTGTCTCTGCCCCCTGCGGGGCCGGACGTGGTGCGGAGACCGGGGGAACGGCCGCCGCCGCGGGCCCACCCGGCGCGGTAGGCCGTCATCCGGTCCCGTACCGCTTCGGGGGTGCGCTCGGCGTCGTCCCGGTGACGTGCCGGGTTCGCGGGCTCTTCGGCGCGTCCTTCACGCAGTTGCGGGGCGAGGCTGGCCTGACGTACGCGCCGCGGGAGTCCGTCGGGCACGTCGGACGGCGCGTCGTCGTCGGAGGAACGGTGCAGGCGCAGAGTGATCACCTCGGGCGGGGGTCCGGCGTGCGAGCCGTCCGCCGACGCCTCCGCCGGGGCGGCTACGGGCGAGACGAGTGCGGGTCGTTCGATGTGGGCCTCCACCGACTCCTGTCGGATGTGGGCTTCCACTGACTCCTGTCGTGGGGCGGGGCCCACGGATTTCCGCCGAGACAGGGGGCCGGGCACGCGCGCGTACTCGCGTCCGGCGGTCCGTCCGGGGGCTCGATCGACGGGCTGTTCCGCCGGCCGTCCGGCAGTTCGTCCGGGAGGCCGTCCCACAGGCTCCTCGGCCCTCACGCGACGCGTACCGGAACGTTCCTCCGTGCTCGTGTGCAACAGCGCGACGGGCAGGAGGATCACCGCGGTGGTACCTCCGTAGGGCGAGGTCCGCAGGTGCACCTTGATGCCCTGGCGGGCGGCGAGCCTGCTCACCACGAAGAGGCCGAGCCGGTCGCTGTCGAACAGGTCGAGTGCCTGGGACTGCCCGATGCGGCGATTGGTCTCGGCGAGGGTCTCCTTGCCCATGCCCAGCCCCCGGTCCTCGACCTCCAAGGCGTATCCGTTGCCGACCGGTTCGCCGGTGACCCGCACTCCGGTGTGGGGCGGGGAGAACTGGGCGGCGTTCTCGACGATCTCGGCCAGCAGATGCGTGAGGTCGGCGATCGCCGCTCCGACGACCAGGGTCTCCGAAAGCTGTCGTACCTCCACGCGCGCGTAGTCCTCGATTTCGGAGACGGCTGCGCGCACCACGTTCGTCAGGGGGACCGGCATGCGCCACGCCCGGCCGGGGGCCGCTCCCGAGAGGATGATCAGGCTCTCCGCGTGGCGTCGCATCCGTGTGGTGAGGTGGTCGAGCCGGAAGAGGTCGCTCAGTTCTTTCGGGTCCTCGGAGCGCCGCTCCATGCTGTCCAGCAGCCTGAGTTGGCGGTGGACGAGAACCTGGCTGCGGCGGGCGAGATTGACGAAGACGCCGGAGATGCCGCCGGCCAGTTCCGCGCGTTCGACGGCCGCGTGCAGGGCTGCGCGGTGCACGGTGGTCAGTGCTTCCGCGACCTGCCCCGCCTCGTCCTCGGCGGGCCGCCCCGGCGGGGCCTCTGCACGGACGTCGATCTCCTCTCCGGCCCGCAGTCTCCGCATGGCGTTCGGCAGTTTGCGCCGGGCGATCTCCAGGGCGCTGTTGCGCAGGGTCACCAGTTCGACGACGAGGCCGCGTCCGATGCGTACGGAGATGATCAATGAGGCGGCCATGGCCGCGAGCCCCAGGAGGACCGCGGCGCCCGCGGGCGAGAGCAGACCGCGGCGGAGGGGGTCGGCCCGGTCCGCGACGTCGCGGCCGGCGTCCGCCTCGATGGACCGCATGTCGTCCTGCACGCGCGCGTGGGCGGCGTTCCAGGTCTCCCCGGGCAGGGCTTGGAGGGCCGTCGCGCCGGGCGGGGCGGTGAGCACCCCGTCCTCGACGGCCGTCATGTCGGCGTACGCGGCACCCTCCGTGAGGGCCTGCCAGGCGGCTCGTTCGGGTTCGCGGAGATCGACGGCAGCGGAGTCGGTGAGCAGCCTGCGCGTGTCGACGGCGCCGGTGAACAGTCGCAGCCGCTGTCCGTCGAGGGTCCCTTCGAGGCGGGCACCGGCGAGTACCGCGTCCTCCTGCGCCAGGGCCTCCCCCGCGCGGGAGAACTCAAGCAGTACGCGCGCGTCGGAGCCGATTTCCGCGTCCTGGATGCCGGTGAGCGCTCCGCCCACCCCGAAGGCCGTGGCGATGGTCCCGGTGTACCGCCTGTATGTCTCGTACCAGCCGGTCGTGCGGTCGAGTAGGGCGGTCCGCGGGGAGTGGAGTTGTTCGGCGCCTGTCACGAAGGTTTCGAGGCGTACGGCCACCGCGGCGGGCAGTTCCTCGCTGTCGGCGACGGTGCTGCCCTGTCCGAGGCGGAGTTCCGACACGGTCCGGTCGGTGCGCGCCGCCAGCTTCTTGAGGGCGCGCTCCCGGTCGGCCGAGGGGCGCGTGGCGTAGCGGACGGCTGCCGCGCGCTCGTCCTGGAGCGCGATGACGGTCGCTGCTACCGGGGCGCGCACTTCGGAGTCCACGCGCTGCAACTGCCGCAGCCGTGCGACGTCCTGGGCCGTGGTGACGGTGGCGTGTGCCCAGAGGGCCAGCAGGGAGACAACCGGGACCATGAGCAGGCAGACGACCTTCGCTCGCACGGTACGGGGCCGCGGATTCCAGCTCCTCGCGCGCGTGGGCGCGCCCCTCGGTTCCGTGTCGTCGGTTTCCTCCCGGCCGGAGTCTTCGTCGGCCGGCGGTCCGGCATGCGCGCGACGGCCCCGTACCTCGGCCGTCGACGGCTGCGCACCGTCTGTCGGGGTCCTTCGGGATGTACGCATGGCCTTCTCGCTCGAAGTGGTTCGGTGGGCGCGCCTTGTCGGGTCGTCGGTCCGGGTTCCTTACCAGGAGCTAGGGGACGGCACTCGCAGGTGGCGCCGAGGAGCGGTCGCTTTCGACGGGCCGCTGGGCCGACGCGGAGGCCTCGCGCTCGCCCACTGTCGGGGAGAGCGCGACGAACGCCGACGTCAGGAAGAGATAGGACCCGAGACCGACGGCGAGGGGGAAGACGAACTGCATCGCCGTAGCCCCGGGCAGTGCCTCCCCTGAGGGGGTGACATGGACGTGGACCGCCGCCATCCCGGTGTAGTGCATGCTGCTGGCCGCCCCGCCCATGACGAGCGAGGCGACGGCGACCGCGATCGGCGAGCTGATGTTGAGCGCAGCCCACAGTGCGACGGTCGCCGCGACCACGGCGATGCCCACGGAGACTCCGACGAGCAGCGGGTCGTACCGCACCTCGCCGTGCAGCCGCAGCGCGGCCATGCCCAGGTAGTGCATGCTCGCCACACCCAGCCCGGTGGTCAGGCCGCCGAGGACGAGCGAGCGCCCGCGGTCCAGGCCGTAGCCCACGGCGAAGACTCCCGCACCGACGACGGTGATCGCGACCAGCAGGCTGAGCACGGTGAGCGGCACGTTGTAGCGGATGTCGGTGCCGTCGACGCCATAGCCGAGCATCGCCACGAAGTGCATGGTCCAGATGCCCGTGCCGATCGCGGAGGCCGCGGTGAGCAGCCAGTTGCGACGCGACCGGCCATGGGCGCCGAGCGCGCGGACCGTGCAGCGCAGCCCGAGGGCGGCGCCGATGCACGCCATGGCGTACGACAGCACGGAGGTCAGCCAGCCGAAGGCGGCGTGGTCCAGGTGTCCCATGGCTCCGGGACGCTAGTCCGGCCCGGAGCGCGCAGAGGGAGCGCGTTTCGGAAGCTGTTGGAATATGGCGCAGAGGTGCGGGGGAACGATCGCGTCATGCTCGAACGTGTGCGCAGCCTCGTGTTTCGTGTCGCCGTTCGATCGTGTCGCTCGTCGTGCGATGCGAGACCATGCGGTGCATGAGCGACGACCACACGCATGTCCAGGAGTTCTTCTCGGCCCGCGCGGCCGGCTGGGACGACCGGTTCCCCGACGACGGCCCGGCGTACGCGGCGGCCGTCTCCGAACTGGGACTGAGAAAGGGCGACCGCGTGCTCGACGCGGGTTGCGGCACGGGACGGGCTCTGCCGGCCCTCAGGGACGCCGTGGGGCCCTCAGGGGCGGTCCTCGGCGCGGACCTGACGCCGGCGATGCTGGAGGCGGCGGTACGGGCAGGCCGTGACCGGGCAGGGCAGTTGCTCCTCGCCGACGTGTCACGCCTGCCGCTGCGTACGGAGTCGCTCCATGCCGTCTTCGCGGCCGGGCTCATCGCGCATCTTCCGAACCCCACCGAGAATCTGCGGGAACTGGCGCGGGTCGTACGGCCCGGCGGGGTCCTGGCGCTCTTCCACCCGATCGGCCGGGCCGCGCTCGCCGCGCGCCAGGGACGGCGGATCACCCCGGACGATCTGCGGGCGGAGGCCAACCTCGGCCCGCTCCTGTCCGCCTCCGGCTGGCACATGACGTCGTACGTCGACGAGGACGCCCGTTTCCTCGCTCTGGCCGTGCGCCGCCCCTGAGACGCCGCCCAGGACCGCCCTGTTCGCCTAATCGGCCGGAGACGGGCAGGAGCGGGCCGGGTCGGCGTGGTTGCGACGGCTGCGACGGCTGCGATCCATGATCGGCTCGCTCGACGAGGGCGTTCGGTAAGGGTTCACGACACCGCCCCCTTCTGGTGTCGAACTTTCAACTCTACGTTGAGCAGAGACAGATGGGCGATGACCGAAGAAGCAGTACGCGGGGGAAGGCGGCCCGAATGTCCGGCACGATGGCTCGATTCCGGAAGCTCTTTTCACGTCCACGGTCGGCTGAGTCCGGGGACCCCGCGCCATCGGCCGAGTCTCGTCCGAAGAAGCAGACCCACAACCTGTTCGAGGCCGCGGCGGCCTATGTGGCGGCAGGTGTCGAGGACGACCAGGACGGGGTCGACGAGGCCGCGGCCTGGGTGTCGCCGGAAGCTCTTTCGTTCGGTGTGAACGAGCTGGCGTGCCGGGCCGTCATCGCGCTCGCGCGAGAACGCGACGAGTCGCCCACCGCGGTGGCCCGAACACTCCTCGGTCTGCCGGTCGCCTGACGGCGGCGTAAGCGGAATCAGCGCGACCGCAGGCGGTCGCTTCGACCGCGTTCTGGAGCATGAGGCCAGGTCCCCGCGTGTTCCGGCCCCGTGACAACGGCCCCGGCGCGCATTAGGGTGCGCCGACGGATGTTGCGAGGGGAGGCTGGGATGACCGAAACGGACGATGAGGCCGTCGCCGTCGGGGACGACGACGCACTGTATGTGCTGACGGCGGTGCTCTTGACGCCGGCGCAGTTCCCCAGCGTGCTGGGCGACGACTACCCGGAAGCCTGCACCGCGCTCGGTCTCGCTCCTCTCGCCGACGGATACGGCCTGGTGCTGGGGCAGGACGGCGACGGCGCGCGATGGACCGTCGTGATCGACGACGTCTCGCTGGTGGCCGTCGCCATCGCTTCCTGGGACTGCGGCATGGAGTACGACCTGTCGCCGGACGAACGCTCGATGGTGGCCGCGCTGCCCGGGTGGCCGCTGGCCGTGGCGGTCGCGGCGCCCGGTGTGCCCGCCCCGCACGATCCCGCACCCGACATCGCGGAGCAGGCGCCACTGTGTCCGCCGGACGCGTCGGCCTGGGGTGCGGCCCAGCGGCGCCTCGGCGCGGACGAGATCGCGGCGCAGTGGGCCGCCTGGCGTGAGCAGATCGACGAGACCGAATTCGCCGCTTCGACGGACGAGAAGCCCGTTCCCGGTGGCGGCACCGCCCGGACCGGCGCGGACCGTGAGGACGAGAACCGCGGTGACGGGGACGGCGGGCGGGCTCCGCTCACCGGCGTCCAGCGCGTTCTCTCCGAAGCACACTCCTATGTGGACACTCCTCCGCCGCTCGGCCGTGTGCGCTCGTCCTTCGCCCCGGGGGACGCGCGGACGCTGCGCGCCGACGGTCCCGGCTGGTCGTTGGTGGCACGGACCGACGACATCGCCTTCGTCCTGCTGGACGAGAAACCGGGCGAGATCCTTCCGGTCGGCCGCGGGCCCGAACTGCCCGGCCTTCTGGAGGCCTTGGACAAGATGGCCGTACGCCCGAACTGAACCGGCAGGCCACAGCAGTAAGCCGACAGGACGGGCGCCGCTCGTGGTCCCGCACATCGGCGGGCCCACGAGCGGCGGTGAGGTCGGCTCCTGTGCTCCGCAAAGGAGCCGACCAAGAGGAAGTGTCCGAAAAGGAAGTGCCTGAAGAGGAACTGATCGAGCGGGTGGTGTCTGTCTCAGCGGCCGAGTTCCTTGCGGCCGACACGGCGCAGCCTGCGCCGCTGTGAGGGGTCCAGCGTCAGATACGCCGCCGCGGGAACCCCCAGGACGATCAGCAGGGCCGCCCACCAGGGCAGCCAGAAGAGCAGGATGATGCCGACCGCGACACCGCCTGCGGCTATCTTCGCGTTCCTTGACATGTGCGTAGCCTCCTTCGCGGCCACTGCCGCTCTCTGTTCTGAGAACGGACTCGCGCTCCCGGCGGTTCCGGACCGCGACCCTGATACGACCCTGAGGTGCGCCCCCTACTAGGCCCTGAGGAGTTCTGCGACCTCACGGTACTGCGCTCAGCAGAAAGGTCACGTACGCGGCACGGGATGGGCCCGACAGCACCCCTGGCGAGAAGTGATTGGCATCACAGGTCGGACACTTGGTTTATTCCGTCCCGCGCTGTACCCTCGGCGACCTCCACCCCCGGTAGTCAAAATTGAGGAACACGCTCATCCCTGTGCAGAGGATTCCTGCCCCCACTCCCTCCGAGATCTCCGAACTGGCGCGCTGCTGCGCTGTCTTCGTCCCCGCCGATCCGGCCCGCACGGGCAGCGTCGCCTTCTGGCTGCCCGACGGCGAGGAACCTCCGGTCATCGGTTCCGCCGGTTACGGATTCGGCACCGGTCACGGATCCGACTCCGGTTCCGATCACGACTCCGGTTCAGGCTTCGGGCACGGCTCCCTGGAGGAGCTGTCCGTCGTCCTTCCCTGCGAGGGCGGGGTCGAGTTGGTGAGGGTGTCGGCCGTCGTCCTGCCGGTGCGGACGGCTCTCCCGGTCCTCACGCGCGCGCGTGCCGCCGCACGTGCCCACGGTTCGACCGCTTTCTGGGGTGCCGCCGCCGTACTGGCGCTGCAGTTCGCCGCGCGCGGACTGCTGCTGCCCGGTCTGAGCTCCGGTGACCACGACGCGTGGCGCGCGGGCCCCCTGGGCTCGCGGGACCTGGAGCGGATCCGTGAGCTGGCCGCCGCGATGCCACCGCACGCCCACGCGGTGCCCGTCGACACGACCGAACCGCTGCGACTGCCCGATCCGGAGTGGCTGCTGCGGGCCTTCCTGGACGCCGTCGCCGACACCCTCCCCCGCTCCCCCGCGGCGGCACTCGCCGCGGGCGGCCCGGCCTTCGCCGCCGCCGAGCCGCAGCAGGTGCCCGAGCATCGCGCGTGGGCGGCCGATGTCGCGGCTGGCCACGACGCCGGCGTACGGATCTCCCTGCGCGTCGAGGTGCCGGGGCTCGCGTCGGCCGTGTCGGACGAGAACCGGTTGCCGTTCCGTGCGGTGCTGCAACTGCACAGTGTCAGCGACCCGGCCCTGCTGGCGGACGCGGCCGAGGTGTGGAGCGGGTCGGCTCCGGCCTTCGGCCCGCGCGCGCGGATGGACGCCCTGCTCGCGCTGCGCCGCGCGGCCCGGGCCTGGGCACCGCTCACGCCGCTGCTGTCGGCGACCGTGCCCGACGCGGTCGAACTCGCCGACGAGGAGGTCACCGAACTCCTGGGTGAGGGGGCGCGATCGCTCTCGGCCGCCGGTGTGGAGGTGCACTGGCCCAGGGAACTGGCGCACAAGCTGACGGCCCGCGCGGTCATCGGCCCACCGGACGACGAGCAGGCCGGCGGCGGCCCGGCCTCGGACACGCCCTCCTTCCTGTCGGCCGACGCTCTTCTGACGTTCTCCTGGTGGTTCGCACTGGGCGACCAGCAGCTGACGCGCCAGGAACTGGACCAGCTCGCCGAGGCGAACCGCCCGATGGTGCGGCTGCGCGACCAGTGGGTCCTCGTCGATCCGCAGGAGGTGCGTCGCGCCCGTACCCAGCAGGACCGCAAGCTGACGCCCGTCGACGCGCTGAGCGCCGTTCTCACGGGCTCCACGGAGGTCGACGGGCGCCGGGTCGACGTACGGCCCACGGGGTGGCTGGCGACGCTGCGGGACCATTTGTCGGATCCGGAGGGGCAGGAGCCGGTCGGACAGCCGCCCGCGCTGGCCGCGACGCTGCGCGACTACCAGCTCCGCGGGCTCAACTGGCTGGCCCGGATGACGTCCTTGGGGCTGGGCGGCTGTCTCGCGGACGACATGGGCCTCGGCAAGACGATCACCCTCATCGCGCTGCATCTGCACCGGCAGACCGACGAGTCCGCGGCGGGTCCCACCCTCGTCGTCTGTCCGACGTCCCTGATGGGCAACTGGCAGCGCGAGATCGAGAGGTTCGCTCCCGGCACCCCCGTCCGCCGCTTCCACGGGGCCCGGCGGAGCCTGGAGGACCTGGCCGACGGCGAGTTCGTCCTCACGACCTACGGCACCATGCGCCTCGACACGGCGCGCCTGGCGGACGCTTCCTGGGGCATGGTCGTCGCGGACGAGGCACAGCACGTGAAGAACCCGTACTCGGACACGGCCCGGCAGTTGCGGAAGATCGACGCACGCGCGCGTGTGGCGCTCACCGGCACGCCGGTGGAGAACAACCTCTCCGAGCTGTGGGCGATCCTCGACTGGACGACACCGGGTCTGCTGGGCCGGCTCGGCACGTTCCGCAACCAGTACGCGAAGGCCGTCGAGGGCGGGCAGGATCCGGGGGCGGCGGACCGGCTCGCCCGGCTCGTGCGGCCGTTCCTCCTGCGCCGCCGCAAGTCCGATCCCGGCATCGCACCGGAGCTGCCGCCGAAGACGGAGACCGACCGCGCGGTATCCCTCTCCAAGGAACAGGCGGGCCTGTACGAGGCCGTGGTCCGCGAGACCCTCGCGGAGATCGCGGGCGCCGACAGCATGGCGCGGCGCGGACTGATCGTGAAGCTGCTCACGGGGCTGAAGCAGATCTGCAATCACCCGGCGCAGTACCTCAAGGAGGACAGGCCGAAGATCGCCGGGCGCTCCGGAAAACTGGAGCTGCTGGACGAACTGCTCGACACCATCCTCTCCGAGGGGGCATGCGTTCTGGTCTTCACGCAGTACGTGCGCATGGCCCGGCTCATCGAGCGCCATCTCAACGCGCGCGGTGTGCACTCGCAGTTCCTGCACGGAGGTACGCCCGTCCCCGAACGCGAGGCCATGGTCGAGCGTTTCCAGGAGGGCGAAGTACCCGTCTTCCTGTTGTCGTTGAAGGCCGCGGGCACGGGCCTGAACCTGACGCGGGCCGAGCATGTCGTGCACTACGACCGCTGGTGGAACCCTGCCGTCGAGGCCCAGGCCACCGACCGCGCGTACCGCATCGGCCAGACGCGGCCGGTGCAGGTGCACCGGTTGATCGCCGAGGGGACGATCGAGGACCGCATCGCGGACATGCTGCTGCGCAAGCGGGAGTTGGCGGACGCGGTGCTCGGATCCGGGGAGTCGGCCCTCACCGAACTCACCGACGCGCAACTGGCCGACCTGGTGGAACTGCGAGGAGGCGCCCGATGAGCGATCCGTACGAGAACACTCCGGAGCGCGTTTTCGCCGCCCTGCCGCCCGCCCAGGGCCGGGGCTTCGCCCAGAGCTGGTGGGGGCAGGCCTGGCTCAAGGCGCTGGAGGACTCCACCCTGGACCTGAAGCAGCTGAAGACGGGCCGCCGGCTCGCGCGCGCGGGAGCCGTGGGCGCCGTGTCGGTACGCCCCGGGCGCGTCACCGCCGTGGTCAACGACCGCGACCACACGGCTCATCGCGCGGACGTCCTGCTCCCGGAACTGTCCGAGGAGCAGTGGGACCGGTTCCTGGGCATGGCGGTCGAACGGGCGGGGCACATCGCGGCACTGCTCGACCGCGAGATGCCGCCCCATCTGGTCGAGGACGCGGCGTCCGCCGGTGTCGAACTCCTGCCGGGCCTGGGTGATCTGGAGGCGGAGTGCGGCTGCGACGCGTGGGACCACTGCGGTCACACCGCCGCGCTCTGCTACCAGGTGGCGCGCCTGCTCGACCAGGACCCTTTCGTGCTGCTCCTCCTGCGCGGGCGCGGCGAGCGCGAACTCCTCGACGCGTTGCAGCTGCGCAGCGTCTCCCAGGCCGAGACCGTCGTGGTGCGGCAGGAGACGCACGCAGGCGTGGACGCCGCCGAGGCGTACGCGGCCGGGGAGATCCTGCCGCCGCTGCCCGAGGCGCCCGAGGTGCCCGCGGAACCGGGCCTGCCGCCGTCGCTGGACACGGAGACCGAGCCCGCGCCCGGTGTCGATCCGTCCGCCCTGGAGTTCCTGGCGGCGCGGGCCGCCGGCGAGGCGCACCGGCTGCTTGTCGACGCGCTCAGGGCGGGCCACGAACAGCGCGTCGCCGAGGCCGAACTGACGGCCGCGCAGGATGCCGTGCGGCTGGCCTCGGGCGGTCCCGAGGTCCCGGTGGCCGCCCGGCTCGCCGAGGGCTCGGGGCGCGACCGCGAAGGCCTGGCGCTCGCGGTCCGCTCCTGGGAGTACGGGGGTGCGGCCGCTCTCGACGTACTGGAGACGGACCGGCCGGCGGAGGCGGAAACGCTCGCACGCGCGCGTGCCGCTCTGGAGTCGGCCTGGGAGGAGGGCGAGCGGCCCGTCCTGCGCGCGTCCCGGAGTCGCTGGACCGTAGTCGGCGGACAGAGCCAGCTCCGGCTGGGGCCGGACGGACGCTGGTGGCCGTTCCGCAAGGAACGGGGCCGCTGGGCTCCCGTCGGCCCGGCCTCCCAGGACCCGGCGACGGCCCTGGCCCTGGCCGACGGGCTGGAGTGACACCTGGCCGAAGACCGGGACCAACACCGGTCGCGGGGCAGGCGGGGCAGGCGGGGCAGGCGGGGCAGGCGGGGCAGGCGGGGCAGGCGGGGCCAGGATCGCGGGACAGCCGAGGCGTCGCCCGCGTTCACCGGATGAACGCTGGACGCCCGGCGTTCATCCAGCGGTCGTACGGCGTTCGACGCGAGGGCGAAATCTGGCGACAGTCATCGAACTTGTGCACCAGGAGGCCCCATGTCCCCGTACGCCGCAGGCCGGCGCCGTGTCCACCGTTCCGTCGCCACGGGAGTGCCGCTCGCCGTGCTGGCCGCTCTCGTGGTGGCGGGTCCCGCGGTCGGCGCGCCCTCGCGGGACGCACGGGTCACTGGATCCGCGACGCTCGGCGATCTCCCTCTGGGCACGTTCAGCAACGGGCTGCTGCCGGGCACGGTGGCCGACGACCGGGGTGTGGACCTCGGCGGCATCGGGAGCGACATCTACCCCGCGGGCCGCAAAGGAGAGTTCTGGACCGTCACCGACCGTGGTCCCAACGGCCAGATCAAGGTGGACGGCGTCAAGCGCCGTACGTTTCCCGTGCCCGGCTTCGACCCTGCGATCGTGAAGATCCGGGTGTCCGGCACGTCGGTGAAGGTGCTGGACGCCATTCCGATAACCACCGGTTCGGGCAAGCCCGTCACCGGCCTTCCCAACCAGCGGGCACGCGACGAGGCCCCGTACTCCTACGACGCGAAGACGCCGCTCTCGTACGACCCGAACGGGCTGGACACCGAAGGGATCGTGCGCTCCGCGGACGGCAGTTTCTGGATCGTCGACGAGTACGGGCCCTCGTTGGTCCACGTCTCCGCGCGCGGGAAGGTGCTCACCCGGTACGTCCCGAAGGGGCTGAACCTGACCGGCGCCGGTTATCCGGTGGTCGAGGCGCTGCCCGCGGTCCTGCTGCACCGGAAGATCAACCGCGGCTTCGAAGGGCTCGCCCAGCTCCCGGGCGGCGACCTGGTGCTGGCCGTGCAGAGCCCGCTGTCCCTGCCGGACACCGACGCGGGCGAGGAGTCCTTGACCGCGCGTCTGCTGCGCTTCTCGCCGAAGAAGCGGGCCGTCACCGCCGAGTACGCGTACCGGTTCGACCCGGTGGGCACGGTCGACCCGGGCGAGGACGACACCTCCGAGCTGAAGATCTCGTCCGTGGTGGCCGTGGGCCGCGACGAGCTGCTGGTCGAGGAGCGCACCGACAAGGCCGCCCGGTTGCAGGTCGTGAAGCTGAGCCGCGGTGCGGACATCCTCGGGGACAGGTGGGACGACAGTACGACGTCGCCGTCCCTTGAGCAGTTGGAGGACCCCGCCGCGTCCGGTGTCCCCGTGCTGCGCAAGCGTCTTGTCGTCGACCTCGGAAAGGTGAAGGGGGTGCCCGGGAAGATCGAGGGCGTCGCGCGCGTGGACCGTGACACGCTCGCGCTGATCAACGACAACGACTTCGGGATGACGGACGGGGCGGAGGCGTTCGACGCCCAGGGGCGCCTGGTGGACAGCGAGATCGAGACCACCGTGACGTACGTCCGCCTGCCGCACGGGATCTGAACGGACGGCTCCGCTCGGCGTTTTCGTCCTCCACGCGCGCGTGAAGCGCTCCGGTCACATGCGCGTGAAGCGCTGCGGCCACTCATGGCGTGGCCGCACCTGCCACGCGCGCGTGGTTCACCTCAACGGCTTGGTGAGCTTGCGGTTCCCGTCGGCCCCGTCGGCGGCGAGACTGCATGCGACGTTGTCGATGCCGATCTTGAATCCCGCCGGGTCGGGGTACTGCACCAGCGTGCCGCGGACGGTGTCGGCGGGCTGCTTGGCCGCCTTGCTGTCCAAGGGTTCCCGGCACAGGCCCGATGCCGCCTTCTTGAGGGCGGCATCGGTCGTGTACGCGCCTTCCAGTTCGGTCACCGTCACGACCTCGGCGTCGTGCTTCCGGTCGCACGGACGCTTCACCGCCTGGCCCGGCCGGCTGCCGTCGACGTCGAAGCAGTCGCCGGTCCGCAGCATGTAGTAGGGCACTTCGTCGCTCGCGAGGGACGGGAGGAGCGACTCCACACCGCTGGGCAGTTCGGACGGCACACCGGAGGGCAGGGAGGACGGCAGTTCGCTCGGGATCCGCGACGGAATGCTCAGTGAGGGCGACGGCAACCGGCCCTTGGTGGAACTGCTCTCCGTAGGCGGCTTCTTGTCCGACGAGCCGTCACCACTGGTGACCACCAGGGCGATCGCGGACACCGCGCCGATGCCCAGGATCACGGCCAGCAGGATCAGGAGCGTCCTGCGGCGTCCGGCGGGGCCACCTGGCGGCCCGGGTGGCGGCGATGACGGGGGAGGCGGTTGCCAGCCGCCCCCTCCCCCGCCGCTCCACGGCGGATCGCCGCCTCCGGGCGGTGGCCCGTAACCGTCAGGAGGAGGGCGGAAGCCTCCGGGCGGAGGGCCGTACCCGCCACCACCGTAGGGCGGCGTGTTGTCCGGCGGCCGAGGAGGCTCGGGCGGTAAGGGCGGCGTGGCCATACCATCAAGAGTCGCCTCGAACCGGTCACGAAGCGACCCCTGCGCGGAACTTCATGCGGAACCCGCTCCGTGACCTGTCACGGGCTCATGCCGTGGAGCGCATGGTTCCGGACACTTCCGCGCAGGGGCAGAGGTCGTTCGTCGGCCGCTTACGCGATCAGCCGCGGGCGCCCAGCAGGTGGTCCATGGCCAGCTGGTCGAGACGCTCGAAGGCCATCCCGCGCGCGGCGGCCGCCTCGGCGTCGAAGCCCTCGAAGGAGGAGCTGTCAGCGAGCAGCGCCTGGAGGCCGTCCGCGGCGGTGGGCTGCGCGAGTTCGTCCAGGCGCGAGGCCCGCAGGGCTTCCTGGACCTCGGGGTCGGCCCGGAAGGCTGCGGTCCGCTCCTTCAGGATCAGGTAGTTGCGCATGCAGCCCGCGGCCGAGTCCCACACGCCGTCGTAGTCCTCGGTCCGCGGCGGCTTGAAGTCGAAGTGCCTCGGACCGGCGTAACCGGCCGTCTCCAGGAGGTCGACCAGCCAGAAGGCGGAGCGCAGATCGCCCGCTCCGAAGCGCAGGTCCTGGTCGTACTTGATGCCGGACTGGCCGTTGAGGTCGATGTGGAAGAGCTTGCCCGCCCACAGGGCCTGGGCGATGCCGTGCGTGAAGTTCAGCCCGGCCATCTGCTCGTGGCCCACTTCGGGGTTGACGCCGTACAGCTCCGGGCGTTCGAGGCGCTCGATGAAGGCCAGCGCGTGACCGACGGTCGGCAGGAGGATGTCGCCGCGGGGCTCGTTCGGCTTGGGCTCGATCGCGAAGCGCAGATCGTAGCCCTGGGAGGTGACGTACTCGCCGAGGAGGTCGAAGGCCTCCTTCATGCGGTCGAGTGCGACGCGGACGTCCTTCGCGGCGCCGGACTCGGCGCCCTCACGGCCGCCCCAGGCCACGTAGGTCTGGGCGCCCAGCTCGACCGCCAGGTCGATGTTGCGGATCGTCTTGCGCAGCGCGTAGCGGCGCACGTCGCGGTCGTTGGCGGTGAAGGCGCCGTCCTTGAAGACGGGGTGCGTGAAGAGGTTCGTGGTGGCCATCGGCACGGCCATACCGGTCGCGTCGAGAGCCTGCCGGAAGCGCTTGATGTGGGACTCGCGCTCGGTCTCCGAGGAGCCGAAGGGGATCAGGTCGTCGTCGTGGAAGGTCACTCCGT
This sequence comes from Streptomyces liliiviolaceus, assembly GCF_018070025.1. Taxonomy (NCBI): domain Bacteria; kingdom Bacillati; phylum Actinomycetota; class Actinomycetes; order Kitasatosporales; family Streptomycetaceae; genus Streptomyces; species Streptomyces liliiviolaceus. The sequence goes on from NZ_JAGPYQ010000002.1 coordinate 470,904, forward strand.
GGGCGCCGAGTTCCGACAGGCGCTGTACCGATTCGACCGGGTCGAGGGCGGCCCGGGTGGCGTCGCCGAACGGGTCCCTTCCCTGCCAGCCGACGGTCCACAGGCCGAAGGTGAACCTGTCCTCGGGGGTGGGCTGGTAGTTCATGCCGCGGCTCCTTGCTTGCTCCGACTATTTCGTCATGGCGCTTAACAAATTAGTATGCGGAGGCATCTCTGGGAAGGGACTAGTTGTCCCGGAAGAGGGACAGCGGGCGAAATCAGGGCTGTGACGACCCGGACGGAACCCGACAACACCAGGTCAGACCCCGCGGAGCCGCGGAAGAGGGAGAGCTCGATGTCAGCAGCCGAGGGTCCGCTCGTCGTCGGCGTGGACACGTCCACCCAATCCACCAAGGCACTCGTCGTGGACGTGGCCACCGGCGAAGTGGTGGCCAGCGGTCAGGCGCCGCACACCGTGTCCTCCGGAGCGGGCCGCGAGAGCGATCCGCTCCAGTGGTGGGACGCGCTGCGCGAGGCGCTGCACCAGTGCGGGGACGCGGCACGCGAGGCGGCGGCGGTGTCCGTCGCCGGTCAGCAGCACGGGCTCGTCACCCTCGACGCGCAGGGCGCCCCGGTGCGCCCCGCCCTCCTGTGGAACGACGTGCGGTCGGCGCCGCAGGCCGGCCGCCTCGTGGAGGAGCTGGGCGGGCCCAAGGCGTGGGCCGAGCGCACCGGCAGCGTCCCGGGTCCGTCCATCACCGTCACCAAATGGGCGTGGCTCGCCGAGCACGAGCCCGAGTCCGTCCGCGCCACCGCGTCGGTGCGGCTGCCCCACGACTACCTCACCGGGCTCCTCACCGGGCTGGGCACGACCGACCGTGGCGACGCCTCGGGTACGGGCTGGTGGGCGTCCGGGACGGAGGCGTACGACGAGGAGGTCCTCGGCCACGTGGGGCTCGACCCCGCCCTGCTGCCCCGGGTGGTCCGGCCCGGCGAGGTCGTCGGAACCGTCCGCGACTCCGATGACCTGCCCTTCGCCAAGGGCACGCTGGTCGCCCCCGGCACCGGTGACAACGCCGCTGCCGCGCTGGGCCTCGGCCTGCGCCCGGGCACCGCTGTGCTCAGCCTCGGCACGTCCGGCACGGTGTACGCGGTGTCGACGAGGCGGCCCGCCGACCCCACCGGCACCGTGGCGGGTTTCGCCGACGCGCGGGGCGACTGGCTGCCGCTGGCCTGCACCCTCAACTGCACGCTCGCGGTGGACCGAGTCGCGGCCCTCCTAGGTATAGACCGCGAGGCCGTCGAGCCGGGTACGAGCGTGACGCTGCTCCCCTACCTGGACGGCGAGCGCACTCCGGCCCTGCCGCACGCCTCGGGCCTGCTGCACGGGCTGCGGCACGACACCACGAGGGGCCAGCTGCTCCAGGCCGCGTACGACGGGGCGGTCCACTCGCTGCTCGGCGCGCTCGACCTGGTGCTCGACGAGGACGCGGACCGTTCGGCGCCGCTCCTGCTCATCGGCGGGGGCGCCCGCGGCAAGGCCTGGCAGGAGACCGTACGACGGCTTTCGGGACGTGCCGTGCAGGTGCCCGAGGCCAAGGAGCTGGTCGCGCTCGGCGCGGCCGCGCAGGCCGCGGGAGTGTTGACCGGCGAGGATCCGGCGGCGGTGGCCCGGCGATGGAACACGGCGCGCGGGCCGATCCTCGACGCCGGGGAACGGGACGAGGCGGCGCTCGCGCGGATCGCCGGGGTAATCTCCGACGCGGCCCCGCTGCTGGAGCGGGAGGCCGATCAGCGCTGACGGCTTCGCCTCCGGGGAGCGCGGCCGGTCGCCGCCGGCTCCCCGGGGCGCCAGCACGGACAGGACAGCCCTCAGGGGACCGGCCGGACGAGGACCGACTCAGGCAGATGACCGCACCGCTCCACGAGGCCCACCCCAGCAGTCCCGGCCGGCGACTGCCCGATACCCAACAGGGCATGCGCCGCCGCAACCTCGCACGGGTGCTGCACACCGTGAACGCCGAGGGGCCGCTCTCGCGTGCCGCCGTCGCCTCGCGGATCGGGCTGACGCGGGCGGCCGTGTCGACCCTCGTGGACGAGCTGATCCGCTCCGGGCTCCTCGACGAACTGGGCCCCGAGCGGCCGGGGCGGGTGGGGCGGCCCGGTTCGGCGCTGGCCCTGAGCGGACGCGGTCCGGCGGGGATCGGTGCGGAGATCGGCGTCGACCATCTCGCCGTGTGCGCGGTCGATCTGCGGGGCAAGGTGCGCGCGCGGGTGGTGCGGCACGGCACCAACCGCGGTCGCGCTCCCGAGCCCGTACTGGGTGAACTGACGGCGCTGGTACGCCAGATCGTCGCCGAGGCGGGCCGGGAGGGGCTGTGGCCCGCGGGTCTCGCCGTCGCCGTACCCGGTCTGGTGGCGCGTGACGCCCGGACCGTGGTGCGCGCCCCGAACCTCGGCTGGCTCGACACGGACCTCGCTCCCCTGCTGCCGGACGTACTGCCACTGACCGTCGACAACGAGGCGAACTTCGGCGGGCTCGCCGAACTCTGGCTCAACGAGGAGGCACCGCGCGACTTTCTGCATGTCTCCGCGGAGATCGGCATCGGTGGAGCCGTGGTCGTGGACGGGCGGCTGCTGCGCGGGACGCGTGGTTTCGCGGGCGAGTTGGGGCATGTGCCGGTACGCCCCGAGGGACCCGCGTGCGCCTGCGGCGGGCGCGGCTGTCTTGAGCAGTACGCCGGCGAGGAGGCCGTGCTGCGCGCGGCCGGCCTGGAACCGGACGGGGACCGGGTCGGGCTGCTGGCCGAGCACGCCGCGGGAGGCGACAAGAACGTACGGCGTGCCTTGCGCGACGCCGGTACCGCGCTGGGCATCGCGCTGACGGGCGCGGTCAATCTGCTGGACCCGGAGGCCGTCGTGCTGGGCGGGGCGCTGTCCGGTCTCGCGCCATGGCTGCTGCCTTCGCTGGAGCGGGAGCTGGCCCGCAGGACGGCGGGTCCCGCCTGCGCGGTGTCGGTCTCCCGGCTCGGCCCGGAAGGTCCGCTGCTGGGCGCCGCGCACTCCGTCGTGCGGGCCGTGCTCGACGATCCGGCGGCGGTGGGCGGCGGGGCGTAGGGCCCGACGCCTGGGCAGGTCGCGGGGGCGGAGACGGGTCGCGGGGACGGGTCGCGGGGGCGGCAATCACCCTTTCGGGTGGCCGAGTTGTCCACAGTCACGGTGCTGTCCACGGACCCGGGCAGGCCTCTCCTCCCCAACCGGCAAGACCCGTACCGTGTTTCACGTGAGGACGGCGCGACCACGAGTTCGTGCACGAAACCGGCGCGGCGCTGACTCGTTGAGCCCTGTCCCCACGGTCTGCACCACATCCGACGCCCGAACCGCATCTGACGCGTGAACCGCAACCACCTTCTGAACCACATCCACCTTCTGAAGCGCCTCCGACGCCTGAACCGCATCCACCGTCTGTTCCAACCGTCGTCGTCCCGAGGCTCGTGCGTGTCCCGCCCCGCCGAGCACGTCGTCTCTCCGACTCGTATCTCCGACTCGTCTCTCCGAGAGGAAACCCGTGGACCGAGCCAAGTACCTGCCAGCCGCCCTGCCCAGCCGGCGGCGTCTGCTCCAGAGCGCGGCCCTCGCCACGTTCTCCACCGCGCTGCTCCCCACCCCTCGGGCGGGCGCGGCGCCGCGAGGCCTCGACTACCCGCAGTCCGAGTGGTCGCCGGCCAGCACGTCCAACTACACGGTGGCCAACCGCCCGACGAGCCACCCCGTCGACTTCGTCGTCATCCACGTCACACAGGAGACGTACGCGAACACGCTCGCCATCTTCCAGAACCCGAAGAAACAGGTGTCCGCGCACTACGTCGTCAGGTCCGCCGACGGCCACATCGCCCAGATGGTGCGCGAGCGCGACATCGCCTGGCACGCGGGGAACTGGGACTACAACACCCGCAGTATCGGCATCGAGCACGAGGGCTGGGTGGACAAGCCGGAGTACTTCACCAACGCCCTGTACGAGGAGTCGGCGAAACTCACCGCGGCGATCTGCACCAAGTACGCGATCCCCAAGGACCGCTCACACATCCTCGCCCACTACGAAGTACCGGGCAGCGACCACACCGACCCGGGCCCGAACTGGGACTGGACCCGCTACATCAGACTCGTCAACTTCGCCTGACCGAGCGAGGCCGAGGAGTCACGGATGCTTGTCCGCGTCCGCCGCCCGAGTGACGATGTCCCAAGCCGCATCACGTCCAGGTCGAGCACCTCCAGTGCCCGGCCCGTCCAGCGCCCAGCATGTCCAGTCCCCTCATGTCCAGTCCCATCGCTTTGCGGGAGGCCGGGTTGACCGATCCATGGGTGGCCCTCAATCCGGGCGCCGACCCCGTCGAGCGGGTTCGCGTGCTGCGCCGCGCCCACGAGACGTTCACCGAGGCGGGTACGGTCTCGCGACCGGTGCGGTCCGTGGTCGCCGACTCGTGGCGGCGTTCGGCGCGGGCCGGGGTAGGACCGGACGGCTCCGCTTGTGTGGAACTCACCGACGGAGACCTCGGGTCGTATCGGGCGGAGCACCCGTTGGCCCCGGTGATGCCCCTGTTCCGTGAACTCATGGGCACGTTCGCTTCGGACGGCGAGCACCTCCTCGCGGTCTGCGACGCGCAGGGCAGACTCCTGTGGGTGGAGGGCCATCCCGTCACCCGGCAGAAGGCGGACGGTATGAACTTCGTGCCGGGCGCGCGGTGGGCGGAGTCCGCCATGGGCACGAACGCCCCGGGTACGGCGGTCGCGCTCGACCGGCCGGTGCAGGTCTTCGCGGCGGAGCACTTCATCCGGCGCGTCCAGCCGTGGACGTGCGCGGCGGCTCCGGTGCACGATCCGCGCACGGGACGGCTGCTCGGTGCCGTCGACATCACCGGCGGGGACGGTCTGGCGCATCCGCACAGCCTGGGGTTCGTGCAGGCCGTGGCGCGCGCCGCCGAGTCCCAGCTCGCACTGCTCACCCCGATACCGGCCGCCACCGACGCCCTGCAGCTGACCGCTCTGGGGCGGGACGAGGCCCTCCTCGTGGCGGACGGCCGCAAACTGCGCCTGAGTCGCCGGCACAGCGAGCTCCTGGTGCTGCTGTCCCGCCATCCGGACGGCCTGACGGGCGACGAACTGCTGTGCTCGCTGTACGAGGACGAGTCGGTGACACCGGTGACGCTGCGCGCGGAGCTGGCCCGTCTGCGACGGCTGCTCGGGTCCGGGGTCCTCGGTTCACGGCCCTACCGGCTCGCGGTTCCGGTCGAGTCCGATGTCTCGGTCGTGGAGCGCAGACTCGCTGCCGGTGCGATCACGGCGGCTGTGACGGCGTACGCCGGGCCGTTGCTGCCCGGTTCCCAGGCCCCGGCGGTGGTGCGGCTGCGCCGACGGCTCGCGGACGGGCTGCGCGCCGCCCTCGTCGCCGGCGGCGACCCCGACCTGCTGGCGTGCTGGGCCCAGGCGTCGTGGGGTGAGGACGACCTCGATGCGTGGCGGGCGCTGGCCGCCGTGCGCCCGACGGCTCCGATACAAGCGCGGCTGGCGGAACTGGAGGCGGAGCAGTCCGCGTACCCGTGGCCGGTGCGGCACTGACGGTACGGCGGGCACGCCCAGGTCCACCGCGCAATGTACGCAACGTATCTGCAACCTCCCCATCCCTACGCTCGCCGCGAGAGCCGTCCAACGGCGGGCGGCCCTTCCTCGGGAGGCAGAGCACATGACCCGTTACGCAGCGCCCGGCACCGAAGGCGCGATCGTCTCCTACCAGTCGCGGTACGACCACTTCATCGGCGGCGAGTACGTGGAGCCCGCCCGTGGGCAGTACTTCGAGAACCCGAGTCCGGTGAACGGGCAGCCGTTCACGGAGATCGCGCGGGGCACGGCCGAGGACGTGGAACGCGCCCTGGACGCGGCGCACGCCGCCGCACCCGCCTGGGGCCGCACGTCGGTGACCGCGCGGGCCGACATCCTCCTCAAGGTCGCCGACCGGATGGAGGCGAACCTGGAGAAGCTCGCGGTCGCGGAGAGCTGGGAGAACGGCAAGCCGGTCCGGGAGACCCTGGCCGCCGACATCCCCCTCGCCATCGACCACTTCCGCTACTTCGCGGGGGCGGTCCGCGCACAGGAGGGGTCGCTCGGCGAGATCGACGACGACACGGTGGCGTACCACTTCCATGAGCCGCTGGGCGTGGTGGCGCAGATCATTCCGTGGAACTTCCCGATCCTGATGGCGGTGTGGAAGCTGGCGCCGGCGCTCGCGGCGGGCAACGCCGTCGTGATCAAGCCCGCCGAGCAGACTCCGGCGTCCATCCACTACTTGATGAGCCTGATCTCTGACCTGCTGCCGCCGGGCGTCGTGAACATCGTCAACGGCTTCGGTGTCGAGGCGGGCAAGCCGCTGGCGTCCAGCGCGCGGGTGGCGAAGGTGGCGTTCACCGGCGAGACCACGACGGGGCGGCTGATCATGCAGTACGCCTCGGAGAACATCAAACCGGTCACGCTCGAACTGGGCGGCAAGTCGCCGAACATCTTCTTCGACGACGTCTGGGCGCAGGACGACGACTTCCGGGACAAGGCGCTCGAAGGTTTCACGATGTTCGCGCTGAACCAGGGCGAGGTGTGCACCTGTCCGTCCCGGGCGCTCGTCCAGCAGGGCCACTACAGCGAGTTCCTCGACGCGGCGGTCGCCCGTACCGAGTCGATCAAGCCCGGTCATCCGCTCGACACCGAGACGATGATCGGTGCTCAGGCCTCCAACGACCAGTTGGAGAAGATCCTCTCCTATCTGGACATCGGCCAGCAGGAGGGCGCCAAGGTGCTTACGGGCGGGCACCGTATCGAGTACGACGGTGAGTTGGCGGGCGGGTACTACGTACAGCCGACGATCTTCCAGGGCGACAACCGGATGCGGATCTTCCAGGAGGAGATCTTCGGCCCCGTCGTGTCCGTCACGTCGTTCACGGACTTCGACGACGCCATCAAGACCGCCAACGACACGCTGTACGGACTCGGTGCCGGCGTATGGACGCGGGACATGAACACGGCGTACCGCGCGGGGCGTTCGATCCAGGCGGGCCGGGTGTGGACGAACTGCTACCACGCGTACCCGGCGCACGCGGCGTTCGGCGGCTACAAGCAGTCGGGCATCGGCCGCGAGAACCACAAGATGATGCTGGAGCACTACCAGCAGACGAAGAACCTCCTGGTGTCGTACTCGCCGAAGAAGCTGGGCTTCTTCTAGACGCCGAAAAGGGGCGCCTGAACAGGCACTTCACCTGTCAGGCGCCCTTGAGGGCCCGTGCTCGCGGTTGAGCTCGTGGTAGCGCGGAGGTCGAAGAACCGCAGGCCGTCGATCCGCCCGGAGATGTCGATGTAGAGGTTGCCGTCCAGAGTCCATGGATTGCGCTGCCCGGGCAGATGCCGATTGAGTGAGGGGCGCCGCCCGGGTGGATCTGCCCCGGGCCGCGCCCCCTCCCCGCCCCCGAACCGGGTGGCGGGACCCGCTCGACGGTCAGGTCAACGGATTGCTGCACCCCGACGACCAGCTATGAGAGCTGATCTCGTTGTTCGCGTTGATCCTGCTGGTTCCCCTGACGAGGGTGTTGTCCCTCAGGTCGTCCACGTACAGCTCACCGCGGCGCAGACAGCCGGTGTGGCCGCCGGCGTCCTTGTTCTCCCAGAACTGCACGTTGTTGACGCCGCCGGAGTAGGTGCCGGTGTTCAGCAGCGAGGTCGCCTTGTCGTTGGACGGGCTGCGGAAGGGTCCGACGGTGTCGTTCCAGTTGTCGTCGTTGCCCTGAGCCGCGCCGATCTGCTCGTTGCAGTCCACCGCGTCGTACGCCCGCACGTAACCGTCGCCACCCTGTGGGTTGTTGGTGTACAGCCGGTAGAGCCTGTCGCAGTTCGGCCCGGCGACGCCGTCCGGCGCGGCCTGTGCGGGGCCGGCGAGGAGGGTGCCCGCCGCCGCGGTCACACTTGCCGCCACCAGCGCGGCACGGATCTTGTGCATCGTGTCTCCTTCGGTTCTCGGTGGTCGGCCACGTACGGATCGACGTGGCCGAAGTCATCAGGCATCGGCCGTCCTGGTTGCGGACGTCGGCCCGGTCAGGGCATGGGCCGTCGCGGTCGCCCGTGCCGGAGGGCGCGGCCCACCATCGGCAGCGGCGCGCCCGTGCAGGTATCAGCGGGCGCCCGCCCCAGCCTCCAGGCGGTCCGCCCGGCGCAAGGCGGTCAGCTTCATCCGGCGGTCGTCGGCGATCTCCTCGGCATACCGCTCGCGCACCGGAGCTCCGTACTCCCCGTCCAGCCGGACCAGCGTGCTGTGCAGGGTGATGCCCCGGGCGCATTCGGCCTCCGCGACGGCGATGCCGACTGCCACGGCATGAGCACGCTCGTCGCTCAGCCCTTCGCTGCGCTTCTGCGCGTCGGCACGGGCGGCCTCCGGGTCTGCGTAGACGCGACCCGTCTCGGATCGCATGCAGCGGGACCACGCCTTGAGAGCGGCCGTAAAACGCGGGTCCCGCATGAGCCGCGGCATGTACACCGCGCTGAGATTCGTGGCGATCTTGTCGGCGTGGAAGAACGCCCGTGCGTCGCCGTAGAGTTCGTCCCGCGCGGTGCGCGTGCAGCCGCCGTTCGGGCTGCGGACGGTTCCTCCGGCCGGCAGTCGTACGGACAGCATCGGTGTGTCCGACGGGCCCTGGAGGGCGGTCGCGAATCGTTCTCGCTCGGCCGACGACAGCGCCTTGCCCGGTGAGACGGCCTGTCCCCGTTCCCTCTCCTCGAAGAACGCCCGCCGCAGTCGTTCGCCGTATCCGTGCTTGCGCGCCCATGCGACGTCGTCCCAGACGAGGCGGTAGGAGAAGGCGCGGTCCGTGTCGGCGTCCACACGCGGCACCACCCGGTAGTCGAGCCCCTGGCGCCGCATGCACTGCTGGATCAGACGTTCCTCGGCGTGCTCGACCTTGCCCTGCTCGGCCCGCGTCAGCTCCCGTACCTCGTTCGTGGACCGCGGTGACGTCCCCGGTTCCTGCCCACGGGAGTCGGCCGCGCAGCCCGTCAGTGCGGCGGCGGTGGCCGCCGCGACGATCGTGACGGTGGCGGCGATGCTTCGGCGTCGCACGATGTGTCCCCTCCCGGTCCCCGTTCGAGATCCCCACCATCGCGTCGGGCACCGGGCAGCCGCCACACGTTGAAACCGTGCTCTAAACGGAGGGGGGACGTCGCTCCGATGCACCCGGCGCACTGTCGAGGAGAATCAGCCCGGCGGGCGAGATGGTGTGCAGCACACGCGTGCTCCGCCGTACGCTCAGCAGCAGGCCGGCCCGTCGCAGCACCGTGGCGTGATAGCTCGCCGCCGCTCCGGAGATGCCGAACCGGTCCGCGAGTTCGCCGGTCGTGCGGCCGGCCACGACATCCTCAAGGATCGCGGCCCGCGTACGGCCGATGAGTGCGGCCAGTTCCGCGCTGCGCGCCCTGTCGCCCGTCGCCTTGGGCGCAGGTCTGCCGAGCGTGTGCTGGATCGGGTAGACGACGACCGGGGTCGCGTCAGGGGCGGCCAGTGTGACCGGCCGCCGGTGGCAGAAGAAGCTCGGCTGCAACAGCAGCCCGCGTCCCTCCAGCCGCAGTTCGCGCTCCACGGGGTAGTCGGCCTCCAGCACGGGTGGCTCCCAGCGCAGCACGGGGCGAAACCCCGCGAGAAGCCCGTCGGTACCACCTTCCAGCACCGCTCTGCCGCGTACGACGTGGTCGGCGTCCACCTGCGCCTGGATGTGGGGCCAGTAAGGCGCAAGCGCCAGTCGGTGGTAGGCCTGCAGCGCCGCGCCGAGCTGGCGCAGGGTCTCGGTGTCCCCCTCGGCCAGGCCATGGGCATGGGTGTACGCGGGCCGTCGAACCGGCCTGCGGCGCGAGGCGGCGAGTCGGGTCATGTCTCGGCGCAGGTCGGTCCGCGGGGTGCTGAGCACCGTGTCGATCGCGCTGGCCAGGTCGTAGTGTCCGCCGAGATCGGGGGTGAGGAAGTCGGGCGAGTAGCCCTGCGGTGGCAGCAGCGCGGCGAGCAGCCGGCTCGCCTCGGGCAGCCGTGGTCGCACGGATCGCCGCCAGGACCCGAAGAGCAGGGGTGCCTCTTGTGTGATCAGGATCTGGAAGCTGTTGGTGATCTCCCACAGCGGATCGGCAGCGGCGGCGACGCGGACGCGCGCGACGTCCTCGGTGGTGAAGTGCACACGTAACATTGGTTCTCCGATGGTGGTCGATCATCGGTCGGAGTGACAGCCAGGTGTCCGTGCACGACGGGCGGAACGGGTTTCCTGCCGCCCCGTTGTCCCCGCCCGCCGTCTCCTGCTGACTGCCGCCTCAGCGTGCCCGCGTCAGCACCGAGGTGCATCCCGCGCGGGAGGGAAGTCGCAGTGCTCTCCCGGGAGTGACGCGTTCTCCGAGCGGAGCGCCCGCCACAGCCGCGCCTGTCGCCATCGACATGTGACCCGCGCCAGGAGGACCGGACAAGGGCCTGTCACGAGCTACGAAGGCGCTTCGGTCGGCTTCCGGATGCCGGGAGGGCGACAGCCTCCGTCGGCGTGGGTGTCCGCCCCGGAGGCTCTCCCCGACGGTCGCCTCGACCTGCGTCCGCCGGGCCCGGTCGGGGGCGGCCCCCTCACGGACGGCAAGGAAAATCCCCCGCCCGCGGGAGGCTCACTCCCACGAGCGAGGAGGAAGCATCCCCCGGGCGAGGGAGCTCCGGGGAACGCACCTGGGCGGAGCCGGCCCAGGTCCGCCGGCGCGTCACAGGCCTGGTCGACCAGGCCTGTGACGCGCTGGTCGGCCTGGCCGTCGGCAGCAAGTCCGTGCGCGGATCCCGATCCGGCGGGGTCAGGCGGTGGCGTCCGTCTCCGCGGCGGTGTCCTTCTGGCCCTCCACCTGCTTGAGGCGTTGGCGCAGTGCCCCAGTGACCGCCTGGTAGGAGTCGCTGCCGAGTACGACCCTGAGGGGCGCGGGCTGCTGCGCCGCGCTGGCGATGACGCGGGCGGCGATCCGTACCGGGTCACCGATGACCGGGACGGCGGTCTTCTTGAACTGGCGTACGAACGCGGCCGGCGTCCCGTCGTAGGCTGCCAGTGGCTCGCCGATACGGAGGCTGCCGCGCGAGAACGCGGTGCGGGCACCGCCCGGCTCGACGAGGGTGACACCGATCCCGAACGGGGCGACCTCCTGGGCGAGGGCCTCCATGAACCCTTCGATCCCCCACTTTCCCGCGTGGTAGAGCGAGGCCCCGGCGTGCGCCGCCAGCCCGGCCACCGAGGAGATCTGGATCAGCCGACCGCCGCCCTGTGCGCGCAGGTGCGGCAGCGCGGCCCGGGCGGTCTGGATCGAGCCGAGCAGATTGGTGGTGATCTGGTGGACGACCTCGTCGTCGGTGAGTTCCTCGGCAGCGCCGAAGAGGCCGTAGCCGGCGTTGCCGACCACCACGTCGATACGGCCGAGATCGGTGAAAGCGGCGTCGACGACCTCCCGTACCTTCGGCAGGTCGGTGACGTCGAGGTGACCGAGCCAGAAGCGGTCCCCGTACTCGGCCCGCAGATCGTCGGCCGAGCCCTCCCGCCGGACGGTGCCGGCGACGCGGTCGCCGCGGGCGAGCAACTGCTGGGCCAGCTCTCGTCCGAAACCGCTGTTGACTCCGGTGATGAACCATGTCTGTGTCGTCATGCCGCCGATGCTCACGGGTGCCACCCGACCCTTCCAGGTGGTGGCGTTCCTGGTAGTGGGAGGGACACCCTGCGACGCGCGGGAGAGCCTACGCTTGCCCGGTGGACAACGCTCTCGGGGATTTCCTGCGCGCACGGCGCGAACTGGTCACTCCCGCCGAGGCCGGCCTGGCACCCGGACACGGGACGCGCCGCGTACCCGGGCTGCGGCGCGAGGAGGTGGCCACGCTCGCCGGCATCAGCGTCGAGTACTACCTGCGCCTGGAACAGGGCCGCGACCGCAACCCCTCGGCCCAGGTGATCGACGCGCTGGCCGCCGTGCTCCAGCTCGACGCGGAGAGCACGGCGTACTTGATGTCGCTCGCGGCCGCGAAACCGCGCCGTGGCCGCGGCCGGCCCGTCGAGCACGTGCCGCCCGGCCTCGACTCGCTGCTGCGAACGCTCAACGTGCCCGCCCTCGTTTTCAACAAGTACAGCGACGTACTGGCCGCGAACCGGCTGGCCCGGGCTCTGTCACCGGACCTGGCACCGGGGGTGAACCGGCTGCGCGTACTGTTCACCGACCGGGCGGCACGCGAGTACCACGCCGACTGGGAGTGGTACACGGCCGTCGCCGTGGCTCATCTGCGGGCCCAGGCCGGCACCGACACAGGTGACGAGCGGCTGCACGCCCTGATCGGGGAGCTGTCGGTCAAGAGCGACCGCTTCCGTCATCTGTGGGGACGCCATGACGTGCGCTCGGCGAAGGGCGTCACTTTCCGAGTACGGCACCCGCGGGTCGGCCCCCTGGAACTCCTGGTCGAAAAGTTCCAGGTCGTCGGCGCCACCGAGCTGGAGACGATGCTCCTGCACGCCGAGCCCGGCACGTCCTCGGCCGACGCCCTGGCTCTGCTCGCATCACTCGACACCACCGCCTGACCAGGGACCGGCGCCCGTGGTTCAGCAGGCCGGTCGGAGCGCCCGCCTTGCTCAGGAGCGACTGCTTGTAAGCGACTGCTCGCAGTCGACGGCTCCTGCGGTCGGTGGGCATCTTCTGTGCCGCTGTGAAAGTTTGTTGAAGGCTGGCGAGCCGTGTCGTGTTCAAGCGGCAGAAGAGGCACCCGAGTTGGCGGAAACTGCATGCAACATGACCTGTTTCAGCAGATGTTGATGTCATTTCAGGGCGTAGCGGGCGCTCAGGAGAGGTGGCGCGCGGTGATAGCATCGCGGCGTCTGCGGCCTTGATCAACTTTGTGGTGATCTGAGGCCAGCCTGCTCTTCGTAGTAGCGCTCATGCAGTTCCCAAGGTGTGCGCTGCGGATCTTTCTGAGGCGCGTTCCGGCGATGTCTGCATGTCGCGCCCCGGGAAAGGTATCGATGAATCGAGACGTGCTCATATGGTGCCTCGGTGCTGTGGCGGTGATAGCCGCCGCCGCAGTCCTAGCACTCGTCGTCCGCAACAGAGCTCTGGGAGCAAGAAAACGACAGTTCGAGCGTGAGTCGGCGCACCGGCTGGCCGAGGCCCAGAGCAGGCTCTCGACCGCTCTGAGCGACTTGCAGAAGTTCCGTGCCGAGCAGGACGGCGCGCTGCGGGACGCCGAACGGACGGCGGAGGAGAGCACCAAGGCGGTCCTCAAGGGCGCGGTGCGCTTCCTGCAGAGCCTCGCGGCCGAGCAGACCACGCTCCTGGACGGCATCCAGCGCAAGCACGGCGGACACGCGGTGCTGTCCGACCTGCTGGACGTCAACCACGCCACCGCCCAGATGGCCCGCAAGGCCCAGGGCATCGCGGTCATGTGCGGCGCGCCGCTCAGCCGCCGCAGCCAGCCCGCCAGTGTCTACGACGTGGTGCGCAACGCCCAGGGGCAGATCCGTAACTTCAACCGCGTCGAGATCATGCAGCAGAGCGGGATGGCGCTGAAGGCGTCCGCGGTCTCGCCGGTCGCCCTCGCCGTCGCCGAGCTGCTCGACAACGCCGCCAGCTTCTCGCAGCACGACGCACCCATCGAGGTCACGTTCCAGCGCGTGCAGAAGAACCTGTGCATCGTGATCGACGACGCCGGTGTCGGTATGAACGACGAGGACCGGCAGAAGGCGACCGTGCTGCTGTCCGGCGCCACCGCCCCCCGCCTGTCCCAGCTCGGTGCCCAGCCGAAGTTCGGTCTCCCTGTCGTCGGCCTGATCGCGAGCCAGTACGGGTTCAAGGTGGACGTCACCGGAGTCTCCCGGTACGGCGGCGTCCGGGCCGTCGTCCTGCTGCCTGAGGAGCTGTGGACCATGGAAGAGACCCCGCAGGCCCCCGCTCAGGAAGCCCCCGTACGCCGGATCCGGCGCATCCCGACGAGGGAGGACGAACCCGAGAGCCGCACGGTGCACGGTCTGCCGAAGCGGGGCGAGCGTCAGTCCCCCACGGCGAGCGTGACCGATGGCGGGAGTTCCACCGGCGGGGCCACCCGCCCGTTCAAGAAGGCCCGGGGTGCCGGTGGCCTGGCCGCCATCCAGCGGGGCACCATGTCGGGCCGTGCCGCCGAGACCCCGTCGTCCGAAGGGACCGAGGACGCATGACCACAGACATGTCGTGGATGGTCAAGGACATCGTGGACAACGTCCCCGGTGCCCGGCACGCCGTCGTGCTGTCCGCGGACGGCCTGCCCCGCGGGGCCACGGACGCTCTCACCGACAAGGACGTGAAGACGATCTCGGCCGCCATGTCCGGGATGCAGTCGCTGAGCCGGGCCACCGCGCACTTCGTCGGTGCGGCGCAGGAACAGCAGTGGAACCAGACGGTCATCGAGTTCTCGCACGGCTGGGTGTTCCTCATCGGGGCGGGCCAGGGCGCCTATCTGGCCGCCGCCGCGGAGCCCGACGTCGACCTCCAGCAGCTGTCGTTCCGGATGAACCGGCTGGTCGCCAGGCTGGGCAACAACCTGACGTCACCGCCGCGGGCCGGTCTCGACGACCCCTCCCGGACGAGCGACGCCGCGCGGCTCCCGCACGCCGGGGCCGGCGGTTCGAACTTCGTGCTCAAGGAGCTCGACCAGGTCGTCGCCGAGGTGGCCGGCGCCCGGCACGCGCTGCTGCTCGGCGCCGACGGGCTGCCGCGCGGGGCGACCTCGGCGATCGGCAAGGATCTCGCGGACACGATGTCCGCGGCCATGACCGGCATTCACGCCTACAGCCGTGCGGCGGCGGATTTCGCGGGCGGTTCCCCGGACGCCGAATGGCAGCAGACGGTCATCGAGTACCAGCACGGCTGGATCTTCCTCATCGCGGCCGGGGACGACGGCTTCCTGGCCGCCGCCGCCGAACACGACTGTGACATCGAGAAGTTCACGACGCGGCTGTGCGACGCCGTGCCCGGGATCCTGGCGCCTGAGAGCAGGGGAGAGAGGGCCGACCATGTCTGACGGATCGGACGAGGAGCTGGAGCTCACCTCCCCATTAGTCCCTCTCTTCGTGATCACGAACGGGCGTGGGCTCCCCTCGGACCACGAGTACGAGCACACCGCGTTGGTGACCGCGCACGACAGCGGCTCGTCCGCGGCCGCGCGTGCCCTGTCCCCCGAGGCACGCAAGGTCATGAATCTGGTCGCCGACGGATTCCTGTCGGTGGCGGAGGTCTCGGGCCACACCCACCTGCCCCTGGGCATCGTGCGGATCCTGCTGGCGCAGCTGGAGGAGGACGGCCTCATTCTCGTACGCAAGCCCATTCCCCGGGTCGAACGCGCCGAACGCGAACTCCTCAGCGCCGTGCTGGATGGCCTCAGAACCAAATTCGGAGCGTAAGCCGTGTATCTGAATCCAGAGACTTCCAACTCGGTCAAGATCCTCGTCGTGGGTCATTTCGGGGTCGGGAAGACCACCCTGATCAACAGCATCTCCGAGATCGAACCGCTGCAGACCGAGGAGGAGATCACCGAGGCCAGCGAGGGCTTCGACGATCTGTCGGGGACACCGAACAAGACGACCACCACCGTGGCCATGGACTTCGGCCGTCTCACCCTCAGCGACACCCTCGTGCTCTACCTCTTCGGAACCCCCGGGCAGGAACGCTTCAAGGAGATGTGGGAAGCACTGTCACGGGGCGCGCTGGGCGCCCTCGTCCTGGTCGACCCCACTCGACTGCACGACAGCTTCCCCATCCTGGACCTGGTCGAGCGCTTCGGCCTGACGTACACCATCGGCGTCAACCACTTCGAGGGCACCACCGAGTACCCGCTCGACGAAGTCCGCGAGGCGCTCAACCTCGCCGAGGACACCCCGATCGTGCACTGCGACGTGCGTGACCGCACGTCCTCGGCGCAGTCCCTCATCACCCTCGTGCAGCACCTCATGTCCATACTCGGCTAGGAGCCGGCATGCAACACCAGATCAACTCCCACCCGACACCGCCGCCCGGGTGCCCCGCGCACGGCAACACCCAGCTGTTCGGCCCGGAGTTCGGCTCCGACCCCGAGCGCCACTACGAGAACCTGCGCTCGCTCGGCCCCAGCGCCCCCGTCGACATCGCCCCCGACGTCGAGGTCGAACTGGTCACCAGCTACGACGCGGCCCTGTACATCCTGCAGAACCCCGCCTCCTTCGTCCGCGACTCACGCCGCTGGAACGCGCTGAACGAGGGCCGGGTCCCCGCGGACAGCCCCGCCCTGCCCATGATGGGCTACCGGCCCAACGCCCTCTTCAGCGACGGTGCCGCCCATGCCCGGCTCCGCCAGGCCGTCACCGACAGCCTCGCCAGCATCGACGAGCTCCAGCTCGTGCGGCAGACCCAGCAGTCCGCCGACTACCTGATCAGCCAGTTCTCCTCGGACGTGCGCGGCCAGGCGGATCTGATGGCCGACTACGCCCAGCCGCTGCCGCTGCTCGTCTTCAGCGACCTGTTCGGCTGCCCGCCCGAGATCGGCGACCGCGTCATCGCGGGCATCAGCGGCATCTTCGAGGGGACCCCCGGCGCCGACCAGGTCCTGGGCGGCGCGCTCGGCGAACTGATCGCCCTCAAGCACCGCCGGCCCGGCAACGACGTGACGACGCGGCTCATGCAGCACGCCGCGGGCCTCAGCGACGAGGAGGTGCTGCACCAGCTCGTGACCCTGCTCTCCGGCGGCACCGCGCCTCTGGCCGCGGCCATCGGCACGAGCAGCGCGCTGTACCTCGGAGAGGACTGGCCGGCCGGCCTCCCGGTCGAGGACGCGGTCGTCCAGACCCTGTGGAACTACGCGCCGATCGCCAACTACGCGGCCCACTACCCGACCCACGACGTCGACCTGGGCGGCCGGGTGCTGCGCGCCAACGACCCGGTGGTCATCTCCTTCGCCGCGGCCAACACCGACCCGAAGCTGACCGAGCACCGCGAGCAGCTCAGCGGCAAGGCCCACCTCGCCTTCGGCGCCGGACCGCACGCGTGCCCCGCCAAGGACCCGGCGTTCATGATCGCCGTCACCGCCGTCGAGTCGCTCCTCAACCGGCTGCCCGACGTCGAGACGCGCGTCCGCTTCCAGGATCTCGCCTGGGTGCCCGCGCCCTGGAGCCGGTCCCTGGTCAGCGTCCCGATCCGGTTCACCCCGCGCAGCGTGACCCAGACCGCCGCGGAGTCCTCCCGGCCCCAGGACGCCTCGCCGTCGCACGCGGCGCAGTACCCCACCGCCTCGTACCAGCAGTCGGCGGCGCCCTCCGCATCCAAGGCCAAGTCCGGCCTTTTCAGTCGGTTCCTGGCATGGACCAGGGGCGAGTGACGTAAGTAACCCTATGAGGACACAGTGTTATTGGATGCTTCAATAACCTCACGGGTACGTATGGCGGCTGTTGCTCAGAAAGGAGCCGCCACCGTGGGCAGCCTCACGACGTCGTCGTCCGACCGCCGCGCCACCGTCTCCCTCTTCTCCCGTCTGCGGACGGCGGAAGGACAGGCTGATCCCTTCCCCCTCTACACGGAACTACGGTCCAAGGGCGGAGTCCGCCCCGCACCCTGGGGCGGCTTCCTCGTCACCAGCTTCGACGCCTGCGACCGCGTACTGCGCAGCGCCGAGTGGCTGGAGCCGGACAAGGGCTGGCGCGACCGGCAGGGCCCCCGCACCCGCTGGAGTGCTCCGTCATCGCGCGAGATAGGCAGCACGATGCCCGCTCTCAACCCACCGGAGCACACCAGGGTGCGCAGGGCGGCGGGCGGATTCGACCGGACGGCCATCCAACAGATGAGCCGCACTGTCCTCCGGCTCACCGACGGTCTCCTCGACACCCTGGCCGAACGCCTCAGGGACGGCGAGGAGCACGCGGACTTCGCCGCCCTGGTCAGCGAGGAACTGCCGATCGCCACCATCGGCGCCTGGCTCGCCCTGCCGTCGGCCGACTGGCCACGGCTGCGCGAACTGACCCATGAACAGGTCTTCACCCAGGAACTGCTGCCCTCCGGCAGCCAGTTGGCCCGGTCCGACGTCGCGATGGCCGAACTGCGCTCCTACTTCATGGAGCTCATACGCGACCGGCGCCGGCACCCCGGCGACGACCCCGTCTCGCGCTGGATCACCACCTGGGACGCCATGGAGTCCGACCCCGACAAGGCCGACGAGGCGGTCTACTTCCTCGTCCTGTTCGTCCTGCTGGCCGCTCTGGAGACCACCTCGACCCTGTTGTCCACCATGACGCTCCACCTCGTCGAGGACCCCGCACGCTGGGACCTGCTGACCGCCCGCCCCGACCTGGTACCCGCCTTCGTGGAGGAGACACTGCGCTACGACCCGCCGGCTCACGTGATCAGCCGGGTCGCCGCACGGGACGGCCTGCTGGACGGCGTCGAGGTCCGGGCCGACGACATGGTCCACCTCATGGTGGGCGCCGCCCACCGCGACCCGGCGAAGCACCCCGATCCCGACCGGTTCGACCCGCACCGCAAGGCCTTCCACAACCTCGCCTTCAGCGGAGGCATCCACTACTGCCTCGGCGCCCCGCTGGCCCGACTCGAAGCCCACACCCTCCTGCGCCAACTGGTCGGACGCCTGCCCCGCCTCACCCTGGCCCGACGCCCGCTCAGGGCACCCAGAGTGGCCTTCAGGCGTCTGCTGAACCTGGACGTCGCCCTCGCATGAACCACATACTCCCGCCCCCCGCCGTCCGCCCCTCCGCCATCGACACCGAGCAGGACGGTCCCGTCCTGCGCGTCCGCCTCAATCCCGACGGGCAGGACGACGTCCTGAGCGCCGCCGCGATCGACGACCTCATCGCCCTGCTGGACTCTCTGCACGGACGGCCCGACGTCCGTGTCCTGGTCCTGTCCTCCCTCGGACCGGACTTCTGCACCGGAGCGGACCGCGGCGAGTACCTGGACGCGGTCACCGCCGACCCGTCCGGCGCCGCCCTGCGACGGGCCGTGGACAAGGCCCACCGCCTCTGTCACGCCCTGGAGAACACCCACGCCGTCACCATCGCCCGGCTCCACGGCAAGGTCGTCGGCGCCGGACTCGCCCTGGCCGCGTTCTGCGATCTGCGGGCGGGCTCGGACACCTGCCGATTCCGCATGCCCGAAGTCGCACTGGGCCTCCCACCCGCCTGGGGAGGCGCCCTGGGCCGGCTGATATCCGAGGTCGGCGTCGCACCGATCCGCGAACTGGCGCTCACCTGCGAGGTCTTCGACGCGTCCACCGCCCACCGGATCGGCCTGCTCCACAAAGTGGTTCCCCACGACCAACTGGACCGCACCGTCGACGCGTGGACGAGACCGCTCGCCCGACGCTCGCCCGAGACCCTCGTCCTGACCAAGCGCATGCTCGCCGGCTACGCACGGACCGGCACGGCCAACGTCTCCCTCCTCGACTCCCACCTTCTGTCCAGCACACTCAAGTAGCCCTGACACGGCGCGGACGCACTGCGGTCGGTGCGTCCGCGCCGCCGGGCGCGTACTGCCGGAGAGCAACGATCAGCCCCATTGCCGAAGATCCGTGAAGGGACGGGTACATGGACGATCGCGCGCAGCCCGCGGATACCGGGCCGTCGCATGCCGAACTGCGTGTCGGGGTGGTGGGCGTCGGTCAGCGGGCGCCGCTGGCCACATTGGCGAACCGGCCGGGGGTCGCCCGGGTGGTGTCCTGCGCCGACCCCGACTCCCGTGGCCGCGAGGACGCCAGGCGTCTGTTCGGGGCGGACGTCGCGGTGCACGAACGGTACGAGGACATGCTCGGCGACGGGCTGGACGCGGTGTTCGTCCTCACCCCCGACCATCTGCACACCGGGCCCGCGCTGTTCTTCCTCGACGCCGGGACCGCGGTGTTCGTGGAGAAACCCCTCGCGATCACCGTCGAGGACTGCGACGCCCTGCTCTCCGCCGCCTTCCGCTCCCGCACCCGGCTGTACGTCGGCCACAACCTGCGCCATCTGCCGATGCTGCGCCGGATGCGGGAGCTGATCGACAAGGGGGAGATCGGCACCGTGCGTTCCATCTGGTGCCGCCACTTCGTCGGTCACGGCGGGGACTTCTACTTCAAGGACTGGCATGCCGAACGGGCGCACACCAACGGGCTGTTGCTGCAGAAGGGCGCGCACGACCTCGATGTGATCCACTGGCTGGCCGGCGGCTACACCCGGGACGTCGTCGCCCATGGCACGCTCGCCGTCTACGGCGACAATCCGCGCCGCCCCGCGGGGACTCCCGTACCCGGCGGTGAGCGGATGCCCGACTGGTACGACCCCGACGTCTGGCCGCCGTCGGCCCTGCGCGATCTCAACCCGGTCGTCGACGTCGAAGACCTCAGCATGATGCTCGGCCGCCTGGACAACGGCGTGCTCACCAGCTACCAGCAGTGCCACTTCACCCCCGACTACTGGCGCAACTACACCGTCATCGGCGACGAGGGCCGTCTGGAGAACTTCGGCGACGGTATCGACGGCGACCCCGCCACCATCAAGGTCTGGAACCGGCGCCGGTCCGGCTACCGCCAGGACGCCGACCTCAGCGTCGCCGTCCCGGCGCAGGAGGACGGCCTGCACGGCGGCGCGGACCGGGCGCTGGTCGACGAGTTCCTGCGCTTCGCCGCCACGGGAGGCCCCACCGAGACCTCCCCGGTGGCCGCCCGCGAGGCGGTGGCCTGCGCGGCTGCGGCGACGACCTCCCTGCGGACGAACGGCACTCCGGTCGCCGTGGCCGCACCGGACCCGGCGCTGGTCGACTACTTCGACCGCCACCAGACCACCGTCCGGCCTGAGCGGGACCCGCGGACGGACGCCGGTCCTGCCTCCTGACCTCGGCGTACGCGTCTATTGCTCTTCTGCTCTTCTGCTCTTCTGCCGGGCTACTCGGCGTTCGGGGTCGCGGTCGTGGGTGAGTGGCTCCGGCCGCCGGTGACCGCCGTGGCCAGCGCGAAGACCAGGTCCAGTGCACCGGGACGACCGTCGGCCCCCTCTTGCGGGGGCAGGTGGAGGCCGCCCGCGTGGGTGCCGAGCGTCCGGTGCAGTGCGACGAAGGCGCCGGCCTCGGCGAGCACGCCCGCCGGGTCCCGGCGGTTGCGGTGCCAGGGGTCGCAGGCCCAGACGACGTCGGCCTCGGTGGAGGCGACCTTCTGCACCAGTTCCGGCAGGACATCGGTGACGCGGTCCGCCCCGAACCGGGTGAGGAAGGTGAGCCGTCCCGCGGAGCGCTCGGGGTCGAGCCGGTCGATCAGGGCGAGGACAGCGTCGTGGGTGGTCTCGGCCTCCACCACCACACCGACGGGGTTGCTGATCCGCGCCACGGCACCGGCCGACACGTGGTCGGCCCCGGCCGAGGAGTGGTGCAGCCAGACCATGTGGCCGACGGGGTCCCACCGGTCGCCGCCGGGGACGTCGGCCGGGGGCGGGGCGGAGTCGCCCGCGAGAGCGGTACGGCTGACGGCGGGCCGCGGCAGCACCGCCGGCCTGCCTCCGCAGGCGTGCAGGAAGCTCAGCGCGGAGCCGATCCCACCGGTCAGCGGCTCGTAACGGGCGCGCTCCGGGGAGTTCGCGACGAACGCCCGGTTCAGTTCGTGCGCCCACGACACCTCCGGGCGGACCTCGCTGCCGAACGCCCGCACCAGGTTGAGGGTCATGGCCGACGCCCGGTGGACGTCCGGGAGCCGGGCGGGCCCGGTGCGGCCCTCGGCCGGTGGTGCGTGGATCTCGGCGACGGGCACGACCGGGACGCCGAGCGCGTACGACAGGACGACCGTTCCCTGTGCCAGCACGGTCAGTTGCCGGGCGATGTGCTCGGCGCGGGGCACCGCTCCCGGCGGGGTGCCGCTGCCCGCGTGGAGCAGGAAGGCCTCGCCCCGGGCGGCGGCGGCCAGCTTCCCGCACAGTTCCTCGGCCTCTCCCGGCCATATCAGGGGCGGGTGTGCGGCGTCGGGCTCGGTCCCGGTCCCTGTCTCGGTGTGGTTCACAGCAGCGAGAGCTTGCCCCCGCTCAGCCACGAGTCCAGCGGCTCCCGCATGGTGGGCTCCGACGGAGGGTGGAAGGCCAGGGCTCGACTGGCGGCCAGCAGGTCCACTCCGTGGCCGTCGCGCACGAAGGACATGCCGCCCATCAGCTCCAGGACCCGGTCGGTGGCCTCCGCGATCGCCCGCTGGGCGGTGTACCGGATCAGCAGGATCCGGCCCATGAGCGCTTCCTCCGGTGAGCCGTCGTCCAGCTCGCGGGCGACGGCCTCGACGGCGGCCGACACCGTCTCCAGCGGGCCGAAGGCCGTCACCCGGTCGCCCGCCTGTCCTCGTCCGTCCGCGAAGAGCCGCTCCACCTGGCCGGTGGCGATGCCCACGTACGCGGCGGTGATCAGGATCAGGAAGCGTGCCATGAGCGAGTTCAGCCGGCCGGCCGCCTGCTCCGGGTCGCCCAGCGGGACGATCATGTGGTCCGGGACGAACACGTCGTCCAGCACCACGGCGTCGGTCTGCGCGGCCCGCAGAGCGTGGTTTCCCCAGAAGGGCTCCCGGCGCAGTCCGGGCGTCTCGGCGGGCACCATCACGATCAGCAGGTCGCCCGCGTACGGTGAATCCGGCGGCCCGGGTGCCAGCAGGGTCAACAGGCCCATCGATCCGACCAGGGAACAGGGCCGCTTGGAGCCGGTGAGCCGCAGACCGCCGCCGTTCGCCGCGGCGACCCTGATGCCGGGTGCGAAGAGCTGTTTGCCGGAAGCGCCTTCTGCTCCACAGGAGGAGACGAGCAGCCGTCGGCCGACGATCTGCGAGAGCACGTCGGCCGCGCCGTCGCCCAGCACGTGGGCCAGCCACGCCACCTTGTAGTGGTGCATGGTCGACGCCACGGCCAGTGAGGGGGCCCGGCTGCCCACCGCCCGCTGCAGACGTGCCCCTTCCAGGCAGCTCAGGCCGCCGCCACCCCGGGCGACGGGGATGAGGACGTTGCCACCGCCGGCTTCGCGGAACTCCTCGATGACGTGGGTGTCGGGGTCCTCCACGGCCGCCGTGCCGAGTTCGGCCAGCCGGTCGTCGAATCCGGGCAGCGCCTTGTCGAGGACGGCCCGTTCGGTGGTGAGTATGTTCAGCATGGGTGACTCTCCTCGTCACAGTGCGTACGAGAACCGGACGCGGTCCTCCCCCGGGCCGTCCCAGTCCTTCCAGACGGGCAGGCTCTCCGTGCCCGTCACCTTCGCCGTGCCCGTCACGTTCTCCGTGTCCGGCGGGCCCGCCGACGGCAGGGGAATCGCCTCGAACCCCGTCGCGAGATGGAAGCGCTGGGACCGGGTGTTGCCGGGTGACACGACAGCGGTGACGGTCCGGCACCCCTGTCCGCCGGCCAGCTCGAAGAACCGTCTGTAGAGCACCCTGCCGAGGCCGGACCTGCGGTGGCCGGGGGCGACCGCGATGAAGTGGGTGTGCGCCTCCCCCGGTTCGGAGGGCGAGACGATGCCGACCAGGAACCCGGCGAGCACCCCCTGGTCGGTCACGGCCGCCAGGCTCGTCGCGTGGAAGTGGCGCAGGAACAGCCGGGGCAGCATGTGGGCCGCCGGGCGGCCCCACCACTCGTCCACCTGGGCGATCAGCGAGGGATAGTCCGACTCCTGGAGTGCGCGGATGCGCGGGAGTGCACGGATGCGCGGTGCGGTCATCTTCGGGTCCTGCTCCTTTCCCGGATCACTTCTCGGGTCACTGACCGGATCACTGTTCCTCGGCTCGGGGCGGTCGGGCGGCGGGACGGGCCGGAGCGGGACTCAACTCACCGTCCACGAAGAGCAGTTGAGGTACCTTCTCGCGGGCGCCGCACTCCTGCACCAGGCCGACCACCAGCATGTGGTCGCCGAGTTCGATGAACCGCACGGCCCGGCAGTCGAAGTGGCCGACGGCCCCGGCGATGCGTACACCGCCGGTCACCGGCTCGTCCTCGGTACGCACCTCGGCGAAGCTCTCCGCGCCCAGCGGGCGGTTCCGGTTGGCGAACCACCGGGCCAGCTCGGCCTGTTCGGCGGCGAGGACGTTGACGACGAAGCCGCCGGTCCGCTCCACCAGCCCTCTGATCCTGGCGTCGTGCCGCACGCTGAAGGACACCAGCGGGGGTTCGAGCGACAGGGTCGTGAAGGAGTTGACCGTCATCCCGTGCACGTGGGGACCGAGCCCGCTGGTCACCACGGTCACCCCGGTGGGAAGGCAGCGGGCCGTGGTGCGCAGGAGCGAGGCGGTCACCGGCTCCGCGGCCGTGGCGTGGATGGTCAACGGATCTCTCCCTCCGCCGGGAGCACGTCGGCGCCGAGCAGCACCGCGGCCAGATGGGACATGCCGGCGCCGAGCAGGACGTACTCCTCCGGGGTGCCCGGGCCGGTGGCGGGTTCCGGTGCGCCGAGCCGATCGGCGAGATGGATCAGCGGGTCGCTGCCCTGACAGTGGGCGATGCGACCCACGCTGTCCATCGCGATCCGCCGGCTGTCGAACCCGACGTCGGCGAGGTACATCTCCATCACGTTGCGCGCGAAGTTGCTGGGCAGGACGAGCGAGACGTCCGGCCGGACGCGGTGCCGGTCCGACAGGCCGGTGAACAGCTCCCGGTAGGCGGTCAGGCGGGCGGTCAGCCGCTGGTGCGGCGGCGCGTCCCGGCGCTCCTCGGCCGCGCCGTGGTGGGCCATGGCCAGGATCGGCAGGCCCGGTTCGCCGGCGGAGACCAGGGCGGCGGCCGCCCCGTCGCTGGCGATGGCCGCGCCACCGGCCACCAGGCGCTCCCCGCCGGTCGACAAGTCGGCCAGGTCACCGCTGATGACCATGACGTGCCGTGCGGTGCCGTCCCGGACCAGTGAGGCCGCGTTGCCCAGCGCGAACATCGCCGTGGCACAGTCCATCAGGCCGAGCGTGGCGACGGTGGCACCGGTCATGCCGGTCTCCTGGAGCAGGTCGGCGACCTCGCGGTGGGCGCGGCGATCGGGCGGGAGAGAGTCCGTGGCGAGCAGGACCGTGTCCACGGCCTTGCCCGGGACGCCCGCTCCGGCCAGGCACTTCTGCGCGGCCGCGGCCATCAGCTCCACCAGCGGGGCCTGCGACCAGCGGTAGACGGAGAACCCGGCCGCCGGGGAGGTCAGTTCGGCCGCCACGTCCGGTGCGGCACCCAGTTCCGGGAGTTCGGTCACGGGAGCCTCGTACTCGCCCAGTTCGTAGGCGGCGGCGCACAGCCGCGGCGTGATCACTGTCCGGCCTCTCGCGACGCGTGCCCTGACCCGGAACCTGACGCGGGCCCCGCCGTACCGGACGCCTGCGCGGCCAGCGCCGTGAACCGTTCGGCCAGGTGGTCCACCGTGCTTCTGTCGTACAGCCCGGTGTCGTACTCGATCCAGCCGGAGGCGCCTTCGGGGGCGGGATGGACCGCGAGTGTCAGGCCGTAGCGGGCCACGCCCTTGTCCACGTCCGACGTGGACACGACGGCACCCTGCACCCTGCGAGGACCCTCGGCCGGGCTGTCGAACACGAACGCCACGTCGAACAGCGGGTGCAGGCCGGGGAGTCGGCGTTCGGTGGCGATCAGCTCCGCCGGGTACGCCGCATGCCGCAGCCCCCGTTTCGACGCCGTGTGGGCCGCCCTGATCCGCGCCCCCCAGGTGCCGTCGCCGGGGTCGCGCAGCCGCAGCGGCAGTACGTTGAGCAGGTAGCCGACGGTCTGCTGTGCGTCCGGCCGGTCCCGGTTGGCGGTGAAGGTGCCGAGCAGCACGTCCGGCCGGCCACTGAACTCGGCGAGCGTGGCCCACGCGACGGCCGCCCAGCCGGCGTAGGCGGTGGCGGCCGAGCCCCTGGCCGCTTCGGCGATGCCCTGGGCCACGGCGGCGGGCAGGGTGAACTCCACGCGTCCACCCGTGCCGGGGGCGGCCTGCCCCCGGGGGCGGTCGGTGGCGAGCGGAGGCGGGGCGTCCGCCAGTTCGTCCGCCCAGAAGCGGGCCGCCGCCCGGCCCTGTGGTCCGGCCGTCGACTCGGCCTGCTCCAGGGCGAAACGGCCGAAGGGGCGCGTCGCGGGAGCGGGCACGGCGGGGTCGCGGGCGAGTTCGTCGAGCAGCAGCTCGAAGGACCAGGCGTCAAACACCAGGTTGTGTACGACGACGAGCAGCCAGGCCTCCTCGCCGGAGGCTCCCTCGGCCAGGGCCACCCGCAGGAGCGGCCCTTCGGCCAGGTCGAACGGCTCGTGCGCCAACTCGCGGGCCAGGGCGTGCGCCTGCTCCGGGCCGCCGGGGCAACGGGTGCGGACCAGCCGGGGAGGCAGGTCCTCGTGCACCACCGGCCGCACGGCCCCG
Organism: Streptomyces liliiviolaceus; assembly: GCF_018070025.1. NCBI lineage: Bacteria > Bacillati > Actinomycetota > Actinomycetes > Kitasatosporales > Streptomycetaceae > Streptomyces > Streptomyces liliiviolaceus. The sequence continues at coordinate 497,298 of NZ_JAGPYQ010000002.1, forward strand.
AGGTGTTCCTCGAACGTGGTGCGCAGCGCCTCGTGGGCGCGGACGAAGCCCTGGACGCGTTCGGCCAGCAGGTCGAGGTCGACCGGGGCTCCGGTCAAGCGCACGGCCTGGCAGACCACGTCCACGGGCCGCCCGGCGGCGGTGTGATGGGCGCGCCACAGCCGCTCCTGGCCCGGGGTCGGCCGCGCCTGGGTGCGCGGGGCCTGTTCGCGTAACCGGGCTCGGAGCCGGTCCAGTTGGTCGGGGGTGAGCGCGGCGAGCCGTGCGGCCAGCTCCGCGGGGACACCGGCGGTCATGCGTAGCGCCTCCGTAGTTCGTTGAGGTGACTCAGGCTCTCGACGACGAGTTGTTCGTCCACGCCGAAGTCGATGAGGCAGGCGATCTCCTTGACGCCCATGCCTTTGAAGCGGTCGACCACCGCGGTGCAGGAGTCGGGGGTGCCCAGCAGCGCGCCCTTCTCGAAGTACTTGTCGAAGGCGAACCCGATGAGCTGGTCCTGGTCGGCCTCGGACATGTCCCGTACCCCTGCTCCCGGCGCGAGGTTCTTCTTCTGCGAGTCGATGACGGTCAGGAAGGAGCGCAGATAGTCCGTGAACGGCGGCCGGACGGTCTCACGCACCTCCTCCAGGTCGGTGCCGATGAAGGTGTGCAGCATCAGCGTGACGGTGACGTCGTCCGGATCGTGCCCGTAGTCCTGGAGGGTCTTGTAGTAGAGGGCGAGCTTGTCCTCCAGCTCCTCGTTGGTCATGTCGATCAGGGCGGTCAGTACGTTGCAGCCGAGGCGGCCGGCCGTCTCGAAGGTGTCCGGGCTCTTTGTGCAGGTGAGCCAGATCGGCAGCTGGGGCTGGACCGGCTGGGGGTGCAGTTCCAGTTCGACGTAGTTGCCGAGGGCGTCCTGGGCCGAGACCGGCGCGCCTTCCCAGAGTTCGCGGATGGTGTCCACGGCGTCGAAGGTGCGCTGCCGCCGGTCCTGCCAGCCGTCCGGGTTGATGGCGAAGTCGACCGGGCTGAACCCCGTGGCCAGGGCGATGCCGGCCCGTCCGTGGGACAGGTTGTCGACCACCGCCCACTCCTCGGCCACCCGGATCGGGCTGTGCAGGGGCAGGACCACGCTGCCCGCGCGGATGCCGAGGCGCTGGGTGGCGCCGGCCAGCGCGGCGCCCAGTACCGAGGGGTTGGGGTAGAGGCCGCCGAAACGGTGGAAGTGCCGTTCGGGGGTCCAGATGGCGGTGAAGCCGTTCTCGTCGGCGTACCGGGCGGCGTCGAAGACGAACCGGTACTTGTTCTTCTCGTCCCCGGAGAAGAAGATCAGGCTGAATTCCATGGGTGTCAGGCCTCCTTGGCCCGGTCGGTGCTCTGCGCGTCGGACAGGAGTTGCTCGGCGTACTCCGGTGCCAGCGCGGCCAGTTCGGCCGCGAGCGCCTCGGTCGCGTCGTGCGCGTCCTCGGCCTCCTCCCCCGGTCCGGTCTCCGTGCGGGCCTCCAGTCGCTGCCGGACCGCGTCGGCGAGCGCCGCGGGCGTCGGCTCGGACAGGACGTCGGCCAGCGGCACTTCGACGGAGAAGTACCGGCGGATGTCGGACAGCAGCCGGACGATCAGGAGCGAGTCGCCGCCGTGCTCGAAGATGTCCGCCTCCGGCGACAGGTCCTCGCTGCCGAGCGCTTCCGCGATCAGCCGGGTCACCTGGGAGGTGAGATCGGCGGCGTCCGGGCCGGTGTCCGGCAGGTCCGGGCCGGGTGCCGCGGACCCGTCGGCGGGTCGGCCGATCCGGGGGTCCCGCACCCACTGGTCGAGGCGGTGTCCGATGTCCCAGGTGGACACGGCCACATGGGAGACGTCGCGCAGGGTCAGCAGGCGGCGGACGGCTTCCAGGCCCTCCTCGGGCTGGATCGCCTTGTCGTCCATGCTGCGGCCGATCGCGGACAGGGCCCGCTTCTCGTCCTGGTGGTGCTGCCATACGTCCCAGGCGGCGCTGATCCAGACGGTGCGGTCGAGGTCCCGGTTGGCCCGTTCGGCGGCGGCGTCCATGAAGTGGTTGGCGGCGCCGTAGGCCAGCAGGCGCAGCCCGCCGAGCACGCCGGCCAGCGAGGAGAGCAGCAGGACGAAGTCGACCTGCCGTCCGGCCAGTACCTCCTCCAGGGCGATCTGGCCGTGGGCCTTGGGAACGAAGTGCCACCGGCACTGCTCCAGGCCGGACTCGGTGATCGGGCGGTCCCACCGCTCGCCGGGCAGGCCCGCCGCGTGCACCACCCCGTGCAGGGCGCCGTACCGTTCCTCGACGCGTTCCACCGCCGCCCCCAGCGCCTGGGGGTCGGCGACGTCGGCGTGCACCAGGAACGTGGTGGCCCCGGCGTCCTGGAGGGAGCGCAGGCGGCCGATCCGCAGGACGGTCTCGTCGTCGGGCTCGTGGCTGTCGAGCCACGCGTCCCAGTCCGCGCGGTCCGGCAGCGGGTCGCGGGTCAGCAACGCCAGACGCGCCCCGGTCTCCCGGTGCAGCCAGTGCGCGAGGAGCGAGCCGATCTCACCGAGGCCGCCGGTGATCAGGTAGACGCCCTCGGGCCGGAGCCGCGAGGTGGCCTCGGCGGACCAGTCCGCGCGCACCGGCCGCAGGTCGGCCACCCAGCGCCCGCCGCCGCGCAGCGTCACGGCCAGCTCGGGAGGCCGGGTGCCGGCGAGCTCCGCGGCCAGCGTGCGCAGCGACCGTTCGTCGGGGTCGGCGGGCAGGTCGAAGTGGCGGGCGCCGATGTTGCCGTGCTCCTGGCCGATGACCCGGGCGGCGAGTGCCAGGGTGGCCAGTTCGGCCACGGGTTCGGGTTCGCCGGGGCCGACGGCGTAGGCCCCGGCGCTGACGATGTCGAGCTGGACGGGGTCGGTGACGCCGTGCGCGCTGAGCGCCTTCACCAGGGCGATGAGGCTGTACAGGCCGTGGCGCTGGGCCTGTTCGAAGCGTGCCACGCCCCGGTCCGGTGACAGCGCGGCGGTGGACCAGGCGTGGACCACACGCCCGGGGAGCCGGTTCCCGGCGAGGAGTTCGGCGACCAGCCGGTGGTGGTCCTCCTCGGAGTCGGGTCGCACGGTGAAGGCGTCGCCGTCGCGGGAGTAGCCGCTGCCGGCGGTGACCGTCAGCACTTCACCGGCGAGTGCCTGCGCTGCCAGCCGGGTGGCGACACCGCCGAAGCCGGAACCGGAGCCGGAACCGAAGCCGGAGCCGGAGCCGGAATAGGCGCCCATGCCGTCTCCCGCGTCGGCGCTCGTGTCGGCGCCCGCGTCGGCGCCCGTGTCGGCGAACAGCAGCACCGGCTCGGTGATCGGAGCGGGTTCGGCGTCGAGGGTGCCGACGGCCCGGTGCCACACCGGCGCCGTGAACCACTCGTCCAGCGGCAGCTTGGGCACGGCGGTGGAGCCGGAGGTGTCGCCACCCGTCCCGGAGAAGGTGCCCGTCCCGGAGAGAGCACCCGTGCCGGGCTCGACCCAGTAACGGCTGCCCTCGAAGGGATAGGTGGGCAGCGGGACCTTACGGCGTCCGCGGTCGGCGTAGTAGCCCTGCCAGTCCGGGGTCAGGCCGACCGCCCACAGACGGCCCAGCGCCGCGGTCAGCGCGGTGAGGTCGGCCGCCGGGTCCTTGCCGCGGGCGGCGGAGGTGATCACCGGCATGCCGGTCTCCCGGTCCGGGTGGCGCCGGGCGAAGGTGGCCAGGGTGTGCCCCGGCCCCACTTCGACGAAGACCTGGTCGCCTTGGGTGAGCGCGGCGGCCACGTCGTCGGCGAACCGGACGGGCGCGCGCAGATGGGCACCCCAGTAGGCGGGGTCGGTGGCTTCCTCGTCGCGGATCCAGGTGCCGGTCAGGTTGGACAGGAAGGGGATGCGCGGGCGGCTCAGTTCCACCTCGCGCAGCAGCCGGGTGAGGGGTTCCACCGCCGGTTCCATCATCGCCGAGTGGAAGGCGTGCGAGGTGGCGACCTTGCGGTGGGTGATGCCGTCGGCGGTGAGTTTGGCGGTGAACGCCCGAATTTCGTCGTGACCGCCCGCGACGGTGCACACGGTGGGCTCGTTGACGGCCGCGAGGTCCACCCCGTCGCCCAGGTACGGGGTCAGCTTCTCGGGGCCCGCCATGACGGCCGCCATCACGCCCTCGGGCAGGGCGTCGATGAGCCGCCCTCGCTCGGCGACCACCCGTAGCGCGTCGGGGAGTCGGAACACCCCGGCCAGCGTGGCGGCGACGTACTCGCCGATGCTGTGCCCGACGAGGGCGGCGGGAGCGATCCCCCAGGCCATGTACTGCCGGGCCAGCGCGTACTCCACCGCGAACAGCGCGGGCTGGGTGAGGCGGGTGCGCCTCAGGTCGTACCGCTCGTCCTGCCGGTCGCGCGACGCGGAGTGGAGGGCGTCGCGCAGGTCGAAGCCCAGGGTGGGTTCGAGCAGGTGCGCGCACTCGTCCAAGGTCGCGCGGTAGACGGGCAGTTGCTCGTACCAGCCCCGGCCCATGGCGGGGTACTGCGCGCCCTGGCCGGGGAGCAGGAAGGTGACCGGGCGCGGGGCGGGATGGCCGGAGTCCTGGTAGACGTGCCGGGGTTCGCCGGTGCGCAGGGCGCGGACGGCGGTCGCCCGGTCCGGGGCGGTGACCACGGCCCGGTGGTCGAAGGTGTGCCGGGTGGTGGCCTGGGTGTACGCGGCGTCGTCCAGGTGGATGTCGCCGAGCGGGTTCTCCGGCGCGTCCGGGCCGTCCGGTCCCGGTGCGGTGGCCTCCAGGTGGTCGGCGAGCGCGAGGCGTGCCTTCTCCAGCGCGGCCGGGGACTTGGCGGAGACCGGCAGCAGCACCACGGCCGGGGCCGGGGCGGCACCCGGCGCCTCCGCGGCGGCGGGCGGTGCCTCCTCCAGGACCACATGGGCGGTGGTGCCGCCCATGCCGGTGGAGGTGACGGCGCAGCGCAGGGCCGCGCCGTCGGCCTGCCAGGGTTCGGCGGCGGTGGCCACCCGGAAGCGGGAGCCGTCGGCCGCGCACTCCGGGTTCCACGCGGTGAAGTGCGGCATCGGCACGATCGTGCGGTGGTGCAGCATCAGTACGCACTTGATCAGACCGGCCACCCCGGCGGCGGTGCTCAGGTGCCCGATGTTGGCCTTGACCGATCCCAGGGTGAGCGGCCCGTCGGTGCCGTACGCCTGGCGGGCCGCCGCGAGTTCGATCGGGTCCCCCATCCTCGTACCGGTGCCGTGCGCCTCCAGATAGCTGACGGTGGCGGGGTCGACGCCGGCGACGCCGAGGGCCTCGGCGAGTACCGCGGCCTGGCCGGAGACGCCCGGAGCGGTGTACCCGGCGCGGTCGTTGCCGTCGTTGCCCACGGCCGAGCCGAGCAGCACGGCCCAGACGGTGTCGCCGTCGGCGAGCGCGTCCTCCAGCCGCTTGAGGACGACGACACCGGCGCCGTTGCCGAACACCGTGCCGTCCGCGCCGGCGTCGAAGGGCCGGACCCGGCCGGAGGCGGAGGTGATGCCGTCGGGCTCGTACAGGTAACCGGCCTCCTGCGGGAAGCGCAGGGCGACACCGCCGGCCAGCGCCAGGTCGCACTCCTGCGACAACAGGCTCTGGGCGGCGAGATGGACGGCGACCAGGGAGGTGGAGCAGGCGGTCTGCACGGCGAAGCTGGGGCCGGTCAGTTTGAGGTGGTACGAGGCGCGGGTGGTGAGGTAGTTGGGGTCGTTGCCCATCAGGGTCGCCATGTCCTGCTGCATGCGCTCCAGCGAGCCGTTGAAGCCGCGCTCACCGGTCAGCACGTTGTTCAGCAGGTACGTGCTGTGCAGCGACCCCGCGAAGACGCCGACGCGGCCCGGGTAGACCTCTGAGTCGTGGCCGCTGTGTTCCATGGCGGCCCAGGCGGTCTGCAGGAACAGCCGCAGTTGCGGGTCCATCCGCTCGGCCTCGCGGGAGCTGAGGAAGAAGAAGGACGCGTCGAACCGGTCGGCGTCCTCGACGACCGCGGCCCGGCGCACATGGCGTGTGTCGGCGAGGGTCTGTCCGGAGACCCCTGCGGCCGTCAGCCGCTCCTCGTCGAGGTCGGTGATGTGCTCGGTGCCCGCGAGCAGGTTCTGCCAGTAGTCCTGAGGGGTGCGGGCGCCCGGCAGCCGGCAGTCCATGCCGACGACGGCGATGCGTCCGGCCGGGAAGGGGGCGTCCTGAAGCTCAGCCATGCGTGCCTCCTGGGGCGGTGCGGCGCTGATCGCCGACGGGCGGAGTGGGGTGAGTGGTGGGTTGGGAGGTGGGTTCGGAGTGGGCGGCGGGTCGGCGGACGGGTTCGGAGTGGGCGGCTGCGGTTCGGGCCGCCGCCCGGCGTGGTGTGCGGGCGGTCCGGCGGCGCAGGCCGCGGGCGGCCCCCTGGGCGGCGTCGCCGGTCGGCGGCCCGGTGCGTTCCGCCGTCAGCCGGGTGACCAGGGCGGACAAGGCGCGGATGGTCGGGGCCCGGTAGAGATCGGTCATGCGCAGGGCCGGGGCGAGGGAGCGGGTGAGGCGTTCATGGACGGCCGCCATCCGCAGGGAGGTGCCGCCCAGATCGAAGAAGTTCTCCTCCGGGCCGGGCGCCGGGACACCGAGTACGTCCCGCCAGGCCTCGACGACGGCTGCCTCCACCGGCCCGTGCGCCGCCGGTGCGGGCCGGGCGTGCGAAGGCCCGGTGGCGGTGAGCGGATCGGGCAGGGCCGCGCGGTCGATCTTGTGATTGGCCGTCAACGGCAGTTCACGCAGGGACACATAGGCGGTGGGCACGGCATGATCGGGCAGCGTGCGGCGCAACTCGGTCCGGAGCGCGGCGGGTTCGTGCGCCGTACCGGCCTCGAACACCACGTAGGCGGCGAGTTGACGCTCGCCCATGCCGTCGGTGTACGGGGCCACCACCGCCTCGCGCACCTGCGCGAACTGTTTGAGGGCGGCCTCCACCTCGCCGGTCTCCACCCGGATCCCGGAGACCTTGACCTGCGTCCCCCGGCGCCCGACGAGCAGCAGCGTCCCGTCGTCCAGCCGCCTGGCCAGATCGCCCGTACGGTACGTCCTGCCGTCCGGGGCCGCGCCCGGCGCGAGGTGGTCGCTGACCACGACGATCTCGCCCTCGCCCGGCCCGTCGACCGTGCGGCCGTCGTCGTCGAGCAGCCGGACCTCCGTGTCGGGCACGGCCCGGCCCAGCGGGAACACACCGGTGGGCGGCCGGTAGCCGAGGTCGGCGACGCGCAGCAGGGCGCAGGAGCACTCCGTGGAACCGTAGGCCCCGGCCACCCGGCAGTGCGGCTCGAAGCGGCGCCGGCAGGTGTCGAGGTCGGCGAGGTGGAGGGTGTCGCCGCCGAGGGCGAGCATGCGCATCGCGGGCAACCGCACTCCTCGGGTCTCCATGGCACGCGCCAGGGCCCGGAAGACCGGCAGCGTGGAGTGGTACACGGTGATCCGTTCGTCGGCCAGCCACTCCAACAGGCCGGTGACACCGAGCGCCTTGAGGTCCACCGGGTACAGCGCGGCCCCGTTCAGGAGCGCGGCGAAGGTGTCCTGGACCGCCGAGTCCCAGCTGTACGCGGACTGCAGGGTGAGCCGGTCGCGCGGGCCAACCGCCAGCCCGTCGGTCCAGACGCGGATGTGGTGCAGCACGTTGCGGTGCGTCTGCGTGACGGGCTTGGGGCGGCCGGTGGAGCCCGAGGTGAAGAGGACGTACGCCTCCGACTCCGGGCGCACGGAACTCGCCCCGGGGAGGGGGTCGACCGGCACAGGTCCATCCGGTACCGGCTCGTCCGGTACCGGCTCGTCCGACACGTCCTCGTACCGGGCCAGTTCCTCGTACGCGAGTACCTGGCAGGCCCGCCCGTCGGCGATCGACCGGGCCGCCCCCATGTGCCCGGGGCCCGCGACGAGCGTACGGATGCCCGCGTCGGCCGCCATGCCGGCCAGTCGCGGTGGCGGATACGCGGCGTCCAGCGGGACGTAGGACAGCCCGGCGCGCAGCGCGCCGAGGAGGGCTCCGACCATCTCGGCGCCGTGCGAGAAGAGCAGGCCGACCCGGTCCCCCGGGCGCAGACCGGCGTCGGACAGCGCGCCGCACACCCGGGCGGACAGCTCCGCGGTCCGCCGGTACGTCCAGCGGACGTCCGGAGTGACGACGGCCTCCCGGTGGGGGAACGCGTCGGCGGTCCGCAGGAAGCGGTGGATCAGGGTGCCCGCCCGGTCGGCGTCCGGGAACGGGCGGTGGCCGGTGTCCACGGCGGATACCGGAACGGTGTCGGTCATGTGCGGCTCTCCTCGGCCGGTTCGTAGGCGAAGACCACCGCCGGGTGGGCGGGGCGTCCTCGCAGTTCGGCGTACGCGTCGGCGGCCTGCTCCAGCGGCAGCCGGGGAAGACCCATCCGGTCCGGGCGGATGGCCCCGCCGGCGATCAGGTCCAGGGCCCGTTGCAGGTTCTCGGTGACGGTCGCCTGGCCCTGGGGCGGGGTGACGTCGGTGTAGCCGCGGGCGTAGGCGTAATCGCGGTAACCCGCTCCGCAGCGGGCCGCGTAGCGCAGGTCCAGATTGCCCAGGTCGACGCTGAACTCGACCCGCGCGGCGAACCGTCCCACGCCGACCACCCGTGGCCGGACGGGGGCGCGGGTCGCCCACCGGGCCGCCTCGGCCAGCGTGCCGCTCGCCTCCCCCGTACCGCAGAGGAAGACGCAGCGGGAGCTGCCGGGCGGAGCCGGCGGGCCGGGCGGGAAGGGCGCTTCCCACACCGGCACGCCCAGAGCCCCGGCCGTGCGCAGCCGGCCCGGGTGCAGGTCGGTGACGGTGACCCGGTGCCCGGCGGCAGCGGCGGTCTGGGCGATCAGCAGTCCGACCATGCCCGCGCCGACGACCGCGACCTCGTCCCCGGGCCGCAGTTCGGCGCGGTCGACGGCGTGCACGGCGGTGGCGGCCAGGTTGGCCACGACCGCGTCGGCCAGGTGCACGGAGTCGGGCACCGGCCGGCACAGCCGGTAGGGCACGACGACCACGTCGCCGTGGGTGGCCTCGCCCCAGCCCATCGCGGTCACCCGGTCGCCCACCGTGAAGCCCCGCACGCCGGGGCCGACCGCTTCCACCGTGCCCGCCGAGCAGTAGCCCAGCGGGAAGGTCTCGCCGGTGCCCATCAGCCGTTCCAGATAGTGCAGTTCGGTGCCGGGGCTGATCAGGCTGTATGCCGCGCGGATACGCAACTCGCCGATGCCGACCGGTCCGACGCCGACCTCGACCGGTTCGGGCAGCGCGCCGCGGCCGGCCAGCAGTCGTCGCGACAGGACCACGCGGGTGTCGACGGCGGGGGTCATCGGCTGCTCCCTCGGTCGGCGACGGTCAGCCGCTCCGTCAGCTCCTCCGCGGGCCGCCCGGACTGCCCGCCGGCCGACGGGTCCGCCGACCGGTCCGTCGACGGGCCCGTCGGCGGGTCCTCGCCGGGTACGGCGATCCACCGCTCGTCCGGGACGATCTCCAACTCCTCCCGGTGACCGGGGATCGGGCCGTGCGGTACGGGCCTGCCGGACCGCTCGTACGAGGCGCGGCGGTTGCGTTTGCGCTCCAGGCCGAGGTTCAGCCCGGACAGGTCCGTGGGACTGCCCGTGAAGAAGCCGTGGTCCCGGGCCGCCTCGACCGCGGCGGCACCGGCCCCGGTACGGACGAACACCCGGCCGTGCTTCAGCTCGCGCGCCCCGTCCACACTCGCGGCGAAGATGTTGGGATCGCCGTCGCTGACGCTGACGTCGGCCAGACCCGACAGCCAGTCCCCGCAGGACAGACAGCGGTACGTCTTGTTCTTCGCGAAGTCCCGCACCGCCTTCCAGAACGCCACCCGGTGGTCGCCGCCGTCGCGGGTGCCGATCGCGATCTCGCCGGGGTAGTCGCCCTCGCGGTAGCGGAGCCGCACCACGGAGTCGACCGGGATCAGCGCGCGTTCCTCGATCACGGCCCGGGTGCCCTCGGGCCGGGTACTGGACGAGCAGGCGGGTTCGACCGCGAGCACGACATGGTCGCGGGCCCAGCGCCCTGCCGCGGTGTCCATGGCCTGCAGCTTGCGCAGCGCCTGGATGTGACAGGCGACGCCGACCACCGCCACGTCCGCGTCGGGTTCGGTGAGCATCACGTCCCGGAGCGCGCCCAGATAGGGGGCGAGCTGGTACGTGGACTGCGCGGTCTCCGCCAGCAGGTGCGGCTCCCGGACCAGGGCGGGGGCGGCCCGCCAGGGCTGCTCCGGGTCCCGGCCCATCGTCAGCACGACGTCCGTGCCGAGCACCGCGAGGGCGGTCTGGAGGAGTGCGGTGAGGCTGCCGCCGCTCGCGGACGCCTCGAAGACGACGGGGTCGAGCGCGTGGCCGGCGAGGACCTCGGAGAAGATGCCGGTCCACCTCTCCCGCGGAGTGCGGGTCCGGCCGAACAGCCTCGTCTCGGCGGCCGGGGTGCCCGGGTCGGCGCCAGGGCAGACGTCCAGGCAGTCCCGGCACTCGCCGCAGTCGGTCTCGGTCCACGAGGGTTCGGTGAGCACCGGATCAAGGCCCGAGAAACCCACCACACCTGCCGGGCAGGCGAGTTGGCAGGCTCCGCACACGGTGCACAGGTCGTTCCGCAGAACCGCTTCGGAGAGTTGCTGGAAGGTCATCGCAGGACTCCTCCCGCCCGACCGGCTCCGCCTTCACCGGCATCGACATCCGCATCGGCATCGGCATCGGCGTCGGCGTCGGCGTCGGCGTCGAAGACCGCGGCAGCGAGGCCCTGGAGGAGGAACCCGAGTTCGTCCTCCGTCAGCAGGGCCGGAGGGACGATCTTCACGGTGGCGCCCTCCGGTCCCCCGCCGAACAGCAGCAGCCGGGCCCGTGACGCGGCCTGGACGACGGCCTTGGCGCGCGCCGGGTCGGGTCGGCCGTGCCGTGTGCAGTCGAAGGCCCCCAGGGCCCCGGCGGTGCGCACGGAGGCCATCCACGGGTGGTCGGCGGCCAGTTTGCCCAGCCGGTCGTCGAGCCGTCGCCCCAGGGACCGGGCCCTGGCCGGCACGTCCTGGGTGACCAGGGTGTCGAGGACCGCCGAGGCGGCGGCACAGCACAGCGGGCTGCCGGAGTAGGTCGACGTCTGTACCCCTGGGGGCAGCGCGTCCATGACCCGCCGTTCTCCCAGTACGGCGCTGATCGGGAAGCCGTTGCCCAGTGTCTTGCCGACCAGGGTCAGGTCGGGTGTCTCCGCCATGAGTTCGGCCGTGAACATCCGTCCGGCGCGGCCGAGTCCGGTGTAGATCTCGTCCAGCACCAGCAGGGCGCCCCGGTCGTGCGCGGCCCGGGCGATCCGGTCCAGCAGTTCCGGCGCGACGGTCAGCATCCCCTCGGTGACCTGGATCGGCTCCAGGACGACGGCGGCCACTCCCCCGTGGCGTTCGGCTTCGTCCAGTACGGCGGCCAGGTCCGACAGGAAGCCCGCTGCCCCATCCTCGTAAGGACGCGGACCGTCCTCGTACGGACGCGGACCGTCCTCGTACGGACGCGGACCGCTCTCGTACGGGCGCGAACCGTCCGCGTACGGCCGCCGCGGATCGGGCAGCGCGGCGGTGAAGACCGAGCCGTGCGGCCCGGCGCTGAACTCCTTGAACTCGGGTCGCCAGGTCAGTGCAAGGGCCCCCGCGGTCTTGCCGTGATACGCGTGGCGGAAGCTGACGACGGACCGGTGTCCCGTCGCCGCGCGGGCCACTTTCAGTGCGGCCTCGACGGCTTCCGCGCCGGTCACGGTGGGCAGCACCGCGGGCTCCCGGTACGGGGACAGCGCGCCCAGCCGACGGACCATCCGGACGCGCGGATCGGAGTTCAGCTTGCAGCCGGTGTGGACGAGCCGGGTCAACTGGGCGGCGGCGGCCTCGACGACCGCCGGATGCTGGTGGCCCAGGGTGGCCGCCCCGCTGCCGGAGGTGCCGTCGAACCAGACGGTGCCGTCGTCGGTACGCAGCCAGGGACCGTGGCCGGAGCTGAACGCGGGGCCCGCCGTGGTACCGGTCGAGCGGGCCTCGTACGCCGTGCGTAATCGGTTGGTGTTCATCACAGGGTGACCTCGTGGATCGCGGCGCCGACCGCCCGCAGGACGGCGGTGAAGCCGGGGAAGGACGTGGTGTGGCAGGCGCCGCCGGTGATCGTGGTGCGCCCGGGCAGAGTGGCGGCGAGGGTGGCCGCGGCCATGGCGATGCGGTGGTCCTCGAAACCGGGGACGGTCCCGGCGGACAGCGCGGCGGGGCCGCCCGCCCGTGCCCCGTGCACCGTCAGGGCGTCCGGCTCGACGCAGACGCGGGCGCCGAAGGCGGCGGCCATCCGCGCGGTGGTGACGAGCCGGTCCGTCTCCTTGAACCGCAGTTCTCCGGCGCAGCCGATCCTCGACGTGCCGGGCAGCCGGGCCGCGACCACGGCGAGCAGCGGCACCTCGTCGATCAGGGCGTGCAGTGTCCCGGGGTCGTCGGCCGTCACCGCCCGGACGCCGTCCAGACCGGCCCTGGTGACGACCGTGCCGACGGGTTCGCCGCCGGAGGTGGTGCGCAGGTCCTGGTAGTCGATGGCAGCCCCGGCGCGGCGCAGGACGTCGAAGAAGCCGGTCCTGGTCGGATTCAGGCAGACTCCCGGGATCCGCAGTTCTCCGCCGTCACCCCACAGCAGGTGCGCGGCGACGGGATAGGCCGCCAGCGACGGGTCGCCGGGCACGTCGACGACCGGCGGCACGGAGCAGGGGCCGCCGTCGTAGCCGACCGCGCCCGGGCCCTCGGTCAGCCGGGCACCGAAGGCGGCGAGCATCCGCTCCGTGTGGTCCCGTGAGCGCACGGGGTGGCGCAGTTCGGCCGGTACGCCGGCCGCGACCGCGCCGAGCAGGACCGCCGAACGGGCCTGGGCGCTGCCGACGGCCAGCTCCACCCGCCGGGAGCGGTGCACCCGGCCGCCCACGATCACCGGCAGTCGACCGGGATCGCCCAGGTAGCGGATGTCCGCGCCCAGTTCGTTGAGGGGGGTGACGATCCAGTCCATGGGGCGGTGCCGCAGCACGTCATCCCCGTCCACGACGGCACCCCGTCCGGTGCCCGCGAGCACCCCGATCAGCAGCCGGGCCGCCGCGCTGGAGCCGGCGGTCTCCAGATAGGGGACGCCGTCCGGCCACGACGTGATGCCGTCCGGCCAGTGCGGGATCCCGTGATGGGGGCGAATCGGTTGAGGCACGGGATCGGCGTGGCGCACGGTGAGGACGTCGCCCTCGACGAGGGTGTCCAGGCCGAGCGCCCGCAGGGCCGGGAACAGCGCGCGGACCGCGCCGCCCAGGTTGGCGTTGCGGATCGTGAGGCGGCGCGGCGCGCCGGGCAGCAGGGCGGCCAGCAGGGCGCGGTGGCTGACCGACTTGTCCCCCGGTACGTCGACGGTGGACGCCGGGGCGCGGGTTCTGCCGCCCTCCACGACGAGGTCGGGCGAGATGGTCGCGGGCCTGTCGGGGCCCTTCACTTCCAGCACGGACACACTCCCATGGCGACCGGACAAGATCGGCCGCCGGAATCGAGACGGACGGGGCGGCACCGCTCGGTACGCGGCCGCCCGGCGGCGCGAAGCCGCTGCACGTATAAGGGGATTGATGTACGAGGTTTCCTGCGCGCGGTGTGCGGTGTGCGGTGTTCCGGTGCGCCGGGTGCATGCGCGCTGTGTTCCAGTGCACGGAGATCGAGTGCGCGGACATCGAGTGCGCGGAGATCTAGTGCGCGATGTCCGTGCGGTGCGCGCGCAGCGGCCGAGGCAGTGGCCGCAGCTCGTGCCGCACCCGTGCGGCGGCCAGCCGGCCTGTCGGCCGCCGGTCGGCCGGTCGGCGTCGCTCGGTCAGTGCGTCCAGACGGGCGGTTCGCCGATCTCCAGCACCGTGGCGGTCCAGACGAACCCGACGCCCATGCCGACCAGCAGGACGAGGTCGCCCTCGTGCAGCACACCGGTACGCAGCTGGTGTTCGAGTGCCAGGAACTGGTCGCTGTTGGCGAGGTGGCCGATGCGCCTGCCCCATCGCCAGGCGGTGCGTTCCACCGGCAGCCCCAGCGGTTCGAGGAAGACCCGGTTGAGCATCTCGTGCCCCAGGTTCGACACCATCACCTGGGCGATGGCGTCCAGCTTGGTGCCCGCCTCGGACAGCGCGTGGTCCACCGCGCCGACGACCTGGGCCTCGAAGCGGCGCTGCACCTCGGACGACGAAGTGGTGCGCAGGAAGGCCTTCTTGCCCGGCCCGGCGTCCAGCGGGCCGCGCCGCAGTGTCGCCGACACCAGTGGCACGTCGCCCCGGTGCATCTGTTCCAGCTCGGAGTCGGCCCGTGTCGCGACGCTCAGGACACGGGCGGCGCCCCGGCGGCGGGACATCACGACGGCCGACGCACCATCACCGAAGACCATGCCCTTGTTCGTCCGCCATCGGTCGAACTCGCCGTCGAACCGGTCCGCGCAGGTGATCAGCACGGCCGAGTCCGCGTGCCGCCCCATGTGGTTCCTGGCCAGGTCGAGCGCGAACAGGCCGCCGTTGCAGCCCTGTCGGATCTCCAGCGCCGGGGCGCCGACCCCGACGGCGTACCGCTCCACGTACGACGCCGCGGCCCATGCCTCCGGGCCCTGGCGGTACGCGGTGGCGTGCAGCAGGAGGCCGACGTCCTGCGGGCCGTGCCCCGAGCGCAGCAGTGCCTGCCGGCCCGCTCTGACAGCCATCTCGGCCGGTGAGAGCAGCGCCTCCACGGCCACTGTCTCTATGCGGTCCTTGCGGTTCCAGACCTGTTCGTAGCGGCCGTCCGCGACCGCTTCCGTCACCGTGGCCCGGTCGGCGGGCACGTAGCCGCCGATCCCGGAGAGGTAGACGTCGTCCACTGTTCACGACCCCCCGTTGGTCGTCATAGATACCGGTCGTCACTGGTCGAACAGGTCGGGCTCCTCGCGCAGGACCTGGTCGCGCAGCGGCTGGAAGTTGATCCAGCCCATGTCGTCGTTGCCGAGCTGGTCCCGTGCCGCGCGGGCGGTCCCGTGGTCGATGGGGACCACCGGGCCGGCGGCCTTGGCCAGCAGCTGCGCCTGGCAGGAACGCTCCATCGTGATGAACCACCAGGCCGCGGCCTCGACGGAGCGCCCGACGGTGAGCAGCCCGTGGTTGCGCAGGATCACGGCCTTGTGGCCACCGAGGACGGCGGCGATGCGCTTGCCCTCCTCCAGGTCGGTCACCACGCCGTTGTAGTCGTCGTAGAGGCCGTGGTCCTCGTAGAAGGCGCAGGCGTCCTGGGTCAGCGGCTCCAGCAGCGCGCCCATGGAGGACAGCGCCCTGCCGTGGAGGGAGTGGCTGTGCGCGGCGGACACGATCTCGGGGCGGGCGCCGTGGATCCGCGAGTGGATGGCGAACGCCGACTCGTTGACGTAGTACCGGCCCTCGACCACCGCGCCCTGGCCGTCGACGAGGACCAGGTCGTCCCTGCGGATGTGCTGGAACGAGACCCCGTAGGGGTTGGCCCAGAAAAAGTCCGTGTGCTCAGGATCGCGGGCGGTGATGTGCCCTGCGGTTCCTTCTTCGAATCCGAACCTGCCGAAGAGTCGGAATGCCACCAGAAGGCTCTCCTGACGGTGCTTCCGCTCTTCCTTCACGTCCTCGTAGGACCGCGGCCAACGAAAGAACAACTGATCTTTCGGTATTGGCTTGAGATCATGAAGACTCATGCGTCGACTCCACCCCCGTGGATTTTGACTGAGCCGATTAACGCGTATACCAGGCATCACCTAGATCGCATTGGAGGCTACCCCAGAGTTGCCGAGCCGTGTCAATCCCGTTCTTGCAAAGAGCAATTTTGCGATCGCCCCAATATCATTCCGAACAATGGCCGGATCGCGCCGCCGGAATGATTTCCTCAGCTCGGACAAAACCACCACGAGATATCACCCGTGGCGTGGAACCACAGACTCCTCGATGAAATTTCAACATTAGTTTTGTCAGCTTTTGTCCAGAAAGATGCGATATACCTTCATAGATGATCAGTTGACGGTCCTGAAAGTGGTGGCTGATTCTGCCGCCTGCTTCTTACAGTCGGCATATGCACGCTGCGGTTACTGACTCTGTTCACTCCTTGTGCGACGACTACGTCACCCGCCACGCGGACCTGGACCCGGTCGCCGCCACCGTCCGGGGCATCCCCGGCCAGGAGAGCCGGCTCACCGACTACTCGCCCGAGGGCCACCGGGCCCGCGCCGGCCTGAACGCCGCGGCGCTGCGCGCCGTGGCGGCCGCCCGGCCGCGGGACGCCACCGAGGCCACCGCCCGGACGGTCTTCACCGAACGCGTGGGCATGGAGAGGGAGATCCACGAGGCCGGGCTCGACGGCGCCGCGCTCAACGTCATCGAGAGCCCGATGCAGCTCCTGCGCTCGGTCTTCGACCTCATGCCCACCCGCACCCCGGCCGACTGGGCGGTCATCGCGTCCCGGCTGGCCCGATTACCGCAGGCCGTGACAGGCCTTCAGGAAGGCCTGCGACACGCCGCCTCCCACGGCACGGTGGCGGCACTGCGCCAGGTCACGGGGTGTGCCGAGCAGTGCGACAGCTGGGCTGCGGGGTACTTCCCCGCACTGACCGCCGACGCCGACGTGCCGGCCGCGCTCCGCGCCGACCTGGACGCGGGCGCGCGGGCGGCCTCCGAGGCCTACTCCGCACTGGGCCGCTTCCTGCGCGACGAACTGGCCCCGGCCGCGCCGGTCCGGGACGCCGTCGGCGCCGACACCTACCGGCTGTGGCTCCGCTACTTCACCGGTGCCGCCCTGGACCCGGTCGAGGTCCACGCCTGGGGCTGGCAGGAGTTCCTCGCCATCGAGGCCGAACTGCGGCAGGTGGCCGACCGGATCGCGCCAGGCGCCGGACCGCGCGGGGCGGCCGCCGCGCTGAATGCGGATCCGGCCTACCGGGTGGAAGGGGCGGAGGCCTTCCGGCGCTGGGCACAGGATCTCTGCGACACGGCGTCGGCAGAGCTGCGCGGGTCGCGTTTCGACATCCCCGCGCCGCTGGCGACACTGGAGTGCCGGATCGCGCCGGCGGGCGGCGGCACGTACTACACCGGCCCCTCGGACGACCTCTCCCGGCCGGGCCGGGTGTGGTGGTCGCTGCCCGCGGGCCGGACCCACCACCCGACCTGGCGCAAGGTCACCACCGTGTATCACGAGGGCGTCCCCGGCCATCACCTGCAGGTCGGCACCGCCGTGCTCCAGGCCGGCCGGCTCAACCGTTTCCAGCGCCTGCTGTGCCATGTCTCGGCCCACAGCGAGGGCTGGGCCCTGTACGCGGAGCGGCTGATGAGGGAACTGGGCCACCTCAAGGACGACGCCGCCCTCATGGGCATGCTGGACGCGCAACTGTTCCGCGCGGCACGGGTGGTCATCGACACCGGCATGCACCTCGAACTGCCCGTTCCGGCCGGCGTCGGCTTCCACGAGGGGGAACGCTGGACGCCCGAGCTGGGCCGGGACTTCCTGCTGACCCGCACGCTCATCGATCCGGGCGGTGTGGACGAGGAGATCGACCGTTACCTGGGCTGGCCGGGCCAGGCCCCCTCGTACAAGCTCGGCGAGCGGGTGTGGCGCGCCGCCCGCGACGAGGCCCGCCGCCGCCACGGTGCGGGGTTCGACGCCAGGGCGTTCCACACGCGCGCGCTGGGGCTGGGCGCCATGGGTCTGGACACGCTGCGCGAAAGTCTGGCGGCCCTGTGAACGACCATTCCGTTTGAGGCTCCTCGCCCACGCAGGACAGCGGCGGAGTATCCGAACATCGCGCAGGCCATGCGGTCGATCCACGAAAGGGGCAGCATATGCATTTCTCGCGGAACTGTATTGCGGCCCCGTTCCGGAGAGAAAATCCGCGGCTCCACCAATCCGGCGCCGACCCGGTGTCGAATAACGGGAGACACTGCCACCCGCTCATATCTGTTCTCCGCAGGTCTCTTCAGGACTCTTAAGATCCCTTCAGGCGCGCAACCGCCGCTTCACCGGCATGCGGCTGCCCCGAAAGAATCCAGGAATTGGCGGTACGGGCACCATGCTCGATTTCCTCGCGCAGGACATCCTCGCGCACGACCGGCGCACCCCGGACGCCCCGGCGCTGCTGTGGAACGGCACCACGCTCACCTACGGCGAGCTGGCCGCGCTCGCGGACACGGCCGCCGTCCGGCTGGCCGGGCCGGACCTCCACGGGGACGCCCCCCTGGCGGTCCGCGCGGTGAAGTCCCCCGCGTCGATCGCCCTGGTGCTGGCGTGTCTGCTCGCCCGGCGGACCGTGCTGCTGCTCTCCCCCGACCTGGGCCGGCTGGCCGCGGCCCGGCTGGCGGAGCGGGCGGGCTGCGTCGGCCTTCTGGTGCCGGGCCCGGACGCAGAGGCCTCGTTCGAACCGGTCCCGGTGCCCGCCCGGCCGGCGCCGGCCGGCTCCGCCCTGCTGCTCACCACCTCGGGCTCGACGAAACTGCCGAAGACCGTCCGGCTGAGCCACACCGCGCTGGACCGGTTCACCCGCTGGGCCGGGAGCGCCTTCCCGCTCGGCACCGGCCACCGTGTGCTCAGCTACGCCCCGCTGAACTTCGACCTCAGCCTGTTCGACGTCTGGGCGACCCTGCGGCACGGCGGCTGTGTGATCCCGGTGGACCCCGGCCGGGCCGCCGACCCGCGCCACCTGACGGGGCTGCTCAGGGAGACCCGACCCGAGGTCGTCCAGGCGGTGCCGATGCTGTTCCGGCTGCTGGCCGGGGCCGGGCCGGACGCGGAGCCCTTCACCTCGGTCCGCCATGTGCTGCTCACCGGCGAGCACTCCCCGCGATCCCTGCGCGGCCGGCTCGCCCGGCTCTTTCCCCGGGCCGAGTTCCACAACGTGTACGGCTGCACGGAGACCAACGACAGCCTGCTGTACTCCTGCGGCGCGCGGGAGGCGGCCGACCTGGAGACGCTGCCGCTGGGCGGTCCGCTGCCGGGCGCCCGTGTCCGGCTGGTGAGCGACGGCCGGGAACTGGACGGGCCGGGCATCGGCGAACTGTTCGTGCACACCCCGTTCCAGGCGGACGGGTACCTGGGCGCGGAGGACGGCGACGACCGGTTCGTACGCCCCGCTCCGGGCACCTCGGAGCCGGTCTGGTTCCGGACCGGCGATCTGGTCCGGCGCGACGGCGAGGGCCGGTTGACCCTGGTCGGACGCGACGACTTCCAGGTGAAGGTGGGCGGCGTCCGGGTCAGCCCGGAGGCGGTGGAGCAGGTGGCGCAGAGCCACCCCGAGGTCATGGAGGCCGCGGTGGTCGCGCTCGCGGCGCCCGGCCCCGACGCCCGGCTGCACGCCCTGGTACGGGTGGCCCCCGACTGCGCGGTCACCGGTCTGCAACTGCTCACGCACTGCTCCGCCTGGCTGCCCCGGGCGGCCGTCCCCACCGTCCATCTCACCCGCGAACCACTGCCCACCGGCATCACCGGCAAGGTCGACCGCGCCCGGGTGCGGTCCGTCCTGGCGGCCAGGCAGCACGCCCGGCCGAACCGACCCACTCAACCGGAGTCCTCAGCATGAGCCTGCGGCACGAGATCACGCATCACATCGTCGCCACCTACCTGCCCGACACCTCCGCCGCGGACCTGGAGCCGTCGCTGGACCTGTTCGACACGGGGGTGGTCAACAGCCTCCAACTGCTGGAGCTCATCGGCTGGCTGCGGGAGCGCTACCGCCTCCCGGTCGAGGACCTGGACCTGTCGCTCCGGTCCTTCCGGTCGGTGGCGGCCATCCAGGACCTCATCGAGACGAACACGCCCACGGGCGCCGGTGGCGCCACCGGCGGAAAGACGCACTAGGGGAAAGACATGCTGATACGCACGAAGGAAGAGGCTCCGGTCGTCGAGTGGGGCAACGGCCTGAGCCACCGCCTGCTGCTGCAGGCCGACCGGATGGGCTTCTCCTTCTGTCACACCGTGGTACGGGCGGGCACGAAGTCCCGCCTTGAGTACCGCAGGCACCTTGAGGCCTGCTACTGCATCACCGGTCAGGGATGGATCTCCCTGCCCGACGGGAGCGCCACCCATGAACTGCGTCCGGGGGTCCTCTACGCCCTGGACCGGCACGACGCGCACTTCCTGATCGCGGCGCCGGACGCCGACCTGGAGCTGATCAGCGTCTTCAACCCGGCTCTGCAGGGCGGCGAACGGCACAACCTGGACCAGGACGAGTTCTCGCACTACTGACGAGCCACCGGACCGACGAGCCACTGAACCGACGGACCACTGGACCGACGGACAACTGGACCGACGAACCACTGAACTGACAGGTCACCGACCACTGACGAGTTGCTGACGGGGTCACCATGAGGCACTGGACAGACGAGCAGAGGGCGCTGCGGTCCACCGCGGAGGCCGTCGGCGCGGACCTGGGCGCCGGACACGCGGAGCGGGACGCCCGCGGCGAGTTCGCGTGGGACGGCTGGAGACACCTGCGCGAGATCGGGCTCCTCGGGACGCCGTTCGACAGTTCCTGGGGCGGCTCGGGCCTCGATCTGCCGACCGTGATGTACGTCTTCGAGGGGCTGGGGTACCGCTGCCCCGACGCCGGGCTCGTCTTCTCCGCGTGCACGCACATCGTCAGCACCGGCGTTCCCCTCCAGCGGTTCGGTACGAAGGAGCTGAAGGCGGCGTACCTGCCGAAGGTGTGCGCGGGCGACGTGATCGGGGCGCACGCGATCACCGAGCCGGACGGCGGCTCGGACGTGCTGGCGATGCGCACCACGGCCAGGCGGGAGGGCGAGGAGTTCGTGCTCGACGGCAACAAGGCCTTCGTGACCAACGGCCCGATCGCCGACCTCGTGGTGGTGTACGCCCGTACCGGGGCTGCCGGGCAGCTCGACGGCATCACGGCGTTCCTGGTCCCGACGGACACCGCGGGGGTGGCGCACGGCCGCCCCCTGACGAAGATGGGCCTGCGCACCTCACCGCTGTGCGAACTCTTCCTGTCGGACGTCCGGATACCCCGCTCGCATGTGCTAGGCACGGTGGGCTCCGGGTTCCTGGTCCTCGACGAGGTCATGAAGTGGGAGATCCTGTGCGGCTTCGCCGGGATCCTCGGCGAGATGCAGCACCG
The DNA here is from genome assembly GCF_018070025.1 of Streptomyces liliiviolaceus. Lineage (NCBI taxonomy): Bacteria > Bacillati > Actinomycetota > Actinomycetes > Kitasatosporales > Streptomycetaceae > Streptomyces > Streptomyces liliiviolaceus. The sequence continues at coordinate 518,412 of NZ_JAGPYQ010000002.1, forward strand.
GCTGGAGCGCTGTGTCGAACACGCCCGCGGCCGCCGTCAGTTCGGCCGGCACATCGGTGCCAACCAGGCGGTCTCGCACCGCATCGTCGACATGCAGATCGGCCTGGAGACCTCCAGGAAGTGGCTCTACGACACGGCGGACAAGTTCACCGCCGGCCGGAGCGTCGCCACCGACCTGGCCATCACCAAGCTCGTGGTGAGCGAGGCCAACGTCTCCTCCGCGCTGGCCGCCGTTCAGATCTTCGGGGGACACGGCTACACGGCGGAGTACGGCCTCGAAGGGGACCTGCGGAACGCGGTCGCCGGAACGATCTACTCGGGCACCTCCGAGATCCAGCGCGAGCGGCTGGCGGCCTTCCTCGGGCTGTCCCGGGCCGCCGCCCACGGTGTGAAGGAGCGGACGACATGACGACCGAGATCCGCACGGGGCTGCGGCCCACCCGGTTCCTGGACCACGAGTCCCCGGTGGTGCGGGAGTTCGTCCGCGAAGCCCTGCGCACGACGGAGCCCGGCAACCCGGTGGATGCGGCCGTGGCCCTCTACTACGCCGTCCGCGACGGCATCCGCTACGACGTGTACGACTGCGACCTGTCCGCCGACGGCCTGCGGGCCAGCAGCGTCATCGAACGCGGCGCCGGGTTCTGCGTCCACAAGTCCCTCGTGTACGCCGCCGCGGTACGCGTCGTGGGCATCGAGAGCCGGCTCGTCTACGCGGACGTGCGCAACCATCTCGCCTCGCCCCGGCTGCGCACGCTGATGGGCGGTGACGTCTTCCGCTTCCACAGCCTGACCTCCGTACGGCTCAACGGGGCCTGGGTCAGGGCGACTCCGGTGTTCAACGCACTGCTGTGCACGCTGTACGGCATCAAGCCGCTCGACTTCGACGGACGGGCGGACAGCTACTACCACCCCTACGACGCGCAGGGCCGTCGCCACATGGAGTTCCTGGCCATGCGGGGCGAGTTCGACGACTTCCCGTACGCGGAGGTCGTCGGCGGCATCCGGCAGGCGCACCCCCTGCTGTTCGCGGGCTCGCACACCACGACCGCGGGCTCGCTCGTGTCCGAAGCGACCGGGGCGGCCGAGACGCCCGGGACGACCAAGCCGACCGGGCTGACCGGGCCGACCGGCACGGCCCCGGTGGAGGGACCCTGACATGCGAAGGACGAAGTTCCTGCTGGGTGAGGAAGACACGCCCACGCACTGGTACAACCTCGCGGCGGACCTCCCCGGAGGCCCGTTGCACGCCGCCCTCAACCCCGCGACCCGGGAGCCGCTGACCCGCGCGGAGATGGCGGCCACCATGCCCGAGCCGCTGATCGACCAGGAGTTGAGCACCGCCCGGGAGATCGAGATACCCGAGGAGGTGCGCCGCGTGTACACCTTGTGGCGCCCCTCCCCCCTGATCCGGGCGCACCGGCTGGAGCGTGCCCTGGACACCCCTGCCCGGATCTACTACAAGTACGAGGGCGGCGCCCCGACCGGCAGCCACAAGCCCAACACCGGTATTCCGCAGGCGTATTACAACAAGCTGGCGGGCCGCACCGGGCTGGTCACCGAGACCGGCGCCGGTCAGTGGGGCAGCGCGGCGGCCCTGGGCGCGGCGTTCTTCGGCATGACCGCCAAGGTCTTCATGGTCAAGGTGAGTCATCAGCAGAAGCCCTACCGCCGGGCGCTGATGGAGACCTACGGCACCGAGTGCGTGGCGAGCCCCAGCACACGGACGGCGGTGGGCCGCAAGATCCTCGCCGACGACCCGGACAGCCCCGGCAGCCTCGGCATCGCCACCTCCGAGGCGCTGGAGACGGCCGCCGGAGACCCGTCGCTGGGGTACGTGCTCGGCAGCGCCGCCAACCATGTGCTGCTGCACCAGACCGTGATCGGCCAGGAGGCCGTGCGGCAGATGGAACTGGCCGAGGACCACCCGGACGTCGTCATCGGCTGTGCGGGCGGCGGCAGCAACCTGGCCGGGCTGGCCTTCCCGTTCCTCGGCGCCCGGCTGAGGGGAGGCAGGCCCGTACGGATCATCGCCGTGGAGCCGGCCGCCTGCCCCACCCTGACCCGGGGCACGATCGCCTACGACTACGCCGACTCGGCCGGGCTCGGCCCGCTGTTCCGGATGCACACCCTCGGCCACGGCTTCGTACCGCCGCCGGTGCACGCCGGGGGGCTGCGGGCCCACGGGATCGGTCCTGCGGTGAGCCGGGCCGTCGAGGACGGGCTGATCGAGGCGACGGCCGTGGGCCAGGTCGCCTGCCTGGAAGCCGGCGTCCGGTTCGCCCGTACCGAGGGCGTCCTGCCGGCCCCGGAGTCCACCCACGCCCTCAGGGTCGCCATCGACGAGGCGCTGCGCTGCCGCGAGGAGGGCCGCTCCCGGACCATCCTGTTCGGCCTGTCCGGGCACGGGCACTTCGATCTGGCGGCCTATCAGAAGTACGCCGCGGGTGAGCTGACCGACGGCGAGGCCGACAGCCACGGGCTGGCGCTGGCCGCCGCGGGCATCCCGGGGGCGAGGGTGGCATGACCGCGCAGTCGTCCCCCGCGCACACCCCCGCCCGCGCCCCGGGCCCGGCCACCCGGGCCGCCGTGGTGGACGCCGACGGCATGGGCGCCTTCCTGCCCGGCGCGCTGGCCCGCGAGGGCGTACGGAGCGTCCTGGTGCGGTCGGACGCCCCGAACCCGCACCTGGCGACGGACCTCTCCGGACGGTCGGCCCGGCCTCCGGAGGTCACGCACCGCGGCGACCTGGCCGCCACGGCCGACGCGCTGCGCCGGTACGGGGTGGACCGGGTCGTCGCGGGCGCCGAGTCGGGCGTCCTGCTCGCCGACGCGCTGTCCGCCGAACTCGGCACACCGGGCCATGGGATGAGCCGGCCGGCAGCCCGGCGGGACAAGTACGAGATGGCCTGCGCGGTGCGGGAGTCCGGGCAGTCCACGGCGGCGTGTCTCGCCACCGACAGCGCCGACGAGGTGATCGCGTGGACACGCGGGCACGGCCGGTGGCCGGTCGTGCTCAAACCGCTGGCCAGCGCCGGTACGGACAACGTCCTGTTCTGCCGTTCGGAGGCGGAGCTGCGGGCCGGGGTGGCCGCCATCACGGCCGGCCGCGACCGGTACGGCGGCCGGAACCTCGCCGTGCTCGTCCAGGAACATCTGGCGGGCGAGGAGTACTTCGTCAACACCGTCAGCAGCGGTGGAGTGCACCACGTGGTCGAGGTGTGGCGCTATCACAAGCGGCCGGTCGGCGACCGTCCGATGTACGACCACGAGGAACCCGTACCCCCGGACGACCCGGTGGTCGGCGTAGTGACCGCGTACACGCTGCGGGTGCTCGACGCGCTGGAGATCCGCAACGGCGCGGCCCACACCGAGGTGATCACGACCGGGCGGGGGCCCGTCCTGGTGGAGTGCGCGGCCCGCCACGGCGGTTCGCACACACCGTCCGTGGTGTCCCGGTTCCTCGGCACCGACCAACTTGCGTGTCTGGCGCGCGCCGTCGCCCACCCCGAGGAGGCGGCGCGGGGGCGGTTGCCGCGCTATCGCCCGCGTGCCCATCTGCGGTACGTCACCCTCCGCTCGCCCCGGGCCGGCGGCCCGCTGTCCGCCGGGCGGTTCGCGCCGGTACGCGCCCTGGGCACGTTCGTCGACATGGCGCTGACCATGCCGGAGGGCACCGTGCTGCCGCGCACGACGGACCTCGCCTCGTCCCCCGGCCACGTGTACCTGGGCTCCGCCGACCCGGCCCGGGTGGCGGCGGACCACCGGCGGCTGCGCGCGCTGGAGCGAGACGGCTTGTACGACGGCCCCCGACGGTAACGGCCACCACCCCACCCGGCGAAAGGCATGGAGACCAATGATCAGGACGAACGAGACCCTCTCCGGTCTCTCCGAGTACCCCGCGAACTGGACGCACACCGCCAAACTGATCTTCCCCGGACCGCCGTTGGCCGTACCGGGGGCCTGTCTGAAGTGGTACGACATCCGCCGCGCCGACGACGAGGCGGCCCCGCACGTCACGGAGGAGGCCCGCGCGTTCCTGACCGAGCGGGCCGCGGCCAAGGAGGTGGAGTTCCGCGGCGAGTTGGGGTTCGCGCTGCTGCACCTCGACGGCGGCAAGTACTACCTGCTCGTCTGTGTGTGGCGGGACCGGGACGAGATGTGGCAGGGCCTGTTCCACAAGGACGACGGCGGCTTCCTGCCGTACCCGCCCAAGCCGGGACTGCTGCGCCCCACCCAGAACGTGGTCGAACTGGACGCCACCGCGCACGAGCGGCGCGGCTGGTCGCGCTATCTGCGCTCGGCCCGTGACACCGCCGCGAAACAGGCGTACCTGGACGACGCGTGCACCGGGGAGCTGGTGTAGCCGATGCCGTGGACGACAGCGCCGCCCCGGAGGCTGGTCATCCTCGGGGTGGCCGCGAGCGACTGCCATGTCGTGGCCAATCAGCTCATCGCCCGCTTCCTGCGGGACGAGGGCTTCGAGGTGGAGAACCTCGGGGCCTGCACACCCGTCGAGGAGTTCGCCCGGGCCTGTGCACGGCGTCCGGAGGCGGAGGCGCTCCTGGTGGGCAGCCTGAACGGGCACATCCACGAGGATCTGCGGGGCCTGCGGGAGGCGAAGAGGTCGGGGCGCGTCCACTGTCCGGTGGTGGTCGGCGGGAACCTCTCCGTGGGAAGCAGCAAGAGTCCGGCGTCGGACCGGCGGCTGTACACCCTGGGGGTCGACCGGATCGTCCACGACCCGGCCACGCTTCCTGCGGTGCTGGCCCAACTGCGTTCCGCGGGCGGCCACTTCATCGCCGGCCGAGCCCTCGGCGGGCGGGCCGTGGTCGAGCGATCCGTCGGTGCGGGGGCCTCGGGGGCCGGACACGCCCGCGTCTCATGACCGGGCCGCCGTCGGCCGGGCACTCCGGGGTCGCGGATCCGGGCCGGAGCACCGGATCCGGGGCCGCCCTCCCGAGCCTGCGGGAGTCCGTCGCCTATGTCGCCGCGCTGGGCAAGCCCGGTGTGCCGCAGGTCCTGACGGCGGCCCGCGACCGCGGCCGGGTGGCGGTCCAGCCCCGGTGCGGGGTGGCCGAACACACCGGCATGCGGGCTCTGTTGCGCTTCCTGGAGGCGGAGGCCGCACCGGACGTGCTCAGCCTGACCATCGACTCGCACACCCGGCTGCGGCGCTTCGAGGAAGCGGAACGGCTGCTGGGCACCCGCCCGCAGGAACTCAACGGCTATCCGCTGGTGGCCCACGGCTGGCGGCGGGCCCGGGACCTGAACGAGGCGGTCGCCGCGCCACTGGAGGTACGGCATGGCTCGCCGGAACCACAGCGGCTGTTCGACGTGGCCGTGGCCGGAGGGATCACCTCGTTCGAGGGCGGCGGCATCTCCTACAACCTGCCCTACTCCAAGGAGGTGCCCCTGGCGGTGTCGCTGGCGGCCTGGGAGCACGTCGACCGCCGCTGCGGCGAACTGGCCGAGCTGGGGCTGGTCGTGGACCGCGAACTGTTCGGCACGCTCACCGCCGTCCTGGTCCCGCCGTCGATCAGCCTCGCGGTCAGCGTCCTCGAAGCGGTGCTGGCCGCGCGGGCCGGAGTGCGCTGCCTGTCGGTCGCGTACCCGCAGGGCGGCCACCTGGAGCAGGACGTGGCCGCGCTCACCGCCATCCCCGTGCTCGCCGAGCGCTATCTGCCACCGGGCGTCACGGTCCACCCCGTGCTCCACGAGTTCATGGGCGTCTTCCCCCGCGCGCGCCGCCACGCCGAGGACCTGATCCTGTACGGCGCGCTGGTGGCCCGGCTGGGCAGAGCCTCGAAGATCATCACCAAGACCCATCAGGAGGCGGCCGGAATCCCGGACGTGCGGGCGAACATCGAAGGGGTGCGGCTGGCCGACCGGGCCAACTCACCGCTCCTGGACTTCCTCTCGGTGGACGAGGACCGGGTGCGCGAGGAGCGCCGCTGGATCCTGGCGGAGGTCGCCGAGATCGTCGGTCCGGTGCTGGAGGGGCGTGCGGGCACGTCAGCGGCGGTCGCCGAGGCGATCGTCGAGGGCTTCGCCGACGGCACGCTCGACATCCCGTTCAGCGCCAGCCGTTTCGCGAGGTCGCAGATCGTTCCCCGCCGCGACCCCGAGGGGGCGATCCGGTACCTGCGCGCGGGGGCCCTGCCGCTGTCGGCGAAGTCGCTGAGACGCCACCGCGACCTGCTGGCGGGGCCGCGCGGCTCCCTGCCGTCGGCGGCCTCGCTCCCCGCGATCCTGCTCGCCGACATCAACTACTTCCCCAGCCTGTTCCGCGAGGAGCCCGAAGTCCGCGGAGAACCCGAAGTCCGCGATGCCTCCAAAGTCCGCGAGGAGCCCGAATGAGGAATCCCAAGCGCGTCCTGCTCATCGGCGGTACACCGAAACACCTGCGCAAGGCGGCGGATCTGGGCCTCGGGGTGGTGTACGTCCAGTTCGAGGACGAGTTCGCGCCCGAGCAGCGGTCCCTGGCCGAGGCCGTCCTGCTCACCGACTACACCGACTGGCGGTCCCTGCGGCCGCTGGTGGAGTCGGCGTACGAGAGCTGGGGCTTCTCGGCCGCCGTGTCGCTCACGGAACCCGGGCTCGATCCGGCCGCCCGGGTGAACGACCTGCTGGGTCTCGGCGGAACGCCCTACGAGGTCAGCCACCGCTTCACCGACAAGTGGCTCATGCGCCGCCGGCTCGCCGAGGGACCGCCGGTCGGCTCCCAGCGGGTCGCCGCCGAACTACTCACCGAAGAAGCCGACTTGGACCGGTTCGGTGCCGCGCACGGCTACCCCTTCATCGTGAAGCCCACCAGCGGCACGGCGAGCTTCGGGGTCGTCAAGGTGGACGGCGCGGACGCGCTCGGAGCGGCCCGGCAGCGGATCCGGCGGCTGCACACGGCCACGGACCACCCGCTGACCGGTGCGTACGACATCGAGCAGTTCATGATGGAGGAGTACGTACCGGGGCCGCTGTACAGCGTGGAGACCTTCAGTTTCGACGGGCGGCACGTGGTGCTCACCGTCACCGAGGCCATCACCCGCCCGCGGACCCACGTACATGTGGGCCACGCCCTGCCGGCCCGGCTGTCCGCCGAGGACGAGGAGCGCATGGCCGACACCGCCCGGCGCTTCCTGCGGGCGATGGGATTCCGGGACGGTCCCGCGCACACGGAGATCATCCTCAGCGCGCGGGGCCCGGTGATCTGCGAGTCGCAGAACCGGGTGGGCGGCGCCCTGCTCACCGACATGATCGACGCCGTGTACGGGTGCGACGCGCAGTCCCTGGCCATCTCCTGGGCGCTGGGTCTGGCGGACCCGCTGCCCGGGCGTCCGGTGGCCCGGGGCGCCGCCGCGAGCTGGCTGGTGGTGGCCGAGGAGGGACGGGTCGAGCGCGTCGAGGGCGTCGAGCGGGTACGCGCCGACCCGGACACGCTCGCGGTGAGCCTCGGCGTGGGTCCCGGGGATCTGGTCCGCCCGCTGGAGGGCCAGTGGGACGGGCTGGGCCATATCTCGGCGCTCGGCCCCGACACCGACGCCGCGGTCGACGCCTGCCGGCGCAATCTGCGGGAGATCAGGATCCACACCCGTGCGGCCTGAGGACCGGACCCGGCGGCGGCCAGAGAGCGGCAACTCCCCACCCCCGTTGTGGACTTGGCCGATGGTGCTGCGTCTGGTCACCATCGTCGGAGCCTCGGCGAGCTTCTTCCTCCTGTTGTCGGTCGTCCCCCTGTACGCCGAGGAGTCCGGCGGCGGAAGCGGTGCGGCGGGGCTGTCCACGAGCGCGCTGATGCTGGCGACCGTCTGCGGCGAGCTGGCCGCGCCCCGGCTCACGGCCCGCTACGGCTACCGTCTCGTGCTGGCGTCCGGGCTGGTGCTGCTGGGCGCTCCCTCACTGCTGCTGACCGTGTCGCACAGCATGGGCACGGTCGTGGCCGTCTGCCTCGCGCGCGGTGCGGGCTTCGCTCTGACCGTGGTCGGCGGCGGCGCCCTGACCGCGGTGCTGATACCCCCCGAACGGCGCGGCGAGGGGCTGGCCCTGGTGGGTGTCATGTCGGGGGCGCAGTCGGTGGTGGCCCTTCCCCTGGGCGTGTGGCTGGCCCAACACACCGGCTTCACCGCGGTGTTCGTCATCGCGGCCGTCCTCCCCCTCGCCACCGTCCCCGCGGTGGCCGGGCTTCCCCGGCGTGAACCGGCCGCGCAGAAGCCCCTGGGCATGGTCGACGGTTTCCGCACCCCCGCACTGGCTCTGCCGGCCGCGGTCTTCGCGACCACCGCGCTGGGCGCGGGGATCATCGCCACCTTCCTGCCGCTGGCCGTGCCGGCGGGCCGGGCGGGGCTGGTCTCGGCGGCGCTGTTCCTGCAGGCCGTCACCGCGATCGGGGCCCGCTGGGTGGCGGGCCGGTACGGCGACCGCCACGGTCCTGCCGGTCTGGTCGTCCCCGGTCTGCTGCTGTGCGCCGGCGGCATGCTGGCCACCGCGCCGACGGGCAGCGCCGCGGCCGTTCTCGTCGGCATGGCGCTCTTCGGCACCGGCTTCGGCATCGCCCAGAACGCCACCCAGACACTGATGTACGCCCGCGTCCCCCCGTCGGGCTACGGCGTGGCCAGCGCCCTGTGGAACTTCGCCTACGACGCGGGGATGGGGCTCGGCGCCGTCTTCTTCGGCCTCCTCAGCGCGGGAACAAGCTACTTCACGGCCTTCGCCGCGACCGGCGCACTCATGACGGCCGCGCTCGTCCCGGCCTGGTACGACCACCGGCTGTCCCAGCCACCCGCAGCGACCCCCGAAACCCCGTCCGACGCGAAGGACCGCCCCACGGACCCATGCCCGTGACCGCCTCCGCCTCGTCAGCCGGCAACCTGTGAATCCGACGAACCCGTGTTTGAAAACACCGGCACGGAACACCCGGATGTCCTGACGCAGTCTTTATACGACCAGGTAGGAGACACAATCATGGGCATCATCGCCTGGATACTCATCGGTCTGCTCGCGGGCCTCATCGCCAAGGCGCTCATGCCCGGCAAGGACCCGGGCGGCATCATCATCACGATGCTCATCGGTATCGCCGGAGGCCTCCTCGGGGGCTGGCTCGGCAAGGTGATCTTCGGCGTCGACTCCATCGACGGCTTCTTCGACATCTCCACCTGGATAGCCGCCATCGTCGGCTCGCTCATCCTGCTCGCCCTGTACCGGGTCTTCACCGGAAACCGCCGCCACGCCTGACCCCGCGAGCGCGCTCACCCGCGAACGGCCCCGCCTCCCACCGGGAGACGGGGCCGTTCCGCGCGGCGCGAACCGATCCTTCCGGTCCATGAACACCGTGTCCGGCCGGTCCGAGGGCGACCGGATACAGTGCGCGGGACGGCCGTCCGGCCAAGGAGGGTAAGCGTGACCGACACCAGCAACACCCGGCCCACCGACAGTGACGCGCAGGCCGAGCGGCAGAGCCCGCTGCACCGCCTGATGCGTTACCTCCCGCTCATCGCCCCCGTCCTGTTGTGGGCGGTGCCGTGCTGGGTGCTCCTGTACGCCGGACAGCGGTGGCCGTTGCCCGTCACGCTCGCCGGCACCGCCCTCTTCGTCCTCGGCCTCGTCGTCATGCCGCTCGCGATGGCGCGCGGCCACGGCCGGCGCCAGCAGGACCGGGCGGCGATCGTCGGTGACAGCCTGCTGGGCGCCAGTTGGGTCCTGTTCACCTGGTCCGTGCTGCTCGGCGCCCTCCTGCGGCTCGCCCTGACCGTGGCCGGTGTCGGCGAGGGCCAGGACCGGGCCCGGATCGTCACCTGGGCCGTCCTCGCTGTGACGGTCGCACTGCTCGGCTGGGGCTACGCCGAGGCCCGCCGGGTGCCGCGTGTGCGCCGTCTCGACGTTCGACTTCCCCGCCTGGGTGCCGGGTTGGACGGCCTGCGCGTCGCCCTCATCACCGACACCCACTACGGCCCCCTCGACCGCGCCCGCTGGTCGGCACGGGTGTGCGAGACGGTGAACACCCTGGAGGCCGACCTGGTCTGCCACACCGGCGACATCGCGGACGGCACGGCCGAACGCCGCCGCGCCCAGGCAGCCCCGCTCGCCACCGTGCAGGCGACCCGGGCCCGGGTCTACGTCACCGGCAACCACGAGTACTACAGCGAGGCCCAGGGCTGGGTCGACCTGATGGACGAACTGGGCTGGGAGCCGCTGCGCAACCGCCATCTGCTGCTCGAACGCGGCGGCGACACCCTCGTGGTCGCGGGTGTGGACGACGTCACCGCCGAGTCCTCCGGTCTGGCCGGACACCGCGCCCACCTCGACGGAGCACTGGACGGCACCGACCCCGACCTGCCCGTCCTGCTCCTGGCCCACCAGCCCAAGTTCATCGACCAGGCCGTGGCGGGCGGCGTCGACCTCCAGCTGTCCGGCCACACCCACGGCGGCCAGATCTGGCCCTTCCACCACCTCGTGCGCCTCGACCAGCCCGCCCTCGCCGGCCTCAGCCACCACGGCCCCCGCACCCTCCTCTACACCAGCCGCGGCACCGGCTTCTGGGGCCCACCGTTCCGCGTCTTCGCCCCCAGCGAGATCACGCTGCTGGTACTGCGCTCCTCGCAGGGGCCTACCTCGGCGTGACGGGGCCGCGTCCCGGGGAGTCATCTGACGGATTCAGCAGGCACGGACGGCAGTCGAGACTGACGTGGTGGCACCGCAAGTTTCCGTCCCCTCTCCTCAGGAGCAGACCGTGTCGGCCTCGTTCGTACCTGTCGTCTTCATTCATGGGCTGTGGCTGCACGCCTCGTCGTGGCAGCCATGGCAGGACCTGTTCTCCGAGCACGACTTCGATCCTGTCGCGCCCGGCTGGCCCGGTGAGGCCGCGACCGTGGCCGAGGCGAGAACCCGGCCCGAGGCGGTGGCCGGCTTCGGTATCGACGACGTCACCGCCCACTACGCCGAGGTCGTACGCGGCCTGGACCGGCCACCGCTGCTGATCGGCCACTCCTTCGGCGGGCTGATCGCGCAGAAGTTGCTCGGCCAGGGGCTCGGCCGGGCCGCGGTCGCCATCGATCCGGCCCAGATCAAGGGGGTCAAAGCCCTTCCCTTCGCGCAGTTGAAGGCCGGGTTCCCGGTGCTGGGGAATCCCGCGAACCGGAGCAGAGCGGTATCGCTGACCGCCGAGCAGTTCAGATACGGCTTCGGAAACGCGTTGCCGCAGGCCGAATCCGACGAGCTGTTCGACCGGTACACGATCCCGTCGCCCGGACGCCCGCTCTTCGAGGCGGCCTTCGCCAACTTCGCCCGGAACTCCGCCGCGAAGGTGGCGACGGACCGCTCCGATCGCGGGCCGCTGCTGTTCGTCTCCGGACAGGCCGATCACACCGTCCCGGACGTGGTGACCCGCTCCGCCCACCGTCTGTACCGCGGCTCGTCCGCCGTCACCGAGCTCAAGCAGTTCCCGGACCGTGGCCATTCCCTCGCCATCGACCAGGGCTGGCGCGATGTCGCCGACCACGTCCTCGACTGGTCGAAGCGGCACACTCTCCAGGCCTGACCGCCACAACCGTCCGTCCCAGGGGCGTGCCCTCTTTCGGCACGCCCCTGTCGGCATGCCCTGAGGACCTCGTCGCCGAAAGCGCATGCCGAACCGGCCGATGTGGATGAACGTTGTCGCGCACTGTGTCGTGTACCGGGCAGACAGCGCCGGGGCGAGGGGCCTGGCAGAGGACTCCGATCCCGGCAGAACCGCGGGCCGGGCAACCGGTGAACACCGGACGGGGGAGGCATCCACCTTCTCGGCACTGGTTGGTCACCCGTGTCTTCCTAGGCTCCAGCTGCCGCACACCGACGGAGCGATCCCACAGGTGAGGCGGTACGCACCGGCCTCTTTGCCCTGATCCGTGGACCGCGCACGGACCGCACGGGCGAACCTCCCCCTCAGGATGCGCCCCATGACGCCCTCTGCCCCGTCCCCCGCCCCGCTCTCCCCCCGGCTCGACGAGGTGCGACAACACCACGTGCAGGCCTTGCTGGCCGAACACCGTCCTGCGGTACTCGCCTACGCGGAGAAGCTCCTCGGCGACCGCCATGCCGCCGAGGACGTCGTCCAGGAAGTCCTCATCAGGGCATGGCACCACATCGACCGGCTCATGTACCGCTCCGGTTCCGTACGCGGCTGGCTCATCACCGTGACCCGCAACCTCATCATCGACCGGCTGCGCAGCGCGGCCTCGCGCCATGAACTGGTCGGCGCCGAGGACACGGACATCGCACAGCGCGATCACGCCGACGCCGTGGTGGCCTCGATCGAGACCACCGCCCTGATGCGCCGACTGCCCCTGGAACACCGGGAGGTGCTGTTCCACACCTACCTCTGCGGGCGTACGGTCCGGGAGACCGCCCAGTTGATGGGAGTTCCGGCGGGCACCGTGAAGTCCCGTCAGCACTACGCCCTCACCCGGCTCAGACAGCGGTTCCCCGCCGACGGCCCCGCGTAGGGCGGCCCTGACGGCGCCGGGTGGGACAGCCCCCGTCCGCGGGGGGGGGGCGTCCCTCCGGTAAGCGGCGGGACGGGTCACGCAGGAGCGGTGACCTTCACTCCGAGGAGCGGGAGTTCCACCGTTCCCTCGGCTTCGGCGTGCCAGCGCCAGCGGGCGTCGGGCAGGTCTCCGCACACCAGGCCCGTCCACCCGGCGCCTCCCGGGCCGCACAGTTCGACGAGTTCCGCGATCTCGTGCCGGGTGGGGGTACCCGCGACCACCACGACTCCACGTACAGGGCGCCGCACCGCACCCGCGCGGACCGTGCCCGCACCACGCACGTCACGGGAGGAACGGTGTCCGTCCGCCTCGGTCGGCTCCCGCAGACCGGCGGGCAAAGCGAATCCCGCTCCCCCTTCCGCTCCCTGCCGCAAGGTCACCGGGATCTCCGGACGGCTGCGGGCGAGTTCCGCCAGCAGACCGCTCACGACGGCCCGGCCGACCCCGGCGTCCCCGGTGACGCTCAGAACACCGTCCAGTCGGCTGAGGTCCACCAGCAGAGGAGCCCCTTCCTGGTCGATGCCGACTCGCACCAGGCAGGCCGAACCGTCGGGGGAAGGCGTACCGGCTGTCGTCGTCGCGTCGGTGCCCCGGCCGAGCCAGTCGGCAGCCGCCTGGCGGCGCCAGCGGGCCGCGTCGAGCCGCTGCCAGGACGCGGGGACCCCGGCTGATGCTTCGACCCACACCGTCGCCCCGGCGGCGTCCACCCGCACCGCGTGCACGGCCGTCTCCGGGCGGCTGCCCGAACCGGCGAACTCCCGCAGCACGGCATAGGCCCGCCGGACCGGATCGGCGTCGCCGGAGAACCTGGCGGAGAGCGCCACACGGTGACGCAGACGGCGGCGACGGCGAGCGGGTTCGCCCAGCCTGCGCAGCTGACGCAGGAACGCCCGCCAGGTGCTCCGTACCCGCTTCCTGGCGAGGATGGCCGCGGTGACCAGTGCCAGCAACACCGCGCCGACGACGGCCAGGAGAGCAGGCAACGGCACGACGACGGTGGCGGAGTCAGGCTGTCCTCCCGTGTCGCCGGGGGCCGCCCCCTGCGGTGGGGTGGCGGGTGGGACGGTCTCCGGACCGACCCCGGTCTCCTGTGCCACCTGCACGTCCGGTCCGGTGGCGTCCTCGGGAAGCCTGAGAATCCAGCCGACGCGGAGCGCGTCGCCCTGTGTGATCAGTGCTCCTCCGTCGGGCTGGGACAGACCGCGGTTGAGGTCGAAGATCTCCCCTGCCCTGGAGGAACTGCCGAGAGTGCGGGCGGCAATCGACTCCAGGGTGTCGGCACCGGCGGTCCGGACGACGAACACCTTGACGGTGTCGCCGTCCGCGGCGGCCGCCCGGTCCGTCGTCACCGCCGAGGACAAGGCCGTGACGAGGGCGAGAACGATCAGCAGTGCCGACATGCCGTGCGTGAACGCCGCCGCGCCATGGGTGAACAGTGCCCGCCGCACACCCCGTGGTCGGCCCGGTCCGTTCCTGTCCGCCGAGCCCATCATGATCGATCCATCCGTGTCTCCCGGTGTACGTGTCCACGCCGTGCGCGGCCGTCGTGGGATGACGGCGGCCGGGCACGGGCGCATGTCACGGGGTACACGGGACCGCCGCGGGAAAGGTTCGCATCCGGCTCCGTACCCACGGCGAAGGACCGGTGCAGGGGTGAACCACTCGGGCGGCTGTCTCGTGTACCTGCCGACCAGCAGCCGAATCCCCGGGAGATGCCGTGGCACGACAGCACGTTTCCGGCTTCGAGGTACTCGGTATGTCCGAGGACCCGACGCCCGGGGATCCCGACGAGATAGGCCGCTTGGCGGGCCGCTATCGCGACATCGGCGAGAAGGCCGAGGTCGCGGCCCGGCATCTGAGCGAGGGCGGCGCGGTGGAGAAGGGCACCGGCGACGCCATGACCGCGCTGCAGAACAAACTCCAGGACCTGCCCGGCAAGATGCGCAGGACCCAGAAGTCCTTCCTCACCGCGGCCGAGGCGTACAAGACCTACGCCGCCGCGTTGACGGAGAGCCAGGCGATGGTCGACCGGGCGATGAACGAGGCGCAGGCGGTCGCGAACACCGCGAACCGCGTGCTCCCGGAGCTGCCCACGGACCCCACCCCGGAGCAGCGGACGGCCGCGACACAGCAGCGGGACCGGGTGGCCGCCGCCCAGGACGAGCTCAACTCGGCGAAACGACTCGCCGAAGACGCCCGTGCTCTGCGCCAGGCGGCTTCGTCCAGGGCCGAGGACACACTTGACGAAGCCGCCGGCGCGGCCATCCCGGAGCGTGACTTCTTCAAGAAGGTCGCCGACTTCTTCCAGGACTTCCCGTTCGTCCAGATCCTGCTGTCCATCGTCATCGCGGTGACGTCGATCTTCTTCCCCGTGGTCGGGTTCCTGCTGGGGCTCGGGACGTTCATCTTCAATCAGATCGTCGCGGGGCAGACCGGCGCTCTCAAGCTCGGCGACCTCCTCATCGGGCTCGTCGCCCTGATACCGGGCGCCGCCGTGTTCAAGGTGGGGGGCGCCGCGCTGACCCGGGTGGCACCGGCGCTGAGCAAGCAGCTCGGCGGCCTCGTCACCCGGGCCGGCGGCTCGTTCACGCGGTTCAAGGAAGCCTTCGCCGCGACGCGCGTCGGCGGGGCCCTGCTGGGCAGCGCCACGGTACGGATCGGAGGGGAGGTCGTCGGGAAGTTCGCGGTGGGGGTTGTCACCGAGGTCGTGGTCAAGGCTGCCAACCGCGACAAGATCACCGCGGGCAACGTCCTGGCCGGCGCCGCGGCGAGTGCGGGGCTCGGGGGCCTCATCCGGGGAGGCGGCGCGCTACGGAACCGGGGTGGCCGGCCGGCTCCCGGCGCGACGGCGCCGGACGCTCCCTCGGCTGCACCCCCTGCCACTCCTCCGGCCACTCCCCCGGTGGCGGTCCCGCCCGTGACTCCGCGAACGACTCCCCGTCCCCTGGACACCGTGCCTGCCGCCCCGGCCGGGCCTGCTCCCAAGCTTTCGCTCGGAGAGCGCTTCAAGGCCGGACTCAAGGACCAGGCCGCGGAACTCGTCCCGGCCGGTGCCGAATCGGCCGCGAAGGTGGGCGTGGCGGTCGGTGAGGGGACGCCGTTGAACGAGGCTTTGGCGGGCGAAGCGGCCAATCTCGTTCCGAAGTCGCCCGGCCCTGCGGCCCACAGAGGGCTGGAGGCGCGAGCGGACCGGCTCCTAGGTGGAAGGACTCCGTCCGAGCCCGGACCGTCCGTGCCGTCCTCACCGCCCCCGGCGGCCCCTCCGCCCCCGCCGGCCTCACCGCTCCCGCCGTCCCCGCCGCCGAGCCCGCGGCCCTCGGTGAGCGACGGTGGTCTCCCGACCGACCGGCCCGCTTCTCCGGACGGGTTCGCCACCGCTCCTTCGTCGCCGACCAAGGACGGGTTCGTCACGGCGCCCTCCTCGCCGACCACGGACGGGTTCACCACCGCGCCCTCCTCGCCGACCACGGACAGGTTCACCACCCCTCCCCCCTCCCCGACCGACGACGGATTCACCACCGCGCCCTCCTCCCCCGTCACGGACTCGCCCGTCACCGACCGGCCGGAACCGTCCGACGCCTGAGCCACCGGGCACGGGGCGCAAGGCACAGGACGCACGACGCAGACGCAGGACGCACGACCAAAAGTTTCCGCCCACTCCCTGGGCGGTTTTCCCACCCACACGCAAGGAGCACTCCCATGCCCAACTTCGCCGTCAACTCGGACGAGACCGCTGCCGCCTCGGCCTCCCTCCTCAACGACTTCTCCTCGCTGCAGGACAAGCTGACCGAGGTGCGCGGCAAGATCACCCAGCTGCTGTCCCAGGGCTACAGCACTCCTGCCGCACAGCAGAAGTTCCAGCCCTTCTTCGACGAGTTCGCCAAGGGCTTCGAGCAGGTGAACCAGGGACTGCAGGGGATCAGCCAGTACGTCAAGGCCGTCGGCGACGCCTTCTCGCAGACCGACGAGCAGCTCGGTTCCAACCTCGGCTGACGTCTGGCGCGACCCAGCAACTCCCTGCCCCAGTAAGCCCGTAACCCTGTAATCCGGTTCGCACCCCCGGCTCCCCGTCGCCCCGTCGTCACCCCCATGTGGAAGGACATCGATCACCGTGCGATTTAACGTCAGCGTCCGTGACCCCCAGGACGAGGGGGTGTCCATCCCTGTCGTCGTCGACACCGAACCCTCCGCCCGGACGGGCCGGCTCGCGGCGGAACTCGCCCGTGCGGTCGAGCAGGACGGTGTCGGCGGAGAGCGGGACACCGGCCCCACCCTCTACGTGGGGGCCGAACCGGTCGACCCGGACCTGACCCTGCAGGCCGCGGGGATACGCGACGGCATGGACCTCGGTCTCGGCGCGCCCCTTCCCTGGGCGCCCGAGCCCGAGGGCATGACGGAACTGCGCCTGGTCTCGGGGCCGGGGGCAGGCACCGTCTTCCGTCTGACGCCGGGCGAGTACGACCTCGGCAGCGCGCCGAACTGCCGTATCCGGCTGGCTTCCTCGGTGCCCGCCTTCGCCGCCCGGGTCCAGGTCCGGGTGGACGGCACCGCGTTCGTGTCCCCCGGTGACGCCGCACAGCTGGACGGCCGACCGCTGAGCGACGAGGCGGCCTGGCTGGCCGGCAGCCAACTGGCCGTCGGGGACGTCCTTCTGGAACTGAGTTCGAGGACATCGGCCAAGGCGCCGCTGACCCCGTCCGACGACGGGCTCGGGCTGGAGTTCAACCGGCCTCCCCGCTTCCTGCCCACGCTCGGCAACCCCCGTTTCCGCCTGCCCTCACCACCCGTCAAACCCGACAAGCGCCCGATCCCCCTGCTGCCGATCCTGCTGCTGCCCGCGGGAAGCGCGGTCATCGCCATCTTCGTCACGGGGCGCTGGACCTTCGTCTTCCTGGCGCTGCTGTCACCGATCGCCGCCCTGGTCACCCAGTTCGGCGGCCGCAAGCAGGCGATGCTCAAGTACCAGGAGCAGTTCGCGGAACACCGGCGCACGATGGACCGACTGCGTTCGGACATCGAGGACGCCGTACGGGAGGAACAGCGCAGCCTCAGGGCGGCGCACCCGGATCCGGCCGCACTGCTCCAGATGGCCTCCCAGCCCTCGGAACGGCTGTGGGAACGGCGTTGGCAGGACACGGACTTCCTCACCCTGCGCGTGGGTACCGCCGACATCCCCTCCTCCGTGAGCGTGGAGGATCCGACACAGGACGAACACCGCCGCACGACGGTGCCCGGCCTCAACCAGGTGCCGGTCACCGTGCCCCTGAGACGTGCCGGAGTGGCGGGCATCGCCGGTCCGGGCGCCGGCGGGCTCGCCGGCTGGCTGGCGGCCCAGGCCGCGAGCCTGCACAGCCCGGCGGATCTGCGGATCGTCGTGCTGGCCGGCCCCGACGCCGAGCGCGACTGGGCCTGGACACGCTGGCTGCCGCACTGCCGACCGCAGTCCGAGGACACGTACGTGCTGGTGGGATCCACCGCCGACTCGCTGGCCCGGCGCATCGGCGAGCTCGGCCAGATCGTCGCGTCCCGTCTCGCCGCCGGGCCCGAACTGCAGCGGGGCGGGGTGGCGGGACAGCCCGACATCCTGGTGATCCTGGATCAGGCCCGCCGGGCCCGCTCCCTGCCGGGCGTGGTCGCTCTCCTGCGCGACGGCCCGTCGGTCGGGGTGCACACGATCTGCATGGATCGGGAGGAGCGTCTGCTGCCCGAGGAGTGCGGAGCCGTCGTGGTGCTGCCCACCGGGACCGATGCCGGTTCCCGGGTGCGCACCGGCGGGGGCGCGGCACTGGAGGGCGTACGTACCGACGTTCCCGATCCCGGCTGGTACGACCGGCTGGGGCGGGTCCTGGCGCCGTTGCGGGGTGTGGGCGACTCGGACGAGAGCGTGCTTCCGGGCGCCGTCCGGCTGCTCGATCTGCTCGGCCTCGAACCGCCGACGGCGGAGGCCGTGGTCGCCGGCTGGGCGCTGTCGGGACGCAGCACCCGTGCGGTCATGGGCACCGGATACGACGGCGACTTCGCCGTGGACCTGGTGCGGGACGGCCCGCACGGTCTGGTGGCGGGCACCACCGGTTCGGGCAAGTCGGAGCTGCTGCAGACCCTCATCGCCACGCTCGCCGTCGTCAACCGGCCCGACGAGATGACGTTCGTCCTCGTGGACTACAAGGGCGGCAGCGCGTTCGCCGAGTGCGCGGAGCTGCCCCACACCGTCGGCATGGTGACCGACCTGGACACCCACCTGGTCGAACGGGCGCTGGTGTCGCTGGGGGCGGAGCTGCGCCGCCGGGAGGCGATCCTGTCGGAGGCGGCGGCGAAGGACATCGAGGACTACCTCGACAAGCGGGCCAGGGGCGGGGACGTGCTGCCGCCCCTGCCGCGACTGCTGCTCGTGATCGACGAGTTCGCCTCCATGGCGCGCGAACTCCCCGACTTCATCTCGGGGCTGGTCAACATCGCCCAGCGGGGACGGTCCCTGGGCATCCATCTGATCCTGGCCACGCAGCGGCCCAGCGGTGCCGTCACCGCCGACATCCGGGCCAACACCAATCTGCGGATCGCGCTGCGCACCACGGACACCGGGGAGAGCCGGGACATCATCGACGCCCCCGAGGCGGGTGAGATCTCCTCCGCGACGCCCGGGCGCGCCTATGCCCGGCTGGGTCCCTCGGCGCTGCTGCCGTTCCAGGCGGCCCGGGTGGGCGGCCGGAGTCCCGCGGCGGCAGCGGTGGCGGACACCGAGGTACCGGTGCGGGCCCGCACGCTGAGCTGGCAGGAGCTGGGCGGGCCGGTGATCCGTACCGCCGGCTCCTCCGGCTCCGCCGCCGGGAACGTCTCCGCCGTCACGGATCTCTCCACGCTGACCTCGGCCATCGCCGCGGCGGCCCGTCTCGCGGAGGTGGCACGGCAGCCCAGCCCCTGGCTGCCCGCGCTACCGGACGTCCTCGCCTGGACACCCGCGCAGTCCCCCAAGCCGGTCGCCGACCGCGAGGCGTCGCTGCCCGCCGTCGCCTACGGTCTGGTGGACCTGCCGGCCGAACAGAGCCGTACGCCGCTGGTGTTCGACCTCGACCGGGCGGGCCACCTGCACATCGTCGGCTCCGCCCGCAGCGGTCGCTCGCAGGCGCTGCGTACGCTGTCGGCGGCGCTGGCCCAGGCGCACGGGGTGGAGGACGTGCACCTGTACGGCATCGACTGCGGCAACGGCGCGCTGAACGCGTTGACCGCGCTGCCGCACTGTGGCGCCGTGGTGGACCGCAAGCAGACCGAGCGGCTCAACCGCCTGCTCGACCGGCTCGTCGCCGAACTCACCTCGCGTCAGACGCTGTTGGGGGCGCGCGGGACCGCCGACCTCGCCGAGTTGCGGAGCATAGCGTCCGCGGACGAACGGCTGCCGCACATCGTGGTGCTGGTGGACCGGTTCGAGGTCTTCGAGCGCGAGTTCGCCACGTTCGACAACGGCAGCTTCCTGGAGCGCATGCTCAAGCTCCTCAGGGACGGAGCGGGCGCCGGCATCCATGTGGTGCCGGCCGGTGACCGGGTGCTGGGCAGCGGCCGTTTCGCCGGGACGACCGAGGACAAGCTCGTCCTGCGGCTCAACGACCGCTCGGACTACGGCACGGTGGGCATTCCGTCCCGGTCGGCGCCCACGGATCCGGCGCCGGGCAGGGCGCTGCGGGCCCAGGATCTGAGCGAGGCGCAGATCGCCGTGCTGTCGACGGACCTGGCCGGCACCGCGCAGGCCCAGGTGCTCACGGAGCTGGGCGCTTCGCTGGCGCTGCGGGAGGCGGAGGTTCCCGACACCCGGCGCCCGCCGCGGCTGGACGTACTGCCCGATCGCATCTCGTACGCCGACGCGGCGGCGCTGCACACCGCGGGAGGTCCGCTGCGTCCGCTGGTCGCGGTCGGCGGGGACACCCTCGTCTCGCTGGGGCCCGATCTGGCGGACGTGCCCACGTTCGCCGTCGCCGGCCCGCCGCGCACCGGCCGCAGCACCGCTCTGCTGAGCGTGGCGTGTTCCGTCCTGGCGGCCGGCGGCGGTGTCATCGTGCTCGCTCCGCGCAGGTCACCGTTGCGTGAGCTGGCGGGGCGGCCGGGTGTCGTCGCCGTTCTCACCGAGGCGGACGTGTCGACCGCCGTGTTCCGCGAGACGCTCGGAAGTGTCCCTCAGGAGACCGCGGTGATCCTGGTGGACGACGCCGAACTGTTCATGGGAGCGGAGATCGACCCCGATCTGGCGCTGCTGGCGCGTGGCGGAGCGGGGGCCGGCTGGGGGCTCGTGGTGGCGGGCAACGCCGAATCCCTGTCCCTGAGTCTCGCCGGCTGGGTGGGGCAGGTGAAGCGGAACAGGTCCGGCATGCTGCTCTCCCCGCAGAGTCTGGGCGACGGCGATGTCGTGGGCGTCCGGCTCACCCGGGGGCTCGTCGGCGGTGCTCCGCAGCCGGGACGCGGGCTGCTCCACCTCGGGGACGGCACTCTGACCGCGGTACAGGTTCCGGCCGCACGTCCCGAGGACTGACGCGGACGGAGTGCGGCGTCGCGAGGAGGGGGCGGAGGCCGGTCGGCCTCCGCCCCCTGCTCATACGCCCTCCGTGGCGCTCACATAGCGGAACGTGTGGGTGATGGCGTCGAAGAGGTCGTACACATCCGCCTTGAGGGGCAGGTTGGGGCTGCTGCAGGACACCAACAGGTAGTTCCTGGGCGCGGTGGGCACCGGGATCACCGTGTGCATGGTGAGGACCTTCGTCTTGACGTCGGCGGTCAGGGACACCTCCTCCACCGCTGTCACCCGTGCCGCCGTCCCCACCTCGGGGATCTCGACCGAGGTGACGACCCGGTTCGACAGCGCCCTCCCCTTGGCGGCCTGTCCGCCCAACTGGGCGGACAGGGTGGCCAGGTTCAGCTCCCGGCCCGCGGGGGCACTCACGGCGAAGACCATGACGTTGGCCATGAACACGCCCTCGTCGAAGAGGGTGACCGTGCCGGCTCCGTAGAGCGCGCCGTGTTTCCGTGCGGCGCGCACCAGTTCGCGGCCCTGCCGGAACATGTCGTTGACGGCCGCCTTCTGCCGGGGGTCGTCCGTGCGCGCCAGCGCGGCGGCGCGCAGCCCGGCCAGTGACTCCCCGCTGAGGTCCGCGTCCGGCCAGGACTCGGGTACCTGGAGGACGAAGCGGTCAGGGGCGTTCATCGGGGTGCTCCGAGGTTCGCGGCGGCGTCGTTGTCCGTCCGGGTGAACTGGTCGTTGATGTCCTCGGCGGCGTCCCTGATGCCCTTCGCCTCCCGGCGGACCTGGGTACGGCCGTCGCCCCACCGGTTCTCGAAGTTGCGCGCCGCGTCGACGAGCGGGTAGCCCAGCGCGCGCTCGAAGTCGATGCCGGCGTTGCCGGTGTCGATGTTGTCCATGACGATGCCGAGGGACCGACGGACCTCGTCGAGTTCCGTGCCGGGTATGAAAATGTCAG
Source organism: Streptomyces liliiviolaceus (assembly GCF_018070025.1). Classification (NCBI taxonomy): domain Bacteria; kingdom Bacillati; phylum Actinomycetota; class Actinomycetes; order Kitasatosporales; family Streptomycetaceae; genus Streptomyces; species Streptomyces liliiviolaceus. The sequence goes on from NZ_JAGPYQ010000002.1 coordinate 540,382, forward strand.
CCATCACAGTCCTGCCGCTGATCGGGTCGCATGCTCTGCCTCGCCGGGAACACGATGTGGAGCCCCCGAACGTTCGGCACGGATGTAGTGAACCTTTCGGCCGTCCGTCTCGTGATGGCGATGTGATTCTCAACAGCACCTCGACACACGGCCCGTTCACCCGGGCCGCACTCACCACTCTCGTCCTGTGCGGACTGTCGCTGGCCACCGGCTGCGGCAAGACCGTCTCGGTGGGCAACTCCTCGGACGCTTCCGCGGCCGCCCCGTCCCGGCAGGAGTCCTCGGCACCTCCGGCCGGTCAGCAGTCGTCGAACCCCCCGGCCGCCGGTCAGCAGTCCTCGAACCCCCCGGCCGCCGGCAACACCGGCTTGCAGGTCGTGGACAGCGCTGCCGCGGACAACGGTCTCAAGGGGACGGGCGGCACGGTCACCGGCAAGGTGGTCCAGGAGGCGCCGCCGAAGTGGGTGCAACTGGCCGCGGTGCGGTCGCCCGCGCTCGGCACCCATCTGATCAACATCAACCAGGCGACCCTGTACCGGTTCGACAAGGACTCCGCCGAACCGTCCACGTCGACGTGCGCCGGCGAGTGTGCCGTCACCTGGCCGCCCGTGACGATCGTGGAGGGCGGCAGCGTCTATCTGGCCGGAGTGGAGGAGAAGCAGGTGGGCGCGATCCGACGGGACGACGGATCGGTGCAGCTGACGGTCGGCGGCTGGCCCGTCTACCGCTACTCGGGCGACGGCAAGGCGGGGGACGCGAACGGTCAGGGCGTCGGCGGGACCTGGTTCGCGGTCGGTCCGACGGGGCAGAAATCCGTGTCGCCGTAAACGGAGATTCTGCGGAATTTGTTTTCTGCGCCCATTCTCTGGAGGTGCCCGGATGGTGGCTTCACATCCCCATGATCTGTTCGGCCGCGAGAAAGAGACCGGCTGTCTCCACGAAAAGATCGGGGCACTCCGGAACGGCGGCGGAGCGGTTCTCCTGCGCGGCGAACCCGGAATCGGCAAGACCGCCCTGCTGGAATGGGCCGCTTCGCACGCCTCGGAAAACGGTGTACGTGTCCTTGGGGCGGTCGGCGTGGAATCGGAGGCGCTTCTTCCTTTTGCCGGTCTGCATCAACTGGTCTATCCGGTCCGCTCTTTCGTCGCACGGTTGCCCGCAGCACGGCGCGATGTCCTGGAGGGTGCGCTCGGGGTGCGGGGCTCCACCGTCCCCAACGACCCTTTCCCGGTTGCTCTTTCCGCCCTCGATCTGCTGGCCCGCGCCGCCTCTCACTCCCCCGTGCTGCTGGTGATCGACGACGTCCACCGGTTCGACCGCGCCAGCGCGGAGGTCTTCGCCCTCCTCGCCCGACGGCTGGAGTCCGAGCCTGTCCTGCTCCTGGCGGCACTGCGCGACGGCTGTCCCTCACCGCTGGCCAAGACCGGCGTACCCGAGCTGGCGGTGGGTCCCCTCTCCGCCGAGGCCTCCGCCACCCTGGTCGACGTCCGGGCCCCGGAGCTGCCCTCCTCGACCCGGGCGGTGCTGCTGAGGGAAGCAGCGGGCCACCCCCTCGCGCTGACGGAGCTGGCCGCCACCGCGGCGGGCCCGGGGCCCGCCGGCCCGGCCGCAGGCCCCTGGACCCCCATGTCCCGGCGTCTCCAGGACGCCTTCACCGGCCGTCTGCACACACTTCCCTGCTCGACCCGTCGGCTGCTGGTGGTGGCCGCGTGCGACGACCGCTCCTCCCTCCCCGAGATCCTGCGCGCGGCCTCGCTCCAGGGTCCGGAGCGGGTCGTGGCGTCCGACCTGGCACCGGCGATCGCCGCGGGCCTGCTGGAAGCCGGCGACGGCACCGTCCGTTTCCGTCATCCGCTGATGCCGTCGGCGATCCGTCAGAGCACGCCCGCGGACCGGCGCCGGGCCGTGCATGCCGCGCTGGCCCACTGCGTCCCGGCGGGCTCCGACCGGCAGACCTGGCACGAGGCCGCGGCGACGACCCGGCCCGACGAGCACCTGGCCGTACGTCTCGACGAGGCCGCCCACCGGGCCCGTCGCCGCGGTGACGCCGACGCGTCGGTCAAGGCCCTGGAGCAGGCGGCCAGACTGAGCGGCGACACCGCGCGAGGGGGCGAACGGCTCCTGAGGGCCGCGGCCCAGGCCGTCGACGCCGGCCGACACCACCTCGTAGCCCGGCTGCTGGAGGCCGCGGAGCCCTGGGCCACGGCGCCCGGCCAACGTGCCCGCCTGCAGTGGATCAAGGGCAGCCCGGAGGACGGGATGCGGGACGTCTCCGAAGGGGCCGCCGCTCTGACACGGCTGGCCCGGACGGTTCTCGCGGAAGGCCAGGTCGATCTCGCCGTGAGCATCCTGGCCAGTGCCGCGCAGCGCTGCTTCTGGTCCGAACCGGGGCCGGCCGCACGGCACGGCATCGTCGCGCTCGCCGACGAACTGCCCTTGTCCGACACGGATCCGTCGCTGCTCTCGATCATCGCCCACGCCCAGCCCATCGACTGCGGCACACGGGTGGTGAGCGGTCTGAGGCGTGCCGCGGCGCAGGCCGCGGCCGATCCCCGGGCGGAACGTCTCCTCGGCGGTGCGGCCCTCATGGTCGGTGAGTTCGCTCTGGCGCGGACGCTGTCCAGGACGTCGGCACCGGGGCTGCGGGCGGAGGGACGTCTGGGACTCGCCGCCAGGGCGTGGGGGGTGCAGGCGTGGAGCGGGGCCCAGTCGGCGCAGCTCACGTCGACCGTTCCGGTCGCCGAGGAGGCGACACGGCTGGCCCGGGACACCGGCCAGACCTATCTCCACGCACTGGGTCTCGCGACCGAGGCCCGTGTCGCGGCGCTGCGGGGCCTGCCCGAACGCGCTCTCGAACTCGCGGGAGAGGCGGAGCGCATCGCCCTGCCGGTCGCGGCGCGGCCCGTGCTCGCGACCGTGCAACTGGCGCGCGGACTGGCCGCGATGGGGGCGGGCCGTTTCCACGAGGCGTACGGGCATCTTCGGCGGATGCACGACCCCGGGGACCCGGCTCACCAGACCGCCCTGCGCTGCTACGCGCTGATCGAGCTGACGGATGCCGCCGTACATTGCGGGGAGCGGGACTCGGCGCGTTCTGTGGTCGACGAGATGGCGCGGGCCGCCTCCCGTACGTCGTCCCCGGGGATGCGCCGCGGCCTGGCCTACGCCCGCGCGGCACTGGCGGACGACACGGACGCCGAGGGGCTCTTCCGCGCGGCGCTGGACGACGCCCCCCGCACCTGGGCCTTCGACCGCGCGCGCCTGCAACTGGCCTACGGGCAGTGGCTGCGGCGTCAGCGGCGGGCCATGGACTCCCGCGAGCAACTGCGCGCCGCCGAGGACGCGTTCGACGCGCTGGGAACCGTTCCGTGGGCGAACCGGGCCCGACAGGAACTCCTGGCCTCCGGGGAATTCAGCAGACGCCGCGAACCGGCCGCCCGAGACCGTCTGACGCGGCAGGAGTCGCAGGTCGCGCGAATGGCGGCCGAGGGACTCACCAATCGGGAGATCGCAGAACGGCTGTATCTCTCCCCCCGCACCGTGAGCACGCATCTGCACCGCGTTTTCCCGAAACTGGGTATCTCGTCACGGGCCGCACTGGCTTCCGTATTTCCCGAGCGGAGAGCGGAATACCACGACGCTTCAAGATGACCGTCAGAAGTGAGCGTCATCTGACGTACGCGACGGACACCCGCCCGGCCCTAGCGTATTTCCCATGGGACAGATGAGCTTCGGAGTACTGGGAGCGTTGCAGGTACGACGTGACGGCGTGGCCCTGGCCGCGGGGCCACCGCGGCAGCGGTCCCTGCTGGCGCTGCTGCTCGCGCGCGCGGGTGAGGCGACCGCCCTGCACGAGGTGGTGGACGTGCTCTGGGGCGAAGCGCCGCCGCCGAGCGCGGTCAATCTGATCCGGCGGTACGTCGGTGAGCTGCGCAGGGTCCTCGAACCGGAACTGCCGTCCCTGGCGGCCGGGCAGTGGCTGCTGGGGCAGGCCGGAACCTACCGGCTGGCCCTGCCGGACGGCCGCCTGGACCTGGTGACGTTCCGGCGGCTGAGGACCCGGGCCCGCGAGCACTGCCGTGAGGGGGATCACCGGCGGGGCGTCGAGACGTACGTCCACGGGCTGCGGCTGTGGCGCGGGCCCGCGGCGGCGGACATACCGGCCGAGATCAGGGGCCACCCCGTCTTCGGCGCGCTCGACCGGGAACGGCTGGCGACCGCCAAGGACGCGGCCGACGCGGCACTGCGGGGCGGCTGCGGCGCCCTGCTGGTGGACGAGCTGTACCGGGTCGCCGACCACCACCCGCTGGATGAATCGTTGCAGGCCAAGTTGATGACGGCTTTGTCGGCCACCGGGAACCGGGCGGAGGCGGTCGCCGTGTACAACGACGTCTCGACGCGACTGCGCGACGACCTGGGCATCGGTCCGGGCCCTCAGTTGCGTTCCGCGCTCCGGGACGCCGTAGCGCCGTCCGCCGGAGCCGGCGCCCCGGTCGTCCTCGCGCGGGAACGCGTCCAGGACGGACTGCGGACGCTGGAGCGCCCGTCGGTCACGACGTAGACTGCTCAAAAAAGATCATCAGTTCGAGAATCGAGCAGAGTGGCACTCATCGGACGGGGTCCCGAGCTCGCCACCGTCACGGCTGTCGTCGACCGTGCACGCGCGGGCAGCGGTGGGGCGCTCCTGATCGCGGGGGAACCCGGGATCGGCAAGACCGCACTGCTGGAGCACCTGCTCACCGGGCTCGCCCCCGAGGACGTCCGTGTTCTGACGACCGTCGAGCGCCACGTTCCGACGACCGTCCCCACCGAGCGGGACGCCCATCTGCCCTTCGCCGGACTGAGCCGTCTGCTGGCCCCCGTACGCTCCCACGACGCCGCGCTGCCGCCCGCTCAACGGGCGGCCCTCGCCCGGGCTTTCGACACCGGAGCCTTCGACACCGGGGCCTTCGGCGCCGAGGACAAGGACGACGAGGACACCGCCGATCCGTTCCCGGTGGCCCTGGCGGCCCTCGGCCTCCTGGCGGAGGCAGCCGCCCGGCGCCCCGTCCTGCTCGTCGTGGAGGACCTGCACCTGCTGGACGCGGCGAGCGCCACCGCGCTGGCCTTCGTGGCGCGCAGGCTCACCTCGGAACCGGTCGCGCTGCTCGCCGCTCTCCGGGAAGGCCTCGACTCGCCGCTGAACAACGCCGGTCTGCCCACCCTGACGCTGGGGCCGCTCGGCGCGGCCCACGCCGCCGACGTCGTCGACGCCCGGGCCCCGGGCCTCTCTCCCGGCCTGCGGGAACGGGTACTGGCGGAAGCCGGAGGCAATCCCCTCGCTCTCACGGAGCTGACGTCCGCCGCCCGGCAGAGCGGCGCTACGACCGCGGTGACCACGGCCTGGCAGCCGCTGTCCACCCGGCTGGAGAAAGCTTTCCGCGCAAGAGTCGCGGCGCTGCCCTCCCGTACGAGAACCCTCCTGGTGATCGCCGCCGTCAACGACGGCAGCCCGCTGACGGAGATCCTCGACGTCGCACGGCTGGTCGACGGAGAGCCGGCCCGCGCCGAGGACCTGGCACCCGCCGTCGACGCCCACCTCGTCGCCCTGTCCGGCGACGAACTGCGCTTCCGCCACCCGCTCAGCCGCGCCGCCGTCCTCTCCGGGACCAGCACACGCCGCCACCAAGCGGTGCGCGCGGCGCTCGCGGAAGTACTGGACCAACGGACCGGACGTCGGATCCGGCAGCCGGCGGCCCCGCAGCCGCCACCGGCCGATGCCGTGGCCGCCGCCCTGGAGGAGGCGAACCGCCGGCTCGAACGGCCCGGCGGTGTCATGGCGGCCGTCGGCGCGCTGGAACACGCCGCACGGCTGGCGGGCCGGCCGGAACACCGGACCGAACTGCTGCTGCACGCCGCCGACATCGCCGTGGAGTCGGGACGGCACGACGAGGTGGTACGCCTGCTGAACCGGGCGGCCGCGGACCCGCTGACCGCCCAGCAGCAGGCCCGGGTCACCTGGACGTCCGCCCGCTTCCAGGAGAACGTGCACGCCGACGCCGATGCCTTCGCCCTGGCGGCCCTGGCCGAAGAGGTGGCCTCCGGCGGCGACACCGGGCTCGCGCTGCGGATCCTGTGGACGGCGGCCCGGCGCAACTTCTGGCTGGAGAGCGGCGAGGACGCCGCCCGCTACGTGGCCGACCTCGCCCTGCGCCTGCCCTTCGACAACGAGCCGCAGGTCCTCGCCGTCCTGGCCTACACGGCGCCGATGGCACAGGGAGCCCGTGTCATCGCCCGGCTGAGGCACTGGGCGGCCCATCCCGGCGGCGACGCCACCGCCGACCGGTTCCTCGGTACGGCGGCTGTCCTGGTCGGCGCGTTCGACCTGGCCGCGGGCTTCTCCGCCGCCTCCCTGTCCGGACTGCGGGCCCAGGGGCGGACGTTCCAGCTGGTCGGCGCACTCGCCGCGCGGGGATGGAGCGCCGCTCTGCTGTGCGACCTGGCCGTGGCCGTTCCGTCGGCAGCGGAGGCCGACCGGCTGAGCCAGGAGACCGGCCAGACCCTGCTGCAAGGAACGGCACGCTGCACGAAGGCACTGATCGCGGCGTTGCGAGGGGAGCTGGACGACGCCGAGCGACTGGCCCAGGAGTCGATGGACCTCGGCGGCAGTCTGCGCGCCCGGCCCGTTCTGGCCACCGCCCACATGGCTCTCGCCCAGGTGGCGTCGGCCCGCGGGTCGTTCGACGAGGCGCTGACGCACCTGCGGCAGCTACAGGATCCGGCTGCCGCCGCGTACCATCCGACGCTGCGGCACTACGCGTTGATCGATCTCGTCGACGTCGCACAGCGGGCCCATCGCACCGAGGAGATCCGCGACCTCGTCCGCCGGACGGAGGCCATCGCCCGCAAGACCCCTTCGACCGCACTGCACGTGGGTGTGCGCTTCGCACGGGCCGTGCTGGCCCACGAGGACGAGGACGCCGAGCGCTGTTTCCTGGAGGCACTGGCCGCCGATCTGACGCGCTGGCCCTTCGCCCGCGCGCGCACGCAGCTCGCCTACGGCGAATGGCTGCGCCGCAGGCGCCGCGACACCCAGGCCCGCGGCCCCCTGCGGGCCGCCCGCGACGCGTTCGACGCGCTGGGCGCCGTCGCTTTCGGTGAGCGTGCCCGCCGGGAACTGCGCGCCTCCGGAGAGGCCGGATCGGAACGGGTCCCCAGGGCGCACGAGTTGCTGAACCCGCAGGAGCTGCAGATCGCCATGATGGCGGCCGAGGGGCTCACCAACCGGGAGATCGGCGAGAAGCTCCATCTGTCCCACCGGACGGTCAGCAACCATCTGCACCGCGTCTTCCCGAAGCTGGGCGTCACCTCTCGCACCGCCCTGGGACACCTGCTGCGGTCGGCCGACTGAGTGAACGATTTCCGGACCATGGACGAGACCATGGACGAGGACGACACCCCGGCCGTTCCGCCGCCCCCGCCCGAGGTGCGCTTCGCCGTACTCGGCACGCTGCGGGTGTGGCGGGACGGCACCGAACTGCACGCCGGGCCTCCGCAGCAACAGGCCCTGCTCGCCGTCCTGCTGGCGGGCGCGGGCCGGACGATGTCACTGTCCCAGCTGATCGGCCTGCTGTGGGGCGGCACCGAACCGGCCAGCGCGACGAACGTCATCCGCCGTTACGCCGGATCGCTGCGACGGATGATCCAGCCGGATCTCCCCCGTATGGCCTCCGGGCGGTGGCTGACGGGAGGCGGCGGCGGTTACCGGATCGACGTGGACGAGGACTCCCTCGATCTCCTGCGCTTCCGCGCGCTCTACGCGCGCGCACGTGAGGCCCGTGACGAGGGGCGTATCGACCGGGCGGTACGCCTGTACGTCGAGGCTCTCGCCCTGTGGCGGGGCCCCGTGGCGGCCGGTGTCAGCGCCGAGGTGCGGGGCCATCCGCTGTTCACCCAACTCGACAACGAGCGGCTGACGGTCGCCGTGGAGGCGGCCGACCTCGCCCTGCGGCACGGCGGGGCCGGTCCGGTCCTCGGCTCGCTGCAGACGTTGGCGGACCAGCACCGGCTCGACGAGAACCTGCACGCCAGGCTGATGCTCGCCCTGTCCGCGTCCGGTCGGCAGGCCGAAGCCCTCGATGTCTTCCACCGGCTGCGCGACCGCCTCCGGACAGAACTGGGGGTCGAGCCCTCCCCCGTGCTGGGTGAAGCGCAGCGACAGGTGCTGGCCATGGCCGCGTCGCCTGCTCGAACGCGGGCCGAGTCCGAGCAGCGGGACGATCAACAGCCCGACCAACTGCTCGATCGGCAGCCCGATCAGCCACTCGATCAGCCGCTGCAGCGAAGACCCGGCTTCCTTCTTCCCCGCCCCGCCCAACTGCCCGCCGCCCCGGCGGACTTCGTCGGCCGGGAAGCCGAAGTCGACAGCCTGTTGCGGCAGCTGACGGCCGGCGAACGCACCCCTCCCGCATCCCCCACGATGATCATCAGCGCCATCGGCGGCATGGCCGGCGTCGGAAAGACCACCCTCGCCATCCATTTGGCGCACCGCGTGGCCGACCGCTATCCCGACGGGCAGCTCTACGTCGATCTGCGTGGCTTCGATCTCAACGGATCGGCCATGACTCCCGCCGAGGCGATCCGCGGCTTCCTGGAGAACCTGGGTGTCTCCCCGCAGCAGATCCCCGACGGGCTCGACGCCCAGGCCGCGCTCTACCGGAGCTTCCTCGCGGACCGGCGCATGCTGGTCCTGCTCGACAACGCCCGCGACGCGGAACAGGTCCGACCCCTCCTCCCCGGATCCGCGGGGTGCCTGGTCCTCATCACGAGCCGCAACCAGCTGAGCAGTCTGGTGGCGGCGCACGGCGCGCACCCGCTGGCACTGGACGTGATGTCCACCGAGAGCGCCCGGGAGAGTCTCGTACGGCGGCTCGGTGCCGGCCGGGTCGACGCCGAGCCCGAGGCGGCGGAGACGATCATCTCCTTGTGCGGCCGGCTCCCGCTGGCCCTCTCCGTCATCACGGCACGGGCCCTGATGAACCCCCGCCTGCCGCTCGGCGCCATGGCCGGACAACTCCTGGAGGCCAAGGGCAGCCTCGACGCCTTCGAAGGCGCGGACCGGGCCACCGACATACGGGCCGTGTTCGGCTGGTCCTACCGCACGCTCTCCGACGACACGGCCCGCCTGTTCCGCCTGCTGTCGCTGCATCCGGGAGCGACGTTCGACGTGCGTTCCGCCGCCGCGCTGGACGGGCTCACCCTCCGCCGGACCCGCCCGTCGCTGGCCGAACTCGTACGGGCGCATCTCGTCGCCGAGGAGGCGGGGGGCCGCCACCGCCTGCACGACCTCCTGCGCGCCTACGGACGGGAGGCTGCCGACTCGTACGACACCGCCGACGCCAGGGACGCGGCGCACGACCGGCTGTTCCGGCACTACGTGCAGACGGCCCACGCTGCTCTGCGGCTGCTGGACCCGGCCCATCTCGTCACCGTCCCCGCCGGGATCGGGCCGCCCGCGACGGCCGGGCCGGCCGGCGTGGACGCCGCGGTGCGGTGGTTCCAGGAGGAACGCCTCACGCTGACGGCGGTCGTGCGCCAGGCCGTCCAGGACGGCCGGCCGCACGACGCCTGGCGGCTCGCCCGGCTGCTGGACTCCATGTACGAGCGGGTGGGCCACTGGCACGACTGGGCGGACCTCCAACTGACCGCGCTGGCCGCCGCACAGCAGTCGGGCGAACCGCTCGGCGTGGCCCACGCGCACGCGGGACTGGGCCGCGCGCACTCCCTGCTGCGCCGCTACGAGTCGGCCGAGGAACATCTGTCCCAGGCCCTCGTGCTGTTCGAGGCGCTCGGCGACCGTACGGGGCAGGCACACTGCCTGCGGCAGCTCGGCTGGCTGATGACGCGTACCGAACGTGACGTCCTGGCGATCGAGCACACCCGGCGTGCGCTCGACCTCTACCGCGCCGCCGGTCACCTCAGTGCGCAGGCCGACTCGCTCAACGCGCTCGCCTGGTACCAGGCGTCGCTGGGAGCCTACGACGACGCGGTCGCGAGCGCCGTGCGGTCGCTGCTGCTCTACCGCCGGATGGCCGCGGGCGGCGGCTCGGGGCACGGGAACACCTGGGACACCCTGGCGTTCGCCCATCATCATCTCGGCAACCTCCGCCGGGCCGTGCGCTGTTACGAACGCGCGGTCCGCCTCCTGCGGGCGGGCGGGGACCGCTACAACGAGGCCGGCAGCCTCAGCCGTCTCGGCGACACGCTCGCTCTGGCGGGCGCCGTCGAGGACGCCCGCGCGCGATGGCGTCAGGCGGTCGAGATCCTCACACCGATCGATCCCGACTGGGCGGCCGAGATCCAGGAGAAGCTCTCCGCCACCGTGAACGCCTCCTAGACCGACGGAACCGACGGGGCCGACAGGGCCGACAGGGCCGACAGGGCCGGGAACAACACCGACGGATGTGTGTCAGTCCCTGATGAAGGCCAGCAAATCCGCCTCGAAGGCTTCCCGGTACGCGCCCACCAACCCGTGCGGCGCACCGGGGTACACCTTGAGAACGGCGTCGGGCAGGAGTCCCGCGGTGCGCTCCGCCGACAGGTGCACGGGCACGATCTGGTCGTCGCCGCCGTGCGCCACGAGCGTCGGGAACGTGAACGCGGCCAGGTCGGCGTGGAAGTCGGTCTCGGAGAACTGCCCGACGCCGTCGTGGGCCGCTTTCAGTCCGGTCTGCATGCTCCACAGCCAGAAGGCGCGGCGAACGCCCTCGGACCCGCTCGCGCCGGGGCGGTTGAATCCGTAGAAGCTCTCGCTCAGCTCCCAGTAGAACTGGGACCGGTCGGCCCGCACACCCGCGCGGATACGGTCGAAGGTCGCAAGGGGAAGTCCGCCGGGGTTGGCGTCCGTCCGGAGCAGCAACGGCGGGACCGCTCCGAGGAGGACCGCCTTGGCCACCCGGTCCGTGCCGTGGCGGCCGATGTAGCGCGCGACCTCACCGCCGCCGGTGGAGTGTCCCACCAGGATGACGTCGCGCAGGTCGAGGGTCTCCAGGAGTTCGGCGAGGTCGTCGGCGTGACGGTCCATGTGGTTGCCGCCCCAGGGCTGGCCGGAGCGGCCGTGCCCGCGCCGGTCGTGGGCGATGCCCCGGAAGCCGCTGCCGGCGACCAGGAGCAACTGCCCGTCCCAGGCGTCCGCGTTCAGCGGCCAGCCGTGGCTGAAGACGACGGGCTGTCCGCTGCCCCAGTCCTTGTAGTGGATGTCGACACAGTCCGATGTGGTGAACGTGGGCATGACCTGATGTCCCTCCGGATGCCGTCGAGGTGCTGCCAGGTGTGCCGGCGCGGTGCGGTGCCGGGGGGAGCCGGCTCGGCAGCGCGGACAAGGTAGCCGGGGCGAGGTGACCGAAAGGTGCGGACGTACGGCAGGACCGCCGCGGCGATCCGTCGGCGGCCTGCGGTGCCGCCGCCCGCGTGGTCGTCAGCGGGCCAGGCGTTCCCGCACCGCCTCCGCGTCCGGGTGTCCCAGGTGTTCGAGGATCCGCAGGGCCTGCCGCCAGGACACACCGGCCTCGGTGCGCTCTCCCGCGGCCTCCTGGCTGTCGCCGATGTGGACCAGGGTGTCGGCTTCGAGGTAGGCGTCGTGCAGACCGCGGTAGAGCGTCAGGGCATGGCGATAGCAGTCGACGGCCCGCTCGTGGGCCGCCAGATGATGGTGGGCGTAGCCGAGGCTGTCCCAGGCGGCGGCCTCACCGTTCGGGTTGCCGAGTTCCCGGTGGAGGTCGATCGCCTGCTGGCATTCCACCAGGGCCCGCGCGTGGTCGCCCCGCAGGATGTGGGTCCAGCCGACCTCGTTGTGCACCTGGGCCTGACCGATGCGGCCGCTCGTGTCCGCCTGCGCGTACAGGGTGCGGGCGAGACCGTAGTGGGCGAGCGCGTCCTCGTGCCGGCCGGCCTTGTTCGCCTGGAAGGCCAGATAACGCCGCGTCCTTGCCTCGCCGGCCGGGTCGGCGACCGCCCGGAACAGGTCCAGGGCGGCGGTCAGGTGCGCGGTGGCCGCCCCGGCGTCGCCGAGGCGGCCGTGGACGAACCCCAGGGCGCGGTGGGCGTGGGCGCGGCCGGCCGGGTCCGCGGAACGTTCCGCGGCGTCGAGCGCCGCCGACTGGAGGGCGAGTTGTTCCTGCCAGCGGCCCAGCCGGTCGAGGTGCAGTTCCACGGTCGCGGCCAACTGCCAGCGCCGCGAGGCCGTGTCCGTGCGGGCGGGTTCGTGGGCGACCGCGGCGAGGATGACGGCACGCTCCGTCTCCAGCCAGTCCGCGGCCTGTTCACGGCTGTGGAACCCGGCCACGACGGCGCCGTCGACGGGCGCGGCGAGGGCCGGCCGTTCTCCCTGCGGTGCGAGTACGGCGCCCGCGTGGTGCGCGCTGTGCAGCAGGTGGTCGAGCAGCCGGCGCAGGGCCAGGACCTGATCCCGCTGGGACTCGTGGGTGCGGAGCAGGTCGCCCGCGTAGGCGCGCAGGAGGTCGTGGCACAGGAACCGGCCGGTGAAGCGTTCGGTGAGCAGGTGTGCCCTGGTCAGTTCGGACAGCGCGGGGCGTACCTCGTGCCGGGGCAGACCGAGCAGGCTGGACGCCGCTTCGGGCGACACCTCGGGTCCGGGATGCAGGGCCAGCCGGCGGAAGAGCAGGGCGGCCAGCGGGGAGAGCGCCTGGTAGGACCAGGAGAAGACCGTTTCGAGATCGGTGGACGGATCACCGGCCGACAGCGTGGCGAGGCGGTCGTCCTCCTCCGTCAGCTCGGACGCGAGGACACCGAGATCGCCGTGCGGGTTCATGGACATACGGGCGCTGACGATCGCCAGGGCGAGCGGCAGGCCGGCGCACGAGTGGATGATGTCCTTGACCGCGTCCGGCTGTGCGGCGAGCCGTTCCGCACCGAGGCGACGGGTCAGCAGGGCCTGGGAGGCGACGTCGTCCAGTACGTCGAGGGCGATGGGATGTGCGCCTTCGGCCACCAGCCCGGACAGGAGGTTGCGGCTGGTGACGATGGCGAGGCAGTCGCCCGTGCCCGGCAGCAGCGGCCTGACCTGCTCGGTGTCCTTGGCGTTGTCGAGAACGATCAGGACCCGTCTGCCGACCAGGAGACTCCGGTACAGGGACGCCTGGGCGTCGACGCTCGGCGGTATGTGTTCCGACGCCACTCCCAGCGCGTCGAGGAAGGTGCGCAGGATCTGGGCGGGGCCGGGCGTCGCGCCGCCGGGGTCGAAGCCGCGCAGGTCGGCGTAGAGCTGCCCGTCGGGGTAGCGCGGGGCGACCTCGTGGGCCCAGTGGACGGCCAGCGTGGTCTTGCCCACTCCGGCCATGCCCCCGATGGCGCTGATGACGACGGGCCGCCCCGGCAGGCCGTCCGCGGGCAGCAGGCTCCGCGCGAGGGCCATCTCCGTGTGCCGGCCGCTGAACACGCCCAGGTCCGGGGGGAGTTGCGCGGGTCTCGTACGGACGATGCCGTCGCTCGCGGCGGGCGCCGCGGTCGGGGTGGGGCCGGACGGTACGGCCGGTGCACCCGTGGCGCCCGGACCGGTCGCGGGCGTGTGCAGTCGCTCTCCCGCTTCCGCCAGTTCCGGGCCGGGCTCCAGTCCGAGTTCCTCGTCCAGCCGTCCGCTGACCTCCTCGTAGCTGCGCCGTGCCTCCAGCACGTGCCCGGTACGGGCCAGCACGGTGACGAGCCGTGCCTGCAGCGCCTCGTCCAGCGGATGCGCCTGGGCCGCCTGCCGCAGCGGCATGAGTACGCGTTCCAGGTGGACGTCACCGGCTGCCACGGCGGTGTCGACGGCTTCCTTGACGGCGTCCGGGTACTCGCGTTCGACCCGCGCGAACAGCGGGTGGGCGCGCATCGACGCCGGCAGCCCGTCGGCGACCGGCCCGTGCCAGAGACCGAGGGCCGCCAGCAGGTGCCGCAGGGCCGCGATGTCGTCGCCCGCCCGTCGGCTCTCTTCCGCGTCGGCGCGCAGCGCGCGGAACCGCAGGAGGTCCAGCTGGTCGGGGTCGAGGTGGAGCCGGTATCCGCCGGACGCCCGCACCAGGATCGGGCCCAGCGCCCTGCGCAGGGTCCCGACGTGCCTGTGTACGACGTTGACCGCGCTGTCGGGGGCGCTCTCGCCCCACAGGAACTCGACGATCTCGGAGGTCGGAACGGGCTGGCCGGCCTGTGTCAGCAGGAGTGCCAGCAGCGCCTTCCTCTTGGGCGGGCCGAGTTCCAGCTCCTCCCCGTCCCGCCAGGCCCTGAGCGGACCGAGAACCGTCACACGCACAAGTTCGAAGTGTACGAGGTCCCGACGCGGGTCTGGTCGGGCCGGTCACCTTCTGGTCACGGATCGCTCACCACGCCCTGCGTAGCGTGCGAACCGGCAGCGGTCGAACGGCGAACGGCCAGCCGTCGGACCGGACTTCGCCGGTGCCGGTGCCCCCGGCAGAGCCTTTGGAGACACATGCACCTGACGACCGTCGACGATCCCCGGCTGCTGCACGAGCGCTTCCGCGGGGCGAGTCGAACGACCGACGGCCCCGTGGTGGTCGTCAGCGGGAGCACGTTGCTGGTGAACGGTCCGGCGGCGGCCCTGACCCGGGTCGCCGACCGTCCGCTGCTGTGGGAGTGGGCCCGTCATGAGGCGGTGTCCCCGATCGCGGACACGGCACCGCCGCGGCCGGTGCCGGCCCTGGAGTCCGGGGCGCGGCCGCGGTTCTGCGAGGGCATCTGGACCGGACGGGCCCTGGTGGGAGCGGTCGTCCGGCTGACCGTGCCCGCTCCCGCCCGTCCGGCGCGCCTCGCGGGGCCGGACGGGGTACGGAGCCTGCGGTGGGCCGAACTGACGGAGTCGCAGCGGCTGGTGGCCGAGTACGTCGCCGGTGGTCTGACCAACCGGCAGACCGCCGCCCTGCTGTCCGTGTCGCACCACACCGTGGACTATCACCTGCGGCACGTCTTCCAGAAGTTCCAGATCCATTCGCGGGTGGAGCTGGCCCGTCTGGTGGCGGCGGCGTTCCACACGCCACCGCCCCTGCCGGTCACACCGTGCTGATCATTCCGCCGTCGATGACGAAGTCGGAGCCGGTGACATTGCCGCCCCGGTCCGAAGCGAGCAGCAGGACCAGGTCCGCCACCTCCTCCGGGCGCGTGAAGCGTCCGGTGACGGCGTCCTTGGCGGCCTGAGCCGCCACGGTCTCCGCGTCCAGCCCGCCGGCCTGCCCCAGGACGGCGGCCACCCCCGCCTCGCCCAGCCACAGGTCCGTGGCCACCGGCCCCGGACTCACCGTGTTGACGCGGATCCCGCGGGGTCCCAGTTCCTTCGACAGGGACTTGCTGAAGCTGAGGAGCGCCGCCTTGGCCGCGCTGTAGTCGATGACGAGCGGGTCGGGCAGCCTGGAGTTCACCGACGCGACCGTCACGATCGTTCCCGAGCCGCGTTCCAGCATCAGCGGCAGCACCGCCCGTGTGGCCCGCACGGCCGACAGGAGATTGATCTCCAGTGTGGTCGTCCAGTCCTGGTCGGTGACGGACGAGAAGCCGCCGGTACGCGGGCGGACCGCGCCCACGTTGTTCACCAGGATGTCCGGCGGCCCGTACACGGACACCGCCCCCTCCACCAGGACGGTCGGCCCTTCGGGGGTCGCCAGGTCCGCTTCGACGACGTGGACGTTCCCGGTGTCGCGCAGCTCGGACAGCGGTCCGGACGTGTGGCGGGCCCCGGCCGTGACGCGTACGCCCTCGGCCACCAGGGCCCGGGTCACGGCGAGTCCGATGCCCTTGCCCGCGCCGGTCACCACGGCGCTCTTGCCTTGCAGATTCAGTTCCATCGCGGACCTTCTGGAGGAGGACGGACCCGGCTGCCGGAGGGCAGCCGGGTTCTCGGGCCGGTACGGGTCAGACGGTGCCGCGGGCCGCGCTCACGATCACGTCGACCACGGCGTCGGGCCGGGACAGCATGACGAGATGGGACCCGGCGACCTCAATGATGCGGCTGCGGGCCCGCCGAGCCATGGACCTCTGCCGGTCCGGCGGCAGAATGTGGTCCCTGGTGCCGAGCACGTACCAGCTCGGCAGGTTCTTCCAGGCGGGCGGGCCGGAGGCCTCCAGCAGCGCCGACAGTGCGATGGGGCGCTGCGAGGCGGCCAGCAGGTCCGCCGTGGCGGGGGCCAGGTCGCCTGCGAAGACCTCGCCGAACAGGGCCGGTTTGATGTAGAGGTCGACGGTCTGTTCGCCGTGCCGCTCATGGACCACCTGGTCGAACAGCGCGCCGGGGTCGGCTCCCTCGCCCTGCAGACCGAGGACGGTCTCGCCCTGCTCGGGGACGAAGGCGTCCACGTAGACGAGCGCTCTGACGTCGGCGGCGGGGGTGACGGCGTTCGTCACCACGGCTCCTCCGTAGGAGTGGCCGACCAGCACCACCGGCCCGGTCACCCGCTGGGCGAGGAAGTTGTTCAGTGCCTCGGCGTCCTCGGCGAGACCGCGCAGCGGGTTGGGTGCCGCGTGCACGGTGTAGCCGCGGCGCTGGAGCCGCCGGGTGACCTCCTGCCAGCTCGCGGCGTCCGCCCATGCGCCGTGCACGAGCACGACGGTGGGCTTCACGGTCCGGGGGTGTACCGCCTGCGCGGCGGCGGGAATCGATGAGGTCGCCAGCGCGACGGTGGCCGCTCCGGCGGCCCCCACGACCTGCCGCCGGGACGGCGGCCCACCTTGGTACGGCATGGTCGCTCGCTCTCCGTGTCTAGTTGAGGAAGTCGAGAAGACGGCGCGTCATCTCGGCGGTGTGCTCTTCGTAGATCCAGTGACCGGAGTCGGCGACGACCGCGCCGGTGACGTTCCGGGCGTAGGAGTGTGCCTGTATCTCGACCTTGTCCTTCATGCTGTTGCTCGCGCCGATGGCCAGCACCGGCATGGGGAGCTTGGTCTTCTTGTTGACCAGGTTGTCCGCGACGTCCGTGGGGAAGGCACGGAACCATTCGTGGTTGGCGCGCAGATGCGCGTCGTCCCGGAGGTACTTGGCGAACTCCTTGACCTGGGCGGGTCCGACGCCGTCCTTCTGGACTTCGAGGGAGTCGGTGAATCCGTCGACCCAGATCTCCTCCTTGCCGTCGATCAGCTTCTCCGGCAGGCCGTTCTTCAGGTCGAAGAAGCCGAAGTTCCACAGGCCTGGGCCCTGTGCGGTCAGCGACGGGAAGTCGTACAGCCCGTCGTCGGGGATCGGCGCCTCGCTCAGCACCAGCTGGTGCACCTGGCGGGGGTGGGCGGCGGCGTAGGCGTAGGCCACCATGGTGCCGATGTCGTGGCCGACGAGGCGGATGTCCTTGTCGAGACCGAGCTGGCGCAGCAGGCCGTTGATGTCACCGGCCATCGTCTTCTTGTCGTAGCCGCCGACGGGGGCGTCGCTCTTGCCGGCGCCCCGCAGGTCGGGGGCGATGACGGTGTAGTGCTTGCCCAGTTCGGGCAGCAGGTCGCGCCACTCGTACCAGGTCTGCGGATAGCCGTGCAGCAGCACGAGGGTGGGCCCGTGACCGCCTCGCACGTAGTTGATGTGCACGCCGCCCACCTCCGCTCTCTGCTCGGTGAAGCCGGCGGGGACGCGCAGTTCGGAGCCGACGTACTCCGCCGGGCTGCCGCTGGCCGCGGAGTCCTGCACGCCGGCGAACATCGCGGTGAACGCGGTGGTCACGGCGAGGGCGAGAAGCGTCGGGCGTGAGCGTGCGAACGAACGGGACATGGGTGATCGCATGGAGGTTCCTTAGAAGGACCGCGGAGTGCGGGTTGCGGGGTGCGGAGTGGGTGGTGAGGACCGGGGCGCTACGGGCGGATACCGAAGGGCCCGAGGAGTCCCTGGTCGATGCGCAGGGACTCGATCATGGCGAAGGCGTTGTCCACGGTGAAGACGTCGACGGCGGCGAGCCGGCCCGCGTACTTGGCCACGACCGGCTGTGCGGCCTGGTGCGCCGCCGCGTCGAGGTAGGTCTTGAAGATGGCCCAGGAGTTGCCCGTCGGCCCGTACTTGTCGAAGAACGGCGTGGGGTCCAGCGATTCCAGGGTCTGTCGCGCGCTGAGTTCCAGGTCGTCGATGTAGCGCTGCTGGACGACGGCGTCCGCGCGCAGACCGAGCCGGCCCAGGTGTCCGCCGACCAGGGTCTGCCACGGATACCTCATGGCCACCTGGTGGGCCTCGACCCATGCCGGTATGTCCTGGGAGACGGCCAGGTTCTTGAAGGGAACCCACCCGGGGTAGATGACGTCGACCACCATCAGGGTCTTGTATCGGGGTACGTGCACGAAGATGTTGTCCGGCGAATGGTTCGGGCCGTGATGCGCCAGTTCCAGCGTCTCCCCGCCGACCCTGAGGGTGTAGCGGTCCTTGAAGGTGATGTGGGGCAACGGTCTGTTCGGGTCCCTGTCCCGGCGCAGGAAGCGCTCGGTCTCCACGTGCGCGATCCGGCGTGCGTCGGGGCCGAGGAGGACGGCGGCGCCGATGTGGTCGGCGTGGCTGTGCGAGTAGACGACATGCGTGACCTCCGACGGCCTGCCGTTGGCGTCGGTGACCTTGCGGATGGCCCGCAGCAGGTTGTGGCCGATGGTCGGTGGCGCGTCCACCACCACGACTCCGGTGGTCGTGGTCAGGAACATGGCCTGGTAGTAGCCGTCGGTGACCCAGTACAGGTGGCCCCCGATCCGGCCGACGTGGTAGCCGTCGGTGAGCGCGGGACCGACCGCCGTGTCCGGCACCGGGGCGTAGTCGGGCAGGGCCGTCGCCTCGGCCGCCTCCGCGGGACCGGCCAGCGCCAGGTCGGCGAGAGCGGGAACCAGAGGCAGGGCGGTGGCGACACCGGCCGCCTTCACGAACGTTCTCCTGGTGGCCTGTGCGGACGTGGTGGCCTGCGTCGAGGCCCTGGGCGTGCCGGAGTTGTCCATGTCGGGGATTCCTTCCGCGGTTCGTCGATGCGGGATCGTTCGGCACGCGGCGCCCACACGGCGAGTACGTGGTGGTTCTCGTGCGACAGGACGACGCTAGAAGCTCACGGTTCGCGCCACCCCACGTGGACGCGTAGGACGCGTGGGCCAGGTGCGTGACGGGGTGCGGCCCTGAGCCCGGCCCGGCCTTCGCACCCGTCCCTCCGGCACACCCTGACAAGTGTCAGGACAGTGGCTCCGTCTCCCCTGGTTGCCTTGTACCTGCGCCGCCGGGGTTCGGCACACACGGCGCCGACAGCCGCGGCTGCACTCGCTGTTCATCGCCCGAGGGGAAGGCATCGTCATGACCGGACGCAGAATCGCCAAACTGGCCTGCACCGCCGCCGCCGGTGTGCTGCTGGCAGGTGGAGTCACCGTCGCCATGCCGGGTACGGCACTGGCGACCGCGGCCGATTGCGAGCGTGGCAGCAACGGCTTCCGCGACATCTCCGACAGTACGGTCGGTGTCCCGGCCGGCCCGGGGGACAAGCTGTTGCGCCCCAACGACCCGCAGGGGCTCGTCGGACGCATCAGCCTGCGAGCCGTCAGCATCGACAACAAGATCTACGGATTCGCCGCGCTCGCGGTCCCGCGTACGGGGGACGACGTGTGGATGGACTGGACGCTGAACGGCAGGGACGTACACGTCCAGTGCGGTCCGTTCAGGGCAGGCCGTGACGGCATTCAGCTGACCAGTGCCGCGAAGGTGACGGACAACAGCCCGAACTACCGCTTCCGCGCCTGCGGCGGCGGAGGCGGCCAGGCGGTGCAGTGCACGGACTGGTGGTAGCCGACCCCGCAGACCGAACGGCGCGCTCCGGCATCCACTGATGCCGGAGCGCGCTGTCGCGCTTCTCGAACCAGAAGGCTGTCCGGCGCGCGGGCAGGTGTTCCCCGACCGTCAGCCCGGATGCGCCGGTGGAGGCATCAGGAGGTCGTGGGCGGTGGTGAGGACGGCTACCGCCCGGGGGAAGTCCTTGAGTTGGTTGCGCAGCGAGTCCAGGGCCGGGAACAGGCAGCGCGGCGGGACGTCGCGGGCCGCCAGGATGTCCGCGGTCCACATGATGAACCTCGTGAACAGGTCGGGGTCGTCGACGTAGAGGGCGGTGGCGAGGTGGCCGACGATGAAGTCGATGTCCTCGACGGTGCGCTCCATCTGGTACTCGCTGTAGTGGCGCGTCTCGGGGAAGTCCTCCTCGACATCGGCGAGGGTCTGCTTGACCAGTTGGGGCTTGGTCCGGCGGACCATGGTGTATTCCTGGTCGGCCAGGTGCGGCAGGTCCAGGTCGGGCAGGCGGGCCGCGTGCGCGCCGGACGGTTTCAGGTGCCGGCCGAGCAGAGCGGCCGCGTCGGGCGCGTCCTTGGCCCATTCGGCCTGCATGAGCCGGGCGTAGCGGCCCTGCGGACCGAACGCGGCGCCTCCGGCGAGTACCGGGATTCCGGCGCCCTGGCAGGAGCTGATCGCGTTGTGGGCGCCGGGCAGAAGCGTGGGGATGGACGAGGACAGCAGTACCGCCTGCGCACGGGTGCGGCGCGCGTGGGCGACCAGGTGCTCGGTGGGGACCTGCGCCCCGAGATAGTCGACCCGCCAGCCCCGTAACCGCAGCACCTCGCTGACCAGTCGTGCGGGCAGGGAGTGCCACTCGCCGTCGACGCACGACACCAGGACCCTTCCCACGAACGTGCCCGCGAACGCGGGGGCCAGGGCGGGAGCGGTGGCGTCGGCGACGGCCGCGACGCAGCGTTCGCTGATCGCCGTGGCCACGTGTTCCTGCGCCACCGTGATGTCATTGGCCGCCCAGGCAAGACCAACCCGTTCCTGCGTCGGCGCGATGAGTTCGAGCAGCACCCGCTCGCCCGCGGCACGCATCCGTTCGGCGGCCGAAGCGCCCATGGCGGTCGCCGGCGTGTGATCCGGCGCCTGCCCGTGTCCCGCTGCCGCCGGAGCGTGCCCCGCCGTGCCCAGCGCGCCCCGCACGATGGCGACGGCGCGCGTCTCGTCGCACTCCCCGAGTGCCTGCCACAGTCGCTCACGCGGCTCGGCGAGGGAGTGTGTCTCCTTGCCATCGGTCACGTGTCTCACCTTTCCCTGGTCGGTTCGTCCTCGGTCGTCCGAGGGGTGTCTCGGGGCGCGCCGATCGCCAGGACCGCCATGTCGTCGTGCGGTCCCTCACCCACCCACTGGGCGATGATCATCTGCACGCGTTCGGTGACCGCTTCGGCCGGCATCCCGGCGCACTGGGCCAGTGCGGCGCGCAGCCTGTCCTCGTTGAACATCACGTTGCCCAGCGGCCCGCCGCGCGCTTCGGTGATCCCGTCGGAATACAGCAGGCAGGTCTCACCGGGTTGCAGGGCGACTTCGGCGGTCGTGAACTCGATGTCGGCGAACACGCCGATGAGCGTGCCGCCGGTGCGGACCTCCTCCACCTGGCCGGTGACGCGCACGACGAGCGGTGAGGGATGGCCCGCGCTGGAGATGCGCAGCCGCACCCGTGCGTCCTGGCGCACGGCGGTGACCAGGACCAAGGTCACGAAAGGTGTCTGGGACGAGGACAGTAGTGCGCCGTTGAGGAGGGTCAGCAGGCGGGTGTGGTCGGCGGCGAACGGGACCAGCGCCCGCAGTACATGGCGGATCCTGCCGGCCACGACCGCGGCTTCCAGTCCCTTGCCGCACACGTCGCCCAGTACCGCGACGGTCTCGGCCTCCGGTGAGTCGGCCGGGTACAGGTCGTAGAAGTCACCGCCGACGAGTTCGCCCGCCACCGAGGCGCGGTAGCCGCCGGCGAAGCAGATGCCGTGCACCCCGCCGAGTGAGGGCGGCAGCAGATCGCCCAGCAGCACGTCGGTGCTGCGCGCCTGGCGGGTGTGGCTGCGGGCCACGGACAGGGCGGCGCCCGCGCGTGCGGCGAAGAGCTGGGCGAAGGACTCCTCGGCGGGGGTGAACCCGGCTGCCTGGCGGCGGCGCAGCAGGACGAGGCATCCGGTCGGCACACCGTGCCCCGGCAACGGCACGACGACGACCGAACCGATGTCGGCGACGTCGCCCACGAACCCCTCGGGCACCGCCCAGGACGGCACGTCATGAGGATCGATCCAGCGGGAGGACACCGCAGGAAGCCCTTGCAACGCCTCCTCCAGGCCGGGCAGTTGACCGGGGTCCAGGGCGACGCTCTCCTGCACCACGGGCCCGTCGGCGGTGCATCGCGTCACGGGGAAGGCGCATCCGTCGCCCGTCCCGACGACGACCGCCGCGTCCGCCAGATGCCGGGCGGCCCGTTGCGCGGTCATCGCCGTACAGCGCTCGACGTCCAGCGAGGCGAGCAGTTCGCAGGAGAGTTCCTGCAGCAGGCCGGCGCGCATCCGCTCGCGTGCCAGCTCCTGCGCGGCACCCGCCGGAGCACTCTCACCGATCAGCCACCAGGTGACCGCGCCGTCCACGCCCGGCACGCCGAGCGCCTTCACCCGGTGCGGGCCGATCCGGCCGTCGGCCCATGCCGACGGCTCGTTCCCCGCGTCGCCGACCCGCCGCAGGTGGGCCTCGACGAGCCAGGCGGGCGCGACCTCGTCCAGCGCGACGCCGACAGCGACCCGCGCCAGCAGGGCGGCGGCCTGCGCGTTGTGCGACAGCACTGTGCCGGACGCGTCCACCGTCACCGCTGGAAACGGTTCACAGTGCTGCACGGCAGGAACCGGACCACGAGTGCTCTTCTGCTCCGGCAAGGAGACCATCGGTTCGGAATCCGCTGGCACGGATCCCCATCACCTCATCCACTGGAAAGCAGGAGACCCGCAGATTACCGACGGCATATGACTACGGGCTGTATTTCGCGATACCTCCGACATCGCCTCGCCAACTCCTGGACAATGCACCCCACTTCATTTAAGTCAGTCGGTTGACTTAAATGACGGGCCGGTGTCTAGTGATCGAGAACGCCGGTTCAAGGAGGCTGACATGGGTGACACCCACAGGACACGACCAGCCGCGGCCGAGCAGGGCCGCGCCGGGGGCACGGTGGACAGCGTCCAGGCACGCACCGGCCGCGGCGCCGGGACCCGCGAGGCCATCATGGCGGCGGCCGAGCGCCTCTACGCCGAGCACGGGCTGTCGAACGTCTCCAACCGGCAGATCGGCGAGGCGGCCGGGCAGGGCAACACCACCGCCGTCAGCTACCACTTCGGCAGCAAGGCGACGCTCGTACGGGCCATCATGACCAGGCACGGCACCCAGGTCGACCTGATCCGCACCCGCCATGTGGAGGCGGCCGGAGACAGTTCCGAGCTGCGGGACTGGGTGCGCTGTCTGCTGCGTCCGGTGACCGAGCACCATGCGGCCCTCGGAGTCCCGTCCTGGCACGCGCGCTTCGCCGCGCAGGTGATGACCGACCCGCTGATGCGGACGCTGGTGGAGGACGAGTCGCTCACCCGCGACAGCCTGCGCCGCACCCTTCAGGGACTGGGCCGGTGCCTGTACGACATCGTGCCCCCCGAGGTCCGCCCCCTGCGCGCCGAGATGGCCCGTCATCTGATCACCCATGTCTGCGCGGAGCGCGAACGCACCCTTGCCGACGCCGCGACCGAGCCGGGCACGTCCTGGGAACGCACCGCCGACGCGCTGGAGGACGCGCTGGTGGGACTGCTCGCCGCGCCCACCACCCGCCGCTGAACCGACCCCGCAGACACGTCCGACAGACACGTCCAGCAGAGGAGACAGCATGAGGATCACCGTCGACGAGGAGAAGTGCTGCGGCGCCGGCCAGTGTGTGGTCATCGCGCCCGAGGTGTTCGACCAGCGGGACGAGGACGGGATCGTCGTCCTGCTCGACGCCTCGCCCGCGGCCGACCGGTACGAGGGAGCCCGCGAGTCCGCAGGTGTCTGCCCCGCCGCCGCCATCCAGCTGCACGAGGACGCGTGAGCACGCCGTCCGACGTGCTCGTCGTCGGGGCGAGCGCCGCGGGTCTGGCCGTCACGGAGAGCCTTCGCCGCAAGGGCTACCGCGGTCGGATCACCCTGCTCGGCGAGGAGGCCGGTGCGCCGTACGACCGCCCTCCGCTGTCCAAGCAGGTGCTGGCCGGCACCTGGGAGGCCGAACGGACCCGGCTGCGCACCCGTGACGTACTGGACGCCCTGGACGCCGAACTCGTCCTCGGTGAGCGTGCGGTGGCCCTCGACGCCGCCACGCGCACGGTACGTACGGGGAGCGGAACGGAGATGCGGGCGGAGGCCGTCGTACTGGCCACCGGTCTGCACGCCCGCAGGCTGCCCGGTCTCTCGGGTGCGGCGGGCGTGCACGTGCTGCGGACCCTCGACGACGCCGGCCGGCTGCGCGGGGAACTGCTGAAGGCCGAGCGGGTCGTGGTCGTCGGCGACGGGGTGCTCGGCGCCGAGATCGCCGCCACGGCCCGCACCATGGGCGTCGACGTGACGCTGGCCGGGCCGCAGAAGGCCCCGATGCAGGCGCAGTTGGGCGACGACGTCTCACGGCTTCTCGCCGCGCTGCACGGCGAGCACGGGGTGCGGCTGCGGCCGGACTCGCTCGTCGACGGGCTGGAGTCGGCCGACGGGCGCGTCACCGGTGTCCGCACGGCCGACGGCGAGGTCCTTCCCGCGGATCTCGTCGTCGCGGCGGTCGGCGGCACCCCTGCCACCGACTGGCTGACCGGCAGCGGACTGGTGCTGCGCGACGGTGTCGTGTGCGACTCGCGCTGCCGTGCCGCCGACGGCGTCCACGCCGCGGGAGACGTGGCCCGCTTCCACCACGAGGGCCTCGGCCGGTCACTGCGGCTGGAGAACCGCACCAACGCCACCGAGCAGGCCGTGCTGGTCGCGGCGAACATCCTCGGCGAGGACCGCCCGTACAGCCCCGTTCCCTACTTCTGGACCGACCAGCTCGGCGTCAGGATCCAGGTGTACGGGCTGCCCGCGCCCGGCGCCACCGTGCGGATCGCCGAAGGTGCCGTGGAAGAGGGCCGGTTCGTCGCGCGGTACCTCGACGGCGAGGGCCGACCGATCGCCGTGCTCGGCTGGAACATGCCCAAACAGGCCCGCCTGCACCACCGGCAGCTTCTCGACCGTTACGCCCCCGCGTCCCGGCCCGCATCGGCCGCCGCCCCGCGATGATCCGCCGTACGCCTCCCGCCCCGATCCACCTTTCACGCCTCTTACGCCTCTTACGCCTCCTCATGACGGAGGCGGCCCCCACTGGAGGACACCATGACCAGCACCCCTGCCACCCCCGACGCACGCAGCCGTGACATCCCCGACTTCCCCGCGCCGCGTTCCTCCGAGTGCCCCTTCGCCCCCTCCCCCGGCATGCGGGCGCTGTCCGGGTACGGGCCGCTCACCCGGGTCCGCTCCTGGGGAGACAGCACCCCCTGGGCCGTGACCGGGCACGCCGAGCAGAAGGCCCTGCTGTCCGACCCGCGCCTGAGCGTGGAGTTCACCCGGCCGGGCTTCCCCAGCCCCGTGGACCCGGCCCACGCCCACGCCGGCGGCACCGACCTGAGCTTCGTCGGCATGGACGACCCCGAACACGCCCGGCTGCGCCGCATGGTCGGCGGCACCTTCACGATCAAGCGCGTCGAGGCGATGCGCGCCCGCGTGCAGGAGATGACCGACGACTTCATCGACGCCATGCTGGCCGGTCCCCGGCCCGCCGACCTCGTCCGGGACCTCGCCCTGCCGATCCCGTCCCTGGTCATCTCCGAACTGCTCGGAGTCCCCTACGACGACCACGCGTTCTTCCAGACCAACAGCAAGACCATCGTCTCCGCCGTCGCCTCTCCCCAGGAACGCCAGGCGGCCCACACCAACCTCGCCACGTACCTCGACGAGCTGGTGGGCCGCAAACTCACCGAACCCGGCGACGATCTCCTCTCCAGCCTCTGCGCGCAGATCGAGAAGGGCGAACTCACGCGCCGCGAGGCCGCCACGATGGGTGTGCTGCTGCTCCTCGGCGGACACGAGACCACCGCGAACATGATCAGCCTGGGTACGCTCCTGCTGCTGCAGCACCCCGGGCAACTCGCCCTGATCCGCGACACGGACGATCCCGCGGTCGTCCGCGCCGCCGTCGAGGAACTCCTGCGCTACCTCTCCATCGTGCACCTCGGCCGCCGCCGTACCGCCCTGGAGGACATCGAGGTCGCCGGCCGCACCATCCGCGCCGGGGACGGCGTGATCCTCCTCGGCGAACTCGCCAACCGGGATCCCTCGGTCTTCCCCGACCCGGACCGCCTCGACCTGACCCGCAACGCCCGCCAGCACCAGGCGTTCGGCGCCGGCGCCCATCACTGCGTGGGCCAGCCCCTGGCCCGTATGGAACTCCAGGTCATCTACCCGACCCTGTTCCGCCGCATCCCCACACTCCGCGCCGTCGACAACCTCGACGCGACCCCCTTCAAGTACGACGCCATCATCTACGGTCTCCACGCCCTGCCCGTCACCTGGTGACGGGGCACGAGCGCCCGCGCTCGGAGTCGTCTCAGTGCGCGCAGGCGCCGAACTCCGTGTGGCGGGCCCTCGTGGCGTACGCGTCGTTGTCCCGCTGGTCCTGCGGAGAGGGCGGGGCGAGGTGCTGCTGACGGATCTCCCGGCGGGCTTCGGCAAGCAGTTCGTCGAACTCTTCGTCAGTCATCGCCGTCACCTCTTCCTGCTACAGGTGATCCGGAGCGACGGGATGTCCGGATTGGTCGCGCGGCGCCCCTAACCGTTGAAGCGGTCCGGGTCGAAGCCCGTCCGCTCGTTCCGGTTCAGGGCGCTGATCTCACCGATGTCGCCCTCGCTCAGCTCGAAGTCGAAGAGGTCGAAGTTCTCCTCGATCCGCTTCCGGGTCACCGACTTGGGGAAGACGATGTCCCCGCGCTGGATATGCCAGCGCAGGGTCACCTGGGCCGGCGACTTGCCGACCCGCTCCGCGATGCGGTTGATGGTCGGATCGTCGAGGACCTTGCCCTGCGCGATCGGCGACCATGCCTCGGTGGCGATCTCGTGCTCGGCGCCGAAGGCCCTGACCTCGTCCTGGGTGAGGTAGGGGTGCACCTCGATCTGGTTGACCGCGGGCACCACGTCGCTGTCTTCCAGCAGTCGGCGCAGATGACGCGGCTGGAAGTTGGAGACGCCGATGGCCTTGGCCCGGCCGGAACGGTAGACCTCCTCCAGGGCCTTCCAGGTCTCCACGAACTCGCCCTTGGCGGGCAGCGGCCAGTGGATGAGGAAGAGGTCCAGATAGTCGAGGCCCACGGCCTCCAGCGTGCGGTCGAACGCCTGAAGGGCGTTGTCGTGCCCGTGGGCGTCGTTGTTGAGCTTGCTGGTCACGAAGACGTCGGCGCGATCGAGACCGGAGTCCCGGACCGCCTGGCCGACCTCCTTCTCGTTGCCGTACATCTGTGCCGTGTCGATGTGCCGGTAGCCGGCGTTCAGCGCCGCCAGTGTCGTCTCGCGGGTGTCCTCCGGCGGGATCTGGAAGGTGCCGAAGCCGAGCTGCGGGATCTGCACGGCGTTGTTGAGGGTGATGGCGGGTACTGCGGTCACGGTGACTCCTGTGGTCGCGGTTCGAAGAGGCGAAGGGGCGTGGCGGGGGCAGGCGGCGGTGGAGTGGGGCTCGGTCAGCCGGCGATGCCGCTCAGCTCCGCGTCCGGCGGCAGGACGCGTACCAGCTTGCGGTTCACGAATTCCCGCATGCCGAGCTGCGAGAGCTCGCGTCCGTAGCCGGAGCGCTTGATGCCGCCGAACGGCAGGTCGGGCTGGGTCGAGGTGGGGTGGTTCACCCAGACCATGCCGGTCTCGACGCGCTCCGCCACCCTGCGGCCCCGCTCCACGTCGGCGCAGAACACGGAGCCGCCGAGCCCGTACTGACTGTCGTTGGCCAGGGCGACGGCCTCGTCCTCGTCGGCGACGCGGTACACCACCGCGACCGGCCCGAAGAGTTCCTCGGCGTAGGCGCGCATGCCCGGCTCGACGCCGGTGATGATCGTGGGTTCGACGTAGGCGCCCGGCCGGTCGATCCGGTGACCGCCGATGACGAGTTCCGCGCCCTGGTCGACGGTCTCGCGGATCTGGTCTGCCAGGTCGGAGGCCGCCTGCTCCGAGGAGAGCGGCCCGATGGTGGTCGCCTCGTCGGCGGGGTCTCCGGGCCGCAGCTCGGCGAACCCGCGGCGCAGCCCGGCCAGGAAGTCGTCGTACACGTCCGCCAGCACGATGAACCGCTTCGAGGCGACGCAGCTCTGGCCGGTGTTCGCCATCCGGCCCGCCACCGCGGCCTTGACCGTGCGTTCCAGGTTCTCGCCGTCGAGGACGATGAACACGTCGCTGCCGCCGAGCTCCAGCAGGCTGGGCTTGAGGTTCCGGCCGGCGCGCTCGGCGACCTGGGCGCCCGCTCCCTCGCTGCCGGTCAGGGAGGCTCCGCGCACGACCGGGCTGTCGATGATGCGCGAGATCTCGTCGTGGCTGACGAACAGGTTCGTGTAGACGCCCGCGGGGGCCTGCGCGTCGCGGAACAGCGACTCCAGCGCCAGCGCCGACTGCGGGCAGATGCCGGCGTGCTTGACCAGCACCGTGTTGCCCAGCACCAGGTTCGGGCCCGCGAAACGGACCACCTGGTAGAGCGGGAAGTTCCACGGCATGACGCCCAGCAGGACGCCGAGGGGTTCGTTGACGAGGTACGCCTCCCCCTCCGCCACGTCGAGCGGCTCGGCCGCGGCGAAGTCCGGCCCGTGCTGCGCGTAGTACCCGAGGATCGACGCGGCGAGATCGACCTCACCGCGCGCCTCGGAGATCAGCTTCCCCATCTCCAGGGTGATGAGCTGGGCCAGCTCTTCCTTGCGCTCCTTCATCAGCTCGCCCGCACGGCCCACGACGGCGGCGCGCTCCGCGATCGGCCGCCCCCGCCATGCGTGGAACGCCCGGTCCGCCGTCTCCAGCGCCGCGTCGACCTGTCCGCCCTCGATGACCGGGAACTCCTTGAGGGTCTCCCCGGTGGACGGGTTCACGGTCGCGAACGAGCTCTTGTGCTGGCCTGACATGAAATCTCCAGAACGACGGGGAAGAGCGGACTCGGGCGGAACCTCACGTTCCGCCCTGGAGCCGGGTACCCGACACCAGAATGCGAAACAGTTCATATGAGCTAAAAGGGTGCGCGGCCTGTGGGCGGGCCCGTTTCCCTGCTCGTCCTGCCCGCTCGCCGTCCCTACGCGTCCCGCGTACGCAGCAGCCAGCCGCCCGCGGTCATCGCGCCGGCCGCCCACAGGGCCAGGACGCCCAGGCCCTGCCAGGGGCCTATCGGCAGGTCGTCGACGCGCACGGTCGTCTGGACGGCGAGGCCGGCCGTCATCGGGGAGATCTGCCGGAGGTGGCGCTGCCAGTCCGGATCGGCGACCACCTGGGCCAGTACCGGGAGGACGAACAGCAGGGCGAGGACGATCCCGACGGCGGTCGCCGAGTTCCGTACGGCCAGGGCGACGCCCAGGCTGAGCAGGCCGATCAGCACGAGGTAGAGGACCGAGCCCGCGGCGGCCCGCAGCGTCGCCCCGTCGGTCGGTGACAGGGCCGTGAAACCGTGTTCCTCCGTGAAGCCGCGCCCCGGCTGCACGAGGCCGGCGATCAGTAGGGAGCCGAGGACGGAGACCGTCCCCGCCACCAGCAGCACCGCGCTGAGCACGGCGGACTTCGAGAAGAGGACCGTCAGCCTGCGCGGCACCGCGGTGAGCGTCGTCCGCATCATGCCGGTGCCGTACTCGTCGCCGACCGTCAGCACCGCCACGATCGCGACCACGACCTGGCCGACCAGCACACCGGAGAGACCGAGCCGCACCGGGTCCCCGCCGCAGCCGGTGGTGTCGCACCTGGAGGTCATGGCCACCGCGGCACCGACCGCGAGGGTCAGTACGACCATGCCGAGCGTCAGCCAGGCGTTGCCCGCGTCGGTCCGCAGCTTCGTCCATTCGGCACGTCCGGCGGCTTTCACGCGTCCCTCCGGCGGAGCAGGACCACGGCGGCGGCGAACGAGGCCGCCGCGTAGGCGCACAGGACGGCGAGGCCGGTCCAGGGGGCCAGCGGGAAGTACCCGGACGAGGGCGCGTAGACGGTGACGACCTGGTCGTAGCGCTCGACGCTCTGCTGGATGGCGAAGCCGGCGGCGGGAGTGACCCTCAGCAGCCACCGCGAGGCCCCGTCGGGCAGTACGGACGCGGTCGCGAGGAGGTAGGGCAGCACGATGCCGACGACGATCACGGTGACGGCCACGGCACCGCGCCGCAGGACGGCGCCGACGGCGAGGGCGAAGACGCTCGCGGCGGCGAGCAGCAGGCCCGTACCGACGACGACCCGCAGTTCGGTGGCCGCCGGAACCGTCAGGACGGGGAAGCCGCCCGCCTCCGACCGCTGTCTCCCGAGGGGGACCATGACCGCGGCGGAGACCACGCCGACGAGGAAGGCTACGGATCCCACCACCAGGCCCTTCGCCACCAGGACGCGGCCCCGGCGCGGGCTCGCCGCCAGGGTGAGGCCGATCATGCCCCGCCGGTACTCGGCGGTGATGCAGCCCGCGCCCACGACGACCATGACGACCAGTCCGGCGAACGCGCCGACGAGGAAGTTCTCGATGGTCCGTACGCCGCTGGTGGCGGGGCCGCCGACGACGGGCGCGATGTCGCCCGCGCCGGTCACCTCGAAGCCGCTGCCGGAAGGGGTGGCTCCGCCCCGGGTGTCCTGGTCGTAGCTCGCGGAGGTGCCGGCGTCCCCGCCGACCTGATCGCTCGCCCAGGAGTCGCCGGTCCACCGGCCGCCCAGCGTGACCCGGTCGAAGGTGCCGGTGGCGACGGCCGGCACGAAGCCCGTTCCGGTAGCGGTCTCCTCCTTGACGGACGGGGAGGTCACGAACAGTCCGACCTCCGGTGTCGCCGACAAACCGGACAGGTCCGCCCGGCCCACCTCGGTCCACCTCCGGCCGTCGGCGGACTGGTGGCCGGTGAGCGTGTCGCCGGTGCGCTGCAGGCGCAGCCACCGCGGCGCCTCCTCGGAGACCGCCCCGGCCGCCCCGGCGATGTCGTGCGTGTAGTCGTACTGCATCCGCACGCCGTGCCTGCCCGTGACCATCATCGCCGCGTACGACGATCCCTGGTCGAGGCTGTCCTTCACGATGACCCCGGCCTTCGCCCACGGTGCGAGGCCGCTCCTGCTGTCGTCCGGGCTCGTCGAGACGACGCCGGCCAGTGAGGACATCGAGACGGTGATGCTGCCGTCGCCGCGGAGCTTCTGGTGGACGAACCAGAAGTTGTCGTTGACCGCTTCGCCGCCGGGGCCGACGGGAAGCGCGGAACTGCCGTTCGGAGCGGACCTGTTGCCCGCCGCGGTGGCGAGCAGGCCCACCAGGCAGATGACCAGCACCGCGCCGACCGCGCTCCACACCCAGCCCCGTACCGTACGGAACTTGGTCCATTCCGCGTGCAGGAGCCGGCCGAAGCCGCCCCGGCCCGGCCGTGCGGTCGTGCGGGGCGGTGCCGACGTGGCGGTCATCGGCCGGCCTCCTCGGGAACGGCACCGCGGTACTGCACGGCGTTCCGGGTCAGCTCCATGTACGCCTCTTCCAGCGAGGCGCGGTGCTCGGAGATCTCCGAGAACGGCACCGCGTTCCGGCTGAGGAGCGACACCACGTCCTCCGGGGGCAGCCCCGTCAGACTGATGAGGTCGGCCCCGGTGGAGCTCACGGTGGCCCCCGAGCGGGCCAGCACCGTCATGGCCCGGGCGAGCGCGGAGGTCCGCAGGGTCACCCTGCCCCGGGACATCGACGCCAGCAGTTCACGCACGCCCATGTCGGCGACGACCCTGCCGCGTCCGACGACCACCACGTGGTCGGCGATGTCCTGCAGTTCGCCCATCAGGTGGCTGGAGACCAGCACGGCCCTGCCCTGTCCGGCCAGTGAGGCGAGGAAGTCTCGCATCCACCTGATTCCTTCGGGGTCCAGGCCGTTGAAGGGCTCGTCGAGCATGACCACCGGGGGGTCGCCGAGGAGGGCGGCCGCGATACCGAGACGCTGCCTCATCCCCAGGGAGAAGCCGCCCGCCCTGCGCCGGGCCGCGTCCTGGAGGCCGACCTGCCGGATCACCTCGTCGACCCGCCCCGCGCCCAGCCCCTGGGAATGGGCCAGCCACAGCAGATGGTGGCGGGCGGTACGGCTCGGCTGCACGGCCGCGGCGTCCAGCAGCGCCCCGATATGGGTGAGCGGGGTCCGCAGGTCCTGGTAGCGGCGCCCGCCGACCAGTGCGGTTCCCCTGTCGGGTCCGTCCAGGCCGAGGATGACCCGCATGGTCGTGGACTTGCCGGCGCCGTTCGGCCCGACGAAGCCCGTGACCTGCCCCGGTCTGACGTCGAACGTCATCCCGTCCAGCGCCCGGGTGCCTCCGAAGTGCTTGTGGACGTCCCTGACTTCGATCCTCGCGTCCGACCCGTCGATCGCTTTCTCCATGTCCGCAGACTAGGGAGAAGGGGGTGGCCGGGTCGTCACGGCCGGGAGCCATGTTCCGCACCACTCACAGGAGCCAGTCCGCGTTCGGTCCGTCCCTCACAGGAGGGACGAGCCTAGGGCCTGTCCGAGAGTGCCGACTGGAGTGCTGACGCCGGTCACGCCACCCGCGGCGCGGTCACGCTATCGCTGCCCGCGGGAGCCGGGCACGACAAATCCCGTCTCGTACGCGGCGATCACGGCCTGCGTACGGTCGCGCAGCGCGAGCTTGCCGAGGATTCTGCTGACGTGTGTCTTCACCGTCTCCTCGCCGACGACCAGCCTGGCGCCGATCTCCGGGTTGGACAGGCCCTCGGCGACCAGCAGCAGGACCTCTCGCTCGCGTGCGGTGAGCGCCTTCATGCCGGGCGGCGGTGCGGTGTCGGGTCTGGCGGGCATCAGCGCGAACTCGCTGATGAGCCTGCGGGTGATGCCGGGCGCGAGCAGCGCGTCCCCGGCGGCGACGACCCGTACGGCGTCGAAGAGCCGTTCCGCGGTCACCTCCTTGAGGAGGAAGCCGCTGGCTCCGGCGCGCAGCGCGTCGTACACGTACTCGTCGAGGTCGAACGTCGTCAGGATCAGGACGCGCGGTGCGTCGACGCCGTCGGGCGAGGAGCCCACGAGCTGTCTGGTGGCCTCGATGCCGTCCATCTCGGGCATGCGGATGTCCATGAGGACCACGTCCGGACAGACCTCGCGGCAGACCCGTACCGCTTCCGCCCCGGAGGACGCGGTCCGTACGACGGTGAAGTCGGCCTGGCTGTCGAGCAGCGCGGCGAAGCCGGTGCGGACCACGAGGTGGTCGTCGGCGACGACGACCCGGATCGGCGGGGACGGGCTGGTCATGAGATCTCTTCCGTCATGAGGGCTCTGGCGTCATCGGGGTTGCGGTGCCTTGAGGGGGAAACGTGCCTCGACGACGAAACCGCCGCCGCCGAACCCCGGGCCGGTGTGGACGTCGCCGCCGACCGCGGACGCGCGTTCGCGCATACCGAGCAGGCCGTGTCCGCCGGTGGGCCGGTCGCGCGGCGGTCCAGGGCCGTTGTCGCGGACGCGCAGGTGCAGCGCTTCGTCGGCGTAGACGAGTTCCACGTCGACGGCGGCGCCGGTGGCGTGCTTACGGGCGTTGGTGAGGGATTCCTGGACGATGCGGTAGGCGGCGAGTTCGATGCCGGGGTCCAGTGCGCTCGGTGAGCCGCTGAGGATGAGGCGGATGGATGTGGCGGACGCCTTGCGTGCCTCTTCGAGCAGTTCGTGGAGCTGTGTCAGGTCGGGCTGCGGCCTGCGGTCACCGCCGGTGACGGACCCGGTGTCCTCGCGGAGCACGCCGAGCAGCCTGCGCATCTCGGTCAGGGCCGCGCGGGCGGTGTCCCCGATACCGAGCAGTCGTTCGGCGCCCTCGGCCGGCATGCCCGCGGTGGCTATCCGGGCCGTCTCGGCCTGTACGGCGATCATGGAGATGTGGTGGCCGACGACGTCGTGCAACTCACGCACGATGCGCACGCGTTCGCCCCGTGCGGCGTTCTCCCACCGCGTGCCGTCCATGACCTCGCGGATGGCGCTGTGCCGCCGGTTCTGCTCGTGGGAACGGGCGGCCAGTCCGGCGAAGGCGGCCAGCGGGGCCAGTGCCGCGACGAGCACGACCCGTACGCGGTGGCCGGTGTCGTCGGGGCCGGTGAGGGCCAGGACGAGGAAGGGCGTGCCGAGGAGCGCCGCGGACAGGAGGGAGCCGCCGCGGCCGAGCCGGTACTGGGCGACGAGCTGGGCGGCCAGGCCCGCCACGGTCAGCGTCCCGAGGATCAGGAGCGAGCCGATGCTCGCCGTGGTGACGGTGACCCCGGCCGCCAGGGGGCGCAGAAAGGCGAGCGGCAGTGCGGTCGACAGACACAACAGCCCGACCACCATGGCGAACTGCACGCCCGTGGCGCTGCCGTGCGGGCCGGCCTGCGCGGTGGCGTCGGCGAACAGCCGGGGTATCGACCCGTGGGCGCCGACGAATTCGGCGAGCGATTCCAGGACGGCGGACAGCCCGAGCAGGGTCCCGAACAGCACACCCACGTGCGGGAGTTCGGACACTCGCCGTCGCGTCGCGGTCCAGGTGTCACGCCAAGCCGTCGCACGGGGCACGCCGGTCAGTATGGCAGTCGGGACTCTTCGGGATCATCCCTCCAGCGGGCGATGACGTCGTCCCCCGCGCGAGGGACGACACCGTCAGCGGCCGGGGACACGCGCCCCTCGCGCACCGCCTGTAACATGACCGTGATCTGGGGCGAAAGGACATCGATGCAGGCCGGGGACGACGTCAACTCTCTTGAGACGGCGACGAGGCAGTTCGTCGCGGCGCGTCCCCAGCTCTTCGGAGTCGCCTATCGCATGCTCGGCAGCGTCGCGGAGGCCGAGGACGTCCTCCAGGAGGCGTGGGTGCGGTGGCAGAAGGCCGACCGCACGAACATCGTCGAGCCGACCGCCTTCCTGACCACCGTGGCCACCCGGCTGGCGATCAACACGGCCCAGTCCGCCCGCGTACGCCGTGAGACGTATGTCGGACCGTGGCTCCCCGAGCCGGTCGACACCAGCCTCGACCCGCATCTGGGGGCGGAGCGCGCCGAGGCGGTCGAGCTGGCGGTTCTCCATCTCCTGGAGAGGCTGAATCCGGTGGAGCGGGCCGCCTACGTCCTGCGGGAGGCGTTCGACTACCCCTACCGGCAGGTCGCGGAGATCCTGGAGACGAGTGAGGCCAACACCCGCCAGCTGGTGAGCCGGGCGCGCAGGCATCTGGCCACCGAGCGGAAGGAACAGGTGAGCCGCAGCGAGCACCGGCGGCTGCTGACGGTGTTCCTGACCGCGGCGCGGACCGGCGATCTGAAGTCGCTCGAAGAGGTCCTCGCGGCGGACGTCGTCAGCTACTCCGACGGCGGAGGGGTGCGTGGCGCCTCGCGGATCCCGGTGGTCGGACGCCCGCACGTCTCCCGGTACCTCGCCGCCTTCGCGCCGCGGTTCTGGCCGGAGTCGGACGTCAGCTGGGTCGAGGCCAACGGCCGCCCGGCCGTCCTCGTGCGGTCCGGCGGCAGCGCCGTGGCCCTGCTGTCGGTGGACGTGTCGGCGGAGGGCATCGACCGGATCATGTGGGTCATGGCCCCGGACAAGCTGTCGCCGTACTTGGCGTCGCTGGACGACCGGGCGGACGGCTGAGCGGACGCCGCCGAGCGCCGCCCGCCCCGGGGCTTCGCCGGTTCAGCGCCGGCTTCGTACCAGCAGGTACAGGAAGTACGGTGTGCCGATCACGGCCGTCATCAGGCCCGCGCCCAGCTGGGCGGGGGCGATGACCGTGCGGCCGAGGAGGTCGGCCGTGCAGACGAGCGCGGCGCCCAGCAGGACCGCCACCGGCACCACCCGGACGTGCCGTCGGCCCACCAGGGCGCGGGCCGCGTGCGGTGCCACCAGGCCCACGAATCCGATGGTGCCGGCCGAGGCGACGGCGGTCGCGCTGAGCAGGACGGCCACCACCAGGAAGCCGAGCCTGGCCCGGGACAGCGGCAGGCCGAGGAGGCGCGGGGTGTCCTCGTCGAGGGAGACGAGGTCCAGTTCGGTGCGCCGGGCGAAGGCGACGACGAGGCCCAGGACCAGCACGAGTGCGACGGGCAGCACGTCCGGCATGGTCCGGCCGTACGTCGAACCGGACAGCCAGGTCAGCGCCTTCGTGGCGTTGAACGGGTCCGTGAGCACGATCAGCAGGCTGATCAGCGCCGCGGTACCCGCGGCGACACCGATACCGACGAGGACCAGCCTGTTCTGCCGGTAGCCGCCCCGGGCGGCGAGCCCGAAGACGACGACGGAGGTCAGCGCGGCGCCCGCGAACGCGGCGCCCGCGATGCCCCAGGTGCCGGCGACGGGCGCGGTGGTGACGAGGAGTACGGCGCCCAGCGCGGCGCCGCCGGACACGCCGAGGACGCCCGGCTCCGCGAGCGGGTTGCGGGTCACGGCCTGGACGAGCGTGCCGGCCAGGGCGAGCGCCGCTCCCGCGCACAGGGCCGCGAGCACGCGGGGGACGCGGGTTTCGAGGACGAAGGACACGCCTCGGCCGGCCCGGCCCTGCGCCCAGTTCGCGAGGTCGCCGAGCAGGAGTTTGCTGTCGCCGAGCAGGGCGCCGGCGACCGTGACGCCGACGACCACGGCGACCAGAGCGGCCAGGGTCACCAGGAACACGGTCCGGCTGGGGATACGGATCCGGTCCGGGGCCTCGGCTCCGGAGGTGTCCCGCAGCCGCAGGGCCATCGCCACCAGGAACACGGCGCCGACCAGGCTGGTGACGACGCCGGTGGGCACCGCGACCGCCCGGTCCGAGGGGACGAGGGCCCGGAGCAGCACGTCCGAGCCGAGGACCAGCACCGCGCCGACGAGTCCCGCCACCGGCAGCGTCGTACGGGCGCGGGCGAAGCCCCTGAGTCTGCGGGCGAGCGGGCGCACCAGGGCCGGTGCGCACAGGCCGACGAAGCCGATGGGTCCGGCGAGGGTGACCGCCGCCGCCGACAGCAGCGAGGCCAGGACGACCACCGTGACGCGGGTGGCACGGACCGGCACGCCGAGACCGCGCGCGGCGTCGTCGCCGAGGGCGAGCGCGTCGACGCGGCGTGCGACCAGCAGCAGTCCGGCGATCCCGGCCAGGGCGACGGGCAGCATCTGGAGGACGCCGTCGAAGCCGTTCTGGCTGATGCTGCCCTGGTTCCACTGGTAGAGGCCCTCGGTCTGCTCCGGGAACAGCAGGAGCAGGCCCTGCGTCACGGAGTTCAGGCCCAGGGCCAGCGCGGTGCCCGCGAGGACCAGCCGTACGGTGCCCGTGCCGAGACCGGACAGGGCGAGGACGACGGCCGCGGCGAGGAGTCCGCCGACGAAGGCGACCGAGGAGGAGGCGAGCAGCGGCAGCGAGACGCCGGTGGCGCCGACCAGACCGAGCGCCAGATACGAACCGGCGTTCACCGCGAGGGTGTCGGGTGAGGCGAGGACGTTGCGGCTGACGGCCTGGAGGACGGCGCCCGCCACACCGAGAATGACGCCGACCATGATGCCGGCAACCATCCTCGGCAGCCGGGAGGCGATCACGACGGACGCGTCGGCCCCTTCGCCCTGCCCGGTCAGGGCCTTGAGGACCTCGGCCGGTCCGACGTCGGCGGTGCCCTGGGTGATGTCGACGATCCCGAGGGCCAGGACCAGGAGGACGAGCGCGGCCGTCACCGCGGCCGCGCCCGCCCAGGACGTGGCCGTCGACGGGCGGGTGACGGGAGGGGTTGCGGTGACGGCCATGGCTCCGTTGCTTCTGCTTCGCCGACTTCTGTTACTGCTGCTGTTCCGTTGGTCTCTGCCGCTACTTCGTCAGCGCGGCGACGAGGGCGTCGACGTACGCGGACATCGACCCGGGGCCGCCGAACATCCAGATGCCGTCGTCCAGGCGGTGCACGTCACCGGACTTCACGAACGGCAGGGACTTCCAGACGGCGTTCTTCGCGAGCACTCCGGTGAACGGGGTGGCGGTCTTGTCGCCGTCGTTGCCGATGTAGGCGAACTGCGTGTCCTTCGGCAGGTCGGTGAGGCCTTCGACGTCGGTGGACCCGAGTCCGTAGGCCGCGTCGCCCTTGACCTTCCACGCGTTCTTCAGGCCGAGGCGCTTGTTGACGGATCCGATGAGGGAACCGTCGGTGTACGGGCGCAGGGTGACCTGGTTGGAGGTGACGTAGCCGTCGGCGAAGGCGATCTCCGTGCCCGCGAGGTCGGCGTCGGCGAGGGCCTTCTTGCCCTCGGCGAGCTTGGCCTCGAAGTCCTTGCGGGCCGTCGCCGCCTTGTCGGTGGTGCCGGTGGCCTTGGCGATCAGGTCGAGGTTCTCCAGCATCTGACCGATCTGGTCCGAGCCGTCGGCGGACTTGATCTCCAGTACCGGGGCGACCTCGCGCAGCTGCTTCACGGCCGCGGGCGCCAGGTCCGAGGAGGCCAGGATGAGGTCGGGCGCGAGGGCGGCGACGGTGTCCATGCTGGGCTCGCCGCGGGTGCCGATGTCCTTCGGCTCGTTCTTCAGCGGGACGGCGGAGTCCCAGGTGTTGTAGCCCTTGACGTCGGAGACGCCGACCGGGTCGACGCCGAGCGTGACGAGGTTCTCGACCTCGTTCCACTCGGTGGCGACGACCTTGGTGGCCGGGCCGTCGAGCTTGAGCTTCTTGCCGGAGCCGTCGGTGAGGGTGATGGCCTCGGACGTCTTCTTCTCGGTCTTGTCGGCGGCAGGCTCGGTGGTGCCGCACGCGGCGAGGGTCAGCGCCGCGGCGGTGGTGGCGGCCGCGGTGAGCAGGAGGCGTCTCATGAGGTGGTGCCGAGCCTTTCGGTTCGAGTGCGGCGGGTGTGCCGGGTGTGGTGTCGGCCGATCGGGCGGGTGCGCAGCCGGCCGGTGAGGGGGTCGTGGTCCACGTCGATGCGGATGCCGTAGACGGCGGTGAGGCGTTCCGGGGTGAGGACGTCCTCGGGCAGGCCGTCGGCGACGATGCGGCCCGCTTCGAGCAGGGTGATCCGGTCGGCGATGGCCGCCGCCTGGTCGAGGTCGTGCAGGACGACCCCGACGGCGATGCCGTGGTCGTCCGCCAGGTCCCGGACGAGGTCGAGGAGTTCGATCTGGTAGCGCAGGTCGAGGTAGGTCGTCGGCTCGTCGAGCAGCAGCACGCCGGTCTCCTGGGCGAGGCAGCTGGCGAGCCACACCCGCTGGAGCTGTCCGCCGGAGAGGTGGTCGGCGCCGCGCTCGGCGAGGTCCGTGACGCCGGTCAGCGCGAGCGCGCGGTCGATCGCGGCGGACGCGTCCGGGTCGGGCCGGCCGAAGCGGCCCCGGTAGGGGTAGCGGCCGAACTCGACGACGTCCCGCACGGTGAGTCCGCTGGGGGTGGGGCGGCCCTGGGTCAGCAGGGCGACGTGCCGCGAGAACTCACGGGCGCTCAGGGCGAGGCCGTCGGTCTCGGTGTCGATCCTGAGCGTGGCGTGGCGGGCCCGCTGCAGACGGGCGATCGTCCGCAGGAGCGTCGACTTGCCGCTGCCGTTGGGGCCGACCAGGACGGTCACCTCACCGGGCCGCAGGGCGACCGCCGCGTCGTGCACGACGTCGACGCCGTCGTAGGCGACGGTCACGCTCGTGGCCGACAGTTGGTGACCGCGAAGACGCGGGGTGTCGGCTGTTTCTTCACCAGATCTCACCCGACGAAGGTTAGCCTACCCTTATTTGTGCTGGACAGGGGGTGCCGGTGCGTCGGTCAGCCGGTCTGCCAGGACTCCGGACTCCACACGCCCGAGCGCCGCAGCGACGCCGGGCAGTGCAGATATATCTCGTCGATCTCCAGGACCAGGGCGAGCGCGGGACGCTGGCCCTTCACCGTCATGGCGTCGAAGAACGGGGCGTCGGAGAGGATGCGGGCCCGGCCGTTGACCCGCAGGACCTCTTTGCTGCCGGGTATCAGGTAGAGCAGGCCGGCGTGCGGGTTGTCGAGGATGTTGTGGAAGCTGTCGCCCCGCCGGTTCCCCGGCCGGTCGGGCAGGGCGAGCGTGCCGGAGTCGATGACGTGCGTGAAGCCGGGGGCGTCCCCACGAGGGGAGACGTCGCAGTTGCCGCGCGAGTCGGAGGTGGCCAGCAGGCAGAAGGGCGAGCGGGCGATGATGTCCCGGTCCTGGTCGGCGAGGCGGTCGTGGACCTTCTCGATCACGATGGGCCAGGGCTCGCCGAGCAGCTCGCGCAGCTCGGCGCCCGACCCCAGTTCGACCCAGCCCTCCCGGCCCTCCCGACCCTCCCGGCCTTCCTCGGTCACGGCGTCCGGCCCTGTTCCGGCGGTGTCGATCGTGTGCGGCAAGGCCGACTCCAAACATGCGTGCGTCCGGCGGGTACAAGTAGTTGCACGCAGAACATTATCTGACGTCGTTAGGCATGCCTTACCTGAGAGACGCCCGGGGCGGCCGCGACGACACGGTCCCGCTCAACCCGCGTGAACCGTCCCTCGGAGACCCAGAGGTCGGCGAGAGCAGCCACCGCCCGTACGAGATCGGCGGAGGTCGCGAAGGGTGCCTGGGCCCAGAGGACGTCGAGGAAGGTCAGCCCGTCGCCGCGGGCGCGGTTCGGTACGCCGGAGTCGGTGGCCCCGAACACGACGACGGGTTCGGCCCGCCTGAAGTAGGCGTGGTAGCGGGCGTCGTCCGCGAGATGGAACGGCGCCAGGGTCAGACCGTGGGTGGTGAAGTGCGAGGGGCGGCCCTCGGGATCGATCGCGTCGGCGAGATCACCCCGGAGCGTGAAGTCCTTGTAGAAAGAGAACGCGCGGAATCCCGTCGCCGCGCTCCGCGCGACCAGCAGGACCGGCCCGTGGAACAGCGACTGGACGGCGGGATCGTCCAGGGCCCTCTCGATCCGCAGCCGGTAGGGCGCCGACACATCGACCCGGTCGCCGCGCCGCCAGTTCCGGCTCAGGGTGAGATAGCTGCCGGGCACGGCCTCGGCCCGCTGCGGCACCCCGTTGACCGTGACGGTGAAGCCTCCCGTGGCCCAGGACGGCACCCGCAGTCTCAGATCGAGCGGGCCGCCGCCCTCGCGGAAGACCAGGGTGCGGAGGCTCTCCGCCGGGTAGTCGCCCGTCTGCTCGACGACGAGTCCCTTCTCGGGCCACCGCAGGGTCGAGGCGAGGTAGAGGTTGACGTACAGCGCGTCGCCGTCGGCGGAGCGGAAGTACACCGAGTCCTGGTACTTGGTGTGGTTCTCCATGCCGGTGCCGCCGCAGCACGTGCCGATGTTGCCGTACTCCCGCACGACTCCGGGCCCCATGCCGACGAAATAGGTGACCTCCGGACCGCTCGTGCTCGGCGCCCCGCCCGCGTCCCGGCGGGAGGCGAGGATGTGGTTGGTCAGACCGCGCTCGTAGTGGTCCATGTACACGGGGTCGGGCTCGTGGAAGAAGAGCTGCCGGCTCAGCTTGAGCATGTTGTACGTGGCGCAGGTCTCGGCGTTCTTGTCGTCGAGGGTCGCCGCGATCGCGCCCCGGGCCCGGAACATCTCGCCCTGTCCCGTACCGCCCAGGCTGTACGTCCGGGACTCGGTGACCATGTCCCAGAAATTGCGGGCCGCGGCGGCGTACCGCTCCTCCCCCGTGTGGTCGTACAGCCGCAGATAGCCGGTGAACTGCGGGATGTGCTGGTTGGCGTGTCTGCCCTCCAGGATGTCCCGGTCCTCGGCGCAGGCGTCCAGCAGCGCGGTGTTGTCGAAGCAGCGGGCGGCGGCCAGGTGTTGCGGCCGTCCGGTGAGCGCGTACAGGTCCGCCAGCACCTCGTTCATCCCGCCGTACTCACCCGCGATGTAGATCGACCACATACGCTCCAGCTGCGCCTTCGGCAGCGCGCCGAGCCGACTGTGCACCCAGTCGCCCATCCCGGATGCGAGTGTGAGGGCCTGCGCGTTCCCGCCGAGGGTGTACGCGTCCAGGAGACCCCGCATGATCTTGTGGCAGGTGTAGTAGGGCGCCCAGATGGTGGGGTAGGTCGTATAGCTCTCCAGCAGGACGAACTGCGTCTCCGGGTACGCCGCCAGGTAGCCGGGGTGGCTCGGTCTCGGGGAGCCGTGGTCGGCCAGGGCCTGTCGGCACTCGCCCAACGCGCTGACCAGATGGTCGAGTTTGGTCTTGAGCGCCGCCTCCCGGGTGTCGGCGTACGCCTGGGCGACGAGCGTGAGGAAGTGGCCGCCGTAGTGGCCGCGCAGATTGCCGTCGGCGGTCTCCCAGCCGCCGGGCGGGCGGGCCCCGCGGGTGTCCAGTCCGGCGTTGGCCCGGAAGACGGCCAGGATGCGGTCGGCGGGGTAGGCCCTGGCGTAGTCGAGCATCAGATCGCGCTTGCGGCGGAACGCGCCGTCGCCGAGGGCGACTTGGCCCAGCGGGAACGGCTGTACCGGCAGGGCGGGCGCGGCTGCCGTAGCGGCCATGGCGGCCCCGCCGGGAGCCGTTCCCGCGATGCCCGGCGCGTCGGGGGCCGCGCCGGTCACGGCCTGCGCGGGCGTGATCGCCTGCGCGAGGGGGACGGCGGCCGCCGTCCCGGCGGCGAGCCGCAACAGGCCTCGGCGTGTGGGGGGTTGGGACATGCTCCGTCTCCGATCATCGGTCGTCCGCGGGCAGCCACACCCGCATCGTCGAGGGACCCCGGTTCGCCCAGGAGTGGTACGGGACCAGGGTGATCTCCGCCCGGTCGCTCCCGGGCGGGGCGGTGGGGGCGTCGAGCGGCCGGTAGGGCCAGGGCTCGTCGCGTCGCGCGTCGTACGCGGTGGACCGTGGGTCGTACAGGGCGAGGCGGCCGTCGACCACGACGGTGTCCACCGCCGGGTCCGGCCCGTCGCGCGGATCGACGGCCGGGTCCACCCGGATCGCGTCGACGTCCAGGCCGTCGGGCAGGTCCACGGACTCGGCGCAGTACACCCGCGGCCCGCGCTGGACGGCCACGGCGCCGCGCACCGCGTCGACGCGCGGATCGGCGCCGATCCAGCGCGGCCGTACGGGCAGTTCGAGCCGGATCTCGTCGCCCGGCCGGAAGACGCGGGTGACCTCGGCCGTGCCCGGGGCGACCGTGCGACGGGTGCCGTCCGGTTCGACCAGCCATGACGTGGCGCCCGCCGTCCACGCGGGGACGCGCAGCGACACGGTCCACGGGCGGTCGGACGGCGACCGGTCGACGCGCACGACCACGGTCCCGTCGGCCGGGTAGTCGGTGCGGATCCGCAGGGCGACGGCGTGACCGGGTGTGAGGGAGGTGGCGATGCGCGCGTCGGCGTACTGGTGCAGCTGGATGCCGTGGTCGTCCGCCGTGGCCAGGTGCGCGGGAAGCTGGGCCAGGGTCCGTGCCACGTTGGTGGGGCAGCAGGACACCGCGAACCAGGGCGCGCGCAGGCCGGGATCGGCACCCGGACTGACCGTGTCGGGGGCGGGCACGGCGCTCCGGTGACGCCGGTGCAGCGTGTTGGCGTAGAAGAAGGCCCGGCCGTGTTCCGCCGGGGAGGTCGCGACCACGTTGAACAGGGTCCGTTCCGCGAGGTCGGCGAAGCGCGGTTCGCCGGTGGCGAGCAGCAATCGCCAGCTGAGCAGTACGGAGGCGACGCCCGCGCAGGTCTCCGAATAGGCGCGGTCCGGCGGCAGGACGAAGTCGTCGCCGAAGGACTCGTCCCGGTGGTGGGAGCCCATGCCGCCGGTGACATACGTGCGCCGGGCGACCCCCGCCTCCCACTGCCGGACGACTGCGGCGAGCAGTTCCTCGTCGCCGGTCTCCACGGCCACGTCGACGGCGCCGGCCGCGAGGTAGAGGGCGCGTACGGCGTGCCCGCGCAGCGCCCGCGCCTCTCGTACGGGCAGGTCGTCCTGGTGGTAGACGCGGCCGAACTCGCCGTCGGCGAGCGTGCCGTGGCCCCGGCGGTCGACGAAGAGCGCGGCCTGGGCGAGATAGCGCTCCTCCCCCGTCAGCCGCGCCAGTTCCACCAGGGCCGTCTCGATCAGCGGATGGCCGCAGACGCGCTCGATGCCACCCCGGCCGAATGTGGCGCAGATGTGGTCGGCGGCCCGCCGGGCGACCTCCGCCAGCTCGCCCCCGCTCCCGCCCCGCGCCCTGGCCTCGGCGACGCCCGCCTGGATCAGATGGCCGTAGCAGTACAGCTCGTGGCCCCATTCCAGGTCG
Organism: Streptomyces liliiviolaceus; assembly: GCF_018070025.1. Taxonomy (NCBI): domain Bacteria; kingdom Bacillati; phylum Actinomycetota; class Actinomycetes; order Kitasatosporales; family Streptomycetaceae; genus Streptomyces; species Streptomyces liliiviolaceus. Next base: position 584,551 of record NZ_JAGPYQ010000002.1, read on the forward strand.
CTGTAACGGGGCGGCTGTCCGGGGCGGCCGAAGGCGGTGTTCAGATAGCCGTCCGGTTCCTGGGCTGCGGCGACGGCCCCGACGAGTGCGGTGACGTCGACGTCCGGCGCGCTGCCGGAGGCGCTCTGCCAGGCCGTGGCTTCGAGGAGCTTGTAGATCTCGGAGTCGGCGAACTCCCTTCCCTGCCGGTCCTGTTGGACCCGCCCCTCGGCTGCGGCACGGAAGTTGCCGGTCCAGCCGGAGCGTTCCATCCAGTCTCGGCAGTGGCGGAGGCCGACTGTCTCGTTGATGTGCCTGCGACGGGCCCAGAAGCCGCCGGTGATGTCGACCTCGTCGAGTCCGAGCGGCCGCAGTGCGCCCCGGGTCGGCGCCGCGGGAAGGACGGTCGACGGCACCGGGTTTCCCCTGCCTGCCTTGCTCTCCTCGTTCCCCTTCACCACTTCATGCCTTCGGTTCGTCCCTTCGGTTGTCCGTCGAGTCGAGGTGGTCAGGGCCTCAGCCCTTGAGCGCGCCCGACATGAAGCCCCGCATGTAGTGCCGTTGCAGCAGCAGGAACAGCAGGAGGCAGGGCACGGCGAGGACCACCACACCCGCCTCGGTGGCTCCGTAGTCGACGGCGCCCATGCTCTGCTGTCGCAGGTTCGCGACAGCCAGGGGCAGGGGTGCCTTCTCGCTGTCCGAGATCAGGATCAGCGGGGCGATGAAGTCGTTCCAGGCGGCGAGGAACGCGAACAGCCCGACGGTGATCAGCCCCGGCCGCACCGCCGGGAGCAGCACCCGGCGCAGCGCGCCCGCCGTACCGCACCCGTCCACGAACGCCGACTCCTCCAGCTCGCGCGGCACCGCCTCGAAGGAGATCCGCATCATGAAGGTGGCGAACGGCAGTTGGAACATGGCCAGCACCAGACTCAGTCCGACGAGCGAGTTCTGCAGGTGGAGTCTGCCGAGCAGGACGTAGAGGGGGATGAGGAGGGTGGCGTACGGGACCATGAGGATGGCCAGGGTGAGCAGGAACAGCAGGTTCTTGCCGGGGAAGTCGAAGCGGGCGAAGGCGTAACCGCCCAGCAGGGACACTCCGAGGGTCAGGGCGACGGTCAGCGCGGAGACGACCGTGCTGTTGAGGAGGTAGCGCCACAGGCCCGCGTCGTAGTGGAGCAGGGTGCGGTAGTTGCCTAACCCGTGGCCGGACTCCTGTGCGGTGCCGGGCTGTCCGCTGACGGAGGCCCAGGCGTTCCACAGCAGGGGGAAGAGGAAGATGACGGCCAGTCCGCCGGCGACGACGAAGTAGGGCGTACGGCCCAGGGCGCGGCTCATGACTCGTCGGCGCGGCGCAGACCGCGGAACTGGAGGGCGTTGAGCAGGAGCAGTACGGCCAGCACGATGATCGACAGGGCCGCCGCGGTGCCGAGGTTCAGCCGCTGGAAGGCCTCGCGGTAGATCAACTGGACGACCGTGACCGTGCTGTTGTCCGGGCCGCCCTTGGTGAGGATGAAGAACTGGTCGAAGGCCAGCAGGGATCCGGTGACGCAGAGCAGCAGGGTCAGGGCGATGGAGGGCCGCAGCAGCGGCAGGGTGATGCGGCGGAAGATCTGGGCGCGGCTCGCACCGTCCATGCGGGCCGCCTCGTACAGCTCGTGGGGGATGCGCTGGAGGCCGACGAGCAGGATCAGCATGTAGAAGCCGGCGAACTTCCAGACGACGAGGAAGACCGTCGAGAGGAGGGCCGAGGTCGGTGTGCCCAGGAAGGACACCGGGTCGTCGACGAGGCCGAGCCTTTCGAGGACGCTGCTCAGGGGGCCGGTGGTGGGGCTGTACAGGCCCCAGAACAGCAGGGACGCGGAGGCCAGGCCCAGGGCGCCGGGCAGGAAGTACACCGTACGGAAGAAACCGGCGGCGGGGCGGGACTCCTGCACAAGGAGGGCGAGGAGGAGAGCCAGGCCGAGGAGGACGACCGTGACGATGACGGTGTAGAGGAGGGTGAAGCGGACCGCGGGCCAGAACAGGGTGCTGTCGGTGGCGTCGGTGTAGTTCTCGGGGGTGTTGAGGCCTCGGTCGCCCGCGAGGAGTGGCCAGTCGCTCAGGGACATCTGGGCGACGAGGAGGAGGGGCAGGAGGAAGAAGACGGTGACCAGGACCGCCGTGGGGGTGGCATAGGCGAGGCCCCGTGTCGCGCGCGGGCTCAACCCCTGCATGTGGCTCCTTCGGCGTGCGGGGTGGGGGCGTGTGGGTGCACGGGCAGGTGCGGGTGCGTGGGGGCTGGGCGCGCAGTTCCCCGCGCCCCTGCCTTCCAGGGGCGCGGGTCGCTCAGTCCGCCAGTGACGCGCTGACCGCCTCGTTGTCCTTGTCCACCTTCGACCCGTCGCCGAAGACCGCGTCGCGCATCAGGGTCAGCCAGGGGCCGTTGGGGTCGTTGAAGGTCTGGCCGAACTTCAGGGCGTACGGGGTGCGGCCGTCGGCGACGAGCTGGTTGATCGTCACCAGGCGCGGGTCCGCCTCGGAGTGCTTGTTGGACGCCAGGTCGGTGCGGGCCACCACGTCCTTGTGGGCGGCGACCACGTCGATCTGCGCCTTGTCGTCCAGGGACCAGGCGAGGAAGTTCCAGGCCTGGTCGGCCGACTTGCTGGTGGCGGAGATGCCGATGGCGTCGCCGCCGACGAACGTGGACTTGCCGCCGTCGGGCCCGGGGATGGGCGCGACCCCGAGGTCGAGGTCCTTGGGCATCAGTCCCAGGGTGGTCGACGGCATCGGCATGACGCCGACCTTCCCCTTCGGGAAGACGCCGGTCCAGGTGGTGCCCGTCTCGTCGCGGGCACCGGGGGCCACGATGTCGTCCCGCACCCAGCCCCGGTAGGCGGCGTAGACCTGCTTGGCGGTGGCGGAGTCGAGGGTGGCCGCGGTGCCTTCCTCGTTCAGCACCTCGTCCCCGGCCGCCCAGATCGACGGCCACCAGGTGAAGACACCGCAGCCGCCGCAGTTGCCGCCGAAGAAGGTGCCGTCGACTCCCCCGCCCAGCTTGTCCACGGCCCGCGCCTGCGCGTCCCATTCGGCCAGGCTGGCGGGCGGTTTCTCGGGGTCGAGCTTCGCCTTGCGGTAGAGGTCCTTGTTGTAGAAGAGCACCGACAGGTCGAGGGTGTGCGGGACGACGTACTTCTTGTCCTCGTACGTACCGGCCTTGATGTGCGACTGGGCGAGGTCGTCGGCGAAGGGCAGGGCGTCGATGCGTTCGGTGAGGTCCGCGAAGAGGCCGCTGGAGGTGTAGTTGGGGACGAACACCACGTCGGAGGCGAACAGGTCGGGCAGGTCCTTGGACCCGGCCGCCGCGCCGACCTTGGCCTGGTAGTCGTCGGTGGGGACGACGGTCAGCTCGACCTTGTTCTCGTGGCTCGCGTTGTACGCCTTGACGAGCGCCTCGCTCTGCGGCCGGGTCGCCGCACGCGTCCACATCGTGAGCGTGGCCCCGTCGTCGGTCCCTTTGGCGTCCTTGGCCCCGCCGCCGCCCCCGCCGTCCGAGCCGTCGTCCCCGGAGCCGCACGCCGTGAACAGGCTCGCGGCGGCCAGCAGCGCGACGGCGGCGGTGACGCGCCGACGGCGACGTCCAGGTGGTCCGGTCGTGCTCCCCATAACGATCCCCCTCGTGTGGGTTCTGCGCCGGAAAGAAACCGAAAAGCCTTTCTGAAAGCTAGGACGCGGCTCATCACCCGTCAATCCCCTTGCACGGAGGGGAAGTCCGGGGCCAGGAGTGCCCCGGGAGAACATCCCGAAGGCGCCGCGGCCGAAACCCTCTCGCGTACGGTTTACCCACGCGCCGCGAGACAGGAGAACACCCATGGCCCAGGCCACCGACCCCGCTCGTTCGGGGCCCGCCACGCTGAGCGACGTCGCCCGGCTGGCGGGCGTGTCCCTCGCCACCGCCTCCAAGGCGCTCAACGGCCGCGCCCAGGTGCGCGCGGAGACACGGCAGCGGGTGGTCGAGGCGGCCGAGCGGCTGTCGTTCCGGCCCAACCAGCTGGCCCGCGGTCTGCTCGCCGGCCGCACGGGCACCGTGGGCCTGCTCACCAGCGACCTGGAGGGCAGATTCAGCATCCCGATCCTCATGGGCGCCGAGGACGCGTTCGGGGCGGGTGCGGTCGCGGTGTTCCTCTGCGACGCGCGGGGCGACGCGATCCGTGAGCAGCACCATGTCCGCGCGCTGCTCGGCCGCCGGGTCGACGGTCTGATCGTGGTGGGCAGCCGGACCGATCCGCGTCCGTCCCTGGGCAGCGAACTGCCCGTCCCCGTGGTCTACGCGTACGCGCCCTCGGAGGACCCGGGGGATCTGTCGATCGTCCCCGACAGTGTGGGCGCCGGCCGGATCGCGGTGGACCATCTGCTCGCCTGCGGCCGGACGCGGATCGCGCACATCACCGGCGACCCCGGGTATCTCGCGGCGCGGGAGCGGGCCGAGGGCGCCAGGGCCGCGCTCGACGACGCCGGGCTCGCCCTGGTCGGCGAGCCGCGGTTCGGGGTGTGGTCGGAGGGCTGGGGGCGGGCGGCCACCGCGATGCTGCTCGACCGGCATCCGGACGTGGACGCGGTGCTGTGCGGCAGCGACCAGATCGCCCGGGGCGTGATGGACGTGCTGCGTGAGCGCGGGCACCGGGTGCCGGAGGACGTGGCGGTCATGGGCTTCGACAACTGGCAGGTGCTGACCTCGGCCTCCCGGCCGCCGCTGACGAGCGTCGACATGAACCTCGAACAGGTCGGGCGGGCGGCGGCGCAGGCCCTGTTCGGGGCGATCGCCGGGACGCGGCGCTCGGGCGTGGAGAGCCAGCCCGGCCGGGTGGTGATCAGGGGGTCCACGGTGGCCCTGTCGTGACGGCCGGTGCGTGAACTCGGGCCGCAGGCAACCCTCTTGACACTTCCTGAGCACGGATTTACGTTGCGAAAACCTTTTAGGTCGTTTCACCGTTCACTCTCCAGCGCTTCCCCGTGCACCGGTTCATACGGATACGTGCGGACCCATGCCATGAACAGACATGTCATGAGCACAACACAACTGGACAGGGAGCTCCGATGAGAAGACCGAGCAGAACCGACCGCACCTCCTCCCGGCACGGACCGCGTGAACGACGGGCCCTGTCATGAAGCGGCTCCTCGTCGCCCTGGCTCTCGTCATCGGCTGTGTCGTCACCGCGACACCCGCCGCCCACGCCGCGCAGACCATCGGCTTCCCCACCTTCAGCGGCCCCGCGATCCCGGCCCCGCCCGTCGCGAACACGACCGGCGACATGATGCGGAGCATCTACGACGCGGAGAGCTCGGGCACCGACTTCTGGATGGACCGGCTGCTGGCCCGTACCGGCAACGACCCGGCCGGGCCCTGGCTGATGAGCCGGGGCCGCGCCCTCTTCATGAAGACCCACGACCCCGCGGTGCTCGGCTTCGGCGGGCATGTCGCCTATTGGGAGAGCGTCAACGACAACAACGCCTACGCGGTCGCGATCTCCCCGGGCACCTTCACCGAACAGGTCGCCCAGCGCCGGCAGACGCCGAGCCACTGGAAGAGTGTGCACACCAGCGGGTCGGTCAGCGTCGAGCAGACCAAGTTCATCACCGACAACAACGTCGCGGTGACCAACCTGTCGATCAGGAACAACGGCAGCGCCGCCACCACACTGCAACTGCGGGCGACCTCCCCGTACGCCACCTCCGGCAGCGGCAGCGAGCTGACCGGGCAGGTCAACGCGTACAACAACCTCACCACCGTGCGCCCGCGCCTGACCGGTGACGGTTTCGCCGTCTCAAGCGGTGGGCTCAACCGGTCCGTGACGATCGCGGCCGGCGCCACCGTGACCACCAAGGTGGCGATGGGCTTCGTCACCGACGAGATCCCCGCGTCGCTCACGGAGTACAACGCCTACGCGGGCTACTCGGCCGCCACCGCGTTCGCCACCCATGTCCGGGCCTACAACCTGTGGTGGGCGCAGAACGTGCCCTACATCGACGTGCCCGAGGGCGCGATCAAGAAGAACATCTACTACCGCTGGTGGCTGATGCGCTTCAACAGCCTGGACGCCGACATCCCCGGGCAGACCTTCCAGTTCCCGACCTCGACCGAGGGCGTCCTCGGCTACAACAACGCGATCGCGCTGACCCAGCCCATGCACATCGACGACCTCAAGTACCTGCGCGATCCGTCCTACGCCTACGGGGACTGGCTCAGTGTCGGCCAGACCTCCAAGGGAGCACGGTTCCTGGACAATCCGGGGGATCCCGAGAACTGGTCCAACAGCTACACCCAGTACATCGCGGAGGCGGCCTGGAAGAGCTACCAGATCCACGGCGGCCAGCCGGGCATCGCCGCCAACCTGGCCCGCTACGCCGAGGGGGACGTCAAGGGGCAGCTGGCGTACTACGACCATGACGACAACAAGCTCATCGAGTACGACTGGGGCGCGCTGACCGGCAACGACGCCGACGCGGTCTCCTTCCACTGGAAGCCCGGGAACATGGACCGCGCCGAGTCGGCCTACCAGTACAGCGGCGCGCTCGCCGCCGCGCAGGCCTACGAGGCGACCGGCAACACCGCCAAGGCCACCGAGATGCGCACGCTCGCGACCCAGATCAAGGACGCGATCGTCAACGTGCTGTGGAACCCGAACCGGCAGCTCTTCGAACACCGGCTGAAGTCGACCAACGAATGGGTGCCCTGGAAGGAGATCAACAACTACTACCCGTTCTCCGTCGGCGCGGTCCCCGACACCGCGACGTACAAGCAGGCCCTGCGCCTGTACGACGATCCCGCCCAGTACCCCGTGTTCCCCTTCTACACGGCCAACCAGGTCGACAAGAAGGCCGCGGCCGACGCCGGCAACCCCGGCTCCAACAACTTCTCCACCATCAACTCCACCGTGCAGTTCCGCCTCTACTCCTCCGTGCTGCGCAACTACTCCAACTCCTGGATGAACGCCACCGACTACAAGAAGCTCCTGTACTGGAACACCTGGGCGCAGTACGTCGGCGGCAACACCCAGTGGCCGGACGCCAACGAGTTCTGGGCCGACTGGAACGGCACCGGCATCGACTACCGCTCCTGGATCCACCACAACATCCTGGGCAGCAGCAACTGGACCGTGATCGAGGACGTCGCCGGGCTGCGACCGCGCAGCGACGCGAAGGTCGAGCTCTCCCCGATCAACATCGGCTGGAGCCACTTCACCGTCAACAACCTCCGCTACCGGGGCGCCGACCTGACCATCGTCTGGGACGACCCCGCCGACGGAGTGGTCCGCTATCCCGGTGTCCCGGAGGGTTACTCGATCTACGTCAACGGCAACCGGACGGCGACCGTCGGCTCGCTGGTGCCGTTCACCTGGGACCCGGCCACCGGTGACGTCACCACGAGCGGCACGGTCACCCACCACACCTCCGTCGCCGGGCTGAAGGCCCCGAACCAGGTCGTGCAGAGCAGTCCCCGGATGGTCGACATGCTCGCCAAGGCCGGTGTCGACCTGACCGCCGACCTGCCCAACCTCGCCTCCGGCGCGACCGCGTCCGCGTCCTACACCGGCTCCGGCTCCGCCGTCTCCGGGGCGGTCGACGGCTATCCCACCAACGAACCCTTCTGGGGTGCGGGCGGCTCCCCCAACAGCCAGGACTGGTACGAGCTGAATCTGGGCGCCACGCGCACCCTCGACGAGGTACGGCTGCACTTCAAGGACAGCCGGCCGGCGAGCACCACCTACCGCGCGCCGTCCGCGTACACCATCCAGTACTACGACGGCGGTTCGTGGGTGAACGTGGCCGACCAGACGAAGAGTCCGGCCGCGCCGCGCGCCAACTACAACCTGGTGCGGTTCCCCGCGGTCAGCGCGCAGCGCATCCGGGTCCTGGCCACCCACGCCTCCGGGGCGAAGACGGGTCTCACCGAGGTGAAGGTGTTCAACCGGGGCGGTGTCCAGCCACCGGCCAACCTCGCCGGGTCGGCGACGGCGTCCGCGTCGTACACCTCGTCCTGGGAGAGCGTCGCCGCGGTCAACGACGGGATCGATCCGCCGTCGTCCAACGACACGGTGAACCCGCGCTGGGGGTGCTGGCCCGAGTCGGGTCAGCAGTGGGTCGACCTGACCTGGTCCTCGGCGAGGAACCTGGCCAGGGCGGAGGTCTACTTCTTCGACGACGACCAGGGCATCGACCTGCCCGCCTCATGGAAGCTCCAGTACTGGAACGGCAGCGCCTATGTCGATGTGCCGGGCGCCGGGACCTATCCGGTGGTCAGGAACCAGTACAACTCCGTCTCCTTCACCCCGACGAGCACCACGCGACTACGGGTGCTGCTGACGGGCAACGGCACGAACTCCGTCGGCCTCCTGGAAGCGAAGGTGTACGGCCCGTGACCCGTTCCAGATGTCTCTCCACTCTCCTCGCCGTGCTGACCCTGGCGGTCGCCCTCCTCGTGGCGCCGCCCGCCTCGGCCGCCGTGGCGTTCACCTCGGCCGGGGTGAACCAGAACGGCGGCAACTGCCTGGACCTGCCCGGGAGTTCGTCGACCAACGGCACTCAGCTGCGTGCCTTCACCTGTAGCTCGGGCGCCGACCAGAGCTTCGGCTACACCCTGGTCGCGGGGACGACCGACACGTACACGATCACCACGCAGTCCGGTCTGTGCGTCGATGTCTCCGGGGCGTCGACGGCGGACGACGCGGCGGTCATCCAGTGGCCCTGCCACAGCGCGACGAACCAGCGGTGGCGGCTCGTCCCGGTGACGGTGTCGGGCACGGACAGGACCTTCAACCTGGTGTCCGTCGGTTCCGGCAAGTGCGTGGCGCCGAGCGGTGGTTCGTCGGCCTCGAACACCAACCTGGTGCAGCTGCCGTGCTCCGCGACCGGCGGCAGGGTGTGGCGGCTGCCCGGCTTCAGCGGCGGCGGTACGAGCCCTGGCACGTTCACCAATCCGCTCGCCCAGCGCGGGCCCGACCCCTGGCTCACCTACTACGACGGCTTCTACTACCTCGCCACGACCACCTGGAACTCGACGGTCACCATGCGCAGGTCGGCCACCCTGGGCGGTCTCGCCACGGCCGCCGAGCAGGTGCTCTTCAACCTGACCCGGCCGAACGGGGCCGGCACGATGTGGGCCCCCGAGTTCCATCTGCTCGACGGCCCCAACGGCAAGCGGTGGTACTTCTACTACACGGCCGGGCGGGAACCGTACGACCTCGGCACCCAGCGGATCCATGTACTGGAGAGCGCCGGGCTCGACCCGATGGGGCCCTACAGCTTCAAGGCCGACCTGCTCGACCCCACCCAGGACAACACCTGGGAACTGGACCCGGGCATCCTCCAACTCAACGGCAATCTGTACCTGTTGGGGACCTTCTACAACGGCTCGCAGCCGATGTTCATCCGGCCGCTGTCGAACCCCTGGACCGCGAGCGGCACCCGCCGTGTCCTGTCCACCCCGACGTACGGCTGGGAGACGGTGGGCGGCGCGGTCAACGAGGGCGCCGAGGTCCTCCAGCGCGGCGGAAAGACCTTCATCGTGTACTCCGCCAGCCACTGCTCCACACCCGACTACAAGCTGGGCATGCTCACCTGGAACGGTGGTGATCCGCTCAGTTCGTCGTCCTGGGCCAAGTCGCCGAACCCCGTCTTCCAGCGGTCCAACACCACTGGTGTGTACGGGCCCGGGCACAACGGCTTCTTCAAGTCGCCCGACGGGACGGAGGACTGGATCGTCTACCACGCCAACAGCTCCGCCTCCGGCGGCTGCGACATGAACCGGAGCACGCGGGCGCAGAAGTTCACCTGGAACGCCGACGGCACACCGAACTTCGGTACGCCGGTGGCTCTGGGCGCCGCCCAGACCGTGCCGTCGGGCGAGTGACCCCGCCCGACGGACCTCCCACGGAGCTCTCACGGACCCTCCCGAGGACCTCCCCTGGACCTCTCACGGACCTCCTGAGAACCTCCCGTGGACCTTTCAGGAGGCGAGCACGGCGCGTCCCTCGGCGATGATGGCCGCCAGCTCCTCGATCTCCCCCGCGCCGAGGGAGGTCAGGGGCGGGCGGACCGGTCCCGCCTTGCTGCCCTCCAGCGTCACCCCCGCCTTCACCAGGGCCACCGCGTAGCCGGGGACCCGCTTGCGCAGCCTGACCAGGGGGTGGAAGAAGGCGCGCTGGAGGGCGTCGACGCGTTGGGTGTCGTCCTCCTCCACCGCACGGTGGAAGGCGAGGGAGATGTCGGGGGCGAAGGCGAACGCCGCCGACGAGTACAGCTTCACGCCCAGGGCGCGGTAGGCGGGCTGGCTCGCCTCGGCGGTGGGCATGCCGTTGAAGAACTGGAACTCCTTGCCGGACCCGCTCAGCGCCTCACGTACGGCGGGAATGATCCGGGCGACGAGATCGAGGTCGCCGGTGCCGTCCTTGAAGCCTGTCACCGTGGGCAGTTGGGCCACTTCCGACGCGGTGTGCTCGTCGAAGCGCGCGTTGCCCCGGTTGTAGACGATCACCGGCAGGGCGGTCTCCTCGGCGACCGCGCGGACGTACGCGACCAGGCCCTCGGCGGGCGAGTCGACGAGGTAGGGAGGCATGAGCAGCAGGCCGTCCGCTCCGGCCTCGGCGGCGGCGCGGGCGAAGCGGCGGGCCAGCCCGAGCGCGCCTCCCGCCCCGGCGTACACCGGGACCCGGCCGGCCACCGCGTCGACGGCGGTCCGTACGACATCGGTGAACTCCTCGACGTCCAGGGCGTGGAACTCGCCGGTGCCGCAGGCGACGAACACGCCGCCCGGACCGGCGTCGGCCCCCGCCGAGACGTGCTCGCGCAGGGCGGCCAGGTCGACCTCACCGGTATCGGTGAAGGGAGTGACGGGGAAAAAGAGGACGCCTTCGAGCATGGGGGTCTCCAACTCCTGGGGCAGGGGGGCGAGGGGCGGTGGTGAGGGGGCGCGGGCGCCGGGTCAGCCGGCCGTGGCGGCGCCCGCGCGCACCACGTTGGCGAGCGGGCGGCCCTGTTCCAGGCGGTTGATGTTGTCGGCGATCTCCAGCGCGCGGGCGGCGAAGGTGTCGGTGGTGTGGCCCGAGTGGTGCGGGGTCATCAGCACATTGGGCAGGTCGTGGAACGGCAGCCGGCTCGGCGCCTGGGGCGGGCCCGACCACCACACGTCCAGCGCGGCCCCGGCGATGACGCCGGTGTCCAGGGCCTCGTACAGCGCGTCCTCCTGGACGACCGGGCCGCGGGCCACGTTGACCAGCAGGGTGCCGGGTCCCATGGCCGTCAGTTCGGCGGGGCCGATCAGGCCGCGGGTGGCGGGGCCGAGGGGGACGGTGACCACGACGACGTCGGACTCGGCGAGCAGGTCGGGCAGCCGGTCGTTGCCGCCGATCCAGTCGGTCCGCAGGTCTTCCGGGACGGGTGCGGAGGGGTCGCGCCGTACGGCGCGTACCCGCATGCCGACCGCCTGGCAGAGGCGGGCGACCTCGGTGCCGGTCTCGCCGAAGCCGATGACGCCCACCCGGCGGCCCTCCAGCGTCGTCCCGAACGGCAGCCGCGGGTCGACGGCCACGTTGCGCCACCGTCCGGCCCGCAGTGCGCGGTCGGCGCCGAGCACGTCGCGGGACAGCATCATGACGGACATGAGCACGTGCTCGGCGATGGAACGGCCGTGGTGGTGCGTGGTGGTGACCGACACCTGCGGGCCGAGCGCGTCCAGCGGGATGCCGTCGTAGCCGGCGCCGACGACGTGGACGAGCCGGAGCCGTCCGGCGCGCCGGGCGTCCTCGGCCGACAGTTGCGAACCGACGAACACCTCGGCGTCGGTGATGGCCTCGGAGATCCGTTCCGGGGACCAGTCGAAGGACTCCAGCCAGGTGTGCGGGCCCTCGGCGCGGGCCTTGAGGGGTTCGTGGAAGCGGCTCAGGATGCGGTGGTTGAGCATGATGTGCACGGTCGGGTCACCACCGGGGGGTCTTGGTCGAGAAGGAGGGGTCCACGGTGCGCATGTAGCCGGTGTCGTCGCGGTCGCGCAGTCCGCAGTCGAGGTACTGCCGGTGGAGCCGGGCGAGGGCGTCCCGGTCCAGTTCCACGCCCAGGCCGGGAGCCGTCGGGACAGTGACGCGGCCCTCGGTGAACTTCAGGACCCCGGTGTCGACGACGTCCTCGTCCGGCTGCTTCCAGGGCGTGTGCGTGTCGCAGGCGTAGGTGAGGCGCGGGGTGGCCGCCGCGAGATGGGTCATCGCGGCGAGGCTGATGCCAAGGTGGGAGTTGGAGTGCATCGACAGGCCGAGGCCGAAGGTGTCGCAGATCGCGGAGAGTTGGAGGCCGCGCCGCAGCCCGCCCCAGAAGTGGTGGTCGGACAGCACGATGCCCACGGAGCCGCGGGCCACGGCCGGGGCGAGGTCGTCGAAGGAGACGACGCACATGTTGGTCGCCAGGGGTGTCGGTGTCCCCGCGGCCACGGCCGCCATGCCGTCGATGCCCTCGGTCGGGTCCTCCAGGTACTGCAGGTCGCCGTCCAGTTCGCGGGCGACGTGCAGCGAGGTCTCCGTGCTCCAGGCGGCGTTGGGGTCGAGGCGCAGCGGCAGGTCGGGGAAGGCCCGGCGCAGGGCCTTGATCGCCGCGATCTCCTCGTCGGGCGGGAAGACGCCGCCCTTGAGCTTGATGGAGGAGAAGCCGTATTCGTCGATCATGCGGCGGGCCTGGTCGACGAGGCCCGCCGGGTCGAGGGCGGCGCCCCGGTCGTCGTCCGGCTGTCCGGGGTGTGCGGCCCATTTGTAGAAGAGGTAGGCGCTGTAGGGGACCGAGGGACGGACGGCGCCGCCCAGCAGGTCGCTGACCGGCCTGCCGAGCAGCTTGCCCTGGATGTCCAGACAGGCGACGTCGAAGGGCGACATGACCCGGTCCACGGCGCTGCTGCCGGTGACCATCCCGGACATGCCGTCGCCGCCGGAGGTGTCCTCCCCCAGCGCGCGTGTGGTGCGGGCGATCAGGTCGTTGAGGTTCCAGACGTCCAGGCCGACCAGTTCCCCGGCGGCCCGGCGCAGGCGTTCCAGATGGACCGTGCCGCCGTAGGTCTCACCGATGCCGGTGACTCCGGACTCGGTGGTCAGCTCGACGATCGTGCGCAGCGCGTACGGCTCGTGCACCCCGACCGTGTTGAGGAGTGGGTAGTCCTTGAAGGCCACGGGGGTCACGGTGACGTCGGCGATGCGTGCTGCGTTCCCTGCCATGAATGCCGTCCTCATATGTAGTCCGCGTTCTCATTTGTAGACAGCCACCCTCGCGGCTGTCAATGGGCGATCACGGAACCGGGGTGACCAGGACCCCCTCCGCCAGGAACCGCCGGACGTTGTCCAGGACCAGGTCGGCCATCGCCTGCCGTGTCTCGTGCGTCCCGCTGGCCACATGGGGCAGCAGGAGCACCCGGTCCGACTCCAGCAACCCCTGCGGCACGTTCGGTTCGTCGGCGAAGACGTCGAGCGCCGCACCCGCGATCCGCCCCTCCCGCACCGCCGCGACCAGGGCGGGCTCGTCGACCACGCTGCCGCGCGCGACGTTGACCAGGAAGCCCCGGGGGCCGAGCGCGTCGAGCACCTCCGCCGAGACCAGGCCCCGGGTGCCCGGCCCGCCCGCGACCGTGACGACGACCGCGTCGCACTCGGCGGCCAGCTCCCGCGCGGTCGGGACGTGGCGGTAGGGGACGTCGGCCACCGGGGTCCGCGAGCAGTACGCGATGTCCGTGCCGAAGCCTTCGAGGCGGCGCGCGACGGCCCGGCCGATCCGGCCGAGCCCGAGGATGCCCACGCGCTTCCCGCTCACCCGGGAGGTCAGCGGGTAGGGCGCCGCCGTCCACTTGCCGGCCCGTACGTACCGGTCGGCGGCCGACAGTTCGCGCATCACGTCGATCAGACCGCCGACGGCGAGGTCTGCCACGCAGTCGTCGAGCACGTCGGGGGTGTTGCTGACGTCGATGCCGCGCGCCCGGGCGTGGGCCACGTCCGTGGTCTCGTAGCCGACGCCGAAGTGGACGATCGCGCCCAGCCGCGGCAGCGCGTCCATCAGGGAGTTGGCGACGCCGAACCGCGCGCTGGTCACCGCGGCCACCACGTCACCGGCCTCCTCGCGCAGATAGGCCGCGGGGTCGGGCAGTTCATGCAGCCGCACGGTGCGGTGGCGCTCGGCCAGCGCCTTCTCCAGGGCGGGGAGCAGCGGGGACACCTGGAGGACGGTGCCCGGGGCGGCCGGGACATCGAGAGCGGGGGTGTCGGGGTGGGTCATGGTGGTACTCCCGTCGGTGCTGAAGGTTCGCTGACGTGCGGTGTCCGCCACGGCGTCCGGGACACCGGGGCGGCCGGGCCTCACGGTGCTCGCCCGGCAGCGGGCGGTGACGGTCGCAGATCCGTCGACGCACATCCCTTGACGCTGCCACGGCACCGGTTTAGCTTCGGCGTTCACAGATGCGGACCGAGTACGTAAGTGTAAACAGCTCAGGAGGTCGGCCCGAACTCGGAACGTGACACATCAGCACTCCCCCGGAGATACGCCGACGATGAAGTCCCCCGTTTCCTCCCTTCCGCCCGGCCGACGGCGGCCCCGCACGACGTCCGCCCTGCTGCTGGCGGGCACGGTGCTGGTGTCCAGTGGCTGCGCCGTGGCCAACAGCGCCGGCGGTGACGCCGGCGAGGCCGACGGCCGCACACTGCGCGTGGTGCTCACCCAGGAACCACCGACGCTGGAGCCCTGCGAGGCCTCGCTGACCAGTACCGGCGTCGTCGTCCGGTCCAACATCACCGAGCCGCTCGTCGAACGCGATCCCGACTCGGGCGAACTGCACCCGCTGCTCGCGACCGGCTGGAAGCAGACCGGGCCGCGCACCTGGACCTTCGACACCCGCAGCGGGGTCACCTTCCACAACGGTGAGCCGTTCACCGCGAAGGACGCCGCCTTCTCCATCGACCGGGCGGTCAACTCCGACCTCGCCTGCAATGTCGAGGGCTATGTCTTCGGCGACGACGACCTGAAGGTGAAGGCGGTCGACGACGACCGGCTGACCGTCACCACGCCCGAGCCCGACCCCATCCTGCCGCTGCGGCTGAGCTTCGTGGAGATCGTGCCGCGCTCCACCAGTACCGAGGCCAAGGTGCGCGTCCCGATCGGGACCGGCCCGTACGCCGTGCGCTCGTGGCAGGCCGGCACCGCGATCTCCCTCAACCGCTACGACGACTACTGGGGCAAGGCTCCCGCCTTCCCCCGGGCCCGTTACGTCTGGCGCAGCGACGCGAGCGTCCGGGCCGCCATGATCGACAAGGACGAGGCGGAGATCGCCGTCGCGCTCGACTCGATGGAGGCCGAGAAGGACACGACCGCCTCCTATCCCAACAACGAGACGACCGCGCTGCGGCTGGACGGCCGCGAGGCGCCGCTCGACGATCTGCGGGTGCGCCGGGCGATCGACCTGGCCGTCGACCGCCAGGGCATCATCGACGCCCTGCTCGGCGGACTGGCCGAACCCGCCGGCCAGCTGGTGCCGCCCGGAGTGGTGGGGCACAGCGACGCGATCGAGCCGACCCGCCAGGACGTGGACAAGGCCCGCGCCCTGGTGGAGGAGGCGAAGGCCGACGGCGTACCCACCGGCCGCACCATCACCCTGGTCGCCCGCAACGGCATGTTCTCCGGGGTGTCGGAGACCGCCGAGGCGCTGCAGTACCAGATGAAGGAGATCGGGCTGAGCGTCAAGGTGCGCATGGCCGACACCGCCACCCAGCTCCAGTACCAGCTGAGGCCGCTGCCCAAGAACGTCGGGCCCATCGCCCTGCTGATCATGCACGGCAACCAGGCCGGTGACGCGGCCTTCACCGCCAGCCAGTACCTGCTCAGCGACGGCCCGCAGTCCACCTTCGGGAGCAAGGAACTCGACCGGCGGATCGCCGACGCGGGCCTGCTGTCCGGCGAGAAGCGCCAGCGGGCCTTCGCCGAGCTGCTCGCCGACCAGAACGACACCGTCGTCCAGTACACCCACATCGCCCATATGAGCGGACTGCTCGGACTGTCACCGTCGATCCGCTACGAACCGAACTCCGCCACCGGCGACGAAATGCGGCTGGCCGAGGTCGGCCCCGCCGAGGGGGCGAAGGACTGACATGATCCCCTTCCTGCGCAAACGCATGATCTCCAGCGCCGTCCCGCTGTTCTGTGTGGTGCTGGGCGTCTTCTTCCTGGCCCGGATGACCGGCAATCCGGTCGATCTCTATCTGCCCCTGAGCGCCACCGCCGAGCAGCGCGCCGAGTTCTCCGCCGCCCAGGGCTTCGACCTGTCGATCCCCGCGCAGCTGTGGAACTACCTCGTCGACGCGGCCCACCTGGACTTCGGCACCTCGCTGCGGACCGGGCAGCCGGCGACCGAGATGGTGCTCGACGCCTTCCCGGTCACCCTGCAGCTCGCCGGGGTGACCATGCTGCTCGCGATCGCCGGAGCGCTGCTGGTCGGCAGCCTGGCCGCGTACCGCCCCAACTCCCTGGTCGACCGGATCGCCAGCCTGCTGTCGATGACGGCCGCCAGCATCCCCGACTTCTGGTTCGCCATCATGGGCGTCCTCGTCTTCGGGGTGAGCCTCGGCTGGCTGCCGACCTCCGGCACGCTCGGCGGACCCGAGATCTGGATCCTGCCCGTCGCCACCCTGCTGATCCGGCCCTTCGGCGTGCTGGTCCAGGTGGTGCGCGGCAGCATGGTCACCGCGCTCTCCGCCCCCTACGTCAAGATCGCCCGCAGCAAGGGCGCCACGCCCCGGCGGGTGATCTTCGGGCACGCCCTGCGCAACGCGGTGACGCCGGTGCTGACCGTGGCCGGCGACCTGGCGGTCGGCCTGGTCAACGGCGCGGTGATCGTCGAGACGATCTTCGGCTGGCCGGGCATCGGCAAACTCATGATCGACTCCATCCTGCAGCGCGACTTCGCGGTCCTCCAGGCGGCCGTGCTCCTCACCGCGGTGACGATCTTCGCGCTGAACATCCTGGTCGACGTCTGTCACGCGCTGACCGACCCCCGTGTGCGACTGGCGGTGCCGGCGTGAGCGAAGGAAGCACCATGCCCCGAAAAGAACCCACGACCGCGGATCCCGAGGTGGGCCCCTCCGCGGACGCCACCGTGGGCACCCCCACGGACCCCACCGCTTCCGGTGCCGACGGTGCCTCCGCGGCCCGCCGGGCGAACTGGTGGCGGATGCTGGGCCGCGACCGTGCGGCGGCCGTCGCCGCCGTCGTCCTCTCGCTGGTCGTCCTCGTGGCGCTGTTCGGGCGGCTCGTCATCGGCGACCGGGCGCAGCGGCAGGACCTGGACGCGTCCCTGCGGCCACCGTCCCTGGACCACGGGGTGTACGGGCTGTTCGGCACCGACGTCCTCGGGCGCAGCGTGCTGGCCCGGCTGGTCGACGCCGCCGCGACGACCCTGTCCGTGGCCGTCCCCGCCGTACTGTGCTCGCTGCTGATCGGCTCGGCGCTCGGCCTGTGGGCCGGCTACCACGGGGGCCGCCGCGAAAGTCTCGCCCTGCGCGTCGCCGACGTGATCCTCAGCTTCCCCTCCCTGCTGATCGCGGTGGTGGTGCTGTACGTGTTCTCGCCGAGCGCGCTGAACATCGTGCTGATCCTCGCGGTGGCCCGTGTACCGGTGTATCTGCGCACCGCGCGGGCGGAAGCGGCCGAACTGCGCAGCCGGCTGTTCGTGGACGCGGCCCGTACCTTCGGCACCCCGAGCCGGCACATCATCCACCGGCACATCCTGCCGATCGCCCTGCCGACCCTGCTGACGGTCGCCACGCTCGACTTCTGCTTCGTCATGCTCACCGAGTCGTCGCTCAGCTTCCTGGGCATCGGCATCCAGCCGCCGGACGTCAGCTGGGGCCTGATGGTCGCCCAGGGCCGGCAGTACCTCCAGACCGCCTGGTGGATCACCGTGCTCCCGGGGCTCGCCATCGTGTTCACGACCGTGTCCGCCACGGTGCTCGCCGCCTGGGTCCGCATGGCCACCGACCCCGCCCAGCGCTGGCGACTGACGCTGCCCACCAAGCGCCGCGGTGCCTCCGCCGCCGTACCCCCGGAGCTGATCCCGTGACGACCACCGCCGCGCCCTCGCCGGCCGCCGCCGACCTGCCCGACGACACCCCCGCCCTCGACGTCGAAGGGCTCCGCGTCGACCTGAGCACACCCTCCGGACGGGTACGCGCCGTCGACGGCGTCAGTTTCAGCGTCCGCCGCGGGCGTACCCTCGCCCTCCTCGGCGAGTCCGGCTGCGGCAAGTCGATGACCGCGCTGTCGGTCGTGGGGCTGCTGGACCCCGCGGCCGAGGTGACCGGCGGCGCCGTCCGGGTCAGGGGCGACGACACGCTCCGGATGAGCCCGGCGGAGCGCCGGAAACTCGCCGGACCGGTGCTGTCGATCGTGTTCCAGGACGCCCTGACCGCCCTCAACCCGGTCCAGCCGGTCGGCCGGCAGATCGGTGAGCCGTTCCGCATCCACCGCGGGCTCTCCCGGCGCGAGGCGCACGAGAAGGCGATCGAGCTGATGACCCGGGTGGGCATCCCGGAGCCTCGGCAGCGGGCCCGTTCCTATCCGCACCAGTTCTCCGGCGGCATGCGGCAGCGGCTGCTGATCGCGATGGCCGTCGCCCTCGACCCCGACGTCCTGATCGCCGACGAGCCCACCACCGCGCTCGACGTGACCGTGCAGGCGCAGATCATGCGGCTGCTGCGGGACCTCCAGGACGAGCGGGAGATGGCCCTCGTCCTGATCACCCACGATCTGGCGGTGGTCGCCCAGCGCGCGGACGACGTGGTCGTCATGTACGCGGGCACGGTCGTCGAGAACGGCCCGGTGCGCGAGGTCTTCGCCGCCCCCCGTCATCCCTACACCCGGGGGCTGCTCGACTCGGTGCCGGAACACGCCGTACGCGGGCGTCCGCTGCCCGCCGTGCCGGGCAGCCCGCCCGAACTGAGCGCGGTGCCGACCGGGTGCGTGTTCCAGGACCGCTGTCCGCTGGTGCGCGAGCGCTGCGTGCGGGAACGGCCGGTCCTGCGCGCGTCGGGCGAGGGCCGCACGGCAGCCTGCCACTTCTCCGAGGAGCTCGACCGTGTCTGAGAGCCGTACGCCTGAGGGCCGCACGCCTGAGAGCCGCATGACTGAGAGCGGCGCCACCACCCTCGTCGAGGGCCACCGCGCCGGCGCACCGGAGGAGTCCGGGCCGCTGCTGGAGGTCAGCGGCGTCACCAAGACCTTCGGCCACGGCCGCCGCCGGCTGACCGCCCTGGACGGGGTGGACATCCGGCTCGGCCGGGGCGAGACCCTCGGGCTCGTCGGCGAGTCGGGCTGCGGGAAGTCCACCCTCGCGCGGGTGCTGCTCGGCCTGGAACGGCCCGACGCGGGCACCGTACGGTTCGACGGCACCGACCCGTTCGCCCTGCGCGGCAAGGACCTGCTGGCCTGGCGCCGCCGCGTCCAGATGGTCTTCCAGGACCCTTTCGCCTCGCTCAACGCGCGGATGTCGGCCGCCGACCTGATCGGTGAGCCCTGGCGCACGCACCGGGACGTCGTACCGGACGCGAAGGCGAGGGAGAAGCGCGTCCGTGAGCTCCTCTCCCTGGTCGGACTCCGCGACAGCGACGCCCACCGCTACCCGAACGAGTTCTCCGGCGGACAGCGCCAGCGCATCGGCATCGCCCGCGCGCTGGCCCTGGACCCCGACCTCATCGTCTGCGACGAGCCGGTCTCCGCGCTGGACCTGTCGGTGCAGGCCCAGGTCCTGAACGTCCTGTCGGAACTCCGTGAACGCCTGGGCGTCGCCTACGTCTTCATCTCCCACGACCTGTCCGTGGTGCGGTACATCTCCGACCGGGTGACCGTGATGTACCTGGGCAAGGTCGTCGAACACGGCGCGACGGAGGATGTCTTCGAGCGGCCTCGGCATCCGTACACGGGTGCGTTGATGTCGGCGGCGCCGGTCCTGGACGCGTCCGGCGCGGCCGGGGACCGGGAGATCCAGCTGAAGGGAGAGATCCCCTCGCCCTTCGACATCCCGTCGGGGTGCCGGTTCCGCACGCGGTGTCCGCGGGCGGAGGACTTGTGCGCGGCGGAGGCTCCGCCGGTGGTTGCGCGTGGCTCCCACAGCGCGCTGTGCCACTTCCCTCTTGAGGCGGCTGCTGCGGGGGCATGAACGGGTGCTTCGTCGCCTGCGGGCCGGTGGGGGCCGTTCGCGCAGTTCCCCGCGCCCCTTGAGGGCGGGGCTGCGCCCCGGCCCCCAGGGGCGCGAGCTGCGGAGACGGGCTGCGCCCCAGCGCCCCAAGGGGCGCGGGGAACTGCGCGACCAGCCCCCACCGGACCCGCACCCGAAGAAGTACCCGTCCGCACGGCCGGCGAGGCCGGGGCGCAGCCCCGCCTCTCAGGGGCGCGGGGAACTGCGCGGCCGACCCCCACCGGCCCGCACCCGGATGTAAGGTCCGCCGCAGTGGCTTCGAAGTGATGAGGAGTGATGCCCGGTGTCCTCGACGACCGACCCCGACTCCGCCCCACGCGTGGAACTCACCCCCGCCGCAGCCGACCTGCTGCGCAAACTGCGCGACGCGCACGGCCCGCTGATGTTCCATCAGTCGGGCGGCTGCTGCGACGGCAGCGCCCCCATGTGCTACCCGGAGGGCGAGTTCAGGACCGGCGACTCCGACGTACTGCTCGCCTCCCTGGCCGTCGACGGCGTCGCGGAACCGGTCACGTTCTGGATGTCACGGAGCCAGCACGAGGTATGGAGTCACACCAGACTGATCGTGGACGTCGTGCCGGGCCGGGGCAGCGGCTTCTCCCTGGAGGCACCCGAAGGGGTACGTTTCCTGACGCGTTCGCGCCTCGTCGGCACGTAGTCATCGTCAAGGCCCCCTCTCTGTGCTGAACTCCCCTGTGTCCTGGGTCATTTGAGGAGACAGCGGAGAGAGCAGGGGCACCGTGACACCGATGACACCACGCACCGGACGACTCAGAACCGCACTGACGGTCTTCGCCGCATGGAGCGCGCTGGCCGGCGCCGCCCTCGTCGGGGCGGCTCCGGCCAGCGGCACGCCGACCGGCGGCGCACCGGTCTTCAGCCGGATCGCGCCGGGCGTGCGTTATACGGAGTTCGACATCCCGGCCGCGAAGGGCGTGACGCACGCCCATGTGGTCAGCGTCGATCTCGCCAACCCCAAGGTGAGCGTCGACCTGCTCCACCCGGGCGTGGTCGCGGCCCGCGCGACGGTCTCCCGGCTGGCCGACGCCCAGGGTGCCGTCGCGGGCGTCAACGGCGACTTCTTCAACATCACCGAGACCCAGCACCCGGGGGTGGAGGCGACCGGCGCCTCCGTCGGCCCGGCGATCGCGAACGGGCACACCCTCAAGGCGGCGGTCCCCAACGGCCAGCGCTTCGGTCCCGCCCTGCCGCCCGGCACGAGCACGAAGGACGTGCTCGGCGTCGGCACGGACCACAGGGCCCGCCTGGACAGCCTGGCGCTCGACGGTTCGGTCGAGACCGGCGGGACGACGCTCCCGCTCGGCGGTCTCAACCAGTACGCGCTGCCCGTGGGCTCCGTCGGCGCGTTCACCTCGGACTGGGGTCAGGTCTCCCGGGTGCGGGCCACCTGCGGGACGGACACCGACCGGGCCGCGCCCTGCAGCACGGACACCTACGAGGTGACCGTCCAGGACGGCCGGGTCGTGTCTTCGGCCGACACCCCGGGCAGCGGAACCATCGCTGCGGACACCACGGTCCTGGTCGGCCGGGAGGCGGGCGCCCAGCAGCTGCGCAAGCTGTCCGTGGGCGAGCGGGTCGTGGTGCGGCACCGACTGGTGTCGGCCGCGTCGAAGACCCCGTACCGCTTCGCGATCGGTGGTTATCCGGTCCTGCGGGGCGGGCAGCCGCTCGCGGGGCTCGACGACGTGACGGCGGCGGTACGGACCGCTGTGGGCGTCTCCGACGGCGGGAAGCGGCTGCTGTTGCTGGCGCTCGACGGGGCGGCGGAGTTCCGCAGCGGTCTCACCATCGCGGAAGTCGCCGGTGAGATGGAGAAGTTGGGCGCGGTGGACGCGTTCAGTCTGGACGGCGGCGGTTCCACCACACTGGCCGCCCGGGAGCCCGGCTCGACCACCGCGACCGTACGCAACCACCCCAGCGGCGGAGCCGAACGCCCGGTGCCCAACGGGATCGGCGTCTTCTCCAAGGCCTGACGTCCGTCAGAGCCCCAGGCTCGCGAGGGCATACGACTCGCTACGGCCTGAGGCTGCTGACGATGTCGGCCGTCGCCGTCATCCCGTCGTGGATGGTCGGCGCCATGCTGGTGCTCGCGAGATAGAAGCCGAGCAGCACGCAGACCACCGCGTGCGAGAGCTTCAGCGCGCCGTTGCGCAGGAAGACCACCGTCAGAATCACGAGCAGCAGCACCACAGAGATGGAAATAGCCACCGTCAACCTCCTCCGCCACGCCACACCGCGGCTTTCGGCCGCAAGTGTGGCGTAGCGGGCGGTTCGTCCGTGCGGCTGACGTGTCCGCCGAACGTGTGTTGACTGCGCGTGACGGTGCGGGGCCGGACCCGCGCCCCGGTTACACCCGCCGCCGGGCGTCCAGGAAGGCTTCCAGGCCCGCGAGGTCGTCGGTGTTGAGGTGGTCGGCGTCCGCGGCGAGCAGTTCGCTCCAGACCGCGTCGCGGGCGGGGCCCGGCAGGTCCGGGGTGGCCCAGAAGCGGACCTTCTGCTGCCGCGAGTGCGCGGCCAGGATGATCCCGCGCAGCTTCTGACGCTCGGCCTCGGGGAACGTGCCGACGCCCTGCCAGGTGAAGTTGAGCGTCCAGTTGTCGCTGATCAGCGGGATGAAGGAGGCCGGGGCCGGGACGGGGGCCAGCAGGTCGAGGAGGCGGCCGTCGTAGAAGGCGTGCCGTACGGTCTGGGCCTCCATGGGCACCCGGGCGGCCCGGTCGCCGGAAATCACGGCGGTCACCGCGCCGGGGAGGACGCGGCCATGGGCGTACGTCGTGAACAGGTGCCGGTAGCGGCGCAGTCGGCGGTCCAGTTCGAGGTACGTGGCCGAGCCCTCGGTCTTGATGTCGATCAGCAGCTGGAGGGGCTTGCGGTACCCCCGGTACACCGAGCCGCCGTTGCCCTTCACGCGGGCGGCGAGGGGCTTCAGGTAGAGGGATTCCAGGGTGCGGGCCGGGTCCAGCTCCACCGGGTCGTGGGCGACGAGGAGTTGGCCGTCGACGAGGTAGATGTCGGCCTCGACGCTGCCGAAGCGGTGGTCGAGCGCGTCGAACAGGGGCCGCGCGTGGAGGTAGTCGTTGTGGGCGTGGGCACGCCACAGCGGGCGCGGACGGTGCCGGTCCTCGCTCGCCTGTGCGTACGCGGGCAGGGCGATACCGCCCGCCAGTCCGGCGGCGAGGGTGGTGAGGGCTCTGCGACGGGTGGTGAGGGCCATGTCTGCCTCCCTGGGAATGCCGTACGGGGCCGTGGTGCGCCCCGGCCGGCGAAGTCGGGACTGGGGAGAGTATGCGGCGTGGACATGCCCAAGGAGCAGAGCCGTGCGGGGAGTTGGCCGGACTGCCGTGGTGTGTTCACTTCATCGGGCCGACGGCACGCGAAGGCCCGCTCCCGTCCCCCAGGGGGCGGAAGCGGGCCTTCGTGCACTGCGTGCCGATGAGTCGGCAGGTCTGTCAGTCGATCAGCAGGCGGATCGGCGGATCGGCGAGTCGGTCAGGGCGCCTGGAGGTCCACCAGTCCGGCCAGTGCCTCCCGGTGACTGCCCGCCGTGCCGTACGCGATCGAGTCGGCCTTGGCCCTCTTCAGGTAGAGGTGCACCGGATGCTCCCAGGTCATGCCGATCCCGGCGTGCAGCTGGAGCGCCTCCTCGGCGGCATGGACGGCGACCGGTGCCGCGTACGCCTGGGCGAGGGCCACCGCCACGTCCACCTCCGTGCCGTCCCCGCTCCCGTCGGCCAGCGCGTCGGCCGCGTTGCGTGCCGCGGCGCGCGTGTGGACGGTCTCCAGCCAGAGCTGGGCGAGCCGGTGCTTGAGCGCCTGGAAGCCGCCGACCGGGCGGTTGAACTGCTTGCGCTCCTTCAGATAGCGGACGGTCTCCGTCAACGACCATTCGGCGAGGCCGAGTTGCTCGGAGGCGAGCAGTCCGGCCCCGGCGCGCAGGGCCCGTCGTACGGCGGGGGCGGCGTCGCCGATCCGGCGGGCCTCCGCTCCGTCGAGGACGACCGTCGCGACCGGCCGGGTCAGGTCGAGGGACACCTGCGCGGTGATCGTCACGGCGTCCGCGTCGACCGCGTACAGGCCGCCGTCCTCGGCGGGGACGAGCAGCACATCGGCGGCGTCGGCGTCGGCGATGCCGGTCAACTCCCCGTGCAGCAGACCGTTTTCGACCCGTACGGTCCGGTGGGCGCCGCCGGGAGCGATGTTCAGGGCGACGGCGAGAGCGCCGATGCGGCGGCCGGACGCCAGCTCGGTGAGGAGGTCGTCGGCGTCGCACGCCAGCAGGGCCTCGGTGGCGACGACCGCGCTCGTCAGGTACGGCACGGGAGCGACCGCGCGGCCCAACTCCTCCAGTACGACGGCGGCTTCGCGGTGCGTGGCACCCTGGCCGCCCAGCGCCTCGGGCACCAGCAGGCCCGCGAGGCCCATGCCCTCGGCGAGGGCCTTCCACGCCTCGCGGTCGTGCGGCGCGCCGGACTCCGTACGGGCGATCACGCCCGCCGGGTCGCAGTGGTCGGCGAGCAGGTCACGGACGGCGGCGCGCAGCGCCTCTTCCTCCTCCGAGTACAGCAGGTCGGGCTGTGCGCGCTGCGTTGTCTGCGCTGTCATCGGGACAGGTCCTTCCAGGCGACGTCCTTGTCGGTACGCGGCTCGGAGGGCAGCCCCAGCACGCGTTCGGCGACGATGTTCAGCAGGACCTCGCTGGTCCCGCCCTCGATGCTGTTGCCCTTGGAGCGGAGATAGCGGTAGCCGGCGTCACGACCGGTGAAGTCGACCTTGTCGGGCCGGCGCATCGTCCAGTCCTCGTACAACAGGCCTTCCTCGCCGAGGAGTTCGACCTCCAGGCCGCTGATCTCCTGGTTGAGGCGGGCGAACGCGAGTTTCATGCCGGAGCCCTCGGGGCCCGGCTGTCCCGCGACCAGCTGCTGGCGCAGACGTTCGCCGGTGAGCCGGGCCACCTCCGCCTCCACCCACAGCTTCAGCAGGCGCTGGTGGAGGTCGTGGGTGCGCAGGTCGGGGCGTTCGCGCCAGGTCCTGGAGACCGGGCCGATCATGCCGCCCTCGCGCGGGATGCGCATGCCGCCGATGGAGACCCGCTCGTTCATGAGCGTGGTCTGCGCGACCCGCCAGCCGTCGCCGACCTCGCCGAGGCGGTGTGCGTCGGGGATGCGGACGTCGGTGAGGAACACCTCGTTGAACTCGGCCTCGCCGGTGATCTGGCGCAGCGGCCGCACCTCGACACCGGGGTCGGTCATGTCGCAGACGAAGTAGGTGATGCCGCGGTGCTTGGGCGCGTCCGGGTCGGTACGCGCGATGAGGATGGCCCAGCGGGCGAGGTGGGCGCTGGAGGTCCACACCTTCTGGCCGTTGACCACCCAGTCGTCGCCGTCCCGCACGGCACGCGTACCCAGCGCCGCCAGGTCGGAGCCCGCGCCCGGCTCGCTGAACAGCTGGCACCAGACCTCCTCGCCGACCCACAGGGGCCGCAGGAAGCGGTTCTTCTGCTCCTCGGTGCCGTAGCCGAGGATCGTCGGCGCGGCCATGCCGAGGCCGATGCCGATGCGCCGCGGGTCGTTGTCGGGAGCGCCCGCGGACTCCAGCCCGGTGTCGACGACGGCCTGGAGTGAGCGCGGGGCGCCGAGGCCGCCGAGCCCTTCCGGATAGTGCACCCAGGCGAGTCCGGCGTCGAAGCGGGCCTTGAGGAAGTCCACGCGGTCCGTGCCGTCCACCGGGTGCGCGGCCAGCAACTCCGCGGTGCGGCGGCGCAGTTCGGCGGCGTCCACCGCCCCGCTCACGGTGTCGGTCATGCCACGGCTCCGTTCTCGTGCGTGCCCTCGGAGGCGGTTCCGAGGGCGGGCAGCACGGTGACGCGGCCCGTGGTGACGCCGTCGGCGACCCGCTGGACGGCGTCGGCGGCACCGGTCAGGGGCACGCGCTCGCTGACGAGCGGCCTGATCGCCCCTCGGGCGGCCAGTTCGGTGAGCTGCTCGTGGCAGCGCAGGACCAGCTTCGGGTCCTTGGTGTTGTAGAGGCCCCAGTGCAGTCCGAGGATCGAGTAGTTCTTCACGAGGGCGTGGTTGAGCCCCGGGCTGGGGATCGTGCCGCTCGCGAAGCCGACGACCACGATCCGGCCCTCGAAGGCGACGAGCTTGGCGGACTGCGTGTAGGCGTCCCCGCCGACGGGGTCGTAGATCACGTCGGCGCCCCGGCCGCCGGTGGCCTCCTTGACGGCGGCGACGACGTCCTCGGCGCGCCGGTCCACGACGAGGTCGCAGCCCAGCTCGCGGGCGACGGCGGCCTTGTCCGCGCCGCCCACGACACCGATGACGGTCGCTCCCGCCGCCTTGCCGAGCTGCACCGCCGCGCTGCCGACGCCTCCCGCGGCGGCGTGGACGAGCAGCGTCTCGCCGGCCTCCAGGCGGGCCCGCCGGTGCAGCCCGAACCAGCCCGTCTGGTAGCCGATGTGCAGGGCCGCCGCCTCGGCGTCGTCCAGCGCCTCGGGCGCGGGCAGCAGGGCCGCGGCGTCCGCGACGGCGTACTCGGCGAAGCCGCCGTACGGCAGCGCCGGGTTGGCCATGACCCGCCGGCCGTCCTCGGTCTCGCCGCAGATCTCCACCCCGGGGGTGAACGGCAGCGGCGGCCTGACCTGGTACTGCCCGCGGCACATCAGGGCGTCCGGGAAGTTGATGTTCGCCGCGCGCACCTTGAGCAGGACCTGGCCGTCGCCGGGCACGGGCCGCTCCACCTCCGCGAGCCGCATCACCTCGCCGGGCTCACCGATCTCGTGCACTTGCCATGCCTGCATGCGGGGCCTCCACGGGACTGTGTCTGTTCTGTTCGCGCCTCGGGGTCAACTGCATACTAAGCGGTCGCTTGCCGTGCAGGGAACAGGTGGGGGCCGCAGGTTCCACAGACGCGGGGAACCGCGCGACCGGCGTCAGCCGGCCTGGCCGCCACCGCGTTTCGGGCGCGCCCGGACGTGCATCCGCTCCCCCTGCCGGCCGAAGAGGCTCAGGAACTCGACCGGCCCCTCCCCCGTTGACCCGAACCAGTGCGGCACGCGGGTGTCGAACTCGGCCGCCTCCCCGGCCCCGAGTACGACGTCGTGCTCGCCGAGCACCAGGCGCAGCCGCCCGGAGAGCACGTACAGCCACTCGTAGCCCTCGTGCGTACGCGGCTCCGGCTCGTCCTTGCGCTTCGGCTCCAGCACCTTGTAGGCCTGCAGGCCGCCGGGCTGGCGGGTCAGCGGCCAGTGCGTCCGGCCGTGCATGACGATCGGCTTGGCCGCCCGGACGCGCGGGTCGCCGACCTGCGGCGCTCCGACGAGCTCGTCGAGGGGCACCTGGTGGGCCCGGGCGATGGGCAGCAGCAGTTCCAGGCTGGGCTTGCGCAGGCCGGACTCCAGGCGGGAGAGGGTGCTCACGGAGATGCCGGTGGCGGTGGACAGGCCCGCGAGGGTGGCACCGCGCTCCTTGCGGACGCGCCGCAGCCGGGGCCCGACCTCCGCGAGGACGCCTTCCGTGTCACGGTCGCCCTGCTCTCCTGACTCCCCCGGCTCCTCGTGATCCTTGTGGCCCTTGTGCTCGCTCATGACCCTTATTGCAGTTTCGGCAAAGCCATTTGTCAATACGGGTGCCGTGGGGCGACCTTCTCGGTGGAGGTGGTCACCATGACCGGTACGTACGAAGTGATCGTCGTCGGCGGGGGCGCGGCCGGGCTGTCCGCGGCGCTCGTCCTGGGGCGGGCACGCCGGAGTGTGCTCGTGATCGACGGGGGCGAGCCGCGCAACGCGCCCGCCGCCCACATGCAGGGCTATCTGACCCGGGACGGCATGTCACCGGCCGAGTTCCTGGCCGTGGGGCGCGAGGAGATCGCGCGGTACGGCGTCGAGCTCGTCCGGGACCTCGCGGTGGACGTGGCACGGGACGCGGACGGCGAGTTCGACGTGACGCTCGGCACGGGGCGCGCGGTGCACGGGCGCCGGCTGGTGGTCGCCACCGGCCTCGCGGACGAGCTGCCGTCCGTGCCGGGGGTCGCCGAGCGCTTCGGCCGGGACGTCCTGCACTGTCCGTACTGCCACGGCTGGGAGGTGCGGGACCAGGCCTTCGGCGTGCTGGCGACGACCCCGATGGGCGTACACCAGGCGCTGATGGTCTCCCAGTGGTCCAAGGACGTGACCCTGTTCCTGCACACGGTCGCGGAGGAGGAGCTGGCGGACGCGGATCTGCGCAGGCTCGCGGCGGCCGGGGTCGCCGTGGTGCCCGGCGAGGTCGTGGGACTCGACGTCGTCGACGACCGGCTCACGGGGGTCCGGCTGGCGGACGGTACGGCCCACGCGCGCTCGGTGCTGTTCGTGGCGCCCCGGGCGGTCCCCCGCACCGGCCTGCTGGAACAGCTGGGCGCCGACCTCCAGGAGACCCCGTTCGGCTCGTACGCCGTGGTCGACCCGACGGGCCTGACCAGCGTGCCCGGCGTCTGGGCGGCGGGCAACGCGATCGGCTTCGGCGAGCAGGTCGTGAACGCGGCGAGCGGCGGCTACCGCGCCGGAGCCACGATCAACGGAGAACTGCTGTTCGCGGACCTGGACGCGGCGGTGGGGGTGTAGCGGCAGGGACCGTCCGCCGAGGTTCGGCGCCCGGTCGGGCCCGCGGGCGTGTCCGCCCAGGTGTGGACCCGGCTCCTCCGTAGCACGATGACTGCATGTTGCTGTCCCGGCTCGCCGACGTGTCCCAGGAGGTCGCCGCCACCTCGGCGCGGTCCCGGAAGGTCGCTCTGCTCGCGGAGCTGTTCCGGGACGCGGAGGCGGACGACGTGCCGATCGTCATCCCGTATCTGGCGGGTCGCCTGCCCCAGGGTCGGCTCGGCGTCGGCTGGAAACTCCTCGGCGCGTCCGTCCCGCCCGCCGGGGAGCCCACGCTGACCGTGCGGGAGGTGGACGGCCGGCTGACCGCTCTCGGCGCCGTCTCCGGCACCGGTTCGCAGGCGGAACGGGCGCGGCTCGTCGGGGAGTTGATGGGCGCGGCCACCGAGCCGGAGCAGAGGTTCCTGCGCGCGCTGATCGGCGGTGAGGTACGGCAGGGCGCGCTCGACGCCGTCGCGGTCGAAGGGCTCGCCCGGGCGACGGACGCACCCTCCGCCGACGTACGCAGGGCCGTGATGCTGGCGGGTTCGCTGCAGACCGTGGCCGAGCGGCTGCTGGCCGACGGACCGGAGGCGCTGGAGGCGTTCCGGCTCACCGTCGGCCGGCCCGTACTGCCGATGCTGGCGCACAGCGCCCCCTCCGTCGCCGAGGCGCTCGACAAGCTCGGCGCCTGCGTGGTGGAGGAGAAGCTCGACGGCATCCGCGTCCAGGTGCACCGCGACGGCGACGAGGTACGCGTCTACACGCGCACCCTCGACGACATCACCGACCGGCTGCCCGAGATCACGCACGCCGCACGGGAGTTGAAGGTCGAACGCTTCATCCTCGACGGCGAGGTCATCGCGCTCGACGACGACGGACGGCCCCGGCCCTTCCAGGAGACCGCGGGCCGCGTGGGCTCCCGGGTGGACGTGGCGACCGCCGCCGAGGCCGTACCCGTCTCCCCCGTCTTCTTCGACGCCCTGTCCATGGACGGCCGGGACCTGCTGGACCTGCCGTTCACCGAACGCCACGCGGAGCTGGCCCGGCTGGTCCCCGAGCCGATGCGCGTACGGCGTCTGCTCGTACCGGACCCCGCGGACGAGTCGGCGCGGGCCGCCGCCGAGCGGTTCGGCACCGACACGCTCGCGCGCGGCCACGAGGGCGTCGTCCTCAAGTCCCTGGACGCCCCCTACAGCGCGGGCCGGCGCGGAGCCTCCTGGCTGAAGGTCAAGCCCGTCCACACGCTCGACCTGGTCGTGCTGGCCGCCGAGTGGGGCAGCGGGCGGCGCACCGGCAAGCTCTCCAACCTGCATCTGGGCGCCCGCAGACCGGACGGCACCTTCGCCATGCTGGGCAAGACGTTCAAGGGCCTCACCGACGTGATGCTGGCCTGGCAGACCGAGCGGCTCCAGGAACTCGCCGTCGCCCCCGTCGAGGAGAGCGGCTACGTGGTGACCGTCCGCCCGGAACTGGTCGTGGAGATCGCGTACGACGGTCTCCAGCGCTCCACGCGCTATCCGGCGGGCGTCGCCCTGCGTTTCGCCCGGGTCGTGCGCTACCGCGAGGACAAGACACCCGAGGAGGCGGACACCGTCGACACGGTGCTCGCCGCACACCCGGGGGTGGCCGCATGACCCCGGCCGCCGCCGCGAAGCGCAGCGCGGGCCTGCTCCTGTTCCGCCGCACCGGCCGGACGGACCGGGGCGACCACGGCATCGAGGTGCTGCTGGGCCACATGGGCGGCCCGTTCTTCGCGCGGCGCGACGCCGGGGCGTGGACGGTGCCGAAGGGCGAGTACGAGCCCGACGAGCCGGCCTGGGACGCCGCCCGCCGGGAGTTCCAGGAGGAACTGGGCCTGCCACCGCCCGACGGCGAACCCGTCCCTCTCGGCGAGGTCACCCAGACGAACGGCAAGATCGTCACGGTCTGGGCCGTCGAGGCGGACCTGGACCCGGCGGCCGTGGTCCCCGGCACCTTCACCATGGAGTGGCCCCGCGGATCGGGCCACGTCCAGGAGTTCCCGGAACTGGACCGCGTGGAGTGGCTGGACCCGGGCCGCGCCAGAGCGGTCCTGGTCAAGGCCCAGACGGAGTTCCTGGATCGTCTGGAAGCACATATGCGCTGACGAGAGGGGCACGCGTCCCCTTCCGGACGCGCCCCCGCGGACGCGCCCCCGCGGACGCGCCCCCGCGGGGGCGCCCCGACAGGGGCGCGGGGCTGCATCGATATGCGGCTCCGCCGCGGGGCGCGACGAGCCCGCACCCGACATACGACTTCAGGAGGCCAGCACGATGCCCATCGCAACCGTGAACCCGGCAACAGGCGAAACCCTGAAAACCTACGACGCCCTCGGCAAGAGCGAGATCGAACACCGCCTCGCCACCGCGGAAGCCGCGTTCAAGACACACCGCACCACCTCGTTCGAGGAGCGCGCCCGGCTGATGCGCCGCGCGGCGGACCTCCTGGAGGCCGACGCACCGGACATCGGCCGGACGATGACCACCGAGATGGGCAAACCGGTCAAGCAGGCTCGCGCCGAAGCCGCGAAGTGCGCGAAGGCGATGCGCTGGTACGCCGACCACGCAGAGGAACTCCTCGCCGACGAGGAGGGCGCGAAGGGCGACGCGGAGGACTCCGGCGCCTCCCGTGTCCTCGTGCGCTACCGCCCGCTCGGCCCGGTCCTCGCCGTCATGCCGTGGAACTTCCCGCTCTGGCAGGTGATCCGCTTCGCCGCGCCCGCGCTGATGGCGGGCAACGTCGGTCTGCTCAAGCACGCCTCGAACGTCCCGCAGACCGCCCTCTACCTGGAGGACCTGTTCCGCCGGGCGGGTTTCGCGGAGGGCTGTTTCCAGACGCTGCTCATCGGCTCGGGCGCCGTCGAGGACATCCTGCGCGACCCGCGGATCAAGGCGGCCACCCTGACCGGCAGCGAACCGGCGGGCCGCGCGGTCGCCTCGGTCGCCGGGGACGAGGTCAAGAAGACCGTCCTGGAACTGGGCGGCAGCGACCCGTACGTGGTCATGCCGTCGGCGGACCTCGACAAGGCGGCGAAGACGGCGGTGACGGCCCGGGTGCAGAACAACGGCCAGTCCTGCATCGCCGCCAAGCGGTTCATCGTCCACACGGACGTCTTCGACGCCTTCGCCGAACGCTTCACCGAGGCCATGAAGGCCCTCACGGTGGGCGACCCGCTGGACGAGGGCTCGGACGTCGGCCCCATCGCCACCGAGCAGGGCCGTGACGACCTGACGGAACTCGTCGACGACGCCGTCGAGGGCGGCGCGACCGTGCTGTGCGGCGGCGAACGGCCGGACGGGGACGGCTGGTACTACCCGCCGACCGTCCTCGCCGACATCACGCCCGAGATGCGTATCCACCACGAGGAGGCGTTCGGCCCGGTCGCCACGCTCTACCGTGCCGCCGACCTCGACGAGGCGATCACCATCGCCAACGACACACCGTTCGGGCTGAGTTCCAACGTCTGGACCCGCGACGAGGCCGAGACCGACCGTTTCGTACGCGATCTGGAGGCCGGCGGGGTCTTCTTCAACGGGATGACCGCGTCCCATCCGGCGTTCCCGTTCGGCGGAGTCAAGCGGTCCGGTTACGGGCGCGAACTGTCGGGCCACGGAATCCGAGAGTTCTGCAACATCACCACCGTATGGCACGGAGCGTGAGCCTTCCGCGGCTACGATCCCCTGTGTGAACCGCGAAGTGACCCTGCCCCTGATCGTCGACGACCGCGGGACCCTGCAGGTGGCTGCCGCCGATGTGAGCAAGCTGCTGCGCACGATGGGTGGGCGGTGGCTGCATCTCGTGGAGGCCGGGGAGGACGGGCTCGACGAGGACACGGTTGCCGCGCTCACCATCGAGCTGGCGAAGCTTGCCGACCGCATCGATGTGGCGTGCATTGCGCACAGCAGTGGGGGAGCCTCCGGCTGACGGGGCGTGTTTGAGGTCGTCTGTGCACTGCGGGTGCGTGGGGGCTGGGCGCGCAGTTCCCCGCGCCCCTTAGGGGCGAAAGGATCGCGCCGTTCCCCGCGCCCCTAAAAGCCAAAGACAAAAGATTGCGCCGTTCCCCGCGCCCCTTACGGGGCTCTACCCACGGGGCTTGTCCCCGGTCTGGAGTAGTCCGGCGCGATAAACGGGACTTCTCGAGTGATCGTGGTGGGACCACCCTTCCGACCGGGAGAGGGAGTTCCCGGCGGGCGAGAGAAGGCGCAGGCACATGGCGACTTTGTGCAGACCCGCGGTCTCTGTTCCGGAATACGTGATCACGATGGAGGAGACGCTTGAGCTGGCGCGCTCCCGCCACCCCGATCACCCCCAACTGCCGCTCGCGCTGCGGCTGATCGAGAACACCGGTGTACGCACCCGGCACATCGTGCAGCCCATCGAGGAGACCCTGAAGCACCCCGGCTTCGAGGAACGCAACAAGGTGTACACGGCCGAGGCGAAGTCCCGTGTGCCGGCCGTCGTCCAGCGCGCGCTCGACGACGCGGAGGTCCTGGCCACCGACATCGACGTGATCATCTACGTCTCGTGCACGGGCTTCATGATGCCGTCGATGACGGCCTGGCTGATCAACGCCATGGGGTTCAACAGCGACACCCGTCAGATACCCATAGCGCAGCTGGGCTGCGCCGCCGGGGGCGCCGCGATCAACCGGGCGCACGACTTCTGCACGGCCTACCCCGAGTCCAACGCGCTCATCGTGGCCTGCGAGTTCTGCTCGCTGTGCTACCAGCCCACCGACCTCGGTGTCGGCTCGCTGCTGTGCAACGGCCTGTTCGGCGACGGGATCGCCGCCGCGGTGGTCCGCGGACAGGGCGGCGAGGGCATCAAGCTGGAGCGCAACGGCTCGTACCTGATCCCCAAGACCGAGGACTGGATCATGTACGACGTGCGGGCCACCGGCTTCCACTTCCTGCTGGACAAGCGGGTGCCGGCCACCATGGAACCGCTCGCCCCCGCCCTGCACAACCTGGCCGGGCTGCACGGCTGGGACGCCTCCGACCTGGACTTCTACATCATCCACGCCGGGGGCCCGCGCATCCTCGACGACCTCAGCAAGTTCCTCCAAGTGGCACCGGAGGCCTTCCGGTTCAGCCGGGCGACGCTCACCGAGTACGGGAACATCGCCAGCGCCGTCGTCCTGGACGCACTGCGCAGGCTGTTCGACGAGGGGGGCTCCCATCACACGGCGCGCGGACTGCTCGCCGGCTTCGGGCCGGGGATCACCGCCGAGATGGCGCTGGGCCGCTGGCACCGTACGAGCGAAAAGACGGCGTGACATGACCTCTGACCTGACCGTGAACCAAGAGACCGCGGCAGCACCCCCGGTACGCCACTGGCCCGCCCTGGACCTGACCGGGGTCGACTTCGACCCCGTCCTGTCCGAGCTGATGCGCGAGGGCCCCATCAACCGGATCCAGCTGCCCAACGGCGAGGGCTGGGCCTGGCTGGTCACGCGCTACGACGACGTACGGCTGGTGACCAACGACCCCCGGTTCAGCCGGGCGAAGGTGCTCGGCCGGCAGGTCACCCGGCTGGCACCGCACTTCATCCCGGCGCCGGGCGCGATGAGCTTCGTCGACAAGCCCGACCACGCCCGGCTGCGCAGGGCGGTGAACGCGGCGTTCACCTCGCGCGGTGTCGAACGCCTGCGGGCGAACGCCCAGCGGACCCTCGACACCATGGTCGACGAGATGCTCCGGGACGGTCCCCCGGCCGATCTGATCGACCGGGTACTGGCCCCCTTCCCCATGACCGTCATCTGCGAGCTGATGGGGGTCCCCGCCGACGACCGGCAGACCCTGCACACCTGGACGCAGTCGATCCTCTCCTCCAGCAAGGGCGCCCAGGCCAGCGAGCGCGCCAAGCGGGACATGGAGGTGTACTTCGCCAAGCTGATCGCCGAGCGGCGCGGCGCCACCGGTGAGGACGTCACCTCGCTGCTCGGCGCGGCGGTCGGCCGGGGCGACATCACCGAGGAGGAGGCGGTGGCGCTCGCGGGTCCGATCCAGATCGGCGGCGAGGCCGTCACCAACAACACCGGGCAGATGCTCTACATCCTGCTGACCAGGCCGG
The DNA here is from genome assembly GCF_018070025.1 of Streptomyces liliiviolaceus. Taxonomy (NCBI): domain Bacteria; kingdom Bacillati; phylum Actinomycetota; class Actinomycetes; order Kitasatosporales; family Streptomycetaceae; genus Streptomyces; species Streptomyces liliiviolaceus. Next base: position 619,494 of record NZ_JAGPYQ010000002.1, read on the forward strand.
CGCTGTTCGACCGGCTGCGCGACGAGCCGGCGCTGCGCCCGCAGGCCCTCGACGAGCTGCTGCGGTACATCCCGCACCGCAACGCCGTCGGGCTCTCCCGGATCGCCACGGAGGACGTCGTCCTGCACGGCGTACGGATCAGGAAGGACGACCCCATCTACGTGTCCTACCTGGCCGCCAACCGGGACCCGGACGTCTTCCCCGACCCCGACCGGATCGACTTCGACCGCGCCGCCAACCCGCATGTGGCGTTCGGGCACGGGCCGCACTACTGCGTGGGCGGCATGCTCGCCCGCCTGGAGTCGGAGCTGATGGTGAACACGCTCCTGGACCGGATTCCGACGCTGCGGCTGTCCGTCTCGGCGGACGAGGTGCCGTGGCGGCGCGGCGCGCTGATCCGCGGGCCCGAGGCCCTGCCCGTCACCTGGTGACCGCGCTCACGCCGCCCGAGGGTCTGCTGGTGCCACCGGGGCACGGCCGTACGGTACGCACGCCGGCCCAGCACGTGACCTTCAAGGTGACCGGTACGCACTCCCGGGCGGCGTCCAGCTTCGAGGTGGTCGTGCCGCCCGGCTTCGACGTCGGCGCGCACGTCCACGCGCGCAGCGAGGAGCTGTTCTACGTCCTCGAAGGCGAGCTGGACGTGCTCGCCTTCGAGCCGTCGGTCCGCACGCCCGACAACTGGCAGCGCTGGCAGTCGGGTTCGGGCAACCGGGTGGTGCGGGCGACGCCGGGGACGGTGATCGTCGTGCCGCCGGGCTGTCCGCACGCGTTCGCGAACCCGACGGACAGTCCGGCGAAGATGTTCTTCCAGGCGTCGCCGCCACCGGATCACGAACGGTACTTCGACGAGCTGCTCCGCATTCTTGACGCGGGGGGTTCGCCGGACGTGGCGGCGATCGCGGAGCTGCGGTCGCGGTACGACATCGAGCAGCTGACGCCGTTGCGCCACGGGTAGCGTCCGCTCGCCGGCACGGTGCGGACCGGTGGGGGTCGCCCGCGCAGTTCCCCGCGCCCCTGGGTACCTAGGGGCGCGGGGAACTGCGCGACCGGCCACGACGGCGCCGCACCCGACGCATCACCGGATCGGCATGCCGGACAGCGTGCGGGCGATCACCAGCCGCTGGATCTCACTCGTGCCCTCGAAGATCGTGTAGATCGCCGCGTCCCGGTGCATCCGCTCGACGGGATACTCGCGCGTGTACCCGTTCCCGCCGAGGATCTGGATCGCCTGCCCGGTCACCTTCTTCGCCGTCTCGCTCGCGAAGAGCTTGGACATCGACCCCTCCGCGGACGTGAACTGCTTCCCGCTCACCGCCATCCAGGACGCCCGCCACACCAGCAGCCGCGCCGCGTCGATCGACGTACGCATGTCGGCGAGCTGGAAGGCGACGCCCTGGTTGTCGATGATCGGCCGCCCGAACTGCTCGCGCGTCTTCGCGTAGTCGAGGGCCACCTCGTACGCGGCCCGCGCGGTGCCGACCGCCATGGCGCCGACGGCCGGGCGGGAGGCCTCGAACGTGGCCATCGCCGCGTTCTTCAGGCGCTCGCCGCCCCCCGCCTTGGCCCGCTCACGGGCCCGCGCGAGGCGCTCGTCGAGCTTCTCCTTGCCGCCGAGCAGGCAGGAGCCGGGAACGCGGACGTTCTCCAGGACGACCTCGGCGGTGTGCGAGGCGCGGATGCCGTGCTTCTTGAACTTCTGCCCCTGCGACAGACCGGGCGTGCCCAGCGGGACGATGAAGGACGCGTGGCCCTTGGAGCCCAGTTCGGAGTCCACGACCGCGACGACCACGTGCACGTTGGCGATGCCGCCGTTGGTCGCCCAGGTCTTCGTGCCGTTGATGACCCACTCGTCCTTGGCCTCGTCGTACACGGCCCGCGTACGCATCGAGGCGACGTCGGAGCCGGCGTCGGGCTCGGAGGAGCAGAAGGCGGCGACCTTGACGTCGTTGGCGTCGCCGTACATCTGGGGGATCCAGGTGCCGATCTGCTCCTCGGTGCCGTTGGCGAGGACGCCCACCGCGGCGAGGCCGGTGCCGACGATCGACAGGGCGATGCCCGCGTCGCCCCAGAACAGTTCCTCCATGGCCATGGGGATGCCGAGGCCGGTGGGGTCGAAGTACTGCTGGGCGTAGAAGTCCAGGGAGTAGATGCCGACCTTCGCGGCCTCCTGGATGACCGGCCAGGGAGTCTCTTCCCGCTCGTCCCATTCGGCGGCCGCGGGGCGGATCACATCGGCGGCGAAGCCGTGGATCCAGTCCCGCACCTCCTTCTGTTCGTCGTTGAGCTCCATGGTGAACTCGGCCATGTCCCCTCCAGCGCTGCACTCACGTGTTACTTGCGGTAACGGTAGCCTGTTACCGGTCGGTAGTAAAAGTCAACTCCCCGTTCCGGGTCGGCAGCCCGTTCGAGGCAGGGCCGGCGCATGGTGTTACGTTGCGCAGGCGTCACCGAATCAGCACGGGTGGGGAGAGATCATGGACACCACACAGCGGACCGATCAGCAGAGGTCCGCCGACCGCCGACGGCGCGAGCTGTTGGAGGCCGCCGACCGGGTGGTGCTCCGCGACGGCCCCGGCGCTTCGATGAACGCCATCGCGGCCGAGGCCGGCATCACCAAGCCGATCCTTTACCGCCACTTCGGCGACAAGGGCGGACTCTACGCGGCCCTCGCCAAGCGGCACACCGACGCCCTCCTCGGAGCGCTGCGCGCCGCGCTCGACGCGCCCGCCGAGCGCCGGGAGCGTGTGGAGGCCACGCTCGACACCTACCTCGCGGCGATCGAGGCCCGGCCCCAGGTGTACCGCTTCCTGATGCACCCCTCCGAGGGCGGCCCGCAGAACGACCAGGGCTTCGACATGGGCGCGTACTCCTTCCCCCTTCTGCGCCGCATGGGCGAGGAGTTGGCCGACGTCATCGAGGAACGCGTCGATCTCGGCCCGAACAGCCAGCAGTTGGCCCGTGTCTGGGGCCACGGCATCGTCGGCATGATGCACGCCGCCGGCGACTGGTGGCTCGGCGAACGCCCCTGCGCCCGCGCCGAACTGGTCCAGGCCCTGGCCGACCTCCTCTGGGGCCGCCTGGCAGCCGCGGGCGACAAGGCGGGCGGCCCGGGCTTCTGACCGCCGTTCATTTTTCGGGGGCCGCGGGCCGTTCAGAGGCGCGGGCCGGTGGGGGTCCCCCGCGCCCCTAGGTACCCAGGGGCGCGGGGAACTGCGCGACCAGCCACGACGGCGCCGCACCCGACAACGAACCCTCAACTCCCCCAAGCGGCGCGCCCCGCCTGCCAAAGCACCTTCCGCCGACGCCACCCCGTGACCCGATCCACATACAACCCACCGTCAAGGTGATCGCACTCATGCTGAAGGCACCGAGCGAACCACCCGCTCCCGTGCACCCGCACCGGCGTCCCGTCGATGGACACCCCCTCCACCACCGCATGGTCGAACCGCTCGGTGCCCGCCTCAAGCCCCGGCAGGGACAGACACCCCTCGGGCCCCCGCAGCACCACCCCGTCCGCCTCGACCAGTCGCGGGTTCACCACATGCCCCACATGCCGCACGTCGTCGTCATCGGGACAGTCGTATACGAAGACCCGCAACGACTCCCCGACCTGATTGGCGGCCAGCCCGACCCCCTCTGCCGCGTACATCGTCGCGAACATGTCCTCGACGAGCCGGGCCAGTTGAGGACCGAACTCCTCAACTTCTTCACACCGTGTGTGCAACACGGGGTCACCGAGCAAAGACAGAGGAAGGACGCGCCCTCGGGCGCCGGGGATCGAGCCGTGTCGCATGGCGGCAAGGGTACGGTCCTCACTGTCGCGCGGGCGTCACAGTGGTGCCGCGGTTCGGGCCTGCGAGTGGATCTCGATAGGCTGAGGGCCAGACGTTGCCGGGGGCAGTGCGCGGCGCCGTACGCAAGGAGGATCGGGAACTGATGGCAGGCAACTCGGACCCGCTGTCACCGCGGGCCAAGCTCGCCGTGACAGCGGGCAAAGCGGTCGCGGCGGCATCACGTGCCGCAGGCCGTGGCAGCGGATCGGTGATCGGCGGCCGGGTCGCGCTCAAACTCGACCCCGACCTGCTGGCGAGGCTCGCTCAGCACCTGGACGTCATCCTGGTGTCGGCCACGAACGGCAAGACCACCACGACGCGGCTGATCGCCGAGGCGCTGCGGGCGGCGGGCCCCGTCGTCTCGAACGCGCTGGGCGCGAACATGCCCGCGGGCATCACCTCGGCGCTGGCAGGCGGTTCCGATTCCCGGTTCGCCGTCATCGAGGTCGACGAGAAGTATCTGTCCGGGGTGGCACGGGACACGGATCCCAAGTGCATCGCCCTGCTCAACCTCTCGCGCGACCAGCTCGACCGCGCGGCCGAGACCCGCATGATGGCCGAGCACTGGCGCGAGGGCCTGGCCGGCTCCAAGGCGGTCGTGGTCGCCAACGCCGACGACCCGCTGGTCGTCTGGGCCGCGTCCTCCTCGCCGAACGTGGTGTGGGTGGCCGCCGGTCAGATGTGGAAGGACGACGCCTGGTCCTGCCCGTCGTGCGGCGGTGTGATGCAGCGCCCCGGCGACGACTGGTTCTGCGGCGACTGCGGTTTCCGCCGTCCCACGCCCAGCTGGGCGCTCTCCGGGGACCACGTCCTGGACCCGCACGGTTCGGCCTGGCCGATCCACCTCCAGCTGCCGGGCCGCGCCAACAAGGCGAACGCCGCCTCGTCGGCCGCCGTCGCCGCCGTCTTCGGCGTCCCGCCGCAGGTCGCCCTGGAGCGCATGTACCAGGTACAGGCCGTGGCCGGACGCTACGACGTCGTGCAGTTCATGCAGCGCGACCTGCGCCTGCTGCTCGCCAAGAACCCGGCGGGCTGGCTGGAGACGTTCTCCCTGATCGACCCGCCGCCGACCCCGGTGATCCTGTCGGTGAACGCGCGCGGCGCCGACGGCACCGACACCTCCTGGCTGTGGGACGTCGACTACACCCGGCTCACCGGTCACCCGATCTTCGTGCTGGGCGACCGCAAGCTGGACCTCGCCGTTCGTCTGGAGGTCGCGAACCAGCAGTTCCAGGTCTGCGAGAACCTCGACCAGGCCGTGCAGCAGGCGCCGCCCGGCCGTATCGAGGTCATCGCGAACTACACCGCTTTCCAGGACCTGAGGCGTCGTGTCGGCAACTGAACCCCGGAGGACGAAGAGAATGAGTGACAACAGCCTTCGGCTGGTGTGGATCTACCCGGACCTGCTGAGCACGTACGGCGACCAGGGCAACGCGCTCGTCGTGGAGCGCCGGGCGCGCCAGCGCGGTCTGGACGTGGCCCGTCTCGACGTACGCAGCGACCAGCCGATCCCCACCTCGGGCGACATCTACCTCATCGGTGGCGGCGAGGACCGGCCGCAGCGCCTCGCGGCCGAGCGGCTGCGCCGCGACGGCGGTCTGCACCGCGCGGTCGGCAACGGCGCGATCGTGTTCTCGGTGTGCGCGGGCTACCAGATCCTCGGCCACGAGTTCATCAACGACCTGGGCCAGCGCGAGCCGGGCCTCGGGCTGCTCGACGTGCACTCCACCCGCGGCGAGGGCGAGCGGTGCGTCGGCGACGTGCTGGGCGACATCGACGCGCGCCTCGGACTGCCGCCGCTGACCGGCTTCGAGAACCACCAGGGCATCACGCACCTGGGCCCCACCGCCCGCCCCTTCGCGAACGTGCGGCTGGGCAAGGGCAACGGCACGGGCGACGGCACGGAGGGCGCGTACAACGACACGGTCTTCGGGACGTACATGCACGGGCCCGTGCTGGCCCGTAACCCGCTGATCGCGGATCTGCTGCTCAAGCTGGCGCTCGATGTGAACGCGCTGCCGCCGATCGACGACCGGTGGTACGAGGCACTGCGGAACGAGCGCATCCAGGCTGCTCAGCAGCCTGCCTGAGCCCGCCGGGACAGCCCATCCGGTGACGTGCCCGCACAGGTGAGCGGGCACGTCCAGCAGGCGGACGCACAGTGCGGAGCCGCCCCCTGCCGCCGGTAGGGTGGCGGCGTCCTGCCGGACAGCGTGGTCCGGTTCCCGGTCCACGTTGAGAAGGTATTCCGGACTATGCGCATTGGTGTCCTCACGTCCGGTGGCGACTGCCCCGGTCTGAACGCCGTCATCCGGTCCGTCGTACACCGTGCCGTCGTCGACCACGGCGACGAGGTCATCGGCTTCCGGGACGGCTGGAAGGGCCTCCTCGAAGGCGACTACCTCAAGCTCGACCTCGACGCGGTGAGCGGCATCCTGGCTCGCGGCGGCACGATCCTCGGCTCCTCCCGGGTCCAGCCCGCGCATCTGCGCGACGGGGTGGAGCGGGCCCGGGGCCATGTCGAGGAGCTGGGGCTCGACGCGATCATCCCGATCGGCGGCGAGGGCACGCTCAAGGCCGCCCGCCTCCTGTCGGACAGCGGACTGCCGATCGTCGGCGTGCCGAAGACCATCGACAACGACATCGCCGTCACGGACGTCACCTTCGGGTTCGACACGGCCGTGGGGGTCGCGACCGAGGCCCTGGACCGGCTGAAGACCACCGCCGAGTCCCATCAGCGCGTCCTGATCGTCGAGGTCATGGGCCGCAACACCGGCTGGATCGCGCTGCACTCCGGCATGGCCGCGGGCGCCCACGCGATCGTCGTGCCGGAACGTCCCTTCGACATCGCGGAGTTGGCCGCGAAGGTCGGCGAACGCTTCTCCGCGGGCAAGAAGTTCGCCATCGTCGTCGCCGCGGAGGGCGCGAAGCCCCGCGAGGGCACGATGACCTACGACGAGGGCCGCAAGGACGTCTACGGGCACGAGCGGTTCGCGGGCATCGCCCGGCAGCTCTCCATCGAGCTGGAGGAGCGCCTCGGCAAGGAGGCCCGGCCGGTGATCCTCGGGCACGTCCAGCGCGGGGGGACGCCGACCGCGTACGACCGCGTGCTCGCCACGCGGTTCGGGTGGCATGCGGTGGAGGCCGTGCACCGGGGTGAGTTCGGGCACATGACCGCGCTGCGGGGGACCGACATCGTGATGGTGTCGCTCGCGGAGGCGGTCGAGACGCTGAAGACCGTGCCGGATTCGCGGTACGCGGAAGCGGAGACCGTGCTCTGACGCGCGGCCGGGAGAGCTGCGGGGGTTCGTAGGCCGCGGGTTCGTCGTGGCTGAGCCCGCAGTTCCCCGCGCCCCTGAAAACGAACCCGCCCCCGGTCGTGGGCCCGACCGGGGGCGGTTCTAGTCTGTGGGGACAGACAGCGCGCAACCCGTACGAAACAGGAGCCGGCGGATGGATCACAGCGGGCACGGCACATCCATGGATCTGCCGCCGTTCACGCTGGGGCGGGGGCTCGAATGGTCCCCGGACCCGTTCTTCCTCGTCGCCTGCCTGGTGGGGCTCGCCCTGTACGGGTGGGGTGTGGCGCGGCTGGTGCGGCGCGGTGACGCGTGGCCGGTCGGGCGGACCGTGGCGTTCGTCGTGGGCGTCCTGACCGTCCTGCTCGTCCTGTGCACCGGGCTGAACGACTACGGCATGGTCATGTTCAGCGTGCACATGGTGCAGCACATGGTGATCAGCATGCTGTCGCCGATCCTGATCCTGCTCGGCGCGCCGATCACCCTGGCACTGCGCGCGCTGCCGACCGCGGGACGCGGCCGCAAGGGGCCGCGCGAGCTGCTCCTGATGCTGCTGCACAGCAGGTTCATGCGGGTCGTCACGCATCCCGCGTTCACGATCCCGCTCTTCATCGCCAGCCTCTACGCGCTGTACTTCTCGCCGATCTTCGACTTCCTGATGGACTCGAAGACCGGGCACATCGCGATGATGTGCCACTTCCTCGCCGTCGGCCTGGTGTTCTTCTGGCCGATCATGGGCGTCGACCCCGGCCCGCACCGGCCCGGTTATCTGATGCGGATGCTGGAGCTGTTCGCCGGTATGCCGTTCCACGCGTTCTTCGGGATCGCGTTGATGATGGCGTCCGAGCCGATGGTCGAGACGTACAAGAACCCGGCGGCCTCGCTGGGCATCGACGCGCTCTCCGACCAGACCGCGGCGGGCGGCATCGCCTGGGCGTTCAGCGAGATCCCCTCCGTGCTCGTGCTGCTGGCCCTGCTCTTCCAGTGGTACCGCTCCGACCAGCGGCAGGCGCGGCGTTCGGACCGGGCCGCGGACCGTGACGGCGACAAGGAACTTGAGGCGTACAACGCCTATCTGGCCTCACTCGACGCACGCAGTCACTGAGTTTATTCCCACCTCTTTCTGCCTTTCGGCCACTTCGCGCACTCTGCTGATTTCCCTTGACTGAAAGGCTTTTCCATTCAGTAGCATGGCGCGTGACACCCTGCTTCCGTTCTGCAGGGTTCGGGGGAACCGCCGCCGGGGGGAGCGGTCATGACAATTCACGCATGCGTGCTGAGGACCGGGAAAACGGTCGTCCGAAGGCTCGCCGTGCTGCTCGTCGCTGCGCTGATCCTCAGCGGATGCACCGAACAGCGTCTGTTCGCGGTGCGGGCGGTCGCAGCCGGAATACCGTCACTCGCACCTTTCTTCGAAGAGGACGGCTCGCTGGGCAAGGACCGCAAGGGGCTGGCGCCCCAGGAGGCGCACAGCGGTCTGCAGCAGGGCAACACCCCCGGTCTGTACGGGGGCACACGCGACCAGCAGGTCTGTGACATCGAGCGGCTCAAGGATTTCCTCACCGATCCCGAGAATCGACAAAAAGCCCGGGAATGGGCGCGGATCGTGGGTATTACGCCTGATCGGATCGAGGAGTACCTCGACGACCTCACACCGGTCCTGCTGCGTCACGACACCCTCGTGAAGAACCATGACTACAAGAAAGGCAAAGCGGTCCCCTACGACTCGCTTCTTGAGGCGGGGGTGGCTGTTCTGGTGAACGACCAGGGACTTCCCGCCGTGAAGTGCTCCTGCGGAAATCCACTGAAGTCCTTCGACAAGGATCCGGAGAAGATCTCGGTCAAGTTCGAGGACGGCAACAAGAAGTGGGCGGGCTACGAGAAGTCCGCCGTGGTGACCGTCAAGCCCGCGCCGCAGCCGCTGAAGCGGATCGCGCTCCTCGACGTGGACGACCCCGACACGGCCATCGAGCGGCCCGTCGGCACCTCCGGTGAGCAGGACAGCACCTTCGACGCGACGCGGGAGCACGAGGTGCCGGCCGTGGTGGGCATGACCTTCGACCGGGCCGGGCAGGAGCTGGCCCGGCTGGGCCTGGCCGTGGCGTACGAGGGGGACGAGCTGCCGCCGGGTGACGCGGCGGTGACCGGTTCGACGCCCGGAGCCGGGACGCCGCTGGCGTTCGGGGAGGCCGTGACGCTGAGCGTGGACGCGGACTCGGACGAGCCGAAGTCTCCTTCGGACGGACCCAGGTCGCCGTCGGACAGGTCGACCTCGCCATCGGACAAGGGCACCGGGTCGGCTCCGGGCAAGGGGACCCCGTCGGGCAAGGAGTCCGAGCCCGGTGGCGGGACGTCGGCGGGCACGGGTTCGACGACGCCCGGTGGCGGGACGGCGTCCTCGCCCGCCGGCACCACCCCCACCGTCACCGAGTCCACGCCGGTCGAGGAGCCACCGCCGCCACCGGCCTCCTCGACCTCCGCCCCGACCGTGACCAGTACGCCGCCCACGGCCGACCCCACGTCCGCCGACCCCACGTCCGCGGACCCTCCGTCCACCGGCCCCACCTCGATGGAGCCCACGCTCAGCGAACCGGCGAGCGAGCCGGTGGCGAGCGGACCCGCCCCGTCCGGCGGGTCGGGCACCGGCGAGGCGGACCAGGGCCCGGCGTAGGCCCACCAGGAGCAGAACCCCGGGAGTGACCGGATGGCATCAGGATCACCGCAGTCGGGAGTCGGCCGGGTCATCGCCGGCCGCTACCTCCTGCTGAACCGGCTGGGCAGTGGCGGCATGGGCCATGTCTGGCTCGCGTACGACCAGCGGCTGGCCTGCGAGGTCGCGCTCAAGGAGATCGTGTTCCGCGACCCGGGCGAGGCGGACCACGACCGCTCGGCCCGGGTGGCCCGGGCCCGTGCCGAGGCCCGGCACGCGGCGGGGCTGCGCGGCCACCCGCACGTCGTGACCGTGCACGACGTCCTGGAGCACGAGGGCCTGCCCTGGATCGTGATGGAGTACGTGGCCGGGGCGCTGGATCTGAGCGCCCTGGTCGCCCAGCGCGGGGCCGTGGCCCCCGCCGAGTGCGCGCGCATCGGGCTCGCCGTGCTGGACGCGCTGACGGCCGGGCACGAGCGCGGGGTCATGCACCGGGACGTGAAGCCCGCCAACATCCTCCTGGCCCCGGACCGCACCGGATCGCCGTACGCCCGTGTCCTACTCACCGACTACGGCATCTCCGTGCAGCCCGACGGCGACGAGACCCGGTACACGCTGACCTCCGCGCTGGTGGGCACCGCCGGCTATCTGGCACCCGAGCGGGCCCAGGGCGGGCCGCCCACCGCGGCCGCGGACCTGTTCTCGCTGGGCTGCACGCTCTACTACGCCGTCGAGGGGTACGGGCCCTTCGACCGTGAGTCGGGGCTGGCGGCGCTGACCGCCGTCGTCCTGGAGGAGCCGCGGCCCGTGCTCCACGCGGGCGCCCTGGAGCCGCTGCTGTCGGCGATGCTCACCAAGGACCCGGTCCGCCGGATCACCGCCGAGGAGACCGAGGCGGCGCTGTCCGCGATCCTGACGCCCCAGCCGCATCCCCGGACCCAGCTCGACCCCGGCTCGGAGCCTCCGTGGGCGGGCGGGATCACCCATACGGCCGCACCCCGCACTCCCCCGGCTCCCGAGCCCCCGCAGAGCCGCACGGGCGGCCCGCAGTGGTACGCGCCGTCCGCCGCGCAGCAGTCGTCCTCACTGCCTCCTCGCCAGGAGGTCCCCCACGCCTGGCCCTCGGGGCAGGTTCCGGGCCCGTGGTCCGGCGGGCAGGGCTTCGGCCCTCCCCCGGCGGCCCCCGGGCGGCGCCGCCGGCCGCGCAACCGCGTCCGGACGGCCGTACTGGCGACCGCGCTGGGGCTGGCCCTCGCGGGCGGCGGGGCCTGGTACGCCATGGCGAACCTGCCGGGGGACGGTGACGCCAAGCCGTACGGGGACGCCGTCGGGCTGTCCGAGCCGCTCGTCGACGGGAACTGCGTCGCGACGCGGTGGACCGGCGCCCCCTTCGTCGGGGACCCGGAACTGCGGGTCGTGAAGTGCCTCAGCGAGGAGACGTACGGGCAGGTGATGGCCGTGTTCGAGGTGGCGTCCGCCCAGGACGCCCGCTCGGCCGGCGCCACCCGGTGCGAGCAGCGCACCGAGGAGACCCGCAAGAAGCTCGCGGACGTCCGCTCGTACGCCGCCGTGCCGACCTCCGACGGTTTCGAGGCCGCCGACCACCGTGTGGCCTGTCTGGTGCTCGACGCGCGCGGCAAGCCGCTGTTCGGGCCGATCGGGAACCGCCGCCCCGCCGGAATGCGGTTCCGCGACACGGCCACCATGCAGAAGCGGGACTGCCTGAACCGGATCAACGACAACGTGGCCAAACTCGTCTCGTGCCAGGGCCCGCACAAGGAGCAGGTGCTCGATTTCCACCGCATGAGCCCGGACACGACCCTCGACCAGGCCAGGCGGCAGGCCACCACGGTCTGCCAGGAGGAGGTGCCGCCCAACGACTACGGCTACGACCCGAACGTCTATACGGGCTCGTCCTGGGTGGGCAACAGCGCCTGGACCTCCGGCACTCATTTCGTCGTCTGCACTGCAATTCGCAGGGACGGGGGCACCATGGAGAAGGACGAACCATGAGGAGGGTGTTGCGATGCCCGGTTCCACGAAGACCATGGGAGTGCTCACCGTCGGCGGTCTGGTGATGGTCACCGCCTACACGGTGGCGCTCGGCAGCAGCGGCTGGCTGTGGTTCGGCTGGGTGGTGCTCGGCCTGATCACCCTGGCGATGGTGGCCTCCCGGCCCACCTGAGGTACCGCGCGACCGGTTCCCCGGGAGGCCCCTCGGCTGACTCCCGGGGGATTCGTCCGCGCGGGATCGGGTCGGGAACGGCTCATTCGCGGGTGAGCGGCCCCGCCGAGTGCACGCCCGGCTGGTACTTCGGCAACCGGGCGGTGATCTTCATGCCCGCGCCCGGGGCGGTCTCGATGACGAGGCCGTAGTCGTCCCCGTAGACCTGCCGCAGCCGGTCGTCGACGTTCGACAGACCGATGCCGTCCGAGGGGTCGGTCTCCCCCGCCAGGATGCGGCGCAGCCGGCCGGGGTCCATGCCCGGGCCGTCGTCCTCGATGACGACGAGCGCCTCGGCGCCGGCGTCCTGAGCGGTGATGCTGATACGGCTCTTGTCGACCTTGACCGTGCCGCCCTCCAGACCGTGCTTCACGGCGTTCTCGACGAGCGGCTGCAGACAGAGGAAGGGCAGGGTCACCGGCAGCACCTCGGGCGCGATCTGCAGGGTCACGGAGAGCCGGTCGCCGAAGCGGGCCCGTACCAGTGCCAAGTAGTGGTCGATGGCGTGGAGTTCGTCGGCGAGGGTGGTGAAGTCGCCGTGCCTGCGGAACGAGTAGCGGGTGAAGTCGGCGAATTCCAGGAGCAGTTCGCGGGCCCGCTCGGGGTCGGTGCGGACGAACGAGGCGATCACCGCGAGCGAGTTGAAGATGAAGTGCGGGGATATCTGGGCCCGCAGCGCCTTGATCTCGGCCTCGATCAGCCGGGTGCGGGACTGGTCGAGGTCGGCGAGTTCCAGCTGGACCGACACCCAGCGGGCGACCTCCCCGGTGGCCCGTACGAGCACGGCGGACTCGCGGGGCGCGCAGGCGACGAGCGCCCCGTACACCCGGTCGTCGACGGTGAGCGGGGCGACGACGGCCCAGCGCAGCGGGCAGTAGGGCTCGTCGCAGACGAGTCGGAAGGCCTCCCCGCGGCCGGTCTCCAGGGGGCCGCCGATCCGTTCCATGATCTGTTCCCGGTGGTGCTCGCCGGCGCCCTCCCAGGCCAGCACGGTCTCCTGGTCGGTGAGGCAGAGCGCGTCGGTGCCGAGCAGGGTGCGCAGCCGTCGCGCGGACTTGCGGGCCGTCTCCCCCGTGAGGCCCGCGCGCAGCGGGGGCGCGGCGAGCGACGCGGTGTGCAGGGTCTCGAAGGTGGCGTGCTCGACGGGGGTGCCGAGGCCGCCGGGGCTCGGCGAGTGCGCGGTGCGCCGGCCGAACCAGAAGCCGGCCGCGAGCAGCGGCAGCACGGCCACGCAGAGTCCCGCCAGGAATCCGCTCACGCCTTGATCTCCTTGCTCCCCTTGGTCCCCTTGGTGTCCGTGCTCCCCTTGATCTCCGTGCTCCCCTTGATCTCCGTGCTCCCCTTGGTCTCGGGGCGTACCTGTCCCCCGGCGAGTTCCTCCGGGAGATGGAAGCGGGCGAGGATGGCCGCGGTCCCGGCCGGTACGCGCCGGTGCGTCGCCAGCGACACCAGCACCATGGTGAGGAAGCCCAGCGGCACCGACCACAGCGCGGGCCAGGCGAGCAGCGCGTGCAGCGAGCCCGTCCCGGGGAAGCCGGCCATGGTGGCCGCGACCGCGAGGAGCGCCGAGCCGCCGCCGACGAGCATCCCGGCCGCCGCACCGGGCGGGGTGAGCCGGTGCCACCAGATGCCGAGGACGAGCAGCGGGCAGAACGACGAGGCGGACACCGCGAAGGCGAGCCCCACGGCGTCGGCGACCGGCAGTCCGCCCACGAGCATGCTCGCCGCGAGCGGCACGATCATGGACAGGACCGTGCCGAGGCGGAAGTGCCGTACGCCGCGGGAGGGCAGCACGTCCTGGGTGAGCACGCCCGCCACGGCCATGGTCAGCCCCGAGGCGGTGGACAGGAACGCGGCGAAGGCCCCGCCGGCCACCAGCGCGCCGAGCAGGTCCCCGCCGAGCCCGCCGACGACCCGGTCGGGCAGCAGCAGCACGGCGGCATCCGCGTCCCCGGTGAGGGTCAGCTCGGGGGCGTACAGGCGGCCCAGGGCGCCGTAGAGGGGCGGCAGCAGGTAGAAGAAGCCGATCAGGCCGAGCACGGCGACGGTCGTGCGGCGGGCGGCCACGCCGTGCGGGCTGGTGTAGAAGCGCACGACGACGTGCGGCAGCCCCATGGTGCCGAGGAAGGTGGCGAGGATCAGCCCGTACGTGGCGTACAGCGGCCGTTCCTCGCGGCCCGCGGCGAGCGAGGTGGACATGCCGCCGTTGTCGCCGCGGTCGGCGACGGGCACGGGGTCGCCCTTGCTGAAGGACAGCCGGGTGCCCCGCTCGATGCGGTGGACGCCCGCGGGCAGCCTGACCTGCCGCTCCTCGTACCGCACGCCGTCGACCGTGCCGTCCGCGGTGACGGTCAGCGGCCCGGCGAGCTTCAGGTCGAGTCCGGCGTCGATGCGTACGACCCGGTGTTCGCGGAACGTCGCCGGTTCGTCGAAGGCGTGGCGCGGCGCCCCGTCGTCCTGCCAGGCGAGGACGAGGAAGAGCGCGGGGACGAGCAGGGCGGTGAGCTTGAGCCAGTACTGGAAGGCCTGGACGAAGGTGATGCTGCGCATACCGCCCGCGGCGACGGTCGCCACCACGACGACCGCGACGATGACACCGCCGAGGGACTTGGACGCCCCGGTGAGCACGTTCAGGGTCAGTCCCGCGCCCTGGAGCTGGGGCAGCAGGTACAGCCAGCCGACCCCGACGACGAAGGCTCCGGCCAGCCGCCGCATGGCCTGCGAGGCGAGCCGCGCCTCGGCGAAGTCCGGCAGGGTGTACGCGCCGGAGCGGCGCAGCGGGGCCGCGACGAAGATCAGCAGGACGAGGTAGCCGGCGGTGTAGCCGACCGGGTACCAGAGCATGTCCGGGCCCTGCACGAGGACGAGGCCCGCGATGCCGAGGAAGGAGGCGGCGGAGAGGTACTCGCCGCTGATGGCGGCCGCGTTCAGCCGGGGGCCGACCGTGCGCGAGGCCACGTAGAAGTCGGAGGTGGTGCGGGATATGCGCAGGCCGAAGGCGCCGACGAAGACGGTCGCGACGACCACCAGGGCGACCGCCGGAACGGCGTAGTTCTCGTTCACGTGCTCAGCGGTCCTCCACGAGACGGACGAAGTCCTTCTCGTTGCGGTCGGCGCGGCGCACGTACCACCCGGCGAGCAGCACCAGCGGCGGGTAGACACAGAAGCCGAGCACGAACCATTCGAGGCTCGAACTGTCCCCCAGCACGGTGAACACCAGCGGCAGCGGGCCCACGAGGAGGATGAGCACGGCGAAGACGGTGAGCGCGGCCCGCAGCTGGCTGCGCATCAGGGAGCGGACGTAGGTGTGGCCGAGCGTGGTCTGCTCGTCGATCTCGGTCCGCGGCCGGGAACGGCTCAGCGGGCGCGTACGACGCGGCGGGCCGGTGACGACGACCCGGCGGTCGGTGGAAACCCGGCGGTCGGCGGGCACGCGCCGGTCGGTGGGGTCGTGGGGCAACTCCGCCTCCTCAGCTCGCGGTCCGGCGCATCAGCAGGTCCCGCAGTTCCCGTGCGTGGCGGCGGCTGACCTGGAGTTCGACCGAATCGACCAGGACGCTCACCGTACCCGCGTCCAGACGGAGTTCGCTGATGTGACCGAGAGCGACGAGATGGCGGCGGTGGATGCGGACGAAACCGCGCGAGCGCCAGCGCTCCTCCAGGGTGGACAGCGGGATGCGCACGAGGTGGCTGCCCTGGTCGGTGTGCAGCCGCGCGTAGTCCCCGTGGGCCTCGACATGGGTGATGTCCTCGACGGCGACGAACCGGGTGACCCCGCCCAGCTCGACGGATATGTGGTCCGGGTCGGGCTCGTGCACGGGGATCAGCGGGGCGGCGTCCCTCTGCTCGACGGCCCGGCGCACGGCCTCGGCGAGGCGCTCCCTGCGGACCGGCTTCAGGACGTAGTCGACGGCCTTGAGGTCGAAGGCCTGGACGGCGAACCCCTCGTGGGCGGTGACGAACACGACGAGCGGCGGCTTGGCGAACCCGGCGAGCAGCCGGGCCATGTCGAGTCCGTCGAGGCCCGGCATATGGATGTCGAGGAAGACGACGTCGATGCCCTCGGCGCCGTCGGGACCGCTGTCCAGGGCCCGGTTGATGCGCCGCAGCGCCGCCGTGGCGTCGCTCGCGCCCTCGACGCTGCTCACCCGTGGATCGGCGTCCAGCAGATAGAGCAGCTCTTCGAGGGAGGGCGGTTCGTCGTCGACGGCGAGGGCGCGCAGCATGAACCCGGAGTGTAGGAGCAATCCGCGCGCCTGCACATGCGGCGGGCAAGGTCGTCGGCGCGGGAACCTCACCGGATCGTCCCTGGATACAGTGCCCGCATGAGACCCGTGTCCGCGCCTTTCGACGATCTCGACCGGAAGATCGTCACGGCTCTGATGGCGAACGCCCGCACGAGCTTCGCCGAGATCGGCGCGGCCATCGGGCTGTCCGCCACCGCGGTCAAGCGCCGGGCCGACCGGTTGCGCGAGACGGGTGTGATCACGGGCTTCACGGCGACGGTGAAGCCGGCGGCGCTGGGGTGGCGCACCGAGGCGTACGTGGAGGTGTACTGCGAGGGCGCGGCGCCGCCGCGGCGGCTCGCGGAGGTGGTGCGCAACCATCCGGAGATCACGGCCGCGATGACGGTGACCGGTGGGGCGGACGCGCTGCTGCATGTACGGGCGCGGGACGTGGAGCACTTCGAGGAGGTGCTGGAGCGGATCCGGGTGGAGCCGTTCATCCGCAAGACGGTCAGTTTCATGGTGCTGTCGCATCTGCTGCCGGAGAGCCCGGAGGCGGGGGCGAACCAGCCGGCTCCGGAGGCCTGAACCCGGCGTTCCTCCACCCGTTCGGGTGAATCACGCACTGATCGTGCGCCGAACGGCCACAAGACGCAGCATTTCTGCGGTAGCGCGCAATCCTCGATTCTTGTCGCGCCGCTCCCTCGTTTTCTACCGTTGAGGCATCCCACCCGACACCTCAGGAAAGCGGAGGAACCCCTCTGTGCCCATGAGTCGTGTGCCGCGCCCCAGGCGGTTTCTGGTCTGCGAACCCAGACACTTCGCCGTGCAGTACGCCATCAATCCCTGGATGCATGAGGACACACAGGTCGACGTCGATCTGGCCCGGGGCCAGTGGGCGGAGCTGATCTCCGCCTACCGCGCCCACGGTCACACCGTCGACAGCGTGGAGCCGGTCGCCGGTCTGCCCGACATGGTCTTCGCCGCGAACTCGGCGCTGGTCGTGGCCGGCCGGGTCTTCGGCTCGCTCTTCCACGCGCCGCAGCGCCGCCCGGAGTCGAGCGCGTACGAGACGTGGTTCAAGAGCGCGGGCTTCGACGTCCACCAGCCCGAGTCGGTGTGCGAGGGCGAGGGCGACCTGGTGTTCGCCGGCCGCCATCTGCTGGCCGGCACCGGGTTCCGTACGGCACGGTCCGCCCATCACGAGGTGCAGGAGTACTTCGGCGTCCCCACGGTCAGCCTCACGCTGGTGGACCCGCGCTTCTACCATCTCGACACCGCGCTGTTCGTGCTCGACGACGGCCCCGAGGCGAACATCGCGTACTACCCGGAGGCGTTCTCCGCGGGCAGCCGTGAAGTACTCCGTCTGCTGTTCCCGGACGCGGTGATCGCCACCCGTGAGGACGCGATGGTGTTCGGGCTGAACTCCGTCTCGGACGGCCGCCACGTCTTCATCGCGCCGCGCGCGGAGGCCCTGGCCGGCGAGCTCGACCGCCACGGCTACGTTCCCGTCCCCGTCGACCTGTCGGAGTTCCAGAAGGCCGGCGGCGGCATCAAGTGCTGCACACAGGAGATCCGCTCATGACTGTCGCGCCCAGCCGTTCCCTGCGCTCGTCCGCCGAGCTGATCCGCGCCGAGGAGCCGGTCCTCGCGCACAACTACCACCCGCTGCCCGTGGTCGTGGCCCGCGCCGAGGGTGCCTGGGTCGAGGACGTGGAGGGCCGCCGCTATCTCGACATGCTGGCCGGTTACTCGGCGCTCAACTTCGGGCACCGCCACCCGGCCCTGATCGAGGCCGCACACCGCCAGCTCGACCAGCTGACGCTGACCTCGCGCGCCTTCCACAACGACCGGCTGGCCGCGTTCGCCGAGTCGGTCGCCGCGCTGACCGGCCTGGACATGGTGCTGCCGATGAACACGGGCGCCGAGGCCGTGGAGAGCGCCGTCAAGGTCGCGCGCAAGTGGGCGTACGAGGTCAAGGGCGTCCCCGCCGACCGGGCGACGATCGTCGTGGCCGCCGACAACTTCCACGGACGTACGACGACCATCGTCAGCTTCTCCACCGACGAGAGCGCCCGCGCCGGGTTCGGCCCGTTCACACCGGGGTTCCGGGTGGTCCCGTACAACGATCTCGCGGCGCTCGAAGCGGCGATCGACGAGACGACCGCGGCCGTGCTGATCGAGCCCATCCAGGGCGAGGCGGGGGTCGTGATCCCGGACGACGGCTATCTGCGGGGTGTGCGCGAGCTGACCGCGCGGACGGGGTGCCTCTTCATCGCCGACGAGATCCAGTCGGGCCTCGGCCGTACGGGCCGCACGCTGGCCGTCGAGCACGAGGACGTCGTCCCGGACGTGGTGCTGCTCGGCAAGGCGCTCGGCGGCGGCATCGTGCCGGTCTCCGCGGTGGTCGCGCGGCGCGAGGTGCTCCAGGTGCTGCGGCCGGGCGAGCACGGCTCGACGTTCGGCGGCAACCCGCTGGCCGCGGCGGTCGGCTCCGCCGTGGTGGAACTGCTGGAGACGGGCGAGTTCCAGCGCCGCGCGCAGGAGGCGGGCGTGCTGCTGCGGGACGGCCTGTCGGCCCTCGTGGGCAAGGGGGTCCGCGGGTTCCGGGCGCGCGGGCTGTGGGCGGGCGTGGACATCGACCCCGCCATCGGCACGGGCCGTGAGATCAGCGAGTCGCTGATGCGCGAGGGGATTCTGGTGAAGGACACCCACGGCTCCACGATCCGGCTGGCCCCGCCCCTGACGATCACGAACGAGGACCTGCGCATGGCGCTGAGCACCCTGGAAACAGTCCTGCGCACCGGCTCGCTCTAGGGTCACGGGGAACGGCGCAGTCCTTGCGCTTTTAGGGGCGCGGGGAACGGCGCAGTCTTTTCGCCCTTAGGGGCGCGGGGAACGGCGCGACAAGCCCCCACCGGCCCGCACCCGACGCACGACCACCGCACCCCGCCCAGGGATGGCGTACCGCGGGTCGTATGTCACGTGCGGCCCGGTGGGGGCCGTCCGCGCAGTTCCCCGCGCCCCTGAAGAGGCGCGGGCGCGCCGACGGGTGGTGCGCCCCGGGGACACCGGTCCCGCATGAGTCCGATCAGGGGCGGTTACAGAGGGCCAGGCCTGCACCTACACTGGCGTCCCGCAGCACACCTGTTTGACCAGCCAGGACCTGTCCGGTCGATCCGGCGACGCGAGGAGCGACCCGTTGTTCTACTACGTTCTCAAGTACGTGATCCTGGGACCGCTGTTGCGGCTGGTCTTCCGGCCCCGGATCGAGGGGCTGGAGCACGTACCGGCGACGGGAGCGGCCATCGTCGCGGGCAATCACCTGTCGTTCTCGGACCACTTCCTGATGCCGGCGATCCTCAAGCGCCGCATCACGTTCCTCGCCAAGGCCGAGTACTTCACGGGCCCCGGCATCAAGGGCCGGCTGACGGCGTTCTTCTTCCGCAGCGCCGGGCAGATCCCGGTGGACCGCTCCGGCAAGGAGGCGGGCAAGGCGGCGATCCGTGAAGGACTCGGCGTCCTGAGCAAGGACGAACTGCTCGGCATCTACCCGGAGGGGACCCGCTCGCACGACGGCCGTCTCTACAAGGGCAAGGTGGGCGTCGCGGTGATGGCGCTCAGGGCCGAGGTCCCCGTCATCCCGTGCGCGATGATCGGCACCTTCGAGGCCCAGCCCCCCGGCCGCAAGATCCCCAAGATCCACCCGGTGGCGATCCGCTTCGGGGAACCCCTCGACTTCTCCCGCTACGCGGGCATGGAGAACGAGAAGGCGATCCTGCGCGCCATCACCGACGAGATCATGTACGCGATCCTGACGCTCTCCGAGCAGGAGTACGTGGACCGTTACGCGGCCGAGGTGAAGGCGGAGGAAGCCGCCGAGAAGGCGAAGTCCCGCAAGTTCCCGCGCCTGCCGCAGCGTTGACGCCTGAGGCTCAGGACATGGGAGGGGGGCGGCCGTCGGACGGCCGCCCCCCTCTTTCTGTCGTTACCGGCTGTCGTTGCCGGCCGCTACGGCTTGGGCGTGGCGTGCGGGGTGCACGTCACGTCGGCCGCGCCGACCTTGCCGGTGAGCAGGTAGGTGTCCACCTTCTCGTTGATGCACGGGTTGACCAGCCCCGTCACGCCGTGCGAGCCCGCGTCCTTCTCGGTGATGAGACGGGAGCCCTTGAACCGCTTGTGCAGTTCGACGGCGCCTTCGTACGGGGTGGCGGCGTCACGCGTGGACTGCACGATCAGGACGGGCGGCAGGCCCTTGCCGGTCTTCACGGTCGGCGGGGTCTGCTGCTTGGCGGGCCAGGTGGCGCACGGCAGGTTCAGCCAGGCGTTGGCCCAGGTCATGAACGGGTAGTTCTTGTGCAGCTTGCTGTTGTCGCGGTCCCACTTCTTCCAGCTGGTGGGCCACTTGGCGTCGGTGCACTCGACGGCCGTGTAGACGGCGTTGCCGTTCTCCGAGGCGATGTTGCCCGCGGTGTCGGTCAGGTCGGGCGCGGCGGCGTCGACGAGCGCCTGGGTGTCACCGGCGACGTACTTGCTGAAGACGGTGGCGACCGGCACCCACGACGAGTCGTAGTAGGGCGCGCTCTGGAAGAAGCCGATGAGCTCGGCCGGGCCGACGACCCCGCCGATGGGGTTCTTCTTGGCAGTGGCACGCAGTTTCAGCCACTGGTCCTGGACCTTGGCACGCGTGTCGCCGAGGTGGAAGGAGGCGTCGTTCTTGGCGACCCAGTCCTGCCAGTCCTTCCAGCGCATCTCGAAGGCGACGTCCTGGTCGAGGTTGGCCTCGTACCAGATCTTCTCGCGCGACGGGTTGACGACGCTGTCCGCGATCATGCGGCGTACGTGGTCCGGGTAGAGCGTGCCGTAGACGGCGGCGATGTACGTGCCGTACGAGACGCCGAGGAAGTTGAGCTTCTTCTCGCCGAGCGCGGCCCGGATGACGTCGAGGTCACGGACGGTGTTCGGGGTCGTCATCTGCGGCAGCATCTCGCCGCTGCGCTCGGCGCAGCCGTCCGCGTACTCGGCGGCGAGCTTGCGCTGGACGCGCTTGTCGGCCTCGGAGTCCGGCACCGGATCCATCTTGGGCGCCTTCACGAACTCCTGCGGGTCGATGCAGGAGATGGGCGCCGAGTGGCCGACACCGCGCGGGTCGAAGCCCACGAAGTCGTACGCCTTCGAGGTGTTGACCCACAGCGGGTTCTTGTTGGTGACCCGGGTCGGGAAGCGCAGTCCGGAGCCGCCGGGGCCGCCCGGGTTGTAGACGAGGGCGCCCTGGCGCTCCGCCTTGGTGCCGGTGTTGCCGATGCGGTCGACGGCGAGCTTGATCTTCTTGCCGTCGGGCTTCGCGTAGTCGAGCGGCACAGTGACCCAGCCGCACTGGATGGGCTTCGCGATCCCCCAGTCCGCCGGACAGTCCTGCCAGTCGATGCCGGCCTTGGCCGCCCGGGCGGCGGCGATCTCGGCGCCGCGGGTCTGGCTGACGTGACTGTTCCGACCGTGGCGGGATTCCGCGTTGGCCGTCGGAGCCGCGACGGCACCGGCTATGAGTGTCGCGGTGACGAGCGCTCCGGCCGAGCCGAACGCCGTCACCTTTCTCATACCTCTCAAGAGAGTTCTCCCCCTACTGTCGTCGTGGTCAGTACGGGGGATCCTTTCGGCTGTGAGGCACCTGAGAACAGGGGCGAAGTGTCTTTTTTGCCAATCCGATAACCGGAACATCGTTGTCCGTTGAGCGGTGACGCTCGTTTCACGGAGGCTTCAGCCCAGCAGACGCAAGGCCTCGTCGAGGGTGCGGCGCAGCTGGAGCGCGTCGGCGGCGACGGCGGTCACGAGGGCGGCCGGCCCGGCGAGCGGGGTCAGCGCGGCGTACTCCCCCAGCAACCGCGCCTCGACCGGCCGGGTCGCGTACTCCGGCCGTACGACGAGGAGCTGGCCGAGCGCACGATGCCCACCGAGCACGGCGGGCCCGTCCCACCCACCGGGCGCCCCGGGCCCGCAGCAGAGCTCCTGGTCGAACAGCGGCCGTCCGCCGAGCAGGACGGTGAGCCGGCTGCTGAGCCGCCCGGGCCCCTCGCCGGCCCGCCCGAGCACCTGCTCCTCGCGCAGGGTGAGCCGCGCGCCGGCCGCGAGCTCGACCTGGGTGGCGAGGCGCAGATCGCTCCCCTCGGCGGAGATCAACTGCTCGGGCAGCCACCACAGTTCACCCCCGTCCGCCACTTTCAGGCGTACGTCGTAACGCGCCTCCCCCTTGGCCTGTCCCGGCAGCGCGATGGTGGCGGCGGCCGACCCGACGTGCAGGCGTGCCCCCTCGGCCACCTCGGCCGTCACGGTGAAGTGGTCACCGCCCAGCGGTCCGCTCATCGCGCCGACCAGCATGACGCGGGCCTCTGGACCGCTCGCCCGCGTCCGCCGCAGGGCGAGCGGGCCTCCGCTCTCCAGGGTGGGCAGCGCGGTGCCGCCCCGCCCGTCCGGCCGGGCACCGATCCGCGCAGCGGCCCGCACCCCGGACGCCCCCGAGGCCCCGGAGGCCCCGGATGTCACGCCGCCCACGCGGCGAGCTGCGCCCGCACCCAGGCGGCGACGTCCTTGACCCCGTCCTCGGTGCGCAACGACTGGAAGACGACGGGCAGTTCGGCCCGCTGGGCCTTCGCGTCGGCGGCCATCCGCCCGAGATCCGAGCCGACGTACGGGGCGAGATCGGTCTTGTTCACCACGAGCAGGTCGGCGGTGGTGACCCCGGGCCCGCCCTTGCGCGGGATGTCGTCCCCGCCCGCGACGTCGATCACGAAGATCTGCGCGTCGACGAGCCCCTTGGAGAAGGTCGCCGTCAGATTGTCGCCCCCCGACTCGACGAGGATCAGCTCCAGCGGCCCGACCTCGTCCTCCAGGTCCTCGACCGCTTCGAGGTTCGCGGAGATGTCGTCACGGATCGCCGTGTGCGGGCAGGCCCCGGTCTCGACGGCGGTGATCCGCTCGGGCGGCAGCACGGCCTCCCGCAACAGGAACTCGGCGTCCTCGCGCGTGTAAATGTCGTTGGTGACGACGGCCAACGACCACTCGTCGCGCAAGGCCCGGCACAGCGCGGCCACGGTGGCGGTCTTCCCGGACCCCACGGGCCCCCCGAGCCCGATCCGCAGAGCCCGCCGCCGCCCGTCGGCGCGATGAGCGTCGGCACTGACGGCGAGGGGCCCGTCGTGGGTGTGGTGCTGATCAAGATGCATGACTACGACTCCAACTCCATGTGTTGTCTTTCGGCCCGCCCCCGA
This sequence comes from Streptomyces liliiviolaceus, assembly GCF_018070025.1. Classification (NCBI taxonomy): domain Bacteria; kingdom Bacillati; phylum Actinomycetota; class Actinomycetes; order Kitasatosporales; family Streptomycetaceae; genus Streptomyces; species Streptomyces liliiviolaceus. Next base: position 642,994 of record NZ_JAGPYQ010000002.1, read on the forward strand.
CCCTTCAGCCCGTCCGGCGTTTGAGGACGAGCGCGAAGCGCGACAAGGGGGGCGAGGGGGCGCAGCCCCCATACGTGGACGGGAACGGGTAGGGGCGGCGGGGGCGAACTCCCTAGGACGCGAACAACCGCACAGCCCAAGCAGCATGCGCCTCCGCCCCGACCTCCAACAGCGGCGCACCCCCCGCCGGCAACACCCCCACCCCACCCTCAACCGCACACCGCGCACCCTCGACAGCCCGCTGCGCCACGACATCGAGCTCGGGAGCCAACCCCGCCAACACCCCCGTCGCATCGAACGGATCAAGGCTCAGCAACCGCACCACCGCACTGGCCGGCCCACTGACGCACTCGTACAGGGAGCAGTACGCCGCATCGTCCGCCCCGAGCCCGGCGGCCCGCGCGACCATCCCGAGCACGACCGGCTGATGGGCGCCCTTGGGGAACCGCCCGGCCAGCGCGTCGAGTTCGGCGGACGGCCAGGTGGCCCGCCCGGCCCGCATCAGCTGCCGTCCGAGCTTGCGCGCGGCGACCCGCAGCGCGGGCGACGGCGTACGGGCGTCCGCGGCCGCGTCGAGTTCCACCGGATCGAGCCCGAGCACGGCAGCCGCTGCGAGCGAGGCGGACACCAGCCCGGTGGTGTGCAACCGCCCGCGGCAGAACTCCTCCAGGTCCGCCGCCCCGGTGATCCGGCCGGCCTTGACCGCCGCCTCGGCCCCGCCGGAGTGGGCATGCCCTCCGGCGGGAAACCGGCCGTCGGCCAGTACGAGCAGTGCAGCACGCGACATGACGAACCTCGAAACGCTGAGCCGTTGACGGGCCGGAACCGGTACGAGGGCCGATACAGCCCCGCGCCGGCCCTCAGAACAGGAAATACCGCTGGGCCATGGGCAGTTCGGCCGCGGGCGTCGCCTCCACCAGCTCCCCGTCGATGGTGACGGCGAAGCTGTCGGGGTCGACCCGTACCTGCGGGCGGGCGTCGTTCTCGCGCATGTCCGCCTTGGTCACCCCGCGCGTCGACTCGATCGGCACGAACCGCTTCCCGAGGCCGAGCCGTTCCGGCAGCCCGTCCTCGATGGCGATCGGCGCCACGAAGTTGAACGAGTTGGACGCGGGCGCCCGGCCGATCGCGCCGAACATGGGCCGCGGCAGGATCGGCTGGGGCGTGGGGATGGACGCGTTGGCGTCGCCCATCTGCGCGTACGCGATCTGCCCGCCCTTGACGACGAGATGCGGCTTGACCCCGAAGAACGCGGGCTCCCACAGCACGAGGTCGGCGAGCTTGCCGGTCTCGACGGAACCGATCTCGCGGGCGAGGCCCTGAGCCACGGCCGGGTTGATCGTGTATTTGGCGACATAGCGACGTACGCGGTGGTTGTCCGCGCGCCCGTCCCCCGGCAGCGCGCCCCGGCGCCGCTTCATGACGTGCGCGGTCTGCCAGGTGCGCATGATGACCTCGCCGACGCGCCCCATGGCCTGGGCGTCGGAGGAGATGATCGAGATCGCGCCGAGGTCGTGCAGGATGTCCTCGGCGCCGATCGTGGTGGGCCGGATACGGGACTCCGCGAACGCCAGGTCCTCCGGCACGGCGGCGTTCAGGTGGTGGCAGACCATCAGCATGTCGAGGTGTTCCTCGGCGGTGTTGACGGTGTAGGGCCGGGTCGGGTTGGTCGAACTGGGCAGCACGTGCGCCTCGGAGACCACGGTCATGATGTCCGGCGCGTGCCCGCCTCCCGCACCCTCCGTGTGGTACGCGTGGATGGTGCGCCCCGCGATGGCGGCGAGGGTGTCGGCCACGAACCCGGCCTCGTTGAGGGTGTCCGTGTGGATGGCGATCTGCGCGCCGGTGCGGTCCGCGACGGTGAGCGCGGCGTCGATGACGGCGGGCGTGGAGCCCCAGTCCTCGTGGAGCTTGAGGCCGAGCGCGCCACCGCGCAGCTGGGACAGCATCGCCTCCTCGGAGACGGTGTTGCCCTTGCCGAGCAGCCCGAAGTTGAGCGGGTACTGCTCCATCGCCTCCAGCATCCGGGCGAGGTGCCAGGGCCCGGGGGTGACGGTGGTGGCCTTGGACCCCTCGGCGGGGCCGGTGCCGCCACCGACGAGGGTGGTGATCCCGGAGGCCAGCGCCTCGTCGGCGATCTGCGGGCAGATCAGATGCACATGGGCGTCGATGGCGCCGGCCGTCAGGATGCGCCCGTTGCCCGCGATGATCTCGGTCTCCGGGCCGATGACCAGGTCCGGGTGCACCCCGTCCATGGTGTCGGGGTTGCCCGCCTTGCCGATGCCGGTGATCCGGCCGTCGCGGATGCCCACGTCGGCCTTGACGATCCCCCAGTGGTCGACGATCACCGCGCCCGTGACGACCGTGTCCGGGGTGCCTTCGGCGCGTGTCGCCCGCGCCTGGCCCATGGACTCCCGGATGACCTTGCCGCCGCCGAACACGGCCTCGTCACCGGCGTGTCCGGGCCCGCCGGAACGGTCCTCCTCGATCTCGATCAGGAGGTCGGTGTCGGCGAGCCGGATCCGGTCGCCCGTGGTGGGGCCGAACAGGTCGGAGTAGGCGGCACGCGAGATCTCAGGCATCGAGGGGTCCTCCGGTCTCGCCGCGCAGACCCGGCACGACACGGGCGCCGGCGAGCGGCACGAGTTCGACCTCGACGGGGATCCCGGGCTCGAAGCGCACGGCGGTGCCGGCGGCGACGTTGAGCCGCTTGCCGTGTGCGGCGGCGCGGTCGAAGTCGAGACCGGGGTTGGCCTCGGCGAAGTGGTAGTGGGAGCCGACCTGGACGGGCCGGTCGGCGGCGTTGAGGACGGTGAGCCGGGTGACGGCGAGGCCTTCGTTGAAGGCGACCGGCCCGTCGGCGAACAGGATCTCTCCGGGAATCATGGCTGCTCCCCCGTCAGACGATCGGGTCGTGGACGGTGACGAGCTTGGTGCCGTCGGGGAAGGTCGCCTCGACCTGTACGTCGTGGATCATCTCGGGGATGCCCTCCATGACGTCCTCGCGGGTGAGGATCTTGCGTCCGGAGGCCATGAGTTCGGCGACCGTGCGGCCGTCCCTGGCTCCTTCGAGGATGTGCGAGGTGATCAGTGCGACGGACTCGGGGTGGTTGAGCTTCAACCCCCGGGCCCGGCGCTTCTCGGCCACGTCGGCGGCCACATGAATGAGCAGCCTCTCCTGCTCGTGCGGCGTCAGTTGCACGGCTTCCCACCTCACAGTCCTCACGCCGGACCGTGCGGGGTCCGGCTGCCGCGGCCACCATGCCGGATCCGACCGCGGTACGAACCTGCCGTGCCCGCGCCCCACGAAAACCCCTGGTGACGTGGTGGTGCAGGCTAGTTCCGCAGAGTTTCAGACACGTTAACCGCCACGCGCGCGTTCGGGGGCGTGGGGAGCGGCGCGGCCCTCAGGGGCACGGGGAACGGCACAGTTTTCAGGGGCGCGGGGAACTGCGCAATCTTTGGGGGCGCGGGGAACGGCGCAATCGTTAGGGGCGCGGGGAACGGCGCGACCAGCCCCCACCGGGCCCGCACCCGACAACAGACCCCAGCCACCCCAGGGGCGCGGGGAACGGCGCAACCAGCCACAAACGGCCCCGCACAACTACCCCCGCACACTCATCAACGCCCGCAACCCATCCTGCAACACCTCCGCCGGCGCCGTACCGAACAGCGCCTGCTGCGCGGCAAACCCCTGCGCCGCGGCAATGAGCGTCCGCGCAACATGCTCCGCAGGAATGTCCGCCCGCATCACCCCCGCCTCCTGATACCCCTCCACGACCTTCACCCAGGCATCGCGCACCGCCCCGAACCCCTCCCGCAACAGCGCCGACAGCTCACCGTCACGAAGGGTCTCCGTCCAGACCTGCACCATCAGCCGGGGGAAAGAGGTCTCACCCTCCCAGGTCAGGCCGTACTTGCCCGTCTCACCCCCCATCCCGAGCACCTGGGTCATGACCCGGCCCACCAGCACGTCGGGCATCGGCGGCGGAGAGTGCCGGGCCGCGTCCTCGAAGGCCTCGCGGATCCCCCCGAGGACCTCGGTGACGATCGCCGCGATCAGCTCGTCCTTCCCGCTGAAGTAGCGGTAGACGGCCCCCGCCGAGAGGTTCACCTCTTTCAGCACGTCCTGCATGGACGTGGCGTGGAACCCGTTGCGGGCGAAGCAGCGGGCCGCGCCGTCGAGGATCTGGCGGCGACGGGCGTCGAGGTGTTCCTGGGATACGCGAGCCATGCCCCTGAAACTAAAACGAACATTCCTTCTTGACAAGCCCGGACACCGGCGGGACAGTGGGCGCACAGCTAAAACGAACGATCCTTCTTTTTAAGGCACCCTCACCCGAATCGAGGAAAGAAGCATGTCCGCCACGTCCGCTACGTCCGCGTCCACGTCATCGGCGCCCCCGGCCGCGACGGCGCCCCACGCCTCCCCGCAGCCGCCGCACCGCCGCCACATCGCAGCCGTCGTCCTGCTGGTCCCGGTCCTGGCGGCCCTCGCCTTGTGGGCCTTCGCCTGGCCCGCGGCCCGAACGGCCCCGCACGATCTGCCGCTGGGCGTGGCGGGTCCGGCGGCCGCGACCGCCCAGGTGCAGAAGCAACTCGAAGCCCACGAGGGCGCCTTCGAGATCCACCGCTACGCGGACGAGGCCGCCGCGCGGGACGCCATCGAGGACCGGACCGTATACGGCGCGGTCGTCGTCACCGCGCAGGGCCCCAAGCTGCTCACCGCCTCGGCGGCGAGCCCGCTCGTGGCGCAGTCGCTCCAGCAGGCCGTGGCCCAGCGGGCGGCCGGCGCCCCGATGGAGACCGTCGACGTCGTACCGGCCGCCGCGGACGACCCGCGCGGCTCGGTCCTGACGTCCAGCGTGCTGCCCATGACGCTGGCCGGAATCGCCGCGGGAGCGGTGGTGACCCTGCTGGGTCTGCGCGGCCGACGCGCGGTCGCCGCGCTGGTCGGCGCTGCCCTGGTGGTGGGTACGGTGGCCGCGCTCATCGCGGGCAACTGGCTCGGGGCCCTGACCGGGAGCTGGTGGCCCGAGGCGGGTGCGCTGGCGCTCTCGACGCTGGCCGTGAGCGCCGCCGTCGCGGGACTCGCCGCGCTGCTCGGCACGCCGGGGATCGGGCTCGGGGCGTTCGTGGTGATGATGCTCGGCAATCCGTTCTCCGGGGCGAGTTCGGCACCCGAGATGCTGCCGGCGCCGGTCGGCGTGATCGGCCAGTGGCTGCCGCCGGGGGCCGGGGCGTCGCTTCTGCGCTCGGTCTCCTTCTTCGACGGGGCGGCGGCGGGCGGGCCCGCGTTGACGTTGGCGTGGTGGGCCGTGCTGGGGCTGGGGGCGGTGCTGCTGGGCAGCGCGCTCAAGCGCCGCGCGGCGTCGGTCACGCCCTGAGCCCTCACCCCACGGACCGACCGTGCGCCCCCGCAGTAGCGGACGGGGGTGCACGGTCTTTTCACTTGCGTGCGCTTCCACACGGGGTGCGGCCCGGCGGGGGCTGGCCGCGCAGTTCCCCGCGCCCCTAGGTGAGTCACGGCGCAGGCGACCTGTCCACCTCGCCCACTCACGCCTCATCGCCGCAGTTCCGCGTGCTCCCAGGTGAGCGACGCCCAGGCAGCCTGTCCACCTCGCCCGCTATCGCGTCGACACCGGGTGCGGGCCGGTGGGGGCGGGCCGCGCAGTTCCCCGCGCCCCTAGGTGGATAGCGGCGCAGGCAGCGATCTGGGCAAGCGGCGACCGGGGCAGCCTGTCTGCCGGCTTCGGCTTGGTGCGTGATGCGTGCGTGCGTGGCGAGTGTCGGAGGCCCGGGGAACTGCACACCCGCAGCCACCCCACCCACCCAGGGGCGCGGGGAACTGCGCGGCTCACCCCCACCGGCCCGCACCCGGCGACGAACCCGCGATGAACCCCACCCAGGGCCCAGCCCAGCCCACCTACGACACCCCCGGCCCCCGATGCTCCGCCGCGATCCCGAACCGCTGTCGTTCGCCGGAGGCGGACGCGGGTGCGGACCCATGGACCCCGGACACCGAGCGGATCACCCGCTCGTCCCCCACCGCGTCGAGCTTCTCAAGTCGCTCCAGGTCAGCCGCGGAGACCAGGGCGACGAGGGGCTTTCCGTGCCGCGTCACGACGACGCGTTCCGCGCCGTACACCACGCGGTTGATCAGGTCGGCGAGTTCAGCCCTGGCTTGCGTCACCGGAATCTCGTAGGCCATGCTCCCCATCATAACGTGATGTACGTCCTGTACATTTTTTACAGGACCTCTCCCGGAGGAGGCGCATGTCGTGACCCGCTCAACAAACCGACCTTCCGCCCGACCGTCCGCCCGCCACGTCCTGCCCGAGTTCACCGAGCGCACCAGTTCGGGGACGCGGACCCTGGACCCGTACTCCAAGCTCCTCGAAGAGCGGATCGTGTTTCTCGGGACGCCGATCGACGACACGTACGCGGCGGCCGTCCACGACACGATGCGGTACGTCAGCTGCGAGGTGGAGACCGTCTGCCTCGGGCAGGCCGCGTCCGCCGCCGCGGTGCTGCTGGCGGCGGGCACACCGGGCAAGCGGTACGCGCTGCCGGGCGCCCGCGTCCTGCTCCAGCAGCCGCACCTGTCGGAGCCGGTCCAGGGCCAGGCGTCCGACCTGGCCATCCAGGCGGACGAACTGCTGCGCACCCGCGCCCGGATGGAGGAGCTGCTCGCCCGGCACACGGGGCGGAGCCGGGAGCGGATCGGCGCGGACATCGAGCGGGACACGATCCTCGACGCCCGCCAGGCCCTGGAGTACGGGCTGATCGACCGGATCGTCCCCAGCCGCAAGGCAGCCCTCGGCGCGCCCGACGACGCATCAGGCACGTCCGACACCCCCGGCGTGGGGTGATCCGCCGATGCTCCCACCCGAGTTGCCCCCGCTGCCGGCCCTGACCCGGGCCGAGGCAGAGCTGATCGACCGCTATCTGGAGGTGGTCGACCTGCTCGGCCGGATCAACCCGGCGCACTCCGGCGACACCTACCGCGGACTGCGCGCGGCCCAGGCACTGGTCGGCAGGGCCACCGCGCTGCGCGACGCCCTGACCCTGATGCACCAGCGGGGCGAGAACGAGCTGCACGCCGCAACCCTGGCGCGGGCCCTGCGCGTCCTCGACGGTGAGCGCAGGGCGCGCCGGGTCGCCCTGCCGCCCGGCTCCGACACCTGACGTACACCCACCGCTCCGGCCTCGCACAGGCACTTGACGAGGCGTCCGCACCAGAGTTGAAACGGACCAGAAGGTGTACCCCCGGTTGGCGTAGCCGGAGCTGCTCCCACAGGCCCGCGGGAGTTGCGCAAGGCGCGTACGTCCGGGGCGGAATCAACCATTCCGGTGCTGGTGCGGGGGTCCTTGAGGCTCTCGACGCCCACCCGTAGAAAGGGCTGTCCACCCGAACGGGTGAGTGGTGAGTAAGCCCACAAATCGCCGATTCCGCTCGGCTTTTGGGACATCAGTGCGTCAAGATCCCTGCGACGACAAGCCCCCGCCAGAAGCGGCGGGGCGGTCCGGGCGGACGCCGAGTCCTGCCGCTGCCCGGATGACCGGTCGACAGAAGTGCATCGGCAGGAGTGGAGGACCCAGGCACGACGGGCCGCCGGAGAGATCCGAGTGGCCCTTGGGGTGAAGCCGCAGCTGCGGCCGGGCAACTTCGCCAGCCCGAATCCGACAGGTCATCCTTCACAGGCGGCTGACGAAGGGTTGCGCATGACTGCGCTCAATCGTGTCCCGTCGCTGTTCAGCAGGGCCGGTACCGCATCGGTCCTCACCATCGCCGCCGTAGGCGGCGGCATAGTGGCCCCCGGCTTCGCGTCCGACGCGGAAGCGGCCACCCCCGCGACGAAGGCACTCAAGGTGGCGGCCTCCAAGAAGGGTTCCCCGTACAAGTACGGGGCCGTGGGGCCCAAGCGCTTCGACTGCTCCGGCCTCACGCTCTACTCGTTCAAGAAGGCGGGCAAGAAGCTGCCCCGCACGGCCGCGGCCCAGTACAACAAGACGAACCACGTCTCCTCCTCGAACCGCAAGCAGGGGGACCTGGTCTTCTTCCACTCGGGCCGGAACGTCTACCACGTGGGCATCTACGCCGGTAAGGGACGGATCTGGCACTCCCCGAAGACCGGGGACGTGGTGAAGCTCCAGAAGATCTGGACCAAGAGCGTCTGGTACGGCCGGGTCAGGTGATCCGCCCGCGGGGTGGCCGTGGTGATCGGATCGCCACGGCCACCCCGTGAGGGACCCGTCCCGACACCCGTGAGGGACCAGGACCTGACGCGTGATTTCGGCCGCTGAATGGTTACTCGTTCACTCATGGACGATCCGCACCACCACGAGGAGCGCGACGAGACCCGTCTTGAGCGCGCCGACCGGAATTTCCTCGAACTCCTCCAGGAGCTACGGGTCACCCAGACGGGCATCCAGATCCTCTTCGCCTTCCTGCTGACCCTCGCCTTCACCCCGCGGTTCCCGTCCCTCGACACCGTGCAGCGCACCACGTACGTCGTCACCCTGCTGCTCGCGGTCCTGGCGGCCGCGCTCTTCACGGCCCCCGCCGCCCTGCACCGCCGGCTGTTCCAGCAGGGCGCCAAGCCTCTGCTGGTCAAAACCTCGTCCCGGCTCGCGCAGATCGGTCTGGCCGCGCTCGCGCTCGCTCTCACCGGTTCCATGCTGCTCGTCGTGGACGTGGCGGTGGACAGGACCGAGGGGATCGTGGCCGGGGCGACCACTCTGCTCCTGTGCGTCGGGCTGTGGGAGGTCCTGCCGTATCTGCTGAAGCGGGCCGCGGACAAGAATCCGGACGTCTAGGCGGTTCGCCGGACGTCCGGTGCGTTGTGCCTTGCGCCTTGTGCGTTGGGTCTTGAGCGCTGTGCGTTGTGCCTTGTCCGCGGGCTCGTCGTGGCTGGGCGCGCAGTTCCCCGCGCCCCTTCAGGGCGCTGCCCCAGGCGGTTGATCACTCGGCCCGGACCGGCTGTGCCGGGGCCGTCCAGGGGAGCATGATCGATACGGTCTTTCCGCCCTCTCTGGTGGGGCGGACCGTGAGCTTGCCGCCGGACTCCGCCGTCAGCCAGCGGATGATCACCATGCCCCGGCCGTTGTCCTGCTGGACGGCCGCGGGCAGCCGTTTCGGGAAGCGCGGGTGGCTGTCGGTCACACCGATGAGCAGTTGTTCGTCACGGTCGAGTTCGATGTCCACCGTGAAGGTGGGTGACAGCCCGAAGGTGTGTTGTACCGCGTTCGTGGCGAGTTCGGAGACGATGAGCCGGACCGTGTCCGCGGTCTCCGAGTCGGACGGCAGTCCCCATTCGGCCAGCACGTCGGTGACATACGTACGGGCGGCGGAGACCGAGGCGGGATCGCTCGGCAGAGTGACGGATGCTTCCTGGTGGTCTGCCATGCGACGTCGTCCCTTTCCCACGGGACCGGGGTCCGACCGAAGCGGATGACTTCGAGACGGTCCCGGACTGGTGCTTGCGCCAGAGTGCCACTACCTCGGCGTTCGTGGTGCCGATCCACCAAGATATGCATATATCTGTCGCTCGAAGCGGTGAACTCTGCGCCCGTCGACCGTATTTGGGCGGGCAGCTGGTTTGTCCTCTACCGTCGGCGTGACGCCGGGCGCTGTAGCGCCTGCGCGACGGTCGGAAGGAGACGGCCATGCAGTACGGCCCCGCGGTACGCCGCCGTAAGCTCGGCACCGAACTGCGTGCCCTGCGCGCCCGCGCGGGCCTCACGAGCGGCGAGGCCGCGCGGCTCGTGGGCTGGCACCAGTCGAAGGTGAGCCGGATCGAGACCGGCCGCAGCGGGGTCAAGGCCGCCGACGTGCGGCGCCTCCTGGACGCGTACGACGTCCGGGACCCGGAGCTGCACGAGTTGCTCGTCGTGCTGGCGGGCGCGGACGGCGACGGCCGGCACCACTGGTGGCACGCCTACCGGGGCCTTCTGCCGTCGACGTACAGCGATTTCATCAGCCTTGAGGCGCAGGCGGACGCGATGCGCACGCTGGAGAACTCCGTGGTGCCGGGGCTCCTGCAGACACCGGAGTACGCCCGTGAGGTGACCCGCGCCGCCCTGGACGGGGTGCCCGACGGCAAGGTCGACGCTCTGGTCGAGATGCTGGTGAAGGTGCGCCTCGCGCGCCAGGACGTACTGCGTTCGAACAAACCGCTCCGGCTGAGTGTCGTTCTGGACGAGGCGGTACTGCGACGGACCGTGGGCGGACCGGACGTCATGGCACGGCAGTTGGACCGGTTGCGGGAGGCCGCGCACCTCCCTCACGTGCGGATTCAGGTGCTTCCCTTCGGAGTTGGGGCTCACATCGGAGTCACAGGTCCCTTTGTTATTTTTTCGTTTACGAACAGATCTGATCTGGACGTGGTTGTTCTCGACCACTTGACGAGTAGCCTTTATCTCGAACAGAGGGAAGACCTCCAGTCGTACGTAGAGGCCTTCACCTCCCTTCAGGGCCAGGCCCTTTCGCCCGAGGACACGTTGGATCTCATCGCCGGTGTAGCTGACGGCGCATAAGGAGGCACCATGCCCGCCACGCCTCGGTACGTACCTTCCAGCACCCATCCCAGCGCTCATCTGCACGGTGTGCGGTGGTGGCGCAGCAGCCGCAGCACGGGAATGAACAACTGCGTCGAGACGGCCCGGCCGGACTCCGGCCCGTGGGCCGGACTGCTCGCGGTGCGCGACTCCAAGGACGCGTCGGGGCCCGCCCTGCTCTTCGCCCCCGCGGCCTGGGAAGGCTTTATCGGCGCGCTTCGATGATCACGCCGACGGCCCGGTCGACCTGCCCGTCGGTGAGATCCGCGCGGGCCGTGAGCCGCAGCCGTGAGATGCCGTCCGGCACCGACGGAGGGCGGAAGCAGCCGACGGCCAGACCCGCCGCACGGCACTCGGCGGCCCAGCGCAGCGCCTGCTCCGGGGACGGGGCGCGCACGGAGACGACCGCCGCGTCCGGCCGTACCGCTTCGAGACCCTCGGCCGTCAGGCGCTCGTACAGCGCGGTGGCCACCGCACGCGCGCGTGCGGCCCGTTCCGGTTCCTCCCGCAGCAGCCGCAGGGCCGCCAGGGCCGCGCCCGCCGCCGCGGGCGCCAGACCCGTGTCGAAGATGAAGGTGCGGGCCGCGTTCACCAGATGGTCGATGACGTGGGCCGGTCCGAGGACGGCACCGCCCTGGCTGCCGAGCGACTTCGACAGCGTGACGGTGGTGACGACGTCGGGCGCGCCCGCGAGTCCCGCCGCCCACGCGGCGCCCCGCCCGCCGTCGCCGATGACGCCGAGACCGTGCGCGTCGTCCAGCACCAGCGCCGCGCCCGGCCTGCCGGGCTTCCCCGCCTCCCCCGTTTCGCCCGCTTCCCCCGCGTCCCGGCAGGCCGCGGCCAGTGCCGTCAGCGGGGCCGCGTCGCCGTCCACCGAGAAGACCGTGTCGGAGACGACGATCGCGGGCCCGGCGCGCGTGTCCAGTGCCTTGCGGACGGCGTCGGGGTCGGCGTGGGCGACGACCTGCGTGGTGCCGCGCGCGAGCCGGCAGCCGTCGATCAGGGAGGCGTGGTTGCCCGCGTCGGAGACGATGAGCGAGCCGTGCGGCGCCAGCGCGGTGACGGCGGCGAGGTTGGCCGCGTAGCCGGAGGAGAAGACCAGGGCGGACTCGAAGCCGCAGAACCCGGCCAGTTCGCGTTCGAGTTCCGCGTGCAGCTCCGTGGAGCCGCTGACGAGCCGGGAGCCGGTGGCGCCGCCGCCCCAGGTCCTGGCGGCCCGCGCGGCGCCCTCCGTGACCTCGGGGTGCCGGGCCAGGCCAAGATAGTCGTTCCCGGCGAGGTCGAGGAGCGCGGAGTCGGCGGGGCGCGGACGCAAGGTACGGACGAGTCCGGCCCGGGAGCGCGCCCGTGCCTGCTCGTCGATCCACTCGAACGGCGATCGGGCCATGTGTCCTCCGGCCATGAGGTGGGGGTGGGTGCGGGTGTCCCATGGGGCCCCGACACACGACTTTCCGCCCGGCCGTCCCCACTGTCCTGTGCGGACAACGCACAGCTGCCTTTTGTAGGCAACGCACAGACCCTAGCCGGATCACCAGCCACCCATGGTGTGGCAATGCCCACACGTCGACCGCTCTCTGTTGTCTGGTTCCTCCTTGGCCCGGTGCGGTCGGATAGGCCAGGATCGGATCTCATGGACCTGCTGAACACGCTGCTGGACAAGGGGCTTCGGCGCGAGCTGCCGACCCGCGACGAGGCGCTGGCCGTGCTGGCCACCTCCGACGACGAACTCCTCGATGTGGTGGCCGCGGCCGGCAAGGTACGCCGCCAGTGGTTCGGCCGACGGGTGAAGCTCAACTACCTCGTCAACCTCAAGTCGGGTCTGTGCCCCGAGGACTGCTCCTACTGCTCGCAGCGGCTCGGTTCGAAGGCCGAGATCCTCAAGTACACCTGGCTGAAGCCCGACCAGGCCTCCGAGGCCGCGGCGGCCGGGCTGGCGGGGGGCGCCAAGCGGGTGTGTCTGGTGGCGAGCGGCCGCGGTCCCACCGACCGTGACGTCGACCGGGTCTCGGACACCATCAAAGCGATCAAGGACCAGAACGAGGGCGTAGAGGTCTGCGCATGCCTCGGGCTCCTCTCGGACGGCCAGGCCGAGCGCCTGCGCGACGCGGGGGCGGACGCCTACAACCACAACCTCAACACCTCCGAGGGGACGTACGGGGACATCACCACCACCCACACGTACGCCGACCGGGTGGACACGGTCCAGAAGGCACACGCGGCGGGTCTGTCGGCCTGCTCCGGGCTGATCGCGGGCATGGGCGAGAGCGACGAGGACCTCGTCGACGTCGTCTACGCGCTGCGGGCCCTCGACCCGGACTCGGTCCCGGTCAACTTCCTGATCCCCTTCGAGGGCACCCCGCTCGCCAAGGAGTGGAACCTCACCCCGCAGCGGTGTCTGCGCATCCTCGCGATGGTCCGGTTCGTCTGTCCGGACGTCGAGGTGCGCATCGCGGGCGGCCGCGAGGTCCATCTCCGTACGATGCAGCCCCTCGCCCTGCATCTCGCCAACTCGATCTTCCTCGGCGACTACCTCACCAGTGAGGGCCAGGCGGGCAAGGCGGACCTGGACATGATCGCGGACGCCGGTTTCGAGGTGGAGGGCACGGGCGAGGTGACGCTCCCGGAGCACCGGGCCACCGCGCACGGCGGCTGCGGCTCGCACGCGGACGCCGACGCGGGCGCCGGATGCGGTTCGCACGGGGGCGGCGGTTGCGGCCCCTGCGGTTCGACCGCGCAGGAGGCGGCACCCGAGGAGCCGGTCCATGAGGCCGCGCGGGGCTCCGAGGCGCGTACGGACCTGGTCTCGGTACGCCGCCGGGGCGCCGGAACGGATCTCGCGCCCAATGCCTGATCTGCCCGCGCCCGACACCGCCGTGGCCGCCGTGGCCGCCGATCAGGTCCGTGAACTGCTCGAACTCGACCGGCGGCACGTGTGGCATCCGTACGGGCCGATGCCGGGCCGGCAGGAACCGCTCGTCGTGGAGTCGGCGAGCGGGGTGCGGCTGCGCCTGGCCGGCGGCCGTGGCAGTAGCGGTGGCGGTGACGGTGACGAGCTGATCGACGGCATGTCGTCCTGGTGGTCCGCGATCCACGGCTACAACCACCCGGCCCTCAACGAGGCGGCGCGCGACCAGCTCGGCCGGATGAGCCATGTGATGTTCGGCGGGCTCACGCACGAACCGGCCGTACGACTGGCGAAGCGCCTTGTCGACATGTCGCCGGAGGGACTTGAGCATGTCTTCCTGGCCGACTCCGGCTCGGTGTCCGTCGAGGTCGCCGTCAAGATGTGCCTCCAGCACTGGCGTTCGCTCGGCCGCCCCGGCAAGCGGCGCCTGCTGACCTGGCGCGGCGGCTACCACGGCGACACCTGGCAGCCGATGTCGGTGTGCGACCCCGAGGGCGGGATGCACGAGCTGTGGCAGGGCGTGCTCCAGCGCCAGGTCTTCGCCGACGCGCCCCCGGTCGCGTACGAGGAGGCGTACGCCGATGACCTGCGTGCGCTGATCGAGCGGCATGCGGACGAGCTGGCCGCGGTGATCGTGGAGCCGGTGGTGCAGGGCGCGGGCGGGATGCGGTTCCACTCCCCCGCGTATCTGCGGGTGCTGCGCGAGGCGTGCGACGCCCATGACGTGCTGCTCGTGTTCGACGAGATCGCGACGGGCTTCGGGCGCACCGGGGCGTTGTTCGCGGCCGAGCACGCGGGCGTGACGCCGGATGTGATGTGCGTGGGCAAGGCGCTGACCGGCGGGTATCTGACGATGGCGGCGACGCTGTGCACCTCGCGGGTCGCGGAGGGCATCTCGCGGGGCGAGGTACCGGTCCTCGCCCACGGCCCGACCTTCATGGGCAACCCTCTGGCCGCCGCCGTGGCCTGTGCCTCGATCGACCTCCTCCTCGGCCAGGACTGGCGGACCGAGGTCAAACGGATCGAGACGGGGCTGCGGGACGGGTTGGCGCCGGCGGCGGAACTGCCCGGCGTCCGGGACGTACGCGTCCTCGGGGCCATCGGGGTGGTGCAGTTGGACCACGAGATCGACATGGCGGCGGCGACGCGGGCGGCGGTGCGCGAGGGTGTGTGGCTGCGCCCGTTCCGGGACCTCGTCTACACGATGCCGCCGTACGTCACCGGGGACGCCGATCTGGCGCGGATCACGGCGGCCGTGTGCGCGGCGGCTCGGGAGGGTTGAGATGACGGTACTGGTGATCACCGGCACGGGTACGGAGGTCGGGAAGACCGTCACCACGGCCGCGGTGGCCGCGGCGGCCGTCGCCGCCGGACGGTCGGTGGCCGTGCTCAAGCCCGCGCAGACCGGTGTGCTGCCGGGTGAGCCCGGGGACGCCGAGGAGGTCGCGCGGCTCGCCGGCGCGGTCACGGCCGTCGAACTCGCCCGCTATCCCGAGCCGTTGGCGCCCGCCACGGCCGCCCGGCGGGCCGGTCTCGCGCCGGTGCGGCCCGAGCAGGTGGCGGAGGCCGCGGCCAAGCTGGCCACCGAGCACGACCTCGTGCTGGTCGAGGGGGCGGGCGGGCTGCTCGTACGGTTCGACGAGGCGGGCGGGACGCTGGCGGACGCGGCGCGGCTGCTGGGGGCGCCCGTGGTGGTGGTCGCCTCCGCCGGGCTCGGGACGCTCAACACGACGGAGCTGACCGCGCGGGAACTGCGGTCCCGGGGGGTCGAGCTGCTCGGTGTCGTCATCGGCAGCTGGCCGGACGAGCCGGATCTGGCGTCGCGCTGCAACGTCCTCGATCTTCCCGTCGTGGCGGGAGCGCGGTTGCTGGGCGCGCTGCCTGAAGGGGTCGGTCGGGGGCCGGTTGCGGCGTTCCGGGGGGCGGTGGGGGGTTGGCTGGCGCCGGGTCTTGGCGGTACGTGGGACGCGGACGGGTTCGCGGCGTCGGTCTGAGCGGGATGGGTTTGGGCCGGTGGTCGGGTGCGGGCCGTGTGTGGCTGGCCGCGCAGTTCCCCGCGCCCCTGAAGGAGCGGGGCTGAGCGCCGCGTTCCAGTGCGGCTCAAAGCCAAAAGATTGCGCAGTTCCCCGCGCCCCTAAAGCCAAAGACAAAAGCCTGCGCCGTTCCCCGCGCCCCTAGGCGGGACGGGGCGCAGCCCCTCCCCGAGGGGCGCGGGGAACTGCGCGAGCAACCCCCACCGGACCCGCACGTCAAGGGGCGCGGGGAACTGCGCAATCGTTAGGGCCCACCCCCACCGTCCCGCAGACGAACACGGTTTTTCAGGGGCGCGGGGAACTGCGCGAGCAACCCCCACCGGAGCCGCAGCCGCAGCCGCAGTCGCAGTCGCAGCCGAGGAACAGCCCCGTAGCCGGCAGGCTCATTCCTCCGGTGCCAGCAGCCGTACCAGTTCGATCCGGGATCGTATGCCCAGGCGGTTGAACACCCCGCGCAGGTGATGGTCGATCGTCCGCGGACTGAGCAGCAGCCGCGCCGCGATCTCCCGGTTCGTCGCCCCCTCCGCGGCCATCCGCGCCACCGTGAGCTGCTGCGCGGTCAGCAGACCGCTCGTACCGGGCGCCCCGGCCGAGGACCGGACGGACGCGCCCAGCGCCCGCAACTCCGCCCGCGCCTCGGCCGCACAGTGCGGCGCCCCGAAGTACTCGAACGCCTCCAGCGCACTGTGCAGCCGGTCCCGCGCCTCCGTCCGCCGCCGCAGCCGCCGCAACGCCCCGCCGAACAACAGCTCCGTACGGGCCCGTTCGAAGTCACGGGTGCCGCCCGCGTGCAGGTCGAGGGCCGCACGGTAGTGGTCGGCGGCCTCGTGCCCGGTCGCCAGCAGGGCCCGGCAGCGGGCGCTCAGCGCAAGGTCGTCCGCGCTGCGCACGACCCGGGCCCAGCGGTCGTAGTCGGCGTGGGCGCTGCGTGCGACCCGGGTGTCGCCGGTGCGGACGGCGGCTTCCACGTAGTGCGGGGTGGCGAGATGGCGGACGGCCCGGTGCCCGTGCCCGGGGCCGAATCCGGCGAGCGCGCGCAGCCGGGACGCGGCTGCCGCGTACCGGCCCGTGCTGAGGTCGAGGAAGGCGAGCGCCCACAGGGCCAGCGCGGCGGGCAGCCCGAGGCCGTGTTCCAAAGCGTGCGCGCGGGCCACCTCGGCGCGCGCCCGGCAGAGTTCCTCGTCCCCGGTGACGGCCGCGAACATGGCGAGGGCCGCCTGGAGATGGCAGGCGCCGTTGTCCTGTCCGGTGGCGTACGCCTGCCGCAGGGCCTCCAGCGTGGCGGCCCCGGCGGACCGCGGGCGTCCCGTCCAGAACTCGGCGTACGCCCGGAACTCCATGGCCTGCGGAACGGTCGCGGGCTCGCCCAGGGCACGGGCCGAGGCGGCGGCCCTGACGGCGGCGGACGCGGCGCGGGTGTGGTCGCCGAGGAGCAGCGCGGCCATGGAGGAGTGGATCAGCGCGGTGGGGTCGACGCCGGGCCCACAGCGTCCGGCTGCCGCTCGCAGCAGGTCGCGGGCGTCCTCGTACCGGCCCTCGAACGCCGCGGTCAGTCCCCCGAGCGTGCCGGGCACGGCGATCCCGAGCCGGGTGGCGACTGCGGCGGCCTCCCGGCAGCGGCGCAGGTCACCGGTGTAGATGGCGGCCTCGGTGGCACGTGCCACCAGGTGCGCCGCGGTGTCGGTGTCATGTTCCCCGCCGCGCGCCAGGCCCCGCTCCGCCGCTGCGAGCAGCGCGTCGAACGCCTCCGTGGCGTTCTCCGCGCGTAGAGCGAGCACTCCGCTCATGCCGTCGACGTCCCCGTGGGCGGCCAGGCGGCGGGCCCGGTCGCCGTCGCCGGAGAGCCAGGCGTCGGCGGCGGCGCGGGCCAGCAGGCGCGGGCGTTCGCGCGGGTCCGGGGTCAGGGCGGCCGCCCGTTCGAGGAGCCCGCAGGCCAGGGCGTGTTCACCGGCGGCGCGTGCCTCGTGGGCCGAGGCGCGCAGTTCCGCCGCGAGGCGTCGGCTGGGGCCGAGCGCGGCGGCGGCCCGGTGCCAGGACCGGTGGGGCGCCTCGCCCTCGCCGCGCAGGACCCGGGCGAGAAGCCGGTGCGCCTCGCGCCGGTCGGCGGCGGACGCGGTCTCGTAGGCGGTGATACGGGTCCAGGGGTCCCGGAACACGACGCCGGCGGAGGTCGTACGGGCGAGCCCGGCCGCCTCGGCGTCGTCGAGGGGACCGGTGTCCAACCGGGCCGCGGCGACCGCCCGTTGGTAGCCGCGCGTGGCGAACGGGTGCTGGTCGGCGGCGGCGATCAGCAGCAGGCGCCGGGTGGCCGGGGCGAGCGAGCGCACCTCCGGGCGGCGAGAGCGCAGCAGGCCGGGCAGCGCACCGACGGGGTCGGCCGGAAGCGGTTCGAGACCGGCCCGTTGGCGCTCGCCGAGGACGGCCGCGAGTTCCGCCGCGGCGAGCGGATCACCGTGCGCGGCGCACAGCACCCTGACCCGGACGCCCTCGGACAACGGCGTTCGCGTGGGGGGCCGCGAGGCGTGGTCCGGTTGTTGCGGGACGTTCATCAGGGGCGGCGGCGAAGGGTGCGGGAGAGGCGGGGGGTTCACCGAGGTCACCACGCCACTCACGTTACTGGCGAGTTAAGTGGTGCGTAAAGACCGGCGATTACACCGATGCGGCGCGCGTAGACCCCACCCGACACTCCTGACGAACCCACCCCCGTCAGGAGGCGTCATGCCCCGCCGCATTCGCACAGTCGGCACGGTCCTCGCAGCCGCGCTCGCGTCGCTGCTCATGTTCCTGTCCCTGCCCGCTTCCCCGGCCCACGCGGCCACCCACAACCCCGTTGTCTTCGTCCACGGACTCAGCAGTTCGTCGAGCAGCTGGGACGACTGGATCGCCGACTTCAAGGCCGACGGCTACACGAGTGCCGAGCTGTACTCCTGGTCGTACGACTGGGGCCAGTCGAACGTCACGACCGCCCAGCAGCTGGCCACCAAGATCCAGAGCGTGCGCACCCAGACGGGGGCGGCCAAGGTCGACCTGGTCGTCCACTCCATGGGCGCGCTGAACTCCCGCTACTACCTCAAGAACCTCGGCGGCACGGCGTACGTGGACGACTTCGTCTCGACGGCCGGCGTCAACCACGGGACCACGACCGCCGGTTGGTGCACCTGGCTCTACACGTCCTGCGCGGAGATGTACACCGGCAGCTCGTTCCTGACGTCGCTCAACTCGGGGGACGAGACACCCGGCGGTGTCTCCTACGCCAGTTACTGGTCGAACTGCGACGACGCCCTGACCCCCGACACCAGCGCGATCCTCAGCGGCGCCACCAATGTAGAGGTCGGATGCATCTCGCACACCGACATGAACAACGACTACGGCGTCTACGAGCAGGTGCGGGACTTCATCGCCTGACGTCCCACGCGTGCGTCCGCGTCCGTCCCGTGGCCCCGCTGGACCGGGGCCGCCGGGCGGGCGCCGGGCGTCCGCGGGGCGGGCCGCGGCGGCGATGCGCGGCGGTGGACGGGTGAGCGGGGCCCTTCGGGGGGACAATCGCGGTAGGTCCACGCCCCAGGGGGAGGCCTCATGCGATCGCGCGGCTCCAGCACCGCCCAGACCGGCGCGCTGTCCACGACTCCGGTGCGCCATCCGCTGTTCGCCCGCTTCTACGCCCGGCTCAGCGTGGCGGCCGAGCCGACGATCGGCGTCCACCGCGAGGAACTGCTCGCCGGACTCACCGGCCGGATCATCGAGATCGGCGCGGGCAACGGACTGAACTTCGCCCACTATCCGAGCACGGTCTCGGAGGTCGTCGCGATCGAACCCGAGCGCAGGCTGCGGCAGTTGGCCGCGACCGCGGCACTCCGCTCCGAGGTGCCCGTCGACGTGGTGCCGGGGGTCGCGGAGGCCCTGCCGGTCAAGAGCGAGGCGTTCGACGGGGCCGTGGTGTCCCTGGTGCTGTGCAGCGTACGAGATCTGCCGCGCGCCCTGGCCGAGATCCACCGCGTCCTGCGCCCGGGCGGTGAGCTGCGGTTCTTCGAGCACGGCAGTGGCGGCGGCCGGGCGATGGCGGCCGGGCAGCGCCTCCTCGACCGCACGGTGTGGCCACCGCTGTTCGGGGGCTGCCATGTGGGCCGGGA
The DNA here is from genome assembly GCF_018070025.1 of Streptomyces liliiviolaceus. Lineage (NCBI taxonomy): Bacteria > Bacillati > Actinomycetota > Actinomycetes > Kitasatosporales > Streptomycetaceae > Streptomyces > Streptomyces liliiviolaceus. Next base: position 662,622 of record NZ_JAGPYQ010000002.1, read on the forward strand.
CCCGGTCGGCGCGATCCGGGACGCGGGGTACGAACTCGGCCCGCACCGGCGGCTGCTGGTGCCCGCGAAGGGGCCGCGCACGCCCAGCTCGTACTGTGTGCTGGGCACCGCCCGCCGCCCGTCAGTCTCCTGAGACCGTTCCGGCGGCAGGAGCGGTCGGGAGCGGGTGGGGCGGCTCAGAGAGTCCACAGGCGCAGCTCGCGCGCGATGTCCTGCACCGTGGCCTCGCCCGTCTTGACCAGTCTGGCCAGGTCGCGGACCTGCTCGGGCGAGGTGACGACCTTCAGGCCGCTGGCGACGAGATAGGCGTACCCGACGGCCATCGCGAACATCGCGTTGGAGCGTTCCAGCGCCGGGACGTGCAGCAGGACCTGGAGCAGCGCGGCGGCGCGGGCGTGCGGGCTGTCGTACACGGGGACACCGAAGATCTCGGCGTCGTGGCGGCCGACCGCGGCGACCAGTGCGCCCCAGTCGACGACCTGCGGGTCCCCCGGTGTCTTGTGCTCGGCGACCATGAGGAGCCAGGCGAGGTCGACTCTGATGTTCAGCGGTTCGTTCAAGGGCTCGGACGGTTCGTCTGGTTCGTCTGGTTCATCTGGTCCGTTCAAGGGCTCAGCTACGGCCTTCCCCGGCCACGCCCCGGCCTGTGGCTCGGTCCGTCGCCCGGCCCGCGCCCCGGTCCGTACCGAACTCCTCGGCGAAGACGGACTCGTACTGCTTCATGAAGTCGGCGGCGGCCTCGACGAATGTGTGGCCGGCTTCCCCGGTGTCCTGTCTGACCAGTTCCTCGATGTAGCGGTTGACGCTCATCCCGCGGGCCAGGGCGCGTTCACGCGCGGCCCGGGCCGTGCCCTCGTCCACGCGCACGTTCAGCTGGGTCTTAGCCATGCTTCGAAGCTAGCGCCGAAACGCTAGCAAGGGCAAGAGGGGCCGAGCTCCCGGGCACCCCCCTAAGGGTGCCCCTTACATGGACCCTGAGGTGACCGACCTGCGACGGAGGACACCCGGCACTTCGGGGGGATACCGGGTGTGCCCCGTATCACACTAGGCTCGCCCGCGGACATCGGAGTCCGACCACGGGGAGGCGGCCTTGTCCACAGCAGCTGCGGAGCGCGCCCTCGGGCGCACGGGCCCGGAGGAGACGGCGGCCCGCGCCCGGGGTCTGACGAAGGCCTACGGGTCGGGCGAGACGGCCGTGCTCGCCCTCGACTCGGTCGACGTGGACATCGCGCGGGGCCGCTTCACCGCGGTCATGGGTCCCTCGGGATCGGGGAAGTCCACCTTGATGCACTGCCTGGCGGGGCTCGACTCCGTCTCGGCCGGACAGGTCTGGCTGGGCGACACCGAGATCACCGGGCTCAAGGAGCGTGAGCTGACCCGGCTGCGGCGGGACCGGATCGGCTTCATGTTCCAGTCGTTCAACCTGATTCCGACCCTGAACGCGGCGGAGAACATCACGCTGCCCATGGACATCGCCGGCCAGAAGCCCGACGAGAAGTGGCTGAACCAGGTCATCGACCAGCTCGGGCTGCGCGACCGTCTCAAGCACCGGCCCGCGCAGCTCTCCGGCGGTCAGCAGCAGCGGGTGGCCTGCGCGCGGGCGCTCGCCTCGCGCCCCGAGCTGATCTTCGCGGACGAGCCGACCGGCAACCTCGACTCACGCGCCGGCCTGGAGGTGCTCGGCTTCCTGCGGGACGCGGTCGACGAGCTGGGGCAGACCGTCGTCATGGTCACCCATGATCCCGGCGCGGCGGGCCACGCCGACCTGGTCCTCTTCCTGGGGGACGGGCGGATCGTGGACGAGATGGCCCGGCCGACGGCCGACGCGGTGCTGGAGCGCATGAAGAGGTTCGACACGGTCCGCGGGGCGTCGGAGTCCGAGGGGGACTCCGGGCCCGGCCGCAAGAACGTCCCCGCCCAGGGGACCGACCGGGACAGCGACCAGGACATCGACCAGAACAGCGACCACAAGAGCGTTCCGGACCAGGGCATCGCCCCCGACAGGGACTGAGGCAGGCCGTCGTGCTGAAGGCGACACTCCGGAGTTTCCTCGCCCACAAGGGCCGGCTGCTGCTCTCGGCGCTGGCCGTCGTCCTGTCCGTGGCGTTCGTCGCGGGCAGCCTGATCTTCTCGGACACGGTCAGCCGGACCTTCGACCGGCTCTTCGCGTCCACCTCCGCCGACGTCACCCTGAGCCCGAAGGAGGATCTGGAGTCCCAGATACCCTCCGGTGCCGTCGAGACCGTGCCCACCAGCCTCGTGGACCGCATCTCGAAGATCGACGGGGTCGCCCTCGCGCGTCCGGACGTCTCCGTCGAGAACGTCACCGTCGTCGACAAGGACAACGAGTCGGTGGGCCCGACCACGGGCGCGCCCACCATCGCCGGCGACTGGTACGTCACCGACCGCAGCCCCGTGAAACTGACCTCGGGGCACGCGCCGCGCGGCCCCGGCGAGGCACTTCTCGACGCGGACACCGCCGACAAGAAGCACGTGGACATCGGCGATCCGCTGACCGTGATCGCACAGCCCGGGTCGTTCAAGGTGGAGGTCGTCGGCATCGCGACCTTCAAGACCACCAACCCGGGCGCCGCACTCGTCTTCCTCGACCCGGCCGTCGCGGCGGACAAGCTGCTGGGCCGGGACGGGGTCGCCACCAGCGTCCAGGTGGACGCGGACCAGGGAGTGACCGACGCTCAGCTCAAGCGGCGTATCGCCACCGAACTCGGTTCGGGCAGGTACGAGTTGGAGACCGCCGACGAGCAGGCCGAGTCGGCCGCGTCCCAGCTCGGCGGATTCCTCGACGTGATCAAGTACGTGATGCTCGGCTTCGCGGGGATCGCGGTGCTGGTCGGGGTCTTCCTGATCGTCAACACCTTCTCCATGCTGATCGCCCAGCGCACCCGCGAACTGGGCCTGCTGCGCGCGCTCGGCGCCGACCGCCGGCAGGTGCGCAGGTCCGTGCTCACGGAGGCGATCCTGCTCGGCCTGGTGGGCTCGACGCTCGGCCTCGCCACCGGTATCGGGCTCGCCTACGGGCTGATCAAGCTCATGAGCGTGTTCGGCATGAACCTGAAGACCACCGAGATGGTCATCGGGTGGGGGACGCCCGTCGCGGCGTACGTCGTCGGGGTGGGCGTCACCTTCGTCGCGGCGTACCTGCCGGCCCGCCGGGCGGCCACGGTGTCGCCGATGGCCGCGCTGGCGGACGCCGAGATCGCCGGTGTGGGGCGGCCGTTGCGGGTACGGGCCGTAGTGGGCGCGATCGTCGGCGCGCTGGGCGCCTCCGCCCTCGTGGGCTGCGCGACCTCGACGGACACCTCGTCCGCCGCCTCGCTGCTGGGCCTCGGTGTCGTCCTCACCCTCGTCGCGACGGTGATCGCGGGGCCGTTGCTGGTCCGTCCGGTGATCCGGGTCCTCGGCGGGTTCTTCCCCGCCGTGTTCGGTTCGGTCGGCCGGATGAGCCAGCGCAACGCGCTGCGCAACCCGCGTCGTACGGGCGCGACCGCGGCCGCCCTGATGGTGGGTCTCGCCCTGGTCGGCGGGATGTCCGTGGCGAGCGCGTCCATGACCAAGTCCTTCGACGAGCAGATCGACAAGACGCTGGGCGCCGACTTCGTGGTGCAGAACGCCAACTTCATGCCGTTCCCGCAGGAGATCACCGAGAAGGTGATGGCCACGGAGGGCGCGGGGCTCGTCGTACGGCAGCGGTTCGCGCCGGTCGCCGTCCGGCTGCCGGACGGCGAGCGCGTCGAGACGACCGCGGCGGGCTACGACCCGGACCTCGACGACGTCGCCCGCATCACCTACGCCGAGGGGGACACGGCCACGGCGCTCGCGGACGGGAACATCGCGATGGACGCCGGTTTCGCCGAGGACCACGACGTGCGGGTCGGCAGCACGATCCCCGTCGAGTTCCCCGGCGGGCGCACCACCGAGCTGAAGGTCGCCGCGCTCACCGACCAGGACGCCGCGGAGGGCTTCGGCACGCAGGGCGGGCTCTTCCTCGGCTTCGCCACCGTCGAGAAGTTCGTGCCGGGCGGCCAGGACTCCGCGCTGTACGTGAACGCGGCGTCGGGCGCCTCCGACGACGAGCTGCGCGCCGCCCTCGACAAGACGCTCGACCCGTATCCGCAGGTGCAGGTACGCGACCTGGCGGACTACAAGAAGCTGATCCACGACCAGATCGCCGTGCTGCTCTACCTGGTGTACGCGCTGCTGGGGCTCGCGATCGTCATCGCGGTGCTCGGCGTGGTCAACACCCTCGCCCTGTCGGTCGTGGAGCGCACCCGCGAGATCGGACTGCTGCGCGCGATCGGTCTCGGCCGCCGGCAGCTGCGCCGGATGATCCGGCTGGAGTCGGTGGTGATCGCCGTGTTCGGCGCGGTCCTCGGGCTCGCGCTCGGCCTCGTGTGGGGCGTGTGCGTGCAGCAGGTCCTCGCCCTGCAGGGGATGAAGGCGTTCGCGATCCCGTGGACCACGCTGGTCGCGGTCGTGGTGGGCTCGGCCGTCGTGGGCATCGTGGCGGCCCTGCTCCCGGCGCTGCGCGCGTCCCGTATGAACGTGCTGGCCGCCATCGCGCACGAGTGACCGGCCCGGGACGGGCGACCCCGCCCCGGGAGCTGTCCGGATCGTGGAATTCCGTGTCCAGGTGCGGCACCCGTGATGGGATCGGCGCATGAGTGATCTTCGGATACGGGCCGCCGTGCCCGACGACCTCGACGCCGTCCTCGCCTTCTGGCGGACCGCCGCCGAAGGGACCAGCATCAGCGACGACCGGGACGGCGTGGAGCGGCTGGTCGCCCGCGATCCCGAGGCGCTGATCCTCGCCGAGCGGGACGGTGAGCTGGTGGGCACGGTCGTCGCCGGTTTCGACGGCTGGCGCTGCCATCTGTACCGGCTCGCGGTGGACCCGGCCCGGCGCCGCCAGGGCATCGGCTCGGCGCTCCTGGCGGCGGCCGAGGACCGGTTCGTACGGCTCGGCGGACGCCGCGGCGACGCGATGGTGCTGGCCCGCAACGAAACCGCGCACCATGCCTGGCGTGCCGCGGGGTATGCGCCGGAGGAGCACTGGCGGCGCTGGGTCAAGCCGCTGGTCGAGTGACCCGCCCTCCAGGAAAGGCGTGAGCGTCCGCCCATGCGCGAGTCCCCCGACATCCGGCGCCGCGACGTCCGGCGCCCCGGCGTCCCACCGCGTCGACATCGCGCGCTTCCTCCGTACCTGCCCGATCATGGGACGGAGGTGACCCGATGACCGAAGTACTCCTGCTGGCCGTGGCCGTGCTGCTCTCGCTGGCCTGCGGCGCCTTCGTCGCGGCCGAGTTCTCCCTGACCACGGTCGAACGCAGTCAGCTGGAACGGGCCGTCGAGCGCGGCGAGGTCGGCGCGGCGGGCGCCCTCAGGGCCGTCAAGAACCTCACCTTCCAGCTCTCCGGCGCCCAGCTCGGCATCACCGTCACCAATCTGGTCGTCGGCATGCTCGCCGAGTCGTCCGTCGCGAAACTGATCGCCGGGCCCCTCGAATCGGCCGGGGTGCCGAGTTCGGCGACCCCGTCGGTCGCGCTGGTGATCGGTACGGCCCTGTCGACGGTCTTCCTGATGGTCGTCGGCGAGCTGGTGCCCAAGAACTGGGCGATCTCCTCGCCGCTCGCCGTGGCCAAACGGGTGGCGACCCCGCAGCGCTGGTTCAGCGCGGTGTTCCGGCCGTTCATCTCGCACCTCAACAACACCGCCAACCGGGTCGTACGCCGCTTCGGTGTCGAGCCCGCCGAGGAGCTGGCCTCCGCGCGCGGACCGCAGGAGCTGGTCGCCCTGGCCCGGCACTCCGCGAAACTGGGCGCCCTGGAGGCGGACACCGCCGAACTGTTCGTCCGCACGCTGAACCTCGCCGACCTCACCGCGGAGAACGTCATGACACCGCGGGTCCAGGTCGTCTCCCTGGACGTCCAGGCGACCTGCGAGGACGTGGCGAACGCGACGCGGGCGACCGGCCTCTCGCGCTTCCCCGTCCACCGCGGCACCCTCGACTCGGTCGTCGGGGTCGCGCACATCAAGGACGTCATCGGCGTACCCGCGGACCGCAGGGCCCGTACGGCCGTGTCGCAGGTGATGCGCGAGCCCCTGCTCGTACCGGAGACGCTGACCGTCGAACGGCTCCTCGACCGGCTGTCCGGCAGACGCACGATGGCCGTCGTCATCGACGAGTACGGCGGCACCGCCGGGGTCGCCACCCTGGAGGACATCGTCGAGGAGGTCGTCGGCGAGGTGCGCGACGAGCACGACCCGCACGAGACGCCCGACCTGGCCCCGGCCGGCACGGACGACGAGGGCCGCACGCTGTACTCGGCCGACGGCTCCGTACGCACCGACCGGCTCGCCCGCGTCGGGCTGCGCGCGCCCGACGGACCGTACGAGACGCTCGCGGGCCTCATGGCGACGGAGCTGGGGCGCATCCCCGTCGAGGGGGACACGGCCGAGGTCGCCGGGTGGCGGCTGGACGTGGTGGACGCGACGGGGCGGCGGGCCGCGCGGGTGCTGATGCACGCGCCGGCCGCCGCGGACACCCGCGCCGAGGCAAGCGGACCCCGGAAAGCCGGGCCGGGAGGGGCCGGAACCGAAGAGGCCGGAGCCGAAGGGACCGGATCCGAGGGAGGGCGGGGGCGATGACAGCCGTACAACTGCTGATCGGTCTGGCGACGCTGGTCGTGAACGCCTTCTTCGTGGCGGCCGAGTTCGCGTTGATCTCCGTACGCCGCAGCCAGATCGAGCCGTACGCGGAGGCGGGAGAGCGGCGGGCGCGCAGTGTGGTGTGGGGTCTGGAGCACGTGTCCGCGCTGATGGCGGCCGCACAGCTCGGCATCACGCTGTGCACGCTGGTCCTGGGTGTGGTCGCCGAGCCCGCCATCGCGCATCTGCTGGAGCCGGTCTTCCACGCGATGGGGCTGTCGACCGGCACCGGGCACGCGATCTCGTTCGTGATCGCGCTCGCCGCGGCCACGTATCTGCACATGCTGCTCGGCGAGATGGTGCCGAAGAACATCGCGCTGGCCGAACCGGTGCGTACGGCGCTGCTGCTCGGGCCGCCGCTGGTCGCCCTGTCGCGGGCGCTGCGGCCGGTGATCTTCACGGTGAACGCGTTCGCCAACTGGCTGCTGAAACTGCTGCGCGTCGAGGTCCGGGACGAGGTGTCCGCGACCTTCTCCGACACGGAGCTGGCCCGCCTGGTGAAGGACTCCGGCGAGGCGGGGCTCATCGACGACCGTGCCCAGGAGCGGCTGCACGACGCCCTGGAACTGGGGCGGCGGCCGGTGCGGGACGTGGTGCTGCCGCGGGAAAGTGTGGTCTACGCGCGCGTGGGCGTCACTCCCGAGCAGTTGGAGGCCCTGTCCGCCGAGTCCGGGTTCTCCCGCTTCCCCGTGGTGGACGACGGTCTGCGGATCGTGGGCTACCTGCACGTCAAGGACGCCCTGGACGCGATGCCGCGCGATCTGCCGTTCCAGGTGCGGGACATGCGGTCCATCGCCCGGGTCCGGGAGAGCACGCCGCTCGACGACGTCCTGACGGCGATGCGGCGCGGCCGTACGCATCTGGCGGCGGTGCTCGGCGCGGACGGGCGGCTGGCCGGGATGGTGACGATGGAGGACGTGCTGAGGGAGCTGTTCGGCCAGTCGGCGTGATCCCGCGTCCCCCGCATCCAGCGGTCGCGTCCGCGGCCCCGCCGCGCGGCAGACCGGTGGGTATGTGCACGCGCTATCATTTCTTCCGCCATGCAGACGAATGCCACCTTCACCAGCCTTGTCGCGGTCGGCGACTCCTTCACCGAGGGCATGTCGGACCGCCTTCCCGACGGTACGTACCGGGGCTGGGCGGACCTCCTCGCGGCCCGGATGGCCGCGCAGACGCCCGGCTTCCGCTACGCCAACCTCGCGGTGCGCGGCAAGCTCATCGGACAGATCGTCGCCGAGCAGGTGGACGCCGCGGTGGCCATGCAGCCCGACGTGATCACGCTGGTCGGCGGCCTCAACGACACCCTGCGGCCCAAGGTCGACATGGTGCGCGTCCGCGGACTCCTGGAGGAGGCCGTGGAGCGGCTCGCCCCGGCCTGCAAGCAGCTCGTCCTGATGCGCAGCCCCGGCCGCCAGGGCCCGGTCATGGAGCGGTTCCGCCCCCGTATGGAGGAGCTGTTCGTCTGCATCGACGACCTCGCCGTCCGCCACGGCGCGCTCGTGGTCGACCTCTACGGAGCGCGGTCCCTGGGCGACCCGCGCATGTGGGACGTGGACCGGCTGCATCTGACGGCCGAGGGGCACCGCCGGGTCGCCGAAGCGGTGTGGCAGGCGCTCGGGCACGCGGCGGAGGACGCCGAGTGGGGCACCCCGATGCCGCCCACCGCCCCGCCCGGCTGGGTCGCCCGCAGGACCGCCGACGCGCGCTTCGCCCGCCAGTACCTCCTGCCGTGGATCGGCCGCAGGCTGACCGGCCGCTCGTCGGGCGACGGCCGTGCGCCCAAACGCCCGGAACTGCTGCCGTACGAGGAGTACAAGGGGTCCGTGGAGTAGACGTCCCTGGAGCGGGCGACCGCCACCGGCCCGCTCTCGTAGGTTCCGACGAACGGGCCCGTGGCGCCGGCCTGCAGGAACCGCCAGTAGAATCCGTACACGTGACTGCGCCCGCAAAGCCCCGTATCCCGAACGTCCTCGCCGGCCGCTACGCCTCGGCCGAGCTCGCCACCCTGTGGTCCCCCGAGCAGAAGGTGCGCCTGGAGCGCCAGCTGTGGCTCGCCGTGCTGCGGGCCCAGAAGGACCTCGGGATCGAGGTGCCCGACGCCGCGCTCGCCGACTACGAGCGGGTCCTCGACCAGGTCGACCTGGCCTCGATCGCCGAGCGCGAGAAGGTCACGCGGCACGACGTGAAGGCGCGGATCGAGGAGTTCAACGACCTCGCCGGGCACGAGCACGTCCACAAGGGCATGACGTCCCGCGACCTCACCGAGAACGTCGAGCAGCTGCAGATCCGGCTCTCCCTGGAGCTGGTGCGCGACCGCACGGTGGCCGTCCTCGCGCGCCTGGGCAGGCTCGCGGGCGAGTACGGCGAGCTGGTCATGGCGGGCCGCTCCCACAACGTGGCGGCGCAGGCGACGACCCTCGGCAAGCGGTTCGCGACCGCCGCCGACGAACTGCTCGTCGCGCACGGCCGGGTCGAGGAACTGCTCGCCCGCTACCCGCTGCGCGGCATCAAGGGCCCGGTGGGCACGGCCCAGGACATGCTCGACCTGCTGGGCGGGGACGCGGCGAAGCTCGCCGACCTGGAGCAGCGGATCGCCGGGCACCTCGGCTTCTCGCAGGCCTTCACGTCGGTGGGCCAGGTCTACCCGCGCTCGCTGGACTACGAGGTCGTGACCGCGCTGGTGCAGATCGCCGCGGCCCCCTCGTCGACCGCCAAGACGATCCGGCTGATGGCCGGGCACGAGCTGGTGACCGAGGGCTTCAAGCCGGGCCAGGTCGGTTCCTCGGCGATGCCGCACAAGATGAACACCCGCTCCTGCGAGCGCGTCAACGGCCTGATGGTGATCCTGCGCGGCTACGCCTCGATGACGGGCGAGCTGGCGGGCGACCAGTGGAACGAGGGCGACGTGTCCTGCTCGGTGGTGCGCCGGGTCGCACTGCCGGACGCGTTCTTCGCGCTGGACGGCCTGCTGGAGACGTTCCTCACCGTCCTCGACGAGTTCGGCGCGTTCCCGGCGGTCGTGGCGCGCGAGCTGGACCGCTACCTGCCGTTCCTCGCGACGACCAAGGTCCTGATGGGCGCGGTGCGCGCGGGTGTCGGCCGTGAGGTCGCGCACGAGGCCATCAAGGAGAACGCCGTCGCCTCCGCCCTCGCCATGCGGGAGCAGGGCACCGAGCGCAACGAGCTGCTGGACAAGCTCGCCGCCGACGAACGCCTCCCGCTCGACCGCGCCCAGCTCGACGCGCTGATGGCCGACAAGCTGTCCTTCACGGGCGCCGCCGCCGACCAGGTGGCCGCGGTCGTCGCGCGCGTCGAGGAGATCCTGAAGCAGCACCCGGAGGCCGCGGGCTACACGCCGGGGGCGATCCTCTGACGCGGTTCACCCCCGCCGAACTGGAGGCCGCCCGCGACCGGCTCGTGCCGGATGTCGTCGCGGACGGTCTCCAGGTGCTGTTCTGCGGTATCAACCCCGGGCTGATGACGGCCGCGACGGGCCACCACTTCGCGCGCCCCGGCAACCGCTTCTGGCCCGTCCTGCATCTGTCCGGCTTCACCCCGCGGCAGCTGAAGCCCTCGGAACAGGACGAGTTGCTCTCGTACGGGCTCGGCATCACCAATGTGGTGGCGCGGGCGACTGCCAGGGCCGACGAGCTGAGCGCGGCCGAGTACCGGGAGGGCGGGCGGCTGCTCGCCGCCAAGGTCGAACGGCTGCGTCCGCGGTGGCTCGCGGTGGTGGGCGTCACCGCCTACCGGGCGGCCTTCGACGACCGCAAGGCCGTGATCGGCCCCCAGGAGCGGACGTTCGGCGACACGCGCGTATGGGCCCTGCCCAACCCCAGCGGCCTGAACGCCCACTGGACGGCGGCGACGATGGCGGAGGAGTACGGGCGCCTGCGGGAGGCGGCAGCGGACCGGGCCCCGTAAGGGGCGCGGGGAACTGCGCGACCAGACCCCACCGGCCCGCAGACGAATCACCACGCTCCCGGCGCAGCCGGCACGCGGGGCGGGTCCGGTCAGGCCCGGTCAGGGCGGAGGCAACTCCGTGACCAGGGCAAGGAGTTGGAACTCCGAACCTTCCACCGGCTCGGCGACCCCCACGGCCACCCACCGCCCCGTACCGTCGGCCTCCCAGAGATCCACGTACCCCACGTAGGCACTCAGGTACGCCCACGGCTTCGGTATTCGCTCCTCGGGATCCTCGGAGCGCAGGAAGACACCCGCCAGACTCCTCGGCTCCGCCGAACCCCACCGCTCCCCCAGCCGCTGCGAAACGCCCTCTCTGTAGGCGGTGAACTGGTCCGCGATCTCCTCTCGTCCGGACCGGTCGCCCGTCCCGAAACCGTGCGTCGTCTCCAGTACCACCAGGTGGTAGCCGGGTCCTCCCGCGCCGACCTCCGACCAGCCGTGCGCCGCGGGGAAGTCGCGGACGCACAGCTCGTCGATCGTGGCGAGGTGTCGCTCAGTGGTCATGAAGTCCAGTAAAGCGGTCACCACTGACATGTGTCGGCCCGTCAGGTGACAACGGCCGTCCGGACTCACGCGTCCCGGCGGTGCACACCCCACCATCCGGCCAGGAGCGCGGCCGACGTCCACACCGCTGTCACCGCGAGCCCCGCCCACGGCCCGAGCAGGCCGTCCCAGCTCTCGTGCAGGACCACCTGCCCCGCCCGGTCGGGCAGGAGATCGGCGGCGTTCCCGGACATGTCGCCGACCACGAAGGAGACCAGCAGGAGGAAGGGGATGAGGATGCTCAGCGTGGTGACGCCGCTGCGCAGCAAGGCGGTCAGACCAGCCGCGAACAGCGCCATCAGGGCCAGACAGATCCCGCAGCCCACGACCGCGCGCAGTCCCTCGCCCCAACTCACCCCGTCGGCCCGGTCACCGAGGACGGCCCAGCCCACGGCGAGGCTCACGCCCCCGGTGAGGAGGCCGACGGCCAGGGCGGGGATGCCGACGGCCGCCACCTTCGCCGCGAACCACCGTCCGCGGCGGGGCACCGCGGTCAGCGAGACCCGCAGGGCCCCTCCCTGGAACTCGGACGACACGGCCTGCGCGCCGAAGGTGATCGCCGCGATCTGCCCGAAGTTGACGCCGAAGAACGCCGTGAACAGCGGGTCGAAGTCCCCGTCCGTGTCCCCGGAGCCGTCGGCCCCGGCCAGCGCGGTGAAGACCGCGGTGACGAGGACGACGGCGGCCAGTCCCACGACAAGCGACCGCAGGGTGCGGATCTTGAGCCACTCCGCGTGGAGTACGGGTGCGAACGACATGGTCAGGCCTCCTGCGGCTGGGCCGCGGACTGGGCGGCGAACTCGGCCTCCGTGACCGTCAGATCGAGGTAGGCCTGTTCCAGCGTGCCTTCCTCCGCGGCCAGTTCGAGGAGGGGCAGACCCGCGCCCGAGGCGAGGCGGCCGATGTCCTCCACGCGCGCGTGGCGCACGATCCACCGTTCGCCCCCGCTCCCTCCTGGCGTCTCCCCTTCACCCTCTCCTTCGTGGCGCGCGGCCTCGTATCCGTGCCGTGCGAGCAGGTCGCGCAGGGCCGCGCCGTCCGTGGTGCGGACCCGTACCCGGGGGTCCACGCGCGCCTGGACGAACTCCCGCATCGCCATGTCGGCGAGCAGCCGGCCGCGGCCCAGCACGACGAGGTGGTCGGCGAAGGACGCGGTCTCGTGCATCAGATGGCTGGAGACGAGCACGGTGCGGCCCTCGCGGGCGAGCCGGCGCAGCAGTTCCCTGATCCAGATGATGCCTTCGGGGTCGAGGCCGTTGGACGGCTCGTCGAGCAGGACCACCGGCGGGTCGCCCAGGAGGGCCGCGGCAATGCCCAGGCGCTGCCTCATGCCCAGGGAGTACGTCTTGACGCGGCGGCGGGCGACCGGGGCGAGGCCGGTCTCCGCCAGGACCTCGTCCACGCGGGTCCCGGGCAGGCGGTTGCTCGCCGCGAGCGCCCGCAGATGGTCCCGCGCGGTCCGCGAACCGTGCGCGGCCTGCGCGTCGAGCAGGGCGCCGACGTGGCGCAGCGGCTCCTCCAGCGTCGCGTACGGCTGCCCGCCGACGGTGGCGGTTCCGGAGGTGGGCCGGTCGAGGCCGAGCACGAGCCGCATGGTGGTGGACTTGCCCGCGCCGTTGGGGCCGAGGAAGCCGGTGACCCGGCCCGGCTCGACACGGAAGGTCAGCCGGTCCACGGCGCGGGTGGTGCCGTACTCCTTGGTGAGTTCTTGGACGTCGATGCTGGTCATGGCCCAAGGCTGGCTTCCGGGAGGGGTGTTGGGCCTCCCCCGCCCGGGGAGGACGTCTCCCCCGCTCGGGGGAGGCTCGTTGTCGGTGCCGACTGGCACGATGACGCCATGGCCCGCCTGCTGCGCCCGCTGACCCGTTGGACGACGTACACCCGCTTCCTCCACCTGTGGGTTCCCATGCTGGTCAGCAGCGTGTGGATCTTCATCGACCCCGCGACCCCGTGGGCGCCCGCGCTGGTGCTGCCCCTGCTGGGGCTGATCCCGGCCGTGCGGCGCGGCGAGGGTGTGCAGGCGCAGGTCATGCTGATGCGGGACGGCAACGACCCGGCCGTCTCGGCCATCTCGGTCGTGCCGTCGGCCACCTGGCGGGACCGGCTGCGGACCGTGCTGTGGCTGCAGGCGCGCATGGTGCTCGGCTGGGCGGCGGCGGGGGTCAGCGTCTGGCTCCCGCTGATCACCGTGGACCTGATCCGCATCTCGACCGGTTACGTACCGGACGACAACCCGTTCCTGCCGGTGCCGCACGCGCACTGGGCGTACGCCCTGCTCGCGCCGCTGCCGCTGATCGCCCTCTACGGAGCGTTCATCGGTCTCGGGACGCTGATCACGGTCCTCGCACACCGCCTTCTGGGGCCGTCGGCGGCGGAGCGGGTCGCCGCCCTGGAGGAGCGCACCGAGCAGCTCCTGGAGCGCACCCGCATCGCGCGTGAACTGCACGACTCGATCGGTCACGCGCTGACGGTGGCCGTGGTGCAGGCGGGTGCCGCGCGGGCCGCGGGGGACCCGGAGTTCACCGACCGGGCGCTGCTCGCCATCGAGGACACCGGCCGGGCCGCGCTGGAGGACCTGGAGCGGGTGCTCGGTGTGCTGCGCGAGTCGCGCGGGCCCGCGAGCGGCCGGCCGACCCTGGTGGAGGCCGACCGGCTGCTGGAGTCCGCCCGCGGCTCCGGGGCGAAGATCGACGCCGAGCTGACGGGCGCCCTGGAGACCGTGCCCGGGCCGGTCTCCCGTGAGGGCTACCGCATCCTCCAGGAGTGCCTCACCAACGTGCTGCGGCACGCGGAGGACTCGGTGCCCGTCCGCGTCCGTGTCGCCGTCGAGGAACGGACGCTCTCGCTGGAGGTGCGCAATCCGCTGACGGCCGAGATACCGGGCGGCCCGGGCAGCGGTGTGCGGGGCAGCGGGCTGCGGGGCATCCGGGAGCGGGCCGCGCTGCTCGGCGGCCGGGCGAGAACCGGCCCGGACGACGGTGACTGGCAGGTGCACGTCGAACTGCCGCTGCGCTGATCTACGCTGGCCGGATGCCGGTCACCGTTCTGCTCGTCGACGACGAACCCCTCGTACGGGCCGGTCTGCGTGCCGTTCTGGAGGCGCAGCCCGACATCGCGGTCGTCGGGGAGGCCGCGGACGGCGCCGCGGTCATTCCGCTGGTGCGGCGGCTGCGGCCCGACGTCGTCGCGATGGACGTCCGGATGCCGCTGATGGACGGCATCGAGGCCACCCGCGCGGTGCTGCGGACCGTCGACGGGCCGCCGAAGATCCTCGTGATCACGACGTTCGAGAACGACGAGTACGTGTACGAGGCGCTGCGCGCGGGTGCCGACGGTTTTCTGCTGAAGCGGGCCCGGCCTGCGGAGATCGTGCACGCCGTGCGGCTGGTCGCCGAGGGCGAGTCGCTGCTGTTCCCGGCCTCCGTACGGCAGTTGGCCGCCGAGTACGGGGGCAGCGACGGGAATCCCGCGGCCCGGGCCGCGCTGCGGCGGGCGGCGCTGACCGAGCGCGAGGAGGAGGTGCTGCGGCTGATGGCACGGGGTCTGTCGAACGCGGAGATCGCCGCACGGCTGGTCGTCGGCACCGAGACGGTCAAGTCCCACGTCAGCGCCGTACTGGCGAAACTGGGGGCCCGGGACCGTACTCAAGCGGTGATCGCGGCATACGAGTCCGGGTTCGTGGCACCCGGCTGATTCCGGTCAGTGGCAGGGGTCCGGAACGGGCAGGTGATCCCCGGCACTCGCCGGGACCCGCCGCGCCGAGTACGATCCGGCCAACCAACACGCGCACGAGCTGGGAGGACGGACGTTGGGGCAGTTGACCGGCGGGGATCCCTCTCTGCTGCGGAGGATCAACTCCGCGGTGGTGCTGCACGCGCTGCGGGCCACGGACTTCGCGACACTCACCGAGATCACACGGGTGACCGGGCTGTCCCGGCCCACCGTCGAGGGCGTCGTCGAAGGGCTCATCGACGGCGGACTCGTCGTCGAGACGGCGGCCGACGAGAGCGCCGCACGACGCCAGGGCCGGCCCGCGCGCCGGTTCCGCTTCCGGGCGGAGGCGGGCCATCTGCTGGGCCTGGAGATCGGCCCGCACCGGGTGGCCGTGCTCCTGTCGGACCTGGACGGGCGGATACTCGGTTCGCTCGCCAAGGACGTCTGCGAGACGGCGTCGGCGGACGAACGGCTCGAACGGCTGCGTACGGCCGTCGCGGAGCTGCTGCGCCGTGCCGGGGTCGCGCGCGGCTCCCTGCGGGCCGTCGGAGCGACCTCGCCGGGCATCGTCGAGACCGACGGCACCGTACGCCTGTGCACGGCGCTGCCGGAGTGGACGGGGCTGGCGCTGGGCGAACGGCTGCGCCGCTCCTTCAAGTGCCCGGTGATCGTGGAGAACGACGCCAACGCGGCGGCGGTCGCCGAGCACTGGAAGGGCGCCGCCACCGAATCCGACGACATGGTGTTCGTGCTGGCCGGGCTGAGCCCCGGGGCCGGTTCCCTCATCGGCGGGCGGCTGCACCGCGGCTTCGGAGGGGCGGCCGGTGAGATCGGCGCGCTCCATCTGCTGGGCCGGGAGGTCACTCCGGAGACGCTGCTGTCCACGACCGACGAGCCGCTGCACCCGCTCGACGAGCAGGCGGTGGCGGAGGTCTTCAGGCATGCGCGCGCGGGCGACGAGCGGGCCCTGGCGGCCGTCGAGCGCTTCATACAGCGGCTGGTGCACGACGTCGCCGCGCTCGTCCTGGCCCTCGACCCCGAGCTGGTCGTGATCGGCGGGTGGGCGGCGGGTCTCGACGGCGTACTGGAGCCGCTGCGCAAGGAGCTGGCCCGCTACTGTCTGCGGCCGCCGCGGGTGACGCTGTCGCTCCTGGGCGAGGCGGCCGTGGCGACGGGCGCGCTGCGACTGGCTCTGGACCATGTGGAGGAGCAGCTCTTCGCGGTGGAGAGCACGGTGACGGCCCGCCGCTGAGAACGCGGCGGGCCGTACGGCCGTAACAGCGGAACGTCGCGCTCCGGAGGTCGGAGCGCGACGCACGCGCGCGGGTGCCGCAGGTCGACGTCTGCTGTCGCCGGGGGACGCCGGATGACGGCGGTCAGGAAGCCCGGCGCTCCGGGTCGTGGTGGATCTCCACACCGCCGGAGTCCCCGAAGGTCAGCCGGCAGGTGTCGGCGCGGTAGGTCGCGACGGAGACCGCCGCCGTACGCCCCTCGGCGAAGTAGCGGGTCGTGACGACGAGGACGGGCGCGCCGGGGAGCCGGTCCAGTTCCTTGGCGTCGTCCGCGCGCGCGGAGCCCAGCTCCACGGCACGGTCCTCACCCTCCAGGTCCAGGCGCGCCAGCTCCCGCAGCACCGCACGCGCGCGTGCGGTGCCCGACGGGGCGTCGATGCCGGACAGGTCGGGCACCGACGAGGCCGGGATGTAGAGAAGTTCGGCGGCGACGGGCTGGCCGTGCGTCACCCGGGAGCGGCGCACGATGTGCACCCGGTCCTCGGGGGCGCTCTCCAGGATCTGGGCCACCGCCGAGGGCGGGGGCGCCGTCACGCAGTCGGCGGACTGCCAGGCGTCACCAGCGGCGCCCGGCCACGCGTGCTGCTCGGAGGCGACGGCCACGCCCATGCGCGGCGGTGCCACGGTCGTACCGACTCCGCGGCGACGCTGGAGTCGCCCTTCCAGTTCCAGCTGTTCGAGGGCCTGGCGGAGCGTGGCCCTCGCGACGCCGAACCGGGCCGCCAGGTCGCGCTCGTTGGGGAGGATCTCCCCCACCGAGAACTCGGAGTCCAGTGCTTCGCTGAGCACGGTCTTCAGATGCCAGTACTTGGGCTCCGGCACCGTATCCAACTGCGTGGTCCCCACCGTGTCCTCCGCAATCGCCGTGTCCCGGCGGCTTTTAGCGCCCTTGTTTATTAAAGGTTCCTGCACTATCCCAGCGACCATATGGCGACCCCCACCCTTGGTCAAGACCAATCCTCGATCCGTTACAGCTCGCACAGGCGTGTTGCCGCAGAGCGTTCATACGACGTTCGCGATACGCCCCATACGTGACACAACGGCAAAGCCCCCGTCTCCTGGACGGGGGCTTCCGCGTACGGCCGGCAGGACGCTGTCCGCCGACGGCCGTCAGTCGGTGGCGAGGGACAGCAGCTTCTCCGGGTTGCGGACGATGTAGACGCACTGGATGCGGCCGTCGGCGATGTCCAGCTGGAAGACGCTGTCGGGCTTGCCGCCGGACAGCACCAGGAACGCCGGTCCGCCGTTGACCTCCAGGAAGCGGAACGTCGCTTCCGACACGCCCTTTTTCATGACTCCGCCGAGGAAGCGGCCCACCTTGTCGGCCGACTCGATGACCCGCACCGGTGCCGAGGCGAGCCCGCCGCTGTCGCCGATCAGGCGCACGTCCGGGGCCAGCAGGGACATCAGCCCGTCGAGGTCGCCCTCCGTCGCCGCCGCGAGGAACCGCTCGGTGAGGTCGCGGCGCTCGGCGGGGTCGACCTCGTAGCGCGGCCGCCGCTCCTCGACGTGCCGCCGGGCCCGCCCGGCGAGCTGCCGGACCGCGGGCTCGCTGCGGTCGAGCGTGACGGCGATCTCGGCGTACGGGTAGCCGAACGCCTCCCGGAGCACGAACACCGCGCGTTCCAGTGGCGAGAGGGACTCCAGGACGACGAGGACGGCCAGCGAGACCGAGTCCGCGAGGACGGCCCGTTCGGCCGTGTCGGCGACGGTGTCCCCGAAGTCGGTGACGTACGGCTCGGGCAGCCAGGGCCCCACATAGGCCTCGTTACGGGCCCGGGTCTGCCGCAGCCGGTCGAGGGCGAGCCGGGTGGTGACCCGTACGAGATAGGCGCGCGGTTCGCGGACGTCGGAGCGGTCGGCCCCGGACCAGCGCAACCACGCCTCCTGGACGACGTCCTCCGCGTCGGC
This sequence comes from Streptomyces liliiviolaceus, assembly GCF_018070025.1. Taxonomy (NCBI): domain Bacteria; kingdom Bacillati; phylum Actinomycetota; class Actinomycetes; order Kitasatosporales; family Streptomycetaceae; genus Streptomyces; species Streptomyces liliiviolaceus. The sequence continues at coordinate 680,774 of NZ_JAGPYQ010000002.1, forward strand.
CACCCGGCCGAGCATGCGGTAGGCGACGCCCATCAGGACGGGACGGTGCTCTTCGAAGACCTCGGTCACGGTGTCGGTAGCCACGAGGCCATCCCAACCCGACGTGTCAGGCCGTGTCCACACGATATGAGGAGCGGGGCCGACGAGGGGCTACCCGCCGGTAGTAATTGCTGACAAGCTGTCTAGGAGCCAGCCGGTCCGAGTCGGCGGATGCCGGGCATGCCGGTGCCGAGCCTGCCGGTGTCGGCCTGCCGATGCCGAGTCAGTGAGTCACAGTCGAGGAGCAAGCCCATGGCCGCCACGGTCTCGTTCAGCGTCCCCTCCGCGCACGGCCCGCGGTCCGTGACCCTCGCGTACACGCGCGTGGGCACCGGCGAACCGCTTCTGCTGCTGCACGGCATAGGCCATCACCGGCAGGCGTGGGACCCGGTCGTCGATCTGCTGGCGGCCGAGCGGGACGTGATCGCGGTGGACCTGCCCGGCTTCGGCGAGTCCCCCGCACTGCCCGAGGGGCTCGACCACGACCTGGCGACGATGAACGCGGCGCTCGCCGCGCTGTGCGAGACGCTGGAGCTGGACCGGCCGCATGTGGCGGGCAACTCCCTGGGCGGCCTGCTGGCCCTGGAACTGGGCCGCGAGAAGCTCGTACGGTCCGTCACGGCGCTGTCGCCCGCCGGGTTCTGGTCGCCCGGCGAGCGGCGGTACGCGTTCGGTCTGCTGCAGGCGATGCGCGGGGCCGCGCGGAGCATGCCGCTCCCGCTGGTCGAGCGGCTGTCCCGGTCGGCGGCCGGGCGCGCGGTGCTGACCAGCAGCATCTACGCACGCCCCGCCCGCCGTTCACCGGAGGCGGTGGTCGCCGAGACCCTCGCGCTGGCGGGCGCCCAGGGGTTCACCGAGACCCTCAGGGCGGGCACCTCGGTCCGCTTCACGGACGACGTTCCCGGTCTTCCCGTGACCGTCGCCTGGGGCACCCGGGACCGGATCCTGGTCCGCCGCCAGGGAGTCCGCGCCAAGCGGATCATTCCCCGGGCCCGGCTGGTGCGGCTGCCCGGCTGCGGGCACGTCCCGATGAACGACGATCCCGCGCTGGTCGCGCGCGTCCTCCTGGACGGCAGCGACGGCGGCCGCCGTACGTCCTCCCCCGCGGCGCAGCGCGCCTGACCCGAGGGCCACGCCGGCTCCCACCAGGGCGCTTCCCGCGGCCTGCACCGGCCCGTAGGAGCCCGTTCCGACGAGCGGGGCCGTGCAGGCCGCGGCCACCGGGATGAGGCCGGAGAAGAGCGTCGCGCGCTCCGCGCCGATGCGCTGCATGGCCATGTACCAGCAGACGAAGCCGACGACCGTGACGACCGCCGCCTGCCACAGCAGTGCGACGGCCTCGGTGGAGTCCGGGGTCCGCAGCCAGGCACGGCCGTCGAGGACGATCCCGGCAAGCGCCGACTCGGCCGCCGCGAGCCCGCACACCGTCGCCGAGAGCAGCCGCGGTCCGAGCGGCCGCAGGACGGGCACGGCGAGCACCGCGAAGCCGATCTCGCCGACGAGCGCGCACAGGGAGAAGGCGATTCCCGCCCCGTCGGTACGCCCCCAGCCCTGGACCGTGAAGGCGCCGCCCGCCACCAGCAACGCCCCGTACAGGACGATCCGCTGGGGCCGGCGGCCCTCCAGGAGGGGGACGAGAACGGCGACGGCGACCGGGGCGCAGCCTACGAAGACACCCGGTATCGCGGGTTCCGCGGTGTGTTCCGCGGCGATGACGGCGAGGTTGAAGCCGACCATGCCGACGGCCGCGAGCAGCGCCAGACGTGCCCATCGGCGGGGTGTCAGCGTGCGCAGGGGGGCCGCGCCGCCCCGGCCGACCAGCGGCAGGAGCAGCAGACAGGCGAGGCCGTACCGCACGAACTGGCCGCCCGCGTACGGGTAGTGGCCGAGGACGCTGTTGGCGGTGAAGGAGCCGCCGACGAGGACCGCGGCGAGGGCCGCGAGCAGGGTCCCGCGCGTGCTGGTGGCGTTCATGGAAGTGACGCTATGCAGGACGGCGGTCCGGTTTAAGGTCCACTTCCATGACGTCATCGGGGACCAATCCGGACACGCCACCGGCGGCGGGCCGGTCCGGTGCCGCGGGCCGGTCCGGTGCCTGGGAGACGCTGCTGCCCGCCGTCTCGGCACCGGCACGCGCGCGTGGCCGCGCCCTGCAGGCCGCGCTGCGGGAGGCGGTCCGCTCGGGCCGCTTCGCGCCCGGCACCCGGCTGCCGTCCAGCCGCGAACTGGCCGCCGATCTCGGGGTGTCCCGGGGGCTGGTCACGGAGGCGTACGAGCAGTTGACCGCGGAGGGCTATCTGCGCAGCGGCCGGGGTGCCGGGACGTGGGTCGGCGGGGCCGCCCGGGCGGCCCTTCCCCGCGTACGGGACCTCGCGCCCCGCTCCCCCGGCGCCGTGGCGGACTTCCTGCCCGGCACGCCCGACCTGTCGCTGTTCCCGCGTGCGGCCTGGTCCGCCGCGCAGCGTGGTGTGCTCGCCGAGCTGCCCCACCACACGCTGGGCTACCCGGATCCGCGCGGGCTGCCCCGGCTGCGTACCGCCCTCGCCGAACTACTGACCCGGCGCAGGGGGGTGGTCGCGGATCCGGAGCGGGTGGTGGTCGTGTCCGGGGTGGCCCAGGCGACCACACTGCTCGGATTCGTGCTCCACGCGCGCGGGGTGCGTGCCGTGGGCGTGGAGGACCCCGGCAGCCCCGAGCACGAGACCCTGTACGCGTCGGCCGGCCTCGACGCCGTGCCGCTGCCGCTGGACGACGAGGGGCTGGACCTTTCGGCGCTGCGTGCGTCGGGGGTGCGGGCCGTGGTGACGACGCCCGCGCACCAGTTCCCGACGGGGATCGCCTACTCCGCGCGGCGGCGCGCGGAACTGCTCGACTGGGCGCGCGCGGTGGACGGGCTCGTGGTGGAGGACGACTACGACGGGGACTTCCGTTACGACCGGGCGCCGGTGGGCGCGCTTCAGGGGCTCGATCCGGAGCATGTCGCGTACACGGGTTCCGTCAGCAAGTCGCTGGCTCCGGGGCTGCGGCTCGGGTGGCTGCTGGTACCGGCGTCGATGGCCGAGGAGGTCGTCGAACGCAAGCGCACGATGGATCTCGGCAATCCTGTGATCGACCAGGCGCTGCTCGCGCGGTTCGTGGAGCGCGGCGACTACGACCGGCAGCTGCGGCGTTGCCGGCGCGAGTACCGGGTGCGTCGTGACGCGCTGGTCGCGGCGCTGGCGGAGCACTTTCCCGGCACGGAGGTCTCCGGCGTCGCCGCCGGGTTGCACGCCATTGCCGCGCTTCCGGGGCGGTACGGGCCGGCGGGCCCCTTTCTGGCCTCCGCGGAGGCTGCGGGGGTCGCTGTGCGCGCGCTGACGTCGTACACGCGGGTCCCGTCCCCGGACGACGTGGTCCGCCTCGTTCTGGGCTACGCGCATGTCTCTCCGAGCGGTATCCGGGAGGGTGTCCGCGCGCTGGCGCTGGCGACGGCGAGGCCCCACGGGGGCGCTTGAACCGGTCCGGACGTCGTCTGCGGGTCCGGTGGGGGTGGCCCGCGCAGTTCCCCGCGCCCCTAAAAGCAGCAAGGCCCGCCCCCATCAAGGGGCGCGGGAAACTGCGCAGTCTTCTGCCTTCAGGGGCGCGAGGAACGGCGCGGGCCACCCCCACCCACGCGCACCCGACATCCGTCCGATCCCCTCAAAGGGGCGCGGGGAACGGCGCAATCTTTTGCCTTCAGGGGCACGGGGAACTGCGCAGTCTTCTGCCTTTAGGGGCGCGGGGAACGGCGCAGTCTTTTGCCTTTAGGGCGCGGGGAACTGCGCGACCAGCCCCCACCGGGGCCGCAGACGACGTCCGACCGCTCCCCCAAGGGGCGCGGGCCCTCCACCGGCCCGCACCCGACATCCGCACACCCCCCACGGGCCAAACCCACCGCCCCCAGCAATGCGCGTTGTTCACTTGTGGTTTGCGCGTGCGCTGCGGCACACCAGTAGGTGTAGCCGTGCACACGTAGCCGGACCCGCCCCAGGAGGCGCCCCATGTCACTCAGCCCGCCGAGCCCGCTCCCCGGCCGCCGCAGCGTCCTGCGCGGCTCGCTCGCCGCGTCGGCGGCACTCGCCCTGCCCTCCGCCCTCGGCGCGGTCGGCGCGGCCCCGGCGTTCGCGCTGTCGGGACGGCCCCAGGCGCAGTGGGGCGTACAGGCCGGGGACGTGACCACGGACTCCGGTCTGGTGTGGGTCCGCTCCGACCGCCCCGCCCGCATGATCGTGGAGACCTCCGCGACCGAGTCCTTCCACAGGTCGCGAAAATGGCACGGCCCCCTCCTGGGTGCCGACACGGACTTCACGGGTACGGTCCCGCTGCGCGGCCTGCCGTCCGGGGAGCAGATCCACTACCGGGTGACGCTGGCCGACCCGGACGACCACCGCCGCACCGGCGAACCCGTACCGGGCACGTTCAGGACCGCACCCTCAAAGCGCCGCCAGGACGTGCGCTTCCTGTGGTCCGGCGACATCGTGGGCCAGGGCTGGGGCATCAACCCGGACATCGGCGGCCTGTACGCGTACGAGGAGATGCGCCGCCGGAACCCCGACTTCTTCCTGTGCAGCGGCGACACGATCTACGCGGACGGCCCCCTCTCGTCGTCCGTGACGCTCCCGGACGGCCGGGTCTGGCGGAACGTCACCACCGAGGAGAAGTCCAAGGTCGCGGAGACCCTGGCCGAGTACCGCGGCAACTTCCGCTACTCGCTGCTCGACGAGAACGTACGCCGGTTCAACGCGCAGGTCCCCACGATCACCCAGTGGGACGACCACGAGGTCCTCAACAACTGGTACCCGGGGGAGATCCTCACCGACGCCCGCTACACGGTGAAGGACGTCGACACGCTCGCCGCCCGCGCCCGCAAGGCCTTCAGCGAGTACTTCCCGATCTCCACCCTGCCCGCCACCGGCGAGGAGGGCAGGATCCACCGGGTCGTACGCCACGGTCCGCTGCTGGACGTCTTCGTGCTCGACATGCGTACGTTCCGCAACGCCAACTCCCCCGACCGGCAGCCCGACGACACCGTCGGCATCCTGGGCGCGGAGCAGCTGGTCTGGCTGAAGCGGGAACTGGCGCGTTCACGGGCGGTGTGGAAGGTGATCGCCTCCGACATGCCGCTCGGCCTGGTCGTGCCGGACGGCTCGACGGACATCGAGGCCGTCGCGCAGGGCGACCCGGGCGCGCCGCTGGGCCGCGAGCTGCAGATCGCGGAGCTGCTGCGGTTCGTCAAGCACCGCCGGATCACCGGCACGGTGTGGCTGACGGCGGACGTGCACTACACCTCGGCGCAGCACTACGACCCGTCGCGCGCCGCCTTCAAGGACTTCGCGCCGTTCTGGGAGTTCGTCTCCGGTCCGCTCGCCGCGGGTGGTTTCCAGGCGAACGCGCTGGACGGCACGTTCGGTCCGGACCGGGTCTTCGTCCAGGCACCCGACAGGGCGAACGTCTCACCCATGGAGTCGCCCCAGTACTTCGGCGAGGTCGACATCGACGGGCAGAGCGGCGAGCTGACGGTCCGCCTGCGGGCGACCGGCGGGGCCGTGCTGTTCACGAAGGTGCTGCAACCGGGGCGCGTGGGGCAGTAGTTCACCGACGGGTCTGCGGTTTCACCGGCGGGGCGATGGCTTCGCCGAGGTCATCCGACGGGCTCCGGCTCCCGTAATCTTCTGCCTCGTGCCGCGTACCGGCGTCATCCCCCGGTACGCGGCACGTCGGGTTGCCCAAGTCTCCGGAAATTCGCGCGTCTCCGCAGGTCAGAGCGATTGTCAGTGGTCGCCTCTACGGTTTTTCCATGACGCGATCTTTGCAGGCCGTGGCCTACACCCGATCCTCCACGCTGGAGTCCGCACCGGACGGCCGGCGCCTGGGACTTGAGACCTCGCGGGGCACTACGCCCCGCGGTGTCGAGGACCATCCCCGCTTCTTCGCGGGCTTCCTGACGTCGCCTCAGGTGGCGTCGGCGGGGCTGCTCGCGGTGGCCGACGTGGCGGGGGCGCGCTACTACCAGCAGCAGCTGCGCTCGTCCCTGGACCCGGTGGTCACGGGCAACGGCGACCGGCTGCGCTTCGAGTCCTTCTCCGGCTGCGGCGGGGTGTACGCCCGGCTGGACGTGCTGGCGGCGGGCCTCGACGGCGGCGAGGTGGGACACGGCACGACGAACGTCGACGTCAACAACCCCCTGCGCGACGCGCTGTCGAGGATCGGCTCCGACGACCCGCTGCACATGCGCGTCGGTCCGGACGAGATGGCCGTGACCACCCTGGACGGTCCGGTCGTGGAGAAGAAGGTGCCCCTGCCGGACCGCTGGCTGCGGGGCTTCGCCGAGGCGCAGGTGACGGCGGCCGGTTTCGATCTGCGTGCCGAACTTCCCGCGGCCGAGGCCGTGCGGTTCCTGCGCTCGCTGCCGCGTTCGGGTGCGCGCGGCTCCTCCCGGGGTGTGCAGTGGGTGGTGCCCGCAGGGCGCGTCCTGCGGCCGACGACCCGGCCGGTGCCCGGAGCGGTCTGCCTCCCCGGCCCGGAGCGGCTGGTCGCCCTCCAGCGGGTCCTCCGCCACGCCTCGGCCCTGCGGGTGTACGGTCCCGCGCTCAGCGGGACCGCCGCGGCGGCCAGCGCCTGGGAGGTCGTCCTGCCCGGTATGCGGCTCACGCTGACACTGTCGCCCGAGGCCTCCCGGGGCTTCTCCGGTGAGGGCGGAGTGCTCGACGCGCTGGCCACCGACGAGGCGGCCGAGGACGCGGAGCTGATCTCGGTGCTGCTGGCGTGGGAGCCCCGGATCGATGTCGGTGATCTGTCCGCCGCCTCGGGACTGCCCGCCGAGCGGGTGCGGGCGGCCCTCGTCCGGCTGGGCACCTCGGGGCGCGTGGGGTACGACACCGCGGAGGCCGCCTACTTCCACCGTGAACTCCCCTACGACGCCGAGCGCGTGGAGCGGCACAACCCGCGCCTGCGGGCCGCCCGGGACCTCGTCAGCGCGGGCGCGGTGGTCCTGGACGGCACCCTCGGCACGGTGACCGCGCAGGACGGGCACGCGCACCGGGTGCGCGACGACGCGGGAGTGCTGAGCTGCACCTGCCTGTGGTGGGCCAAGTACCGCGGCGGACGCGGCCCGTGCAAGCACGCGCTGGCGGTACGGATGGTCCGCCGCGGCGCGGTGTCCGGGCGGGCGGAGGTTCTGGTCGACGGGGGTGCGCGATGAGCGGGGCGATGTCGGTGGTGCGTGAAGCGGTGTCGAGGAAAGGGGCGGTTGCGGTGAGCGGGGTGGCGGCGGTGAACGAGGCGGTGTCGGTGAGCGACGCGTTGCTGAGGGCCGTGCGGGCGGGGCGGACGGGTGAGGCCGCGGGCCTGCTCGACGGGATGACGGATCCCGAGCGGCGGCTCTGTCTGCCGGCGCTCAAGGAGCTGCGCAAGGAGTTGCGCACCGAGCCCTGGAACTCCACGGCCCGCAAGGCGTATCCCACGCTGCACGCGGCCGGCGCGGCCTGCCACACCGGAGCGGCCGGTACGGCGACCTGGGTCACGGCGGCCGACATGCGCTGGTCCCAGGCGTCTCCCGCGGTCCTGCTCCATGTGCTGGGCGACCGCGACCGGGACTGGCTGGGCGACCTCGCGCAGCGACTCGCGGACCGCCCGTCGGCCTCGCAGGTGCCCTACGAGCTGATGGCCGGGCTGGTCCGGCTGTCCGGCTGCCCCGTGCCGACGACCGAGACCTATGTGGTCGGCTGGGTCGAGCAGATCGGCAGCCTCTGGCAGCGCGGTGACTCCGTCCTGGACCGGCTGCGCCAGGATCCGTACACGGCGCGGCTCGTGGCCGGCCTCTTCGAGATCCCGGACATCGGCGGCCAGCTGGACTGGCTGTTCGGTGACGGCCCCGAGAGCTGGATCAGCGCTCTGGCGAGGCTCACCGAGGAAGGCGTCCTCGACCGCAAGACCATGATCGACGCCTGTGTCGCCCGGCTGCTGCGCGGTGTCGCGGCGTCCGACTGCCGGGTCTTCCTCAGGCTGCTGACCGCGCTCGCGCCGACCGGGGAGGAGGAGCGGGAGCGCGTGGCGGACTGGCTGGCGCTCGCCTCCCACCCGGCCTCCACCGTGGCCTCGCACGCCCGGTCGGTGCTGGGTTCGCTGGCGCTGGCCGGCGAGATCACGCATCGGCAGCTCGCCGAGATGTCCGCGGTCGTGCTGTTCCGCACGGAGAAGAAGCTGGTGCGCGCCCAGCTCGTGCTCCTCGGGAAGGTGCTCCGGCGCGACCCGTCGAGCGCGGCGGAGCTGCTGCCCGCGGTGGCGCACGCCTTCGGACACGAGGACACGGACGTACAGGAGCGGGCGCTGAAGCTGGTGGAGCGGTTCATCGGCGGGATCGGCACGGCGAACGCGCAGGCGCGCGACGAAGTGGCCGCCGGCGCGGCCCTGTTGAGCGCCGGACTGCGCGCACGTGCGATCGCGGCCCTGGGACTGGACGCGGACGAGCTCGCGCCGCAGCCGCACCTGGAGCTGCTGCCGCCCGCGCCGGAGCCGTCCCGGCTCGCGCCCGCGCCGGACTCGGTGATCGAGCTGGCCGAGGAGGTCGGAGCCCTGATGGTGTCCGCCGACACCGACATGGCGGTGTTCGAGCGCACCCTGGACGGCCTGGTGCGGCACGCGTACCTCCGTCAGGAGGAGCTGGCCGAGGCCCTGAAGCCGACGCTCACCCGCACCTGGTGGATGGGCACCGACCGCCCTCACCACTCGTCGGACGAATACTTCCGGCGCGATCCGTACGGCCTTGAGGTGGTGCTCGCGGCCCTGCTGGACCGGGTGCGCACGTCCACGCTGCACAAGGCCCATCAGCACGGTCCGCTGTCGGACCCCTGTGTGCACACCGCGCTGTCCGCCGTCTTCAACGCGCGTCTGTGGGAGGCGGCCTACCGGGTGCGGACCGACCCGATGCCGTTCCTGCTGGCCACGCCCACCTGGTCGTCGGGGTTCCTGGAGCCCGACGAGCTGGTGACCCGTCTCGCCGAGTACCACCGGCTCGGCGCCCGGCCCGGCGAGGCCGACTTCACCCAGGCGCTGCTCCGGGTGCGCCGCGACGACCGGGCGGTGAGCGAGGCCGCCGCCGGACGGGCCGCCGCGCTCGGCACGGTGGAGGGTGAGCGGCTGGCCCGCCGCCTCCTGGGCGAGAGCCCGACGCCCCCCACGAGCACTCGCCGCGTCTCGGCGGAGCGCATCGTGCTCGAACTCGGCGAGCTCGACGGGCTGCCGGAGGAACTGCCCCTGGCGTTCCGCAGGCTCGGCATGCCCATGAGCGCCTTCGAGGCACGCAGGTACTGCCCCCACTACTGGACCCAGGTCGAGCGGCAGCACTGGCTGGCCGTGGTGCCCGGGCAGCGGGAGGTGGTGGCCGCGCGTCTGGTGCGCGAGGTCTCCTCGGTCGCGGTGGAGGACATCCGGGGCGGGGCCGCGGTCCTGCCGCTGCTCGCCGAGGCGGAGGGCGAAGCGGGCGAGGCCGTGCACCTGTGCCTCGCGTACGGGCTGGGCGCGCGTCACCCGGAGGACCGGCTCAGCGCGGTGGACGCCCTGCTGGTGCTCGCCGCCCGGGGGCAGTTGGACGCCGAGGCGCTCGGCAGGGATCTGGGACAGCTGGTGCGCAAGGGTGCGGTGAAGCCGCTGCGGCTCGCCGAGTCCGTACGGACCGCGGCGACGACCGGGGCGTACGCCACCGTCTGGTCGATACTCGGGGCCGCGCTGCCCGCCCTGCTCGCCGGCCTCGCCGCGGACGGCGCCGCTCCGGCCACCCGCGGGACGGGCGAACTGCTGGCCGTCGCCGCCGAATGCGCCGAGCGGACCGGCGCGCACGGCGAGGTGGAGCATCTCGCCCAGGTGGCGGAGCGGAGCGGTTCGTCGCGGCTCGTGGCCCAGGCCCGCCGGCTGCGTGCCACGCTGGAGCAGGGGGTGGCCGCCTGACCCGGACAGCCCTGGCCGACCAGGCCGTTCAGCCGGGCGGGCGAATCGCGTAGAAGGATCGTAAAAAATGCAACAAAGAAGACAGATGCATACTTAACCGATCAGTCACAAAGCGTTCGCGATCACGCAACACCCGTACTTCACAGTGACTGTATGACTCAGGACATGTGTGATGTGACGCGTGCGAAAAACGGCCGGCCGGTCCACCACTGGCGCAGGGACCTCGTCGAACTGGCCGCTCTGTTCACGGCGGTGGCGGTCGCCGACGCCGTGGCGAACCTGATCGGGCACGGTCCCGACGGGCCCGCCCTCCTCGCTATCTCGGCGGTCGCCCTGATCGCCACGGCGGGCTTCCACACCTGGTGGTCACGCCGCCACGGTCACGCGCCGCCGACAGACGATACCGGCGCCCGGCCGACCGCGTCCGTGCGGTCGGCCGGGACGGCCGGGGGCGGCCCGGGCGCACCGGAAGCCGATGCCGATGCCGACGACGGCAACGGCTCAGGAACGGGGTCGGGCTCAGGCTCGGGCGAGACCGTGCTGTGGCGGATGCGGACCACCGTGCGGGACGAGCCGGGTTCGCTGGCCGCGCTGTGCATGGCTCTGGCGGAGCTGCGGGTCGACATCCTGAGCCTGCAGACGCATCCGCTGGCCGAGGGCACGGTGGACGAGTTCCTGCTGCGCGCCCCCGCGCCGGTAGCGGCGTCCGAGGTCACGCGGGCGGTGTCGCTGTCGGGTGGCTTCGGCACCTGGATCGAGCGGGCCGACGCGCACGACCTCGTGGACGCGCCCACCCGGGTACTGGGCCTGGCCACCCGCACGGCGCTCGACGCGGCTGAACTACCCTTGGCACTCAGGCAGTTGCTGGGGCGGTGCACGATCCGTTCGCTGCCCGCCACATCGGTGCGCGGGGATCGTCCGGAGGCGGGGGCGCCCGTCGAAGGGGCGCTGGAGGACACGGTGATGCGGTTGCGCGCACCGGAAGGTGGAGTGATCACTGTGGAGCGGCCGTATCTGCCGTTCACGCCGACGGAGTTCGCCCGGGCGAGGGCGCTGGTCGAACTGGACGCCCGGCTGGGCCCGCGGGTCCCGCGCAGCCGGGACGTACTGACGCTGCCGCAGGGCAAGGACATCATCGTGCGCCGTGCCGACGCCGGTGACGTCGAGGCGGCGAAGGCCATGCACGAGCGGTGCTCGCAGCGGACGTTGAGCATGCGGTACCACGGGCCCGTCGGCGACGCGGACAAGTACCTCAAGCACCTTCTGAGCCCGCACTTCGGGCGCACGCTCGCCGTGCAGACCGCGTCGGGGCGCGTCGTCGGGCTCGGGCATCTCCTGTGGGACGGCGACGAGACCGAGATCGCCCTGCTGGTGGAGGACGACTGGCAGCGGCGCGGGATCGGCGGTGAACTGCTCCGCCGGCTGGTGGCGATGGCCGTCGAGGCCGGCTGCGACAGCGTGTACGCGGTCACGCAGGCGGCCAACACCGGCATGGTCGCCGCGATGCGCGGTCTCGACCTCCCCCTCGACTACCAGATCGAGGAGGGCACCCTCGTCATCACGGCCCGCCTGGAGACGGCGTCGCCGCACGCGGAGACCGCCGGGCACGAGCGCGAGCACTCCGTGCGTGACTGACGGGACAGGACAGCCCACGCGCGCGTGACGGCGGCGGGCCCGGCACAGATGCCGGGCCCCGCCGCCGTCACAGGTTCACGTCAGACGTTCGGCGTCCGTCAGACGCTCGTGCTCACGCCGGCGTTCTCAGCAGGCAACGAACCACGCCCCACCGCCGCCCCCAACGCCCCGTCCAGGTCCCGCCAGAGGTCCTCCACGTCCTCCAGGCCCACCGACAGCCGCAGCAGCCGGTCGCTGACGCCGCTCCCCCGCCGGTCCTCCGCGTCCACGACGCGATGGCTGATCGAGGCGGGGTGCTGGATCAGCGTGTCGACGCTGCCGAGGCTGACCGCCGGGGTGACCAGCCGGACCGCGGAGATCACCTCGTGCGGGTCGCCATGGACCTCGAACGCGATCATGGCGCCGCCGATCCGCGGATAGTGGACGCGGGCGACCCGTGGGTCGGCGGACAGCCGCCGGGCCAGTTCCGCGGCGTTCGCGGAGGCGGCGCGCACCCGCACCGGCAGCGTCGACAGTCCGCGCAGCAGCAGATAGCCGGCGAGCGGATGCAGCACGCCTCCCGTGGCGAAGCGGATCTGCCGCAGCCGTCCGGCGAACTCCTCGTCGCAGGCCACCACTCCGGCCATCACGTCACCGTGCCCGCCCAGGTACTTGGTGGCGCTGTGGAGCACGAGCCGCGCCCCCTGTTCGACGGGCCGCTGCAGCACGGGGGTGGCGAAGGTGTTGTCGGCGAGCAGCGGAACGCTCCCGCAGGCGTGGGCGATCGCCCGCAGATCGAGTTCGGCGAGCGTCGGATTGGCCGGTGACTCGACCAGGACCAGACCGGTGTCAGGGCGCAGGGCGTCCTGGATGCCGGCGGGGTCGACCCACGTCACCTCGGAGCCGAGGAGGCCGGCCGTCAGCAGGTGATCGCTGCAGCCGTAGAGGGGCCGCACGGCCACGACATGGCGCAGTCCCATGGAGTTGCGGACGAGGAGTACCGCGCTCAGCGCGGCCATGCCGCTCGCGAAGGCGACGGCGCTCTGCGTGCCCTCCAGCCGGGCGAGCGCCGTCTCGAAGCGGGCGACGGTCGGGTTGCCGAGCCGGCCGTAGACCGGCGGGCCGTCCGGCTGGGCCCCGTCGGTGGCGAAGGCGTCGATGCGGGCCGCCTCGCCCCGGCTGTCGTACGACGGATAGGTCGTGGACAGATCGATCGGCACGGCGTGCAGGCCCTGCCGGGCGAGATCGTCCCGCCCCGCGTGCACGGCTTCGGTGTCCAGGGCCCGTACACCGGGCCACGCCCCCTTGGCCGCCTCGTCCGCTGAGTCCGCCGTGTCGTCGTACACGTCGCGTATGTCGGTGCTGCCGAGATCCATGCACGGCAGCCTGAACAACAGCCGGGGCGATGGCGCCGAACACCGTGTTACGTTCGCCATATGGCCGAATCCGTCGTACTGGACCCGGTGGACCTGCATCTTCTGCGGCTTCTGCAGAACGACGCCCGGACCACGTACCGGGATCTCGCCGCGCAGATCGGGGTGGCGCCCTCGACCTGTCTGGACCGGGTGACGCGGCTGCGGCGCTCGGGAGTGATCCTCGGCCATCAGCTGCGGCTCGATCCGGCGAAGCTGGGACGGGGTCTGGAGGCACTGCTGTCCGTGCAGGTCAGGCCGCATCGGCGGGAGTTGGTCGGGCCGTTCGTGGAGCGGATCAGATCGCTGCCGGAGTCGCGTACGGTCTTCCATCTCACCGGGCCCGACGACTATCTGGTGCACGTCGCGGTCGCCGACATGGCGGATCTGCAGCGGCTGGTGCTCGACGGTTTCACCGCGCACCGGGAGGTGGCGCGCGTCGAGACGCGGCTGATCTTCCAGCAGTGGGACTGCGGCCCGCTGCTGCCGCCCGACCCGCAGGGCGCCACCGCTTCGGGTGTCACAGCGTCGGGTGCCACGGCTCCGATTGCCGCGACTCCGGGCGCCACGCCCTCGGCGAAATCGGGCTGACCCGGCAAAAGGCCTGGAAAACCGGGCTGACGCGGCGGCCGTCCGCGTATGAGGATGGCTGTATGTCACAGACGAAGAACCCGCTGCCCCGTGAGGTCGCCGACACCTACGTCGACGAGCTCGTCGCCCTCGACCCGGTCACCGGTACGTACCTCGGCGTGAAGGAGAGTTCCAGCAGGCTGCCCGACACCTCGCCCGGCGGACAGGAGGCGCTCGCGCAACTGGCGAGGACGACGCTGGCCCGGCTCGACGAGGCGGAGCGGCAGCCGGGCGCGGACAGTGACATCGAGCGCCGGTGCGCGCGCCTGCTGCGCGAGCGCCTCACCGCCGAACTCGGCGTGCACGACGCCGAGGAGGGCCTGCGCGCCGTCGGCAACATGCACACGGCCGTGCACGCGGTGCGCGAGGTGTTCACCGTGACGCCGACGGACACCGACGAGGACTGGGCCGCGATCGCCGAGCGGCTGCGCGCGGTGCCGACGGCCCTCGACGGCTATCGCGAGTGCCTCTCCCTCGGCCTGGAGCGCAAGCTGTACGCCGGCCCGCGCCCGACCGCGACCTTCGTCGGGCAGCTCACCGAGTGGTCGGACACGGACGGTTCGGGCCGCGGCTGGTTCGAGGACTTTGCGTCGAACGGACCGCAGACCCGGCGCACCGAACTCGACGAGGCCGCCCGGAAGGCGACCGCCTCCGTGGTCGCGCTGCGCGACTGGATGCGTGACGTGTACGCGCCCGCGATCGAGGGCGCGCCGAACACGGTGGGCCGCGAGCGGTACGCACGCTGGTCGCGCTACTTCAACGGTACGGATCTCGATCTGGACGAGGCGTACGCGTACGGCTGGGCCGAGTACCACCGGCTGTTCGCCGAGATGAAGAAGGAGGCCGAGAAGGTACTGCCCGGCGCCGCGACGCCCTGGGTGGCGCTCGCCCATCTCGACGAGCACGGCAGGCACATCGAGGGCGTCGACGAGGTCCGCGAGTGGCTGCAGAACCTGATGGACCAGGCGATCGAGCAACTGGACGGCACCCACTTCGAACTCGCCGAGCGGGTACGGAAGGTGGAGTCCCACATCGCCCCGCCCGGCGGCGCCGCCGCCCCGTACTACTCGGCACCGTCGGAGGACTTCTCCCGCCCCGGCCGTACGTGGCTGCCGACGATGGGACAGACCCGCTTCCCGGTGTACGACCTGGTGTCGACCTGGTACCACGAGGGCGTCCCCGGCCATCACCTCCAGCTCGCCCAGTGGGTCCACGTCGCCGAGAACCTCTCCCGCTACCAGGCGACCGTCGGTGGAGTCAGCGCCAACGCCGAGGGCTGGGCCCTGTACGCGGAACGGCTCATGGACGAACTCGGCTACCTCAAGGACGCCGAGGAGCGGCTCGGTTATCTGGACGCGCAGATGATGCGCGCGGCCCGTGTCATCGTCGACATCGGCATGCACCTGGAGCTGGAGATTCCGGCGGAGTCGCCCTTCCACCCGGGCGAGCGCTGGACCCCGGAGCTGGCCCAGGAGTTCTTCGGCGCGCACAGCAGCCGCCCCGCGGACTTCGTGGAGAGCGAGCTGACCCGGTACCTCTCCATCCCCGGCCAGGCCATCGGCTACAAGCTCGGCGAGCGCGCCTGGCTGCTGGGCCGGGAGAACGCGCGCAAGCGGCACGGGGACGCCTTCGACGCGAAGGCCTGGCACATGGCCGCGCTGTCCCAGGGGTCGCTGGGCCTGGACGACCTGGTGGACGAACTGTCCCGGCTCTGACGGGACAGCTCACGCGGCGCCCGGCGCACGGCACGCGGCGCACAGCGGCGATTCGGCCGCTGTGCGCCGTGCGCCGTGCACGTCAGGACCGGCGGCCGATGACCACGGCCCCGCGGAAGCCCTCCGCCACCGGTTCCACCGGCTCCGCCGAGGCGGTCGAGGCGGTCGACAAGCTCGACATCGTGTCGAGCGACCGGTCGGACACCGGCAGCAGGTGGGCGTCCACCCAGGTGTCCCCCGTCGCCGCGTCGGCCCACGGGTCGTCGATCACGACGGCGCCGGGTACGACGCCGTGGCAGAGCACCCAGTGCGGTACGTCGAATCCCTGCATCGCGGCGAGCGAGACGAGGAGCAGCACATGCTCCCGTCGCCCGATCGCGTCCTGGATCGCGGTCAGGGAGAGGCGGTCCGGGGCGATCGGCACACCGGTCCGCCCGGCCTCCGTGCGGGAGGTGCGTTGGAGCAGGGCACGCCACTCCCGCTCGTTCTCCGGGTAGTGGTCGAGCAGCACGGGCCGGTCCGTGTCGAGGTGGACCGTGACGGGGGACGACGGCCACGCCCGGCGTACGGCGACGCCGAGCCCGACGGGTTCGCACGCGGGGAAGTTGGTCGCGCCGCGCCACAGCGTCAGCTCCGCCTCGCGGTCGAGTTCCTCCCGCGCCAGCGTCCCCGCGTGCGCCAGCGCGACCAGGGCGGTGACGGCACCGCACGTGAAGTGCGTGGACTGCCCGTAGTACGGAGGGTCGGAGTACCCGTCGTGGTGCGCGGGGCCGGTCACCGGGTCGTCGTCGTGCAGCCAGCGGACGTAACCGGCGGTTGGGCCCGCCGCGCCCTCCGACTGTGCGAGCGGAGGCCGCAGTGGCGTGAAGCCGGCGGCAGCGGCGGCCTCCGGGGTCGCCGTCCACCCCTCCCACTTGACCTGCGCGAGCCCGCGCTCGCGTGCGTGGTCGAGGACGGCCCGGACGGCTGCCGGTACGTCGCCGACGGCGTCGACGATCTTCCAGTAGGCCGTTCCCGGGCGGGCCGTCACTAGGGCGGCGGCGGTCCGGCCCTTCCCGTCGGCACCCGGCACCGCCACGAGGTGGGGGGCGTGGGCGGAACGGTCGACCGTGTGCCAGCGCTCCGGCACGTCCAGGTCTCCGAGCGGCGGGTTCGCCGTGTCGCGCTCGAACGGGACGACGACACTCTTCACGGACATCTCCTGCTGTTGCGTCACGACGGTGGTCCCCAGTCGGCCCGGCGTCATGCGCGGGACTTCCGGAGCACCCAGATGAAGTACGGGCCGCCGACCAGGGCGATCATGAGGCCCGCCGGTACCTGGGCGGGTGCGACGACCGTGCGGCCGAGGGCGTCGGCCACGCAGACCAGCAGTCCGCCGAGGAGCATCGCGACCGGGATCGCGCGGCCGTGCCGGGCGCCCACCAGCGACCGGGCGAGGTGCGGGGCGACGAGCCCCACGAAACCGACGACTCCGACGGCGATCACGCTGAGCGCCGCGAGCACCGCGGCGATCGCCAGGGCCGCGAACCGTGTACGGACCGGCCTGACGCCGACGATGCGCGGCGTGTCCTCGTCGACGGCGAGCAGGTCGAGCCGGTCACGCATGGCGAGCAGCGCGGGGAGGGCGATCGCCAGGGCCACCGCGACCGGTACGACGTCGGGGAACGTGCGCCCGTACGTCGTACCGGAGAGCCAGGTGAAGATCCGGGGCGTGTTGTACGGGTCGGCGCGCAGCAGCAGGAACGTGGTGACGGCGCTGAGGCCGTACCCGCAGCCGATGCCGATCAGGACGAACCGGTCGGGCAGGAAGCCGCCCCGCCAGGACAGCAGGGCGATCACCGCGAACGTGGCGAGCCCCGCCGTGACCGCGACCACGATGAGCACCGGCCGTCCGCCGGACAGGCCCGAGGTGGCGACGGCCGCCGCCCCGAGCCCGGCGCCGGCCGTGATGCCGAGCACGCCCGGTTCCGCCAGCGGGTTGCGTACCGCGCTCTGCACGACGCAGCCGGCCAGTCCGAGGGCCGCGCCGGCGAGGATCGCGGCGAGTACGCGCGGGATCCGGTCGTCGAGTGCCTGTCCGATCAGGTCGGGGGCGGCGCCCTGGGCCCACAGCACGAGGTCCCCCGTACGCAGCCAGAGGCTTCCCGCCAGGACCGCCACGAGGGCCGTCGCCGCCAGGAGCGTCACCGCGCCGAGCACCACGAGGAGGTATGCGCGGCGCGAGCGTGCGGCGACCCGGGCGTGCGGCGGCTGCCGGAGCGCGCCCGTGTCGCGCAGGCGCAGCGCGAGGACCACGATCACGACCGCGCCGAGCAGTGCGGTGGGCACGCCGGTGGGAATGGAGGCGGCCCCGTCCGCGCCCTGTACGGCGCGCAGGGTCGCGTCCGCGAGCAGGATGAGCAGCGCGCCGAGCAGCCCGGCCGCGGGCACCAGGAGCAGGTGCGGGCGCAGCGCCCGGACCCGTCCGGCGATCAGGCGGGCCAGGACGGGGGCGCCGAGGCCGACGAAGGCGATCGGGCCCGCGAGGGTGACCGCCGTGCCGGTCAGGAGCACCGCGCAGACCACGGCGGTGACGCGGGTGGTGCGGATCGGCACGCCGAGGGTGGCCGCGGCGTCGTCGCCGAGGTTCATCACGTCGAGCCGCCGGGACAGCGCCAGGGCGACGCACACTACGAGGGCCACCAGGGGCAGGGCGCGTACCGACGCGTCGATGTTCAGTTGGGCGAGCGAACCGCTCCCCCAGGCGAAGAGGCCGGTGGTGTTCTGCTTGAACAGGATGAGCAGCATCCCGCTCGCCGCGTCCAGGGCCATCGCCGTCGCCGAGCCGGCGAGGACGAGACGGGTACCGGTGGTGCCCGCGGCCCGGCCCGCGAGGAGCAGGACGAGCGCCGCCGCGACCAGACCGCCGGCGAAGGCGACGGCGCCCGACGCCCAGAGCGGGACGGAGAGCCCGAAGGCCGCGACGAGCGTGAGCGTGAAGTAGGAGCCGGCCGTGACCGCGAGGGTGTCGGGTGAGGCGAGCGTGTTGTGCGTGACGGACTGCAGCAGCGCGCCGGCGCAGCCGAGGGCGAAGCCCACGGCCACGCCCGCGAACAGCCGCGGCAGGCGCGAGCCGATGAGGATCTCGCTGACCGCGGCCCCGCCGTTGTCCGCCCGTTCCCCGGTGAAGTACCGCACGAGGTCGCCGACGCCGACGCCCGACGTTCCCTGCGTGAGATGCCACATGCCCACCAGGACGGTCACGACGAGCAGGAGTGCCAGGACGGCCACCCCGGAGGGGCCGCCGCCACGCTCGACGCGCGGCAGCACGGCTTCCTTCCGGGGTGCCGATGTCTGCGTCGTGCTCACTTCTTGTCGAGTACGTCGACGTAGGCGTCGATCGCCTGCGTGCAGGAACGCGGGCCGCCGGCGCCCCACACCCGTGCCGGGAACGCGTGCGCGCGGCCTTCCTTGACGGCCGGCATGGACTTCCAGAGCGGGTTCTTCTCCAGGGCGGCGACGTATCCGCCGGCGCCCTCGTCGTTGGCGTAGAAGAGGTTGGCGTCGCCCACGGAGGTGAGTCCCTCGACGTCGGTCTGCGCCAGGCCGTAGGACTTGTCGACGCCCCCGTCGCCGTGGGCCTTGTTGACGTCGGCGGTCCACGCGGGGTTCATGCCGAGCTCCTTGCCTATCTCGGTGAACAGGGCGCCGTCGCTGTACGGGCGGACCGTGAGGTTGCCTCCCTCCAGCCAGCCGTCGAAGAACAGGAAGTCCTTGGTCGGCAGGTCGGCGTCGGTGACCTGCTTCTTCGCCGTCGCGAGG
Organism: Streptomyces liliiviolaceus; assembly: GCF_018070025.1. Lineage (NCBI taxonomy): Bacteria > Bacillati > Actinomycetota > Actinomycetes > Kitasatosporales > Streptomycetaceae > Streptomyces > Streptomyces liliiviolaceus. The sequence goes on from NZ_JAGPYQ010000002.1 coordinate 699,948, forward strand.
TGGTCGTCGAACTCCTTGAGGACCTGGTCGGCCCGCTCGGTGCGGCCCGTCGCCTCGCCGATCATGCTGAACACGTCGCGCATGTTCCCGATCGGGTCCTTCGGGTACGCGCCGCGCGTGGCCATCACGGGGACGCCGCGCTTCTCCAGCTTCTTGAGGGTCTCGTCGTCGGCGTCGAACGCCTCCACGACGATGAGGTCGGGCTTCGCCGCGTAGAGGGTGTCGAGGTCGGGCTCCTCACGGGTGCCGATGTCGGTCACGCCGCTGGGCAGCTTCTCGGCGCTGACCCAGGTGCTGTACCCCTTCGCGTCGGAGACCGCGGTGGGGGTGACGCACAGGGTGAGCGCGTCCTCGACCTGCTGCCATTCCAGGACCGCGATCCGCTTGGCGGGCTTGTCGAGCTTCACCTGCCGGCCGACGCCGTCCTTGAAGGAGACCGGCTTCGTCGAGGTGGCCGTGGTGTCGTCGGCACAGCTCTGCGACGCGGGCGACGCGCTCGCGCTGCTGCCTGCGTCGGCCTTGTCGTCGACGTCGGTCGTGCCGCAGGCCGTTGCGGCGAGGACGATGAGTCCGGTGGAGGCCGATGCCGCCAGGCGACGGGCACGGTTCATGAGGGGTCCTCTTTCTGGTTGTTCGCGACGGGTTTCTTGTCGCTTGCGACGGATTTCTTGTTGCTCGCGACGGTTTCTTGTCGTTCGCGGCGGGGCGCGTCGCGGCATGGATGTGCCGCGACGCGAGGAGGCGTACCGCGCGGTACGGCGTGCGGTGCGGCGGCGGACGTGCCGCCGTGATGGGCTGTCCTACAGGAGTTCAGGCGACGGGCTCAGGCGGGATGGCGGCCGAGCGGGTCGATACGGAGACGGCCGGTGCGGGGGTCGACGCCGACCTCGACCCGGATGTCGTAGACCTCGCCGATGTTCTCGGCGGTGAGGACGTCGGCGGGTTTGCCCGCCGCGTGGACGCGGCCGGAGCGCATCAGGACCAGCGTGTCCGCGACGCGGGACGCCTGGTCGAGGTCGTGCAGGACGACCCCGACCGCGATGCCGTGCTCCTCGACGAGATCGCGGATCAGGTCGAGGGTCTCGATCTGATAGCGCAGGTCCAGGTGGTTGGTCGGTTCGTCGAGCAGCACCACGCCGGTGTCCTGGGCCAGGCAGGCGGCGAGCCAGACCCGCTGCATCTCCCCGCCGGAGAGTTCCCCGACCGGCCGGCCCGCCATCTCCCGTACGCCGGTGACGCCCATGGCGTGGTCGATGGCGTCGCGGTCCTCGGCGGTCGGTCCGGCGAAGCCGCGCCGGTACGGGTGCCGCCCGAACGCGACGACCTCCGAGACCGTCAGGCCCTGGGGCGCGGGCCGCGACTGCGAGAACAGCGTGACCTCGCGGGCGAACCGGCGGGCGCTGAGCAGGGCCGCGTCACGCTCGTGCTCCCCGTCGGGGGCGCCGAGCGTCAGCAGGCCGCCGTCCATGCGGTGCAGTCGGGAGAGGGCGCGCAGCAGCGTGGACTTCCCGCTCCCGTTCGGCCCCACCAGGGCGGTGGCGCGGCCGGGTGCCAGGGACAGCGAGACACCGTGGACGACCGGTGTGCCGCCGTACCGCAGGACCAGGTCGTGCCCGTTGAGGGCGGCCACCGGCAGGGCGGGGTCGGCCACGGGACGACCGGCGCGCCGGAGGGGGCTTGTGAACATCAGTGGGTCCGGACGCTCGGAGAGGCAGGGGATACGGCAGTGCCCCGTCCGGCGTTCACCGAACTAAGGGTTGCCTAACTCCGAGAAGAGTATGTTCCGCTTCCGATGTCGGCAATCAGGAGTTTTGGACAGCCGGTACGGGATTCCGGACACCTCCGGCAGGGCCGGGAGTTCCGTGGGCCGTGCCGAAGAACGCGCCCGGTGTGGTGCCCATGACCCGCCGGAACGAGGCGATGAAGGTGCTGGGCTGGGCGTAGCCGAGCGTCTCGGAGACGGTCGTCACGTCGAACCCCTCGGCGAGGAGCGTCAGCGCCCGGTGGACGCGCAGCACCTGTCGCCACTGCGCGAAGGACAGACCTGTCGCCTGGCGGAACGCGCGGGTGATCGTGCGGTCGCTGATCCCCAGACAGCGCGCCCAATCCTCCAGGGAGCGGTGGTCGGCGGGATCGTCCAGCAGGGCTTCGGCGATCGCGTCGATCCGCGCGTCGCCGGGCAGTTGCAGCGCGAACCGGGGTTCCGAGGGCTGGAGCACGTCGAACACGACCGCCTCGGCGCGCTCCCTGGCCGCCGTGTCGAGATCCGTGCGGGACAGATGGGTGAGCAGCGACTCCAGCAACGGCGTCATCGCGATCGCCGTCGGCTCCTCGACCGCGAAGGCGGAGGCGAACGCGAGCGGCGCGCGGTCGGGGGCGAAGAAGGCCTCGTAGAACTTCGCGCCCGCGGTGGCCCGGCCGCCGTGCACCACTCCGGCGGGCATCCACAGCCCGTGCCCCTCGGACACGGTGAAGACGCGGTCCGCCACCCGGGACGTCAGCGTGCCGCCGCGGACCCAGACGAGTTCGTGCCGGGGGTGTGCGTGGGGCGCCCACTCGGTGGGGACGCTGGGCACCTGCAGTCCGGCGATGATGGCGAAAGGAGCCACCGCCTGCTCCGGGAACGGCGGGACCCGGAGCACCACGGTGCCCGCCTCGCGCCGCCACATCCCGGGGCTCGCGTCACCACGGGACGATCGGACCATGCGGCCGAGTCTATCCGCGGCCCGCGGCGGCGCCCCGCGCACGTCCCGTGGCCGCCCCGCGCACATCACGTGGCCGTCCCGTGCGCGTGCATCCCGTGGCCGTCCCGTAGCCCGCGACGGCGCCCCGCGCACGTCCGGCCTCAGCGGCGGAAGCCGCCCTCCGAGTCGATGACCTGGCCGGTGATCCACCGGGCCTCGTCCGTGGCGAGCCAGGCGATGAGGCGGGCCGGGTCGTCAGGCATGCCCCAGCGTCCGGCCGGGAACATCGAGGCGACGGCCCCGTACGCCTCCCCGGTCAGGTAGCCGGTGTCGACCGGACCCGGATTGACGGTGTTCACCGTGACGGCGTGCTCGGCGAGCGTGGTCGCCAGGGAGCGGGTGACCGAGGCGAGGGCGCCCTTCTGCAGGGCGTACGCGATCTCTCCCGGCATGCCGCCCGCGATGTCCTGACCGGAGGTCATCATCATGACGCGCCCGCCCGGGGCGCCCGCCGGCACCATGGCACGCAGCCGGGCGTACGCCTGGACGAGCAGGATCACCGACCGGGTGTCGACGGCCCAGTGCGCGTCGAGCATCGCCGCGTCGATCGCGTCGAGCGGCCCGTCCGAACCGCTGAGCGCGTGGTTGGCGACGAGGATGTCGATCCGCCCGCCGAGCGCGTCGGCCGCTCGGGCGATCAGTTCGGCCGGGGCGCCCGGCCCGGAGAGGTCGCCCGGCCCGTGGACGACCCGGGCGCCGGGGTCACCGAGCGCTTCGCGCACTCCGGCGGCCACCGCCTCCGGACGGTCCGCGCCCCAGGGCATCGCGGCGTCGTGCGGCACGTGGTGGTGCAGATAGACGCTCGCTCCGTACGCGGCCAGGCGCCGGGCCACGGCGTAGCCGATCCCCGCGCGGCGGCCGGCCCCGGTGACGAGAGCGGTACGCCCGCGCAGCGGCAGCGGCTCGCGGCGCAGGTCTTCGACCGCGGGCGCGAGTTCCTCGGCCGCGGGCGCGGCTTCTTCGACCGCCGGCGCGAGTTCTTCGGATGTCGGTGCGGAGGGCGGGAGTTGAGGCATGGCGGACCATGATGGGCGGCGGACGGACCGCGCGCACGTCATTTTCCGCGCCGGGGCCCATCGGCCGGTTCACCGGCCGCGCCCACCACCCTCGATCAGCCCGCGATCAGCGCTGCAGCAGCCGCAGTTGGACGAGTCCGATCCATGTCTCCGGGCCCGGTTCGGCGTGCGCCGCGCGGACCGCGTACCGGCCCGGTTCGAGGGCGATCCGCAGATGCCCCTCCCTCGTGGCCCCGCCTCCCGGCCACGCCGCGTCGAACAGCACGACGGCCCCGGGGACCTGCCAGTGCACCTCGCGCCCCCACGTCGCGCCGGCGAGCGCGTCCGGCACCCCGGCCAGCAGCTCGCGCTCCGAGTCGCCCGCGGACCACCGTACGAACGTGCCGTGTTCGGGCAGGTAGGCGGTGGCGGCCGGTTCGTCGCCGAGGACGAGGGCCGTGGTGTTGCCGACGGGCAGCAGACCGATCAGGCCCTCCACCTCGCACGCCCGGTCGTAGTCGGAGGCCAGCTCGTCGCCGTCGGCCCCCGTCCAGAACGGCAGCACCACTTCCGGGATCGCTATGAGCGGCCCACCGCCGGACTCGACCCACTCCACCTGTTCGACCCGCTCGACCGAACCGGGGTCCGCATAACTCGCCATGGGCAGAAACTACACGCCCGGACGGACCGTAATTGACGATTCCTTTGCCCGGCGGCCGAGCTGATACGCGACTGAGTCCGTACGCCCCTCAGCAACCGCAGTCCGCGGCCCCGACCGGTGCCGTCAACGGGTCCGCGGCACGCCGCTCGCGCCCCTCCCAGGTCTCGAACTCGAAGCCCTCGCGCACCCAGTACTCGAACCCGCCGAGCATCTCCTTGACCTGGTAACCGAGTTCGGCGAGGGCGAGGGCGGCGCGGGTCGCGCCGTCGCAGCCGGGGCCCCAGCAGTAGGTGACGACCGGGACCGCACGGTCCAGGAGTTGCCCGGCCTGTTCGGGGATCAGGGCGGTGGGCAGATGGATCGCGCCGGGTACATGCCCCTGGTCCCAGGACTCCGTGGAGCGGGAGTCGACGACGACGAAACCGGGGTCACCGTCGCGGTCACGGTCGCTGTCGCCGCCGTCGGCCGCCAGCGCGGCGGCGACGTCGGACACGTCGGCGTGGAAGGCGAGACTCGCCGAGAAGTGGGCGACGGCCGCCGCGGGCGATGCGGGGGCGACGCGCAGTACGGGGTTACGGGTGCTCAGGGCATTCCGGGTGTTCCGGGTGACGGCGCTGCTCTTCATGCCCCGAATCTACGACCGGTGACACCTCTCCCAGAAGGTACGATCCCCGGCCCCGGGCTTGATCGGCCGGGGATTCCCCTGCTATTCCTCGGTCATGACCGCGTATTCCCCGGACGCCACCGACTGGCGCATTCTCGAAGTCCTACAGCGCGAGGGCCGCACCGGTTTCGCCGAGCTGGCCCGGGCCGTCTCCATGTCCGCGAGCGCGGTCACCGAGCGGGTGCGGCGCCTGGAGGAGGCGGGCGTCATCCAGGGGTACGCGGCGGTGGTGGACCCGGAGAGCCTCGGCCTGCCGATTCTCGCCTTCGTGCGGCTGCGCTACCCGAACGGAAACTACAAGCCGTTCCACGACCTGATCGCGGCCACCCCCGAGATCCTGGAGGCGCACCACGTCACGGGCGACGACTGCTTCGTGATCAAGGTCGCGACCCGTTCGATGAGCCACCTTGAGGAGGTCTCGGGCCGGATCGGCACACTCGGCTCGGTGACGACGAGCGTCGTGTACTCGTCGCCCCTGCCGCGGCGCCCTCTCGGCCGCTGAGCCCTCGAACGGCCGCAACAGCGACAGCCGCCCGACGGCCGCGTACCTCAGCCGCCGTCGCCGCCCCGCTGCCGGACGACCGACCCCGAGCGGCCCTTCACGACCTCCAGTTGGGCGTGGATCCGGCGCCGCAGATCCGCGACATGGCTGACGATGCCGACGCTGCGGTCCCGCTCCCGCAGCGAGTCCAGGACGTCCAGGACCTCGTCGAGCGTCTGGTCGTCGAGGCTGCCGAAGCCCTCGTCGATGAAGAGCGTGTCGAGCCGGACGCCGCCAGCCTCGTCGGTGACCACGTCCGCGAGGCCCAGCGCGAGCGCGAGGGAGGCGAAGAACGTCTCGCCGCCGGAGAGCGTCGCCGTGTCGCGCTCGCGCCCGGTCCAGGCGTCGACGACGTGCAGTCCGAGCCCGCTTCGGCCCCGCCCGGCCCGGTCGTCGGAGTGGACGAGGGTGTAACGGCCCGAGGACATGCGCTGCAGCCGTGCGCTGGCCGCCGCCGCGACCTGTTCGAGACGGGCGGCGAGGACGTACGACTCCAGGCGCATCCTGCGTTCGTTGTCCGCGGAGGTGCCGGCCGCGAGGGTCGCGAGGCGGGCCACACGGTCGTACTCCTCGCGCAGCGGCCCCAGCCGGCGCACGGACGCGGTGGCCCGGTGGGAGAGCCGGTCCAGTTCGCTGCAGCGGCGGGCCGCCGCGTCGCGCGCGGAGGCGGCTTCGCGCATGCGCCGCACGGCCACGGCGGCGCTCTGTTCGGCGGTGCGGACGTCGGCGGGCGGCCGGTCCGCGGCGGCGGCCGTCTCGGTCTCCGCGAGCACCGCGCGGACCGTCGCCTCCTCCTGCTGCCAGGCGTCGAGCCGCCGTTGCAGCTCCCGGTGGGCGGTGTCGTCGAGGAGGGCCGCGGCGGCGGCCTGCGGCGTGTCGAACCCGGCGCGGAAGGCCGCGTCGGCGAGTCGCGCGTCGGCGTCCTTGAGCCGCTGGGCGGTGTCCGCCGCGACGCGTGCGGTGTCCGCGGCCTCGGTGAGCGTCGAGACCTGCCGCTCCAGCTGGGCGGCCCGCTCGGCCACGCTGCCCGCCGATCCTCTGGCCTGCGCCAACTCCTCTTCCAGGGTGGCCGTTTCACGGGCGAGGGCGTCCCGGCGCGCACTGCGTGACGCGCCGCGCACCGCGGCCTCCTGGTGCGCGGCGAGCCGGCGCTCGTGCTCGTGCTCGGCCCGCCGGAGCGCCTCCCCGGCGGCGTGCAGCCCGGAGGCGGCGCCCCGCGCCTCGGTGTGGCGACGCTCCAACTCCTCGGCCTGCTCGGCGAGTCGGCCGGTCGGGGTGTCGCCCGCCTCCGCGGTCGCGGCGGCCAGCGCCTCGCGCACCACTCCGAGCCGGCGCTCCGCCTCCGCACGCCGCTCGTCGGCGCTCTGGTACGCGGCGAGCGCGGCGTCCTCGGCCCGCTGGTCGACGTGTCCGTCGACCTTCCGGGCGGGAGCGGGGTGCTCGGTGGCGCCGCAGACGGCGCAGGCCGCACCGTCCACGAGGTTCGCGGCGAGTTCCGCGGCGATGCCCTTGAGCCGCTGCTCCTTGAGGTCCAGCCAGTGGGTGCGGGCGTCCGCCGCCTGTTCGCGCGCGGCGAGCACGCGCGCGTGGGCCTCGTCGGTGTCCCCGGCGAGCTGGTCGCGGAGCCGGGCCGCCCCGAGCCGTGCCTGGGCCGGCTCGCGCTGCACGGCGAGCTGTTCGGCGCGGGTGGCGGCCTCCTGGGCCGTCTCGATCCGGGTCTGGAGCCCGGCCCTGGTCGCCTCCCACTCGGAGAGCCACTGCTCGGCGTCGTGGAGCACGTCCTCGTCGGCGCGCTCCTGGCGGTCCAACTTGGTCCGCTCGGTGGCGAGTTCGGTGAGTCGCTGCTCGCCGCGGCGGGCCGACTCAAGGCCGCCCAGCTCTTCGGCGGCCTTGCGGGCGGCGGCCGCGAGCCCCGCGGCCCCGGCCTCGGAGAAGGTTTCGGAGAGCTGTGCACGCGCGCGGGTCTCGGCGCCGGCCGCCCGCCGGTGTTCGGTCTCGGTCGCCTCGCGCAACCCGAGCGCGGGCGCCACCGCCTCGGCCTTGCGGCCCCGCTCCATGCGCGCCCGGTCCTCCTGGTGGGCCCCGGAGCGCTCCTCCAGCCGGGCGGCCCGCTCCCCGGCCTCGGCGAACCGCCGCTGCAGCCGCGCCACTTCTCGTACGTCGTCCAGTACGCGGGCCGCGGCGGCCTGCGCCGACTCGGTGGCGGCCTGGGCGCGGTGGGCGATCGTGAACCACTCGCGGGCCGTACTCCTGTTGATCGCCGCCCACTCCAGCACGGCCTCGGCCAGCCCCGGTTCGCCGGGGGCGAGTTCGGGCAGCGGCAGTTCGGCGAGGTCGCCGACCGCCTGCTGCATCCGGTGGGCGCCGGCGAGCAGGTCGGCGTCCCCGGCGCGTACCTGTGTCTCGGCCGTGCGCCTGCGCTCGGCCAGTCGCTGCTCGACGGCGGCGAAGCGCCGGGTGTCGAAGAGGCGGCCGAGGAGCCTGCCGCGGGCCTCGGCGTCGGCCCGCAGGAAGCGCGCGAAGTCGCCCTGGGGCAGCAGCACGACCTGGCAGAACTGCTCGCGGCTCATCCCGAGAAGCTGGGTGATCTCCTCGCCGATCTCCTGGTGGGAGCGGCTGAGGTCCTTCCAGGAGCCCGCGGGCGCGTGGTACTCGCGCAGCCAGCTCTGCGCCTTCTCCGTCGTGGTGCCCGTGCCGCGCTTCTTGGGACGTGCGAAGGGCGGCTGCCGGGTGATCTCCAACCGGCGCCCGGACACGGTGAGTTCGAGCGTCACCTCGGTGCGGACGTCGGGGAGGGCGTGGTCGCTGCGCAGCGAACCGCCCTGGCGTGCGCCCGGTACGGACCCGTACAGCGCGAAGCAGACGGCGTCCAGGACGGAGGTCTTGCCCGCGCCGGTCGGTCCGTGCAGCAGGAAGAGTCCGGCGGTCGACAGGTCGTCGAAGTCGACCTCCTGGGCCCCGCCGAAGGGCCCGAAGGCGGTGATGTGCAGCCGGTGCAGCCTCATCGGGTCCTCCCGAGGCGCACCGCGCGGCCCGGACCGTTCCGGTGGTGCAGGGCGTTCACCGGGCGACCTCGCCGACCGTGTCGTCGGCGCGGACGGTGTCGAACGCGTCCTGGAGCACGGCCTGTTCGCGCTCGTCGGGGCCGGCGCCGCGCACATGGGCCACGAAGTCCTCCGCGATCTGCTGGTCGCTGCGGCCCGCGAGCCGCCGCGCGTACGAGACGTCCGGGTCGTCGGGTGCCCGTTCGGGTTCGAAGACGAGGCTGAGCGTGTGCGGGAACCGCTCGGTGAGCCGGGCCATGGGGTCGGCGGGCCGCACCGGGTCGGTGAGGGTCGCCTCGACCCACGCCTCCTCGTGGCGCGCCAGCTCCGGATCGGCGAGCAGCTCCTCCAGCCCGCCCCGGATCCGGGCCAGCGCGCGCGGTACGGGGCAGTCGAGGCGCTCGGCCTCCACCGAGCCGTCGGCTCCCAGGTCGACCAGCCACACGCTCTTGCGGTGGTCGGTCTCCGAGAAGGAGTACGGCAGCGGGGAGCCGGAGTAGCGCACACGCCCGGTGATCCGCTGGCTGCCGTGGAGATGGCCGAGCGCCACGTAGTCGACTCCGTCGAAGACCCCGGCGGGGACGGCGGCGACCCCGCCCACGGTGATGTCCCGCTCACTGTCGCTGGCCTCGCCGCCCGTGACGAAGGCATGGGCGAGGACGACGGAACGGGTGCCCTGCGCGCGCGTGGCGAGGTCGGCGCGCACCCGGTCCATGGCAGCGGCGAGCACGTGCTCGTGGCCCGCCTTCTCCACCCCGAACTCGTCCTTCACCAGGGCCGGTTCGAGATACGGCAGCCCGTAGAAGGCCACGTCCCCGAAGGCGTCCTCCAGCAGCACCGGTGTGCCGCAGGCCGCGGGCTCGGTCCGCAGGTGGATGCCCGCGCGGTCGATGAGTCCGGCGCCGACGCCGAGCCGGCGCGCGGAGTCGTGGTTCCCGGAGATCATCACCGTGGGCACACCGAGGTCGGCGAGGCGGTGCAGCACGTCGTCGAAGAGCTCGACCGCGGCCAGCGGGGGCACGGCCCGGTCGTACACGTCCCCCGACACGACCACGGCGTCCACCTCGCGCTCGCGCACGGTCGCGACGAGGTGACCGATGAAATCGGCCTGGGCCCCGAGCATGTTCACGCGGTGGAACGCCCGGCCCAGATGCCAGTCGGAAGTGTGCAGCAGCCTCATGATCCCCGAGACTAACGGCCGGGTCGGACATCACGGGCGGCTACTCCCGTAACAGACCGATGTGCGGCTTATGCGTCCCCGTACGCCTCTCCGCCCAGCTCGAACCCCGCGGTCCCCGCCGTGCTGTCGGCCAGCCAGCTCCGGAAGGCCTCCACCTCGGCGTCCGGCAGGCCGATCTCGATGGTGACGGCCTCTCCGTAGCGGACGTCACGCACCTCGCGGCCGGTGGAGCGCAGATCGTTCTGCACCTTGCCCGCCCGCTGGTGGTCGACGGTCACGGTCGCGAGGCGGAAGCGTCTGCGGGTGAGGGTGCCGAGGGTGTCCAGGGCCTCTCCCACCGCGCCGCCGTAGGCCCGGATGAGTCCGCCCGCGCCGAGTTTGACGCCTCCGTAGTAGCGGGTGACGACGGCGACGACGTACCGCATGTCGCGGCGCAGCAGCATCTGGAGCATCGGGGCGCCCGCGGTGCCGCCCGGTTCGCCGTCGTCGCTCGCCCGCTGGACGGCGGCGTCGGCGCCGATGACGTACGCGAAGCAGTTGTGCGACGCGTCCGCGTGCTCCTTGCGGACGCCCGCGACGAAGTCCTGAGCCTCCCGCTCGGTGGCCACCGGCGCCAGCGCGCACAGAAACCGCGAGCGATTGATCTCGATCTCGTGCACCCCTGCACGGACCACGGTCCGATACTCGTCCTGCATCCCCCCAGCGTATGCGCGCCACGCACACAAGTACGACCACCGACGGACGCCCCCTAAAGGGGCGCGGGGAACTGCGCAATCACGTACATCCGCCAAAACGACGCCGCACCCAACGACGCCCCCCCCAGGGGCGCGGGGAACTGCGCAATCGTGTACGCCCGCCACAACGACGCTGCACCCAGGAACGCACCCCCGCAGGGGCGCGCGCACCGCCCGGCTATCGCCCCCGCCCGTGATGCCCCTTCTCCCCACGCGACTTCTTCCCCCGCGCCACGATCACATCCGTGAGCAGCGCCGCACCGGGCCCCAGGGACTCCCAGCCGAGGCCGTGCCAGGCGAGGATCGCGATCGCCGAGGTGGGGAACTTCATACGGACGTCGTCCAGCGCGTCGTCGAGGCTGTCACCCGCCAGCGTGAGGACCAGTTCCTCCAGCCCGGGGTTGTGCCCGATCAGCAGCAGCGTCTCGGCCTCCGCCGGAGCCTCACGCACCGCTTCGAGCAGGTCGGCCACCTCCGCCGCGTACAGCCGCCCGTCATGGCGCACCGGCGGCGGCGTGCCCCACTCGGCGGCAGCCAGCTCCCAGGTCTCCCGGGCGCGGACGGCGGTGGAGCAGAGCGCGAGGTCCGGCAGGCAGTCGGCGTCGGCGAGGACGCGTCCGGCGGCCGGAGCGTCCCGGCGCCCGCGCGACGCGAGCGGCCGCTCGTGGTCGGGAACGTCGTCCGGCCAGGCGGACTTGGCGTGCCGCAGCACGACGAGGCGGCGCAGCGGGCCCGCTCCGGCGCGCGCGATCACGCCGGAGCCCCGCGGCCGATGTCCCGGGTCAGCTCAAGGCCGAGCAGCCGGTCGGCGTAGGCGTACGTCTCGAAGCGGGCCCCGTCCGGAACGGTCCCCGACGTCTCCACCTTCCGCAGCACGCCCAGGACGGCGGGCACGTCGAGGTCGTCCTCCCAGGCGGCGCGCAGCTGTTCCCGCACGGGGTCGGGGATGGGACCCGAGGGCCGGGTGGCCCAGGTGGCGACAGCGCCCCGCCAGTGCTTCAACTGGTCCTCGGCGTCCGCGAGATCGGCGGCGTCGAGCCGCAGCTCCTCGGCCCGGGGTCGGGCGAGCAGGGCGAGGCGCAGGGCGGACGCGCTCTCGTCGTCCTGTGCCACCGAGCTCCCGATGTCGGCCGGGGCGACCTCGACGCGCAGCACGCCCGCCGCCTCGTCGGCAGTGCTCGCACTGCCGGGCGGCCCGTCGGTCCGGGCGCGCACGCTCAGCACCTGAGCCTCGCCGAGGCCGAGACCGGGGCCGGGGCCGCTGTCCCGTTCGTCCTCGAACGGCCGGATGCCGAGCGTCCGGGCCCGGGCGCGGAGGTCCGCGCGTCCCTCCGTACCGGTCAGCACGGTCCACACGGGCGTCCCGCCGATCTCCAGGGCCCGTACGAGGACGTCGGCGGTCAGGAGCACGCGCAGGCCGGTGGCGTCGGGGCGCTCCACGCGCGCCTCGACGCGGGTCAGGCCCCGGCGGGCCGGGGTGGCGGTGACGGGGTCGCCTGTTCGGGCGTCGGTGATACGCAGCACGGGCTGAGCGTAGGCGTGCGAAGGGCCGCGCGCAGGGATGCCGCCATCATTCCGGACACGCGTTCGCGAGTTCCTGGGGTGCGGGACGGCTCACGGTGCCCAGGAAACGCACGTGCGGCCGACCGCCGACGCCGTCGGCGCCGTCGCGGGTGACGGCGGTCCGTACGCCGTACACCTCGGCGATGAGGTCCTCGGTGAGCACGTCGCCCGGTGTCCCGGCGGCCACCACGCGTCCCTCGCGCAGGACGACGAGCCGGTCGCAGTACATCGCCGCGAGGTTGAGGTCGTGCAGGGCGACGACGCTGGTGACCGGCAGCGAGGTGACGAGGTTCAGCAGGTCGAGCTGGTGCTGGATGTCGAGGTGGTTGGTCGGTTCGTCCAGGAGGAGTTCGCGGGGTTCCTGGGCGAGGGCGCGGGCGATCTGCACGCGTTGGCGTTCACCGCCGGAGAGGGTGTGCCAGGACTGGTGCGCGCGGTCGGCGAGGCCGGTGCGGTCGAGGGCGTCGCGTACGGCCTTCTCGTCGGCCGGTGACGGGGGTGTCCAGGCGCGGCGGTGCGGGGTGCGGCCGAGGCGTACGACGTCCAGGACGCTCAACTCGACCTGCGTGTCGACCTGTTGCTCGACCACGGCGATACGGCGGGCGATGTCGCGGCGGCCCAGTTCGCCGAGTGGACGGCCGTCGAGGGTGACCACGCCCGAGGCGGGGGCGAGGACGCCGGAGAGCAGGCGCAGGAGCGTGGACTTGCCGGAACCGTTGGGGCCGAGGAGGCCGACGGTGGTGCCGGGGGCGGGGCTGATGCTGACGCCGTCCAGGATGACGCGCCCGTCGGCGGTACGGGTGACACGGTCGGCCCGGAGGCCAGCACCCTCGGCGGTCTCGGCGGTCTCGGCGGTCTTGACATGCTCGGTCGTCTCGACGTGCTCGGTCGTCATCGTGTCCTCCGCGTCCGGTACAGCACCAGCACGAACACCGGTACGCCGATGAGTGAGGTGACCACGCCCACGGGCACCTCCTGGGGGTCGAGCACGGTACGGGCCAGGGTGTCCACCCACACCAGGAACACCGCCCCGGCGAGGGCGGCGACCGGCAGCAGCCGGGCGTGGCCGGAACCCACCAACGCGCGGGCGGCGTGCGGCAGGACGAGACCGACGAAGCCGATCGCGCCCGCCGAGCTGACGAGCGCGGCCGTCAGCAGCGCGGTCACGCACAGCAGCACCAGCCGGGTGCGGGCCACGGACACCCCGAGGGTCGCGGCGGCGTCCTGGCCGAAGGCGAACGCGTCCAGCGTGCGCGCGTACGCCAGACAGACCGCCAGTGCGACCACCAGGACGGCGAGGCAGACCCAGACGTCCGTCCAGCCGACCCCGCCCAGTGAGCCGAGCAGCCAGAACAGCACCCCTCGGGTGGTCTCGGCGTCGGCGGCGGTCATCACCACGAAGGAGGTGAGCGCGGAGAAGAGCTGCATCGCGGCGACACCGCTGAGCACCACCCGGTCCGTCGTCCCGCCGAGGGTGTGGCTGAGCAGCAGCACGAGCCCGAACGACAGCAGCGCGCCGAGGAACGCGCCCGCCGAGACCGACACCAGGCCGCCGCCCGCGCCGAGGACGACCACGACGACCGCGCCGGTCGAGGCACCGGAGGACACCCCGAGGACGAAGGGGTCGGCGAGCGGGTTGCGCAGCAAGGACTGCATGACCGCGCCGCACACGGCGAGTCCGGCCCCGCAGACGGCGGCCAGCAGGGTGCGCGGCAGGCGCAGCTGCCAGACGATCCCGTCGCGGATGGGGCTCAGTTCCGTACTCCCCCACCCCAGATGGGAGGCGACCACGGACCAGACGTCGGCGACGCGGATGTCCGCGGGACCGATGGTGATCGCGACGGCGACGGAGGCGACGAGCAGTGCGGTGCCGGCCGCGCAGAGCAGTCCCACGCCCGGCCGTGCGATACGGCGGGTCACCCCTTGAGCCCGAACTCCCGCAGGGCGGCGGCCACTTGTTCGACGCCCTCGACGGTGCGGATGGTCGGGTTCATGGCCTGCCCGCTGAGCAGGACGTACCGCTTCTTCTTCACGGCGGTCATGTTCTTGGTGACCGGGTCGGACTCCAGGAACTCGATCTTCTTCTGCGCGGACTCGGCGGTCTGCGACTTGCGGGTCAGATCGCCGATGACGAGGACGTCGGGGTCGCGGTCGGCGACCGTCTCCCAGTTGATCTGGGGCCATTCCTCGTGGGTGTCGTCGAAGACGTTCTTCGCGTCGAACGCCCGGGTGATGATGCCGGGGGCGCCGCAGCAGCCCGCCATGTAGGGCGACTCGGAGTTGGCGAACCAGTACAGGAGGGAGACGTCCGAGGCGTCGATGCCCGCGGTGGCCTTCTTCATACGCTGCTGGAGCTCGGCGACCAGCTTGTCGCCCCGCCCCTGCACGCCGAACACCGCGGCCAGGTCACGTATCTCGCCATAGATCGCGTCGATGCCGAGGGGCTTCTTGCGGGCGCCGTCGCCGTCCCCGGTGTTGTCCTTGCCCGCGCAGTCGGAGGGCGAGACGTACGCGGGTACGCCGAGCTTCTCGAACTGCTCGCGGGTGGCGACGCCTCCCTTGCCGAGCGTGGACACGAACGAGGCGGCGACGAAGTCGGGGTCGGCGTCCAGGACCCGTTCGAAGGACGGGTTGTTGTCGGCGATCCGCTTCACCTGCGCGTCGGCCTTCTCCAGGCCCTTCATCACCGGGTCGGTCCAGGTGGCGCTGCCGGCCATCCGGTCGGCGAGGCCCAGCGAGAGCATGATCTCGGTGGTGCCCTGGTTGAGGGAGACGGCCTTGCGCGGCGGGGACTCCACGCGGACGGTGTGACCGCAGTTCTCCAGGGTGACGGCTGCCGCGGAGTCCTTGCCGGCCGAGCCGGTCGAGCCGGACGAGTCGGCGCCGCCGCAGCCGGTCAGCAGAATGACCCCGGAGACGAGCAGGGCGGCAGGGCGGGTGGGGCGTGCGATGGGCACGGAAGTTCCTCAGACGTCGAGGGCTCGAACGCGGAGCCCGGTCGTACGGTGCTCCCCCGCCGTCTCGGGACCGCGGAGGCCGCCAGCAGGTCTTCGGACTCGGGTTCACCCGGACGAGGCGCCTTCCCGGACCGTCGATCCGGTCCAGTGGCCGATGCCCCGCCCGTCACCCTCACCGCTGCGCGTCAGCTCCGGATTTCCACCGGATTCCCTGACCCACGTACATGGGTTCGACTGGCTTTCGCAAGCTATCACGGCGGCTTTCACGGCCGTGCGGCAGTGCGGTGGGGGGCGGCGGGGGCTCGGTGAGGGCTCTACGGGGACGCGGCGGGGATGTCGGTCTCCGTCGCCCGTTTCGTACGTTTCTCCTGTTCCGGCGGTGTTCACGGCGGCGCCACGCCCCTGCCCCCGCGGACTGAATGAGTGGTTCCGTTCAGCGCGTCGCCCGCAGGCACCGGAGGACCGACCCATGCCGCAGGACCAACCCACGACCGGAACCGCCGGAGGGGACACGGCCGAGGGGCACCTGTCCGCCGGGGAAGCCGCGGCCGCCGTCGACCGCCGTCGCTTGCTGCTCGTCTCCGGCACCCTCGCGCTGGCGGCGGGGGCGACGGCGGCAGCGGGAGCGGCGACCCTCGTCCCGCCGCGGCGCCCCGGCTCCCCCACCGCACCCGTCGCCGCCGAGCAGGTCGTCCCGCGGGCGGCCCGCGCCACCCGGCGGCCGGCGCCTTACGCGGCCACCACGCTGGAGACGACCGCCCGGCTGAGCGGAAGCCCGCGCTCCGGCACCTACCGCCGACTGGTCCCGGGCCCCGGCCTGCCCCTGGTCGTACGGGAGGAACTCGCGCCCGCCGCCACCGGCCGTCCGGACCGGCGGACCCCGCTCGCGTGCTTCGTCCAGTTCACCGACCTGCATCTGACCGATGTGCAGAACCCGCTGCGCACGGAGTTCCTGCGCTCGGGCGGAGCCGCCGCGTGGCGTGCCCAGGAGGCGCTGACCGTGGCGGGGGCGGTCGCGCTCGTGGAGCAGGTGAACGCGCTCGGCGAGGGCCCGCACACCGGTCTGCCGCCCGCGTTCGTGATGACCACCGGTGACAACGTCGACAACAACTCCGTGCTCGAACTCGACTGGTTCCTCACGCTGATGAGCGGAGGCCGGATCACCCCCGACTCCGGCGACCCGACGGCGTACGAAGGCGTCCAGGACTCGGGGCTCCCCCTCTACTGGCATCCGGAGGAACCGGCCCTGCGCGACCTGGACAAGCGGCGCGGACTGCCCGCCGTCCCCGGCTTCCTCACGGCCGCGCGAAGGCCGGTGACCAGCCCGGGGCTCCGCATCCCCTGGTACTCGACGGTGGGCAACCACGACGATCTGCCCGGCGGCTGCCTGTCGCCCGCGCTCGGCGACTTCGCGACGGGCTCCCGCAAGCTGCTGTCAGTCCCCGACACGGACAGGGCCGCCTACGCGAAGGCGCTGCGGACCGGCGACGACCCGAAGAGCGAGGTGCTCGAAGCGATCCTGCGACGGCACGCCCGCTCGGCGCGGACCGTGACGGCCGACGAGCGGCGCCGGCTGTGCAACCCGCACGAGTATCTGGCCGCGCACCTCGAACCCGGGCGGACGGGGGCGGGGCCGGTCGGTCACGGCTACACGCAGAACAGCCTGGACGGCGACCGGATGTACTACTCCTTCCGGATCGCCGAGAACGTCATCGGCGTCAGCATCGACACGACGTACCGCAGCGGGCACTACGAGGGATCACTGGACACCGACCAGCTCCGCTGGCTGGAGCGGACCCTCGCCGCGCACAGCTCCCGGTCGTACGACGCCGACGGCCGCCTCGTACGCAACCCCGGGGCCGACGACGCCCATGTGCTGGTCTTCAGCCACCACCACAGCCCGAGCATGACCCGCCGTCCCGACGCGGCCCGTTCGGAAGAGCGGCGGCACGACGGCGCGGAGGTACTGGCGCTGCTCGGCAGGTTCCCGAACGTGGTGGCGTGGATCAACGGCCACAGCCACGTCAACCGCGTGACACCCCACCCGCATCCGACCCCGGCCCGCTCCTTCTGGGAGGTCAACACGGCGTCCCACCTGGACTATCCGCACCACGCCCGGCTGATCGAACTGACCGACAACGGGGACGGCACGCTGTCGCTGTTCACCACGCTTATCGAATCCGCGGCCCCGCACCGCACGTCCCCCGACTTCACGGACCTGTCGGCGGTGGGCCTGGCGTCCCTCTACCGAGAACTGGCCTACAACGCCCCGAACATGACGGAGACCACACGGCCCGACCCCCACACGGCCTGGGCGGGCACTCCCCAGGACCGCAACGTGGAGCTACTGCTGACCACCGCCCTTTAGTCTCAGCCTCGCGGGGGCTGCCGTCTCTCCCGGGGCCCGGCGAACAGCCTGCTTTCAGGGGCGCGGGGAACTGCGCGAACGGCCCTCACCTGGCCGCACCCACCCAGAACCCCGCAGCCCCACCCCCGTGAGGGGAATCCCCGACCCGCGCCGAACGTTGTCCGCCGCAGACAGACCGTAAACAGACCGCGGACAGACACACCCCCACCCCAGGAGGCGACCCGTGTACGGCGACCCGGCAACGATCCGCAAGATCCTCACCGAGACCGGCGACACCTGGGCAGTCGTAGGCCTGTCGTCGAACGAACGACGCGCCGCGTACGGCGTCGCGGACGTGCTGAAGCGCTACGGCAAGCGCGTGATCCCCGTCCACCCGAAGGCGGAGACGGTCCATGGGGAGAAGGGATACGCCTCCCTGGAGGACATCCCCTTCGACGTCGACGTGGTCGACGTGTTCGTCAACAGCGACCTCGCGGGCCCCGTCGCCGACGAGGCCGTCGCCATCGGCGCCAAGGCCGTCTGGTTCCAGCTCGGTGTGATCGACGAGGCCGCGTACGAGCGCACCCGTGAGGCCGGCCTCGACATGGTCATGGACCGCTGCCCGGCGATCGAGATCCCCCGCCTGGGCTGACCCGGCGGAAGTGAACCCGCACCACCGACGCACCCACCCCGCTCACCGCTCGCGGCGCCCGGGCCCCCCGGGTCGGTACGCGCTCCGGTCCGTCCTCGGCGGAGCCTCGAACGCCGAGCCCGTCCAGGCGGGCGGTTGCGTACGCGGGTCGGGCGCCCGGCGGCGGGACGCGGTCCGGTTCCAGTCGCCGTCCCCGAGGACGAGCATCGGGTCGAACATGACGACGACTCCCGCGAGCGCCAGGAAGAGGACCGGGCCGATGAGCATCGGCAGCAGCAACGAGTGGGCCGAGTCGCCCGAGTCCGGTGCGCCGGCCGCGCCGTGCAGGTGGACGCTGACGGCCGCCATCCCCGTGTAGTGCATCCCGGTCACGGCGACGCCCATGACAAGGCTCGCCGCCAGGCTGGTCAGGAAGCCGCGGATCGCGACCGCCGCCCAGAGCGCGGCGGTCGCGGCGACGAGGGCGATCAGCACGGAGAGCGCGACGGTACGGACCTCGTACCGCAGGTCGCCGTTCAGACGGATGGCGGCCATGCCTATGTAGTGCATGGCCGCGACGCCGAGGCCGGTGAAGGTGCCCGCGATGAGCAGGTTCGTCGTGTTCGCGCCGCGATAGCCGACGGCGAAGACGCCGAGACCGACCACGGCGATCGCCACCGCGAGGCTGAGAATCGTCAGGCCGACGTCGTAGCGGATACGGCTTTCCTCGACCTGGAATCCGATCATGGCGATGAAATGCATCGTCCAGATGCCGCAGCCGATCGACGCCGCCCCGAGGGCGAGCCAACCCGGTCTCCAGGACTGGTCGTTACGCAGGGACCGGGTGATGCAGCGCAGCCCCAGGGCGGCTCCCAGGCAGGCCATGACATAGGCGGCGAGCGGTGTGACCGTTCCATAGCTGAATCCGTCGACTGTGCCTTGCATATGCCAACATCCCCCCGGAATACGACTGTTGCGGGGACATATGTACGTGCCACATCAGGGCGACAGCAAGGGGTTTCGTGCAATTGCAGCCAACGGAATTCCCTGTCGGCCACTTCCGGTCATGAAGAGGCCCTATCCAGCCGGAGGAAATCATTCTGGTGGCGCGGCCCACGACCGCGGCCCATGACCGCGGCCACCCGGCCCCGGATCCGGCCCCGGCCCCGCCTTCAGACCTGGGGCTTGGACGTCACCGTGAACTGCGCCCCGTCGGGATCCCGCAGCACCGCCTCCGTGGTGGTCGCGCCGTCCCGGACCGTACCGCCGTGCTCCAGCGCGGCACGGACGCAGGTCTCGACGTCCGCGACGGAGAAATGGACCTGCCAGTGGGGGCGGATCGTGGGATCGGGGGCGGCCTCCACCGCGCCGGAGTGGATACGGGCCACCACGTCGCCGTCGCTGCGCAGGACGACCTCGTCCCCGTCGTAGTGCACCTCGCAGCAGCCGGGACGCGAGGTCGCCCACTCCAGCACCTCGCCGTAGAACATCGCGGCGTCGAAGGCGTTGCGCGTGTGCAGTCGCAAGAAGGCGGGGGCGGCACGGCGCCAGGTCTCCCAGCCTGCGACGAGCTGGCCCTCCCAGATGCCGAAGACGGCTCCGTCGCGGTCGGCCAGCAGGGCCGCCCGGCCCGGCGGGAAGCCGATGGGCCCGACCGCCGCCGTGCCGCCGCGCTCCTGGCCCCGGGCCACCGCCTCGTCGGCGCTGTCCACGGCGAAGTACGGGGTCCAGGCGACGGCCATCTGCCACATCGTGGCCACCGCCGCGATGCCCGCGACCGGCACCCCGTCCGCGTAGGCGATCCGGAACCGGTCCATCAGCGCGGTCGTCCGGAACTGCCACCCCAGCACCGCCCGGTAGAAGTCCTCGGCGGCCTGCTGGTCGCGCGCCGTCAGGCTGACCCAGCACGGGGCTCCCGCGACCGAGTGGCTGGAGACGACGTCGTTGCGGACTCTTGCGTCGCTGTTCATGGCAGTACCGTTCCTGAGTCGTGCCGAGGGGGGTGGGCGGCACCCGGCAGCGTCGAGAGCGCAGGCCGGGCCGTGGTGCCGTCTTCCTCAGCATCCCCCGCCCGCGCCTCCTTCGCCCGGAGGTGGGTGGGGTCCCACGCCCCGAGTACCCGGCGCCCGGGCCCGAAACAGACGGGCGCCCAGGGCCGCTCAATCGTGCGCCGGCCTGTCGCGCAGCCGGTGGTCGGCCAGGTTCAGCGCCTCGTCGACGACCCGCCGCAGATGCCCGTCCCGCAGCGAATAGATCACCCGGCGGCCCTCCTTGCGTGTGTTGACGAGACCCGCGAGCCGCAGCCTCGCCAGGTGCTGGCTGACCGCCGGGCGGGCGGCCCCGCACCGCTCCGTGAGGGTCGTGACGTCCGCCTCGTCCTCGGCCAGGGCGTGCAGCAGGACGAGACGGGTGCGATCGCCCAGGAGGGCGAAGAGTTCGGCGGCGAGGGCGAACTGTTCCTCGCCGGGCGTGCGCGGATGCTCATCGTGCGCAGGTGACAGGTGCATGCGTGCGCTCATACGCACATAATGGCTCGGTGGGGCGGTCAGGTCCACCTGGTCGGGTCCACCTCGTTCATGGACATCCCGGAAAGGGGATCAGGTGAGCACCGAGCACGGGCACGAACACGGGCATGAACACGGGCCTCGGCGTAAGCACGGGCACCGGCTGCGGCACCGGCTGCGGCACCGGCTGACCCACCTCCTCACCCCGCACTCCCACGCCACCACCGACAAGGTCGACTCCGCCCTGGAGTCCTCGGCCCGCGGTATCCGTACGCTCTGGATCTCGCTGGCCGTCCTCGGTGCGACCGCCGCGGCCCAGGCGGTCGTCGTCGCCCTCTCCGGCTCGGTGGCGCTGCTCGGCGACACCGTGCACAACGCGGGGGACGCGCTCACCGCCGTACCGCTCGGCATCGCGTTCGTCCTGGGCCGGCGGGCGGCCGACCGCCGGTTCACCTACGGCTACGGCCGGGCCGAGGACCTGGCGGGACTCGTGATCGTGCTGACGATCGCGGCCTCCGCGGTCTTCGCGGGCTGGACGGCGATCGACCGGCTGCTCGACCCTCGCCCCGTCGAGCATCTGCCGGTGGTCGCCGCCGCGGCCGTCATCGGTTTCGTGGGCAACGAGTGGGTGGCCCGCTACCGCATCCGCGTCGGCCGCGAGATCGGCTCGGCCGCGCTGGTCGCGGACGGACTCCACGCCCGGACGGACGGCTTCACCTCGCTCGCCGTGCTGCTGGGCGCGGGCGGCGCGGCGATCGGCTGGCAACTCGCGGACCCGGTGGTCGGGTTGGCGATCACGGCGGCCCTGCTGCTGGTGCTGCGGGACGCCGCGCGCGAGGTGTTCCGCCGGGTCATGGACGCGGTCGACCCGGCCCTGATCGACACGGCCGAGCGGGCGCTGGCGGACGTACCGGGTGTACACGGGGTCGGCGAGCTGCGGCTGCGCTGGATCGGCCACCGGCTGCGCGCCGAGGTGGCCGTGGTCGTCGACGGGGAGTCGAGCGTCCGGGCGGCCCACCGGGTGGCGGTCGCGGCCGAACACGCCCTGCTGCACGCCGTACCGGGTCTCACCGCGGCCTTGGTGCACGCCGACCCGTCACCCGCGCCGGGCGAGTCGGACCCCCACCTTGTGCTGGCCCATCACGCGGCGGGACCCGTCTGAGCGGTCAGGCGCTCCCGAGTCCCTCCAGGACGACGGCGTTCGGCAGCTCGGCGAACGCCTTCCCGGGCACGAGCAGCTTTCCGCGCCGCCGGCCGCTGCCCACCAGCACGTACGGCAGGTCGACGACGGCCGAGTCCACCAACACCGGCCAGTGGGCGGGCAGTCCGAGCGGGGTGATGCCGCCGTACTCCATGCCCGTCTCGCCGGTCGCCGTGTCCATCGCCGCGAACGACGCCTTGCGCGCGCCGAGTTGCCGCCGCACGACGCCGTTCACGTCGACGCGGGTGGCGGACAGCACCACGCACGCGGCGAGCGTGGTCTCCCCGCCGCGCTTGCCCGCGACGACCACGCAGTTCGCGGACCGGTCGAGGAGTTCCGGGCCGTAGTGCTCAAGAAAGGTGGCGGTGTCGGCCCACTCCGGCTCCGTGTCGACGTACACGATCTGCTCGGCGGGGACGCTGCCGCGCCAGTCGCGTACGGCGTCGGCGACCGGGCGGGTCAGCACGTCGAGGCGTTCGGTGGCGGGCGTGGCGTCGTCGAAGTGTCCGATGGGTGCGCGCATGACGGCACGCTAACAGCCGCGCGGACGGCCCCCGCGGCGGGCTTGGGGGCCTGGGCGCGGGCCGTCGAACTCAGTGCACGCCGGGGACCGACACCGCCATGACCATCTCCGCGGGTACGTCGCCCGCGTTGGCGTACGTGTGGGGGGTGTTGGCCTCGAAGGAGGCGCTCGAACCGGCCGGGACGCGGTACTCCGTGCCGTCGACGGTGAGCGCCAGCTCGCCCTTCGTGACGTGGATGAGTTCGACCGTGCCCATGGGGTGCGGGTCCGAGGGGCTGCCCTCGCCCGGCATCAGCCGCCAGTCCCACATCTCCAGGGGGCCGGGGGCCTCGGTGCCCGCGAGGAGGCGGTTGTAGCTGCCGGCGTCCGTGTGCCAGAGGCGTACGGCCTGTTCCGCCGGGACGATCCGGACCTTCGGGCCCTGCTCGTAGTCGAGCAGGGTGGTGATGCTGATGCCGAGCGCGTCGCCGATCTTGACGACGGTGCCGAGGCTGGGGTTGGTGCGGGCCTGCTCGATCTGGATGAGCATGCCGCGGCTGACCCCGGCGCGGGCGGCGAGGGCGTCGAGGGTGAAGCCGCGCTCGGTGCGCCAGCGCTTGACGTTGCGCGCCAGTGACTGGGTCAGGAGGTCGAGGTCCGACACATTCCGTCCAATATTCTGAATGACAGAGTCTAATGAACTGAACTACGGTGGGGTGCACCGGATTGTTCACCGAACTGTACTGCGAGGTACTTGATGACAGCACTGTTCGCCCTGGCCACCAGCGTCCTGTGGGGGCTGGCCGACTTCGGCGGCGGTCTGCTGACACGGCGTACGCCCGCGCTGACGGTGGTGGTCGTCTCGCAGTCGATCGCCGCGGTGGTGCTGGGCGCGATCGTCCTCGTGACGGGTGCCTGGAGCGAGACGGGACCGCGGTTGTGGTTCGCGGTGGCGGCGGGGCTGGTCGGGCCCGTCGCGATGCTGGCCTTCTACAAGGCGCTCGCGCTCGGGCCGATGGGGGTCGTCTCTCCGCTCGGTTCGATCGGGGTCGCCGTGCCCGTGGGGGTCGGGCTCGTCCTCGGGGAGCGTCCCGGGCTGATGCAGTTCGTGGGCATCGCGGTCGCCGTCGCGGGGGTGGTACTGGCGGGTGGGCCGCAGTTCAGGGGGGCGCCCGTGCAGCGGCAGGCCGTGCTGCTCACGCTGCTCGCGGCGTTCGGGTTCGGGGCGGTGATGGCGCTGATCGCCGAGGCGTCGTCCACGCTGACCGGGCTGTTCCTGGCGCTGTTCGTGCAGCGCGTCACGAATGTCGTCGCCGGTGGGGCTGCGCTGTGCGTGTCCGTGCGGCGTGGGCGCGTGGCTCCGCCGCGGGTCGCCTGGCGGGCGGTGCCGGCCTTCGCGTTCGTGGGGCTCGCGGACGTGGCCGCCAACGGCACGTATTCGCTGGCCGCTCAGCGGGGGCCCGTTGCTGTGGCCGCGGTTCTCGCGTCGCTGTATCCGGTGGTTACGGCGCTGGCCGCGCGCGGGGTTCTCCGGGAGCGGTTGCGGGGTGTGCAGGCGGCGGGGGCGGGGCTTGCGTTGGTCGGGAGCGTGTTGCTCGCCACGGGGTGAGGACGCTCTCCGGGCCTCCGCCCCCGCGGGGGCTGTGCGTCGGCTGCGGGTGCGTCGTGGCTGGTCGCGCCGTTCCCCGCGCCCCTTAGGGGGTGGGTGCCCGGGGATGCGTTTTGGCGCTCGCGTGCGTTGTGGCTGAGCGCGCCGTTCCCCGCGCCCCTCAGGGGGTGGGTGCCCGGGGATGCGTTTTGGCGCTCGCGTGCGTCGTGGCCGAGCGCGCCGTTCCCCGTGCCCCTTTCGGGGGGCCTTCTACGAGGCGTCCTCTATTGCTCTCAGGGCCTTGATGCTCTGTTCGTCCAGTTCTGACAGGGCCAGGAGTTGTTCCGGGGTGATGTCGGCGGGGATCGGGGTCGGGGCCGGGGTGCGCAGTGGGGGCTGCCAGCCGTCCGCCGGGGTCCAGCGGCGGACCACGCGGGCCGGCGCCCCCGCCACCACCGCGTGGTCGGGGACCGCGCCGCGCACCACCGCGCCGGCCGCCACCACCACGTTCCGGCCGATCCGCGCCCCCGGCAGGATCACCGCGCCCGTGCCGATCCAGCAGCCGGGGCCGATCTCCACAGGCTCCATCCGCGGCCACTGCTTGCCGATGGGCATCTGCGGATCGTCGTACGAGTGGTTCGTGGACGTCACGTACACATAGGGCCCGAAGTAGCAGTCGCTGCCGATCGTGACCGTCGTGTCGGCGATGACATGGCTGCCCCGGCCGAGGACGACACCGTCGCCCAGCCGCAGTATGGGCTCCGCGCCGAGGTCGAGGTCGGGCATCAACCCGGCCGTCAGAGTGACCTGTTCGCCGATGATGCAGTGGTCGCCGAGGTGGATCCACGGTTCGCCGAACACCGTGCCCTGCGGGAAGGCCAGCCTGGTGCCCGTCCCCATCGCACCGAACCGCAGCCGTCCCGGCCGCTCGGCCGTCACCGCGCCCGTCCGCTGCACCCAGGCCCAGCCCGCGTGGACGGCCCGCTGGACGAGGCGGCTCCACCGGGACGAGAACGTGTTCTTGCTCTTGGGCACCCGCTCACCGTACTCAGCGTCCCGCCCGCCCAGGAGCGCGTACCCCTGTGATCTTCGCCCCACCGCCACCGACCTGCGGTTCACCCGCAGCGGATGATGTGCCCGCGCCCCGTCGGGGGTGCGCTGGCGCCATGACCCGGTACCGCGTTCCTCATCCCCTCGATACGGCCGGACGCCTGGCGCGGTTCGCGCTGGGGGCCGCCGCCGACGTCACCGACACGGTGATCCGCAGGCTGACGGCCGCGGTCGTCGACCGGATGGACCTGGACGAACTCGTGTCGCGCGTCGACGTGAACCGGATCGCCGAACGCGTCGACGTCGACCGGATCGCGGCCCGGCTGAATCTCGACGCCGTGCTCGACCGTATCGATCTGGCCGTCCTCACCAAGGACGTGCTGGAGGAGATCGACCTCGGCCGTATCGTGCGCGACACCGGCGGCGGAATGGCCGACGAGACCGTCCACGGGCTCCGGGCCCGGAGCATGCGGGCCGATCGGATGGTGGACCGGATCGCCGACCACCTGCTGCGCAGACCCGACACGTCGGTTTCCGAACCGCCCCACCGGCAGACACCCTGACGGGGGCGCACCGTGACGGGGGCGGAGCGGGCCGAAGGTCCGCCGGGGGAAGCCGCAGGACTCGTGTCGCGGGCCCTGGCGGGCCTGGTCGACGCGTTCGTGGTCGCCGGGCTCGGGCTCGCCGTGCAGCTCGGGGCAGGCGCCCTGCGGCTGCTCGTCAGCGGGCCGCCGTTCCGGCTGCCGGACCCACCGGTCTGGCTGTCCGGTCTGTGCGGCTGGAGCATCGCCCTGCTCTATCTCGCGGCCGGCTGGGTCGTGACCGGCAGCACCGTGGGCGGCCGGCTTTTGGGCCTGCGCGTCACCGGCCGCTCGGGCAGGCTGCCGGGTGTCCTGCGCGCCCTCGCGCGTGCCGCGCTGTGCCTGCTGTTCCCCCTCGGCCTGCTGTGGATCCCGGTGAGCAGGCGCCGTGCGTCGGTCCAGGATCTCGTCCTGGCCACCACCGTCCACTACGACAGGATGTGACGGTCCGTCACCACTGTTCACGCGCCGGGCTGTTGCCTGGGCAGCATGGCCGCGGCGGCGAGTCCGCCCAGGCCGACGACGGCCAGGACGCCCAGAGCCACCGCGTACGGTCCCGCGGCGGGGTCGGCGACGAGGATCGTGCCCGCGATCGCCGTGCCGAGCGACGAGCCGAGGTTCGACACACTGCGGGAGAGCCCCGAGATCTCGCCCTGCCGCTCCTCGCCGAAGCTCGACTGGACGACATTGACCGACGGGGTGAGCATCACGCCGAGTCCGAGGCCGATGAGGAGCAGTCCGGGGGTGAAGGCCCAGACGCTCGGCGAGCCGGAGGCCATCACGATGAGCAGGGCGATCCCGCAGATCGTGACGCCGAAGCCCACGAGGATGAGCGTGCGCTGCGGCCACCGCTGCACCAGACGCTCGGCGGCGAGCGAGGCCGCGAGGATGCCGAGGGTGGCCGCGGTGAAGATCGCCCCGGTCTCGATGGCGTCGTACCCGCGTACGACCTGGAGATACGCGGCCACCACGAACGACACCCCCATCAGCATCAGCCACTGGGCGTGCTGGGTGACGAGCCCGAGGTTGGACGTGCGGTCGTGGAACAGGCTCGTCGAGAACAGCGGTTCCCGGCCGGACCGTTCCTTCGCGCGCACCCAGCGGAAGAGCCACACCAGGACGAGCGCGCCGAGCAGCAGCAGGCCCGCCATCAGCCAGCCGTTGTCGTCGGCGGCCAGGATGCCCATGACGACGAGGACCAGACCGACCGCCGACAGGACGGCGCCGCCCATGTCGAAGTGCCGCTCCGGCTCCGGCGGCAGGGGGTCCGGGACCTGGCGGCTCAGCACGATGATCAGGGCGACCACCGCCGCCTGGAAGACGAAGGCGGCCCGCCAGCCGATCGCCGAGGTGATGAGCCCGCCGATCAGAGGCCCCGCGGCGGCGCCGATCCCGCCCAGCGCCATGACGGTCCCGAACGCGCGGGCCCGGGAGGTCACATCGGGGAACAGCAGCGTGGTGAGGATGTAGACGGGCGGGATGAGCAGGGCCGTGCCGATCCCCTGGAGGATCGAGTAGCCGAGGCCGAGGATCGCGAGGCCCGGCGCGAGTGCGCTGAGCACGGCTCCCACCCCGTAGACGGTGAGGCCGGCGAGGAAGCAGCGTTTGCGGCCGTAGCGGTCGGTCAGCTTCCCGCCCGGGATCATCAGCGCCGCCATCGTCAGCAGGAAGACCGTGATGACGGTCTGCACGCCCTGGACGGTGGTGTCCAGGTCCTCGCTGATGTCGTTGATCATGACGTTCATGTTGGAGCCGGCGTAGCTGCAGATGAACTGGGCGAGCGCGAGCGGGGCCAGGACGCGTCGCGCGGGGCGCGCTGTCTGTCCCGGGGCCCTCGTTTCAGGGGGATTCGGTGGCATGGCCATGTCGGCTCCCGGACGTTCGGATGCGAACATCGTCCGTGGCCGCTGATCGCCCGTCATCACCCTTGCGAGGTGACGACGGGTTCGTACGCCACGGAGTAGATGTCGATGAGCGAGGGGACCGGGCGGAGGGCCGCGATGCCAGGTGACAGGAAGAGCGCTTCGAGCGTCCCGCCCGGCCTGCGTACGCTCCTGGCCTACCGGCGGGAGTGGCTCGCCAAGGACGTCGTCGCGGGCGTCGTCCTCACCACGCTGCTCGTGCCGCAGGGCATGGCGTACGCGGAGCTGGCGGGACTGCCCGCGATCACCGGGCTGTACACGTCCGTGCTCTGTCTGCTCGCCTACGCCGTGTTCGGCCCGTCCCGCATCCTGGTGCTCGGCCCGGACTCCTCGCTGGGCCCGATGATCGCCGCCACGGTCCTGCCCCTGATCGTCGCGGGAGGGGACAGCGGGCGGGCCGTGGCGCTCGCCTCGATGCTCGCGCTCATGGTCGGGGCGATCACGATCCTGGCGGGGGTGGCGAAGCTCGGCTTCATCGCCGACCTCATCTCCAAGCCCACGATGATCGGCTACATGAACGGCCTGGCGCTCACCATCCTGATCGGGCAGCTGCCGAAGCTGTTCGGCTTCAAGACGGACGCCGACGGGCTGCTCGCCGAGGTCGGGGACTTCTTCCAGGGACTGGCCGACGGGAAGGCGGTGCCCGCCGCCGTGGCGGTGGGCGTCACGGGGATCGTGCTGATCCTGGTCCTGCAGCGCTGGCTGCCGAAGGTGCCGGCGGTCCTCGTCATGGTGCTGCTGGCGATCGCCGCGACCTCGCTCCTCGACCTGGGCCGGCACGGCGTCGGCCTGGTCGGTGAACTCCCCCGCGGTTTCCCGCCGCTGACCTGGCCCGACATCCGTTGGGACGACCTCGGTCCGCTCTTCGTCGGCGCGCTGGGCATCGCGCTCGTCTCGCTCGCCGACACCATCTCCAACGCCACGGCGTTCGCCACCCGCTCGGGCCAGGAGGTCCGCGGCAACGAGGAGATGGTCGCGATCGGCGCGGCGAACATGGCGGCCGGGCTGTTCCAGGGCTTCCCCGTCAGTACGAGCGGGTCGCGCACGGCAGTGGCCGAACGGGCGGGCGCCCGGAGCCAGCTCACCGGGGTCGTCGGGGCCGGCCTGATCGTCCTCATGCTGGTGCTGCTCCCCGGGCTGTTCCGCAATCTGCCCCAGCCCGCGCTGGCCGCCGTGGTGATCACGGCGTCGCTGTCCCTGGCCGACCTCCCGGGGACGGTACGGCTGTGGCGTCAGCGCAGGACGGAGTTTCTGCTGACGATCGCGGCCTTCCTCGGGGTGGCCCTGCTCGGTGTGCTGCCCGGGATCGCGGTCGCCGTCGGTCTGTCCATCCTCAATGTCTTCCGGCGGGCCTGGTGGCCGTACAACACCGTTCTGGGACGGGTGCCGGGTCTTGAGGGCTACCACGACGTCCGCTCGTACCCCGAGGCCGAGCATCTGCCCGGACTGGTGATCCACCGCTTCGACGGTCCGCTGTTCTTCGCCAACGCCAAGGCGTTCCGCAACGAGGTGACACGGCTGGCCCTCGGCGAACCGCAGCCCGTCTGGGTGCTGATCGCGGCCGAGCCGGTGACCGACGTGGACACCACGGCCGCCGACGAACTGGAGGAACTGGACGAGTCGCTCAACGAACGCGGCATCAGCCTGGTGTTCGCCGAACTGAAGGACCCGGTGCGACGCAAGATCGAGCAGTACGGACTGACCCGGACCATCGAGCCGGACCACTTCTTCCCCACCATCGAGGCCGCCGTCGCCGCCTACCGGGAGAAGACCGGCGCCCGGTGGGCGGCGACGGACCGGCCGGCGCCTCCTCAGGACTGAACCGGCGGCCTAGCCGACGGACAGGACGTGCGTGCCCCAGGCGTCCAGGTCCACGAAGAGTCCGGGACCGGTCAGTTCGGCGCCGGAGCGCGGGTACCGGACGGCGTCGAGCAGACTCGTCAACGTCCTCTCCTCGGCGCCGAGTTCGGGCCACGGCAGGCGGATCCTCGCCTGGGCGCGGTGTCCGGAGAGGTTGACCACCGTCAGGAAACGGCCCGCCCCGCCCGACCAGCCCCAGGCGAGCAGATCGCGGTGGGAGGAGTTGTCGGGCCAGCCCTCGCAGGCGAGGAGCCGCCACTGTCCGGTGCGCATCCCGCTGCGGTGGACGGCGCCGAGCAGCGTCTCGTGGAAGGCGCGCAGCGCGAGGTCCGGTGTCTCGTCGGGCCGTCGGTCCAGGAAGACCGGCAGCTGGGTGCGGCGCCCGGTGAACTGCCCCTCGTGCCACAGGGTCGCCCCGGGCAGGGTGGCGATCATGACGGCCGCGGCCCGTTCCTTCGCCGGGTCCATCGTGTGCGCGGCCCGCGGCTCGTCGTGGTTCTCCAGGAACCGTACGAGCTTGCGCTGGTAGGTCTCGTCCGCCGTGAGGTGTCCGCGGACGGACCCGGGGCTCTCGTGCAGCAGCCGGTCGTAGAGCCGTTTGTCGTAGCAGAAGTCGAAGCCCTGCTGCTGGAGGTCGAACTCGCGGTCCCAGTACGCCTCGGCG
Organism: Streptomyces liliiviolaceus; assembly: GCF_018070025.1. Classification (NCBI taxonomy): domain Bacteria; kingdom Bacillati; phylum Actinomycetota; class Actinomycetes; order Kitasatosporales; family Streptomycetaceae; genus Streptomyces; species Streptomyces liliiviolaceus. The sequence goes on from NZ_JAGPYQ010000002.1 coordinate 729,881, forward strand.
GCGAAGACCATGTCGGGATGCGCGCGTCGTACGCCGGAGACGACGGTGGGCCAGAAGTCCTCCGCCGGCCGCTCCCCCGCGCGCTCGCCCCAGGTGCGGGCGAAGATGTCGTTCATCATGAGCATCGCCATGTCGCAGCGGACGCCGTCGCACTGGTCGCCGATCCGCATGAGGACGTCCGTGGTGGCCGCGCGCAGGGCGGGCTCGAAGGCGTTGAGCTGCACCACGTCCGGCCAGGGCGGGAAGAAGGGGTCGCGGCCACGGGCCAGGACCTGGCCCTCGACGGAGAGGTAGGCCGCCGGATCGCCGCGCAGGTCGTCCTCGCTCCCCCGGACGAAGTACTCGGGGTGCTCGGCCGTCCAGGGGCTGTCCGGCGCCACGTGGTTGGGCACGTAGTCGAGGAGCAGTCCGATGCCCCTGCCCGCCAGTTCGGCGCGCGCGGCGGCGAGTCCCGCGCTCCCGCCGAGGTCCGCGTCGACCTCGTAGCGGCGGATGCAGTACGGCGATCCGGCGATCTCCTCCTCGTGGAGGTCGGGCACGGCCCGGGTGAAGGCGGCGCGCAGGGACGGGTCCCGCAGCGCGATGTCCCGGCCCTGCGGGCTGCGCTCCCACACGCCCATGAGCCATACGGCGTCGATGCCGTGCGGGGTGATCTCGTCCCAGGCGTCCTTGGGGACGTCGCCCAGTCCTCCGTGGCGGCCGGTCCGCCGCTGGAGCTCGCGGAGCCAGACACGGGTGTTGACCTCGTGGACGACGGGCTGTGCGGGGATCGGGCTCATGGTGTCCCCTTCTTGGCGCGGTCGGTCAGGAAGTCGTTCGGGGTGAGCGTGCCGAAGACAGTCATCAGTGTGGCGACCAGTCCTGTCCAGCCGGTCTGGTGGGAGGCGCCCATCCCGGCGCCGTTGTCGCCGTGGAAGTACTCGTAGAAGGAGATGAGGTCCCGCCAGTGCGGGTCGTCCTGGAGGATCCGCTGGCCTCCGTGGACGGGCCTGCGTCCGTCCTCGCCGCGCAGGAAGAGCCGGGTGAGCCGCTCGGAGATCTCCTGGGCGACCTCGAAGAGGGTCATGCGGACGCCGGACCCCGTCGGGCACTCCACGGTGAGGTCGTCGCCGTAGAAGCCGTACAGGTTGAGCAGGGCCCGGACGACGAGGGCGTTCATGGGGAACCACACGGGTCCGCGCCAGTTGGAGTTGCCGCCGAACATCCCCGTGTCCGACTCGGCGGGCAGATAGCCGACCCGGTACTCCTCGCCGCGCACCCAGAAGCGGTAGGGGTGTTCGGCGTGGTGGCGGGAGAGGGACCTGATGCCGTAGGGGCTGAGGAACTCCTCCTCGGACAGCAGGTACGAGAGCACCCTGAGCAGTTTCTTCTCGTCGACCACGGACAGCAGCCGGGGCCCGCCCGACGTACCCGCCTGGACGGAGGTGAGCGTGACGGAGAGCGAGGGGTGGCGGTCCGCGAAGCGGCGCAGCCGGTCGCCGAGGCCGGACACCTTGGCCAGCTGGGCGGGCCGGAAGACGGTGGCCGCGCAGAGCGGGAGCAGTCCGACCATCGAGCGGACCTTGAGCCGTACGGCCTGGCCGTCGGGCAGCCGCAGGACGTCGTAGTAGAACCCGTCCTCCTCGTCCCAGAGTTCGTCGCCGAGGTCGCCGACCCGGTCCATGGAGGCGGCGATCCACAGGTAGTGCTCGAAGAACTTCAGGACCAGATCCTCGTACGCCTGGTTGTGCTCGACGAGTTCCACGGCTATCTGGAGCATCGCCTGGCAGTAGAGGGCCATCCACGCGGTGCCGTCGGCCTGTTCGAGCCGGCCGCCGGTGGGCAGGGGCGCGCTGCGGTCGAAGACGCCGATGTTGTCGAGGCCGAGGAAGCCGCCCTCGAAGACGTTGCGGTCGTCCGGGTCCTTGCGGTTGACCCACCAGGTGAAGTTCGTCAGGAGCTTCTGGAAGGCGCGCTCCAGGAACTCGCGGTCGGCGCGGCCGGTGGTGCGCTCCTCCATCAGATAGACGAAGTACGCGGCCCAGGCGTGCACCGGCGGGTTGACGTCGGCGAAGTTCCACTCGTAGGCCGGGATCTGGCCGTTGGGGTGCAGGAAGGTGTCCTTGAGCAGCAGTTCGAGCTGTTCCTTGGCGAAGCGGACGTCCACGGTCGCGAAGGCCACGGTGTGGAACGCCAGGTCCCAGGCGGCGAACCAGGGGTACTCCCACTTGTCGGGCATGGACACGATGTCGTCGCTGACCATGTGGAACCACTCGCGGTTGCGCACCCCGGGCCGCGGCATGCTCCAGGGGTCCAGGCCGTGCTCGGCCAGCCAGGTCTCCAGGTCGAACAGGTAGTACTGCTTCGACCAGAGCATCCCGGCGAGCGCCTGCCGCTGCACCCGGGCCCGGTCCTCGTCGGCGCCCTCGGGGGTCAGCCCGCGGTAGAAGGCGTCGGCTTCGGCGATCCGGTCCTCGAACACGGCCTCGAAACCGCGGACGTCGAAGCCTTGGGAGTCGAGGCCTTGGGAGCCGGCCGGCTGCGCGTCCGTGGGCGCGATCCTCAGCCGCAGTGTCGCCGAACCGCCCGCGGGGAGGGTGAGCGTGTGGTGCGCCGCCGCCTTGGTGCCCTCCCGGGCCGGATTGACGGCTTCCCGCTCGCCGTCGACCACGTACCTGCCGATACCGTCCTTGACGTACGGGGAGGAGTTGGGCGTGCCGAAGAGCCGCTCGGCGTTCGTCTCGTTCTCCGTGAACAGCAGCGGTACCTCTTCCCCGAACCGGCAGTCGTAGGTGCCCAGTTGCGGGTGCTCGGCGCGGATCGTCGCCGTGCCGTGCGGACCGCCGGCCGCGCTCATCCGCGGTTTCGGGGCGTCGCCGCCGTCCTGCCACGACCAGGTGTTGCGGAACCAGAGGGTCGGCAGGACGTGCAGGGTCGCCTCGTCGGGACCGCGGTTGTCGACGGTGACGCGGGCCAGTACGTCGTCGGACGACGCCTTGGCGTACTCCACCGTCACGTCGAAGTAGCGGCTCTCGTCGAAGACACCGGTGTCGAGGAGTTCGTACTCGTACTCCTGCCTGCTGCGTTCGCGATTGACGGCCACCAGGTCGTTGTACGGGAACTCGGCCTGCGGGTACTTGTACAGGTACTTCATGTAGGAGTGGCTCGGCGTGCTGTCCAGGTAGAAGTAGTACTCCTTGACGTCCTCGCCGTGGTTGCCCTCGCCGTTGGTGAGGCCGAAGGCGCGCTCCTTGAGGATCGGGTCGCGGCCGTTCCACAGGGCGAGCGCCAGGCACAGCCGCTGCTTCTCGTCGCAGATCCCGCCCAGTCCGTCCTCGCCCCACCGGTAGGTCCGGGAGCGCGCGTGATCGTGCGGGAAGTAGGACCACGCGTCACCGCCGTCGCTGTAGTCCTCCCGGACCGTGCCCCACTGACGCTCGCTCAGATAGGGGCCCCACAGACGCCATCGGCCCCCGTCGTCGCCGGTCGGACCGATCCGCTCGCCGCTCGTCCGCGCGTTCATCCTGGCTCCCTGTCACAGGCCTACCGGGGCTGCGTCAGTCTGTCCGGCCCCCTCCGGCGGTGCCTCACCTGCCGCGGGTGAGGCCCCCGGCGGTCCGTCCCCTCACCTGTGGCGGGTGACGCGCACCGGGCCGGAAGGCGGCTGGATGGAGGCGGACCACATCGAAGGGAGCGGTCATGGTCAGGATCGGACCTGTGCAACTGCTGACGGTCGAGTTCGGACCCGACGCGAAGTTCGAGGGAAGGATCATCGACGAGCTCGTGGCGCTCGACCGCAGCGGCCAAGTCCGCTTGCTGGACCTGCTCTTCGTACAGAAGGAGGCCGACGGAAGTCTCGTCACGCTCGACTACCAGGCCGAGGGCATGGGGCAGACCGTCGCCGCCCTGCTCGGCATCTCGCGCGAGGTGCTGGAGGGCGCGGAGGCGGAGTTCCCGTCGCTGGCCGAGGGGAACGCCTTCGGTCTCGCACCGGACGACATCCTGGGCCTGGCGGGGCAACTGACCCCGGGGACCGCCGCCGGCTTCGTCCTGCTGGAACACACCTGGGCCAGGGAACTGAGGGCGGCGATCCGCGACGCGGGCGGCGTGCCCGTCGCGGAGGGCTTCCTCACGGAGGAGTCCCTCGGCCTCGTGGTCGTGGAAATCACCGACGCCGTCGCGCGACTGGACGAGGCGGCCTCGGAACAAACCCGTAAGGGCCGGACGTCCGGCCGTGACACCAGGAGGTCCTGATGACCGATCTCGTCGTGCTCGGCTTCTCCGACAAGGAGAAGGCCGAATCCGTGCTGCGCCTCTCGAAGGACCTGTCCAAGCAGGAACTTCTCGACCTGGAGGACGCGGCGCTCGCCTGGCGGACCCCGGACGGCAAGATCCATGTCCGCCAGTCCTTCAGCCCCACCGCGCACGGAGCCGCCGGGGGCGCCCTGTGGGGCACGCTCTTCGGCCTGCTCTTCCTGATGCCGGTGTTCGGTGCCGCGGTCGGCGCGGGCACGGGCGCGCTCGCCGGGAAGCTCACGGACGTGGGCATCAACGACGCGTTCATCAAGGAGATCGCGGGCACGCTCGAACCGGGCCGGGCAGCCGTCTTCGCGCTCGTCCGGCGTTCGACGCCCGACCGGGTGCGCGAGGCGCTGCGTCCGTTCGGTCCCACCGTGCTGCGCACGTCGCTGACCAAGGAGCGCGAGGAGGAGCTGATCGCCACCCTGCAGCAGTGAAACCCGTCGACGCGCCCGGGCGAACTTCACCCGGGTGAGATGTGGCCCGCACCGGTCCGCGGCTTCCCGGTGCGGGCCACACTCTCGTCTGGCGGACGTCCACTGCGCTGGGAGCGAGGTACCACCGATGGACGAGCGGACAGAACGACGGCGCCCGCCGGACCCGCCTGCCCCGCCCCCGCCGGCCCGCGTCGGGACCTCTGTGAGACGGCAGCACCGAGCGCCCCGCATGTCCCCGCCCGGTGTGCCACCGCTGCCGACGTGGCTGGTCCCCCGCCCCCGGCTGACGGACCGTCTCTCGCAGGGCGTACTGGGCCCGTTGACCGTGGTCGTGGGCCCTGTGGGAGCGGGCAAGTCGGCGCTGGCGGTGGAGTGGGCGCACACGCGGCGTGCGCCGGGTCCGGTGGCCTGGGTGACCTGCGACGGGGCGGAGGAGCAGCCCGACGTCTTCTGGCCGCGCGTCCTGGCGGCGCTGCGCGAGGCGGAGATAGACCTGCCGTCACTCGCCGCCCCACCCCTCACACCCCCGGGCTTCATCGTCCCGGCCCCCCAGCCGCCCTTGAAGGAGCGCGACAACGGCGAGCACACCCCCGAACAGGGCCCGCCACAGGCACCCCTCAAGGGGCGCGAGGAACTGCGCGACCAGCCCCCACCCACCCGCAGCAGCGAGCACACCCCGGAACAGGGCGCACCACAGGCGCCCCCCAAGGGGCGCGAGGAACTGCGCGACCAGCCCCCACCGGCCCGCAGCCGACAACCAACCGCCAACGGCACGCCCCGGAGCACAGGTCTGTACGCCGCCGCCCCCGACGCAGTCGGACTCCACGGCTTCCCGGCCGCAGCGGTGCCACCCGGCCCGTCAGCAGGACAGCCCATGCTCGTGGCCGCCCTCGCGGCCGACCTCGCCGCCCGCGAGGAGCCCGTCGTCCTCGTCCTGGACGACTTCCAGCCGGAGAGCGGCTCACCGGTCGCCGAGGGCATGGTCCGGCTCCTCCGGCACGCGACCCCCGCCCTGCGGCTGGTCGTGGTCTCGCGCCGGGATCCGCCGCTGCATCTGCACCGGTACCGGCTGGCCGGCGACCTCACCGAACTGCGCACCGGGGACCTCGCCTTCGACGACCGGGAGACGGCGGCGCTGCTGGCCCAGCACGGTGTCGAGGTGCCACGGCCGGTGGTGAAGACCCTGCGCGAGCGGGCGGACGGCTGGGCGGCCGGCCTGCGGCTGGCCGCGATGTCCATGCAGGGGCATCCCCACCCGGAGCGGTTCGTGGCACGGTTCGCGGGCGAGGACGAGGCGATCGTCAGCTACCTGGTCGAGGAGGTCCTGGACGGCCAGCCCCCGGCGATGCGCAGGCTCCTGCTGACGACCAGCGTGCTGGACCATCTGAACGCCGAACTGGCCACCCAGGTCGCGGGCCAGGAGGCCGGCCGGCACTTCGCGGCGCTCGTCGCGCAGAGCTCCTTCCTGCAGCACATCGGTCACGGGTGGTACCGGTGCCACCGGATGTTCGCCGACGTCCTGCGGGTGCGGCTGCGCCACGAGGCACCGGACCTCGTGCCCGATCTGCACGGCCGGGCGGCCGAGTGGCTGGGCGAGCACGGACTCCTCGCCGAGGCGGTACGCCATGCCCTCGCCGCGGACGACCGCCGCTACGCCGACCGTCTCGTCGTGCATCAGCTGGCGATCGGGCAGGTCCTCGCCCTGACGAGCACCCGGCTGCCCGGCGAACTGCTGACCCGGACGCCGCCCGCCGGCCCCACGGGGGCCGCCCGGAAGGCCCCCGGACCGGAGTCCGCGCTCGTCACCTCGGCGGCGGCGCTCGCCCGGGGCGACGGGCCGGCCTGCACGGAGAGCCTCGCCCTCGCCGACCGGCTGATCGGGGAGCTGCCCGGGGGCGGCACCGACCGGATCGCCCGGTGCCGGCTGGCGCACTCCGTGATCCGGATGACGAGGGACCGCCCCCGGCACCTCACGGCGGCGAGGGCCGCCGCGGCGGACGCCGAGCGGCTCTTCGCCCGGCTGCCGCGCGGCCTGCTGGAGGACCGACCCGAACTGGTGGCGCTGACCCTGTCGGTCCGTGGCCGCGCCGAGCTGCGGGAGGGCGACCTCAAGGCGGCGGAGGCGTCCCTGACCACCGCCCTCAAGGCCGCCTCCGCGGCCGAGAACGGTGTCCTGCGCCGGGACTGCCTCTCCGAACTGGCGCTGCTTGAGGTGCTGCGCGGGCGGTTCCGGGCCGCGGACCAGTTCGCCGGGCACGCCCGGCACCCCGCACCGCAGGCCTCGTCGGAGCCGGACCCGTCCCTGGCCGCGCTGTACGTCGTACGGTCCTGGATCGGTCTGACGCGCCTCGACGTGCAGCGGGCACGGGGCGAACTCTCCCGGGCCCGTGCCACCCTGCGCCAGGTGCCCGACCCGTTCGTCACCGGCGTCGGCTCACTGGTCGCCAAACTCATGACCGCGGTGGAGACCGGCACGGCGCGACCCGAGACCCTGGACGCCATCCCCGACCTCACGGCGGACGGCTGGCTCGCCGAAGGGCTGCGGCAGTCGGTGCGGCACGCGTGCGCCGCCTCGCTCGACGAGGCACGCGCCCGCCGGCTCCCGGCGCGGTCGGTGTCCGGCGCGCGCGGCACGCCGGACCCCCTGCCGCGGGACGAGCGGGCCCCGGTCGAGTCGCTCAGCGCGCGCGAACGCGATGTCCTGCGTCATCTGGCGCAGATGATGACGACGGAGGAGATCGCCGACGAGCTGTACGTGTCGGTGAACACGGTGAAGACGCATCTCAAGAGCGTCTACCGCAAGCTCGCCGTGACCCGGCGTTCGGCGGCGGTACGGCGGGCCCGCGAACTCGAACTGCTGTAGAGCGAGCGCCCGCTGACGGTGTCTCAGACAAGCCCCAGTTGCCTCGCGCGGGCGACGGCGCCCGTGCGCGACGAGACCCTGAGTTTGCGGTAGACGGCCCGCACATGGCTCTTCACCGTGTTGTGCGAGATGAAGAGTTCCGAGCCGATCTGCCGCAGCGGCACGTCCTCCTGGAGCCGGACGAGCACCGCGTGCTCGCGTTCCGTCAGGAGGCCGGCCGGCGTCGCGGGATCCGGACGCCCGGCGTCGCCGGAGGGCACGGCGGCCAGCGCGGCCGACGCCTCGTCCAGCAACAGATGCGTACTGCGCGGGTCGCCCGACTCGGCGGCGATGTCCATGAGCGCGTCGGCGACCCACACCAGACACGCGGCCACCACGGTGTCCGTGTCCTCGGCAGCCCGGTCCAGAGCCCGTAACTGCCCCCTCAGCACGGAGACCCGCACGAAATCCGGCCCGTCGAAGTGCCCTTGCCTTCCTCCCCGTTCGGCCTTCAGGACGGTAGGCATACGACTCACCTCCTCGACAGAGAGCGAAGGGCGGTACACAGCAACCGTGCGGGCTGGATCTTGGGACGGGAAGGGGACTTAGGACCAATTCACCCAGATGCCGGACGGCGTCTACAACGCGTTGGGGGAGGCGGGATCCGTACCGGGACCGCGTCCCTCGGGCAATCGGCGCACTTCGACCAGCTCCAGTCCGAGGGCCTGAATGCGGTCCAGGATTCCGTACAGCGCCGCCTGGTCGAGCCGGGCGCCGTGCAGGACGGTCTCCGGCGGACTGACCGTGACGGTCAGCTCGGCGAAGGCGGAGCGGAAGGCCTGGGAGACCCTGCCCTTGATCCGGATCTCGAAATCCCCGCCCACGGGCCGCGCCTCGCCCCGCTCGGGTCCAGGACGTTCCTCCGCCGTTCCCATGCCGCGTCACCTCCGCTGCCCGGGGCCGGGTCACGTCTCCATTCTCACAGGCCGTGCGAAGGACACATCACACAGCGGGGGTGACGGAGACGGCCGGTCCGGTCCGCACACGGCTCCGACACTCATCCACAGCGGGTGAAGCTCAGCCCCCGGAATCAGCGGGATGCTCCTGCTCCCGACAAGGAGGTACCCGACATGGCTGAGCAGACCTCGGCAGGGCAGACCCGGCAGGGCCGGCCCCCGCAGGAACCCCGGATCAAGCCACTGATGGTCGGCGGGGTCGTCTTCGCCGTCTGCATGATGGCCATCGTGGGCGCGTACCAGGTGTTCGTCGGCATGGGCGCGTTGATGGAGGACAACTTCTACACCCGGGCGAACGACTACCCGTACGACCTCAACATCAATGTGTGGGGCTGGGTCCACCTGATCTCCGGGATCGTCATCGTGGCCGCCGCCTTCAGCGTGTTCAAGGGCAAGACCTGGGCGCGGGTCGTCGGCATCACGGTCGCCGCGCTGAGCGCGATGGAGAACTTCTTCTTCACCCCGTACTACCCGCTCTGGTCGATCGTGATCATCGCGTTCGACGTGCTGATCATCTGGTCCCTGGCCAGCTACGGCCACGCACAGGCCCACAAGGTCTACGGGGCGCCGATGTAGCCCGGCACCGTCCGGCCGACCCGGCTCGTGCGGCTCATGCGCCGGGCTCCGCCGGCCGTGCCGCCGTCGGGCGTGCGTGTCCGCGGGCCGACGGCAGGGCCAGCCGGGCGATCCGGGACCAGTCGAGCCTGGGCAGCGGCGAGCGCGTCCCCGGACGCTCGCGCGGCACCAGCACACGCAGCGCACCCGGCCGTGCCTCGCAGCGCACGGGGACGGTCAGGTTCAGTGCCTCCCCGTCGACGCCGACCGGGATCCGCTCCCGGTCGGCGTCGACGACCACCTCCCGCGCGGTGACCCGGGTCAGACCGGTGGCACGGCGTCCGCGCAGAAGTCCGGCGGCCTGGGCGGCACTGGCCACGTCGACCCCGACGACCCCCAACTCACCGCCGTCGAGGCGGGGTCGGCGGCCCAGCCCGGCGATGTCGCCCGTGCCGTAGGGGTTGTTGCTCACCAACAGCGCCTGCGGTGCCTCGAAGTCCGCCTCGCCGGCCCGGGCGGCGAGCCGCGCGCCGCGATGGCCCACGAGCAGGTCGGGGAGGAGTTCCAGGGTCGTACGGGTCTTGCCGTCGCGGTAGGCCGGGCTCTGCACCACCTCGGCGTACGCCCCGAACGACACGTTGTTGACGAAGGGGTGACCGGCCGCGCGGCCCAGGTCGACGCGGAGCAGCACCCCGTCGGTCAGGGCGTCGAGCGCCTTCGCCGGATCCTCGCGGTCGAGCCCCAGGTCGAGGGCGAAGTGGTTGCGGGTGCCGGCCGGCACCACCAGGAAGGGGAGGTCGAGCGAGGCGGCGACATCGGCCACCAGCGCCTGGGTGCCGTCCCCGCCCGCGACGCCGAGCAGATCGGCGCCCTCGCTCGCGGCCTTGCGCGCGAGTTCGGCGACGTCGGTGTCGCCCGGCCCCTCCAGGAGGAGGACCTGCGCGCCCAGTGCCTCGGCCTTCTCCCGCAGCCCGAACCGTTCCACCTTGCCGCCGCCCGAGCGCGGATTCATGATCAGGACGGGGTGCCGCACCCGCGGGGCGGGGTGCTCCGGTGTCCGGGCCGGTCCGTCGGCGCCGACGAGGGCTCTGCGGCCCGCGCCGACCGCGAACATCGACAGTGCCCCGGCCACGGCGACGACCCACGCCAGATGGGCCCGGGTGTACGCGACGACGATCCACACCGGTGCGGCGACGGCCAGCACGGCGGCGAGCAGCCGCCCTACGCTCCGTCGCGTGAGCACCCACCAGAGTGCCGCCGCCGTGACCGCCAGACCGGCCAGTCCCACAGCCAGCAGGGCGAAAGTCCGCAGTCCCGCGAACACGCCCAGCACCAGTACCGCCGCCGCGGCCGCCGCCAGCGCTCCGCGCGCCGACCACCGCTGCCCCCGCGTAGTGGGTTCCATGGCGTGACGATCGTTCGTGCCCGGCGGGGGCGCATCACCCCCGGCAGGGGATCCGCCCGTGGTTCCGCCCTTTCCTGGTTCCGTCAGTCCCAGCCAGGGACTGAGGAGGGCGTCGTGGGCCAGTACGTACCCGATCGCGATGCCGCCCGCGACGATCGCGAAGAAGAAGATGAGCCACGACAGCACCGTGAAGACGGAGCCGAGCGGCCCGTACCGGTCGACGCTCAGCTCCAGTGAGCGCGGCAGCCAGAGCCCGGACACGGCGGAGTACAGGACGACCCCGATCCCGGTGAGCAGGGCGCCCGGCAGCAGCGGCAGCCACGCCACCCGCCCGGCGAGCAGCAGGTGCTGCGTCCACCACCACATGAGGACCGCGGCGATCAGCTGAAGGGGGAACCCCAGGGCGGTCCCGACGCCGAATCCGTCGCGCAGGGTTCCCTGGGACACCAGCACGGTGACCCAGACCAGGAGCCACACGCCCCAGCGCCACACCACGGTCCGCAGTCCGGCGCGCGGCAGGTGCCAGGCGCGCTCGCACAGCCGTTGCAGTGCCCGGCTGAAGGCGGTCGCGGACAGGAGTGCCACCAGCACCCCGATCGCGCCCCAGGTCTCCAGCGAATCGGCGGCGCCCCGGTAGACCTCGTCCACCTGGGTCAGGACCGGTCCCGTGGTGCCCAGCTGGGTGCGCAGCGTGCCCACCAGTTCGCGGCGGATCGCGGGCGGAGTGAAGGACGCGATGGCGAAGAGCATCGGCAGCGCGGCCAGAAAGGCCTGCGCGGCGAGACGGGTCGCCATGTCCAGGATGCTCACGCTGACGAGCTGTCGGCCGACGGGGACCCCGATACGGCCCGTCATCGCCCGGGCGAGCCTCGTGAACACCATGCCCGTGCCCTCCCGGCCCCCGGAAACCTGTCGGCACGTCACCCTCTTCCCCGCCGGGCCGACGCGCCTCGCCCGGGGCGGGTGACACGGACCCGCGGGGCCGGGCCTGCGGTCCATCGCCTACGGTGCCGGTGTACCGACGACGAGGAGACGGTGATGACGCACGAGGCGCTGGTCATGGGGATCGGCGGCAAGGATCCGCAGCTGGACCCGGAGGCGTTCGTGGCGCCCACGTCCGTGGTCATCGGGGACGTCACCCTGCGGCCGGGCGCGAGCGTCTGGTACGGCGCGGTGCTGCGCGCGGACTGCGGTCCGATCGTGATCGGGGCCGACAGCAACGTCCAGGACAACTGCACGCTCCATGTCGACCCGGGGTTTCCGATCAGCATCGGGGAGCGGGTGTCCATCGGGCACAACGCCGTGGTGCACGGGGCGGTCGTCGAGGACGACTGTCTGGTGGGGATGGGGGCGACGGTCCTCAACGGGGCGGTGATCGGGGCGGGGTCGCTGGTCGCCGCGCAGGCGTTGGTGCCGCAGGGTATGCGGGTCCCTCCGGGGGTGCTCGTCGCAGGTGTTCCGGCGAAGGTCAAGCGCGAACTCAGCGCGGAGGAGCGGGAGGGGGTCTCCCTGAACGGGGTGTTCTACGTCGAACTGGCGAAGGCCCACCGGGACGCGCACGGGGGGTAGGGCGGGGGCCGGTCGTTGTCTGCGGGTCCACTGTGGCTGATCGCGCAGTTCCCCGCGCCCCTGAAAAACCCCGCCCACGACGGGCAGCCCCTTCAGGGGCGCGGGGAACTGCGCGGCCCACCCCCACCGACCCGCAGAGAACAGCCGGAGCCTGGGGGCCGTACGCCAAGTGCGGGACCGTTGTGGCTGGGCGCGCCGTTCCCCGCGCCCCTGATAAACACCGCCCACGACAGGCAGCCCCTTCAGGGGCGCGGGGAACTGCGCGGCCCACCCCCACCGGCCCGCAGACAACAGCCGGAGCCCTGGGGGCCGTACGCCAAGTGCGGGACCGTTGTGGCTGGGCGCGCCGTTCCCCGCGCCCCTACAGGGCCCCTTGCGGGGCTAGTCGGTCGCCGGGACCGGGTCCGCCGTCGGCTCCGCCTCCGCCGTCATCTTCTTTGCCTTGCGCTTCATGATCAGCATGGACGTGATGCCGATGAGGACGGCCAGCACCAGGCCCAGCCAGGAGAAGCGCTTGAGCCAGGATTCGGCCACCACGCCCACGTAGTAGATGACCGCCGTGGTGCCGCCCGCCCAGACGATGCCGCCGAGGACGTTGGCGATCAGGAACTTCCAGTACGGCATGCGCAGCACACCCGCGAGCGGGCCCGCGAAGATGCGCAGCAGGGCGATGAAGCGGCCGAAGAAGACGGCCCACATGCCCCACTTCTCGAAGGACCGCTCGGCGGTGGCGATATGCCCCTCGCCGAAGTGCTTGGGGAACTTCGCGCCGAGCCAGGCCAGCAGCGGGCGCCCGCCCTTGCGGCCGATGGCGTACCCGATGGAGTCACCGATGATCGCGCCGGCCGTCGCGCAGGCGCCGAGGATGACGGGGTTGATGTCACCGTGCTGGGAGGCGAGCAGCGCCGAGGAGACGAGGATGATCTCGCCCGGCAGCGGGATGCCCAGGCTCTCCAGGCCGATGACCAGGCCCACCAGCGCGTAGATGCTGACCGCAGGCACGGTCTCTAGCCATTCCTGGACGTGCAACGCCGGTTCCTCCCCATCACCGCGGTCCGGGCCGGGCCCGGCGTGCGCTCGGTCGCGCGCACGCCGGGAAGCCTACCGGTTCACGCCCCCTGTCCGACGGCCCGCCGGGCGCTCACACGGCCACCGTCGTACGCAGCCGCAGGTCACGCGAGGAGGCCCCGATCCATACGGTCCGCCGTCCGGTGCCGAGCACCCAGCCGTGCCGCCGCGGGTCCCACGAGGACAGCGTGCGTTCGTCGACGCGCACGGTGATCCTGCGCGACTCCCCCGCCTTGAGCCCGAGCCGCCGGTAGCCGCTCAGCACGCGGACGGCGCGCTCGACGCGCAGGTCCGGCGAGGGGCCCACGTACACCTGCGGGATGTCGACGCCGTCCCGCCGCCCGGTGTTGCGCACGGTGAGGACGACGTCCAGCCCGTCCCCGGTCCGTTCCACCGCCAGGTCCTCGTAGGCGAAGGAGGTGTACGAGAGTCCGTGCCCGAAGGGGAACAGCGGCCGCACGCCCTTGGCGTCGTACCAGCGGTAGCCGGCGTGGATGCCCTCGGAGTACTCCTCGACGCCGCTCACGCCCGGGTAGCGGCGCGGTTCGCCGGCGACGGGGTGGCTCTCGTCGTCGGCCGGGAAGGACTGGGTGAGCCGTCCGCCGGGGTCGCAGTCGCCGAACAGGACGGCCGCGGTGGCCGCCGCGCCCTCCTGGCCGGGGTAGTACATCTGCAGCACGGCGGCGGTGCGCTCCAGCCAGGGCATCGCGGTCGAGGAGGAGGTGTTGAGGACGACGGTGGTGCGCGGGTTGGCCGCGGTCACCGCCTCGATCAGGGCCGGCTGGTGGCCGGGGAGCGCGAGGGTCGTGCGGTCCTGGTTCTCGGTGGCGTCCTCGTAGGCGAAGAGGACGACGCTGTGCGCGGCGGACGCGGCCCGCACGGCCTCGGCCACGTCCTGGCCGCGGGACGCGCCGGTGACGCGCCGCAGCCGGAACGTCTGTCCCGTGTCCCCGCCCTTCGCGGTGATCTCAATCCGGTGACCGCCGGGGGTGAGGTCGAGCGTCTTGCGCCGTACCGCCATGCCGTCGGGGGCGGCCGACACGAGGCCGCCGGCGAACTGCTCGGCGAGCCCGGCCACCACGGGGAAGAGTTCCGTGCCGTCCAGGAGCACCTTGGGCCGCGTACCGGAGTAGTGGATGACGAAGGTCCACTCGTCGGTGTCCTCGACGGTGAGGGTGCCGTCGTAAGTCCAGGTCTTCCCCGCGGCGACGCGCTGTGCCTCGGGGGTGATGCCTGCCGAGAGGGCGTTCGTCGGGAGAGGCTTGCCGTACAGGTCCTCGCCGAGTGCGTACGCGACCCGGGCGTCCTCGCCCGCGCGGGATCTGATGGCTTTCAGGGGGCTGTCGGCGTGGTCGGGGACGACGTGGGCGCTGCCGCCGCCGCTGACGAACGGGAGGGAGCCGGTGGGGCCGATGACGGCGATGCTGCGGGCGGCCTCGCCGGTGAGGGGCAGTGCGGCGTTCTTGTTGTGCAGGAGGGTGGCGCCCGCCTTGGCGACCTCCAGGGCGACGGCGGCGCCCGCCGCGGGATCCCGGCGCGGGCGGGGCGGGGCGCTGCCGTCGAGGAGGCCGAAGTCGTCCATCGCGGTGAGGACGCGGCGTACGGACCGGTCGACGTACTCCTCGGAGACGCCGCCGTCGTGGACCGCGGTCTTCAGCGCGGCCCCGAAGTACCTGCTGTTCGGCATCTCCATGTCGAGGCCCGCGGTGAGCGAGGCGACGGTGCTGTGGGCGGCGTACCAGTCGGTCATCACCCAGCCCTCGAAGCCCCAGCGGTCGCGCAGGATGTCGGTGAGGAGTTCCTTGTTCTCGCAGGCGTAGACGCCGTTGACCTTGTTGTAGGCGCCCATGGCCGCGCGGGCTCCGGCGCCGACGGCGGCCTCGAAGCCGCGTAGTTCGACCTCGTTGAGGGTCTGCTCGTCAACCCGGACGTCGACGGTCTCGCGGTCCTTCTCCTGGTTGTTCATCGCGTAGTGCTTGACGGTCGCGATGAGTCCTTCGCCCTGGATGCCCTTGATCTCCTCGGCGACGAGGTCGGCGGAGAGCAGCGGGTCCTCGCTGAAGGTCTCGAAGTTGCGGCCCGCGTACGGGGTGCGGACGAGGTTGACCATCGGGGAGAGCAGCACGTCCTGGCCCAGCGCGCGGCCCTCGTGGCCGATGACCCGGCCGTAGCGGCGGGCGAGGTCCGGGTCGAAGGCGGAGGCGAGCAGGACGGGTGCGGGCAGGGCGGTGGCACGCCGCTTGACGCGGACTCCGGCGGGGCCGTCGGCGAGGCGCAGGGGCGGGATGCCGAGCCGTGGCACGCCGGGGACGTAACCGGCCTGGCCGAGGGCCTTCGGGTCGGTGGCGCCGTGCAGCAGGGAGATCTTCTCGTCCAGGGTGAGCCGGGCGAGCAGGCTCTCGACGCGGGGGCCCGCGGCCGGTTCCCGTACGGCCGCACGGGCGGACGCGGGAGTGCCGGTGGTCGCGGCGAGGGCCACGGCGGTCGCGCCGCCCAGCAGGCGCAGGACGGACCGGCGGGACACGGGCCGCCGGGAGACGGGGTCGGACATGAGGCGTCACTCCTCGTTGGGTGCGGGCACGAGGAGGTGAACCGCGGGGCGCGCGGGCGGCCGTGCTGGTTCGCCCTCCGGACGCACTATGCGACAAAAGGGACTTTCCACAGTGTTAGGCGCCACCGTCACAGCAGAAAATATGACCGCACCGGTCGGTCAGAACGTCGGGCCGGCCAGGGACTGTTCCGTCCAGATGATCTTGCCGTCCTGGGTGTAGCGGGTCCCCCAGCGCTGTGTGCACCGGGAGACCAGGAAGAGACCCCGGCCGCCCTCGTCGGTCGTCTTCGGATGGCGCAGGTGCGGGGCCGTCGGGCTGGCGTCCCACACCTCGCAGAACAGGGTCCTCGACATGATCAGCCGCAGCCTGATGGGGCCGTCCGCATGCCGGATCGCGTTGGTGAACAGCTCGCTGACGACGAGTTCGGTCGTGAAGGTCAGCTCGTCGAGACCCCATTCGCACAGCTGCCGCGAGGTGCGCTTGCGGACCTCGGCGACCGAGGCCGGGTCAGCGGGCAGCTCCCAGGACACCGTCCGGTCCGCCGGCAGGCGGCGGGCGCGGGCCATCAGCAGCACCACGTCGTCCGGCGGACGCGCGGGGACCAGGGCGTCGACGACGGCACGGCAGCGGTCGTCCAGTCCGGAGGTCTGCCGTTCGAGTACGCCGCGCAGCCGTTCCCGGTCGGCGGCGGCGTCCCGGCGGTCCGCGGGCCCCTCGGCGGCGAGCAGGCCGTCGGTGCCCAGGGTGAGCACGCTGTCTTCCGCCAGCCGCAGCTCGACGGACTCGAAGGGCGGTCCGCCGACGCCCAGTTCGGGCCCCTGCGGGAGGTCGGGGAAGTCCACCGAGCCGTCCGGGGCGACGACGGCGGGCAGGCCGTGGCCCGCCGCGGCCATCGACAGCCGGCCGCCGACCGGGTCGTACACGGCGTAGAGGCAGCTGGCGCCCTTCGCGCGGACGCCGTCGGCGCGGGGTGCCGTCCCGGGGGCGGCCTCCTGTCCGGCCCGGTCGACCAGGTCGTCGAGGTGGGCCAGCACCTCCTCGGGCGGCAGGTCCAGGTCGGCGAGGGTCTGCACGGCGGCGCGCAGCCGGCCCATGGCGGCGGCGGCCTCGATGCCGTGCCCGACGACGTCGCCCACCACGAGCGCGACCCGGGCGCCCGACAGCGGGATGACGTCGAACCAGTCCCCGCCGAGGCCCGTCAGCTCGTCGGCCGGCCGGTAGCAGGCGGCGACCTCCATCGCGTCCTGTTCGGGCAGCCGGTGCGGCAGCAGATGGCGTTGCAGGACCAGCGCCGCGTCGCGTTCGCGGGTGTAGCGGCGGGCGTTGTCGAGACACAGGGCGGCGCGGGCCACGAACTCCTCGGCGAGGCCCAGGTCGTCGTGGTCGAAGGGTTCCTTGCGGCGGCTGCGGAAGAACGTGGTGATGCCGAGCGTGGTGCCGCGGGCCCGGACGGGCACGATCATCGCGGTGTGCGGTCCGGGGCCGGGGAGGGCGGCGGGCCCGCCCCGGGACGGGTCCGCGGTCCACGCCCCGGCCGGTGGGTCGAGGCGCTCCCCGATCCAGGAGCCGCCGCCGGTCAGGGCGGCGATCGGGGGTGAGTCGGCGCGGTACCGGGCCACCTGCCCGATCCCGGCGGACCCGGGCTCCTGCGCGTCGACCGACCGGTGGCCGGCCCGGCGCAGCGGTACGGCGTCCGGCCCGCCGAGGGGTCCGTCCGCCGGTCCGTCCGCCGGTCCGTCCGCCGGTCCGGGCGCCGGTCCGGGCGTCGGCTCACCGCCTTCGAGGACGGTCTCCAGCAGGTCGACGGTGACCAGGTCGGCGAGTCCCGGCACCGCGAGGTCGGCCAGTTCCTGGGCGGTGCGGGCCACGTCCAGGGTGCGGCCGAGGCTCTTGCCCGCCCGGTCCAGGAGGGTGAGGCGTTCCCGGGCCCGGTAGCGCTCGGTGACGTCCACGACGGTGTAGTACACGCCGAGCGGGGTGCCCTGGTCGTCGTCGAGCCGGGTGAAGGACATGGCGTGGGCGGTCTCCCGGTGCGGTGCCGAGCGGACCGTGCCGACGTGTTCGTAGCCCGCGACGGTCTCGCCGCTCTCCAGGACCTGGCGCATCACCCCCTCCAGGGCGGCGGCGTCCAGTCCCGGCTGTATGTCCCCGAGCCGTTTGCCGATGCGCTCGTGGCCGGGTCCGCCGCCGAACTGTTCCAGGGCGGCGTTCGACCAGACGAAGCGCAGGTCGGTGTCGACGATGGCGATGCCGATCGGCGAGTGGGCGGCCATCCGCTCCAGCACCCCGCGGCTCATGCCCCAGCCGGGGGTGCCCGCGGTGTCGGCGGCCAGGGCCACCCAGCGGGGCGGGCCGTCCGCGGCCTCCACGGCGGGCAGGACCCGTACGGTGGCGACGACCGGGTGGCCGTCCCGGTGGCGCACCGCGAGGAGCCCGGTCCAGCGACCGTCCCGTACGCACCGGCGGGCCAGGCCGGGCAGGCGCGCGGCGTCCTCGGGCATCAGCAGGTCCGCGACGGGACGGCCCACGGCTTCGGCGCTGCGGTGGCCGAACAGCCGTTCGGCGTCGGCGGTCCAGCCGGACACCGCCGCGTGGGCGTCCAGCAGCACCACCGCGGCGTCCGCCACGTCGAACCGGCGCGGCGGCACGCCGTTCTCCTCGCTCGTCGACACCCTGACCCTCTCCGTCGCTGGGAGTGGTCTTCCCGCGTGGCGCGCCCGGTGCACGCGCCGCACGGGCCCAACGTACCGCCGCGGTGGGCCGGTGAGCCCGGCGGACGCACCCGATCAGGGGCGGACGAGCAGCTGGAAGTCGAAGGTGTAGCGGGCCGCCCGGTAGACGTGGGTCCCGTACTCCACGGCCCGTCCGGTGTCGTCGTAGGCCGTGCGCCGCATGGTGAGCAGCGCGGCTCCGGCCGGTTCGTGGAGCAGTGTGCCCTCCTCCGCGGTGGCGCTCCGGGCGCCCACGGTCTGGTGGGCGCTGTGCAGGGTGATGCCGGCGGACTTCATCAGCCGGTAGAGGCCGGTCGCCTCCAGTCTCGCGGTGTCCAGGTCGAGGAGGGTGGCGGGCAGATGGTTGCGCAGGTGGGCGACGGGTTCGCCGTGGGTGGTGCGCAGCCGCTCCAGCACGATGACGTCCCGGCCCTCGGGGATGCCGAGGGCCGCGGCGACCTCCGCCGAGGCCGACTCGATCTCGTTGCGCAGCACCCGGGTGCCGGGGCTCTGTCCGGCGGTGGCCAGGTCGTCGTACAGGCTGCTCAGTTCGAGGGAGCGTCTGACCTGGCTGTGCACCACCTGGGTGCCGATGCCCCGGCGGCGTACCAGCAGGCCCTTGTCCACCAGGGACTGGATCGCCTGGCGGACGGTGGGCCGGGACAGGCCGAGGCGGGCGGCGATGTCCACCTCGTTGCCCAGCAGGTCGCCCGGGGCGAGCGCCCCGTGCTCGATCGCGGACTCCAGTTGCTGGGCGAGCTGGTAGTAGAGCGGGATCGGGCTGCCCCGGTCCAGGGCGACCTCCAGCCGGTCGAAGGCCCCGGCGGTGGCCGGACGTGTGGTTCCGGTCTCTGCCACTCGTGCCCCTTCCTTCGGACTGTACGTGCGCGGGTGGCTCCGTCGGAGCGTCAGGAATGGCTCGGGAAGCCGAGGTTGATGCCGCCGCTGTCGGCCGGGTCGGGCCAGCGGGTGGTGATGACCTTGCCCTGGGTGTAGAAGGCGACGCCGTCGTTGCCGTAGATGTGGTGGCCGCCGAAGAGGGAGTCCTTCCAGCCGCCGAAGGAGTGGTAGCCGACGGGGACGGGGATCGGCACGTTGACGCCGACCATGCCGGCCTGGACCTCCAGCTGGAAGCGGCGGGCGGCGCCGCCGTCCCGGGTGAAGATCGCGGTGCCGTTGCCCCAGCGGGAGGCGTTGATCAGCGCGATGCCCTCGTCGTAGGTCGCGGCGCGGACCACGCACAGCACCGGGCCGAAGATCTCGTCCCGGTAGGCGTCCGCGGTGACCGGGACCTTGTCGAGGAGCGAGACGCCGAGGAAGAAGCCGTCCTCGTGGCCGGGCACGGTGAAGCCGGTGCCGTCCACGACGACCTCGGCGCCCTGGGCGGCGGCGCCCGCGACGTAGGAGGCGACCTTGTCGCGGTGCTCGCGGGTGATGAGCGGGCCCATCTCGGAGGCCGGGTCGCTGCCGGGGCCGATCTTCAGGCCCTTGGCCCGCTCGGCGATCTTCTCGACCAGTGCGTCCCCGGTGTCGCCGACGGCGACGACGACCGAGACGGCCATGCAGCGCTCGCCGGCCGAGCCGTAGGCCGCGCTGATGGCCTGGTCGGCGGCGAAGTCCAGGTCGGCGTCGGGCAGGACCAGCATGTGGTTCTTGGCTCCGCCGAGGGCCTGCACGCGCTTGCCGTGCTCGATGCCCTTGATCTGGATGTACTTGGCGATGGGCGTGGAGCCGACGAAGGAGACGGCGGTGATGTCCGGGTGCTCCAGGAGGCGGTCGACGGCCGCCTTGTCGCCGTGGACGACGTTGAGCACGCCGTCCGGCAGTCCGGCCTCGCTCGCCAGCTCGGCCAGCCGAACGGAGGCGGAGGGGTCCTTCTCGCTCGGCTTGAGCACGAAGGTGTTGCCGCAGGCGATGGCGAGCGGGAACATCCACATCGGCACCATGGCCGGGAAGTTGAACGGCGTGATGCCCGCGACGACCCCGAGGGGCTGGCGGATCGCGGCCACGTCGACCCGGGTGGAGACCTGCGTGGACAGCTCACCCTTGAGCAACTGCGGGACCGAGCAGGCGAGTTCGACGATCTCCATGCCCCGGGCGACCTCGCCGAGCGCGTCGGAGTGCACCTTGCCGTGCTCGGCGGTGATCAGTTCGGCGATCTCGTCGCGGTACGCGTCGAGCAGTTCGCGGTACTTGAAGAGGACCGAGGTGCGCTTGGCGAGCGAAGCGGTGCCCCAGCTCTCGAAGGCGGCCTTCGCGGAGGCGACGGCGGCGTCCACCTCGTCCACGGAGGCGAAGGGCACCTGCTTCTCCTGGGCGCCCGTGGCCGGGTTGCAGACGGGTCCGAAGCGGTCGGAGGCACCCGCGACGGGCTTCCCGCCGATCCAGTGGTCGATGTTTTTCATGCGGTGCCGGTCCTTAATCGTGAGCTGAGCGGGGCGAGCCGGGGGGGGACGGTCGGGGTCAGAGGTGGCGGCGGCGGTCGGCGACCTGCCGCTCGTACGTCGTACGGGCACTGGTCGCGGCCTCGCGGGAGGCGACCTCGGCGACGGGGACGTCCCACCAGGCCTCGGCGCCGGGCGAGGTGGGCGTCGGGTCGGTCTCGACGTACACGCAGGTCGGGCGGTCGGACGCGCGGGCGGTGGCCAGCGCCTCCCGCAGTTCGCCCACCGTCTTGGCGCGCAGCACGTCCATGCCGAGGCTGGCGGCGTTGGCGGCCAGGTCGACCGGCAGCGGGTCGCCGGTGAAGGTGCCGTCCGGGGCGCGGTAGCGGTAGGCGGTGCCGAACCGCTCGGCGCCCACCGCCTCGGAGAGGCCGCCGATGGACGCGTACCCGTGGTTCTGGATGAGCACCAGGTTGACGGGCAGCCCCTCCTGGACGGCCGTGACGATCTCGGTCGGCATCATGAGGTACGTGCCGTCGCCGACCAGGGACCAGACGGGGGTGCCGGGGGCGGCCTGCTGGACGCCGATGCCGGCCGGGATCTCGTAGCCCATGCAGGAGTAGCCGTACTCCAGGTGGTACTGGCGCCGGCTGCGGGCGCGCCAGAGTTTGTGCAGGTCGCCGGGGAGCGAGCCGGCCGCGTTGATCACCACGTCGTCGTCGCCGACCACGGCGTCCAGGGCGCCGAGGACCTGCGTCTGGGTGGGGACCGCGTGCTCGTCGTCGGCCCGGTAGACGGAGTCGACGACCTGCTCCCAGCGCTCCTTGCCCGCGCGGTACTCGGCCTCGTACGCCTCGTCCACGCGGTGTCCGGCGAGCGCCTCGGTGAGGGCTTCCAGACCGGCGCGGGCGTCGGCCACCAGGGTGCGCGCGCTCAGCTTGTGGGCGTCGAAGGCGGCCACGTTGAGGTTGACGAACCGCACGTCCGGCTCCTGGAAGAGCGTGGCGGAGGCGGTGGTGAAGTCCGAGTAGCGGGTGCCGACGCCGATGACCAGGTCGGCGGTGCGGGCCAGGTCGTCGGCGACGGCGGTGCCGGTGTGGCCGATGCCGCCGACGTCCGCCGGGTGGTCGTACCGCAGCGAGCCCTTGCCGGCCTGGGTGGAGGCGACCGGGATGCCGGTGGCCTCGACGAACGCCTTCAGTGCCTGCTCGGCCTCGCTGTGGTGGACGCCGCCGCCCGCGACGAGCAGAGGGCGCCGGGAGCCGCGTACGGCCTGCGCCGCGGCGGCCAGTTCGGCCGGTTCGGGCGCCGGGCGGCGCACGTGCCAGACCCGGTCGGCGAAGAACTCCTCGGGCCAGTCGTACGCCTCGGCCTGCACATCCTGCGGCAGGGCGAGGGTGACGGCGCCGGTGTCGACGGGGTCGGCGAGCACCCGCATCGCGTTGAGGGCGGAGGGGATCAGCGCCTCGGGGCGGTGGACGCGGTCGAAGTAGCGGGAGACCGGGCGCAGGGTGTCGTTGACCGACAGATCGGCCTCGACGGGGTGTTCCAGCTGCTGGAGCAGCGGATCGGCGGCGCGGGTCGCGAAGTAGTCGCCGGGCAGGAGCAGCACGGGCAGGCGGTTGATCGTGGCGAGGGCCGCGCCGGTGACGAGGTTGGTGGCGCCGGGGCCGATGGAGGTGGTGACGGCCTGCGCGGAGAGCCGGTCGAGCTGGCGGGCGTGACCGACGGCGGCGTGCACCATGGCCTGTTCGTTGCGGCCCTGGTGGAAGGGCATGGTGTCCTCGCCGGCCTCCAGGAGCGCCTGGCCGAGGCCTGCCACGTTGCCGTGGCCGAAGATCCCCCAGGTGCCGGCGATCAGCCGGTGCCGTCGGCCGTCGCGTTCGGTGTACTGCGCGGCCAGGAAACGCACCAGTGCCTGGGCGACGGTCAGACGGAGGGTGGAGCGGCTCATCGGGTCCTCACTGGTTCGCGGAGGGGTGGAGAGGGTCAGGGGGTCAGCCGGGGGTCGACCGGCTGATCCGGCCAGGTGTCGCGGATCCAGGCGTGGTCGGGGTGGTCGCAGATCAGCCAGGCCCGGTCGGCGCCGGGGCCCGCCATGACGTTGAGGTAGTACATGTCGTGGCCGGGCGAGGCGATCGAGGGGCCGTGCCAGCCGTCCGGGATCAGGACGACGTCGCCGCCGCGCACCTCGGCGAGCACGTCCGTGCCGCTGCCGTGGCCGGAGGGCGTCACGCGCTGGTAGCCGAGGCCGGGGGTGCCCTCGTGGTCGGCGATCTCGAAGTAGTAGATCTCCTCCAGCTCGGACTCCTCGCCCGGCCGGTTCTCGTCGTGCTTGTGCGGCGGGTACGAGGACCAGTTGCCGCCCGGGGTGATCACCTCGACCGCGATGAGCTTGTCGCACTCGAAGACCCCGGCCGCGCCGAAGTTGTGGACCCTGCGGGAGCAGGTGCCGCTGCCGCGCAGCTCGACGGGCACGGACTCGGCGGGTCCGTAGCGGGCCGGCAGGCGGCGCTCGCAGCGGGCCCCGGTGAGCGCGAACCGGCCACCCTCGTCGGAGGTGAGGGCGGCGGTCGCGTCCCTGGGCACGTACACGAAGTCGCTGACGCCGCTGAACACGTCCGCGCGGCCCCGTACTTCGAACTCGTCCTGGCCGAAGTCGTCGGTGACGGCGACCGTGCAGCCGCCGCCCAGCGAGGTGACGATCCACTCGCTGTCCCCCGCGGTGAACAAGTGCGTTCCGCCGGGCGGCAGTTCGAGGACCCGGAGACCGGAATGGTCCCAGCCCGCGCTCTCGGGCGTCACGTCCACGGCGTACGGCCCGCTCGCGGCCTTGCCCGCGGGCAGGTGGTGTGCGCTGGTCATGAGGTGTGATCCTTCCGGTGTCCGGTCAGAGCGGGTTGGTCTCCGGTCAGAGCAGGCCGACCGCGGTGTCCACCGCGGTCTCCACGTCGCCCTCGGCGGGATAGAGCAGGGAGCGGCCGACGACCAGACCCTGGACGGTGGGCAGCCGCAGGCACTTGCGCCATTTCTCGTACGCGCCCTCCTGGTCCCCGCCGACCTCGCCGCCGAGCAGGACGGCGGGCAGGGTGGACGTCTCCAGGGCCCCGGCCATGTCGTCCGGGTCACTGGTGACGGGCAGTTTCAGCCAGGTGTAGGCGGAGGTGCCGCCGAGGCCGGAGGCGATGGCGATGGAGCGGGTGACGGCCTCGGCGGAGAGGTCGTTGCGGACCCTTCCGTCGACGCGGTGGGAGAGGAACGGCTCGACGAACACGGGCAGTCGGCGTGCGGCCATGTCGTCGATCGCCCGCGCGGTGGACTCCAGCGTGGTCAGCGAGCCGGGGTCGTCGTAGTCGATGCGCAGCAGCAGCTTGCCCGCGTCGAAGTTCAGCCGCTCGATGTCCTCGGCGCGGTGGCCGGTGAAGCGGTCGTCCATCTCGAAGGCGGATCCGGCCAGGCCGCCGCGGTTCATGGAGCCCATGACGACCTTGTCCTCCAGCGCGCCGAGCAGCAGGAGGTCGTCGAGGATGTCGGCGGTGGCGAGCACCCCGTCCACGCCCGGCCGGGACAGCGCGGCGCACAGGCGCTCCAGCAGGTCGGCGCGGTTGGCCATGGCCAGCTTGCGGTCGCCGACTCCGAGCGCACCGCGGGCCGGGTGGTCGGCGGCCACGATCATGAGGCGGCCGCTGTCGCCGACGAGGGGTCGCCTGCTGCGGCGGGCGGCCGCTTCGGCCACGGCCTCGGGGTGCTGGACACGCACCCTGACGAGGTCGGGGATGGTGATGCTCAAGGTCTGGCTCCGTTCGGGGTGGTGCGGGGTCGGCCGCGGCTTCTCAGCCGCGGGCGGTGACGAGTTCCTCGACCTCGGCGGCGGTCGGCATCGCGGAGGAGCAGGCGAGGCGGGAGGCGACGAGGGCGCCGGCCGCGTTGGCGTACCGCATCGTCCTCTCCAGTTCCCAGCCGGCCAGCAGGCCGTGGCAGAGCGAGCCGCCGAACGCGTCGCCCGCGCCGAGGCCGTTGACCACCTCGACGGGTACGGGCGGCACTTCGGCGGTGGTGCCGTCGCGGTGGACGGCGAGGACGCCCTTGGGGCCCTGCTTGACGACGGCCAACTCCACACCGGCTTCGAGGAGGGCGTCGGCGCAGGCCCGCGGTTCGCGGACGCCGGTGGCGATCTCGCACTCGTCGAGGTTGCCGACGGCGACCGTGGCGTGCCGCAGGGCCTCGGTGTAGTACGGGCGGGCCTCGTCAGGGTCCTTCCAGAACATGGGGCGCCAGTCGAGGTCGAAGACGGTGGTGCCGGCCTTGTCGCGGGCCTTGAGGGCGGCGAGGGTGGCCGAGCGGCTGGGCTCCTCGCTCAGCCCGGTGCCGGTGATCCAGAAGATCTTCGCCGCCCGCAGCGCGAAGAAGTCGAGTTCGTCGGTGTGGATCACCAGGTCCGGTGCCTTGGGCTGCCGGTAGAAGTACAGCGGGAAGTCGTCGGGCGGGAAGATCTCACAGAACGTGACCGGTGTCGGGTACTCCTCGACGGGAGTGACCCAGCGGTCGTCGACCCCGAATTCCTTGAGAGCCTGGTGGAGATAGGCTCCGAAGGGATCATCGCCGGTTCGGCTGACGATCGCTGTGGCGCGCCCCAAACGTGCCGCGGCGACCGCCACGTTGGCCGCCGAACCGCCGAGGAACTTGCCGAAGGTCTCGACGCGGGCGAGCGGTACGCCGGTCTGCAGGGGGTAGAGGTCGACCCCGATGCGACCCATGGTGATCAGGTCGAAGGACTCGCTCATACGCGTCGCTCCTCGTGTGGATGCGGTCTTGTGGGGGTGCGGGATACGGGGGACCGGTGTGTCCTAGGTGTAAGACCGGGGGCCGAGCCATGTCAAGACTTTGTACTTACATTCTCACGTCACCGTGAAATGATGTCTTAACAAAGTATTGACAGCGGGGCATATGAGGGACTTACATCCCCTCCCAACAGAACTGCCGAGTTTTAGCTCCCTCTCCCCTGTCGCACAGTGAGGTGCCGGAAAGATGGACCGCACGTCTCGCCCCCGTTCCCGCAGAATCGCCCTCGTCGCCGCGGCCGCCGCGGCGGCCCTGATGGTCACCGGTTGCTCCAGCGACTCGGGTGGCAAGAAGGCCGAGGAGGACTCGGGCAACGCGTCGGCCGGCAAGGCCGACACCCCCCGTATGAAGATCGCGATGATCACGCACGCAGCAGCGGGTGACACCTTCTGGGACCTCGTCCGCAAGGGAGCGGAGACCGCCGCCGCCAAGGACAACGTCGAGCTGGTCTACTCGAACAACCCGGACTCGGCCAAGCAGGCCAACCTCGTCCAGAACGCGATCGACCAGAAGGTCGACGGCATCGCGGTCACCCTCTCCAAGCCCGACGCCATGAAGGACGTCGTGGCCAAGGCCGAGAAGGCCGGCATCCCCGTCGTCGGCCTCAACGGAGGCATCGACGACTGGAAGGAGCAGGGGCTCCTGTCCTACTTCGGCCAGGACGAGTTCGTCGCCGGTGAGGCCTTCGGCGAGAAGCTCAACGCACTCGGCGCCAAGAACAACATCTGCGTCATCCACGAGCAGGGCAGCGTCTCCCTGGAGGCCCGCTGCGCCGGTGTGAAGAAGACGTTCAAGGGCAAGACCACGACCCTCAACGTGAACGGCACGAACATGCCGTCCGTGAAGTCGACGATCAACGCGAAGCTCAAGCAGGACACGTCGATCGACTACGTGGTCACGCTCGGCGCCCCGTTCGCCCTGACCGCCGTGCAGTCCGTGGACGACGCGGGCAGCAAGGCGAAGGTGGCGACCTTCGACCTGAACAAGGAGATGGTCGACGCCGTCAAGGGCGGCGACATCGAGTTCGCGGTCGACCAGCAGCCGTATCTGCAGGGCTACCTGTCGGTGGACTCCCTGTGGCTCTACAAGACCAACGGCAACTTCAGCGGAGGCGGCCAGGAGCCCGTGCTCACCGGCCCGGCGTTCGTCGACAAGGACAACGTGGACGACATAGCCAAGTTCGCCTCGAAGGGTACTCGGTGACACCCATGACCCAGGCAACGGCACCGGCGGCGAGCTCCTCGCCGCCGGCTTCGCCGGCCGCCCCCAAGGACGGCCGGACCTCGGAACGGTCCCTGGCCCGCCGCCTGGCGGCCCGCCCGGAGATCGGCGCACTCATCGCGGCGATCATCGTCTACATCTTCTTCTTCGCGGTCGCCTCCCCCTTCCGTGAGGCGAGCTCGCTGGCCAACGTGCTCTACGAGGCCTCCGTGATGGGCATCATGGCCCTGCCGGTGGCCCTGCTGATGATCGGCGGCGAGTTCGACCTCTCCGCCGGTGTGGCCGTGACCACCGCCGCGCTCACGGCGAGCATGTGGAGCTTCCAGCTCTCCATGAACGTGTGGACCGGCGTCATCGTCGCCCTGGTGGTGGCGCTGGCGATCGGCGCGTTCAACGGCTACATGCTGGTACGCACCGGACTGCCGTCGTTCCTCATCACACTCGGCTCGTTCCTGATCCTCCAGGGCGCCAACCTCGCCATCACGAAGCTCTTCACCGGCAACGTCGCCACCGACTCCATCAGCGACATGGACGGCTTCGACCAGGCCAAGAGCATCTTCGCCTCGGAGATAGGCATCGGCGGGGTCGACGTCAAGATCACCGTCTTCTACTGGCTGGTCCTCGCCGCCCTCGCGACCTGGCTGCTGCTGCGCACCAAGTTCGGCAACTGGATCTTCGCCACCGGCGGCAGCCAGGAGAGCGCCCGCGCGGTCGGCGTGCCCGTCACCTTCACCAAGATCGCCCTGTTCATGGGCGTCGGCGCCGGTGCCTGGTTCGTCGGCATGCACATCCTGTTCTCGTTCAACACCGTCCAGTCCGGCGAGGGCGTGGGCAACGAGTTCCTGTACATCATCGCCGCGGTCATCGGCGGCTGCCTGCTCACCGGCGGCTACGGCTCCGCGATCGGCGCCGTCATCGGCGCGTTCATCTTCGGCATGGTCTCCCAGGGCATCGTCTACGCCAACTGGAACCCCGACTGGTTCAAGGCCTTCCTCGGCGTCATGCTCCTGCTCGCCGCCCTCGTCAATCTGTGGGTCCGCCGCCAGGCAACCCGGAGGTAACCCATGACCGACAACACCACCTCCAGCGACGACGCCACCCCCGTCCAGGACGCACCCAAGGACACCCCCGGGGACGCACAGCCGATCGTGCGGCTGCGCGGGGCCGGCAAGGCGTACGGCAACGTCCGCGCCCTGCACGGCGTGGACCTGGCCGTCCACCCCGGCCAGGTCACCTGCGTGCTGGGCGACAACGGCGCCGGCAAGTCCACGCTGATCAAAATCATCTCCGGGCTGCACCAGCACACCGAGGGCGAGTTCCTCATCGACGGCGAGGCGGTGCACCTGAGCACCCCGCGCGAAGCCCTCGACAAGGGCATCGCCACCGTCTACCAGGACCTGGCCACCGTGCCGCTGATGCCGGTGTGGCGGAACTTCTTCCTCGGCTCCGAACTGACCAAGGGCCCCTGGCCGATCCGCCGCCTGGACATCGCGGCGATGAAGCAGACCGCGGACACCGAACTGCGCGCCATGGGCATCGTCCTGGACGACCTCGAACAGCCGATCGGCACCCTCTCCGGCGGCCAGCGCCAGTCCGTGGCCATCGCCCGCGCCGTCTACTTCGGCGCCCGCGTGCTCATCCTGGACGAGCCCACCGCCGCGCTGGGCGTCAAGCAGTCCGGTGTGGTCCTCAAGTACATCGCCGCCGCCCGCGACCGCGGTCTGGGCGTCATCTTCATCACCCACAACCCGCACCACGCCTACATGGTCGGCGACCACTTCAGCGTCCTGCGGCTGGGCACCATGGAACTCTCCGCGGCCCGCGCGGACGTCACCCTCGAAGAACTCACCAACCACATGGCCGGCGGCGCCGAACTCGCCGCGCTCAAGCACGAGTTGGCGCAGGTACGCGGCGTGGACGTGGCGGGGCTCCCCGAGGAGCAGGACCTCCAGGCCCCCCTCGCGGCGTCGAAGGGGAAGTCCTGATGGCGGGCACGCTCGGGGTGGCCGTCATCGGCACCGGCAGGATGGGGGCCGACCATGTGCGCCGGCTCCACGAGGTGACCAGCGGGGCCCGCGTGGCCGCCGTCGTGGACGTCGACGCGGAACGGGTCAAGCGGATCGCGGACGGCATCGAGGGCTGCTCCGCGCACACCGACCCGGCCGCGGCGATGGCCGCGGACGGCGTCGACGCCGTGCTGATCGCCTCCCCCGGCCCCGCCCACGAGGCGGCCCTGCTCGCCGCGTTCGAGCACGACCTGCCGGTCCTGTGCGAGAAGCCCCTCACGCCGGGCTCCGCCTCGGCGCTGCGCGTCCTGGAGGCCGAGCAGCGGCTCGGGCACCGCAGGGTGCAGGTGGGCTTCATGCGCCGATACGACGCCGAGTACGTGAAGCTCAAGTCGCTGCTGGACACCGGCCAGTTGGGGCGGCCGCTGATGCTGCACAACCGGCACCGCAATGTGGCGACCCCGCCCGGCTTCAGCACCGAGATGCTCATCAACGACTCCGTCGTGCACGAGATGGACATCACCCGCTGGCTGCTCGGCCACGAGATCACCGCGGTCACCGTGCTGAAGCCGACGCCGTCGGGCAACGCGCCCGAGGGGTTGCAGGACCCGCAGCTGGTCCTCTTCGAGACCGCCGGCGGCGCGATCGTGGACGTCGAGATCAACGTCAACTGCGGCTTCGGCTACCAGGTGCAGGCCGAGGTGGTCTGCGAGCGCGGCACGGCCCGGATCGGTGACGGGCACTCCCTGGTCACCAACATGGCGGGCCGCTGGGGCGGCACCATCGCCCAGGACTTCACGGAGCGCTTCGAGGACGCGTACGACCGCCAGATGCAGGCCTGGGTGGACGCCACCCGCCGCGGCGAGATCACCGGGCCCACGGCGTGGGACGGCTACGCCACGGCGGCGGTCTGCGAGGCGGGGGTGCGTGCGCAGCGGGAGGGCGGCCGGGTGGAGGTAGAACTGACGGAACGCCCGTCGTTCTACGCCTGACCCCGAAGGGGGCCGGCCCGAAGGGTTCGGCCCGAAGGGTTCGGCTGCGGGCCGGTGGGGGTGGGCCGCGCAGTTCCCCGCGCCCCTGAACGTGCGGGTCCGGTGGGGGTTGCCCGCGCAGTTCCCCGCGCCCCTCGGGGAGGGGCTGCGCCCCGTCCCACCCAGGGGCCGTCCCACCCAGGGGCGCGGGGAACGGCGCAGGCTTTTGTCTTTTGCTTTTAGGGGCGCGGGGAACTGCGCAATCTTTTGGCTTTGAGCCGCACGGGGAACGCGGCGCTCAGCCCCGCTCCTTCAGGGGCGCGGGGAACTGCGCGGCCAGCCACAGCGCGCCCGCACCCGACGAATCACCCCAACCACCCGCCCCCACCCCGTCAGCTGGCGCGGCGCGCTGCCGCCTCGCGCAGGACCTCCCGCAACCGCCCCGCCTCCCACCCTTCACTCAGCGCGAGACGGACAAGGTCCGCCTGGGACGCCGGGGCCAGCCCGCCGACCGGCGGGTCGGAGTCCAGATTGGTCGGAAAGGGATACCCCTCCGCACTGGCCGCCACGACGGCGTCGAGGAACTCCCGCCCGACCCCCGCCGCGGCCCGAGCGAGCAGCACGGGATAGACCGCGTTCGCCAGAGCCTCCCGGTCGACGCTCTCCATCGCCCGCCCGAACGCGGAGGACACCTGCAGCAGATTGGCCATCCGCCGGATGTCCGCCGACGTGTTGTGCCCGGCGGCATGGAAGAGCGCGGGGTTGAAGAACACCGCGTCCCCCGCGGCGAGCGGCAGTTGCACGTGGTGCGCCTCGAAGTACTCGTGGAACTGAGGCAGCCGCCAGGCCAGATACCCGGGCTCGTACTTCTGCGAGTGCGGCAGATACATCGTCGGACCGGACTCGACGGGCATGTCGCAGTGGGCGACCGCCCCTTGCAGCGTCAGCACCGGCGACAGGCGGTGCACGTGCGCCGGATACTCGGCGGCGACCTCGTTGCTCAGGAACCCGAGGTGGTAGTCGCGGTGCACGGTCTGCGCCGCGCCGCCCGGGTTCACGACGTTGACCTGTGAGGTGACCTGGTAGCCGGGGCCGAGCCAGGCCAGGGAGACCAGGGCGAGGATGTCGTTGGCGTAGTAGTCGACGAACGCCTCGGGGTCCAGCAGGGCCGCCTTCTCCAGCGCGTTCCAGACCCGGTCGTTCGCGCCCGGCTTCGCGAAGTGGTCGCCCGCGACGGCCCCCGAGGCGCGCTGTTCGGCGATCAGCGCGTCGAAGGCCCCGGTCGCCCGGTCGAGGACCCCGCGGTCGGGGAAGGCGCCCTTGAACACCGCGATGCCGGGCCCGTCGGCGAGCGCCCGGACCAGCTCCGCCTGTACGTTCCGCCGGCCCTCGGGTGTCCGCACCTCGGCGCGCAGGCTCTCGCTGTCGTACAGCAGGACGTTCCGCTCGACGGTGTCGGCGTACGGGTAGTCGGCCGGGTCGGTGTCCCGTTCGACCAGTTCACGGAATCCGTCGAGGTCGCAGTCGTCCACGGACAGCCAGGTACGGGGTCCTGAAAGGGTGCTGGACATCGTCGTCCTTTCGGGGTGGTCCTTGCGGAGATCGCGGCGAACCGTTCGGTGTCGCGGCGACGCTTCGAAGTCATTCTCACGACGCCGCACCCCTCAAGCAATCGTCACCGAGCCATCAAAAACCCCTCAGCGAAACGTCGTCAGCCGTTGGGGCGCAGCGTCCAAACGACGGTCATCTCGCCGGTGACGGCGCCGTCCTCGCGCCGGATGGCGACGGCGACCGGGAACTCCGGGCGCAAGCCGGCGTCGAGTTCGGCGACGACGTCGGCGGCGGGCCGCCCCAGGGTGGCGGTGGCCGTGACCGGGCCCCTGGCCAGCTTCTTGAACGCGATCTCGGCGGTCACGGGCAGCGGCACGGCCCGCGCGAGCTGGTCCCCGAAGGCGGCCAGCACGACCGCCCCGCTCGCCGACTCCCCCAGGGTGAACATCGCGCCGGCATGGGGTCCGCCCACGTGATTGTGGTACTCGCTCTGGTCGGGCAGCGCGAGCACGGCCCGGTCGGCAGTGGTTTCGAGGTACTCCAGTTTCAGGGTCCGGACCATCGGCACGGTGGCGGCGAGCATCTCGCCGATAGACATCTGATCTGCGCTCATGGCCGCACGTTACCCGTGAGTAGAGAATCTTGAACAGGCTCCCGGACGGGATCTCGAACACACCGCGCCCCCACCCTCACGGATGATCCGGTACGAGCCTGATGAGGGGCAGTGACCCAACCGTGTCCGGTGCGGCACTAGGGTTACTGGCCATGTGGCCAGGAAATCAGCCGCCCGGGGGCGAGCAGAACCCGCAGGACCAGAACCAGAACCCGTACCAGCAGCCGGGGTACCAGCAGCCGAATCCGTATCAGCAGCCCGGATATCAGCAGCCCGGTTACCAGACCGGACCCCAGCCGCAGAACCCGTACACGCAGCCGGGGCAGCCCGGCTGGACCGCGCCCGGCGCGCCGCAGCCCCCCGAGGGCGGCGGTAAGAACCGGACGAAGATCGTCGCGATCGTGGCCGCCGCGGCCGTCGTCGTCGCGGCCGGTGTCACGGGCGTGCTGGTCCTGGGCGGCGACAAGGACGACGAGGCCGGTGGCGACAAGGACGGCAAGGCGAAGCCGCCGTCGTCGAGCGCGGCCAAGGACCCGAGCGGGTCCCCGTCCGCCGAGGAGGACAACCCGCGCGGCACGGACGCCGAGAAGCCGACGGTCGCGGGTTGGAAGGTCGTCATCAACCCGCGCTTCGGCACGATGTTCGACGTGCCCGCCGAGTGGGAGATCGAGAGCACCGACACGAGCGTCGGCTTCGAGTGGGAGGAGAAGGGCAAGACCGACCGCACCACGGTCACCGCCCCCGCCTACCTCAAGTCCAAGTGGTGCACCAGCGACAGCGACAAGGACGGCCGCGAGGAGGACACGGCGCTGGTCACCGCCGGAACGCGCGGCGAGAACGGCGCCAAGGACTCGGCCGAGGCGGCCGAGACCCGCGTACCGTGGTGGATCTTCGGTGGCTACACGCAGCCCGACAAGAAGAGCGTGAAGTGGGACAAGGCGAAGGACTACACGACGAAGTCGGGTCTCAAGGGCAGCGTCGCCAACGCGCACTCCAGCAACACCCCGCAGAACGGGAAGTGTGACAGCGAGGGCAAGGCCATCACCTTCGCGTTCAAGAACGGCGCGGGCGACTACGTCACCTGGAACCTGTTCGGCGCCCAGGGTGTCGACGACGAGATCCCCGACGCGACCGTCCAGAAGATCCTGAGCACGGTCCGGCTGACCAAGGACGCCCCGACGGACGGCTGAGGCCCCGGCGGGGCGAAGCGTAACGCGGCGCGAACCGGCACGGATCAGGCCGACAATCAGTTTGGCAAGTCGGCCCGTCGGCGGAGATAGTCGCCAGGTGAAGCCCGCCGCCGACTCCTCCGCCAGACTGCACCGCCCGTCCTGGGCGGGCCGCAACTACACCCTGCTGACCGCCGCCGCGGTCGTGACGAACCTGGGCAGCCAGGGTGCGTTGATCGCGGCGGCGTTCGCCGTCCTGGACGAGGGCGGCGACGGCGGCGACGTGGGTCTGGTGGCGGCGGCCCGCACCCTGCCCCTCGTCCTGTTCCTGCTGATCGGCGGCGCCGTCGCGGACCGGCTGCCCCGGCACCGCGTGATGGTCGCGGCCAACACCCTCAACTGCCTCTCCCAGGCCGCCTTCGCGGCCCTCGTGCTCGCCGGTGAGCCGCAGCTGTGGCAGATGATGCTCCTCACCGCGCTCGGCGGCACTGGCCAGGCGTTCTTCGCGCCGGCCGCCGAGGGCATGCTGCTCTCCTCCGTCAGCGGCAAGCAGGCCAACCGCGCCTTCGCCGTGTTCCGCCTCGCGATGCACGGGGCCGGTCTCGGCGGGGCCGCGCTCGGCGGTGTGATGGTCGCGCTGGTCGGACCGGGTTGGGTGCTCGCCGTGGACGCGCTGGCCTTCGCGGTCGCGGGCGCCCTGCGGGCCTTCCTCGACGTCGGCCACATACCGCCCCGGGTGCCGGGCACCGGTCTGCTCACCGACCTCCGCGACGGCTGGCGGGAGGTCGTCGGACGGCCCTGGCTGTGGGCGATCGTCGCGCAGTTCTCGGTCGTGGTCGCCGTCGTCGGCGCCGCCGAGGCGGTGTACGGCCCCCTGGTCGCCCGGGACAGCCTCGGGGGCGCGGGGCCCTGGGGCCTGGCCCTCGCCGCGTTCGGCGCGGGCACGGTCGGGGGCGCGCTGCTGATGATGCGCTGGAAACCCCGCAGGCTGCTCCTGGCCGGCACGCTGTGCGTGTTCCCGCTCGCCCTGCCGTCCGCCGCGCTCGCCGTCCCGGCCCCGGTCGGCGTCCTGTGCGCGGTGATGTTCGTGACCGGTGTCGCCATCGAGGTGTTCGGCGTCTCCTGGATGACCGCGCTGCACCAGGAGATCCCGGAGGACAAGCTCTCCCGCGTCTCGGCGTACGACTGGTTCGGCTCGATCGCCATGGTCCCGCTCGCCACCGCCCTCGCGGGCCCGGCCGAGTCGCTCTTCGGACGTCCGGCGGCCCTGTGGGGCTGCGCGGCCCTGGTCGTCGTGGTGACGGCGGCGGTCCTGTTCGTACCCGACGTACGCAATCTGACGCGGCGCACGAAGGAAGTGACGCAGGGCATGCCGGCGAGGACCGAGCGGGCGAGCCCGGCGCACTCCGAGAACTGAGCGAGTCACGCCCCGTCCGCCGATGAGACCGCTCAGCCGATGCTGAACGCCCCGGACGGCGGCTCCGGCGACGGCACCGCGTCCTCGTCCCGTACGGGCTTCGCGTCCCCGATGAAGACCCGCAGCGTGTCCCCGTGTTCGACGCGTGCCGGAAAGGCGTCGGAGGCCGTACGGCGCATGAGGGCGCCGGTGTCGAGCGGCCGGTGCGAGGCGACGAGCACCGCGTTCCCGAAGCGCCGGCCGCGCAGCACTCCCGGCTCGGCGATCAGCGCCAGTTCCTCGAACACCGTGGAGAACGTGGCGAGCTGGGAGCGCAGGAAGGCGAAGGGCGAGGCGTCGGCGAGGTTGGCCAGGTACACGCCGTCGCCCCGCAGGACGCGTACCGTCTCCCGCGCGTACGCCACCGAGGTCAGGTGCGCCGGGACCCGGGAGCCGCCGAAGACGTCGGCGATCAGGACGTCGGCCGAGTCGGCCGGGGCGTTTTCGAGCCAGGCGCGGGCGTCCGCGCCGTGCAGGGCGATGCCGGCGTCCTCGGGGACGGGCAGTTGCTCGACGACGAGGTCCAGGAGCCCGCGGTCGGCCTCCACCACGTCCTGCCGGGACCCCGGCCGGGTCGCGGCGAGATAGCGGGGCAGGGTGAGCGCGCCGCCGCCGAGGTGCAGCGCGTCCAGCGGGAGACCCGGCCGCGCGACCGTGTCGAGGACGTGCCCGAGCCGTCGCGCGTACTCGAACTCCAGATAGGTCGGCTCGTCGAGGTCGACGTACGACTGGGGCGCCCCGTCGACCGTCAGCAGCCAGGCCCGCTCGCGGTCGATGTCCGGCATCAGCTTGGCGGTCCCGTGATCCACGGTCCTGGTCACGGGTATCGGCTCGTCCACGCCCCCATTGTGCCGGTGCCGCGCGGGTGCCCGCCCGCCTTCCGCACGGAAGGGTCCGTACGGAAGGCGGGCGCCTGCCCGGCCGCGAACCGGCGCCGCCGGTTCAGCCGACGGCGGTCACCGTGCCGGCGCCGACCGTGCGGCCGCCCTCACGGATCGCGAAGCCGAGGCCCGGCTCCAACGGCACGTCACGCCCCAGCTCGACGGTCATGGTGACGGTGTCGCCGGGCCGCGCGACCGCGCCCGCACCGAGGTCGACGTCGCCGACGACGTCCGCGGTGCGGATGTAGAACTGCGGCCGGTAGCCGGTGGCCACCGGCGTCGTCCGCCCGCCCTCGCCCGCCGACAGGACGTACACCTGCGCGGAGAAGCGACGGCTGGGGACGACGCTGCCCGGCGCCGCGACGATGTGTCCGCGGCGCACGGCGTCGCGTGGGACGCCGCGCAGCAGCAACGCCACGCTGTCACCGGCCTGCGCCTCCTCCATGGGCTTGCCGAACGTCTCCAGGCCGGTGACCACCGTGTCCACGGCGGCGCCGAGCACTTCGACGCGGTCGCCCACCCGGATCGTGCCGCGCTCGACGGCCCCCGTGACGACCGTGCCGCGGCCGGTGATGGTGAGCACGTTCTCCACCGGCAACAGGAACGGCGCGTCCACGTACCGCTCGGGCATGGGCACGTACGTGTCCACGGCGTCCAGCAGCGCGCCGATCGCCTCGGTCCACCGGGGGTCGCCCTCCAGCGCCCGGAGTCCGGAGACCCGTACGACCGGTACGGAGTCGCCCCCGTAGCCGTGCGAGGTCAGCAGCTCGCGGACCTCCAGCTCCACGAGGTCGGTCAGCTCCTCGTCGCCCGCGTCCGCCTTGTTGAGGGCGACGACGATGTGGTCGACGCCCACCTGCCGGGCTAGCAGCACGTGTTCGGCGGTCTGGGGCATGATCCCGTCGAGCGCGGAGACCACGAGGATCGCCCCGTCGAGCTGGGCGGCGCCCGTGACCATGTTCTTGACGTAGTCGGCGTGGCCCGGCATGTCCACGTGCGCGTAGTGGCGGGTGTCGGTCTCGTACTCGACGTGCGCGATGTTGATGGTGATGCCGCGCGCGGCCTCCTCCGGCGCCCGGTCGATCCGGTCGAACGGTACGTAGGTGCCGGAGCCGCGCTCGGCGAGGACCTTGGTGATGGCGGCGGTCAGGGTGGTCTTGCCGTGGTCGACATGACCCATGGTGCCGATGTTCAGATGCGGTTTGGTGCGCACGTAAGCCGTCTTGGGCATGGCAGAACCTCGAAGCCTCTTCGGTGTCAGCTGAGCTGAGCGATGGCCCCGGCGTCGATACGGCCGGGACGGGGACCCCGAGGTCCTGCCGACCCTCCCCCTGCGGGGTCCGCCGGACAATCCGGGAAGGGTCAGCTTCGGGTGCCTGCTGCGGCGGCCACGGTGTTCGGGACGGCAGCCTTCAGAGCATCCGCGACCGCGGATGCTGTGTGAGGGAAGGCGTACCGGAACATGAGGCGATCATCGCCGACGGGGCGGGCCGCGTCGAATGGTTTTCCGTGCCCTCGATCGTGCCCTCCGGCCCGCCGTCCGATGCCCGTCGTCCGATGCCCGCCGTCCGGTCAGGCGCCGATGTTCTTCAGCGCCTCGCG
Organism: Streptomyces liliiviolaceus; assembly: GCF_018070025.1. NCBI lineage: Bacteria > Bacillati > Actinomycetota > Actinomycetes > Kitasatosporales > Streptomycetaceae > Streptomyces > Streptomyces liliiviolaceus. The sequence goes on from NZ_JAGPYQ010000002.1 coordinate 767,010, forward strand.
CACGGACAGCGGCGAGAGCCGGTCCCGCTCACGGGCGACGAAGTCCCGTACGGCGTCCGGATCCGTCTTGGCGTACTCGCGCAGACTCCAGCCGATCGCCTTGCGGATGAAGAAGTCGGGATGCCCGGAACGGCGGACGCAGTAGGAGAAGAGGCGTTCCGCGTCCGTGGACTCCTTGTACCGGAGCTGGTGGAGGAGAGCGGTACGGGCGACCCACAGGTCGTCGTCCCCGATCCACTCGTCCATGTCCGCCCGCAGCTTCGGGTCGGCCGCGACGAGACCGCCGACCACATGGGCGGCGAGCAGGTCGACGGTGTCCCACCAAGGGACCGTGGAGACGAGATGACGGGCCACGGGCAGGAATCCGGACGAGAGACGCCTCACATGCCGGCGCAGGTAGTCGACGGCGAAGTACTGGTACTCGCGCTCCGGCAGCCGCCAGCAGCGCAACGCCACCGCCGTGCAGTCGGCCTCGTCCGGCACGGGAGTTCCCCGCAGCACCGTGCGGGAGAGCGCGCGGCGATCAGGCGTGGTCAGACCGAGGAAAGGGGCGATGTCCTTCATGTACGCGCCCGCCGTGACGGCCCGTTCCGGATCGGCCGCGGCGGGGTAGGAGACGGTCAGCCGCGCCAGCAAGGTGTCCGCGAGGACGCTGTGCGGCGGCCCCGAACGGCCATCCGACGTTCCGGAAGCTGTGACGCCCATGAGACGAACCATACGGCGAACACACACATGGGTCGGTTAGTGTCACCGGATGCTCGATGCCACCACCCGCTCTGGGGGCACCGCCACGGTCAGTCCCCCGCTCCCCGCAACGGAACTCGTCCCCGTCGAGTTCACCGCCGCGCCGACAGGCCTGGCCGCCCGCGTCACGAGAGCCCTGTTCTCGCCGTGGGCCCGCCTCTCCCTGCTGGTCGCGCTGCTGCTGTCGGCCGCCGGGACGGTGCTGCTGTTCGAGCCACAGAGACTCCTCGCCGACGGCTGGCCGCCCCAGCTGACCGGCGCCGCCGCGGCCCTGGTCTTCGCGGTCGCGTACGGGCTGTGCACGGTGGCGTTCGTGCCCAGGCCGATCCTCAACCTCGGAGCGGGTGCCCTCTTCGGCTCCCAGCTGGGGCTCGGGGCCGCGCTCGCCGGTACGGTCCTGGGGGCCGGGATAGCCTTCGGACTCGGCCGGATGCTCGGGCAGGACGCGCTGCGGCCCCTGCTGCGCGGTCGCTGGCTGAAGGCCGCGGACGGGCAGCTCAGCCGGCACGGGTTCCGCTCGATGATGGCCGCGCGACTGTTCCCCGGGGTGCCGTTCTGGGCCGCGAACTACTGCGCGTCCGTGTCCCGGATGGGCTGGTTCCCCTTCCTCCTCGCGACGGGCCTGGGCTCGATCCCCAACACCGCGGCGTACGCGGTCGCGGGGGCGCGTGCCTCCGCGCCGACGTCCCCCGCGTTCCTGATCGCGATGGCCTTCATCGCGCTGCCGGCACTGGCGGGAGCGATTGTGGCCTGGCGCAAGCGGCATCATTTGCGGGCGCGCTGAATCGGGGGGCCCGGGCGACGTCGTCGGGTGCGGGTTGTCTGTGGCTGGCCGCGCAGTTCCCCGCGCCCCCAAAAGATGAAAAGCAGGGGCGCAGCCCCGTTTTTCAGGGGCGCGGGGAACTGCGCGACAAGCCCCCACCGGCCCGCACCCGACGTGTCACCCCAACCCCTCCAACACCATCGCGTTGGCGAGGCCACCCGCCTCGCACATGGTCTGGAGCGCGAACCGAGCCCCCCGCTCCCGCATCGCATGCACGAGCGTGGTCGTCAACCGCGTCCCGCTCGCCCCGAGCGGATGTCCGATCGCGATCGCCCCGCCATGGACGTTGACCTTGGAGAGGTCGGCCCCCGTCTCCTGCCGCCAGGCGAGGACGACACTGGAGAAGGCCTCGTTGACCTCGAAGAGGTCGATGTCGTCCAGGGCCAGTGAGGCCTTGCGCAGCACCTTCTCGGTGGCGGGCACCACCCCCGTGAGCATCAGCAGCGGATCGGACCCCGTGACCGCGAAGCTGTGCAGCCTGGCCAGCGGCCGGAGGCCGAGGCGGGCCGCGGTCTCGCTGGACGTGATGAGCACCGCCGAGGCCCCGTCGTTGACCGGGCTGGCGTTGCCCGCGGTGACGTTCCAGTCGATCTGCGGGAACCGCTCCCCGAAGGCCGGGTCGTAGTAGGCCGGCTTGAGCCCGGCGAGCACCTCCACCGAGCTGCCGGGCCGTACGCACTCGTCGCGCGTCACCCCGTCCAGGGGCGCGACCTCGGCGTCGAACAGCCCGCCCTCCCACGCCGCCGCGGCCCTGCGGTGCGACTCCACCGCGAAGGCGTCCATCTGCTCGCGGGAGAGCGACCACTTGGCCGCGATCAGCTCGGCGCTGATGCCCTGCGGGACGAGGCCCTCGGGATACCGCGCGGCGACCCCGGGGCCGAAGGGGTCCTTGCCCTCCGGCACGTTCGACCACATCGACACCCGGCTCATCGACTCCACCCCGCAGGCCACGACGAGGTCGTACGCCCCGGAGATGACGCCCTGAGCCGCGAAGTGCACGGCCTGCTGGGAGGAGCCGCACTGGCGGTCCACGGTCGTGGCGGGCACCGACTCGGGGAAGCCTGCGGACAGGGCGGCGTACCGGGTGGTGTTCATGGCCTGCTCACCGACCTGGTCGACGGTTCCGCCGATCACGTCGTCGATGAGGGCGGGGTCGACACCGGACCGTTCGACGAGCGTACGGAGGGTGTGGGCGAGGAGTTCGACGGGATGGACGTGGGCGAGCGAACCGTTCGGCCTGCCCTTGCCGATCGGGGTGCGTACGGCTTCGACGACGACTGCGTCACGCATGGTCTGGCCCCCTGGGAGAAGACGACTCCGAAGAAGGTGGGTTTGGATTCCCAACCCACTAAGTGACTCCACAGTAACCGAGTAAGTTGGAAGAACCAACCCACCCCGTAGACTGGACCGCATGAAGGACGCCCGCCCCTGTTCGATCGCCGGCACGCTCGCCCTCGTCGGCGAGAAGTACTCCCTGCTCGTGCTGCGCGAGGTCTCGCTGGGCGCCACCCGGTTCGACCAGCTGGTCCGCAACATCGGCGCTCCGCGCGATGTGCTGACGACCCGGCTGAAGCGGCTCGTCGACGCGGGGCTGCTGGAGAAGGTCGCCTACAGCGAGAAGCCGCCGCGCTTCGAGTACCGGCCCACCCGGGCCGGTCTGGAGCTGGAGCCGGTGCTGCTCACGCTCATGGCGTGGGGCGACCGCCATCTCAACGACGGCGATCGCCCCATGGTGCTGGAACACTTCGGCGGCCGGGAACACACCGGCGGACAGGTCACCGGCCACGAGCTGGTGCCGGTCGTCACCTGCGCGGAGTGCGGCGAGGAGGTCCGCCACGACGACCTGACGGCCCACCCGCAGGCCCCGGGCTGGACGGTCACGGGGCCCGCGGCGGTCTGAGCGCGCGGTGGACCGGGGCGCCTACTCCCCCGGGTACACGTCCAGCCGCCCGCACATCCCGAACTTCCCGTACGCCGACGGCTGCTCGGCCCTCACCGCCGCGTCGGCCAGGTGGGACACGTCCCCGCGCTCCAGCCGTTCGAGCTGGTCGCCCGTCGCCGCGGCGGCCGCCTCGGCACCGCGCCGCCACCGCTCGCGCCACTCGGCGAGCCGGGGCCGTACGAGGGCAGCGGCGGCCCGGTGGAACGCGGCGAGGGGCTCGGGCCCGTCCGCCTCGCGCAGCGCGCGGTAGCCCTTGAGGGCCAGGTCGCGCCGGGCCCGGGCGATCCGCTCCTTCTCCGCCTCGGGCGCGTCCGCCGGGATCACGGTCGCGGCGGCGTACGTCTTCGGGTCGGTCAGGTACTCCGGCGGCAGCGTGAGCACCGCGTCGCCCGCCTCCGGGAGCCCGCTGTTCTGCATGAGGACGGTGATGCGCAGGTCGTCCTCGTTGACGAGCCGGTGGATCGTGCCGGGCGTGAACCAGGCCACCGTGCCCGGCGCGAGCGGCGTCACCTCGTACCCGGAGGTCGTCAGGGTCTGCACCGCGCCCCGCCCGCCGGTGACGACGTACGCCTCCGAACAGGTCAGATGAAGGTGGGGAGTTCCGCCGCACACCCCGTCGTCGGCGGGCCAGTCGTAGACCGACAGATGCGAGACGGCGACCCCGCCGGGCAGCCCCCCGAAGCCTCCCGACGGCCTCTCGGAGCCCTCGGCCGCGCTCACCACGGGTGCTCCGCCAGGTACTTGGCGATCTCCTCGCGCTCCCGGACGCCGTCGGCGACGACGACCCGGTAGCGGCGGGTGAGCGTGTCGCCCGGCGCGAGTTCCAGTTCGTCGAAGAAGGCGAAGGAGGGCGCGACGGCGGCGAAGGGTTCGTTGCGGACGAACCAGTGGGCGGGATGGGCACCGCCCTCGCCCGTGTGGTCGTTCTCCGGGGCGTGCGCGAAGACGAGGGTGGCGTGCCCGTCGGCGCCGTCGTGCTCGGCGGAGTACGCGAGCCACGGTGCCTGCTGCCCCATCAGGCCGGGGCCCTCCGCGTCGGGGCCGATGATCCGCCCGTCCCGGAAGCCGCGGGGACCGCGCCAGAACAGACCGGTGTAGCCGGCCATCTCCCGCCCGGCCGTCGTGGGACTGCCGAACCGCAGGGGTTCGTCCCGGCGGTTGGTGACGGAGGTCGTCCAGGTCAGCGCCCACGAGCCGGACGCCGGGTCCACGTCGTGCACCTCGATGCGGCGCTCCTCCTCCGCCCAGAGCGAGCCGTCGTACGGATGCCAGGTGAGCCGCTCGGCGATGACGGCGCCGCCGGAACCGGTGCTGTCCGCCTCGACCCGGTCGAAGGTGACGTGCGCCATCGACCCGACGCGCTCGGGGAGTTCGAGATACCCCTCCCCGTGAACGTATGTGTTGCCGCCCCACAGGTTCGCCCCCGACAGATGCGAGGCGGTCATCTGCAGGCCCTTGTGCCAGCGGTGGTCGTTGGGCCGGTAGTCCGTGACAACGTTGCCCGCGAGTGTCCTGAGCGGATGCAGATACGGCTTCGGGGCCTCCCAGGGCGCCTCCGGACCGTACACATAGCTGAACAGGTCCACGCCGGAGGTGGGTTCGGTGACCGTGATGCGGTCGCCGTGGGCGTGGACGACGCGCAGGCCGCCTCGTGCGGTCATGCCGATGCCTCCTCGTGCGTGGCGTGCGCGGCAGGTGTCGCGGGTGTCGCGGGATCCCAGCCGGGCGCGCCCCCGTGCAGGGCCGTGTAGTAGGGGTCGCCGGGGCCGATCTCGCCGGCGCGGACGGTCGCGTCCGTGAACGCCGACTTGTAGAGCGCGGTGATCAGTTCGAGGCTGGTCCGCCCGTCGGCGCCGCTGCTGCGCGGACGCTCCCCCGCGCGCATGCTCGCGACGAGGTCGCACAGCTGGGCCAGGTGCGAACTGGGCACGTCCGCGCCAAAGTCCTGCCAGGCCGCCACGTCCTCGGCGGGCGCGTCCGGCGCCGGGGTGATCCGCCAGTTGTCGTTGCTGTGCCCGTAGAGGTGGGTCAGCTCGACCGTCGCGCGCTCGCAGTCGATCCGGATGCGGCTGACTTCGTCCGGGCTGAGGACGCTGTTCACCACGGTTGCGAGCGCACCGCTCTCGAAGCGCACGAGGGCGGTGGAGACGTCCTCCGTCTGCACGTCGTGCACCAGGCGTCCGGCCATGGCCCGCACCTCGCTCCACGGTCCGAGCAGGTCCAGCAGGAGGTCCATCTGGTGGATGCCGTGGCCCATGGCGGGGCCGCCGCCCTCGGTCTCCCACTTTCCGCGCCAGGGCACGGCGTAGTAGGCGGCGTCGCGGTACCAGGTGGTCTGGCAGTGGGCCACGAGAGGCCGTCCCATGGCCCGGTCGGCGATCAGACGGCGTACGTGCCGCGCGCCGGAGCCGAAGCGGTGCTGGAAGACGATGGAGGCGTAGGGGCCGCCGTCGGTGCCCTCCTGGGCCTCCACGGCGTCGAAGTCGGCGAGGGTCGGCACCGGCGGTTTCTCGCACCACACCCAGGCACCGGCGCGCAGCGCGGCGACGGTCTGCTCGCGGTGCAGGGTCGGCGGGGTGCAGATGGAGACGAGGTCCGGGCGCTGTTCCGCCAGCATCCGGTCGAGATCGGTGTAGCCGTGCGGGACACCGCCGTCGGCGCAGAAGCGCTTGACCGCGGCGGCGTCGATGTCGACCGCGGCGACGATCTCCACCTCGCCCTCGGCGGCGAGGGCGGCGAGCGCGGGCAGATGGCTGCCGGAGGCGATGGCCCCGGTGCCGATGACGGCGGCCCTGATGCGGCGGCCGTCGAGCGGGACCGCGGACCGCCGCTCGTGCGGGGCGCCGCGGTGCTCCGTGCTCTCGTGTGCGATGTCCTCGTGCTCGATGCTCTCGTGCTCGGTGTGCTCGTGCTCGGTGTGCTCGGTCGTCTTGCTGGTGGTGGCGTCGCGGGCAGTACGCATGGACGGGATCAGCACTCCATCGGACGTGACAGCGGATCTGGCGGACGCCTGCCCGTCACGGCGGCCATGGGGCGGCCCCGCGACAGCAAGCGCTTTCACTCCTCGCGGAAACGTAAGCGGCTCATCGTCGCGGGTCAACACCCCCGCCACCTCGTACGACCGTCTCCGGGGAGGCCCTGTCGTCACGCTGTCACTTGGGGGCGCTACGCTGCCCCGAAGACGCGCCTGATCACCGCAGACCACAACAGGGCACGTCCGTCCGCCCATTCGCTGCGCTCCCGCCATCAGCACTTGGATCACGTAACTTCATGTCTTGGTTTGAATCCCTCATCCTCGGGCTCGTCCAGGGGCTGACCGAGTTCCTGCCCATCTCCTCCAGCGCGCACCTGCGGCTCACCGCGGCGTTCGCCGGCTGGGAGGACCCGGGAGCGGCCTTCACGGCGATCACGCAGATCGGCACGGAGATCGCGGTGCTGATCTACTTCCGCAAGGACATCGCGCGGATCATCTCGGCCTGGTCCCGCTCGCTCGTGAACAAGTCGATGCGCAGCGACCACGACGCCCAGATGGGCTGGCTGGTGATCGTCGGCTCGATCCCGATCGGCGTGCTGGGCCTCACCCTCAAGGACCAGATCGAGGGGCCGTTCCGCGATCTGCGCGTCACCGCGACCATGCTGATCGTGATGGGCGTCATCCTGGGCGTCGCCGACCGGCTCGCGGCACGCGACGAGACCGGCGGGAAGCACCGGGCCGCGGTCGAGCGCAAGTCGCTCAAGGACCTGAGCGTGAAGGACGGCCTGATCTACGGCTTCTGCCAGGCGATGGCCCTCGTCCCGGGCGTGTCCCGCTCCGGCGCCACCATCAGCGGCGGCCTCCTCATGGGCTACACCCGTGAGGCCGCGGCCCGTTACTCGTTCCTGCTGGCCGTCCCGGCGGTGCTCGCGTCCGGCGCGTTCGAGCTGAAGGACGCCAGCGAGGGCGGCCATGTCTCGTGGGGCCCCACGATCTTCGCGACGGTCATCGCCTTCGTGGTGGGTTACGCGGTCATCGCGTGGTTCATGAAGTTCATCACGACGAAGAGCTTCATGCCGTTCGTCTACTACCGCGTCCTGCTCGGCATCGTGATCATCGTGCTGGTCGCCACCGGCGCACTGAGCCCGCACGCGGCGGAGTCGTCGGGCTGACGCCCACGGCCGCGCGCAGAGGCACGACAGAGGTACAGACGTACAGAGGTATCGATTCGCAGGTTTCGCACAGAACGAAGCCGCCCGCATGGTTCCCCCGTGGCGGGCGGCTTCGTGCTCGGTGTCCGGAGATCGGACTCGGCGGCGGCGACGTAAGTGTCCTGGGCCGCTGGACGACACCGGCGCGAGCCGGTGACGGGATTCGAACCCGCGTTTCTCTCTTGAGAGGAGAAGTAGCCGCTGCCTTCGCACCCGGACGTGTACGACGGTAGCGGGTACGGCTCTGGCGGGCACCCGAATAAATTCCGGGCGGCCGGCACTCCCCGGTCACTCGGTCGGGAAGGCCTCGGCCCAGGGTTCGCGTTCGATCCGCAGCCCGTTGAGCACGTACGCGATGGTGCGGTACCAGCCCGCCAGGACGAGGAACTCCAGGGCTTCCTGTTCCCCGAGGTGGTCGCGGAGCGCGGTCCAGGCCTCGTCGGTGAGGCGGGCCGTGTCGTGGAGCTGGTCGACGGCCGCCAGGAGCGCGCTCTGACGGGGCGTCCAGACCGGATCGTCCGGGGCGCCGGTCACCGTCAGGGGGATCTGCTCCGGAGTCAGGTCCGCGGCCTCGGCGTACGCCACCACGTGGGCGCCCCACTCGTAGGCGCAGTCGCAGCGTGCCGCCACCCGGAAGATGACCAGTTCGCGGTCGGCGTCGGGGAGCAGGCCGTGGACGAGCAGGCTCGCGCCGAGTTCCCGCATGCGGGAGGCGAGGTCGGGGTGGCGTTCCAGGACCTTGAAGAGCATCAGGGGTTCCTGGGTGACGCCCGGTGGCATCCAGCGGCGTAAGGCGCGTTCGGACTCGGGATCGTAGGGCGGCGTGATGCCGTCGATGCGTTGCTTCATGCCTGCCGACTCTTGCGCTTCTGTTTTAGAAGCGCAAGAGTCGGAACGCACAGGACGGCACGGCGAGTTGTTGGTTCGGTGAGTTGTCGGTTCGATGAGTCGACTTGTCGGTCCGGTGGGTCGACCGGCTCGGGGAGGAGAGGGTTTGGGCACGACACCCCGTCCCGGGCGGCCGGTGCGCGGTTCGGAGACCGGTCGTCCCGTGATGGCCGCGCTGGACCTGCTCGGCCGGCGCTGGACGCTCCGGGTGGTCTGGGAGCTCCACCGGGGCGGTGCGCCGGTCGGTTTCCGCGATCTGCAGCGGCGCTGCGACGCGATGTCCTCCAGCGTGCTGTCGGCCCGGCTCGCCGAACTCCGCGAGGCGGGGATCGCCACCCCCACGGACGGGGCGTCCTGGCGCCTCACCCCGCTGGGCGACGACCTGGTGACGGCTATGGGCCCTCTGCTCAACTGGTCCCGCACGTGGGCGGAGCGACGGTGAGAGGCGTCCGACCTCCCGTTTCCCAACTCGGTGACGCTTAAACGTTTATGGCGTGACCAACCACATACGTCATGGGTAGTCATCTGGTAGCGGTCCGTCAGTCCTTGGCCTTACGCTGATGCGCATGTCCACCAATTCTCCGACCCCTGGTTCCGTGCGGTCAGCGGCCGCACTGAATGAGCAGATCCGAGCGTTATGGATACGCTCGGGCGGTTATCTCTCGGCCCAGGAGCGCATCGAGTACGAGCTGCTGGTCGTGCAGTGGGCCGCTGCGGTACAGGAAGAAATAGTCGAAGCGGCGTGAACTCCGGGGCGCGCGGCGCCCGTTGAGCCGCTCCCGCGTGACGCCCGGACATGACGCTGACGCCCGGGCGTCACGCCACAGGCGCCGGTGGCGCCACCCCCGTACCGCCGATCGCGGCGAGTGCGTGGGCGCGGAAGGTGCGTGGTTCGCGGCCGGTGAGGCGGCGGACCGTGTCCGTGGTGCGGTCCTCGGCACCCTCCGCGTTCGCCCGGTCCATGCCGGCGAGCATCGCGGCGTACTCCAGCGGCATCGAGGCGGCCAGACGGTCCCTCATCCCCTCGTACGTCAGCGGTCGGTGAGCGACCGTTCGCCCGGTCACCTCGGTGAGGACGGTCGCGACCTCGGTGTGACTCAGCGCCTGCGGACCGGTGATGACCAGATCGGTGCCGGGGGCCCGCACATCGGTCAGCGCGTGCACGGCGACGGCCGCGATGTCGTCGGCGTCGACGAAGGCCACCCGCCCCTCGCCCGCCGCGGTCACGATGACCCCCTCTTCGCGGACGCTCCGCGCATGCATGTGATCGCCCGTGAAGTTCTGCATGAACCAGGAAGGCCGCAGCACCGCCCACTCGTCGAACAGACCGGGCAGAGCCTGGTGCACCTGCCCGACGGCCGGGCCGCCCTCGGGAATCGCGGAGGAGCCGAGGAGCACCGCCCGGCGCACTCCGGACGCGCGCGCCTGCCGCAGGAAGGGCAGCATGACGTCGGCAGGGGTGGCGGAGTCCAGGGGCGCGACCAGGTACACACGGTCCGCGCCGTCCAGCGCCCCTGCGTACGTCGCCGGGTCGTACCAGTCGAAGCGCACGGCCTCGGCGCCGTCGACCGGAGTGGCCCGGCGCCCGGCCGCCTTGACCCGGCGACCCTCCCCCGCGAGGCGGGAGACCACGCGGCCGCCGGTCGTGCCGGTGGCCCCGAGGACGAGGACGCTTCCGGGTGGGGTGGCCGCGCTCATCGGTCGCCCCGCGTGAAGTCGGTCGCGCCACCCGGGGAGACGGCCAGGGGGTTCCAGTAGTCGCGGTAGTGCGTGATGAGTCCGTCGGCGACCGTCACCACGGCGATGTAGGTCATGTCGAACGGCTTCCCGGTCTCCACCACCCGCCCGACCCCGCGCATCTCCACCACGATCGTCCCGGAGTCGCCGGTCTCGTGGATCTTCACGTCGGGGAAGTCGTGCAGGTCGATGTGGTCGGGATAGTGACGCATGTAGTCGGCGACGGCGGCCTTGCCCTCCAGCCGCTCCGGCCACCCGTCGGGCGCGAAGGGGAACTCAAGGACACCCCGGTCGTCCCAGAGACCGACCCAGGCCGCGATGTCCTTGTCGATCAGCATCCGCAGGCCCCGGCGGAACAGGTCCGACGGTCGCGCGACCGCAGCCGCGCCCGTGCTCGTGCTCGTGCTCGTGCCGGTGCTCGTGCTCGTGCTCGTGGTCATGGGGTTTCCTCCGATACGATGCGGACCAGCGGTCCGCTTGAATTCGACTATACGGACCCGCGGTCCGCTTAAGCAACCCGTCCGTGGCTCCCACGCGCCCCACGGCCCCCGGAGGAACCCGTGCCCGAACGCAAGCCCCGTGCGGACGCCGTACGCAACAGGGAATCCGTACTCGCCGCGGCCGACCGGCTCTTCGCCCGCAGCGACAGCCCCGAGCACGTGTCCATGGCCGACATCGCGGCCGAGGCGGGCGTCGGCAAAGGCACGCTCTTCCGCGGCTTCGGCGACCGCACCGGTCTGATCCGGGCGCTCCACGAGACCCGGCTGGAACCGATCCGCCGGGCCGTCACGGACGGCCCGCGCCCCCTCGGGCCCGGCACCCCGCCGGCCGAGCGCGCGCCCGCGCTGCTGGACGCCCTCCTGTGCTTCAAGCTCGACCACCGCCACCTCTCCCTGGCCCTGGAGGAGGCGGGCAGCGGCAGCCCGTACGGCGCCGGGCACTACGACTGGTGGCACGGCACCCTGCGGGGCGTCCTGGAGGACCTTCCCGGGTTCGGCGACGGGAACTTCGCCGCCCACGCCCTGCTCGCCGCGGTCCGCGCCGACCTCGTCGACCATCTGGTGGACCGTCACGACGCCTCCCGTGAACGGCTCCGGGCGGAGCTGGCCGCCTTCACCGCGAAGGTCCTGAACGGCCCGTACCAGGACGTCCGTGCCGCGCACGCCGGGTGAATATCCCTGCACGCCCCTTGGCGCGCTCCTCCCCGTGGCCAACACTGAGCCGATGACGCAGCGCGTGGAACTGGCGACGGTGATGGACCGGCTCGCGGTCGACGAGGTGGTCACCGAGTACGCGGTGGTGGTCGACGACGGGGACTGGGAGGCGTACCGGCGGCTGTTCACACCGGACGGGCGGGCGGACTACCGGTCGGCCGGTGGTGTCGAGGGGGACGCCGGGGAGATCGCCGCCTGGCTCTCGCGGACCATGGAACTGTTCCCGATGCGACAGCATCTGATCGTCAACCGGCGGGTGCGCTTCGGCCTGCTGGAGCAGGACAGCGGTGACACCGCCCGCGTCCAGGCCGACTACGTCAACCCGATGCGCTTCGCGGGGCAGGACGGCGGATCCACCGAGCCCGACTTCGTGTGCGGCGGCCGGTACGACTTCGGGCTGCTGCGGACGGCCGAGGGCTGGCGGGTGCGTGAGGTGGTCGTGCACGAGAAGTGGCGCCGGGTCCCGCAGCGCCGTCAGGAACCGGCCGTTCCCTGATACGGGACGGCCGTCCGGGCGTGACCGGTGTGTTGATCGTTTCGGTGCCCGCACACTGGACACACTGGAGTCACTGAAGCCGTCGGCTCACCGAGTCGGGCACCGTACGTCGAGGGGCCGCGGGAGGCGCTGGATGAACCTGTCCGCCACTGACTGGCGCCGAGGTCTCGGCTCGCGGACCGGCCCGCGCCTCGACTCCCCGTGGTGGCGCGGCGCGACGGCCGCGCTCGCCGGCGCGCTGCCGATGCTGAGCTTCCCCGCGCCGTCCCTGTGGTGGTTCGCGTACGTGGCGCTGGTGCCGTGGATCCTGCTGGTGCGCTCGGCTCCGACGGGGCGGCGCGCGGCGTACGACGGCTGGCTCGGCGGGCTCGGCTTCATGCTGGCCGTGCACCACTGGCTGCTGCCGAGCCTGCATGTCTTCACCGTCGTGATAGCGGCACTGCTGGGCGCGCTGTGGGCCCCGTGGGGCTGGCTGGTGCGCCGGTTCCTGGCCGGTGCGCCCTCGCCGGGCCGCGTGCTGGCCGCCCTGTTCGTGCTGCCCTCCGGCTGGCTGATGGTCGAACTCGTCCGCTCCTGGGAGGGGTTGGGCGGTCCCTGGGGGCTGCTCGGGTCGAGCCAGTGGGACGTGGCGCCCGCGCTGCGGCTCGCCTCGGTCGGCGGGGTGTGGCTGCTGAGCTTCCTGCTCGTCGCCGTGAACGTGGCGGTCGCCGTTCTCGTCGCCGTGCGGTCCTCCCGTGTCCCGGCGGTCGCCGGGCTCGTCGCGACGGCCGCGGCCACGTCGGCGGTCTGGGTCTGGTCGCCCCGGCCCGAGGAGGACGGCGAACGGGCCCGGATCGCCGTCGTGCAGCCCGGCGTGATCGACGGCATCGGGGGCCCGGAGAAGCGGTTCGCGCGCGAGGAGGCGCTCACCCGCAAGCTGGCCGGGCAGGACGTCGACCTGGTCGTGTGGGGCGAGAGCAGTGTCGGTTTCGACCTCGCCGACCGTCCCGACCTGGCGGACCGGCTCGCCGCGCTCTCCCGCGAGGTCGACGCCGACATCATGGTCAACGTCGACGCGCGCCGCTCGGACCGGCCGGGCATCTACAAGAGTTCCGTGCTCGTGGGTCCGCAGGGCCCGACCGGTGACCGCTACGACAAGATGCGGCTCGTGCCCTTCGGCGAGTACGTCCCGGCGCGCTCGCTCCTCGGCTGGGCGACCTCCGTGGGCAAGGCGGCGGGCGAGGACCGGATGCGCGGCACCGGGCAGGTCGTGATGACCGTCGGCGACGGACTGAAGGTGGGCCCGATGGTCTGCTTCGAGTCGGCGTTCCCCGACATCAGCCGGCATCTCGCGCGTGACGGCGCCGACGTGCTGCTCGCCCAGTCGTCGACCTCGTCGTTCCAGAGCAGCTGGGCCCCCGAGCAGCACGCCTCGCTCGCGGCGCTGCGGGCCGCCGAGACGGGCCGGCCGATGGTCCACGCGACGCTCACCGGCGTCTCGGCGGTCTATGGTCCGGACGGTGGGCGCGTCGGCTCCTGGCTCGGCACCGACGCGAGCTCGTCCGCGGTGTACGAGGTACCGCTGGCGCACGGCGTCACCCCGTACGCGCGCTTCGGCGAGTGGCCGGTGTATCTGGCCCTGCTGATCCTGGCGTCGCTGGGCGCCACCGAGGGCGTACGGGCGCTGCGGGTCAGGCGGTCGGGGCGTCCCGGGGCGGGCGCTCCGTCACCGCACGCACCACACGCTCGCACAGTTCGTGAGTCTCCAGCGCGTCCCGGGCGCTGAGGACCTTGCCCGCGCGCACGGCGTCGAGGAAGGCGAGCACGGCCTGCTCGATGCCGCGCTGGCGGGCCACCGGGACCCAGTCGCCGCGCCGCCGGACCGTCGGCTGCCCCTTGTGGTCGACGATCTCGGAGAGGTTGACCACCTGACGCTTGGTGTCCTGCCCGGACACCTCCAGGATCTCCTCGGCGGAACCGCTCAGCCGGTTCATCACGCCGAGTGCCGTGAACCCGTCCCCGGCCAGTTGCAGGACGACGTGGTGCAGCAGCCCGTCCTCGACACGGGCCCGCACGGTCACGTCGTCGACCGGCCCCGGTACCAGGAACCGCAGGGTGTCCACGACGTGGATGAAGTCGTCGAGGATCATCGTGCGGGGCTGTTCCGGCAGGCCGACGCGGTTCTTCTGCATCACGATCAGCTCACGCGGGTGCTCGACGCACTGCGCGTACCCGGGTGCGTACCGCCGGTTGAAACCGACGGCCAGGCCGGTGTTCCGCTCCTCGGCGAGCCGCACCAGGCGCTCGGAGTCGGCGAGTTCGTACGCGATCGGCTTGTCGACGTACGTGGGGACGCCCGCTTCGAGCAGCGCGCCCACGATCTCGGGGTGGGCGTGCGTGGGCGCGTGCACGAACGCCGCGTCGAGGTCCTGCGCGAGCAGTCCGGCGAGGTCCGTGTGGCGCCGCCCGGCCGGCACGTGCAGGCTGTCGGCGACCCTGGTGAGGGTCGCGGGCGTCCGCGTGTGCAGATGCAGTTCGAGTCCCGGGCGGGTGGCGAGCACCGGCAGATACGCCTTCAGCGCGATGTCGCCGAGTCCGATGCAACCGACCTTCACGGGGATCTCCTCCGGGGAAAACACGGGTCCGGGGCGCGCTCACGCCCAGGTCGTCGGAAGCATACGGCGGCTGCGGCGGCCCCATGGCCGGGACGTTCACACGAGGGGCAGCTCGGCGAGCATCACCGCGTACAGCGGGGAGTCCGCGAAGGGCCGGCGCTCCCCCACCTTCCGGAAGCCCCAGTCCTCGTACAGGGCCTGTACGCGGGGGTGCTCGACGTCCACCAGGAGGACGGCGAGGTCCTCGGGCCGCTCCTCCAGGAGGGCGCGGGACAATTTGTCCGCCACCCCCTGCTTCCGCCATTTCGGATGAACGGCCAACTCGGAGTAGGAGAAGGTCACCGCCTTCTTGGGGGCCTCGTCGAGATGCTCGCGCCACCACTCCCGGCCCTCGACCGCCGGGGCGCCGTACGCGAAGCCCATGGCCTCGTCCCCCTCGTACGCGATGACGCAGGCGAACGCCGGGTTGCCGCCCCAGTGGTCCACGAACCAGGGGAACTTCTTCTTGAAGTCGTCGTCCCGGTCGGGGCCCGCCGCCGCGGCGTGCAGGTCGATGATCGTCTGCCGGATCCGCGGCAGGTCGTCGTGCCCGAAGCGGCGGATGTCCAGGCCATCGGCGCTCACAGTCGGCTCCATTCGGATCGGTAGCGGTCTCCCCACTCTCGGGCGATCCCGGCGTCCGGCGCAAGAGTGATCAGGTCCCGGTAGTAGTCGCCGAGCAGGGAGCGCATCCTGCCCGGGATCGGATGGCCCGACATCAGGGGGAAGACCGAGGCGGCCGTCGCGCACGCCTGCTCCACGTCGCGCTGGTGGAGCTGGGCCAGCGCGAGCCGCCCGGTGGCCAGGGCCCTGTTCCTGCGGAACTCCGCCGGGATCGTCCGCAGGGCCTGGTGGGAGGCTGCCTCGGACTCGGCGAAGCGCCCGTTCCGGTCCTGCACGATGGCGGTCATGGCGAGCAGTTCGGCGGGGCCGTAGAAGGCGATCCACGACGGCCGGGGCTCGTCCGGCCGCGCCTTGCCGAGAGCGTCACGGGCGTGCCCCAGCGAGCGCAGGGCGGCCTGTCGGTCACCGAGGTTCGCATGGCCGATGGCCGTCCTGGCATGGGCCAGGGAGCTGTAGAGGGGCAGCCGTCTGGCGACGGCCGTTCCCTGGGCGGCGTAACCGGCGTCGACGGCCTCGGCGTACTCGTCCCGGTGGTGCGCGAGGATCGCGTACGCGTTCCAGACCCGCATCTCCGCCACGGGGTCCTTGGCCATTCCCGCCAAGTAGAGCGCGCGGCCGAGGAGTTGGGAGGCGCGGTCCATCCGCCGGGCGTCGATCGCGCTCCAGGCGGCCGTGGCGGTGTAGTCGGCGGCCACGGAGAAGAGTCTGCGGCGGATGCGCTGGGTGGCCCCGAGCCGCTGTTTCTCCAGTGCCTCGGCGGCGCCGGCCAACGCGGCGCGCTCCAGGCCGTCGTGGCCGCCTCTGCTTCGGTCGAGCCCCATCAGGGTGTCCAGGCCGGAGCGCAGCCGGATGACGTCGGAGGTGCCCACCTGGGGCGGCGCACCGACGAACGGCGTGACGACGGCGGCTGTTCCGGTGGTGGCGGTGAGGAAGTTCCTGCGGTCCACAGGGGCCTCCGGTTCGGTGGCGGGACGGTTGCGGGCCGGAGGACTGAAGCCCAGTTCCTCGGCCGTACATCCGAATACTGCCTCCAGCGCGGCTCGTTGACGGGGGTGCGGCCATCTCGTTCTTCCGGTCCGCCAGTAGCGGACGGTCCGGTCGCTGACCGTTCCCTCCTGTCCGGCGCGGGCCAGACGGGCGTTGACCGCGTCGACCAGTTCGGCCTGGGTCATGCACCGCGCGCTCATCGCGCTCATGAAGCGCTCGTTGCCGTCCACATAGGCACGGTAGGCAGTGATTCCTGGCCATGAGTGCAGATCGCGGAGAAATATCCGGTTGAGGCGAATCCATGGCCGGGGGATTTTTCCTGCCTCCCCGCCTCCTGAGGCCGTTGACTCGTTCAAGGCCCATCGCACCCGCACCCCGAGGTCCTGATGACTGTGACGGCAACACCACGTCCCACCGGGCATCCCGGATACTCGCAGACGCTCGAACGCGTACCGGAGAGCGCGGGTGCGGCGCGCAGCCTGGTGCGTACGGCCCTCGCGGCCTGGCAGCAGGACGGGCTGATCGAGGACGCCCTGTGCGTCATCACCGAGCTGGTCTCCAACGCCGTCGACCACGCGTGCTGCTCCGTGATCCGGGTCGTCGTCACGCGCCCCGCCGACGACCGCGTCCTCCTCGCGGTCGTCGACCGCTCCCGCGACCTCCCGAGGACGGGGACCGACCGCGACGCGGAGCGGCTCCGGGGCCGCGGCCTCGTCCTGGTCGACGCCCTCTCCGACCGGTGGGGCACCGAACCCCACCGCTGGGGCAAGACCGTCTGGGCCGAGCTGAGCGGTGAAGCGGCGGCCGGCGGCTGAGGACCGGGGCGGGGCAGCACGGGGTGCGGGGCGCTGGGCGCGGGCGGGAAATCGGGTGGGCCGGGGAGGCGGTCGTCGGCGATGATGCGGTCATGACGATGGAACGCAGGGGACCCGCGACGGACGCCGGTGAGCGAGCCATGCTGGAGGGCTGGCTGGACTACCACCGCCAGACCCTGGCCTGGAAGTGCGAGGGTCTGGACGACTCCCAGCTCAGGACGGCCGCGGTGCCGCCCTCCGAGCTGTCCCTGCTCGGTCTCGTCCGGCACATGGCGGACGTGGAGCGCAGCTGGTTCCGCAAGGTCCTCGTGGGCGACGACCCCGGGCCGCTCTACTACAGCGACGAGGACCGGGACGGCGAGTTCCACCTCACCGAGGCGGACACCTGGAAGGAGGCGTACGCCACCTGGCAGGGCGAGATCGCGATCGCCCGCCGCAACGCGGCACCCCTCGGCCTGGACGACCTGTCCGAGGGCCGGAGCAGGTTCACCGACAAGCCCTTCAACCTGCGGTGGATCTACACGCACATGATCGAGGAGTACGCGCGCCACAACGGCCACGCCGATCTGATCCGCGAGCGCGTCGACGGGGCGACCGGCGACTGAGCAGCCACCGCGGCGGCATCGGCCGCCGGGCTTTCACCCGTGCGGGGCACACTCCGCTTGTCAGCTCCCCAATGCGCGGCGGAACCAGCAGAGTTGCGCGGGTGCATCGAACCGCGACCACCGCAACGCTTCTGGTCACCGTGGCCGTCTCGGCGGTCTCAGCCGTCTCGGGCTGTGTGACCGTCCAGCGAACGCCCTCGCCCACCCGGCCGTCCGTCCCGGTCCCGGTGTCGGAGCCGCGCCCGGACGGCAGGGCCGAGCAACGGGTCGTCCAGGCCCCGGCCCGCGAGGCCCTGGAACTCATCGGCCCGTCCCGCCGCCCTTCGGCGCCCGCGTCCGCACCGGCCCGTACGCCTCCCGCGGGTCCCGCCGCCCCGGCGGACCGCCCTCGGCACGCCCCCGCCGAACCGCCGCGGCACCCGGAGCCACGGCGGCCCGAACACCGGGCCGTGCCGCGACTGCCCGCGTCCGTGCCGTCGACGGGCACGGACGTGTGCGCGCTGGGCCGGACGTACGGCGGCTGGCGGGCGGACAGCCCACAGGCGGCCATCTGCCAGGACATGTACGGCCGTTGACGTCTCGGCCGATGCCTGGAGGGGTGTCCGGAGGCGTCCTAGGGCTCCCGACGCGGTGGTCCCAGCGTCTCGCCTCCGGGCCCTCCCGTCCCTCCCGGGCCTCTCCCCTGCCCCGGCCGTCTCGGCGTGGGTTCGGGTGCGCCGTCCGGGCCCTCGCGGTCCAGCCTCGACTCCAGGCGGCCGATGCCGGCCCGGACGCCGTCTCCGTAGGCGTCGTCGCCAAGGACGCTGATGCCCGCCCGCGCGGCTCCCAGATGGCCCCGGGCCGCCTCGGAGCGGCCGAGCTTCACATAGTCGGCGGCGAGGTTCAGATGCAGGGACGGGTAGAAGGCGCGTACCGCGAGGGATTGGTGATGCTCCGGGTGCTCCGCGACGCGGTCGTGCGCGAGCTCGTCCGCCGCCGACAAGGCTCGTAGGTCCCAGGCGAGTTCGTCCGAGGGATCGTCCTGTGTGTCGGCCATAAAGTGCGCGAGTGTGCAGCGGTGGAGCGCGTCGCCGTCCTCGCCGATCTCCGCCCACAGGTCCAGGAAGCGGCTCCGGGCCTCCTCACGGTCGCCGCCGTGCAGAAGCATGACGGCCTGTCCGATCCTGGTCGTCATCGCGTCCGCCGCCGCCTGTTCCTGCTGCTCCGCCACCGTGTCGCCCTCCGCCCGCTCGTCCGTCGCCACCTCTCCCCGACGCTAACGGCAGGAGCCGACGATCGAGCTGAGGCGGCCCCGTACGCGGCTGGGCCGACGTGGTGACGCCTGCACCGAACCGGACGCGAGGCGCTCCAGCCGGGCCCGCCCCCACGGGCCGGCCCGCCCGGTCAGGACTGCCCCACCCCCGTGGAGGCAGTCCTGACCCTGGGCCGCCCCGACCCGCCCGGCCCAGGTCGAAGCGGACCGGGCAGACCGGGCGGGGCGTCAGCCGAGGTTCGGGATGCGCCAGTCGATCGGCTCGTGGCCCTGCTTCGCGATCGCCTCGTCGATCTGGGTGAAGGGGCGCGAGCCGAAGAACTTCTTCGCGGACAGCGGCGAGGGATGCGCGCCCTTGACGACGATGTGCCGCTCCTCGTCGATGAGCGGCAGCTTCTTCTGCGCGTAGTTGCCCCACAGGACGAACACCGCCGGGTCGGGCCGCTCGGCCACGGCCCGGATCACCGCGTCCGTGAACTTCTCCCAGCCCTTGCCCTTGTGCGAGTTCGCCTCTCCGGAGCGGACCGTCAGCACCGCGTTGAGCAGCAGGACGCCCTGCTCGGCCCACGGCATCAGATAGCCGTTGTCCGGCACCGGGTGGCCCAGCTCCTCCTTCATCTCCTTGTAGATGTTGCGCAAGGAGGGCGGCGTCTTCACACCGGGCCGGACCGAGAAGCACAGGCCGTGGCCCTGACCCTCGCCGTGGTACGGGTCCTGGCCGAGGACGAGCACCTTCACGCGCTCGTACGGAGTCGCGTCGAGCGCGGCGAAGACCTCGTCGCGCGGCGGATAGACGGGCCCCTTCTCGCGCTCCTCCTCGACGAACTCGGTCAGCTCCTTGAAGTAGGGCTTCTGCAGCTCTTCGCCCAGGACGCCGCGCCAGGACTCGGGCAGCATGGCGGTGTCGGTCACGTGAACTTCCTTACGGGTGCGGTTGTTTCCGGTCCTCAGAACCTACCGCCGCCCACTGACAATCGGCCGGGCTCCCGGCCGGCTCCCCCGCTACCAGCTGGGCTTGCGGGACAGCTCCCACACCATCATGATCGTCGACGGGTCGATGGACCGCTCGACGCCGGAGATCTCCTCACTGGCGGCGATGTACTGCTTGCCCTGCCAGAGAGGGAGCAGCCGCGCGTCGTCCACGAGGATGTTCTGCGCCTTCTCGAACTGCTCGACGACGTCCCCGCGGTCGGTCCGCCGGCGCGACTCCGGCAGCAGGACGTCGGTGATCTCGGGCGACTTGTAGGGCGTACCGAGCGCGTTCTGCTCGCCGACGAACGGGGCGATGAAGTTCTCGGCGTCGGGGAAGTCGGGGAACCAGCCACGGCCGAACACGGGGTACTCGCCCTTGCGGTAACCGGCCTCGTACGTCTTCCAGGGGCGGCCCTTGACGGTGACGCTGAACAGGCCGGTCTCGTTGAGCTGCCGCCTCAGCTCCTCGAACTCGGGCTTGGTCATGGAGCCGTACCGGTCCGTCGTGTACCAGAGGGTGAGCGGTACGCGCTCGGAGATGCCCGCCTCCAGGAGGATCTGCCGGGCCTTGGAGGTACTGGGGCTGCCGTAGTCGTCGAAGAATCCGGTGGTGTGGCCGGCCAGTCCGCTCGGGACCATGGAGTACAGCGGCTCGACGGTGTCCTTGTAGATGCTGTGGGCGATGGCCGGCCGGTCGACGACCTGTGCGACGGCCTTGCGGACCGCCGCCTTCCTGGCCCACGGGTCCTTGGGGTTGAACACCAGGTAGCGGATCTCGGTGCCCGCGCCCTCCACCAGCTGGATGTCGTCCTTGCCGCGCCGGTCCTCCAGGGCGACGACGTCCTTGGCGGCGAGTCCGCGGAGGGTGACGTCGATCTTCCGGTCCTTCAGGGCGCCCACCATCTCGTCCGAGTCCTGGAAGTACCGGATGGTGACGGCGCTGTTCTGGCGGTCGGCGGAGCCCTTGTAGTTGCCGTTGCGGACGAGCCGGGCCTCCTGCCCCTCCTCGTACGACTCCAGGCTGTACGGTCCCGACCCCGTGACCTCGCTGTCCTCGCGCAGGGCGTCGGCCGGGTACTCCTCGGGGTCGACGATCGACATGGCGGGTGTGGCGAGCACGAACGGGAAGGTGGCGTCCGGCTTGTTGAGGCGGAAGACGACCTCGTCCGTCCCCTTCGTCTCGACCCGTGCCAGGCTGCCGAGCAGGCCCGCGGGGCCGCCGTCCACGGCGATCTTGCGGATGCGGTCGATGGAGTGCTTCACGGCCTCGGCGTCGAGCGCGTGCCCGTCGGAGAAGGACAGCCCCTCCCGCAGCTTGCAGCTGTACGTGCGGTTCGAGTTGTCGGTGAAGCGGCAGCTCTCGGCGGCGTCCGGCTCGGGCGCGGACGCGCCGGCCGGGTAGCTGAGGAGGGTCTGGTAGATGTTGCGGAACAGCTCCCACGACCCGTCCCAGGACGCGGCGGGGTCGAGGGTGCTGGGTGCGCTGGTCGTGCCCACGATGATCGGACCCTCGCCCTCGGCCGAGTCCGAGGAGAACACTCCGCACCCCGTGACCAGGGATATGGAGGTGATGGACGCGATCACCGACAAGTGCCGCAGAGACCGGTTCCGCTTCAACACGCGCACGCTCCTCGATGAGCCCCGCCAAAGTGGGCAGGACCATATCGCAGTGCCCCGCCCGTCAAACGGCTCTGACGGCGGGGCACTTGACGTGCACGAACATCATTTGTTCGATTTTTTTCGGCTCTGCGACTCTTGTTTGGAATCTGTGCGGAACATATCCGCTTTCCGCATGAATTTTCCGTGTGGAAAACCCGTGTACGACGCAGGGTTTAAAACGCCGAATTTATTGTCGTCACCGGTCAGGACACTCCCGCGTTGAGGAAGATCCCGCCGTCGACCACGAGCGTCTGCCCGGTGATCCAGTCCGACTGCTCCGAGGTGAGGAACGCCGCGGCGCCCCCGATGTCGGAGGGGACCCCCAGCCGGCCGAGCGGGTACGCCGAGGCGACCTCCTCCTCGCGGCCCTCGTACAGGGCCTGCGCGAACTTGGTCTTGACCACGGCGGGCGCGATCGAGTTGACGCGCACCAGCGGCGCGAACTCGTGCGCCAGCTGCAGGGACAGGTTGATCATCGCGGCCTTGCTCATGCCGTACGCGCCGATGAACGGCGAGGCCGAGACGCCCGCGAGCGAGGCGATGTTGACGATCGCGCCGCCGTTCGCGCTCTGCCACGCCTTCCACGTCTGCTGGGCGAAGCCGAGCGCGGAGACGACGTTGGTCTCGAACACCTTCCGCGCCACATTGAGGTCGAGGTCGGCGATCGGCCCGAACACCGGGTTCGTACCGGCGTTGTTGACCAGGAAGTCGACGCGGCCGAACGCCTCCATGGTGCGCTCGACGGCGACGGCCTGGTGGGCCTCGTCGTGGGCCTTGCCCGCGACGCCGATGACACGGTCGGCGCCGAGCTGCTCGACGGCCTCCTTGAGGGCGTCCTCGTTGCGGCCGGTGATGCACACCCGGTCGCCACGGGCGAGCAGCGCCTGCGCGACGCCGTAGCCGATGCCGCGGCTGGCGCCGGTGACGAGGGCGACCTTGCCCGAGAGTTCCACAGTGGTCATGTCCCTGTCCCCAGTCCTAGTTGAGCGGTCCGCCGGCGACGTACAGCACCTGGCCGGAGACGAATCCGGCGGCGTCGCCCGTGAAGAAGGCGATCGCGTTGGCGATGTCGTCCGGGTTGCCCACGCGCTGGACCGGGATCTGGGTGGCGGCCGCGGCCTGGAACTCCTCGAAGCCCATGCCGACGCGCTCGGCGGTCGCGGCGGTCATGTCCGTCACGATGAAGCCGGGCGCCACGGCGTTCGCGGTGACGCCGAACTTGCCGAGCTCGAAGGCGAGGGTCTTGGTGAAGCCCTGCAGACCGGCCTTGGCGGCGGAGTAGTTGACCTGGCCGCGGTTGCCGAGCGCCGAGGACGAGGAGAGGTTGACGACCCGGCCGAACTTGGCCTCCACCATGTACTTCTGGACGGCCCGCGTCATCAGGAAGGAGCCGCGCAGGTGCACGTTCAGGACCGTGTCCCAGTCGGACACGCTCATCTTGAACAGCAGGTTGTCGCGGAGCACGCCCGCGTTGTTCACCAGGATCGTCGGCGCCCCGAGCTCCTGGGCGACCCGCGCCACGGCGGCCTCGACCTGCGCCTCGTCGGAGACGTCGGCGCCCACCGCGATCGCCCTGCCGCCGGCGGCGGTGATCTTCTCGACGGTGTCCTTGCACGCGGCCTCGTCGAGGTCGATCACCGCGACGGCACGGCCCTCGGCGGCCAGTCGTACGGCGGTCGCGGCGCCGATGCCGCGCGCGGCACCGGTGACTACGGCGACGCGCTGCTCAGTGGTGGACATTGCTGGTTCTCCTCGCCCTTGGGGAAGCCCTTGAACGGTACACCCCACTGGTGAGCGACCGCTTAGTACCTTCAACGGACGAGACGCTAGAAGCCTTGGCACCCAGTGTCAACGGCACACCGCGCCCATGTGATCCATTACCTGGCCCGGAGGTGGCCCGTCCCCGGCGGAAAGGTGATGCCTCACCTGACGAGCAGGTCGAGCAGGCGTGCCGTCTCGGCCTCGGGATCGGCGGTGAGTCCGGTGTGGACGGGCCCCGGCTGCACGACCGTGGAGCGGGGCGCGATCAGCCAGCGGAAGCGGCGTCCGGCGTCGTCGCCCGCGGCCTGCCCGGCCGCCGCGCCCCCGGCGCAGACCCCCTCGACGGCCCGCAGCGCGGCCCGTACGCCGGGCGCGTCCGCCGCCGGGTCGAGCGCGAGCAGCTTGGTCTCGTCGAGATGGGTGCGGGCGGCCACGAAGGAGTGCGCGCGGCAGTACACGAGCACGCCCGCGTTGAAGTACTCCCCCCGCTCGACGCGCGGCACGACGCGCAGCACCGCGTACTCGTAGACGACCCGGTCGGCGGCGTCCACGACGTCGCCCCCACGGCTTTCCCGGCCGTCGCGCTCGCTCACTTCGTGCCCTTCCGGATGCCGATGCCACTGACGTTACTGGTACCGCTGGTACCACTGGTTCCGCTGGTTCCGCCCTGGAGGCGGATGCGCTCGTGGATGGTGGCGGCGCGGGCGAGGAGCGGCCGCGCATACGCCTGCCGGAGCGCGTCGGCCGAGTCGAAGCCGGGCTCGTCCTTCAGCCACTCCTCGGGGATCGCGGCGGTCACCTCGGCGAGCAGGTCCTCCGTGACGCGCGGCCCCAACTCCGCGGCGGCGGCCGGGATGTCGGGCCCGAAGGGGGCGAGGGCGTGGTCGGTGGCGTCGTACGGCTTGGCCGCCGAGGCCTGTGTGCCCGGCCAGTTGTGGTGCCAGATCATGGTGGCGCCGTGGTCGATGAGCCACAGATCGCCGTCCCGGAACAGCATGTTGGGGTTGCGCCACGACCGGTCGACGTTGTTGACCAGCGCGTCGAACCAGACGACCTTCCCGGCTTCCTCCGGGCTCACCTCGTGGACGAGGGAGTCGAAGCCGATCGCTCGGGAGAGGAAGTCCATCCCGAGGTTCAGTCCGCCGCTCGACTTGAGCAACTCCTGCACCTGCGTGTCGGGTTCGCCGAGTCCGATGACCGGATCGAGCCCGATCGTGACGAGCCCCGGTACGCGCAGCCCCAGGCGCCGGGCGAGCTCACCGCAGACGACCTCCGCGACGAGGGTCTTGCGCCCCTGTCCGGCGCCGGTGAACTTCATGACGTACGTACCGAGGTCGTCGGCCTCGACGAGCCCCGGCAGCGAGCCGCCCTCACGCAGGGGCGTGATGTAGCGGGTCGCGGTGACTTCTGTCAGCATTTCCCCAGGTTATAGGGGCTGCGGCAGCCGCCCTCCGGAGGCTCCCCGATCCCGGTGGCCGGAGCCCCGCGCGTAGCTGCGGTCAAAATAGCCGACGGTATCGGGGTGTTCGACAACTATCATGCCTTCGGCGGAGACCCCGGTCAGACCTTCCTGGACCTCCGGTCCGACCGCGCACGCGAGTACGAGAACTTCGCGGGGACGCACGGCTGGAAGACCGCCGACGTGAGCGCCGCCTCGGAGTCGGTGACGGCTTCCGCTTCCGCTTCCGCTTCCGAGAAGGTGACACACGCTCTCCTCGCCGCGGCGGCGCGATGACGCGGCCGTAGGGAACTCACTCCCGGGCGACCGGGACAGCTCTCCCGGTGAGCCCTGAGCGCTGAGCGACGGGACCGGCCGGGGTCGAGCCGGCGCCCGGCCGCGTATGAATCCATCCTCCCGAAGGGAACCCCTGTGCCCGTGACCGCCGAAGACCTGCCCCTGCAGTTCGCCCGGACGAAGCGTTTCTCCCTCGGTGTGCCGCGCGGTTTCACCGTCTCGCCCGACGGCGAGCGTGTGCTCTTCGTGCGTACCGCGAGCGGCCGCTCCACGACGAGCCTGCTCTGGCTGTACGAGACCGGCGGGGAACGGACGCTCGCCGACCCGCTCGCCCTCGGCGACAGCAGCGACGCCGGCGAGGTCCCGGAGGCCGAACGGATCCGCCGCGAACGGGCCCGCGAGACCAGCGCCGGAATCGTCTCGTACGCCACCGACGCGGCCGTCCGCCTGGTCGCGTTCGCCCTCGCGGGCGCCCTGTGGACCGTACGCACCGACGAGGGCGTCCCCCGCCGGATCCCCACGGCGGGCCCGGTCGTCACCCCGCGCCCCAGCCCCGACGGCACACACATCGCGTACGTGAGCGGGGGCACCCTGCGTGTCGTACGCGCCGACGGCACCGGTGACCGCGCACTGGCCGGGCCGGAGGACCCGGAGGTCACCTACGGGCTCTCCGACCACGTGTCGGCCGAGTCGCTGGACCGCGCACGGTCCTTCTGGTGGTCGCCGGACGGGGACGCGCTGCTGGTGGTGCGGGTCGACAACTCGCCCGTACAGCAGTGGTACATCGGCGATCCGGCGCACCCCGGGCGTCCCCCGCGCGCGATCCGGTACCCGGCCGCGGGCACCGCCAACGCACGACTGTCCCTGCACGTCGTGGGCCTCGACGGCGGTCGCGTCGACGTGGACCTTCCCAAGGAGGCCGTGTCGCATCCGGGCGGGGAGTGGACCGACCCGGCCTTCGAGTACCTCGCGCAGGCGGACTGGGGCGCGGCCGGGCCCCTCGCCGTCGTACAGACCCGCGACCAGCGTTCGGCGTACGTGCTGAGCATCGATCCGGCGACCGGAGCGACCACGACGCTGCACCACCTGACGGACGCCGCCTGGCTGGAGTTCGTCCCCGGAACTCCCGCCTCCACCGCGGCCACCGGTCTCGTCCTCACCACCCAGGAGGGGACCCGCGGACTGCGGATGACCGGAACCGGGGTCCGTACACCGCAGGGCATGTACGTCCACGAACTGCTCGGTGCGGCGGGCGGGCGGCTCTACTTCATGGCCGCCGAGGAGCCGACCGAGGCGCACGTGTGGTCGTACGACCCGGAGAACGGCTTCGCCCGGCTGACCGACGAGCCGGGCGTGCACCACGCCGCCGTCGGAGGCGGCACCGTCGTGCTGGACAGTTCGACGCTCGACGGGCAGACGGTGACCGTGCTGCGGGACGGCGTCCCGGCCGGGCGGATCGAAGTACTGGCCGAACGCCCCGTGACCCGGCCGCGCCCCCGCTTCCTGACGCTCGGCGCACGCGCACTGCGCGCGGCACTGTATCTGCCGACGTCGTACGAGCCCGGGGCATCGGAGCCGGAGTCGGAGCGGGAGTCGCAGCTGGACCCGGAGATGGACTCGGACCGGGCCGCGGACCGTCGGGGCCGTCTCCCGGTGATCGTGCACTCCTACTCCGGGCCGGGAATGCAGACGGTCGTGAAGGCGACCAGGTGGCACCACGCCGTGAACCAGTGGTTCGCCGATCAGGGGTTCGCGGTGCTGTCGGTCGACGGGCGCGGCACTCCGGGGCGCGACCGGGCCTGGGAGACGGCCATCCACGGCGACCAGCTGATGCCGGTCGTCGAGGACCAGGCCGACGCCGTACGCGCCGCCGCGGAGCTCTTCCCGGAACTGGACACGGGCCGGGTGGCCATCCGCGGCTGGTCCTTCGGCGGCTATCTCGCGGCGGGAGCCGTACTGCACCGGCCCGATGTGTTCCACGCCGCCGTCGCGGGCGCTGCGCCGACCGATCTGCGGCTGTACGACACGCACTGGAAGGAGCGCTACCTGGGGCATCCGGACGTACAACCGGACCACTACGACCGGTGCTCACTGGTGGCGCACGCCCATAAACTCACGCGCCCCTTGAAGCTCGTCCATGGGATGGCCGACGACAATGTGTTCCCGGCACATATGTTGCGGTTCTCGGCGGCCCTGCTGGCGGCCGGTCGGCCCCACAGCGTGCTCCCATTGGCAGGCGCGACTCATCTGGTGGCACAGGAAGGCGTGATAGACACCCTGCTCCGAATGGATCTCGATTTCATCAAGAAGTCGCTCGATCTCCGGACCGCCTGAACCATGCGGGTGACGTGCCCGTACACCTAGTCGGATCGACGCACATCCACGCAAACGCACAACCTTGCATTTGCACACTTGTACCTCTGCACACCTGCACATCTGTGGAAGGGACCGCCACTATGTCCAGCGAATCGCTTCAGCCTGCTCCGGCACTCTGTCGTCGCACCGTCCTGGCAGCGTTGGGCGGGGCCGGGCTGGCCGCCGCACTGACCGCCTGCGGGGGCTCCGACGACTCGTCGTCCGGCACCTCCTCGAACTCCTCCTCCGACGCGTCGACCGGATCCGCCGGCGGTACGGCACTCGCCAAGACCACCGACATCCCGGAGGGCGGCGGGAAGGTCTTCGCCGACCAGTCCGTGGTGGTCACCCAGCCGACGGCAGGCGAGTTCAAGGCCTTCTCCACGGTGTGCCCGCACCAGCAGCAGCGCGTGAACAGCGTGGACAACGGCCTCATCACCTGCCCCGCCCACGGCAGCCAGTTCAGCGTCGCGGACGGCGCCGTCAAGAAGGGGCCCGCGACCAGCGGCCTGACCGCCGCCAACATCAAGGTGAGCGGGGACTCGATCACGCTCGCCTGACCCGGCGGGGCCGTTTGAAGCAGGTCAGCACGTCGTCCGTGGTGGTGATGGTGGCCACCAGGGCGAGCGTGTTGCGGATCATCGCGGGGGTGTAGTCCGAGGGCACACCCGCGATGGCGTCCCCCGGGACCACGGCGGTGTAGCCGCGGTTCACGGCGTCGAACACCGTGTTGGGCACGGCCACATTGGCGGAGACACCGGTCACGACGAGCGTGCGGCAGCCCAGATTGCGCAGCAGCGCGTCGACGTCGGTGCCCGCGAGGGGCGACAGACCGTGCAGGCGGCGTACGACGAGGTCCTCCGCGGCGACCTCCACGGGCGGCGCGACCCGGACCGCCGTACTGCCGGCCAGTTGCTGCACCGGGAGCCGTTCGGCCGCGCGGAACAGCCGGGCGTTGTGGTTGGCGCCGCGGCCGTCCGGGCGGCGCTCGGCGACCGCGTGCATCACCTGTACGCCGCTCTCGTGGGCCGCGGCCACCAGGCGTGCGATCCGGTCCAGCACTCCCGACGAACGGGCCTCCCTGGCGAGTTCCGGCAGCGCGCTGTCCGGGCCGACGACACCCTGCTGGCACTCGACGGTCAGCAGCACCGTGGTCGCGGGATCGAGGAGTTCGCTGAGCGCTTCGTACGACGGCATGGCTTCCCCTGTCGCGAACGGTCTTCCCGGTCCGCCCGAACCAGGTCGGTACGACCGGCGGTGGCGGGCGAGCGTAACCACCATTGCGTACGGACGGAAGACGACCCATGCTTTCCTGACGCGGCATCAGACACCGCGCAGGAGTAGTCGTCACCGTCGGAGAAGAGGGAACTGCATGGCCGCCACTCAGCGCCGGGGACGAAGAATCATGATGACGCCCGAGGAGCTGGACGAGTTCCTGACCACCCAGCGCACATGCCGCGTCGCGACCGTCTCCGCGGACGGCGCCCCGCATGTCAGCACGCTCTGGTTCGTCTGGGACGGCAAGTCGCTCTGGCTGTACTCGATCACGCGCAGCAAGCGATGGGCCGACCTGCGCCGCGATCCGCGGGTGGCCGTGGTCGTGGACACCGGCGAGGAGTACGACCAGTTGCGGGGCGTGGAGCTGTCGGGCTCGGTCGAGTTCGTCGGCGAGGTGCCGCGCACGGGTGAACCCTGCCCCGAACTCGATTCCGTGGAGCGGCTGTTCGCCCGCAAGAACTTCGGTGTGGACGAGCTGCCGCACGACGGCAGACATGCCTGGATGCGCCTGACGCCCGAGGCGACGGCCTCCTGGGACTTCCGCAAGATCGCCGACCTGTGACAGGGGGAGGGTCTTGGCGGACCGGTGACAGCCTGTGACATTGGAGGCGGCGCGGGAGCCGACAGGGCCGGTGAGGGCGGACCCTGTCGTCGTCCGTGGCATGCCACCCGTACGCCGCCTCACCCGTACGCCGCCCCCGCCGTCCGCAGCGCGTCCGCCACCGCTCTGATCGAGGGGCGACGGTCGGCGTCCGCCCGCCACACCGCGTACACGTGTCTGGTGACCCGGTGCCGCACCGGGACCGTCCGCACCCCCGCCGGCACCGGACCGCGCCCGAGTCTGGGCGCGACACACACACCCAGCCCCGCCGCGACCAGGGCGAGCTGGGTGTGATGCTCCTCCGCGCGGTGGGCGATCACCGGCTCGATCCCCTTGCCCCGCAGGGTGAAGAGCAGCCACTCATGACAGAACTCGCCCTCCTCCCAGGCGATCCACTCGTCCTCTGCGAAGTCCTCCAGATCCACCTCCGGGCGATCGGCGAGGCGGTGATCCGCGGGCATCGCCACATCGGCGGGGTCGTCGAGGAGCGAGGCCTTGACCAGTCCCTCGGTCAGGGGCAGCGGCCTGTTGTACCAGTCGAGCACCACCGCCAGATCGATGTCGCCGCGCAGCACCCCGGCCACCCCGTCCTCCGGCTCCAGCTCGCGTGAGCGGACACGCAGTCCGGGATGCTCGGCGCGCAGCGTGGCCAGGGCCGCGGGGAACAGCCCGCGCGCGGCCGTGGGGAACGCGGACAGCCGCAGCTCCCCCACCACCTGCCCGCGCTGTGCCTCCAGATCGGACTGGGCGAGCTCGACCTGGGACAGGATCCGGGCGGCATGGTCGGCGAGCAACCGCCCGGCGTCGGTCAGGCGCACCCCCCGCCCGTTCTTCGCGAGCAGCTGCTGCCCCACTTCGCGCTCCAGCTTGGACATCTGCTGGGAGACCGCCGAGGTCGTCACATGCAGCCCGTCGGCCGCGCCGCCGACCGAGCCGTGGCGGGCGAGGGCGTCGAGAGTACGCAGCCGCTCCAGATTCAACATGTAAGCGATGCTACGCGATACCGGACCAAAAGTCTCGCTTGTTCTAATAGATTGCTTCAGCCAGGGTGAGACGCATGAGCGCCCCGACCGAGCCCCGCACGCCCCTCCTCGCCGCACCCATCACCCCCTCGCCCCCGCCCCGCCCGGCTCTCGGCTGGCGTCTGCGTTTCGGCGCCCTCTCCCTCGTCTGGGGTTTCAGCTTCCTTCTGATCAAGGTGGGCACGGACGGCTACGCCCCGTTCCAGGTGACGTTCGGCCGACTGTTCTTCGGCACGCTGGTACTCGCCGCGGCGATGGCCTGGAAGCGTGAGCGGCTGCCGCGCGGGCTGCGCACCTGGGGACACCTCGCGGTGGGAGCCCTGCTCCTCAACGCCCTGCCGTTCTCGCTGTTCGCGTACTCCGAGCTGACGATCCCGTCCACCCTGGCGGGCATCTGCAACGCGACCTCACCCCTGTGGGGCATGGCGCTGTCGATGGTGGCCCTCTCCGAGGACCGGCCGACCCGCCGTCGGGTGGCGGGCCTCGGCATCGGATTCCTCGGCGTGCTGACGGTGCTCGGCGCCTGGCAGGGCTTCCACGGCCTGGACGCCGCGGGCACCACGATGGCGCTGCTGGCCTCGCTCAGTTACCCGATCGGCTGGATCTACGTCCGGCGTACGCTGGCCGGCTCCAGCCACTCGAACCTGTCACTGACCGGCGCTCAACTGCTCCTCGCGACGGCGCAACTGGCCGTCGTGACCCCGCTGTTCACGACCACCCCGACGCACTTCACGCTCGTCCCGCTCATCGCGGTGATCGCCCTGGGCACCCTCGGCACGGGCTTCGCCTTCCTCGTCCAGTACGGCCTGGTCTCCGAGGTCGGCCCGACCACGGCCCAGATGGTCACGTACTTCATCCCGGTCATCGCCACCGCCGCGGGCGTCGCGATCCTCGGCGAGCCCCTGACATGGTCGACACCGGTGGGCGCCGCGATCGTCCTGACGGGCGCGGCACTGACCCAGCCCCGGCGGACCCGACCGTGAAACCGACCTCGCCCCCGCCGCCCCTACCCTTCCCGTCACTGCATGAGGGCTGCGCCCCCTCGCCCCCCTGTCGCGCTTCGCGCTCGTCCTCAAACGCCGGACGGGCTGAAACGTATTCAGCCCGTCCGGCGTTTGAGGACCGGGGGTTCGGGGACAGCGCCCCCGAGTCGTTGACGGGAACGGGTAGGGGCGGCGGGGGCGAAAACCCGACGTGACCCCCACCGGCCGGCACACCCCCTCAGACATACCGCCGCCCCGGCCCCACCCCCACCGCCCCAGCAACCGCATCCGCCAAAACCCCCACCTCACCCGGCGCAAGCGTGGAAACGGTGATCCGCAACCCAGGAGGCGCGTCCGTACGAAAGCGCGCCCCAGCAGCCACCGCCCACCCCGAGTGCAGCAGCCGTGCAACCGCCCCGGTCTCGTCCGGAACGGGCACCCACACGTTCATCCCGCTGCACCCCTGCGCCCCGACCCCCCGCTCGGCGAGCGCACCTATCAGCGCGTCGCGCCGGAGCCGGTAGGCCGACGCCACGACCGCCGTGTCCACGGCACCGCTCGACCACAGCCGCACCACGGCCCGCTGAAGCAACCGGCTGACCCACCCCGGCCCCAGCCGCTGCCGCCCCTGCACCCGGTCCATGGTGACCGGATCTCCGGTCAGCACGGCCAGCCGCAGATCGGGCCCGTAGGCCTTGGCGACCGAGCGGGTGAAGGCCCAGTGCCGGGTCGCTCCGGCCAGCGGATGCAGGGGCAGATCGACGATCCGGTGCCCGTGGTCGTCCTCGACGAGCAGGGTCTCCGGGTACCGCTCCAGCACGGCCCGCAGCGCACGCGCGCGCGTGGCGCTCACCGCGGCGCCGGTCGGGTTCTGCGCGCGGTCGGTGACGATCAGCGCCCGCGCACCGCCCTCCAGGGCGGCCCGTACGGCGTCGGGCAGCGGCCCCTCGCCGTCGACCCGGACGGGCACGGCCCGCAGCCCGAGCGCGGGGACGAGGTCGAGCACGCTGTGCCAGCCGGGATCCTCCACCGCGACCGCGTCCCCCGGCCTGAGGTGCGCGACCAGTACCCGCTCGATGCCGTCGAGCGACCCCGAGGCGACCACGACCGGCCCGTCCGGCACTCCGTCCGTGTCCAGGTCGGCGCGGGCGAGCCGGGCCAGTTCCGGGTCCACGGAGGCCTCTCCGTAGAGCGTCGGTTCACGGTCCGCGTACTCCGCCGCCGCCGCGAACGCCTCACGGAGGGAGGGCAGCAGGGCCGGGTCCGGATTGCCGTCCGACAGATTCCGTACGCCGGGCGGGACGTCCAGCCGGGACAGTTCCCGCGCGGTCGTCACCGGCTTGGAGCGCACACGGCTGCCGCGCCGGCCCGCGGTCTCGATGACTCCGCGTTCACGCAGGGTGCGGTAGGCGGCCGCGACGGTATTCGGATTCACCTCCAGCCGGGACGCCAACTCCCGCATCGGCGGCAGCAGTTGCCCCGGCTCCAGCTCCCCCGACCCCACCGCACGCTCGACACTGGCCGCAATCTCGGCTGCGCGCCTGCCTTCGATCCGATACTCTCCTAGCACAAAGCAGAGTATGCACTAGTGCAAAAAGCGACGCAAGCCGAACGCACCCGCCCCGGCGGACCGCCCCGCACCCGGCGCACACCTGCGAGCACCGACGACGCCGACCTGGAGAACCCCATGACGGAGACGGCCACCCCGCGCCCCGCCACCTACACCCCGACCGACCGCACGGTCCCCACCCGCTCCCGGGAGCGCGCCGCGTACGACCACGAGATGGTGCACGCGATCCTCGACGAGGGGTACGTCTGCCATCTCGGGTTCGTCCGCGACGGGGCGCCCGTCGTGCTGCCCACGCTGTACGGGCGGGTCGGCGAGCGGCTCTACGTGCACGGCTCGACCGGTTCGCGCCCGCTGCGCATGGCGGGGCAGAGCGACCCGGGTCTGCAGGTCTGCCTCACGGTCACCCATGTGGACGGGCTCGTGCTGGCCCGCTCGGCCTTCCACCACTCGATCAACTACCGCTCCGTCGTGGTGCACGGCGTGGCCCACCAGGTGACGGACCCGCAGGAGAAGCGGCAGGCCCTGGACGCACTGGTCGACCACGTGGTGCCCGGCCGCTCGTCCGACTCACGGGCCGCCAACGCCAAGGAGCTGGCCGCGACCTCCGTACTGCGGCTCGACCTCGACGAGGTGTCGGCGAAGCTGCGCACCGGCGGCCCGAACGACGAGCCCGAGGACCTCGGCCTGCCTCACTGGACCGGAGTCCTCCCCGTCCGCACGACCTACGGAGCCCCCGTACCGGCCGACGACCTGGCTCCGGGCATCGGGGTCCCGGACTACCTGACGACCCTCTGATGCTCATACATCCCTGGGACGCGCCCCACGACGACTGCGAGTGGCAGCGGTGGCTGGCCGTCCACGACTTCGGACAGCTCGCGGTGAACGGCCTGCCCGGCGAGCCACCGCACGTCCAGCCGCTCCACTTCGTCCACGACCCCGACCGCGGCGAGGTGCTCGCCCATCTGGCCCGGCCGAACCCGCTGTGGCCCGCCCTCCTGGCCGATCCGGTCGTGACCCTGAGCGTGGTCGACGACTACGTGTACGTCCCCGGTCCCTGGCAGGCACCGCCCGGCACCCCCTCCGAGCACGGCACCCCGACGAGTTTCTACGCGGCGGTGCAACTCCGCTGCACCGCGCACGTGGTGGACGACCCCGCCGAGAAGGCCGAACTGCTGAACCGCCAGGTCGGTCACTTCCAGCCGGAGGGCGGTTCCGCCGAAGCCGCCGTCGGGGAGGCCCCGTACGGCCGCCTCCTGCCCGGGATCCGCGGCCTCCGGCTCGAAGTGACCGGCGTACGGGCGAAATTCAAGTACGCGAATCACCGTACGGAGGAAGTCCAGAACCGTGTCGCCGCCGAACTGTCCGCGAGGGGTGGCCCCCGGGACGCGGCGGCGCGAGAGCAACTGATGAGGCGCCGCCGGGCCTGACACCGGCTCCGGCACCGGACCTCCCTCGTGTCCGACCGTGCCGTACGGGCCCTACAGGGGTGGGCCCGCACAGCACGGTCGGACATACCGAGGCGGGCCGACAGGGCAGGTCACGGCGCCTTCGGACGGCCCGGCCGGGACCACCTGCGCACAGCCCTAACCGGCGATGCCCCGCCCGGACAGCCGCTCCCTCGCGACGCCGTCCACGCCGTCCGCACCCTCCGCGCCGTCCGAACCGTCCGCGCCGCCCACGCCGTGCGCCACCGGAGCCTGCGACCCCTTGGTCGGCGCGGACGTCTGCGCGATGAAGGCACCGCACAGCACCACCGCCCCGCCGACGATCTGCGGCGCCGAGAGATGCTCCCCGAGCAGGACCCAGGCGAGCACGGTCGCGATGACCGCCTCCAGACACGCCACGACTCCGGCCACCTGCGGCGAGAGCCTGCGCACCGCGAGCACGCCGGTCACGTAGGCGACGACCGTCGCGATCAGCACGATCCACCCCAGGAGCAGCGAGGCGGCCACGGTCGTCCCGTCCATCTCCGCACCGCCCCCGAGGACCGACCAGTCCATGCCCCACGGCCGCGCCACGAGCGTCAGGACGAGCGCGCCGACGAGCAGTCCGTACGCGATGACGCCGAGCGGGGCCGGTGCCTCCTCCCCCGCGTCACCGCCCTGGTCGGACAGGACGAAGTAGCCGACCTGGCAGCACGCGGCGCCGAGCGCCAGCAGCAGCCCGAGGACGTCGAAACTCAGCCCGGCCCACACTTCGACGACACAGGCGAGACCGCCGACGGCCAGGACGACGCCGAGGGCCGCGGCACGGGTGACGGGCCGGCGCTGCACGAACCGCACCCACCCGAGGACCAGCGCGGGCGCGAGGTACTCCACGAGCAGTGCGACGCCGACGGGGATCCGGGAGATGGAGGCGAAGTAGAAGGCCTGGACACCGGCGACGGCCAGCAGTCCGAACCCGGCGAGCAGCGCGGGGCGCTCGCGCACGAGATTCCGGTGGCGTACGGCCAGCGGCAGCATGACCAGTGCGGCGCCCGCGACGCGCAGCCAGACGACGTGCAGGGGATCCAGGCCCGCCTCGATCAGCGGCTTGGCGGCGACACCGGAGCCGCCGAAGGCGACCGCCGACCCGAGCGCGAGTCCCAGCCCGACGCCTCTGCCACGGTTGACCCGGCTGATCTCTGACGTATGCACCGGCACATGATGACAGGCGAGGACATGAGCGTCACCCCCGTTGACACCTGTCTCAACGACTGGACGCGCGCACGCCCGTACCCGCCGGGCCCACCGGCGACTCGGACTCGGTACTCGGGCTTCAGGCTTCGAGACCCCGGCGCCGCTCCGCCACGCCGTCGAGGCGCACCAGCAGCTCCCGCACGTCGACCCCCGCGCGTCCCAGCACTTCCACGGCGCGCGACTCGGGTTCGGCGACGAGCGCGGCGAGCAGGTCGACACCGTCCGCGAACGGGTCGCCCCGCCGCACGGCACGTCCGTACGCGGCCGCCATGACGCCGGCCGCGACCGGCGACCACCCGTCGCCGGTCACCGTCGGCACCGCGCCGGAGTCCTCGACGGAACTCTGCCAGCGGAGCCCGTAGCCGATGCTGCGCTGGACGAGGTAGCCGAGCAGCCGGGCGACCTGCGGGCCACTCTCGAAGGCCTCGCGCACCTCGGGGTCCGACTCCAGGAGCGTGTGCAGCAGGTGAGCCGTGTCGATCTGCCGGTCACCGTCCCGCAACGCCCTTCTGCGCGCGCTCGCGACCATCGCCGCCAGCTCGGCACTGAGGCGGGCCTCGACATCGGGGCCCACCGGGCCGCGCTCGGCGGCCTGCTGGTGGGGACTGTGGGGAAGACGGTGTTGCACGACTCCCACCTCATCAGCCCGGCGGCATCCGGTCATCCTCGTGGGGAAGCATTTCCGCGTCCGACACAGGGTGGGCACCGGTGTCCGGCTCCTCCTCCTTACGGATGACATCACGCTGTTTTCCCCTGAGCAGCGCGCGCCGCTTTGCTCCGCGCCCCTTGCGCAACCGTCTCGCTCCGGCGCTCGTCCACACGGGCATGGAGAGCGGGTGCTGGCTGGTG
Organism: Streptomyces liliiviolaceus; assembly: GCF_018070025.1. NCBI lineage: Bacteria > Bacillati > Actinomycetota > Actinomycetes > Kitasatosporales > Streptomycetaceae > Streptomyces > Streptomyces liliiviolaceus. The sequence continues at coordinate 803,418 of NZ_JAGPYQ010000002.1, forward strand.
GCCCTGCCGTCGGTGGACGGCAGACAGTACGTGTACCGGGTCTACGCACCCGAGGACGCGCTGCTCGCCGACCTGTTCTGGGAGGCGTGGCACTGCCACGACGAAGGCCCCTTCCCGCGCGCGTGGGACGTGTTCGACGCGGCGGTGATACGACGGATGCACTGAGCCCGCGGCGGCACCTCCACATTCTCTGACGGTTCATCAGTATTGAATGTTCAGGGTTCTACGGCTACGTTCCGCGACACCGTAGCCAGCTGCGCCCGGCGCAGCGCCCGAGACAAAGGGGTGGCCGCATGGCCGAAGTCAGCGCGGAAGCACGGATCGAGGCGCCCGCGGAGAAGGTCTGGGCGCAGCTCACGGACTTCTCCTCGTACGGCGAGTGGAACTCCACCCACACCAGCTTCCCCAAGGGCGGCCCCGAGACCCTCGCGGTCGGCGGCACCTTCGAGGAGAACATGAAGCTCATGGGCTTTCCCGCCGAGGTCAACTGGACCATCGAGGAACTGGAGACGGCCCGTACGCTCGCGATCCGCGGCAAGGGGCCCATGTCCGTGACGGTCGCCACGCGCTACACCCTGATCCCGGACGGGGACGCCACCACGGTCCGCATCGACGGCGAGTTCACCGGCGCCGCCGTCTCACTGATGGCGGGCAAGCTCAAGGACTCGGCGACGGCGGCCCTCGACGAGTCCCTGCGCAAACTGAGCGGGCTCGTCTCCTGAAGGATCCCCCGCCACCCCCACAGACATTTCCACACGCACGCAGCCCCCACTCCGTCCCCCAGCCACACAGGGGGTACCTCGCGGTCGAGGTACCCCCCTTGCCACGGCCTGTTCGGCCGGGTGCCCCATCAGTCCTCGTCGGCGAGGATCAGATACAGCTTCTTGCGTGATTCGTTGATGACGGCCAGCGCCTTCTCGCGCTGCTCCTTGCTGCCGGTCTTCCAGACCTGCCCGAACGCCTCCATCAGACCGAAGCCGGCCTGCCGGATGTCGCTCAGCGCCTCCCAGTCGACCCCGCGCCCCGCGTCCTCCCAGGGTGCGTCCGCACCCTCGTCGGCCGCGGCGCGACCTTCCTCGGTCAGCGAGAACAGCTTCTTGCCGCCCTCGGTCGCGCTGCTGATCAGACCTTCGTCCTCCAGCAGCTGAAGAGTGGGGTACACCGAGCCGGGACTGGGCTTCCACGCCCCGCCGCTGCGCTCGGCGATCTCCTGGATCATCTCGTAGCCGTGCATGGGCCGGTCCTTGAGCAGGGCCAGGATCGACGCGCGTACGTCACCGCGCCGCGCCCTGCCGCGCGGTCCGCCCCGGCCTCCGCGCCCGCCCCAGGGGCCCGGGCCGAAGCCGGGACCACCGAAGCCGGGTCCGAAGGGACCGAAAGCCCCACGCCGGCCTTCGAAGCCGCCCTCACCGGGACCGCCGGGGCCACCCCGGCCGCGTCCACGGCCGTGTCCATGCCCATGACCGGGGCCGAAGCCCGGTCCGTATTCCTCTCCATGGGAACGCATCGCAATCACTCCATTCCATCGTTGATCTGTCGCGATGCGTCAACGATATATCGGAATAGCTCGCCCGGCAAGCCCCTCCCGACAGACGGCACGCTGAAGGCGCGCCGAAGAGGCACAGAAGGCGTCAGAAGGCAGCCGAGAGAGGGGCAGAAGGGGCCGCCCGCCCCGGATTGGCCTTGGCCCGCGCCCGTGAGCGGCGTCTAGCGTCGGGCGCATGCGGATTCGTATCGTCGACGCCTTCACCGACCGCCCCTTCGCCGGGAACCCGGCCGGGGTCCTCCTCTTCGACGCCTCGGCGTCCTTCCCGGACGACGCGTGGCTCCAGAACGTGGCCCTGGAGGTCAACCACGCCGAGACGGCGTTCGCCCGTCCCCTCCCCGAGGGGGGCGAGGCCGACTGGGCGCTGCGCTGGTTCACCCCCGCGGCCGAGGTCGCGATGTGCGGCCACGCGACCCTCGCCACCGCCCATGCGCTGGTCACCACGGGAGCCGTACAGGGGCCCGTACGGTTCGCGACGAGAAGCGGTGTGCTCGTCGCGACCCCGGGGGACGACGGCTCCCTCACGCTGGACTTCCCGACCGCCCCGCTCACCGCGGTCGAGGTCCCGGCGGGTGTGGCCGAGGCCCTGGGCGCCGAGCCCCTCACCACCCATGACACCGGCCCGAACGTCGGCGACCTGCTCGTCGAACTCGCCGACGAGAAGACGGTCCTGGGCCTGAAGCCGGACATCGCGTCCCTGGGGCGCTACTCAGAGCGCGGCATCATCGCCACGGCCCGCGCCGAAGACCCCTCCCGGGGCTACGACTTCGTGTCCCGCTGCTTCTTCCCGAACTTCGGCATCGACGAGGACCCGGTCACCGGCAGCGCCCACACGGCCCTCGCCCCGTTCTGGTCCGAGCGCCTGGGCCGGACCGAACTCACCGGCCTCCAGGCCTCGGCCCGCTCCGGGCGCGTCCGTACGGAACTCCGGGGCGACCGCACCCTGCTCTCGGGCCGCGCGGTCACCGTGATCGAGGGCGACCTGCTCGTCTGAGCCGCGCGGACCGGCCCCAGAACGGACAAAGGGGCGTACGGCTCACCCGTACGCCCCTTCACGTGCCCCACACCGGCCGCGCGCCCCTCAAGCGGTGGGCAGCCAGTCGACCTTGCCCGCCAGCAGCGCGTATCCCACGAACGCCCCGATGTCGAGGAGCGAGTGGGCGACCACCAGCGGCCCGATCCGCCCCCACCGGCGGTAGAGATAGACGAAGACCACGCCCATCACCATGTTGCCGATGAACCCGCCGATGCCCTGGTAGAGGTGGTACGAGCCGCGCAGCACCGAGCTGGCCACCAGCGCGGTGAGCGGGGTCCAGCCCAGCTGGCCGAGGCGGCGCAGCAGATACCCGACGACGATGACCTCCTCCAGGATCGAGTTCTGGAGCGCGGAGAGGATCAGCACCGGGTACTTCCACCACACCTCGGGCAGCGCCTCCGGGACCACGGTGAGGTTGAACCCGAGTCCGCGGGCCGCCAGATAGAAGGCGATCCCCGTACTGCCGATGACGGCGGCGATCCCCGCTCCGCGGGCGAGGTCGAACCACGGGCGCGTGCGGTCGAACCCGAGGGTGCGCAGCCCCTTGCCCTCACGGATCAGGAAGTGCGCGACCAGGGCGACCGGCACCAGCGCGGACGCGATCCCGAACAGCTGCCAGGCCAGATCGAGCCAGGGACGGCCCGGGGCGGCCGAGGCGTTGAGCGTGGCCGCCTGGTCCTTCAGGCCTCCCGGTCTGGTGACCGAGCCCACGAAGCTGATCAGCGCGGAGACCCCGCTGGCCCCGAGCGAGACCCCCAGTACGAGCAGCGTCTCGTCGCGGAGGATCCGCCGCCCGGGCTGTCCCTCGCCAAAGGAATCAGCCACCGGCTCCTGCCCCACCTGCACTCATGCCTCCAGTTGCGTAATCCCGTCTCATCCCCATCTTCGCCCCGCTAGGGTCTCGAAAGAAGTTGCGAAGATCGTGCGTGACAGGCCGTCAAGGGACGGACGCCATGTGGGGTGCACATCCTGTGTGCCATACCATTCGGCCATTTCACCGTTTCAACGGCTCCGGGCTCGATCAGGGAGGGGCACCACCGCCATGGGACGTCACAGCTTGCCCGACGGGTTGCGCAGGGGCGGCACCGCCCCCCGGTCACGGACGCGGCACCGTAATGTGGCGCTCGCGACCGCCCTGGTGACGATCCTCGCCGGCGGTACCGTCGCCGCGATCGACAGCGGCCTGCTCTCCTTCGGCTCGTCCTGCTGGGACGACACCGTACGGCTGAGGATCGCCGCGGCTCCCGGTATCGCGCCCGCGCTCAAGGAGGCGGCCGAGTACGCCCGGGACAACGACGTGACGTCCGACGGCAGCTGCCTCGACGTCAGTGTGACCGCCCAGGACACCTACAAGGTCGCCGACGCCCTCCGGTCGAAGCGCAGGAGCGCGACCGAGTTCGAGGCGTGGGTGCCGGACTCGGGCGTGTGGGTGGACAGGGTCATGGCCGACAACCAGTCGATCTCGGTGACACCGGCGGGCAATGTCGCCTCCTCACCGATCGGTGTCGCCATGGTCCCGTCGGCCGCGAAGTCCCTCGGCTGGCCCAAGAAGACGTACTCCTGGACCGAGCTGGCCGGGGTCACCATGACGAGCGACCGGCTCAAGCTCGGCGGAGGCGACCCCTCGCGCAGCGCCACGGGTCTGCTCGCGCTGACCCAGCTGGCGCAGACGGCCGGGAAGTCGAAGGGCGGCGACACCTTGGCGGCGGCCACCGCCAAGGCCCTCTCGCAGCGCACCTCCGACAGCGACGGCCAGGTCCTGGACACCCTGCCGCGCGACCTCTCCGGCACCGAGCAGGGCAATCCGAAGCGCAACCAGGCGCTGATCCTCTCCGAGCAGGCGGCGTTCGCGTACAACGAGTCGGCGGACAGCGGCGACGATCTCGACCTCTTCTACCCGAAGGACGGCGCGCCCCGGCTCGACCATCCGTTCGCGCTGGTCGACGAGCCCAACCTGACCACGGACGAGAGCCGGGCCGCGCTGCGGTTCATGACGCTCCTCGGCGAGCCCGACGGACGCAGGATCCTGGAGAAGCACGGCTTCCGTACGGACGAGGACGAGACCCCGGCCGCGCTGGTGGCCGAAGCCGGCGGCCGGGCCCCGCAGCCGTACCGCGAGGTGCCCGAGAAGCCGGCCACGGACAAGGAGATCGAGGAAGCCCTCGGCATGTGGACCATCACGGTCCAGAGTGCCCGCATCACGACGGTCGTCGACGCCTCCTCGTCCATGTCGGACCCGGTGCCGGGCACCAGCGAGTCCCGGATGGACGTGACCAAGGCGGCGCTGCTCCAGGCCCTGGCCACGTTCACCCCGGAGGACGAGATCGGGCTGTGGAAGTTCTCCAGGAGGATCGACGGCAAGCGCGACTACCGCGTCCTCGTCCCGACCGGCCGGCTCGGCGACCAGGTGGGCGGCAGCACCCAGCGCGACCGGCTGTCGGCGGCCTTCAGCGACCTCAAGCCGGTCAAGGACGGCGCGACCGGCCTGTACGACACCACGCTGGCCGCGTACAAGGAGGCCGCTGCCTCCTACACGAAGGGCAAGTTCAACGCGCTGGTGCTGCTGACCGACGGGGTGAACCAGGACGCCGGGAGCATCTCGCGCGCCGACCTGATCGCCGAACTCCGCAAGATCGCCGACCCGGAGCGTCCCGTGCCCCTGATCGCGATCGCCGTGGGCCCGGAAGCCGACAAGAAGGAGCTGAACGAGATCGCGGAGGCGACCGGCGGCTCGGGGCACCTGGTCACCGACCCGTCCCAGATCCACGCGGTGATCCTGAAGGCCGTGGTGAAGGCGGGCGACAAGGCCTGACCCGCCCTCACCCGACGGACCTCACCCCAGCGGAACCGCCGGCTCCGGCAGCCCCACCGGCCAGGTGTGCACCGGCTCACCGAGGTGCATCAGCTCGCTGTACCGCTTCGTCGTGGCGGCCAGCGCCGCCTCCCGCCCCATGTTGCTCTCCAGCGCCCGGTGGAACGTCCGGGACTGCCAGGAAGCGCCGTTGACCCCGCGCTTGCAGCGCTCCTCGATCACCCCGAGGTAGAGGTCCCGGTCGGCCGGCTCGACGCCCCACGCGTCCAGGCCCGCCGCCGCGAGCGGCAGCAGTTCGTCGCGCACCAGCTGCACCCCGGGGACGCGCGTGACCCCGCCGTACCTGCCGCGCCGCGGCCACTCCAGTTGCGCGTCGATCCCGTACCGGCAGGCCTGGTCGAAGTTGGCGGCCGCGGCCTCGAAGGGCAGCCGCGTCCAGACCGGCCGCGCCTCCGCGGCGAGGGCGCGCACGAGTCCGTAGTAGAAGACCGTGTTGGCGACGACGTCGATCACCGTGGGGCCCGCGGGCAGCACCCGGTTCTCGACCCGCAGATGCGGGACGCCGTCGTCGATGCCGTACACCGGGCGGTTCCAGCGGTACACGGTGCCGTTGTGCAGGACGAGTTCGGCGAGCTTCGGGATGCCGCCCTCGTCGAGGACGCGCATCGGATCCTCCTCGTCCCGCAGCGGCAGCAGGGGCGGGAAGAAGCGCAGGTTCTCCTCGAAGAGGTCGTACGCCGAGGAGATCCAGCGTTCGCCGAACCAGGTGCGCGGCCGCACCCCCTGCGCCTGCAGTTCGGGCGGGCGGGTGTCGGTGGACTGCTGGAACAGCGGCGGCCTCGACTCGCGCCACAGCTCACGGCCGAAGAGGAACGGCGAGTTGGCGCCCACGACGATCTGCGCCGCGGCCGCGATCTGGGCTGCGTTCCACACGTCGGCGAACCGGTCCGGTGTGACCTGCAGATGCAACTGCACGGACGTGCACGCCGCTTCGGGCGCGATGGACGCCGAGGTGCACGTGAGCCGCTCCACGCCCTCGATGTCCAGGGTGAAGTCCTCACCGCGGGCCGCGACGATCTGGTCGTTGAGCAGCGTGTAGCGGTCCACGTCCGAAAGGTTCGCGGAGACCAGGTCGTCCCGGGCGAGGGTCGGCAGAATACCGATCATCACGATTCCGGCATCGACCTCGTTCGCCTTCCGGTGGGCGTACGCGAGAGAGGTCCGCAGTTCCTCGGCGAGCCGGTCGAATACCCGGCCTTCGAGTCGATGGGGAGCAATGTTGACTTCCAGATTGAACATGGCGAGTTCTGTTTGGAAATCGCGGCTCGCGATTCGTTCGAGTACTTGCGCATTCATCATTCGCGGCATGCCGTCCGAGCCCGCGAGATTCAGCTCGACCTCCAGGCCCATGAGATTCCTGGGGCGGTCGAACCGCTCCTCCGCCAGCAACCGCGCCAGCCCCTCCAGGCACTGTTGAAGCTTTTCTCGGTACCGTCGGCGGTCGGACAGACCGATCGTCCCCGCCACGACCTTCTCCCCCATCGAAGCTTCCCTCCTCGACTGGGCCGCCCGAAGAACCGGCCGCCGGTGTTCCGGGTCACGGGGGATGATGCCCAGGCAATGTGATCGATAACGCCCCGGACCTGCCCCCCGGGCACTACTCTGGACTCAGCTCTCGTCGGGCACATTCACTAGGCATGAGGCGCCACATTTTTCTTCACGGTCGACTCTGTCGTGAAAAACGCCGACGAGAACCGGCCGTCCACTTCGGAAGAGTAATCCGAGGTCATCGACGGGTACCCGCCGAGAACCAGGACCAAACACACGTATCGGCGACCTAATTGTCTCTTGCACTTAATGCGCGGAACAGCTAGCCGAAACACGGGCTGAACACGTGTCGTATAAACTCCGCGAACGAGGCAGAGAGTTGGCGCTCGTGGTCGCAGGGCCCGTCGTCGAGGTGACGGCGTTAACCCGAAGGGCGGCCCGTGCGGCGTCCTGTGCGTGCGATCGCAAAGTCGCCGGAAGGATCTTGTAGCGAAGCGAGGCTACCGGAGCCCTCCGGCCTCTCGGCGAGCATGCGTGCCGGACACCGCGCGGCAGGCATCACTTCGGCGACAGGCCCTATGCCCCCGCCCCTTTGACCCCGAGAGCTGACAGCGCCGTCCGCCCCCGCCCCTGCGCCACCATGCCTGTCGAATGAGAGGCGACCCACCATGCCGCTGCACGTCCCTCCGGCTCCCGCGCCGGCATTGCGCTCCGTCCGCACGGCCCTCGGTTCCCCGACCGCGGTCCGTGAAGCCCGCACTCCGTCCCTCCGCGACACCCCGGGACCCCTCACCGCCGAACTCCCGCTGCCCGTCCACGTACTCGACCGAATCACCCCGGCGGGTACCTCGGCCACCCGGCTCGCCGGATGGCGTTTCCTCATCCGCTGCCACGAACGCGCGGTGGCGGCCGCGGACACCAGGCTGACCCCGGACGGCTGGGCCTTCTCCCACTTCTTCGAGGGCCCGTACGTCACCGCGACCGAGCGCGCCCTACGGCAGGCCGAGACGATGCAGGGGTCGTACCAGCCACGCCTGCTCTCCGTACCCGAGCTCTACATGCTCACCCTCTGGCTGCACGGCGACTTCGCCGCCGACGGCACGAAGGGCCACCTCGCCGCCACCGACCTGCTGGTGCCGCTGGCGCCCGCCCCGCCCGGTATCGCCGCCCACCGCCCGCACCGGGTGGCCGAACTGCTGCCCGTACTGACCAACCGGCTGGCACCCGCGGCCACTCCACTGCTCGGCTCACCCGCCTGAGAGCACCCTGGTTCCACCACCGCCCCGCGGCCACCACCCCGGCCGCGGGGCACCTTGCTGCGCGGACGTGACCTTGCTGCGCGGACGTCGCTCGGAGTGACACGTGCAAGACGCAGCGCACGCCCGGCCCGTCCGGACTAGCCCCATCCGACCATTGCGAACCACCCGAAGGGACACCCCAGTTGAGATGAACCGTCCGCACGGGTGATGCGTCATCAACCTGTGAGGAGCGCTGGCGTCAAATCCCTGCGGATTGACGCCCATAGGGCAACACTGGGTTCCGGACCATCTGACAAACGGGGGGCGGCCATGGACACCAGTTCGAGCCGCGGAACAGACCACACACCGAGCACCGACCTCACACCGAAGCGAAAGATCCCATCAATGTGCCAGCACCAGCGACCGTGCCCGACAGCCGACTCCGCCGACCGGGAGGCAGCGCTCCTCGTGGCGCACCACCCGGAGCAGGGATGGAGCCTGCTGTGCAACGGCGTCCTGCTCTTCGAGGACACCGGTGAGCTTCTGCCGGACGGCCGGATCATCGCGCCGCACCGGCCGCTGGCCCTTGATGTGATGACCGCTGCCTGAGCGGCACAGCACGGACGACAGGAACGACAGCGGGGCCGGCCCCGGGAAGCACTCCCGGAACCGGCCCCGACGCATGTCCGGGCGCGACTACTCCTCGTAGGCGTCCAGCGGCGGGCAGGAACAGACCAGGTTCCGGTCGCCGTACGCCTGGTCGATGCGCCGCACCGGCGGCCAGTACTTGTCGGCGGCCGAGACCCCGGCCGGGAACACGGCCTCCTCGCGGCTGTACCCGTGCTCCCACGTGCCGCCGAGCGCACCGGCCGTGTGCGGGGCGTTGCGCAGCGGGTTGTCGTCCGCGGCCCACTCGCCCGAGCCGACCTTCTCGATCTCCGCGCGCACGGCGATCATCGCGTCGCAGAACCGGTCGAGTTCGGCCAGGTCCTCGCTCTCGGTGGGCTCGATCATCAGCGTGCCGGCCACCGGGAACGACATCGTCGGCGCGTGGAACCCGTAGTCGATGAGGCGCTTGGCGACGTCGTCGACGCTCACGCCGGTCGCCTTGGTGAGCGGCCGCAGGTCGATGATGCACTCGTGCGCCACGAGTCCGCCGGGACCGGTGTAGAGAACCGGGAAGTGCGGCTCCAGGCGCTTGGCCACGTAGTTGGCGCTGAGCACGGCGACCTGCGTGGCCCGCTTGAGGCCTTCCCCGCCCATGAGCCTGACGTACGCCCACGAGATGGGCAGGATGCCCGCGGAGCCCCAGGGAGCCGCGGAGACCGGGCCCACGCCCGTCTCCGGCCCCGCGGCGGGCTGCAGCGGGTGGTTCGGCAGATACGGCGCCAGGTGCGCGCGCACCCCGACCGGGCCGACGCCCGGACCGCCGCCGCCGTGCGGGATGCAGAAGGTCTTGTGCAGGTTGAGGTGCGAGACGTCGCCGCCGAAGTGCCCCGGCTTGGCCAGGCCGACCAGCGCGTTGAGGTTGGCGCCGTCCACGTAGACCTGCCCGCCCGCCTCGTGCACCTGCGCGCAGATGTCGGCGACGTGCTCCTCGAACACCCCATGGGTCGAGGGGTACGTGATCATCAGCACGGACAGCTCGTCACGGTGCTGCTCGATCTTGGCCCGCAGGTCCTCGACGTCGATCTCGCCGTCCTCGGCGGTCTTCACGACGACGACCTTCATCCCGGCCATCACCGCACTCGCGGCGTTCGTGCCGTGCGCGGACGACGGGATGAGGCAGACCGTGCGCTGCTCGTCGCCGTTGGCCCGGTGGTAGCCGCGGACGGCCAGCAGACCGGCCAGCTCGCCCTGCGAACCGGCGTTGGGCTGGAGCGACACGTTGTCGTAGCCCGTCACCTCGGCGAGCCGCTCCTCCAGCTCACGGATGAGCGTGAGGTAGCCCTGCGCCTGCTCGGCGGGCGCGAAGGGGTGCAGCTGCCCGAACTCGGGCCAGGTGACCGGCTCCATCTCGGTGGTCGCGTTGAGCTTCATGGTGCACGAGCCGAGCGGGATCATGCCGCGGTCGAGCGCGTAGTCGCGGTCGGCGAGACGGCGCAGGTAGCGCAGCATCGCGGTCTCCGAGCGGTACTGGTGGAAGACCGGGTGCGTGAGGTACTCGTCGGCGCGCAGCAGCGGGGCCGGCAGCGTGTCCTCGGCGGTCCCGTCCAGCGCGGCCACATCCCCGTCGACGCCGAACGCCGACCAGACGACTCCCAGTTGGGCGCGCGTGGTCGTCTCGTCACAGGACAGGGAGAGGTGGTCCGCGTCCACCAGGTGGAGGTTGACCCCGCCCTGACGGGCGGCGGCGAGCACCTCGGCGGCCCGGCCCGGCACCCGCACGGTCAGGGTGTCGAAGTACGCCTCGTGGACGACCTCGACCCCGCCCGCCGTCAGACCGGCGGCGAGGATCGTGGCGTACCGGTGGGTGCGCCGGGCGATGCCCTTCAGTCCCTCGGGACCGTGGTAGACGGCGTACATCCCGGCCATCACGGCGAGCAGCACCTGGGCCGTGCAGATGTTGCTGGTCGCCTTCTCACGGCGGATGTGCTGCTCCCGCGTCTGCAGGGCCAGGCGGTACGCCTTGTTGCCGTCCGCGTCGACGGAGACACCGACGAGCCGTCCGGGCAGGCTGCGCGCGAACTTCTCCCGTACGGCCATGTATCCGGCGTGCGGTCCGCCGAAGCCCATCGGCACACCGAAGCGCTGTGTCGTACCGACAGCGATGTCGGCGCCCAGTTCACCGGGCGAGGTGAGCAGCGTCAGGGCGAGCAGGTCGGCGGCGACGGTGACGACCGCGCCCAGCTCGTGCGCCTGGTCGACGACGGGCGCCAGGTCGCGTACGGCACCGGAGGCGCCGGGGTACTGCAGGAGTACGCCATTGATCTCACGCTCCGCGAGCCCCGCCGGGATGCCGTCGCTGAGGTCGGCGACGACGACCTCGACGCCGGTGGGCTCAGCGCGGGTCTCTATCACCGCAATCGTCTGCGGCATGGTGTCCGCGTCGATCAGGAAGAGGCCCTTCTTGTTCTTCCCCATGCGCCGTGACAGGGCCATGGCCTCGGCGGCCGCCGTGCCCTCGTCGAGCAGCGAGGCCCCGGAGGTCGGCAGTCCGGTCAGCTCGGCCACCACGGTCTGGAAGTTCAGCAGGGCTTCAAGCCGCCCTTGCGAGATCTCCGGCTGGTACGGCGTGTACGCCGTGTACCAGGCAGGACTCTCCATGACATTGCGCAGGATGACGGGCGGCGTGAACGTCCCGTAGTAACCGAGCCCGATCATCGAGTCCAGCACCTGGTTGCGGTCCGCGAGGGAGCGCAGCTCGGTCTGTACCTCGGCCTCGGTGCGCGCGCCCGGCAGTTCGAGCGCGTCGGCGTTCTTGATCACATCCGGCACCGCGGCGGCCGTCAGCTCGTCCAGCGAGCCGTACCCCACCTGCGCGAGCATCTTGGCGCGGGCCTCGGAGTCGGGCCCGATGTGACGCTGCTCGAAGGGGATTCCCTGTTCGAGCTCGGAGAGCGGAATACGTTGGACGGTCATTGCGGAGGCCTCCTGGTCTGACGACCTTCGAGGGGCACCACTAGGTGGGTGCCCTAACGGCCTCCCCCTCTGTCATCTCAACCTGAGAGCTTCACCGGCTCGCCGCGAAGGCGCACCGGCTTTCACCGTCGGTGAGAGCGGAGCCCGTCGACTACTCGAACACCCCTCTGCTTTCCAGAGTGACCTCGTCCATGCGGTACGTGTGCCTGAGAGATTCCGGGGAGGATTTGCTCCTTCGGCGCCTCCGATGAAGCCTGGAGGACTCTCCCGCACGGGGTCAGCAGCCGTCGCCCAGCCTACCAGCGGGGTTCCCTCAAGTGGCCGCCCACCTCAAAGTGCTCTTTCGTAGTGCTTACGGATGAGTTGCGAGCAGCTGGAGGGCCCGTGCAGACCGACATCGATCCGCGCAACCTGATAGGCCGCAAGGCGTTCGACCGCAACGGCACGAGGATCGGCACCGTCGACGAGGTCTACCTCGACGACGCGACCGGCGCACCGGAGTGGGCGGCCATACGCACCGGCCTGTTCAGCCGGGACGCCTTCGTCCCCCTGGAGCCCAGCGAAGTGGTCGCCGAATCCCTGCACGTCCCGTTCGAACGCGCCCTGATCAAGGACGCCCCCGACTTCGGAGTAGGCCGCCACCTCTCCCCCGAACAAGAACTACAGCTCTACCACCACTACGGCCTGGACGTATCCCCCACACCCCCCTTCCCAGACAAAGACTTCGGCCACCTGGCAAACAAGGAAGACCCCACCTGACAACCGCCCCACCCGGGGGCGCGAGGAACGGCGCGACCAGCCCCCACCGGCTGGCAGCCGACGAACGACCCGAGGCCCCAAGGGGCGCGGGGAACGGCGCAGTCTTTCGTCTTCAGGGGCGCGGGGAACGGCGCAATCTTTCGTCTTCAGGGGCGCGGGGAACGGCGCAATCTTTTAGGGGCGCGGGGAACTGCGCGACCAGCCACAACGCTCCCGCACCCTCAAGACGCACCCCCACCCCCCTCCCCCCGTGCAACCAACGGCAACGCCTCCGCCGACTCCAACAAAGGATCATCAACCCGAAACGTCTTCACCCGCCCCGGCACGGAATCCGGCGTCTCGAACCGCACAGTCACCCTCCCCAGCCCACTCCCCTGCACCCACCCGTGCCCGAACTCCGCATGCCGAACATCGTGCCCCGCCCGCCACACCCGCTCCGCGGGCCCGGCCACCGCAGCGTCCTCGACGGCGACGGCGACCGCCTTGACCTCCTCCGGGCGCTCACCCGACGCCGCCTCCTCCACCCCCGCCGCAGCGGCCCGCGCCTGCGCGAAAAGATCCTCCTGCGTGTAGTCGGCGAGCCCGGTCACCCCCACCCCCAGCAGCCGCACACCCCCCGTGGTGTCCACCGCCTCCAGCAGCCGCGCAGCAGCCTCCCGAACCACCGCCGGATCGTCCGTGGGCCCCCGCAACGTCTCGGACCGCGTCAGCGTCGAGAAGTCGTACCGCCGCACCTTCAGCACGATGGTCCGCCCGGACAGATGCGCACCCCGCAACCGCTGGACGCACCGGTCCGCAAGCCGCTGCACCTCCATGCGCACGCGCACCCGGTCATGGATGTCCACGTCGTACGTGTCCTCGACGGACACCGACTTGGTGTCCCGCTCGGCCACCACGGGCCGCTCGTCGCGGGCCAGCGCCATCGCGTACAGGGCGAGCCCATGCGCCTTCCCCAGAAGCCGTACAAGCTCGTCCTCCCCCGCCTCCGCGATCTCCCCGACCGTGCTGATCCCGCCCCGCCGCAGATGGTCGCCCGTGGCGGGCCCCACCCCCGGCAGGATGCGTACCGGCATCGGTGCGAGCAGTGCCCGCTCGGTGCCCGGCTCTATGAGCACGAGTCCGTCCGGCTTGGCCTGCTCGGAGGCGATCTTCGCGAGCATCTTGCAGGCCGCGAGCCCCACGGATCCGGTCAGCCCCGTGACGGCCCGGATGTCGTCGCGCAGCTTCCTCCCGGCCAGCAGCGCGGACGCCTCGTCCCAGGCCGTCTCCCCGGCCTCCAGATCCACGAACGCCTCGTCCAGGCTCAGCGGCTCCACCAGTGGCGACAGCTCCCGCAGCAGCCCCATCACCTGCTCGCTGATCTGCCGGTAGAGACCGAAGCGCGGTACGAGATACGCCGCGTTCGGTGCCAGCCGGCGGGCCTGCGCCATGGGCATCGCCGAATGCACCCCGAAGACCCGCGCCTCGTACGAACAGGTGGAGACCACGCCACGCGGTCCGAGGCCGCCCACGATGACCGCTTTCCCGCGCAGGCTCGGCTTGGACGCCTGCTCCGCCGAGGCGAAGAAGGCATCCATGTCGAGATGCAGGATCGTGGGCGCGGTTCTCACATGTCCGATGCTGCCCTACGCCACTGACAATGCCCCGGCCCGTCGCCCCACGAAGCGCCGCAGGACCGCCGGCACGCCCCCTGAGGGCGTCTCAGACCGCCCGGTTGCGCCGCCGGGCCAGCTCGTCCGCCGGATTGGGCCCGACGAGCGTCTCGCCCGTGTCCACACGCTCTCCGTGCAATTGTGAGAGCCCACTCTCGACGTCCCGCCACACCACGCCCACGGCGATACCAAAGATCCCCTGGCCGCCCTGGAGGAGGGCATGGACCTCGTCGGGCGAGGAACACTCGTAGACCGTCGCGCCGTCGCTCATCAGCGTCATCCGCTCCAGGTCGCAGGAGCCCCGCTCCTTGAGGTGCTGGACCGTGGTGCGGATGTTCTGCAGCGAGACCCCCGTGTCGAGGAACCGCTTGACGATCTTCAGGACGACCACGTCCCGAAAGCTGTACAGCCGCTGCGTCCCCGACCCGTACGCGGCCCGCACGCTCGGCTCGACCAGCCCGGTCCTGGCCCAGTAGTCCAACTGCCGATAGGTGATCCCCGCGGCCGCGCAGGCCGTGGGCCCGCGATAACCGACCTCCTCGGACGCCACCTCGCCGTCCCCCGGCACCGCTGTCGGCCGTTGCACGTGATCGGCCGCGCTGCTGTGAAGCGGGTACGGGCCACTGTCCCCCGGACCGCGTCCGGGAGCACCCCCAGCCGTACCGCCGCCGCTGCTTCTCACGCCGACCTCCGTCCTTGAACTGCCTTCTCGACGGTAGGCAGTCACCAGGGGCTCGTCAACGATCGCCACACTCGGCACGCCGGGTGATAATCACCCTAAGAGTGGTTTCCCGTGCCCCACCGCGGGGAAAGGCTAGCCGAATGTCCCCGGGGCGAGGCTCGCACGGCGCGTCGTCCGACGGCCCCGGAGGGTCACCGACCGGCGTCTCGCGCCACCACCGGCTGTCGGGCGGTCACTGGCTGTTGGTACCGAAGTCCTCGGGCGAGATCTGGTCGAGGAACTCGCGGAACTTCTCCACCTCGTCCTCCTGCTCGTCCGGGATCGCGATACCGGCGTCGTCCAGGACGCCGTCGCTGCCGTAGATGGGCGTCCCGGTGCGCAGGGCCAGCGCTATGGCGTCGGACGGCCGCGCGCTCACCTCGACTCCACTGGCGAACACCAGCTCCGCGTAGAAGACACCCTCCCGCAGGTCCGTGATGCGCACTTCGGTCAGCTCCTGACCGACGGCCTCCAGCACGTCCTTGAACAGGTCATGGGTCAGCGGTCGCGCGGGGGCCATGCCCTGCTGCGCGAAGGCGATCGCGGTCGCCTCCCCCGGCCCGATCCAGATGGGGAGGTAACGGTCGCCTCCCACTTCGCGCAGGAGCACGATCGGTTGGTTGGAGGGCATTTCGACCCGGACACCTACGACGTCGAGCTCGTTCACACAGCAACCCTAGGCCGTGCCCGGCACCTTTGGGTAGTCGAGCACGGAATGGGTGCCCTATCCCACGTTCCACGTCCGGCGTCCGCAGGGGTCGCCGGGTCAGGGAAGCCGCACCCCGAGGGCCGACTGCACCAGGGCGGCGTGCAGCTTCACCGCGAGTCCCGCCAGCTCCTTGGTACGCGCCTGGGCGTGTGCCCTGGTCTGCGGGTTGCGGTGCAGCCGCAGGGGTGCCACGACCTGGTCCACCAGCCCGGCCTCGCGGTCGGCGGCGGCCTTCACGGCACGCAGATGACGCGGCTCGATCCCGAACCGCCCCAGTTCCAGCACCAGTCCGGCGACGGTCACCGCCTCGGCGTCGTACACCCCGTCGAGCAGCGGGGTGATGAGCCCGTACGACTCCCACTCGGCGAGCTCCTGCTCGTCGATCTCGGCGGCGGCCAGCAGCTCGGCCCGCCCGATGCGGGCGACGACGGGCCCCTCCGGCTCGCTCGGCGCCTCTCCGTCGCGCTGACGCCCCACGGAGGGCGGTGGAGGCGCCTCTCCGCGCTCCATGGCGTCCAGGTGCTCACGGATGACCTTGAGGGGCAGATAGTGGTCCCGCTGCATCCTCAGGACGTGTCCGAGGCGCTCGACGTCGTCCTCGCTGAACTTGCGGTATCCCGAGGGGGTGCGCTGCGGCTCGATGAGGCCCTCGGACTCCAGGAAACGGATCTTGGAGACGGTGACCTCGGGAAATTCGTCACGCAGCACGTTCAGTACCGTGCCGATGCTCATCAGCCCGTGGTCCGTGGCGGCGGCGCCGTGTCCGGCACCGCCGCTCGGTGTTCGAAGCATGGACCTTCCCTGGGGGTCTCCCCGGACAAAGTCTGGGGGAGGGTCAGATGCCCCGCTGGCTCGCGTAGAAGACCAGCCGGTACTTGCCGATCTGCACCTCGTCACCGTTCGACAGGGGGACCCGGTCGATGCGCTCCCGGTTGACGTACGTGCCGTTGAGGCTGCCGACGTCCGCCACCGTGAACGAACCATCGGGCTCACGGCGGAACTCCACATGGCGGCGCGACACGGTCACGTCGTCAAGGAAGATGTCGCTCTGCGGATGACGGCCGGCGGTCGTCAGATCGCCGTCCAGGAGGAAGCGGCTGCCCGAGTTGGGCCCCCGCCGCACCACCAGGAGCGCCGAGCCGAGCGGCAGGGCGTCCACGGCGGCCTGCGCCTCGGGAGACAGCATCGGCATCTGCGTCTGGCCGGTCGCCTCGGCGTCATAGGCCTCAAGACCGGAGATGGAGATCGTCGAGGTGGTCTCCGACGGACGCTCCGGGGTCGCCCCGGCCCGCAACGGCGCACCACAGTTGGAGCAGAAGCGGCTCGCTTCCGCGTTGCGGTTACCGCACCTCGTACACACCAGGGCCGACATGGACGGATCCTCCTGCCGCGGCTGCCCCGCCGGGGTATTGGACGCGTACGGGTCGGAGCCGAAACCTCCACCCGCACCTGAGGTTGACGGATCTCCGAAACCTATGCGCCCCGACTGGGCAGGGTCAACAGACGGCGC
Source organism: Streptomyces liliiviolaceus (assembly GCF_018070025.1). Classification (NCBI taxonomy): domain Bacteria; kingdom Bacillati; phylum Actinomycetota; class Actinomycetes; order Kitasatosporales; family Streptomycetaceae; genus Streptomyces; species Streptomyces liliiviolaceus. The sequence continues at coordinate 820,531 of NZ_JAGPYQ010000002.1, forward strand.
GCCCTGACCACCGGAAATGTCACCGGGCGGCCCACCGACCTGGTCCCGGAACAGCGGGCGGTCCCCCTGCTCCTCGCCCTCCGCGGGGCGCGGTGCACGGTGCCGGGCAGTGGCGTTGTCGCTGCCCTCTCGTGCGCTCTTGCCGAACAACTTCGCAAACAACTTCACGGGCGATTCCCCTTGACCGAAACAGACCCGCCCGTGGGGCAGGACGAACCCTGATTGCACACACCGGTCGAGCCGGACACCCTCACAACGTCCGTATCCACCAGACAGTTTCCACCACGCACCACCCATTCGGTGCGTCGACCCCCCGCAAGCTCATGCCCTCGGAGAGCCACCTCCAAGCGCCCCCGGTTCACTGGGAGGACGACCGAGCGTAGTCAGGCCGCTCGGCGGGTCGCAAGGCGTCCACGACGATCTTGTCCGACCGCTCCACCGTGACAGTGGCCTGCTCCTTCTCCAAAGTCTGCACCACTCCGCCGGGGATGTTGAGCGCCGGTTCGAGGTCCTGGGGTTTGCCGATGACCTTGAAACGATACGGGGCGCTGATCTTGTTCCCGTCCACGGCGACTCCCCCGCTCACATCCGTCAGATAGGTGCCCGCGACGATCCGTACGCCATTGACCTGGATGGCCTCCGCGCCCGCCGCACGGAGCTCCTGGACGGCGTCGAGCAGCGAGTCGGCCTCGACCGTCCCCTCCCCGTCGTCGATCGTCAGTGTGATGCCGGGGCCCTGCGCCGCCACGGTGCCCGCGAGAATGCCGAGTTGTTTCTCCTTCTCGACCGTCTGCTTGCGGGCCTCCTCGGCCTGGTCCGAGCTGTTCTCCAGCTCGGTGCGCTGATCTTCCAGCCCCTGCTTCTCCTCTTCCAGACGCTGAGTACGGTCGTCGAGTTCATCGAGGATGCGTACGAGGTCCTCCTGGCGTGCGCCACGCAGGGCGCCGTCGCTGTCGCTGTTGGACGCGACCTGGACGGCGAGGCCGAATCCGAGGCCGAACAGCAGCAGCGCGACGATGAGTTGCGCGCGGGACACCCGCGGCGGCCACAGCCCCATCAAGAGCCGCTGCCGGCCCGTGGGACCGGTCGGTCCGTCCGGCTCCTGCCCGGCCCGCTCCGGGCCGGGCTCCGGCGCCTTCTCCGGTGTCTTCGTCCGCACCTCTTCGGGCAGTTCCTCGCGCAGCGGGTTCTCTGGGGTTCCCGGCGTCTCGTCGTTGCTGCTCATCGGCCTCACGCCCGGAAGACGTGCCGACGGATCGCCGCGGCGTTGGAGAAGATGCGAATGCCCAGGACGACCACGACACCCGTGGACAACTGCGCGCCCACGCCCAGCTTGTCGCCCAGGAAGACGATCAGCGCGGCCACCACGACGTTGGACAGGAACGACACCACGAAGACCTTGTCGTCGAAGATGCCGTCGAGCATCGCCCGCAGACCTCCGAACACGGCGTCGAGCGCCGCGACGACGGCGATCGGAAGATAGGGCTCGACCATCGCCGGAACCTCGGGCCGGACCAACAATCCAGCCACGACTCCCACGACGAGGCCCAGTACGGCGATCACGATGTGCCTTTCTCTGTGCTCGGTTGTGCTGTTCGTACGATCACACTCGGTGCTGCGGGCAACCGGACCTCGTCCTCGGCGGAGATACTGGTCCTGATCCCGAAGTTCTCGTGCAGGGCCTGCAGATACTGCCCGTCACCGCTGTTCTGGAACTTGGTGCGCAGCCGGTCCCCGTCCCCCACGGCCAACACCGTGTACGGCGGCACCAGCGGCTTGTTGTCGACCAGTATCGCGTCACCCGCGGCCCTGATCGCGGACAGGGCCGTCAGCCGCTGTCCGTTGATCGTGACGGCTTCCGCGCCGGACTCCCACAGCCCGTTGACGACACGCTGCATGTCGCGGTCGCGCAGGCGTCCGGTGTCGGAGAAGCCCGAGGTCTGCCGCGCGTCCCCGTCACCGGCGTGGTCGGCCTCCTTGGCGTCGTCCACGACGAGTTTCACTCCGGGACCGTGCACTTCGAGGGCCCCGGCCAGGATGCCCACCAGCTCGCCCTGGTCACCGCCGTGCTTCTTCAACGCCTCACGCTGCCGGGCCCCGACATCGTCGCGGAGCTCGTCGATGGCGTCCTCAAGGTCCTCGGCCGCCGACGTCTGGCTGTCGATGCGGTCGATGAGCTCCTCGCGCTCCTTGGCGACGACCGGAGCCGCTATCCGCGCCTGCGCCGCGCCCACGGTCACCAGCAGGGCCGCCAGCACCAGACCGGCCGCGAGACCGAGCTTCGCCGACAGCTTCTTGGGCATCCCGCCCGTGCCGTCGGCCTTCCGCCGGGCAGCGGCCTCCGCGTATCCCTCGTCAAGGCTGTGGTCCATGACGTTGGTGAGCAGCGACATGGACGCGTCCGGGCGCGAGGGGCGCGTGGGGGTGCTCCGAACGGGGGGCTGCTGCGGCATGCCGCACATCGTCGCACGTCGCGACCCGTAGCTCCGAACGGCCCCACCGACGTGCCGGACAGGCCCGATTCGGGGCACTGTCCGGCACGCGCGTGTGTTACTCAGCGACCGGCGCTGTCCACCACCGACGACCATTCGTCGAGCAGCGCCTGCGCCGAGGCGTCGTCGGGCCCTTCGGCCCACAGATGGGTGACCGCCTCCGCCGGATCGGGCAGAACCATCACCCAGCGGCCGTCGGTCTCCACGACACGCACCCCGTCGGTCGTGTCGACGAACCGGTCACCGGCCGCTTCCACCACGCGCCGCATCACCAGCCCCTTGACCGCCCAGGGAGTCGCGAGATCGCGCTTGAGGACATGCGCCCGCGGAATCCGCGCGTCGATCTGACTGAGCGTGAGCTGTGTCCGTGCCACCAGACCGATGAGGCGTACGAAGGCCGCCGTGCCGTCGAACACGCTGCTGAACTCGGGCACGATGAACCCGCCGCGCCCGTCGCCGCCGAAGATCGTCGACTCCTCGCGCCCGACGCGCGTCAGATCGTCCGGAGACGTCGTCGTCCAGTCGACCTGCGTCCCGTGGTACGCCGCCACCTGCTCGGCGATCCTCGTGGTGGTCACCGGCAACGCCACGCGCCCGCTGCGCCGTTCGGCAGCCACCAGGTCGAGCAGGACGAGCAGTGCCCGGTCGTCCTCGATGATCCGGCCCTTCTCGTCGACGAGCGACAGCCGCTCGCCGACCGGGTCGAACCGCACGCCGAACGCGGCCCGCGCGGACGCCACGATCTCGCCGAGCCGCACCATCCCGGACCGACGGGTGTCCGCCGTCTCCGTGGGACGCGACTCGTCGAGCCCCGGGTTGATGGTCAGCGCGTCGACCCCGAGCTTGCCCAGCAGGCTGGGCAGCACCAGTCCGGCACTGCCGTTGGAGGCGTCCACGACCACCTTGAGCCCGGAGTCCGCGATCCCGGTCGTATCGACATTCCTGAGCAGCGACCCGGTGTACGAGTCGAAGACGCTGGCCGGGAAGTGCAGGTCCCCGATCTCACCGGGGAACGCGCGCCGGTACTCCTGCCGGGCGAACACCCGGTCGAGCTTGCGCTGACTCCCCTGGGACAGGTCCGCCCCGTTCCCGTCGAAGAACATGATGTCGACCGAGTCGGGAACTCCGGGCGTCGTACGGATCATGATTCCGCCGGCACTGCCCCGCGCGGTCTGCTGCCGCGCCACAGGCAGCGGCACGTTCTCCAGGTCGCGTACGTCCATGGCGCTGGCCTGCAGAGCGGAGATGACCGCCCTCTTGAGCGCGCGGGCACCTCTGGAGTGGTCACGGGCCGTCGTGACGGTGGACCCCTTCTTGAGGGTCGTCGCGTACGCCCCCGCCAGCCGTACGGCCAGCTCGGGCGTGATCTCCACGTTGAGGATCCCGGTCACTCCGCGGGCTCCGAAGAGATGGGCCTGACCCCGCGACTCCCAGATGACCGACGTGTTGACGAAGGCGCCGGCCTCGACGGTCTTGAACGGGTACACCCGTACGTTGCCCTGGACGATCGATTCTTCACCGACGAGGCACTCGTCCCCGATGACGGCGCCGTCCTCGATGCGCGCGGCCCGCATGATGTCGGTGTTCTTGCCGATGACACAGCCGCGCAGATTGCTGTGCTGACCGATGTACACGTTGTCGTGCAGAACGGCCTTGTGCAGGAACGCGCCGCTCTTCACGACGACGTTGGAGCCCACCACGGTGTGCTCGCGGATTTCGACGTCGGCCTCGACCTTGGCGTAGTCACCGATGTAGAGCGGCCCCCGCAGCACGGCGTCCGGGTGGACCTCGGCGCCCTCGGCGACCCACACCCCGGGCGATATCTCGAAGCCGTCCAGCTCGACGTCGACCTTGCCCTCCAGGACATCGGCCTGCGCCTTCACATAGCTCTCGTGCGTGCCGACGTCTTCCCAGTAGCCCTCGGCGACATAGCCGTAGATCGGCTTGCCCTCCTTCATCAGCTGAGGGAAGACATCGCCGGACCAGTCGACGGAGACATCGGCCTCGACGTAGTCGAAGACCTCGGGCTCCATGACATAGATGCCGGTGTTCACCGTGTCCGAGAAGACCTGGCCCCAGGTCGGCTTCTCAAGAAAGCGCTCGACCTTTCCCTCGTCGTCGACGATGGTGATGCCGAATTCAAGAGGATTGGGAACGCGGGTCAAACAGACCGTTACGAGCCCACCCTTTTCCTTGTGGAAATTGATGAGGTCGGTGAGGTCGAAGTCGGTCAGAGCATCGCCGGAGATCACGAGGAACGTATCGTCCTTCAGTGCCTCTTCGGCGTTCTTGACACTGCCGGCAGTACCGAGTGGCTTCTCCTCGTTGGCATAGGTGAGCTCCATACCGAGCTCTTCACCGTCACCGAAGTAGTTCTTGACCAGCGAGGCAAGGAACTGCACGGTGACGACGGTTTCGTTGAGCCCATGCCGCTTGAGCAGCCGTAGCACATGCTCCATGATCGGGCGATTGGCCACAGGCAGGAGCGGCTTGGGCATGCTTGAGGTCATGGGGCGAAGGCGTGTGCCTTCGCCGCCGGCCATCACGACGGCCTTCATGTCGGAAGCGTCCTCCTTGAAGAGACGGTCTAGCCGACTTCACCCGTCAGATTGTCCCGCACATTCTCGTTGCGGGCCATCAGAGACCTCTACGGCCGCCCATTGGGCGGGCTCAGTCGGTCATGGTTGTCCGCACGAACAAGGCGGCGGACCTGAACCACGTAGAGGATCCCTGCCCACCAATACAGAGTTGTACCCCATCCGGCGAACGCCCATCCGAAAATAGCAGCGAGTGACGCGAGCCATCCACTTCCGTCACTGAGCAGCAACAACGGGAAGGCGTACATCAAGTTGAACGTTGCAGCCTTCCCGAGGAAGTTCACCTGTGGCGGCGGATAGCCGTGCCGCCTGAGGATGCCCACCATCACGAGCAGAACGAGCTCGCGCGCCAGCAGCACACTGGTCAGCCACAGTGGCAGGATCTCGCGCCAGGTGAGCCCGAGCAGCGTCGAGAGGATGTAGAGGCGGTCGGCCGCGGGGTCCAGCAGCCGGCCGAGCCCGCTGATCTGGTTCCAGCGCCGGGCGAGCTTGCCGTCCAGATAGTCGCTGATACCGCTCAGCATGAGCACCAGAAGCGCCCAGCCGTCGCTGTTGGGCCCACCGAACTCCGGCCTGAGGATCAGCCACAGAAAGAGCGGTACGCCCGCGAGGCGCGCCATGCTGAGGATGTTCGGGATGGTGAGGACCCGGTCTGTCTGGACGCGGGTCTCCTGGACCTCCACCCGGGGGCCTCCTGTGGGAACGAGCCAACGATGCCCCCTGACCTTACCCTCAGGCATCCGCTCCGAGCGCGGAGGGGTTCCGGGTGGTCATGCCCCTGGAACGCAGAAAAGCCCCCGCACCGAAGTGCGGGGGCTTTTCTCCAATATTTGTTCGGCGGCGTCCTACTCTCCCACAGGGTCCCCCCTGCAGTACCATCGGCGCTGTAAGGCTTAGCTTCCGGGTTCGGAATGTAACCGGGCGTTTCCCTCACGCTATGACCACCGAAACACTATGAAACTGTCAAACCGGAGCCGTGACCATGGCTACAACGGTTGTTCGTGGTTTCAGAACCAACACAGTGGACGCGAGCAACTGAGGACAAGCCCTCGGCCTATTAGTACCGGTCAGCTCCACCCCTTACAGGGCTTCCACATCCGGCCTATCAACCCAGTCGTCTACTGGGAGCCTTAACCAATCAAGTTGGTGGGAGTCCTCATCTCGAAGCAGGCTTCCCGCTTAGATGCTTTCAGCGGTTATCCCTCCCGAACGTAGCCAACCAGCCATGCCCTTGGCAGGACAACTGGCACACCAGAGGTTCGTCCGTCCCGGTCCTCTCGTACTAGGGACAGCCCTTCTCAAGACTCCTACGCGCACAGCGGATAGGGACCGAACTGTCTCACGACGTTCTAAACCCAGCTCGCGTACCGCTTTAATGGGCGAACAGCCCAACCCTTGGGACCGACTCCAGCCCCAGGATGCGACGAGCCGACATCGAGGTGCCAAACCATCCCGTCGATATGGACTCTTGGGGAAGATCAGCCTGTTATCCCCGGGGTACCTTTTATCCGTTGAGCGACGGCGCTTCCACAAGCCACCGCCGGATCACTAGTCCCGACTTTCGTCCCTGCTCGACCCGTCGGTCTCACAGTCAAGCTCCCTTGTGCACTTACACTCAACACCTGATTGCCAACCAGGCTGAGGGAACCTTTGGGCGCCTCCGTTACTCTTTAGGAGGCAACCGCCCCAGTTAAACTACCCATCAGACACTGTCCCTGATCCGGATCACGGACCCAGGTTAGACATCCAGCACGACCAGACTGGTATTTCAACGACGACTCCACCCGAGCTGGCGCTCAAGCTTCACAGTCTCCCAGCTATCCTACACAAGCCGAACCGAACACCAATATCAAACTATAGTAAAGGTCCCGGGGTCTTTCCGTCCTGCTGCGCGAAACGAGCATCTTTACTCGTAGTGCAATTTCACCGGGCCTATGGTTGAGACAGTCGAGAAGTCGTTACGCCATTCGTGCAGGTCGGAACTTACCCGACAAGGAATTTCGCTACCTTAGGATGGTTATAGTTACCACCGCCGTTTACTGGCGCTTAAGTTCTCAGCTTCGCCAGACCGAAATCTGACTAACCGGTCCCCTTAACGTTCCAGCACCGGGCAGGCGTCAGTCCGTATACATCGCCTTACGGCTTCGCACGGACCTGTGTTTTTAGTAAACAGTCGCTTCTCGCTGGTCTCTGCGGCCACCCCCAGCTCAAGCAGCAAGTGCTATCACCGGTGATGGCCCCCCTTCTCCCGAAGTTACGGGGGCATTTTGCCGAGTTCCTTAACCATAGTTCACCCGAACGCCTCGGTATTCTCTACCTGACCACCTGAGTCGGTTTAGGGTACGGGCCGCCATGAAACTCGCTAGAGGCTTTTCTCGACAGCATAGGATCATCCACTTCACCACAATCGGCTCGGCATCAGGTCTCACCCTTAATGTTGTGCGGATTTACCTACACAACGGGCTACACCCTTACCCCGGGACAACCACCGCCCGGGCTGGACTACCTTCCTGCGTCACCCCATCACTCACCTACTACAGGTCTGGTCCGTCGGCTCCACCACTTTCCATTCCCCGAAGGGTCCGGAACGGCTTCACGGACTTAGCATCGCCTGGTTCGATGTTTGACGCTTCACAGCGGGTACCGGAATATCAACCGGTTATCCATCGACTACGCCTGTCGGCCTCGCCTTAGGTCCCGACTTACCCTGGGCAGATCAGCTTGACCCAGGAACCCTTAGTCAATCGGCGCACACGTTTCTCACGTGTGTATCGCTACTCATGCCTGCATTCTCACTCGTGAACCGTCCACCACTGCCTTCCGGCGCGGCTTCACCCGGCACACGACGCTCCCCTACCCATCCCAGCCCCCGTTGGGGGTACATGCTGGAATGACACGACTTCGGCGGTACGCTTGAGCCCCGCTACATTGTCGGCGCGGAATCACTAGACCAGTGAGCTATTACGCACTCTTTCAAGGGTGGCTGCTTCTAAGCCAACCTCCTGGTTGTCTGTGCGACTCCACATCCTTTCCCACTTAGCGTACGCTTAGGGGCCTTAGTCGATGCTCTGGGCTGTTTCCCTCTCGACCATGGAGCTTATCCCCCACAGTCTCACTGCCGCGCTCTCACTTACCGGCATTCGGAGTTTGGCTAAGGTCAGTAACCCGGTAGGGCCCATCGCCTATCCAGTGCTCTACCTCCGGCAAGAAACACACGACGCTGCACCTAAATGCATTTCGGGGAGAACCAGCTATCACGGAGTTTGATTGGCCTTTCACCCCTAACCACAGGTCATCCCCCAGGTTTTCAACCCTGGTGGGTTCGGTCCTCCACGACCTCTTACAGCCGCTTCAACCTGCCCATGGCTAGATCACTCCGCTTCGGGTCTTGAGCGCGCTACTATACCGCCCTATTCGGACTCGCTTTCGCTACGGCTTCCCCACACGGGTTAACCTCGCAACACACCGCAAACTCGCAGGCTCATTCTTCAAAAGGCACGCAGTCACGACTGTATGTGCAAGCACATACAGCGACGCTCCCACGGCTTGTAGGCACACGGTTTCAGGTACTATTTCACTCCGCTCCCGCGGTACTTTTCACCATTCCCTCACGGTACTATCCGCTATCGGTCACCAGGGAATATTTAGGCTTAGCGGGTGGTCCCGCCAGATTCACACGGGATTTCTCGGGCCCCGTGCTACTTGGGTGTCTCTCAAACGAGCCGTTGATGTTTCGACTACGGGGGTCTTACCCTCTACGCCGGACCTTTCGCATGTCCTTCGCCTACACCAACGGTTTCTGACTCGTCTCACAGCCGGCAGACTGTGAAAGAGAGATCCCACAACCCCGCATGCGCAACCCCTGCCGGGTCTCACACACATACGGTTTGGCCTCATCCGGTTTCGCTCGCCACTACTCCCGGAATCACGGTTGTTTTCTCTTCCTGCGGGTACTGAGATGTTTCACTTCCCCGCGTTCCCTCCACACACCCTATGTGTTCAGATGTGGGTGACAGCCCATGACGACTGCCGGGTTTCCCCATTCGGAAACCCCCGGATCAAAGCCTGGTTGACGGCTCCCCGGGGACTATCGTGGCCTCCCACGTCCTTCATCGGTTCCTGGTACCAAGGCATCCACCGTGCGCCCTTAAAAACTTGGCCACAGATGCTCGCGTCCACTGTGCAGTTCTCAAACAACGACCAACCACCCGTCACACACCACTCACGCGATGCTTCACCGGGGCCGGCACTGAAGGCGACCTTGACGGCCGTACCCTCAGACACCCAACAGCGTGCCCGACACCCTCGCCCCTAAGGTCTGCTTTCCACGCCCCGAAGGACAGTACTTGCAGCCTGTAGAAGGCCGAGTGTGCCGAATAATCAACGTTCCACCCTTGAGCAACCACCGTCGAACGTGTGCCGACGTAATGGCCCTGGACCACCAAGCAAGCTTGGCGGCCTAGATGCTCCTTAGAAAGGAGGTGATCCAGCCGCACCTTCCGGTACGGCTACCTTGTTACGACTTCGTCCCAATCGCCAGTCCCACCTTCGACAGCTCCCTCCCACAAGGGGTTGGGCCACCGGCTTCGGGTGTTACCGACTTTCGTGACGTGACGGGCGGTGTGTACAAGGCCCGGGAACGTATTCACCGCAGCAATGCTGATCTGCGATTACTAGCAACTCCGACTTCATGGGGTCGAGTTGCAGACCCCAATCCGAACTGAGACAGGCTTTTTGAGATTCGCTCCACCTTGCGGTATCGCAGCTCATTGTACCTGCCATTGTAGCACGTGTGCAGCCCAAGACATAAGGGGCATGATGACTTGACGTCGTCCCCACCTTCCTCCGAGTTGACCCCGGCAGTCTCCTGTGAGTCCCCATCACCCCGAAGGGCATGCTGGCAACACAGAACAAGGGTTGCGCTCGTTGCGGGACTTAACCCAACATCTCACGACACGAGCTGACGACAGCCATGCACCACCTGTCACCCGACCACAAGGGGGGCACCATCTCTGATGCTTTCCGGGCGATGTCAAGCCTTGGTAAGGTTCTTCGCGTTGCGTCGAATTAAGCCACATGCTCCGCTGCTTGTGCGGGCCCCCGTCAATTCCTTTGAGTTTTAGCCTTGCGGCCGTACTCCCCAGGCGGGGAACTTAATGCGTTAGCTGCGGCACCGACGACGTGGAATGTCGCCAACACCTAGTTCCCACCGTTTACGGCGTGGACTACCAGGGTATCTAATCCTGTTCGCTCCCCACGCTTTCGCTCCTCAGCGTCAGTAATGGCCCAGAGATCCGCCTTCGCCACCGGTGTTCCTCCTGATATCTGCGCATTTCACCGCTACACCAGGAATTCCGATCTCCCCTACCACACTCTAGTCTGCCCGTATCGAATGCAGACCCGGGGTTAAGCCCCGGGCTTTCACATCCGACGCGACAGACCGCCTACGAGCTCTTTACGCCCAATAATTCCGGACAACGCTTGCGCCCTACGTATTACCGCGGCTGCTGGCACGTAGTTAGCCGGCGCTTCTTCTGCAGGTACCGTCACTTTCGCTTCTTCCCTGCTGAAAGAGGTTTACAACCCGAAGGCCGTCATCCCTCACGCGGCGTCGCTGCATCAGGCTTTCGCCCATTGTGCAATATTCCCCACTGCTGCCTCCCGTAGGAGTCTGGGCCGTGTCTCAGTCCCAGTGTGGCCGGTCGCCCTCTCAGGCCGGCTACCCGTCGTCGCCTTGGTGAGCCACTACCTCACCAACAAGCTGATAGGCCGCGGGCTCATCCTTCACCGCCGGAGCTTTCAACCCCCACAGATGCCTGTAGGAGTGTCATCCGGTATTAGACCCCGTTTCCAGGGCTTGTCCCAGAGTGAAGGGCAGATTGCCCACGTGTTACTCACCCGTTCGCCACTAATCCCCACCGAAGTGGTTCATCGTTCGACTTGCATGTGTTAAGCACGCCGCCAGCGTTCGTCCTGAGCCAGGATCAAACTCTCCGTGAATGTTTTCCCGTAATCGGGACCACATCATGAGAGCGGAACCACCGGAGGAATAATCCGGATAGTTCACTGCATCCTCGCTGATGCGCCTACCGTGCTTGCGCCCGGCAGGACTTTTTCAAAGGAACCTCCACCCACCACCATGCGGTGATGGACGGGGTATCAACATATCTGGCGTTGATTTTTGGCACGCTGTTGAGTTCTCAAGGAACGGACGCTTCCTTTGTACTCACCCTCTCGGGCTTTCCTCCGGGCGCTTCCCTTCGTGTTCCCAAACTCTATCAGTGTATTTCCGTCTCCCTGACCACCGATTCTGCGAACACGCAGAACCAGACCCCGAGAGAGGATCTGACAAGTTTGGGTGCTGCCAGGCACGGACACTTTCGCGTCCCTCGGCCTCGGGCAGGAGTACGACAGTACACGCGGCTCCGGAGCGGGCGCAAATCGTTTCCGCCGAGCGCGACGACCGCCAACCGGCTCACCAGCTCCTCTTGGCGCGGAACCGTCACTTCTCATGACTTACGCTGCTCAACAGTGCGCCGTCCGGGACAGGCAGTGACGGCCCAGATGAATCCCCGCCCCCCGGGAGGCTTCCCATGACCAACGTGACGTCCCCTCTTGCAGGACGCACCATCGGACTCACCGCTGTACCCGACCCGGTCTTCTCCGGGGCCATGGTGGGCCCCGGGACCGCGATCGACCCCGTGCGGGAGGCCTCGGAGGCGGTCTCGCCCATCGACGGCGTCGTCGTCTCCCTGCACCCGCACGCGTTCGTCGTGGTCGACGACGAGGGCCACGGAGTGCTGACGCACCTGGGCATCGACACCGTTCAGCTCAACGGTGAGGGTTTCGAGCTGCTCGTCAACAAGGGCGACACCGTGCGGCGCGGTCAGTCCGTGGTGCGCTGGGACCCCGCCGCCGTCGAAGCGGCCGGCAAGTCCCCCATCTGTCCCATCGTGGCACTCGAAGCCACGGCCGAGTCCCTCTCCGACGTCAGCGTTGACGGCGAAGTGAAGGCTGGCGACGCTCTCTTCAGCTGGCACTGACCTCATTGCCGTCGGCGACGGCACGCACGGCACGACATCACGGCGGCAGGGCCCGCCGCTCAATCGGAGACTGGTGACATGGAGACAACGCTGCGAGGCGTCGGCGTGAGCCACGGTGTGGCGATCGGCGAAGTTCGGCACATGGGAACGGCGGTGCTCGAACCGCCTGCCAAGCAGATACCGGTGCAGGACGCGGAGCGCGAGCAGGGGCGCGCCCGCAAGGCCGTGGAAGCCGTGGCCGCCGACCTGATGGCGCGCGGCAATCTGGCGGGCGGCGAGGCCCAGGCCGTTCTTGAGGCTCAGGCCATGATGGCCCAGGACCCGGAGCTCCTGGCCGACGTCGAGCGGCGTATCGCCGTCGGCAGCACGGCGGAGCGCGGGGTGTACGACGCGTTCGCCTCGTACCGCGCCCTCCTGGCGAACGCCGGTGAGTACCTCGCGGGCCGGGTGGCGGACCTCGACGACGTGCGGAACCGTATCGTCGCCCGGCTGCTCGGTGTTCCGATGCCGGGTGTTCCCGACAGCGACGAGCCGTACGTCCTCATCGCCCGGGACCTCGCGCCGGCCGACACGGCGCTGCTGGACCCGACGCTCGTCCTCGGATTCGTCACCGAGGAGGGCGGGCCGACGAGTCACAGCGCGATCCTGGCCCGGGCCCTCGGTGTACCCGCCGTCGTGGCGCTGCCGGGAGCCGGTGAGCTGGCCGAGGGCACGATGGTCGCCGTGGACGGCAGCTCCGGTGAGATCTTCGTGAACCCGAGCGCCGAGAAGAAGGCCGAGCTGGAGGCCGCGGCCGCCGCGCGCAAGGCGGCGCTCGCCGGGTCGACCGGGCCCGGGGCCACCTCCGACGGTCACAAGGTTCCGCTGCTCGTCAACATCGGCGGCCCGGCGGACGTCCCGGCGGCGGTCGAGGCCGGTGCCGAGGGCGTGGGCCTGTTCCGCACCGAGTTCCTCTTCCTGGACGACAGCAAGAACGCGCCGTCCGAGGAGAAGCAGGTCGAGGCGTACCGACAGGTGCTTGAGGCCTTCCCCGAGGGGCGGGTCGTGGTGCGTGTGCTCGACGCCGGCGCCGACAAGCCCCTCGACTTCCTGACGCCCGCCGACGAGCCGAACCCGGCGCTGGGCGTGCGTGGTCTGCGGTCGCTCCTCGACCACCCCGATGTGCTGCGTACACAGCTGACGGCACTGGCGAAGGCTTCCGAGGGCTTGCCCGTCCACCTTGAGGTCATGGCGCCGATGGTCGCCGACCGCGCGGACGCCAAGGCGTTCGCCGACGCTTGCCGTGCCGCGGGCCTGCAGGCGAAGTTCGGCGCCATGGTCGAGATTCCGTCGGCCGCTCTGCGGGCGCGCTCGATCCTCCAGGAGGTCGAGTTCCTGTCGCTGGGGACCAACGACCTCGCGCAGTACACCTTCGCCGCCGACCGTCAGGTGGGCGCCGTGTCCCGGCTCCAGGACCCGTGGCAGCCGGCGCTGCTCGACCTGGTCGCGCTGTCCGCCGAGGCGGCCCGCGCCGAGGGCAAGAGCTGTGGCGTCTGCGGCGAGGCCGCTTCGGACCCGCTGCTCGCGTGCGTGCTGACCGGTCTGGGTGTCACCTCTCTTTCCATGGGTGCGGCGTCGATTCCCTACGTCCGCGCGACGCTGGCCAAGTACACGCTGGCGCAGTGCGAGCGTGCCGCGGCGGCCGCGCGTGCCTGCGACAGTGCCGAAGAGGCGCGTACCGCGGCGCAGGCAGTGCTGTCCGGCGAGTAACCAGGCGAGTCATGCGTGATCCAGGGGCGCTCCACCGCGAGGTGGGGCGCCCCTCGCGTGTTCAGGTCACGCGTTCAGTGCGTGTGCGCGGTCGTGTGACCGTCGTCGCCCAGGTCCGGTGGCGCGCAGTAGTCGACGCCCGACTCCGGGGAGACGAGGTCGCCCGATTCGACGTCCGTGCAGTAGGCGTCGAAGACCTCTCCCGCGGTGAGGGGTTCCAGTCCCTCGCCGCGCAGGCGCCAGCCGTAGACCTGGTCGGTGGCGTCGGGTGTGGCCGTGCGCATGACGAGGCCGCCGGCGCTCCGGGTGGCGATGCCCAGAGCGAGCACGGTGGTGAATTCGAGTGCCTCGGCCTCGTCCAGGTGCGGTGTTCCGTACGGGTCGTCGTCGGTGCGCAGGACGGCCACCAGCGCCTCGGGTTCCGTGGAGACGCTGCACACGAGGTGCCGCTCGCCGGGGCCCGATGCCTGGAGGATGCGGACGAGCAGGTCCGAGGCTCGATGGAAGGCCGCTCGGCCGATGTCCTCGCCGCAGGAGGCGCACGTGCCGATCCGGGCCAGGAGCGTGGTCGCGTACTCCCAGGTGGCCCGGCGGACCGCTTCGTCGATGAGGTCGGGGACGAGGATGTCGAGGGTCTGGCCCTCGTACGGAACGGTCGCCCCTGTCGTGGCGAGTTCCGCCGTGAAGCGGGTGCGGCTGGAGGCGGTGTCGGGGTCGAGTGCGTGCTCGGCGCAGAACTCCGCGTACTCCTCGGGGTCGAAGAGCGCCACCGTGGTGTGGCCGCCCTCGGACGCGAGTGTCCTGAGGAGGGCCTCCACCTGTCGGAGATAGTTCGTGTGGTCGTCGAAGGTGAAGGTGCGGTAGCGGCGTCGCATGGCGGTGAAGTCCTGCTCGTCGGTCAGCAGGCCGATCGTTCCGGCGACTTCGCGGCGCAGGACGCGTCGCATGGTCTGGTTCTGGGTGTGCGCCATCTTTCCCCCTGTGCGCGGTGATCAATGCTCACTCACCGTAACCGGCGGCACTGACAATCCGCCTCGGCCGGTCCGTCTCGGGCTGTCCGAGGCGGTCGCGGCGGGGTCCGGTCAGGCGCGGTCGCGGGCCAACTGCTCGTAGAAGCGGAGCAGGTCGAGGTTGTCGACGGAGCCGGGGTTGACGGCCTTTTCGAGGGGGGTGCCCTGGAGGAGGCGCTTGACCGGGACCTCGATGCGTTTGCCCGTCAAGGTGTGGGGGATGCCGGGGACTTCGATGACCTCGTCGGGGATGTGGCGGGGTGAGAGCTCTTCCCGGATGGTCTGCTTGATGCGGCCGAGGAGGGCGTCGTCGAGTTCGGCTCCCGGTGCCAGGTGAACGAAGAGCGGCATCCAGTAGCCGCCGTCGGGCTGTTCGACGCCGATGACGAGGGATTCGCGGATCTCCGGAAGGCGTTCGACCGCCTCGTAGATGTCGGCCGAACCCATGCGTACGCCCTGGCGGTTGAGGGTGGAGTCGGAGCGGCCGTGGATGACGACGGAGCCGCGTGAGGTGAGGGTGATCCAGTCGCCGTGGCGCCAGGCTCCGGGGTACGTGTCGAAGTAACTGTCGTGGTAGCGGCTGCCGTCGGGGTCGTTCCAGAAGCGGATCGGCATGGACGGCATGGGGTTGGTGACGACGAGTTCGCCGACCTCGTCGATGAGGGGTTTGCCGCTCGGGTCCCAGGACTGGAGGTCGGTGCCGAGGCCCGGGGCCTGGAGCTCGCCGATGTGGACGGGGAGGGTGGGGACCGCTCCGGCGAAGCAGGAGCACACGTCGGTGCCGCCGCTGACGGAGGCGATCCACAGGTCGTCGCGCACCTCGTCGTGCAGCCAGCGGAAACCGTCGGGCGGCAGGGGCGAGCCCGTGGTGGCGACGCACTTGATCCGGGAGAGGTCGAAGTCGCGGGAGGGGTGCACGTCCGCCTTGCGGCACGCCATGACGTAGGCCGCCGAGGTGCCGTACAGGGTGGCGCCGGTGCGTTCGGCGATGCGCCACTGGGCGCCGGTGTCCGGATAGCCGGGGCTGCCGTCGTACAGGACGATCGTGGTGCCGGTCAGGAGGCCTGAGACGAGGAAGTTCCACATCATCCAGCCGGTGGACGTGTACCAGAAGAAGCGGTCCTCGGGTCCCAGGTCGCAGTGCAGGCCGAGTTGTTTGAGGTGCTCGACGAGGATGCCGCCCTGGGACTGGACGATGGCCTTGGGCAGGCCGGTCGTGCCGGAGGAGTAGAGCACCCAGAGCGGATGGTCGAAAGGCACCTCTTCGTAGACGGGTGCGATGTCCGACGAGGTGAGGGCGGACCATTCCAGGGCGCCTTCGGGTGGCTCGGTGCCGAGCAGCGGGATGTGGACGACGGCGCGCAGGGTGGGCAGTTCGCGGCGCAGTTCGGCGACGGTGTCCCGGCGGTCGTGTTCCTTGCCTCCGTAGCGGTAGCCGTCGACCGCGAAGAGGACGACGGGTTCGACCTGCTGGAAGCGGTCCAGGACGCTGCGGGCGCCGAAGTCCGGGGCGCAGGACGTCCACACCGCGCCGACGGCGGCGGTGGCGAGGAGGGCGGCCACGGCCTGCGGGATGTTCGGGAGGTAGCCGCTGACGCGGTCTCCGGGGCGTACGCCGAGGGCACGCAGTTCGGCGGCCAAGGAGCCGACCTGGCGGCGTAGTTCGGACCAGCTGACGGGACGGGGTTCGTGGGTCTCGTCGACGTACAGGAGGGCCGGTTCGTCCGCTCGGGTGTCGGCCGCCCGCAATGCGTGCTCGGCGTAGTTGAGGGTGGCTCCGGGGAACCACTGGGCTCCCGGCATCGAGCGGTCGCCCAGCACGCGCGCGTAGGGGGTGGAGAACCGTACGTCGAAAAACTCCGTGACGGCTTTCCAGAACGTGTCCAGTTCGTCCACGGACCAGCGGTGCAGACCGGCGTAGCCACCGTCGGCGGGGGCTCCGTGGTGCTCGGCGGCCCAGGCCTGGAATCGGGTGATCCGTGCCCGGGCGATGTGTTCCCGGTCGGGCTGCCAGAGCGGCGAGGGGTTCGATGAGGTCATGGGTCGGCTCCCGGACTGCGCGCGTCGTGTGCGTGTACCGCGCACGGGCTGGGGTGTGCGCGTCACGCGGCTGAGACGGACGATGCCATGTGATCGACTTTGACACCAGGGTTGGTCCCACATAGTCCGCCCCATGAACATGTGGTGGCGCCATGGGTGAACGGAAGTTGAACGGAACGCTCATGGGTCCATTCGGGTGGCAGGCTGAGCAGCATGAACGGTCGTGACCTGGTGCGTTCGATGAAGGCGGTCGGTTCGGCGGGGGCGGGCCAGGGCTTGCTCACCGTGCGGGCCGCGTGGCGCAGGAGGCGTATCGACGCCGTCGGGCTGCCGGTGCGGGGTGCCGAGCGGGCGCGGGTTCCCGGGCCCGTGGTGTCCGCGGAACCCGCGCCCGGCGGCGGCGTCGTCCGGTTCACCCGGTCGGAGCTGCGGATCACCGTCACGGCGGGTGGAGCGGTCTTCTGGGGCTGGGACGGGGCGGGGCCCGAGCCCTCGTACGCGCTCGCGGGCGGTGTTCCCGAGCCGGACCCCCGGGCCGTGCTGGAGCCGGACAAGGACGGCGCCTGGCGGGTGGTGGCGGAACGGATGACGGTGGTCGTGTCGCGGCTCGGTGCCGTGGAGGTGCGGACGCCGGGCGGGGTGAGCCTGCGGCGCGAACTGCCGCCGCGGTGGTGGGAGCCGGCCGGGGGTGGCGGGGCGCGCTGGATGCAGCGCTCCGAAGTGGCCGCGGACGCGCGTTTCTTCGGCCTGGGCGGGCGTGCTTCGGGGCTCCGGCTGCGGGGTGGGACGTACCGGCTGTGGAACACCGGTCCCGGGCACGCCTTCGGTCCCGGTGACGATCCGCTGTACCTCACCATGCCGGTGCAGATGGTGGTGGCCGACGCGGCCACGCACCTGGTGTTCCACGACAGTTCGTGGGACGGCACCGTGACCCTGCGCGAGGGCGAGGAGGGTGCCGGGTCCGGGCACGACCGGGCCGGGACGAGCGATCTGCGCATGGACGGCGGGCCGCTGCGCTGCTGGGTGATGGTGGGCACGCCCGCGCGCGTGCTGCAGACCTGGGCGTCCCTGACGGGTGCCGCCGCGCTGCCGCCGGCCTGGGCCCTGGGGCACCAGCACGCGCTGCGGGGCCCCGGGGGCGAGCAGGAGGTGCGGCGGGTCGTGGGCGGCTACCACGAGCACGGGCTGCCGCTGGAGGCCGTGCACCTGGGCGTCGACCACTTCGAAGCGCACCGGACGTTCACGGTCGACCGGGACCGGTTCCCGAAGCTGTCGGTGCTCGCGGAGGAGCTGCGCCGGGACGGGATCCGGCTGGTGTCGGTCGTGGAACCGGCCGTCAGGCCCGAACCCGGGAACTCCGTGTACGACTCCGGGACCGCCGAGGACGCCTTCGTGCGGGACTCCGCCGGAGAGGTGGTGCGCGGTGTGGTCCGGTCGGGCGAGGCGGTCTATCCGGACTTCACGCGCGCGCGTACGCGCGCGTGGTGGGGCGGGCTCTACGAGGAACGGCTGTCGCAGGGGTTCGCCGGCTTCTGGCACGACCTGGACGAGCCCGTGTCCCTCACCGCTTTCGGCGAGTCCACGCTGCCCCGTTCGGCGCGGCACGACCTGGAGGGCCGTGGCGGCGACCATCGTGAGGCGCACAACGTGTACGCCCTCGGCATGGCGCGGGCCGCCTACGAGGGGCTGAGCGAACTCGTACCCCGGGAGCGGCCGTTCCTGTTCTCGCGTTCCGGGTGGGCCGGGACGCAGCGCTACGGAGGGACCTGGTCCGGGGAGGTGGCCACGGGCTGGCCGGGTCTCAGGGCATCGCTGTCGCTGGTGCTGGGGCTGGGGCTGTGCGGAGTGCCGTATTCGGGGTCCGACGTGGGTGGTTTCGACGGGGCCCCCTCCCCCGAGCTGTATCTGCGGTGGTTCCAGTTGGGCGCTTACCTGCCGCTCTTCCGTACGCACGCGGGTCCGCGGGCCGGGCACGGGGAGCCCTGGGAGTTCGGTGACGAGGTTCTGGAGCACGCGCGCGTGGCGCTCGTCGAGCGTCGGCGGCTGCTGCCGTACTTCATGACGCTGGCGCATCTGGCACGGCGGACGGGTGCGCCCTATGTGCGGCCTCTGTGGTGGGGCGTTCCGGAGGACAGGGCGTTGCGCGACTGCGAGGACGCCTTCCTGCTGGGTGACTGTCTTCTGGTGGCTCCGGTGCTCGCGCCGGGGACGGACAGGCGTGTCGTGCGGGTGCCGCGGGGCCGCTGGTACGACGTGGAGAGCGAGCGGGTGTACGAAGGGCCCGCCCGGGTGCTGGTCGACGCCCCTCTGTCACGGATTCCGGTACTGGTCCGCGCGGGTGCCGTGCTGCCCGTGCGCGGCGACGACGGCTCTCTGGAGCTGGAGGTGTGGGCGCCCGCCCACGGACGGACCGGGGGCGGGCTGGTGGTCGCCGACTCCGGGGACGGCTGGGAGGAGCCGGAGATCGAGCGTTATGTGACGCGTCGGCAGGGGGCACGCGTGGTCGTGGAGCGGGAGGGGGAGGACGGCCCGGTCGAGCCGTCCCTTCCCGTACGGGTGCGGGGGCTGGGGCTGGGGCTGAGTCCCTGATGGGGGGCTCTGAGCGCCCCGGAGGTCTCTCAGACGTACCGGCCCTCGAACCACGCCTTGGCCGCCATGGTGTGCAGCGGGAAGGCGAGTTCGGCCGGCCTGCGCAGCAGGTGCCAGCCCTCGGTCTCGTCCGTCTCGACGGACGGCGGCAGGTCGTCGGCGGGGCGCTCCGGGAGGGCTCCGAAGAGCAGCAGGTGCCCGTCGGGTGAGCTCAGGGCGTCGACGAGGCGTACGTCGCGGCTCGCCGCGACGATGCCCGTCTCCTCCTTGAGCTCACGGACGACGGCCTGCCGCCAGTCCTCCCGGTGGTCGATGAACCCTCCGGGCAGAGCGACTCCCCCGCGCGCGGGGGCGATCGTTCTGGTGATGACGACCAGGGCCGCCCCCTTGGTGTCGTACACGGGCTGCAGGGCCACCGCGACCGGCAACGGGTTGCGGTAGGCCACACCGCCGCAGGAGGCGCAGGTACGGGGCCAGCCGGAGACGCCTTCTCCGTAGGGTGCGCCGCAGCTCGAACAGTGGGTGCCCGGCGCGGAGTTGGCGGACGGGTTCTGGGATGGAGACACGCCCGGGACTGTATCCGATGATCAGAAGGTTGTTACGGCTGGCCGTCCCAGCGCCACCTCACCGCCACCCCGGGGCCTGCTCAGTGGGACATGACGAGGGAGCGGGCCGAGACCGGGAAGTCGAAGTAGGTGTCGGGGTACGCCTCGGGCTTGAAGGTGAAGTGCCACCATTCCTCCGCGAGGTTCACGAAGCCGAGGTTTTCGAGCGTGTCCTTGAGAAGGAGCCTGTTGGCGCGCTGCTGCCCCTGGATGCGCGGGTCGAGCGTGTGCGACAGGGTGTCGAAGCAGTCGTAGCCCGTGCCCATGTCCACGGAGTTGTCCGGGAAGCGCTCGCCCTGGGGCGCGAAGCAGGGCACGAGGGGTTCTCCGGGGACGTACGGCCGGGTCGGCTTCGCAGGGAGCTTCACGATCGTGAGGTCCATGGTCGAGCCGCGGCTGTGGCCGGACTTCTCGGCGATGTAGCCGTCCTCGAACAGGCGGGTCTTGTCGACGTTCGGGTAGAACTCGTCCTTCATGCTCTGGTCGTCGAGGTCCTCGGCCCAGCGGACGAAGTGGTCGACGGCTCGCTGGGGGCGGTAGCAGTCGTACACCTTCAGGGAGTAGCCCTGGGGCAGGAGTTGCCGCTGGGCCTCATGGAGGGCTTCGGCGGCGGGTCTCGTGAGGATGCACAGCGGTTCGCGGTAGCCGTCGACGCGCTCGCCCACGAAGTTGTGCGGGGTGAAGTAGCGGATCTCCTGGATGATCGTGCGGTCCACGGACCGCAGGGCCACGAAGTCCTCGGGCGCCTTCGGCTCGGGCGCCGCCGTCGCGGTGGCGGAGGCGGCGCTGACGGCGAGCAGGATGGCGAGCGCGGTGACGAGACCGCGTACCGCTGTGGTGAGTCGGGTCATGACCCATGCGTCTATCAGGCGCGGGTCGCCCCAGGGAAGTGGGCCCGGGTGAGGGACGGCCGGGACCACCCCCGTGGGCCCCGGTCGTCCCTACCGATGGTCGGACGCCCAGGAGGCCCCCGGCGGTTCTCCGCGATCACCTGCGGGTCTCCGCACCGGGCGGTGCACTCCACGCACACTGCCCAATCGGCGTGGCCCGTGGCAGACTTCTGACGTTCCGTCAGATCCAGCGGGTCCAGCGCCGTGGAGGAACCTTGTCGCGCACTCGTACACCCGTCGTCACCGGCTGGTTCGCCGGCGAGGGAGACGACTTCCGGCTCCTCGGCACGCGCTGCTCGGCCTGCGCGTCCGTGTTCTTCCCCCGGGAAGACGCCTTCTGCCGCAATCCGGGTTGCTCCGGCGGCGAATTGGTGGAGACACCGCTGTCGAGGCGGGGCCGCGTCTGGTCGTACACGGACAGCCGGTACCGGCCGCCGTCACCCTACGTGTCCGATCGGGAACTCGAATGGCAGCCCTACGCGTTGATCGCTGTGGAGCTGGCGGCCGAGCGCCTCGTGGTGCTCGGACAGGCGGTTCCCGGTGTCGCCGTCGCCGATCTGACGGTGGGCATGGAGGTGGAGGTCGTCCCGGGCGTGCTGAACGAGGACGCGGAGACGACCTGGACGACCTGGCACTGGCGGCCGACGGGGGTGACGGCATGACGGGTGAGGTGGCGGTGCTCGGCGCGGGCATGCACCCATGGGGCAAATGGGGGCGGCCGTTCGTCGAGTACGGGACGGTGGCGGCGCGCGAGGCGCTGTCGGACGCGGGGCTCGACTGGCGTCAGGTCGGCTCGATCGTCGGCGCGGACACGGTGCGTGGCGGCTATCCGGGATATGTGGCGGGAGCGACGTTCGCCAAGGCGCTGGGCTGGCAGGGGGCCCGGGTGGCGAGTGTGTACGCCGCGTGCGCGTCCGGGGCGCAGGCCGTCGGCACGGCGCGGGCGCAGATCCTTTCGGGGCTCGCCGACGTGGTGCTCGTGGTGGGTGCGGACGCGGCGCCGAAGGGGTTCTTCCGGCCCGCGGGCGGGGACAGGGCCGACGATCCGGACTGGCTGCGGTTCCGGGTCCTGGGGGCGACGAATCCGACGTACTTCGGGCTGTACGCGCGGCGGCGGATGGCGGTCCACGGGGACACCCTGGAGGACTTCGCGCAGGTCAAGGTGAAGAACGCGGCCATGGGGGCGCTGAATCCGAACGCGCGCTACCGCAAGCGGGTCACCGCCGAGGAGGTCGCCGCCTCGGCCGTGGTCGCCGATCCGCTGCGGCTGCTCGACATCTGCGCCACCTCGGACGGCGGGGCGGCCCTGGTGCTGTCCAGCATGGAGTTCGCGCGCCGGCACGGGGCCGCGGACCCGGTGCGGATCCGCGCGGTGTCCACGGTGACGCCCCGCTATCCCACCACCGTGCTGGACCTGCCCGACATCGCTACGGACTCGGCGGTCGCGGTGGAGCCTGCGGACGAGACGTTCCGCGCGTCGATCGCGCGGGCGGCGTACGAGGAGGCGGGGATCGGTCCGCAGGACGTCTCGCTCGCCGAGGTCTACGACCTGTCCACGGCCCTGGAGCTGCAGTGGTACGAGGATCTGGGACTGTGCGGTGAGGGCGCGGCGGCCAAGCTCCTGCGGGAGGGCGCGACGGCGCCGGGCGGACGCATACCCGTGAACATGAGCGGTGGGCTGTCCTCCTTCGGAGAGGCCGTTCCCGCCCAGGCCATAGCCCAGGTCTGCGAGCTCACCCGGCAGCTGCGGGGAGCGGCGGGCGACCGGCAGGTGGCGGGCGCCCGGGTCGGGATCACCGCGAACCAGGGGCTGTTCGGGCACGGGTCGGCCGTGATCGCCGTCAGGTGAGACGGCGCGCGGCAGGCCCGAGGGTGGCTGCGAACCGTTCTCGCCCGCGACCTTGACGCTCCCACAGCGCCGGTGAACACTTCCGGTGTCAGTCGGCGTCGCCGCAATTCGGCGTATTCAGGCACTGCGCCGCGCGGGCCCTCGTCCGCGCCAACGGGCCATCCCCCACCGGCGATTCGACTGCTACGGCACGCTCGTCACGGACGCCGGGCGGGGCGCGGGACCTCCCTGCCCTCGGCTGAAGTAGCCATGGGAACGCACCCTGCACGGTGGACCGGGGCCGATCGCCCCGGGTTTGGGCCTAGGAGCCGCCATGAGCAACGGAGATGTTTTCGTCGGTGAGGTCATCGGCACAGCGATACTCATCCTCTTCGGCGCCGGAGTGGTCGCCGCCGTCGTACTCAACTATTCCAAGGCGAAGGACGCCGGCTGGGTCGTCATCGCCTTCGGCTGGGGCTTCGGCGTACTGGCCGGCGCGTACACCGCCGCGCCGCTGTCCGGCGGGCATCTCAACCCGGCGGTGACGCTCGGCATCGCGATCGACACCGGCGACTGGGACCAGGTCCACATCTACATCGCAGGGCAGATGGTCGGCGCGTTCCTCGGCGCGGTGCTGTGCTGGCTGGTCTACTTCGCGCAGTTCCAGGCCAATGCCGAGGACGAGATCGCGCAGCCGACGCTCGGGATCTTCTCCACCGCGCCGGAGATACGCAATCCCGTGGCGAACCTCATCACCGAGATCATCGCGACCATCGGTCTGGTCCTGCCGATCCTGGCCTTCGGGCTCACCGAGGGGCTCGGCCAGTCCGGTACCGCGATCCTGATCGTCGCGTTCCTGGTGGTCGGCATCGGTCTGTCGCTCGGCGGTCCGACGGGGTACGCCATCAACCCGGCCCGCGACCTGGGCCCGCGTATCGCCCACGCCATCCTGCCGATCCCCAACAAGGGTACGTCGGACTGGAGTTACTCGTGGATTCCGGTGGCGGGGCCGCTGATCGGCGGAGCGCTGGCCGGGGTCATCTTCAACGCGGCCTTCTAGGCCAGGTCGTCGCGGTCCCGCTGCCGGGTGGACGACGGCAGCGGGACCGCGACGAGGGGAGCCACTGCCGCCCTACGCAGAATCCGACGAAGGGGACGTCATGACGGACAAGTTCGTCGCCGCGATCGACCAGGGCACCACGTCGAGCCGCTGCATCGTCTTCAACCAGGACGGCGCGATCGTCGCCGTCGACCAGCGTGAGCACCGCCAGATCTTCCCCAAGCCCGGCTGGGTGGAGCACGACGCCACCGAGATCTGGTCGAAGGTGCAGGCCGTGGTCGCGGGCGCGATCGCGAAGGCCGGGCTGCGCGCCGACCAGCTCAGCGCGCTGGGGATCACCAACCAGCGCGAGACGACGGTCCTGTGGGACCGCGCCACCGGCAAACCCGTGCACAACGCGATCGTCTGGCAGGACACCCGTACCTCCGCGCTCTGCGCCGAACTCGGCGGCACGGACGGGCAGGACCGTTTCCGCGAGCAGACGGGGCTGCCGCTGGCCAGCTACTTCTCCGGGCCCAAGGCGGCCTGGCTGCTGGACAACGTGCCGGGGCTGCGGGCCCGCGCCGAGCACGGTGAGATCGCCTTCGGCACGATCGACTCCTGGCTGATCTGGAACCTCACGGGCGGCACGGACGGCGGCCGGCACGTCACCGACGTCACCAACGCCGGCCGCACCATGCTGATGAACCTCGAAACGCTGCAGTGGGACCAGTCGATCCTGACCGCGATGAACGTCCCCGAGGCGGTCCTCCCCGAGATCAAGTCCTCCTCCGAGGTGTACGGAACCGCCGTGGGCCAGCTCGCCGGGGTGCCGGTGGCGTCCGCGCTGGGCGACCAGCAGGCGGCGGTGTTCGGGCAGGCCTGCTACGACGTGGGCACGGCCAAGAACACCTACGGGACGGGCAGTTTCCTGCTGCTCAACACCGGGAACCGGCCCGTGCCCTCGAAGAACGGGCTGCTGACCACCATGGGGTACAAGATCGGCTCGGAGGCGCCGGTCTACTGCCTGGAGGGGGCCATCGCGATCACGGGCGCGCTGGTGCAGTGGTTCCGCGACCAGCTCGGCATCATCCGTACGGCCGACGAGATCGAGACCCTGGCGACGAGTGTCGAGGACAACGGAGGCGCGTACATCGTGCCCGCGTTCTCGGGTCTGTTCGCGCCGTACTGGCGCTCCGACGCGCGCGGGGTCGTCACGGGGCTGACGCGGTACGTCACGAAGGGGCATCTGGCGCGGGCGGTCCTGGAGGCGACGAGCTGGCAGACGCGTGAAGTCGTGGACGCGATGTTCCAGGACTCCGGGGTGCAGATCACGACCCTGAAGGTCGACGGCGGCATGACCAAGAACAACCTGCTCATGCAGCATCAGGCGGATGTGCTGGACGTGCCGGTGATCCGCCCGAAGGTCTCCGAGACGACGTGCCTGGGAGCGGCGTACGCGGCCGGGCTGGCGACCGGGGTGTGGAACGACCTGGACGAGCTGAAGACGCACTGGCAGAAGGACGCCGAGTGGACACCGTCCATGGAGGCGTCGGTCCGTGACCGCGAGTACGGCAACTGGCGCAAGGCGGTGGAGAAGAGCTTCGGCTGGCACGACGACGCGCACTGAGCCCCGTTCCCGTGCCGCTCCGCTTTTCGTGCTCCACGCGTGCGTGGAGCACGAAAAGCGCCACAAGCACGGCCCGGGCCGTCGTGTGCTTCAGCCGGTGATGGGGTGCCGGCGCTCGGCCGCGTACGCCATCGCGTGCTGGACGACCTCGATGAGGACCTCCTTGACCGACTCCCGGCCGCGCGCGTCGCACAGGACCACGGGGACCGCGGCGTCCAGGTCGAGGGCCTGGCGTACGTCCTCGGCGGGGTAACGGGATGCGCCCTCGAAGCAGTTGACGCCCACCACGAAGGGGATGGAGCGCCGCTCGAAGTAGTCGACCGCCGCGAAGCAGTCCTCCAGGCGGCGGGTGTCGGCGAGCACGACCGCGCCCAGGGCGCCGGTCGCGAGCTCGTCCCACAGGAACCAGAAACGGTCCTGGCCGGGGGTGCCGAAGAGATACAGCACGAGGTCCTCGCGCAGCGTGATGCGGCCGAAGTCCATGGCGACCGTGGTGGTGTGCTTGCCCTCCACACCGCTGGTGTCGTCGACCGGACGGCCCGCCTCGGTCAGCAGTTCCTCGGTGCGCAGCGGCTTGATCTCGCTGACGGCGCCGACCAGGGTGGTCTTGCCGACGCCGAAGCCGCCCGCCACGAGGATCTTGAGAGTGACGGGCTCGACCGGGGCCTTGCCGCGTTCAGTGCGCCCGAAGATCATCGATCTCTTCTCTCGCTTCTCGCTCGCTCAGGTGGTGTCTCGTTGCCGCTGTGCCAGGGGTTCACAGGGCCCGAAGGCCGCTGATCACATCACGCAGAATGCTTTCGTCCGGCAGCTCCGCCGGGGGTACCGGACGGGTCACATGGACCAGTTCGTCCTCGACGAGATCGCCGATGAGAACCCGTACGACCCCGATGGGCAGGTCGAGTTCGGCGGCCAGTTCGGCGACCGACTGGGGGGCGTCACGGCAGAGTTCGACGATGTCCACGTGTTCCGGGGACAGGGAGTTGTCCGCTTCGGGGTCGGAGGCGTACTCCTCCGTCACCACCACCGCGATCAGGTCGAGGCGGTGCTGGTTCGGGCTGGTGGTGCGGCCTCGTGTCATGGCATACGGACGGACCACCGGTCCGGCCTCGTCGTCGAACCAGTGGGACAGCTCCTGCCCGTCTCCGCTCATGCCGACTCACTACCCGCCCG
The DNA here is from genome assembly GCF_018070025.1 of Streptomyces liliiviolaceus. Lineage (NCBI taxonomy): Bacteria > Bacillati > Actinomycetota > Actinomycetes > Kitasatosporales > Streptomycetaceae > Streptomyces > Streptomyces liliiviolaceus. Next base: position 847,216 of record NZ_JAGPYQ010000002.1, read on the forward strand.
AGGACAGTTCGGTGCGCGGAGCAGCGGCGAGATGTGCGCCGACCCGCTTCACGAGCAGCGTCATCTCGTACGCGACCTGCCCGACGTCGGAGTCGGCGTCGGAGAGGACGGCGAGACAGCTGCCGTCACCGGCGGCCGTGACGAACAGGAACGCCTCGTCCAGTTCGACCACCGTCTGCCGGACGCTGCCCGCGTCGAAGTGCCGGCCGACACCCTTGGCGAGGCTGTGGAATCCGGAGGCGACGGCGGCGAGGTGTTCGCTGTCCTCCCTCGTCAGATCGGTCGAGACCCCCGTGGGGAGGCCGTCTCCGGAGAGCACGAGTGCTTTGCGGATGCTGGCGACACGCGCCACCAGGTCGTCGAGGAGCCAGTTGAGCTCCCCCGTCGCCGTGGTGGTCGTGGTGTGGCCGGCGGCCTTCGGTGCGGTCATCGGCCGTCTCCCTTGGTCGTTCCTGGTGCTGTGCCGTCCTGGGCGTCGTCGCCCGCGGCGTTCTCCTCGCGCCCGCGTCGCCAACCACGCTGGAGCGAGGCCATCCGGTTGCGTACCTCGTCCGCGTCTCGCTCGGAGGGGTCCGTCGTACGGGCCGGGGCGCGCGTGGTGCGCAGGTCGGGCCCTTCCTTCAGCTGCGGGGCCAGATTGGCCTGCCGTACCCGGCGGGGCAGGCCGGAAGCAGGGCCTCCGGCCGGTCCCGCGGTGCGGGCACCCGCGATGCCGGGCGCCAGGGTTCCGGGGCGCGTGCCGTTCGGTTCGGTCCCACGACGCGATCCGCGCTGCGGCAGGGCCGGGGCCTCACCGGCTCCGCCGTCCGCGGCTCCCGGTCCGCGTACGACTCCTCCGCCGGCCGCTCCACCCGGCTCGCCGCCGCGCTCCACGCCACGGTCGAGGGCCGGGCGGCGTTCGCGGTCCGCCGGGCCGGCTCCCGTGGGCCGGTCGTCGGTCTCGCCCCTGCGGGCGGCGAGCGGCTCCCCGGCCTCACGGCGTCCCGGCCCACGCCTGGCGCCCCGCGACCGCTTGGGCAGCTCTTCGAGCACGCCGGGGCGCTCGGGCGTCTCCTGGGACCGGCTCCGGTCCTGGGCCTGGGCCGACTGGGGAAGTTCCGTGACCTCGCCGTCGTCCGGGCGGTCCGTCAGCTCGTCGCGGCGCGATCTGCCGTGGGTCACGGGGCGGCCGTGCGAGCTGACCAGCTTGGGCGTGCGGCGGCGCGACAGCGAGACACCGGACCGCTCGTCGTCCTCGGCGGAGGGTGACGGCTCACGCGGCGCCTCACGCGTCTCGTCCCCCGCGGGCCCGGCGATGGAACGGCGCGGGCGGAAGATGCCGCCGTGTTCGCCGTCCTCGTCGTCGAGGGCACCGGGGAAGTCTTCGAGGGCGTCCAGGCCGACGGGCGCCTCCAGTTCGACCGGCCCGTCGAGGATCGACGCCGACAGGCCGGGCAGCGTGACCGGCACCTGCGACAGGGCGGCCCTGCGACCCTCGTCGGCCTCGTTCTTCGCGTTCCTGGCGGGAACCGCCCGGTCGAGCCGGAATCCGATGCCGTTGGTGTCGGGCACGTCGTCCGAGAGCAGCGCGTCGGGCACGAAGACCACCGCGGTCGTCCCGCCGTACGGGGACGGCTGCAGGGAGACGCGTACGTTCTGCCGCTGGGCGAGCCGGCTCACCACGAAGAGGCCGAGCCGGTCGGTGTCGGACAGCTCGAACTCGGGGGTCTCGGCGAGGCGGAGGTTGGCGTCGAGGAGCGCCTCGGCGGCCATTCCGAGGCCGCGGTCGTGGATCTCCAGGGTGAAACCGTTGGCGACGCGCTCGCCGAGCACCTGGACGGCCGTGTGCGGCGGCGAGAACACCGTGGCGTTCTCCAGCAGTTCGGCCACCAGGTGGGTGAGGTCGGCGACGGCGGAGCCGGTGACCGCCATCCGTGGCAGCCGCCGGACCTCGATGCGCTCGTAGTCCTCGACCTCTGCGACGGCGGCGCGTACGACGTCCATCAGCTGGACGGGCTTGCGCCACTGCCTGGAGGGTGCCGCTCCGGAGAGGATCACCAGGCCTTCCGCGTGGCGGCGCATACGGGTCGTCAGGTGGTCGAGGCGGAAGAGGTCGGCGAGTTCGTCGGTGTCCTCGGTCCTGCGTTCCATGGTGTCGAGGAGCGTGAGCTGCTTGTGCAGCAGGACCTGGCTGCGGCGGGCGAGGTTCACGAAGACCTCGGAGACCCCGCTGCGCAGTTCGGACTGCTTGACCGCGGCCTCGACGGCGGACCGCTGGAGGCTGTTGAGCGCCTGGCTGACCTCGCCGATCTCGTTCTTCTCGTACTCCAGGCGCGGGACCTCGGTCTCGACGTCGACCTGTTCGCCCGCGGAGAGGCGGCGCATCACGCTGGGCAGCCGGACGCCCGCGGTCTCGTGGGCCTCCTGGCGGAGCCGGCGCAGATCGCGGATGAGGCTCCGGCCGATGCGTACGGACATGAAGAGCGAGATGAGCACCGCGGCCAGGCCGAGCACGCCGGCGATGGCCGCCTTGACGATGACGCCGATCGCGACGGGGCGGACGCGGTCCTGGAAGCGGTCGCCCGCCTGGGTGTTGAACTTGTCGAGGCCGTCGAGGACCCCGTCGGCGAGGCCGTCCCAGCTCTTCGCGGTGACGCCGCGCGGGGTGCCCGGCGCGGAGGCGAGGGCGGACTGCTCGGCCACGCGCAGGGGCGCGGTGGCGGCGTTCTTCCAGTAGCGCTCGTAGCGGACGCGCTCCACGGAGGGCAGCTGCGGGAGGTTGCTCTCGTACATGATCGTGCGCTGGGCGACGAGGTCGGAGATGTCGCGTGCCTCGGCGCGGGTCACCTTGCCGACGACGAGGGCGGACCCGAGCAGGGCGTCCTCGCGGGCGAGCAGCTCACGGGCGCGCGACATGTTGACGAGGGCGCGGCCCTGCTTGTCCACGTCCACGTTGTCGAGGACCTGGAGGTTGGCCAGGAGGATGTAACAGGGGTCCACCAGGCGGTTGTAGAGGTCCAGGGCCTGGGCGCGGGTGACGGTGTTGTCCTCGACGCTCTGGCGCAGCGACCCGACGCCGTCGAAGGCGTCCAGGATCGCGGTGAGGCGCTCGGTGGTGTCGGAACCCATCTCGTCCCGTACGTCGGAGTCCCTGGCGTTCCTGCGGATCTTCGAGACGACCTCGTCGGTGGCGGTCCGGGTGCGGCGTAGGTCGGTGAGGGCGTCGGAGGCCCGGGGGTCCGCGAGGTAGACGAGGGTCTGGCGGCGCTCGGCCTGGAGGACGCTGATGACGTCCTCGGTGGGATAGCCGATCTCCTGCACGATGAAGGTCGTGTCGAACAGCTGGTTGACCTCGCGGCCCGTCAGTACGGTGGCGAAGCCCCAGATCCCGGTCAGGGAGAGCAGCGGCACGAGAAGCAGCGCCACGATCTTCCGGCGGATGGACTTCCCGCGAAAGCGCATGGCCTCCCCCAGCTCGGCCCCCGGGACCGGGGGCACACATGTACGGCAACAAACGGCGTGAGCCTACTACCGACGCACAGGTATCTCGAAGGCCTGTCCGAGCCTGTCCGGGCCGACCCGACGCGTATCCGGAACGAGACATCCGCAGTTGTCCGTTCATTGCGGGAGATTGCCTCCCTGAATCCGACACCGGGAAAAGGATGGGATCGGGTTCACCCGGCGGACCACTTGGCCGAAATTTTTCGATCGTCGGGAATCTTCGGCTTACGCCGATCGTCTGTCTGTATGGAAGTTGGAGGCGGAATCGGCTGCAGGTGCCGGATGCCGCGCCCAGGGGGCGTATAACAGCGCAAGCCGGGCAGCCGATGGGGAGCCGGAGTCTCGTGACACCGGAGCGAGCGGCTGTCAGGCGGTGGGGAGTGACAGGTTGATGGGCACGGCGGAGCGGTACGGGGCACCCGGGACGGGCGCCACGACGATCGCGGAGGCGGAGCGGGGGTCGCAGATCCCCCGTCGGGACATTCCGGCCGACATCGCGGCCGATCTCGCGGCCATGAACCGCGCGGCGGCGGAAGCGGACCGTGTGGCGGACGCCAGGTGGAGGTCCGCGGTTGCGGCGGGGGCCACGACCGCACCGGTGGCGGAGGCGAAGGCTGTGTCCGAGGCAGAGGCCGTGTCCGCCGCGCAGGCGGGCACGAGGACCGCGGGAACGCGGGCCACGGAAGAGAGCGGGACGGGGACCGTGCCGGAAGCCGGGGCGAAGCCCTTCGCGAGGAGCGGGGACGACCGGGTGCCGCGGGCCGGGGAGCAGTACGTCACGGAGGCCGAAGAGCAGGCGTACTACCGGCCCTTGTGGGTCGAGGAGCCCGCGGACAGGCGTCGACTGCCCGATCCCGTGCGTACGTCGGCGGTGCGCGCCGTCCTCATCATCGCGGTCACGCTGATCCAGGCGATGGTCGCCTTCCTGTGCACGCTGGCCGGTTCCTGGCTCGCGTTCCCCATGGTGCTGAGCAGCGTGGCGAGCACGGTGGTGGCCACGTGGGGCGCTCTGGACGTCTGGGTGACGCGCCAGGTGTGGAACCAGCGCCACGGCGTGGTGTCGGAGCCGAGCAGCACCGCCCGGGCCCTGCGGCGCGAGCGGCGCAAGATCCGGCGCCAGGAGCGGTCGGCGGAGCGGACCAAGGAGCGGATACGCCGTCGGGGCGGCGGCGCGGGGCAGTTGTCGCACTCCTGACACGCCACGTGTGCCAGGACACCGGCTCCGCCGTGTCCTAGGTCGTGTTCGGCCTAGGCCCTGTCGTCACATTCCCGCCTGCCGGGCGACGCCTGGCCCGCCCTCCGGGCGGACGCCGGGAATGTGACGACAGGGCCTAAGACACCGCCTCCATCGCGCCCGCCCCGCGGCCCAGTTCGCGCCGGGCCCGCATGAAGGGGCGGGGGCGGTCCACGGAGAGCACCGCGGTCGTCCGGCCCTCGCGTTCGTACAGCGCGAGCAGGCCGCCCTCGCCCGGTGCCCCGTCGGTGACCGTGCCCTCCGCGATGCGGACGGTGTCGGTGTCGAGCCGCCGTCCGGCGAACTGGATCCGCGCCCCGTACTGGTCGGACCAGAAGTAGGGCAGCGGGCGCAGGGTTTCCGCGGTGTACCCGGCCAGGAGGTTGCGTACGGCGATCCGGGGCTGTTCGGTGGCGCTGGTCCAGTGTTCGGCGCGGGTTCCGCCCACGCGGGCCACATCTCCGACGGCGACCACCTGGGGCAGGGCCGTCGCGCAGCCGTCGTCGCAGAGCACGCCGTCGTCGAGCGCGAGCGGCGAGCCCGCCAGCCAGCCGGTGTTGGGGACGGCGCCGATACCGACGATCACGACCTCGGCGGGGAGGAGACGGCCGTCGGAGAGTTCCACCCCGGTGACCGCGCCCCGACCGCGCAGTGCGGCGACACCCGTGCCCGTGACCAGGTCGACGCCGCCGCGACGGTGCAGCGCTGCGCACAAGGCCGCCATCTCGGGGCCGAGTTGGGGCACCAACGGCAGTGGAGCCGCCTCCACGACGGTGACGTCGTGGCCGAGTCCCGCGCACGAGGACGCGGTCTCGGCGCCGATGAAGCCTCCGCCGATCACGACGACGCGGCGGGCGCCCGCGGTGAGTTCGGCGCGCAGGGCGCGGGCGTCGTCGAGGGTGCGCAGGGTGTGGACTCCGGCGAGGGCGGGGCCCGGCAGCCGGCGAGCCGAGGCTCCCGTGGCGATGACGACGCCGTCGCCGGAGATCGTACGGCCGTCGTCCAGGAGGACGGTGCGGTCGCGGGTGTCGAGGCCGCGGGCACGGGTGCCGAGCAGCCACTCGGCGTCGAGTTCGGCCAACTCCTCGGTGTCACCGAGAGCCAGTCGGTCCTCTCCGGACCGGCCGGTGAGGAAGTCCTTGGACAGGGGCGGACGGTCGTAGGGGCGGTGCGGTTCGTCCCCGACGACCACCAGCCGCCCGTCGAACCCCTGGGCGCGCAGCTCACGGGCCGCGTAAAGACCGGAGAGCGAGGCCCCGACGACGATGACGGTCCTCATACGGCTGCCTCCTTCCGGACGGCGGACGCGGACGGCGCGTTTGCGGGTGTCGGTGGGGCGATCGCCCCCGCGGGAGCGGTCCCGGCCGTGACGGCGTGCCCGGCGGGGGGCGGCGTCGCATCGGTGTCGTGATCGGCGCAGGCCCCGGGGCGTCCCCCGCCCCGTGCCGGGAGGCGCATGGGCCTCTCGGCGGTGTTCCGGGCGGAGCCCATGAAAAGGTGGGGCCCACAGGGGCGCGCTGTCGCGCCCCTCGCGTGGGGGATCGTCATGCCGCCGTGTCCTCCTCCGCTGCCACGTGGACATGGATGACGCCGTCGTCGACGGTGACGCGGTGGGTGCGGACGGCGCGACGCGCGGGCAGGCACGTCGGGAGTCCCGTGCGGAGATCGAACGAGGCGGCGTGCAAGGGGCATTCGACGAGGCAGCCCTCCAGCCACCCCTCGGAGAGCGACGCGTCCTGATGGGTGCAGGTGTCGTCGATGGCGTACAGCTCGCCGTCGGCGTTGAACACGGCGATGGGCGGCATGGTGTCGACACGGGCGGATTCACCCGCGGGGAGGTCATCAAGGCGGCAGACGGGAATCACGGGCCCCCCTCTCGGTCCAGGACCCACAGTCCTGGTCCTCACAGGTCCGGTCTGGTCCGAGACCTTCCCGGTCACGGACTCTTCGGTAACATGATGTTTCGTATGGCGCACGAGGGAGCGCTATGCGCAACAGAATCCGCGCGGGATGCCCGTCGCGTCAAGGGCTTCCGGCAGATGCGGCTCAAACCGGGCCGCCAGGTGGTGAGAGTTGAGCTATGACCCGCACTCAGAAGCAGGCCGACGGCACAGGGGAGACACCGGAGAAGCAGAGCAGAGGCGCGGGGAGCGCCGTCCAGTCGGTGGACCGCGCGGTGAGCGTGCTGGAGATCCTCGCCCGGCTCGGTGAGGCGGGCGTCACCGAGATCGCCGACGAGCTGGAGGTGCACAAGTCCACGGCCTTCCGGCTCCTCGGAGTGCTGGAGAACCGCGGCCTGGTCGCCCAGGCGAAGGACCGCGGGAAGTACTTCCTGGGGGCCGGCGTACTACGCCTGGCGGGGGCGGCGGCAGTGCGTCTCGACATCTCGCAGGAGGGGGTGCCCGTCTGCCGCGAACTCGCGGACGAGCTGGGCGAGACCGTCAACATCGCGGTCCTCGACGACAACGCGGCGGTCAACATCATGCAGGCCCGCGGTGCCGCGTCGGTCACCGCGCAGAACTGGCTGGGCAGACGCACCCCGCTGCACGCCACCTCCAGCGGCAAGGTGCTGCTGGCCCATCTGCCGCCGACGCTCCGCGAAGGGCTGCTGGCCAGGACCCTGCCGCGTTTCACCGAGCGCACGATCACCGGGACGGCGGCGCTGCGCGCCGAGCTGGAGGCCGTGGTCGAGCAGGGCTACGCGTTCGCCCTGGAGGAGCTGGAGCTGGGGCTGGCCGCCACGGCCTCGCCGGTGCGCGCGCACGACGGCAAGGTGATCGGCGCGATCAGCGTCTCCGGGCCGGTGTACCGGCTGGAGCCGGACCGGCTGCCGGAGCTCGCCAAGCGCACGGTCTCGGCCGCGGCCGACCTCTCGCGCCGCATGGGGTACGGCTTCTGACGGAAGCGGAGGCGCCCACACCGGCGGACACGGAACCGGCCCCGGAACCAGGTCGCGCACCGAACCCGTACCGGCCCGGAACCGGCCATGGAACGGAGTCGGACACCGACGTCGTACGGGCACGGGAACGGCCGCGGAACCGAGCCTGACAGCGGGCTCCGCCCTAGGCGATTCGGACGCGGTTCGGACGCGGTCCGGAGCCGGACGGCGGACTTCGTGCGGACAGGCGACACAGGACGAACGGCCGGGCGGAACACGGCGCGGGGTCGGGGACATCCGGCCCCGCGCTCACGTGTGTCGGACAGATTTCGGGGCGCCGGTTCCTTTTGCCAAGGGTTAACCCGTACCTCTTGACGGCCCCCTGGAGGCCTTCTCACTATGTTCCTCATAGCGCAACCCATAGTGCATTGCGCAACAGCAGAGGAGCTAGGTCGTGCCATACGAGGTCCGTGCCGTAGTCGCTGTGAAGAAGGGCGCACCCGTCGAGGTGCGGACGATCGTCGTCCCCGATCCCGGTCCGGGCGAGGTGCTCGTCACCGTGCAGGCCTGCGGGGTCTGCCACACGGATCTGCACTATCGCGAGGGCGCGATCAGCGACGACTTCCCGTTCCTGCTGGGCCATGAGGCGGCCGGCACGATCGAGGCGGTCGGTGAGGGCGTCACCGACCTGAAGACCGGCGACTACGTGGTCCTCGCCTGGCGGGCCCCCTGCGGTTCCTGCCGCTCCTGCCGCCGTGGCCGCCCCTGGTACTGCTTCGACTCGCGCAACGCCACCCAGCCGATGACCCTCCTCGACGGCACCCCGCTCAGCAACGCGCTCGGCATCGGCGCCTTCGCCGAGAAGACCCTGGTCGCGGCGGGCCAGGCCGTGAAGATCAACCCCGCGGCCCGCCCCGAGGCCGCCGGCCTCGTCGGCTGCGGGGTGATGGCCGGCTACGGCGCGGCGGTGAACACCGGCAAGGTGGGGCGCGGTGACACGGTCGCCGTCATCGGCTGCGGCGGGGTCGGCGACGCGGCCATCGCGGGCGCCTGCCTCAACGGCGCCATGAAGGTCATCGCCGTCGACATCGACGACAAGAAACTCGACCGGGCGGAGAGGTTCGGCGCCACCCACACGGTCAACTCCCGCGGCACCGACCCGGTCGAGGCCGTACGCGCCCTCACCGGCGGTTTCGGGGTCGACATCGCCATCGACGCCGTGGGCCGCCCGGAGACCTTCGAGCAGGCCTTCTACATGCGCGATCACGCGGGGCTGCTGGTGCAGGTCGGCGTCCCGACCCCGGAGATGAGGGTGGAACTGCCGCTGATCGACGTGTTCTCCCGCGGCGGCGCGATCAAGTCCTCCTGGTACGGCGACTGCCTGCCCAGCCGCGACTTCCCGTTCCTCATCGACCAGTACCTCTACGGGCTGCTGGACCTGGGCGCGTTCGTCTCGGAGACCATCACGCTCGACCAGGTCGAGGAGGCGCTGTCCACCATGCACCGCGGTGAGGTGCTGCGCTCGGTAGTGGTCCTGTGAGCGGCCACGAGTCCGACAGCCCGCGTGCGGCCGTCGAGCCCCGTACGGACGTCGAGCCCCGTACGGACGTCGAGCCCCGTGCGGCCGTCGTGCCCCGTGTGGTCGTCGTGGGCGCCGGCATCGTCGGCTGCTCCCTCGCGGACGAACTGACCGCCCGTGGCTGGACCGACGTCACCGTCCTCGAACAGGGGCCGCTCCCCGCTCCCGGCGGCTCCACCTCCCACGCGCCGGGCCTCGTCTTCCAGACCGGTCCGTCCAAGACCCTCACGGCCTTCGCCCGCTACACGGTCGAGAAGTTCAACTCCCTGGAAGTGGACGGCGTCTCCTGCTTCAACCAGGTGGGCGGCCTGGAGCTCGCGACGACGCCCGAGCGCCTCGCCGAGCTGCACCGCAGGGCCGGTTACGCCGCCTCCTGGGGCGTACGCGGCGAGATCGTGAGCGCCGCCCGCTGCAAGGCGCTCTGGCCCCTGATCGACGAGTCGATCGTCCTCGGCGGCTTCCACACCCCCGACGACGGCCTGGCCCGCGCACTGCTCGCGGCCCGGGCCCAGAAGGAACGGGCCGAGAGCCGCGGCGCCCGCTTCCTGGACCGGCACACCGTCACCGGGATCGAGAAGGAGGACGGCAGGGTCGCCGCCGTCGTCACCGACCGGGGCGTCTTCCCCGCCGACCACGTCGTCTCGGCGGCCGGATTCTGGGGGCCGGTGATCGGCCGCATGGCCGGGGTCGACGTACCTCTGCAGCCGCTCGCCCACCAGTACGCGCGGACGAGGCCCCTGTCCGAACCGGCCGGGGCGGGCACAGGGGCGCAGGCAGTCGCGGAGGCGACGCGGCCCATCCTCCGTTTCCAGGACCGTGATCTCTACTTCCGTGAGCACGGTGACCGCATCGGCATCGGCAGTTACGCCCACCGGCCGCTCCCCGTGGACCCCTTCGCGGTCCTCGGCTACGACGAGGCGCGGGCGAACGACCTGGAGATGCCGTCGTCGTTCCCCTTCACCGAGGAGGACTGGGCGCCGAGCTGGGACGACTGCCGCCGGCTGATGCCCGCGCTGCGCGGGAGCGAGATCGAGGAGGGCTTCAACGGCGTCTTCTCCTTCACCCCGGACGGCATGCCGGTCCTCGGCGAATCGCGTGCGCTGCGCGGTTTCTGGCTGGCTGAGGCCGTGTGGGTGACCCACTCGGCCGGAGTCGCCAAGGCCGTGGCCGAGTGGATGATCGACGGCCGCCCGGAGATCGACGTCCACGAGTGCGACCTCACGCGCTTCGAGGAGGCCCAGCGCTCGCCCTCGTACATCAGGGAGCGCGGATCGCAGCAGTTCGTCGAGGTGTACGACGTCCTGCATCCGCTCCAGCCGATGGAACGGCCGCGGCCTCTGCGGGTCAGCCCCTTCCACGCACGCCAGCAGGAACTGGGCGCGTACTTCCTGGAGGGCGGCGGCTGGGAGCGTCCGCACTGGTACGAGGCGAACGCGCCGCTCGCCGCCGGGCTCGACGTGCCCGCGCGGGACGCCTGGTCGGCGCGGTACTGGTCGCCCGTCGCGGCGGCCGAGGCGCGGGCGACCCGGGAGAAGGTCGCCCTCTACGACATGACTCCCCTGCGCCGCCTCGAAGTCACCGGCCCCGGAGCCCTCGAATTCCTGCACGGCATGACCACCAACAACCTCCGCAAGAAGCCCGGAGCGGTCACCTACACCCTGCTCCTGGACGAGACGGGCGGCATCCGCTCCGATCTCACCGTCGCGCGTCTGGGGCCCGACCGTTTCCAGGTGGGCGCCAACTCGCCCGCGGACCTGGACTGGTTGACCAGGCACGCCCCCGACGGCGTGCACATCCGGGACATCACGTCCGGTACGTGCTGCGTGGGGGTCTGGGGGCCGCTCGCCCGCGCCCTCGTGCAGCCGCTCACCCGCGACGACTTCTCGCACGAGGGCTTCGGCTACTTCCGCGCCAAGGAGACGTACATCGGGCATGTCCCGGTCACCGCGATGCGGTTGAGCTACGTCGGTGAGCTGGGCTGGGAGCTGTACACCAGCGCCGACCTGGGGCTCCGCCTCTGGGACACGCTCTGGGAGGCGGGCCGGGAGCACGGGGTGATCGCGGCCGGGCGCTCCGCCTTCAACAGCCTTCGCCTGGAGAAGGGCTACCGGGCGTGGGGCGTCGACATGACCGACGAGCACGATCCGTACGAGGCGGGGGTGGGGTTCGCCGTCCGGCTGGACAAGGGGGAGTTCCTGGGCATGAGGGCGCTGGAGGGGCGTGGCGGACACGGCGGGCGCGGTGAGCCTCGGCGCCGGCTCACGCCGTTGTTGCTCGACGATCCGTCGGCCGTGGTGCTCGGCAAGGAGCCGGTGTACGTCGACGGCTCCCCCGCGGGGTACGTCACGAGTGCGGCGTACGGGTACTCCGTGGGGCGGTGTGTGGCTTACGCCTGGTTGCCGGAGTTGCCCGTGGGGGCGGGGGTCTCTGTCGAGTACTTCGGGGAGAAGGTTGCGGCGACGGTTGTCGATGAACCTCTCTTCGATCCGAAGATGAGCCGTATTCGCCGGTGAGTGTCCCCCGAGGGGAGAGGGGAGGGACCGTGGACGGCCTGCGGGTCCGTGGGGGCTGGTCGCGCAGTTCCCCGCGCCCCTAAGGGCAAAAGCAACAGATTGCGCCGTTCCCCGCGCCCCTGGAAAGACGGAGGTCCCCGTGTCCCCCACCTACGACGTCGTCGTCATCGGTCTCGGCGGTATGGGCAGTGCCGCCGCTCATCATCTGTCCTCTCGTGGTGTGCGGGTGCTCGGGCTTGAGAAGTTCGGGCCCGTGCACAACCGCGGTTCCAGCCACGGGGGTTCGCGGATCACCCGGCAGTCCTATTTCGAGGACCCGGCGTACGTGCCCTTGCTGCTGCGCGCCTACGAGTTGTACGAGGACGTGGAGCGGGCCACCGGGCGGGACATCGCCACCCTGTGCGGCGGTGTGATGATCGGCCGGCCCGATTCGCTGACCGTCTCCGGTTCGCTGCGCTCGGCGGTCCAGTGGGACCTGCCCCACGAGATGCTCGACGCGGCCGGGATCCGCCGCCGTTTCCCCACCCTCGCCCCGCAGGACGACGAGGTCGGGCTCTTCGAGGAGAAGGCCGGCCTGGTCCGCCCCGAGAACATGGTCGCGGCCCATCTGCAGCTCGCCACCCGGCAGGGCGCCGACCTGCACTTCGACGAGCCGATGACCCGCTGGGAGCCGTACCGGGACGGCGTACGCGTGCACACCGCCGAGAACACGTACACGGCGGGCCACTTGGTGATCTGCCCAGGCGCCTGGGCGCCGCGGCTGCTCACCGACCTCGGGGTGCCGTTCACCATCGAACGGCAGGTCATGTACTGGTTCCAGCCCCTGGGCGGGGTCCGGCCGTTCCTGCCCGAGAACCACCCGATCTACATCTGGGAGGACGCGGACGACGTGCAGGTGTACGGCTTCCCGTCCATCGACGGGCCGGAGCTGGGCGCCAAGGTCGCGTTCTTCCGCAAGGGGCAGCTCTGCACCCCGGAGACCATCGACCGCACGGTCCACGAGGACGAGATCCGGGCGATGGCGGACCACATGGCCCGCTGCATCCCCGATCTGCCCGGCACCTTCCTCAAGGCCGCCACCTGCATGTACTCCAACACCCCGGACGAGCACTTCGTCATCGCCCGGCATCCCGCGCATCCCGAGTCCGTGACCGTGGCCTGCGGTTTCTCCGGCCATGGCTTCAAGTTCGTGCCGGTCGTCGGCGAGATCCTCGCCGATCTGGCCCTGACAGGGACCACCGGCCACCCGATCGGCCTGTTCGACCCCCACCGCCTCGCCGCCGCGCCCGCCTGAGGAGCCCGCCCGTGTCGACGACCCCCGTGACCCATGCCCCCGCCCAGCCGTCCCCGAGCCTGATCAGCACACTGCCGGGGCACTACTACACCGATCCGGAGATCTTCCGGCAGGAGCAGGAGCACCTCTTCGAGTCGATGTGGTTCTGCGCCGTCCGCGGCGCCGACCTGGCCAAACCGGGCGCGTTCCGCACGGTCCAGGTGGGCCGTGAGAGCGTCCTGGTCACCCGGTCCCGTACAGGTGAGCTGCGGGCCTTCCTCAATATCTGCCGGCACCGCGGGGCCCGGCTCTGCACCGAGGAGGCCGGCGAGGTCCGCCGCAACCTCCAGTGCCCGTACCACGCCTGGACGTACGGCCTGGACGGGAAGCTGATCGCGGCGCCGAACCTGGTGAGGATGCCGGACGTCGACCGCACGGAGTACGGCCTCGTCACCGTCGCGCTGCGGGAGTGGCTCGGGTACGCCTGGGTGTGCCTGGCCGACGAACCGCCGTCCTTCGAGGAGACGGTGATGGGCGCCGCCGTCGAACGGCTCGGCAACGCGGCGGCCATCGAGCACTACGGCACGGAGAACCTCGCCCTCGGCAAACGCATCACCTACGACGTGCGGGCGAACTGGAAACTGATCGTCGAGAACTTCATGGAGTGCTACCACTGCGCGACCATCCACCCCGAACTCACCGAGGTGCTGCCGGAGTTCGCGGACGGTTACGCCGCCCAGTACTACGTGGGCCACGGCGCCGAGTTCGGCGACGGGGTCAAGGGATTCACGGTCGACGGCAGCGAGGGATTCGGCAGGCTGCCCGAGGTCGCGGAGGACCAGGACCGCCGTTACTATGCGATAACGGTCAAACCCACCGTGTTCATCAATCTCGTCCCCGACCATGTCATCCTGCACCGCATGTTCCCCCTCGCCGAGGACCGGACGATCGTGGAGTGCGACTGGCTCTACGCCCCCGAGGTCGTCGGGTCGGGCGCCGACGTGTCGCGGTCCGTGGAGCTCTTCCACCGGGTCAACGCCCAGGACTTCGAGGCGTGCGAGCGAACGCAGCCCGCCATGGCGTCCCGCGCCTACCGCAGGGGCGGGGTGCTGGTGCCCACCGAGCACCACATCGGGATGTTCCACGAGTGGCTCATAGGCATGCTGGGAGGCAGGGATGGCGGATCTCTACATCGGCGGCACCTGGACGGGCGCGCGGGAGAAACGCACGCGTGAGATCCGCTGTCCGGCCGACGGATCGCTCGTGGCCGTCGTCGACGAGGCGGGCGGCGAGGACACCGCCGAAGCGATCGCCGCCGCGCGCCGCGCCTTCGACGAGGGCCCCTGGCCGCGGACCCCCGCGAACGAACGCGGCGATCTGCTGCTGCGCGTCGCCGACCTGCTCGCCCGCGACAAGAGCGCACTCGCCCGCGCGGAGTCCCTCGACACCGGCAAACGCCTGGTGGAGAGCGAGTACGACATCGACGACATCGAGAACTGCTTCCGCTACTTCGGACGGCTCGTCGCCAGTGAGTCCGGCCGGGTCGTGGAGACGGGGACGGAGGGCGTCGACAGCCGGGTCGTACACGAACCGGTCGGGGTGTGCGCGCTGATCACCCCCTGGAACTATCCGCTGCTCCAGACCGCGTGGAAGGTCGCCCCCGCGCTGGCCGCGGGCAACACCTTCGTCCTCAAGCCGAGCGAGCTGACCCCGCACACCGCGATCCATCTGATGCGGCTCCTGGAGGAGGCGGGGCTGCCCGCCGGGGTGGCGAACCTGATTCTCGGCGCCGGCCCGGAGGCGGGCGCTCCGCTGGGCGACCATCCGGACGTGGACCTCGTCTCGTTCACCGGCGGTCTGCGGACCGGACGCAGGCTCATGGCCGCGGCAGCCGGAACGGTGAAGAAGGTCGCCCTCGAACTGGGCGGCAAGAACCCGAACATCGTCTTCGCGGACGCCGACTTCGAGACGGCCGTCGACATGGCGCTGACGGCCGTCTTCCTGCATTCCGGGCAGGTCTGCTCGGCCGGGGCGCGACTGCTGGTCGAGGACTCCCTGCACGACCGTCTCGTCGACGAAATCGTCCGCAGGGCCCGGCAGATCAGGCTGGGCGGGCCGTTCGACGAGCGGGCGCAGACCGGGCCGCTGATCTCGGCGGCCCACCGGGCGAAGGTCGAGGCGTACGTGGCCAAGGGACTGGAGGAGGGGGCGGTCCTGCGCTGCGGAGGGGAGCGGCCGGCCGAGCCCCCGCATCCGGACGGCTTCTACTACCCGCCGACCGTCCTCGACGAGTGCTCCGGAGGTATGTCCGTGGTCCAGGAGGAGTCCTTCGGGCCGGTCCTGACCGTGGAGCGGTTCACCGACGAGGCGGAGGCGGTACGGCTGGCGAACGCCACGATCTACGGTCTGGCCGGCGGCGTCTTCACGTCCGACGAGGCGAAGGCGCAGCGCGTCGCGTCGGCGCTGCGCATCGGCACGATCTGGATCAACGACTACCACCCGTACGTCCCGCAGGCGGAGTGGGGAGGGTACAAACAGTCCGGGTTCGGGCGGGAACTCGGACCCGCCGGCCTCGCCGAGTACCGCGAGACCAAGCACATCTGGCGGACCACGAATCCCAGTCCACAGGGCTGGTTCTCATGACCGGACTTCGCAGTCCCCGCTGCGGCTGACTCCGGGGGCTGACGACAACAAGCGCGAAATCCACCGCACTTCACCGTACGGATCCGGCCGCCGGCGCCATAAGATCCAGTCTTCACCGACGACCCCGCACGAGCCGCACTCCCCCTCCCGCCCGGGAGAACTCCCCCTTCCCAGGAGGCCGCTCATGACCACCACCGAGCAACCATCGGAGCAACCAGCCGGTCCGCACGGTCATAACGACAAGCACGGCCACGACGACTCCGAACTCAACGAGTTCGGCTACAAGCCCGAGCTGAAGCGCACGCTCGGCAACTTCCACACCTTCGCCGCCGGTATCAGCTACATCTCGATCCTCACCGGCACCTTCCAGCTCTTCTACTTCGGCTACGGCAGCGGCGGGCCCGCCTACTGGTGGTCCTGGCCCATGGTGTTCATCGGCCAGTTCATGGTCGCGCTCTGTTTCGCGGAACTCGCCGCCCGCTATCCCGTGGCCGGTTCCGTCTACAACTGGTCCAAGAAGATAGGCAATCCGCACATAGGCTGGCTGGCCGGCTGGACCATGCTGATCGCCTCGGTCGTGTCGATCGCGGCCGTGGCCCTCGCCTACCAGCTGACGCTTCCGCAGATCTCCTCCGCCTTCCAGTTCGTGGGGGACGGCACGGGGAAGTACGACGTCGCCACCAACGCCGTGCTGCTGGCCTCCGTCCTGATCATCTTCACCACGCTGGTGAACGCCCTCGGTGTGAAGCTGATGGCCCGGATCAACACGGCCGGCGTCTTCATCGAGCTGATCGCGACCGTCGTCCTCATCGTGCTGTTCGCCGTGCACATCACCCGTGGTCCGGGGGTCGTGCTGGAGACGAACGGCACGGGCGCGGGCCAGCCCGGCGGCTACTTCGGCGCGTTCCTGGTCGCGTCGCTGGCGTCCGCGTACGTGATGTACGGCTTCGACACGGCCGCCTCGCTCGGCGAGGAGTCCCTCGACCCGTCGCGCAACGCGCCGCGCGCGATCATCCGTGCCATCGTCGCCTCGTTCGTCCTCGGCGGACTCGTCCTGCTGCTCGCGCTGATGAGCGTGTCCAGCCTGAAGGGCGACCGGCTCTCCACGGACGGCCTGCAGTACGTCGTCCTCAACGTGCTCGGTGAGGACGCGGGCAAGGCGATGCTGTGGTGCGTGTTCATCGCGGTCACCGTGTGCGCCCTGGCCGTGCACACCGCGGCCATCCGGCTGGCCTTCGCGATGGCGCGGGACAACAACCTGCCCGCCTCCGCCAAGCTGGCCAAGGTCCATCCGCGTTTCCAGACCCCGATCCTGCCCGCGGTGATCATCGGGGTTCTGGCCCTGGCGATCCTGGTGGTCAACATCCGCCAG
Source organism: Streptomyces liliiviolaceus (assembly GCF_018070025.1). Classification (NCBI taxonomy): domain Bacteria; kingdom Bacillati; phylum Actinomycetota; class Actinomycetes; order Kitasatosporales; family Streptomycetaceae; genus Streptomyces; species Streptomyces liliiviolaceus. The sequence goes on from NZ_JAGPYQ010000002.1 coordinate 864,188, forward strand.
CCGCAGATCTTCACCGTGGTCACCAGTATCGGCATCATCCTGATCTATCTGGCGTATCTGCTGGTCACCGGGCCCATGCTGGTGGCCAGGCTGCGCGGCGAGTGGCAGCCCGCCGGCGGCGGCCGGTTCTCGCTCGGCCGCTGGGGCCTGCCCGTCAACATCGTCGCCGTGGTGTGGGGCACGGCCATGATGATCAACCTGATCTGGCCGCGCGCCGCGGTCTACAACGCGTCCGCCCCGTACCACTGGTATCTGCGGTGGGGTGCCGTCCTGTTCGTCGGCATCGTGATGGGTGGCGGCTTCGCCTACTACTGGTTCGTGCAGCGGCACCGCACGGGGGTGCTCGCGGAGCACCAGTACAAGGCCGCCGACACCCCGCTGCCGCCCTCGTCCCCGGCGGCCACGCCCACGGCCGACTGACGACCCGAACCCGACGACCGACGACCGCGAATCCTCAAGAAACGCAAGGGCTCCAGGACTGTCAGGACTACAAGGAGGTCAACTCACCATGCGGGAAGACGAGTTCGACTATGTCGTGGTGGGCGGGGGCACCGCGGGCAATGTGGTGGCGGCCCGGCTCTCCGAGGACCCGGCCGTCACGGTCTGCGTCCTGGAGGCCGGACCCAGTGACGTCGGCGACGACGCCGTCATGAAGCTGGAGCGCTGGATGGGACTGCTGGAGTCCGGCTACGACTGGGACTACCCGGTCGAACCGCAGGCCAGCGGCAACAGCTTCATGCGGCACGCCCGCGCCAGGGTGCTCGGCGGCTGCTCCTCGCACAACTCCTGTATCGCCTTCTGGGCACCGGCCGAGGACCTGGACGACTGGGCCGCGGCGGGCTGTACGGGGTGGAGTGCGGCCGAGCTCTTCCCGCTCTACCGGCGGCTGGAGAACAACGACGCCCCCGGCGAGCATCACGGCCGCACCGGCCCGGTGAAGCTCCGTACGCTCAAGAGCGACGACCCGTGCGGTACGGCCCTGCTGGAGGCCTGCGCCCAGGAGGGCATCCCGACGACGCCCTTCAACTCGGGCCGGACCGTCGTCCGGGGCGCGAGCTGGTTCCAGATCAACTCCGACGAGAACAACATCCGGCAGTCGTCGTCGGTCGCGTATCTGCACCCGATCCTCGGCAAGCGTCCGAATCTCGACGTACGGACCGGGGTGCGCGCCAAGAGGCTCGTGCTGGACGGGCGGCGCTGTGTGGGCGCCGAGTATCTGGACCCGGACCTGATCCACACCCGGACGGTACGGGCCAGGCGTGAGGTGATCGTGTCCTGCGGCTCGATCGACAGCGCGAAACTGCTGATGCTGTCGGGCATCGGGCCCGCCGGGCATCTGCGCGAGGTGGGCGTCGACGTGGTGGTGGACGCGGCCGGCGTCGGCGAGAACCTCCAGGACCATCCCGAGGGCGTCATCATGTGGGACTCCAAGCAGCCGATGACGACCACCTCAAGCCAGTGGTGGGAGGCGGGCATCTTCTACGACACCGAACCGGGTCTCGACCGGCCCGACCTGATGTTCCACTACGGGTCGGTGCCGTTCGACATGAACACCGCGCGGTGGGGCTATCCGACCTCCGAGAACGCGTTCTGTCTCACGCCGAACGTCACCCGCGCGAAGTCGCGCGGCACGGTACGGCTGCGGACCCGCGACTACCGGGACAAGCCGAGGGTCGATCCGCGGTACTTCACGCACGAGCACGACGCGCGCGTGATGACGTACGGGCTGAAGCTGGCCCGGCGGATCGCCTCGCAGCCCGCGCTGAGCGGGTGGGCGGGGGCCGAGCTGGCCCCGGGTCCTGACGTCCGCACGGACGACGAGCTGCTCGACTACATCCACAAGACCCACAACACCGTCTACCACCCGTCGTGCACGGTGAAGATGGGGGCGGAGGGGGATGCTTCCGCCCCGCTCGACCCGCGGCTGCGGGTCAAGGGGGTGGAGCGGCTGCGGGTCGCGGACGGGTCGGTGATGCCGGATCTTGTGAGCGTGAATCCGTGCATCACGACGATGATGATCGGCGAGAAATGCGCCGACCTTCTGAAGGAGGACGCCCTCTAGGGCCCCGGTAGGGGTGCCCTTCAGGGCGCCCCTCTGGGGGCGCGGGGAACTGCGCGATCAGCCACAACGGACCCGCAGCGACCCGCAACCGCGCGGTGGTGGGGAAACTGGCGGCCGGTGGGGGCCGGTCGCGCAGTTCCCCGCGCCCCTAAAGGGCGCCCGGCAGGGCGCCCTTACGGGGCCGCCGGCGCGGGCCGCTTGTACATGCGGGTCGCCGTGATCTCCGTGTGGGCGGCCTCCCCCACGGGCACCTCCCGCGGGAGCCCCGGCCGGAGGTGTTCCTCCACGCTGATGTACTTCAGCCCCGCCCGCAGATCCGCGTCGTTGCGCAGGCGGATGACCAGCGGGAACTCGGCGAGCGCGGTCGTGTCGAACAGGCCCGTGGTGTACAGGAGCTGGACGCCGAGCGCGTCGGACACGGCCCGCTGCAGCTCCAGCAGATACGTCGCGTTGGCGCGCCCGATGGGGTTGTCCAGGAACAGCGTGCCGGCGTGGCGGTGCTTGTCCCTGCCGCGGTCGTTCGACCGCAGGGCCGCCATCGTGCAGTACAGCGCGATCGCCGCGGTGAGCAGCTGGCCGCCGGAGAACACGTCGCCCATCTGCCCGACGGGGACCCGCTCGGCGCGCAGTACGGCGTCGGGCTTGAGGATCTCGACGGCGACCCCCTTCGGCTGAAGCGCCGCAGCCACCCCTCTGAGCAGCAGGGACATCCCGTCGCGGCGCAGGTCGGAGTTCTTCTTGACGGCCGCCCTGGTCGCCTCGTCGACGACCTCGCCGAGGCGCTCGGCGAGTGTGGCCTGGTCGGGCTCCTCGAAGCGGATCCGCAGGAACTCCTGCCCCGACCACTCCCCCAGCCCTTCGGGGAGCCGGGACAGCCGCTGGGCCGACCGCAGAGTGGCGAGCGCGGACTCGACCAGGCCGCGCAGCCGGTCCACGATCGAGTCGCGGTTGCGCTCCAGCTGCGCCAACTCGTCGGTGAGGACCCGCAGTCGGGGCGCGAAGGCGTCCGCCCACTTCTGCGCGTGCTCGGGCAGCGCGGACGCGGGCAGCTCCCGGATCTGCTGACGCGCGGGGGTGCGCACCTGCTCGTAGCGCGTGGAGTTGGCGTGCCGTACGAGGATGTCGCTCGCCTCGCGCACGGCCGCCTCGGCGGCGGAGAGGTCGGCCGCGCAGCCGCGCAGGGAGCGGCGGGCCTCGGTGGCGGACTGTCTGGCCTCGTCGAGGGTGCCGGGGTAGGGCTCGGGCTCCTCCTGCTCCTCGTCCGCGTGCTCCCGCAGGAGGTCCCGGAGCAGGGCGGCCGTCTCGTCGAAGCCGCCGGCCGCGTCCTCGGCGGCGTGATGGGCGTCGAGCAGCTCGGTGTGCGCGGCGCGCGCCTGGCTCAGCGCGTCGGTACGGGAGGCGAGTTCGCCGGTGGCCGTGCGCAGCAGACTCTGCGCGTGCTCGGCGTCGCGCGGCACGAGGTCGTCGGGCAGTTCGGTGTGGGCGTCGGCTTCCTCGGGCGCGTGCCGCTCGGCCTCGCCGCGCAGCCGGCCGAGCTGTTCGCTCGCGGTCGACACCCGGCCTTCGAGGACCTGGACCAGTTCCTCGGCGCGGGCCACGGCGGCCTGCCGGGACGGTCCGTCGGAGCCGTCGGTGGACTCCAGGAGCTGGGCGGCCCGGGTGCGCACCTTGTTGGTCAGCCGGTTCAGCTCCGTGAGCGCGGCGCTCTCGTCGCTCTCGGCCCGCGCCTGCTCGGCGCGCAGATCGGCGCCGACGCCGACCTTCTCGTACAGCTGGGAGGCGGCCCGGTAGGCCTCGCGGAGGGCGGGCAGCGACGACTTCGCGGCTCCCGACTCCTCCTCCGGCAGATCGTCGGGGGCGCCCGCGATCTCCGCGCGCTCGGCGCGCAGGGCGCGGGCCGTGCGCCGGGCGTCGTCGGCGGCGCGCTGGGTGCCGCGCCGGTCCTCGTCGGCGGCGCGGGCCCGCTCCAGACAAGCCTGGGCGCGGGCCTCCGACTCGGCGGCGTCGTCGGCGAGTTCCCGTACCTTGACCTGCCAGCCGGCGCGCTCGCGCAGCCGGAAGGCGAGTCCGGCGAGCGCGTCGGCGGCGCGCCGGGCCCGCTGGGCGGCTTCCTGCCGCTCGTCCCGCACGAGGGCGGTCTCGGCCGCCGCCTCGTCGGCCTCGGTCCGCACGGCGCGTGCTTCGGACAGCTCGGCCTCGGCCTCCTCGGCGAAGGTGCGCGCGTCACCGGCCGCCGTGGCCAGTTCGGTGAGCCGTCCGGCCGGGCAGCCCGTGCGCCAGGAGGCGAGCCGGGCGGCCAGCTCCCGGTCCTTGGCGAGCCGGGCCGCCGACTCGCGGATCTCGTCGTCCCGCTCGGCCGCGCGCCTGCGCAGCGCCTGCCGCTCCTCGTCGGCGGCGTGCTCGTCGTGCATGGCCGGGTTCGGCGGTACGAGGAAGACGTCGTCGCCGCCCGCGCCGGGGGCCGGGGTCGGGGCGAGCAGCGCGGCGGCCGTGCCGACGGCCACCGTGGAGCGCGGGAGCAGCGCGGCGTCGGTGAGGGCGTCGCGGGCCCGGGCGTGGGTGTCGGGGTCCGTGATGATCACGCCGTCGACCAGTTCGGGGCGGGCGGCCAGTACGCGCGCGTGGTCGACGGGGTCGACGGCCTGCGCGAGGTAGCGCCAGCCGGGCAGCGCGGGGATGCCGTGCTCGCCCAGGTACTCCACGGTGGCGAGCACGTCGGGGCCGGGCGGCAGCAGTCCGCCGTCGCCGAGCGCGCCGAGGATGCGGGAGTCGTCGGCCGCGGCGGTCCGCAGTTCGAAGAGCTGTCGTTCGGCGGAGGTGACGGTGTCGTCAAGGAGCTGCCGGAGCTCGTCGGCGTAGTGGTCCAGCTGCTGGGGGGTGAGGGGGCCGTCGCCCTCGCCGTCGTCGGAGCCTGCCGTGGTGGTGGTCCCTCTGCCGTCGGCGCTCGTGTCCATGGCGGCCGAGTTCCGGGGCCCCGGCAGCGACGGGCGTCCGGAGCCGCCCGGACCGCCGGAGGCTCCCGGCAGGCCGAGCAGTTCGGTGAGCCGCTCCTCCCCCGCCAGGGCCTGGGCGATCCGCCGTTCCGCGTCGTACGCGTGCTCGGCCGCCGTCGCCGCGTCGGCCGCGCGGGCCGCCGTCAGCTCGGCCCGGGACTCGGTGGACGCGGCCTCCCGGGCATGGTCCGCGGTGCGGCGGGACGCCTCGCGCGCGGTGTCCCAGGCGGCGACGGCCGTCTTCTCGGCGTCGCTGGCGGCGAGCGCGGCGCGGGCCGGGTCGGCGTCGGGGGCGGTGTCGTCGAGCCAGCCGGCCCGCACCGCCTCGGCGGTCTCCTGCTCGACCTCGCCGAGGCGCTGGCGCAGATGGCCGACCTCGCTGCGGGCGCGCTGTGCCTCGGTGGCGGCGGATGTCGCGTCCCGGTGGGCGGCCTCCCCGACCTCCTGGAGCGAACTGGACCGCTCCTCCTGCTCGTTGGCGAGCGACTCGGCCCCTTCGGCGGCGGCGTGCAGGGCGCGTACGAGGTCGACGGCGGCCTTGGCCCGGGCGGCGAGGGCGGGGGCGGCGTCCCGCTCGGCCTCCAGGATCGCGGCGGCCACGCGGGTGGAGCGGTCGGCCGCCGCGCGGTGCCGCAGCACGGCTTCCGCCGCCTGCCACGCGGAGTGCAGGGTGCGTGCGTCGGCGAGTTCCTTCTTCTGCGCGGCGGCGCCCTTCTCGGCGGCGGCGAGCGCCAGCGAGGCGTGCCGGTAGGCCAGTTCGGCCGCGATCAGCGCACTGCGTTCCCGGGAGCCCTCCGCCTCGGTGACGCGGTGGGCGGCGGCGGTGACCTGCTGGGCGAGGTCGCCGGTGCGGCCCCGCTCCAGCACGGCGCGCGCGGAGAGCCGCCGGGCCTGGGTGCGCGTACGCCGCTCGGCGGCCGTGTGGATGTCGCGCGCGTGGGAGCGCGCCCCGGCCGCCTCGACGATCCGTCCGAGCAGGTCCACGGACCCGGCGGTGAACTCGCGCTCGGCGATCAGCTCGGCCCGTCGTCCCAGCTTGTTGCCGAATCCGCCCACCAGGTCGGCGAGGCCGTCGGTGTCCCGGGTGTCGGTGACCGCGCGCAGCAGCAGGTCGGTGAAGTCGGAGTCCTTCTTGACGGCGAAGAGCCCGGCGGCCTCGCCCTCGTCGGCGTTCATCTCGCGCTGGTAGCGGAAGAGTTCGGGGTCGAGGCCCAGGTCACCGAGGTGTTCGATCCACCGGTCGTGGATCTCCTCCCAGTGCACTTCGAGGTGCGGGTACGCCTTGCCCGCCTCGGTGAGCGCGTCCCTGAAGCCCTTCATGGTGCGCCGGCGGCCCTGCGCGCCCGAGGCTCCCTCGACGGGCGGCCGGACGGCGGTGCCCTCGGCGACCGGCAGGTTGTCCAGGCTCAGCCCGGGTCCGGGCCGGAAGGAGTACCAGGCCTCGGCGAACTTCCGCGGGTCGTTGGAGACCTGCCGTCCGCGCCACTCACTGACCTTGCCGACCACGACGCATTCGCCGGTGATCGTGTGCTGCCACTCCAGCGCCACGTGCCCGCAGTCGTCCGCGAGCAGGAACTTGCGCAGCACACCGGAGCTGGCGCCGCCCAGGGTGTTGCGATGGCCGGGCAGCATCACCGAGAAGATCAGCTTGAGCAGTACGGACTTGCCGCCGCCGTTCTCCAGGAAGAGCACACCGGCGGGTGCGGGGCGGCGCGGCGGCCCGACGGGCTCCTCCTCGAAGAACTCCGCCTGCGTGGGCGCGGGGTCGGGCACGACCGCGCCGACTCCGCGCAGGTCCAGCACGGTGTCGGCGTAGCGCGCACCGGCCGGCCCGATGGAGTAGAGGCGGACCCGGGACAGCTCGTACATGGCGGACTCTCGTGGTCGTAAGGGGTGTGGGGGATGTGAGGGGACAGCGGTGGAGGGCGTGGAGGCGGTTACGAGTGGAACGGCAGCCCGGCGTCGGCGGCCAGCTCCAGATCGTCGGTGTCCTCGGCGGGCATCAGGCTCGCGGTGCCGTCGGTCACCGGCACGACCCCCAGCTCCAGCAGCTCGGCCAGGGCGGCGCTGCCCGCCATGTCCCGCACCTGGAGCTGATAGCGGGCGGTCGTGCGGTACGTGCCCCCGGCGTCGTCCCCGGTGCGCTGGAGGAACCCGGAGTCGGTGAGGAACGCGGCGGCCTTGCCGACGATGCCGGTGGTGGAACCGGCCAGTCTGCGGGCGTCCTTGGTGGCCCCGGCGGAGCTGCGCCGGGCCCAGATCCGCCAGGCGGCCTCAAGTCCCGGGGCGTCCGTGGCCGGATCGGTGTTCTCCCCCTGCTCCTCGGCCCGCTCCTCCAGACGCCGGCAGGCCTGCCGTACGAACGCGTCGACGCCGTTGACCGAGACGCGGCCGATGTATCCGTCGTCCGCGAGGTCCTCGGGTCTCGGGAAGGCCAGGGCCGCTACGGCGAGGTGGGCGAGGCCGTGCAGGAACCGGTCGCCCGAGTCGGCGGACGCCCGTCGCGCGTAGTCGCCCATGCGCACGGCGAACACCGAGTCCTCGGCGGCGGTCACGGCCATGCCGGCCCGCGGGGACACTTCGAGGACGACGAGCCCGAGCCCGGTGGCCACGGCGTCGGCGAGCCGCGCGAAGGGGGGATCCTCGCGGTACCGCCGCAGCAGTTCGGCGTACTCCTGGTCCCGCGCGGGCTGTGTCTTGGGCTGCAGCCCGAAGGCCACGAGCCGTGCCGCGTCCGCGGTGTCGGCGGGGGTGACGGGGGCGCTCACCGCCGCGGCGACCGCCTCCGGCTCACTCCACTCGACCTGCTCACTCACGACTGAGACTCCTTGCTACGGAAAACGCGGCCCCTGTGCGTATCGGGGCCCGGGTCGGGCGCCCCCTCGGGGGCGCGGGGCTGTGACATGTGCGGCTCCGCCGCGTGGGCGCGACCAGCCACGGACGGCCCGCACGTCACAGCCCGCCCGCGGTACCCCGTCCTGCTGAAGCAACCACTCACGCGACCTCCGACCGGCCCGCGGTCATCCCGACCACATCCAGCAGAGCCATCCCCACGATCAGGTCCGCCCCGCCGAACTCCTCATCGTCCAGCTCGACCCCGTCGTCCACGGCGAACAGCAGCCGCTCCTCCCCCTGCCGGTACGCGGTGCCGACCGGCGGACTGGCCGCGTGCACCGCCAGCAGGGCGACCAGATACGGCAGTTCGGGATCCTGCCGCCGCGCGTCGGCGAGCAGCCCGGACAGCCGACGCGGCGCGTCGGCGGGCAGGTCGAGCAGCTCCATCGCGGCGGCGAGCTGCTCCTCGCTGAACCGGCTGTCGTCCGGCGTGGCGATCAGGTCGGGCTCGGGCATCTCCGCTCCGAGATGCTCCCGCTCCACCGGCGGTGTCAGCAGCAGCTCGACCAGATCCCCGACCCGGACGGACGCGGGGGTGCGAAGACCCGTCCCGCGCGCGAAGAAGGCGTCGGTCACCCGCAGCGCCTGCTCCAGGGGCAGCGGCAGCACGGGGGCGACGAGATGGCCGTAGAGGTCTATCCCGGAGGTCGTCATCGGGGTCGCGAAGGCCTGCCGGTCCTGCTCCGCGCGGAACAGCGGCCCGGCCTCCAGCAGCCGGGACTGCAACTGTGTGTGGCGCCGGATGCAGTCCTTCACGATGTCGACCAGCTCGGCGGCCCGGCGCTTCTGCTCGGGGTCCTCGGACTCGTCGCGTGCCTTGCGGATGTTGGTGAGGATCGCGTTCTCGTGGCGGTAGCGGTCGGCCACGTGGTCGAGGGCCTCGGCGATCATGTCGGGCACGGCCTGCAGCCAGTCCACCGCCCGGACGTTGCGCCGGGTCGCGTCCAGGGCCCTGCGGAGCGTCTCCGAGTACTGCACGGTGCGGTAGCGGGCCTGCTCGGCGGCGAGCTGGGCGTCCGCGAGGCGGCCCCGGCTGATCAGCACCTCAAGCTTGACCTCGGCGGCGATCTGCGCGCTGGTGACGTCGGTGTCGAGGGCGCCCACGAGGACGTTGACCGCCTCGTCCGTCGTACGGAGGTACACGCTCCCTCCGTAGCCCGCGACCTCCTCGATCAGCTTGAAGTCGTAGTCGCGGCGCACGTACGAGCCGTCGGGTGCGAACGTGCCGTAGACGGCGCGGAAGCCGCGGTCGACGCTGCCGACGTTGATCAGGTTCTCCAGGACCCAGCGGGCCACCCGTTCGTGCTCGGCGACGGGCCGGCGCGGGGCCTGGGCGGCGATGCGCGGGATGAGCCTGGCCACTATCTGGTCGTGGTCGGCGCCCGTGTCGAAGTCCATGTTCAGCGTGATGAGGTCGATGGAGGCGAGGGCCACCTCCGCCATGCCGTACACCGAGTACTCACCCGCGAGGTTCGCCTTGCGCACGTCGAGGTCGTGCAGGGGCGCGGTGCAGGCGAGCGCGCGCAGGCGGCGCGCCAGGCCCTCGTCGGCGGCCGGGCCCGGCGCGGGGCGCGGCCCCGCGCTGAGCTGGGGCGGAACGCTGTCCGTCGATGCAGGCGAAGTCACGGTGCACAGACTAGGTCCTTGGTCTGACAACCACCGAAACGCTCCGCTGGGCGCGGTGGGGTACTTCAGGCCGAATGTCCGGTACGGGCCGGATGTGGCTGGTTGCGCCCGCGCGGCGGAGCCGCACATGACACAGCCCCGCGCCCCCTAAAGGGGCTCCGCCACCCTGCGGCCGTATACCTCCGTGACCCGTCGGCGGGAGTCGTCCAGATAGACCGCGAGCAGGTTCTCCGCCTCCTCGCGGTCGCCGTCCTGGAGCGCCTGGAGGATCTGGCCGTTGCGGGCCAGGTACGGCTCGTGGAGGCGCTTGGGATCGTCCACCAGGTGGAAGGCGAGGCGGAGTTCGGCGAAGACGCTGCGCATCAGCTCGTCGGTGCGGGCGCTGCCGGCGAGGGCCACCAGTTCCTGGTGGAAGTGGATGTTGGCCGTGCCCACGCCCTTCCAGTCGCCCTCGTGGGCCGCCCGCCGCCCGTCCGCGACCGACCCGGCGAGGCCGTCCACCGCGTACGGCGGCTTGCCGAGTCCGCGGACGACCGCGCATTCGACGAGGCTGCGGGTGCGGTAGATGTCCTCGACGTCCTCGACGGTCAGCACGCGTACGAAGACGCCGCGGTTGAGCTGGTGGACCAGCAGGCGTTCGTGCGTGAGCAGCCTGAACGCCTCGCGCAGGGTGTTGCGGGAGACGCCGAGCGCGCCGCCGATGCTGTCCTCGGACAGGCGCTTGCCCGGCGGGAAGTACCCGTCGGCGATCCGGCTCCGCAGGATGTCCGAGACCCGCTCGGCGGTGCTGGTGCGGCCCAGCAGCGCGCGGTCGTCCGCCAGTCCGTTCAGTTCGGCCACGCCCGAATTCAATCGCAGATACAAGAACGAAACAACATGGGTATTGAAGGATCGTTCAACGATCCTCTACCTTGCTTGTCAGGCACCGGGTTCTCCGGGCACCGCCCGCTCGTCCCGGCGCCGACGGCTTCCGCACGGCATGGCACGGCTCAGTCCCCACGCACCCTCCCGTCCCTCATCTGCGAGGTGCCCATGAGCACGACCCCTCCACCGCAGGCCCTGCCCACCGAGACGCGCCCCGGAGCGGGTGAACCCACCACCGACGAGGGTGCGTTCGCCTGGCTGCGGGCTCTCGGGCCGCGCGGCCGGCGCGCCTTCGGCGGCGCGTTCGGCGGCTACGGCCTCGACTCGTACGACTACTTCACGCTGCCGCTGAGCATGGTGGCGCTGGCGGCGTACTTCGGTCTCAGCAGCGGCCAGACCGGGCTGTTCACGACCGTCACGCTCGTCGTGTCCGCGATCGGCGGCGCCGCGGCGGGTGTCCTCGCGGACCGGATCGGACGCGTCAAGGCGCTGATGATCACCGTCGTCACGTACGCGGTCTTCACCGTGGCCTGCGGTTTCGCGCCCAACTACGAGACCCTGCTGGTCTTCCGCGCTCTCCAGGGGCTCGGTTTCGGCGGCGAGTGGGCGGTCGGCGCGATCCTGGTCGCCGAGTACGCGAGCCCCAGGCACCGGGGCCGTACGCTCGGCGCGGTCCAGAGCGCCTGGGCCGTCGGCTGGGGACTCGCCGTGGTCGTCTACACGCTGGTCTTCCAGTTCCTCGACGACGACATCGCCTGGCGCGTGATGTTCTGGACCGGCGCCCTGCCGGCCCTGCTGGTCGTCTGGGTGCGCCGGCAGGTCAAGGACGCCCCGGAGGCGGCCGAGCGCCGCAAGGAGAGCCCCGAGAAGGGTTCCTTCGCCGCGATCTTCAAGCCGGGCACGGCCGCCGAACCCGGCCTCCTGAAGACGACGGTCTTCGCCGTGCTGCTCTCCACGGGCGTCCAGGGCGGCTACTACACGCTGGCCACCTGGGTGCCGACGTATCTGAAGACGGACCGCGGACTGTCCGTCGTCGGCACCGGCGGCTATCTCACGTTCCTGATCTCCGGAGCCTTTATCGGCTACCTGACCGGCGGTTATCTCACCGACAAGCTGGGCCGCAAGCGGAACATCCTGCTCTTCGCGATCCTCTCGGCGATCTGCATCCTGGCCTACGCGAACATCCCGAGCGGCGCCAACACCCTCGTCCTCGTGCTCGGTTTCCCGCTCGGGTTCTGCATGTCGGCGATCTTCAGCGGCTTCGGCTCGTTCCTCAGTGAGCTGTATCCGACGGCCGTACGCGGCACGGGACAGGGCTTCACGTACAACACGGGCCGTGCCGTGGGCGCGGTCTTCCCGACCCTGGTGGGCTTCCTGGCCGACAGTTGGGGTGTCGGGGGCGCGCTGGTCTTCGGCGCGATCGGATACGGCCTCGCGGCACTGGCCCTGATCGGTCTGCCCGAGACCCGGGGGAAGGAGCTTCTGTGACCCGGTCCCAGAGCACACGACACCGTCCGCTCAACCTTCTCGACGACCACGCGCACGCGTGGAGCCCGGCAGAGGCACGTTCCCGCTTCCGTGCGGGTGTGTCGGGTCCCACCGCGGGCTGCTCGGCGGGCCACACCCAGGCGAACCTGATCTCGGTGCCGGCCGACTGGGCGTACGACATGCTCCTGTTCTGCCAGCGCAACCCGAAGCCCTGCCCGGTGCTGGACGTCACCGACGCCGGTTCCTGGACGACCGTCCTGGCCGAGGGCGCCGACCTGCGCACCGATCTGCCGCGCTACCGCGTGTGGGAGCACGGCGAGCTGGTGGAGGAGCCCACGGACGTGGTGGCGCACTGGCGCGACGACCTCGTGTCGTTCCTCATCGGGTGCAGCTTCACCTTCGAGTGGGCGCTGACCGAGGCGGGCGTACCGATGCGCCACATCGAGCAGGGACGCAACGTCTCCATGTACGTGACGGGCCGCCAGTGCCGTCCCGCGGGGAGGCTGCACGGGCCCATGGTGGTGTCCATGCGGCCGGTGCCGCCCGAGCACCTGCCCGTGGCGATCCGGGAGACCAGTCTGCTGCCCGCGGTGCACGGCAGCCCGGTCTACTGCGGTGATCCGGGCACCCTCGGCATCGAGGACCTGGGCCGCCCCGACTTCGGGGATCCGGTGGACTTCGCGCCGGACGACATCCCGGTGTTCTGGGCCTGCGGGGTGACGCCGCAGGCCGCCGTGATGGCCTCGCGCCCACCGTTCGCGATCACCCACGCACCGGGCCAGATGTTCCTCACCGACGCCCGCGACGAGCAGTACCGCGTCGCCTGAGTCACCCGACCGGAGAACGGACACCCCATGACCTCCACCGGCACCCCCGTCGGTACCCCGATCGATCTCAACGCCGATCTCGGCGAGGGGTTCGGCCGCTGGCACCTGACCGACGACGAACAGCTGCTGTCCGTCGTCACCAGCGCCAACGTGGCCTGCGGCTTCCACGCCGGGGACCCCTCCACCATGCGGCGCGTGTGCGACCTCGCCGCCGAGCGCGGGGTACGGATCGGCGCCCAGGTCTCCTACCGGGACCTGGCGGGCTTCGGACGGCGCGCGATGGACGTGCCGTCCGACGAGCTGGCGGCGGAGGTGGCGTACCAGATCGGTGCCCTGGGGGTCTTCGCGCGCGCGGCGGGCGCGCGCGTGGCGTACGTCAAACCGCACGGCGCGCTCTACAACCGCATCGTGCACGACGAGGAACAGGCGCGGGCGGTCGTCGACGGGGTACGCCTCGCCGACGCCACGCTGCCGGTGCTCGGGCTGCCCGGCTCCCGGTTCCTCGACGTGGCCGCGAAGGCCGGACTGCCGGTCGTCACCGAGGCGTTCGCGGACCGCGCGTACACCGACGAGGGCACGCTCGTGCCGCGTGGCCGGGAGGGTGCGGTCATCACCCGTTCGGACGACGTCGTGGAACGCTCGCTGGGTCTCGCCCGTTCTGGTGTCGTCGCGTCCCACTCGGGCCGTGACATCGCCGTACGGGCCCGCTCCCTGTGCCTGCACGGCGACACGCCCGGCGCGGTGGACCTGGCCCGCCGGGTCCGGGCACGACTGGAGGAGGCGGGCGTCCGCGTGGAGGCGTTCGTATGAGGGCACTGCCGGTCGGCGACCGCGCTCTGCTCGTCGAGGTGTCCACGGACGAGGAGGCACAGGCCCTGCACGCCGATCTGCTCCGCCGTCGCGCGGAGGGCTCCCTCTCCGTGCGCGAGATCGTCCCCGCGGCCCGCACGGTGCTCCTGGACGGCCTGGAGGACCCGTCCCGGCTGGCCGCGCAGTTGTCCGGCACACGGCTCCCGTCCGTTCCCCCGCCCGTCGCGGAGGTCGTGGAGATCGCCGTGCGCTACGACGGCCCGGACCTGGCGGACGTCGCCGAACTCTGGGGCGTGTCCCCGGAGGAGGTGGCGCGTGTCCACGCGTCGGCCGACTTCCGGGTCGCCTTCTGCGGGTTCGCTCCCGGCTTCGGCTACCTCACCGGGCTTCCGGCCCGCTACGGCGTGCCCCGGCGCGCGACACCCCGTACGACGGTCCCGGCGGGCTCGGTGGGCCTCGCGGGCCCGTACACGGGCGTGTACCCGCGCTCGTCGCCGGGCGGCTGGCAGCTGATCGGCACGACGGACGCCGTCCTGTGGGACCACGCGCGCGTGCCGGCCGCGCTGCTGTCGCCGGGCACGCCGGTCCGCTTCGTGCCGGTGGACTCCTGATGACGGACCGCGCACTGGTCGTCGTACGGGCCGGGGCGCTGACCACGGTGCAGGACCTCGGGCGCCCGGGCCACGCGCACCTCGGCGTACCGCGCTCCGGCGCGCTGGACGCGCCCGCCGCCGCCCTGATGAACCGGCTCGTCGGCAATCCGCCCGAGGCGGCCGTTCTGGAGACGACGCTCAACGGCTGCGACCTGCGGCCGCGTTCGGCGGTCACGGTGGCCGTGGGAGGCGCGCCGTGCCCCGTCTCCGTGGACGGCCGCCCGGCCCCCTGGGGCGCCCCGGTGCACGTGCCCGCCGGAGCGCTGCTGTCGGTGGGAACAGCGGTCTCCGGAGTACGCGCCTACGTGGCCGTGTCGGGCGGGGTGACCGTCGAGCCGGTGCTGGGCAGCCGCTCGACGGATCTCCTATCGGGCCTCGGCCCACCGCCCCTCACCGCCGGAACCGTCCTCCCCCTGGGGAAGCCGTACGGCCTCCCCGCGCGCGTGGACGTCGTTCCACAGCCGTCCCCGCCGGCCGAGCTGGTCCTGCGGGTGACGCCGGGCCCCCGCGACGACTGGTTCACGGCGGCGGCCTGGCGCACGTTCACCACGCACACCTACCGGGTGTCCTCGGCGAGCAACCGCATCGGCCTGCGCACGGAAGGGCCCGCCCTGGAGAGGGCGATCGGCGGCGAACTCCCCAGCGAGGGCATGGTCCTGGGCGCCGTCCAGGTCCCCCCGGACGGCAGCCCGGTGGTCTTCCTGGCGGACCACCCCACGACAGGCGGCTACCCGGTCATCGCGGTGGTCCACCCCAAGGACCTCCCCACCACGGCCCAGGCAACCCCGGGCACCCCGGTACGTTTCGTCCCGACCTGCACCCCCAGGGGGCGCGGGGAACGGCGCAATCTTTAGCCTTCAGGGGGCGCACCCCGCAGGGGCGCGGAGAACGGCGCAGCCTCTCGTCCTGAGGGGGCGCAGCCCCCAAGGGGCGCGGGGAACGGCGCAGTCTTTTGCTTTTAAGGGGCGCGGGGAACGGCGCGGCCAGCCACAACGAACCCGCACCGAACCACCCCACCCCAGGCGAAGCCACCTTCAAAACCTCACGCCGCATCCGCGGAATCCACCGCAACCCCCGCCAACGCGGAAGCCACAGCCCGAGAAGCCGCAAGATCAAGCCGCACGCCAGTGCCCCGCACCCGATGCCGCACCTCGGAAGCGGCCAGCCCGAGAAGCTGCGGCAGCAGATCGGTGCACCGCCGCGCCACCCACCCGGTCCCGGACGTCGCCAGCCACCGAAGACTGGCCGCCCGAGAGGGCCCGGGAAACTCGGGCACGGCACTGGGCACGGGCCCAGAAGCGAGCCCCGCCTCCGCCAACAGCGCATGGAAGTGCAGCGCGAGCTGCCGATGCCCCCGCTCCCCCGGATGCAACCGGTCCGCACTCCACATGCCCCGGTCCACGACCCAGTCGCCCTCGGCGGCATGCAGATGCACGGCCCCGTACCGCTCGGACAGCGCGTGCACGACCGCGTTCACGGCCCGCTGGCGCCGTGCCAGCGGCCTCGCGAGCGCCCCCGGCAGCCCCAGCATCGTCCCGGGGTCGGGCAGACAGGCGGTGAGCAGGACGGCGCCCTGCCCGGTGAACGCCGCGTACACCTCGTCGAGCCGCTCGGCCACGGCATGGATGTCGAAGGTGTACCGCAGGGTGTCGTTCACGCCGATGACGACGGAGGCGAGGTCGGGCCGTTCGGCGAGCGCCGCGGGCAGCTGGCGCTCCAGGACATCGCGCGTCTGCGCGCCGCTGACCGCGAGATTGCGGAACTCCACCGGCGCCTCCGGCGGGGCCAGCCCCGCGGCGAGCAGCGCGGCCCAGCCGCGCCACCCGTCGCCCACGGGATCGCCCACCCCTTCCGTCAGGGAGTCGCCCAGCGCCACGAACCGCAGGGGTCTCATACGACGCCCTCCCTGGGCCGCGGCACGGCACGGAGAGCGGCGGCGGGGAGCGATTCCCGCGGCGCCCCCACCCGGACGGCCGCGTCGTGGGCGGCCAGGAACGCCTCCACGGCGGCCGGCCATCCGAAACAGGCCGCACGCGCGCGTGCCGCTTCCCGGCGTTCGTCCTCGGGCCGGTCCAGGAGCATTCCGATCGCGGCGCCGAAGGCCGTCCCGGTGTCCGCGGCGGTGGCTCCGGCGGAGCCGATCACCTCCGGGAGGGCGGAGGTGGCGCTGGCGACGACGGGCGTGCCGCAGGCCATGGCCTCCAGGGCGGCGAGCCCGAACGTCTCGGCGGGCCCCGGTGCCAGACACACGTCGGCGGAAGCCTGCAGTCCGCCGAGGAGCGCGCGGTCGGCGACATGGCCGAGGAAGGTGACGGGCAGCCGCCGTTCACGCGCCCGCTGTTCGAGCCGGGCCCGCAGCGGTCCGTCACCCGCCACGACGAGCACCGCGCGCCGCCCGCCCCGCAGCAGCGCCTCCAGCGCGTCCAGTGCCGTACCGGGCCGTTTCTCGACGGACAGCCTGGAGCACATCACCAGCAGGGTCTGGTCCACGCGCGCGTACCGGGCCCGGATCGCCGGGTCCCGCAGCGCGGGGTGGCGCCCCTCCAGGTCGACGCCCAGCGGGGCGCGTACGACGTTGCGGGCGCCGATGCGGACGAACTCGCGCTCCGCGAACTCCGTGGTGCACACGATCCGCGCGTAGTGGTGCGCGGTACGGAGGTTGAGGGCGTCCGAGGTCCGCCGGGCGAGGCCGGGCGACATGCCCCAGGTGCGCAGCACGCCGTCGGCGGTCTCGTGGGAGACCATCACCGCGGGCACCCGGGCGCGCCGCGCCCAGACGCCGGTCCAGCGCAGCGTCGTACGGTCGGAGACCTCCAGGCGGTCGGGGGCCAGCGTCTCCAGGAGCGCCGCCACGCGCCGCCTGTCGGTGAGGACGCGGTAGCCGCCGGTGCCGGGCAGCAGCGGGCCCGGCAGGGTGATGACGCGCCCCTGTTCGGTCTCGCGGTCAGAGGCGCGTTCGCCGGGCACGATCAGGACGGGCCGGTGCCCGGCCGCCAGGTAACCGGCGCCCAGTTCGCGCAGCGCGGTCCGCAGGCCCCCCGAGGAGGGGGCGACGAAGTTGGCGAGCCGCACGATGTTCAGAGACTCGTTCATGCCGCCACCGCCGCCCGTCCGGCGAGGACGTCCGTGTAGTGCTCGATGAGCGCGTCCCCGACGGCGGCCCAGGTGCGGCCCTCGACGGTACGCCGTGCCTCGGCGCCGTAGGCGGCCCGCAGGGCGGGGTCGGCGGCGAGCGACCACACGGCGTCGCGCACGGCGGCCTCGTCGCGCGGGGGCACGAGCAGCCCGGTGCGCCCGTGCGCCACCAGGTCCAGCGGACCGCCCGCGGCGGGGGCGACGACCGGTACGCCGCTGGCCATCGCCTCCTGGACGGTCTGGCAGAAGGTCTCGAAGGGGCCGGTGTGCACGAAGACGTCCAGGGAGGCGAAGATCCGGGCGAGTTCGTCGCCGGTGCGGCGCCCGAGGAAGACGGCTCCCGGCAGCGCCTGGTCGAGGCTCGGCCGGCTCGGGCCGTCACCGACGACGACCACGCGTACGCCCGGCAGACCGCAGGCTCCGGCGAGGAGTTCGATCTGCTTCTCGGGGGCGAGCCGGCCCACGTAGCCGACGATCAGTTCGCCGTTCGGGGCGAGTTCACGGCGGAGGGCGTCGTCCCGGTGCTGGGGGCGGAAGCGGACGGTGTCGACGCCCCGCGGCCACAGCCGCACCCGGGGCACACCGTGCGCCTCCAGGTCGTGCAGGGCGGCGGTGGACGGGGCGAGGGTGCGGTCGGCGGCGGCGTGGACGGAGCGGATACGGCGCCAGGCGGTGGCCTCGC
Organism: Streptomyces liliiviolaceus; assembly: GCF_018070025.1. NCBI lineage: Bacteria > Bacillati > Actinomycetota > Actinomycetes > Kitasatosporales > Streptomycetaceae > Streptomyces > Streptomyces liliiviolaceus. The sequence goes on from NZ_JAGPYQ010000002.1 coordinate 882,223, forward strand.
CGGTGCTGATGTACGTACGGGCGTAGCCGGCGAGGTCGGTCTGGTAGACGGCCACGGCGGGGATGCCGAGGCGGCCGGCGGCGGCCATGCCGCGGACGCCGAGGACGAAGGGGCTGGCCAGGTGCACGATGTCGGCGCGGTGTGCGGTGATCGCGGCGGCGACGCGTCGGCTGGGGAGGGCGACGCGGACCTGGGGGTAGCCGGGGAGCGGCAGGGACGGGATGCGGACGACGGGGCACGGTGCGGCGGCCTCGGACGCGGTCCCGAAGGAGGCGCCCGACTGTTCGGAGGGGGTCGAGAGCTTGGGGGAGGTTGCCGGAGCGACGACAACGGGGGTGTGACCGCGTTCGACGAGATGCCGGGCGGTCTGGAGCGCGCAGTGGGCCACGCCGTTCACATCGGGGGGAAAGGACTCGGTGACGATGACGACACGCATACGGGTGTTGTCGTCGTGCTGGACGTGGCCGCGTCAACGTGGATCTTTCCGGATGAGGAACGTCCCATGAGCGTTGGGCTCCGCACGCCCTCCCATCACGAACCGGTCACGCTCCGGCGTCCGGGCCCGTACCAACGGGATACGGGCCGACGACGGGACGCTCACACGCCGGTCGCGCACACCGGCGCGCACGACGCTCACCGCGCCTCGCCACGATCACCGCGCGCGGGGTCCCACTCCGCGCGCTCCCCGGCTGGCTCCACATGGTCCGGCCCTCGGTCCGGCCCGCGGTCGGCGTCACACGGCGGACGCGTCCGGTCCGATGCGGCTGCGGACCGCGGTCTGTACGTCGGCCTCCTCGGCCGGGTCGGCGGCGAGCCGGCGGAGCTGGTCGACCACGCGGGCGTCCCCGGTCTCGGCGTGCCGTGCGGCCACCTCGCGGGTGGTCTCCTCGCAGTCCCACAGGCATTCGACGGCGAATCCCGCGGCGAAGGACGGGTCGGTGGCGGCCAGCGCGCGTGCCGCCCGACCGCGCAGATGGGAGGAGGCCGTCTCGCGGTAGACGTGCCGCAGGACGGGCGCCGCCCCCGCGATACCGAGCCGTCCGGCGCCGTCGACGAGGGTCCACAGGGTCTGCGCGTCGGGTCCCTCGCCCCGTACGGCCTCCCGCAGGGCGCCCAGGACCAGTTCGCTGTCCTGTGCGCCGCCCCGGCAGGCGAGGACGCGTCCGGCGGCCTCTCCGAGGGCGTCGGGCCGGTGGGCCCAGCCGCGGGCCCGTTGCACGGCGGCGACGCTCCGCATCCGTTCGAAGGCGTCCACGGCGGCTTCCACCACGAGGGGTGAGCCGGAGGCCTGTGCGGCCTCCACCAGATCCAGTACGTCGGGATCGTGGCTGTCGGCGAGATAACGCAGGGCGGTGCAGCGTGCGCCGTCGTCCCCGGTGCGGGCGGCCTCGACGATCTCGGGGCGGTCCTCGGGGCCTGCGACGGCCGTGAGGCAGCGCGCTGCGGGCACATGGAGGGCGGCCCCGCGCTCGATGCCCTGCTGGGCCCATTCGAAGACGGCCCGCACGCTCCATCCGGGGCGCGGCCCGGACGGCCGCAGCTGTTGCTGCCAGCGGTCGAAGGAACCGCTTTCCCGGGCGGCACGCACGCGCGTGCCGATGGATTCGCGCGGATCGTCGGCCCACAGCCGCCATGGCCGCGGCTCGAAGGAGTCCCGCACGACGGCGGCCAGCTCGGCCTCGCCCTCGGGATCGGTGGCGAAGCGGGCGAGGACGGGGGCCGCGAGCGCGCGCAGTCCGGCGTCGTCGTCGCGCAGCGCCAGCTCGTCGAGGGCCCACGCCCAGTTGGCGCCGTGCGCGGCGTACCGCCGCAGCAGCTCCAGGGCGTCCCGCCTGCCGTAGGAGGCGAGGTGGCCGAGGACGGCGAGCGCGAGGCCCGTACGTGACTCGTCGGTGTCGAGTACGTCCGCCGCGTCGAAGAGGTGGGCCTCGATCGCGTCGAGGCCTCCACCCAGGTCGAGGTGGAGACGTGCGTAGTAGAGCGAGCGGTTCTCCACCTGCCAGTCGTGGCGGGGGTCGCTCAGCACACAGTGGTTCAGTGCCGCGAGCGCTTCGGCCCGCGGTGCGGTGAGCGCGTGCAGCGTGCCGTCGCCGCGGCCCCTCTGGAGCAGGCCGAGCAGCGTGCCGCTGGGCGCTATGACCGGATCGAACATGGGAAACAGCCTCACATCAAGCGTCGACGCAACCGGGATCCTGCTCTACCTGGCCGCGTGACAACACGTCGGGGCGCCCGCCGTTTCCTGCTTGCTGTAGACCATCTTCCTCTGCCTCTCGTCGGTGGCCCGTGCGGGCCGCATCACGGTCCGCGCGGTGCGGCAACACCTGCCCAGCCATCGCGTCCGTGAATCACGACGTCATGATGACCCAGCGGTTCTCGCTGCCGCGACCGCATTTCCGGCGGCCCCGTCCCGCCTCCCCCAAAAAAGCTGTTTCGCCTGGTCAAGGCGGATGGTTCAGTGTGCTCCGAACAGGTCGAGCAGTTCCGCCTTGGCGAACATCCGGGCCGTGTCGACGGCGGACGGCGTCCCCGCCGAGGGGTCCGCGCCCGCGGCCAGGAGGACGCGGATGACCGCGTCCTCGCCCTTGAAGACGGCTCCGGCGAGCGGAGTCTGGCCACGGTCGTTGATACGGTCCGCCTCCGCCCCGCGCTCCAGGAGGGCACCCACGGCGTCGGCGTGGCCGTGATAGGCGGCGAGCATCACGAGCGAGTCGCCGCGGTCGTTCGTGAGGTTGGCCGGAACACCCGCGTCGACGTACGCCACGAGCGCCTCGGTCCGCCCCTGCCGGGCCAGATCGAAGATCTTGGTCGCCAGCTCCACGACCTCGGGGTCGGGCGCTTCACTCATCGACGGGACCGCCTCTCACTGGGGATTACCGGGGATCACTGGGGAATCGCACCGCGGGAGCGGTGCGACGACGAACGGGACTGCGGGAACGTGCGGCCGTAGCGGTGCGACCGTACGGGTGAATCGCCAGAGTACTGGCTTCGCGGGCACATGACCTGGCCCACCCGAGGCAAAGATCACCACGAAACCGACAAATCATCGAGACGGCCACCTAGGGGCCCTGTCGAGCTGACCCACCCGGGTGAAATAAGCAGAATTTCACCCTGTTGCACCTTTTATCGTATGGATACATGCTGTGAGCCTGGAAGTACTCATGGTGACTGTCCCCATCGATCCAGGAGAAACAATCATGATCCTGTCCATGTCAGGCGTGGTCCTGCTCGGCATCATCGTCTTCCTCTTCTTCCGCAAGGACGGCCTCAAGGCCTCGCACGCGATGGTCAGCGCCCTCTTCGGGTTCTACCTCGCGGGCACGGCCATCGCCCCGAGCATCACGGCGGGCGGCGCGAGCCTGGCCGGTCTGCTCGGCGGGATCAAGTTCTGACCTCCACCCCGTTCGCACGCACCTCCAGGAGACAGCAGTGGCCCGCCGCCCCCTCCCCCGCATTCTGAGTACCGGCAGCGCGCAGATCGCCCGCAGCAGGGACCTGGCCCGGACGGCCGCCGACAGCGCCACCGACGTCCTCCACCCGCTGATCACCATCAGCCGTGGACTGCGTCGGCTGGCGGCCGCCGGCCGGCGCAAATGGGCGGAGACCCCCAAGGACCGGCGCGGTCCACTGCTGTTCCTGGTGGCCTCGGTCGTCCTGATCGTGGCCCTCATCCCGTACGGGCCGCTGCTCGCCGTCATCAGCCTGATGGCGGCGGCCGCCTGGCAGGGCAGGGACCGCACCCCGGCCGTGCCCACCGGCCCCGACGACTCGCAGAGCAAGCGTCTGGAGTCCCTCTACGAGGCGCTCGTCCCGTACTTCTCCGTCCCCGAGGACCCCGCCCCGCTCTACGCCCACGGCGGCGAGTGGGGCAAGGCCTTCGACGCGTACGAGTTCGACGACACCGGCCGGGTCTCGCAGCTGTCCGTGCGCTACCCCGCCTACTTCCGGGACGGGGAGGCCGACTCCCGGGCCCGTATCGAGCAACTGCTGCACGCCAAGTCGGGCCGCGGCCGGGAGTACCGCTTCGCGTGGGACGAGGAGAGCAACCAGCTCTCGGTCGCCGTGCTGCCTCCGCTGCCCACCGACATCGCCGCCCAGCGGTTCGTCACGGCACCGGGCGAGACCGTCCTCGGCTTCACCGACCCGGCGGGCGTCCAGCGCACGCTCCCTCTCGACTTCGGCCAGGAGCAGCGGGACGTCCCCCCGGTGGTCTGGCGTACGGGCGTGCGTTCCACCGAGCCGCACCTGCTCGCGGTCGGCGGGCCCGGCAGCGGCACGACCACGCTCCTGCGCTCGATCGCGCTGCAGGCCCTGCGCCACGGTGACGTACTGATCGTCGAGGGCGGCGGTACGGGCGAGTACGCGTGCCTTGCGGGACGCGACGGCGTGCTGGGCATCGAATGCGGTCTTTCGGGGGCGCTGGCGGCTCTCGAATGGGCGGCGCACGAGACGGAGCGGCGGCTCATCACGGCGAACCGTTCCCGGCAGGCGGGGCTGACTCCGCCGGAGGACACGCGGCGTCCGCTGTGGGTCCTCCTGGACCGGCCGACCGCGCTCGGTCACCTCGCGGCGGCCGACAGCCGCAGTGATCCGCAGACCCTCCTCCAGGTGCCGTTGCGTCACGGCCGCGCGGCCGGGGTCACGGTGGTGGTGGCCGAGCAGTTCGACGCCGTGGAGTCGCTCGGCGAGGCGGTGCTGGGGCACACGCGCGCGCGTGTCGTGCTCGGGCCGGCTTCCACGGGGCAGCTCGAAGCGGTGCTGGGGGTGCCGCCGCACACGACTCCCACGGCCGATGTGCCGGCGGGGCGGGGATACGCCCGGCTGGGGGCCGGTCCCGTCCACCGCCTTCAGGTGCCGGCGACTCCGGACCCGTACGACGAGGCGACGAGCGAGACGCATCGCCGGGCGGTCCTGGACCTGCTCCCCCCGGCGGGCACGGCCCCGGAAACCCCGGCGGCCCCCGCCCCCGCCCGCGTCACGGCACCGGGCCCGGTGGGCGTGGCCGCGGAGGGCTGACCGCCGGACATCACCCTCCGGTGCGTTGTGGCTGGCCGCGCAGTTCCCCGCGCCCCTAAAAACCAAAAGACTGCGCAGTTCCCCGCGCCCCTGATGGGGCACAGCCCCTCCCGAGGGGCGCGGGAAACGGCGCGACCAGCCACAACGCACCCGCACCCGACAACCAGCCCGGCCGTCTCAGGGGCGCGGGGAACTGCGCAGCCAGCCACGACGCACCCGCACGTGAAAGCCCGCCGCACCCCCACCCACCCAGGGGCGCGGGGAACTGCGCGACCAGCCACAACGGACCCGCACCCGACGACCCACCCCGGAAGCGCCCCGCCTCACCCCGCCGGCGTCACGCCACGAACGTGCGGGGCGCCTCCACTCCCCCGTTCGCCCCGGACGCGACCAGCCGCGCCGCCGCCCCCAGCCGCGCAGCCGCCTCGTCGGCCACCGCGCCGCCGACGGTGAACGGGAGCCGCACGTACCCCTCGAAGGCCCCGTCCACGCCGAACCGGGGCCCGGACGGCACCCGTACACCCACCCGCTCGCCCACCTCCGCCAGCCGCGACCCGGACAGACCGCCCGTGCGCACCCACAGCGTGAGCCCGCCGCGCGGCACGTCGAACTCCCAGTCCGGGAGTTCCCGGCGCAGCGCCCCCACCAGTGCGTCCCGGTTCTCCCGGGCCTGGTCGCGCCGCACCTCCACGGCCTGCTCCCAGCCGCCCGTGCTGAGCAGCCAGTTCACGGCCAGCTGCTCCAGGACGGGCGTCCCGAGGTCGGCGTACGCGCGCGCCGCGACGAGGCTGCGGATCACGTCGGGCGCGGCACGGACCCAGCCGATCCGCATCCCGGCCCAGAAGGCCTTGCTGGCCGAGCCGACCGTGATGACCGTCGACCCGGCCGGGTCGAACCCGCAGACGGGCCGCGGCAGTTCGAGCCCCTCGTCGAGATGCAGCTCGCTCATGGTCTCGTCCACGACCAGCACGGTCCCGGCCGACCGCGCGGCGTCGACGAGCTCCCGTCGCTGGTTCTCGTCGGCGAGCGCGCCGGTCGGGTTGTGGAAGTCAGCGACGACGTAGGCGAGCCGGGGCGCCGCGTCGCGCAGCACCTGCCGCCAGCGGTCCAGGTCCCAGCCCGCGAGCCCCTCGGCCATGGCGACGGGCACCAGCCGGGCCCCGGCCTCGCGCATCAGCTGAAGGATGTTGGCGTACGAGGGCGACTCGACGGCGATGCGCTCCCCGCGGCCGGCGAAGAGGTGACAGATGGCGTCGATGGCCCCCATGGCCCCGGTGGTCACCATGATCTGCTCGGGCATGGTCGGAATGCCGCGCCGGGTGTACCGGTCGGCGAGGGTCTGGCGCAGCGCAGGCAGCCCCGCCGGATAGTCGCCGTGCGTGTGGGCGTACGGCGGCAGTTCCTCCAAGGCGCCCTGGACGGCGCGGGTGAGCCAGGGTTCGGGCGCGGGCAGGGCCGCGCAGCCGAGGTCGATCATGGAGCCGAGGGTCTCGGGCGGCAGGGGTTCGAGGCCGCGCGCGGGCAGCGGGTTCCCGGCCGGTACGGCGGTCCAGCTGCCCGCGCCCCTGCGGGACTCCAGGAAGCCCTCGGCGCGCAGTGCCTCGTAGGCCGCCGCCACGGTGGTGCGGCTGACGGACAGGGAGAGGGCCAGTTCGCGCTCGGCGGGCAGGCGCGCGGCCACGGGGACGCGGCCTTCGAGGACGAGCAGCCGGATACCGTCGGCGAGGGCGCGGTAGGCGGGCGGGCGGCGCGTGCCGGGGCCCGCGGGGCGCTCCTGCTGGGAGTTGAGCAGCCGGGCGAGCTGGGCGGCTCCCACCGCCGAAGTCCACTGCGCCATGACGACCAGTCCACCTTCCCCGAATTGGCCATGGAAGAGGTTTCTCCTCAAGCCACAGAGTGTCATGAGTCAGTCCACCGGCACCACCGCACCACCTCCAGGGAGCCCACAGTGTCCAGCCCGCCGCCGAGGCACCTCACCCGCCGACTTCTTCAGCTGTACGTGGGACTGGCCCTGTACGGAGTGAGTTCGGCGCTCCTCGTGGAGGCGGGGCTGGGCCTTGAGCCCTGGGGTGTGCTGCATCAGGGCCTCGCCGAGCTGACCGGGCTGACGATCGGTGTGGTGTCGATCGTCATCGGGGCCGTCGTCCTCCTCCTGTGGATACCGCTGCGCCAGCGCCCGGGCCTCGGCACGGTGTCCAACGTCTTCGTGGTCGGCATCGCGATGGACGGCACGCTCGCCCTCCTGCCGGACGCGCACGCCCTGGGGGTCCGGATTCCGCTGATGGTGGCGGGCATCCTGCTGAACGGTGTGGCTACCGGCCTCTACATAGCGGCCCGTTTCGGTCCGGGCCCGCGCGACGGTCTGATGACCGGCTTCCACCGGCGCACCGGCCGCTCGATCCGCCTGGTGCGCACCACCCTGGAGGTGGCCGTGGTCGCGACGGGCTTCGTCCTCGGCGGCACGGTCGGGGTCGGCACGGTCCTGTACGCGCTCGCCATCGGGCCGCTGGCCCAACTGTTCCTGCGGGTGTTCGCCGTCCCTGCGGCATCACCGGACGGCAGCACGGTCGTTGCCGCAGGGCCATCGGAGCAGGCGATACTGCGCGGGTGATCTCGCGCATACGCCACCCCTACCTCGACCATCCCGGGCCCATAGCCTTCGCCCACCGGGGCGGGGCCGCCGACGGCCTGGAGAACACCGTGGCCCAGTTCCGCCGCGCGGTCGAGGCCGGCTACCGGTACATCGAGACCGATGTGCACGCCACGGCGGACGGAAAACTCGTCGCCTTCCACGACGCGACGCTGGACCGGGTGACCGACGGCGCGGGCCGGATAGCGGACCTCCCCTGGGACGACGTACGGCACGCGCGCGTGGCGGGCGCCGAACCGGTCCCCCTCTTCGACGAGCTCCTGGAGACGTTCCCCGACGTCCGCTGGAACGTCGACGTGAAGGCGGAGCCCGCGCTGCTCCCCTTTCTCGACCTGATCCGCTCCACCGGCTCCTGGGACCGCGTCTGCGTCGGTTCCTTCTCCGAGGCGCGGGTCGCCCGGGCGCAACGCCTGGCCGGCCCGCGCCTGGCCACCTCGTACGGCACCAGGGGTGTCCTCGGACTGCGCCTGAAGTCGTGGGGGATGCCCGCCGCGCTGCGGCGCTCGGCGGTCTGCGCGCAGGTTCCCGAGGCGCAGTCGGGCATCCCGGTGGTGGACCGCCGCTTCGTGAACGCAGCCCACGCGCGCGGGCTGCAGGTCCACGTGTGGACGGTCAACGAGCCCGAGCGGATGCACCGGCTTCTGGACCTGGGAGTCGATGGCATCATGACCGATCACATCGAGACGCTGCGCGGGGTCCTCCAGGACCGCGGCACCTGGGCCTGAGCGGTCCCGGCACACCACGCGGTACGCCCTGCCTGGGCACGACACGGGGAAGCGAGGGCACGGGTGGGCACCGACACCGTGCGGGAACGGGCGGCCGACGGAGCCGCCGAACGGCGGCGCGAACAACGCGGCTGGTACTTCTACGACTGGGCCTGCTCCGTCTATTCGACGAGCGTGCTCACCGTGTTCCTCGGCCCCTATCTGACCTCGGTCGCCAAGGCGGCGGCGGACGCGGACGGATTCGTGCACCCGCTGGGGATACCCCTGCGCGCGGGCTCGTTCTTCGCCTACAGCGTGTCCGCGTCCGTGATCCTGTCGATCTTCGTGATGCCCCTGGCGGGCGCGGCGGCCGACCGCAGCGGCCGCAAGAAGCCGCTCCTCGCGCTCTCGGCATACCTGGGCGCCGCGGCCACGGCGGGCATGTTCTTCCTGGACGGCGACCGCTATCTGCTGGGCGGCCTCCTGCTCATAGTGGCCAATGCCTCGCTGGCCGTCTCGATGGTGCTCTACAACTCCTACCTGCCGCAGATCGCCCCGCCCGAGGAGCGCGACGCCGTCTCGTCGAGGGGCTGGGCGTTCGGCTACGCGGCCGGCTCGCTGGTCCTCGTGGCCAACCTCGTGCTCTACAGCGCCCACGACAGCTTCGGTGTCTCGGAGGCGATGGCGGTCCGCATCTGCCTGGCCTCGGCGGGCATCTGGTGGGGCGCCTTCACCCTCGTACCGCTCAAGCGGCTGCGCGACCGCCGGACGGCGGACTCCCCCGCGGGGTCGCCGGGCGCGCCCGGTCGGGGCTGGCGGCAGCTCGCGGCGACGGTGCGCGACATGCGCCGCCAGCCGCTCACCCTCGCCTTCCTCCTGGCGTACCTCGTCTACAACGACGGCATCCAGACGGTCATCTCACAGGCTTCCGTGTACGGGTCCGAGGAGCTGGGCCTCGACCAGTCGACGCTCATCGTCGCCGTGCTGCTGGTCCAGCTGCTCGCGGTGGCCGGAGCCCTCGGAATGGGCCGACTGGCCCGGACGTACGGCGCCAAACGGACCATTCTCGGATCCCTGGTCGCCTGGACCCTCACGCTGGCCGCCGGATATTTCCTGCCCGCGGGGGCGCCCGGCTGGTTCTTCGTCCTCGCGGCGGGCATCGGGCTGGTCCTCGGCGGCAGCCAGGCGCTCTCCCGGTCCCTGTTCTCGCATCTGGTGCCGCCCGGCAAGGAGGCCGAGTACTTCTCCGCGTACGAGATGAGCGACCGCGGCATGAGCTGGCTCGGGCCGCTCCTGTTCGGCGTGACCTACCAGCTGACGGGCAGCTACCGGGACGCGATCATCTCGCTCGTGGCCTTCTTCGTCCTGGGATTCGTGCTGCTCGCGAGGGTTCCGGTGCGGCGGGCGGTGCGCGACGCGGGTAATCCTGTTCCCGCGAGGATTTAGCGCTCAGCGCCAAAGGGCGGTAGTGTACGCGTTTGGCCTGCCAGGCGTACCGTTACTGCGCGTCAAAGATGCCGCAACACCGGGTGACATCTGCTGTCAGATGTGACAAACCGGGCGCAGGTGGGTACAACAACGGGCGGCTACGACGGCGACGCATGTCCCGGAGCGGGAATCTTTACCGCCGACCGGACGTTGACCGGATGACGACGACAGCGACACCTGTCCTGTGGGCGACAAGCCCGGGAGGCACGATTCATGAGTGAGCGAGCTCTTCGCGGCACGCGCCTCGTGGTGACTAGCTACGAGACGGACCGCGGCATCGACCTGGCCCCGCGCCAGGCCGTGGAGTACGCATGCGAGAAGGGCCATCGATTCGAGATGCCCTTCTCGGTGGAGGCGGAGATCCCGCCGGAGTGGGAGTGCAAGGTCTGCGGGGCCCAGGCACTCCTGGTGGACGGCGACGGCCCTGAAGAGAAGAAGGCCAAGCCCGCGCGTACGCATTGGGACATGCTGATGGAACGGCGTACGCGAGAGGAGCTCGAAGAGGTCCTCGAAGAGCGCCTGGCCGTGCTTCGATCCGGAGCCATGAACATTGCGGTCCACCCTCGGGACAGCCGCAAGTCCGCGTAGCCCTTCAGGGGGCTGAGCGGCATACAGCGCACGCACGCGACCGCGGGCGCCGTGTCTTCGGGCACGGTACCTGCGGTTCTGTGCGTTTGCGTGGGACTCGGGTTCGGTTCTGGGTGCGTGCGGGCCCGCTGTGGCTGGGGTTGCGCAGTTCCCCGCGCCCCTAAAGACAAAAGATTGCGCCGTTCCCCGCGCCCCTGGGTATCTCGGCCTCTCCGGCGCCCCCATGCCCCACCCAGCCCCTCCGGCGTTTGAGGAGCGGGGGTTCGGGGGCGGAGCCCCTGAGGTGGTGACGGGAACGGGTAGGGGCGGCGGGGGCGGAAAAAGCCCCCACCCACCCCGGGCGGCGGCCGGCCCTCAGCCGGTCAGAGGCGGGCGCGAGCCCTGATTGTTCCCGTTCTCCCGCTCGCGCGGCACGTCGTCGCGGACGACCTCGCCCTGGACGACCTTCCCGTCAGGACGATGGATCCGAGCCTGCTGAAACGCGTTCCCGAACGACCCCGAAGCCTCCCGCACCTTCCGCTCGAACGTCCGCTCCGCATACCGCGAGAGCGCCTTCTGCACGGGCGGCACCAGCAGAAGCAGCCCGAGCGCGTCGGAGATCAGCCCCGGCAGCATCAGGAGCAGCCCGCCGAGCATCATCAGGCCGTTGCCCTCGGAGTTGGCCCGGCCCTGCGGCAGCGCCCCGCTCTGCTGCTGTTGCAGCGTCTCGCTCAGCGCGCGGAAGGCCCGCCGACCGGCCCGCTTGATGACCACGGCGCCGAGGACGAACCCACCGATCAGCAGCAGAACCACCGCGAACCCGCTCGCCGCGCCCGCCACCACCGTCAGCAGCCAGATCTCCAGCACGAGCCACGCGGCCACGCCCAGGGGCAGGAACCTCAACAGTCGTGAGCGCCGGGGCCGACGAGAGGTGGAGCCGGAGGCGGAGGTGGGCGGGATCGGTGCGCCAGTCGTCATGCCTCCAGTGTGCCTGGCCAGGGCTCAGTACGGCATAAAGCGTAAAGAGGGAGTCAGCCCGGCCTGTGCGACAGGGAGACCGCTCAGGGCTTCTTCCGCCCCAGCACGCGCCCGGCCCGCTCCCCCACACCCCACGTGGTGACCCGCCACAGCGCCTCCACCAGGATGTCGCGGCTCATCTTGGAGTCGCCCAGCTCACGTTCGACGAAGGTGATCGGCACCTCGACGACGTGACAGCCGGCCCGCACGGCCCGGCGGGCCAGGTCGACCTGGAAGCAGTAGCCCTGCGAGGCGACCTCTCCGAGGCCGAGGCGCTCCAGGGTCTCGCGCCGGAAGGCCCGGTAGCCGCCGGTGACGTCACGGATCGGGACGTCGAGCAGGACACGCGAGTACAGGCTTCCGCCGCGCGAGAGGAACTCACGGGACCTGGGCCAGTTCACCACCCGGCCGCCCGGCACCCAGCGCGACCCGAGCACCAGGTCGGCGCCCTTGAGCGCGGTCAGCAGCCGGGGCAGCTCCTCGGGCTGGTGGGAGCCGTCGGCGTCCATCTCGACCAGGACGCCGTACCCGTGTTCCAGGCCCCAGCCGAACCCGGCGAGGTAGGCGGCGCCAAGGCCTTCCTTGCCCTTGCGGTGCAGCACGTGGACGTGTTCGTCCTCGACGGCCAGTTCGTCGGCGAGCTTGCCGGTGCCGTCGGGGCTGTTGTCGTCGGCGATCAGGACGTGCGCCGCGGGTACGGCCGCCCGCACCCGGCCCACGATCCTCTTGATGTTCTCCGCCTCGTTGAAGGTCGGGATGATCACCAAGGTCGTGCCGAGCGGACCGAACCGTCGCTCAACGCCGTCGTTCACAGCTTCCCCTTAAAACTTCCGTGCGAGAGGGGCACCACCATAGCGAGCGCCGCTCTTCCCGCAGGTAAGGCGCCGACTTGAAAAGTCGCACAACGGGGTCGTACGAGGGGAAAAGGGGTCGTACGAGAGCAGGGGAACTGCGGATCGGGGCCCGGCGCCCTTCGGGCCGACCTGGGACCCGCTGGCTGCGGGTCGACCGAAAGCCGTTGTCTACTGAGCGGCCGGGCCCCACCCGGGTCGCACCATCCGGCCGGAACGTTCCCTCGCCCCGTGGCGCGGACGCTGGGCCTGGCTCCCAGTGGTGGTGCGCCGGTGCGGCACACCACCCCTGACCCAACTGCGCTGCGGCGACTGCGCGGAAGTTCACCGGCCGGACGTCCGGTGGTGGACCCGGCCGAACCTACCGGCCACCTGCCGCTCACTGTCAACAGTCGTTCCACCTGCGGGTTTTCCAAGAAACGGCTGGTCAGCGCCGAGGATGCGCAGGTCGCGCGACAGCCCGTCGGACCATGATCGGCGCCGCGCCACCCCGGGACATCACTCGTCCGGCCGTACGAATACGGTTCGACCGGCCACCACGGTGCGCAGACAGACCGGCAGGTCCGCACCGGGTGACAGGTCGGGCAGTCCCGGGGTGCCCGAGCGGGGGTCGGTCGACCAGCGGGCCACCCGGTCGTCCGGGGCCTGGACCACGAGTTCCTCGGTGCGCCACACCGCGTAGTCCGCGGGCGCGCCCGGCACCAGGGACCCCGCGTCGTCCCGTCCGACCGCCCGCCAGCCGCCCCGCGTGTGCGCCGTGAAGGCGGCGCGGACGGACACCCGGTGTTCGGGCGTTCGATGGAAGGCGGCGGCTCGGACCGTGCCCCAGGGGTCGAGCGGGGTGACGGGGCTGTCGGAACCGAAGGCGAGCGGCACGCCGGCGCGCAGGAGGGCGGCGTAGGGATTGAGCGTACGGGCGCGCTCGGCGCCCAGACGCTCGGCGTACATGCCCTCCTCGCCGCCCCACAGGGCGTCGAAGGCCGGCTGGACGGAGGCGGTGAGGCCGAGGTCGGCGAAACCGGCGATCGTCTCGGGCGTGAGCATCTCGGCATGCTCGACGCGGTGCCGGGCGGCGCGTACGCGGGCCAGGCCGACCTTCTCGGCGGCTGCGCGCATGCCGTCGACCACGGAGGCCACGGCGGCGTCCCCGATGGCGTGGAAGCCCGCCTGGAGCCCCGCCTCGGTGCACGCCACGACGTGGGCGGCGACGGCGTCGGTGTCCAGGTAGGCGGTGCCGGTGTGTTCCGCGTCGGTGTAGGGCCGGTGCAGACAGGCCGTGTGGGAACCGAGAGCTCCGTCCACGAAGAGGTCGCCCGCCGCGCCGGCCGCTCCCAGGGCGCGGGCCTTCGCCACGTCCTGCTCGGCCCAGTAGCCGACGACGCGGGGGCCCGCCTCCTCGGCGGCGAGCCGCAGCAGCCCGGTGAAGTCGTCCTCGGAGGAGATCTCGGGGCCCGCGCACTCGTGCACCGAACCGATCCCGAGCGAGGCGGCGTGCCGCAGGGCAGCACGCTGGGCCTCCGCACGCTGCGCCGGAGTCACGGCTGCGAACGCGGCGGCGCGTACGGCGTGATGGGCGTCGCGGGTGAGGGGTTCGCCGTCCTGGAACCCGGACGCGCCGCGGACGCCCGGCGTCATGTCCAGCAGGGCCGTGGTGGCGACGGCCGAGTGGACGTCGATCCGGCTGAGGTAGAGCGGCCGGCCGCCGGTGGCCCCGTCCAGCTCGTCGCGCCGCGGGGGGCGCCGCTCGGGCCAGCGGGAGGCGTCCCAGCCGTGGCCGAGGAGCACCCGGTCGTCGGGGCGGGAGGCGGCGAAGTCCCGTACGCGGGCCAGGGCGTCGCCGAGGGTGCGGGTGCCGGAGAGGTCGAGGCCGGTGAGGGCGAGACCGGTGGCCGTGGTGTGCACGTGTGCGTCGGTGAACGCCGGGGTGACGAGCGCCCCTTCGAGGTCGACCACCTCGTCCACGCCGTCCGAGAACGCGTCGGCGGCGCCCTCCGACCCGACCCAGGCGACCTGTCCGCGCTCCACGACCATCGCGGTGGCGAACGGGTCGGCGGGACTGTGGACTTCACCGCCCCGCAGCAGCACGGTACGGGGAGCCCCTGGGTCAATACGGTCCGACTCGAAATCGGTGGTGCTGTCGCTCATGCGACCAGTCTCGCCCCTGGGCGAGGCCCCCCATCGCGCGGCCCCCGCCAGCCGGGCCCCGCCAGGGGCGCGAGGAACGGCGCGACCAGCCACGAAGGGCCCGCAGACACCTCAGGCACGCGCGGCACCCGCCCCTCAGGGGCGCGGGGAACGGCGCGACCGGCCCCCACCGGCCCGCGGACACACCACACACCCCGGCCAGAAGACCCGCGCCCCGACAGGAACCCGCGTCAGATCTTCGGCGGCCGAGCCTCGTACGGCGTGGACAGGACCACCGTCGTCCGCGTGGACACCCCCGCCAGCGACCGCAGCCGCGCAAGCAGCTCCTCCAGCTCGTGCGGAGTGGCGACACGCACCTTCAGGATGTAGTTTTCGTCGCCGGCCACGCTGTGGCACGCCTCGATCTCCGGCACCCCCGCCAGTCGCTCGGCGATGTCGTCCGGCGCACTGGGATCGAACGGTTTCACCGAGATGAACGCCGTCAGCGGCAGCCCCACCGCCTCCGGGTCGACGACCGCGGCATAGCCGCGGATGACGCCGCGCTGCTCCAGCCGGCGCACCCGCTGATGCACGGCCGAAGTGGACAGGCCCGTGGCCTTGCCCAGGTCGGTGTAGCTCATCCGCCCGTCTTCGACGAGCAGCTGCACGATGTGGCGGTCCAGCTCCTCCATGGCGGAGAACCTACAGTGCCCTTGATCCCCCCGGGAACCAGCGGCGCAGGTCATGCCCGCCCCGCGACGCGGTCGGACCTGCCCGGCGGCGCACGTGGGGTACGAATCAGCCGAGTAGGGCACCTGCGGGCAGCATGTGACGAACACCACATGACACCGCCCGCTTCCGTGATGTTCTCGTGATTACCGCGCAGACGGGACGGGAAGTGCTTGCTGTGGCCGAGGTCGCAGCACCTTGTCGGCCCATCCGAGGGGGAGTAACCCATGCAGAGTCTCAAGCGTCTTGGACGTACCGCGCCCAAGCGGCAGCAGTCGGTCTTCGAACCCGAGCCGGAGGGCGTCGAACCGGACGCCCTGGACGGCGAGGAGCTCGACGCGTACGACACCTTCGAGATGTACCGGGTGATCTGCCCGGACTGCGCGCAGCCCATCGCGCTGCTGGCGGACGAGGAGCGCCTGCCGGAGCACGCGCTCTGCGCGTCGCCGTGGAACCCCTTCGGGCTCACGGTCTGCGCCGGTACGGGCCGCGCGGCGGCCGACGCCCAGCCCGCCGACGAGACGGTCGGGATCCAGGAGCAGGAAACCGCCCTGCTGTTGACGCTCCCCCAGGGACTCGACTGGCGGACCCAGCCCTTCTCGCACGTCGGGGGCCCCGGCTCGCGCCCCATGCGGGTGCCGGTGATGCGGCGCCTGGCCGCCTAGGACCCGCCCGGCCCCTCACGGCTCAGACCCCGCCGAAGCGCTGAAGGGTCCTCAGTCCCTGTAATCGCCCTGCACCATGGCCCGCAGGCTGTCGTGGTGCAGGATCAGCGTGTCCGGATCCGCCGGTACGCCGCTCTCGCCGAAGTGCACCTGCCGGTAGGCGACGCGCAGCATGACGACGGCGTGCCGCAGGGCGGCGTACAGGATGTGGAAGTCCATGTCCCGGGGTGTGTGGCCGGTGAGTTCGGCGTAGCGCGCCTCGGTCCGGTCCCTGCGGAGGAAGCCGGGCAGTCCGTGCTGCCCGAAGCTTTCCGTGAGGTCCTGGAAGAAGCGGTGCAGGTAGATCATCCAGCCGAGGTCGACCTCGCGCGGGCCCAGTGCCGCCATCTCCCAGTCGAGGACGGCGGCGGGCTCGAAGCCGTCGTAGACGACGTTCCCGATGCGCGCGTCGCCCCAGCTGAGCACCGTCTCGCCCTCGTCGCGCGGCCAGAGCGCGTCGAGGCGGTCGAAGGCGTCCTCGATGAGCGGCGAGCGTGACAGCCCGTCAACGACCCATGCGTAGTAGGCGCGTTGGGCTTCGACATGGCGGCGCAGGGGGCTCCCCGCTCCGCGCGCCGCGAGGAATCCGGCTTCTTTCACCGGCACCTGGTCGTGCAGCCGGGAGAGGAGGCCGACCGACGCGGCCTCCAGCCGTTCGCGCTCGGCCCCGCTCGCGGCGTGCAGCCAATTGCCCTCGTACGTATAGGGCATGACGTCGGGCGGTACGCGTCCCTCGACGCGCTCCATGACGAAGAAGGGCGCCCCGAGCGGCCCCGGGTCCTCCTCCAGCCACAGCACGCGGGGCACGGGGACGTCCGTGCGGTCCGCGACCAGCCGCATGACGCGGTACTGCCGCGGCATGTCGTAGACCGGGAAGACGGTGTACGCCGCCGGGTCCGCCGCGAGCCTCAACGCGCAGGCGCGGAGCGGGGGTTCGGGGTGCTCGATGTCGAAGAGCAGGGTCTCGCTCGACATTCCGTTGGAGGCGGGGACACGGACGTCGACCGCCCCGGCTCCGGGCAGCCGTGCGGCGAGCCACGCGGTGAGCCGCCGTGCGATCTCCTCCGGATCACGGGTCGTCGTACGAGGGCGAGGACGGGGACTGGGACGGGGCGCTTCAGCCATGCCACCACTCCTTCGCGACCCGCACGTTCGTCCTCACGGGGCGACCGAGTCGAACCCGGTGAACCCGCTCGGGTCGTGCCGCCCGAACGAGCCGTGCTCGAAGATCCCGTACCCGGTGCGCCCGTCCAGGGTGAAGCGGGCCGCGTGGTCGGTCACCCCGTACGCGGCGAGTCCGAGGGCGGCCGGGTCCGAGAGGTCGTACGCGCGGCGGTCGGTCCAGCCCCTGCCCTGCCAGGTGCCGTGCTGCCAGTCCTCGGCGGGCGGATAGCCGGCGCCGACGGCGAGCGGCGAGGAGGCCAGGATCTCAACGCCCAGTTCGAGCGGCTTGCGGGGGTCGCCGAGGTGGACGGTCGCCCTCTCCGGGTGCCGGGTGCCGCTCCGGTAGGCGATCTCCGCCCGGGGCCAGCCGAGTTGACGGTCGCGCCGCCCGGCCCGTACGAGGGTCGCGTCGTTCAGGGTCCGGTAGCCGTCGGCGTCCTCCTGGGTGACGACCATCAGGAACCGGTCGTCGAAGCGGACCGGGCACCAGAGCCAGTGGAAGCCCTCGGTCCGGTGTTCCTCGGCCAGCCGGCCGCCCTCCTCGCCGGGCAGCGGACGGGTGCCCCAGCTGCGGTCGCGGGTGCCGGTCCAGCCGTCGCCGGACAGCCGTGTCTCCTGCCCCGCGACCTTGATCCAGCCGTCGCACCGGCCCGCCTGGACGAAGCGCCTGCCCTCCAACGTGAGGCGGGCGCCACGGCGTTGCAGGTGATGCGGCTCCCACAGGGCGGGGAAGTCCGCGGACCAGGTGATCTCGTACGACAGTCCGTCCGGGTCGTCGGGGTCGGCCGCACAGCTCAGGACGAAGTTCCTGAGCGGGCGCTCGACCTGTATCCGGAGCGGTCCCACGGACAGGCGCATCCGCTCGTCGTCGTCGAGGGCGTCCGAGGCGCGCACGGCGTGCAGGGTGTCCCCGACGCGCAGGGTCGCGTACGCGTCGATGACGCCCACGTTCGGATACACCCCGAGTCCCAGGACGAGCAGCGCCCGCCCCTGGTGGTCGAAGACATGGAAGATGCAGCGGTCGTAGGCGTTCCGGTCCCCCGTCGCCACGTGCTTCATCGAGAGGGGGACCTGGTGCACGGGGTACTCGTCGAGGGCTACGGGACGGTCGTCGGGCATCGGCTGCCTCCCGAGGTACGCGGCACGGGGGAGATGACGGTACGTCAGATGAGCGTGCGGGGCCAGAGTCCGGCAGCCCTTCGCGGCGTCGGAACCCCCGCGAACGCACAGGCGAATTCGCCAGTCGGTGACCTGCCCGCCCCGCAGCACGTTGGCCCGGTATGACCCCTTCGTACGCAGAGACATACGCCGAGACGGGCCGTCGTCGCGGGTTTCTTCCTCCCCCGGCAGAATCGGTTTCCCAGGGGACTCAAGGGACGCAGCAGCCTCAGGAGAACCCGGCGCACCAGGCGCCCCAGGAGACACAGTGGACGCGAGTGCTGCAGGCGCCCGCACCCCAGGAGTCGCAGGGGTATCAGGGATCACAGGGGGTTCAGGGAGTTCAGAGGGTTCACGGGGTTCAGGGGCCCCACGAACCCGTGGACCCGCCCATCTATCGCGCCATGATGCGCGCCTGGTCCGACCGCGGCCGGACGCTGCCGGGCCGCCACGACCCGGAGTGGTCCCGGCTCGTGGCTCCCTCGGCGATGTACGCGTACGGACGGTTCAGCGGGACTCGGGACCAGCGAGGTGACGGGCGATGACCATCCGCTGGATCTGATTGGTGCCCTCGACGATCTGCAGCACCTTGGCCTCGCGCATGTACCGCTCGACGGGGAAGTCCGCGGTGTAGCCGTACCCGCCGAGCACCTGTACGGCGTCGATCGTGACCTGCATCGCGGTGTCGGTGCAGAACAGCTTCGCCATGGCCGCCTGCCGGGCGAAGGGCCGTCCCGCGTCCCGCAGCCGGGCCGCGGTGAGATACAGCGAACGGCCCGCCTCGATCCGCGTCGCCATGTCCGCCAGCATGAAGCGCAGGCCCTGGAAGTCCGCGATCGGCCGGCCGAACTGCTCGCGCCCCGTCGCGTAGGCGACCGCCTCGTCCAGCGCCGCCTGGGCGACCCCGACGGCGCACGCCGCGATACCGAGCCGCCCGGAGTCCAGTGCGGACAGGGCGATCGCGAAGCCCTGCCCCTCCTCGCCGATGCGCCGGCTGTCGGGGATCCGGACCCCGTCGAAGTGCACCTGGGCGGTGGGTGAGCCCTTCATGCCCATCTTCTTCTCGGGCACCGCGGCGCTCAGGCCCTCGGCGTCGCCGGGCACCAGGAACGCCGTGATGCCCCGCGCCCCCTCGCCACCGGTCCGGGCGAGCACGGTGCAGAAGTCCGCGACCCCGCCGTGCGTGATCCAGGCCTTGGTCCCGTCGAGCACCCAGGAGTCGCCGTCGCGCACGGCCTTCGTCCGCAGGGACGCCGCGTCCGAGCCGGACGCCGGCTCGGAGAGGCAGTAGGCGCCCAGGAGGCCGCCACCGAGCATGTCCGGGAGGTGCTCGACCTGCTGCTCCTTGGTGCCGTAGTTGGCCAGGGCGTGGCAGGCGAGCGAGTGCACGCTGACCCCGAGGCCCACGGTGAGGCGGGCGGCGGCGAGCTCTTCGAGGACCTGGAGGTAGACCTCGTACGGCTGGTCGCCGCCGCCGTACTCGGAGTCGTACGGAAGGCCGAGCAGTCCCGATTCCGAGAGCAGGGTGAAGATCTCCCGCGGGAAGCGTCCCGCGTCCTCCTCCTCGGCCGCCTTCGGGGCGATCTCGCGCTGCGCGATGTCGCGGACGAGCGAGATCAGATCCCGGGCCTCGTCCGTGGGCAGTTGACGGTCCACCGGCTGCGGGGCGCGGTCGGGCATGGCGACGATCCTCCCTGTCGGGCACTTCGGCGGGCGCACACCTGGGTGGGGTTGCGCCGCCGGGTCTCACTGAGCACCGGCGATGCTCGCGCCTCCGGGTCGCGGAAGCGCCTGATCAGCGGCTGTGCGCAGTGAGTATGCCCGATCGGAGGCATCGAGTCACCAGTTAACGACCGCTTACTCAAGAGTAAAGAATCACCGTGCGGAATTCCTGTCGGGAATTGGTCCGAACCATTGACCAACTGGTCTAGTCCTCCTACTGTTTCGCTCCGACGCTTCACCGCGTCCATGCCGATCGGCGCATGTTCCCCTCTCCCCCACGAGGAGTCCGATGCTCAGCTCATTCCGCCCTCGCGTCCGTTTCCGGGCGCTCCTGTCCGCCGCGTGTTGCGCCGCCCTCGGCGCGGGGCTGCTCGCCGGCGCGGGCACGGCCACCGCCACGACCGGGAAGGCCGCCACCCCCACGGCGGCCTCGGCGGCCTCGACCGCGGCGGCCGGTTCCAAGGTCGTCGGCTACTTCACCGAATGGGGCACGTACGACCGGAAGTACCTGGTCAAGAATGTGGAGACGTCCGGCTCCGCGGCCAAGCTCACGCACATCAACTACGCCTTCGGCAATGTCACCGGCGGCAAGTGCGCGATGGGCGACTCCTACGCGGCCACCGAGCGGACCCACACCGCGGCCGAGTCGGTCGACGGGGTCGCGGACACCTGGGACCAGCCCCTGCGCGGCAACTTCAACCAGCTGCGCGAGCTGAAGAAGAAGCACCCGAACCTCAAGATCCTGTGGTCCTTCGGCGGCTGGACCTGGTCCGGCGGCTTCACGGAGGCGGCCAAGAACCCGGCGGCCTTCGCCCAGTCCTGCTACGACCTGGTCGAGAACTCGAAGTGGGCCGATGTCTTCGACGGCATCGACATCGACTGGGAGTACCCCAACAGCTGCGGCCTCAGCTGTGACACCAGCGGACGGGCCGCGTACAAGAACCTGATGTCGGCCGTCCGCGCCAAGTTCGGCGGCTCGGCGCTGGTCACCTCGGCGATCCCGGCCGACGCCACCGCCGGCGGCAAGCTCGACGCGGCGGACTACGCGGGCGCGGCCCAGTACGTCGACTGGTACAACCCGATGACGTACGACTTCTTCGGTGCCTGGGACGCGACCGGCCCCACGGCTCCGCACTCCGCGCTGAACTCCTACTCGGGGATCCCGAAGGCGGAGTTCCACACCTCCGCCACCATCGCCAAGCTCAAGGGCATGGGCATCCCGGCCTCGAAGCTGCTGCTCGGCATCGGCTTCTACGGACGCGGCTGGACCGGAGTCACCCAGGCGGCGCCCGGCGGCTCGGCCACCGGACCGGCGGCGGGTACGTACGAGCAGGGCATCGACGACTACAAGGTGCTCAAGACGAAGTGCCCGGCCACGGGCACGGTGGGCGGCACCGCGTACGCCAAGTGCGGCAGCGACTGGTGGAGTTACGACACCCCGTCGACCATCGCCGGGAAGATGAGCTACAAGAACGCACAGGGTCTGGGCGGCACGTTCTTCTGGGAGCTGAGCGGTGACACGACGAACGGCGAACTGATCAAGGCGATCAACTAGCGCCCCCGGTAAGGCGGTCGGGGCGGGAACCGGAAACGGTTCCCGCCCCGACCGCCGTCTCGGGCCGGATCTCAGCCCGGATGTCTCAGGTGGTGCGGCGCGCGGCCTGCGGGGCCGGGTAGGAGACGTCCAGCTCCTCGATGGCCCGCATCGTGCCGCCGAGCATCTTCACCAGCAGCTCGCGCATCAGATCGCGCGGCAGCCCGCGGTGGTCGATCCAGTCGAGGGTGGCGCCCTCCACACTGCACAGCCAGCCCAGCAGCGCGGTGCGCGGGAGCGGGCCGACATCGCGTCGCCCGTACGCCCCTTCGGCGATCGTCTCGACGATGGCTTCGCGCACACCGTCGCGGATGGCGAGCACCTCGGCGTCGAAGCCGACACCGCCGCTGATGATGGTCCGGTACGCGGCCTGGTTGTGCTCGGCGTAGCGCAGATAGCCGTCGATGGTGCGGTGCACCCGCTCTTCCGGGGGCAGTTCGAGACCACTGGCCGCCCGGGAGATCAGCTCGGCCACCGAGTCCTCGACGATCGCCAGGTAGTAGCCGCGCTTGGAACGGAAGTAGTAGTAGATCAGTCCCTTGGCGACATGCGCCTGCTTGGCGATGTCGTCCATCGACAGGGCGTCGTAGGACGTGTCGGCGAACAACTTCCGCCCGATGACGATGAGTTCGGCACGGCGCGCCAGGGAACGGTCGGTTCCGCGCGCTCCGGGGCGGTCGACACCGCGCTGTGGACTGTTAGTCAATTCCGGACCTGGTCTCCAACCGCGAGCGGGACTTCCGCAGTATGGCAGAGCCGTACGAGCAGCCTGTTCGAGTCTCTTCGACTCTGCGCGACCGGCCGGTCGTGGTCCTGGCGTCAGACCAGGCCGAGCTGCGTCACGAACATCGCGAGCACCAGCACGAAGGTCCAGCCCATGACGTGCTCAAGGATCTTCGGGCCGTCGTCCTTGGGGCCGCCCGTCCGGGCGCGGACCTGTCCGGCGGTGACAGAGGTAGTGGTCATGGCGGCTCACTCACGGTCGGTTCTCGATGGACTCCCCCGCCGGTTCGGACGGACTTGTCCCACCGGTTCGTCCACCTTGCCATCGGATCGGGCTTTTGCGGGGGAGAGCTTGGTCACCCGCGGCCGGCCGGTGTGGCACACGCCACAGGGGCGGCTCCGCCGTTGCGGGGCCGCCCCTGTGCCGTACGGGCCTTCGGGCTCAGCGCACGCCCACCGCCGCCAGGGCCTTGCGCTGGGCCTCCGTGGGGTGGGCCGGGAAGTAGAGGTAGCAGACCCCGCCGGTGCCGGAGACGACGTTCCCGGCGGCGTTGTACCTCTTGGTCCTGAGCCAGATGTTCTCCCACTCGCGCCGCTTGTAGACGCGCCGCACCGCGTCGTTGTCCGGCGAGTTCGGGTCGTTGGCGATCACGTCGCCGTCGGCGGTGAAGCCGATGACCGTCATCAGGTGCCCGGCCGTGCCGTACCCCGCGCCGGTCAGTTCGGACGCGAGGAACGACTGGGACGTGATGGCCGGCACACCGGCGGCGATCAGCGTCTCCAGATCAGCGAGCGACCGGAGCCGGGTCACCACGCCCTGCAGATCCTTGTACGTGGCGGCGTACGCGGCGTTGAAGGGCCAGTTGCCGCAGCCGTCGTACTGGTAGTCGAAGGTGAACCGCGCCGCGTGGCACACCTGCGGGTCCGCGTACTCGGGCTTGACCCAGGCCAGGTCCGCGGCCGTGGGTTTCCGCCCCCAGTACTCGATGATCATCTGGGAGGAGGTGGGGCTGCACCAGGCCTCGCCGCCGTTGTCGTACTCGGGGTACTGGCCGACGTGGATCTCCTGCGAGTAGCGCGGCACCTTCAGTTCCCGCGCGAGACCGGGCGCCGACGCCGGGACGGTGAAGCGGTCGGGGATGTCGGAGCCCATCGCGCCGAGCCGCCACACGGTCGGCGTGGCCTTGGTCCCGGGCTTGCGGTGGAGGGTCAGCCGCAGCCGGTACGCCACCAGGCGCAGCCCGGAGGCCGGGTCGTCGATGGCGAAGGTGTCCGTCCAGACCGTGCTCCTCCCGTCGCTCTGGTCGTCGACCGAGGTCCGCCGGATGTCCTGGTCACCGGCCGCCCAGCGGCCCATCACGTACCAGGGGGTGTCCGTGCCGTCGGAGTACGTGCCCGTCAGCTCGATCTGCAGCCAGGTGCCCGCCGGGGTCCGCGCGTTCCAGGAGGCGATGACCTCGGTGGAGGGGACCGCGAGGCGGTGGACCGGGGAGGTCCAGCGGGCGTACTCCCAGGTGGCGGTCGTGCCGGTGTGCGGGTCCGGGTAGTCGGTGCGGCCCTCCGGGGTCCGGATCTCCAGGCCGGGACGGTCCCCCTGCACGGCCCGGGTCCCCTCCGCGGTGCCGCCGCGCCAGTCGGCGTACGAGATCCAGGCATGGTTGTCCACGAGGCCGGAGGGTGCTTTCGACGAAGGGGCGGCCGGTGTTCTCGTGGGGCGCGCGGCCGGGCTCGCGGCGGCCGCCGGGCTGGCCGTTCCGGCGGCGGCAGCTGCCACGGCAGCGGCCAGGACGGTTCTGCGGGACGGCTGTTCGGCTCTGGTCATGGACGGAAGACCCCCAGGTGTCCGGAACGGGCTGGTCCAGTGCGTGGACGATGCGTGGGTACGCGTGTGCGGGTGTGGGCCAACTATGGAACGTGATCACGGCTTCTGCCAGCACTTCGGGCGTCGCGGCGCCGACCAATATTGGTCGAGACCACTGATGGGACAGGTGGACCGATTCACCCGATATCGGTCTCGGTAGAGTGTTCCTCCGGAATCCGCACGCCCCCGCTCACACCCCTCCGCTCCACCACTCCTCCGCTCCTCCGCTCCTCCGCTCCCAGGGAAGCCCCATCCACCTCCACACCCTTGCCGACCGGCTGCGCCGACTGCCGCCCTCCTGCGGTCCCGTCCGGCTCGTCGGCGTCGACGGGCACGCGGGCTCCGGCAAGACCACCTTCGCGGAGCGCCTGGCCGGGGCACTGGGCGGCGCTCCCGTGCTGCACCTGGACGACATCGCCACGCACGAGGAGCTCTTCGCATGGACGGGGCGACTGCTCCGGGAGGTCGTGGAACCACTGGGCCGCGGCGAGAGCGCGCACTACCGCCCCTACGACTGGCGACTGCGCGACTTCGGACCGCCCCGCGCCCTGCCGCCCGCGCCCGTGGTCCTCGTCGAGGGGGTCGGCGCCGGCCGTCGTGCGCTGCGGCCCCGGCTGGCGGGACTGCTGTGGATGGAGATGCCCCACGAGGACGCATGGGCGCGCGGGCGCCTGCGGGACGGTCCGGCGCAGAGCGATTTCTGGGCAGGATGGACTCCCGCGGAGCGCCGGCACTTCGCCGAGGACCCTTCGGAGCCGTTCGCCGACCTTCTGGTACGACAGTGTTCAGACGGATATGAGGTACTGCCAGGACCTGCCGAGACGCCGCTGGGAACGCTTTCCGTCACGGATCGTGACGGGCCTGCGTCTGTGTGCTGAACTCGTGAAGACCGCTGTCCGAGAAGTTGCCTGAGTGCCCCAACTCGGCTTGACCGAGGGGCCGTACAGGTCTTACGTTCTCAAGGAGCGGCCTTCGGGGCCGCCCCACAGACGCGAGGCCCCCGGTTGTTCCCCCGTGATCGGGGGCTTCGTTCTGTCCTCAGGCGTTTTGCGGACGCTCCGAGGCGCAATTCGCTCACCCTGCGTGACCGTCCTGAGTGCGTCGCGTCCGCTCCCACCTCGAAGAACCCGTCGTGCGGCACCCTACGGTCCGGCGCTCCCCCGCAGGTACGATGCCTCTTGGTGCGACCTTCGGACGGCTGCTCTCCGCACCGCGCGCAACTCCCGTCCGCGGCACAGCGGTTCGACGAAGACTGCCGACGGGCACCGGCCCGCCCGGTGATCAACGGGGGCACGGTATGTGGGGGACGTGATGGACTTCGGCACGCAGGGCCCCGAGGCCCCGGCCGACCTCGCCTGGTTGCGAGGTGTGGACGCCTACACCATGGGGGCCTATCCGCAGGCGGAGGAGGAGTTCCGCGCCGCGGTCCGGATGGATCCGGGGATGGCCGACGGCTGGCTGGGACTGCACGCGCTGCGCATCGACACGACGACCGCACTGCTCCGGATGTTCCGGCACCGCGACCGCTTCGGGGAGCAGCGCACCCGTCACCGGCGCACGCTCAACTCCTGGTACTGGCTGGGCTGGTGGGTGCAGCCCGTGCTGGAGTCGCCGCGCGATCTGCTGCTCGCGCACTCCTCCCACTGGCTCGACGGACGCCATGTCCCCGAGCTGGACCGGGCGTTGGCCGGCCTGCCCCCGGTCGACACGGATCCGCAGGTCCGGTTCCTGCACGCCTGCCGGGCCTATCTCGTCAAGGACTGGGAGCAGTTGGTCCGGCACACGGACCCGCTGATCGACGATCCGATGCTGGGCATCGAGGCGGGCCTGTTCGGCGGGATGGCCCGCGTACGTCTGGAGATGTACGGACAGGCCGAACCGCTGCTGTCGTCGGCGCTGATGCGCTGCCGCAGCGAGCAGCCGCAGCGCAAGGAGCTGCGGTACTGGCTGGCGCGGGCGCACGAGGGCACGGGCCGCTCGGCGGCTGCCCTCCCCCTGTACCGGGCAGTGCACCGGGTCGATGCGGCCTTCATGGACACCTCGGCCCGGCTCGCCGCGATCTCCGAGGGCGACGGGTACGACGAGACGGCCGACCTCGCGGCGATCACGCTGACGGGGGTCGGGCAGGACATCCTGGACGGCCCCGACGGCGTGGACCCGCTGTTCGGCGCCGAGGGCCGCGATCTGAAGCTCTCCGAGCCCGATCTGCCGCCGCCCGGCACCCTGCCGTCCGAGTCGGACCGGGTCCGCGAGAAGGCCGTCGTGCCGGTGCTGCCACCGCATCTGCCGACGGGACCGACGGATCCCGCGCTGCTCGAAGAGGCGCTGGCCGAACTGGAGGGCATGGTCGGCCTCGAACCGGTGAAGCGCCAGGTGAAGGCGCTCTCGGCGCAGCTGAACATGGCCCGGCTGCGGGCCGGGCAGGGGCTGCCGGTCCAGCCGCCGAAACGGCACTTCGTCTTCTCCGGGCCCTCCGGCACCGGCAAGACCACCGTGGCGCGCATTCTCGGCCGGGTCTTCTACGCGCTCGGGCTGCTCGGCGGCGACCATCTCGTGGAGGCGCAGCGGGCCGATCTGGTGGGCGAGTATCTCGGCCAGACCGCGGTGAAGGCCAACGAGCTGATCGACTCCGCGATCGGCGGGGTGCTCTTCGTCGACGAGGCCTATTCGCTGTCCAACTCCGGGTACGGCAAGGGCGACGCGTACGGGGACGAGGCACTGCAGGTGCTGCTGAAGCGGGCCGAGGACAACCGGGATCATCTGGTGGTGATCCTCGCGGGGTATCCGGAGGGCATGGACCGGCTGCTGGCCGCCAATCCCGGTCTGTCGTCGCGGTTCACGACCCGGGTCGACTTTCCCTCGTACCGGCCGCTGGAGCTCACCTCGATCGGTGAGGTGCTGGCGGGGGAGAACGGGGACGTGTGGGACGAAGAGGCGCTCGACGAGCTGCGCTCCATCAGCGGGCACGTCGTCGACCAGGGATGGATCGACGAGCTGGGGAACGGACGGTTCCTGCGTACGTTGTACGAGAAGAGCTGCGCCTATCGGGATCTGCGGCTCTCCGGGTATCCGGGGCATCTGACGCGGGACGATCTGGCGACGCTTCGGCTGGCCGACCTGATGCAGGCGTACGGGGAGGTTCTCTCGGGGCGCGGTCCCTCCGGGGTGTAGCCCCCGTCGGGTCCGCGCCCCGAGAGCCCTCCGGGTCGGGTGCGCCCACCGGGGTGGTGGGGTGCTGTGCGGCTTGCGGGTGCGGGTACGTCGTGGCTTGTCGCGCCGTTCCCCGCGCCCCTGAAAGCAAACAGCCGACCCGCGCCCCAAGCAGTGGGGGCACGGGTCGGCTGTGTCAGCTGGCCAGGGCCTGTTGTGGGGGTTCCGCCGGTTCCGTGCGGCCCGAGCGGGGCTCGGTCACACGGGGCGTCGGACGGTCCCGGTGGGCCGGGTCGCGGACCTCGCCGACCAGGAGTTCCAGTACGTCCTCCAGGGCCACCAGGCCGAGCACCCGGCCCGACGCGTCGGCGACCTGCGCGAGGTGCGTCGCGGCGCGGCGCATCACGGTCAGGGCGTCGTCCAGCGGGAGTTCGGCGCTGAGCGTGGTCATGGGCCGCCAGACCTGCTGCGGCACCGCCCGCTCGGACTCCTCCAGGTCGAGTACGTCCTTCACGTGCAGATAGCCCATGAAGGCGCCGTTCTCCGCGACCACCGGGAACCGTGAGAACCCGGTGCGGGCGGTGAGGGCGACGACCTGGCCCGGTGTGACCGAGGGGCCCACGCTGATCAGCGACTCGCGGTCCAGGAGCACGTCGGTGACCGGGCGGGAGCCCAGTTCCAGGGCGTCCTCCAGGCGCTCCTGCTCACCGGGGTCGAGCAGTCCGGCCTGACCGGCGTCCTCGACGAGCCGGTTGAGCTGCTCGCTGGTGAAGACCGCCTCGACCTCGTCCCTGGGCTCGACACCGAAGAGCTTCAGGATGACGCGGGCGCAGGCACCGAGGCCGACGGTGACCGGCTTGCACAGCCGGGCGAAGGCGACCAGGCCGGGGCTGAGCCACAGCGCCGTCTTCTCGGGGGCGGCCATCGCCAGGTTCTTCGGCAGCATCTCGCCGACCACCAGGTGGAGGAAGACGACCGCGGCGAGCGCTATGACGTACCCGAGCGGGTGGATCATGCCCTCGGGCAGGTGCGCGGCGTGGAAGACCGGCTCCAGGAGGTGCGCCACGGTCGGCTCGGCGACCGCG
Source organism: Streptomyces liliiviolaceus (assembly GCF_018070025.1). NCBI lineage: Bacteria > Bacillati > Actinomycetota > Actinomycetes > Kitasatosporales > Streptomycetaceae > Streptomyces > Streptomyces liliiviolaceus. The sequence continues at coordinate 910,527 of NZ_JAGPYQ010000002.1, forward strand.
CCGAGGGTCAGCGAGCAGACGGTGATGCCGAACTGCGCGGCGGCCATCATGTGCGGCAGGTTCTCCAGGCCGTACATGACCTGGCGGGCCCGTGCCGTGCCGAGCGGTTCGATCTGGCTGCGCCGTACGGAGACCAGGGCGAACTCGGCACCGACGAAGAAGCCGTTGGCGAGCACGAGCAAGCCGGCGAACAGGAGTTGGAGCACGCTCATCGGACGGCCTCCGCCGCGGAGACGGAAACGGGGGCGGACGCGGAGGGGGAGACCGGGGCGGTCCCGGCCTCGGCCGTTCTGACGAGCCTGACCCGCTCCGCGCGGTAGTGGCCGACCTGGCGCACCGAGAGGCGCCAGCCGGGCAGCTCGGCCCGGTCGCCGGGGGCCGGGATGCGTCCGAGCAGGTCGGCGACGAGGCCGGCGACCGTCTCGTACGGGCCCTCGGGGACGTCCAGGCCGATGCGCCGCAGGATGTCGACGCGGCAGCTGCCGTCGGCGTCCCAGGCGGGCCTGCCGTCCTCGGGCGGCGCGGCGGCGAGTTCCGGCACGTCCTGGTCGTCGTGCTCGTCGCGGACCTCGCCGACGAGTTCCTCGACGATGTCCTCCAGGGTGACGACCCCGGCCGTGCCGCCGTACTCGTCGACGACGACGGCGATGGGCTGCTCGTTGCGCAGCCGCTCCAGGAGGGGCTGCACGGGCAGTGTCTCCGGGACGAGCAGCGGGGCCTGGGCGATCCGCGTGACCGGCATCCGCAGCCGGTCGTGCGAGGGCACCGCGAGGGCGTCCTTGAGGTGCACCATGCCGACGATCTCGTCGATCCGCTCCCGGTAGACGGGGAAGCGGGAGAGGCCGGTGGCGCGGGTGAGGTTGACGACGTCCTCGGCGGTCGCGGAGGACTGGAGGGCGCTGACCTTCACCCGCGGAGTCATGACGTGCTGCGCGGTCAGGTCGGCCAACGACAGGGTGCGTACGAACAGGTCGGCGGTGTCCTGCTCCAGCGCGCCGGCCTGCGCCGAGTGCCGGGCCAGGGAGACCAGCTCGCCGGGTGTGCGCGCGGAGGCCAGTTCCGCCGTGGGCTCGACGCCCAGAGCGCGGACGAGCCGGTTGGCGACGGAGTTCAGGGCGGCGATCACCGGCCGGAACAGGGTCGAGAAGACGTGCTGCGGGCCCGCGACGAACCGCGCGACCTGCAGGGGCCTGGACACCGCCCAGTTCTTGGGCACGAGTTCGCCGATCACCATCTGCACGGCCGAGGCCAGCAGCATGCCGACGACCACGGCGACACCGGACACGGCGCCTTCGGGGATGCCGACGGCGGTGAAGGGCCCGTTCAGCAGCTCGGCGAGCGCCGGTTCGGCGAGCATGCCGACGACCAGCGAGGTGATGGTGATGCCGAGCTGGGTGCCGGACAGCTGGAAGGAGAGTTCCTTGAGGGAGCTGACGACGGTACCGGCCCGTCGGTCGCCTTCGGCCGCCGCCTTCTCGGCGTCGGGGCGCTCCACCGTGACGAGGCCGAACTCGGCCGCCACGAAGAAGCCGTTGGCGAGGATCAACAGGAACGCCGCCCCGAGGAGCAGCAGGGGGATGGTCATGCCGCCGCCTCGATATGTCGGGAGGGGGCGGCGCAGGTACTACAGGACGATCCGTCCATCGCTGGAGGGAGTCACTCCTCGAATAGCAGGGGGCCTCTGAGTTCCGGGTGGGAAGTCAGCGGCGGAGGCGCAACGAAAACGCCTCCGCCAACAGATTAATCAAGACATGGGCCCGTACGGCAGGGTGGAAGGCCGTAAGTCAGCCGTGATGTTCGTCGTGCGGGCCGTCGGACGGCCCGTCCGGCGCGCCGAGGGAGCGGGCCTCGGCGAGGGCGCGCAGTGCGCGGGCGTCGCTGATGGCGTGCTGCTTGGCGATGCCCGGCTGGATGCCGAGCACGGGCAGGCTGGTGCCGTCGCTGAGGTTCAGAAAGACCCAGGGGTCTCCCGGACGGAGGTTGACCTGCAGGATCTCCGCCCAGGCGAGGCGCCGCCTGCTGGTGATGTTGACGACGGTGACCCCGGACTCCTCCGCGACGACCTTGGGGCGGGCCAGCAGCACGAGGACGCCGAAGAGCAGTGCCGCGGTGAAGACGAAGCTGAGCCGCTCCCCCGGTCCGAGCTTTTCGAGCAGCAGCGCGACCGTGGTGATGACCACGAAGATCGTGGCACCGGCGGTCAGCAGCACGGCCCGGGTGCGCCCGGGCCTGAAGGTCACGGGGAGGGCGGGCGGCTCGGTGGTGTCCGGCATGGCGAAGCGGTTCCTCGAAGTCCTCGGAGTCGAAGTCGCGGTCGGAGGCGGCTCAGAGGCGGCAGGCGTGGATGGCCGTGGTCAGGATGGCCCGCGCGCCGATGTCGTACAGGTCGTCCATGATCCGCTGGGCCTCCTTGGACGGGACCATGGCCCGTACGGCGACCCAGCCCTCGTTGTGGAGCGGCGAGACGGTCGGCGACTCCAGGCCCGGGGTGAGCGCGACGGCCTTCTCCAGCTGCTCGACGCGGCAGTCGTAGTCCATCATCACGTAGGTCCGTGCGACGAGGACGCCCTGGAGGCGGCGCAGGAACTGCTGGACCTTGGGCTCGGCGTCCCCGGTGGTCTCCGCGCCGGTGCGGCGGATGACGACCGCCTCGGACTTCATGATCGGGTCGCCGAAGACCTCAAGGCCGGCGTTGCGCAGCGAGGTGCCGGTCTCGACGACGTCCGCGATGACCTCGGCGACGCCGAGTTCGATGGCCGTCTCGACGGCGCCGTCGAGGTGCACGACGGACGCGTCGACGCCCTGGTCTGCGAGGTACTTGGCGACGATGCCCTCGTACGAGGTGGCGACGGTCTTGCCCGCGAGGTCGTCGAGGGCCTCGGCCGTGCCGGGCTTGGTGGCGAAGCGGAAGGTGGAGCGGGCGAAGCCGAGGGGCAGGATCTCCTCCGCGTCGGCCGCGGAGTCGATCAGCAGGTCGCGGCCGGTGATGCCGATGTCGAGGCGGCCGGAGGAGACGTAGATCGCGATGTCGCGGGGGCGGAGGTAGAAGAACTCCACCTCGTTCTCCGGGTCGACGATCCGCAGCTCCTTGGCCTCCCGGCGCTGCTGGTAGCCGGCCTCATGCAGCATCTCCCCCGCGGGGCCTGACAGGGAACCCTTGTTGGGGACGGCGATGCGCAGCATGAGGTCGGCTTCCTTTGTTCGTGCGGATGCGGGTGCGGTTGCGGATACGGGTGTCTGCGCGAGGGCGCGGAGGGGGCTCAGAGGTGGGCGTAGACGTCGTCCAGGCTGATGCCGCGGGCGACCATCATCACCTGGACGTGGTAGAGCAGCTGCGAGATCTCCTCGGCGGCTGCTTCCTTGCCCTCGTGCTCCGCGGCCATCCAGACCTCGGCGGCCTCTTCGACGACCTTCTTGCCGATGGCATGGACCCCCTTGCCGACCAGTTCCGCGGTGCGGGAGGTGGCGGGGTCGCCGGTGGCTGCCTTGTGCTGGAGCTCGGTGAAGAGCTCCTCGAAAGTCTTCTTGGACATGGTGGTCCTCACCCTACGCGCTCGCGGGCCTACGTCAGCGCCAGGGTTCGGATACCGAGCGCAGGGTGGCCGCGGTCGCCACGGCCGCCGTCACCGCCTCGTGCCCCTTGTCCTCGTTCGAGCCCTCGATGCCCGCGCGGTCCAGGGCCTGCTCCTCGGTGTCGACGGTCAGCACGCCGAAGCCGATGGGGACCCCGGTCTCGACGGAGACCTGGGTGAGGCCCTGGGTGACGCCCTGGCACACGTACTCGAAGTGCGGGGTGCCGCCGCGGATGACGACGCCGAGCGCGACGATCGCGTCGTAGCCGCGGCCCGCGAGGACCTTCGCGACGACCGGCAGCTCGAAGCTGCCGGGGACCCGCAGGAGGGTCGGCTCGTCGATGCCCAGCTCGTGCAGGGCGCGCAGGGCGCCGTCGACGAGTCCGTCCATGACCTTCTCGTGCCACTGTGCCGCGATGACGGCGACCCGCAGGTCACCGCAGTTGCGTACGGACAGTTCGGGTGCGCCCTTGCCGCTCACGTCTGTGTCTCCTCGTACCGTGCAGTGCTGTCGCTTGCCATAGGTGCTGGTCCAGGGTTACGGGTCACTGATTGCCGCAGGCGGACACGGTGGTCGTGTCCAGCCAGGGCAGGTCGTGCCCCATCCGGTCCCGCTTGGTGCGCAGGTACCGGAGGTTGTGCTCGCCCGCCGTCACGGGCATCGGCTCGCGCTCGGTGACCTTGAGGCCGTGGCGGACGAGCGCGTCGGTCTTGTCGGGGTTGTTGGTCATCAGCCGCAGGCTGCGCACCCCGAGGTCCTCAAGGATCTGCGCCCCGGCCGCGTAGTCGCGGGCGTCGGCGGGCAGGCCGAGTTCGAGGTTGGCGTCCAGGGTGTCCCGGCCGCGCTCCTGGAGCTCGTACGCGCGCAGCTTGGACAGCAGCCCGATGCCGCGCCCCTCGTGGCCGCGGAGGTAGACGACGACGCCGCGGCCCTCGTCCTGGATGCGCTGCAGGGAGGCTTCGAGCTGGGGGCCGCAGTCGCAGCGCAGGGAGTGGAAGACGTCCCCGGTGAGGCATTCGGAGTGGATGCGCACGACGACGTCGTCGCCGTCGCCGATCTCGCCGTGGACCAGCGCCACGTGCTCGACGCCGTCGACGGTGGAGCGGTAGCCGTACGCCGTGAACTCGCCGAAGGCGGTGGGCAGATGTGTCTTCGCCTCACGGCGGACCGTGGGCTCGGCGGTGCGGCGGTAGGCGATCAGGTCCTCGATGGAGATGATCGTCAGTCCGTGCTTGCGGGCGAACGGGATCAGCTCGGGCAGGCGCAGCATCCGCCCGTCCTCGCCGGCGATCTCGACGATGGCGCCGGCCGGCCGCAGGCCCGCGAGCCGTGCGAGGTCGACGGCGGCCTCGGTGTGGCCGTTGCGCACGAGCACACCGCCGGGCTTGGCGCGCAGCGGGAAGATGTGGCCGGGGCGTACGAAGTCGGCCGCCCCCGCCTGTCCTCCCGCGAGCAGCCGCAGGGTGGTGGCGCGGTCGGTGGCGGAGATGCCGGTGGTCACGCCGGAGGCGGGGCCCGCGTCGACGGAGACCGTGAAGGCGGTGCGCATCGACTCGGTGTTGTTCTCGACCATCTGCGGGAGCTGGAGGCGGTCGAGCTCGTCGCCCTCCATGGGGGCGCAGATCAGACCGCGGCACTCGCTCATCATGAAGGCGATGATCTCGGGGGTCGCCTTCTCGGCGGCGATGACGAGGTCGCCCTCGTTCTCGCGGTCCTCGTCGTCGACGACCACGACCGGGCGGCCCGCGGCGATGTCCGCGATCGCCTTCTCGATCGGGTCGAGGGCGAAGTCCGAGGCGTCCTCGTCATGACCCGTGCTGTACCAAACCGGCGTTGTCGTCATGCCGGGGCTCCTTCCAGGACGGGCTGCCCGGCCTTGCGGGAGCGCAGCCACCAGTCGCGCATGCCCCACAGGACGAGTGCGCCGTAGATGATGTAGACGAATCCGGAGAACGCGAAGCCGTTGGCGAAGTTGAGCGGCACGCCCACCAGGTCGACGAGCAGCCAGGCGAACCAGAACTCGACCATGCCGCGCGCCTGGGCGTACATCGCGACGACCGTGCCGACGAAGATGTAGGCGTCGGGCCAGGGGTCCCAGGACAGCGACGGGTACGCGGTGAACAGGCTCGCGACCGCGACGGTGCCGACGGCCGCGGCGCCGAGCAGGTACGCGCGTTCGCGCCAGGTGGCGAACCGGACGGCGATGGAGCCGTCCTGCGCGCCGCCCCTGCCGCGGTTCCACTGCCAGTAGCCCCACACCGCGACGGCCATGACCACCAGTTGCTTGCCCGCGCTGCCCGAGAGATGGGCGGTGGCGAAGGCGACCAGGAGGATCGCGCCGGACAGGAACTGGACGGGCCAGGTCCAGATGGAACGGCGCCAGCCGAGGGCGAGACCGATCAGCCCGATCACGTTGCCGATCATGTCGGCCCACTTGATGTGCTGGCCGAAGAGTGTGAACGCCTCGGAGTTGAGCCAGTTCACCGTGTCGCTCCCTGTCCCTGCGGGCCGAGCAGCCGCTCGACGTACTTGGCGATCACGTCGACCTCAAGGTTGACCGGGTCGCCGGGCTGCTTGCGGCCCAGCGTGGTCAGGTCGAGGGTGGTCGGGATGAGGCTGACGGTGAAGAAGTCGGGGCCTGCGTCGACGACGGTGAGGCTGATGCCGTCGACGGTGATGGAGCCCTTCTCCACGACGTAGCGCGAGAGGTCCGCGGGCAGCGAGATCTTCACGATCTCCCAGTTCTCGGACGGCTTGCGCTCGACGACCTCGCCCGTGCCGTCCACATGGCCCTGCACGATGTGCCCGCCGAGCCGCTCGCCCACGGCCATGGGCCGTTCGAGGTTGACGCGGGAGCCGACGGTGAGGGCGCCGAGGCTGGAGCGGTCGAGGGTCTCCGCCATGACGTCGGCGGTGAACTCGCCGTCCTCGTGGTCGACGACGGTCAGACAGACGCCGTTGACGGCGATGGAGTCCCCGTGACGTGCACCTTCGGTGACCACAGGGCCACGCAGTCGGAAACGTGAGGCATCGCCGAGATTCTCGACGGCGGTGACTTCACCCAGCTCTTCGACGATTCCGGTGAACACTTCCCGGGTCCTCCTGCCTCATAGGGCACGGACTCCGGGGCCTGTCGATGACGACAGAGGTGGAACGAGCGGGAACACCGAGGACGACGCCGCGTGGGACGACGTGCCCGTGGGACACGTCGAAACAGACGGCGGCGCGCACGAATGCCCGCCCGCCGCGCACTGCCTCCCATCCGGACTTTAACCGTCGGTCCAGGAATTTCACCTGGTCAACCGGCCGCTGGAAGCGACCGGGTCGCGGACTGTAACCGCCGGTTCGGACTTTCACCGACCCCGGAGTGCGCTGCTTCTGGTACAGACTCAGTGTGCCACGCCTGATCGGCGCCCATGCGGGTGAATTCTGTGGGGTGGCTCACAAGGTGTACCGATGGACTTCACGGGACACCCGTGAGGCGCCAGGCTCTGATCAACTTCTCCGTGATCAAGGTGTCTGGCTGGTGGTCCATACCTATTGACGCTTTGGTCTAGTCCTCTCTAGGGTCAGCGTGCACCGGCGCCTCTCCGGGTCGCGTTCGCCGACCCGCCCCAGATCGACCCGGCGGCGGTGACGGAGGCCCTTGCCCCGCCGCCGGGTCTCCGTTCCCCGTCACGGTCCCGGGTTCACCTCTCCGGAGGCGCGAACAGCTCGTCCTGGGCGCCGTCCCGGGCCACCAGCAGGGCGCCGCGCAGCACGGCGCCGCCGCCCAGCGTTCCGGCCCGCACCTCCGTGGGCAGCGGAGTCATCCGCCCGAGCCGCTCCCGCACCCGGGCCGCGAGCACCTCTCCACCCGCCCGCCCGATCTCCCCGGCCAGCACCACACACCCCGGATCGAGCACGGCGATGACGGAAGCGGCCCCGAGAGCGACACGATCGGCAAGCGCATCGAGAAACCCCGAGGCCGAGCCGGCACCCCCGAAGGAGCGCGGGGAACTGCGCGGCCCACCCCCACCACCCGCAGACAGATCCGCCGGACGCCCGGCCTCCGCGCCCAAGGGGCGCGGGGAACTGCGCGGCCCACCCCCACTGCCCGCGGACAGATCCGCCGGACGCCCGGCCTCCGCGCCCAAGGGGCGCGGGGAACTGCCCGGCCCACCCCCACTGCCCGCAGACGGATCCACTACGCCTCCGGCCTCCGGGACCGGCACGGAGCCGGAGGCCAGGACCGGCTCGGAGCCGAATGCCAGAGCCGGCTCGGAGCCGGAGTCCACCCGAGACACAGCCTCCCGCACCAACGCCGCCGCATACGGCTCATGCGCCACGACAGGCGCCACCACCCCGTACCCGCGCGCCAGTTCGGCGATCGCCGCCGCCCCCGCGAGCGAGTGGAACCCACCCTCGCAATCCGTCGCGGACGGCATCCCGCCCGTCCCCGGCACCGGCAGGAAGCCGATCTCGCCGGTCCCCCCGGACGCACCCCGGCGCAGCACCCCATCCAGGACCACCGCCGCCCCGATGCCGTGCCCGAGCCAGAGCAGCACGAAGGTGTCGCGATCCCGCGCGGCCCCCTCACGCTGCTCGGCCAGCGCCGCGAGGTTCGTCTCGTTCTCCACGACGACCCGCGCCTGGAAACGCTCCTGAAGGGCCGCGGCGAGACGCCTGTGCCACTCGGGCAGGCCCGTGGAGTCGCGCAGCTCACCGGTCGCGGGATCGATCAGTCCGGGAGCCCCCACCCCGACGGTGTGCAGCCGCTCGACACCCGCCTCCTTCGCCGTGCGCTCGACCAGCGCGACCGCCTGCTCCACCGCGGGCCCGGTGTCCGTCTCGTCGGCGATCGGCACCGACGCCTCGGCCAGCACCGAGCCCAGCAGATCCGCGACGACCACGGCCACCCCCTCGGTGCGCACGTCGAGGGCCGCCAGGTGCGCCCGGTCGGCGACGATCCCGTACAGCCGGGCGTTCGGGCCGCGCCGCTGTTCGCCGGACTCCCCGACCACGCCGATCAGCCCGGCCTCGGCGAGGCGTTCCACGAGGTCGGCGACCGAGGGCCGGGACAGTCCGGTGAGTTTCTTCAACTGCCCTGCCGTCAGAGGGCCTTCCTGCTGCAGCAGCCGCAGGGCGAGCCGGTCGTTGATGGCCCGGGCGGTACTCGGTGATGCGGGCATGCCGGGATCCTTCCAGATCGATACGGGCTGCTGCGGACTGCTGTGGCGGGCGCAAAAACAGTCTATCTATCAGGCAGGGTGCCTGATAGTTTGCGGCGGCAGAGTGGAGAGACGACAGTCGACCGCCGGGACCGCCGGGGTCGACGGACAGGGGCCGGGAGAATGAGCGAAGTGGTCTACGACCTGCGCGAGGTGAAGCGCTCCCGGTACGCCGTGGCGGCGGTGTTCGCCGTGCACGGCGCCGTCACCGGCTCGTTCGCGACCCGCGTCCCGTGGATCCAGGACCACGCCTCGGTGAGCGCGGGCCAGCTCGGCCTGGCCCTCGCCTTCCCCGCCATCGGCGCCTCCCTGGCGATGCCCCTCGCGGGCAGCGTCAGCCACCGCTTCGGCGCCCGCACGGCCCTGCGCGGACTCATGGCGCTGTGGACGCTCGCCCTCGTCCTCCCGGCCCTCGCCCCGAACCTGCTCACCCTGTGCCTGGCCCTCTTCGTGTACGGCGCGACCGCCGGCATGGCCGACGTGGCGATGAACGCCCTGGGCGTCGAGGTCGAGAACCGCCTGGACAAGTCGATCATGTCCGGGCTGCACGGCATGTGGAGCGCGGGCGCCCTGATCGGCTCGGCCGGCGGAACGCTCGCCGCGCACCTGGGCACGGACGCCCGGCTGCACCACGCGCTCGCCGCGGTGACGCTCACCGTGCTCGGCACGGTCGCCTGCCAGGGCGTACTGGACCTGCGGGCCACCGAGGACGAGGAGGCGCCCCCGCGTTTCGCGCTGCCGCCCAGGTCGGCGCTGCTCATCGGCGCGATCGGCTTCTGCGCGGTGTTCGCGGAGGGGGCGAGCCTGGACTGGTCGGCGGTCTATCTGCGGGACGTCATCGGCACCTCGGCGGGACTCGCCGCCGCGTGCACGACCGCCTTCACCCTCACCATGGCGGTCGCGCGGCTCGCCGGTGACGCGGTGGTGGACCGGTTCGGCCCGGTGCGCACCGTCCGGGTCAGCGGGCTCCTCGCCACCGCCGGCGCCCTGCTCGTCGTACTGGCGCAGAACGCGGTCCTGGCCATGACGGGTTTCGCCCTGCTGGGCCTCGGCATAGCCGTCGTCGTACCGCTCTGCTTCGCCGCGGCGGGCCGCAGCGGCCCCAACCCGTCCCAGGCCATCGCGGGCGTCGCCACCATCACGTACACCTCGGGGCTGATCGCGCCGTCCGCCATCGGAACCGTTGCGGACGCGACGAGCCTGGTGACGTCCTTCGTGCTCGTGACCGTGCTGGCCTTCGGGCTCGCCGCGTTCGCCGGGGTCCTGCGGACCAGCGGCCGTACGTCTAGCGCCCAGGTCGCGGGCGCGCTCGGCAAGGTGTCGGACGCGAAGGTTCCGGACTCGCGGCCCTGAACCGGCCGCTCCTCCGGCTCCCCCCTACCATGGCGCTGATCTTCACGTACGGAATCTCGGACGCGCGTCCGAGGTGCAGAGAAAGCGAATACCCACCATGGACCTCGGCGTGCGCTGGAAACTGCACGGTGACGGGCGGTCGCCCGCACCCGGAGCGGTCGTCCGCCCCGACGAACGGCTCTCGTGGCCACGGACGGCGGGCCTCGGCGCCCAGCACGTGGTGGCGATGTTCGGGGCATCCTTCGTAGCGCCCGTCCTGATGGGTCTCGACCCGAATCTGGCGATCATGATGTCGGGCGTCTCGACGGTGATCTTCCTGCTCGCGACCCGCGGCCGGGTACCCAGTTATCTGGGCTGCTCGCTCTCCTTCGTGGGCGTCGCCGCGGTGATCCGGGCGCAGGGCGGCTCCAGCGCGACCGTGACAGGCGCCGTGTTCGTCGTGGGCGCCGTGCTGTTCCTGGTCGGCCTCGCGGTGCAGCGGTTCGGCGCGCGGATCATCCACGCCGCGATGCCGCCGATCGTCACGGGCGCGGTCGTCATGCTGATCGGCTTCAACCTGGCCCCGGTCACCGCCGCCACCTACTGGCCGCAGGACCAGTGGACGGCGCTGCTCGTGATGCTGTTCACCGGTCTGGCGGTGGTGTGCCTGCGCGGTTTCTGGTCACGGATCGCGATCTTCCTCGGCCTGATCTTCGGGTACGGGATCTCGTGGCTCTTCGACCTGGTCTTCGGCCGGATCCACTCGGCCGACGCGAGCGGCGAGGTCACCGACCACTGGCGGCTCGACCTCTCCGGTGTCGGCTCGGCGGACTGGATCGGGCTGCCGGCGTTCCACGGTCCGTCCTTCGAGTGGTCGGCGATCCTCGTGGCCCTGCCCGTCGTGATCGCGCTGGTCGCCGAGAACGCGGGCCATGTGAAGGCCGTCGGCGAGATGACCGGCGACCCGCTGGACGACAAACTGGGCACCGCGATCTCCGCGGACGGCGTCGGCTCGATGCTCTCCACCGCCGTGGGCGGCCCGCCCAACACCACGTACTCCGAGAACATCGGTGTCATGGCGGCGACCCGGGTCTACTCCACGGCCGCCTACTGGGCCGCCGCCGGCTTCGCGCTGCTCTTCGGGCTCTGCCCGAAGTTCGGCGCGGTCGTGGCCGCCATCCCGGGCGGGGTGCTCGGCGGGATCACCGTCATCCTGTACGGCATGATCGGCCTGCTCGGCGCGCAGATCTGGCTCAACGCCGGGGTGGACCTGCGCAATCCGCTGAACCTGGTACCGGCCGCGGCGGGCATCATCATCGGCGTCGGCGACGTCACGATGAAGTTCACCGACACCTTCTCGCTGAGCGGTATCGCGCTCGGCACGCTCGTCGTCATCACCGGCTACCACGCGCTGCGGGCGATGGCCCCCGCGCACCTCAAGTCGCAGGAACCGCTGCTGGACGAGGGCACGTCCTCCTACAGCTCCGAAGGCGGCCCCGGGGCCGGCTCCGGCCCGACGGACGGTCAGCGCGCCAAGTCGTAGGCGTAGTCCGGCGTGAACGTTCCCGGCGTACCCCGGCAGCCGTCGGACTCGCCCGGCAGCTTCACCCACAGATAGGCGTCGATCCTGGCCTCTCCGGTGCTCAGGGTCGGCGCCTGTCCCAGTTTGCGGCCCGCGGGGTCGCACCACTCGCCGTCGGCCGGGGCGCCGTTGCCGTTGCGGCTGGTGTCGATGACGGCTCCCAGGCTCGCCGGGCCGCCGAGCGCGTCGAGGGTCCGGCGGGCGTACGCGACCTCGTCGCCCGTGCGGTTGAAGTTGGAGACGTTGCTGAAGATCCCGTCCGAGGAGGCGCCGGACGCGGCTCCGGCCCGGCGCAGCAGTCCGGCCTGCTTCCGCGGCGAGTTCCAGTCCGAGTGGCCCGCGTCGAAGTAGACCCGCGCGTTCGGATTCGCGGTCTTCAGAACCCGGCCGGCGCGGGCCAACGCGTCGAAACGGGCAGTCCGTTGCCCCTCGGAGAGACAGTCCGACTGGGCGATCGCGTCGGGCTCCAGGATCACCACGACCTCACGGCTGCCGAGGCCCGCCGCGAACTTCTCGATCCACCCGTCGTACGCGCCGAGGTCGGGCGCGCCGCCCTGCGAGGCCCCGCCGCAGTCGCGGTCCGGTATCGCGTACGGGACGACGACGGGCACGCCGCCCTTCGCCGCCCCGGCCGAGGTGACCGCCCTGACGCGGGCGGTGATGTTCGACGGCGTGTAGTCCGCGAACCAGACCGCGGCGGGGCGGTCGGCTATCCGGGACTCGATGACCGGGCGGCGCGGGTCGTCGGGGTTGGCCCGGACCCAGTCCAGGACCTGGGAGTCGCCGTGGCGGTACAGCCGCGCGGACGCGGGCTCGGTCCTCGGCTCCGCTGCCACGGACTTCGACGGCTTCGGGCCTGGCCTCGCCTTCGACGCCGACGCGGACGGCGAGGGCGAGGGCGACGGGGAGCCGGAGGTCGCCGACGGCAGAGGGGTGGGCAGGTAGGGCAGCGGCTGCAGGAAGGGTGTGCCGGACACGTCGGGGCGCGCCTCGTCTCCGCCCCCACCGCCGTCCAGCGCGGACATCACCCCCGTCACGGTGCCGGCCGCGACGACGGCGGAGGCCAGCGCCACCATGGCACCGCGCCGGGCGGCGCGTCGGCGCTCCGCCCGGCGGGCGGCCAGACGCTCGGCACGTCGGACTGACACGTGGTGCTCCCCCTCCTCCGGGTCCCGCGTAATCCCCCGTTCTGGGGAAGCGACCGGCCCGGCGGCCCTCGGCACAGCCTAGGCCTGGGACCCTGCCCCCATGGTGCGGTTGGAGCGCTTCGCGCAAGACACGGTCCTCGTCCACGGCCTCGACGCGGTGGTACGCCGTATGCGTGCGCTCGACGCGCTCTGGCCGGAGCGGGACGGTGTCGCGGTCTTCAACCGGGTGTACCTCGCCGTCACCGAGGAGGTCTCCAGACGTGTGGACGCGGGGCACTTCAGCGACGTACGGGCCGCGGTCACGCTGGATGTGCGGTTCGCGGAGCGGTACCTCGGGGCGGTCGAGGCGGTCGCCCGGGACCGCCGGCCGCCCGCCTGCTGGCGGCCGCTGTTCCAGTTGCGGGGGCATCCGGGGGTACGTCCGCTGCAGTTCGCCCTCGCCGGTATCAATGCGCACATCGGGCACGATCTCGCGCTCGCGGTGGTGGACGCGTGTCGTACGCTCGGCTGCGAACCGGGGGAGCTGGAGGACGAGTTCGACCGGGTCGGCGAGGTCCTGATCTCTCTGGAGGAGCGGATCCGTGAGGACCTGATGCCGGGGCCCGACCTGCTCCAGATCGCCGATCCGCTGACGCATCTGCTGGGGGCGTGGAGCCTCGACCGGGCCCGGGACGCGGCGTGGTCCGCTGCGCGGGCGGTCTGGGCGTTGCGGGAACTCCCCGACATGGCGGAGGAGTTCACGGACCGCCTCGACGCGGGGGTGGGCCTGGTCGGCCGCTGCCTACTCACACCCCTGGAGCCCCCGCCCTACAGGGCACGGCCCGCCCGCTGATCACCTGCGGCCCCGGTGGGGGCTGGTCGCGCAGTTCCCCGCGCCCCTGAAGGGGCACGCCCCTGGGGTAGTGACCTGTCTACCGGTCGGTGGGGGCTGAGCGCGCAGTTCCCCGCGCCCCTTAAGGGCGCAGGCCCCGCCAGGGGCGCGAGGAACGGCGCGGCCCGCCCCCGCTGGCCCGCAGACTCATGGCCACGCGCGGCGCCCGCCCCTCAGGGGCGCGGGGAACTGCGCGCTCAGCCCCCACCGGCCCGCAGAGAAAACCGAACCAAGGGGCGGTGCCCCGTCAGGGGCGCGGGGAACTGCGCGCTCAGCCCCCGCCGGGGCCGCGGGCAAAGGCAGGACGGGCAGCGGCGCTCGCCCCCGGAGGGGGACCTCAGTCCTCCGGGAGTTCCAGCGGGGCTATCTCGTCGTAGACGTCCCCGGGCCCGGGATTGCCCGCATCGGTCCCACCACCGAAGTGGTGCATGACCCCCCACACCGCGTTGAGAGCGGTCTGCACAGCCCCCTCCGCCCACCCCGCCGTCCACGAGATGTCGTCCCCCGCGAGGAAGATCCCCCGCTTGTCCTCGGGCAGCCGGTCCTGCATGAAGTGCGTGAACAGGCGCCGCTGATACCGGTAGTGACCAGGCAGGTTCGCCTTGAACGCGCCCATGAAGTACGGCTCGTTCTCCCAGGACACGGTCACCGGACTGCCGATGACGTGCTTCCTGATGTCGACCTTCGGATAGATCTCCCCGAGCGACTTCAGCATCACCTCCATCCGCTCGTTCGCGGACAGCGGCAACCACTTCAGACTGTCGTCGCACCACGTGTAGGAGAGGCAGATGACAGCGGGCCGGTCCGGGCCGTTGTCGAGGAGGTAAGTGCCCCGCGTCATACGGTCGGTGAGCGTCATCGACATGACGTCCCGCCCGGTCTCCGCGTCCTTGTCCAGCCAGAACGGCCGGTCCACCGGCACGAACAGCTTGGAGCTCTCCATGTAGTGCGTGCGCTCGATCGCCGTCCAGTGGTCGATCGGGAACAGCGCGTCGTCGCAGGCGACCTTGGACAGCAGCATCCAGGACTGCGCGGTGAAGACCGCCGCCCGGTACGTACGGATGTCACCGGCGGCGTCGGTCACGGTGATCCGGTTGCCCGCGGTGCGGTTGAGCCGGGTCACGGCCGGCCGCGGCTCCCCGCCGTGCAGCGAGGCCAGCGAGGTCCCGTACGCCCAGTGCACGATCTTCTCGGGCTCGCGCTCCCACAGGCGCAGCGGCAGCTGCTGGCTGCCGCCGACGATCCCGCGGTGGTGGTCGTCGGCCTCGGTGTAGACGACGCGCAGGATCTCCAGGATGGAGTTCGGGAAGTCGGTGTCCCAGCCGCCCGTGCCGAAGCCGACCTGCCCGAAGATCTCCCGGTGCCGGAAGGACCTGAAGGCCGTCGAGTCACAGAGGAATCCGTAGAAGGTCTGGTTGTCGAGCTTCTCGACGAGCTTCGCCCAGATCTCCCGGATGCGCGGCACGTCCCGCTCGCGCATCGCCTGGTTCATGTCGGAGAAGTCGGCGCCCTCCTCCAGGCAGGCGTTCCAGGCGGCGGCGACGTCCCGGTAGACCTGCGGCAGGTCGGCGAGCGTCCGGGCGTAGTGCGACTCGCCCTTGAGGTCGACGACGGTCGAGGGCGTGGTCTCGGAGAGCGGGTTGGGGAACGGTTCGGTCCGCAGCCCCACCAGGTCGATGTAGTGCTGGAGCGCCGTGGAGGAGGGCGGAAAGCGCATGGCGCCCATCTCGGCGGTCAGCGAGGGGTCGCAGCCCTCGAACCCGACCGTCCGCAGCCGCCCGCCGATCTTGTCCGCCTCGTACACGACGGGCTTGAGGCCCATCTTCATCAGCTCGTACGCCGTCACGATGCCGGAGAGGCCGCCGCCGATGACCGCCACCTCGGTGCCCAGCTCGGTCGCGGGTATCTGGCCGAGTCCCGCGGGGTGCGCGAGGAAGTCGTCGTACGCGTACGGGAAGTCCGGGCCGAACATGGTGATCGGCGGCTGCGCGTCGGTGTGCGGGACGGCGGGGGGCACCGTGGACGTCATGGGGTACGGACTCCTTGCGCGAAAGCTGGGGGGGGTGGGGCTGGTGGTTCTCGTCAGGTCGTACGGGGGTGTCGGCCGAGGGCCCCGTAGAGGCCGGGGCGGCGGTCCTTCAGGTACGGGTTGGCCTCGCGCGAGGCGGCGAGGAACACCGGGTCCACGTCGCCGAGGACGAGTTCCTCGGTGCGGCCCGCGCGGGCCCGGGCGCCGCCGTCGGGTCCTGCCAGCGTGGAGAGCCCGACGAACTCGAACTCCCCTTCCGTGCCGACCCGGTTGACGTACGCGACGTACAGCTGGTTCTCGAAGGCCCGTACGGGCACGACGGACTCGGCGACGAACTGGAACGGATGCATCTGGGCCGTGGGCACCACGAGCAGATCGGTGCCGGCGAGGGCGTGCGCGCGGACGTTCTCCGGGAACTCCACGTCGTAGCAGATCATGAGACCCACACGGAGACCGTCCAGCTCGGCCTGGACGACCGGCTCGTCGCCGGGCGTGAACCACTCCTGCTCGAAGCAGCCGAAGAGATGGGTCTTGCGGTAGTTCGCGAGGCGCGTGCCGTCGGCGGAGATGAGCTGCGCGGAGTTGAAGACCAGGTCCGACGCACGCTCCGGGTAGCCGTAGACGACGGCGAGGCCGTGCCGCCCGGCGATCTCGGCGATCTCGTCCGCGGAGTCCCCGTCGGCGGGCTCGGCGAGCCGGTGCACGTCGGCGCCGATCGCGTACCCGGTGAGGAACAGCTCCGGGGCGATCAGCAGCCCGGCGCCCGCGGCGGCGGCACGGCCCGCGGCCTCGTCGAGGACCTTGAGGTTCCCGACGACGGATCCGGGGCGGCCGGAGCTCTGGAGCAGGGCGGTGCGCATGCGTGTTCCTCACCGGGCGGAAGGGGTGTCGGGGGCCGGACTGGCGGCCAGATCGACGGTACGGGCGGGGGGTCGGGCGGACAAGGAGGAGCCGTTGCGTGCCGGTGCGCGCATCGTTGCGTCCTTCAGCTGTCTCGCGACGATTCGTTGCGTGGCCCAGGCCTGAAAACTCTCATCCTGTGGGTTGAGGCCGCGGACGCTCATCAGCCGGGCGGTCGACCCGGAGTGACGTCCACGGCGGGATGTGACGCGTACCGGGCGCCGGGACAGTGAGAGCCGTCCGCACCACCCACCGGAAGGAGCGTCATGAACCGCCGATGGACATTCGGGAACCGCGGCAGGAGGACCGCCGTGCTGGGCGCGGCCCTGCTTCTCACCGCCGGACTCGCCGGATCGGCGACCGCGTTCGGAGCGGAGGACGGGCCGGCCTCCGCAACCGCCTCCGCGACCGCCTCCGGCAAGGCCGCGCGGGAGGCCGCCGCGCTCACCGGCAGCGCGAAGCTGTACCGGTCCGCCGGTGACGACATCACGTTCTCCTTCGACGCGCGTCTGGCGGCGAAGGACAACGACGATCCGCTGAAGGCGACGGGCACCTTCGAGTGGAGCCACTACGCCGGCGGCGAAGGCGCGTGGGCGAAGGCCGAGGTGGACTGCCTGCTCACCGGCGGCAGGGTGGCGGTCGTCTCCGGTGTGATCACCGACTCCGATCTGCCCGGTGCGAAGGGCAAACGGGTCGGTGTCACCGTCCACGACACCGGACGGCACGACCGTCTCGGCTACAGCTGGGCCGCCACGGGCGGCCCCGTCGGGGGCCTGCCCAGGTGCGTCAGCTCCGCGCCCTTCGAGAAGGTGAAGAAGGGCACGGGCGACTTCACGGTCGTGCCGTGGCTTCCGAAGTTCTAGCCGCGCTCCTCCCGGCGGCGACGATCAGCGCCGTGAGGAGATAGGGCACCGCCGACAGTGCGAAGGCGGTGGCGTGCGAGGTCGCCGACCCGACCACCGCGTAGGCGCCGAACACGGCGACGGTGGCCAGGTCGGTGCCGACCCCGGCGACGGAGGTCAGGGTGGCCCGGCCGGTTCCCTCGATGCTCTCCTGGAGCCGGGCGTCGGCCAGGACGCTCGCCAGCTGGAACCCGCAGAAGGCGACCGCGACCAGGCCGATCCCGGCCGGGGTGCGCGCCCCCGCGCCCAGGGCGAGCGCCAGCGCGGAGCCCGCCAGGATCCCGGCGAACCCGCCTCTGCCCCACCGCTGGGCCGGTCCGGCCAGCAGCCCGCCGACCGTCGCTCCCGCCCAGACCAGCAACAGCCAGTGCGACACGTCGTTCTCGGCGACGCCCGTGTCCCGGACGAGCAGGGGCGTGTACTCGTCGAGGGCGCCCCACACCGCCGTGACGGCCGGTACGACCAGCAGGGCGGCGCGTACGGACCGGTCCGCGCGGGCCTCGGCGAACCCGGCCCGCAGCGGCCCGGCCCATCCCTCGCCGGACCTGGCCCCGGGGTCCGCCGCCCGGTGCTCGGGGAACCGTGTCGCGACGGCGGACGTCAGCAGACAGGCCAGCACACTGGCGGCCCCGACGACCGGATAGCCGCCGTACGCGAAGACCGGTCCGGCCAGGCCCATCGCCGCCATCACGCCCACGAGCCCCGCCGCCCGGGCCCGGCCCATCACACGCCCGTAACTGCCGCCGGCACCGAGCCGTTCGAGCTCCTCGTACACCAGCGCCTCCAGCGCGCCGGAGCCCAGCGCCCCTTTGATTCCCCAGAGCACGAACCCGAGGGCGAACGCCCAGTACGAGGGCACGAGCACCCAGAGCGTGAATCCGGCGGCGGTGAGCAGCGGCCCGACCCACAGGAGCAGCCGCCGTGAGACGGCGTCGGCCCAGGCGCCGGACGGTATCTCCAGCACGACTCCGGTGACGGACCAGAGGGCGAAGAGCGAGGAGATCTGCCACACCGTGAGCCCGCTGTCGGCGAACAGCAACGCGTACACCGGGTAGAGCAGCACGAAGTCGTCGAGAAACGCATAGCCGTACAGCACGACGGCCAACCGCCGTGCGGAAGAGAGTGTCATGGGGCCTTCCCGAAAGAGCCACGAGGAGTCCGGACGCCGAAACACGGCATCCGAGGCGGCCCTCGGGAGGCACAACGTCTAACTCAATGTCGCCAGATCACACCAAGATGCTAGCCCGCCTGCTTTCAGGGGCACGGGGAACGGCGCAGTCTTTTGCTTTTGAGGGGCGCGGGGAACGGCGCGAGCAACCCCCACCGACCCGCACAGGAGCCCCTACGGGTCGCAAGAGGGCCGGCTTTTCAGGGGCGCGGGGAACTGCGCGACCAGCCCCCACCGGACCCGCAGCCGAACAACGCCCCCCAGCGGAAGCGTCACGTCGGCGCCCCGGAAGAAAACCTCCGCAACAACGGCGAAAGCACCAGCACGGACTTCGTCCGCTCGACGAACGCCTCCCCCGCGATCCGCTCAAGCACCCGCTCGAAGTGCCGCATGTCGGAGGCGAACACCTGCACCACCGCGTCCGCCTCCCCCGTGACGGTGGAAGCGGCCACCACCTCCTGATACCGCTCCAGCCCCCGCTGGATCGTCTCCGGCGAGGTGTTCCGGCGGCAGTAGATCTCGACGAACCCCTCGGTCTCCCACCCGAGCGCCGCGGGGTCCACCCGCACGGTGAACCCGGTGATGGCCCCACTGGACCGCAGCCGGTCCACCCGCCGCTTCACGGCGGGCGCGGACAGCCCGATCTCCTGCCCGATGTCGGCGTAGGAGCGCCGAGCGTCCTCGGCAAGGGCGTGCACGATACGTTCGTCGAGATCGTTCAGCACTGCGGGTGGATCACTTCTCTGGAGTGGCGAGGCGGGAGCGGCGATAGCCGTAACTGAAGTAGAACACGAGCCCGACGGCCATCCAGACCCCGAAGACCACCCAGGTCACAGTGTCGAGGCTGCCCATCATCCACACGCAGAAGCCGAAGCCCAGCGCGGGCATCAGCGGCGACAGCGGCACCCGGAACGTCCGGGGCATCCCGGGCCGCGTACGCCGCAGGACCACGACGGCCACATTCACCAGCGCGAAGGCGAAGAGCGTGCCGATGCTGGTCGCGTCGGCGAGCTGTCCGAGCGGGATCGCGGCGGCGAGGACACCGCAGAACGAGGACACGATGACGGTGTTGACGCGCGGGGTCCCGCTCTTCGCGTGGACGCGGGAGAAGACCTTGGGCACGAGTCCGTCGCGGGACATGGCGAAGAGGATGCGGGTCTGCCCGTAGAGCACGGTCAGGACGACGCTCGCGATGGCGATGACCGCGCCGGCCGCGAGCAGCGTGCCCCAGACGGCGTCGCCGGTGACGTCCTTCATGATCCCGGCGAGCGCGGCCTCCGAGTCGGTGAACTCCCGCCAGGGCATGGCACCGACGGCGACGGCCGCGACGAGCACGTACAGGGCGGTCACGATGATCAGGGAGAGCATGATCGCGCGCGGCAGGTCGCGCTGCGCGTTCCTGGCCTCCTCGCCCGCGGTGGAGGCGGCGTCGAAGCCGATGTAGGAGAAGAAGAGGGTGGCTCCGGCGGCGCTGACGCCCGCCATGCCCAGCGGCATGAAGTTCTCGTAGTTGCCGGAGCGGAAGCCCTGCACGCCGATGAGGCAGAACAGCAGCAGCGCGGCGATCTTGACGACGACCATGACGGTGTTGGCGCGCGCGGACTCGCGGGCGCCGCCCAGCAGGAACGCCATGGCGAGCAGCACGACGATCAGCGCGGGCAGGTTGAAGATCCCGCCGTCCCCGGGCGGCGCGGAGAGCGCGTCCGGGATGGTGACGCCGATCGTGCCGTCGAGCAGCTCGTTCAGGTACTCGCCCCAGCCGACGGCCACGGCCGCGACGGAGACGCCGTACTCCAGGACGAGACACCAGCCGCAGATCCAGGCGATCAGCTCGCCCATGGTGGCGTAGGTGTACGAGTACGAGGATCCGGAGACCGGGATGGTGCCCGCAAGTTCGGCGTACGAGAGGGCCGAGAAGAGCGCGGTGAGTCCGGCGATCACGAAGGAGACAGTGACGGCCGGGCCCGCCTTCGGAACGGCCTCGCCGAGCACCACGAAGATGCCGGTGCCGAGCGTGGCGCCGATGCTGATCATCGTCAGCTGCCACAGCCCGAGGGAGCGCCGCAGGCTGCCGCCCTCGCCCTGGCCGCCCTCGGCGACCAGGGTCTCCACGGGCTTGCGGCGCATCAGACGCGCGCCGGGCCCGGCGGACGAGGGATGACTGCGGGACTGCGGTGGTGCGCCGTGGTCGTGCACGCGGGTGGCTCCTTCATCGCTGCCGTTCGAGGCGGCGAGACCCCACGACAGCCCCGCGGAGGGGACCACCGTGCACGGGGTCCCCGCCACACTTCGCTCAGCGCACGACTCTATGAGCCCGCGCTTCCCACCCGTAATGCAGCAACCATGCGCGTCTCCGCAAGATCGTTGCGCACATCCCCCACAGACGACCGTTCATTGCGCACGGGCGAGCACCCCCCACGAGGGGCACGGGCAACGGCGCGACCTTTTGCCTTTCAGGGGCGCGGGCAACGGCGCAGCCTGTTGCTTTCAGGGGCGCGGGGAACGGCGCAATCTTTTAGGGGCGCGGGGAACTGCGCGACCAGCCACGGTCAACCCGCACCCACCCACCCCCGCCGGCGGCGGAGCCGTCAGCTCCAACTGGCATGCAGCGGCTGCCCCTCCGCATACCCCGCAGCACTCTGCACGCCCACGACCGCCCGCTCCGCGAACTCCGCAAGAGAGTTCGCACCGGCATACGTACAAGAGGACCGCACACCCGCGATGATCGAGTCGACCAGGTCCTCGACCCCCGGCCGGGACGGGTCGAGGAACATCCGGGACGTCGAGATCCCCTCCTCGAACAGCGCCTTGCGCGCCCGGTCGTACGCCGACTCCTCAGACGTACGGTTGCGCACCGCGCGCGCGGACGCCATGCCGAACGACTCCTTGTACAGCCGCCCGTTCGCGTCCTGCTGAAGGTCGCCCGGCGACTCGTACGTACCGGCGAACCACGAGCCGACCATCACGTTCGACGCGCCCGCGGCCAGGGCCATGGCGACATCGCGCGGGTGCCGCACACCACCGTCGGCCCACACGTGCTTGCCGTGCTTCTTCGCCTCGGCCGCGCACTCCAGGACGGCCGAGAACTGCGGGCGGCCCACGCCGGTCATCATGCGCGTGGTGCACATGGCGCCGGGTCCGACCCCGACCTTGATGATGTCCGCGCCGGCCTCGATCAGATCGCGTACGCCCTCGGCGGCGACGATGTTGCCCGCGACGATCGGCACCTGGGGGTCGAGCGCGCGGACGGCCCGCACCGCGGAGAGCATCGACTCCTGGTGGCCGTGCGCGGTGTCCACGACGAGCGTGTCGACGCCAGCGGCGAGCAACTGCTTGGCCTTGCCCGCCACATCGCCGTTGATACCGACGGCGGCGGCGATGCGCAGCTTGCCGTCCGCGTCGGTGGCGGGTGTGTAGAGCGTGGCACGCAGGGCGCCCTTGCGGGTGAGGATGCCGGCGAGGCGGCCCTCCTCGTCCACGGCGGGCGCGTACCGGCGGTTGGCGTGATCGAGCCTGTCGAACGCCTCGCCCGGCTCGATGTCCGCGTCGAGCAGCAGCAGGTCCCGGGACATGACCTCGGAGAGCTGGGTGAAGCGGTCGACGCCGTTCAGGTCGGCGTCGGTGACCACGCCGACGGGCCGGCCCTCGCCGTCCACCACGACACCGGCGTTGTGCGCGCGCTTGGGCAGCAGGGACAGCGCGTCGGCGACGGTCTGGTGCGGGGCGAGGACGATCGGGGTGTCCAGCACGAGGTGCCGGCTCTTGACCCAGGAGACGACCTCGGTGACGACCTCGATCGGGATGTCCTGCGGGATGACGACGAGCCCGCCGCGGCGGGCCACGGTCTCGGCCATCCGGCGGCCCGCGATGGCGGTCATGTTGGCGACCACCAGGGGAATCGTGGTGCCGGTGCCGTCCGGCGAAGCCAGGTCGACGCCCTGCCGCGAGCCGACCGCGGAACGGCTCGGCACCATGAAGACGTCGTCGTACGTCAGGTCGTACGCGGGCTGGATGTCGTTGAGGAAACGCACGTGCTGCACATCCCAGTCGATCAGAGGCGGCCCCCGGACAGGACAGCCCGAGGGAGAGCACGTACTTCATTGTCCCATGCGGGGCCGCCCACACGCCCTGGGTCGATCGTCCAGGCTGGTCAGGGGGCTGTTCGTGGGATCCTCCTAGGCGCCGAGGGCCAGCGCCACGGTGAGCGCCGGGGTGCGGTCGGCCGCCTGGGCGAAGACGTCCTCGGCGGTCTCCCACTCGTCGGGCCGGACGCGCGCGTACGTGCGCCAGCCGGTGACGACGACCAGCAGGCCCCGCTCGCCGGCGGCCGCGGGCCACACGGACGGGTCGGTGAGGCTGTCGGCGAGCGCGTCCCAGTTGCGGCCGAACCACTCCGGCAGCTCCAGGGCGCGTACGCAGCGCTCCATGAGGCCCGCCTTGTCCGCGACCCCGTCGAGGTCCAGGGTGACCACGTGGCGGCCCGGCAGGTCGTGTCGCGGCTCGTCGTGTCCCGGCTCGTCGTGCGTCATCTCAGCACCGCCCTGAACGAGTTGTAGTGATCATCGGTGTAGTAGACCTCGCCGTCCCGCCCGGTGACAATGCGCCGGGCCCCGCGATCCCGCTCGCCGGGCGTCCGTACCGTGTACTCGTGGTAATAGCCGCGCTCCTGGCGCGGCAGCTCCCGCTCGAAGTTCCCGAAGACGGTGCCGTCCTTGGCGTACGGGAAGGGGCCGCCCGCGTCGATGAGGGCGAGCGTCCGGCGCGCCTCGGCGGGCAGCCCGGCCTCCCGGACCGTGTCCATGCCGTCGGCCCACGCGGGAGCGGAGGCGGTCGCGGTGTCCGTGTCCCCGGACGTCTTCCCGGTCGCGTTCCCGGCGGTGTCCGTGGACGAGCAGCCGGCGAGCAGCAGGGCCGTCAGGCACACCAGCAGCGCGGAGAGCGGACGGGGGACGGACCGGAGCAGCATGTCGTCGATGCTGCCACGGCCGTCCCCTCACGGCGCGCTGTCGAACGGCCGGTGGATCGCCTCGGGTGATCGGTGGGTCAGAGCCCGTCGGGGTCCGCCCGGTCCAGGGCCGGACGGGGCGCGGGCCCCGTCGTCATCAGGGCGTCCGCGGCCGCCGTGTCCGTCACCAGGCTGGTGACGAGCCCGGACCGCAGTACCGCGTCGATGGCGCCCGACTTGCGCTGTCCCCCGGCGATCGCGACGACCTCGGGGATCCGCCGCAGCCGGTCGGCCTCGACGGTGATGCACCGCTCCCCCAGGTCCCGCCCGACCCGGCGGCCCTCGACGTCGAAGAGGTGCGCGGACATCTCGGCCTCGACCCCGAGGGACGCGTAGTGCGCGCGCTCCTCCTCGGTGAGCATGTCGTGCACCGTCGAGATCCCGGCCTCCCAGGATCCGATGGACACACAGGCCACGGTGACCTTGTCGAAGTACTCGAAGGCCCGGGCGATCCCCGTCTGGCTGCGCAGCGCGGCCGCGGTGGCCACGTCCGGCAGGAGCATCGGCGCGTAGATGGGGTGGGCGTCGCCGCCGGAGACCTGGGCGGCCCGGCGGACGGCCTCGACCGAGCCGCGCTCGGCCGTCCCGGCGTCGTAGACACCCGTCAGTTGCACCACCGTGCACGGCGGCAGCCGGTCGAGCGCCGCGGCCATGTGGATGGTGGAGCGGCCCCAGGCGAGACCGAGCACGTCGCCCTCGGCGACCAGTTCCCCGAGCAGGTCGGCGGCCACCTCGCCGAGGTTCTCCGGGTCGGGCGACTCCTCGGCCTCGGCCGGGGACTCCACGACGACGGCATGCCGCAGCCCGTAGCGGGCGCGCAGCGCGTCGGAGCGCTCCGCGTCCAGCTCCGCGGGGACACGGATCTCGATCCTCACGAGATCCCGTTCGAGGGCGGTCTCCAGGACCCGGGCCACCTTGAAGCGGCTGACGCCGAACTCCTCGGCGATCTGGATCTTGGACTTGCCCTCAAGGTAGAAGCGGCGGGCCATGGCCGCCGCCTGCACCAGCTCAGCGGGTCCCATCCGCATGGCTGACCGGCCCGCCGACATACCCGACACGGCGATCTCCTCACTGCTGTTCACACTCTGGATTCGCCGTTCATCCTTGCAGATCCGGCGTACTTGATCAGCCCTGAGGGGCGGCGTTCACGTTCCCTTGGCTCAGTGGCCGCATGCCCATGCTGCCTGGGCCGTCGCCCCCTCGGCCTGGGTGCGCAATGCACGTACCGCCTGGGCGGGGTCGGCGGCGCCGTAGACGGCCGAGCCGGCGACGAAGACATCGGCTCCCGCCTCGGCGCAGCGCTCGATGGTGGAGGCGGAGACCCCGCCGTCGACCTGCAGCCACAGTTCGAGACCGTGCTTGCTGATCAACTCGCGGGTGCGGCGGATCTTCGGAAGCATGATGTCGAGAAACGCCTGGCCGCCGAAGCCGGGCTCGACGGTCATGATCAGCAGCATGTCCAGCTCGGGCAGCAGATCCTCGTACGGCTCGATGGGGGTCGCGGGCTTCAGCGCCATGGAGGCGCGGGCGCCCTTGGCCCGGATCTCGCGGGCCAGGCGCACGGGTGCGGCGGCGGCCTCGACGTGGAAGGTGACGGAACCGGCACCCGCTTCTACGTACTGGGGCGCCCACCGATCGGCGTCCTCGATCATCAGATGGCAGTCCAACGGTGTGTCCGTCGCACGTGCCAGGGACTCTACGACCGGCACACCGAGCGTGAGGTTGGGGACGAAATGGTTGTCCATCACGTCGACATGCAGCCAGTCGGCGCCCTCCACCGCCTTTGCCTCCTCGGCAAGGCGGGCGAAGTCGGCGGAGAGGATGCTGGGGTTGATCTGCGCGGCCATGCCACAAGCCTGCCATGCCCGGAGCCGGTTGCCTCCCCGGTCCCGGCCCGGACCGGTCGGTATGTACCGACTCGTTCGGCCCGGGGGGCTGCACCGGCCGGACGGCCCATGCCATCCTTGTCGGCCCACCGGCTCCATAAGCGGCTACGGGGATGGCCATGACGGACGCGCAGGGAACACCGGAACCTCAAGGATCTCAGGCCTCACAAGACTCTCAGGGATCTCTGCGATCTCAGGCCTCACAGGACACTCAGGGATCTCAGGGATCTCGGAACTCGCAGGGATTTCGGGGGAAGCAGCGGCGGGGTGTCGGCTGGCTGGTCTGCGGCCGGCGTTCCAAGTGGCTCGTGGTGGGACTGTGGCTGGTGCTGCTCGTGGTCATGGCGCCCTTCGCGCAGAAGCTCACCGACGCCCAGGACAACGACGCCGCCTCCTGGCTGCCCGGTTCCGCCGAGTCGACCCAAGTCCTGCAGACCTCCGAGGACTTCAGGCCGGAACA
This sequence comes from Streptomyces liliiviolaceus, assembly GCF_018070025.1. Taxonomy (NCBI): domain Bacteria; kingdom Bacillati; phylum Actinomycetota; class Actinomycetes; order Kitasatosporales; family Streptomycetaceae; genus Streptomyces; species Streptomyces liliiviolaceus. Next base: position 936,593 of record NZ_JAGPYQ010000002.1, read on the forward strand.
GCTCCCCGCGATCGTCGTGTACGCCCGCGCCGACGGCCTCACCGCACAGGACCAGGTACGGATCGCCCGGGACGTACGGGAGCTCAAGGAACTGAGCGAGCACGGCATCCGCGGCGCGGAGACCCGTGGCCCCGTGTTCGACCGGAGGCCGGCCCCGCGGGCGGCCCAGGTCTCCGTGCCGATCACGATGGACGAGAAGGGCTGGGAGCGCATCGCGCCCGCGGTCGACGCCATCCGTGCGGACGTCGGCGAGAGCGGGGACGGCCTCGCCGTGCACATCACGGGCCCGGGCGGTACGTCGGCCGACTTCTCCGAGGCCTTCGAGGGCATCGACTCCACCCTGCTGTTCTCCGCGATGGCCGTCGTCATCGTGATGCTGCTGCTCACCTACCGCAGCCCGACCCTGCTGATCGTGCCGCTGATCGGGGTGGTCGCCGCGCTGTTCACCGCGCAGGCGCTGGTCTATCTGCTCGCGGAACACGCGGGACTGACCGTCAACGGGCAGAGCGCGGGCATCCTCACGGTGCTCGTCTTCGGCGCGGGGACGGACTACGCCCTGCTCCTGGTGGCCCGCTACCGGGAGGAGCTGCGCCGCCACGAGGACCGCCACGAGGCCATGGCGCTGGCCCTGCACCGGGCGGGCCCGGCCGTCGTCGCGTCCGGTGCCACCGTCGTCCTGAGCATGCTGGTGCTGCTCGCCGCCGAGATGAACTCGACGCGCGGCCTCGGCCCGGTGGCCGCCATCGGCGTCGCCGTGGCACTGGTCGCGATGCTGACGCTCTTCCCGGCCCTGCTGGTGATCTGCGGCCGCTGGATCTTCTGGCCGGTCGTCCCGCACTTCGGCTCCGAGGACCCGACCGAGCGCGGTGTCTGGGCGCGGATGGGCAACCGCTTCTCGCACCGCCCGCGGCTGGTCTGGGTCATCACGGCGGCGACGCTCGCGCTGCTGTCGCTGGGGCTGATCCAGCTGCGCGCGGAGGGCATCAGCAACGCCGACTCCTTCACCGACAAACCCGACTCGATCATCGGCCAGGAGGTGTCCGCGCGGTACTTCCCGGCGGGCAGCGGCGATCCGCTCGTCGTCATCAGCGACCGCGAACAGGCCGAGGAGGTCGGGCGGGCGGTCGCGGACACCCGCGGGGTCGTACCGGACTCCCTTGGCCTGCCGCCCGGCACGAAACCGGAGTTCGAGGGCAAGGTGCTCTTCGAGGCGACCATGACCGCCCCGGCGGACAGCGAGGCCGCCAAACGGACGGTGGAGCGGGTACGGGACGCCGTGCACGCGGTACCGGACGCGAACGCCCGGGTGGGTGGCGGTACGGCGGCTCTGCTGGACATGGACAGGGCGACGACCCACGACAACATCCTGATCATCCCGCTGGTGCTGCTCGTGGTGCTGCTGATCCTGTGCGCCCTGCTCCGCGCCCTGATCGCCCCGCTGCTCCTGATCGGCACGGTGGTGCTGTCCTTCGCCGCCGCGCTGGGGATCAGCGCGCTCGCGTTCCGGCACGTCTTCGACTACGCGGGCGAGACGACCGACTTCCCGCTGTTCGTCTTCGTCTTCCTGGTGGCGCTGGGCATCGACTACAACATCTTCCTGACCACCCGCATCCGCGAGGAGGCAGCCCGCCAGGGCACGCGGCCGGGCGTGGTCACGGGCCTCGCCGCCACCGGCGCGGTCATCACGTCGGCGGGCCTGGTCCTGGCGGGCACGTTCGCGGCCCTGGGGACGCTGCCGATGGTCGCCTTCGCCGAGATCGGGTTCACGGTCGCCCTCGGCGTACTGCTCGACACGTTCATCGTGCGCTCGGTCCTCGTGACGTCCCTGTTCCTGGACGTGGGCCCGAAGATCTGGTGGCCGAACCGGCTGGCCCACGAGACCGGAGCCCCTGTGGCCGGCCCGCCGACACCTGCCGCGCCCTCCGCTCCCGCCACGCCCGTCGCGGAGCCCCCGGCGGAGCCGGCCTCACGGCCGGGAAGCCCGTCGGAATAGCCCGAGCCGGCCCGCGACGGGCGCGGAAGGCGGATGCGGAAGAGGGATGCGGAAGGGGTACGGACCGGTCAGCCGGTCCGGCGGATCAGCGCCAGATACATGGCGTCCGTCCCGTGCACATGCGGCCACAGCTGGACGTCAGGGCCCTCCCCCAGGGCCGGGACGTCCACGAAGAGCGGACGGGCGTCGATCAGTTCGGCGTCCTTCTCCTTGAGCACATCGTTGACCACGGCCCGGGTCTCGGCGAGGTGCGGCGAGCAGGTGGCGTACCCGACGACACCGCCGATCCGCACCGAGTCGAGCGCGGTGCGCAGCAGCCCGCGCTGCAACGGCGCGAACCCGTCCAGGTCCGTGGGCCGGCGCCGCCAGCGCGCCTCGGGCCGCCGCCGCAGGGCACCGAGGCCGGTGCAGGGCACGTCCATCAGTACGCGGTCGAAGGTCCCCGGGCGCCACGGCGGCCGGGTCCCGTCGGCGGCGATCACCTGGTACGGCCCGGGGTTCCCGGCGAGTGCCTTCGCGACCAGTTTGGCGCGGTGCGGCTGCTTCTCGGAGGCGAGCAGCACGGCCCCGCGCTCGGCGGCGAGCCCGGCGAGCATGGCCGCCTTGCCGCCCGGTCCCGCGCATCCGTCGAGCCATGCCTTGTCGGGTCCGTCGAGGGGCGCGTTCGCGAGAGCGATCGCCACGAGCTGGCTGCCCTCGTCCTGGACGCCGGCCCGTCCTTCGCGTACGGCGTCGATGGCTCCCGGCTCCCCGCCCTCGGACAGCCGCACCGCGTACGGCGACCAGCGCCCCGGCAGCGCGGTCTCCTCACCGACCTCGCCGAGGATCCCGTCGGCGGTGGCACGGCCCGGCCTGGCCACGAGGGTCACCTCGGGCCGTTCGTTGTCGGCCTCCAGCAGATCCTCGATGCCGGCGCGCCCGCCGCCCAGCGAGTCCCAGAGCGCCGAAACGATCCACCGCGGATGCGAGTGCACGACCGCGAGATGGTCCTCGGGGTCCTCGTCGTAGGGCGGTGCGACCTGCTCGATCCAGGCGTCCAGTTCCTGCCGGGAGATCTTGCGGAGCACGGCGTTGACGAACTTCGCGCGCCCGTCGCCGAGCACGATCCGCGCGAGGTCGACGGTCGCGGACACGGCGGCGTGCGTCGGGATCCGCGTCCCGAGCAATTGATGCGCGCCCAGGCTCAGCACGTCCAGGACCGGCGGGTCGACCTCGCGCAGCGGCCGGTCGACGCATGCGGAGATGACCGCGTCGTACGTCCCCTGCCTGCGCAGTGTCCCGTACACCAGCTCCGTCGCCAGTGCCGCGTCGCGCCCGTCGAAGTCGCCCTCTTCCCGGGCCTTCCGCAGCAGAGGCGGCAGCACGAGATTCGCATACGCGTCCCTCTCGTCCACCGCCCGCAAAGCATCGAAGGCAAGCATCCGCACCGGGTCCTTCTTGGGACGACGATAGGGCTTGCCCTGCTGACGGGGCCGACGAGTCTGCTCACTCACGAAAAAGGTGCTCCGGCTCAGTGGAAGAGATACCTCCACAGCGTACGCCGCCACCTAAGGGGCGCGGGGAACTGCGCAACCCCCGCAACGGCAGACCCGCACACCTCTAGGCCCCGCCCCACACGCACCGCCAAAGGGGCGCGGGGAACTGCGCGACAAGCCCCCACCGGACCCGCAGAGAAAACAGCCCCACCCGCGGAGCGACCGACTCAGCCCCCCACCACCTCGCCGGAGGCGATCCGAACCCCCCGGGCCCAGTCAGCCGCCCGCATCGGCTTCTTCCCCTGCGCCTGCACCCACAACAACTCGACGGCATACGACCCGGTACCGACGTACACATTGTTCTTCCCGACCGCCAACGCCCCCGGCGCGAGATCCGTCCGCTCGGGAACCGGCACGACCTGGATCAGCTTCAACCGCTCCCCGCGGAAGACGGTCCACGACCCGGGCGAGGGCGTGCACCCCCGTACGACCCGGTCGACCCGGAGCGCGGGCGCGGCCCAGTCGACATGCGCGTCCTCGACGCTGATCTTCGGAGCCAGGGTGACCCCGTCCGCCGGCTGCGGCACGGCCTTCAGCGTGCCGTCCTCGATCCCGTCCATCGTCGCCGCGAGCAGCCCGGACCCGGCGAAGGCGAGCCGCGTCAGCAGATCCCCGCTGGTGTCGGTGGCCCGCACCTCCTCGGTGACGGTCCCGTACACCGGCCCGGAGTCGAGCCCCTCCTCGATGAGGAACGTGGACGCCCCGGTGATCTCGTCCCCGGCCATGACGGCGTGCTGCACGGGCGCCGCCCCGCGCCAGGCGGGCAGCAGCGAGAAGTGCAGGTTGACCCAGCCGTGCGCGGGGATGTCGAGCGCGACCCGGGGCAGCAGCGCTCCGTAGGCCACGACGGGGCAGCAGTCCGGGGCGATCTCCCTCAGCCGCGCGAGGAAGTCCTCGTCCCGCGGCCGGCCGGGCTTGAGCACCTCGATCCCGGCCTCCTCGGCGCGCTGGGCGACGGGGCTCGCGACAAGCCTGCGCCCCCGTCCGGCCGGCGCGTCGGGCCGCGTGACGACGGCGGCCACCTCGTGCCGCCCGGAGGCGATCAGGGCGTCCAGAGCGGGAACGGCGACCTCGGGGGTACCGGCGAAGACGAGCTTCATGGGTGGCAGTCGGCCTCTCGGGCGGATTCACAACGGGCAGCGCACCAGTCTATGGGGCGCGGCCCGATGGGGCGCGGCCCCGCTTCCAGGGGCGCGGGGAACTGCGCGACAAGCCCCCACCTGACCCGCGGACGAAGCTCTCGTCCGCCTCGTCCGATGTACCCCCGAACCGACCGCCGGGGGCGTACGCATATGCCCCCACGCCCCTGATGCGTGACCACTCACCCCGAAACGCGTTGGTCAAGAAAGAGTTGACCAAAACGGGCCGCAATCGCGGCCCGGACCTTTTCAACGCCGGTTCGAGAGGCTTGTTCATGGCCGACCACGCAACCCACGACGCCCAGGCTCGGGCCAGCCTGCACTTGCTGGTGCGGGACATCGAGCGGGTCCGCCGGCAGGTGGACGCACTGCGCACGCTGACAGCCCAGCTGGGCAACGTCTACCGCCCGCGCCGCTCCGGCCCCTCCACGGGCTTCGTCGTCTACGGACGCGCTCCCGCGCCGACCGTCCGCCTCGCCCAGGAGCTGCGGGACAGCGTCGAGACGCTGGTCACGGCCGCCGTGGACTTCGACCGCTCACTGGGCTTCTCGTGGGACGCGGTGGGCTCGGCTCTCGGCGTCACCAAACAGGCGGTGCACCGCCGTTACGGCGCCCGCCGGGCGACCGCCCAGGCCGCCGCGGAGGCCGAGCGCGCCACCGAGCCGTCGGGAACCCGCGCGGTCGGCGTCAACACCGGCCTCCCCACGGTCCCGGCCGCCCGTTCCATGCCGATGCCGATGCCCATGCCGATGCCGACCCAGCCGACGGCAGGCAGCCCCACTCTCCGCGAGGAGACCAGGCCGAGCGCGTTCCCCGGCCCGCGCAACGGCTGACGCCGTCACCGGCCGACCCCGAAGCGGTCCCTTGTCTGCCCCCGAAACCCTCGGGGGCAGACGCACATCTCCCCGCCTCGACTCTCTCCCCCGACTCTCCCCGTCCCCCACAGGTCACCCGATATCCGGCGGATCGATCCGAATCCGCACGGCTTCGCTCCCGCCACCACCCCGGCCGCCCCCGCTGCTCCCGGGGCCTCCACTCCCTCCACGGGCACTGCCCCCACGAGCCATCCGGGCAGCCTGCGCATGCTTCAGCGCGGACGCCAGCGCCGCGCCCTTCCCCCGCGGCACCCGGATCAGCGCCCGCTCCCACTGCTCGCCCGCGGGCGGCGCCCCCGCCCGCCGCGGCCGACCCGGGTCCGCCGGAGTCACCGGCACCGGTCCCAGCAGCTCGGCCTCGCCGGGCAGTTCGACCGTGGCGAGGAAGCCGGCGAGCCCCTCCGCGGTCCCGGACACGGACGCCATCCGCGACACCGGCGGGAACCCCAGCTCGGCCCGCTCGGCCAGTTCACGCACCGCGTGCCCGACCGGGTCCCAGCGCACCAGCGCCTGCACGGGCCGCAGCGTCGGCTCGGCCACGACCACCACGGTCCCGCCGTCCGGCTCCCCCCGTACCAGCGCCGCCGCGTCGATCCACCGCCGCAGCGCCTCCTCACCGGCCCGCAGGTCCGGCCGTCCGAGCATCGCCCAGCCGTCGAGCAGCAGCGCCGCCGCGTAGCCGCCCTCGGCCACGGGCTCCGCGCCCGGCGTACTGACGACGAGCGCGGGCGACCCCGGCACCGTGTCCAGCACCTGTTCGCGGCCCGAGGTCCGCACGGGGACGGCCGGGAACGCGCGCCCCAGCTCCTCGGCGGTCCGCCGCGCCCCCACGACCTGCGCCCGCAGCCGGAACCCCCCGCACTCGGGACAGTGCCAACCGCCTTCCTCCCGGCCGCACCACCCGCACTGGAGCCCTCCGGCGTCCTGCCCCTCCAAGGGTCCGGCGCAGTGCCGGCACCGTGCGGGCGCCCGGCACTGCGCACAGGCCATGCGGGGCACGTAACCCCGCCGCGGGACCTGTACCAGTACGGGCCCCGACTTCAGCCCTTCCCGCACGGCCTGCCAGGCGAGGGTGGGCAGCCGCGCGGCCCGTGCCGCCTCGTCGCGCGCGAGGTCCTGGTCGCCGACGGTCCGTACGAGCGGAGCAGCCGCGCGTACCCGTTCCCGCTCGGCGACGATCGGAGCCGCCCAGCCGCTCTCGACGAGCTGCGCGGCCTCGACGGTGCAACTCCAACTCCCGAGCAGAAAAGCGCACTTGTCGTGGGCGGCCCGCAACAGCAGCACCTCGCGGGCGTGCGGCTGCGGGGCATGCGGTTCGCTGTGGCTGCCGTCCCCGTCGTCCCAGATGACCACGAGCCCCAGATCCCGTACGGGCGCGAACATGGCGGCCCTGGTCCCCACCACGGCCCGTACGGACCCGCGCCGCACGGCCAGCCACTGCCGGTAACGCTTCTCGGGCCCGGCCTCGGCGGTCAGCACGGCGTGCCGCCCCTCCCCCAGCACCGAGGTGAGCGCCGCGTCCACCCGGCTGACGGCCCGCCCGTCGGGCACGACGACGAGCGCGCCGCGCCCCGAGGCGAGCGTCGCCGCCACGGCCCGCGCCAACTCCTCGGCCCAGCCGGGCCCCGGCAGCGCGTTCCACACGGCCCGGGGCACCCCGCCGCCCGCGAGCGACTCGATGAAGGCGGGCCCTCTCGGATACCTGGCCCAAGACCCCACCGCCGGCGCCTCGGGCACGGGCAGCGGCTCGGGCGACGGTTTCCCCTCGGCGCGGGCGTTGCGCGGCGGGACGGCCAGTTGCAGTACGTCGGCCAGGCTTCCCGCGTACCGGTCGGCGACGGCGCGCGCCAGGCCCAGCGACTCCTCGCTCAACACGATCTCGGGCGACACCACTTGGGCGAGGGCCGCCAGGGGCCCCGAGTAGTCGGACTCGGCCAGCCGCTCGACGAGGAACCCGTCGATCAGCCCGCCGCCCTCGCGCCGCCCCTCCCGCACCCGGTGCCGCCCGGCCCCGAACCGCACGCGCACCCGCACCCCGGGCTGGGCGTCGGCGTCCAGTTCCGCGGGCACGGCGTAGTCGAAGTAGCGGTCGAGATGCAGCACGCCCTTGTCGACGAGCACCCGTGCGACGGGCAGGTGCTGGGCGACCGCGGCCCCGCGCCAGGTCCGCGGTTTGGCCCGCGGCGCCTTGCGCACGGCATCCCGGATCAACGCAAGCTGCTCGGGCGGCGCCCCGTCGGCCCCGCCACCCGTCTGCCCGTCGTCGCTGCTCACAGCAGCATTCCTACCAGACCGCACTGACACCACCACCCGCCCGGCACCGCCCCGCCCACACACCACGAACGCCCCGGAAGCGATGGCCGATACCGCTTCCTGGACACATCCCTCAGGGCCGACGGCACGTCGAGGTAGCAGGCGCCGCCACACCCACCCCGAAGGAACCACCAACAGCCCCCGCCCCCTGAACCGCCGAGGCCCGGCCCCCCTCAAGCGGGGAGGCCGGGCCTCGGTGGGAACGCTGGTGCGGAGGAGCGCGGCCTCCGTCGTGAGCGTGCGGGCGTGGAAGCGGGAGGCTAGAGCCCCGCCGCCTTGCGCAGGGCGTCCACGCGGTCCGTCTTCTCCCACGTGAACTCGGGCAGCGCGCGCCCGAAGTGGCCGTACGCGGCGGTCTTGGAGTAGATCGGCCGCAGCAGGTCGAGGTCGCGGATGATAGCGGCCGGGCGGAGGTCGAAGACCTCGGAGATGGCCGACTCGATCTTCTCCGCGTCCACCTTGGCGGTGCCGAAGGTCTCGACGAAGAGGCCGACAGGCTCGGCCTTGCCGATCGCGTAGGCGACCTGGACCTCGCAGCGGGAGGCAAGGCCCGCCGCGACGACGTTCTTGGCGACCCACCGCATCGCGTACGCGGCGGAGCGGTCGACCTTGGACGGGTCCTTGCCGGAGAACGCGCCGCCACCGTGGCGGGCCATACCGCCGTAGGTGTCGATGATGATCTTGCGGCCGGTCAGGCCGGCGTCGCCCATCGGGCCGCCGATCTCGAAGCGGCCGGTCGGGTTGACCAGGAGGCGGTAACCCTCGGTCTCCAGCTTGATGCCGTCGTCCAGGAGCGCCTTCAGCTCGGGCTCCACCACGAACTCGCGGATGTCGGGCGCGAGCAGCGAGTCCAGGTCGATGTCCGACGCGTGCTGCGAGGAGACGACGACGGTGTCCAGCCGGACCGCCTTGTCGCCGTCGTACTCGATGGTGACCTGCGTCTTGCCGTCGGGGCGCAGGTAGGGGATCGTGCCGTTCTTGCGGACCTCGGAGAGGCGGCGCGCGAGGCGGTGCGCGAGGTGGATCGGGAGCGGCATCAGCTCCGGGGTCTCGTCCGTCGCGTAGCCGAACATCAGGCCCTGGTCGCCGGCGCCCTGCTTGTCGAGCTCGTCCTCGTCGCCCTCGACCCGCTTCTCGTACGCGGTGTCGACGCCCTGCGCGATGTCCGGGGACTGAGAGCCGATCGACACGGACACGCCACAGGACGCGCCGTCGAAGCCCTTCTTCGAGGAGTCGTAGCCGATGTCGAGGATCTTGTCGCGCACGAGCTGCGCGATCGGCGCGTAGGCCTTGGTCGTGACCTCGCCGGCCACGTGTACGAGGCCGGTCGTGATCAGTGTCTCGACGGCGACCCGGGAAGACGGGTCCTCACGCAGAAGCGCGTCGAGGATGGTGTCGCTGATCTGGTCAGCGATCTTGTCGGGGTGACCCTCGGTCACGGACTCCGAGGTGAACAGGCGACGGGACACAACGCTCCCTGTGGTTGCAGCGGCTGCTGGCTGATCATTGGCGGACGGCCGGGAGCTGCGCCCGGCGTCGTCCGAGAACAGTTTATCGGTCGCGCTCCGTCGCGGGGCTACTGTCTCGCCTCTCGGAAGCGCTGTGACCTGGGGCACGGGCATTCTGCGACACGATTCACCGTCTCCGCCAGGTTCCCACACCCTTGCGCGCCGGTGAAAAGTGGTGTCCGCGTGCGACGGAGGGGTGTCGTGAAGTTATTGGGGCGTTCACACCAGTCGGCGCGCCACGAGGTCCCACACAGTCTCGGCCAGTGCTTCCTTGGGCCCGTACGGGACAGGGGTCTCACTTCCGTCGGCGCCCAGCACGACCGCCTCGTTCTCCTCGGAGCCGAAGGTCTTGCGTTCTCCGACCTCGTTGACGACGAGGAGGTCGCAGCCCTTGCGCCGGAGCTTCGCCCGGCCGTTGGCCAGCACGTCGTCCGTCTCGGCGGCGAAACCGACGACGACCTGGCCCGGGCGGGCGCGGTCCGCCGAGATCTCCGCGAGGATGTCCGGATTTCGAACGAGAACGATCGGCTCCGGTTCCTGGCCGTCCTTCTTCTTGATTTTTCCCGACGCGTATGCAGCGGGGCGGAAGTCCGCCACCGCCGCCGCCATCACCACGGCGTCCGCGTCCGGGGCGGCCTTGAGCACGGCCTCGCGGAGCTGCACGGCCGTCCCGACCTGGACGACGTCGACGCCCGCCGGGTCCGGCATCCCGGTGTTCGCGGCGATGAGGGTGACCCGGGCGCCCCGGGCGGCGGCGGTGCGCGCGAGGGCGTACCCCTGCTTTCCGGAGGAGCGGTTGCCGAGGAAGCGGACCGGGTCGAGCGGCTCGCGCGTGCCGCCGGCGCTGACGAGGACATGCCGGCCGGCGAGGTCCGGTTCGGCCGCTCCCCGGGCGAGCACCCGGCGGCAGGTCTCGAAGATCTCGGCGGGGTCGGGCAGCCGCCCCTTGCCGGTGTCGACGCCGGTCAGCCGGCCCACGGCGGGTTCGACGACGACGGCGCCCCGGCGGCGCAGGGTCGCCACGTTCTCCTGGGTGGCCGGGTGTTCCCACATCTCGGTGTGCATGGCGGGCGCGAAGACGACCGGACAGCGGGCGGTGAGCAGGGTGTTCGTGAGGAGGTCGTCGGCCAGGCCGTGGGCGGCCTTCGCCAGCAGGTCGGCGGTGGCGGGGGCGACGACGACCAGGTCGGCGCCCTGGCCGATCCGCACGTGCGGCACCTCGTGCACGTCCGACCAGACCTCGGTCGAGACGGGGTGTCCGGACAGGGCGGACCAGGTCGCGGCGCCGACGAAGTGCAGCGCGGACTCCGTCGGGACGACGCGCACGTCGTGGCCCGACTCGGTCAGTCGGCGCAGCAGCTCGCACGCCTTGTAGGCGGCGATGCCACCGCTGACCCCCAGCACGACCTTCGGCTTGTCCACGTCTCTCCCCGGACCCTCGGAAAACGTATGTACGCCCCCATCACACACCACAGGCCCGGCAGGGGCGCTGCCGGGCCTGTGGATAAACGAACTGCAAGCAGAAAATACTACTGAGCCGGGCCCTCGATGGCTTCCGACGTCAGCAGACCCGCGTTGATCTCCCGGAGGGCGATCGACAGCGGCTTCTCGTGGACGTGGGTGTCCACGAGGGGACCGACGTACTCAAGGAGGCCCTCGCCGAGCTGCGAGTAGTACGCGTTGATCTGACGGGCACGCTTGGCCGCGTAGATCACCAGGCTGTACTTCGAGTCGGTAGCCTCAAGGAGCTCGTCGATCGGAGGGTTGATGATGCCCTCGGGCGCGGTGATGGAAGAGGACACGCTCTGCCTTCCGAAAGGTGGAAATCGACCTTAAAGGTGATCCTGAAAGATCAAACAACTTCCATCAAGGCTAGCAGCTCGCGCGCCACGTCCTCGACGGAGGTGTTGACCAGGGTGGTGTCGAACTCCGGCTCGGCCGCCAGCTCGATCTTCGCGGCGGCCAGCCGGCGCTCGATCACCTCGGGCGGCTCGGTTCCCCGCCCGGTGAGCCGGCGCACCAGCTCCTCCCAGGAGGGAGGGGCCAGGAACACCAGCAGGGCCTCGGACATGGACTCGCGGACCTGCCGGGCGCCCTGGAGATCGATCTCCAGGAGGACCGACTCGCCGGACTCCAGGCGTTCGAGCACGGCGTCGCGAGGCGTCCCGTAGCGGTTGCCCGCGAACTCCGCCCATTCGAGAAGCTCGCCGTTGGCGATCAGCTTGTCCATCTCCTCGTCGCTGACGAAGAAGTAGTGGACACCGTGCTTCTCGCCGGGGCGCGGCCTGCGGGTCGTCGCCGACACCGAGAGCCAGACCTCGGGGTGTTCCTTGCGCATATGAGCGACGACCGTGCTCTTGCCGACCCCGGAGGGGCCGGAGAGCACGGTCAGCCGCGGACCTACGTCCGGGGATACGGGGGTCGTCCCCCGGGGTGTTGCAGCCATGCGGTGATTATCCAGGTTCTCAGGGGTGCCTGAGAACGTCAGGCCGCACCGCCGCCGAACTCGCGCTCCAAGGAGGCGATCTGGTTGGAGCCAAGACCTCGCACACGGCGGCTCTCGGAGATGCCGAGCCGTTCCATGATCTGCTTGGCGCGGACCTTGCCCACGCCCGGCAGGGACTCCAGGAGAGCGGAGACCTTCATCTTTCCGATGACGTCGTTCTCCTGACCCTGCTTGATGACCTCGTGGAGCGAGGCGCCGGAGTGCTTGAGTCGATTCTTGACCTCGGCCCGCTCCCGGCGAGCCGCGGCGGCCTTTTCGAGCGCGGCTGCGCGCTGTTCAGGGGTAAGGGGCGGAAGAGCCACGCCTACGTCACCTCGGATGTCGAACTGTCGGATACGGACCGGTGAGGAAGCTGGTCGCCCCACACCTGGCGAGCAACGGACAACACTTCTGCCCGTTGACTCTGGTCGGAGACTAGCGGGCAAGTCCGCCGGAGTCAGCGAGAACAGAGGAAAAGTCCTGGTCAGCCTCTATCGAGTCCGACATTTACGACAAAACTCCCCGGATTTGAGCATGTATTCAGACGCGCGACGTCCCAAAGACGCGCACCGAAGTGCTCAGGCCGCCTCCACCGCCGCCCTGATCTCCTCCGCGAAGAGGTCCGACGACGCGCGTAGCGCGCCGACGTCGGGTCCGTGACGCAGGACACCCCGGCTGACGTTCGGCACCACCTGGCGCACCGCCGCTCCGAAGACCCGGGGAAGGTCGGCCGGGGTCGCGCCCTGGGCGCCGATGCCGGGGGCGAGGAGCGGGCCGTTGATCGCGAGGTCGTACGAGGAGAGATCGCCGAGCGTGGCGCCGACGACCGCCCCGAAGGAGCCCATCGGGGTCTGTCCCGCGTTCTCCTCGGCGAGGTGCGCCAGCATGGTCGCGCCCACGTTCCGCAGGGCCGTGTCCTCGGGGCGTACCGCGTGCTGCACCTCGGCGCCCTCCGGGTTGGAGGTCAGGGCGAGCACGAACAGCCCGGAGCCGCTCTCCCGGGCGAGTTCGACGGCCGGCTCCAGCGAGCCGTAGCCGAGGTACGGCGAGACCGTGAGCGCGTCGGAGAACAGCGGTGAGCCCTTCTCCAGGAAGGCGGAGGCGTACGCCGCCATGGTCGAGCCGATGTCACCGCGCTTGGCGTCCATGACAACCAGCGCCCCGGCCGCGCGCGCCTCCTCGACCGACTTCTCCAGGACGGCGACACCGCGCGACCCGAAGCGCTCGAAGAACGCGCTCTGCGGCTTCAGTACGGCGACCCGGTCGGCCAGCGCCTCGACGACGGTACGGCTGAAGCGCTCTAGGCCCCCGATGTCGTCGTTCAGGCCCCAGTCGGCGAGCAGGGAGGCGTGCGGGTCGATGCCGACGCACAGCGGGCCCCGCTCGTCCATGGCGCGGCGCAGGCGGGCGCCGAAGGGCTCCGGGCCCTCACCGTTCAGCAGGCTCATACCGTGCTCCTCGTGTTCCTCACGTCGGCGCCGACCGCGTCGGCGAGGGTGGCGTACGGGCTCGTGCGGAGGCGGGCGGCGAGGCCCTTGTGGATGCCGCGTCCCCAGAAGGGGCCCTCGTAGATGAAGGCGCTGTAGCCCTGGACCAGCGTGGCGCCGGCAAGGATGCGCTGCCAGGCGTCCTCGGCGTTCTCGACGCCGCCGACGCCCACGAGGGTGATCCTGTCCCCCACGCGCGCGTAGAGGCGCCGCAGCACCTCCAGGGAGCGTGCCTTGAGCGGTGCGCCGGACAGTCCGCCGGTCTCCGCGACGAGGGAGGCGTCGGACCGCAGGCCCAGCTCCTCGCGCGCGATGGTGGTGTTCGTGGCGATGATCCCGTCCAGGCCCAGTTCGACCGCGAGGTCGGCGACGGCGTCCACGTCCTCGTCGGCGAGGTCCGGTGCGATCTTCACGAGCAGCGGCACCCGGCGCGCGGTGACGGTCCGGTCCGCGGCCTCGCGCACGGCGGTGAGCAGGGGCCGCAGCGACTCGGTCGCCTGGAGGTTGCGCAGTCCGGGCGTGTTCGGGGAGCTGACGTTGACCACGAGGTAGTCGGCGTACGGGGCCAGCCGTTCGGCGGACTTCACGTAGTCGGCGGCGGCCTCCTCCTCGGGGACGACCTTGGTCTTGCCGATGTTGACGCCCACGACGGTCCTGAAGACGGGCGTACGGGCCCTCAGGCGCTCCGCCACGGCCGCGGAGCCCTCGTTGTTGAATCCCATGCGGTTGATCAGCGCGCGGTCCTGCACGAGGCGGAACAGCCGCTTCCTGGGGTTGCCGGCCTGCGCCTCCCCCGTGACCGTGCCGATCTCGACGTGGTCGAAGCCGAGCATCGACAGACCGTCGATCGCGACCGCGTTCTTGTCGAAGCCCGCCGCGAGCCCGAACGGGCCGTGCATCCGCAAGCCGAACGCCTCGGTCCGCAGCTCCTTGTAGCGGGGCGCGAGCACGGCGGCGACGAAGGTCCGCAGGACCGGGACGCGGACGGCCAGCCGGATCCACCGGAAGGCGAGGTGATGGGCCTGCTCGGGATCCATGCGCTGAAACGCGAGCCGGAAGAAGAGCTGGTACATGGTGGGCTTCCTCATCGAGAACCTCATGGATGAGGGGGACACCTTCCTCGGTGTCCCCCTCAGGGTGGGCCAGAGCCCCCGAAGGGGCGCGGGGAACTGCGCGGCCGGCCACGACGGACCCGCGGACGAAGCACCCGCGGCAGGCGGAGCGCCTAGTCGCGCGCCGCGGTCAGGTGCTCCGCGTGCTCCTGCAGCGACCGCACGCCCACGTCTCCGCGGGTGAGCGCGTCGATGCCCTGGACGGCCGCGGCGAGCGCCTGGACGGTCGTCAGGCAGGGCACGGAGCGGGCCACGGCGGCCGTACGGATGTCGTAGCCGTCGAGGCGGCCACTGGTGCCGTACGGCGTGTTGACGATGAGGTCGACGCCGCCCTCGTGGATGAGCTGGACGATCGTCTTCTCGCCGTTCGGGCCCTCGCCCTCGGACTGCTTGCGCACGATGGTGGCGTTGATGCCGTTGCGCTTGAGCACCTCGGCCGTGCCGGACGTGGCGAACAGCTCGAAGCCGTGGGCGACCAGCTCACGGGCCGGGAAGACCATCGAGCGCTTGTCGCGGTTGGCGACGGAGATGAAGGCGCGCCCCTTGGTCGGCAGCGGCCCGTACGCGCCCGCCTGGGACTTCGCGTACGCCGTGCCGAACATCGAGTCGATGCCCATGACCTCGCCGGTGGAGCGCATCTCCGGGCCGAGGATGGTGTCGACCCCGCGGCCGTGGATGTCGCGGAAGCGCGACCACGGCATGACGGCCTCCTTGACGGAGATCGGTGCGTCGAACGGCAGCTCGCCGCCGTCGCCGTTCGCCGGGAGCAGGCCCTCGGCGCGCAGTTCGGCGACGGTGGCGCCCAGCGAGATCCGGGCGGCGGCCTTGGCGAGCGGCACCGCGGTCGCCTTCGAGGTGAAGGGGACCGTGCGCGAGGCACGCGGGTTGGCTTCGAGGACGTACAGGATGTCCCCGGCCAGCGCGAACTGGATGTTGATCAGTCCGCGGACGCCGACGCCCTTGGCGATGGCCTCGGTCGAGGCGCGCAGCCGCTTGATGTCGAACCCGCCGAGGGTGATCGGGGGCAGCGCGCACGCCGAGTCGCCGGAGTGGATGCCGGCCTCCTCGATGTGCTCCATGACGCCGCCGAGGTACAGCTCGTGGCCGTCGTACAGGGCGTCCACGTCGATCTCGATCGCGTCGTCCAGGAAGCGGTCGACCAGGACCGGCCGGGAGGGGCTGATCTCGGTGGATTCCTCGATGTACGAGGCCAGCCGGGTCTCGTCGTACACGATCTCCATGCCGCGTCCGCCGAGGACGTACGACGGCCGGACGAGGACGGGGTAGCCGATCTCGTCCGCGATGGCCTTGGCGCCGGCGAAGGTGGTGGCGGTGCCGTGCTTCGGCGCGGGCAGTCCGGCCTCCGCGAGGACCCGGCCGAAGGCGCCGCGGTCCTCGGCGGCGTGGATGGCCTCGGGCGGGGTGCCGACGACCGGGACGCCGTTGTCCTTGAGCGCCTGCGACAGACCGAGCGGGGTCTGGCCGCCGAGCTGGACGATCACGCCCGCGACCGGTCCGGCCAGGGTCTCCGCGTGGACGATCTCCAGTACGTCCTCCAGGGTGAGCGGCTCGAAGTACAGCCGGTCGGAGGTGTCGTAGTCCGTGGAGACGGTCTCGGGGTTGCAGTTGACCATCACGGTCTCGAAGCCGGCGTCGCTCAGCGCGAAGGAGGCGTGGACGCAGGAGTAGTCGAACTCGATGCCCTGGCCGATGCGGTTCGGACCGGAGCCGAGGATGATCACCGCGGGCTTCTCGCGCGGCGCGACCTCGCTCTCCTCGTCGTACGAGGAGTAGAAGTACGGCGTCTTGGCGGCGAACTCGGCGGCG
Organism: Streptomyces liliiviolaceus; assembly: GCF_018070025.1. Classification (NCBI taxonomy): domain Bacteria; kingdom Bacillati; phylum Actinomycetota; class Actinomycetes; order Kitasatosporales; family Streptomycetaceae; genus Streptomyces; species Streptomyces liliiviolaceus. The sequence goes on from NZ_JAGPYQ010000002.1 coordinate 952,867, forward strand.
CAGGTGTCGACCGTCTTGTAGACGGGGCGTACGCCGAGCGCGTGGCGCACCTCGCGCACCACGTCGTCGCGCAGCCCGCGGATCTCGCCGATCTGGACGTCGGAGAAGCCGTGCCGCTTGGCCTCGGCGAGCAGCGCGGGCTCCAGCTTGTCGGCGGCGGCCAGCTCGTCCGCGATCTCCTTGATCAGGAACAGCTGGTCCACGAACCAGGGGTCGATGCGGGTCGCGTCGAAGACCTCCTCGGGCGTGGCGCCCGCGCGGATGGCCTGCATGACGGAGTTGATGCGGCCGTCGGTCGGCCGTACGGCCTCCGCGAGCAGTTCGGCCTTGTCGCCGGGCTCGCCGACGAACGTGAACTGGCTGCCCTTCTTCTCCAGGGAGCGCAGGGCCTTCTGCAGGGCCTCGGTGAAGTTGCGGCCGATCGCCATGGCCTCGCCGACCGACTTCATGGTCGTGGTCAGCGTGGAGTCGGCGGAGGGGAACTTCTCGAAGGCGAACCGCGGCGCCTTGACGACCACGTAGTCGAGGGTCGGCTCGAAGGACGCCGGGGTCTTCTCGGTGATGTCGTTCGGGATCTCGTCGAGCGTGTAGCCGACGGCCAGCTTGGCGGCGATCTTGGCGATCGGGAAGCCGGTGGCCTTCGACGCGAGGGCCGAGGAGCGCGAGACGCGCGGGTTCATCTCGATGACGATGATGCGGCCGTCTTCGGGGTTGACGGCGAACTGGATGTTGCAGCCGCCGGTGTCGACGCCGACCTCGCGGATGATCGCGATGCCGATGTCGCGCAGGCGCTGGTACTCGCGGTCGGTCAGCGTCATGGAGGGCGCGACGGTGATGGAGTCGCCGGTGTGGACGCCCATCGGGTCGAAGTTCTCGATGGAGCAGACGACCACGACGTTGTCGTTCTTGTCGCGCATCAGCTCCAGCTCGTACTCCTTCCAGCCGAGGATGGACTCCTCCAGGAGCACCTCGGTGGTCGGGGAGAGCATGAGGCCCTGGCCGGCGATGCGGCGCAGCTCCTCCTCGTCGTGCGCGAAGCCGGAGCCGGCGCCGCCCATGGTGAAGGAGGGGCGCACGACGACGGGGTAGCCGCCGAGCGTGTCGACACCGCCCAGGACGTCGTCCATGGAGTGGCAGATGACCGAGCGGGCGGACTCGCCGTGGCCGATCTTCGCGCGGACGGCCTCGACGACGCCCTTGAAGAGGTCGCGGTCCTCGCCCTTGTTGATGGCCTCGACGTTGGCGCCGATCAGTTCGACGCCGTACTTCTCCAGCACACCCTGTTCGTGCATGGAGATCGCGGTGTTGAGTGCGGTCTGGCCACCCAGGGTGGGCAGGAGCGCGTCGGGGCGCTCCTTGGCGATGATCTTCTCGACGAACTCCGGGGTGATCGGCTCGACGTACGTGGCGTCGGCGATCTCCGGGTCGGTCATGATCGTCGCGGGGTTGGAGTTGACCAGGATCACCCGCAGGCCCTCGGCCTTGAGGACGCGGCAGGCCTGGGTGCCGGAGTAGTCGAACTCGGCGGCCTGGCCGATGACGATCGGGCCGGAGCCGATGACCAGGACGGACTGGATATCGGAGCGCTTAGGCACGCTGGCCCTCCATCGAAGCTGTGTTCATCAAAGACGTGAAGCGGTCGAACAGGTAGGCGGCGTCGTGCGGGCCCGCGGCCGCCTCGGGGTGGTACTGGACGCTGAACGCGGGCTGGTCGAGCAGCTGGAGCCCCTCGACGACCTGGTCGTTCAGACAGACGTGGCTGACCTCGGCCCGCCCGTAGGGGGTCTCGGAGACCTTGTCGAGCGGCGCGTCGACGGCGAAGCCGTGGTTGTGCGCGGTGACCTCGACCTTGCCGGTCGTACGGTCCTGCACGGGCTGGTTGATGCCCCGGTGGCCGTACTTCAGCTTGTAGGTGCCGAAGCCCAGCGCGCGGCCGAGGATCTGGTTGCCGAAGCAGATGCCGAACAGGGGCGTCCTCCGCTCCAGCACGGCGCGCATGAGGGCGACGGGGTGCTCGGCCTGCTCCGGGTCGCCGGGGCCGTTCGAGAAGAACACGCCGTCGGGGGCGACCGCGTAGATCTCCTCGACGGTGGCGGTGGCGGGCAGCACGTGCACCTCGATGCCGCGCTCGGCCATGCGGTGCGGGGTCATGCCCTTGATGCCGAGGTCCACGGCGGCGACGGTGAACTTCTTCTCACCGACGGCGGGGACGACGTACGCCTCCTGGGTGGCGACCTCCTCGTAGAGGCTGGCGCCCTTCATCTCGGGGGCCTGGCGCACCTCGGTGAGCATGGTGCCCTCGTCCGGGAGCGTGCTGCCGGAGAAGATGCCGACGCGCATGGCGCCGCGCTCGCGCAGATGGCGGGTGAGCGCGCGGGTGTCGATGCCGCTGATGCCCACGACGCCCTGCGCGGCGAGCTCCTCGTCGAGCGAGCGCCGGGAGCGCCAGTTGGAGGGCACGCGCGCGGGGTCGCGTACGACGTAACCGGAGACCCAGATCTTCCTGGACTCCATGTCCTCGTCGTTGATGCCGGTGTTGCCGACGTGCGGGGAGGTCATCACGACGACCTGGCGGTGGTACGACGGGTCGGTGAGGGTCTCCTGGTAGCCGGTCATGCCGGTGGAGAACACCGCTTCGCCGAAGGTCACCCCCACGGCCCCGTAGGCACGGCCGCGGAAGGTCCGGCCGTCCTCCAGAACGAGTACGGCGGGAGCCGCCTTCTGCCGCTGCGAGGCGGTTCCCTGGTCGGAGGTGGTCATCGTGCGCCTTCCGTGTCGCTGCTCTGGTCGATGTCGCTGCTCTTGTCGGTCATGTCGTTCAGGGTGTCGACCCATTCGTTGTGCTCCGCCGCGTGGTCGGAGCGGAACCCGGAGTCGATCAGCTTGTCGCCGTGTTCCCAGGTGACGACGAGCAGGCCGCCCTCGGAGAGGACCTTGCCCGCGATGCCCTTGTCGAGCCGGGCCTCGCGCAGTCGCTCGCGGGGGACGAAGAAGTCGGCCGCCCCGGGGCGTACGACGTCCAGGCCCGCGTCCGTCAGGGTCAGCTCGACCCTGCTGCGGGTGCCCAGGCCGTGCGCCACGATGCGGTCGAGCCACTGCCCGGCCGTCGTCGAGCCGTGGTAGCGGCCGCTCATGGTCAGTCTGGCCGCACCGGGCTCACTCGGCGCGGCGGGCAGCTCGGGCAGGTCGCCCTGGAGGGTGCCGCGCCATTTCCAGCCCTCGCGCATCAGCCAGTAGACGAGCGCGATGAACAGGACCAGGCCGACGAGCCAGCCGATGCGGGCGGCCCAGTCGGTCACCTCGGCGGACTTCTGCTCCGCCGCGAGGCCGACGGCGCGGCCCGTGGTGAGTTCCGTGGCGATCTGCGCTGCAAAGGGGGTGAGTGATGTCACGCGAGCTTCCCGTCGACGAGCGTGGCCCTGCCCCGCAGCCACGTGTGCGTGACACGGCCCGGCAGCTCACGACCCTCGTACGGAGTGTTGCGGCTGCGCGATGCGAAGCCCGCGGGGTCCACCTCACCACGGTATGCGGTGTCCACCAGCGTGAGGTTGGCGGGCTCACCTGCCGAGACGGGACGGCCGTGGCCCTGCGCCCGGCCGATCTCGGCGGGCTTGAGGGACATGCGGTCGGCGACGCCGGCCCAGTCGAGCAGCCCGGTCTCGACCATCGTCTGCTGGACGACCGACAGAGCCGTCTCCAGGCCCACCATGCCCATGGCGGCGGCGGCCCACTCGCAGTCCTTGTCCTCGTGCGGGTGCGGGGCGTGGTCGGTGGCGACGATGTCGATCGTGCCGTCGGCGAGCGCCTCGCGCAGGGCCAGCACGTCGCGCTCGGTGCGCAGCGGCGGGTTGACCTTGTAGACCGGGTTGTAGGAGCGCACCAGCTCATCCGTGAGGAGGAGGTGGTGCGGGGTGACCTCGGCGGTCACGTCGATGCCGCGGGACTTGGCCCAGCGGACGATCTCGACGGAGCCGGCGGTCGACAGGTGGCAGATGTGGACGCGGGAGCCGACGTGCTCGGCGAGCAGGACGTCCCGGGCGATGATCGACTCCTCGGCGACCGCGGGCCAGCCGCCGAGTCCCAGTTCCGCGGAGACGACGCCCTCGTTCATCTGGGCGCCCTCGGTGAGGCGGGGCTCCTGGGCGTGCTGGGCGACGACACCGCCGAAGGCCTTCACGTACTCCAGGGCCCTGCGCATGATCACTGCGTCGTCGACGCACTTGCCGTCGTCCGAGAAGACGGTGACGCCGGCGGCGGACTCGTGCATGGCGCCCAGCTCGGCGAGCTTCTTGCCCTCCAGGCCGACGGTGACGGCCCCGATGGGCTGGACGTCGCAGTAGCCGTGTTCCCGGCCGAGCCGGTAGACCTGCTCGACGACTCCGGCGGTGTCGGCCACGGGGAAGGTGTTGGCCATGGCGAACACGGCGGTGTAGCCGCCGCTCGCGGCGGCGCGCGTGCCGGTCAGGACCGTCTCGGAGTCCTCACGGCCGGGTTCGCGCAGATGGGTGTGCAGGTCGACGAGCCCCGGCAGGAGCACCCGGCCGTCGGCCTCGACGACCTCGGCGCCCTCCGCCGAGAGGCCCGTACCGACCTCGGCGATGGTCTCGCCGTCGATGAGGACGTCCTGCGGCTCGCCGCCGAGCACCTTCGCACCACGGATCAGAATCTTGCTCATGTGACTTACTTCTCCTCGGTACGGGTGTGGGTGGCGGCGGGTTCGTTGCCACCGAGCAGCAGGTACAGGACGGCCATCCGGATCGAGACGCCGTTGGTGACCTGCTCGATGGCGGTGCAGCGCTCCGAGTCGGCGACCTCGGCGGTGATCTCCATGCCGCGGACCATCGGCCCGGGGTGCATCACGATGGCGTGCTCGGGCATCTTCGCCATGCGGTCGCCGTCGAGGCCGTAGCGCCGCGAGTACTCGCGCTCGGTCGGGAAGAACGCCGCGTTCATCCGCTCGCGCTGCACGCGCAGCAGCATCACGGCGTCGGACTTGGACAGCGTCCGGTCGAGGTCGTACGAGACCTCGCAGGGCCAGGACTCGACGCCGACCGGCACCAGGGTCGGCGGGGCGACGAGGGTGACCTCGGCGCCGAGGGTGTGCAGCAGGTCGACGTTCGAGCGGGCGACCCGGCTGTGCAGGATGTCGCCGACGAGCGTGATGCGCCGGCCGGAGAGGTCCTGGCCGAGGCCCTCGTCCCGGCCGACGAGCCGGCGCCGCATGGTGAAGGCGTCGAGGAGGGCCTGGGTGGGGTGCTGGTGGGTGCCGTCGCCCGCGTTGATGACGGCTGCGTCGATCCAGCCGCTGGTCGCGAGGCGGTACGGGGCTCCGGAGGCGCCGTGCCGGATGACGACGGCGTCGACGCCCATCGCCTCCAGGGTCTGGGCGGTGTCCTTCAGGGACTCGCCCTTGGAGACGCTGGAGCCCTTGGCGGTGAAGTTGATGACGTCCGCGGACAGCCGCTTCTCGGCGGCCTCGAAGGAGATCCGGGTGCGGGTGGAGTCCTCGAAGAAGAGGTTGACGACGGTGCGGCCGCGCAGGGTCGGCAGCTTCTTGATCGGCCGGTCGGCGACCCGGGCCATCTCCTCGGCGGTGTCGAGGATCAGGACGGCGTCGTCGCGGGTGAGGTCGGCGGCCGAGATGAGATGACGCTGCATCTTTCAGGCTCCGTAAGGCAGAAGGCAGGCAGGCACGAGGCGGTTCAGGTCGGGAAGCGGGCGTCCGGCGGTGCCGGTGGGCACGGCCGGGGCGGGCAGGGGCGCGCGTGGGCCCGGCGCACGGCGACGGCCGTACGCCGCGGGGCTACGGCTGCCCGCCCTGGGAGGTCTGCTTCACACCGAGCAGCACGGTGTCCCGGCCGTCCTCCTCGGCGAGCTGGACCTTGACCGTCTCCCGCAACGACGTGGGGAGGTTCTTGCCGACGTAGTCGGCGCGGATCGGGAGTTCGCGGTGGCCGCGGTCGACGAGGACCGCGAGCTGCACGGCGCGCGGGCGGCCGATGTCGTTCAGCGCGTCGAGGGCGGCGCGGATGGTGCGGCCGGAGAAGAGCACGTCGTCGACGAGGACGACCAGTCTGCCGTCGATGCCGTCACTGGGGATGTCGGTACGGGCCAGCGCTCGCGGCGGGTGCATGCGCAGGTCGTCGCGGTACATGGTGATGTCGAGGGAGCCGACCGGGATACGGCGGTCGGTGATCTCCTGGAGCTTGACGGCGAGCCGCTGGGCCAGGTGCACGCCGCGGGTCGGAATGCCCAGGAGCACCACGTCCTCGGCGCCCTTGGCGCGCTCGACGATCTCGTGGGCGATGCGGGTCAGGACCCGTGCGATGTCGGGGGCCTCCAGAACGGGCCGCGCATCGGACGCGTACTGCTGCTTCTGCTGTTCGGTGTCCATACGAAACGGACCTCCTTCTCCGCCTCTCGGGACGGATCATTAAAGGACGTCGGAATTGCGCCATCAACGGTACCAGCCCGGCAATGCCCCTGATCACCCCCCTCGTCCCGGCCGTGCTCCGCTTCCCCGGGGAGACCGGTCCGGACCATTCGGCTTGACGAGCCAGAGTCACGCTGCGTAACCTCACAGTGAGTCACCAGCCGCGCGGCCGAGCCGCACGTCGACACAGTGTCCGGGGAGCTATATGTCCAGCGAATACGCCAAACAGCTCGGGGCCAAGCTCCGCGCCATCCGTACCCAGCAGGGCCTTTCCCTCCACGGCGTCGAGGAGAAGTCCCAGGGCCGCTGGAAGGCGGTCGTGGTCGGTTCGTACGAGCGCGGCGACCGCGCCGTGACCGTGCAGCGTCTTGCCGAGCTGGCGGACTTCTACGGCGTTCCCGTGCAGGAGCTGCTGCCGGGCACCACGCCGGGCGGGGCCGCCGAGCCGCCGCCGAAGCTGGTCCTCGATCTGGAGCGACTGGCGCACGTACCGGCCGAGAAGGCGGGTCCCCTGCAGCGCTACGCGGCGACGATCCAGTCCCAGCGCGGCGACTACAACGGCAAGGTGCTGTCGATCCGCCAGGACGACCTGCGCACGCTCGCCGTCATCTACGACCAGTCGCCCTCGGTCCTCACCGAGCAGCTGATCAGCTGGGGCGTCCTGGACGCGGATGCGCGCCGCGCGGTCTCACACGACGAGGGCTGACCGCACCAGCACTGAGAAGAAACGTGCCGCCCGGGGGGCCGGAACCAATGGGTTCCGGCCCCCCGGCGGCTTTCTGGGGCCCTGGGAGGCTTCGGCCGTACGAGGACGCCGGAGGGCCCGCAGCATGACACTGCGGGCCCTCCGGCGTACCTAAGGGGCGCGGGGAACTGCGCGACCAGCCCCCACCGGCCCGCGCATCACATCGCACGGTGCGGAGCGGATCGTTCAGACCTCGTCCCGCCGCAGCGACGACTTGAGCTCCTTGAACCGGCCGAGCAGCCCGTTCACGAACGCGGGCGAGTCGTCCGTGGAGAACTCCTTGGCCAACTGCACCGCCTCGTCGAGCACGACCGCGTCCGGGGTCTCGTCCACCCAGATCAGCTCGTACGCACCGAGACGCAGGATGTTGCGGTCGACGACCGGCATCCTGTCGAGCGTCCAGTCGACGGCGTACTGCGAGATCAGCTCGTCGATGCGCCGCGCGTGGTCCGCGTAGCCCTCGACCAGCACCATCGTGAACTCGCTCACGGGCGGCTGCCGGGTGTCGGTCCTGGAGTGCCTGATCCAGTCCGCGAGGACCGTCTGGACGTCGACGTCTCGCTGGTCACCCTCGAAGAGGATCTGGAAGGCACGCTTGCGGGCCGTATTGCGGGCAGCCACGGTTAGCTGTTCACCCGGCCGAGGTAGTCGCTCGTGCGGGTGTCGACCTTGATCTTCTCACCGGTGGTGATGAAGAGCGGGACGTTGATCTGGTGACCGGTCTCCAGGGTGGCGGGCTTGGTGCCACCCGTGGAACGGTCGCCCTGCACGCCCGGCTCGGTCTCCTGGACGACGAGCTCGACGGCGGCCGGCAGCTCGACGAAGAGCACCTCGCCCTCGTGCTGCGCCACGGTGGCGGTGAAGCCCTCGATCAGGAAGTTGGCGGCGTCGCCGACGGCCTTGCGGTCGACCATGAGCTGGTCGTAGGTCTCCATGTCCATGAAGACGAAGTACTCGCCGTCCATGTACGAGAACTGCATGTCGCGCTTGTCGACAGTGGCCGTCTCGACCTTGACGCCGGCGTTGAACGTCTTGTCGACGACCTTGCCGGAAAGCACGTTCTTCAGCTTGGTGCGCACGAAGGCGGGGCCCTTGCCGGGCTTGACGTGCTGGAACTCGACGACGGACCAGAGCTGGCCCCCGTCGAGCTTGAGCACCAGGCCGTTCTTGAGGTCGTTCGTGGAAGCCACGGTTGCGGAATCTCCTGGACTGACGTGGACGACCCCGGTAACACGCGCACGGTCCGAAGCGGTCGAGGCACCCGATACGGTCGAGGCCTGTACAGCTTGCGGGACTAGAGCGCGAGCAGTTCCTTGGTCGTGATGGTGAGTAGCTCGGGTCCGCCGTCCGCCTCAGGGCGCACGACGAGCGTGTCATCGATCCTGACACCGCCCCGGCCCGGAAGGTGGACCCCCGGTTCGACGGTGACCGGCACGCAAGCGTCCAGTTTACCCATGGCCGCGGGGGCCAACTGCGGCTCCTCGTCGATTTCGAGCCCCACACCGTGTCCGGTCGACTCGGGAAGGCCCTCCGTGTGCCCGGCGGAGTCCAGTACCTGGCGGGCCGCGCGGTCCACGTCGCGGTAGGCGACGCCGGGCACCAGGGCCTCGCGGCCGGCCCTCTGGGATGCGAAGACGAGGTCGTACAGCTCGATCTGCCAGTCCGCGGGAGAGGTGCCGATAACGAACGTCCGGCCGATCTCGCAGCGGTATCCGTGGTAGGTCGCCCCGAGGCAGACGGAGAGGAAATCTCCCTCCTCGACCCGGCGGTCGGTCGGCCGGTGTCCGCGGCGCCCGGAGTGCGGGCCGGTGCCGACCGACGTCCTGAAGGCCGGTCCGTCGGCGCCGTGGTCGACGAGGCGGCGTTCCAGTTCCAGCGCGAGATGCCGTTCGGTGCGGCCGACGAGGATCGACTCCAGGAGTTCGCCCAGGGCCTGGTCGGCGATCTCCGCGCCGATGCGCAGACAGGAGATCTCCTCCTCGTCCTTGATCACCCGCAGCTGTTCGACGGCTCCGCCGACGTCCGCGAGGCGCAGGGCGGGGGCCACGGAACCGATCGCCCGGTGGCGGGTCACGGTGAGGTGGTGCTCCTCCACGGCGAGGGAGTCGGCGCCCTGGGTCGCGGCGAGGTCCGCGGCGGCGACGGCGGGGTCGCCGCCGGGGCTCGGCAGCGTGTGGATCCGCAGGGCCTCGTCGGGGCGGCCGTCCGCGGCGGAGGGGGTGCCGGGTGTCGTGCCGGGTGCGGTGCCGTGTACGAGCAGGTCCTCGGTGCTGCCCAGCAGGAGGACCGCGCCGGGTGGGGCCACGCCCGTGAGGTAGCGGACGTTCGCCGGGCGGGTGACCAGCGCGGAGGCGCTGCCGCTGGCGTTCACGCGGTCTCGTAGCCGGGCTCGGCGGGTTTCGTGCACCTCTGGCATGGTTTGAGCGTATGAGCTTCGCTCGGATTGCGCCGGTTTGAGGGGGCCGAGTGGGCGGGCCGGGCGGGGTAGGGGGTGGGGCTTGAGGTTGTGTGCCGGGTGCGGGTCCGTTGGGGTTGCTCGCGCAGTTCCCCGCGCCCCTAAAAGAATCGGGTGCGGGTTCGTGGGGGTTGGCCGCGCAGTTCCCCGCGCCCCTCAAAACGCGCCCGGTGCCCGCGACCCTGAATGGCGCGGGCGCCCTCGCGGCCCCGGGAGGCTCCCGTGCGGGCCGGTGGGGGTTGCTCGCGCCGTTCCCCGCGCCCCTTCCGAGCGCTCAGGTCACCACTGAGGTGGGCTTGCGATGGAGCGGGACAGGACCTCGTCCAGGACTCGGGCCGTCTGGGGGACGTCCAGTTGGGAGTTGTCGATGATGGGGAGGCCCGAGCCGTACCAGCCGGCCATCCGGCCATGGATACGGGCCACTTCCTCGTCGGTGAGGCGGCGGTTTCCGGAGCGCTCCGCGTTGCGCTCCAGGACTATCTCCAGGCCCGGCAGGAGCACGACCGGCAGCAGCCCGGGCCCGACGTGCCGCTTCCAGCCGCCGAGGCCCACCACGGGCCGGTCGGGGAAGACGGCGTCGTCGAGGATGCAGGAGATGTTGTTGGCCAGGAAGTTGCGGGCCGCGAAGCCGCAGGTGCGGCGGGCGAGCCGGTACTGCGCCTCCGACATGTCGTTCCACCCCGACTGCGGGTCGGCGAAGCCCGAGCGCACCCACTCACGGACGTCGTCCAGGCTGATGTGCGCCGTGGGCACCCTGCGGTGGTCCGCCCAGTACTTGGCGACGCTGGTCTTGCCCGCGCCCGCGGGCCCGATGAGCAGCACCGCGAGCGTCGTGGACGTCGGGTCGGGGATGCCGGTCGCGGGCGGCGCGCTCGGCATCGGGACGGGACCGCCCGGCGGCAGCTGGACATGGCCCGTGGTGTCCGGCGTGGGCGGCACGGGAGCGTGGTGCGGGGCGGCGTGGTGCGGCGCGGGCGGGTGCCCCGGCGGATGCGGAGGGCCCGGCGGGTGCGGGGCCGCGGGTCCCGTCTGCGCTCCGGCGAAGCCCGGCGGCGGACCCGCGGGGACCCCGGCGTGCGGACCGGGGTGGTGCGGTCCCGGGTGTGGTGCGGCCCCCGACCAGCCGGCGGCCGGTCCGTGCCCCGGCTGATGGGGCGGCGGCAGCGGAGACCCCACTGCGTGCTGCATCCGGTGCCACTCCGTCTCGTACAGGCAATGGGCGCTGGCAGCGGGGCACCTGCCCCGCTCGCCTACCGAACGGTACCGTCCCCGGCCGCCGTTTGGTGAACGGCCGGGGACGGCCCGAAGTGCCCGTCCGCGCAGGCGAATCGGTGCAAGTGCCGCTCCGGGGGAGCTATTCGCCCACTTCGCCGTAGGCGGCGAGGAGCACCGCCGGGTCGGGGCCCTCCAGGACGGTCGGCTTGGCCAGTCCGTCGAGGACGATGAAGCGCAGGAGGTCGCCGCGGGACTTCTTGTCGACCTTCATGTTCTCCAGGAGCTTCGGCCACTGGTCGTAGCGGTAGGTCAGCGGCAGTCCGACCGACTCCAGGATCGTGCGGTGCCGGTCCGCGGTCACGTCGTCGAGACGGCCCGCGAGACGGCCCAGTTCGGCGGCGAAGTGCATACCGACCGAGACCGCGGCGCCGTGCCGCCACTCGTAGCGCTCGTTCTTCTCGATGGCGTGGGCGAGGGTGTGCCCGTAATTGAGGATCTCGCGCAGCCCGGACTCCCTGAGGTCGGACGAGACGACCTCGGCCTTGACCCTGATGGAGCGCTCGATGAGTTCGGCGGTGTGCGGCCCGGCGGGCGTACGGGCGCCCTGCGGGTCGGCCTCGATGAGGGCGAGGATCTCCGGGTCGGCGATGAAGCCGGCCTTGATGATCTCGGCGAGCCCGGACACGAAGTCGTGGACCGGCAGCGAGTCGAGGGCGGCGAGGTCGCACAGCACGCCGACGGGCGGGTAGAAGGCGCCGACGAGGTTCTTGCCCTCGGCGGTGTTGATGCCGGTCTTGCCGCCGACCGCCGCGTCCACCATGGCCAGCACGGTGGTGGGGATGGCGATCCAGCGCACCCCGCGCAGCCAGGTCGCCGCGACGAAGCCCGCGAGGTCGGTGGTGGACCCGCCGCCGACGCCGATGATCACGTCGGTGCGGGTGAAGCCGGACTGACCGAGCGCCTTCCAGCAGTACGCGGCGACCTCGGCGGTCTTGGCCTCCTCCGCGTTGGGCACCTGGATGGCGACGGCATCGAAGCCCTGCTCGGCGAGGTCGGCGCGGAGCGCGTCACCGGTCTCGGCGAGCGCCTCGGGGTGGATCACCGCGACCCGCTTGGCCCTCTCCCCCACCAACTGACCGAGCTCACCGAGGAGTTGGCGGCCGACCAGGACCTCGTACGGCTCGCTGCCCGCCGTACCGCCGACGTGGATCCGCGTCACTGCCTCGTTCATGCTTCCTTCAACTCCAGTGCGTCGAGGACCGCTCGGGTGACCTCTTCGGGGGTACGGCCGTCGGTGGCGACCACGGCGCTCGCGACCCCCGCGTACAGCGGGCGGCGCGCGTCCATGAGTTCGCGCCACTGCCGGCGCGGGTTGACCGCGAGCAGCGGCCTGGCCGCGTTCAGGCCGGTGCGCTGGACCGCTTCCTCGACGTCCATCGAGAGGTACACGACGGGCTGTCCGGCGAGCAGCGCCCGGGTGTCCTCGTCGAGGATGGAGCCGCCGCCGAGGGCCAGTACGCCGTCGTGTCCGGCGAGCGCGCGGCGCACGGCCTGCTTCTCCAGGGCCCGGAAGGCGGACTCGCCCTCCTCCACGAAGATGTCCGCGATGGTGCGGCCCTGCTCGGTGACGATGTCCTCGTCGGTGTCCCGGAAGCGGCAGCCGAGCCGCTCCGAGAGCAGCGCTCCGACCGTGGACTTGCCGACGCCCATGGGGCCGACCAGCACGATCCTGGGACCGGTCACCGCACGACCAGGTTCTTCAGGTACGACTGCACGTTGCGCCGGGTCTCCGGCACGCTGTCGCCGCCGAACTTCTCCGCGACCGCGTCCGCCAGGACCAGCGCGACCATCGCCTCGGCGACGATCCCGGCCGCGGGCACCGCGCACACGTCCGAGCGCTGGTGGTGCGCCTTGGTGGCCTCGCCGGTCGCCACGTCGATGGTCGCCAGGGCCCGCGGCACGGTGGCGATGGGCTTCATCGCCGCCCGTACGCGCAGCAGTTCGCCGGTGGTCAGCCCGCCCTCGGTGCCGCCGGAGCGGCCCGAGGCGCGCCGGATGCCCTCGTCGGTCTGGACGATCTCGTCGTGCGCCTTGGAACCGGGCACCCGCGCGAGGTCGAAGCCGTCCCCGACCTCCACGCCCTTGATCGCCTGGATGCCCATCAGCGCCGCCGCCAGCCGCGCGTCGAGGCGCCGGTCCCAGTGCACGTGCGAACCGAGGCCCACCGGCACCCCGTACGCCAGCACCTCGACCACTCCGCCGAGCGTGTCGCCGTCCTTGTGGGCCTGGTCGATCTCCGCGACCATCGCCTTCGACGCGTCCGCGTCCAGGCAGCGCACCGGGTCCGCGTCCAGCCTCTCGACGTCGTTGGGGGTGGGGTACACGCCGTAGGGGGCCTTCGCCGCCGCCAGCTCCACCACGTGCGAGACGACCTCGATACCGGCGGTCTCCTTCAGGTACGAACGCGCCACCGCGCCCAGCGCCACCCGCGCCGCGGTCTCCCGTGCGGAGGCCCGCTCCAGGATCGGCCGTGCCTCGTCGAAGCCGTACTTCTGCATTCCGGCGAGGTCGGCGTGGCCGGGCCTCGGCCGGGTCAGCGGGGCGTTGCGGGCCAGCTCGGCGAGGACCTGCGGGTCGACCGGGTCGGCCGCCATGACCTGTTCCCACTTGGGCCACTCGGTGTTGCCGACCATCACCGCGACCGGCGAGCCGAGGGTGAGTCCGTGCCGGACACCGCCCAGGAAGGTGACCTCGTCGCGCTCGAACTTCATCCGCGCGCCGCGCCCATAGCCCAGGCGCCGCCGGGCCAGGTGGTCCGCCACCATCTCCGTGGTGATCGGCACGCCGGCGGGAAGACCCTCCAGCGTCGCCACAAGTGCCGGACCGTGGGACTCCCCGGCGGTCAGCCAGCGCAACCTGCTCAACGGTGCTCCTCATGCTCGCGCCCTGGTACTGCGTCCTGCTCTGCGTACGCGCGTCCTCGCGTACGGCGACGGCGCGACCGGGTGCGCGGCCCTGGCCCGCCGCCTCCGATCCTCCCACGTCCGCGCCCTGCGCCCGGCCCCAGGTCCATCTGGCGGACGCGCCGCGCTCACGCCGTGGTGCCGGTACGCGTCACGCCGCGGGGTCGTCCCGCCGGGGCATCGGGGCGTACGAGCCCAGGTGGTCGCTGCCACGGCCCTGTGCGTACCGTGCCGACTCGGGGATGGGCCGCCCCGTGCGGAGCGCCCGGTGGTAGACGAACTTGCGCCAGGTCCTGAGCGCCCAGGGGGTCAGGACGGCGAGCAGGAAGAGCCCCAGCGCGGTGCCCTGTGCCCAGTCCGGCAGGAAGCCCACCACCGACTGGAATATCTCCGACTTCCAGGACGCCTGTGTCACGTACATGGATCTGTCCCCCGTTGTTCCGATGCGCGCGGCCCCGCCCCCGCGGAACCGGAAGCCGGATCCTAGCGGCCGTCCTGGCGGGCCGCGAGGGACTTCTCCCCCGCCAAGCGCATGACGTCGACCGGGGCCGGAGCGAGGCCCGTCATCTGCTCGACTTGCAGGACCGCCTGGTGTACAAGCAGGTCGAGCCCGCTGACGACGGCGCCTCCGTACGCGGACCAGCGGGCCGCGAGGTCGGTCGGCCAGGGGTCGTACAGGACGTCGAAGAGGGTGGCGGGCCGTTCGGGGACGGACGGGGCGAGGGTGTCGGTGGCGCCCGCCGGGGTGGTCGCGATCACCAGGGGCGCGCGCAGGGCCTGTTCGGCCTCCGACCAGTGGGCGGTACGCACCTCGATGTCGAGCCGCTCGCCCCACTGCCGCATCTCGGCGGCACGCGCCTCGCTGCGGACGTACGCGACGACCTCGCCCGTGCAGACCCGGGCGAGCGCGGCCAGCGCGGAGGAGGCGGTGGCGCCCGCGCCGAGGATCGCCGCGGATTCCACTTGTTCGATGCCCCGCTCGCGCAGGGCGGCGACGATCCCGGGGATGTCGGTGTTGTCGCCGACGCGGCGGCCGTCCTCGGTGCACACCACCGTGTTCACGGCCTCGACGGAGGCCGCCGTCGCGGTGATCTCGTCGAGCAGCGGAATGACCGCACGCTTGAGCGGCATCGTCAGCGAGAGTCCGGCCCATTCGGGACCGAGTTTCCCGATGAATCCGGGCAGCGCCGCCTCGTCGATCTCGAAACGGTCGTACGACCAGTCGTGCAGACCCAGTTCCCCGTACGCGGCGCGGTGCAGCACCGGGGAAAGGGAATGGCCGATCGGGGAACCGAGAACGGCGGCTCGGCACCGCCGGTCCCCGTCAGTCCTTGTTGCGCCGCTCATTGAATTTCTGAACCAACTTCTCGTGCTCGGCCAGGGTCTTGGTGAAGTCCGTCTTCTTGCCGTCGATGGAGATGAAGAACATCCACGCACCGCCGTCGGGCTCCAGCGCCGCCCTCAGGGCCTCGTCACCGGGATTACCGATGGGCCCGGGCGGAAGACCCTTGTAGAAGTACGTGTTGTACGGGTCGTCGTAGTTGCGGATCTCGGCGACCGAGATGTCGATCTTGCTCTGACCCTTGAGGTAGTTGTACGTCGAGTCGAATTCGAGCTTCTGGTTGGTGACGTCGTTCGTCGGCTTCAGCCGGTTGTAGACGACGGACGCCATCTTCTTGAAGTCGTCGTGCGTGATGCCCTCGGCCTGGACGAGGCTCGCGACCGTGACGACCTGCAGCGGGTCCTCAAGGCCCAGGTCCTCGGCCTTCGCCTCCAGGTCGTACTTCTCGTACTCCTTGTTGGCCTGCGCGACCATGTCCTTCAGGACGGTCTCGGGCTTCATGTTCTTGTCGGCGGGGTAGGTCGCCGGATAGAGGAATCCTTCCAGCGGGTCCTTGATGTCGCTGTCGTCGTTCGCCCAGTCCGGGAGCCCGAGGCTCTTGTACTTCTTCTTGGCGATCTCCGCGGTGGTTCCCTTGGAGAGATCGAGCTGTTTGTCGATCGCCTCGTACACCGTGACGTTGCGCTGCCCTTCCCTGACGACCAGATTGTTCTGGCTCTTGGGATCGAGCATCAGCGCGACAGCGCTTTCCGCGGACATCTGCTTCTTCAGCAGATAGGAACCCGCCTGGATCTTGTCGCCGTTCTCGTTCTGCGCCTGGGCCGCCACGAAGGCGTCCACGCTCTTGACGACGCCGGCCGCCTTCAGTTTCTGGCCGATGACCGATCCGAAGGCGCCCTTGGGAATCACGACGGTCACCTGGCCGCCGGTTCCCTCTCCCGCGTAATCGGGGGCCGAACCGAAACGGCTCTGATAGAACTGGTAGCCGAAATAGGTGACGCCACCGCCCACCGAGAGGAGGACGAGGGAGACCACAAGGCAGGCACAGCCGTTCTTGCTCTTCTTCTCGCCTTTGCCCTTGCTTCCCTTACCGCCTTTGCCGCCTTTGCCGCGCCGCCGGTTCTGCGGGTCGTCGTCGGAGTCGTCCTCGTCGTCGTCACCGCCCGCGAAGAACGCGTGCTCGCCCTGGTCCGGACCCGGGTCCCAGTCGGTGCGCTTCGATTCCGGTTCCGGTTCCGCCTCGGGTTCCGGTTCGGCGCGGCGGCGGCTCGGCGGCTCCGGCGGCGGATAGGCGTCGGGAGTCCCGTAGTAGTCGGGCTGCTGACCGTTGTACGCCACGGCCTGGCCGCCGTAGGGATCGTTCGGGTCACCGCCGTACGGGACCTGTTGCTGCTGTTGCTGCTGGTACTGCTGGCCCGCGTCCCAGCCGCCGTTGTACGGCTGGCCGTTCTGGTCGTACTGCTGACCGTTCGGGTCGTACTGCCCGCCGCCCTGGTTGTGGTAGCCCTGCCCACCCTGGCCGTTGTACTGCTGCGGAGAATGACCGCCGTACTGCTGCTGCCCCTGGACGTAGTGCTGCTGCTGTCCCTGGGCGTACTGCTGCTGCGCCTGGTCGTAGTCGGCCTGCTGACCTGTGCCCCAGTCGCCGTACTGCGGCTGCTGCGGCTGCTCCGGATAGTGCTGCGGCTGGCCGCCGTAGGGGGACTGGGCCGCGTGGGCCTCCTGTCCTCCCCATCCGCCGTCCCCGTACAACGGGTCCTCGGGATGCCACGGTTCGGAGCCTGGGCCCCGGCCATACTCAGTCATCGATCCCCTAGAGCCGCGAGGCGGTGGTCGCGCGGTGGCTGGGCTTCCGTCGCCTCTTCTCCTGTGCGGAAGCTATTCGAACACCACCGCATCGCGCGGAACGTTACCGTACCGCGATCAGATGACCACTTCGACGCCCTCGCCCGGAGATGTACCTGACACCCGTTCGGACTCCAGTGCCTGTTGGAGAATGATCACGGCTGCGACCTGGTCGATGACCGATCTGCCCTTCTTGGACTTCACGCCCGAGGCGCGCAGTCCCTGACTGGCCGTCACTGTGGTCATCCTCTCGTCCACGAGGCGCACCGACACCGGTGCGATCGCGTGTGCGAGCTCCTGTGCGAATGCGCGGACCTTGAGGGCTGCCGGGCCCTCGCCCCCCTTCAGGGAGCGAGGAAGGCCCACGACGACCTCGATCGGCTCGTACTCCTCGACGAGTTGCCGCAGCCGCCGGTGGGCGGCCGGGACGTCACGTCCCGGCACGGTCTCCACCGGCGTGGCCAGGATCCCGTCGGGGTCGCAGGAGGCGACCCCGATCCGGGCGTCCCCGACATCGATGGCGAGCCGCCGGCCGCGGCGCATGACCCGCTCGCCGTCGCTCACTTGGCGGTCTCGGCCACAAGCCGCTCGACGGCGTCGACGGCCTCACCGATGGCGGCCGGGTTCTGGCCGCCGCCCTGGGCCACGTCGGGCTTGCCGCCCCCGCCGCCGCCGAGGGTCTTGGCGGCCGTGCGCACCAGGTCACCGGCCTTGAGACCGCGCTCGCGGGCCGCCTCGTTGGTGGCGATGACCGTCAGCGGTTTGCCGTTGACAGTGGTGAACAGGGCGACCACGACGGCCCGTCCGCCCTGGATGCGGCCGCGTACGTCGAGGACCAGCTTGCGCAGGTCGTCGGCGCCTGTGCCGTCCGGGACCTGGCCGGTGACCAGGGCGACGCCCTGCACGTCCTTGGCCGACCCGGCGAGACCGGCGGCGGCCTGGAGGACCTTCTCCGCGCGGAACTTCTCGATCTCCTTCTCGGCGTCCTTCAGCTTGCCGAGCATGGCCGAGACCTTCTCCGGGAGCTCTTCCGGACGGCCCTTGATCAGCTCCTGGAGCTGGGCGACGACCGTGTGCTCACGGGCGAGGAAGTTGTAGGCGTCGACACCCACCAGGGCCTCGATACGACGTACGCCCGAACCGATCGACGACTCGCCGAGCAGCTTGACCAGGCCGAGCTGGGCGGTGTTGTGCACGTGTGTGCCGCCGCACAGCTCCTTGGAGAAGTCGCCGATGGTGACCACGCGCACGCGCTCGCCGTACTTCTCGCCGAACTCGGCGATGGCGCCCTGCTTCTTGGCCTCGTCGATGCTGAGGATCTCGGCGTGCACGTCGAGGTCGCGGGTGAGCACCTCGTTGATCTTCTGCTCGACGTCCGTCATCACGGCCGTGGGCACGGCGGACGGGGAGCCGAAGTCGAAGCGGAAGCGGCCGGGCTGGTTCTCGGAACCGGCCTGGGCGGCCGTCGGGCCGAGGGCGTCGCGCAGGGCCTGGTGGGTCAGGTGGGTGGCCGAGTGGGCGCGGGCGATGGCCGTACGGCGGCGCACGTCGATGACGGCCTGGGCCTTGGCGCCGACGGTCACCTCACCGACCTGGACGACGCCCTTGTGGACGTACACCCCGGGGACGGGCTTCTGGCAGTCGCGGACCTCGACGACGGCACCGGTGTCGATCCTGATGCGGCCGGTGTCGCCGATCTGGCCGCCGCCCTCGGCGTAGAACGGGGTGCGGTCGAGGACGATCTCGACCTCGTCGCCCTCGGTGGCGGCGGGCGAGGAGACACCGTCGACGAGGATGCCGACGACCGTGGACTCGCCCTCGGTGCTGGTGTAGCCGATGAAGTCGGTCTCACCGGCGGCGTCGGCGATCTCGCGGTAGGCGCCCATGTCGGCGTGCCCGGTCTTCTTGGCCTTGGCGTCGGCCTTGGCGCGCTCCCGCTGCTCCTTCATCAGGCGCCGGAAGCCGTCCTCGTCCACGGACAGGCCCTGCTCGGAGGCCATCTCCAGGGTGAGGTCGATCGGGAAGCCCCAGGTGTCGTGGAGCAGGAAGGCCTTGTCGCCGGACAGGACCGTGCCGCCGGAGGCCTTGGTCTCCGTGACGGCGGTGTCGAGGATGTTGGTGCCGCCCTTCAGCGCCTTGAGGAAGGCGGCCTCCTCGGCGAGGGCGACGGTCTCGATGCGCTTGCGGTCGGAGACCAGCTCCGGGTACTGCCGGCCCATCATCTCGATGACGACGTCGACGAGGTCCTGGACGACCGGGCCGGTGGCGCCGAGCAGCCGCATGTTGCGGATGGCGCGGCGCATGATGCGGCGCAGCACGTAGCCGCGGCCCTCGTTGCCTGGGGAGACGCCGTCGCCGATGAGCATCACGGACGTCCGCATGTGGTCGGTGACCACGCGCAGGGAGACGTCGGAGGCGTGGGCGGTGCCGTACTCGACACCGGTCAGCTCGGTGGCCTTCTTGATGACGGCCATGGAGGTGTCGATCTCGTACAGGTTCTGCACGCCCTGGAGGATCATGGCGAGGCGTTCGAGGCCGAGACCCGTGTCGATGTTCTGGCTCGGCAGGTCGCCGAGGATCTCGAAGTCCTCCTTCGAGGTGCCCTCGCCGCGCTCGTACTGCATGAAGACGAGGTTCCAGATCTCCACGTACCGCTCGTCGTTGACGGCGGGGCCGCCCTCGACGCCGAACTCGGGGCCGCGGTCGTAGTTGATCTCGGAACACGGGCCGCAGGGTCCGGGGACGCCCATGGACCAGTAGTTGTCCTTCTTGCCCAGGCGCTGGATGCGCTCCTTGGGGACGCCGACGACCTCGTGCCAGATGCGCTCGGCCTCGTCGTCCTCCAGGTACACGGTGATCCAGAGCTTCTCCGGCTCCAGGCCGTAACCGCCCTTGTCCTGGGGGCTGGTCAGCAGCTCCCAGGCGTACTTGATGGCGCCTTCCTTGAAGTAGTCGCCGAAGGAGAAGTTGCCGCACATCTGGAAGAACGTGCCGTGCCGGGTGGTCTTGCCGACCTCTTCGATGTCCGGCGTACGGACGCACTTCTGGACGCTGGTGGCGCGGGCGAAGGGAGGCTTGACCTCACCGAGGAAGTACGGCTTGAAGGGGACCATGCCGGCCGGGACCAGGAGCAGAGTCGGGTCGTCCGCGATGAGCGACGCCGAAGGGACGACGGTGTGCCCGCGCTCCTCGAAGAAGCTCAACCAGCGGCGACGAATCTCGGCCGACTCCATCAGTGGTCCTCATTCCGGTTGTACGAGTACGTCGACCTCTCGACGTACGTCGGGTTCTTGCTGTACTTCGAGTTCTTGCTGTACTTCGGGTCGTTGCTGTTCTCGATGGCGGCGACGCGGCGCGGGGCGGCCAGTTCGGGATCGGTGTTGAGCCCGAGCGCCTCGCCGAGTTCCGCCTCTCGCTGGACCATGCCGGCCCTGACGTCGAGGGCGAAGTCCTTGACGCGGTGGCCCGCCTCGATCGCCTTGTTCGCGGCCTGCGCCGCGAGGCTCTCGGGCGTCAGCTGCTTGATCTTGCGGTTGACCTTGGTGGTGGCCCACACACCGGCGGCTGCGCCCGCGGTGAACCAGAACGTACGGCGGAACATCGCTGCGTCAGTCCTTCTTCCGCTTTCCCCGTCGCGCCGACGGGACGGTGCGGCCCACGATCACGGTGCGTCGCGTGGGCTTGGCGGGCTCGTCCTCGCGGCGGCCGCCCATGGCCCGGCGCACGCCGTAGCCGAACGCCGCCACCTTCACCAGCGGGCCGCCGAAGGTCGAGGCGACGGTCGAGGAGAGCGCCGACGCGTTCGACGTGACCTCCTGGACGTCCGCGGCGATGGCGTCGACCCGCTCGATCTGGGTCTGTGCGGAGCGCACGGCCGCGGAGGCGTCCGCGAGGAGCGGGACCGTCTGTTCGGTCACGTCCGCGACGAGCTTGGTGGTCGCCCTGAGCGTCTGGGCCAGCCTCGCGAGTGCCACCGCGAGGAAGGAGACCAGGATCGCCCAGAAGACGGCCACCAGGATCCCGGCCACCTCACCACCGGACACTGCGCACCCGCTCCCTGAATTCGTGCCTCACCATCGAAAAGTCGTCCTCCGACCCTATCGCGCCGGGGCCGCGGCTCTGTACCGGATTACCGTCCGCCGCACCAGTCCTCGCGCGAAGCGATTGTACGGAGTGCTCATGGATGAGTACGCTCCGTTGCCCATGCGGTCTTCTCAGGGTTCTCAGCCCTCCGGAGCGGGGGCGGGCGGTCACCGGGCCGGCAATCTGACCCTGGAGCTCAACGCGTTCGTGGGCCGGGCGGCCGAGCTGACGCGACTGGACGCGGCCCTCGGCGCCGCACGGCTGGTGACGGTGACGGGCCCCGGCGGGGTCGGCAAGTCGCGGCTGGCGGCGCACGCGGCGGCCCGGCTCCGGCCGGACGACGGGGTGTGGCGGGTGGAGCTGGCCGAGCTGCGCGAGCCGGAACTCGTCGCGTACGCCGTAGTGGAGGCGCTGGGACTGACGGATCACACCTCGCGACCACCGCGCCAGGTCCTGCTCGACCACCTCGCGCAGCGGCACCTGCTGCTCGTGCTCGACGGGTTCGAGCATCTGGTCGACGCGTGCGCGTCGCTGGTCGGTGAGCTGCTGCGGCGCGCGGGGGGCCTGCGGGTGCTCGCCGTGGGGCGCAGGCCGCTCTCGGTGGAGGGCGAGCAGGTGTTCCCGCTGGCGCCGCTGGCCGAGGCGGAGGCGGCCGAGCTGTTCGCGGACCGCGCCGCCGCCGGCACACCGGGTTTCGCGCTGCACGACGGCAACCGCACGGACGTGCACGAGATCTGCCGGCGGCTGGACGGGGTCCCGCTCGCCGTGGAGCTGGCCGCGGGACGGCTGCGGGCCCTGTCCCCCGCGCAGCTGCTGGCCCGGCTCGACGACCGCTTCCGGCTGCTCACGGGCGGTGGGCGCGACACACTGCCACGCCATCAGACGCTGCGCACGGCGATCGGCTGGAGCCATGAGCTGTGCACACCGCAGGAGCGGCTGATGTGGGCGCGGCTGTCGGTGTTCGCCGGACAGTTCGACCTGGAGTCCGTGGAGTACGTGTGCGGGGGCGGCGGGCTGCACCCCGACAACATCCTCGACGTCCTCCACGAGCTGCTGGCCCAGTCGGTGATCACCCGCGAGGAGACACCGGCGGGCGTGCGCTACCGGATGCTGGACACGGTCCGGGCGTACGGCGCGGACTGGCTGGAGGCCACCGAGGACGGGGAGCGGCTGCGGCGGCGCCACCGCGACTGGTTCATGGGGCTGGCGACCTGGGGCGAGCTGGACTGGTTCTCGCCCCGGCAGCACGAGGTGGCCGCGCGGGTGGAGGCGGAGCTGCCGAATCTGCGCCGCGCCCTGGAGCACTGTCTGAGCGAGCCGGACGACGGGCATCTGGGCCAGTACCTCGCGGGGACCCTCTGGTTCTACTGGGTGGGCTGTGGGCGGCTGTCGGAGGGGCGGCACTGGCTGGAGCGCAGTCTGGACCTGGACACCGAGCACGAGAGTTCGCGGCTGAAGGCGCTGTGGGTGCTGGGCTATGTGGCGATCCTCCAGGGCGACACCGTGCCCGCGTTCGCCGCGCTCGTCGAGTGCCGCCGGACGGCGGAACTCGCCGGGAACCGCACCGCGCTGGCCTACGCCGAGCACCGCACCGGCTGTCTGGCCCTGGTCACGGACGACATGCCCCGTGCCCAGACCCTGCTGCGCTCGGCGCTCGACCGCTATCACGAGATCGGCGAGCTGAACAGCAACGTACTGATGGCGCAGGTGGAACTGGCGATGGCGCTGGCCTTCCAGGGCGAGCTGCCGGACGCGGTGCGCCTGTGCGAGGAGGTGCGCCGGGTCTGCGTGGACCACGGAGAACGCTGGTCGCTGGCGTACGCGCTGTACGTGCTGGCGTACGCGGCCTGGGCCGAGGGTGATCCGGTGGGCGCCCGGCAACTGCTCACCGAGTGCCTGGACATCACCCATGGCTTCCACGACCTGCTCGGCACGGTCCTGACGGTGGAGCTGCTCGCGCTGGTCACCGTGGCGGAGGGCGACGCGGCCGAGGCGGCGGTGCTCCAGGGCTGCGCCTCCCGGATGTGGCCGTCGGTGGGCCTGCCCCTGTTCGGCTCGGCCTACTACAACGCCCCGCACGAGCGGTGCGAGGCCATGGCCCGGGAGCGGCTGGGCGACGAACGGTACGAGGAGTGCGTACGGTCCGGGGCGCGGCTGGGCCGGCAGGCGGCGGTGGGCCGGGCGCTGGGCCGCGCCCGGCCGGAGGCGCTCGGTGCGTCGGCCGCGCCGCGTGGCATCCCGGCACCCCCGGACATGCGAGAACCCGCCGCCTCGCCCACCCGCAAGGGTGGGGAGACGACGGGCTGACGCTCTACGAGCAGGCGCGAGGCCGGTGGTGCCGTGTACGCCTGATCAGCGGGCGTAGTACTCGACGACGAGCTGCTCGTCGCAGATCACCGGGATCTCCTTGCGGTTCGGCTCGCGGTCCAGGCGGAACGCCAGGGCGCCGAGGTTCACCTGGAGGTAGCGCGGGGTCTCACCGTCGGGGGCGAACCCACCGGCACGGGCGACCTCGAACAGCGTCTTGCTGCGGCTGCGCTCGCGGACCATCACGACGTCGTCCGGCTTGACGCGGAACGACGGCTTGTCGACCTTGCCGCCATTGACCTCGATGTGACCGTGCACGACCATCTGGCGGGCCTGGTAGATCGTGCGGGCGATGCCCGAACGCAGAACCAGGGCGTCGAGACGACGCTCCAGCTCGATGACCAGGGCCTCACCGGTCTTGCCCTGCGTCTTGGCGGCACGCTCGTAGGCGCGGACGAGCTGACGCTCGGACACGTCGTACTGCGCGCGCAGACGCTGCTTCTCCAGCAGACGGACCTTGTAGTCCGAGTTCTGCTTGCGGCCGCGGCCGTGCTCGCCCGGCGGGTAGGGGCGGGCCTCGAAGTACTTGACGGCCTTCGGGGTCAGCGCGATGCCGAGGGCACGCGACTTCTTGACCTTGGGGCGGGACTGGTTCGTCATGAACCAAACACCTCGTGATTTCTGATGTGAATACGGCTTCACCAGGGTTAGGGGAGGTCGCATCCGCAGCCAGGGAAACCCTTCGGGTCCTTCACGGACCTGTGGGGCAGCCGCTCCCTGAGCTGGGCACATGTGCAGCACGCGAGTGGCCCACCGACCGTTTCCCGGATACTTCCGAGATGGTGGTGGGCTGCCCGCGACACCTTCGACGGTGCGCGACGCTCCTGGATTCCTCACCCGGGGGTGAGGGCTCCGGCTGCATGTCCCGTTCTGGTGGTGCCGACTTCCTCGTTGAAGGAGGCCGGACACGGGACGCAGCGCTTGGGAGAGTCTACAGGGTGATCAGGACCGCCCTCGACCGAGGTGTTTCCTGGTCCATTCCACCGCGTCCGCGTAGCGCGCCTCGGCGCCGTGCCGGGTCGGGGTGTAGTACTCCCGGTCCTTCAGCTCCTCGGGCGCGTACTGCTGGGCGGCGATGCCTTCGGGGAGGTCGTGCGGATACACGTACCCCTGTGCGTGGCCGAGCTTGGCCGCGCCCTTGTAGTGCCCGTCCCGCAGGTGCATGGGCACGGGGCCCGCGTGGCCCTTGCGCACGTCCTCCATGGCGGCGCCGATCGCCGTCGTCGCGGCGTTCGACTTCGGGGCCAGGGCGAGGGCGATGGTGGCGTGGCTGAGGGTGAGCGCGGCCTCGGGAAAGCCGATCATGGCGACGGCCTGGGCGGCGGCCACCGCCACCGGCAGGGCGTTCGGATCGGCCAGGCCGATGTCCTCGCTGGCGGAGATCATCAGACGGCGGGCGATGAACCGGGGGTCCTCGCCGGCCTCGATCATCCGGGCCAGGTAGTGCAGCGCCGCGTCCACGTCCGAGCCCCTGATCGACTTGATCAGGGCGCTGGCCACGTCGTAGTGCTGGTCGCCGTCGCGGTCGTACTTCACCGCGGCCCGGTCGACGGTCTCCTCCAGGGTCTGGAGGGAGATCTCGGCGTCCTTCTTGTCGAGCGCGGCCCCGGCGGCGGCCTCCAGGGCGGTGAGGGCACGCCGGGCGTCGCCGCCGGCGATCCGCAGAAGGTGGTCCTCGCTCTCCTCCGGAAGTGTGAGAGCGCCCTTGAGACCGCGTTCGTCGGCGAGCGCCCGGCGCAGCAGCCCGCGCAGGTCGTCGTCCGTGAGCGGTTCGAGGGTCAGGAGCAGCGAGCGGGACAGCAGCGGGGAGATGATCGAGAAGTACGGGTTCTCCGTGGTCGCCGCGATCAGCGTCACCCAGCGGTTCTCCACGGCCGGGAGCAGGGAGTCCTGCTGGGCCTTGCTGAAGCGGTGGATCTCGTCGAGGAAGAGGACGGTCTCCTTGCCGTACCCCCCGGTGGCCCGGCGGGCGCCCTCGATGACCGCGCGGACCTCCTTGACGCCGGCGGTGATCGCGGAGAGCTCCACGAAGCGCTTGTTCGTCGCCTTGGAGACCACGTACGCCAGGGTCGTCTTGCCGGTGCCGGGCGGGCCCCAGAGGATCACCGAGGAGGGTCCGGCCGGGCCGCCGCCGCCCTCGCCGACGAGTCTGCGCAGGGGCGAGCCCGGCTTCAGCAGATGCTGCTGGCCCTCGACCTCGTCGAGCGTGCGCGGGCGCATCCGGACGGCCAGGGGGCTCCCCGACGGGTCCTTCTCCTGGCGTTCTTCGGCTGCGGCGGTAAACAGGTCGGGCTCCACGTGCGAAACCCTATGCCACGCCACTGACAACGCGGCCGGGCCCTTGTCACACAAGGGCTCCGCCGGTCCCCGCAAGGGTTCCGCGGGTCGCGCCGCCGGTCGTGTCAGCCGCTCGCGTCAGCTGGTCCAGAAGTCCCACCAGCGCGTCAGGATCAGCATGCCGATGATCCCGATGTGCAGGACCGGCAGCACCCAGGCGAACTCGTCGAGGAACCCCTTCAGCCAGCCGGGCGCGGGCAGCAGGCCGTTGCGGACGTTGTGCGAGGTGACGGCCCAGAACATGATGATCGTCGCGACCCAGGCGAGGCAGCACCACAGGCAGAGCGAGTTGATGTTGTACAGCGACTGGTACTGCAGCCAGGTCACGAATCCGACGCCGAACAGCGTGCCCGCGTTGAAGGTCAGCCAGTACCAGCGCGGATAGGTCGCCCGCCCGAGCAGACTCACACCGACGGCGATCACGATGCCGTACGCCACGAGGCCCATCATCGGGTTGGGGAACCCGAAGACGGAGGCCTGGTCGCTCTTCATGATGTTGCCGCACGAGACGACCGGGTTCAGGCTGCAGCCCGGCGTGAAGTTCGGGTCCTCCAGCAGCTTGAACTTGTCGATCGTGATGACCCAGGAGGCCAGCAGCCCGGCCGCGCCCGTGATCATCAGCAGCAGGGCGAGGAACCGCCCGCCGCCCACGGTCCGTGGGACTCCCGCGGCTCCCTGATCGGTGGAGACGCCTTCCCTGACTGTCGTCTTGCTCATCACGCCGTTTCCGTAGCTTGAGAGGACCTTCCGGGCACGGTCATTGTGCCGCACACGCGCGTGTGTCCACCGTTCGATGGACATAAGGAAGTACGTACGGCCGTCCCGGAACGCTCGCTTCGGCGGGACGCTCGTTCGCATGACAGCACACGCGAACGAACTCGCGGTCGCCGTACGGGGGCTGCGCAAGCGGTACGGCGACATCACCGCCGTCGACGGCATCGACCTCGGCATCCGGCAGGGCGAGGTGTTCGGCCTGCTCGGACCCAATGGCGCGGGCAAGAGCACCACGGTGGAGATCCTCCAGGGCAATCGTTCCCGCGACGCGGGCGAGGTCTCGGTGCTCGGCACCGATCCGGTGAACGCCACGCGCGCGTGGCGCTCGCGGGTCGGCATCGTCTGGCAGGACGAATCCGCGCCCCCCGAGTTGACGGTGGGCGAAACGGTCCGCCATTTCGCGCGCTACTACCCGGCGCCGCGCGACCCGGAAGAGGTCATCGGCCTGGTCGGCCTGGAGCAGAAGACGGGCAGCCGGATCAAGGCGCTCTCGGGCGGGCAGCGGCGCCGGCTCGACGTGGCGCTCGGCGTGATCGGCGGCCCCGACCTGCTCCTCCTGGACGAGCCCACGACCGGTTTCGACCCGGCGGCCCGGCGGCAGTTCTGGGAGCTGATCCGCAGGCTCGCCGACGAGGGCACCACGATCCTGCTCACCACGCACTACCTGGAGGAGGCGGAGGCGCTCGCGGACCGGCTCGCGGTGATCGCGCGCGGACTGGTCGTGGCCGAGGGCGAACCGGCCGAGCTGCGCGACCGGTTCGGCACCGAGGCGGTCGTCGGGTGGACGGAGTCCGACGGCTCCCCCCGCACGGAGCGCACCGGCACGCCCACGCGGACGGTCGCCGAGCTCATGCGCCGCTTCGACGGGGAGATCCCGGGGCTGCGGGTGGTCCGCCCGACCCTGGAGAACGTCTATCTGCGGCTCACGGGCCAGGAGGACACACGATGACCACGACGACGGCACGGGTGCGTACGCGGGAGGCCGGCACGGGCCGGCTCCCGGCGGCCTGGCGGCTCGGGTTCCACCGGGGCGCCCTGGAGATCAAGCAGTTCTTCCGGTTGCGCGACCAGGTGGTCTTCACCTTCGCCTTCCCCATCGTGTTCCTCTTCCTCTTCGCGTCGATCTTCAGCGACGACGTGACGGGCGCGGGCGTCACCGCCTCGCAGCTGTACGTGCCGGCGATGATGGCCGCGGGCATCATGACCACCAGCTTCCAGTCGCTCGGCATCTCGATCGCGATCGAGCGTGACGAGAAGGTGCTGCGCCGGCTGCGCGGGACTCCGATGCCGCCGGCCGCGTACTTCATCGGGAAGATCTGGCTGGTTCTGGTCACCGGCTTCCTGGAGACGGTGATCCTGCTTCTCGTCGGCATCACGTTCTACGGCGTGGAGCTGCCCTCGGACGCCGTGAAGTGGCTGCACTTCGGCTGGATCTTCCTGCTGGGCCTGACGGCGTGCGCCCTGCTCGGCATCGCGATCAGCTCGGTCCCGAAGACCGGCAAGAGCGCGACCTCCGTGGTCGTGCTGCCCTTCCTGGTGCTGCAGTTCATCTCCGGCGTCTACATCTCGATCGACACCATCCCGGACTGGATGCTGAACATCAGCGCGGTGTTCCCGCTGAAGTGGATGTGCCAGGGGCTGCGCGGGGTGTTCCTGCCGGAGTCGGCGCAGGTCCTGGAGCAGGCGGGCAGCTGGGAGTTCGGTCGGATCGCGCTGGTGCTCGGGGCGTGGTGCGTCGGAGGATTGCTGCTGTGTCTGCTGACCTTCCGCTGGAAAACCCGCCGCGACGGATGAGCGGCACAGCCATGGACCACGGCGACGGTGCCTACACCTGGGACCGCTCCTTCCGGCTCTGGGACTCGTACTTCGCCGTGGTGTGGGCGGCCACCCTGGTGTTCGTGCTCGGCACGGACTTCCCGGGGTGGCACACCCGCGTCGTCGCCGCGGCCCTGCTGGTCCCGCTGGTCCCCTGGTACGTCCTGATGGGCCGCCCGATCCTCAGGAGCGAACCGCCCGACGAGCGGCGGGCCCTCGCGTTCCTCGCCGGATGCCTGGCGCTGTTCCTCCCGTCGGCGATCCTGGTGGGCGAGACCCGGCTGATGACGTTCGCGCTCGTCCCTCCGTGCTTCATGGCGCTGTGCCTGCGCCGGGCCCTGGCCGCGGTCGTCGTCATCAACCTCGCGCCGGTGGTGGGCTGGGCGCTGCTGTGGTGGCCCAGCGACCACGCCGTCTTCTTCAACTCCGTGTTCGCCGTGGTCACCCTGGTCTTCTCGGCGGCCGTCGGCAGTTGGATCATCCGGGTCATCGAGCAGAGCCAGGACCGGGCCACGCTGATCGCCGAACTGGACGCCAGTCGCCACGAACTCGCGCGGCTCTCGGCCGCGCACGGCGCGCTGGCCGAGCGGGAGCGCCTCTCCCGGGAGATCCACGACACGCTCGCGCAGGGCTTCACGAGTCTGCTGATGCTCACGCAGGCCGTCGAGGCGGAGCTGGACCGCTCCGACGCGGCGAAGGCCCGCCGGCATCTGGCCCTGATGGAGGCGACCGCGCGCCAGAACCTCGCCGAGGCGCGGGCCCTGGTCGCCGGCGGTACGCCCGCCGACCTCGACGGGGCGTCCCTGCCCGACGCGCTGCGCCGGCTCGCCGCACGGCACGAGGCGTCGGTGACCGTGTCCGGCC
The DNA here is from genome assembly GCF_018070025.1 of Streptomyces liliiviolaceus. Taxonomy (NCBI): domain Bacteria; kingdom Bacillati; phylum Actinomycetota; class Actinomycetes; order Kitasatosporales; family Streptomycetaceae; genus Streptomyces; species Streptomyces liliiviolaceus. The sequence continues at coordinate 982,105 of NZ_JAGPYQ010000002.1, forward strand.
CCGTGCGCCCGCTGCCCGCCGCGGCGGAGGTCGTCATCCTGCGCGCCTGCCAGGAGGCGCTGTCCAACGCCCGCAAGCACGCGGGGAGTTCGGCCGCCGTCGACATCGAACTGATCCACTCCTCCGGAGAACTCTCGGTGCGTGTGGGCGACGACGGGTGCGGCTTCGACCCCTCCCTGCCGTCCGGCGGTTACGGGCTCGTGGGGCTGCGCGCGCGGGCCGCCGAGGTGGGCGGGACGACGGTGGTCCGCAGCGCGCCCGGCGAGGGCACCACGGTCACGGTCCGGCTCCCCGTACCGCTCGCACCACTCGCATCACTCGCACCACTCGAAAGGGGTACCCCGTGATCCGGATCGTCCTCGCCGACGATCATCCCGTCGTACGCGAGGGGCTGCGCGCGATGCTCAGCGCCGAACCCGATCTGGATGTCGTGGCCGACGCCTCCAGCGGGCCCCAGGCCGAGGCCCTGGCCGCGGAACTCCGGCCGGACATCGTCCTGATGGACCTGCGGATGCCCGGCGGCGGGGGCGTCGACTCCATCCTCCGGATGACCGAGGCGGGGCTGCCGTGCCGGATCGTGGTCCTCACCACGTACGAGACCGACCGGGACATCCTGCGGGCCGTCGAGGCCGGGGCGGCGGGTTATCTGCTCAAGGATCTGCCGCGGGGTGAACTGGCGGACGCGGTGCGGGCCGCCGCGCGCGGTGAGACCGTCCTGGCGCCGTCGGTCGCCGCGCGGCTGGTGGACCAGCTGCGTACGAAGCCGGAGGTTCCGCGGTTGTCCGCGCGGGAGGTGGCGGTGTTGCGGCTGGTGTCCGAGGGGTGCACGAATGCCGAGATCGGGCGGCGGTTGTTCATCGGGGAGTCGACGGTGAAGACGCACTTGCTGCGGGCGTTCGGCAAGCTGGGGGTCGACGACCGGACGGCGGCGGTCACGAGTGCGATGCGCTTCGGCTTGCTGGAGTGACCTTTCCTCGCCCCCGCCGCCCCTACCCGTCCCGTCACTGACTCGGGGGCCAGCCCCCGAACCCCCGGTCCTCAAACGCCGGACGGGCTGAAAACGATTCAGTCCGTCCGGCGTTTGAGGACGAGCGCGCAGCGCGATCAAGGGGGGCGAGGGGGCGCAGCCCCCATGCGTGGACGGGAACGGGTAGGGGCGGCGGGGGCGAGGAAAGCCCCTAGCTCAGCCTCGACTCAAGCTCCGCCACGATCTCGTTGAGGCCCACCGCCACCTGCTCCCCCGACTCCATGTCCTTCAGCTGCACGACCCCCTCGGAGAGGTCCCGCTCACCGGCGACGACCGTGTAACGCGCCCCACTACGGTTCGCGTTCTTCATCGCGCCCTTCAGCCCCTTCCCCCCGTACGAGAAGTCCGCAGCGACCCCGTTCCGACGCAACTCGGTCACCACACCGAAAAGCACCCGCCGCGCCTCCTCCCCCAGCGGCACCGCGAACACACTCGTGGCGGAGGGAAGCTGCAGCGAGACACCCTCGGCCTCCAGCGCGAGGACCGTACGGTCGACGCCGAGCGCCCACCCCACGGACGGCAGCGCGGGCCCGCCGATCATCTCGGAGAGGCCGTCGTAGCGCCCGCCACCACCCACCGCGGACTGCGAGCCGAGCCCGTCGTGCACGAACTCGAAGGTCGTCCGGGTGTAGTAGTCGAGCCCACGGACCAGCTTGGGGTCGTCCTCGTAGGAGACGCCCGCGGCCGTGATCAGCTCGCGCACCTCCTCGTGGTACGCCTTGCACGCGTCGCAGAGGTAGTCCCGCAGGAGCGGGGCGCCCACCAGTTGCTTCTGGACGTCGTCGCGCTTGTCGTCGAGGACGCGCAGCGGGTTGATGTCGGCCCGGCGCAGGGTCTCCTCGTCGAGGTCGAGGCCCCGCAGGAAGTCCTGGAGCGCGGCCCGGTAGACGGGCCGGCACTCCTTGTCGCCCAGCGAGTTGAGCAGGATCCGGAACTCGCGCAGCCCGAGCGAGCGGTACGCCTGGTCGGCCAGGATGATCAGCTCGGCGTCCAGCGCCGGGTCCTCCGCGCCGATGGCTTCCGCGCCGACCTGGGAGAAGTGCCTGTACCGGCCCTTCTGGGGCCGCTCGTAGCGGTAGTAGGAGCCCGAGTACCAGAGCTTGACGGGGAGGTTGCCGACCTTGTGGAGGTTGGCCTCCAGGGCGGCCCGCAGCACGGAGGCGGTGCCCTCGGGGCGCAGCGCCAGCCGGTCGCCGCCCTTGGTCTCGAAGGCGTACATCTCCTTGGTCACGATGTCGGTGGACTCACCGACCCCGCGCGCGAACAGCTCGACGCTCTCGAAGCCGGGCGTCTCGATGTAGCCGTAACCGGAGTTGCGCAGCGGAGCGGCGATCGCCTCGCGCACGGCGAGGTACTTCGCGCTGTCCGGCGGAATCAGGTCGTAGGTGCCCTTGGGGGCCTTGAAGGTGCTCACGGGAAGTTACTCGTCACATTCCTCGTCGAGGAGCGGAGGTCGGGTCCGCTCCGGGGCCGGGCGCCGCCACCTGCCGCAGGTACGGGTTGGTGGCGCGCTCCTGGCCGATGGTCGTCTGGGCGCCGTGGCCGGACAGCACCACGGTCGAGTCGTCGAGCGGCAGGCACACGCGTGCCAGCGAGCCGAGCATCTCGTCCATGTCGCCGCCGGGCAGGTCGGTGCGTCCGATGGAGCCGGCGAAGAGCAGATCCCCGGAGAAGAACACGGAAGGGATCTCCGCGCTCTCGGGCATCCGGAAGGTCACCGACCCCTTCGTATGGCCGGGCGCGTGCGCGACGGAGAAGTCGAGGCCGGCGAGTTTCAGCGCGGCTCCGTCCGTCAGTTCCCGTACGTCGTCCGGTTCGCCGACCGTCAGTTCGCCCATCAGCGGCATGCCGATGGAGCGGCCGAGCGCCCGCTCGGGGTCGCTCATCATGTACCGGTCCTCGGGGTGGATCCAGGCGGGCACGTCGTGCGCGCCGCACACCGGGACCACCGAGGCCACATGGTCGATGTGGCCGTGCGTGAGGACGACGGCGACGGGCTTGAGCCGATGCTTGGCGAGCGCTTCCTCGACTCCCTGGGCGGCCTGGTGGCCCGGGTCGATGATCACGCACTCCTCACCGGCGGCGGGGGCGACCAGATAACAGTTGGTGCCCCAGGCCCCGGCGGGGAACCCGGCAATGAGCACGTTCGTCCTTCGGTATGCCGTACGGAATGTCGCACGGGGGATGGCTTCGCTGCGGTTCAGAGCCTACCGGCGCTGCCGGAACCACAGCGAACCCATATACGGTACGGGGCACACGCAGGCGGTCGGCTCACAAGACCCACGCGTCCCACCTGACGTACGAGACGCATGAGGAGATAACCCGGTGGTCACCCAGGAACAGCGGCGGCGTCAGCTCGCCCGGGAGAAGTTCTTGCGGCAACAGCAGCGGCGTACGTCCGCTCGGCGCAAGGCCCACGCTCGTAACGCGGTGATCGCGTCGGTCCTCGGCGTGATCGTCGTGGGCAGCGTGGTGTCGTACGCGACCGGGGTCTTCAAGAAGGACGACGACGACAAGTCGAACGCCGCCGCGGAGGCCACCCCGAGCGCCTCCCCCAGCAAGGCTCCGGACCCCTGCGACAAGGCCGCCGCGGGCAAGGTGAAGTCGCTGACGTACAAGAAGGAGCCGGCGATCACCATCGACAAGTCGGCGGACTACACGATGAAGCTGCAGACGACCTGCGGCGCGATAGACATCGACATGCCGGCCTCGAAGGCCCCGCACACCGTGAACTCGTTCAGCTTCCTCACGGGCAAGGGCTACCTGGACCACACCAAGTGCCACCGTCTGACGACGAACGGCATCTACGTGCTCCAGTGCGGCGACCCGCAGGGCACCGGCATGGGCGGCCCCGGCTACACCATTCCCGACGAGAACCTCAAGGACAAGCGCCTCAAGGGCGATGTGTACCCGGCGGGCACGGTGGCGATGGCCAACCAGTACAACGCGCAGACGAAGGAAGGCCGCGACAGCGGCGGCAGCCAGTTCTTCCTCGTCTACCAGGACAGTCAGTTGCCGGCCAACTACACACCGTTCGGCACGATTTCCGAATCGGGCATGAAGGTGCTGAAGAAAATCGCGGCCGCCGGCGAGAGCACTGGCCAGGGCGACGGCACACCCAACGCGACCGTCGTGATCGACAAGGCGACCGTGACGAAATCCTGACCGCAGGCAGCGAAATTTCGGTCGCGCGGGATGCGGACAGCCGCCCCGCCGGTCGCCTATGTTGGCCGTGACGAAACTGTGGACGATGCCCGGGGGCAAAGCAGCCCCACGCAGGCATCATGTGGAGGAGGCGCTGTGAGCAGCGACCCGTGGGGCCGCGTCGACGAGACGGGCACCGTGTACGTGCGTACCACCGACGGCGAGCAGGTAGTCGGTTCCTGGCAGGCCGGTACTCCCGACGAGGCACTGGCCTACTTCGAGCGCAAGTACGAGGGACTGGTCGTGGAGATCGGCCTTCTCGAACGACGGGTGAAGACCACCGACCTGTCCTCGAAGGACGCCCAGGTCGCCATCGCCCACATCCGCGAACAGGTGGACGCCCACCACGCGGTCGGGGATCTGGACGCGCTGAAGGTCCGGCTGGACAAGCTCGTCGAGACGGTCGACGCCCGTCGTGAGGAGCGCAAGGCGCAGCGGGCGAAGCAGTCCGACGAGGCCCGGCACTCCAAGGAGGCGCTGGTCGTCGAGGCGGAGGAGCTGGCCCAGTCCGACCAGTGGCGGGCCGCCGGTGAGCGGCTGCGGGCGCTCGTGGACACCTGGAAGGGCCTGCCGAGGCTCGACCGGAAGTCCGACGACGAGCTGTGGCACCGCTTCTCGCACGCGCGCTCGGCGTTCTCCAAGCGGCGCAAGGCGCACTTCGCGTCGCTGGACGCGCAGCGCGAGGAGGCCCGCAAGACCAAGGAGAAGCTGGTCGCGGAGGCCGAGTCGCTCTCGGCCTCGGCCGACTGGGGTCCGACGGCGGCCCGTTACCGCGAGCTGATGGCGGACTGGAAGGCCGCGGGCCGTGCCCAGCGCGAGCACGAGGACGACCTGTGGAACCGCTTCCGCGGCGCCCAGGACGTGTTCTTCGCGGCGCGCAGCTCGGTGTTCGCCGAGCGGGACGCGGAGCAGACGGAGAACCTGAAGCTCAAGGAGGAGCTGGCCGAGGAGGCCGAGAAGCTCGTCCCGGTGCAGGATCTGAAGGCGGCCAGGGCCGCTTTCCGCTCGATCAACGAGCGCTGGGAGGCCATCGGCCATGTGCCGCGGGACGCCCGGCCGAAGGTCGAGGGACGGATGCACGCGGTGGAGCGGGCGCTCCAAGAGTCCGAGGAGACCGAGTGGCGCCGGACGAACCCAGAGGCACGCGCGCGTGCGGAGGGTCTGACCGGGCAGCTGCAGGCCGCTGTGGACAAGCTCCAGGGGCAGATCGAGACGGCTCGCTCCGCGGGGAACGGGGCCAAGGCCGACAAGCTCCAGCGGGAGCTCGACGGGCGGCAGGCGCTGCTTGATCAGGCCCTGAAGGGTCTGCACGAGTTCGGCGGATAGCTCCGCCAGGGCGCTCCGCCAGGGCGCTCCGCTGGGCGGCCCGTTTTTGACTGCGGGTGCGTCGTGGCTGGTCGCGCAGTTCCCCGCGCCCCTCGAAGGAGGGCTGCGCCCTCTTCGCGACACAGGAGGGGCTCCCGTACGGTCCGTACGGGAGCCCCTCCTTCGTGTTCTGCTGCTAGGCCTCCGACGGGCGGCGGGCCGATGTCACGCGGTAGACGTCGTACACGCCCTCCACTCCCCTGACCGCCTTCAGGACGTGGCCCAGGTGTTTGGGGTCGCCCATCTCGAAGGTGAAGCGGGAGGTGGCCACCCGGTCGCGGGACGTCTGGACGGCCGCGGACAGGATGTTGACGTGCTGGTCGGACAGGACGCGTGTGACGTCCGACAGAAGCCGTGAGCGGTCCAGCGCCTCGACCTGGATGGCGACCAGGAAGACCGAGGACTGGGTGGGGGCCCACTCGACTTCGAGGATGCGCTCGGGCTCACGGGACAGGGAGTCGACGTTGACGCAGTCGGTGCGGTGGACCGACACCCCGCTGCCGCGCGTCACGAAGCCCATGATCGGGTCGCCGGGAACGGGCGTGCAACAGCGGGCCAGCTTGACCCACACGTCGTCGACGCCCTTGACGACGACACCCGGGTCGGCGTTCGAGCGGCGCTTGCGGCCGCGGCCGCGCGCGGGCGGGACGCTCTCGTCGATCTCCTCGGTGGCGGCCTCCTCGCCGCCGAGCGCCTGCACGAGCTTCTGCACGACACCCTGCGCGGCCACATGGCCCTCGCCGATGGCCGCGTACAGGGACGAGATGTCGGGGTAGCGCATCTCGTGCGCGAGCGTGACCAGCGAGTCGCCGGTGAGGATGCGCTGGATCGGCAGGTTCTGCTTGCGCATGGCCCGCGCGATGGCGTCCTTGCCCTGCTCGATCGCCTCGTCGCGGCGCTCCTTGGAGAACCAGGCGCGGATCTTGTTGCGGGCGCGGGGCGACTTGACGAAGCCCAGCCAGTCCCGGGACGGTCCGGCGCCGGCCGCCTTGGAGGTGAAGACCTCCACCAGGTCGCCGTTGTCGAGGGTCGACTCCAGCGGGACGAGGCGTCCGTTGACGCGTGCTCCTATGGTGCGGTGACCCACCTCCGTATGCACCGCGTAGGAGAAGTCCACGGGGGTCGCGCCGGCCGGCAGCGCTATCACGTCGCCCTTCGGCGTGAAGACGAAGACCTCGTTGCGTGAGAGGTCGAAGCGCAGGGACTCCAGGAACTCGCCCGGGTCCTCGGTCTCCTTCTGCCAGTCGAGGAGCTGGCGCAGCCACGCCATGTCGTTGAGGTGGTCGTCCTTGCCGGTGGTCCGCGGCTGGTCGGAGCGCACCTTGGAGGCACCGGCGACGGCCTCCTGCTTGTACTTCCAGTGGGCGGCGATGCCGTACTCGGCGCGGCGGTGCATGTCGAACGTACGGATCTGGAGTTCGACCGGCTTGCCGTTGGGCCCGATGACCGTCGTGTGCAGCGACTGGTACATGTTGAACTTGGGCATCGCGATGTAGTCCTTGAACCGCCCCGGAACCGGGTTCCAGCGGGCGTGGACGGTGCCCAGCGCCGCGTAGCAGTCGCGGACGGTGTCGACGAGGACGCGGATGCCCACCAGGTCGTAGATCTCCGCGAAGTCACGGCCGCGGACGATCATCTTCTGGTAGACGCTGTAGTAGTGCTTCGGGCGGCCGGTGACGGTCGCCTTGATGCGGGCCGCGCGCAGGTCGGACTGGACCTCGTCGGTCACTATGGCGAGGTATTCGTCCCTCTTGGGGGCGCGCTCGGCGACCAGGCGCACGATCTCGTCGTACATCTTGGGGTAGAGGATCGCGAAGGCGAGGTCCTCCAGCTCCCACTTGATGGTGTTCATGCCCAGGCGGTGGGCGAGCGGCGCGTAGATCTCCAGGGTCTCGCGCGCCTTCTTCTCCTGCTTCTCGCGCTTGAGGTACCGCATGGTGCGCATGTTGTGCAGGCGGTCGGCGAGCTTGATGACCAGGACGCGGGGGTCCTTGGCCATGGCGACGACCATCTTGCGGACGGTCTCGGCCTGCGCGGCCTCGCCGAACTTGACCTTGTCGAGCTTGGTGACGCCGTCGACGAGCAGGGCGACCTGGTCGCCGAAGTCCTTGCGGAGGGTGTCGAGGCCGTACTCGGTGTCCTCGACCGTGTCGTGCAGCAGGCCCGCCATCAGCGTCGCCGGGTCCATGCCCAGCTCGGCGAGGATCGTCGTCACCGCGAGCGGGTGCGTGATGTACGGGTCGCCGCTCTTGCGCTTCTGGCCGCGGTGCCAGCGCTCGGCGACCTGGTAGGCGCGCTCGACCTGGCGCAGGGTGGCCGTCTCGATCTTCGGGTCGTTGCTGCGCACGATCCGCAGCAACGGCTCCAGCACCGGGTTGTACGGGTTCGAGCGCTGGACGCCGAGACGGGCGAGCCGGGCCCGTACACGGTTCGAGGAGCCGCCGGAGCGCGCGGGCTGGCCGGCGGCGGGCCGCGCGGCGGACGCGGGACGGGCCGCGGGCGTGGAGGCCTGCCGCTCGGGAGCAGCCGGCTCGGGGCGTGGCTGATCCGCCGCCTTGGCCGGGGCCGACCCGTTCTTCGCGGGTGCGGGCGCGGCGGGCTTGCCCGCGGGCGCCGCGGGCTGCTCGGGCTTGGCGGCCGGTGATACCCCCGGGCGTTCGGCCCTGGGGGCGAGTGGCTGGGCCTCGTCTGGCAAGAGGGCTCCTCGTGCGCGATCCGGGTCCCCGGTCAGGCTCCGGAAACCCCATGGTAGCGATCCTGGGCCGGGGTCTCGCCTTCGGCCGGTGGGACGGCCTTCCACGGGAGAAACACGAGAGGCGGGTCCCGGATTCCTCCGGGACCCGCCTGCACGGTGTCCTGCGGGGTTCTGAGCGGTGTCGGACGGGTGGCCGCCCGGTTGTGCGGGCGGCCGGTCCTCCGGTCGCTCAGACCGTGAGCAGCGCCTCCAGCGGGGCGCCGTCCAGAGCGGGCTCCAGACGGGCGCGGCCGCTCAGGAAGCCCAGCTCCATGAGAACGGCGACCCCGGCGACCTCGGCGCCCGCCCTGCGGATCAGCTGGAGCGAGGCCTCGGCGGTGCCACCGGTGGCAAGGACGTCGTCGACGACCATCACGCGGTCGCCCGGCGCTAGGTCCTCGGCGTGCACCTCGATCTCGGCGGAGCCGTACTCCAGCTCGTACGACTGGCTGAGGGTCGCTCCGGGGAGCTTGCCCGCCTTGCGTACGGGGATGAAGCCCAGGCCGGCGCGGACCGCGACGGGGGCGCCCAGGATGAAGCCGCGGGCCTCCAGGCCGACGATCTTCGTGGCGCCGTTGCGGACGCTGATCCCGGCCAGGGCCTCGGTGAGCGCCGTGAACGCCGCCGGGTCCGCCAGAAGCGGGGTGATGTCCTTGAACATCACGCCCGGCTCCGGGTAGTCCGGCACGTCACGGATGCGGCTGAGCAGCAGTTCCTCGATGCCGGTCATCGGCGCTTGCCCGAAGGACGGCCGCGGCCCCTGCTCCGGGACGACGGCTGGGCGCGCTGGGCACGGGGTCCGACGACCGCGGGGGTCGCGTCGTCGTCCGGCTCCTCGTCGTCGTACGAGCGCTCGACGACCGGGGCCTCCAGGGACTCGCCCTTCGCCGCGGCGGCGGCCCGCTTGGCCAGGACGCGCTTCCTCAGTGCCTTTATCTGCGGCTCGCGCTCCTTGAGGTCGGCGACGAGCGGCGTGGCGATGAAGATCGAGGAGTACGCGCCGGCGGCGAGGCCGACGAACAGCGACAGCGAGATGTCGTTGAGCATGCCCGCGCCGAGGACACCGCCGCCGATGAACAGCAGGCCCGCCACCGGGAGCAGCGCGACGACCGTGGTGTTGATGGAACGCACCAGGGTGCCGTTGATCGAGCGGTCGGCGATCTCGCTGTAGGTGTAGCGGGTCTGTTTGGTGATGTCCTTCGTCTGTTCCTTGAGGCTGTCGAAGACCACCACCGTGTCGTACAGCGAGTAACCGAGGATCGTGAGCAGACCGATCACGGTGCCCGGGGTGACCTCGAACCCGACGAGCGCGTAGACGCCGACCGTGATGGTGATGTCGTGGATCAGCGCCACGAGCGCGGCGGCGGCCATCCGCCACTCGAAGGCGATCGCCAGATAGATCACCACCAGGACCATGAAGATCGCCAGGCCCTGCCAGGCCTTGTTGGCGATCTGATCACCCCAGCTGGGGCCGACCAGATCGGCGTTGATCTTCTCCGGGTCGACCTTCAGGTCCTTGGAGAGGTCCTTCTTGATCTGGTCGGACTTGCCGGTGTCGACACCGGCGACCTGGATGCGCAGTCCGCCGTTGCCGAGCTTCTGGACGATCGCGTCGTGGCCCGAGGCCTCTTCCGCGTACGTCTCGGCCTGGCTCACCGAGACGCTGGTGCGCTCGGTGGTGAAGACGGCGCCGCCCTGGAACTCGATGCCCATGTTCAGGCCGCGCACCGCGAGGCCCAGGATCGCCGTGATGGTGATCAGGATCGAGACGCCGTACCAGATCTTGCGCTTGCCGACGAAGTCGTAGCCGATCTCACCGCGGTGGAGCCGGGCGCCGAGGGTGCCGAGTTTCGACATCTCACGCCTCCTTCGTGTCGACGGGGGCGGACGCACGACGGGTGCGGCGCAGCGGCGGCTGCACGCCCAGTCGCTTCGGGTCGAGGCCGGACCAGCTGTGGCCCTCCGCGAAGAACTTCCTGCGGGCCAGAAGCGTCATCAGCGGCTTGGTGAAGAAGAAGACGACGACCACGTCGAGCAGGGTGGTGAGCCCCAGGGTGAAGGCGAAGCCCTGGACCTTGCCGACGGTGACGACGAAGAGCACGGCGGCGGCGAGGAACGACACGAAGTCGGAGACCAGGATGGTGCGCCGGGCACGCGGCCAGGCACGCTCGACCGCCGGGCGCATCCTCCGGCCTTCGCGGATCTCGTCACGGATGCGTTCGAAGAACACGATGAACGAGTCCGCGGTGATGCCGATGGCCACGATGGCGCCGCAGACCGCCGGCAGGTTCAGCGCGAACCCGATCGTCGGGCCGAGCAGCGACATGATCACGTACGTCATGACCGCGGAGACCAGCAGCGAGGCGATGGCGATCATCGACAGGCCGCGGTAGTAGACCACCAGGTAGATGATGACCAGGGCCAGGCCGATGGCGCCGGCGATCAGACCGGCCTCCAGCTGCTCGCCGCCGAGCGCGGCGGTGACGGTGGTGACGCTCGCCTCGGTGAAGGTGAGCGGCAGCGCGCCGTACGACAGCATGTTGGCGAGGTCCTGGGCCTCCTGCTGGTCGAAGCTGCCGGAGATCTCCGCGGTGCCGCCGGTCAGCGCCTGGCTGACGTACGGGTCGGAGACGACCTCACCGTCGAGGACGATGGCGAACTGGTTCTGCGGGGACTGGTTCTGCGCCAGCTTGCCCGTGATGCTCGCGAACTTCTTGCCGCCCTTGCCGGTGAAGTCCATGGTGACTTTCCAGCCCGCGGCACCCTGGGTGTCGAACACGGCCGAGGCCTTGTCGACGTCCGTGCCCTCGACCTCGGCCGGGCCGAGGATGTACTTCTGCCACTGGCCCTGCGAGTTCTGGCCGCAGGCCACGGTCGGGTCGCCGGCCTTGACGCCGTCACCGGCCTTGGCGCGGACCGTCTTCTTGCTGCAGTCCAGCTTCGTGTACTCCGCCTGGAGCTTCGCGGTCGCCGGGTCGGTGCTCGCGGACGCCGAGGGGCTGGCAGCGGCGGACTCGCTGCCCGTGCTGCTCCCCGAGGGAGTGGGGTCGGCCTTCAGCGCGTCGGTGACCGCCCGGCCCTGCGAGGTGGCGGAGGCGGAGGGCGACGAGGAGGAGGTGGCCTTCTCGCTCTCCTTCGCCGAGGCGGAAGGGCTCGCGGAGGAACTGCCGGACGCGCTCGGGGACGGGGTCGCGGCGTCGGCGCCGGTGACCTCGGTGACCAGCACGGGACGGAAGTAGAGCTTGGCGGTGGTGCCGACCTGCTCCCGGGCCTGCTCGGAGTTCGTACCCTTGGGGATGTTGACGATGATGTTGCTGTCGCCCTGGGTCTGCACCTCCGCTTCGCTGACGCCCAGACCGTTGACACGGCGGTTCATGATGTCGACCGCGGTGTCCATGTTGGTCTTGTTGATCGCGTTCTTCTGACCGGGCTCGTTCTTCGCCTGGAGCGTGATGCTCGTACCGCCGGCGAGGTCGATGCCCAGTCGCGGTGTCGTGTGCCCGGAGGCGAACATGCCGCCGGTGAGCGCCACGATGGCGATCAGGATCAGGGCCAAGGTGCGTCCCGGCCTGCCCTGGGTGCCCTGTCGGCCCTTCTTGGGTGCTGCCACCTTCTCGTTCTCCCTCTTCGTCCGCCCGGTCTCTCGGTACCTTCGCGGACGGGCATCAAATGGTGGGGGTTCCGCGCGAAGCCGGACGTCCGGGGACCGCGGCGCGCGAGCGGCGCACTCCGCGGTCCCCGGTCGTGGCTACTTCGTGTCGGACTCGCCGTCGGACTTCTTGAGCTCTGCGGCGTCGGTCTTCTTCGGCTCCGCGGCGGCGGACTCGTCGGCGGGCTCGACGACGGACTCGGCGGTCGGCTCGGCGACGGGCTCGTCGGCCGCGTCCTTCTTGCCGAGGTCGATGTGCTTGTCGTCGGAGACGTCGGCGGACTCGTCCGTCTCGGTGAGGGAGGAGGCGTCGTCCGGCACGACCGACTCGTCGGACTTCAGGTCGTGCTCGATGCCGTGGACGATGCGGTTGTACTCGTCGTCGCCGAGGACCGCGCCGATGGCGTTCTTCGCGAAGAGCAGGTCGACGCCCGGGCCTGCGTCAAGGAGGACCGTCTCCTCGTTGACCTCCTTGACGGTCGCGTACATGCCACCGATCGTGCGGACGCCGGTGCCGGGCTGCATCTCGTTGCGCATCTGCGCAGCCGCATTCTGCTTCTTCTTGGCCGACCGGGTCATCAGGAACATGGCCCCGATGAGCACGATGAACGGGAGGAGGGTCACGAGACTCACGGGACGGAACTTCCTTCATTCGACCGCGATGGTGAGCGGCCTGCTGGATGGGGGTATGTACGCCGTCTACAAGGGCGGCATCGGCGGAGTCTAAGCGAGTCCGCCGTCAAGGAACAACGCTCAGCATGGCACCGGGGTTCCTGACCTCGCGAGCCCCCTCGCCGTCACGCCCCGAACAGGTCCCCTTGTCCGTTTCCACCGGTTGACGACCGGGGCGGCGTGAGGCCCAGGTGAGCCCACGCGGCCGGGGTGGCGACGCGTCCGCGGGGCGTCCGGGCCAGCAGCCCCTCCCGTACGAGGAAGGGCTCGGCCACCTCTTCGACGGTCTCCCGCTCCTCCCCCACGGCCACGGCGAGGGTGGAGAGGCCGACGGGCCCGCCGCCGAAGAGCTTGAGGAGGGCTTCGAGGACGCCCCGGTCGAGGCGGTCGAGGCCGCGGCTGTCCACTTCGTACACCGCGAGGGCGGCGCCGGAGATGGCCTGGTCGATGACGCCGTCGGCCTTGACCTGGGCGTAGTCGCGGACCCGGCGCAGCAGGCGGTTGGCGATACGCGGCGTGCCCCGGGAGCGGCCGGCGATCTCGGCGGCCCCGTCCGTGTCGATCTCCACGTCGAGCAGATGTGCGGAGCGGTGGATGACCCGCTCCAGCTCGGCGGGCTCGTAGAACTCCATGTGGGCGGTGAAGCCGAAGCGGTCGCGCAGCGGGGGCGGCAGCAGGCCCGCGCGCGTGGTGGCGCCGACGAGCGTGAAGGGCGGCAGTTCGAGGGGGATGGCGGTGGCGCCGGGGCCCTTGCCGACGATGACGTCGACGCGGAAGTCCTCCATCGCCATGTAGAGCATCTCCTCGGCGGGCCGCGACATGCGGTGGATCTCGTCGAGGAAGAGGACCTCGCCCTCCTGGAGGGAGGAGAGGATCGCCGCGAGGTCGCCCGCGTGCTGGATGGCGGGGCCGCTGGTGATGCGGATCGGGGCCTCCATCTCGGCGGCGATGATCATCGAGAGGGTGGTCTTGCCCAGGCCGGGGGCGCCGGAGAGCAGCACGTGGTCGGCGGTGGCGCCCCGCGCGCGTGCGGCGCGCAGGACGAGGTCGAGCTGCTCGCGGACCTTCTCCTGGCCGATGAACTCACCGAGGTCCTTGGGCCGCAGGGCGGCCTCGACGGCCTGCTCCTCACGGTCCCCGGCCGCACCGACGAGCCGCTCGCCGCTACCGTCGTCGGTCGTCTCGTCCCAGTTCATTCGGCGTGCCTCGCGGTGTAGTGGATCAGGTCGTACGGACGTGGGGCGCCCCGGAGGGGCGCGGGGAACTGCGCGACCGGCCACGACGGCGCCGCAGCTTCATGACGACCGCTCCCCGGCAGGGCTCAGCGTGCCCGGTTCAGGGTCTGCAAGGCAGCCTTCAGGAGCTGCCCGACCTGAGGCGCGCCCTCGGCGGCCTCCGCCTGCGGCGCGACCGCGGACACCGCTTCATCGGCCTCCCGGGTCGCGTACCCCAGCCCGATCAGCGCGGCGTGCAACTGCTCCCGCCACCCCGCGGCGACGGGCCGACCGATCGCCGCGCCCCCCGTGCCGAGCGGCTCACCGAGGCGGTCCTTCAGTTCGAGCAGCAGCTTCTGGGCGCCCTTCTTGCCGATGCCCGGGACGGCGGTGAGCGCCTTCTCGTCCCCGGTGGACACGGCGCGGCGCAGGGCGTCCGGGCTGTGCACGGCGAGCATCGCCTGGGCCAGCCGCGGCCCCACCCCGCTGGCGGTCTGCAGCAGCACGAAGGTCTGGCGCTCGTCGTCGTCCGCGAAGCCGTACAGCGTGAGCGAGTCCTCGCGGACGACCAGGGAGGTGGCGAGCCGGGCCTCCTGGCCCATCCGCAGTCCGGAGAGGGTGTCGGGGGTGCACTGGACGGCGATGCCGATACCGCCCACCTCGACCACCGCGGAGTCGGGGGCGAGGGCGGCGACCTTGCCGCTGACGAAGGCGATCATCGGGTGACCTTCCGGGTGGAGAGCTGGGCCCGGCGGTGCGCGGCCTGTGCCTGCTGGAGGCGGTTCACTGCCGGGGCACGCCAGATGTGACAGATGGCGAGGGCGAGGGCGTCGGCGGCGTCGGCGGGCTTGGGGGGCGCGTCGAGCCGCAGCAGCCGGGTGACCATGGCTCCGACCTGGGCCTTGTCGGCGCGGCCGTTGCCGGTGACGGCGGCCTTGACCTCGCTGGGGGTGTGCAGGGCGACGGGGATGCCGCGCCGGGCCGCGCAGAGCATCGCGACCGCGCTGGCCTGGGCCGTGCCCATCACCGTACGGACGTTGTGCTGGCTGAACACCCGCTCCACGGCGACGTATTCGGGGCGGTGGTCGTCGAGCCACTGCTCGATGCCCTGCTCGATGGCGACGAGGCGCTGCCCCAACTCCGCGTCGGAGGGGGTGCGGACGACTCCGACGCCGATCATGGTGAGCGGCCGGCCCGCCACGCCCTCGACGACCCCGACACCGCACCGGGTCAATCCGGGGTCAACGCCCAGTACCCGCACCCGGCCCCCTCCTTCGACTCGTCGGCCCCACCCGGCCACCACCGGGGAGCTGCCCCCGATTCGTGCAGGTTATCGGGTGCCACCGACAACGCCCGCCAGCGACGCCCGACAAGGGGACGGCCGACAACGGGACGGGCCGACGGGGTGTGTCCCGTCGGCCCGTTGAGCCCGTACCGTCCGCGGCGCGACGACGCGCAGCGTGCGGTGTGCGGCGCGCGGTGCTACGCGTCGACCTTCTCCATGACCTCGTCGCTCACGTCGAAGTTGGCGAAGACGTTCTGCACGTCGTCGCTGTCCTCAAGGGCGTCGATGAGCTTGAAGATCTTCCGGGCGCCCTCCTCGTCCAGTTCGACCTGCATGGTCGGGACGAAGTTGGCGTCGGCGGAGTCGTAGTCGATGCCGGCCTCCTGGAGCGCGGTGCGCACCGCGACCAGGTCGGTGGCCTCGGAGAGGACCTCGAAGGTGTCACCGAGGTCGTTGACCTCCTCGGCACCCGCGTCGAGCACGGCACCCAGGACGTCGTCCTCGGACAGTTCGCCCTTGGGGACGATGACGACGCCCTTGCGGTTGAAGAGGTACGAGACGGAACCCGGGTCGGCCATGTTGCCGCCGTTGCGGGTCATGGCGACGCGTACGTCCGAGGCGGCACGGTTGCGGTTGTCGGTGAGGCACTCGATGAGCACCGCGACACCGTTCGGGCCGTACCCCTCGTACATGATCGTCTCGTAGTCGGCGCCACCGGCTTCGAGACCACCGCCGCGCTTGACCGCGGAGTCGATGTTCTTGTTCGGGACCGAGGACTTCTTGGCCTTCTGCACGGCGTCGTAAAGCGTCGGATTGCCGTCGAGGTCCACGCCGCCCATGCGCGCCGCGACCTCGATGTTCTTGATCAGCTTCGCGAAGAGCTTGCCGCGCTTGGCGTCGATCACGGCCTTCTTGTGCTTCGTCGTGGCCCATTTAGAGTGGCCGGACATCTGCCTGTCTCCTTCGCGTAACCCAACCAGTACGAATACCCGAGGCTTCGAGAGCCTGGGGGACCCCCAGATCCTACTAGGACGCCGCTGTCCGGGTCGCGCGCACCATGTCGACGAAGAGCGCGTGCACGCGGTGGTCGCCGGTCAGTTCCGGATGGAACGACGTGGCGAGCGCGTTGCCCTGGCGTACGGCGACGATGTGACCGCCGTACTCGGCCAGTACCTCGGCCTCCGCGCCCACCGATTCCACCCAGGGGGCCCGGATGAAGAGTCCCTCCACAGCATCGCCCTCGATGCCCGTCACGTCGACCTTCGCCTCGAAGGATTCGTTCTGCCGTCCGAAGGCGTTGCGGCGCACGATCATGTCGATGCCGCCGATGGTCTCCTGGCCCGAGCGCGGGTCGAGGATCTTGTCGGCGAGCATGATCATGCCCGCGCAGCTGCCGTAGACGGGCAGACCGTCCCGCACGCGCGCGCGAAGGGGCTCCATGAGGCCGAAGAGGACGGCCAGTTTGGAGATGGTGGTGGACTCACCGCCGGGGACGATCAGTCCGTCGACCTCGGCGAGTTCCTCGGGGCGCCGCACCGGCCTGGCCACGGCGTCCGCCGCGGCCAGGGCGATGAGGTGCTCCCGTACGTCGCCCTGGAGGGCCAGGACGCCTATGACGGGGGTGGTGCTCATCTACGGAGTGCCTGCCTTGTGTGAAGGGGTGCCCTGGAGAGGGTGGTTTTCGTCCGGAGGGAGTTGTCCGTCCGGACGGACTACCAGCCGCGGTTCGCGTAGCGCTCGGACTCGGGGAGGGTGTCGCAGTTGATGCCGACCATGGCCTCGCCCAGGTTGCGGGAGGCGTCCGCGATGATCTTCGGGTCGTCGTAGAAGGTGGTGGCCTTCACGATGGCCGCGGCGCGCTTGGCCGGGTCGCCGGACTTGAAGATGCCGGAGCCGACGAAGACACCCTCGGCGCCGAGCTGGCGCATCAGGGCGGCGTCGGCGGGAGTGGCCACGCCACCCGCGGAGAACAGCACGACCGGGAGCTTGCCCAGTTCGGCGACCTCCTTGACGATCTCGTACGGGGCGCGCAGCTCCTTGGCGGCGGCGTACAGCTCGTTGTTGTCGTAGCCGCGCAGCCGGGCGATCTCGTTCTTGATCTGGCGCAGGTGGCGGACGGCCTCGACGACGTTGCCGGTGCCGGCCTCACCCTTGGAGCGGATCATGGCGGCGCCCTCGGCTATGCGGCGCAGAGCCTCGCCCAGGTTGGTGGCACCACAGACGAAGGGGGTCGTGAAGGCCCACTTGTCGGAGTGGTTGACCTCGTCGGCGGGGGTGAGCACCTCGGACTCGTCGATGTAGTCGACGCCGAGGGACTGCAGGACCTGGGCCTCCACGAAGTGGCCGATGCGCGACTTGGCCATCACCGGGATCGAGACGGCCTCGATGATGCCCTCGATCATGTCCGGGTCGGACATGCGCGCCACGCCGCCGTCCTTGCGGATGTCGGCGGGGACCCGCTCCAGGGCCATGACGGCCACGGCGCCCGCGTCCTCGGCGATCTTCGCCTGCTCGGGCGTGACGACGTCCATGATCACGCCACCCTTGAGCTGTTCGGCCATGCCGCGCTTCACGCGCGCGGTGCCGGTGGCCGGGGTGTCGGTGGGCTGGACGGGGTGGGAGAGCGTGCTGGACACGGGTTGACCTCACTCGGTGAAAGAGGGCTTCTGCAAACACCGAGGAAACGCCCGGGGACCAGGCCACAGCAAGGGCCAATGGGTAGGCGGTGGCTCATTTTCCGGTCCACGCCGAGCTTTTTCGCTGGTCAGGGCCTTGTCCGGGATTCACGCACCCGCGCGGGCCACGGCCTCCGCCGGCCGGACCTCTACGTTCCGGGGCGGTCCGCGAGCGCCGTCGGGGGCTCGTCGTCCATCTCGAAGGCCAGCGGGAACGGGGCGTGCCCGGCCAGCCGGAACCAGCGCACCTTGCGGTGGCGGCGCAGGGCGCGGGCCGCGCGTACGGCGTCGTTGTGGAAGCGCCGGGCCATCGGTACGCGGCGGACCGCCTGGGCGAGCTCGCGGGCCGCGTCCTCGCCGCCCGGGGCCGCCTGGACCGCCTCCACCTGCTCGGTCTCCCCGAAGACGGCCCGCAGCGCCTGGCTGAGGTCGCTCTCGGCGACCTCCCGGTGGTCCTCCTCGGCCTGCCGGGCGGCGTGCGCGGCCTCGTAGAGCACCATCGACGCGGCCGGGTCGAGCACGCCGGCGGTGGCGAGTTCCTGGGCGACCGAGGCGCGGCGCAGGAGCTGTGCGTCGAGGGCCGCGCGGGCTGCGTCGATGCGGGAGTGCAGGCGGTCGAGGCGGCCCGCCGTCCAGCTCAGGTAGAGGCCGATCGCCGCGAGGGCGACCACGATCCAGATCAGTGTGGAGGTCACGGGGGCACACGCTACCGGTGGGGGCGCCTTGCTCGGCGGCGCCCCCGGATGGCGCCTGCGGCGCCTGTGCGACCGTTTCCGGGTGCGGGCCCGGTGGGGGCTGGTCGCGCAGTTCCCCGCGCCCCTGAAAAGCCGGCTTCGCCGTGCTTTTCATCCCGTCCGGCGGACGGGTGGGCAGGGGCGAAGCCCCGCCCCTAAGGGGCGCGGGGAACTGCGCGACCAGCCCCCACCGGCCCGCAGCCGAAACACCCCCGCCCCCCCGGAGGGTCAGTCGCGGGCCAACCCGAAGCGGGCCAGCAAACCCCCCGGCTCCGCCGGTTCGTCCGCCGCCGCTACCGCCGCCGCGCCGTCCGTGACGGTCTCGTACACGGACAGGATGTCCGCACCGACCGTCGACCAGTCGAAGCGCCGCACATGCGCGCTCCCCCGCTCGCGCAGTTCCGCGCGTCGCGCCGGATCGCCGAGGAGCCGTACCGCCGACGCGGCCAGCGCGTCCGCGTCCTCGTTGGTGAACAGTTCGCCCGCCGCGCCCTGGTCGAGGACCTGGGCGAACGCGTCGAGGTCGGAGGCGAGCACGGGCGCACCCGCCGACATCGCCTCGACCAGGATGATCCCGAAGCTCTCGCCGCCGGTGTTGGGCGCCACGTACACGTCGACGCTGCGCAGGAACCGCGCCTTGTCCTCGTCGCTGACCATGCCGAGGAACTCGACGCGCGAGCGCAGTTCCGCCGGAAGCTTCTCGACCGCTTCCTTCTCGTCGCCGCGTCCCGCGACCAGCAGCCGGGTCTCCGGCCGCTCGGCGAGGATCTTCGGCAGCGCCTTCATGAGGACCGGCAGGCCCTTGCGGGGCTCGTCGATGCGGCCCACGAAGCCGAGCGTGCCGCCCTGCCACTCGGGGTTGGGCTCGGCCTTCGCGAAGAAGTCCACGTCGACGCCGTTCGGGATGACCACGGCGTCGCCGCCCAGGTGCTCGACGAGCGTGCGCCGGGCGTACTCGCTCACCGCGATCCGCGCGCTGATCTTCTCCAGCGCGGGCTGCAGGATCGGGTACGCGGCGATCATCGCGCGGGACCGCGGGTTCGACGTGTGGAAGGTGGCGACGATCGGCCCCTGCGCCGCCCAGCAGGCCAGCAGGCCGAGGGAGGGCGAGGCCGGCTCGTGGATGTGGATCACGTCGAACGTGCCGTCGTGCAGCCAGCGGCGCACCCGCGCGGCCGACAGGAACCCGAAGTTCAGGCGCGCGACCGAGCCGTTGTACGGCACCGGGACGGCACGGCCCGCCGAGACGACGTACGGCGGGAGCGGTGTGTCGTCGTCGGCGGGCGCGAGGACGGACACATGGTGCCCGAGCGCGATGAGGTGGTCGGCCAGGTCGCGGATGTGGAACTGCACTCCCCCGGGGACGTCCCAGGAGTACGGGCAGACGATGCCGATCCTCATGGGCGCTCCCCCGGCCGGACCTGGTCGTCGTGTGCCGCCGCGGACGGGGGCTCCCCGCCGGACGGCCCCGGGACCGGCTCCCTCTCGGCCGTCCCCGGGCGGGGCTCCAGGTCGGCGAGCCACAGGCGTTGCAGCATGTGCCAGTCCTCCGGATGGTCGGCGATCCCCGTGGCGAAGGCATCGGCCAGCGCCTGCGTCATGACAGACGTCTTCTCGGCCCGCGTACCTGACTCGGGTACGTCGACGGGGGGATGGACCCGGCCACGCATCACGGGCGAGTCGTCGTACCACAGGGTCACCGGCAGCAGCAGCGCGCCGGTCTGCTGGGCGAGCAGCGCCGGGCCGGCGGGCATCCGGGTGGTGTCCCCGAAGAAGGAGACCTCGACCCCGGAGGCGGACAGGTCGCGTTCGGCGACCAGGCAGACCAGGCCGCCGTCGCGCAGCCGCCTGGCCAGCGTGCCGAACGCGGTGCCGCCGCTGTGCGGCAGCACCTCCATTCCGAGGCCCTCGCGGTACGCCACGAACCGGTCGTAGAGCTTCTCGGGCTTGAGGCGCTCGGCGACCGTCGTGAACGGCGTCTCCAGCCTGGTGGTGACCCAGGCGCCCGCCAGGTCCCAGTTGCCCAGGTGCGGCAGCGCGAGGACGACACCCTTGCCCGCCGCGAGCCCCTCGGTCAGATGGTGCAGGTCCTTCGGCTCGAAACCGCTCCTGATGCGTTCCTTGCTCCAGGCGGGCAGCCGGAACGACTCCATCCAGTAGCGCAGATACGAACGCATGCCCGCGCGGGACAGCTCCGCGAGCCGCTCGGGACTCGCGTCGGGCAGCACGCGCGCGTAGTTCGACTCCAGACGCAGTACGCCCTTGCCGCGCCGCTTCCAGGTGATGTCGGCGATGGTGCGGCCGAGGCGCACGGCCACCGGTTCGGGGAGCTTCTTGACGGCTCCCCAGCCCGCGGCGTAGGCCCCGTAGGTCAGCTGGTCCCGCAGACCGCTCACGAGGTGGCCTCGCTGTTGCGCGAGGTGCTCTCCGGTGAGTTCCCCGGCGGGGCGGCGACCGCCGCGTCGGCCTCGGCGGCCTCGCGGCGCACCGTGACGACGCGCTGGACCAGGGTGACGACACTGCCCACGGCGACGATCCACAGCGCGATCGGCAGCAGTACGTCGATGCCGGGCACGCCGAAGGTCTTGTGGAAGCCCGCCAGGCCCGCCGCGACCAGCGAGATCACCAGGCGTTCGGCGCGCTCGACCAGGCCGTTGACGGCGACGGGCAGACCGATCGACTCGCCCCGGGCCTTGGTGTACGACACCACCTGACCGCTGGCCAGGCAGAAGATCGACACGGCGCACAGGACGTTGTCGTCGCCGTTGCCCGCATACCAGAGGGCGAAGCCGCCGAAGATCGCGCTGTCGGCCACCCGGTCGAGTGTCGAGTCGAGGAAGGCGCCCCATCGGCTGGAGCGGCCCAGCTGGCGCGCCATGTTGCCGTCGACCAGGTCCGAGAACACGAAGAGCGTGATGACGATCGTGCCCCAGAAGAGCTCTCCGCGGGGGTAGAAGACCAGCGCGCCCGCCACCACTCCGGCCGTGCCCAGGAGAGTGACCGTGTCGGGGCTCACCCCCCGGCGGATGAGAAACGCGGCGAACGGTGTGAGGACACGCGTAAAGAATGCACGCGCGTACTTGTTCAGCATGGCCTTCCCGACGGTCGGTGTGGCCGGGCGGCCCTGCTGGCCACCGGCTGGCCCATCGTAGCCACGCGTGCGCGTGTGCGACGGTCGGGCACCCACGCCCCGGGTCACGTCCTGGTGACATCCGTGGGCCTCGACGGGGCGGCGGCGCGATCGCGTCCGTTGTATGGACGCACCGTGACGCGAGTGCAAAGCTCGATGGCACCGCGGGCGTCATCGGAGCCGCCATTCGCGGATCCGCCGGCCCGCGCCCCCAGTGACCTCACCGTGCACGGGAGGCAATTCCATGGGCGACAAGGCGAACGCACACCCCGGAGCCGCCGGCAGGGCTACGGCGGCCGACCACCCCGCGTCCGTACGGAATGTGGTGCTGGTCGGCCACAGCGGTTCGGGCAAGACGACTCTGGTGGAGGCTCTCGCGCTGACGGCGGGAGCGGTGAACAGGGCGGGCCGTGTGGAGGACGGCGGCACCGTCTCCGACTACGACGAGATCGAGCACCGGCAGCAGCGCTCGGTGCAGCTCTCCCTGGTCCCGGTCGACTGGGACGGATACAAGATAAATGTGCTGGACACTCCCGGTTACGCCGATTTCGTCGGCGAGCTGAGGGCCGGTCTGCGAGCGGCGGACGCGGCCCTTTTCGTCGTCTCGGCCTCGGACGGCGTGGACGGCTCGACGCGCATGGTGTGGGAGGAGTGCGCGGCGGTCGGCATGCCGAGAGCCATCGTGGTGACGCATCTGGAATCGGCGCGGGCCGACTTCGACGAGATGACCCGGATCTGCGCGGACGCCTTCGGCGGGGACGACCCCGACGCCGTACTGCCGCTGTACCTGCCGCTGCACGGCTCCGCGGGCCCCGACGGGCATGTGCCGGTGACGGGGCTGATCGGGCTGCTCTCGCAGCGGCTGTTCGACTACTCGTCCGGGGAGCGCAAGGAGTCCGAGCCGGGCCCCGAGCAGATGCCGCTCATCGAGTCGGCCCGCAACCGGCTGATCGAGGGAATCATCTCGGAGAGCGAGGACGAGACCCTCATGGACCGCTATCTCGGCGGTGAGGAGATCGATTTCAGGACACTCGTGGAGGACCTGGAGCGGGCCGTCGCACGCGGGGTCTTCCATCCGGTGCTGGCCGCCGCGCCCGCCGCCGAGGGCGCCCGGCAGGGGCTGGGCACGGTGGAACTGCTCGAACTGATCACGGGCGGCTTCCCGACGCCGCTGGAGCGCGAGGCCCCGGTGGTCACGACCCCGGACGGCCGGGCCCGCCGGGTCAAGGCCTGCGATCCCGACGGGCCGCTGGTCGCCGAGGTCGTGAAGACCGCCTCCGACCCGTACGTCGGCCGCGTCTCGATGGTGCGGGTGTTCTCCGGGACGCTGCGCCCGGACGAGACGGTGCACGTCTCCGGGCACGGGCTCGCCGACCGCGGCCACGAGG
Source organism: Streptomyces liliiviolaceus (assembly GCF_018070025.1). Classification (NCBI taxonomy): domain Bacteria; kingdom Bacillati; phylum Actinomycetota; class Actinomycetes; order Kitasatosporales; family Streptomycetaceae; genus Streptomyces; species Streptomyces liliiviolaceus. The sequence continues at coordinate 1,005,182 of NZ_JAGPYQ010000002.1, forward strand.
ACCACGACGTCGACGAACGCATCGGCGCCCTGTCCGCGCCCTTCGGCAAGCAGCAGCGCGCCCTCACGCACGCGATCGCGGGCGATCTGGCCTGTGTGGCCAAGCTGAACCGCGCCGAGACCGGTGACACGCTCTCGGCCAAGGACGATCCGCTCCTGATGGAGCCGTGGCAGATGCCCGACCCCTTGCTGCCGCTCGCCATCCAGGCACACAGCAAGGCCGACGAGGACAAGCTCTCGCAGGGCCTTGGCCGGCTCGTCGCCGAGGACCCCACCATGCGCCTGGAACAGAACCAGAACACCCACCAGGTCGTCCTGTGGTGCCTGGGCGAGGCCCACGCGGACGTCGCCCTGGAACGGCTGCGCAACCGGTACGGCGTCCAGGTCGACGTCGTACCGCACAAGGTGTCCCTGCGGGAGACGTTCGCCGCCAAGTCCGCCGGGCGCGGCCGTCATGTGAAGCAGTCCGGCGGGCACGGGCAGTACGCGATCTGCGAGATCGAGGTGGAACCGCTGCCCGGCGGCTCCGGCATCGAGTTCGTCGACAAGGTGGTGGGCGGCGCCGTGCCCCGGCAGTTCATCCCGTCCGTGGAGAAGGGGGTGCGCGCCCAGGCCGCCAGGGGCGTGACCGCGGGCTATCCCCTCATCGACGTGCGGATCACGCTGACCGACGGCAAGGCGCACTCCGTGGACTCCTCGGACGCGGCGTTCCAGACCGCCGGCGCGCTCGCCCTGCGGGAGGCCGCGACCGACGCCCGGATCCATCTCCTGGAGCCGGTCGCCGAGGTGACGGTCCTGGTGGGCGACGAGTACGTGGGGGCCGTGATGAGCGATCTGTCGGGCCGGCGCGGCCGGGTCGTCGGCACCGAGCAGGCACCGGGCGGCCGGACCCTCGTACGGGCCGAGGTCCCGGAGATCGAGATCGGACGGTACGCGGTCGATCTGCGCTCCCTCTCGCACGGCACCGCACGGTTCGACCGCACCTACGCCCGGCACGAGCCCATGCCACCGCAGTTGACCGACAGGATCCGTGAACAGGCGCAGGGATCTCATTAGTTGATCTCCCCTTCGATCGGCGGGCGGCCGGGGCCGTCCGCCGACGAATGTCGGCCCCTGGCGATACTCTGAGAACCTGATCAAGACGATGACCTGATCAACAGGTGTGCGGAGCACCGAAGTCGGGAATGCCGCAGCAGCGGGGCAAGGCGGCGATGGGGGCGGTAATGGCGGACGACGCATTCGATTTCAGTCCGGGAGCACAGGTACCGCTCTCGGGTTCCGCGGGACAGACGGCGGCGACGTTCGCGCTCGCCTCCGCGGCCTATCGGGACAGCCCCGTCGAAGCGATCCTCGACGCCAACAGCGAGTGGCACCAGTCGAAGGTCTCACCGGGCCAGAAGTGGGCTTCGATCTTCAAGCCGAACCTGGGCGAGGCCTTCGCCCGGGCCGTGCAGGTCCGGCTGCTGGGCGGCGGCCGCAGCCCGCTCATCCAGTCCTTCGGCACGGAACCGCAGGTGGTCGTCGAGCACTGCCTGGCGGCGAACCGCATCCGCAAGGAGCGGGACAGCTGGCTCACCGCCGTGATGGTGCTGACCGGCCTGATCTTCCTGCCCGGTCTGCTCCTGTGGCTGCTGGTCTTCCAGATCCGCCGCTCGGTCGCCAAGTCCGAGGACAAGCGGGCCGGAGCCCTCGGCACCGCGATCCTGATCGGGGTGGGCGGCCTGGCGGTCCTCTTCCTGCTCAAGATGCCCTTCGGCGGCTTCTGGGCGTGGTACGCACGCGCGGCGATCGTCGCGCCCGTCCTCGGCTGGGTCTGGGCGAAGCAGATCTGTGAGCGCACCGCCCGCGATCTGCGGGAGCGCTGGAGCAGCCTGCTCGCGGGCGGCGGCATCGGCGCCAAGATTCCCGAGGCGGTGCCCGGCAGCCCCGGCGAGACGGAGGCCGAGCGGCTGCGCCAGGGCCTGGCACGGCTGAGCGCGGAGCAGCAGTCGAACTCGGTCTTCTACGCGGGCCCCAAGGGAATACTGGGCATGGGTACGCGCTGGGGCACCTGGCAGCTCGCCGAGGACCTGGTGTCGGCGGACTCCACCAAGGAGATCCACCCGTTCCGCAGCTGGGACGTCATCCGGTCGATCCACGACCAGCTGCGCATGCTGGAGCGCGGCCCCCTCAACACCGGTGGTTTCCCGGCGCCTTCGATAAAGCACTGGGTGGTCACACCGATCAACGAGAACGCCGGTTCGGTCTCCCGCCCGGGCGGCACCGACGTGGACGCCTACCAGGTCAAGACGCACAAAATACAGGAGATCTGCAACAAGCAGCAGTTCGGCAGCGGTGACCGCCACTACCTCGGGGTGCAGTGGACCCTCTGGGACGGCCAGTTGGTCATCACGATGCTGATCACCGTCACCGTGCTGCACGAGACGCTGCGCATCGAGGTCACCGGACACGCCCTGGGCCCCGTGCACTCGCTGTTCTTCGGCGGGCCCGCCGCCAAGACGAAGACGGTCCCGAAGACCGTCAGGTTCTGGGAGACCAAGACGCAGAAGCTGCCGCTGATCGACGCGGACGAGGTCGTACGGCTCGCGGTGCGCGCGCCCTTCACCTGGTATCCGCCGATCCTCGACCACCTCGGCGGCAAGCTGATCCTGCCGGAGCCCTTCGGTCTGCGGCACGCCTGGGCGGCCAAGCCCTGGCGGCACCGCTTCATGGCGGACGACGCGCTGCGCGCCGCGACCCCCGTGCTGCGGGTGGTGCACTCGGCGGCGATCCGCGTGCTCAACGACAACGGCGTGGACACGACGAAGTTCGGCAGCCGCTCGTCCGCCCTCAGCGGGGCCGTCCAGGACGTCTCCCCGCGGAAGGCGGATCTGTACGACGCGTAGGCGTCCACCCCGGGTGGACCTCCGGGAGGCCGGGCCTCAGACCGACGGCCAGGCCTCCGCGAGCATCTTCCGGGTGTCCGCGAGGAGTTGGGGCAGCACCCGGGTGTGCCCGACGACCGGCATGAAGTTCGTGTCCCCGCCCCAGCGGGGCACGATGTGCTGGTGGAGGTGCGCGGCGATCCCGGCCCCCGCCACCGAACCCTGGTTCATGCCGATGTTGAAGCCGTGCGCACCGGACGCGGTCCGCAGCGCGGTCATCGCCTGCTTGGTCAGCTCACCGAGCTCGGCGGTCTCCGGGACGGTCAGATCGGTGTAGTCCGCGACATGCCGGTAGGGCACGACCATCAGATGCCCACCGTTGTACGGGTACAGGTTGAGCACCGCGTAGACCTGCTCGCCGCGCTTGATGACGAGCCCGTCCTCGTCGGATTTCGCCGGAATCGAGCAGAAGGGACAGCCGTCGCCGGCCCCGGGACCGGTCGGCTTGTTCTCACCCTGGATGTAGGCCATCCGGTGGGGCGTCCACAGGCGCTGGAACGCGTCCTGTGTGCCGACTCCGATCTGCTGCTCCGGCTCACTCGTCATGAGGTGAAGCATATGGCTTCGCCCGTTCGCGGCGTGTCGCCGGGTACCGCGCGAAAGGGCCCGCCGCCAAGCTGAGGTGATGGACGACGACACCCGCACGACCCGCTGGGAGCGCCGCACCGAGCTGCCGCTCGTCGTCGCCTCGGCGCTCTTCTTCGTCTCGTACGCGATCCGGGTGCTGGGCCACGCGCTGCCCGAGCCGTGGCCGAGCGCCTGTGTCGCGGCGATGCTGGCGGCCTGGGCGGTCTTCGCCGTCGACTACGCCGTGCGCTGGCGGCTGAGCAGCCAGGGGCCCCGGTTCGTACGGACGCACTGGCTGGACACGGTCGTCCTCATTCTGCCCCTGCTGCGCCCCCTGCGCGTGGTGAAGGTCTACGAGACCGTGCAGCGCCGACGCGGGCGGCCCCGGCTGGCCCTGCACGCCCGCGTGATCACGTACGCGGGTCTGGCCGTGTCCCTGCTCGGCTTCGCGGGCGCGCTCGCCGTCTTCCAGCAGGAGCGCACGGCACCGGACGCGACGATCCACACCTTCGGCGACGCGGTGTGGTGGACCTGCGCGACGCTGGCGACCGTGGGGTACGGCGACGTGGCTCCCGTGACGCCCGTGGGGCGGCTGATCGCGGTGGGCCTGATGGCCTGCGGGCTCGCCCTGCTCGGCGCGGTGACGGGGTCGTTCTCGTCGTGGCTGCTCCAGGTCTTCGCCGACGAGGGCAACGAGAAGCCCCCGGGCGGCTGAGCCGGCCGGGGGCTTTCCGTCGCACGCCACGGAGTGCGGGTGGGCACCGCGGGCTGCGGGTCGCTCAGTTCTGCACGCGCTCCTCGACGACCTTCGCGATCTTCGCGATGGCCTCGTCGAGCGGGATGCCGTTCTCCTGGGAGCCGTCGCGGTAACGGAAGGAGACGGCACCGGCGGCCATGTCCTCGTCGCCCGCGATGACCATGAAGGGCACCTTCTGCTTCTGGGCGTTGCGGATCTTCTTCTGCATACGGTCGGAGGACGAGTCGACCTCGACCCGCAGCCCCTTCTTCTTCGCCTCGGCGGCGAACTTGTGCAGATAGTCGATGTGCGCGTCGCCGATCGGGATGCCCACCGCCTGGACGGGCGCCAGCCACGCCGGGAACGCGCCCGCGTAGTGCTCAAGCAGCACCGCGAAGAAGCGCTCGATCGAACCGAACAGGGCACGGTGGATCATGACCGGCCGCTGCTTGGTGCCGTCGGGCCCCGTGTACTCCAGGTCGAACCGCTCCGGCAGGTTGAAGTCGAGCTGCACGGTCGACATCTGCCAGGTCCGGCCGATCGCGTCCTTGGTCTGGACGGAGATCTTCGGCCCGTAGAACGCGGCGCCGCCCGGGTCCGGGACGAGCGGGAGACCCTGCTTCTCGGCCACCTGCCGCAGCGTCTCGGTGGCCTCCTCCCACACCTCGTCCGAGCCGACGAACTTCTCCGGGTCCTTGGTGGACAGCTCCAGGTAGAAGTCGGTCAGGCCGTAGTCCCGCAGCAGGCCGAGGACAAAGGTGAGCGTCTTGTCGAGCTCCTCCGCCATCTGCTCCCTGGTGCAGTAGATGTGCGCGTCGTCCTGGGTGAAGCCGCGTGCGCGGGTCAGGCCGTGCACGACGCCCGACTTCTCGTACCGGTACACGGTCCCGAACTCGAAGAGGCGCAGCGGCAGTTCGCGGTAGGAGCGGCCGCGCGCGTCGAAGATCAGGTTGTGCATCGGGCAGTTCATGGGCTTGAGGTAGTAGTCCACGCCCTCGTCGAGCTGCATGGGCGGGTACATGCCGTCGGCGTACCAGTCCAGGTGGCCCGAGGTCTCGAAGAGCTTCCCCTTGGTGGCGTGCGGGGTGTAGACGAACTCGTACCCCTCCTCCTCGTGGCGGCGCCGCGAGTAGTCCTCCATGACACGGCGGACGATGCCGCCCTTGGGGTGGAAGACCGCGAGGCCCGAGCCGATCTGCTCCGGGATGGAGAACAGGTCCAGTTCGCTGCCGAGCTTGCGGTGGTCGCGCTTCTCGGCCTCGGCGAGGAACTCCAGGTGCGCCTTGAGCTCGTCCTTGGTGGGCCAGGCGGTGCCGTAGATGCGCTGGAGCATCGGGTTCTTCTCGCTGCCGCGCCAGTAGGCGGCGGCGTTGCGCATCAGCTTGAACGCCGGGATGTTGCGGGTGGTGGGCAGGTGGGGACCGCGGCAGAGGTCCTTCCAGCACAGGTCGCCGGTCTTGGCGTCGAGGTTGTCGTAGATGGTCAGCTCGCCGCCGCCCACCTCGACGTCCGCGCCGTCGTCGCTCGAAGCGGCGCCCTTGATGCCGATGAGCTCCAGCTTGTACGGCTCGTCGGCCAGCTCCTCGCGGGCGGCCTCGTCGGTGACGACCCGGCGGGAGAAGCGCTGGCCGCGCTTCTGGATCTCCTGCATCTTCTTCTCGACGGCCTTGAGGTCCTCGGGGGTGAAGGGCCGCGCCACGTCGAAGTCGTAGTAGAAGCCGTCCTTGACCGGCGGGCCGATGCCCAGCTTGGCCTCGGGGAACAGCTCCTGCACGGCCTGGGCCATCACGTGCGCGGTGGAGTGGCGCAGGATGTCGAGGCCGTCCTTGGAGGAGATCTCGACGCTCTCGACGGTCTCGCCGTCCTTCACCTCGTACGCGAGGTCCTTCAGCTCGCCCGCCACGCGCGCGGCGACGATGGTGCGCTCACCGGCGAAGAGCTCGGCCGCCGTAGTCCCCGTCGTCACCACGCGCTCTTCCCGCTCGGAATCGCGTTGGATGATCACACGGACGTCTGACACCGGACTCTCCTGCCTGAAGGGAACGCGTGCGGCGACTCCTGCGCGCGTCGTGGAAGCGATCGTACCGAGCCGGGGGCACCGACCGCGAAACGGTTATCCCCACGCCCGCCCCCCGCCCGCTCCCAGCCCGCCGTCGGCCAGCCCTCACCCCGTCCGTGGCCCTTCCGCGGCCCGCGTCAGTCCTCCGTGCACGCCTCCTCGAAGAAGTCGAGGTTCTCCTGGAGGGACTTCAGCAGGCGGTCGCGCTCCGCCTCGTCGACCTGGACCGGTGTCACCCCGGACGCGCCGGTCAGACGCCGGAATCCGCCGCGGCTCTCCAGCCGGCCGTGCACCCGCACCGGGAGTCCGACGAGATGGGCCTGCCCCGCGATCCGGTACGACTCCTCGTCGAGGGTCATCCGCACGTGCGGCACCTCGGCTCCCGCGATGACCTTCAGCCGTACCGTTCCGTCGCCGCGCGGCCCTGACCTGCGCATCCGCACCACGGCCCCGGTGATGCGCACGGGCACGGACGGCTCCTCGCGCAGATAGCGGGCGCCCGCCTCACGCAGCGCGGGCAGGTCGCCGGGCGAGAACTCGACGGGCTCCGCGGACGCCGCGCACCCCTCGGGGACCCCGGCGGCGGGCGCCCACTCGACGGCGATCCTGGCGCCCTCCGTACCCCGTACCAGCGCCGCGAGCGCCTCCGTCAGCTCATGGCTCACGCCCGCCTCGACCGCCCCGTCGAACGCGTCCATGCCACCGGTGGCTCGCCGGTAGTCGATCGCCTCACGGGCCGCGTACAGCGCCTGGTGGAGTTGGACGGCGAGCGGGCGGCCGGTGGCGACGGGGACGAAGGCGGTGAGGCGGCGGCCCCCGGGGGCGGCTCCGACCAGCACGTTCTCCAGGGACGCGGCGGCGGGCCTGCGGTGGCGGGCGCCGTGGTAGCCGGCCCGTCCGCGAGTGGCGAGGGCGCCCGCGAGGAGGATCTGCCGGGCCGCCGTACGCATCTGTTCCTCGACCGTCCACGGCGACGTGCCGACCGGGCCCACCGGTACGTCGCGCCACCAGTGGATCTCGTCGCTGGGCACGGCGAGGCCGACCAGGACGTCACGGGCGGACGGCGAACCGCTGCGGGACAGCGCGACGAGGGCCTCCCCCAGCAGGTCCTCGCTGTCCGGGAACGCCCGGCTCTCCGGCACGAGCAGACTGGTACCGGAACCGCCGGGCCCGGGCGGGGTCCAGCGGCCGTACCGGCCGGGTGCTCCGCCGCGGCGCTGCCAGCCGTGCCGCAGCAGCAGCGCGCCGAGGACGGCCGGATCGACCTCGTCGGGCCGCGGCGGCTGGTCCCACAGCCCCGGCGGCTCGACGGGGTGGGGCCTGACGGGGCGTAGGGGCTCGTCGAAGGGGCGGTGCGTCACGGTATGCCTCCCGTACCGACCCGCGTCATGATCTCGCAGAGCGCCCTGTCGTCGAAGACGCGCGTGGTCGGTATCCGCACGGTGGTCCTGCGCCGGCCGGTGATCCGGTGCCCGGCGAGGTTGATCCAGTAGCAGCAGTGCCGCAGATCGAGGCCTTCGTGGCCGGCGCGCAGCCAGTCGTCCTGCGATCTGGGCACGAGCATCACGACCAGTATTTTGTGCACCGAGACCGGGGTCCGGGCCAGCTTCTCCAGGTGGGCGTTGTCGAGCGTGAAGGAGAAGGCGGCGCCCGGCGGGTTCGGCGGGATCTGGTACGTGCACTTGAGCTGCACCTTGATGGTGACTTCGTCGTCGACCGTGTGCCCGGGGGCGCTGTGGCTGACGTGCCAGTCGATGCCGTTGTCCGGAAAGGGCTGGGACAGGGAGCAGCCCGAGGCGGCCGCCACCGCGTGCAGATAGCCGACCTGCAGTGTCTCCATGCATGCGGTGGTGGCCAGTGAGCCGCGATGCGGTGCCGTCCGCCGGGGCAGCAGCCCGCCCTGCTCGGGCTGCGCGAGCGCCATGTCCAACAGCCTTCCGAATCCGGTGAATCCCCGCGACGAGTCGCTGAACTGCAAAGACCCGTACCTCTGTTGTCTCCTTCCGGCGTACGGCGCAAACAGCCCGGGTATCACAAAAAGGGCAGGGGACGGCGCGTCAACTGCCGAAGGTGAACGAGGAGTTGTGTGCGTATGACGTGCTGGTACGAAGGGCCCTTGACCGCTTTCGACACGGAGACGACCGGTGTCGACGTCGAAACCGACCGGATCGTGTCGGCCGCAGTCGTCGTCCAGGACGCTCCCGGCAGCCGCCCGCGCGTGCGTCGCTGGCTGGTGAATCCGGGGGTGCCGGTGCCCGAGGGCGCCACGGCGGTGCACGGGCTGACGGACGAACATCTGCGGCGCAGCGGTCGCTGGCCGTCGCCCGTCATGGACGAGATAGTCAGGGAGCTGGCCGACCAGAGCGCGGCGGGACGGCCGCTCGTGGTGATGAACGCGCCCTTCGATCTGACGCTCCTGGACCGGGAGTTGCGCAGGCACCGGGCGTCCTCGCTGGACCACTGGTTCGAGTCCGCGCCGCTGCGCGTCCTCGATCCGCGGGTCCTCGACAAGTATCTGGACCGCTACCGCAAGGGCCGCCGCACGCTGACGGACCTGTGCGCGCACTACGAGGTGGAGTTGCAGGGCGCCCACGAGGCGGCGGCCGACGCCTTGGCCTCGCTGGAGGTCGTCCGGGCGATCGGGCGGCGGTTCGCGACCCGTATGGAGCGGCTGTCGCCGGCCGAACTGCACACGCTGCAGGGCGGCTGGCACGCGGCGCAGGCCCGTGGCCTGCAGGCGTGGTTCGCCCGCAGCGGTTCGGAGGAGCTGGTCGACCAGTCCTGGCCCCTGCGGCCCGAACTGCCGGCGGAGGCCGCCTGAGCGCCGCGCTGCGCGGAGCCATGCAAAAAGCCGGTCCGTCTGTGACGGACCGGCCTTTCCCGGTGGGCGATACTGGGTTCGAACCAGTGACCTCTTCGGTGTGAACGAAGCGCTCTCCCACTGAGCTAATCGCCCGGGAACGCACCGAACAATACAGGTCTCCGTGCGTTTCCTTCAAACCGCTTCGCGGTTCCCCCGTAGGTGGGCGGCGAGCCCTCGCCGCCCCGCCCGCATCATCAGCGCGTGATTGGCGCGGAAGACGGGCCGCCCCGGCACCGCGAACCGTCGCAGCAGCGGCTTGGTCACGTGCACCTCCTGGTCGTACTGGGCGCGGGTGCCCGGCCCGTCGTCCGTTCCGTCGGCGGTGATGGTCCACCGCGCCCAGCCGTCCATGTCACCGGTCATCGCGATCTCCAGGACGCCGGCCGCCCGGTCGCGCCGGACCTCCCTGGCGGTGAGGACCAGGTCGTACGGCAGCACCGAGCGGATCCGGATGACGCCCTTGACCTCGTCGACGCGTGTCACCTCGCGCACCTGCGGCCACCAGCGCGGATAGCGCTCCGGGTCGGCCAGCGCGGCGTAGACGTCGTCGGGCGGGGCGGCGAGGATCCAGAGGCTGCGGAAGCGGTAGTGCGTCCAGTCCATGGGTGTCATGATCCGGGTCTGCCCGCCCAGCACAAGCCCATGACGCGCCATGCCTGCCCATGACCGTGCACGACTGCCCATGGCTGCCCATGGCTGCCCGGTACGGATCTGAGTACGTCCTGAGTACGTACGCTCATGCCGTGGGACGTGACCCGGACCACACTCCAGGCATGATGAACATTCCGCCGCCGGCCGAGGAGTTGCGGATCCTCGACCACGAGCTGTGGCAACTGGACGCCCGCAGGGCCCAGTTGCTGGCCCGCCGGATCTGGCTGCTCGACGTGCTCCGGTCGGCCGGGCCCCAGGCGGCCCCGGCCCCTGCCCCCGCCTCCTGGCCGCCGCGCGGTCACGGGCCCCGACGCCCGGAGGCCACGGCCCCCGGTGTGCAGAACGTGCTGCTCGTGCTCGGCGGCGTCCTGCTGACCATCGCGGCCATCGCGTTCACGCTGGTCAGCTGGGGCGACATGGGTATCGCCGGACGGTCGGCGGTCCTCGGCGCGGTCACCGCGGCCGCGCTCGCCGCGCCGGTGCCGCTGCTCAAGCGCGGTCTCCGCTCGACGGCGGAATCGGTGGCGGGCCTCGGCCTCGCGCTGACGGTGCTCGACGCCTACGCCCTGCACGAGGTCTCCCTCTCCGCGGTGGACGGCACCGGCTACGCGGCAGCGGCGGCGGCTCTCCTGGCCGCGCTGTGGACGGCGTACGGCCGCGTGCTCGGCGACCTGCGACTGCCCTTCCCGGCAGCCGTGGCGGCGGCCCAACTCCCCCTGCTGCTCTGGGCGGTGGCGGCCGACGCGGGCGACCACGCGATCACGGCGGCACTCCTGGTGACGGCCGCGTCGGACACCGCGCTGGCCCTTTCCGTCCCCGTGCGCTCCATCCGGTCCGTACGAATCGTGGCCGCCGTCGGCGCGTACGGAACGGGCGCCTTCGGCGTCCTGGCGGCCGGCGTCCTCACCTGGGACGCCCCCGGTCCGAGCGCCGCCGCCCGTGCGGCGGCGCTCCTCGCCCTCGCCGCGGCGATCGCGCTCGGAGCCGCCTGGCGTGCCCCCGAGGAGCGGGCCGCTCTCGCTCTGGCGTCGGCCGGCGGTCTGATCGCCGTCGCCGCGGCGGACGGCGTGCTGCGTACGGTCCTGCCCGGTGTGTGGACGGTCCCGGCCTGTCTGGCCTGCGCGATCGCACTGCTGTCGGTACGCGGCACCTGGCTGCCCGGGACCGTACGCCGTGGCCTGTTCCGGTCCTCCGCGACGGTGCAGGCGCTCGCCGTGGCCTGGGCCCTGCCCCTCGTCCTCCTGACCCTGTTCGGCCCGGCCGGGTGGGCCGCGCACGCGTGGTCCGGGGCTCCGTCGGACGCCCGCGACGCGGTGACGGTCTCCGCGCCGTGGACGTCCGGCACGGAGAGCGCTCCGCTGGTGCTGGCGGCGGTGGCGGCGGTGCTGGCCCTGACGTTCCGGAGCGGCGCGCTCCGCCCCTTCGCCCCGAGCGGGGCGCTGCTCCTGGCCTGGTCCGCGACCCTGCCCCTGCCCGCGATCGCACAACTCCCCTACGCGGCAGCCCTTCTGACGCACGGCGCCCTCACGGTGGCGCTGCCGGCGGCAGCGGCGTACACGTCCACGACCGTCGACCACTCCCCGACTGCGGGCCGCCGCGCGGCTCTGCTCCCGACCACAGCGCTCTGTCTCGCGCTCCTCGGCTCACTGCACCTCGTGGCCCTCTCCCTGGCCTCCGAAGCGGCGACGCTCGCCGTGCTCGGAACCCTGACCGCGGTGTTCGCGTCGGCGGCGGCCCTGCGGAAGGGGACGCACATCCGGGCCGTCGCGACCGCGACCGCCCTCGCGTACGCCACGGCGCTCGCCTGTGCCACGGGCGTGTCCCTCGACTGGCGGCCGCAGCACATCGCGCTGCTCGTCCTGGTGGTGCCGGCCGTTGCCGCGGTGCTGGCGCCCCGGTGCGGCGATCGCGCGACGACGGTGTCCGCCGAGATCACGGGAGCCGTCGCGGGACTGCTGGCGATCGACCTCGCGACCGCCGAACTGCCCGTCCTCGCCCTGGTCCTGGCCCTGTGCGGGGTGATCGCCGCGGGCACGGCCGTACGCGAGGACCGCAGGCGGGTCGGCCATGCGGCGGCCGTGCTGTTCGTGCTGGCCGCGTGGGTCCGGCTCGCTGCCTGGGAGGTGGGCGCCCCGGAGGCGTACACGCTGCCGGTGACCGTGCCCGCGCTGCTGCTCGGGTACGCCCGCAGGAGCCGTGACGCGGAGGCCTCGTCCTGGACGGCGTACGGGCCCGGCCTCTCGGTGACGCTGCTGCCGAGCCTGCTGGCCGTCTGGGGCGACGCGAACTGGCTGCGCCCCCTGCTGCTGGGTTCCGCGGCACTCGCCGTCACCCTCCTCGGCGTCCGGCACCGCCTGCGGGCCCCGCTCGTCCTGGGCGGCGCCACGCTGATCCTGGTCGCGCTCCACGAACTGGCCCCGTACATCGCCCAGGCCATGGGCGCGGTCCCCCGCTGGGCGCCGCCGGCCCTGGTCGGCCTCCTTCTCCTGACCCTGGGCGCCACGTACGAACAACGCCTCCGGGACGCGCGGCGGGTCAGGGACGTCCTGGGCCGGATGCGCTGAGGCCGCCCCACAGGGAGTCGCCCCGCCAGGGGCGCTCCCGAGGGGGCGCGGGGAACTGCGCGGCCAGCCACAACGGACCCGCACCCGATCCCCCCGGGAGGGGGTCCACCGCAGGCGCGTGAGCCACTGCAGGCACGTCGTGGCTGGTCGCGCAGTTCCCCGCGCCCCTGAAAGGCGCCAGGGCAGGCGCACGTACTCGACTGCGGGCACATCGTGGCCGGCCGCGCAGTTCCCCGCGCCCCTAAAGGGCGCCCCCCCCGCCGTAGCGTCACGGCATCTGGTCACCGATCAGCGCCAGATTCTGAATCGCCGCCAACCCGTACAACGCAGTCGTGTTCGTCGACACCCACGACGCCTCGCTGCCGGCGACGAGCCCCGTCGGACCCGTCACCTCCTTCGTGGACCAGTCGGTCGACTCCTTGTAGTCCCACGTGTCGGCACTGTTGTAGAACTGCCGCCACGCCCGCGCGGCCAGCGCGTCGTCCCCCAGTTCGACCGCCGCGTACGCGTCCTGCCGCGAGTGCCCCTGGAACAGCAGCAGCGACCCGAAGTCGGACCCGTAACGGGCCTTCTGTTCGGCCTTGGTCGCGTTGAAGTAGCGGCAGTAGTCGAGCCACGCCTCCTTGAACTCCGGCATGTCGATCTGGTCGAGCAGTTCGGCGTTCAGTTCGACGAGCCCGAACATCGCCGAGAGATGCGAGACCCCCACCACGGCCGAGTCCGCGACGGCGAACTTCCCGGTGTCGAGGTCGTACAGCGCGCTGCCCTGGACGAACCCGTTCGGCTGCGCGGCGATGGTCTCCATCGTGGACAGCACGCGCGCCCGCGCTTTCTCCCACTTCGGCCCGCGCCGCTCCCACTCGGTGAGCCACGCCGACACGAGCCCGCTCCAGTCGGTGCCGAAGCCGATCGAGAGGGCGTTGCGGTCCGGCTCGTACGGCTCGGTGCGGATCTTGCGGATCGGGTCGAGCACGAGGAACGTCTCGTCGGAGTCGACGTTGGCGTGCATGAGGTCGCCGACGCGTTCGTCCCCGGTGAGGAAGTAGTAGTAGCGCCGGTACGTCGTGTTGGCGATGCGCTGCTGCTTGGCGCTGTCGGCGTAGTGCTGCACGCCGTGCCGCGTGCCGAGGCCGGCCCACTGCCCCAGGTGGTAGACGTCGACCTCGCCGGTGTGCCGCGTCATGGCCTCCGCGAAGCGGAAGATGTCGGCGCGACCGGAGCGCATGTAGGCGAACCAGAGCCACAGGTCGGGCGACAGCTCGGAGTTGTCCCAGGCGTAGCCGCCGACGTCGTAGCACCACTGGTGCCGGCTCGGATCGTACGTGTGCATGATGTCGCCGTAGTCCCAGAAGCCGTACCACCTGCGCATCTCCACCTGGTCCTTGTAGTAGGTGAAGAGGAAGTCGAGATGGTCCTCGATCTTCGCCTTGGCGGCGGTGGAGCGGTCCGGTTCGGCGAACAGCCGGCCGAAGACGCCCGCCTTGACGAGGTGTACCGGCGGCGCGGCGAGCTGCGCCGGCTTGCGTACGGCGGCCACCTGCTTCGCCATCGCCGCGGCGCTCGGGGTCGACTCGTGGGCCCAGAAGAGGAGTTCGCTGGTGCGGGCGATGCCGTAGGGGGTGCCGAAGCCGGGCTCGTAGTCCTCGTAGGTGATGTTGAGGCCTTCGAGCTGTTCGGGGTACGTGTCCTGGCCCATGCCGTCGTGGTAGAAGCGCAGGTCCATGGGCTGCGACTCGGGCGACCAGAGCCACAGGGTGACCTCGGCCTCGTCGGTCTGGGCGTCGCGGATGTCGAGCTGGGCGGGGAACTTCTCCCAGAAGTCCCGCAGCCCGAAGGCGAGTCCGCCGCTCGCGCCGCCCACGTACCCGAAGCCGCTGGCCCGCCGGCCACCGCCCGCGGAGATCCAGCCGTGCCCCTTCTTGGTGCGCTTGCGCACGCCGAAACCGTCCGCCGACAGCTGCGAGAGGGTGTAGTCGCCCCACTCGGGGATGTACTGGAGCCGGGTGGTCACCCGCTGGTCCCAGGTCGACGGGTCGGGCAGTTTCTGCCCCTCGAACTGGGCCGTCCGGATGGCCGCGCCGGGGTCCCGGCGCAGCCCGGTGACGCCCTTGACCGCCTCGCGCAGCAGCCCGGTCCCCTCCCCGCCGATCCGGATGTGCCGGTCGTACGCGGCATCGCGCATCGGCACCTTGAAGCGCACGCCGATCCCGCGGATGAAGTCGCCGCTCGCCTTCCCGGGCTCCTGGGTGCCGTCGAAGGTGATCGTGTGCACCATGCGGAAGGATTCGCCGCCCGCGTAGAAGTAGAGCCGCACCGAGAAGGGCAGCCAGCTCCGGCTGCCCTTGCGGTGTTTGCCGTCGATGCGGACCACGGCACGGACGGGGCCGTCCTGCTCGACCTCGGCCTGCGCGATGACGCTCTCGAACCGCTCGTACGTCTCGGCGCCCTGGTCGCCGTCCTCGATCTCGGGCTGGCGCAGCAGGACGAGCCGGCCGTCCTTGGCGATCTCCGTCGAACCGCGGGTGACGGACTTGACGAGGGTGGAGCCGCTCCTGCCGATCTTCGCGGTGATGACCCCGGTCGAGACGGTGAGGGTGCCGCCGCCGCTGCCGACCGTGACCTTCTTCTCCGGGGCGGCGGGCGATCCGGCGTCGAGGGTGAGTTTTCCGCTCCCGGCTCCCGGCCCGACCGCGTGCGCGGTCCACTTCAGGGAGCCGTCGGGCCAGTAGCCGATCGGCCAGGACTGCACGGGCACGGCCCTGCCGTCGGCGTCGGTCAGCGCGAACGTCTGGTCCTTGTCGTACGCGCCCTTCGGCCAGGGCACGCCCACGGTCGAGCCGGGGGCCTCGCCGAGGCCGCCGTCCTCCAGCCAGTCCAGGGTCACCGGGTCCGCGTCGGCGGCCTCGGCTCTCGGGGCGGCCTGCGCGGCCCGGGCGTCCTGCGTTCCCAGCGCCCAGCTGAACTGGGCGGCGGCTCCGGTGACAGCGGCCGCCTTGAGGAGGGACCTGCGGGGGATGGGGGACATGGCCTTTCCTTTCCTTGCGAGGAGGTCAGGTGCAGACGTCAGGTGCATGACAGAGAGAGGTGTGACGCCGTGGCGCCACCCTTGTTTCTGTTCGGAACGGTCAGGCCGGTCGAGGCGGCCGAAGCAGCGTGACCGGCCGGTCAGCGGCGGCGCCTGCCGCGCTCCTCCACGGCGAGGGCCGCCGCCGCGACGGCCCCCAGGACGGGGACGGCCAGCGGCGGCACGAACCAGCCCGAGACGGCCACGACCGCCAGTCCGCCGACGAGCAGGAAGGACCCGGCGGGGTCGAGGACGGTACGGCGTCCGGCGGCGCCGAGCAGTTCCCGCCACCGGGCGCCGGGCTCCCAGACGGCCGCCGCGCGCAGCCCGGCGACGGCCAGCCCGATGAGCGCGAACAGCCCGACGGCCCCGACGAACGGGCCGCCGGGGATCCCCGCGCGCACGGCCTGGACATCCACCCACACCGCGAGGGCTGCGGCCCACCCGGCGAGCCCGGCGACCCACCCGCCGCGCACGGCCAGGCGGAAGTCCGCGACGAACTCCCGCCAGCCGCCCGCCTCATGGCGCGTACGCCGTCGCAGATGCCGTGCCCCGGCGGCGAACGCGGCGGGATAGGTGACCACGGGCAGCGAGGCCACCGCGATCCACACCCCGGTGAGCAGACACTCGGCGAAGAGCGCGAACCGCTCGGCGAGGGCGGATTCACGCCGCGTGACGGTGGCGGCGGCCGTACGGGCCTTCGTGCGCGTCTGGGTCATGACCTGTTCAGCCCTTCAGACCGGAGGTCGCCATACCGTCGATGAGGTAGCGCTGGAAGGCGAGGAAGAAGGCCAGCACGGGCAGCAGGGCCACCAGCGACATGGCGATCATGCCGCCGTAGTTGGCGACGCCCTCCTGGTCGCGGAACATCATCATGCCGAGGGAGACGGTGTACTTGGAGGGTTCGTTGAGGTAGATCAGCGGGCCCATGAAGTCGTTCCAGGCGTTGATGAAGGTGAAGATCGCACTGGTGATGAGGGCCGGGCGGCACAGCGGCAGCACGATCGACCAGTAGATCCGCAGATGCCCGCAGCCGTCGAGCCGTGCCGCCTCGTCCAGTTCCCTGGGCAGGTTCCGCATGAACTGCACCATGAGGAAGACGAAGAACGCCTCGGTGGCGAGGAACTTGCCGATCAGCAGCGGCACGTACGTATTGATCAGTTCCATCTTCTGGAACATCACGTACTGCGGGATGAGCAGCACGTGGTACGGCAGCAGCAGGGTGCCGATCATCAGCGAGAACATCAGGTTGCGCCCGGCGAACCGGATGCGGGCGAACGCGTACGCCGTCAGCGAGCACGAGATCAGGATGCCGACGACGGAGCCGAGCGCGTAGAAGAGCGAGTTCTGGAAGAACGTGGCGATCGAGATGTCCGCGATGCCGTCGGCGAGTCCCTTGAAGTTCTGGAGGATCGGGCTGGTCGGGAAGAGCTCCAGACTGCCGATGATCTCCCGGCTGGGCTTGAACGAGGCGCCGAGGACCCAGACGACGGGATAGAGGACGACCGCGAGGACGAGCAGGGCGCCGATGTGCCAGACGAGCGACCCGCCGGTCCTCCGCCCGAGCGTCAGGGGCCTGCGCGGCGGGGCGGCCTTCGTACCGGTGCCGGTACTCGTGGGGACGCCGGTGGTCGTGGTGGTGGTGCTCATCGGGAGGCCTCCTCGTAGTGCACCCATCGCTTCTGGGACCAGAAGAGGACGACCGTCACCAGGGCCACGGCGAGCAGCAGCATCCAGGCCATCGCCGAGGCGAAGCCCATCTGGGCCTCCTTGAAGCCCTTCTGGTACAGGTAACAGGTGTAGACGAGCGTGGAGTCGGCCGGTCCGCAGGTGGCGTTGGAGACGACGTACGCGGAGCCGAAGATCTGGAACGAGTGGATGGTCTCCAGCAGCACGTTGAAGAACAGCACCGGGGAAATCATCGGTAGGGTGATGCTCCAGAACCGTTTGAACGGTCCCGCGCCGTCGACCTCGGCCGCCTCGTACAGCTCCTTGGGCACCTGCTTCAGGCCGGCCAGGAAGATGACCATGGGGGCGCCGAACTGCCAGACGGTGAGTGCCACCAGGCTGTAGAGCACCCAGTCCGGGTTGCCGACCCAGCCGCCCACGTCGAACCCGAGGAACGACTGCGTACGGTCCACGGCGGCGTCGTCGGAGAACAGCGCACGCCAGACGAAGCCGATGGACACGCTCGCGCCGATCAGCGAGGGGGCGTAGAACGCGGCCCGGTAGAAGGCCTGTCCGCGCCTGCTCTGGGCGAGCAGCAGGGCCACGCCGAGTGCGAGGAGCAGTTTCAGCGGGGTGCCGATGACGACGTACTTCGCCGTCACCTCCACCGACTTCTGCCACCGGGGGTCGTCGAGCATCCTGGTGAAGTTGTCGAAGCCGATCCACTTCGGGGAGTCGAAGAGGTTGTAGTCGGTGAACGCGAAATAGAGCGATGCGGCCATGGGCCCCGCGGTCAGCAGCAGAAAGCCGGCGATCCAGGGGGACATGAAGAGGTAGCCGGCCAGGTTCTCCCGGCGGCCCCGCCGCTTCACGGCGATGGGGCGGCCGGGGCGCCTCTCCGGGGCGTCCGGCGGAGAGTCCTTGATGAGCGTCGTCACTGCTGTTCCCATCAGGTGGCGAGGGCGGTCTTCGCCTCGGAGAAGAACTGCTTGACGGCGTCGGAGACCTTGGTCTTGCCCGTCGACATGTCACTGGCGACCCGCAGGAACGCGGCTTCCACGGTGTCGGCGCCCGCCGGGTGCGGCGTGATGGTCCCGAGCAGTCCGGCCTCGGCGACATCCGCCTCGTACTTCGCGATCGCCTGGTTGGGGGCGTCGGTCGGCTTGTACGCGTCGAACTGCTCGGTGGTGGACAGGAGGCCGCGGTCGTAGCCCATGATCTTGCCGACCTCGGGGTCGTGCACCATGAAGGAGATGAACTGGGCGACCTCCTTGGGGTGCTTGGTCCGCGCGAAACCGCTCAGCATGAGCGAGCCGAGGTACTGGCCGGTCTCCTTGCCGTCGGTCGTGGGGATCGGCGCCAGGCCGTAGCTGCTGTCGCCCTCCGTGGCATAGCGCACGGTGAAGTTGTCCCAGGTGAACTCGGACGCCCCGTCCCCGGACGCCAGCGCCGACTTGGGCTTGAGCTGCTCGACCTTCTTCGGGTCGGTGACGATGCCGGCCTTGACGCGGTTGTAGCCGTCCTGCCACCACTCCGTCAGATCGCTCTCCTCGAAACCGAGTCCGTCCTCGGTGAAGAACGCCTTGCCGTTCTGGCGGAGATAGAGGTCGTAGAGGTACATGATCCCGAAGTAGCCGGTGTCGCCCGCGACCTTCTGGGTGTCATGGATCTTCTTGAGCGCGGCGAAGTACTGGTCCCAGGTCCAGCCCTGTTCGGCCGTCACACCGGCGGCTTTGAAGACTTTCTCGTCGATGACGAGTGACATGGTGTTGGAGCCGACCGGTACGCCGAGGAGTTTCCCGTCGACCTCGCCGACCTTCTCCACTCCGGCGCGGAAGTTCTTGAGGTCCAGATTTCCCGCGTCCACTTGCGACTTGAGGTCGAGCAGAACACTTCTCTTGTCGTACTTCCGCAGGAATGCGACCGCGTTCTGGAATACGTCCGGCGGATTTCCGCCCGCGGCCTGGGTCTGGAACTTCTCCCAAAAGGCCACGTAATCCTGGAAGTCCGTCTTCACCTTGATCTTCGGGTACTTCTTCTCGAAGAGCTTGATGGACTGGTTGATGCGCTTGGCCCGCTCCTCGGCACCCCACCAGGCGAAGCGGATCTCGACCGTGCCGTCGCCCGATCCACCGCTGCCTCCCCCACAGCCCGTGGTCGCGGCCAGCCCCGCCGTCGCGAGCGACGCCCCGGCCACCTTGAGGACCGTCCGCCTCTCGACACTCCCGTTTATCCCCACAGTCGGGCCTCCTTGCGACGTCGCTGTCCGCTGCCATGAATCGTTTCAAGTAAGCGCTTGCTGGCACAAGGTACGGAGGCCCTTCGCGGCCGTCAATGATTCGGACAGGAATTGATGTGAAGCGACTCGCGCACGCGTCCGCGTGAACTGGGGCGAATTGACTGCGGAGTTGGGCGAGTCCGCAGGTAGGGCGGGGTGGGTCGGGGGGTCGAACGGGAATGTGGGTGGAGTGGGGTTGCGGGGAGGGGGGCTGAAAGGGAGGGGTGTCCTGCCCTGGCCCAGGGGCGATCGATCAGAGGGGTGCCGTGACTGGGAGCGGGTTCGCCTTTGAGGCGACCTCCGCGGGGGGGTGCGGGGGCGAGGGCGTCGGCTGCCGAGGGGGCGCCTTCCTTGCGCAGGGGTTGCCGTCTGGGCGGCGCCGGGGTGACCGGGGGTGTGGACGGCTGGGCGTGTGGGCGGCTGGGTGGGACTGGTGTGCGATGCCGCTTCGGCGCTGCGCGCTTGGACGCGAAGTAGCTGGTCGGGGACGTTCTGGGCCGCGAGGTGCGGATGTGGCTCGCGGCGAACGTCCCGCGGTCGGTGGTCGGAAGTCGTGTCGTCCAGAACGGCGACAGGCGGCTTGGGTCCACGAGTTCTGTGGACCCAAGCCGCCTGTCGGCAGTGTGGGCGATACTGGGATCGAACCAGTGACCTCTTCGGTGTGAACGAAGCGCTCTCCCGCTGAGCTAATCGCCCGGGCGCAGGAAGAAGATTACCCCATGTCAGGGCGTGCATCCGACCGGCCCATGAGCGCGTGAACCGCCGCTACTCCTTGATGTTCCACGGCATCTCGATGCCGAACTTCCACACGTACACCCCGACCAGTACTGCGATGATCACCAGCCCGACGGTCGTCAGGATGATGTTGCGGCGTCGGACCTTCGGGTCGAGAGCCTTCTGTGTGGCCTCGGTGACTTTGCGTTTCGTCCAGCGCAGTACGAGCTGCGCCCAGACGAACTCGGTCGCCCAGATCGCCATGCCGCCGAAGATCACCAACCAGCCCGGACCGGGCAGCGGCAGCATGATCACGCCGGCCACGACGACCGCGAGACCTACGACGAACACGCCCACCTGCCAGCTCAGGTGCAGCATGCGGCGCGCCTTGATGAATTGCGGCGCACGGGATCCGAGCGCCGGATCGCCCTTGGTTTCGTCGGCCGCCATGGCGACCTCCCCCGTTCGGTCACTCCCCGTATTCATACGGCCAAACCCTACCGGACGGAAACCGGTCACCGGAATGGCCGTAGTACGCGAACGAGGACTCGGCCGGATGAGGTACCTAAAGACACGCAAAACACTCAGAGGGGTTTACAACGGCACCGTAGGTGGCATGTCGATTTCGCCGACGTGCGAATCCCCGAGCGCACACTGAGCGAAAGGCCCTGGCGCTTATGAACACCACGGTCAGCTGCGAGCTGCACCTGCGCCTCGTTGTGTCGAGCGAGTCCTCTCTGCCTGTCCCCGCAGGCCTGCGGTACGACACGGCCGATCCCTACGCCGTGCACGCCACCTTCCACACCGGAGCGGAGGAGACTGTCGAGTGGGTGTTCGCCCGCGACCTTCTCGCCGAGGGCCTGCACCGGCCCACCGGTACCGGCGACGTCCGAGTCTGGCCGTCCCGCAGTCATGGTCAGGGCGTCGTGTGCATCGCCCTGAGCTCTCCGGAGGGCGAAGCTCTGCTGGAGGCCCCGGCGCGGGCCCTGGAGTCGTTCCTGAAGCGAACCGACGCCGCCGTGCCTCCCGGCACGGAACACCGGCACTTCGATCTCGATACGGAGCTCTCACACATCCTGGCCGAAAGCTAGGACGAGGCTTCGTACCAAGCCGCCCGGCGCCGTCCACTCGGGGAGACGGCTCGGGCTCAGACAACCGCATATGGATCACATGGGCGCCGTCTCCGCGTTTGCCGCGGGGGCGGCGTCTGTGCGGTGCGCTTGGCCGGGGGCCGCATTACGACTGCGTGGGGCTGGGTGGGGCCGTGTGTTCGATGGCGAGTGCGGGTCGTTTTCGACTGAGTGCGCCGTTCCCCGCGCCCCTGGGTGAGTGGGGGTGCGGGTCGCACGGACCGTGCGCGTCGGTCTCCGCGAACCCGAGGGGGTGGGGCCGCGGGTCGTGCGGCCCCTGACCGCCGTCCCGCGCTGAGCGCGCCGTTCCCCGCGCCCCTGGGTGAGTGGGGGTGTGGGTCGCACAGCCCCTGACCGCCGTCCCGGGCCGGGCGCGCCGTTCCCCGCGCCCCTCGGTGAGTGGGGGTGCGGGTCGCACGGACCGTGCGCGTCGGTCCCCGCCTCCCCGAGGGGGTGGGGCCGCGGGTCGTGCAGCCCCTGACCGCCGTCCCGGGCCGGGCGCGCCGTTCCCCGCGCCCCTGGGTGGGTGGGGGTGCGTGTTGCATGGCCTTTGGCCGCCGTCCCGGGCTCCGGCCAGGCACGGGGCTCGGTCGTTCTTGGGCTGGAGCCGCTAGCATCGGCCAGCATCGGCGGGCGGTTGCCCGACCTTCAGGCCAGGGAGCGAAACGTGCTGATCACCCACGACACCCGGTGCGCCCTCGACACCGTGGTCGATCTGGTGAACACCGCACCGGAGGACGACACCCCGGACGGACTCGCGAACCTCGCGGCGCTGCTCGACTTCGTGCGAAAACACCAGATGAGCGATGTCGGGACCCTGTCCGAGCTCGACCTCTCCGCGGTGCGCCGGATCCGGGGGCGCTTCGCCGCGGTCTTCGCCGCCCCTGACGCCCGTACCGCCGCCTCGCTCATCAACGAGCTGGTCGCCGCCGCCGGCACCACGCCGCGTCTCACGAACCATGACGGCTACGACTGGCACGTGCACTACTTCGCGCCCGGCGCGTCCGTCGCCGACCATCTCGCCGCGGACTGCGGCATGGCGCTGGCGTTCTTCGTGGTGGCCGGAGAAGAGGAGCGGCTGCGCCGCTGTGAGGCACCGGACTGCCGACGCGCCTTCGTCGATCTCTCCCGCAACCGCTCCCGTCGCTACTGCGACAGCCGCACCTGCGGAAACCGCCTGCATGTGGCCGCGTACCGGGCACGGCGCAAGGAAGCGGCAGGCTGACGGAGTCCGCAGCGGGTGGCGCCAGGGACTCCGCGTACGGCTCAGAGCAGCAGCAGATCGTGCAGCGAAGCCATGAGCAGCAAACAGCCGATCACCGCAAGGAAGATCATCAGCGGTGGCTGAGAAAGCGCGAAGAGACAACCCCGCCGTTCCTCGGGAGGAACCACGGTGTCGCTCTGGGTTGTATCCAGCATCTCGCCGCGATGATGACGCAGCCGACATGCCCTACGCGATCAACACGCCCGGATTATGGGGGAGTTAGCCGAAATCCGTGACACGGTGTTCCACGATCTGGGATAGGCGACTGCGCGCGGTCGTCGCGACTGGTCGTGGAGAGTGGTCGGGGAGGGCGGTCATCGAGGGCGGACAGGCGTTTGTCCGGCTCTCCGTGGCGAATCAGGAGATCTTCGCGTGCCGCTGATTCTTCATATCCCATGCTTTTTCAGGATGGCCTCGATGTCGCTGAAGTCCTCCCCCGCCGGGGCCCTGGTCGGCTTGCTCTCGGAACGGGCCGCGGGGCGGGCCGCCGCCGGGCCGAGCGAGGGGGCCGAGGCCGCCGGAGCCACCGCCTCGCGCTGCGCGGCCCGGGCCGCCCTGCGCTCCTTGCGGGTCCCGCCCGTCCGCCGCTCCACGGCGCGCGTGGTCATGAACAGCAGCCAGGCCGCTCCGAGCACTCCGACACCGGCCCAGGCCGTCGGGCTGAAGGCCGTGTCGGCCGCCCATTCGACGACGCCGGTCATCACCAGACCGAGCGGGACCAGTGAGTACGCGGCAAGGCGGGCCGCGGTGAGGAAACGCTTGCGGTACGCGGTGACCGCGGCGATGCCCAGGCCTGCCGCGGCGACGGCGGAACAGACGGTCTCGGCAATCATCCGGTCCTCCAGGCAGGGTGGGCTGGGTCGGTCAGGGGCACTTCGTCCCTTCCATCCTGCACCGCCGCACGCCGGGTATGCCATGGTCCGGGGAGACCTCAGGGACATCTCCGGGTCGGGTCCTCCTGAGGTGCCGGTCCAGATGACCGTCCAGATGACGGTCGAGATGCGGGTCCAGGTGGCGGGCGGACCGGGGTCGGCCGGAGGTCCCGGTTGGGGCGCGTGGTCCCCGGCTGGGAGACTGGCCCCATGAGCGACTCCTCCCCCGCCCGCCCCGCCGTCCCCGTACTGGACATCTGGTGCGAACTGCAGTGCCCGGACTGCCGCAGTGCCCTCGACGACCTGCGCGCGCTGCGTGCCCGCTACGGCGACCGGCTGGAGCTGCGGCTGCGGCACTTCCCGCTGGAGAAGCACAAGCACGCGTTCGCGGCGGCCCAGGCCGCCGAGGAGGCCGCGGAGCAGGGCAAGGCCTGGCCGTACGTCGAGGCGGTGCTGGAGCGTGTGGCGGAGATGGAGCGCGACGGGGAGGCGGTCCTCCTCGATGTGGCCCGCGGGCTCGGCCTGGACGTCGAGGAGTTCGACACGGCCCTCATCGACGGCCGGCACATCCTGATCGTCGACGCCGACCAGGCCGAGGGCAAGGCCATCGGCGTGACCGGTACGCCGACGTACGTCATCGACGGCGAGCGCCTCGACGGCGGCAAGAGCCAGGACGGGCTGCGCGAGCGCGTCGAGGGGATCGTGGACCGGCTGCTGGCCGGACAGGAGGCCTGACACCCGCCCCCGCCGGCAGCTCCTGCGACTCCCGCGGCTACAGCAGGTCTTTGTAGAAGTGGTACGTGGTCGTCTCGTAGCCGAGTGACTCGTAGAGCCGCTCGGCCGGGGTGTTGCCCGCGAAGACGTTCAGGCGGACACCGGCGCGTCCGGCGGCGCCCGCCCGCGCCTCCGCCAGCAGCATCAGCGAGCGGCCGTGCCCCCGGCCCCGGTGCCTCTCGTCGGCCTCGACGCGGTAGACGAACGCCCAGCCGTCGCGCGACGCCACCCACAGCACGCCCACCGGGGTTCCGTCGTGCTCCAGGACGTCGAGGTCCATGCCCGCGCTGCCGAGCCCGTCCGGCAGCAAGGTGGCGTAGTCCCGGTCCGCCTTGGTACGGGCCTCGGTCTCGGGCACCCCCCGCGTGATCCACTCCTGGGTATAGGCCTCCTTGGCCCGCACCACCCAGGAGTCGAACTCGGCCTCCGTCATGGGGCGCCCCCGGCTGCCGGCCGGGAGTTCGGGCCCGGTGGCGCCGAGCCGCTTCTCCATCGCGCGGTTGCGGACCACGTAACCGAGGGCCGTCGCCAGTCGCAGGGCCCGCGCCGCGTCGGCGGGTACCGACACCTCGATCCGCCTGCAGCCCCAGCCGCGCGCCACCTCCTCCGCGGCGAGCGCGGCGACCGTGCCCCGGCCCCGCCCCCGGTCCGGCTCCTCGATGCCCAGTTCGCGGATCCGGGCGACGGGCGGTCCGGAACCGGGGTCGGTGGCGAGATGTATCGCGCCCACGGGACGGCTGTTCACACACACCGTGTAGTGGCGGGAGAGCGCCCCGTCGGCGTCGCGCTGAAGCGGCTCGGTCGGCCGCAGAGTGGTGGTCATCAGGGGTGTTGTACCCGCCCGGACGCCCTCACGCCATCGAGTTCCGCCGACGGTTCCGATGGTTTCCGACCTGTTCCGACCCGTTCCGACGAGCGACCGCCCGACGACCGGCGCAGAGATCGAGCCAGCGACCGGTCCGGGGATCGAGCCGGCGATCGAGCCGGCGATCGCCACGCGATGACAGTGCGGCGCGCGGTGACAGTGCGGCTCAGGGATCGAGGTCGTTGGCCGCCCGCTCGGTGAAGATCCGCATGGCCTTCGCGGTCACCGGGCCCGCCGCGCCCGGCAGTTCGCGGCCGTCGACCCGGTGCACGGCCTGTACGTCGCGCAGCGACGAGGTCAGGAAGACCTCCTCGGCCCGCTCCAGGACGTCCAGCGGAAGGTCGGTCTCCTTGGCGCCGGTCCACTCCGCGGTGAGGGCGCGGGTGATGCCCGCGAGGCAGCCGGAGGCGACGGGCGGGGTGTGGATCTCGCCGTCGAGGACGACGAAGACGTTGGAGCCCGTGCCCTCGCAGAGCTGCCCGACCGTGTTCGCGAACAGCGCCTCGGAGGCGCCCTGCTCACGCGCGCGGGCGAGGGCCACGACGTTCTCGGCGTACGACGTCGTCTTAAGGCCCGTCAGCGCGCCGCGCTCGTTGCGGGTCCAGGGGACGGTGATCACGGCGGTGGAGTCGGGGCGGGGGCCGGACTCCGCAAGCGCCACGACCAGGGTCGGCCCCTGTTCACCACGGTCCGAGCCGAGCGGCCCGTGCCCGCCGGTGTACGTGATCCGCAGGCGCCCGAGCGGCACGGGATTGGCGTCCACGACGGCCGCGCAGGCCCTGAGCAGCTCGTCGCGGTCGGGCTCGGGCAGACCGAGGCCGCTCGCCGAGCGTGCCAGGCGGTCGAGGTGCCTGGTGAGCGCGAAGGTGCGCCCGTCGGTCGTCTTCACCGTCTCGAAGATGCCGTCGCCCACCGTCAGCCCGTGGTCGAACACGGAGACACGGGCCGACTCGCTGTCCTGCAACCCGCCGTCGAGCCAGATCTTCACTGAACCTCACCTCACGAGAACGACGTGAACGTGCCGAGTCACCGGCCCGACGTGCTCTTCCGGCCGGAGGCTCCGGGGCCCGGCGCGGACGTGAACCCACCCGCCTCACCCGCGTCGTACGCCCCTGCGTACTCCCCCGACGCTACAGCGAGCAGCCGGGCGGCCTTCAGCTCGGTCTCCTCCCACTCGCGCAGGGGATCCGAGCCCCAGGTGATGCCCGCGCCGGAGCCGAAACGCAGCACGCCCTCGGCCCGGTCGATCCAGAAGGTGCGGATCCCGACGGCCAGTTCCCCGGTGCCGCGGTCGGCGTCGACCCAGCCGATGCCGCCGCAGTACGGCCCGCGGGGAGCCGTCTCCAGTTCTTCGATGATCCGCAGGGCGCTGGACTTGGGGGCGCCGGTGACGGATCCGGGCGGGAAGGCCGCGCCCAGCAGCTCGGGCCAGCCCACGTCCTCGGGCAGTTCGCCGCGGACGGTGGAGACGAGGTGGACGAGGCCCGGGTGCTTCTCGACGACACACAGGTCGGGGACGGTCACGCTGCCCGTGGCGCACACCCGGCCGAGGTCGTTGCGGACCAGGTCCACGATCATCACGTTCTCGGCGTGGTCCTTTTCGAGGAGGTCCGCCTCGGTGCGTCCGGTCCCCTTGATCGGACCCGACTCGACGACACGGCCGGTGCGGCGCAGGAAGAGTTCGGGGGACGCGGTGGCTATCTCGACCCCGTGCCCCGGCAGCCGAATCGTTCCGGCGTACGGTGCCGGGTTGCCGCGGGCCAGCAGGGCGGTCAGCGCGTCCACGTCGGCGTCCGGGGCGATGGGCGCGGACAGGACCCGGCAGAGGTTCGCCTGGTACACCTCGCCGGTCGCGATGAGCTCCCGTATGCGGCGTACACCCGCCGTGTACGCGGCGCGGTCGAGCGACGACGTCCAGTCGCCGGCGGCGGGTCCCGTCCACCTCCCGGGCACCGGCGCCGGTACGGCCTCGGGCCGTACGTCCGCGAAACGGGCACAGACCACGCGGCCCTCGAAGTCGGCACTGACGGCCCAGAAGCCACTGGAGTCGAGTGCCGCGGGGTCGTCGGTGACATCGACGAGGCCGGTCGCGACGAGGCCGCCGAAGCGGGCGAGAGCTGGGAGGTCGTGCACAACCGTGAGTCTATGGTGGGTGACCTGCGGGTGCCTCGGCCGTGTCCTGGAGCGGGCGTAACGCAGCACGCTGCGCAAACGCGTTTTTGTGCTGGCCCCGGTATCCGCTAGAGTTCAACACGTCGCCGGGACGCGAGAGCCGACCGGAAACGACAAGCGGACGTAGCTCAGTTGGTAGAGCGCAACCTTGCCAAGGTTGAGGTCGCCAGTTCGAACCTGGTCGTCCGCTCGCAGGAAGTGGGGGATCTTCCCGACCCCCCGCACTCCTGGTGGAGTGGCCGAGAGGCGAGGCAACGGCCTGCAAAGCCGTCTACACGGGTTCAAATCCCGTCTCCACCTCCAAGGACGATTAGCTCAGCGGGAGAGCGCTTCCCTGACACGGAAGAGGTCACTGGTTCAATCCCAGTATCGTCCACTGATCCGGTTCGCCGGATCCCCGCGCGATTAGCTCAGCGGGAGAGCGCTTCCCTGACACGGAAGAGGTCACTGGTTCAATCCCAGTATCGCGCACGCACTACAGGCAGTACGGAGTACGAGCAGTACGCAGTACATGAGCGGTACGCATCACCAGCAGGTCCCACCCGCGCGATTAGCTCAGCGGGAGAGCGCTTCCCTGACACGGAAGAGGTCACTGGTTCAATCCCAGTATCGTCCACTGATCCGGTTCGCCGGATCCCCGCGCGATTAGCTCAGCGGGAGAGCGCTTCCCTGACACGGAAGAGGTCACTGGTTCAATCCCAGTATCGCGCACCAGCCGAAGCCCCCGGCCGTCTCGTACGGTCGGGGGCTTCGTCGTTCCTCGACGCCGGTCAGGACCGGTCAAGGCCGGTCGCGAGCGGTCAGAAGGAGAAGGTCAGGAGGAGAAGAGCATGTGGCCGAAGCCCTTCTGACGCTTGTGGCCGTAGTGGCCGCCGTGCCCGCCATGACCGCCGTGCTGCGGAGCGCCCCAGGCAGGTGCGGGGGCGGACGGATAGGCCTGCGGGGCGCCCGGGGGTGGCGGGCCGGGCTGCGACCACTGGCCTTCCAGGCGGGTCAGCGACTCCAGCTCGCCGTAGTCGAGAAAGATCCCGCGGCAGCCGCTGCACTGCTCGATCTGGACACCATTGCGGTTGTACGTGTGCATCGGCGCGTGGCACTTCGGACACTGCATGCTCGGCTCAACTCCTCGCCTGTCGGTACTGCTTCCGCCAGGACAGACTCTGTCCGGCTGCGGTCGGTTGCACCCTACGTCGCGTAGTCTCCCGCCAACTCCGGTGGGTGCGCTGCCATTCGGTCACATGCGTCGATCACGGACGTCTCGACCTCGTCCAACGGGCGCCCGGCCGCGACCGACTTGGCGATCGCCTGGGCCGCGGTCTGCACGCTCAGGGCGCGGGCCGGGACGTCGAGGGCCGGCCAGGGGTCGCTGTCCGCCGGGACGGCCGTGCCCCCGGCCTTGCGGTACGCGGTGAGGAAGCGGGTCCACTCGTCGGGCGCCAGGAGCCCGCAGGCGAACCAGGCCGCGGGGCGCGCCAGGTCCCAGGCGGGATCGCCGCGGCCCAGGTCGTCGATGTCGATGAGCAGCCAGTCGCCGCTCCCCGACCGCACCAGCTGGCCCAGGTGGAGGTCGCCGTGGCACAGCGTGCCCAGGTCCGGCATCGGGGCCTCGTCCCGCGCCCAGGCGGGCAGGACGGCCCAGGCGCGCAGTACGGGGGTGGCCGCCGGGTGCGGTCCCGCCGCCCGGAGCCGGGCGACCGCGCGGGCCGCCTTCGCCGGGCCGCGCATGGGAGGCAGGCCGGGCGGGAGCACGGAGTCCGGGGTCAGATGCAGCCGTGCGAGAAGGGTCGCGGCCTCCTCCCAGGGGGCGGCGTCCGGGTCGTCGCGGTCCACGGGAGTGCCGTAGGACCAGAAGGTGACCGGCCTGCCGTCCAGCTCGGTCGTGCCCGGTCCGTGCGGCGGCAGGAGGATGCCGTCGAGCGCGGGGTGCGCGGCAACGGCCAGCCGCGTCGCGAGCTCCGTGGGGTCGGTGCCGACGGCGTGCGCCTTCGCCACCGTGCCGCCGTGCCGGACGACCGTGCCGTCGGGCCGGTCGGCCAGCACGGAGGTGTCCGTGCCGCACACGCACACCTCCGCCGCCGGATGGGCGGCGGCCCGCACCTTCGCGCTGAGCGCGGGCAGCACCTCTGCGGTCACTCGGGTCCCCCTCAAGTCGTACGTCCCGGCCCCGTCCGGTGCGGCCGGTGCGTCCGGTGCGTCTGGTGCCGTCCGGTCTCGTCCGGTGCCGTCCCGCGTGGGCGGGGCGTCCCGCTCGGGCGGGGCCACAGGCTCCCAGGAGCGTACGCAGGCAAAGCAATGCGGGCGCAGCTCCCCAGCTGCGCCCGCATCTTTTGCCGTCCGCCGCACCCCCGTCCCCACGGGGTTTCATGGCCGGATGTCCCCGCCCGGACCGCTCTTCCGGGCCTGGGGCGCCGCTCAGCGCCCCAGCATCACGCCCACGGACGACGCCTGTGTGACCACTGCCTCCCAGCCGCCGAAGACGACTACGAGCAGGGTGGCCAGAGGGAGAACCATGGCCGTCGCCACCAAGGGGTGGCGCCGACCGGACCGGCTGGGCCCGAACGCGGCGGTGTACGCCCTGCGTCCCTGTGCGCGGATCATGGTCCGCGATGCCGTGTCAGCCATGGTCCCTCTCCTGACCGTTCTGTTGAAAAGCTTCCGGTGTGCGACCTCCGACGAGGTCGGACGTCCGATATCTGGCAGCGGCGGGTGTCTGACCTCGGGGGACGAGTGCTGCCACCCGCCGCTTGACAACAAATCTAGGCGGGAGGGGCGTGCGGGTCGTCATGCCCTCGTACCTATTGCCGGGCCTCCCGGAGGATGAGCGGTGACCTGCGGAGTACTCCCCTGGGTGGAGAAGAGGTCCTAGGTCTCGGGGGTTTCCCGGAGGGGGCGTCCGGTCTGTTCCGAGCTGTCCTCCCTCGGGACCGGTTGTTCGACGAGTGCGAGCACCCGGGTGGCCATGAAGCGGGCCGTGCGGACGACTGATCCACTCCTGGTGACTTCGCTCACTTCGACCACCCCTCTGCGGACCGCCGTCTCCACCCGACGGCCCGCCCGGCTGGCCACCACCTCGTACGTACGGGTCGTGTCCCCCGCGTCGACCACTATCTCCACGCGATCACCCTTCACGGGCCCAATCCCCCTTCTGCGAGCGATGGTTGGGAATCCGCGCAGCTCAACGCCGCCGCGGTCCCCCGTCCCCTGACCACCTCTCAAGTTTCCCACCCGGCACTGACAATCGGTCGGGCCGCGAGGGCGCGGCCTCTGCACGCACCCGGCCGCGGAAACGTAAGCTGTGGCTCGTCAAACGGACCGGGCAGCGGGGATGGACATGGCGATGATGCGCCTGAGGCGCGAGGACCCGCGTGTCGTCGGCTCGTTCAGGCTTCACCGACGGCTCGGCGCGGGCGGGATGGGCGTTGTCTATCTGGGCTCCGACAGGCGGGGCCAGCGGGTCGCGCTGAAGGTGATCCGGCCCGACCTCGCGGAGGACCAGGAGTTCAGGTCGCGCTTCGCCCGCGAGGTGTCGGCGGCGCGGCGGATCAGGGGCGGGTGCACCGCGCGGCTCGTCGCCGCGGATCTGGAGGCCGAGCGGCCCTGGTTCGCGACGCAGTACGTTCCCGGGCCCTCGCTGCACGACAAGGTCGCCGAGGACGGGCCGCTCTTCGCGTCCGAGGTCGCGGCCGTCGGCGCCGCCCTCTCCGAGGGGCTCGTCGCCGTGCACGAGGCCGGTGTCGTCCACCGGGACCTCAAGCCGTCGAACATCCTGCTGTCCCCGAAGGGGCCGCGCATCATCGACTTCGGTATCGCCTGGGCGACCGGGGCGAGCACGCTCACGCACGTGGGTACGGCCGTGGGGTCGCCCGGGTTCCTCGCGCCGGAGCAGGTGCGGGGGGCGGCGGTCACACCGGCCACGGATGTCTTCGCGCTCGGCGCGACGCTGGCGTACGCCGCGACGCAGGATTCGCCCTTCGGGCATGGCAGTTCCGAAGTGATGCTCTACCGGGTGGTGCACGAGGAGCCGCAACTGCACGGCGTGCCCGACGCGCTGGCCCCTCTCGTGCGTGCCTGTCTGGCCAAGGATCCCGAGGAGCGGCCCAGCACGCTGCAGTTGTCGTTGCGGCTGAAGGAGATCGCGGCGCGGGAGGCGCAGGGCATGGGCGAGGCCCGGCCGCCCGCTCCCCGTGCGGCGGAGGCCGACCGGCCCACCGGGCGGCTCGCCGACGATTACGACGACTATCCGGAGCAGCGGACGCAGCGGCGTACGCAGGGGTCTTCCGGGTCGCGTGGCGGTTCGTCGTCGCGGTCGGGGGCACGGCCGCCGGCTCCCTCGCGGGGTGGTTCGGCGCGGTCCGGGTCCGGCTCCGGCTCTGGTTCCGGGAGCAGGACCGGGCAGTCCGGGAGCCGGGCCGGGCAGGCCGGTGGGCGGAACGGGGCGCCGCGGAGTGGGGCCGGTCGGGGTGGGCCAAGGACCGGGCCCCGGACCACCGGGACCGGGCGGCGGCCGGCGAATCCCCGGCTGTTGCGGCAGCGGCTGTTCGTTTTTGTGGTGGTGACGTTGCTCGTGGCGTTGGCCATTGCTGCGGCGCAGGGGTGTCAGGGGCCTGCTCGGGGGCTTGAGCGGGCTCCCTCGGGCGGGGGCGCGTGGCAGGAACAGGCGTTCCAGCGGGGTGGGGTCGGACTCGGCGGGTAGGTGTTCTTCGTCGGGTGCGGGTGTGTTGTGGCTTGTCGCGCCGTTCCCCGCGCCCCCTGCGGGGCGGGTGGGCGTTGGTCGTCGTCCGCGGGTGCGTCGTGGCTGAGCGCGCCGTTCCCCGCGCCCCTTACGGGGCCATCTGTCGCCCGGCGTCATATCCGGCACCCAGATCTTGTTCGTCCAGTGCGGGTGCGTGGTGGCTGGTCGCGCCGTTCCCCGCGCCCCCTACGGGGCGCCCCTGTCGGGGCGGTCCAGGCAGCGGGGCGTTCGGGTTACGGGGTCGGTCTGCCCGTTGCTACCGCGTAGAACGCCACCGCCGCTGCCGCTCCTACGTTCAGGGAGTCGACTCCGTGGGCCATGGGGATGCGGACCCATTCGTCCGCTGCCACCAGGGCCTGGGTGGAGAGGCCGTCGCCCTCCGCGCCGAGCATCAGGGCGACCCGGTCCATGCGGTGCGGGGCCACCTCGTCGAGGGTCTTGGCCTTTTCGTCCGGGGTGAGTGCGAGGAGGCCGAAGCCCGCCTCGCGGACCGAGTCGAGACCCTTGGGCCAGGAGTCGAGGCGTGCGTACGGCACGGCGAAGACCGCGCCCATGGAGACCTTCACCGAACGCCGGTACAGCGGGTCCGCGCAGTCCGGTGAGAGCAGGACCGCGTCCATCCCGAGGGCGGCGGCCGAGCGGAAGATCGCGCCGATGTTGGTGTGGTCGTTGACCGACTCCATGACGACGACCCGGCGGGCCGTGCGGAGCAGTTCGTCGGGGGTCGGCAGCGGTTTGCGCTGCATGGAGGCGAGCGCGCCGCGGTGCACGTGGTAGCCGGTGACCTGTTCGGCGAGGTCGGGGCTGACCGCGTACACCGGCGCCGGGAGTTCGTCGATGACGTCGCGCATGACGTCGACCCACTTGGCGGACAGCAGCATCGAGCGCATCTCGTAGCCGGCGTCCTTGGCCCTTCTGATGACCTTCTCGCCCTCGGCGATGAACAGGCCCTCGGCCGGTTCGCGCTTGCGGCGCAGCTCCACGTCGGTCAGGCCTGTGTAGTCACGCAGGCGCGGGTCGGCTGGGTCCTCAACGGTGATGAGATCGGCCACAGGGTGATACTGCCTTGTCCTGGGTGCGGTGCCAACGGCTTGGAACGGGTTGTGTTACCCGGGGTTACTCAGATGTCCCGTCGGAGGTCCCGTCGGACGTCTCGAACGAGCCGTCCGCCCCCACGGTCACGACCTCCCCGATGACGATGACCGCCGGCGGCCGTACCTCCTCGGCCCGGACGGTCTCGCCGACCGTCGCCAGGGTCGCGTCGACGCGGCGCTGCGCCGCGGTCGTGCCCTCCTGGACGAGTGCCACGGGGGTGCCGGGCGCCTTGCCGTTCTCGATGAGGGTACGGGCGATCGCGCCGATCTTGTCCACGCCCATCAGGACGACCAGGGTGCCGCGGAGCTTGGCGAGCGCCGCCCAGTCGACCAGGGAGCGTTCGTCCTCGGGGGCCACATGACCACTCACAACCGTGAACTCGTGGGCGACTCCGCGGTGCGTGACCGGGATGCCCGCCGCGCCCGGCACGGAGATCGAACTGGAGATGCCCGGGACGACCGTGCAGGAGATGCCCGCCTCGGCCAGCGCCTGGGCCTCCTCCATGCCGCGGCCGAAGACGAAGGGGTCGCCGCCCTTGAGCCGTACCACCGACTTGCCCTGCAGGGCGTGCTCGATGAGCGCGTTGTTGATGGCCTCCTGGGCCATGAAGCGCCCGTACGGGATCTTCGCCGCGTCGATCACCTCGACGTGCGGCGGAAGTTCGGCGAGCAGGTCGCGCGGGCCGAGGCGGTCGGCGATGACCACGTCCGCCTCGGCGAGGAGACGGCGGCCGCGGACCGTGATCAGGTCCGGGTCGCCGGGTCCGCCGCCGACCAGGGAGACGCCGGGCGTGCGGGTGCGGTGGTGGGGTGCCACGAGGGTGCCGTCGCGCAGCCCTTCGACCACCGCGTCGCGGATGGCCGCGGTGTGGCGGGGGTCGCGGCCCTTGGCGTCCGTGGTCAGGACGGCCACCGTGACGCCCTCGCTGTGGCCCGTCGCCGGGGTCCAGGCGGTGGCCTCGTCGGCGTCGTCCGCGCGGACGCACCACACGCGGCGGGCCTCGGCCTCGGCGGAGGCCTCGGCGTTCGCCGCGGAGTCGGGGGTGGCGATCAGGACGTACCAGGATTCGGCGAGGTCGCCCGACTCGTACCGGCGCCTGGTCCAGGTCAGTTCGCCGGCGTCCGCCATCGCCTCGACCGAGGGGGTCGCGGACGGGGACACGAGCTGGATGTCCGCGCCCGCCGCGATGAGGGCCGGGAGGCGGCGCTGGGCCACCTGGCCGCCGCCGAGGACCACGACACGGCGGCCGGCGAGGCGGAGGCCTACGGGGTAGGCGGGGTTTTCGGCCATGGAGGTGCGGCTCCTCATGCGGGGGTGATGCGGGGGCGCGCTGCGGCGGTGGAGCGGGCCTGACGTGCGGATTTTATGGGGCCGGGTGGTGGGGGCTCGGGGCGGGTGGGGGTTCTTTCCCCTGGCCCGCCCCTTCCCGAAACCG
Source organism: Streptomyces liliiviolaceus (assembly GCF_018070025.1). Classification (NCBI taxonomy): domain Bacteria; kingdom Bacillati; phylum Actinomycetota; class Actinomycetes; order Kitasatosporales; family Streptomycetaceae; genus Streptomyces; species Streptomyces liliiviolaceus. The sequence continues at coordinate 1,039,608 of NZ_JAGPYQ010000002.1, forward strand.
GGGGCTCCTCCCCCGGGCCCCCTGCATGTGCGGGTCGGTTCGTGTTCGTGCCCACCCGTTCCGCCGTGCGGAACGCCTGCCCACGAACACGAACGCCTACTTCTCCGTGACACCCGCCGAGTCGAACGTCGCCACCTCGTGCATCGCCCTGGCCGCGCTCTGGACCACCGGGAGGGCCAGGAGGGCGCCCGTGCCCTCGCCGAGGCGGAGGTCGAGGTCCACCAGGGGGCGCAGGCCCAGCTTGTTGAGGGCGGCCACGTGGCCGGGCTCGGCGCTGCGGTGGCCGGCGATGCAGGCCGCGAGCACCTCGGGGGCGATCGCGCGGGCCACCAGTGCGGCGGCACCGGCGCTGACACCGTCCAGGATCACCGGCGTTCGCAGGGACGCGCCGCCGAGGAGGAGGCCCACCATCGCGGCGTGCTCCAGACCGCCGATGGCAGCCAGGACGCCGATCGGGTCGGCCGGGTCCGGCTGGTGGAGTTCCAGGGCGCGGCGGACGACCTCGGTCTTGCGGGCCAGGGTCTCGTCGTTGATGCCGGTGCCGCGGCCGGTGACCTCGGCCGGGTCGCTGCCGGTGTAGACGGAGATCAGGGCGGCGGACGCCGTGGTGTTGGCGATGCCCATCTCGCCCGTGATCAGTGCCTTGTTCCCGGCCGCCACCAGGTCGCGGGCGGTCTCGATGCCCACCTCGATGGCCGACCTGACCTCCTCGCGGGTCAGCGCGGGACCGGTCGTCATGTCGGCCGTGCCCGCCCGGACCTTGCGCGGCAGCAGGCCGGGCGTCGCGGGCAGGTCGGAGGCCACGCCCACGTCGACGACGCAGACCTCGGCGCCGACCTGGGCGGCGAAGGCGTTGCAGACCGCGCCGCCGCCGAGGATGTTGGCCACCATCTGGCCCGTGACCTCCTGCGGCCACGGGGTGACGCCCTGGGCGTGTACGCCGTGGTCGCCCGCGAAGATCGCGACGGCGGCCGGTTCCGGGATGGGCGGCGGGCACATCCGGGAGAGCCCGGAGAGCTGCGCGGAGATGATCTCCAGCATGCCGAGGGCCCCGGCCGGCTTGGTCATGCGCTTCTGGCGCTCCCAGGCCTCGCCGAGCGCCTTGGCGTCCAGCGGCCGGATGTTGGTGATGGTCTCGGCGAGCAGGTCGTGCGGCTCCTCGCCGGGCAGGGCGCGCCGGCCGTACGTCTCCTCGTGGACCACCCAGGACAGCGGGCGGCGCTTGGACCAGCCCGACTGCATCAGCTCGGGCTCGTCCGGGAACTCGTCGACGTATCCGACGCAGAGGTAGGCGACGACCTCAAGGTGCTCGGGCAGGCCGAGGCCGCGGACCATCTCGCGCTCGTCGAAGAAGCTGACCCAGCCCACGCCGAGGCCCTCGGCACGGGCCGCGAGCCACAGGTTCTCGACGGCGAGCGCCGAGGAGTACGGGGCCATCTGCGGCTGGGTGTGGCGGCCCAGCGTGTGGCGGCCGCCCCGGGTCGGGTCGGCGGTGACGACGATGTTCACCGGGGTGTCGAGGATGGCCTCGATCTTCAGTTCCTTGAACTGCTTCGCGCGGCCCTTGGGGAGCGACTTGGCGTACGCCTCCCGCTGGCGCGCGGCCAATTCGTGCATCGAACGCCGGGTCTCCGCCGAGCGGATGACGACGAAGTCCCAGGGCTGCGAGTGGCCGACGGAGGGCGCCGTGTGGGCCGCCTCCAGGACGCGGAGCAGCACGTCGTGCGGGATGGGGTCGCTGCGAAAGCCGTTGCGGATGTCGCGGCGCTCGCGCATCACGCGCAGGACGGCCTCGCGCTCGGCGTCGTCGTAGCCGGGCGCGGCCGGGCCGGTGGACTCATGTGTCTGGGCCACGACGGCCGTGCTCTCTTCCTGGTCGGCGGCCCGGGTGTCCAGGTCTTCCGCCTGCTGTGCGACTACGGGTTCGGGGCTGTCGTCCGCGGCCCCGGGCACGGGGAGCGTGCCGGTCTCGGGGGTCGGCACGGGCTCCCGGGGGGCCGGCAGGACGAGGATCGGCTCGTCGTCCGGCTCGTCCTCGGACGCGGTGTCGGGCCCTGCCGCGGGCACCGGCGCGAGTGCCGGTTCCGGGGCGGGTTCGGCCACGGGCTTCGGCGCGGGCTCCGGCGTGAGCTGCTCGGCGGGCGCCGCGGGCGGGGCCGTCGCCTCTTCGGCGGTCCGCTCGGCCGGCTCCTCGGGGAGGGGCGCCACCGTCATGCCGTGCGGCGGGGTGGGGGCCAGGTGCGGGGTGGTCGGGACCGTGCCCTCGACCGGAACGAACTGTCCGACCTGGGCGGCCGGGACGGCCTGGTCGATCTCTCCGGCCTGTCCGATCTCTCCGGCCTCGGCGGCCTGGTCGGCTGGCTGCTCCGGCGCCGACTGGAGGTCGCCCTGGAGCAGTGCCCCCTCGCCCCGCGAGTCGTCCCCGAGGGCCTGGTCGGCGGGTGCCGTGGGTGCCTCGGGGTGCGCGGTGAGGTCGGGGAGCGCCTGCTGTGCCGTTCCGGGAGCACCGACGCCCGGGTCGGCGCCGACCACGGGCTCTCCGGCCTCCGCGGGCACCCCGGGCTCGCCGGGCGCGGCGAACTCCCGGGCCCCGGCGGCGTCCTGGTCCTGGACAGCCTCGGCGACGACGGGCTCGGCCTCGCCCGGCTGCGGCTGCGGCTCCTGGACGACGGCCTGCGGGCCCGCCTCCGCGAAGGGGACGGCCGTGTCCTGGGCCTGCGGGACCGGTGCCGCGTGCTCGGGGTGCTGCGTCACGTCGTCGGCCGCGGGGCCGGCGGGGGCCTCGGCCGCGTACGGTCCGGCCTCCTCGTCCGAGGGGTGGGCGAAGTGGACGGCGGCGGGTGCGGCCGGGAAGGGCGCGGGCTGCGGGGCCTGCGGGAAGTCGGGGAGCGCCTGGGCGTACTCGGGTCCGTGGCCCTCTTCCGGAGCCTGCGGGAACAGCGAACCGTCGGCGAGCTGCGGGGCCTGCGCGTAGTCCTGCACCAGGACCGGCTCCGGGAACTGGACGGCTTCCGGCGCCGGAACGGCTTCCGCGGGCTGTGCGACGCCGGTCGGCTGGTCAGGGACCGGAGGCTGGACCGGTTCCGGCTGCGGAGGCTCGTACGCCTCCTCGGCGGCCTGTTCAGGAACCTGGGGGGTCTCCGGAACCGGCGCGGCGGCCACTGCCGGATCGTGCGCACCGGCCTCGGCGGGCTCCACGACGGACGGTGCGGGCGGCGCCTCGTGCACCGGGTCGGCGCCCGAGGCATCCTGCGCCTGGACCTGCGGGACCTCGGGCGCCGGCTCCGCCACCGGAGCCTCGACGGCCTGCTCCTGCGGAGCGGGAGCCTCCTGGCCCCCGGCGAGCGACGGCCCGGCCCCCACGTCCGGCGTCTGCGCGTCGGGCGCCTGGGCGACCGGCGCGATCCCGGCGGTCACCGGGGCGCCCGCGTACGCCCCCGCGCCCTCCGGCAAGACCGTTTCTGCAGGCGTCCCCTCGGAAACGACCTGTGCCACCGGCGGCGCGACCTGGACCTGAGCCCGGGCGCCCCAGGGAGACGCGCCCTGCAGGGCGATCTCGTCACGCGGCGCGTCGAGGTACTCGGGACCGGCCACGACCGGAGCGGCCTGCCGTACGGGGAACGCGGCGGCACGGGCCCCCGCCGGACCGCGGTCGGCGAGCGAACGCACCGGGCTGCCCGCGCCGTCCGGGGTCGGCGGGCCGAGGTGCAGCGGGCGGCGGGCGACGGGCGGCTGCGGCGCGGAGGACGACATCCGGACGGCACTGAGGTCGACCGAACCGCTGTCACGGCCCGACGTCTCGTGCGGACCCGGCTCGTGGACGGCCTCGACGACCGGCGCCGGGGTCGGCGGGGCCACTTCGTTGCCCCACGCACCCTGGGCGCCCGGCAGCAGCAGGTCTTCGTCTTCGGCGGTGGGCTCGGAGAGGTAGGTGTACGCACCGGGGGCGGGGACGCCCGGCTGCTCCACCATGCCTGCGTTCTCCGGCAGTCCCTCGCCCGGGACCTGGCCGGTGTCGGTCATGCGTACCCCTCGCCCATCGGTTTAGTGCTCCTACGACCTGCTCGTCCGGGGCGGCGCACCGACCGCCCGTCATGAGAACGAGCACACGGGCCGGGCGGCACGAACGACCGGTCGACAAAGCCATTAACTGGCATTGTCGCGGTCGGCCCGCCACCGCGACAGGGTGATCCGTCACGGCCCGCTGTGGACTGCGCCACTTTGCGCGTCCTCCGGTTCTGCCGTACCACACGCCCCTCAAAATGGGTGCGTTTCGCGGGCATTGACCGGCGAAATACCGGACAACCCGATTGCAGTACAACGATCGGCCAGCCTACCGCGCGCAGTACGACAACAGGATCACAGGACGACGATCAGCCAGCGCCTCGAAGGGGCGCGGGGCTGTGACATTGTGCGGCTCCGCCGCGGGGCGCGGCCGGCCACGACGTACCGGCAGACGACTCCCCGGCGGAGCTACGGCCGGCGTTCCAGCTCCCCCGAGAGCAGGAACACCACACTCCGCTCCTTCTCCGTCCACGCGCGGGTGTCCAGTTCGACGGACTGCAGAAGGGCGCACTCGACCCGGTAACCGTGCTCGGTCAGGTCGCGGCCGATGAGTTCGGCGGCGTCGCGGGTGGAGGCGTGCGTGACGATCCGCTCGGGGCGCCGGTCGGCGACGGCGGAGACCACCGCGGCGCCGCCGCCCCCGACACGCACGACGTCCGGCTCGGGGAGGTTCTCCAGGATGTGCGGGGCGGTGCCGTGCGTGATCTGGAGCTGGACGCCGAACCGGCGGGCGGTGGCCATCGTGCGGGCGCAGGCGTCCGCGTCGCGGTCGACGGCGATGACGGCGGCGCCGCAGCGCGCGGCCTCCGTGGCGAAGGCGCCGCTGCCCGAGCCGATGTCCCAGACGAGGTCGCCGGTCCGCGGCCCGAGGCGGGCGAGTTGGGCGGCGCGCAGGATCTCGGTCTCGCCCTCCCCCAGTTCGTCGCCGTACGTCTCGTCGGGCAGCGCCCAGCCGCGCGGGCCGGTGCCCGGGTCGCGGCCGGCGATCCAGCCGCCGCCCTCGGAGGAGGTGACCGGGCCGCCCATGACGATGACGACGTTCGGGTCGCGCCAGGTGTGGTCGGCGACCTTGTCGGAGGTGAGCATCGTGACGCGCTCGCGCTCGGTGCCGAGCTCCTCGCAGATGACGAAGGTGCGGTGGACCCCTTCGAGGAGCAGTCCGAGTTCGGCGGGTCCGGCGCCGGGCGAGGTGAGGACGGCGACCTTGGTGTGGGCGCGGCACATATTCACCGCGCGTCGCAGGGTCCGCCTGTGTGCGACGACCACCTGTGCGTCGTCCCAGGGCATCCCGGCGCGGGCGAAGGCGGCGGCCACGGACGAAACCGCGGGGACGACCTCGACCTCCAGGCCGAACTCGGGGTCGCGCAGGGTGCGTACGACTCCGAAGAAGCCGGGGTCGCCGTCGGCGAGGACGACGGCCGTGCCGCGGTGGGCGGTGATGCGGCGGGCCGCGAGGGCGACGCTGCCGAGCCGGATGCGTTCGGCGCCCCGGGGCACCTCGGGGAGGGCCAGGTGCTGTGCCGCGCCCGCCACGAGTGTGGCGGCGCCGAGAGCCGAGCGCGCCGCGTCCGTCAGCGGCGAACCGTCGCACCCGATCACCGTGACCCGGTCGGCCATCGTTGTCAGTCTCCTGGAGTCATCGCAGGTCGTCGGATGGGCGGCGGGCCGCCGGGCAGGCGCCCGGAGCCCCGTGAGCGTACCTCGTGACGTCCGGGGGTGTCGGTGGGGGTCTCCGCGGCGGTCTCGGAGGGGGTGCTGGCCGAGGCCGGGGCCGCTTCCGGTTCAGTTCCAGTCGGAGTACGCGGTGAAACCACCGGTGTCGGCGAGTTGCTCGGCGATGCCCTCGATGTCCTCGGGAAGCAGGCCCCACACGATGAAGTCGGTGCGCAGGTCCTCCCAGCGCCCGTCCTCGGTGCGGGTGCGCGCTATGCAGGCGCCCCGCAGGACTCCCTCGCTGATGCAGCCGATCTTCTGTGCGACCTGCTGGGAGGCGGTGTTGTCCGCCGCCGTGCGCAGTTCGATCCGCTCGAACTTCTGGTCGTTGAAGAGCCACTGGGCGGTGGCGAGCGCCGCCTCGGAGGCGTAGCCCTCGCCACGGGCCCAGGGGGCGGTGATGTACGAGAGCTCCGTGGAGCGGACATGCCAATTCGTGTGTGTGAGCTGGATGATCCCGACCAGACGCTGGGTCAGGAACTCCGTCACGACGAGGTCGAGTCCGCGGCCCGAGGTGCGCTCGGCGGGCGCGTACTCGTCGATCCACCTGCGGGCGGCGGCCTCGGTGAAGGGCTGTGGCACGGACGTCCAGGCCGCGACCTGTTCGTCGTTCATCATCTCCGTGAAGGCCGGGATGTCCTCGTCCTCAAGAGGGCGCAGCACCAACCGCTCCGTGTTCAGGGAGATGTCGGGGAAGGTGTTCGTCATGCGCCGCTCCGTAACCATCAGGGACCGTCGGGCCTGCTGAACTGCCCAGCATGCAGCATGCAGGCACCGAACTGCACCACGGAGTCGGCTCCTTGTCGACGAGTCGACACCGTGGCACGGCCGGAACGGCCCGGGGACGGCCGGGGTTTCGGCATCACCCGGAAGTGACGGGTAGCACCGATCCCTTGTACTTGTCCTGGATGAACTTCCGCACCTCGTCGGAGGTCAGGAGCTCGGCGAGCTTCTCGACGCGCGGGTCGTCCTCGTTGCCCTTCTTCACGGCGAGGAGGTTCGCGTACGGGTTGTTCTTCGCGGACTCCAGCAGGATGGCGTCGTCGGCCGGGCTGAGGCCCGCGTCCTGGGCGTAGTTGTTGTTGATGACCGCGGCGGCCACGTCGTCCAGGGAGCGCGGCAGCTGCGCCGGTTCGAGCTCCTTGAACTTCAGGTTCTTCGGGTTCTTCACGATGTCGCCCGGGGACGCGGTCGTACCGGCCCCCGCCTTGAGCGTGATGACGCCCTCGGAGGCGAGGAGTTTCAGGGCGCGGCCCTCGTTGGTGATGTCGCTGGGCACCGCGACGGTGACTCCGTCGGGGAGGTCGGCGACGTCCTGGACCTTCTTCGAGTACACGCCCATGGGCGGCAGGTACGCGTCCACGACCGGGACCAGGTCGGTGCCCTTGGACTTGTTGAAGTCGTCCAGGAACGGCTCGTTCTGGTACAGGTTCGCGTCGAGGGAGCCCTCCTGGAGCGCGGTGTTCGGCAGGACGTAGTCCGTGAACTCCTTGATCTCCAGGTCGAGTCCGTTCTTCGCGGCGAGGTCCTTCTCGATGTACGCGAGGACCTCGCCGGCCGGGACCGCGGTGGCGCCGACGATCAGCGCGCCGCCGTCACCTCCGCCGCCGGAGCCCTCGTCCTTCGACCCGCAGGCGGTCAGGGTCAGGCCGAGGGCCAGTGCGGCGACGGCCGCGGAGATGACGGGCTTGCGCATCGTCGGCGCCTTCCTCAGGTGGTTCGGTGGTCCGGGTGGCCCGGACGGTGCGGAGCGGTCGGTCAGAAGGACGCGATGACGGAACCGGCGTACTTGTCCTCGATGAACTTCTTGACCTCGGCGGAGGTCAGCAGCTTGGCGAGCTTCTTGACGCGCGGGTCGTCCTCGTTGCCCTCCTTGACGGCGAGGAAGTTGCCGTACGGGTTGTCGTCGGCGGACTCCAGCACGAGGGCGTCCTCGGAGGGCTTGAGGTCGGACTCGATGGCGTAGTTGCCGTTGATGACCGCCGCGTCGACGTCGTCCAGGGAGCGCGGGGTCTGGGCCGCCTCCAGCTCCTTGAACTTGAGGTTCTTCGGGTTCTTCGCGATGTCCTTGGGGGTCGCGTCGTTGCCCGCGCCGTCCTTGAGCGTGATGATCCCGTTGGCGTCGAGGAGCTTGAGCGCCCGCGCCTCGTTGACCGTGTCGTTCGGGACGGCGACGGTCGCGCCGCTCTTCAGCTCGTCGGCCTTCTTGATCTTGTTGGAGTAGAGGCCGAGCGGCTCCAGGTGGACCGTGACGACGGGCACGATGTGGGTGCCGTTCTTCTTGTTGAAGTCGTCGAGGTAGGGCTGGTTCTGGAAGTAGTTGGCGCCGACCGAGCCGTCCTCGGTCGCGGTGTTCGGCAGGACGTAGTCCGTGAACTCCTTGACCTGGAGGTCGAGTCCCGCGTCCTTCGCGAGGTTGTCCTTCACGTAGTTCAGGATCTCGGCGTGGGGCACGGGGCTGGCGGCCACGATCAGCGGCCCGCTCGTGTCGGAGGCGTCGTCCTTGTCCGAGCCGCAGGCCGTGAGGCCCAGGGTGAGGGCTCCGGCGGCGAGGACGGCGGTGGTGAGCTTTACGGCGTTACGCACGAAAAGTGCCTTTCCATTTGGGCTGGGTGACCCCGCGAAGGGTGTGCGGGGACGTCTGCGGGTGTGGGTGGGGACGCGTACGGGTGTGTGCCGTACGCGGTGATGTGGCTGTGCGGAGGTCTCCGGGCCTCGGAGGTCCCCCGGAGGTCCGGAGGCTTCGGGTTCTCAGGCGACCTTGTGCACGTCGGCCGCGGGCGTGTCGGCGGAGGTGCCCGCGTCCGCGGGACCGGAGCCGGAGTCGGAGTCGGCCTCGGTGCCGGTGCCATCGGTCGCCCGGGAACCGGAGTTCACCGCGGCCCTGCTCCTCAGCAGCCTGAGCCGCGGCTCGGCACCGGACCGGCCGCCGCGCCGGTGCAGCCCCCGCGCGGCGTAGTCGCCGACGAACTGGATGAGGGAGATGACCACGGCGAGAACCGCCACGGTGATCCACATCAGTTCGGTCTCGAAGCGCTGGTAGCCGTAGCGGATGGCGATGTCTCCGAGGCCGCCCGCGCCGACGGTGCCAGCCATCGCGGAGTAGCCGATGAGGGCGACGATCGTCGTGGTGGTGCTGGAGATCAGCGACGGGAGCGACTCGGGGACGAGCACCTTGCGCACGACGGTCCAGGTGTTGCCGCCCATCGACTGCACGGCCTCGACGAGCCCGCCGTCCACTTCGCGGACAGCCGTCTCGACCAGGCGCGCGAAGAACGGGATCGCACCGATCGCGAGCGGCACGATGGCGGCCTCACGGCCGATCGTGGTGCCGGTGATCGACCGGGTGAAGCCCATCAGCGCGACCATCAGGATGATGAACGGCATCGAGCGGGCGATGTTCACGACCTGCCCGATGACCTTGTTCAGCACGGTGTTCTGCAGCAGGCCGCCCCGGTCGGTGAGGACCAGCAGGATGCCCAGCGGCAGACCGCCGACGACGGCGATGACCGTCGACCAGCCGACCATGTAGAGGGTGTCCCAACACGCCTGCTCCAGCAGCGGCTGCATCTCGGACCAGGTCACTTGGCACCTTCCTTCACCAGCGCGGACGCCAGGGCCGCTTCTCCGACGAGCTCGATCTGCAGTCCCTGCTCGCGCAGGAAGCCGATCGGCACGACGTTGTCCTCGTACCGCCCGGGGAGTTCGATGCGCATCCGGCCGACCTGCCGGCCCGCGACGGTGTCCATCGCGGCGCCGAGGATCGAGATGTCGATGTTGTACGTGCGCGAGAGCTGCGAGATGACCGGCCGGGTCGCGGCGTCGCCGTGGAAGGTGACGTCGATGACCGTGCGGTCGTCGCCCGAGGCGTCGCCGCTGACCGGGAAGAGCGCGGCGGCCAGTTCGGAGCCCGGGGTGGCGAGCAGCTCGGTGACGGTGCCGGACTCGACGATCTGCCCGTTCTCCATGAGCGCGGCCGAGTCGCAGACGGTCTTGACGACGTCCATCTCGTGCGTGATGAGCAGGACGGTCAGACCCAGCTGGCGGTTCAGGTCGCGCAGCAGGTGGAGGATGGAGCGGGTCGTCTCGGGGTCCAGGGCGCTGGTCGCCTCGTCCGACAGGAGCACCTTGGGGTCCCCCGCCAGGGCGCGGGCGATGCCGACGCGCTGCTTCTGGCCGCCGGAGAGCTGGGCCGGGTAGGACTTGGCCTTGTCGGTGAGACCGACCAGGTCGAGCAGTTCCAGCGCCTTGCGGGACCGCTCCTTGCCCGACTTTCCGAGGATCTCCAGCGGCAGCTCGACGTTGTCCTGGACGGTCCGCGTCGACAGCAGGTTGAAGTGCTGGAAGACCATGCCGATACGGCTGCGCGCCTGCCGCAGTTCCCTGCCCGCGCGCGGGCCGCGCCCGGCGAGGGCCGTGAGGTCCTGTCCGGCGACGCTCACGGTGCCGGCGGTGGGGCGTTCCAGCAGGTTGACGCAGCGGATGAGGGAGGACTTGCCGGCGCCGGACTGTCCGATGACGCCGTACACCTCGCCTTCGCGGACATGCAGATCGACGCCGTCCAGGGCGGTGACCTCTCGGCCGCGCGAGCGGTAGACCTTGGTCAGGCCTGTTGTCGTGATCACTGGGGTTTCCATCACTGTCGAGTGCGGGGCGTGGGTGTGCGCCGGGCACGGGTGCATTCCGGTCGAACGCGGCACGGTCGTTCACGCGGTGGCGTGGGGAACCGGGCTTCGGCAGAACTGCGTGCGCGGGGCAGGCTCAGTCGCGTACGAAAAGGGCGTACGGGCAGACGTGAGCGGACTCGCTTCGGGGCGCGAGGCTGGGGGCGGTGCGGGGGCCCTCTAGAAGGCGCACATTCGACACATACAGCGAGCACCGGGCGTCATGGTCGCCTCGGTCGCAAGGATGCGGCTGCTCGTCGTGGTCATGAGAAAAGTAAAGCAGATCTTTGCGCGGTACAGGGAACCGCTGTCCGCATCACGGACAGCGGTGGACACCTCTCGGACGCCTCTCAGTGCCTGACGGAGAGCTCCACTCCCTCGTCGGTGACCAGTGCTGACACGGCCGAGAGGTCCTCGACCACGACATCCGCGGTCAGCTCGTCGGCGCGGTGCGTTGTGGTCAATGCCACGGTGGTCATGCCGGCCGCGCGGCCCGACTGGAGACCCGCGGGCGCGTCCTCGAAGACGACACAGCGGGCCGGGTCCACGCCGAGCCGCCGGGCGGCGAGCAGGAACGGCTCGGGGTCGGGCTTGCCGCGCGTGATGTCGTCGGCGGCGACCAGGTTCTTCGGGCGGATGCCGACCTCGGCGAGACGGGCCTCGCCCAGCCGCCGGGTGGCGGAGGTGACGACGGCCCAGCGGTCGGCGGGCAGCGAGTCGAGGAGTGCCTTCGTCCCGGGCAGCAGGTGCACGCCGCCCGGGACGTCCTCCACCTCCAGCTGCTCGATGCGCACGACGGCCTCGGGAACCCTGGCGGCGGGCAGCAGGTCGGCGGCTATCTCGACGGCCGGGCGGCCGTGCAGCTCGACCCGGGCGAACTCCTCGGCGGTGATCCCGTACTCCGCGGCCCACCTGCTCCAGCATCGGTACACCGAATCGAGGGACGAGACGAGTGTTCCGTCGTTGTCGAACAGCAGGGCATCGGCTTGGATCTTCATGCCCTCGACCCTACGGGGCACCCCGGGGGCGAGCGCATCAGGCCTTTTGGCCCGTAATAGGGTCGCGGCATGCTTGATGCCCTGACGGTCGCGACGGCCGTCGCCGCGCTCGCGCTCGCCGCCTGGTGCGGCTGGGCCGCCTACCGGGACCAGCCAACCAAGGACTGGCACTTCATCGGCATGGCCGTGGTGACGCTCCTCACCCTCGCCCAGCTGGTGGTCGGCATCGTCCAGCTGGCCCGCGGCGAGAAGCCGGAGCAGGGCACGACGATCTTCGTGTCCTATCTGATCGGCGCCTTCGCGTGCATCCCGGCGGCGGGCTTCATGTCGCTGGCGGAGCGCACCCGCTGGGGTTCGATCACGGTCGCGGCGGGCGGCGTGGTCCTCGCCGTGCTGCAGGTACGGCTCTACGACATCTGGGGAGGCTGAGATGGCGGTGCCCGCCGAGAATCCCGGAGCGCCCGAGGAGCCCGGAACACCCGAGCAGCCCGGGAAGCCCGGCCGCACGCGGCTGATCGGCGGCCCCGGCATGCTGCTGGTCTGGCTGTACGGGGTGATGGTCGTCGGGGCCGTGTCGCGCTCGGTCGTCCAGATCGCGACGGAGTTCGACAAGGCACCGCTCGCCTACTCGCTGTCGGCGGTGGCCGGCCTCGTGTACGGCTTCATCACCTACTCGCTCGTACGCGGCGGCGAGCGGGCGCGCAGGGCGGCGCTGGTGTGCTGCGCCGCCGAACTCGCGGGCGTCCTGATCGTCGGCACCTGGACACTGGCCGACCCCTCCGCCTTCCCCGACGCCACGGTCTGGTCGGACTACGGAATGGGCTATCTGTTCATCCCGGTCCTGCTCCCGATCACGGCGATGTACTGGCTGCGCAAGTCACGCATGGCCCCGTAGGGGCGCGGGGAACTGCGCGCCCGGCCACGACGGACCCGCAGACTCCCACCGGCCGGCAGGCGAAGAACAGCGCTACGCGCTGGCCACGAACGCGCTGGCCCGCACATCCTTCGCCAAGGTCACCAGACTGAGCCGCTCATCGACCCGCTCGGTCGCCACCGGCTCGTACCCGTGCTTCCGGTACAGCCGCAGATTGCGGTCACTGCGATGCCCGGTGAAGAGCTGGAAGCTCTTCGCCCCGGCGTCCGCCGCGAGCCGCGACTCGATCGCGTCGAGCAGCCGACCGCCCAGCCCGTGCCGCTGCATCCGCGGATGCACGATCAGCTTGTCGATCCGGGCCGTGCCATCCGCGCCCACGGAGCCGCGCACCGAGGCCACCACCTCGTCGCCGAGCCGGGCCACCAGGACCGTGCCTTCCGTGAGCTCCGCCTTGAGGGAGTCCAGCGGCTGGGTGAGGGGCTCGATGCTGTAGTCGCCGTACAGCTCGGCCTCGCTCTGGTAGCAGAGGAACTGCAGTTTGAGGATCTGTTCGGCGTCCTGTTCGGTCGCCGCCGAGACGGTCACGCTCATGCCCATGTGTGCATGCCTCCCGCTCACCTGTTCCGCCGGTTGTCCCTCACTCCTATCCCCGCCGTTCATGCGCCGCAACCTCCGATGTGAGCATTCGGCGCAGACAACTCAGACATCTGGAACGATCCGGACCGAGACTGCCCTGTGAGATACCCAACTCCCCTGCGATCTCCCGGTACGTGAGGTCTTTCGGGGACAGCAGAGCCGCCATGAGGCGCGGGCAGCGGCCCGGCAGCCGGCGTACGGCGGAGTGCAGGGCGCGGCGCCGGGCGGCGCTGAGCGCCAGCTGCTCGGGGCCCGGCCGGCTGTCGTCGGCGGGCTCGGACGCGTACGGCCGTTCGAGGTTCGCGGTGCGCCCGGCGCGCCGGGCCTCGGTGCGGACGGCGACGCGCAGCCAGGCGGCGGGATCGGCGGGCGGGCCGTCCGTGCCGAGGCGTTCCAGGAGGCGCACCCAGACGTCCTGTTCCAGGTCGCTGGACTCGGTTCCGGAGGCATATGCCTCGGCGGAGGCCTCGGCGACGAGCAGGGGGCGCAGTGTGTCGAGCATGTCGTGGGTCATATGCGGCACGACGCGGCCGCCCCGGCGCGAGGTTGCCGGGACGGCCGTACGTCACCCGACCGGGTCCGCGGGCGCGGTCGTTGACGACCGGGAGGGCGGACGGATCGGTTCTGGATCAGCTCTCGACCGGTTCCGGGTCAGTTCTTCTTGAGGAAGTCCTCGCGGGCGAGGAGGCCGGTGTCCGGGCTGTCGGTGAAGACGCCGTCGATGCCGGTGGCGAGGTACGTGGCGAACGCGCCGAAGGCGTCACCGTAGGCGTCCGCGTCGGTGCCCTTGCGGAAGTTCGTGGGCAGGAAGGGGTTCTCGTTGCGCATCGTGTACGGGTGCAGAACCAGGCCCTCGGCGTGCGCGTCCCGGACCAGGGTGGTCGGGGTGGTGAGGTTGCCGCTCGCGTCCTTCGGGATGATCAGGTCGAGGGTCGGTCCGATGCCCTGCGCGTAGGAGGCGATCCACTTCAGGCCCGCCGGCTTGACCAGGTCGGCGACCGTACGCGGGTCGCCCGTCTCCACGAAGTCCCAGGGGCGGGTGTTCGCGGCGGACAGGAGCACGGCCAGCGGGTTGTCCACCAGCTTGTCCATGCGCCGGATGCTGGTCGGCTCGAAGGACTGGAGGATGACCGGCGAGTTCTTCTTGTCCAGGCCGTGCCTGCGCAGCACCTTGGCGACCCGCTCCTCCAGGCCGAGGCCCAGCTTGCGGAAGTAGGTGGGGTGCTTCAGCTCGGGGTAGATCCAGACCTGCCGGCCGAGCTTCCTGCTCTGCTCCTCGCGCCAGCGCAGCACCTCTTCGAAGGTGGGGATCTCCCAGCGGCCGTCGTAGAGCGTGTTGTGCGGGCGGTTGGCCGGGACGCGCTCCTTGGCGCGGAGGGTCTTCAGCTCGGCGAGCGTGAAGTCCTCGGTGAACCAGCCGGTCGTGGAGACCCCGTCGAGGAGCTTGGTGGCCTTGCGGTCCGCGAACTCGGGGTGCGCGGCGACGTCCGTCGTACCGCCGATCTCGGGCTCGTGGCGGCAGACGAGGTGGCCGTCCTTGGTCGGCACCAGGTCGCCGGCCTCGATGATGTGCGCGCCCATGTCGAGGGCGAGCTGGTACGAGCCGAGCGTGTGCTCCGGGCGGTAGCCACTGGCTCCGCGGTGTCCGATGATCGTGGGCTTGGGCAGGCTCTTGTAGCCGCCGTTGTGACCGCCGTTCCCGTGCTTCTCGCCGGCTCTCGCCGTACCCGGCAGTCCGAGGACCGCTCCGCCGGCGCCGAGGACCGCGGCCCCGAGCAGTGCGCGCCGGCCCGGGGTGCCCCCGGTACGGCCCTCGTTCGAGTCCTGCGTGTCCTGCGTCCCCTGCGTGCCCATGAGCGCTCCTCCGCATACTGCCCTGCACCTGTCAAAGCGGGACCGATCGTAGGTGGGGCGCGGTGACGGGTGGGAGACCTTGGACGGAACACGTGGGTGACGGTGGGTGTCTTCCTGCCACTGTCCCTGGGGGCTGCGCCCCCAGACTCCCCTGTCGCGCTTGCGCGCTCGTCCTCGAACGCCGGACGGGCCGAAGAGGAGAGGCAGGGACGCGGCAAGCAGAAGTTTGGGGAGCCGTGGGTGGGAACCTGCCCCATGAGGGCTAACTCGTGCGGATTTCGTCACACCGTCTCGTCCGGATGACAGCCGTGTGACACGACGCCACACCAGGTAAACAAGGGTCAACAGTGCGTATCCAGTCGGTGAACCCGATGTGCAAGACCCCGGCGCGCGCGAGTATCGTCCTCACCTGCACAGACTTGAAACCCACACAGACTTGTCACCCACCTCTTGATACCGGAGGGCCCGTTGTCCCGCTTCGTGCTCATCAAGGCAGTGCTCGGACCGATCATGCGCCTGATGTTCCGCCCACGGGTGGAAGGTGCGGAGCGCATCCCGGGCACGGGACCGGTCATCCTGGCCGGCAACCATCTCACGTTCATCGACTCGATGATCATGCCGCTGTTCTGCGACCGTCAGGTCTTCTTCATCGGCAAGGACGAGTACGTCACCGGCAAGGGCCTCAAGGGGCGGCTGATGGCGTGGTTCTTCACCGGCTGCGGCATGATCCCGGTCGACCGGGACGGCGGACGCGGCGGTGTCGCGGCGCTGATGACGGGGCGTCGGGTGCTGGAGGAGGGCAAGGTCTTCAGCATCTACCCCGAGGGCACGCGGTCCCCCGACGGGCGGCTCTACCGGGGCCGCACCGGTATCGCGCGGCTCGCGCTGATGACCGGGGCGCCCGTGGTGCCGTTCGCCATCATCGGCACGGACAAGATCCAGCCCGGTGGTGCGGGGTTCCCCCGGCCGGGGCGGGTCACCGTCCGGTTCGGCGAGGCGATGGAGTTCTCGCGGTACGAGGGGATGGATCGGGACCGTTATGTTCTGCGGGCCGTGACGGACTCCGTGATGGCCGAGGTCATGCGGTTGTCCGGGCAGGAGTATGTGGACATGTACGCCACGAAGGCGAAGGAAGCGGCGTAGCTCCGCTGGTTTTTTGACCGGGTGGTCGTGGTCGTCGGCTTTTCGGGTGCGGGCCGTCCTGGGCTGGTCGCGCAGTTCCCCGCGCCCCTTGCGGGGGTGACGGCCGGTGGCACGCTGCGGGTTGTATGTGGTTGGCCGCGCCGTTCCCCGCGCCCCTTGCGAGGGTGACAGGCCGTCGCGCCGTGCGGGTCATACGTGGTTCCCCGCGGCCCCTGCGGGGCTCGGAGCGGCGCGTCTGTCGTGGTCCGAGCCCCCCTCCTTTGGGCTACAGCTTCTCGTTTTTCAGTAGGTGCCATGCTGCCGCCGACGCGGCGAGCAGGACTGCTGCGCCCAGGCCCGCTGCCAGGGCTACGCCGTCGACGAAGGCCGTGCGGGCCGCGTCCAGCAGGGGCTCGGGGGTCGGCAGGGCCGAGGAGGCCTCCACCGCTCCGCCGAGGGACTCGTGGGCCGCGTCGGCCACTTCCCGCGGTGTGCCCGCCGGGGCCGTGAAGCCCGCGTAGACGCCCGTGACGATCGAGCCCAGCAGCGCGATACCGAGGGCCGCCCCCAGCTCGTACGCCGTCTCGGAGACCGCGGACGCGGCGCCCGCCTGCTCCTTGGGCACGCTGGAGAGGATCACGTCGGCGGTCACGGTGAAGGAGAAGCCCGCGCCGACGCCGACGACCAGCAGGGCCGTGCCGAGGAGCGGATAACCGGTGGACTGGTCCAGCACGGTCAGCGCGGCCAGGGCAAGGCCGATCGCGGCGAGGCCGCCCGCCACGACGGCCCGTACCGAGTACCGGCGAGCGAACGTTCCTGCGACCAGGCCCGCCGCCACCGCCCCCACCGCGGCGGGCAGTTCGGCGAGGCCGGCCTCCAGCGGCCCGCGCCCCTGCACGAGTTGCAGGTACTGCGAGAGGAAGAAGACCACTCCGGACAGGCCGAGGATCGTCAGCAGGTCGGCCAGCACCGCTCCGGAGAAGCCGCGGTTGCGGAACAGCCGCATGTTCAGGAGCGGGACGGGGAGCGTCAGTTGGCGGCGTACGAAGCCGTACAGCGCCGCCGCTCCGAGCAGGGCCGCCGCGCCGGCCGTCGCGTTCGGGCCGTGCGAGGCGGCCTCCTTGATGCCGTACACGATGCCCACCATGCCGACGAGGGACAGTGCGACGCTGACGAGGTCCCAGGGGCCGGGCTCGGGGTTGCGGGACTCCGGCAGGAGCTTCACGCCGACCAGGACGAGGACCGCCATCACGGGCAGGTTGATCAGGAAGACCGAGCCCCACCAGAAGTGTTCGAGCAGGAAGCCGCCGAGGACGGGGCCGACCGCCGTACCGGCCGAGGCGGTGGCGCCCCAGATACCGATGGCGAGGCTGCGTTCACGCGGGTCGTGGAAGAGGTTGCGGATGAGGGCGAGCGTGGCGGGCATCAGCGTGGCACCCGCGACACCGAGCAACGCCCGCGCCACGATCAGCAGTTCGGGTGTGCTCGCATAAGCGTTGAGCACCGAGACCAGGCCGAACGCCACCGAACCGGCGAGCAGCAGCTTCTTGCGGCCGACACGGTCGCCGAGACTGCCCATGGAGACGAGCAGACCGGCGATGACGAACGAGTAGACGTCACCGATCCACAGGAGCTGGTTGCCGGAGGGCTTCAGGTCCTCGCTGATGTAGGGGGTCGCGAGACCGAGGACGGTCGCGTCGACGGCCACCAGCAGCACGGCGAGGACGAGAACGGAGAGCGCGAGCCAACGGCCCGGTCGCTTCTCCGCCTCCGCCGCGAACGCCGGCCGCGTCGTGCTGGTCATGATTCCTCTCTCCGTAGTGCGCCGCCGAGCAACAGCTCGACGATCATGTACTGGAAGTCCTTGGCCGCCACCCGGCCCTCGCTCACGGCCCACGCCCCGGAGGCGAAGAGCCCGTAGAGGGCTTCGGTGAGCCAGGCCGGGGTCAGGTCGATACGGAACTCGCCGCTCTCCTGGCCCCGCCGGAACAGCGCGGCGATCCGGGCGTCGATGCGGGACCAGCCCGCGTTCTGCTCCTCGCCCTCGAACAGCTGGTTCTCGGTGTAGAGGAAGCCGAGCAGCCCCGCGGCGCTCTCGAACTCCCCCACCAGACGGCGTACGGCCTCGCGGGCGGTTCCGTCGTCGAGCCGGGCCGCGTCCAGCGCGGCCTCGCACTCCTGGATGCCCAGCTCTTCGAGCGCCCGTACGAGGGCGTCGCGGCCCGCGAACTGGCGGTGCAGGGTCGCCCGGCTGATCCCGGCCGCCTTGGCGACCTCGTCCATGGTGGCGGTGGCTCTGCGGGTCAGCAGGGCGGCTGCGCTGCGCAGCACGTGTTCACGATCGACAGCCATAAGACAACCATAGCCCAGATGAGACAGAGATGTCTCATGCGGGGCATGTGACGCTCACCGGGAGGGGCCGGGGAACGTCAGAAGGGGTCGTGGAGCCGGAGAGGTCAGTGCCAGGGCAGGCCTGCGCGGTGCTCCCAGTACGCGCCCGGCTCCTCGGCCAGGGTGTCGAGACGGGCCACCTGGCCGTCGTCGAGATCGGCCACCGCCGCGTGCAGGTTGGACGCGAGCTGGGTGGTGGTGGCCGCGCCGGAGAGGACGACGCCCGCCCAGGGCCTGCGCAGCACGAAGGCGAGGGCGACCGCGTCGGAGCCGACGCCGGCCTCCTGGGCGATCGCGCGCACGGCGGCCGGCGCGTGCGGGTCGGCGAGGCGGCCGTTGGCCATGCCCTCCTTGACGATCACGGTGAGTCCGGCCTCGTGCGCCTCGGCGAGCGCGGGTCCCGCGGAGGTGTCCAGGACGTTGTACGTGGCCTGGACGGTCCGGAAGAGAGGGGTCGAGCCGACCGTCACGGCGAGGGCGGCGCGGATCGCGTCGGCCTGGGCGGGGCCGCTGGTGGAGAAGCCGACGGTCAGGCCCCGCGCGGCGGCCTCGGCCAGTTCGGCGTGCAGTTCCTTGTCGGTGAGGGCCGGGCTCTCGGGCGTCACGGAGTGGATCTGGTAGAGGTCGAGACGGTCGCCGAGCAGTTCGGCGCTCTCGGCGCGCTGCCGCTCGTACGTGGTGAGGCTGTGGTCCTTGACCTCGTGGGCCTCGGCGTCGGTGCGCCAGTCGGCGGTGTAGGTGTAGCCCCATTTGCTGCCGACGACGATGTCGTCGATGGCGGGGTGTGCGGCGAGCCAGCTCGCCAGGAACTCTTCCGAGCGGCCGTACGAGCGGGCGGCGTCGAAGTAGCGGACGCCTTGGGCGTAGGCGGCGTCGAGGAGTTCGTGGGTGCGGGTGCGCAGTGCTTCGACACTGCGGTCCGCTCCCAGGTCCTCGTCGCGGCCGAGGGTGATGTAGCCGGGGCGACCGATTGCGGCGAGGCCGAGGCCGATGTGGCAGGTGGGGGTGGTTGCTGTTGCCAGTCGGGCGAAGGGCATCGCGAACTCCGTTGGTCGACTGCGGTTCGGCTGTCCGACCAACGTATCCCGACGATCAGGGGGGCGGGTGGGGGGTGGCTCCGCCGGGTGCGGGTACGTCGTGGCTTGTCGCGCAGTTACCCGCGCCGTTGGAAGCCGGCCGCCTGCCGCTGCGGGCCGTATGTGGTTACCCGCGCCGTTCCCCGCGCCCCTTGGGGGCGTGACGGCCGGTTGCCCACTGCGGGTGCGTCGTGGTTGCTCGCGCAGTTCCCCGCGCCCCTAAAGGGGCCGTCGTCTGGTGCGGGTTGTGCGTGGTTGCTCGCGCCGTTCCTCGCGCCCCTTCAGGGCGAAAGACCGGGGCGCAGCCCCGTTTTTCAGGGGCGCGGGGAACTGCGCGGGCAACCACGACGTGCCCGCAGCGTCCCACCGGCCGTCACGCCCCCGAGGGGCGCGGGGAACTGCGCGGCCAGCCACGACGCACCCGCAGCATACGGTCGGCCGTCACACCCCCCAGGGGCGCGGGGAACTGCGCAGTCGTCAGCCCGCCGTCAGGGTCCCGTAGCCCGGAACCCCGAAGCGGCCCAGCGTCACCCCTTCGACTTCGCCGTCGCCCAAGCCCTCTGCGACGCCACGTCCGACTTCACCTCGGTGAGTTGGACGGCGACCGCGCTCGGGGCCGTGCCGCCGCGCGCGGAGCGGGACGCCAGCGCGCCCGGGACGTTCAGGACCGACCGCACCTCCGGCGTCAGATGCGCGGAGATCTTCGCGAACTGCTCGTCGGTGAGCCCGTCCAGCTCGACACCGTCCGCCTCGGCGGCCTTCACACACTCGCCGGCGACCTCGTGCGCGACCCGGAACGGCACCCCCTGCTTCACGAGCCATTCCGCGATGTCGGTGGCGAGCGAGAACCCGGCCGGGGCCAGCTCCTCCATCCGCTCGCGGTGGACCGTCAGCGTGGCCATCATCCCGGTGAAGGCCGGCAGCAGGACCTCCAGCTGGTCGCAGGAGTCGAAGACCGGCTCCTTGTCCTCCTGGAGGTCACGGTTGTAGGCGAGCGGAAGCGCCTTGAGGGTCGCCATCAGACCGGTGAGGTTGCCGATCAGGCGGCCGCTCTTGCCCCGCGCCAGCTCCGCGATGTCGGGGTTCTTCTTCTGCGGCATGATCGACGAGCCGGTGGAGAACGCGTCGTGCAGGGTGACGAAGGAGAACTCCTTCGTGTTCCAGATGATGACCTCCTCCGCGATCCGCGAGAGGTTGACGCCGATCATCGCCGTGATGAAGGCGAACTCGGCCGCGAAGTCCCGCGAGGCCGTGCCGTCGATGGAGTTGCCGACGCTGCCGTTCTCGAAGCCGAGGTCCTCGGCGACCGCCTCCGGGTCGAGGCCGAGGCTGCTGCCGGCGAGCGCGCCGGAGCCGTACGGCGACACCGCGGTCCGGTCGTCCCACTGCCGCAGCCGCTCGGCGTCCCGGGAGAGGGCCTGTGCGTGGGCCAGTACGTGGTGGGCGAACAGCACGGGCTGGGCGTGCTGCAGATGCGTACGGCCGGGCATCGCGACGTCCGGGTGCGCCTCCGCGAGACCGACGAGCGCGTCCTGGAGTTCGGCGATCAGACCGCCGATGATCCGGGCGTGGTCGCGCAGGTACATCCGGAAGAGCGTGGCCACCTGGTCGTTGCGCGAGCGGCCGGCGCGCAGCTTGCCGCCGAGGTCGGGGCCGAGCTGCTCCAGGAGTCCGCGTTCCAGGGCGGTGTGGACGTCCTCGTCGGCGACGGTGCCGACGAAGGAGCCGTCCGCGACGGCGGCCTCCAGCCGGTCGAGGCCGGCGAGCATCCGGGTCAGTTCGTCGTCGTCGAGGAGGTGCGCCTTGTGCAGCACGCGCGCGTGGGCACGCGAACCGGCGATGTCGTAGGGCGCCAGCCGCCAGTCGAAGTGGACGGACGCGGACAGCTTGGCCAGTGCCTCGGCGGGACCGTCGGCGAACCGTCCGCCCCAGAGCCGTACGTCACCACTGTTGCTGCTCACTGGCTGCACTCCTCAGGACTGTTGGGAAGAGGGCGCCCCCGAGGGGGCGCGGGGAACTGCGCGATCGGCCACGACGCACCCGCACCCGGTCGCCCGCCGGGCCGCATCGCAGCACACTCACCGCTATGCATGATTATGCAGACTCCTGCATGACTCGTCAATTCAGCGGATCCCGGCAACGAAATCCCGCCCCACGTTGAACGCGAGAAACCGCTTACCCGTACTTCACCCCGAACGCCGGCGCCGCGTCCGTGAAGCAGCTTCGAACCCCACTTCGAAGTCACCGCACCCCTCCCCTGACCCAAGTGAGGCATCCCCATGTCCAGGGCTCTTCCGAAGTACAACAAGCGCCGCGTGGCGATCATCGGCGGCGCTGCCGCGGTGGCGTTGTCCGGAGCGGTGATCGCAGGTTCCGCCCTCGCCGGGGAGACGTCCAAGAGCAACGACGGCCAGGCCTCGACCCTCGCGTCCCCCGGCACGATCAGTTGCCCCGCCGTGGACGGCAGCCTGCCCGCGATCCCCGCCTCCGCACAGGACGAGGTCACCAGGAACCTCGCCCTCCTCGACACCCAGATCGCCGAAGCCAACCAACGGCTCATCGACACCGTCGGCCAGGGCGGCGCCAACTTCGTCCAGAACGCCATCCTCGGCCCCCTGGAGGACAAGCGCATCGCCACCCTCAACCGCATCGAAACCGCCATCGGCCGCACCGCCGCCAAGCCCGAAGGCCTCGAAGCACTCGCCCCCTGCCAACTGAACGCCGACGGCGCGGCCGAAGCGGGCGACGGGGCGGGCGAGGAGGCCGGTGCCGAGCCGACGGAGGCGGCCACGGAAGAGGCCGGCGGGAACGCGGGCGGAGAGGACGCGGGTGACACGGGCGACGCGGGGGCCGTCGGCACGATCAGCTGCCCCGCCGTCGAGGGCAGCCTCCCCGCGATCCCCGCCTCCGCACAGGACGAGGTCACCAGGAACCTCGCCCTCCTCGACACCCAGATCGCCGAAGCCAACCAACGGCTCATCGACACCGTCGGCCAGGGCGGCGCCAACTTCGTCCAGAACGCCATCCTCGGCCCCCTGGAGGACAAGCGCATCGCCACCCTCAACCGCATCGAAACCGCCATCGGCCGCACCGCCGCCAAGCCCGAGGGTCTCGAAGCTCTCGCCCCCTGCGAGCTGAACCAGTAGAACCGGCCCCCACCCCCACGGGCGCCCCGCGCGCCGGCCGGGGCGAGCCCGGGACCCGGGGCCACACGGCCCGCGGGTCCCGGAGCCCGCGCAAATAGTTAGACAGGCGAAAGACTTTCGCCGATAATCAGCAACCATGGGAAAGACCTACGAACGCATCGACGGCCGCCTGCGTACGTTCATCGAGGCGCAGCCCCTCTTCTTCACCGCCACCGCGCCCCTGTCCGGCGACGGCACGGTCAACCTCTCCCCCAAAGGACTGACCGGTTCGTTCGCGGTCCTCGACGAGCTCACCGTCGCCTATCTGGACTTCGCCGGCAGCCACGCCGAGACCATCGCGCATCTGCGGGAGAACGGCCGGATCACCCTGATGTGGTGCGCCTTCCAGGGCCCGCCGAACATCGTCCGGGTGCACGGCCGGGGCGAACCGGTCTTCCGTGACGACCCCCGCTTCGAGGACCTCCTCGCACACTTCCCGGACATCGTCCCCGACCCGCACGGCCTACGGGCGATCATCGTGGTGACGGCCGAGATCATCCGGGACAGCTGCGGTTACGCCGTGCCCTACATGTCGTACGACGAGGACCGTGACCTGCACGCCAGGCGCTTCGCGCGCGAGGACGACGTCTCACTGAACGCGTACTTCGAGAAGAAGGAGCACATCGGGACCAGCATGGACGGCCTGCCCGGGCTGCCGCTGCCCCTGCCGGCCCGTACCGTCTGAGCATGCGCCCCGGAGCCGCCGTCCTCGCGTCCGTGTCCCTCCTCGTGCTCGCCGCGGGACCGGCCCCCGGCGACCCGCCCCCGCTGCCGGAGCGGATGGCGGACACGGGCGGCGGCAGCCAGCTCATCACCGCGCAGGCCGCCCGGACCTCCTCGACGACCGGCACGGTCACCTGGTGGGACCGTCGTGACGGGCGCTGGGTGAAGGCCGGTTCGGCGCCCGCGCGCTTCGGAGCCAACGGGCTCGTCGAGGGCGGCTCCCGCGAGCAGGGCACGAACACCACCCCGACCGGCCTGTACGACCTCCCGTACGCCTTCGGGATCGAACCGGCGCCCGAGGGGACGCGCACGCCGTACCGGCCGGTGCGGCAGACCTCCTGGTGGTGCCAGGACAACGACTCGCGCTCCTACAACCGGTGGACCGACCCCCGCCCGGCCGACTGCCGCGCCGCCGAGTCCGAGCACCTGATCTCGTACGGGACGCAGTACGCGTACGCCCTCGTCATCGGTTTCAACTACCGGCAGCCCGTGCGCGGGCGCGGTGCGGGGATCTTTCTGCACGTCAACGGGCGTGGGGCGACCGCCGGTTGTGTGTCCGTGCCCAGGGACGCCATGCGGCACATCCTGAACTGGGCCGAACCCGGCCGCAGTCCGCACATCGCCATCGGGACCGACGCCGGGCCGACCGCCCTCACCGGCCGCTCACAGCCGGCACACTGACAGCCGGCACCCGGCCGTTACCGCGAGTCTCAGCAGTTCACGGCTTGCCCTGTGGCCCGTTGAACACACGGCCGTCCAGGGACGTACCAGTGGGCCTAGGGGGCACTCCCCCTTCCCAGCGTCCCCCACGGAGGAACCGTGAGCACGATCGCCGGCGGTCGCGCCGCGCGGCGCCAGACGATGCGCCGTATCCGCCCTCGCCGCTCCCCCGCCATCCCGTTGCTGATCGCCGTATGGGCGGGCGCGGCGGGAGTCGTCTGGCTCTGGTGGAGCAATACGCCGGCCATCGCCGACGACAAGGGCCGGATCCTGAACGCGGGCCGGATCACCGGTCTGCTCGCCGGGTATCTGATGGCCCTCGTCGTCCTGCAGATGGCCC
This sequence comes from Streptomyces liliiviolaceus, assembly GCF_018070025.1. NCBI lineage: Bacteria > Bacillati > Actinomycetota > Actinomycetes > Kitasatosporales > Streptomycetaceae > Streptomyces > Streptomyces liliiviolaceus. The sequence continues at coordinate 1,063,969 of NZ_JAGPYQ010000002.1, forward strand.
GGGTGCCCGCCCTGGAACGCCGCGTCGGCTCGGACCGGGTCGCCCGCTGGCACGCCATGAGCGGCCGTTACATGCTCTGCCTCGTCCTCGCCCACATCGGCCTGACGATGTACGGCTACGCCCTCCAGGCGAACACCGGGGTCGTCGAGCAGACCATCGACTCGGTCAAGACCCTGCCCGACATGGGCAAGGCGGCGATCGGCACGGGTCTGCTGCTGTTCATCGGCCTGATCTCGGTGGGCGGACTGCGCAAGAGGATCCCGTACGACACCTGGTACCACATCCACCTGCTCACGTACGTGTCCGTGTACCTGTCGTTCTGGCACCAGCTGTCCACCGGCAACGACTTCGCCGTCGAGCCGGCCGCGACCACCACCTGGTACGTGCTGTACGGAGCCGTCACCGCGCTGGTGATCTGGTACCGGGTCATCACGCCGGTCCGGCTGAACCTGCGTCACCGGATGCAGGTCGAGGAGGTCGTCGAGGAGGCGCCCGGCATCGTCTCCGTGCTGATCAGCGGGAAGCGGCTGCACCGGATCGGTGCCGAGCCGGGGCAGTTCTTCCGCTGGCGGTTCATGGCGCCGGGCATGCGGCTCAGCTCGCACCCGTACTCGCTGTCGGCCGCGCCCCGCCCCGGGCTGCTGCGGATCACCGTCAAGGCGCTGGGCGACCACAGCACCGCGCTGAAGGGGCTCAAGCGGGGCACGCGGGTGTGGGCCGAGGGCCCCTACGGCGCGCTGACCGCGTCCCGGCGCAGCCAGGGCAAGGTGCTGCTGATGGCCGGCGGCGTGGGCATCACCCCGATGCGGGCGCTGTTCGAGACGCTGCCCGCGGCGCGGGGCGACCTCACCCTGCTGTACCGGGCCAACAGCACCCAGGACCTGGCGCTGTGGGACGAGTTGTCGGCCATCGCCGACGAGCGCGGCGCCCGGCTGATGTACGCGGTGAACAGCCCCGACGGGGAGCGCCCCGACATCAACCCGGAGACGCTGCGCCAGAAGCTGCCCGACATCGACGACCACGACGTGTTCCTGTGCGGGCCGCCCGGCTTCGCCGAGGGCGCGTACACCGCACTGCGCGGCGCCGGCGTGCCCGCCCGCCGCATCCACCACGAGTCCTTCGAACTCTGAGAACTCTGAGAATCCTGAGGAACGGGAGTCCGGACCCATGAAGAAGAGCCATCCCCTGCGCCGCGTCGTGCTGGCCGGTGCCGCCACGGTGTCCGGCATCGTCCTGCTGCTGGCGCTGAAGCCGGCGTCGGACCCGGCGGCGGCGTCCGCCGACGGCGCGTCACAGCAGCAGTCGGCCTCCCCGCAAGGTTCTGGAGGAGTACAGGCGGCCGGGGGCACTCAGGCCCAGACCCTCACCGGTGACGTCGTCAAAACCGACTACGGCAACGTGCAGGTACGGATCACCGTGGCGGGCGGGAAGATCACCTCGGCCGCCGCCCTGCAGTCGCCGACCGGCGGGCGCAGTACAACGGTCAGCACCGACGCGGTGCCCAAGCTGAACAAGGCGGCGGTGACGGCCGGCAGCGCCGACATCGACGCCGTGTCCGGGGCGACCTACACCAGCGGCGGCTACAAGAAGTCGCTCCAGTCGGCGCTGGACAAGGCGGGGGCGCCGGGCGGCGGTTCGGCCGAGGCGAGCGGTACGGGTGGCGGGACCGGCGGCACGGGGAGCGCCACGGGTGGCGGCAGTGGTTCGGGCGACGCGAGCGGGTCCGGGTCCGGTGCCGCGCAGGCGAAGACCGTCACCGGCAAGGCGGTCACGACCGACTACGGGCCCGTGCAGGTACGGATCACCGTGACCGGCGGGAAGATCACCAAGGCCGAGGCGGTGCAGCAGCCCAAGGGCGGCCGCAGCGACCAGATCAGCGGGGACGCGGTGCCGAAGCTGAACGCGGCGGCGGTCGCCGCGGGCAACGCCGACATCGACGCGGTGTCCGGGGCCACCTACACCAGCGGCGGCTACAAGGAGTCCCTGCAGTCGGCGCTGGACCAGGCCGGTGGCTGAACCCGCCCAGTCCGCCGGGGTGCGTCACACGGAGGAGGTGATGGGGACGGTCTTCTCCTTCGACATCCGAGGGGGCGAACCCGAGGCCGTACAGGCCGCTTTGGCTGCGGCGGTCGCCGAACTCCACGTGGTGGACGAGGTGTTCAGCACCTACCGGCAGGACAGCCAGATCTCCCGGCTGGCGCAGGGGCTGCTGACCGTGGACGAGTGCGATCCGGAGGTCGCCGAGGTCCTCGAACTGTGCGCGGAGGCCGAGCGGTTGAGCGACGGCTGGTTCAGTCCGACGTACGCGGGGTCCGTCGACCCGACCGGCATCGTGAAGGGCTGGTCCGTCGAACGGGCGGCTCTGCGGCTGGTGGAGGCCGGGGCGAGCGGGGTGAGCGTCAACGGCGGGGGTGACGTGCAGATGTACGGCGTGCCGGGGCCGCACCGGCCCTGGCGGGTGGGGGTGGCCGACCCGTTGCGGCCGGGCGGGCTGGCCGCGGTGGTGTCCGCGGCGGGGGTGGACCGGCTGGCCGTGGCGACGTCCGGCTCCGCGGAGCGGGGTACGCACATCGTGGATCCGCGCACGGGGCGCTCCGCGGTGACCGATCTGGTGGCGGTGACCGTGGTCGGGCCGCGGATCACGTGGGCGGACGCGTGGGCGACGGCGGCGTTCGCGATGGGGTCGCGGGAGGGGCTGGCGTGGCTGGAGTCCTTGCCGGATGTCGAGGCGCTGCTGATCACTGCGGGGGATGAGGTCCGCTGTACGGGGGGTCTGGCCGACCGGCTGGGCTGAACGGACCTGCTGCCCGGCGCGGGGCCCCTGCGGGCCCCTGCGGGGCGCATCGGCGCGTGGTCGGGTGCGGGTCCGTCGTGGCTGGCCGCGCAGTTCCCCGCGCCCCTGAAGGGGCGCCCCGGCATCTCGTCGGGTGCCGGTACGTCGTGGTTGCTCGCGCCGTTCCCCGCGCCCCTAAAAGCGTGCCGAGTCCGCGGGGACGAAAGACAGGGGCGCAGCCCCGTCTTTCAGGGGCGCGGGGAACTGCGCGACCAGCCACAGCGCACCCGCACCCGAAAACCGAGGGACCGGGGCGCAGCCCCGTCCCTTAGGGGCGCGGGGAACTGCGCGGCCGGCCACGACGGACCCGCAGCCGAGAATCGGGAAGCCGGGGCGCAGCCCCGCTTTTCAGGGGCGCGGGGGCGGGATCTCAGTGGTGGTTCTGGGCCAAGCGCAGCAAGTGGTCCGCCAAGGCCTGCCCGCCCGTCGGGTCGCGGCTGATCAGCAGCAGCGTGTCGTCCCCCGCGATCGTCCCCAGGATGTCCTGCAACTCCGCCTGGTCGATGGCCGAGGCGAGGAACTGCGCGGCCCCCGGAGGAGTACGCAGAACCACCAGGTTCGCCGACGCCTCCGCGGAGATCAGCAGCTCCGCGGAGAGCCGCCGCATCCGCTCCTCCTTCGCCGACTCCCCCAGCGGAGCACGCGGCGTCCGGAAACCCCCCTCGCTCGGCACCGCGTAGATCAGGTCGCCGTCGTTGTTGCGGATCTTCACCGCGTTCAGCTCGTCGAGGTCCCGGGACAGCGTCGCCTGCGTGACGTGCAGCCCGTCGTCGGAGAGCAGCTTCGCCAACTGGCTCTGCGAGCGCACGGGCTGCCGGTTGAGGATGTCCACGATCCGGCGGTGGCGTGCGGTGCGGGTCTGCGGAACCGCGGGTCCCGCGCTGTCGTGATCCTGCGCCTGAGTCATCGTCGTCTCATTCTCCGGTCATTCTCCGGTTCGTCCGTCCCCGTTGGACCCGTTGGTCCCGTCGGTCACCGTGTCGAGAACACCGGGAAGGGCCCCGAGGAACGTGTCCACCTCGTCCTCGGTGATGTTCAGGGGCGGCATCAGCCGTACGACATCGGGGGCGGGCGCGTTCACCAGGAGGCCGGCGTCCTGAGCCGCCTGTTGCACTCGGGGTGCGAGCGGCTCGGTGAGCACGATACCCAGGAGGAGCCCCGAGCCCCGGACATGGTCGACGAGCGGGTGTCCGAGGGACTCGATTCCCTCGCGCAACTTCTCGCCGGACCGCTTCACGTTCTCCAGCAGGCCCTCGGACTCGATCGTGTCGAGGACGGCGAGCCCCGCGGCGCAGGCGACCGGGTTGCCGCCGAACGTCGTGCCGTGGTGACCGGGCTTCAGGAACTGGGCGGCGCGCCCGAAGGCGACGGTCGCGCCGAGCGGCAGGCCGCCGCCGAGGCCCTTGGCGAGGGTGACGATGTCCGGCAGGACGCCCTCGTGGGCCTGGTACTCGAACCAGTGCCCGGTCCGGCCGACCCCGGTCTGCACCTCGTCCAGGACGAGGAGGCTGCCGGTGGCGGCGGTGATGGCACGGGCCGCCTTCAGATAGCCGGGGGGCGGCACGACGACGCCGTTCTCGCCCTGGATCGGCTCGATGACGACGAGCGCGGTGTCCTCGGTGACGGCGGCGGCCAGCGCCTGCGGGTCCCCGTACGGGACATGGGTGACGTCGCCGGGCAGCGGGAGGAACGGATCCCGCTTGCCCGGCTGGCCGGTGAGCGAGAGCGCGCCCATGGTGCGGCCGTGGAAGCCGCCGTCGGTCGCGACCATGTGCGGGCGGCCGGTCAGCCGGCCGATCTTGAAGGCGCCCTCGACGGCCTCGGCCCCCGAGTTGCAGAAGTACACGCGGCCCTCCCGCCCGAAGAGCTGGAGGAGCCGTTCGGCGAGCGCGACGGGCGGCTCGGCGACGAAGAGGTTGGAGACATGGCCGAGGGACGCGATCTGCCGGCTCACGGCCTCGACGACCGCCGGGTGGGCGTGACCGAGCGCGTTGACCGCGATGCCGCCGACGAAGTCCAGGTACTCCGTACCGTCGGCGTCCCACAGCCTGGTGCCGGCGCCGCGGACGAGCGGCAGCCGGGGGGTGCCGTAGTTGTCCATGAGCGCGCCCTGCCAGCGCTGGGTGAGCTCCTCGTTGGCAGTGTTGGCGGTGTTGGCGGTCATGCGTCGGCTTCCCCCTCCGCATCGGGCACGACCATCGTGCCGATGCCTTCGTCCGTGAAGATCTCCAGCAGGATCGAGTGCTGGACCCGCCCGTCGATCACGCGGGCGGTGGTCACGCCGTTGCGCACGGCGTGCAGGCAGCCCTCCATCTTCGGCACCATGCCGCTGGCCAGCTCGGGCAGCAGCTTCTCCAGCTCCTTGGCGGTGAGCCGGCTGATGACCTCGTCGGAGTTCGGCCAGTCCTCGTAGAGGCCCTCGACGTCGGTGAGGACCATCAGTGTCTCGGCGCCCAGCGCCGCAGCGAGTGCCGCAGCCGCCGTATCAGCATTGACGTTGTAGACATGTCCGTCGTCCTGGCTACGGGCGATCGAGGAGACGACCGGGATCCGGCCGTCGGCGAGCAGTGCCTCGATCGCGCCCGTGTCGATCGCGGTGATCTCGCCCACCCGCCCGATGTCGACCAACTCCCCGTCGATCTCGGGCTGGTGCTTGATGGCGGTGATGGTGTGCGCGTCCTCGCCGGTGAGTCCCACGGCGAGCGGACCGTGCTGGTTGAGCAGTCCGACGAGTTCGCGCTGGACCTGTCCGGCGAGCACCATGCGTACGACGTCCATGGCGTCCTCGGTGGTGACCCTGAGGCCCGCCTTGAACTCGCTGACGATGCCGTGCCGGTCCAGGGCCGCGCTGATCTGCGGGCCGCCGCCGTGCACGACCACGGGCTTGAGCCCGGCGTGGCGCAGGAACACGACGTCCTGGGCGAACGCGGCCTTCAGGTCCTCGTCGATCATGGCGTTGCCGCCGAACTTGATGACGACGGTCTTGCCGTTGTGCCGGGTCAGCCAGGGCAGCGCCTCGATGAGGATCTGCGCCTTGGGCAGCGCGGTGTGTTTACGGGTGGCGCTCATGACGAGTACGCGCTGTTCTCGTGGACGTACTCCGCGGTGAGGTCGTTGGTCCAGATCGTTGCGGTCTCGGTGCCCGCGGCGAGGTCGGCGACGATGTGGACCTCCCGGTAGCGCATGTCGACCTGGTCGCGGTCCTCGCCCACAGAACCGTTCTTGCAGACCCAGACGCCGTTGATGGCGACGTTCAGCAGGTCGGGCTCGAAGGCGGCGGAGGTCGTGCCGATGGCGGAGAGCACGCGGCCCCAGTTGGGGTCCTCGCCGTGGATGGCGCACTTGAGGAGGTTGTTGCGGGCGATGGAGCGGCCCACCTCGACGGCGTCGTCCTCGCTGGCCGCGTTCACGACCTCGATCCTGATGTCCTTGCCCGCGCCCTCGGCGTCCCGGATCAGCTGCTGGCCGAGGTCGTCGCAGACGGCCCGTACCGCTTCGGCGAACTCCGCGTACTCGGGGGTGACCTCGGAGGCGCCGGACGCGAGCAGCAGCACGGTGTCGTTCGTGGACATGCAGCCGTCGGAGTCGACGCGGTCGAAGGTGACCTTGGTGGCCGCCCGCAGCGCCTTGTCGAGACTGTCGCTGTCGACGTCGGCGTCCGTGGTGAGGACGACGAGCATCGTGGCGAGGCCGGGGGCGAGCATGCCCGCGCCCTTGGCCATGCCGCCGACGGTCCAGCCGTCGCCCTGCACGACCGAGGTCTTGTGGACGGTGTCGGTGGTCTTGATGGCGATGGCGGCCTTCTCGCCGCCGTGTTCCGACAGGGCCGCGGCGGCCTGCTCGATGCCCGGCAGGAGCTTGTCCATGGGGAGCAGGATGCCGATGAGCCCGGTGGAGGCCACGGCCACTTCGGCGGCGTTCTGGCCGAGCACCCCGGCCACCTTCTCGGCGGTGGCGTGCGTGTCCTGGAAGCCCTTGGGTCCCGTACAGGCGTTGGCGCCGCCGGAGTTGAGGACGACGGCGGTCAGCCGGCCGCCCTTGAGGACCTGCTCGGACCACAGCACCGGCGCGGCCTTGACGCGGTTGGAGGTGAAGACGCCCGCGGCGGCGAGGCGGGGCCCGTCGTTGACCACGAGGGCCAGATCGGGGTTGCCGTTCTCCTTGATCCCGGCGGCGATGCCGGCCGCCGTGAACCCCTTGGCTGCCGTGACACTCACTGTGACTCCCTGTTCGCCCCGCCGCGGTAGCGGCTGATGTCGCTGCCGCCCGTGCAGCGCAGAGGTGCGGCTTTCGTCGTTTCCTGCGGCCCGGCGGCTGCACGTGCGTCTCTCACGGAGCGACTCCGATCGTGGAAAGCCCGGTGGCCTCGTCGAGTCCGAGGGCGATGTTCATGCTCTGGAGGGCACCGCCCGCGGTGCCCTTGGTGAGGTTGTCGATGGCGCTGATCGCGATGATGCGTCCCGCGGCGGCGTCGTACGCGACCTGCACCTGAACGGCGTTGGAACCGTGGACGGACGCGGTGGCCGGCCACTGCCCCTCGGGCAGCAGGTGCACGAACGGCTCGTCCGCGTACGCCTTCTCGTAGGCGGCCCGTACGGACTCCGCGGTGACGCCGGGCTTCGCCCTGGCGCTGCACGTCGCGAGGATGCCCCGGGACATCGGGGCGAGCGTCGGGGTGAAGGAGACGGTGACGGGCCCGTCCGCGACCGCGCCGAGGTTCTGGATCATCTCGGGGGTGTGCCGGTGGCCGCCGCCGACGCCGTACGGGGACATGGACCCCATGACCTCGCTGCCGAGCAGATGCGTCTTGGGGGACTTGCCTGCGCCGGACGTGCCGGACGCGGCGACGACGACGGCCTCGTTCTCGGCGAGGCCCGCCGTGTACGCGGGGACGAGCGCCAGGGTGACGGCCGTCGGATAACAACCGGGTACCGCGATGCGCCTGGACCCCTCCAGCGCCGCGCGGGCACCCGGCAGCTCGGGGAGGCCGTAGGGCCAGGTCCCGGCGTGCGGTGAGCCGTAGAACCGCTCCCAGTCGGCCGCGTCCTTCAGCCGGAAGTCGGCGCCCATGTCGACGACGAGGACCTCCGGGCCGAGCTGCTCGGCCACGGCGGCGGACTGTCCGTGGGGCAGCGCCAGAAAGACGACTTCGTGCCCCGCGAGGACCTCGGCCGTGGTCTCCTGGAGTACGCGGTCGGCCAGCGGCAGCAGATGCGGCTGCAGGGCGCCGAGTCGCTGTCCCGCGTTGGAGTTGCCGGTCAGGGCGCCGATCTCGATCTCGGGGTGCACCAGGAGCAGACGCAGCAGTTCCCCGCCCGCGTACCCACTCGCTCCGGCCACTGCCGCACGTACCGCCATGGAACCCTCCTCTTGGATGGCATGACTATACGTTTCGCTGCACGTTTATGCAATCTTGCCTGAGTGAGTACCCCCGTCACAGGAGTTATATTCTTCGTCCTCAGGGCGGAGCGAAGTAACGGTGGCACCGGAACCGACATCCCGCCGCAGAGAGTCTTGGACACCAGCCCCGTCCCTACGGACGCGCGTGTCTCGACTGCCTGGAGGGCGTGTCAGGTGTACCCGCTGCAAGATTCCGACCCGACGAACATGGGCCGCTACCGTTTACTGGGACGGCTCGGTTCCGGCGGCATGGGAAGCGTCTACCTCGGCCGCACGCCCGGGGGACGGCCCGCCGCGGTCAAGGTCATCAACGCCCATCTCCAGTACGACCCGGCGGCGTTGCAGCGCTTCCGCCGTGAGGTGGAGACGCTGGGGACCATCCGCAACGCCTTCACCGCGGCGCTCATCGACGCCGAGGTGGACAGCCCGCCGTTCTGGATGGCGACCGAGTACGTGCCCGGACCGACGCTGGCCGACGCGGTCGCGGCGGCGGGGCCCTTCCCGGTCGACCTCGGTCGCGCCGTGCTGGCCGCGCTCGCCGAGGGACTCGCCGACGTCCACGTGCACGGTGTGCTGCACCGGGACATCAAGCCGCAGAACGTCATCCTCTCGGCCACGGGCCCCCAGCTCATCGACTTCGGGATCGCCCGCAGCGAGGACATGGCCAACATCACGCAGGTCGGCACCGCGATAGGGACCCCGGGGTTCATAGCCCCGGAGAGCCTGACCCGCAGCGAGGCGGGTCCGCCGTCCGACGTGTTCGCGCTCGCCGTCACGCTGGCCTACTGCCTCACCGGCCGTGCGCCGTACGGGCAGGGCTCGCTGGCGACCGTCTCGTACCGCACCGTCCACGAGGAGATGGACCTCGCCGGGGTTCCCCCGGAGATGGCCGAGCTGCTCGCGCTGTGCGCGCACAAGGACCCGGCGATGCGCCCCGAGCCGCAGCGGATCGTGGAACTGTGCGCCAGCGAGACCGACATCGTGCGGCACCCCGCCTACCAGCGGATCATCGCCATGGCGCCCGCCTCGGACCCGACCTCGACGGCGGCCACCGCTGTGGCCTCCGCTCCCGCCTCGCCCGCGCCGCCCGCGTCGCCGTACGCACCCACGGAGATCAACTCGGCCACCCCGGCCGGTGCCGCCCCGGCGGTCGCCCCGGCACCGCCGACCGTCGCCCAGACCCGGTTCCTGGCGTCCGCGCCGCCGACCGGACCGGCCGGCACTCCCCCGCCGGGCAGCCGGCCCCCCTGGTACCGCCGCACCCCGCTCATCGCCGCCGGCGCCGTGGTCACGGTCGCCGTCGTGGTGGCCGCCGTCTTCGCCCTGCAGGACTCCGGCGCGGACGCCGACGCCAAGGACCCGAAGGGGTCCACGAGCCGTGGCGCATCCCACCGGGACACGGCCGACGCCGGCGATCCGGAGGCGAGCAAGGAGCCGGAGGCGAGCGAGGAGCCCGAGAGCCCCGCGCCCCTGCCGGAGACGCTGACGGTCCAGCCCCGGCGCACCCTGCAGACGGGCGAGTTCCTGCAGACGGCGCACATGAAGCTGATCATGCAGCCGGACGGCAACCTCGTCGCCTACGACGCGGACGACAAGGCCACCTGGGCGTCCCTCACCTCCGGCGAGAACTACAAGGCCGTGTTCCAGGAGGACGGCAACCTGGTCGTCTACACCGCCGACGACAAGCCGGTGTGGGCCACCAACACGGGATACCCCGACGGAGGAGCCGTCCTCGAACTCCGCGCCGACGGCAGCTTCGCCGTCACGAAGAACGGCCAGGACCTGTTCCTGAGCACCGAGGACACCACCGAGAAGGGCTGACCCGCCTTCGCGCCGGGGCGGCCCGGGCGGCTGCCGCCGCGCACGGACCGCCCGGCCGGTCACCCCTTCCCGATGCGCAGGAACGTCACGGAGTTCGCCGGGAAGGTGTACGTGAACTTCCTCGCGACTCCCGAGAAGGTGGACGTGACCGGTGCGACGGCCGTCTCCGTCTCGGTGTTCACGGCGTCGGGCGCGGCGGCGAGGGTCGTCACCTCGGCCCTCGGGCGGACCTTCGCGCTCCCGAGGTCGACGGCCGTACGGGCGTCCACCGCCTGGGCGTTGACCACCTTGACGATCAGGTCGCCGGTCTTCTCGTCCTTGGTGACGACCTGCCGGAACGGCTCGGCGGGCTTGTCGTCGGTGAAGCTCCCCCACTCCTGGCCGTCGAGGTAGAGGGTCACCTGCCGGCCGCGCACCTCGATGTCGATGTCGTAGGCGCGGCCCGTCTCGACCGCCCCGGCCTTGGAGATCAGCGTCGACTTGCCGCCGTCCACGGCCTGTTCGACGGCGGACTGGGTGTTGTTCCAGCCGCCCAGGTTCCACCAGTAGTAGTTGCCGGTGTCCTTGACGCCGAACGCGACGAGGAAGCCCTCCTTGCCCGCCTTCTTGGTGGCCTTCACGTGCACGTCGTAGTCGTGCCAGGCGGGGTCGCCCGCGGAGACCATGGTGTTCTCGGCGGCCTCGTCGCTCTGCACGTACTGCCCGTCCTGGACGCTCCAGCTGCCGCCGCCCGTGTGGGTCCACTGCGAGGCGTCACCGGAGAAGTCGTCGGCGAGCAGCTGCGTGCCGTCCGCGCCGGTCACCCGCACGTCGTCGTAGGCGGCGCTCGTCGCCCACGTCGACAGGCCGACCGCGCCCGTGATCGGTCCGTTCAGGGACGGTGTGCCGGTCGCGCTCGACGGTACGACCCGGTCGCCGGTGTTGCGCATGAAGAGCTTCTGCACCTCGTAGTTGGCGGAGTTCCAGGAGGCGTGGTTGTTGAACCAGATCAGGTCCGGGCGCCACTGCACGTAGTCCTCGTTGGCGAGCAGCGGGGCGTACGAGGCGAGCTTCACGACGTCCGCGTTGCGCTCCAGGCCGGTCATGAACGCCGCTTCGGAGAGGGCGTTCTTGAAGGTGTTGCCCTGGGAGGCGTACTCGCCGAGGAAGACCTTGGGGCCGTTCCTGTCGTACGAGTCGTAGCGGTCGTTGTTCTGCAGGAACCACTGCGGGCTGTTGTAGTAGTGCTCGTCGACCAGGTCGACGTTCGCCTCCCGGTTGAGCTTCCAGGCCGTGTCGAAGGTCGAACCGCTGTCGTCGGGGCCGGAGTTGGAGACGACCGTGACGTCCGGGTATTTCGCCTCGATGGCCGCGCGGAACTGCTTGAAGCGCTCGAAGTATTCGTTCGGCAGGTTCTCCTCATTGCCGACCGCGAGGTGGGTGAGGCGGAAGGGCTTCGGGTGGCCCATCGCGGCCCGCTTCCCGCCCCATTCACCGGTCACCGGCCCGTTGGCGAACTCGATGAGGTCCAGGGTGTCCTGGATGTGCCGCTTGAGGAGCGCGTCGTCGTCGACGGCCTGGTTCTGGCCGCAGCCGGTGACGAGGGCGGGCACCACGGGCAGCGGCATGGCTCCGATGTCCTCGGAGAACTGGAAGTACTCGTAGTAGCCGAGCCCGTAACTCTGGTTGTAGCCCCAGAAGTTGGCGTTCGTCGCGCGCTGCTCGACCGGGCCGATCGTGTCCTTCCACTGGTAGGCGCGCTTGCGCTCCCAGCCGGACTCCTCGTCGTACCCCTTCATGCTGCCGGTGTTGACGAGGCAGCCGCCCGGGAAGCGGACGAAGCCGGGGTCCAGGGCGGCGATCCTCCCCGCGAGGTCCGCACGCAGGCCGTGGCCCTTGTACGTGTCGCGCGGGACGAGCGAGATCATGTCGAGCGCGGCCGGGCCGCCCGCCGCGACCGTGAGGCGGCCGGTGGTGCTGGTGCGGGTCGCGGTGAGGCGTGCCGTGTACTTGGCCCAGCCGCCGCGCGCGGTGACGCGGCGGGCCTGGGCCAGCTCGCCGTCGGCGTCCTGGAGGGTCACCGTGAGGGCGGAGGAGCCGTCGGCGCGGGCCCATACGGAGAAGTCGTAGGCCTTGCCCGCCTGCACCGAAAGGCCGGTGTTGTAGCCGGAGTTGGTGACGGACGAGCCGGCGCCCAGGGCGAGGTAGGTGCGGTTGCGGGCGTTCAGGCGGCCTTCGTCGTCCGCGGTCGCCGCGGTACCGGTGGTGGCCCAGGAGGTGAGCGGGGTGTACGAGCGGTTGTCGGCGGTCGAGTACTCGAACGACCGGTTCTGCACCAGCTCCGCGTACAGGCCGCCGTCCGCGGCCCGGTTGATGTCCTCGAAGAAGACGCCGTACATGGTGTCGTCGATCTGCGCGCCCGCGGCCTTCGGGTCGACGGTGATCGCGTAGTCGGCGGCGTCCTGGGCGGCGGCGCTCACGGGTGTGGAGCTCACGGGTGTGGCGCTCACCGGGGGCGGGACGAGGAAGGAAGCGGCCAGCAGGGTGGTGGCCGTGAGGGCGAGTCTCCAGCGAGTGCGGGTGCGGGCATGTGACATGGATCCTCCGCGGCTCTGAGAGGTGTGTGTGCGAGGTGCGTCTACGAGGTGCGTCCAAGAGAGAGTGTGTTCGAGATATCGGACACTGATCAGTACTTCGAACGGCAAGATAGGTAGGGGGCAGGATCACGTCAATGGGTTGGACAGGAGAGGCCGCGGTGACGGAGGGGATGGCCGGATTCCGGCCGGTGGACGATGTGCTGGCGTACCTGGCCGGGAGCTGGCGGGTGGAGCGTTCGGTGCGGGATCTCGCGAGCGGGGCGCAGGGCACGTTCCGCGGGGTGACGGTGTTCGAGCGGCTGGACGGCGGCGGCTCCGGCCCCTCCGAGGGGCTGCTCCACCACGAGTCCGGCACCTTCGTGTGGCAGGGCGTGGCCCGGCCCGCCGAGCGCACCCTCAGGTTCCTGCCGGACGGCGGGGCGAGCCGGGCCGACGTGCGGTTCGCCGACGGCCGCCCCTTCCACGACCTGGACCTCGCCACCGGCAGGCACGTCACCGACCATCCGTGCTCGGCGGACCTCTACCGGGGCGAGTTCACCGTGCGCGACACGGACCGCTGGCGCACGGTGTGGCGCGTGGGCGGCCCCGCCAAGGACCTGGTCCTCACCACGGACTACACGCGCACCTGACCACGCATACCCGCTGCCCGCGTCACGGACTACACGCGTTCGTACTGGGCGTCGAAGCGCAGGTTCCAGCGGCCCGCCCAGCCGATGAGGGTGGCCGTCGACAGCGGACGGACGTCGAAGTTCCAGTACGTCGACGGGTGCGACTTCAGGGCGTAGACGAGCGCGGCCCGGACGACCGCGGGTTCCGCCACGGCGACGATCCGGCCGCCGTCGTCGGCGGGGCGGGTGTCGAGCCAGCCGCCGACCCGCTGGATGAACTCCGCGAGCGGTTCGCCGCCGTGGGCCGCGGAGTACGGGTCGGCGAGCCAGGCGTCCACCGCGTCGGGTTCCCGGGCCATCGCCTCGCCGAGGGTCAGACCGCGCCAGCGGCCCATGTCGCAGTCCCGCAGCGCCGGCTGGGCCAGCGGCGCGAGACCCAGCGCGTCACCGGTGGCCCGGCTGCGCGGGGTCGGCGAGCAGTAGCGCAGCTCGGCAGCGGCGAGCGGGACGAGGGCATGGGCGACGCGCTGCACCTCGCCCCAGCCCGCCTGGTCCAGCGGCCGGTCGTCGTCGAAGCGCTCGGCGAGCAACGAGGAACCGCGGGCGGCGGCGATCAGCGTGACCCGAACATGCATGCGGCGATCGTGAGCGCCGGAACTGCGCTGGTCAAGAGCTGATCGACGGCACACACGGAATACTCACGCGAAGGCCCGTACAAAGTTCGTGTACGGCCCACGGACGGAGAATCAGGGCACCGTCGCTCAGGACACCGTCATTCGAGGCCCAGTGCCATCCAGCGGTCGGGCCGGTCGAGCGCCTTGAACCCTAGTTTCTCGTAGACGCCGTGCGCGTCGTGGGTGGCGAGCAGCACGCGGCGCAGGCCGAGGGGGCTCAGGTGGTCGCGGACTGCGGTGATCAGGGCGGTGCCGAGCCCCTTGCCCCGCGCGGACGGGTCCACGTACACATCGCAGAGCCAGGCGAAGGTGGCCCCGTCGGTCACCACGCGCGCGTACGCCGCCTGGTCGCCCGAAACCGTCTCGTACGCACCGAAGTTGAGCGATCCGGCCATCGCGCGCTCCTGCTTCTCGCGCGGTCGGCCGAGCGCCCAGTACGCGTCCTCGGCGAGCCAGCGGTGGACCCGGTCGACGTCGATGCGCGCGGGGTCGGCGGAGATCTCGTAGCCCTCGGGCGGGCTGGGTATGTCGGTCATGGCGGGAGAGTCGCAGGTCAGGCCTCCGCTGTCGAACCGGTTTCGGCGCAGGCCGTGCGCAGCCTGCGGACTCCCTCAGCGATCTCGGCGGTGCTCGCGACCGCCGCGAAGCTCAGGCGCAGGTGGGCCGCCGGGGGTTCGGCGCTGAAGTACGGGCGGCCCGGGGTGACGGCCACGCCCGCGCGCAGGGCGGCGGACAGGAGCGCCCACTCGTCCGTTCCGTCGGGCAGCCGCAGCCACAGCTGGTAGCCGCCGGACGGGATGTGCGGCAGGGCGAGTTCGGGCAGCCGCAGGCGCAGTGCGGCGGCCATGGCGTCGCGCCGGACCCGCAGTTCGGCCGAGACGGCTCGCAGATGGCGGGGCCAGGCGGGCGAGCCGACGAGTTCGAGGGCCGCCTCCTGGAGCGGTCGCGGTACGAAGAAGGTGTCGACGACCTGGATGGCCCGCAGCCGTTCCAGTACGGGCCCGCGGGCGGCCAGCGCGCTCACCCGGAAGCTCGGCGAGGTGGCCTTGGTCAGCGAGCAGACGTGCACGACGACTCCGTCGGGGTCGTCCGAGGCCAGCGGTCGCGGCAGCGGCCCGGCGTCCTCGTGGACGAGCCGTCGTACGAAGTCGTCCTCGACGACGAACGCGCCCGCATCGCGGGCGATCCGCAGCACCTCGCCGCGCCGCTCGGGGGCGAGCACCGCGCCGGTCGGGTTCTGGAACAGCGGCTGGCAGACGAAGACACGGGCGCCGGTGGCGCGGAAGGCGTCGGCGAGCAGGGCCGGTTTCACCCCGTCCCGGTCCACGGGCACGGGCACGGGCCGCAGTCCGGCCGCGCGGGCGATCGCCAGCATGCCGGGGTAGGTGGGTGACTCGACGAGGACCGGGGCGCCGGGCGGGGCGAGCGCGCGCAGCGCGGTGGTCAGCGCGGACTGGCCGCCGGCGGTGATGAGCACCTCGGCGGCGGTGATGGCGCCGCCGATGCCCCGCGCGAACCACTCGCGCAGCTCGGGCAGTCCGTCCACCGGGGGGCGCGCCCAGACGCCCGGGCGGCGGCCCGCCCGGGACAGCGCCGCGGCCATCGCCCGTTCCGGTTGCAGCGAGGGATGCAGATAGCCGCCGTTGAACTCGATGACACCCGGCGGCGGGGCGGCCAGCGAGACGAGCACGCCCGAGGCGTCCACCGTGCGGGGTACGAGTTCGGTCGTGGCGTCCGCGCTGAGGGCGACCTCCTGCCAGGAGGTGTCCCCGACGGCGGGACCGGCGGCGCGCGGCGCGGCCCGGAACGCGCCCGCCCCGGGCCGGGTGACCACCAGGCCTTCGGCGGAGAGCTGGGCCAGTGCCCGGGACACGGTCACGGGGCTCACCCGGAACCGCTCGACGAGTGCGCGACTGGACGGCAGCTTTCCACCTGGAGAGTAGCGGTCCAGCTCGTCCCGCAGCCGATCGGCCAGATCAGCGACACTGCTACGCTCATGCATGAGAGCAGAGAATAGCGCTACCACGCGTACCTCGATAGCGGTGCCCGGCACACCCCGCGCGTCCGGAACATCCCGTGCGCCCGGCACGCCCGGCGGCCCTTCCGGAGGCGTCCGGGACGCCGGCCGGCCGGATCCGCGGACCGGGACCCTCATGGCCGCGCTCGGCGTCGTCGCCTTCTCCCTCACCTTTCCCGCCACCGCGTGGGGCCTGGAGGGCTTCGGCCCCTGGTCACTCGTGGCCGTGCGGAGCCTCCTGGCCGCGATCGTCGCGGGCGGCTGTCTGCTCGCCCTGCGCGTCCCGGTCCCCGGCCGACGGCACCGGGCGGGGCTCGCCGTCGTCGCCGCCGGAGTCGTCCTCGGCTTCCCGATGCTCACCACCCTCGCCCTGGAGACGTCGACGACCGCGCACGCCGCGGTCGTCGTCGGGCTGCTCCCCCTGACGACCGCCCTGTTCTCGGCCCTGCGCGTCGGCACCCGCCCCTCCCGCACCTTCTGGGCGGCGGCGTCCGCGGGCGCCGCCGTGGTCATCGCGTTCACCGTGCAGCAGAGCGGCGGCGCCCTGAGCAGCGCGGACGCCTACCTCTTCGGCGCCCTGCTGATCTGCGCGGCGGGCTACACGGAGGGCGGCCGGCTGGCCCGGGTGATGCCGGGCTGGCAGGTCATCGGCTGGGCGCTGGTCCTGTGTCTGCCGCTCACGGTGCCGGTGGCCGCGATCGCCCTGGCGTACGAGCCCGTGGAGCTGACCGCGCACAGTGTGACCGGGCTGCTGTGGGTCGCCGTCGGCTCGCAGTTCCTCGGCCTGGTCGTCTGGTACCGCGGGATGGCCGCGATCGGCATACCGAAGGCCAGTCAGCTGCAGCTGGCCCAGCCGCTGCTCACCCTGGTGTGGTCGGTGCTGCTGCTGGGCGAGCACCTGACCCCGGCCGCCCCGCTGACGGCGGCCGCCGTACTCGTCTGCATCGCCGTCACGCAACGGGCCCGGGGCTGACCGGTTCGTCCGGTCCGGCCCCAACACGCGCTACCCGCCGTAGACTTGCGGTCACGAATCGCCACTCCCGTGCGGAACGAGGAGGCCCTACAGATGCAGGCAACCGTAGGCGACCATCTGCTGGTGCACGGCAGGATCGTCGGGCAGCACGACCGGGTCGCGGAAGTCATCGAAGTGCTCGGACAGCAGGGGAGTCCCCCGTACCGGGTCCGCTTCGAGGACGGTCACGAGTCCCTGATGTCTCCCGGCCCCGACTGCGTGGTCCAGCACCACGAGGACACTCCCCGCTGAATCAGCGCGAGGGCTTCGCCGGCTGCCGGTAGTGGTCGGCGACCACCCTCGCCATGGCTCCGATCCGGTCGGCGGCCACTTCCTTGGCCGAGAAGAAGACATGTCCGGCCACCTGCGGATGGTCCGCGGCGAGCGTGAGATGCGCGGACAGCTCGGCCGGGTCCTGCCAGGCCGCGGGCTGCGCCGGGTCGCCGGCCTTGTACAGCGCCTCCCCCACGTACAGCTTCGTCCTGCTGCCCTGCGCGACCTGCGACCACCAGGGGACGAGCTTCGCGTAGTCGGCCGCGGCGAAGCCGATGTTCCAGTACAGCTGCGGGCAGATGTAGTCGATCCAGTTCTCCCGGACCCATTTCCTGGTGTCCGCGTGCAGGTCGTCGTACGTCTGCACGCCGGCCCGGCTGTCCGAGCCCAGCGGGTCGGTCGTGGCGTTGCGCCACACCCCGAAGGGGCTGATCCCGAACCGGGTGCCGGGCCGGACCTCCTTGATCCGGGCGGCCGTCTCCAGCACCAGGCGGTCGATGTTGTTGCGCCGCCACGCGGCCCGGTCGGGGAACTGGCCGCCGTGCGCGGCGTACGCGGCGTCGTCGTCGAAGACCTGGCCCGCGACCGGGTACGGATAGAAGTAGTCGTCCCAGTGGACGGCGTCCACGGCGTACTTCTTCACCGCGTCCAGCATCGCGTCCTGCACGAAGGCGCGGACCTCGGGCAGACCGGGGTTGTAGTAGAGCTTCCCGCCGTAGGGCACGATCCAGTCGGGGTGGAGGCGGGC
The DNA here is from genome assembly GCF_018070025.1 of Streptomyces liliiviolaceus. Lineage (NCBI taxonomy): Bacteria > Bacillati > Actinomycetota > Actinomycetes > Kitasatosporales > Streptomycetaceae > Streptomyces > Streptomyces liliiviolaceus. The sequence goes on from NZ_JAGPYQ010000002.1 coordinate 1,081,931, forward strand.
CGGGTGCGAGGCGACGAGCCGCGTCGGGTCGGTGTGGTTGGCGACCCGGTACGGGTTGAACCAGGCGTGCAGTTCGAGCCCCCGCGCGTGGGCCTCCGTGACGGCGGTGCCCAGCGGGTCCCAGCCGGGGTCCTTGCCCTGGACACCGGTCAGGTACTGCGCCCAGGGCTCGAAGGGCGAGTCCCACAGGGCGTCGGCCGTCGGGCGCACCTGGAAGATCACGGCGTTCAGCCGGCGCTCCACCGCCGTGTCGAGGTGCGCGAGCAGTTCGGCGCGCTGCTGCGCCGCGCTCAGGCCCGCCTTCGAGGGCCAGTCGCGGTTGGCCACGGTCGCCAGCCACATGCCGCGCAGCGCACCGGCGGGGTCCCGGCGCCGGTGCCGGCGGCCGTCGTGCCCGCCTCTGCCTCCTCCACCGCCCCCTCCCCCGGACAGCTCCGCCGCCACAGCCACTCCCGCGGTGACGAGTCCCGACAGTCCGGCCGCCGCGGTCATCGCGAATCCCCGTCGTGACATACGCCCCATGCCGTGCACCCCAAACGCAGTGGGTCCGCCCGGTCACGGACCGTCCATCCCGCACAGCATGCACGACCCGGCCCGTCGTACGTGGACAGATCCGGAGTAACGTGCGTGGCGTCGGCGGGTACCGGACAACGGACACCCGCCGGAGCCATGACAGTGAGAGCGGACAGTGAGAGCGAAAGGGACGATGTGACCGACATCGAACGCGTCGGAGTGGTGGGCTGCGGCCAGATGGGAGCGGGCATCGCCGAGGTGTGCGCCCGCGCCGGCCTGGATGTGAAGGTCGCCGAGACCACTGGTGAGGCGTTGGAGATTGGCCGGACGCGGCTCTACAACTCGCTCTCCAAGGCCGCCGAGCGCGGCAAGATCTCCGAGGAGGAGCGGGACGCCACCCAGGCGCGGCTCTCCTTCACGACCGACCTCGGCGAGTTCTCCGACCGCGATCTGGTGATCGAGGCGGTCGTCGAGAACGAGCAGGTGAAGACGGAGATCTTCCAGGTGCTCGACCAGGTGGTGCTGCGGCAGGACGCGATCCTCGCCTCGAACACCTCCTCCATCCCGCTGGTGAAGCTCGCCGTCGCCACCTCGCGGCCCGACCAGGTCATCGGCATCCACTTCTTCAACCCGGCCCCGGTGCAGAAGCTCGTCGAGCTGATCCCGGCGCTGACCACGTCCGAGGGCACCATCAGCCGGGCGCAGTCCCTGGTGGAGAAGATCCTCGGCAAGCACGCGATCCGTGCGCAGGACCGCTCGGGCTTCGTGGTCAACGCGCTGCTGATCCCGTATCTGCTCTCCGCGATCCGGATGTTCGAGTCCGGGATGGCCAGCCGTGAGGACATCGACAACGGCATGGAGCTGGGCTGCGCGCATCCGATGGGGCCGCTCAAGCTGTCCGATCTGATCGGGCTCGACACGGTGGCCTCGGTCGCGTACTCGATGTACGAGGAGTACAAGGAGCCGTTGTACGCGGCTCCGCCGTTGCTTCAGCGGATGGTCGACGCGGGTCGGTTGGGGCGGAAGTCGGGGTCCGGGTTCTATACGTATCCGTAGGCGGTCCCGCCTGGCGGTTCGGGGGGCCGCGGGTTGGTTGTCGGGTGCGGGGCCGCTGTGGCTGGTCGCGCAGTTCCCCGCGCCCCTTAAGGCGCCCGGGCCACCGCCACGCCGAAGCGGTCACCCTCCGTATAAGTCTTGGCCTGCGCGGGCCCGGCTCTCTTTTGAGGGCCGGGTCCGCCGTATTCACACACCGTGTGCGCCGCGGGCACGCATATGCCCCTCGCACACGCTCCCCACGCACCCACCAGGCCTGTTGACTTTCCGTGCACATGTTAGGGATGTGACGACTACGGAAAGGAGCGGACACGTGACCGCCGACCCGGAGCATCCCGTGGTCCGAGGAGAAGTCGCAGAGTTACGGCGCCGTCTCGATGTGGCCCATGCCACCGTCGAGGGGTGCATGACTCTGCTCAGTCATCGCGCCGAACAGACCGCCAAGGAGCTCGACGACCTGAGCAGTCGGGTCATCGCGCTGGAGCACACCCGCTGGCCGCTGCGCGCGGTCGCGGTCGTCACGGCAGTGGGAGCGCTGGCCGTGGCGGTCTGGCAGGCTCTGGGCCATTGAGCCCGTGGACGCGGTGGGGGATCAGGGCAAGGCGTCCTGCCCGAGCCTCAGATGATGCAGGAGGAGCAGCGCGGCAGCCATATTGGCGGCCGGAACCTCACCGCGGGCGACCATGTCGGGAGCGAGCTTCAGGGGAACCCATTCCCGGCGGTCGGACTCGAAGTCGTCCACAGGATGCCCGATGTACGCGCCTTCGTCGGCCCAGTAGATGTGGTGCCGGGCGTCGGTGAGCCCGTTCGAGGGCTCGACGCTCATCAGGTGACGCAGAGGTCCCGGCCGCCAGCCGGTCTCCTCCTCCAGTTCGCGGGCCGCCGCGACGGCGATGTCCTCGCCGTCCTCGACCACACCCGCGGGAAGCTCCCATCCCCAGCTGTCGGTGATGAAGCGGTGCCGCCACAGCAGCAGCACCTCGTTCGCCTCGTTCACGACAGTGGCCACGGCGACGGGACGCAGCCGGATTAAGAAGTGATCGAGATGCCGGCCGTCGGGCAAAGCGACATCTGCGAGATTGACGCTGAACCAGCGATTTGCGTACACGATTTGTTCGTTCTGTTTCGTCCACTGCACTTTTCTGCCACCTTTCGACGGGTAGGTGGCAATATCGCAGCAGGAGTGTCCGCACAGCAGGCTCGCAGTGTGCCGCTCCCGGCGCAGTGGCAGGCGCGAAGGCACCCGCCAGGAGGGCTCGTGGCCCCCCGGGCGGTCGGGACGGTCGATGTCGGAGCTGTTCCTAGAGCGGCACGCGCAGTGCTCCGTCGATGAGTTCGGCGGCCTCGGAGGTGCCCGCGCATCCGCTGGCCACCAGGTGTTCGCGTACCGCCCGCAGTCTGTCGCGCAGCCGCTGGGACTCCATCCCGCGCGCCCGTTCCGCCATCTCGACCGCGGTGACCACCGCTCTGTCCGCGTTCCCCTGGCGCAGTTCGATCTGGCTGAGCATGGCGAGCCGGTGCACCCGGCCCCGGTCGTGCGCCGGATTGTCCACCGCGGCCGCCGCGTGCTCCCGCGCGGCGGTCAGATCGCCGAGGCTCAACAGCGCTTCCGCCACCTGCACGTTGACCAGGCCCGGCTGGACATAACCGGTCTCGTCCGGCTCGTAGCCGCGCCGGATGCGGTCGGCGGCCTGCTCGGCACGCCGGATGCAGGACAGCGCGCTGCTGCCGTCACCGAGGTGCGCGTACGCCTTGGCCTGCATCGCGGAGAGGTCCGACGCGAGCGCCGGTGTGATGTGGCGCCCCGCGGCGCGCAGCGCGGCCTCGGCGAAGGCCACCGCCTGCCGGTGCTCACGCATGAACAGCGCCTGGTTGACGAGGAGCGCGATCACATAGGCGCCGAGTCCCCTGTCCCCGCTGGCCTTGGCGAGCCTGAGCGCCTGGTGGAAGTAGCGCTGGGCGAGCCCGTGCGCGTCGGAGTCGTACGCGCAGATGCCGGCGATCGCCACCAGGCCGCCGGTGGCGCGGTGGAGCTGACGGCCGGTGGCGTCGGTGTAGCTGCCGCGCAGCAGCGGCGCGGTCTCGGAGTTGAGGAATCCGACGATGCGCGTACGGGTCGCGACGCCGCCGGCCTTGCGGTACATCTGCTCGTAGTGGGCGCGGGCGGCGCGCAGCATCTCTATGTCGGACATACGGACGCGGTGGCGTCCGCCGCGTGAGACGTCCACGTCCTCCGGCGGGTTCTCCCACTCCCACACGGGCATCACGGCGGGCGTGCCGGTGACGGCGGGGGCGCCGAGTATGTGCGGGCGCTGCTGTTCGTCGGAGCGCCACAGCGCGGTGGCCCGCTCGACGAAACCGGAGAGGGTCGTGCCGTGCGGGGTGGCCGGTTCGCCAGGTACGCCGAGGCCGATGTCGTCGAGCGTGACGGGCCGCTGGAGCCGGATGGCGAGGACCTCGCAGATCAGGTCGGGCACCTGGCCACGGGGGCGCTGGCCCTTCAACCACCGCGCCACGGCGGTGTGTTCGTAGCGGAGTGCGAGACCGCGCACCCGTCCCGCCTGGTTCACATGGGCCGCGAGTCCCGCGTGGGAGATTCCGGCCTCGTCGAGGATCGCGTCGAGCAGAGTGTTGGGCTGCATGAAGGCCATCCGATGGCTGGGTGCAGACGGTGCTGTTCAACCTAGCGCCTCCCCCTTCACACGGGGTGTGAACGGAGTGCCCGGATCCGGGCAGTGCGCGCGCTGTCGCGGAGAGTTGTGAGCCGGTTGACTGAAATGCCTCGCAAGAGGCCGGCCGGGCCGCCGGCTCCCCCTCGTACAGTGCGGCGGCCCGGAATCACGCCGTCCGTCCCGCTGCCTGCCCGACACTCCGTGGCGGGCGGACGGTGCCGTTCCACTGGGCTGGGCTTGGCAACTGGGCGTTTGTTGTCGGGTGCGGGTTCGATGTGGCTGGTCGCGCTCACGCGGCGGAGCCGCATATGTCACAGCCTCGCGCGCCTAGAGGGGCGTTGCCAGTTGCTCTCGGTGGGATGTCTGGACCTGGGTTCTGCCGTTGGCCACCACCAGGAGGGCTACGTCGTCCGTCGGGAAACCGTCTGCGTGGGTGAGCAGTTGGGTGAAGACCGCGCCCAGGACCTCCTGCGGGGAGGTCGGGTGGGTGCGGGTCGCCTCGGCCAGGGCGGCGGGGAGGGGGAAGAAGCGGCCCGCGCCGTCGCGGGCGTCCTCGGCGCCGTCCGTGTACAGGAACAGTGCCTCGCCCGGCAGCAGGGGCCCGCAGCGGGTGACGGGCAGTTCGGCGGGGAGCGGAAAGGCCCCGAGCGGCGGCAGCGGATCACCGAACCCCAGATGCTCCACCCGGTCCCCGCCCTCGCCCCCGCGCAGCAGATACGGCCAGGGGTGCCCGCAGTTCAGGGAGCGCATCTCGCCGTCGTGGCCGATCTCCAGCAGCAGTACGGTGACGAACTCCTCGGCGACCGGGCTGTCGGGGTCGAGCCCGGACGAGGGGTGCTCGGCCTTGGCGCGCTCCCTGAGGTGCCGGGCCATGGCGCGGTCCAGTTTCCGCAGTACGCCGGGGAGTTCGGGTTCGTCGTGGACGGCCTCGCGGAAGCTGCCCAGTACGGCGGCGACGGTCCCGATGGCGGCCAGTCCGTGCCCGCGGACGTCGCCCATCACGACCCGGACGCCGTGTTCCGTGCCGATCACGTCGTACAGGTCGCCGCCGACGCCGGCCCCGCGGTCGGCGGAGACCTGGGCGGCCGCGACGTTCAGCCCGTCGACGCTCGGCGGCAGGGGGCGCAGGAGAACGCCCTGAGCGGCCCCCGCGACTCTGCGGATCTGCCGCAACTCCCGCAGCAGCCCTCGTCTGACGTGCAGGATCAGTCCGGTGCCGACGGCGAAGAACACGGCGCAGGTGGCGATCCGCGCGCCGAGGCCGTTCTGCTGGGCCAGCGGGCAGGCCAGCTTGTAGGTGATCGCCACCGCGCCCCAGGCGGTGGGCAGTCCCAGTGCGAGCAGACGGCGCAGCCGCTGCCGACGGCGGGCGCCGGCCCGTGTGCGACCGAAGGTCAGGTGTTTCCCCCGGTGCCCCGCCCGACGGGGCACCCCAGCCTTGAAACGGATCATGCCGACGGCCCCCCTAGGCCCTGTGCAGCACAGCCACCGGCCTCTTCGGCCGGGTCGATTCTGTCGACCCGGCCCCCCACCCGCCCCGAACCCCCCACACTTGTCACCCAAATGAGTGAGCCCCCCACAAACAGCACAAAGGGCGCCTCCACAAGGAGACGCCCTGTGTCTTCAGGGGCGCGAGGAACTGCGCGACCGGCCACGATGCACCTGCACATCACCACACAGCCCGAGGGCAACGCCCGCTAGGGGCGCGGGGAACTGCGCGGCCAGCCACATCGGACCCGCACCCGACCGACGACCCGCAGTCCCCCGCCCCCATCAGAACCGGCGGAGCTAACTGCGCAGAACAGCCCCCGTACGCTCGCCCGCGAGGGCAACCGCCGAGTCCCGGGCCGCAGACGCCTCGTCCACGGTCAACGTGCGATCCCCCGCACGGAAGCGCAACGCGTAGGCGAGCGACTTCCGCCCCTCGCCGAGCTGCTCTCCCTCGTACACGTCGAACAGCCGCACGGACTCCAGGAGTTCACCCGCACCCTCACGCAGCGCGGCCTCGACCTCCGTGGCCGGCACGTCACGTGCGACGACGAGCGCGACGTCCTGCGTGGCGACGGGGAACGTGGAGATGCGCGGCGCGGCCGGCGCACCGGCACCCGCCTGCTCCAGGAGATCGAGCTCGATCTCCATGGCGCAGCTGCGCTCCGGCAGATGCAGCGCCTTGACGACCCGCGGGTGCAGCTCACCGGCACGGCCGACGAGCGTCTCCTCGCCGTCCACCGTGGCGTACAGCGCGGCGCAGCGCCCCGGGTGCCAGGGCGCGTGCCGGTCACCGCGCACGGTCAGTTCGACACCGGCCTCCCGGGCGACGGTGCGCGCGGCCTCGACCGCGTCCGCCCAGTCGGCCGGGCGTCCCTTGCCCCACCAGCCGGCCTGCTCGCGGGCGCCCGCGAGGACGACGGCGGCGCGGCGCGGCTGACGCGGCAGCGCGGAGTCGATCCCGGCGATCTCCTCGTCGGTGGGCCGACGGTCGACGGACAGCCGCTCGGCCTTGTGCTCCTGGCCGGTCGGCCGGAAGACCAGACCGGTCTCGAAGAGCGCCAGGTCGTGCGAGCCCCGGCCGTCGTTGCGGCGCAGCGCGCCGAGGAGCCCCGGCAGCAGCGTCGTACGCATCGCGGGCTCTTCGTCGGAGAGCGGGTTGGCGAGCGTCACCACGGTGCGGCGCGGGTCGTCGGCCTCCAGGCCGAGCTGATCGAGGACCTCGGTGCCGATGAACGGGTAGTTCAGCGCCTCCACGTACCCGGCGCCGGCCAGCGCGCGGCCGACCCGGCGGTGCAGCCGCTGCCGGTCGGTCAGACCCAGGCCCGCGGGGGGCTTGGGCAGCGTCGAGGGCAGGTTCTCGTAGCCCTCAAGCCGGATGACCTCCTCGGCGAGGTCGTTCGGGTCGGTGAGGTCGGGCCGCCACGACGGCACGGTGACGATCAGCTCGTCCTGCCCGTAGACGTCGCAGCCGACCTGCTGGAGGCGGCGTACGACGGTCTCGCGGCCGTAGTCGACGCCCGCGACCTTGTCCGGGTGGTTCGCCGGGATGGTGATGGTGTGCGGCGCGGACGGGGAGATGACCTGGGTGACACCCGCGTCGGCGGTGCCGCCGGCGAGGAGGACCAGCAGGTCGACCGTGCGCTGGGCGGCGGCGGCAGCGGCCTCGGGGTCGACGCCCCGCTCGAAGCGCTTGGACGCCTCGGAGGCCAGCTTGTGCCGGCGGGCCGTGCGGGCGATGGAGATCGGGTCGAAGTGGGCGGCCTCGACGACGACCTCGGTGGTGGTGCCCTCGGTGTCGTCGATCTCGGTGTTGGCACCGCCCATGACTCCCGCGAGACCGATGGGCCCGCGGTCGTCGGTGATCACCAGGTCCCCGGCGTCCAGCGTGCGCTTGGCGCCGTCGAGGGTGACGAGCTTCTCGCCCTGCTCGGCCCGGCGCACACCGATCGCACCCTGGATCCGGGAGCGATCGTACGCGTGCAGGGGCTGCCCGAGCTCCAGCATCACGTAGTTGGTGATGTCGACGGCCAGCGAGATCGGGCGCATGCCGGCCTTCTGGAGGCGGCGCGTCAGCCAGATCGGGGAGCGGGCCTCGGGCGACAGACCGGTGACGGTCCGCGCGGTGAAGCGGTCGCAGCCCAGCGGGTCGGCGACCTGGACCGGGTACCCGAAGGCGTTCGGGCCGGGCACGTCGAGCAGCGCCGGGTCGCGCAGGTCGAGGCCGTAGGCGGTGGCGGTCTCGCGGGCCACGCCGCGCATCGACAGGGCGTAGCCGCGGTCGGGCGTGACGGCGATGTCGAGGACCTCGTCGACCAGTTCGAGCAGCTCGATCGCGTCCGTGCCGACCTCGTGCTCGGGCGGCAGGACGATGATGCCGCCGCTGCCGTCGTCGCCCATGCCCAGCTCGTCGCCGGAGCAGATCATGCCGTGGGAGGTCTTGCCGTACGTCTTGCGGGCGGCGATCGCGAAGTCGCCGGGCAGGACGGCGCCGGGCAGGACCACGACGACCTTGTCGCCGACGGCGAAGTTGCGGGCGCCGCAGACGATCTCCTGCGGCTCACCGGTGCCGTTGGCGGTGCCGACGTCGACGGTGCAGAAGCGGATGGGCTTCTTGAAGCCCTCCAGCTCCTCGATGGTCAGCACCTTGCCGACGACGAGCGGCCCCTTGAGACCGGCGCCGAGCTGCTCGACGCGCTCGACCTCAAGGCCGGCGGAGACGAGCTCGGCCTGCACGTCGCGGCCGGTCTCGGTGGCGGGGAGGTCGACGTACTCCCGCAGCCAGGAAAGCGGGACCCGCATCAGATCTCCATCCCGAACGGCCGGGTGAACCGGACGTCACCCTCGACCATGTCTCGCATGTCTTCGACGTTGTGGCGGAACATCAGCATCCGCTCGATGCCGAACCCGAAGGCGAATCCGCTGTACTTCTGGGGGTCCACACCGCAGGCGGTGAGCACCCGCGGGTTGACCATGCCGCAGCCGCCCAGCTCGATCCAGCCCTCGCTGGAGCAGGTGCGGCAGGGACGGTCGGGGTTGCCGACGGACTCGCCCTTGCAGACGTAGCAGAGCATGTCCATCTCGGCGGACGGCTCGGTGAAGGGGAAGAAGTTCGGCCGCAGCCGGGTCTTCATGTCGGCGCCGAAGAGCGACTGGACCATGTGGTCCAGGGTGCCCTTGAGGTCGGCCATGGTCAGGCCCTCGTCGACGGCGAGCAGCTCGATCTGGTGGAAGACCGGGGTGTGCGTGGCGTCCAGCTCGTCCGTGCGGTACACGCGGCCGGGGCACACGATGTAGACGGGCGGCTCACGGTCCAGCATGGCGCGGGCCTGCACCGGCGAGGTGTGGGTGCGCAGCACGACACCGGACTCGTCGCCGGAGCCCTCGGCACCCTGCTCGCCCTTCGCGCCCTGGACGAAGAAGGTGTCCTGCATCTGCCGGGCGGGGTGGTCCGGGGTGAAGTTGAGGGCGTCGAAGTTGAACCACTCCGCCTCGACCTCGGGGCCCTCGGCGATCTCGTATCCCATGGACACGAAGACGTCCGCGACCCGCTCCATCATGGTGGTCAGCGGGTGCCGGGCGCCGGCCGGTACGCGGTCGTACGGCAGTGTGACGTCCACGGCCTCCTCGACCAGCACGCGGGCGTCCCGCTCGGCCTCCAGTTCGACCTGGCGGCCGGCGAGTGCCTTGTTCACCGCGCCGCGGGCCTGGCCGACGAGCTTTCCGGCGGCGGCCTTGGCGTGCGGGGGCAGGGCGCCGATCTCGCGGTTGGCGAGGGCCAGCGGCGAGGCGCCGCCGGTGTGGGCGACCTTGGCCTCCTGGAGCGTGTCGAGGTCACCGGCGGCGGCGAAGGCGGCGAGCGCCTCGTCCCGCATGCGCTCGATCTCTTCCGGTTTCAGTGCCTCGACCTCAACAGGGTCGTACGACTTGTTCGGTGCCGACATCTCTTCCCGTGCTTCCGATTGGTTGGCCGACGGTCCCCGTCGCGACTCGCGGGACGCCCTGTCCCTGAAATGCGTGTCCCTGAAAAGGGGACGCAAAGGTGCCAAAGACCGAGTCTAACGGGGGTGAGCGCCCGGCTCGGACGCCTGGTCCGGGCCGAGCGGGGTGTGCGGATGCGCCCGTGGGGCCGCTTCGGCGTTACTGCAGATACGCCGGGGTGCCCACGGGCAACGTAAATCGGAATTCCGCGCCGCCCTCGGGGGCGCGGCCGACGGTGATGGTGCCGCCGTGGGCTTCCACGATGCCCTTGACGATGTACAGCCCAAGGCCGGTGCCGCCGCGCTTGCTGCCCCGCCAGAAGCGGGTGAAGACGCGGTTCATGGACTCCTCCGGGATGCCGGGGCCTTCGTCGCTCACCGTGACCGACGTGCAGACCTCTTCCCCTTCACGGGGCGAGGGCGCGGGCGCTACGTCGATGGTGACGGTTCCCTCGCCGTGCCGCACCGCATTTTCCAGCAGGTTGCTGAGCACCTGGTCGACCTTGTCGGGGTCGGCCCACAGGTCGGGCAGCGGCTGGCCGATGCGCAGCAGGAAGCGGTCGGCGGACTGCCCCGAGGCCACGTACGCCTGGATGTGGCGGCCGACCGCGGCGCCTATGTCCACCGGCTGGCGCCGTACCTCCAGGCGCCCGGAGTCGATGCGGGAGATGTCGAGGAGTTCGGCGATGAGGCGGGTGACCCGGTTGGCGTCCGCGTCGACCGTCTCCAGCATCAGCTTCTTCTGGTCGTCGGTGAAGCGCTCCCACTTGGCGAGCAGTGTGGCGGTGAAGCCCTTGACGGAGGTGAGCGGCGAGCGCAGTTCGTGGGCGACCGTGGCGATCAGCTCGGCGTGGCTGCGCTCGGTGCGGCGGCGGCCCTCGGTGTCGCGCAGCGAGACGACGACCCGGCGGACCGGGCCGAGGGGCCGCACCCGCATGTACCGCGCGGTGACCAGGACCTCCCGGCCGCCCGGCAGCAGGAGGTTGCGCTCGGGCTGTCCGACCCGGATCGCGAGCCCGCCGTACGGGTCGGTCAGCTGCCACCAGCGGCGGCCTTCGAGGTCCTCCAGCGGCAGGGCCCGCTCCAGATGGTGGCCGAGGGCCTCGGCGGCGGGGGTGGCGGTGATCCGGGCGGCGGCGGCGTTGAAGCAGATCACCCGGCCGCGCTCGTCGGCGATCACGAGGCCGTCGGGGAGGTCGTCGGGGTCGATGCCGAGTTCCGCGGGATCGGCGTGCCGGGGCGCGGGGGCGCTCCGCACCTCGTGTGCCCGCAGCGCGCTCTGCGCACCGCTCGTGCCGACACCCATCCCCGTACCCCACCTCTCGTCCGGCATCCGGGGCAACCTCCCTGCTCAAGCGCAGCCGAGAGCTTGGGGCGGGTCCCCGGGCCCGTCACCCTACTAGCTGGGAGTGACCGGACGGACCCCCTCAGGAACGAGCACGGCGGGCACGCTGCGCGCGAGCCGACGCGTAGAGACATACGGCGGCGGCCGTCGCGAGGTTCAGGCTTTCGGCCTTGCCGTGGATCGGGACGCGCACGACGGCGTCCGCCAGCGCACGCGTCTCGGCCGGGAGCCCCCACGCCTCGTTGCCGAAGACCCAGGCGGTCGGCCCGCCCATGGTGCCCTTGTCGAGCTCGTCGTCGAGGTCGTCCTCGCCCGCTCCGTCGGCGGCCAGGATGCGGACGCCGGCGTCCCTGAGCCCCTGCACGGCCTGTTCCACGGGGACGCCGACCGCGACGGGCAGATGGAACAGCGAGCCGACGGACGCCCGTACGGACTTGGGGTTGTAGAGGTCGACGGAGGCGTCGGTGAGGACGACGGCGTCGGCGCCGGCCGCGTCGGCGCAGCGCAGGACGGTGCCCGCGTTCCCGGGGTCCCGGACGTGGGCCAGGACGGCGACCAGCTTGGGCCGGGCCGCGACGATCTCCTCGAAGGGGGTGTCCAGGAAGCGGCAGATCCCGACGAGTCCCTGCGGGGTGACGGTCGTCGAGATGTCCGCGATGACGTCGTCGGCGGCGAGGTGCAGCCGGGCTCCGGCGGCCCGGGCCTCCCCCACGATGTCGGCGTACCGCTCGGCGGCGTCGACCGTGGCGAACAGTTCGACGAGCGCGGGGTCGGTGCCGACGCGGTGGGCGGCGGCCTCCCGCACGGCCTGGGGTCCCTCGGCGAGGAACAGCCGCTCCTTGCCCCGGAAGCTGCGCCTCGCGAGCCGCCGGGCGGCGGAGACGCGCTGCGAGCGGGGGGAGATCAGCTCGGGGCCGCTGGACATGGATTCACCTTCGGTTCACGGGCGGCGCGTACCGCTTGCCGCGCCGAGAGGGCTGCCCCTCTTGAAGATCTTGAAGAGAACACTCGGACAGATCAGACTCGGACAGAACACACTCGAACAAAACAAATGTGGGCCCGCAGCCCTGAGGCAAGCGAGCCCACACGAAGGTTCCGGCCGGGGCCAGCGCCAGCGTCACGCAGCCTTGGGCGCGTTGACGTCCGACGGCAGGGCCTTCTGCGCGACCTCGACGAGCGCGGCGAACGCGTTGGCGTCGTTGACGGCCAGCTCCGCGAGGATCTTGCGGTCCACCTCGATGTTGGCGGCGTTCAGACCCTGGATGAGGCGGTTGTACGTCATGCCGTTCTGGCGGGCCGCAGCGTTGATGCGCTGGATCCACAGCCGACGGAAGTCGCCCTTGCGCTTCTTGCGGTCGTTGTAGTTGTAGACCAGGGAGTGGGTGACCTGCTCCTTGGCCTTGCGGTACAGACGCGAACGCTGACCGCGGTAGCCGCTGGCGGCTTCGAGGATCGCCCGGCGCTTCTTGTGGGCGTTGACTGCCCGCTTGACGCGTGCCACTTTTTAACTCCTTGTAGCGGGACCGTGGTGGTCGTCACACGGTCCGAAATCGATGGGGTCCCGGTCCTGACGTGCGGCGCCGAAGCGCCGGACGTCACTTGCCGAGAAGCTTCTTGATCTTCTTGGCGTCGCCGGGGGCCATCTCGGCGTTGCCGGTGAGGCGGCGCGTCACGCGCGACGACTTGTGCTCAAGCAGGTGGCGCTTGCCGGCACGCTCGCGGAGCACCTTGCCGGAGCCGGTGATCTTGAAGCGCTTGCTGGCACCGCTGTGCGACTTGTTCTTCGGCATGGCGCCGTTCTCTCCTCGTCGGTGGCGTTCCTGTGCCCGGTCGTCAGACCGGGCACAACGGAACGTCATATGTATCGGTTGACGTCCCCGGACTCGCGTCCGGAAACCCCTGGGACTCGCACCCCGGGATCAGGCTTCGGCGGGAGCCTCTGCGGCCTCGGTCGCGGCGACCTCCTCGTCGGAGATGTCGTCACCCGCGTGGTTCTGCGACTTGCCCGGGTTGGCCTTCGCCTCCGCCTTGCGGGCCGCCTGGGCCTCGCGGGCTTCGGCCATCGCCTCTGTCTTCTTCTTGTGCGGGCCGAGAACCATGATCATGTTTCGGCCGTCCTGCTTCGGGTTCGACTCGACGAACCCGAGGTCCTCGACGTCCGAGGCGAGCCGCTGCAGCAGTCGGTAGCCGAGTTCCGGCCTGGACTGCTCGCGACCACGGAACATGATCGTGATCTTGACCTTGTCGCCCTGCTTGAGGAACCGGACGACGTGACCCTTCTTGGTGTCATAGTCGTGCGGGTCGATCTTCGGCCGGAGCTTCATCTCCTTGATGACCGTGTGCGCCTGGTTCTTGCGCGCCTCACGGGCCTTCATGGCCGACTCGTACTTGAACTTCCCGTAGTCCATGAGCTTGCAGACCGGCGGACGCGCGGTCGCGGCCACCTCGACCAGGTCGAGGTCGTATTCCTGCGCAAGCTCCAGGGCCTTGGCAAGCGGAACAATCCCGACCTGCTCACCGCTGGGACCGACAAGTCGTACCTCGGGAACGCGAATCCGGTCGTTGATGCGGGGCTCGGCGCTGATGGATCCTCCTCGGATAGCACCACACGGCTGTCTGGCAGACAGCTCGCGTACGTCTTCTCACTGAACCAACCGCCATGGGACATGAAAAATGCCCCGGACGGGACACAGGCGGTGGCTCCAAGGATGACCGGAGCACCGCCGCGGTCAACCGCGGGGCGCATATCCAGCGGCTCCATCGTCCGTACGGAACGATGGGGGTCGCCTGACCGGGTGACCCGCCTTCCCTGAGGATGGCCGGGTGGGAGTTCGGAGCCTCCACTTGTGGGCCGGGCACAGGAGTGTCCGGCCGGTCGTTACACAAGGTTAGCAGTTCCCCCCGGGTGGTGCGAATCGGTGTGCGGGCACCGGTTCCGGCTCGCCCGCGGAGGGAGCGCGCCCCTGCCGCGTGCGGGGGCCGACGGGCCTCGGCCCACGGGTCTGGGCCTATCGTGTGGGGCATGAGTGACACCCCTCCTGAGTCCCCCGGTTTCGACGACATGACCCGCGACATCGCCGAGGTCCCCGCGGTCGAGGTCCTGGTCACGGTCGCCGTGAACCTGATGAGCGCCGCCGCCGTGAAGCTCGGCCTGTCCGAGGAGGGCGACAAGTACAAGGACCTCGACGAGGCGCGCAAGCTGGTCCACGCCCTGGCCGGGCTGCTCGACGCGAGCGCGACCGAGATCAGCTCCTTCCACGCCTCGCCGCTGCGTGACGGCCTGAAGTCGCTGCAGCTGGCGTTCCGCGAGGCGTCGCTCGTCCCGGACGAGCCGGGCCAGGGCCCGGGCGAGAAGTACACGGGCCCGGTCTACGGCTGAGCCAGGGCCCCGAGACCCCGCTTCAAAATATCTAACTAACTAAATAAGTACTTACCGACGTACGTACAGGGGCTCGCCCGGTGGCGTCGCCTCGACCGGCAGAAGTGCCAGGTCGAGGCCGCGCACCAGGCGGGCCCTCAGTGTCTCGTCGGCCGCGAGCCGCCGGGCGACGGCCTGGGCGGTGCCGGCCGGGTCGGCGGCCTGATCCAGTACGAGGGCCAGGGTGCCGTCGGCCCGCCCGGGGCCGAGGTGGGCGCGGAGCACCAGGGACTCGGCGGCGACCGCGGCGCGTACCGCGGCGACCACGGCGGGGTCGGCGAGCGGATCCGTCGTCGTCCGCCCCTCGGCGAGCGCCAGCAGCGCCGGTCCCGTCAGCTCGTACGCGACCGGTCCCGCCAGGTCCAGGACGACCGTGTCGGCCTTCTCGTGCGCGGCGGCCTGGAGCGCCTGGTGCAGGGGTACGGCGACGGGGCGGGCCGCCGGGTCCCAGCGGGCCAGTGACTCGGTGGAGGTGAAGGCGGGCAGCGCGGTGCGGCCGCCGGCCTTCAGGGTGGGGACGGCCATGTCGCTGGTCTTCTCGCGCCGCAGGCCGTTCTCGTCCTCCTCGACCTCGCCGAGCACGGCGACCACGGGGACGAGGAGCCGCGCGTCCTTGAGGGCCTCAAGGACGGGGCCGTGCGCGGACCTGTCCTCGGCCCAGGCCGCGAGCGCCGCGCCCAGCCGGGGATCGGCGGAGCCGTCGTCGTCGGAGAAACCGGGGTCGGGGATGTTCTTGTTCGCCACGGGCACCGAGCCTATCGGGGGCGGTCGCCCGCCTGGTCCGCCGGGCCGACCGCGCGCTTTGCCCGTACTGCCCGTGCCTGCCCGCCTGGGAAACAGGCCGTTCACACGACTCAGGGGTTTCTCAGCGATCCCTGACACGCTTCTCACACGCGTCTAACCGGGCGCACAGTGCGACGGCCCAGGCTCGCGGCATGTTCCCTCACAGAGCCCGCCGGCACGGTGACCGCCCGTCCCGCGCCAGGCCGCTCGGGCACGTGGCGATCGCCTCCCTCGTCCTGCTCGGCGCCACGGCCTCGGGGGCGGTGTACGTGACGGCGCGGGCGCACGACGCCGGTGAACTCGTATCCTCCTCGGCGTCATCCCGTACGACGGCCACGAAGGAGGCGACGGTGGAGCCTGTGACGGCACCCACGTCCGCGGAGCCCACCCCCGTGTCCGGGGACGCGCTGCTCGCCGAGGCGATGGGCTCCGTAGCCGTCGAGGCCGGGGCGCGGCTGTCGGTGGCGGTGCTGGACACGGAGTCCGGGCGGAGCGCGGTGTACGGGGACGCGGCGTTCGACACCGCGAGCATCGTGAAGGCCGACATCCTGGCCTCGCTGCTGTTGCAGGCGCAGGACGCGGGGCGGGAGCTCACCGCGCAGGAGAGGACGTACGCCTCCGCGATGATCCGCGACAGCGACAACGCGTCCGCCACCGCGCTCTGGAAGGCGATCGGCCGGGCGCGAGGGCTGGCGGCGGCCAACGCGCGTCTCGGCCTCGACGGCACCGAGGGCGGGGACGGGGAGCTGTGGGGGCTGACGCAGACCACGGCCGCCGATCAACTCACCCTGCTGGGGCAGGTGTTCGGGGACGCGGCCGACTCGGAGCTGGACGAGGGCTCCCGGTCCTATGTGCAAGGGCTGATGGGTGACATCGCCGAGGGGCAGGACTGGGGGGTGTCGGCCGCGGGGCCGACCGGGTTCGCCCTGAAGAACGGGTGGCTGCCGCGGACCGCGACCGGGCTGTGGGACATCAACAGCGTCGGGCGGGTGGAGACGGACGGCCGCGCGTACCTCGTCGCGGTCCTGTCGGACGGCAACTCCACGAAGGCCGGGGGGATCTCGATGGTGGAGGCGGCGGCGAAGGCCGCCGTGAACGCCCTGGCGGAGGCCGGGAGCTGAGGCCTTCGGCAGGCCGCCGAGGCTTACGGGGTGTCGGGCTGGCGGGGCCGTCTGCTGCCTCGCCAGAGGATGGTCGCCACGACGAGCAGGACGCCGCCGACGCTGCCCGCCAGGGGTCCGGCCCAGGCCGTCGAGGGCCCGTCGTCCTCGGCGGTGTCGGGGCCCTTGCCGAAGTACTGGTCGGAGTTGGCCGCCGCCCTCAGGTTCTCCGGCTTCAGACCGGCCGCCGCCTTGATGGCCGCCGCGGGGTCCACGAAGCCGTACCCCAGGGAGTCGTCACGGCCGCCGGAGGGGGCGTTGCGGGCCGTGTCCTCAAGGAGGTCCTTGATCTGCGCCGGGGAGAGGCCGGGGTGGGCGGCCTTGATCAGGGCGACGGCGCCGGAGACGAAGGCCGAGGCGGCGCTCGTGCCCCAGCCCTCGTAGTACTTCCGGTCGGGGTCGGCTATCACCACGTCGACGCCGGGGGCGCTGACCGTGGCGTACCAGCGGCGGGTGGAGAACGAGGCGCGGGTTCCGTAGCGGTCGACGGCGGTCGCGGCGATCACGCCCGGGTAGGCCGCCGGGTAGGAGATGTGGTCGCCCTTCTCGCCGCCGTTCCCGGCCGAGGCGATGACGGCGGCGCCCTTCTTCAGGGCGTACTGCACGGCGGCGTCCTCGGCGGGCTCCGGGTGGGCGGACTTGGAGTCGTCGCCGAGGGAGAGGTTGATGACGTCGGCGCCGTGGTCGGCGGCCCAGCGGATGCCTTCGGCGAGGGCGTTGCCACGGGTGTTGCGGGCCTTGCTCCGAGCCGAGTCGCCGTCTTCGAGGATCACGCGGACGGGGAGGATCTTCGCCTCGGGGGCGATGCCCATCACTCCGTCGTCGTTGCCCGAACCGTGTCCGTGACCCGCGATGATGCCGGCCATCGCCGTGCCGTGCCGTGCCCAGGGGCGGTCTCCGCGGCCAGCGCCGAAACCGACCATGTCCTTGCCGTCGAGGACGTTGCCCGCGAGGTCCGGGTGTTCGTCGTCGACGCCCGTGTCCAGGACGGCGACCGTGATGCCCGCGCCCTTCGTCGTCCGCCACGCCTCGGTCGTGTGCATCGCCTCCAGCGCCCACTGCTTGGCGCGGATGCCGTCGGCGTGGGCGGCGGTGGAGGGCAGGAGGGCGAGACCGGCGGCCAGCGTGGCGACCAGCAGGCCCCTTCCGCGGGGTGCCCGACGGCTCATGAGGGCTTCTCCGTGGCCGAGTCGACGGTCTTGCGCAGGCTCCGCTCGACGCGGTCGGCGAGGCCCTGTGCGTCGTGGCCGAGGCCGGCCTGGGCGGGCACGGTGGTGGCGCCCGCCTTCGTCGCGTCCGCGGCGGGCTGCGGTTCGCCCACGGCACGGCCGTCGGCGAAGCCGGAGACCGCGTAGGTGACGACCGGGGCGTCGGTCAGGACCGACAGCGTCCATGACGCGCGCTGGTCGTCGCCGAAGTCCGCGGCGACGGTGCCCTTCGCCGCGTACGTACGGGGCATGAGGTCGCGCCGGTTGTCGAGCCTCTGCTCCTCGAAGCGGCGGTGCAGTACGGCCATGGCGGCGGAGTCGGCCTTCGTGAACAGCAGGCCGACCGTGGTGACGTGGCTGCGGGTCGCGTCCGTGTACGTGGCCCGCAGGAGGCGCAGGCAGCCGGCGGGCGCGAGGGCCTTCTGCAGGAGCGGGTCGAAGGCGTCGCCGCAGCCGCTGTCGGGCGCGACGGCGATACGGGTCCAGATGCGGTCGGAGCCGCCGGGGCCCGCGCCGTCGCCCTTGACCGTGGGCGGGAAGAGTTCGTCGACGGGCACGCTGTGCCACAGGTCTCCGGCCGCGGTGAACGCGTCCGGCGCCCCGGCTCCGTCCGAGCCGTCCCCGGTGAGCCAACTCCCCGTCAGCGCACCGCCGATGAGCCCGAGCCCCAGCACCACGCAGGCCGCGGCGGCGGCCACGCTGCTGCGCCGGCGGGGGCCCGTCGGACGCACCCGTGCGGTGTCGGCGTCGTACGTGTCTGGCTCCGCGAGGGACACGAACGGCCTGAGCGGCGGCTCGGCGGGCGGCGCGGGCGCGTGCCGGACGGCGCCCGCGAAGGGCTCCCCCGTGAAGGACTCACCGATGAACGGCTCACCTGGCCCGGACATCGTCCTGCCGGACGGGGCCGTGCGCGGCGGCGCCGGAGCGGGCTCGACGGGAGCGGGTTCGGCGGGGACGGGCTCGGCGGGAACGGGCCGCAACCGGGTCGTGGTCTCCGACGGAGCCTGCGCGGCCGCCGTACTCCGCCGCGCGAAGGACTGATGGGCCCCCGGCGCGAACGGCCGCAACGGCACCCCGGCCCCGTCCCGCTGCCCGACGTCACCACCGGCCGAACGGGACTCGGCCCGGTCGGGGGCCGGTCGCTGCGCGGTCTCGCCGCCGGTCGCTCGTGGGGCGGTCGTGGGGCGGGGCGGGGTGGGTCTTTCCGGACGGGGGGTGGTCGTGGGACGCGGTGGGGCCTCGGGCCGTCGGGGGCCCGGGGCGGAGCCGGGTTCGTTCGCGGGGCGGAGCGGGAAATCCTGCTGGTCGGCACGCGGAGGCCGCCCGGGAGCTCCGCCCGGACCCGACCGCGTACCCGCCTGGTCCGCCGGACGCGAGGCGGGACGTGACGGGGGCTGTGCCGACGGGGCCTGCGGTGCGGCGGGGGCGCTCGACCACGCGGTGCCTGCCATGGGGGCACGCGGTTCCGTCGTCGGACGCGGTGGAGCGGCGGCACGGCCCGCGTCCGTCCCGGGATCGGCGCCGGGGCGCGGCGTGACGCCCGCCCACTCGGCGCCTCCTCGCGGAACCCGCGGTTCCGCGTCGCGGGACAGGGTCCCCGTCCCGCCGGGCGGTACGTCGGGGAAGCGGGCCGAAGCCTGCGGGGGCGGGGCCGTCTCGGGGGTGTGGCGTTGCCCGCCGTCGCCGGGGCGGAGGTTCGGGAAACGCGAGGTTCCGGACGAGAAGGCGTCCCGGGGCCCGGCTTCCTCGGAGGGCCGCGGTCGCGGTGGCGCCCCGACCGGGCGGCGCGGCCCGAACCAGTCGCTCCCGGCGGGCTCCCCACCCTCGCGATCCGAGGTCGAAGCCGAGGCCGAGACCGGAGACGGGGGCGGAGGCGAGATCGGAGACGGGGGCGAGTCCGGTCGCGGGGCCGGGTCCGCGGGCCGGCCCGACGGCTCTCGGCCACCGTCCGTCGCAGACGTCCCCGGCGGCGTCGTCGGCCGCGGAGGAATGGAGGCGCGGCGCGCTTCCGTGCTCATGCACCCCCCGTTTCCTCGACCCCGGACGACCGAGACTGACCGAAGGAACCCCTCCGGATCCGTTCCCCGCTTGCGTGCGCGTCACTCTACGGGCTGACACCGTGCCCGTGGGAACCAGTCCGCAGGCCCGGGGCATCTGCCCGGAACGTCCCCCTACCCTGCGGTAATCCGGTCTGGCAGGCTTCGTACATGACAGCCCGCGCCACAGACCGAGCCCGCTACGACCGGGCCACCGCCCACCTTGACGCACCCGTCGCGATCGTGGACCTGGAGGCCTTCGACGCCAACGCGGACGATCTCGTACGGCGGGCGGCGGGCAAGCCCGTACGCGTCGCGAGCAAGTCGGTGCGCTGCCGGGCACTGCTCGAACGCGTCCTCGCCCGGGACGGCTTCGCCGGACTCATGTCCTACACGCTCGACGAGTCCCTGTGGCTGGCCCGCTCCGGTTTCGACGACGTACTGCTCGCCTACCCGTCCGCCGACCGGGCCGGGTACGCGACACTCACCGCCGATCCCAAACTCGCCGCCGCCGTGACCGTCATGATCGACGACCCTGCGCAGTTGCAACTGATCGACGACGCCCGGGACGGCGGGCGCGAAGAGGTCCGCGTCTGCCTGGAGTTGGACACCTCGCTGAAGATGTTCGGCGGCCGGGTCCGCGTCGGCGCCCGCCGCTCGCCCCTGTACTCCGCCGCCCAGGTCGCCGACATGGCGCGTACGGTCGCCCGCCGGCCCGGATTCCGGCTCGTCGGGATCATGGCGTACGAGGGGCACATCGCCGGAGTGGGCGACGCCCTGCGGGGGCGCCCTTTGCGGTCGCGTGCGATCCGGCTGATGCAGGCGACGGCCCGCAAGGAGCTGGCGCAGCGCCGGGCGGACGTCGTACGGGCGGTCCGGGCCGTCGCGCCGGACCTGGAGTTCGTCAACGGCGGCGGCACGGGCAGTGTCCAGCACACCGCGGCCGAGGACTCGGTGACGGAGATCGCCGCGGGGTCGGGACTGTACGTGCCGCGTCTCTTCGACAACTACACGTCGTTCAGCGGGCGTCCGGCCGCGCTCTTCGCGCAGCCCGTCGTGCGCCGGCCGGGGGTCGGGGTCGTGACCGTCCTCGGCGGCGGCTACCCGGCGTCGGGCGCCCCCGGCCCCGACCGGCTGCCCGTGCCGTACCTCCCCGAGGGGCTGAGGTACGACTCCCAGGAGGGCGCGGGCGAGGTGCAGACGCCCCTGCTGGGCGCGCCCGCCGACGATCTGCTGATCGGCGACAAGGTGTGGTTCCGGCACGCGAAGGCCGGGGAGCTGTGCGAGCGGTTCGACGTGCTGCACCTCGTGGAGGGCGACAGGGTGACGGCGTCGGTGCCGACGTACCGCGGCGAGGGCCACACGTTCCTGTAGTGCCCCGGCGCCGACTGCCCTCACGGCTTCCCGGCGTTATCGCGTGGGGCCGATGTCGCTGCCCACTCCCCCGCCCGTGTCCTCGTCGCCGACGGGCCGGATCCCCTTGGTGATCCGGTCCATGTCGGCGAGCGGCGGTCCCTCCGCGCCCGCGTCGAAGACGTACCGCACCATGACCAGCGACTCCGAGCCGACGCTGGACGGGAACGCCATCGACTGGACGTAGCCGCCGGGCCCCGCCTCGGTCTTCACGCGCCAGCGCACGAAGTACCCGGTGCGTCCCGCGACCGCGACCGGGCCCTGCTCGACGAGCCGGTGGGACGTGATGCCGTGGAAGGGCCGTTCGTCGACCTTGTTGCGGTCGTACGCCAGATCGGCCGCGTCGGAGATGTCGTCGCGGGCGAGCGCCGCGGTGGACTTCTCGTCGTTCGCGGTCACCGTGCGCGAGAAGACCGTGCCGTGGCGGCAGAGGCCGTCGTCGCCCGGGCAGTCGTACGTCCCGGGTGTGGTCATCACGATGTCGGTGTCGGACACGTTCTCGGGTCTGGCCCAGCCGTCGAGGAGCGGCAGGGTGATGCCGTTCAGCTCGTCCACGACGAGGTCGGGATCGGCGGACGGCTCCGGGGCGGACTGCGATGACTCCGAGGACGGGGACGGCGGGCTCGCCGGGACGGAGGCCGTGGACGCGGTCACCGCACCCGGGTCGCCGTCGCCGTCGTCCTTGCTCAGGACGACGGCGCCCGTGACGATGGCCGCGACGAGGACGGCCGCCGCGGTGGTGAGGGCGACCGCCTTGGCACGTCCGGAGCCGTCGGCCGCCTGCATCGGCACCGTCGGGGCCTGGCCGTACGCCTGCGGGTACGCCTGCTGCTGTTGATACTGCTGCTGGTGCGGTTCCTGTTGCAGTGTCCCGGGGGTGCGGCGGTGCTCGGTCCAGGCGGTCCCGTCCCACCAGCGCTCCGTGTCCGGGGCGGAGGGGTCCCGGTACCAGCCGGGCGGGGTCGTCATGCTCATCCCGGCACTCTAGGCGCCGCCCGGCACAGGCACAGGACCGTCCGCCCTACGGGCCCCGCAACGGTGTCCCGACCGGGCCCTACAGCGGTGTGACGTACGCGCCCGAGATCCCGCCGTCCACCAGGAAGTCCGTGGCGTTGACGAACGAGGAGTCGTCGCTGGCGAGGAAGGCGACCGCGGCGGCGATCTCGTCCGCCTCCGCGAACCGCCCGAGCGGAATGTGCACGAGGCGCCGCGCGGCCCGCTCCGGGTCCTTGGCGAACAGCTCCTGGAGAAGAGGGGTGTTGACGGGACCGGGGCACAGGGCGTTGACCCGGATGCCCTCGCGGGCGAACTGCACGCCCAGCTCACGGGTCATCGCCAGTACCCCGCCCTTGGACGCGGTGTACGAGATCTGCGAGGTCGCGGCGCCCATCCGGGCCACGAACGACGCGGTGTTGATGATCGACCCCTTGCCCTGGCGCCGCATGTAGGGGATCGCGGCCTTGCAGCACAGGTACACGGAGGTGAGGTTGACCTCCTGGACGCGCTTCCAGGCCTCCAGGCCGGTCTCCAGGATCGAGTCGTCGTCGGGCGGTGAGATGCCCGCGTTGTTGAAGGCGATGTCGACGGATCCGTAGGTGTCGTTCGCGGTCTCGAAGAGCGCTTCGACCTGGTCGGGGTCGGTGACGTCGACGTTGACGAAGATCCCGCCGATCTCGTCCGCGGCGGCCCGGCCCCGGGTCTCGTCGACGTCGCCGCAGACGACATGGGCGCCCTCGGAGGCGAGCCGGCGTGCGGTGGCGAGGCCGATCCCGCTGCCGGCGCCCGTGATGACGGCGGTACGGCCGACGAGACGGCGGCAGACGACGGCGTCGGTCGATGAGGTCGATACGGTCACTGTGCGGGGCCCTCCGTGCTGATGAAGACGTTCTTGGTCTCGGTGAAGGCGGTCAGGGCGTCCGGGCCGAGTTCGCGGCCGATGCCGGACTGCTTGAAGCCGCCGAAGGGGGTCCAGTAGCGGACGCTGGAGTGGGAGTTGACGGACAGGTTCCCGGCGCGGACGGCGCTCGACACGCGCAGGGCGCGGCCCACGTCCCGGGTCCAGATGGAGCCCGCGAGGCCGTACTCGGTGGCGTTGGCGAGCCGGATCGCGTCGGCCTCGTCCTCGAAGGGGAGGACCACGGCGACCGGCCCGAAGACCTCCTCGACGGCCACGCGCGCGTGGGGCTCGACCCCGGTCAGGACGGTGGGCGGGAACCAGAAACCGGGCCCCTCGGGAGCGGTGCCCCGGATACCGGCCAGGTCGTCGGTGACGTACGACCGTACGCGGTCCAGCTGGGCCCGGGAGATCAGCGGGCCCATGGCGGTCTTCTCGTCGGACGGGTCGCCGACGACGACGGACTCGATCGCGGGGGCGAGGAGTTCGAGGAAGCGGTCGTAGACCGGACGCTGGACGAGGATGCGGGTGCGGGCGCAGCAGTCCTGGCCGGAGTTGTCGAGGAAGGACATCGGGGTGGCCGCCGCGGCGGCCTCGATGTCGGCGTCGGCGAAGACGATGTTGGGGCTCTTGCCGCCGAGTTCGAGGGTGACGCGCTTGAGGCGCGCCGCTCCCTTGGCCAGCACCTGTTTGCCGACGGTCGTCGACCCCGTGAAGACGATCTTCGCGACACCGGGGTGCTCGACCAGCGCGTCGCCCGTGACGGGGCCCGCGCCCGGCAGGACCTGGAACAGATGCTCGGGAAGGCCTGCCTCCAGGGCGAGTTCGGCCAGTCGCAGGGCCGTCAGCGGGGTCGTCTCGGCCGGCTTGAGGATGACTGCGTTCCCGGCGGCGAGCGCGGGGGCCGTGCCCCAGGCGGCGATCGGCATGGGGAAGTTCCAGGGCGCGATGACGGCGACCACGCCCAGCGGTTCGAGGATCGTGACGTCGAGGCCGCCCGCCACCGGGATCTGGCGGCCGGTCAGCCGTTCCACTCCCCCGGCCGCGTAGTCGAGCAGATCGCGGACGTTGCCCGCCTCCCAGCGGGCGTTGCCGAGGGTGTGCCCGGCCTCCCTGACCTCCAGCCGGGCGAGTTCTTCGAGGTGTTCGTCGACGGCGACGGCGAAGCGGCGCAGCAGCCGGGCCCGTTCGCCCGGCGCGAGGGCGGCCCAGCGGACCTGCGCCGCACCGGCCCGTACGACGGCCGCGTCGACGTCCGCGGGACCGGCACCCGGGACGGTGGCGACGACTTCCTCGGTGGCCGGATCGAGGACGAGAAGTTCATGTTCGCCGGGCGGGGACGGGGTGTGCGACAACGAAGGACCTCTCACATGCGTTCGAAGGAGCGGCGCAGCTCCCAGTCGGTCACCGCGGCGTCGAAGGCGTCCAGTTCGACGCGCGCCATGTTGCGGTAGTGGGCGACCACCTCGTCACCGAAGGCGGCCCGGGCGACGGGGCTGTTCTCCCAGACCTCGGCGGCCTCGCGCAGGGTGGTGGGCACGTGCGCGTAGTCCGCGGTGTACGCGTTCCCCGTGCACGCCTCGGGCAGTTCCAGCTTGTGCTCGATGCCGTACAGCCCGGCCGCGACGAGTCCCGCGACGGCCAGATGCGGATTGACGTCGCCGCCGGGGAGCCGGTTCTCGAAGCGCATCGAACGGCCGTGCCCGACGACTCGCAGCGCGCAGGTGCGGTTGTCGTACCCCCAGGCGACGGCGGTCGGCGCGAACGAGCCGGGCTGGAAGCGCTTGTACGAGTTGATGTTGGGCGCGTACAGGAGGGAGAAGTCCCGGAGCGCTGCGAGCTGCCCGGCGAGGAAGTACCGCATGACCTGCGACATGCCGCCCTCGCCGTCACCGGCCATCCTGTTCGTGCCGTCGGCGTCGGCGAGGGAGAGGTGGATGTGGCAGGAGTTGCCCTCGCGCTCGTTGTACTTGGCCATGAAGGTGAGCGAGACCCCCTCCTGGGAGGCGATCTCCTTGGCGCCGGTCTTGTAGATGGCGTGCTGGTCGCAGGTGACCAGGGCCTCGTCGTACTTGAACGCGATCTCGTGCTGCCCGGGGTTGCACTCGCCCTTGGCGGACTCGACGGTCAGCCCGGCCGCCGCCATCTCGTTGCGGATACGCCGCAACAGAGGTTCGATGCGTCCGGTACCGAGCACCGAATAGTCGATGTTGTACTGGTTCGCGGGCGTCAGTCCCCGGTAGTTGGCGTCCCAGGCGTGCTCGTAGGTGTCCTTGAAGACGATGAACTCCAGCTCGGTGCCCACCTGTGCGGTGAAGCCGTGCTCGGCGAGCCGCTCCAGCTGGCGGCGCAGGATCTGCCGGGGCGCGGCCACGACGGGCGAGCCGTCGTTCCAGGCGAGGTCGGCGACGAGCATGGCCGTGCCCTCGTTCCAGGGCACCCGGCGGAGGGTGGCCAGGTCCGGGTGCATGGCGAAGTCGCCGTAACCACGCTCCCAGGACGACATCTCGTAGCCGTCGACCGTGTTCATGTCGGCGTCGACCGCGAGGAGGTAGTTGCAGCCCTCCGTGCCGTGTCTCAGGACGTCGTCGAGGAAGAAGCGTGCGGCGAACCGCTTGCCCTGGAGCCGGCCCTGCATGTCCGGGAAGGCCAGGACGACCGTGTCGATCTCGCCGCTCGCGACGAGGGCGTGCAACTCCTCGACGGAAAGCGGGGGTGTGCGGTCTGCCACGGAAAGGGCCTCCTTCGGTTCGGCCAGGAACCTTCCCCCGGCCATCCCCTGCCATCTCTGGCCGTCGATGATCGGCAATGGCCCTAAGGTATTGCGGGGAACCATTGCTTGGGAAGGGGGCGCGGCCGGATGCCGGACTCTGATCCACACGGCCACGGCGACCGGCTGGCGCCGGTGCTGCGGCCGGTGCGCGCGGGCAACGGCTTCGAGGAGGCGCTGGAGCAGATCCTCCAGGTCGTCCGGCTGGGTCTGGTCGCCGGGGGTGAACGGCTGCCCGCCGAGCGGGAGTTGGCGCAGCGGCTCGGGATCAGCCGGGTGACGCTCCGGGAGGTCCTGAAGGTGCTGCAGGACCAGGGGCTCGTCGAGTCCCGGCGCGGCCGGTACGGGGGCACCTTCGTACGGGTCCGTCCCGAGGCGACCGGGGCGACGGGCGGGGCCGCCCTGCGCAGGCGCGTCGAGGGGGTCGAGGGCATCGACATCGAGGACGTACTGCGCTTCCGTGAGGTGCTGGAGGTCGGCGCGGCGGAACTCTGCGCGGCCCACGGGCTCTCCGGGGCGCGGGCCGGGCTCCTGCGCGATGCGCTGGCCCGCACGCAGGACGCTCCGCTGGCGGAGTACCGGCGCCTGGACACCCTCCTCCACCTCACCCTCGCGGAGCTGTCCGGTTCGCCGACCCTCACCGCCCAGTACGCGGCCGTCCGCTCGACCGTGAACGACCTCCTCGACTGCATCCCCCTGCTGGTACGCAACCTGGAGCATTCGCAGCGGCAGCACGCGGCGCTGGTCGAGGCGGTGCTGGCCGGGGACGCGGACGGGGCGCGCGGGGCGATGCGTGAGCACTGCGCGGGTACGGCTGCGCTGCTGCGCGGCTTCCTGACGTAACCGGGCACTCGGCCGGTTCATTGGCAAAGGTATGAGTTCGCAGTCTTTGGACGACTCTCGGCGGGAGTGGTGGATGTGGGGAGCGCGGGGACGGCCGACCGGCCGCTGATCGGGGTCAGTACGTATCTGGAGACGGCGCGGTGGGGGGTGTGGGAGCTGGAGGCGGCACTGTTGCCGGCCGGCTATCCGCGGCTGGTCCAGGCGGCGGGCGGGCTGGCCGCGATGCTGCCGCCCGATGATCCTGCGTACGCCGCGGGGGTCGTGGCCCGGCTCGACGGGCTGGTGATCGCGGGCGGCCCCGATGTGGACCCGTCCCGGTACGGGGCCGAGCGCGACCCGCGCTGCGGGCCCGAGGCGCGGGCGCGTGACGGCTGGGAGCTCGCGCTGATCGAGGCGGCGCTGGCGTCCGGGACGCCGTTGCTCGGCATCTGCCGGGGGATGCAGCTGCTGAACGTCGCGCTCGGCGGGACGCTCGTGCAGCACATCGACGGGCATGTCGAGGCGGTGGGGGTGTTCGGACGGCACGTGGTGAAGCCGGTGCCGGGGTCGCTCTGCGCGGCCCTGCTCGGCGCTGAGGCGTCGTCCGTGCCGACGTATCACCACCAGGCGGTGGGGCGGATGGGGACGGGGCTCGTGGCGAGCGCGTTCGCGGAGGACGGCACGGTGGAGGCGGTGGAACTACCTGGCCCCGGATGGACCCTGGGAGTCCAATGGCACCCGGAGATGGGGGTGGACCTGCGGGTGATGAAGGGCTTGGTACACAGGTCGACCCCTTCGGCGCCCTGACCCTGGGCCCGGGGGCCGGCTTGAGTGTCGACTGCGGGCGGGTGGGGCGCGCGCCCGGGGGCCCACCGGGCGGTTTGTGTCTGCGGGTCCGCTGTGGCTGGTCGCGCAGTTCCCCGCGCCCCTAGGGGGTGGGGGCTGCGGCGAGTTGTCGGCTGGACGCCGATGGGGGCCGGGGGAGCTGCGGTGGGTTGTCGGGTGCGGGTCGACGACGGTTGCTCGCGCAGTTCCCCGAGCCCCTGACGGGGCGAGGCAAGGCCGGACACGTCATGTCACGGAAACACCCCTACGAACCACCCTCAACCTCCAACACCCCACCAGAGGACCCACCCCCCAGGGGCGCGGGGAACGGCGCAACCAGCCACAGCGGACCCGCAGAACACAACCCGCCCGAAGCCACCCCCACTCAGGGGCGCGAGGAACGGCGCGACCAGCCACAGCGGACCCGCAGACGACGACCCGGCCGAAGCCACCCCCTCCCAGGGGCGCGGGGAACGGCGCGACCAGCCGCAGCGGGTCCGCAGCCGACGACCCGGTCCGAGGGCCCCCAGGCCCGGAGGGAACACCCCCCGCCCCCTACGACCGCGTCAACGCCAAAAGATCCCGCGCAGGCCCCGCCGGCCGATGCCCCGTCGGCCACACCGCCCGGAGGGCCCGGCTCAGTCGGACCCCGTCCACCGGAATCTCCACCAGCCGCCGCGCGGACAGCTCCTCGCCGAGGGCCAGTTCGCTCAGGACCGCCGGCCCCGCCCCCGACGCCGCGGACGCCTTCACCGCCGTCGTCGACGACAGCTCGATCAGCGGGCGGGCCGGCCCGCCGAGCGCCGCGTCCAGCACCTGCCGCGTCCCCGACCCCTCCTCCCGCAGGATCAGCGGCGTAGCCGCCAACTCCCCCACGTCGAGCGCCCGCCGCCGCCGCGCCCACGCGTGCCCGGGCGCGGTGACCACGATCAGCCGGTCGTGCGCGATCACCACCGAGTCGAGCCCGCCCGCCACGGACACCCCCTCCACGAACCCGAGGTCCGCCTCACCCGAGAGCACCCGCTCGGCCACCACCGTCGAGTTCCCGGCGAGCAGCGACACCGCCGTGTCCGGCCGCTGCCCCCGCAACGCGATGAGCCAGCCCGGCAACAGGTACTCCGCGATCGTCATGCTCGCGGCCACCCTCAGCCGCGAGTCCCGCCGGTCCCGCAGCGCCTGCGCCCCCGCGTCGAACGCCTCCGCCGCCTCCACCACCCGCCGGGCCCAGTCCGTGACCAGCGCCCCCGCGTCGGTGAGCCGTGACCCCCTGGGCGACCGCTCCACCAGCGCGACCCCCAACTGCCGTTCCATGGAACGGATCCGGCTGCTGGCGGCGGGCTGGGTGATCCCGAGTTCCCGCGCCGCCCGGCCGAGGCTCCCGAGCCGCGCCACGGCGAGCAGCAGCTCCAGCGCGCCCAGCTCGGGCACCCGGTGCGACAGCCCGCCGCCCGTCCCCGCCACCGCACGGACCGGCCGGTCGTCCGTCCCGTCACTCCGACTCATAAACCCACCTTATGCCCCCATAGGCCGGAACTCCCTGGTGACCGCCCCGTCCGGGCGGCACCGTGGACGCATGGTCACCGCCGTCCCCCGCCTTCCCACCCACAGAGGGCACACCGATCACCTCGGCCCCACCCGGCCCCGCCCCGCCCCCGCCGCCTTCACCGTCCGTCACCTCGGACCCAACTGGTACGCCCCCGTCATGGGCACCGCGATCGTGGCCACGGCGGGCGCCGGACTCCCGTTCGGCGCCCCCGGCCTGCGTACCGTCTGCACGGCGTTCTGGGCGCTCTCCCTGGTCCTGCTCACCGGCCTGCTCGTCGCACGGGCCGTGCACTGGGTCCGGCACGGGGACCGGGCGAGGGCCCACCTCATGGACCCGGCGGTGGCACCGTTCTACGGGTGCCTGTCGATGGCCCTGCTCGCCGTCGGCGGCGGCGCCCTCGTCGTGGGCCGGGACTGGATCGGCACCCCGGCGGCGGTCGCCCTGGACACCGTCCTGTTCACCGCCGGCACCCTGACCGGCCTGACCGCCGCCGTGGCCGTCCCGTATCTGATGATCACGCGTCACCGGCCGGACGTCTCGCAGGTCGGCCCCGTCTGGCTGCTCCCCCTCGTCGCCCCGATGGTGTCCGCGGCCCTCGGCCCGCTGCTCGTCCCGCATCTGCCGCCGGGCGCGCCCCGCGCGACGCTGCTGCTCGCCTGCTTCGCGATGTTCGGCCTGAGTCTGCTGGCCACGCTGGTGACGCTCCCGATGATCTTCGCCCGGCTCCTCACGGGCGGCCCGCCGCCGCTCGCCCTCACCCCGGCCCTGTTCCTGGTCCTGGGTCCGCTGGGGCAGTCCACGACGGCCGTGGACAAGTTCGCCGTCGCCGCGCCCGGGGTCGTACCGGCCCCGTACGACCAGGGTCTCGTCGTCCTGGCGGTGCTCTACGGAGTGCCGGTGACGGGCTTCGCGCTGTTCTGGCTCGCGCTGGCCGGCGCGCTGGTGGTGCGGGCCCACCGCAGGGGCATGCGCTTCACGATGACCTGGTGGGCGTTCACCTTCCCGGTGGGCACCTGCGTCACCGGCGCCGAAGGGCTCGGACGGCACACGGGGCTCGCGGTCTACGACGGCCTCGCGGTCGCCCTGTACACCCTGCTGCTCGCCGCCTGGGCCGTGGCCGCCGCGCACACCGCCCGGGGCCTGTTCAGCGGACGGCTGCTCGCAGCGCCCCGGCCAGCGCTCCCGGGGCCTGCGCCAACGACGGCCCGTACCACGTGAGATGGCGTCCGTCGACGAGCGCGCAGGGCACCCCGGGGAACTCCTCGGGGCCGTCGTCCCGGGTGAAGCGGTACGGCTCGTCGGGCAACACGATCAGGTCGAGACGGGCGGCGCGCAGTGCGTCGGCGGGGACACGCGGATAGCGCTCGGCGTGGTCGGCGTACGCGTTGTCGACGCCTAGGCGCGCCAGCAGGTCCCCGGCGAAGGTGTCCCGGCCGACGACCATCCAGGGGCGCCGCCAGATCGGCACGGCCGCGCGCAGCCGGACCGGCGGACAGGGCGGGTCGAGCCACGCCGCCTCGGCCTCGTCCAGCCAGCGCGGTCGCCCGCGTACACCGCACGCCGCTGTCACCCGCTCCAGTTCACGGAAGGCCCCCGGCAGATCCCGTACCTCGGTGACGAGGACCTCGATGCCCGCCTGCCGCAGCGCCGTCAGGTCGGGCTCGCGGTTCTCCTCCTCGTTGGCGATCACCAGGTCCGGGGCGAGCGCGACGATCCGCTCGACGTCCGGGTTCTTGGTGCCGCCGACGCGTACGACGTCGAGCCCGGCGGGGTGGCTGCACCAGTCGGTCGCGCCGACGAGGGTGCCCGGGGCGGACACGGCGACCGCCTCGGTGAGGGAGGGCACCAGTGACACCACCCTCGGCCGCGCTGTCGCGGCCGGGCCGGCGTGCTGCTCAACGGCTGAGATCGTCGACCGCCTCGATGTGGTCCGCGACCGCGACGACCAGGACGCGGGTGTCCTCCTCGGTGGCCCGCCAGCGATGGCGCACCCCGCCGGTCAGATACAGGGTGTCGCCCTTGCCGAGGCGGTAGGCGCGGCCCTCCGCCTCGACCTCGACGACGCCTTCGGCCACGTACATCAACTCGTCGTTGCGGTGCTGGAACTCGCGGCCGGCGTCCTGGTCGCCGGA
The DNA here is from genome assembly GCF_018070025.1 of Streptomyces liliiviolaceus. Taxonomy (NCBI): domain Bacteria; kingdom Bacillati; phylum Actinomycetota; class Actinomycetes; order Kitasatosporales; family Streptomycetaceae; genus Streptomyces; species Streptomyces liliiviolaceus. The sequence continues at coordinate 1,112,989 of NZ_JAGPYQ010000002.1, forward strand.
GAACTCCATGGCGTGCAACTGGTGGTGACCGCGCACCAGGGGGCGCACACGGGGCTCATGGGTGAACTCGGAGTCGTCGGCGCGCACCACGTCGACACTGCGCGCCGGGTCGGCTGCCGCCAGCAGTTCCACGCGGGTCGTGCCGAGGGCGTCGGCCACGCGTTCCAGGGAGCGCGTACTGGGCCGGGCCCGCTCGTTCTCGACCTGGCTGAGGAACGGCACCGACAGGCCACTGCGCTCGGCGACGACGGCGAGGGTCAGCTCCAGCGCCCGGCGCCGCCGCCTGACGGCCGCGCCCACTCGAAGGGATTCCTTGTTCTCGTCCATCGCTTCGGCTCCCCCCTGTGCGTCGTCGGTGCGCGGGTTCCTGATGTGTTGTCTGCACCCTACGGGTGTTCGCCAAACCGTTTCATGCGGCCGTCACATCCCCGTAAACATTGCCTCATCGGTCGTGTATATGCGGCGAGGGGCGGTCGGCACCGTACGGTACCGTCCGCCCCTCTTCGTCGTGCTCGTCCGTTACTACGGAGTCATGCGTTCCACCATGTCCGGGTGCTCCTTGAGCCACGCGGCCACGGCGTCCTCCTCATGTCCCTGGCCGCGGTCCTTGATCTCGGCCTCCAGGCTGCCGAGTTCGTCCTCGGTCATCTTGAAGTTCTTGATCCACTTGGTGAGCTGCGGATACTCGTCGGGGAACTTCTTGTTGGAGATGGTCCGGATCGTGTTGCCCTCACCGAACAGCTTCTTCTCGTCCGACAGCTTCGTCAGCTTGTACTCGCTGTAGGCCCAGTGCGGCGACCACAGGGTGACGGCGACGGGCTCCTTCTTGGCGTACGCGCGCTTCAGCTCGGCCAGCATCGCGGGCGTGGAGCCGTCGACGACCTTGTACTCCTTGTCGAGCCCGTAGCCCGGAAGCACGTCCTTCTTCAGGAGGTTCATCTCGCCGGTGCCCGGCTCGATCCCGATGATCCTGCCGTCGAACGTGTCGGCCTTGCCCTTGAGGTCCTCCAGGGACTTGACGTCCTTGACGTAGGAGGGCACCGCGATCTCCAGGGACGTCGGCTCGTACCAGGTGCCGAGGTCCTTCAGGTTGTCCTTGTGCTTGTTCCAGTAGTTCGACTGCGCGTACGGGAGCCAGGCGTCGAAGTTGAGGTCGATGTCGCCGGAGGCCAGGCCCGTGTAGACCGGGCCGACGTCCATCTGCTTCAGGTTCAGCGTGTAGCCGCGCCGGGCCAGGACGTTCTTCCACAGGTACGTGACGGCGACGTCCTCGTCCCACGGGAACCAGGCGACGTCGATGGCCTTCTTCGCCTCGGCGGGGGTGCTTGAGGAGGAGCTCGCGACCGGCGCCAGCTCGTCGACGACCTTGGAGTTGCTCTTCAGCCAGGTGCGCACGGCGTCCTGCTGGGCGCCCTTGCCGGCCTTGTTGATCTCCGCCTCAAGGCTGGTGAGCTGGTCCTCGGTCATCTTGAAGTTCTTGAGCCACTTGCCGACGATCGGGTCGTCCTTCGCGAACCCCTTGCGGGACAGCGTGTGCACACCGTCGCCCTTGCCCCAGGCGTTCTTGGTGTCCTTGAGCTTCTTCAGCTTGTACTCGCTGTACGCCCAGTGCGGCGACCAGAGCGTGCCGACGAACGGCTCCTTCTTGGCGTACGCGCGCTTCAGCTCGGCCAGCATCGCGGGCGTCGAGCTGTCGACGACCTTGTACTCCTTGTCGAGCCCGTACTCCTTGAGGACCTTCGTCTTGAGCAGGCCCATCATTCCGGCGCTGGACTCGATGCCGGTGATCTTGCCGTCGAACTCGCCGGCCTTGCCCTTGAGGTCCTCCAGGGTCTCGACGTCGTCCATGTAGGCGGGCACGCTCAGCTCCAGGGACGTCGGGCCGAACCAGGAGCCCATGTCGTCGAGCTGCTTGCCGTACTTCTTCCAGTACTCCGCGTGGGTGACGGGCAGCCAGGAGTCGGTCTGGAAGTCGATGTCGCCCTGCGCGAGGGAGGTGTAGAGGGGGCCCGCGTCGAACTGCTTGACGTCGACCTTGTAGCCGCGCTGCTCCAGGATCTCCTTCCACAGGAAGGTGGAGGCGACGCCCTCGTCCCAGGGGATGTAACCGATGGTGATCTTCTTGCCCTGGCCGACGTTCTTCGAGTCGGACGCGGCCGTCTGGGTGTCGTCGGAGCCGAACATGCCCATGCCGCCCGCGACGAGCGCCAGCACGACCACACCGATCACGGCCACGGTGGGCTGCGGGCGGTAGGTCCAGATCTTCAGGCCCTGCGCGGCGCGCAGCTTGGCGGCGGCGCGGCGGCCGAGCGGCGAGACCTGGGTGCCCAGCGCGCTGGTCATCCGGTCCAGGTAGATGGCGAGGATGACGATGGCGACGCCCGCCTCGGAGCCGAGGCCGACGTTCAGCTGGCCGATCGCCTCGTTCACGTCACCGCCGAGGCCGCCGGTGCCGACCATCCCCGCGATGGCGGCCATGGACAGACCCAGCATGATGACCTGGTTGACGCCCGCCATGACGGTGGGCAGGGCCAGCGGCAGCTGGACGCGCAGCAAGACGTTGCCGGGGGTGGTGCCGAACGCGTCGGCGGCCTCGACCAGTTCCTTGTCGACCTGCCGGATGCCCAGTTCGGTCATCCGGACGCCGGGTGCCAGCGCGAAGATCAGGGTGGCCACGATGCCCGCGGGGGCGCCGGTGCCGAAGAACAGGATCGCCGGGATCAGGTAGATCATCGCCGGCAGCGTCTGCATGAAGTCGAGCACGGGCCGCACGATGGCGCTGACCCGGTCCGAGCGGGCCGCCCAGATGCCGACGGGCACGGAGATGACGAGCGCGATGATCGTCGCCACCAGGACGAGCGACAGGGTCACCATCGCGTTCTCCCACAGTTCGAGGGAGTCGATGAACGCGAATCCCACGAAGGTGAGCAGACCTGCCGAGGTGCCGCGCAGCCAGAACGCGATGACCGCGAAGATGCCCGCGAGGAGGAGCGGTTCGGGGGCCTGGAGGACGGCGTTGATGCCGTCGTAGGCGCCGAGGAAGACGGTCTTGAAGAAGTCGAAGAGCCACGCCATGTGGTTCAGCAGCCAGTCGACCGCGTCGTTGACCCAGTCGCCGAAGGGGACTCTAGGCATCGGTCTTCACCGCCCCGAGGGTCTTGCCGCCGGGAGAGTCGCAGGGCGCGGGTTCCCCCTGTTCGTCACCGAGGAAGCCGACGAGCCGCCGCCGTGGCACGACGCCGACCAGCTTCCCCTTCTTGTCGACGACGGCGACGGGGTGCGTCAGCCGCGCGCTGATCGCGCACAGCTCGCCGAACGACGAGTCGGGCCGGGCGGTCTCGCAGCCGCAGTCCGCCTCGTCGCCGCGCAGCTCCGTGTCCATGACGGAGGCCGCGGTGAGGACCCGGGAGCGGTCGACGTCCTGGGTGAAGGAGGCCACGTAGTCGTTGGCGGGGCGCACGAGGATGTCCTCGGCGGTGCCTATCTGTACGATCCGGCCGTCCCGCATCACGGCGATGCGGTCGCCCAGGCGCATGGCCTCGTTGAGGTCGTGGGTGATGAACACGATGGTTTTCTTGAGTTTCTTCTGTAGTTCGATCAGCTGGTCCTGCATGTCGCGGCGGATCAGCGGGTCGAGCGCGCTGAACGACTCGTCCATCAGCAGCAGGTCGGCGTCGGTGGCGAGCGCGCGGGCGAGGCCCACACGCTGCTGCATACCGCCGGACAGCTCGTCGGGCCAGGACTTCTCCCAGCCGGCGAGGCCCGCCAGGATCAGGGCCTTGTTGGCGCGCTCGTGGCGTTCGGCGCGCGGCACCCCCTGCACCTCAAGTCCGTACGCGGCGTTCTCCAGGACGCTGCGGTGCGGGAAGAGCGCGAAGTGCTGGAAGACCATGCTCACCTTGCGGGAGCGGACCTCGCGCATCTCACGGTCGTTCAGCGCGGTCAGGTCCTGACCGTCGAAGACCACGCGTCCCTCGGTCGGCTCCAGGAGCCCGTTGAGCATGCGCAGCAGCGTGGACTTGCCGGATCCCGAGAGTCCCATCACGACGAAGATCTCGCCGGGTTCCACCGTGAAGGAGGCGTCGATCACCGCGGCCGTGATGCCGTCGGCGCGCAGTTCCTCGCGGTCGGCTCCCCCTCGCAGTCGCTCGACGGCCTCGCCGGGTCGTCTGCCGAACACTTTGTAGAGCTGTTCCGCCTGCAGCCTGGATGACACAAGTACCTCTCCGGTCGAACGAAGACGGCCCGCCTCCCCCGCCGGCGGGCCGTGGAGCGACGCGGGTTCCGCCCGCTCATCCGGTCCGCGCATGTTCAGTGTTGTTGAAAATGCGACCGGGTTCGCTCCGGATCGGCGCCTGCCCTGACTCGGATGGCCCAAACCCGACCGTGTTCCAGTTCACACGGTGTTTACTTCGGGAAGGTTGCGGAACCCGCTTCCGTCCTCTTCCCGAAACGGGCCCGCAATGGACCCTTCGGCCACCGTCCGCGCCGCAGGGTGACTGTCAGTGGCGTACGGCATGATGCGGGGCGTGACGCAGCAGACTCAGCAGCCCCGGCGAACCATGCTCCTCGACACCGCTTCCCTGTACTTTCGCGCCTACTTCGGGGTGCCGGAATCCGTGAAGGCCCCGGACGGCACTCCTGTGAACGCCGTGCGGGGACTTCTTGAGTTCATCGACCGGCTGGTGAAGGACCACCGGCCGGACGACCTGGTGGCCTGCATGGACGCGGACTGGCGCCCGCAGTGGCGGGTCGACCTGATCCCCTCCTACAAGGCGCACCGCGTGGCCCAGGAGACCGAGACGGGCCCGGACGAGGAGGAGGTGCCCGACACCCTCTCGCCGCAGGTACCGGTCATCGAGGAGATCCTGGACGCGCTGGGCATCGCGCGCGTGGGCGTCGAGGGGTACGAGGCGGACGACGTCATCGGCACGTTCACCGGCCGCGCCACGGGCCCGGTCGACATCGTCACCGGCGACCGCGACCTGTACCAGCTGGTGGACGACGAGCGGGGGGTGCGCGTGCTGTACCCGCTCAAGGGCGTCGGCTCCCTGCAGCTCACGGACGAGGCCTGGCTGCGCGAGAAGTACGGCGTCGACGGTCCGGGGTACGCGGATCTCGCGCTGCTGCGCGGCGACCCCAGCGACGGGCTGCCGGGCGTGCCGGGCATCGGCGAGAAGACGGCGGCCAAACTGCTGGCCGAGTTCGGGGACCTGGCCGGGATCATGGCGGCGGTGGACGACCCGAAGGCCAAGCTCACCCCGTCGCAGCGCAAGCGCCTGGACGAGTCGCGGCCGTACGTGTCGGTCGCGCCGAAGGTCGTCAAGGTGGCCGGTGACGTGCCCCTGCCCGAGGTGGACACGGCGGTGCCCCGCTCCCCCCGCGATCCGGCGGCCCTGGACGCACTGGCGGCTCGCTGGGGTCTCGGCGGCTCACTGACGCGGTTGCTGTCGACTCTGGGGTCGTGAGAGGGACACTGGACGGGTGGGGTCGCGTCACGGGTTCCCGTGCATCTGAAGCGTGTCACGGGGTGTGGCCCGGGGAGAGGTGCTAACTTAGGTAAGCCTTAGCGAACTTATCCAGGAGGCCGTTATGGCAGAGCGTCCGGCACGCAAGGCTCCCAGGCCGCACTCCGCGCGAGTCGTCCGTACGGAGCGGCTGACACCGCACATGCAGCGCGTGGTCCTCGGTGGCGAAGGGCTCGCCGACTTCACCGCGGGCACCAGCACCGACCATTACGTGAAGCTGCTGTTCGGCGCCGAGGGCGTGACGTATCCGGAGCCCTTCGACATGGCGCGGATCCGCGAGGAGTTCCCCCGTGAGCAGTGGCCCGTCACACGTACGTACACCGTGCGCGCCTGGGACCCCGAGCAGCGCGAGCTGACCCTCGACTTCGTGATCCACGGCGACGAGGGACTCGCCGGGCCCTGGGCCGCCCATGTCCGGGCGGGCGAGCTCATCCGGTTCCTCGGACCGGGCGGGGCGTACGCGCCCGACACGGAGGCCGACTGGCATCTGCTGGCCGGTGACGAGAGCGCGCTGCCCGCCATCGCCGCCTCGCTGGAGGGAATGCCCAACGGAGCGCGGGTGCATGCCTTCGTGGAGGTCTCGGGGCCGGAGGAGGAGCAGAAGTTCGACTCCGCCGTGGAGGTCGTCTGGCTGCACCGCGGTGACCGGCCGGTCGGCGAGGCCCTGGTGGCGGCCGTCCGGGCCCTGGAGTTCCCGGCGGGCCGGGTGCACGCGTTCGTGCACGGCGAGGCGGGCTTCGTGAAGGAGCTGCGGCGGCTGCTGCGCGTCGAGCGGGAGATTCCCCGTGAGGACATCTCCATCTCCGGGTACTGGCGGCTGGGGCACAACGAGGACGGGTGGCAGGCCGCGAAGCGGGACTGGAACGCGCAGGTCGAGGCCGAGCAGGAGGGTGCGCCTCCCGTCGCCTCTGCCTGAGAGGTCTCCCTCCTGCTCCTGCTTTCGCCCCCCCTCTCTCTCGCGACGGAACGCGTTGAAGGCAGCACCTCTGCGTACGCTGACCAGGTGAGACGCAAAAGCAGGATTCCGCCCTCTCCCCTGCCCCAGCGCGAAGGGGTCGATCCGGTGCGGGTGCGGCTGCCTGCCGACGGGGCCTGGAGCACCGTACGGGAGTACCTGGCGGAGCGGTTCGGGTCGCGGGCCCCGGTGGTCGACGGGATGCTCGCCGCCGGAGAGATCGTGGACGCGGACGGGCGGCCGGTGACGACGGCCACGGTCTACGCGCCGGGGATGTTCGTGTGGTTCCACCGCGAACTCCCCGACGAGGAGCGGGTGCCGTTCCCCGTCGAGGTCGTCTTCCGCGACGAGCACATCGTGGTCGCCGACAAACCGCACTTCATCGCCACGACTCCCCGGGGCAGTCATGTCACCGAGACGGTCCTCGCACGGCTGCGGCGGGAACTCGGGGTACCGGCGCTGGGCGCCGCGCACCGGCTCGACCGGCTCACCGCCGGGCTGGTGCTGTTCACCGTGCGCCCCGAGGAACGGGGCGCGTATCAGTCGCTGTTCCGCGACCGGCTCGTACGCAAGGAGTACGAGGCGGTGGCGGCGTACGCACCGGCGCTGGACCTGCCCGTGACGGTCCGCAGCCGGATCCTGAAGGAGCGGGGGGTGCTCGCCGCACAGGAGGTGCCGGGCGAGCCGAACGCCGAGACCCGCGTCGAGCTGATGGAGCACCAAGAGGACCGGGCCCGCTACCGGCTGCTGCCGCACACCGGGCAGACCCATCAACTGCGGGTGCACATGAGCGCGTTGGGTGTGCCGATCCTCGGCGACCCGCTGTATCCGGTGGTCACCGGCCCCGTGCCGGCCGGTGACTTCCGGCGTCCGCTCCAACTGCTGGCCCGGGTGCTGGAGTTCACCGATCCGGTCACGGAGCGCAGCCATTCGTTCCGCAGCGGGCGGACCCTCCTGGCCTGGTCCGCGTACGACGACTGGGCCGGTGACGGCCGGGCTCAGTAGCCGCGCCACCAGCGCACGAAGCGCTGCCAGGCGCCGAGCCGCTGTCCTTCCGGACCGGTGGCCGGGTCGGCGGCCGGGGGCTCCGGCAGGTCGATCGTGGGACGCGGCACCGGGGCGGCGTCCGGGGACGGGTCGGAGAGGTCCCAGTCGGGGCGCGGGCGGGGCACCTCGCTGACGCCGGGCCGCTCCATGACGTCCTGCGGCGAGGCGGGGGCGAACACGACCGGCAGTTCCGCCAGGTGCCGCGAGGAGATCGAAGCGGTCCATGTCAGGTCGCCCTCGTCCACGGAGAGCTGGACGTCCGGGAGCCGCTTGAGGAGCGCGTCGACGCCGACGTCCGCGATGGCACGGCCGATGTCCTGGCCGGGGCACTCGTGCGGGCCGCCGCCGAAGGCGAGGTGCGAGCGATTGCCCATCATGTTCGCCTTGAGGTCCGGGCGGACGTGCGGGTCGACGTTGCCCGCCGCCATCCCGAGGAGCAGCCCGTCGCCCTTGCGGATGCGCTGCCCACCCAGCTCCGTGTCCTGCTTGGCGAAGTAGCCGAGGACGTTGCTGAACGGCGGCTCGTTCCACAGGGACTGCTCCACCGCCTGGGGCACCGTCATCTGGCCGCCGTTGAGCTGGGCGCGGAAGCCAGGGTCGGTGAGCACCACGCGCAGCACGTTGGCCAGGAGGTTCGCCGTGGCCTCGTACGCGGCGAGGAGGACGACCCGCAGATGCTGGCCCACCTCCTCGTCGGTGAGCCCGGCCGGGTGGTTGATGAGGTGGCTGGTGAAGTCCTCGGCGGGCTCGGCCCGGCGGCGGACCGTGAGCCGCATCAGCACGCTCATGACGTACTCGTTGCTGGCGATCGCGGTCTCGGTGCCCTTGAGGAGGTCGCGGGTGGCCTGCACCATCCGGTCGTCGTACTCCTCGGGCATGCCGAGGATCTCGCACAGCACGGCCATCGGCAGATGTTCGGCGAACTGGGAGACCAGGTCGGCGGTGCCGCGGTGGCAGAAGTGGTTGACCAGCTCCTGCGTCCAGTGGTTGATGTGGCGGCGCAGGTCACGGGAGTTGATGGTCGACATGGCGCCCATCACCGAGCCGCGCAGCCGCTGGTGCTCGTCGCCCTCGGCGTGGGAGCAGATGGGCTGCCAGGTGATGAGCGGCATCAGCGGGTGGTCGGGACCCGCCGTGCCGTCCAGGAGCGGGGTCCAGATACGGCTGTCACGGGTGTAGACCGAGGGGTTGCTGATCATGTGGAGGTTCTCGCCGTGTCCGAGCACCATCCAGATGGGCACGTCGTTGTGGAGCAGCACGGGCGCCACGGCGCCGTGCTCGGCGCGCAGCTTCTCGTACAGCCCCGCCAGATCCTGCGCGTCGGGCCCGTACAGCCGGCGCAGCCCGCCGGGCCCGGTGCCATGGGCCGGACAGCCCGGCGGCGGCCCGGCCATGGGGTCGTCCGTATCGGTCAGAGAATGAGATTCAGGCGTCACGGTGATCGCTTTCGGGAAGGGGTTGAGCCGGGGTCGGGGATGTCGGGCGAACGGATGCGGCGGCAGGCTGGATGACCGGGGCGCGGCAGGCTGAAGGCAGGGGCGCAGCCTCGTCTTCAGGGGCGCGGGGCTGTGTCGATCTGCGGCTCCGCCGCGTGGGCGCGACCAGCCCCCACGGGCCCGCAGATCACCACGGCGCCCGCAGCGGAGTGCCTACGCCGAGGCCATGGCCATCGAGTGCAGAAACCGCATCAACGTCATCAGCACGTCCCGGCTGGAAGCCCGCCGCCGCGCGTCGCACGTCATCATGGGAATCTCCTCGGACAGGTCGAGCGCCGCCCGCAGGTCCGCCATCGGGTAACGCGGCCCGTCCGGGAAGTCGTTGACGGCGACGACGAACGGCACGCCGCGCTCCTCCAGCCGGCCGATGACGTCGAAGCTGACCTCCAGGCGCCGGGTGTCGACCAGGACGACCGCGCCCAGGGCGCCCTCGAACAGGCCGTTCCACAGGAACCAGAAGCGCTCCTGTCCGGGGGTACCGAACAGGTACAGCACCAGCTGTTCGGTGATGCTGATGCGGCCGAAGTCCATCGCGACGGTGGTCGCCGTCTTCGTGTCGGAGCCGTAGTTGTCGTCGACCCCGATGCCGGCCTGCGTCATGGTCTCTTCGGTGGTCAGCGGCCTGATCTCGCTGACGGAACCCACCATCGTCGTCTTGCCGACCCCGAAGCCGCCCACGATCACGATCTTCACCGCGGCGGTCGCCGTGTGCGGGAGGTGGTCCTCGGCGCGGGGCCCCGGGACGGTGTCAGAGCTTTTGAAGTCCATGCATCACCGCTTCGAGAAGGGATCGGTCGGGCAGCTCCGCGCGGACGATCGGAGCGCGCACCTGTACCAGTTCGGCCGTCAGCAACTCGGTCAGCAGTACGGTCACCACGCTGAACGGCAGATTGAGATAGGCCGAGACCTCGGCCACGGACATGGGGGCCTGGCAGAGCCGGAGCAGCGCCGACTGTTCCGGCTGGGCGGTGGGCGGGGCGTCGGCGCACGCCACGACTAAGGTCACCAGGTCGAGTTCGGCACGGTCGCCGCCCCCGACCTGGCCGGTGACGACATACAGCCGTTCCGGCTCGCGGGGCCGGTCCTGCCCGCCCGGGCCTGCGTGTCCGCCGGGCCCTTCCGGCGGGGGCGCGGGTTTCGGTTTGGGCGCCGCCCTGGGCAGGCGGCGGCGTCGTTGGGGAGGGCTCATACGGTCTGCCCGTTCCGCCGGGGCGGACTCGTGAGGTGCGCGCCGATCCGGACGACGAGGTCACGCATCCGCGCGCTCATGAGTCCGGCGTCGACGTGGGCCTCCGCCAGCACCGCGAGATAGGCGTTGGGGCCCGCGGCCATCATGTAGAAGTAGCCGCCCTCCATCTCGATGATGACCATGCGCATCTTGCCGTCGGTGTCGGGGATCTCGGTGGCGACGGCCCCGGCGAGGCTCTGCAGGCCGGCGCAGGCCGCGGCGATGCGGTCGGCGGCGTCGGGGTCGCCGCCGTACCGGGCGATGCGCAGACCGTCGGCGGAGAGGACGACCACCTGCCGGGTGCCGTACACCCCGTCGGACAGCTCCTTGAGCATCCAGTCGAAATTGGCGCGCTGCTGGATCACTTGAGGTCCCCCTCGTCGTCGGCCTCGGTGCGGGCCGGACTGTTCGTCGCTCCGGGCGTCTGCTGCTGGTCGCCGTCGCCTTTGAGGCCGGCCATGAACGCCTCGACCCACAGCCCGGGTTCCTTCTCTTCCTTCTTCTTGGGCACCTGGGTGGACGACCGGGTCCAGTCGATGACGGGGCGGCCCTCCTTGCGCGCGGCCTCGGCCTCCGCGGCGGCGGCCCTGGCCTCCTTCACCCGCTGGCTGTAGGGGACCGTGACCCGGCTGCGGCGCTGCGGCAGTCCGTTGGCCGTCCACTCGGTGACCTCGGGGACGTCGTCCTCCATCTCGTCCGGCTTGGAGGTACGGGGTCCGGTGGTGGGGCGGCGCTTCTTCTCGACGCGCTGGGGGCCCTCGACGCCGTCGAAGTCGACCTTGGGCACGGCCGCCGCGCCGATGCCGTGGGCGAGACCGGGGGCGTTGTCCTCGGTGAGCAGCTTGCGCGGTACGACGAGGACCGCGCGTACGCCGCCGTACGCGGACTGGCGCAGGGAGACCTGCATGTCGTACATGTCCATGAGGCGGCCGACGACGGCGAGGCCGAGCCGGGGGTCCTCGCCGAGCTGGTTGAGGTCGGGGCCCTTCGCCGCCTGCGCGAGCATCCGCTCGGCCCGGGTGCGGGCCTCCTCGCTGAGGCTGACTCCGGCGTCCTCGATCTCGATGGCCACACCGGTCTGCACCTCCACGGCGGTGACGTGGACCTTGGTGTGCGGCGGCGAGTAGCGCGTGGCGTTGTCGAGGAGTTCGGCGGCGGCGTGGATGACCGGCTCGACGTGGATGCCGTCGACGCTCACCTTGGCGATGGAGTGCAGCTCGATGCGCCGGTACTCCAGGATGCGGGACATGGCACCGCGCAGCACGCTGTACAGCGGGACGGGCGCGGGCCACTGGCGGCCGGGGCGGCCGCCGCCGAGCACGGCGATGGAGTCGGCGAGGCGGCCGATCAGCGCGGTGCCGTGGTCGATGCGCAGCAGGTCGTCGAAGACCTCGGGGTTGCGCCCGTGGTCCTCCTCCATCTCGCGGAGTTCCACGTTCTGCTGGTGGACGATCGCCTGCACGCGGCGGGCGATGTTGACGAAGGAGCGCTGCGCGGCCTCGCGCTGCAGTTCCTCGTTGTCGATGATCCGCAGCAGTTCGATCAGGAGCGCGCGCTGGGAGCGGGGGATGTTCCGCTGGGCGGGGTCGTTGTCGATGAGCCGCCGGACCGTCTCCTGGGGGGAGCGGCCGCCGCGCATCGCCTTGAGCACGGTGGGCAGCAGGTGCTCGCGGAGATGGTCGATCTCGGCGTCGTGCAGGGAGACGCGCCGTTCCATGGATTCCGTGCGGCGGGCGAGTTCGGCCCGCGCAGCGCGGATGACCCGGCCGCGCCGGACCGCTTCCGCCGCTGTGGCGATCACGAGCAGGGTCGCGACGGCTCCGCACCAGCCGACGGCCGCGCGAGCCGGCTGCGTCACCAGGGCGACGGCGGTGCCGGTCGCGGCGGCCATCACTATGGCCGGCAGCAGCAGCACGCGCGCGTAGGGAACGTCACGGCCACCGGGAGGCAATTGAACACTCACCATGTATGCCCTCTGAGACAGGTCGACTGGAGGTCGGGGGGAGGTATCTGGATCTTCAGAACTTGGGGGAACAAGCGCACGAATTCATCTCAACTCGGTGCGCTGCGGGCGAGCTTAGTCCGACCGGATCATCGCTGTGTCATATTCAGCAACCACCTGAAATCGCCCTCGCAACAGGAGTACGCTCAGCCCCATTTACACGCCACGCATCCGAACGAACACCTAGAGTCACTGCGTACGGGCATGCGAAAGCCCCTCATCAGAAGGGGTGATGGGGGCTTTCACGCCACTACGGAACATGCCCGGACCCGGGCACCCTCACAGCAGAAGGGCCCCGGGTCCGTCCGGTCGCTCGGCGTCTTCGGCGTCTCGTGCCCGCGGCGTCTCAGCCCACCGACGAGTACGCCACCACTCCGCGCAGTAGTTGGTCGACCGCCTTACGGGCGTTCTTCGCCACCGTCGAACTCGCGGCGGACGACGTCGGTGCCGCCGCCGAGATCTGCCCGAGCACGTCGATGACCTGCTTGCACCAGCGCACGAAGTCACCGGCGGGCATCTCCGCCTCGCGCAGCACCTCGTCGAGGCCCTTGCCCGACGCCCACTCGTGCGCCGCCCAGGCGAAGCCCAGGTCGGGCTCGCGCTGGCCCACGCCCTCGGTCTGGGTGATGCGGAAGTCCTCCTCCAGGGCGTCGAGGCGACCCCAGATGCGGACCATCTCGCCCAGTGCGGCCTTCGCCCTGCCGGACGGCAGCTTGGGCGCCATCGCGTCGTCGCCGACCCGGGACTCGTACACCAGCGCCGAGACGCACGCGGCCAGTTCGGCCGGCCCCAGGCCCTCCCACACGCCCTCGCGCAGGCATTCGCTGGAGAGCAGGTCCATCTCGCCGTACAACCGGGCGAGCCGCTTGCCGTGCTCGGTGACCTCGTCGGCCCGCAGGTAGTCCATCTCGGTGAGCAGCGCCACGATGCGGTCGAAGGTACGGGCGATGGTGTTCGTCCGGCCCTCGATGCGCTGCTCCAGCTGCGCGGTGTCGCGCCGCAGCCGGTGGTAGCGCTCGGCCCAGCGGGCGTGGTCCTCACGGTCGCTGCACCCGTGGCAGGGGTGGGCCCGGATGGCGGTCCGCAGCCGGGCGATCTCGCGGTCGTCGGCGGCCTCGGCGCGCTTCTTGCGGTGCCGGTCGGGCACGATGTGCCCGGCCTTGGTGCGCAGCGCGGAGGCCAGATCGCGGCGCGACTGCGGTGAGCGCGCGTTGAACGACTTCGGGATGCGCATCCGCTCCAGGGCCTCCACGGGCACCGGGAAGTCCATCGACGCGAGCCGCTTGACCTGCCGCTCGGCGGTGAGCACGAGCGGGCGGGGCCCGTCGTGCTGCTCGAAGCCGCGGTGGCCGTTGGACCGGCCCGCGGGCAGCCCCGGGTCCAGGACCAGCGCGAGCCCCGCGAACTTGCCGGTGGGCACATGGATGATGTCGCCCGGCTTGAGCTTCTCCAGTGCGACAGCCGCCTCGGCGCGCCGCTGGGAGGCGCCCTGCTTGGCCAGCTCGGTCTCGCGGTCCTTCAGCTCGCGCCGCAGTCGCGCGTACTCGTCGAAGTCCCCGAGGTGGCAGGTCATCGACTCCTTGTAGCCCTCAAGTCCCTCCTCGTTGCGCTGCACCTGGCGGGAGATCCCGACGACCGACTTGTCGGCCTGGAACTGCGCGAAGGACGTCTCAAGCAGCTCGCGCGAGCGGTGCCGCCCGAACTGCTCGACGAGGTTGACCGCCATGTTGTACGACGGCTTGAAGCTGGAACGCAGCGGGTACGTGCGCGTGCCGGCGAGCCCCGCGAGGTGGTCGGGGTTCATCCCGCGCTGCCACAGCACCACCGCGTGGCCCTCGACATCGATGCCACGGCGGCCGGCCCGCCCGGTGAGCTGGGTGTACTCACCGGGGGTGATGTCCGCGTGCTGCTCGCCGTTCCACTTGACGAGCTTTTCCAGGACCACCGAACGGGCGGGCATGTTGATGCCCAGCGCGAGGGTCTCGGTGGCGAACACGGCCTTCACCAGGCCGCGTACGAACAGTTCCTCGACGACCTCCTTGAACGTCGGCAGCATGCCCGCGTGGTGGGCCGCGATGCCGCGCTCCAGGCCTTCCAGCCACTCGTAGTAGCCGAGGACGTGCAGGTCCTCGTCCGGGATGGACGCCGTGCGCTCCTCGACGAGGGCACGCACCCGTTCCCGGGCGTCCTCGTCGTTCAGCCGCAGGCCCGCGTACAGGCACTGCTGGACGGCGGCCTCGCAGGCCGCGCGGCTGAAGATGAACGTGATGGCGGGCAGCAGCCCTTCGGAGTCGAGCCGCTCGATGACCTCGGGCCGGCCCGGCGTCCACACCCGGGAACGCTGTCTGCGCTCGCGCTCCCGGTCGGCGTCGCGCATCGCGCGGCCGCGCTTGCGGTCCTGGTACGACGGACGGCTGGCCTCCATGCGCGCCAGGCGCGTGAGGTCGGGGTTGACGGCCTTCTTGTGGCCCTCGCCCTCCTCGAAGAGGTCGTACATCCGCCGGCCGCCGAGCACGTGCTGGAACAGCGGGACGGGCCGGTGCTCGGAGACGATCACCTCGGTGTCGCCGCGCACGGTGTCGAGCCAGTCCCCGAACTCCTCCGCGTTCGACACGGTCGCCGACAGCGACACCAGCGTGACCGACTCGGGGAGGTGGATGATCACTTCCTCCCACACGGCGCCGCGGAAGCGGTCCGAGAGGTAGTGCACCTCGTCCATGACGACGTACCCGAGGCCCAGGAGGGTCTGCGAGCCCGCGTACAGCATGTTGCGCAGCACCTCGGTGGTCATCACGACCACCGGGGCATCGCTGTTGACGCTGTTGTCGCCGGTCAGGAGGCCCACCTTGTCCGCGCCGTAACGGCGGGACAGGTCCGCGTACTTCTGGTTCGACAGGGCCTTGATGGGTGTCGTGTAGAAGCACTTCTTGCCCTGTCGGAGGGCGAGATGGACGGCGAACTCGCCCACGATCGTCTTGCCCGAGCCGGTGGGCGCGGCCACCAGGACTCCTTTGCCCCCTTCAAGAGCTTTACAGGCCTCGATCTGGAAGGGGTCGAGGCCGAAGTCGTACATCTCGCGGAAGCCCGCGAGCGCGGTGGCCTGCTCGACAGCGCGCTTCCGTGCTGCCGCGTACCGCTCGGCCGGTGAGAGGTCGTCTGTCATCGTGCTTTCGAGACTACCGGCCACCACTGACAACAGGACGATCATTATCCGATCGGAGCACGCGGATCCGCCCCCGCCCGGTTCCGTCCGGTGTGTCCGCCCCGCTCCCGAAGGCTTCTCCGCCGCCTCCCGGGGCCCTCACGGCCCCGCGACGCGCACGGCTCCCCGTACGCATTCCGCCGTCAGCGGCAGGGGGCCCAGGCGTTCGCCGTCCGCGTAGGCCGTGATGTCGTCCGCGGCCAGTTCGATCTTCGTGGCCCGGTGGGTGGTGACCATGGGGTGGTTCAGGTGGGTGCCCTTGTAGACCTGGGGGAAGACCCGGAGCAGCGAGGCGCGGCTGCACGGGCCGACCACGGTGATGTCGAAGAGCCCGTCGGTGAGGTCCGCGTCCGCGCAGATCCGCATGCCGCCTCCGTAGGAGGGCCCGTTGCCGACGGCCACCAGCGTCGCCTCGGTCTCCCGGACCTCGCCGTCGTCCAGCGTGATGCGGTACGGGAAGGGCGTGAAGGCGGCGAGTTCGGCGAGCATCGCGAGGTCGTACCTGAACCGGCCGCTGGGCCAACGCATGCGGTTGCCGCGGTCGTTGACCCGCGAGTCGAACCCGGAGGCGAGGACCGTGCCGAACCATGTGCCGCCCACCCGCCCGAGGTCGACGTCGCGCACCCGGGCGCCCTTGAGCGCCTCGGCGACCGTCCGTCCCGCGGCCGCCGGATCCCGTACGGGCAGTCCCAGCGCCCGCGCGAAGTCGTTGCCGGTACCGACGGCGACCAGTCCCAGAGGCGTGTCCGTGCCCGCGACGGCCTGCAGGGCGAGGCCGGCCATGCCGTCGCCCCCGACGGCCACCAGGGCGTCTGTACCGGCCGCCACGGCGGCACGCGCGCGTGTGAGGGCCTCCCGGGCGTTCTCACCGAGGACCGTACGCACGGAGAAGCCCGCGGCCCTCAGAGCCGAAGCGGCCGGCTGCGCCGCGCGGGCGCCCCGGCCGCGTCCCGCGGTGGGATTGACGAAGAGGGTGATCTCGCTGGTCACGGCCCGGACCCTACAAGGTCGGCGCCATGCTCAGGTCACGTCGTCGTAACCGTTGATCCGCTCCCGCTCGCCGTCCGGCTGCGCGGGCAGCGCGCGGTTGGCCGTCACGGGTTCGATGTCGCCGATGTCCTCGGGGGTGAGGTCGAGTTCGGAGGCCTCGTCGTCGTCGGGCCCCTCGGCCTCGCGACGGTCCCTGCGGCGGTCGTTCAGCAGGGAGAAGGCGGTGGCCCCGAAGTACAGGATCCAGATGGGTCCGGCGAGCGCCAGCATCGTCAGCGGGTCCGTGCTCGGCGTGGCGACGGCGGCGAAGACGGTGATGCCCATGATCATGCCGCGCCACCAGCCGGCCATGCGCCTGCCGGTGATCACGCCGGTCATGTTGAGCATCACCAGGAGCAGCGGGAGCTCGAAGGAGAGACCGAAGACGACGACCATGCGGGTCACGAGGTCGAGCAGGTCGTCCAGCGGCAGCAGGTTGTCGACGCCGAACGGGGTGAACTCGATCAGGACCTTCGCGGTGGTGGGAAGCACCTTGTAGGCGAAGAAGGCGCCACCGAGGAAGAGCGGGACACCCGACGCGACGAACGCGTACGCGTACTTCTTCTCGCTGCGGTGCAGGCCCGGCGCGACGAACGCCCAGAGCTGGTACAGCCACACCGGCGAGGCCAGCACGACACCGGCCATCAGCGACACCTTCAGGGCCAGCGTGAAGGGCGTCAGCAGACCGTTGATCGTGATCTGTGCGCAGGGGTCGTCGGACGACGACTTCGCCAGCTGCTGGAAGGTCTTGTCGCAGCCGACCTCTTTGAGGATCGGCTCAGTGAAGAAGTTGATGATGTCGTTGTAGAAGAAGGCGGCGACGATCGTCACGAGGACGATGGCCAGCATCGCCTTCGCGAGCCGGTTGCGGAGCTCGCGAAGGTGTTCCGCGAGGGGCATCCGCCCCTCCGGATCCTTCTCTTCCTTCTGACGGACAGACTTCAGCAACCCACGTTCCCATCTCGTGCAGGGGGCCGGCGGTCACCGGCCCTGCGTCAGCGCTTGGTCGTGTCCGTGGGCTCGGTGACCGGGCGGGAGCTGGTCACGTCACCGGGCGCGGCCTGGATGGTGCGGTGGGGCTGCTGGTCGTCCTGGGGCGGCGCGGCCGGGGCGGCGGCGTCGTCCTTGCCCTCGCTCTTCATCGCCTTGGCCTCGCTCTTGAGGATGCGGGCGGACTTGCCCAGGGAGCGGGCCATGTCGGGAAGCTTCTTCGCGCCGAACAGCAGGATGACGACGACGAGGATGAGAATGATCTCGGGAGCGCCGAGCCTTCCGAACATAAGCTTTTACCTTCTCACCGAGGCGGCGTGGTTGGGTTGCTGCCCGACCGGTCGGACGTCTGTCCGAGGGTCGCGCTGGCAGCGATCGTAACGCTCAGGGGTGAACGCGAGGCAATCCCTGTGCGTACTCCCAGTTCGCGGTCGGCGCCTCACTTTCCGGTCCGCGACCTGCAGCGTACCTGCCGACCCTGCGAACTTGACAGGTCAGAGTGACTCAAAGCCCCCGCACAGGACGGCTCAGAGGGCGTCCGCGGAACGGGCCACTCCGACGGACGCGTGCTCCAGGTCCTCGGCCGCGCGGCTGATCCGGCGTGCGGATTCGTCGACCTGCCTGCCCAGCCGTTCCGCCTCCAGGAAGACACGCACGGCGAGCACGCCGAGCACGGTGATTCCCAGGAAACCCACAGCGATCGCGAACATCGGCCAGAACATGGCTCGACCCTATGCCCCCCGGCCCGTCCCCTGCAGACGCAGGGCCCGCACCCCGCCCCCGGTGAGCAGTTCGACGATGCGCTCCCCGGCCGGTTTGCGCACCGACGCGCGGCACTGCGGGCAGGTGAAGGAGTAGAAAGTGGTCCGATGTGTGGCGCCGACGACCAGGCGCAGGGCGCTCGCGGCCAGCTCGAAGCCGCCCCGGCAGTCCGGGCACGCGGCCTTGAACAGCACGGGGTCCACTCTCGTCATCCCGGAGAACGCGGACGCCACGGACATCTCACTCGCACCAGACATTGCCGACCCGCTCACAGCCCTTGCTCCTGCCTGCCGTACAGCCCGTCATGAACTCCGTGCGACCCGCCCTGCGGGTCCCGCACTCCCCCGTCACCACCGGAGGGAGCGTCCGTGACACCGTCGCGGGGCGCCTGTGGTCGGGCCTGCGGCCCGCTCCCGGCGTCGTACGCGTCCAGTGGTCCGTCGTAGGCCGCGAGCGCCTCACGCGCCGCGCGGCGGGCGCTGTCGGCGACCTCCGGCGGCGAGACGATCCGGCCGTCGCGCCCGAGCCGCAGTGCCAGACGGCGCAGCGACGCCGGGTCCGGGGTGCGCAGCGTGATGCGCAGCCCGCCGTCCGGCAGCTCCTCGGCGCTGTCGTGGGGGTAGTACTCGGCGACCCAGCGTCCGCCGGGGCCGACCTCCACGACCACCTCGGGGTCCTCGGCGGCCGGCTGCACCAGCCCCTCCGAGAGGTCCCGCAGCTCGATCTCGGGCGGCGCGGACGGCTCGTCGAGGATCTTGATCTCGGCGACCCGGTCGAGCCGGAAGGTGCGCCGGGCCTCCGAGCGCCGGCACCAGGCCTCCACGTACGTGTGCCCGACGCTGACCAGGCGGATCGGGTCGATCTCGCGCTCGCTCAGCTCGTCCCGCGACGGCGAGTAGTAGCGGATCCACAGCCGTCGCCGCTCGGAGATGGCCCGGTCGACGTCCGCGAAGACCCCGCCCTCCGCCTCGAAGGTGACCGACAGCCGGGAGCTCGCGCCCGCGGCCTCGCCGGAGGCGGCCTCCACCTTGGCGGTGGCCCGCAGCAGCGCCTGCCGGTCGCCCTCGCGCAGTCCCGGCAGGGTCGACACGGCCCGCGCGGCCACGAGCAGCGCGGTCGCCTCGTCCGCGGCGATCCGCAGCGGCTCCGCGACGTCGTCGGGGTTGTGCCACCAGATCCGGTCGCCGTCGGTGTCGATGTCGAGCAGGTCGCCGCCGCGGAAACTGGTCCCGCACAGCGGCAGCACGTCGAGGTCGGAGATCAGCTCGTCCTCGGTGATCCCGAAGGCCCGCGCCACGTCCTCGATCCGCGCGCCGGGGCGCTCGCGCAGATACGTCACCAGGGACAGCATCCGCCGCGTCTGGTCGATCGCGTTCGTGGGCCTGGCCGGTTTTCCCGCCACTTTCCTACGTCCCCCTCAGCCCTTGGCCACAGCGCGCAGCCGGTCCACGACGTCGGCCCGCAGCTCGGCCGGCTCCAGGACCACCACGTCGGGCCCGAACTCCACCAGCCAGGCGTCCAGACCGTGCCCGTACGGAACCTCCAACTCGTCCCACCCGTCACCGAGTTCCCGTACGGACGCCGCCTTGGCGCGCAGCGGGTATCCCGAGCCCGTCCGCAGCCGGATCAGCGCGGAGCGGTCGGTGATGTCCCCCGCCCAGCCCGCGACGGTCTCCCGCACGGTGACGACGTCGGGCACCTCCGCCGTGTACTTGCCACTGCGCGTACGGACCTTGCCGGTGATCCGGGACAGCCGGAAGACGCGCTCGGCCCCGCGGTCGCGGTCCCAGCCGGCCAGGTACCAGTGGCCGCGCCAGCACTCCAGGGCCCAGGGCTCCACATGGCGGGGCCCGGGGCGGGCCGCGCTCGCCTTGCGGTAGTCGAAGGTGACGGGACGCCGGTCGCGGCAGGCGAGCATCAGCGGCTCGAAGGCCGCCTCGTGCACGGGGATGCGCGGCTCCAGCGCCCCATGGGCCTCGTACGGGTCGACGCCCTCGGGCAGGCCCGCGGCGCGCAGCTTCTGCAGGGCGCCGCTCGCCGCGCCCGCGAGCCGGGCCTGCTGCCAGACCTTGGCGGCCAGCCCGAGGGCCGCGGCCTCCTCGGCGTCCAGCGTGATGGGCGGCAGCCGGTTGCTGTCGCGGCGGGCCAGATAACCGACCTCGCCGTCGAGGTTCTCCACCGTCTCGATGACCAGGCCGAGTTCGCGCAGATCGTCCTTGTCCCGCTCGAACATCCGGTTGAAGGAGTCGTCCGAGCCGGCCTCCAGATAGGCCTCGATGGACTCACGGAGTTCGCGCTTGCTGAGCGGTCGCCGCGTCCCGAGCAGACACAGCGCCAGGTTCATCAGCCGCTCTGCCTTGGCAATGGCCATCGACGCCCTTCCTATGGTGCTTCCGACCGATGACCGTACCGCCCCGGGGTGTCGTGGCAAAAGCCGAGGGTCCATGCCCGGGCAGGCATGGACCCCAAGTGATCGAATCCAGTCGGACAGCGATCACGCGACCTATGAAATACGACCTACGAAAATCGGACCGTCAGACCCCTACGAGGTCACAGACGAAGATCAGCGTCTCGCCGGGACCGATACGGCCACCCGCACCGCGGTCGCCGTACGCGAGGTCCGCGGGAATGATCAGCTGGCGGCGACCGCCGACCTTCATGCCCTGCACACCCTGGTCCCAGCCCGCGATGACCTGACCGACGCCCAGCTTGAACTGCAGCGGCGTACCCCGGTTCCAGGACGCGTCGAACTCCTCGCCGGTGGAGAAGGCCACACCGACGTAGTGGACCGAGACGGTGTCGCCCGCCTTGGCCACCGGGCCGTCACCCTCCCAGATGTCCTTGACTTCGAGGTCCTTGGGGGGCTCGCCGCCCGGGAAGTCGATCTCGGGCTTCTCGATGCTCACGTCAGTGCTCCTGCTCGTTCTCGGTGGGACAACCCGGACAGTCTGTCATCCTCAGCTCGCGGCCAGGATGTCGACCACGAACACCAGGGTGGACTTGGCCGGCAGCTCCTCGCCCTTGGCCTCGTCGCCGTACGCCTGCGCCGGCGGAATCACCAGCAGGACCCGGTCACCCACATGCTTGCCGACGAGCCCCTTGTCCCAGCCCGCGATGACCTGACCCTGACCGATGACGGTGCTGAAGGGCTGACCGGTCTTCCACGACGAGTCGAAGAGAGTCGCCTTCGCCTTGCCCTCGTTGAGCTTCCACGCGGCACCGCTGTACTGCATGGTGACCGACTGACCGCTCTTCACCTCGGCGCCCTTGCCCTTGATCAGGACCTGGTCGACGAGCTTGGCCGGCGGGTCGTTCTTCGGTACGGAGATCGTGGCCGGCGCCTCGTCGTCCGCCTTGATCTGCGGCAGGTCCGACGGGATCGCGGCCTGCTTGCCCTCGACCTTGTTCGGGACGACATCACCCACGTCCAGCGCGAACACCAGCGTGTCCGTGCCCGAGACCCCCGCCTGCTGGTTGCCCTGACTGCCGAAACCGGCGGCCGGCGGCGCCACCACCAGAACGCGGCTGCCCTCCTTCTGACCCACCAGAGCCTGCGAGAACGCCGGAATGACCGTCTCCGAACCCGCCGTGATCAACTGCGGCGCCCCGCCCTCCTGGTACGAGGAACCGAGGTCCTTGCCGCTCTTCCAGACCTTCCCGGTGAAGTTCATGGACACCAGGTCGTCCTTCTTCACCACCGAGCCGTCACCCTCGGAGACCGTGTGCACCACGAACTTGTCGGTCGGGTCGCCCTTGGGCACCTCGATCGTCGCCTTCTTACCGAAGGCACCCTTCACCGCGGGCATCGGCGACGCCGAGTCCACCGGCTTCGGCGCAGCGGCATTGGACGCGGAGGACGACGCCGACGGATCGGCCTTGTCCTTGTCGCCCTTGTCGTCGTCACTTCCGCAGGCGGACGCGGTCAGCGCCAGGGCAGGCACGATCAGGAGAGCAGCAAGTCGGCGTCGCACATCGATCCTCAGGTCGCTCGAATGGGGTCCGGCCACTCTAGGCCCTCGCACCACCGGGCCGGGGCAGGCGGAACCGACCGTACCGATCGAGACATACGGAGGACGTAACACGGCACATGGCAGGGGCCCTGCACACCCGAGGTGCGCAGGACCCCTGCCCTACCGGCGAACTCCTACATACCGGCGATCAGCTTCTCCACACGATCGTCGACGGACCGGAACGGGTCCTTGCACAACACCGTGCGCTGCGCCTGGTCGTTGAGCTTCAGATGCACCCAGTCGACGGTGAAATCACGGCGCTGCTCCTGCGCACGCCGGATGAAGTCACCCCGCAGCCGGGCCCGAGTGGTCTGCGGCGGCACCGACTTGCCCTCGAAGATCTTCAGGTCGTTGCAGATCCTCGCGGCCTGACCCCGCTTCTCCAGCAGATAGTAGAGACCCCGACGACGGTGGATGTCGTGGTAGGCGAGGTCTATCTGGGCGACGCGCGGATGCGACATCGTCATGTTGTGCTTGGCGCGATACCGCTCGATGAGCTTGTACTTCATCACCCAGTCGATCTCGGTACCGATCCGGTCGAGGTCCTCGGACTCGATCGAATCCAGCGTGCGGCCCCACAGCTCCAGAACCTGGTCCACGACACCCGTACGGATGCCCCGGCGCTCCACGAAGTCCACGGCCTTCTCGTAGTACTCGCGCTGCACCTCCAGCGCGGACGCCTCCCGGCCACTGGCCAGACGCACCTTGCGGCGGCCCGTGATGTCATGGCTGACCTCGCGGATCGCCCGGATCGGGTTCTCCAGCGTCAGGTCACGCATCACCGTGCCCGCCTCGATCATGCGCAGCACGAGATCGGTGGCACCGACCTTGAGAAGCATGGTCGTCTCGGACATGTTCGAGTCACCCACGATGACATGCAGCCTGCGGTAGCGCTCCGCGTCCGCGTGCGGTTCGTCCCTGGTGTTGATGATCGGCCGGGAACGGGTCGTCGCCGAGGAGACGCCCTCCCAGATGTGCTCCGCCCGCTGACTGACGCAGTACACCGCGCCCCGCGGGGTCTGCAGCACCTTTCCGGCACCGCAGAGGAGCTGCCTCGTGACGAGGAACGGAATGAGAATGTCCGCGAGCCGGGAGAACTCCCCGTGACGGGCCACCAGATAGTTCTCGTGGCAGCCGTAGGAGTTGCCCGCCGAGTCGGTGTTGTTCTTGAAGAGGTAGACGTCGCCCGCGATTCCTTCCTCGTGCAGGCGTCGTTCCGCGTCTACCAGGAGTCCTTCCAGAATGCGTTCGCCGGCCTTGTCGTGGGTGACGAGTTCCGTCAGGTTGTCACATTCGGGAGTGGCATATTCCGGATGTGATCCCACGTCTAGATAGAGGCGGGCACCGTTTCGCAGAAAGACATTGCTGCTGCGGCCCCATGACACGACACGGCGGAAGAGGTACCGCGCCACCTCGTCGGGAGACAGGCGCCGCTGTCCCCTGAACGTACACGTGACGCCGTACTCGTTCTCCAGCCCGAAAATGCGGCGGTCCATGACTGAACATTACGCCTGATGGGCTGTGCTGAAACGGGGTTCGGCTCCTACGTTTCGATCATTTCCGAACTTGACTCCACCACCGCACCGCCGCCCGTAGCTGCGAGGACCCGCCCCGTGGCCAGCAGAACCAGCAGCGCGGCACCCCCCGCCACCCCCGGTACGGCGAAGCCCCGCACCGCTCCGCCCCACTCGACGACCGGCCCCGCGAGACCCGTTCCGACCGACGCCCCCACGGTGAACGTCGTCACCAGCCACGAGAACGCCTCGGTGACCGTCCCCCTCGGCGCATGCCGGTCGACGATGATGAACGCACAGGCGATGCACGGCGCCAGGAAGACACCCGCGAGCGCCACAAGACCCGTCATCGCCACCGCACCCGGCATCAGCATCAGCGGCAGGTAACACAGCGCCAGAAGCGCCACCAGCACCCGCAGCCGCCGTTCCGGCGCACCACTCCACTGCCGCGCCCCGTAGACCGTCCCCCCGACGAGCGCACCGAGCCCGAGCGCCGCCATCAGCCAGCCGTACGTCGCGTCACCCCCGTGGCCGTCCGCGTACGACACACCCGCGACCGTGATGGAACCGAGCGCCATCCCCACGAAAAGGAACGCCCCCAGCAGCGCGATGAGCCCGCGCGAGCGCAACGCGCCGAGCCAGTGCGCCTCCCGCGGCGCCGAACGCCACGCGCGCGAGGGCCCCGACACCACTACGGAGAGGGCACCCAGGACACCGATGACATTGATGACGACCAGCGCCGCCTGCGCGGACCAAAGAGACACGCACAGAGTCACCAGCAACGGCCCGACGGTGAACATGACTTCCTGCGCCACGGCGTCCATCGCGTACGCCGTGTGCACCTGACCCTCCTTGCGCAGGACCGACGGCCACAGCGCCCGCAGACCGCCCTCCAGCGGCGGCGTGAAGAAGCCGGCGACCACCATCAGGACGTACGCGAGCGGCAGCGACTGCAGCCCTGTGAGGGCGAACACGGTCATCCCCAGGGCGGAGACGAGCGCGGCGGGCAACTGGACCCGCGGCTGCCCGTACAGGTCCACGAGACGGCCGAGCAGCGGCTGCCCCACGGCGTTGGACACCCCGTAGACCGCGGTGAGCGCCCCGGCCAGGCTGTAGCTGCCGCCCTCGGCGCGCACGAAGAGCACGACGGCGATGGCACCCGCGGCGTTCGGCAGCCGACCCACCAACGTGCCCGCGAGCAGCCGTCCGGCATGTCTCGTCCGGAGGATCTCCAGATACCCCGCGGCCATGTCCCGCCCCTCTGTCCCATCCGGCTGTCGAGTCCGGCCGTCGTGTCCGTGCTGTCGCCAACGCCGGAGGTTTTACGTATAACGTCGCTCGTCATACGTACCATGTGCGCTGTCCGCGAGTCCAGCAGAAAGACAGGTCGACGGTGGCAGCAGGCAGCCCCCGCCCCACGAGCCGCGACGTCGCCACGGCCGCCGGAGTCTCCCAGGCGGCCGTCTCCCTCGTGCTGGGCGACAAATGGCGCGGTCGCGTCTCCGAACGCACCGCCGAACGCGTACGCGAAGCCGCCCGCGAACTCGGCTACCGCCCCAACCTCGCCGCCCGCAACCTCCGCCTCGGCAGCACCCGCACCGTGCTCCTGGTGGTCCCCGCCCTCACCACGGAATTCTTCGCAGGCGTGTACACCGGCGCGGCCCGCGTCGCCGCCGCACACGGATTCGGCGTACTGCTCTACCCCTCCCCCGAAGGCATCGGCCCGGCCCGCGACCCCTTCGCCTCCGCACAGGCCGCCCTCGACGGCGTCATCGCCTCCTCCATGGCCGCCGACGCCCTCACCGCCATCCGCGGCGACCAGCTCCCCCTCGTCATGCTCGACAGCGACCCCGCCGGCAGCACCGGCGCGGCCACCGTCAACCTCGACATCCGCGACGGCGTCCGACAGGCCGCGGAACACCTCCTGGCCCTGGGCCACCGCCGCTTCCTGCACCTCGCGGCCGACATCCCGTCCTGGACCTTCGACATTCGCGCCCGCGAACTCGCCGAACGCCTGGCCGCCGTCCCCGGCACCGAACTGCGCACGGCCTCCGCCCCGATCTCCATCGACGCCGCCCGGGCCGCCGCGGAAGCCGCTCTCTCCGCCCCCGGCCCCCGCCCCACGGCCCTCGTCTGCGACGACGACAAACTCGCCGCCGGCGCCTACAAGGCCGCCCGCCGCCTCGGCCTGCGCATCCCCGACGACCTCTCCGTCACCGGCCTCGACGACCTGGCCCTCGCCACCGCCCTCGACCCCGAACTGACCACGGTCCGCCTGGACGCCGAGCTCTTCGGCGAACGCGGCATGCAAGCCCTCCTGGCCGTCCTGGACACCCGCACCCCCACCCCCGAGGACATCCCGGTCACCCTGATCGTCAGAGGCTCCACGACCCGCCCGGGGGACGCGTAGGGGCCACGGTTTCTTTGGGACGCGGAGAACGCCGCAGCCCTTGGCCTGTCAGGGGCGCGGGGAACGGCGCAGTCTTTTGTCTTTGGCTTCCAGGGGCGCGGGGAACGGCGCAGTCTTGTCGCTTTTCAGGGGCGCGGGGAACTGCGCAGTCCTTCGTCTTTCAGGGGCGCGGGGAACTGCGCGACCAGCCCCCACCGGGCCCGCACAACACCACGTGCCCCCGGCCGGAAAGAGGCCAGGGGCACGCATGAGCCAAGAAGGTCGAGAAGGCCACGGAGACCGAGGAGGTCACTCCTCGTCGTCAGGATCCTCCGCCTCCGCCGCGGTGGACGCCCCACCCTCCTCCAGCAACCGCCCGAGCTGCCGCCCCACAATCCGCTTGAACTTCCGCTGCTGCGGACGCGTCCGGTCCAGCACGGCCACTTCCAGCCGCTCCGCCGGAATCTCCCGCTCACTGCCGTTCGTGTCACGCGACAACGCCTGAACGGCCAGCTTGAGCGCCTCGGCCAAGGACATCCCGTCCTCGTGCCGCTGATCGAGATACGTACTGATCGTCTCGGCGTTGCCGCCGACCGCCACCGACCCGTGCTCGTCCACGATCGAACCGTCGTGCGGCAGCCGGTAGATCTGGTCGCCCTCGGGGGTCTCCCCCACCTCGGCGACCACCAGCTCGACCTCGTACGGCTTCTCCGCCGCCGACGAGAAGATCGTGCCCAGCGTCTGGGCATAGACGTTCGCCAGACCACGGGCGGTCACATCGTCACGGTCGTACGTGTAACCCCGCAGGTCGGCATAGCGCACACCGCCGATCCGCAGATTCTCGTACTCGTTGTACTTGCCGGCGGCCGCGAAGCCGATCCGGTCATAGATCTCACTGAACTTGTGCAGCGCACGGGACGGGTTCTCGCCGACGAACACGATGCCGTCGGCGAACTGCAGCACAACGAGGCTGCGACCACGGGCGATGCCCTTGCGGGCGTATTCCGCCCGGTCGGCCATGGCCTGCTGGGGTGATACATAGAACGGCGTCGACACCGGCTATCCGTCCCTTTCTGTGGAAGTACCTGGATCACCTGGAAAACGGGCCGCCGCTAGAGCAGCGCGGCACGCGGACCGTCGGGCTGCTCCAGGCGCCGCTCGATGATCGCGCGAGCGATGTCGGAGGAGTCCTCGTCCGTGAGCCGGCGGAAGCCGTCCTCGGTGATCACGGTGACGATCGGGTAGATCCGGCGGGCGACATCGGGACCACCGGTCGCCGAGTCGTCGTCTGCCGCGTCGTACAGCGCCTGCACGACGAGCGTCGTGGCCTGCTCCTCCGTCAGATCCTTGTGGAACAGCTTCTTCATGGCACCGCGCGCGAAGAGCGAGCCGGAGCCCGTCGCCGCGAAGCCGTGTTCCTCGGAACGGCCGCCCGTCACGTCGTAGGAGAAGATGCGGCCCTTGTCGCGGTCGACGTCGAAACCGGCGAAGAGCGGGACCACGGCGAGGCCCTGCATGGCCATGCCGAGGTTCGAACGGATCATCGTGGACAGGCGGTTCGCCTTGCCCTCCAGGGAGAGCGTGGTGCCCTCCACCTTCTCGAAGTGCTCCAGTTCGAGCTGGAACAGCTTCACCATCTCGACGGCCAGGCCTGCCGTACCGGCGATACCGACGGCCGAGTACTCGTCCGCCGGGAACACCTTCTCGATGTCCCGCTGCGCGATGACATTGCCCATCGTGGCCCGCCGGTCACCGGCGAGGACGACACCGCCGGCGAAGGTGACGGCGACGATGGTCGTGCCGTGCGGGGCCTCGATGACTCCCTGCGTGGGCGGCAGCTGCCGCTTGCCCGGGAGCATCTCCGGCTGATGGTCGGACAGGAAGTCCATGAAGGACGACGACCCAGGCGTCAGGAAGGCAGCTGGTAGACGCCCGGTGCTACGAGTGTTGGCTTCCACGAGGATCCCTCCAAGTAGGCGGCAGCCCGACGAACTGCGTCGGGATCATCTCCCAACTTGCCGATGGCCGAATTGCAGTTGAAGCACAGTACGCCACGGACCCTACCCGTCTCGTGGCAGTGATCCACATGAACGGCCGGAGCTTTCAGGCAGATCACGCAGAGCCCCTTCTGAGAGGCGACCATCTCGTCACGCTCGGCTTCGGTCATGCCGTAGTGGCGCTTCAGGTGGCCTGCGCGCCCTTTCTTCGCCTTACATGACTTGCAGAGCGTCGCCAAACCATCCGAAGCGCTGCTGTTGCGTGTCCACTCACTGTGCGGTTTGGCCTTGTGGCACGTACGGCAGTACTTGTGACCAGCGGGTACATCCACTCGCGGTCGAACGTTACGGCCCTTGGCTACCTGCCGTGCTTGGTGGTACGCCGCCACGCATTCTCGGCAATAGACCTGAAGCCCATCACGCATCGCCTTGTTACTTGCGAAGGCTGCCCGCGGCTTTACTTTCTTGCACCGCGGACAACTCTTCACACCTTGCTGTTCTTGCACTTGAATCCCCCGTTGGCCACAAGCCTTCGATTCGAAGGTCAAGCGACCTACTGTCCGCCTTTTTGCACGAAGGAGCGCACGAAGTCCTCTGCGTTCTCCTCAAGGACATCATCAATCTCGTCCAGGACGGAGTCCACGTCGTCGCTCAGTTTCTCCTGGCGCTCCTTGAGGTCCTCGGATGCCTGTACCTCGGGCGCTTCCTCGACCTGCTCGGTCTCGCGCGTCGCCTTCTGCTGTCCGCCGCCGGTGTCCTTGGTCGCCATAACCCTCACCCCGCTCGGTTTCGACGTTCTTGATCAGACCCTACAAGCAGGGTCCGACATCGGCCCCACAGTTGCCACAACGTCCGGGAACCACCTCGATGATTCCCGGACTGCGGCTTTTCCACCCTGTCGGGCCGGATCGGCCTGGTGGTCGTTTCAGTTGCCCGACAGGACCTTGACCAGGTCTTCTGCCGTCCGACAGCGGTCGAGAAGCTCTTTCACGTGATTACGCGTTCCGCGAAGCGGCTCCAGGGTTGGAACGCGCTGGAGCGAGTCCCGGCCCGGCAGATCGAAGATCACGGAGTCCCAGGAGGCCGCCGCGACGTCGTCCGCGTACTGTTCGAGGCAGCGTCCGCGGAAGTACGCGCGGGTGTCCTCCGGCGGCTTCGTCTCGGCCCGCTCGACGCCCGTCTCGTCCAGCAGTCGCTTGATGCGACCACGGGCCACCAGGCGGTTGTAGAGGCCCTTGTCGGCCCGTACGTCGGCGTACTGGAGGTCGACCAGGTGCAGCCGGGCGGCGTCCCAGTCGAGGTTGTCACGGCGGCGGTAGCCCTCCATGAGCTCTCGCTTGGCCACCCAGTCCAGCTCGCCGGACAGGCTCATCGGGTCGGTCTCCAGCCGGCCCAGGACGTCCTCCCAGCGGGTCAGCACGTCCTTGGTCTGCTCGTCCGCGTCGGCCCCGTAGCGCTCCTCGACGTACTTGCGCGCCAGTTCGAAGTACTCCATCTGGAGCTGGACCGCGGTGAGGGTCCGGCCGCTGCGGAGGGTGATCAGTCGCTTGAGGGTGGGGTCGTGCGAGACCTGGTGCAGGGTGCGCACCGGCTGGTCGACGGCGAGGTCCACGGCGATGAAGCCGTCCTCGATCATGGACAGGACGAGGGCGGTGGTGCCGAGCTTGAGGTAGGTCGAGATCTCGGAGAGGTTGGCGTCGCCGATGATCACGTGCAGGCGGCGGTATTTCTCGGCGTCCGCGTGCGGCTCGTCGCGGGTGTTGATGATGGGGCGCTTGAGGGTGGTTTCGAGGCCCACCTCGACCTCGAAGTAGTCGGCGCGCTGGCTGAGCTGGAAGCCGTGTTCGTGTCCGTCCTGACCGATGCCGACTCGGCCCGCTCCGGTGACGACCTGACGGGAGACGAAGAACGGGGTGAGGTGGCGCACGATGTCCGAGAAGGGGGTCTCCCGCTTCATCAGGTAGTTCTCGTGCGTGCCGTAGGAGGCGCCCTTGTTGTCGGTGTTGTTCTTGTAGAGGTGGATCGGCTGGGCGCCGGGGAGCTGGGCGGCGCGCTCGGCGGCTTCGGCCATGATGCGTTCGCCGGCCTTGTCCCACAGGACGGCGTCCAGCGGGTTGGTCACTTCGGGGGAGCTGTATTCGGGGTGTGCGTGGTCGACGTACAGCCGTGCCCCGTTGGTGAGGATGACGTTGGCGAGGCCGATGTCCTCGTCGGTGAGCTGACTGGAGTCGGCGGCTTCGCGGGCGAGGTCGAAGCCCCGCGCGTCCCGCAGCGGGTTCTCCTCCTCGAAGTCCCAGCGGGCCCGCCGGGCCCGGTGCATCGCCGCCGCGTAGGCGTTGACGATCTGGGACGAGGTGAGCATGGCATTGGCGTTGGGGTGGCCGGGGACGGAGATCCCGTACTCCGTCTCGATGCCCATTACTCGCCGTACGGTCATGCGGCCCTCCTTGCCCGGCGGCGTCCTCGGTCGGGGACGCCGCTCAAGTACCGCTGGCGCTCCGGTGCGTGTGCGGTGCCCGTCCCCGCACTGCGCGACTCGGCGGTACCGAAGAGCCTAGAGCGCCTTTGCGCTGGTGGGGAGATCATTTGCGTCATTGCTCAGCTCCAGCTGTGCCCTGGAAAACAGTTGGCTGCGGGTGCCCGGTGAGGGCACCCGCAGCCACCCTGTCTTTTACAGGTACTGACCGGTGTTCGCCACCGTGTCGATGGAGCGTCCGGTGTCCGCGCCCTGCTTTCCGGTGATGAGTGTCCGGATGTAGACGATCCGTTCACCCTTCTTTCCGGAGATGCGGGCCCAGTCGTCCGGGTTGGTGGTGTTCGGCAGGTCCTCGTTCTCCTTGAACTCGTCCACGCAGGCCTGGAGCAGGTGGGAGACCCGCAGGCCCTTCTGGGTGTGTTCCAGGAAGTCCTTGATCGCCATCTTCTTGGCGCGGCCGACGATGTTCTCGATCATGGCGCCGGAGTTGAAGTCCTTGAAGTAGAGGACTTCCTTGTCGCCGTTGGCGTACGTGACTTCGAGGAAGCGGTTTTCCTCGGATTCGGTGTACATGTGCTCGACGGCGGTCTGGATCATGCTCTGGACGGTGGTGCTCTTGCTGCCTCCGTGCTCGCCGACGTCGTCGGGGTGCAGCGGGAGGCGTTCGGTGAGGTACTTGGCGAAGATGTCCTTGGCCGCTTCGGCGTCCGGACGCTCGATCTTGATCTTCACGTCGAGGCGGCCGGGGCGCAGGATGGCGGGGTCGATCATGTCCTCGCGGTTGGAGGCGCCGATGACCACGACGTTCTGCAGGCCTTCCACGCCGTCGATCTCGGCGAGCAGCTGGGGGACGATGGTGTTCTCCACGTCCGAGCTGACGCCTGATCCGCGGGTGCGGAAGAGGGATTCCATCTCGTCGAAGAAGACGATGACGGGGGTTCCTTCGCTGGCCTTCTCACGGGCGCGCTGGAAGACGAGGCGGATCTGCCGCTCGGTCTCGCCGACGTACTTGTTGAGGAGTTCGGGGCCCTTGATGTTGAGGAAAAAGCTCTTGCCGGTGGCCTGGCCGGTGACTTCGGCGACCTTTTTGGCCAGTGAGTTGGCGACGGCCTTGGCGATGAGTGTCTTGCCGCATCCGGGGGGCCCGTAGAGGAGTACGCCCTTGGGCGGGCGCAGTTCGTGCTCCTTGAACAGGTCGGGGTAGAGGTAGGGGAGCTCGACGGCGTCGCGGATCATTTCGATCTGGCCGCCCAGACCGCCGATCTGCTCGTAGCCGATGTCGGGGACCTCTTCGAGGACGAGTTCTTCGACCTCGCTCTTGGGCACGACCTCGTAGACGTAGCCGGAGCGGGGTTCGAGGAGGAGGGCGTCGCCGGGACGGATGATGACGTCCAGGAGTGGTTCGGCGAGCCGTACCACCCGTTCCTCGTCGGTGTGGCCCTGTACGAGGGCGCGCTCGCCGTCCTCAAGGATCTCCTTGAGGGTGACGATGTCGCCGACGCTCTCGTATTCCATGGCCTCGACCACGTTGAGAGCTTCGTTGAGCATCAGTTCCTGGCCGCGTCGGAGCTCTTCGAGTTCGACGCTGGGGCTGACGTTCACGCGGAGTTTGCGGCCTCCGGTGAAGATGTCGGCGGTGCCGTCCTCGTTCGCTGCGAGGAAGACTCCGAAGCCGGCCGGCGGCTGTGCGAGCCGGTCGACTTCCTCCTTGAGTGCCACGATCTGGTCGCGGGCCTCTCGGAGGGTGTTGGCCAGCCGCTCGTTCTGCGCGGACACGCCGGCCAGGTTGGTCTGCAGCTCGACGATCCGCTCTTCGAGAATCCTCGTGTGTCGCGGAGAGTCGGCGAGCTTGCGTCGCAGGACGGCGATCTCCTGCTCAAGGTAGGCAATCTGCCCGGACGGGTCGTCGGACCCTCGTCCCGGGCGGATGCCGCGGTTCATGTCGTCGTCGTGGGCTGCCACGGTCCTCACCTCCTCCAAGGGGAGCTGGACGCTTCCAGACCCTACCTGGGTGGGTGTCGATTGAAACCCCTAGATCAAAAGACTGTCGGGGTGTGTCCGATCTTCACCCTTGCGCTCTCCCTCACGCCAGTGGAATACCCACCCAACATGATTGGGAAGCGGACGGAGGTAGGGTCGAAGTGTTCAACACCCGTCAGAGCTGGCGCGATTCCCCGTCTTCAAGCCGCTCTGCGCAGGAAACGGCAGGAGAAATGACCGTGCAGCAGGAGGCCGGAGTCGACGGCGAGGCGCTTGAGGTCTGGATCGATCAGGACCTGTGCACCGGCGACGGGATCTGTGCCCAGTACGCGCCGGAGGTGTTCGAACTGGACATCGACGGGTTGGCCTATGTGAAGAGCCCGGGTGACGAGCTTCTGCAGACCCCGGGTGCGACAACGCCCGTACCGCTGACGCTTCTGCGTGATGTCGCCGACTCCGCGAAGGAGTGTCCGGGCGACTGCATCCATGTACGTCGTGTGTCGGACAGTGTCGAGGTCTACGGTCCCGACGCGGAGTGAGTGTGCGGGCACCTCGTGTGATGCGGGTGCCCGGTTCCTCCTGGTTGTCTTTCTTCTCACATGTGCGGGCTCGCACGCCGCGGGCCCGGGTCTCACATACTGCGGGCCGTGGGCGCTGTCGAGCGTACGAAGGCGCCGTTCTTCCACTGCCACTTGGCGCCCTCGTCGATGTCGGGGCAGCAACTGGGTACGTCGGGCGAGGAGTAGCCGAGCAGGGTCGCGGTGACGGTGGCGTCGCGGAGGGCGAAGTCCTTGACGGAGAGTCGGTCCTTGGGGTCGACGAGGGTGGCGACGACTCTGGCCTTCGGGGTGTCCTCGGACTTGGTGAGGACGTAGACGCCGCTGGGCGGGGTGCCGGATCCCGCGTCGCAGCGGACGACGGCGACCGTTTCGGGGGTGCCGTCTCCGTCGAGGTCGCCCGAGGCCTTCTTCTGGACGAGGATCTTCGCGGGGCCGCAGTCGAGGGGGTAGTCGGCGTGGGCGGGGTCGGGGGGCGTGGCGGCCGCCGGGGCGCCCTTGGCCTCGATGCCGTGCTGGGCGGCGGTGGCTTTGTCGGGCTGGAGGAAGCCGGAGGCCGCGACGACCGCGGCGAGCGCTGCCGCCGTGGCGACCCAGTGGATCGGGCGGGTGTGGGTGTGGGCCAGTTCCGGGACGGCGGAGTGCTGCACTAGGAAGTGTCTCCTGTGAGGGCTGTGCCGGTGGGGTGGCCAGAATGGTGCCACACGTCACACCACGAGGGAACGGTGGGGTGGACGGTACTGGCGGAACGTCAAGGGAAATGCGCTGTGGCCGAGTTCCGAGGGGTCCTCGGGAACTCGGCCACGGTGTTCGCGCGTTGTGTGCGGCACGGGGCCGTCTCAGCGGCCGGGGGCTCCGCCGTCGGCGTTCGGTCCGGTGTAGTCGTCACCGTAGGCGCCCTTGGAGGGGCGGCGGCGGCGCATGGGCGGCTCGACGCCGTCCGCGAGGCGGCGGGCGGTGAGCAGGAAGCCGGTGTGGCCGATCATGCGGTGGTCGGGGCGGACCGCCAGGCCCTCGATGTGCCAGTTGCGGACCATGGACTCCCAGGCGCTCGGCTCGTTGAAGCAGCCGATCTCGCGGATGGACTCGACGGTCCGGGCGAGCTGGGTGGTGGTGGCCACGTAGCAGCAGACGATGCCGCCGGGGACGAGTGCCTTGGAGACGGCTTCCAGGCATTCCCAGGGGGCGAGCATGTCGAGGACGACGCGGTCGACCTCGGTGTCGGAGAGGTTGTCCTGGAGGTCGCCGACGGTGAGCTGCCAGGCGGGGTGGGGGCCGCCGAAGTAGCGCTCCACGTTCTGCTGGGCGATCTCGGCGAAGTCCTCGCGGCGCTCGTACGAGTGGAGCATGCCCTGGTCGCCGACGGCGCGGAGCAGGAAGGTGCTGAGCGAGCCGGAGCCCACGCCGGCTTCCACGACGCGTGCGCCGGGGAAGATGTCGGCGAAGGACAGGATCTGCCCCGCGTCCTTGGGGTAGACCACGGCGGCGCCGCGGGGCATGGACAGGACGTAGTCGGGGAGCAGGGGGCGCAGTGCCAGATAGGCGACGTTCCCCGTGGTGCGGACAACGCTGCCCTCGGGTGCGCCGATCAGCTCGTCGTGCGGGAAGGAACCCTTGTGGGTGTGGAAGTTCTTCCCTGCTTCGAGCGTGAACGTGTAGTGGCGGCCCTTGGGGTCGGTCAGCTGTACCTGGTCCCCGACCTTGAAGGGCCCGCGTCGGCGGGCGGCACCGGTCGGTTCGGACATGTGCGTCAGCCTACCCGCCTCCGGGGCGGGGTCCGACCACTGTCCGGGGGTGCTCGGGAGCGTGGCTCGCTGCGGGTACTTCGGGGCTGAGCGCGCAGTTCCCCGCGCCCCTTTCGGGGCGCCCTGACAGGGAGCTCCGGGCCGGGCGCTCAGCTGGGGCGGGCCATGGCCTTCACGAAGGCCTTCTCCACGTCCGCCGCCGAGAGGACTCCGTAGATCTCTCCGGAGTCCTCGACCACGAGGTATTCGGTGGCCGGGGTGGCGCGCAGGACTTCGAGGAGGTCTTCGCCGGCGAGTTCGGCGGAGACGCGCATGCCGTCGGTGAGGTCCTGGGCGAGTCCGCTGACGGCGACCCAGGGGCGGCGGTGTTCGGGTACGCCGACGATGGCGGCTTCGCGGACGAGGGAGAGGGGGTCGCCGTCGGCGTCGACGACGACCAGGGCGCGTGCGCCGGCTTCGTTGGCGCGGCGCAGTGCTTCGGAGAGGGGGGTGTGGGTCTCGACGGGGACCGCGCGCCGGGTGAGGGCGCGGGCTCTCAGCTCGGGCAGGTGTTCGCGCAGGCGGGCCACGCGGAGGCTGTTTCCGGCGCCGGTCCAGATGATGCCGGCGAGGATCGCGGCGAGGAGGGCGTCCATGACGGTGTCCATGCCGCCGATGTCCTGGGCGTCGGTGCCGAGGCCGCCTGAGTGGGTGAGCAGGGGCAGTCCGATGAGTACGGAGATCGCGAGGGCGCGGCCGACCCAGGCGGCGGCGATGGTGCCGCTCATGGGTTTGCCGGTGATCTTCCAGACGACGGCGCGGAGCATGCGGCCGCCGTCGAGGGGCAGGCCGGGGAGCAGGTTGAACGCGGCGACGATCAGGTTGGAGATCATCAGGCCGCCGAGCAGGACGCCGGGGACGGTGCCGGGTTCGACGGTCTGGAGGGCGAGGTAGAAGACGCCGCCGAGGACGAGGGAGAGCAGGGGGCCGACGAAGGCGAGGACGAACTCGCGTCCGGGTGTCTCGGATTCCTTCTCGATCTCGGAGACGCCGCCGAAGAACTGGAGCTGGATGCGGCGTACGGGCAGTTTGAAGCGCAGGGCGGCGACCGTGTGGGCCAGTTCGTGGACGAGGACGGAGGCGTAGAAGGCGACCGCGAAGAACAGGGAGACGAGGTAGCGGGCCATGCCCAGCTCGGGCAGGACGCGGTCGAGCTGGCCGCCGAAGACCCAGGTGATGAGTGCGGCGACGAGGAACCAGCTGGGGGCGACGTACACGGGTACGCCGAAGGGGCGTCCCATGAGGATGCCGCCGCCTGGTTCTTTGGGCCGCTTGGGGGCGGGGCCCTTGCCGCTCTTCTTGCCGCCGGGCGGCGCAGGGGTGTGGGCCTCGGACCTGTGGGCGGTGTGGGGCTGTGCGGTGGTGTGCGGCTGTTCGGTCGCGTGGTCGTCGGTGGGTGTGTCCGCGGGGGCCGGGGCGGGGTGGCTCGTGCCGGTGGGCGGTGCGGGGGTCCGCTCCTCGCCGCCCTGGTCGTCGGTCGGTTCGGGGTGGGGCGGGCCGGTCGTCTCCTCCGGTGCGGCCGGGGTGCCGGGGTCGTGCGGCTGCTGGTCGGAGGGCGGCCGGGCCGTCGTGGTCGCCGGGTCACCGGGTCGCGGCCGACCCGTGCGGTGCTCGTCCGCCTCGTCGGTGCCGGAACGCGGCTGCCCGCTCCCGCCGCTCTCGTCCACGATGTCCCCTCGTTCGACGCGTGTCCCGCTCGCGATCATGCACGCGAGAGGTCTTGTGGTCGATGGTATGCGGCCGTCGCGGCGTGTTCGGCCCCGGCACCCCCTCCGTTTCCCGGGCGGGCGTACGGCGCGCAGGTCACCGTGTGTCGCGGTGTCAGTGGCGAGCCGTAAGGTCTGTCGTCATGGAAACCAGCACCGACGGCGTCGCGCGGGACGGCTCCGAAGCCGTACCGGCGGGCGATGCGGTCCAGCCGTCCGACGTCGTGGCCGCGCCGCCCGCGGACTCCCCTGCCGGACCGGCCGGAGCCGTGGTGCCCCGGCCCGCGGACGCCACTGCCGGGGCGGGCGGGTCCGCCGGTCGGGTCCGGGAGCCGGCGGCTCCGACCTCGTTGTCCCCCTCGCGGGCCGGGGACTTCATGCAGTGTCCTTTGCTGTACCGCTTCCGGGTGATCGACAAGCTGCCCGAGAAGCCGAGTGAGGCGGCGACCCGCGGGACGCTGGTGCACGCGGTGCTGGAGCGGCTCTTCGACGCCCCGGCCACCGAGCGGACGGCGCCGCGCGCGAAGTCGCTGATCCCGGGGCAGTGGGACCGGCTGCGGGAGGCGAAGCCCGAGCTGGCGGAGTTGTTCGCGGACTCCGACGAGCAGACGGCCGGCGAGCAGCTGACGCGCTGGCTCGGTGAGGCGGAGCGGCTGGTCGAGCGGTGGTTCACGCTGGAGGATCCGACCCGTCTGGAGCCGGCGGAGCGCGAGCTGTTCGTGGAGGCGCAGCTGGACTCGGGTCTGAAGCTGCGGGGCATCATCGACCGGGTGGACGTGGCGCCCTCGGGTGAGGTGCGGATCGTCGACTACAAGACGGGCAAGGCTCCGCGTCCGGAGTACGCGGAGGGGGCCCTGTTCCAGATGAAGTTCTACGCCCTGGTGGTGTGGCGGCTGAAACAGGTCGTTCCGCGCCGTCTCCAGCTGGTCTATCTGGGCAGCGGCGACGTGCTGACGTACGACCCGGTGCCGGCCGATCTGGAGCGTGTGGAGCGGAAGTTGCACTCGTTGTGGGAGGCGATCCGGCTGGCCACGGAGACGGGTGACTGGCGTCCGCGGCCCACGAAGCTGTGCGGCTGGTGCGATCACCGGGCGGTGTGTCCGGAATTCGGTGGTACTCCCCCGCCGTATCCGCTGCCGGTGCGGGCGCCCGGGTCCGACGGCGCCTGAGCGCGGGGCTGTCGGCGTGCCCCGCGGGCATGGCGGGTGACCGCCGCAGGGCAGAATGGGGCCGGACGAGCGAAGGAGACTTACGTGGCCATCCGCGTCCTACTGGTCGACGACCAGCCGCTGCTGCGCACCGGCTTCCGGATGATTCTGGAGGCGGAGCAGGACATCGCGGTCGTCGGCGAGGCCGGTGACGGTCTCCAGGCGATCGATCAGGTTCGTGCCCTGCAGCCCGATGTGGTTCTGATGGACATCCGTATGCCGAGGATGGACGGGGTCGAGGCGACCCGGCAGATCACCGGTCCGGGCCGGGACGGTCCGGCGAAGGTGCTGGTGCTGACGACCTTCGATCTCGACGAGTACGTGGTGGAGGCGCTGCGCGCCGGCGCCAGCGGTTTCCTGCTGAAGGACGCCCCGGCCAACGAGTTGGTGCAGGCGATCCGGGTGGTGGCGGCGGGCGAGGCGATGCTGGCGCCGAGTATCACCCGCCGGCTGCTCGACAAGTACGCGGGTCATCTGCCTTCGGGCGACGAGCCGGTGCCGGACACCCTGCACACACTGACCGAGCGTGAGGTCGAGGTGTTGAAGCTGGTGGCCCGCGGGTTGTCGAACGCGGAGATCGCCGCCGATCTGTTCGTCAGCGAGACCACGGTCAAGACGCATGTGGGCCATGTGCTGACCAAGCTGGGGCTGCGGGACCGGGTGCAGGCCGCGGTGTACGCGTACGAGAGCGGTCTGGTGCGTCCCGGGGCGCAGTGACGGCGTGCGAGGGCCATGGCGGCTGAAGGCCACGGCAGTTCACGGCAGCTGAAAGGGCCGCCCCGTTCGAGTGAACGGGGCGGCCCTTTCAGTTGGCTTTCGCCGGGTGCGTCGGGGTCAGCTGCCGACTCCGCGGCCCAGCTCCCACAGCTGCAGCGTGGCCGACGAGTTGAGCGCGTACTCGGCGCCGGTGATGTCGTCCCGTACGGCGACGTACTGCTTGCCCTGCCACAGGGGCAGGAGCGGGACGTCGTCGGCGACGATGCTCTGGATCTCCTCGATGCTCTTCGAGGCGCTGAGGCGGTCGGCCTCGCGGCGGGACTCCGGGATCAGGTTCTCCCGGATGCGCTTGTTCACGTACGGCGACGCGATGGTGTTGTCCTTGTCCAGGAACGGCGTCAGGAAGGTCTCCGCGTCCGGGAAGTCGGGGAACCAGCCCATGCCGTAGACCGCGAACTTGCCCTCGCGCTGCTTGGGGCGGTAGGTCTCCCACTTCTCGCCCTTGATGTCCACGTCGAACAGGCCCGTGTCGTTGAGCTGCTTCTGCAGCGTCTCGAACTCGGCCTTGGTGGCGGAGCCGTAGTGGTCCGTCGTGTAGTTCATCGTGAACTTCACCGGTGTGGTGACGTTCGCCGCGGTGAGGAGGTTCTTGGCCTTGGTGACGTCGGGCTCGCCGTACTCGTTGAAGAACGAGTTGGCGTGGCCGGTGACGGTGGCCGGGACCATGGAGTACAGCGGGTCGGCGCCGGTGCCGTACACCTTGGAGGTCAGTTCGCCGCGGTTGACGATGTGGGCGATCGCCTGGCGGACCGCCTTCTCCTTCAGGGACGGCTTCTCGACGTCGAAGCCGATGTAGCGGATCTCAAGGCCGGGCTGCTCGATCACATCGATCTTGCTGTCCTTGGCGTTCTGCAGCTTCTTGATCTGCTCGGGCGACATGGTGCGGGTCATCATGTCGATGTCGCCCTTGTCGATCGCGGCGCCCATGGAGTCCGTGTCCTCGAAGGACCGCAGCTCGACCTTGTCGTTCTTGACGTCCGAGATCCCCTGGTAATACGGGTTCTTGGTGAAGACGACCTTGGTGACGTCGTCGCCCTTGGTCTCGGCCTTGAGGCTGTACGGGCCGGAGCCGCTGACGTCGAAGCCGTCCCGCAGCTTGTTCTTGGCGTAGTCCTTGGGGTTCAGGATGCCCGCGACCGGCGTGGACAGCTTGAACGGGAAGGTGGCGTCGGCGCTGTTGAGGTGGAAGATCACCTCGCGGTCGCCCTTGGTCTCGACGGCGTCGACGGTCGACAGGAGGGCGAAGACGCCCGTGTCGGCCTTGATCTGCAGCGCGCGGTCGATGGAGAACTTCACGTCCTCGGCGGTGACGGGGTCACCGTTGGAGAACTTGAGGTCCTTGCGCAGCGTGCAGGCGTACCGCTCGTTGCCGGAGTCGGTGAATCCGCACTCCTCGGCGGCCTCCGGAGTGGGGTCGCCGCCGCCGTTGGGCATGGCCATCAGGGTCTGGACCGTCTGGCGCAGCACGTTCCAGGCGCCGACGTCGTACGCGTAGGCCGGGTCGAACGGGGCCGGTGCCTCCTTCGAGGCGGTGAACCGGTCGGTGGTACCGACGACGATTGCGTCGCCGCCGTCGCCTCCACTGTCGGAACCGCCGCACGCGGCGAGGACAGAGGCGAGCAGACCGATCGCGGCCGGCAGCACCAAAGGCTTACGGTTCATGCTCGAAGTTCTCCAGAGCTGTCGATCCCGCGGGCCCGGCATGCCGGGGTGTTGCGGTCGGGTACACGGGGGTTACGGCGATGTTCTCGCGATGAGATTAGTCGGGACCGGCAGGACGGTTCGCAGGTACCGGAGTTGAGTTCCCATCACGCTGCGAGACCGGCTGTGGACGCACCGAAAAACCGACAGCGGAAGGATTCGTACAGGTTTCCACGAATCAGGACACAAGGGCACGCCCATGGCCACCGCGGAGGCCTGTCAGACACACCGGGAGCCCCTTGTCGACCCCCTCCGCAGTGGCGAACGTCACACCTTCAACTGTGTGCGAGAGCACCGGAATTCGGCCATCCGAGGCGCGCGACGGGTGATCGAATTAGTCCGGTGTAGTGACCACGCAGTTTTTCCGCATTCACTCGTGCACCGTGGGTGAACGATTAGCGCTTTTCCGTCATCAGGCCCCGGAGAAAAGGCAGGTCGACCTGTTCGAGGGACCGTACGACGGTCCTTCCGGCAGCCGGGGCGATCGGCGCCACGGACGGTACGGCCACGACCTGGCAGCCCGCCGCCTCGGCGGCGGCCACGCCCGTCGCGGTGTCCTCGATGACCGCGCACCTGGCCGGATCCGCGCCCAGTCCGGCGGCCGCGATCAGATACGGGTCGGGGAACGGCTTGGTGCGCTCCACCTCGTCGCCCGCGATGGTCAGGGTGAAGTTCTGCGCGCCGAGCGAGAGCAGTACGCGGTCGATGATGCGGCGGTGCGAGGCGGAGACCAGCGCGGTGGGGATGCCGTGCGCGGCCAGCTCTGCCAGGAGTCTCGCGGCGCCGGGCATCAGCGGGAGGGTCCGGGCGATGCGGTTCTCGAACCCGTCGTTCAGCAGCACGGTGAGTTCGGAGAGGGTGATCGTGGCGCCGGTGGCCTCGATGAGGAAGCCGGCGCTGCGGGTCATGGGGCCGCCGACCACCACGTGGCGCCAGGCGTCGTCCAGCCGGTGGCCGAGCTGGGCGAACACCTCGACCTCGGCGTCCCACCAGAAGCCCTCCGTGTCGACGAGGGTTCCGTCCATGTCCAGGAGAACTGCCTGGAGGGTGGAGCTTTCGGCTGTCCGGGTGCCGGGTGGGGGGACCGTACTGGTCATAGGCGCACCTCCGTTTAAGGGACGAGAAGGCCGGTTCCCTCCCGGGGAACCGGCCTGCACTGGACCGACCAGTGTACGTCGGCGCCGGCGCCGGCGCCTCTTGGTATCGCGGGGCTGGGGGTGCGGGGGTGCTTGGTCGGCTGACCGTGCGTCGTGGTTGCTCGCGCAGTTCCCCGCGCCCCTTAAAAGACTGCGCCGTTCCCCGCGCCCCTGGGTGGGACGGGGCGCAGCCCCTCCCCGAGGGGCGCGGGGAACTGCGCGGTCCGCCCCCACCGGGCCCGCACCCGTCCACGCACCCGGTTCAACGGGCGTTGAAGTACTTCGCTTCGGGATGGTGGATCACGATCGCGTCCGTGGACTGTTCCGGGTGGAGCTGGAACTCCTCCGACAGGTGGACGCCGATGCGCTCCGGCTCCAGGAGGCGGGCGATCTTCGCGCGGTCCTCCAGGTCGGGGCAGGCGCCGTAGCCGAGGGAGAAGCGGGCGCCGCGGTACTTGAGCGCGAACATGTCCTCCATCTCGGTGGGGTCGTCGCCCGCGAAGCCGAGTTCGGAGCGCACGCGCGCGTGCCAGTACTCGGCCAGCGCCTCGGCCAGCTGGACGGACAGGCCGTGCAGTTCGAGGTAGTCGCGGTAGGAGTTCGCCTCGAAGAGCTTCGCCGTCTCCTCGCCGATCCGAGAGCCGACGGTGACGACCTGGAGGCCGACGACGTCCGTCTCACCGGACTCCTCCGGGCGGAAGAAGTCGGCCAGGCACAGCCGTCGGCCACGGCGCTGGCGCGGGAAGGTGAAGCGGGTGCGTTCGTTGCCCTGGTCGTCCAGGAGGATCAGGTCGTCGTCCTTGGAGACGCACGGGAAGTAGCCGTATACGACCGCCGCTTCGAGGAGGTTGCCGGTCTGCAGCTGGTCCAGGAGACCGCGCAGCCGCGGCCGACCCTCCGTCTCCACCAGTTCCTCGTAGGTGGGTCCGTCGCCCGTGCGGGCCTGCTTGAGGCCCCACTGGCCCTTGAACAGGGCGCCCTCGTCGAGCCAGGACGCGTACTCCTTGAGCTGGATGCCCTTGATGACGCGCGTGCCCCAGAAGGGCGGGGTCGGGACCGGGTTGTCGACGGCCACGTCGGAGCGGGCCGCGCCCTCCTCCGGGCGTTCCTCGACGACCGTCTGGGCCGTGGCCCGTACCCGGCGCTGCTTCAGTTCCGGCAGGGTGGCGCCGGGCACGCCGCGCTTGACCGCGATGAGCGCGTCCATCAGGCGCAGGCCCTCGAACGCGTCGCGGGCGTAGCGGACCTCGCCCTCGTAGATCTCGTGGAGGTCCTGCTCGACGTAGGCGCGGGTGAGGGCGGCGCCGCCGAGGATGACGGGGTAGTCGGCGGCCAGCTTGCGCTGGTTGAGCTCCTCCAGGTTCTCCTTCATGATCACCGTGGACTTGACCAGGAGCCCCGACATGCCGATGACGTCGGCGCGGTGTTCCTGGGCGGCCTCCAGGATCGCGGAGACGGGCTGCTTGATGCCGAGGTTGACGACGGTGTAGCCGTTGTTGGACAGGATGATGTCGACGAGGTTCTTGCCGATGTCGTGGACGTCTCCGCGCACGGTGGCGAGCACGATGGTGCCCTTGCCGTCGTCGTCGGTCTTCTCCATGTGCGGCTCCAGATGGGCCACCGCGGTC
The DNA here is from genome assembly GCF_018070025.1 of Streptomyces liliiviolaceus. Classification (NCBI taxonomy): domain Bacteria; kingdom Bacillati; phylum Actinomycetota; class Actinomycetes; order Kitasatosporales; family Streptomycetaceae; genus Streptomyces; species Streptomyces liliiviolaceus. The sequence goes on from NZ_JAGPYQ010000002.1 coordinate 1,156,091, forward strand.
TTCATGACCTCGGCGGACTGGAGCACGAACGGCAGCTGCATCTGGCCGGAACCGAACAGTTCGCCGACGACCTTCATCCCGTCGAGGAGGGTCTCGTTGACGATGTCGAGCGCGGGGCGCTCCAGGAGGGCGTCGTCGAGGTCCTGTTCGAGGCCGTTCTTCTCGCCGTCGATGATGCGCCGCTTGAGCCGCTCGTTCAGGGGCAGCGCGGCCAGTTCCTCGGCGCGGCCGGCCTTGAGGGACTTGGTGGTGGCGCCCTCGAAGAGGGCCATCAGCTTCTGCAGCGGGTCGTAGCCCTCGCGGCGGCGGTCGTGGATGAGGTCGAGTGCGGTGGTGACCTCCTCCTCGGTGAAGCGGGCGATCGGCAGGATCTTCGAGGCGTGCACGATCGCCGAGTCGAGGCCGGCCTTGACGCACTCGTCGAGGAAGACCGAGTTGAGCAGGACGCGCGCGGCCGGGTTGAGGCCGAAGGAGATGTTCGACAGACCGAGGGTGGTCTGGACGTCGGGGTGGCTCTGCTTGAGCCGCCGGATGGCCTCGATGGTGGCGATGCCGTCGCCCCGGGACTCCTCCTGGCCGGTGCAGATGGTGAAGGTCAGGGTGTCGATGAGGATGTCCGACTCGTGGATGCCCCAGTTGCCGGTGAGGTCGGCGATGAGCCGTTCGGCGATCGCGACCTTGTGCTCGGGGGTGCGCGCCTGGCCCTCTTCGTCGATGGTGAGGGCGATGAGCGCGGCGCCGTGTTCCTGTGCGAGCCGGGTGACCTTCGCGAAGCGCGAGTCGGGGCCGTCGCCGTCCTCGTAGTTGACGGAGTTGATGACCGCGCGCCCGCCGAGCTTCTCCAGGCCGGCGCGGATGACGTCGACCTCGGTGGAGTCCAGGACGATCGGCAGGGTGGAGGCGGTGGCGAAGCGGCCGGCCAGTTCCTGCATGTCGGCGACGCCGTCGCGGCCCACGTAGTCGACGCACAGGTCGAGCATGTGGGCGCCCTCGCGGATCTGGTCGCGGGCGATCTCGACGCAGTCGTCCCAGCGGGCCTCCAGCATGGCCTCGCGGAACTTCTTGGAGCCGTTGGCGTTGGTGCGCTCGCCGATCGCCATGTACGAGGTGTCCTGGCGGAAGGGCACGGTCTGGTAGAGCGAGGCGGCGCCGGGCTCGGGGCGCGGGCTGCGCGGGGCAGGTGTCAGGTCCCGTACTCGCTCGACGACCTGGCGCAGGTGCTCGGGGGTCGTGCCGCAGCAGCCGCCGATCAGGGAGAGGCCGTACTCGGTGACGAAGGTTTCCTGGGCGTCGGCGAGTTCGGGGGCGGTCAGCGGGTAGTGGGCGCCGTTCTTGCCGAGGACCGGGAGGCCGGCGTTGGGCATGCAGGACAGCGGGATGCGGGAGTGGCGGGCCAGATAGCGCAGGTGCTCGCTCATCTCGGCGGGCCCGGTGGCGCAGTTGAGGCCGATCATGTCGATGCCGAGCGGTTCGAGGGCGGTGAGCGCGGCGCCGATCTCCGAGCCGAGGAGCATGGTGCCGGTGGTCTCGACGGTCACGGAGACGATCAGCGGCAGGTCCACGCCGAGGGTGTCCAGGGCCCGGCGGGCGCCCAGCACGGACGCCTTGGTCTGCAGCAGGTCCTGGGTGGTCTCCACGAGCAGCGCGTCGGCGCCGCCGGCGATCATGCCTTCGGCGTTCTGCTGGTAGGCGTCGCGCAGCAGGGTGTACGGGGCGTGGCCGAGGGTCGGCAGTTTGGTGCCGGGGCCCATGGAACCGAGGACCCAGCGCTGCTGTCCGGTGGAGGCGGTGAACTCGTCGGCGACCTGGCGGGCGATGCGGGCGCCGGCCTCGGAGAGTTCGTGGACGCGTTCGGCGATGTCGTACTCGGCGAGGGCCGCGTGGTTGGCGCCGAAGGTGTTGGTCTCGACGCAGTCGACGCCCACGGAGAAATATTCCTCGTGGACGGAGCGCACGATGTCGGGGCGGGTGAGGTTCAGGATCTCGTTGCAGCCCTCAAGGTTCTCGAAGTCCTCAAGGGTCGGGTCCTGTGCCTGGAGCATGGTGCCCATCGCGCCGTCGGCGACCACCACGCGGGTGGCGAGCGCCTCGCGGAGGGCGTCGGTTCGAGCCCGGCTGTAGGCCGACTCGGACGGAAGGGACGGGTTCGGCAACGAGGCCATGGAAGATGCTCCCTGGGGTGCGACGGCTGTCGGCTTTGCGCTTCTTGTGGAAGGCGCACGCCGTCAGGGTAGCCCGCGGCGGCACCGGAGGGGCGGGCGCGTCCACGGGGCGGACGCGCGATCCGTTGCCGGTGTCGGGTTGGATGCGTTCGCAACCAGTCACGGCCACCCGTTAGCGGGAGGTCGGCGGCGAGCGGTAATGTTCGACATTGCCGAACGGTGGCAGCGAAGCGGCGACCGATGGTCCAAGGGGACGGAGGGCACGACGGCGATGGCACGGAACATCCAGTCGCTCGAACGGGCGGCCGCGATGCTGCGGCTGCTCGCGGGCGGGGAGCGACGGCTCGGCCTGTCGGACATCGCCTCGTCGCTGGGCCTGGCGAAGGGCACGGCTCACGGGATCCTGCGCACACTGCAGCAGGAGGGTTTCGTCGAGCAGGACGGGCCCTCCGGGCGCTACCAGCTGGGCGCGGAGCTGCTGCGTCTGGGGACGACCTATCTCGATGTGCACGAGCTGCGGGCGCGGGCCCTGGTGTGGACCGACGACCTGGCCCGCTCCAGCGGCGAGAGCGTCTATCTGGGGGTGCTGCACCAGCAGGGCGTGCTGATCGTGCACCACGTGTTCAGGCCGGACGACAGCCGGCAGGTGCTGGAGGTGGGGGCCATGCAGCCCCTGCACTCCACGGCGCTGGGCAAGGTCCTGTCGGCGTACGACCCGGTGGCGCACAGCGAGGCGCTGGAGGCCGAGCGCGAGGAGTTCACGGCGCGTACGGTCAGCGCGCCGGAGGCGTTCGAGCACGTCCTGGACCTGACCCGCGCGCGCGGGTACGCGGCCGACGTCGAGGAGACCTGGACGGGCGTGGCCTCGGTGGCGGCGCCGATCCACAACCAGCGGCGGATGCCCGTCGGCGCGGTGGGCGTCACGGGGGCGGTGGAGCGGGTCTGCGACAAGGACGGCGGGCTGCGGCCCGAGCTGATCGCGGCCGTCCGCGACTGCGCCCGCTCGGTGTCGAGGGACCTGGGCGCCGGGCGGTTCTGAGCCCGCGCGGCAGCCCGTACGGGCCCGGCCGAGTCCGGGGGCCCGATCGTGGGAAGAAGGCCGGTACGTCGACGACGTACCGGCCTTCTTCGTGCCCTGCCGGCCACGGAACGTTCCTGCTCGCACGCGGTGTGCGGCCGTTCCCGTGACGAATGGCTCACAGCAATCAATAACGATCGTGTTTTCGATAACAGAGGCCTTGACGAGGTGGTATTGGCAGAGCAAGACTCCCGTCCATCGGTCGGCATTGTCGAACACCTACCGGCAATACGCGTTAGAGTGTGACAAGGCCAAGGGCCGGCAACGACCTCACCTGAGGTCGCGAACCACCGGAGGGACCCGGGGTTCGCCTTCCCCTGGACGAAGGACAAAGGAGTCGCGGGTGTCCAGCTCCGACATCTTCATCGGCGAGACCATAGGTACCGCCATACTCATCCTGCTCGGCGGTGGCGTGTGCGCCGCCGTCACGCTGAAGGCCTCCAAGGCACGCAACGCCGGGTGGCTCGCCATCACCTTCGGGTGGGGTTTCGCTGTGATGACCGCCGTGTACATCTCGGCGCCCCTCTCCGGTGCCCATCTGAACCCGGCCGTCACCCTCGGCATCGCGATCAAGGACGACGACTGGAGCAACCTCCTGACCTACTGGTCGGGCCAGCTCCTCGGCGCCATGATCGGCGCGCTGCTCGTGTGGGTCGCGTACTACGGACAGTTCCTGGCGCACCTCACCGACCGCGAGATCGTGGGCGGCCCCGGCGCGCAGGACGTCAAGTCCGTGGAGGCGCGGGAGGCCAAGGCGGGCCCGGTGCTCGGCGTCTTCTCCACCGGCCCGGAGGTCCGGGTCGCCTGGCAGAACGTCGCCACAGAGGTCATCGGCACGATCGTGCTGGTGCTCGCCGTCCTCACCCAGGGGCTCAACGACAGCGGCAAGGGTCTGGGCACCCTGGGCGCGCTGATCACCGCCTTCGTGGTCGTCAGCATCGGTCTGTCGCTCGGTGGCCCGACGGGGTACGCGATCAACCCGGTCCGCGACCTCGGCCCGCGTATCGTGCACGCCCTGCTGCCGCTGCCCAACAAGGGCGGGTCGGACTGGAGCTACGCCTGGGTCCCGGTGGTGGGACCGCTGATCGGCGGAGCGATCGCCGCCGGTATCTACAACGTGGCATTCGCCTAGAGCTTTACAGCTTTGCTTGGAGCCGTACGTCCGCTCGGCGCCGACGTCCGTCCGGTACGGGACGGCCGTCGGCCGGAGCCGGAAGCAATACGCCGTAAGCCAGCCCCTCACCCACGGAACCCACGGACTTTCAGGAGCACACCGTGACCGACGCGCACACCGCCGGCCCCTTCATCGCCGCCATCGACCAGGGCACCACGTCCAGCCGCTGCATCGTCTTCGACCGGGACGGCCGGATCGTCTCCGTCGACCAGAAGGAGCACGAGCAGATCTTCCCGAAGCCGGGCTGGGTCGAGCACAACGCCGCCGAGATCTGGACCAACGTCCAGGAGGTCGTCGCCGGCGCCGTCGAGAAGGCCGGCATCACCCGCGACGACATCAAGGCCATCGGCATCACCAACCAGCGCGAGACGACGCTGCTGTGGGACAAGAACACCGGTGAGCCCGTCCACAACGCCCTCGTCTGGCAGGACACCCGCACCGACGCGCTCTGCAAGGAGCTCGGCCGCAACGTCGGCCAGGACCGCTTCCGCCGCGAGACCGGCCTGCCGCTCGCCTCGTACTTCGCCGGTCCCAAGGCCCGCTGGCTGCTCGACAACGTCGAGGGCCTGCGCGAGCGCGCCGAGGCCGGCGACATCCTCTTCGGCACCATGGACAGCTGGGTCATCTGGAACCTGACGGGTGGTGCGAACGGCGGCCGGCACGTCACCGACGTCACCAACGCCTCCCGCACCATGCTGATGAACCTGCACACCATGCAGTGGGACGAGAAGATCGCCGAGTCCATCGGCGTCCCGCTGACCATGCTGCCCGAGATCCGCTCCTCCGCCGAGGTGTACGGCGAGGTCACCGGCGGCAAGCTGGGCGACCTGCTCGGCGGCATCCCGGTCGCCTCCGCGCTCGGCGACCAGCAGGCGGCCCTGTTCGGCCAGACCTGTTTCGCCGAGGGCGAGGCCAAGTCCACGTACGGCACCGGCACGTTCATGCTGATGAACACCGGTGACAAGCTCATCAACTCCTACAGCGGCCTGCTGACCACCGTCGGCTACCAGATCGGCGACCAGAAGCCGGTCTACGCCCTTGAGGGGTCCATCGCCGTCACCGGCTCGCTCGTCCAGTGGATGCGCGACCAGATGGGCCTCATCAAGTCCGCCGCCGAGATCGAGACGCTCGCGCTGTCGGTCGAGGACAACGGCGGCGCGTACTTCGTACCGGCCTTCTCCGGTCTGTTCGCCCCGTACTGGCGTCCCGACGCCCGCGGTGTGATCACCGGCCTGACCCGGTACGTCACCAAGGCGCACATCGCGCGCGCCGTCCTGGAGGCCACCGCCTGGCAGACCCGTGAGATCAGCGACGCCATGACGAAGGACTCCGGCGTCGAGCTGACGGCCCTCAAGGTCGACGGCGGCATGACCTCCAACAACCTGCTGATGCAGACCCTGGCCGACGTCCTGGACGCCCCCGTGGTGCGCCCGATGGTCGCCGAGACCACCTGCCTCGGCGCCGCCTATGCCGCCGGTCTCGCCGTCGGCTTCTGGACGAACACCGAGGACCTGCGCGCCAACTGGCGGCGGGCCGCGGAATGGACCCCGAACATGGCCGCGGAGACCCGTGACCGTGAGTACAAGAGCTGGCTCAAGGCCGTCGAGCGGACCATGGGCTGGCTCGAAGACGATGCTGACGAGGAGTAATTCGCAATGACCACCCTGCAGAGTGTCCCGGCTCTTGGGACGCACCCGGCCGACGGCTCCGCCGCGTTCCACGCGAAGACGGTGGGCCGCGCCGAGACCCGGGAGCAGCTGTCCAGGTCGACATACGACCTCCTGGTGATCGGTGGCGGAATCCTGGGCATCTCCACCGCCTGGCATGCCGCGCAGTCGGGTCTGCGGGTGGCCCTGGTCGACGCCGGCGACTTCGCCGGCGCGACCTCCTCCGCCTCCTCCAAGCTGCTCCACGGCGGTCTGCGCTATCTGCAGACCGGCGCCGTGAAGCTGGTGGCGGAGAACCACTTCGAGCGCCGTGCGGTCTCCCGTCAGGTGGCCCCCCACCTGGCGAACCCGCTCACGTTCTACCTCCCCGTGTACAAGGGCGGGCCGCACGGCGCGGCGAAGCTGGGCGCGGGTGTCTTCGCGTACTCGGCGCTGTCGGCCTTCGGTGACGGCGTCGGGCATCTGCTCTCGCCGTCGAAGGCCGCGCAGGACGTTCCCGAGCTGCGCACGGACAACCTGAAGGCCGTGGCCGTGTACGGCGACGACCAGATGAACGACTCCCGGATGGCGCTGATGACGGTCCGCGCGGCCGTCGAGTCGGGTGCCACCGTGCTCAACCACGCCGCCGTCACCGGCCTGCGCTTCACCCGGGGCCGGGTGACCGGCGCCGAGCTGAAGGACACGCTCTCCGGTGACGAGTTCGGTGTGTCGGCGCGTCTGGTGCTGAACGCGACCGGGCCGTGGGTGGACCACCTGCGCAAGATGGAGGACGAGAACGCGGCGCCGTCCATCCGCCTCTCCAAGGGCGCGCACCTGGTCCTCAAGCGCACCTCCCCCTGGAAGGCCGCGCTGGCCACGCCGATCGACAAGTACCGCATCACCTTCGCCCTCCCCTGGGAGGACATGCTGCTGCTCGGCACGACCGACGAGGAGTACGAGGGCGACCCGGCGGACGTCTCGGTCACCGAGAAGGACATCTCACAGATCCTGGACGAGGCCGCGTTCTCGATCCGCGACAAGCAGCTGACCCGCGACCTGATCACGTACTCCTTCGCGGGGCTGCGCGTCCTGCCCGGCGGCCCCGGCGACACGTCGAAGGCCAAGCGGGAGACGGTCGTCACCGAGGGCCGGGGCGGCATGCTGTCCGTCGCGGGCGGCAAGTGGACGACCTTCCGGCACATCGGCCGGACCGTCATGAAGCAGCTTGAGTCGCTGCCGGGCCGGCCGCTCGGCGAGGACTTCGAGCCGGTCTCCGCGCTGCCGAAGAAGCTGCCGCTGCCCGGTGTCGCCAACCCGCGCGCGGTCGCGCACCGGCTGCTGGTCGACTCCCCCGCGCCCGGTCCGCGGATGGGCGCCGACACCGCCAGGCACCTGGCGACGCACTACGGTTCGCTGGCCTTCGACATCGCGCGGCTGGCCGCGGACAACCCGGAGCTGGCGCAGCGTGTGCACGAGGACGCGCCCGAGATCTGGGCGCAGGTCGTGTACGCCCGCGACAACGAGTGGGCCCAGACGGCGGACGACGTCCTGCGCCGCCGGACGACTCTGACGATCCGCGGTCTGGCGGACGACGAGATACGGGGCAAGGTGCAGAACTTGCTCGACAACAAGTAGTCCCGGGGGCCCGCCCCCACCGGGCCGCGGTTGGAACGGTGCGGCCCCGTCGTGGCTGGTCGCGCAGTTCCCCGCGCCCCTGAAGGAGCGGGGCCGGCGCCGCGTTCCCGGTGCGGCTCAAAGCCAAAAGATTGCGCAGTTCCCCGCGCCCCTAAAAGCACAAAGACAAAAGATTGCGCCGTTCCCCGCGCCCCTAGGTGGGACGGGGCGCAGCCCCTCCCCGAGGGGCGCGGGGAACTGCGCGAACGGCCCCCACCGGGCCCGCACGTTCAGGGGCGCGGGGAACGGCGCAATCTTTTCGCCTTTCGGGGGCGAAGCCCCTCAGGGGCGCGGGGAACTGCGCGAGCGGCCCCCACTCGCCCGCAGCGGGACGCTCAGGGCTGCCAGCGGCCGCCGGACAAGCGGGCGAGCGCGTCGGCGAGATCCGGCGGCATGGCCTCACGCACATGCAGCGCCATCACGAGAAACCACCCGTCCCGCCCCCGGAACAACCGCGACGGCTCCGCCGCCCCCGGCCGCAACCGCACATGCGGCCCGTACACCCGCTGGTTGCGCCCACGGACGTACACCTGCCGGACGCGGACGGCGAGCACGTCCTGCCACGCGTACGCCGCACGATGCCGCCCCTTCGACACGGTGATCCCCCAGTGGTCGATCCGCAGGGTCAGACGCATCTTCGGCAGCAGCAGCGCGAACACGTTGACGGACAGCGCGAAGCCGGGCCAGAACAGCACGCTGGTCCAGCCCATCGCGTTGTCCCAGTTGCCGGTCGCGGCCATGCGCACCGCCGCGAGCACCATGAACAGACCGCACAGCGGCCAGTGGCCCAGCGGCAACCGCCGGTCACGGGCGTCGACGACGTACTCGTGGTCGTTGGACACGACGGTGTAGCCCGGCAGTTCGTGCAGCGGCGGCGGATGGTCGAGGAGCCCGGACAGCCGGGGCGACGGCACGGCGGGATGCGCCGTCCGCTGCTCCGGTCGGGGCGGCCGGTGCGGCTGGGGGCCGGTCACCGTGAACGGCTGCCGCGGTCCTGCCCCGGTGGAGGCGGCCGGGAGCGGGTCCGCGGGGAGCACGGCTGCCGGGCGTCCCGCCAGATGTTCCTGCAGTCTCAGATGCCGGAACCGGTACGTGCCGCCGTACCGCTGGAGCAGTCCCCCGCCGTACGCGTCCCGCAGGAACTCCATGAGCGACCAGGGCACCCGGCCGAGCACGGCCAGCCACGCCTTGGAGACCACCCACAGGCACCAGGGGCTGACCGCGACCAGGACGATCACCGCGCCCGTCACGCCCTTGGCGAAGGCGACCCAGAAGTCGACCGTGCCGTGCCCGGTCAGCAGACTGTGCGCCCCGGTGCCCAGGCCGATCAGCGGCGCGACCACACCGAGGGTGAGCAGGCCCGCGCGGCGCTCGCCCGCCAGGAGTTCGTCCGGGGTCGCCGCGTCGACCGTGTCGGCGGGCGCGGCGATCACGAGCATCACGAGCGCGGGCAGGATGAAGCCGAGGACGGCCTGAGCCGTGAACGCCTCGCTGTGGTACATGCCCTGGGCCGTGAGCAGGAAGAACGCGCCGGGCACCACGAGGATGGCGAGCGAGGTCAGGGCGCGGCGCACGGAGGCCGCCCGGGTCGCGGAGCGCAGCGCGGCACCGGCCTTGAGGGGGTTGGCCCTGCGGCGCGGTTCCCAGAAGCGGTCGCCGTACCACTGGAGCGTGGTCAGCTGGATGCCGGTGGCCATGACGGCGGCCCCGAACAGGTAGTTGCGGTCGAACAGGTCGATGTTCAGCTGGGGCGAGTCGCTGTACGTGTCCTCCACGCGCGTCATCACGGCCATCATCGACTCGGCGAGTACGACGCACAGGGCGACCAGGGTCGGTATCGCGAGCAGCCGTGCCGCCCTGGCCCGGTTCAGCCGCCACCAGGCGAACTCGCCGGTGCGGTGGCGTTCCAGCTCTCGGGCGAGGAACGCGAGCCAGCCCCGGGCGCGGGCGGCGTTCCACCCGCCCGGCGCGTGCAGCCGCTCACTGTCGTGGGCACGGGGTGCGAAGGCGGCCGGGATCACCGTGTCCATCAGATGGTTCTCGACGGCCTCCCGGGTGGGCAGCCGGGCGCGGTCGGCGAGGCGGCCCGGGTCGGTGTGGACCGGCCGGTGGGCGCGCCGGGCGAGCCAGATCATCAACGGGGTGGAGAGTGCCTGGCCGAGGGGCCCTTCGGGGTGGTCGGCGAGTTCGTCGAGGACCGGGCCCCACTGTTCGTGCCGTGCCCGGTCGGCCGTGCGCAGGAGATGGACCGCGGCGTCGCGCGGGCCCACCGGCAGGGCCTCGATGTCCGAGGCGCCCACGACCCTCACGTCGAGTGTCCGGTACTCCTGGGTCCGGGAGGCCAGGACGAACCCCAACTCCCTCGGTGCGGCGTTCAGTTCACGGACCACGGCGGCCCTGCGGTGGTCGGGCAGTTCGTCGAGGCCGTCGAGTACGGGCAGGACGCGGCCGTCGCGTACGAGACGGCGGGCGGGATGCGCGCCGGCCACTCGGGGCAGTCCGGGGTGGTCCTCGGCGAGCCGGGCGACCAGCCAGTCGCGCAGCCCCACGCTCTCCGCGTCCCACGACTCCAGGGAGAGGAGCAGCGGGACGGGTACGCCCCGGTCACCGGGCAGGCGACGGGTCACATCGCCCAGATGGCGTGCGGCGAGCAGGACGACGGTCATGGCGAGCAGGGTCGACTTGCCGGAGCCGGGGCCGCCGAGCACGAGGAGGCGCCGTGCGTCCAGGGCGAGCAGGGTGTCCGCGATGCCGCCGAGCCGGTCGCTGCGCGCGGGCCGTGGCGCGGTGGCGTCCGGGGCCGGTGCCGAGGGCTCGGTGGGGGCCGGGGCTCCCCAGCGGGCGAGCCACCGTACGGCGAGCGGGCCCTCGATGTCGCCGAGTTCCCAGGCGGCCACCTCGGCCGACCACTGGGCGCGTACGGACCGGGCGAGTTCCTCGGCCGCGGTGTCGACGGGCTCGCGCGGTGGCGGCAGGTTGACGACGAGGTCGCCCTGGATCCAGCCGGCCTGGACGAGGTACTCGATCGTGCTGTCGCGCACGATGTTGCGCACCTCGGACGGTGGTCTCCACCCGTCCCGTCCGCCCCGTAGCGTTTCCATGAGCAGATTGTCACCGTGCGCATGCCGCCCGTCACCCGAACTCACAGCATCGGCACACCTGTTGGCTCGTTCACACCTGCGATGCCGTCCGTGACGCCTTCGATCTTCTCGATCTTCTCGATGTCCTCGGGGCTGTGCAGCTCCGCCCTGCGGAGGATGAGTTGCCGTCCGAGCCGCAGTGTGGCGCGGGAGGCGGGGACCGGGTCCGGCAGGGTCGTCAGGTCGGTGAGGTGGGCGAAGCCGATGATCCGGCGCACGATCTCGGTGCCCGCGAAGCCGACCGCGTCGGTCCACACGCGGCGCAGGAAGCGGTCGAGGTAGGCGTCGTCGAAGAAGGTGTCGACGCGGGTCGGCCACAGGCGGCGGAACTCGGACTCGAACCCCTCCCAGGAGAGGCGGAGTTGGACCGCGTGGTCGGTGACCGCGCCGAGGGCCCGCGCCCGGGCCGTGGCGACGAGGACGTTGGCCCAGTACAGGCCGAGGTCGTAGCCGATCGGGCCGACGAAGGAGAACTCGGGGTCGAAGACCCGGATCACGGGAGTGCCGTCGCGTTCGCCGACCATGACGCTGCCGGTGTGCAGATCGCCGTGGAGCAGGGCCTGCGCGGACGTCATGAAGGTGTGGCGGAGGTCGGCGACCTCGGTGCGCAGCCGGGTGTCGGCCCGGAACTCGGCGGCCAGGTCGTCGAGTTCGGGATGCCAGTGGTTGTGCTCGTGCTCGATGTAGGGCTCGGAGAGGACGACGTCCTCGGTGATCCTGCACAGCTCGGGGCTGACTGAGGCGGCGATCAGGGCCTTGCGCTCGGCGGACGGCATGCCGAAGTCGCTGGTGGCGAAGGTGAGTTGGGCGACGAACTCGCCGATCCTGCGTGAGGTGTCCGGGCCGTAGGGGGCGCCCTCGTTGAGGACCGTGCGCAGGACCTCCAGGTCGGACATGTCCTCCATGACGAGGGCGTAGTGGCCGGGGTCGTAGCCGTGGATCGCCGGGATCTTGTCCGGGGCGACCCTGGCGACCTGCTCGTAGGCGCGGGCCTCGGCGTCGGCGCGTTCGGGGCTCATCGGCCAGGAGGGGCCCGCGACCCGGACCCAGGGCAGGGCCTGCTTGACGGCGAGGCCGCGGGTGCCGGCGCCGTTCGAGGCGAGGAACACGCGGTTCATGTTGCCGTCGGAGACCTCGCGGACGTGGATGTCGGCCAGGTCGTCCCAGTGGCCGCGCTCGCGCAGGTACGCGGGCACGTCCTCGGTCTCCAGGATGCGGTAGCCCATGTGAACGGTGAACTCCCTTATGCGGTGCGGCGCTTGGACAGGGTGAAGCTGAAGATCAGGGCGAGGATGAGGACCGCGCCCTCGACGACGTCCTGCGTGTAGTACGGCAGGCCCTTGATGGTCAGGCCGGTCGTGATGATGCCGATCAGGACGGCGCCCAGTGCGGTGCCCCAGACGTTCGGGCGGCCCCGGCCGAGCACGGAGGTGCCGACCAGGGCGACCGCCACCGCCTCCAGGAGCTGGGAGGTACCGGCCGAGACGTCTCCCTGGCCTATACGGGAGGCCAGGATGAGGCCGCCGATCGAGGCGAGGACGCCGGACAGGACGTACGCCAGGGCCCGGTAGGCGCCGACGCGGATGCCGGCCAGCCGGGAGGCCTCCGGGTTCGCGCCGATCGCGTACAGGACACGGCCCCAGCGGGTGCGGGCGAGGAACACCCAGGCCACGATCGTGAGCGCGCCGAAGATCAGCACCGAGACGGGGATGCCGAGGACCGTGCCGCGGTCGATGCGCAGAAAGCCCTCGGTGAACTTCCCCGGCGCGGTGGAGCCGTCCGCCTGGGTCATGCCGGGGGTGATGGACTGGCCGTCGACCAGGACGAGTTTGGTGCCCTGGATCACGAACATGGTGCCGAGCGTCGCCAGCATGTCGGGGATCTTGAGGACCACGATCAGCAGGGCGTTGAGCAGCCCGGCCAGCGCGCCCGCCGCGATCACGGCGAGGATCGCCACGAGACCGACCTGGTTGTACGAGACCATCGTCTTGGCGGCGACCGTCACGCCGAGCCCCGCGACCGCGCCGACGGACATGTCGATGCCGCCCACCGCCATGGTGAGGGTGACGCCCAGGCCGAGGATCGCGGCGACGGACACGTACCGGAGGGTGTCCAGGAGTGTCGCGGAGTCGCGGAAGGACGGCTCGCTGAGCGCGAAGTACGCGAAGAGCGTGACGGTGACGAAGATGAAGCCGTACTTGATGACGGCGCTCTGGACCCGCAGGGCCGGGGAGGTCGCGGGCGGGAGGGCCGCCTTGGTCGGCACCTCGGTGCTCTGGGTGGTGGTCATGTCGTACTTCCCCGTTTTTTTCCGAGTTCCCGGTATTGCCGGTGTTGCCAGTGGTTCCGGTGGTTCCGGTGGTTCCGGTGGTTCCGGTGGTTCCGGTGTGGGTTCGTGAGTGGCCGGCATCAGACGGACGCCGAGATGGTCCGGATGACGCGGTCGCGCTCCGCGTCCTCGCCGTACGCGTCGAGGTGGATCTCTCCCGCGGCGAGGACGACGACCCGGTCGGCGACCTCCAGGACCTCGTCCACGTCGGCGGACAGGACGAGGACGGCGGCGCCCTCGGCGGCCAGCGCGCGGGCGCGGCGGCCGATGTCGCGGCGGGCGCCGATGTCCACGCCTCGGAACGGCTCGTCCAGGATGAGGACACGGGGTTTTTCGGCGAGCCAGCGGCCGACGACGACCTTCTGCTGGTTGCCGCCGGACAGCTCCTCGACCGTGCTGTGCTCGTCGCGGGCGACGACGCCGAGCTGTTCGACGGTGTCGCGGCCGAGGGCGTTCTCCCTGCGCCGGTTCACCAGCCCGGCCGTGGAGAGGGAGCGGAGGAACGGCAGGGAGACGTTCTGCGCCAGGGACCAGCCGGGGACCAGGGCGTCGGCGTGCCGGTCCTCGGGGACGAGGTGCACACCACGGCGGATCGCGTCGGCGGGGCGGCGGGGCGCGTACGGCTCGCCGTCCAGTTCGACGGTTCCGGTCGGGAACGGTTCTGCGCCGAAGAGGCCGCGGGCCAGTTCGGTCTTGCCCGCGCCCAGCAGCCCGACCACGCCGGTGACTTCACCCGCCCGGAGGTCGAGGTCCTGCGGGGTGCGGCCGGGGAGCAGCGGTACGCCCTTGAGCGAGACGGCGATCTCACCGGAGCCGGTGCCTGTGCCCGCATCGGCGCCCGGGGCCTGCTTGGCGTCCGCCGGGCGGGCCGTCCCCGCGCCCTGGGCCTGGGCGAGCATGGCGCGCAGGGCGCGGTCCCAGTCGAAGGGCTTGGCCTGGTCCTCGGTGAGACGGCCGTCCCGCAGGACGACCAACCGGTCCGCGAGTGCGTCGATCTCGCCGAGGCGGTGGGAGACGTACAGGACGGCGATGCCGTCGTCCCGCATCCGCTCGACGAGTGCGAACAGGCGCTCGGCCTCGGCGGCGGAGAGCGCGGAGGTCGGTTCGTCGAGGACGAGGAGGCGGGGGCTCGTCGCGAGGGCGCGGGCCAGGATGAGCAGCTGCCGGTCGGAGATGCCGAGTTCGGTGACGTCCCGCTTGAGGACCTGGTCGCTCCAGCCGAGGTCGAGCGCCGACTGGATCTGGCGGGCGCGGGCCAGCAGCCTGCGTCCGTCGAGGAACGGGTTGCCGCGGCGCTGGGCCAGTTCCTCGAAGACGAGATTCTCGGCGACGGTGAGGCCGGGGACGATCCCCTCGCCGATGCGCTGGTGCACGGTCTGGATGCCCAACTGGCGGGCGGCGAGCGGGGACTGGAGCGCGGCGCTCCCGCCGTTCACCTCGACCTGTCCGCTGTGGTCGGTGTGCACCCCGGAGAGGATCTTGATCAGGGTGGACTTGCCCGCGCCGTTGGCGCCGAGCAGCGCGACGACGCTGCCGGGTGCGATGTCCAGCGAGACGGACTCCAGGACCGTCTTCCCGCCGAAGGCCATACCGACGCCGCGCAGGCTCACCGCGGCGGACGGGCCCGACGCGGCGGGCCCAGGGGTGCCGGTGTCAGTGGGCGACATTGGGGATCCAGTCGGCCGTGCTGACCTTGGCGAGGTTCAGCGCGGGCAGCGCCTCGCGCAGCTGGTCCATGTTCGCAATGTTCTTGCTCTTCAGGAAGGACTGGGTGATCGCGACGGCGGGGAACTCGACCGAGGTCTCGTTCAGCTGCCCGGCCAGTTCCAGGGCCGCGGTCCGCACGACGGCGGCGCCGACCGCCGAAGGGTCCGTGCCCGCGGTGGCCACCCAGGGGCTGTCCTTGGCGGTCATGTTCTGGATGTCGGCGTTGGAGACGTCCGCGCCGAAGACCTTCACCTTGTCCTGGAGCTTCTTGTTCTGGACGGCGAGGACGGTGCCCTTGGCGAGTTCGTCGTAGGGGGCGAAGACGCCCGCCACATCCGAGTGCTGGGTGAGCGCGGCGCTGACCAGGGGCACGTTGTCGGTGGCCGTGGAGTCGGTGACCTTGCCGACCTTGAACGCCTGCTTCCAGCCGTTGGCGTCGGCCGTCTTCTTCCAGACGCTGTCCCGCTTGTCGAGGGCCGCGTATCCGGCGACGTTGACGTAGCCGACCTTGGCGTCCTCGCCGAGTTCGTCGGCCATCACGTCGAGGACGGCCTGGGCCATGCTGGCGTCGTCCTGCTTGGTGCTGACGACCGACTTGTTCGTGGTCTCCACGTCGTAGACGACGACCTTGATGCCCTTCTTCACCGCCTTGTCGATCTCCGGCTGGATCGTGGCGGGGAAGCCGTGGTCGACGATGATCGTCTTCGCCCCGGAGTTGATGGCCGAGGAGAGGTCGGTGGCCTGCTTGGCGTTGTCCGCCTGGGCGTCGTACACCGTCAGGTCGATACCGAGGGCCTTGGCCTGGGCCTTGGCCCCGTTGCCCCACTGCTCGAAGTAGTCGCCGGCGCCGCTCTGCCGGACCAGCGCGACCTTGACCTTGCCCTCGCTGAACGGCGCGGGCTTCTTCCCGGTGGCGGTCGCGGCCGGGGCGGCGCTGTCGGCGGTCTTCTCCGAGGCGTCCGACGACTGCGAGCAGCCGGCGACCAGGAGGGCGGAGGCGGAGGCCAGGGAGAGCGCGGCGAACGGCAGACGCGTACGGGGCAGGCGGGTACGGGTACGGGGCATGACGGCTCCAGGAGCGGTGCGGGGAAGGAGAGAAGAGGGCATGCGGAGTGCGGGGTGCCGGTCCGGAGCGCCGGGCGGGGGCCTGTTCAGGCCATGGCCGGGGGCGGGTCAGCGACAGCGGGCTGTGGTCGACCGGAGCAAGTCCACGTACAGCCGCCGCACGAGCAGCAGCGTCTTCATACGCAGATCATGAGAACGTTTTCAGCCAGTCGTCAAAGTTTTGGGACCGCATTCTCAGTGGTTGAGACAACAACTTCGTCACACTCGGCCGACCGCCGGTCGGGAGTTACGATCTCGGGACCGGCACCCGACCCGGGACAGCGAGGTCTCCGATGGCGACACCAGGCGCGACAGCGACACACCGCTGTACCGGCGCGGCGTGTCGCGGCTGATCACGGGTCCGGATCCCGACGTCGGGATCCCTGTTCGAGCCGCCGCCCGCCGCGCGGCCCGGGGCGCCCGCGATCGGACCGTCCGGCTGCCTGTCCAGTATCCGGACGGCCGGACGGACGCCCACCGCCCTCCACCGTCCCTTCCCACTCCTGGAGTTGCTCTCATGACCCTGCTGACCACGTGGCCCGAGTCCGGGCCCGAGACGACGGTGCGCCGCACCTCCGAGCCCGCCGAGATCGCCGCCGCGCTCGCCCCGCTCGGGGTGCGCTACGAGCAGTGGCCGATCCGCGAGGACGTCCCCGCGGACGCCGACACCGAGACCGTCTTCGCCGCGTACGGCCGGGAGATCGACAAGCTGAACGCCGAGGAGGGCTTCACCACGGTCGACGTCCTCGGGCTTCACCCCAGCGACGACCCGGAGTTCCCCGCGAAGGCGAAGGCCGCACGGGAGAAGTTCCTCCAGGAGCACACGCACGACGACGATGACGAGGTCCGGTTCTTCGTCGCGGGCTCCGGGATCTTCTACCTCCACGTCGGCGGCGAGGTGCACGCCGTGTTCTGCGAGAAGGGCGACCTGCTGGGCGTACCGCGCGGCACGACGCACTGGTTCGACATGGGGACCTCGCCGGCGTTCACCGCGATCCGGTTCTTCCACGAGGAGGACGGCTGGATCGGCAGCTTCACCGGTTCCACCATCGCCGGCCGCTTCCCCGACTACGACACCATCGCGGCGGGGTACGAGCAGGACCGGGCCGCGGCGTGAGCCTGCGACCGTCGTTCGACGTGGACGCCGTGGTGCTCGACATCGAGGGCACCACGAGCGCCACGGGCTTCGTCGTCGACGTGCTCTACCCGTACTCGCGCTCCCGTTTCGGAGCGCTGCTGGCGGAGCGCGGCGACGATCCGGAGGTGCGGCGGGCGGTCGCCCAGGTGCGTGAGCTGCTGGGCGAACCGGACGCCGACCCCGTACGGGTCGAGAAGGCTCTGAACGAGTGGCTCGACGGGGATGTGAAGGCGACCCCGCTGAAGACCCTTCAGGGCCTCATCTGGTCCGAGGGGTTCGCCCGGGGCGACCTCGTCTCGCACTTCTACGACGACGTGGTGCCGGTGCTGCGGCGGTGGCACTCGGCGGGCGTACGGCTGCACGTGTACTCGTCCGGGTCCGTGGCCGCGCAGCGCGCGTGGTTCGCGAGCAGCCCGGACGGTGATCTGCTGCCGCTCGTCGACGGGCTGTACGACACGGAGAACGCGGGGCCGAAGCAGGAACCGGAGTCGTACCGGCGGATCGCCGCGGCGACCGGTACGCGGGCCGGGCGCCTCCTCTTCCTCTCCGACCGGCCGGGCGAGCTGGACGCGGCGCGGGCCGCGGGGTGGCACGCCGTGGGGATCAGGCGGGTCGGGGAGCCGTACTACGAGCAGGGCGTCGGTGACCACGCGCAGGCGGGTTCGTTCGACGAGATCGAGATCATCGGCGGCACCGGTGGCGGCGCCGGCGCCAGTACTTCAGGGAGCACCACGTGAGCGCGGACGTCAGCACGACCGATCTGGAGGAGGCCGGGGCCGTCCTCGCCGCCGAGTCCGCGCGCTTCGCGTCGTTCGGCTGGATGCGTGGCACCTCCGGGAACCTGTCCGTGGTGCTCTCCCGCGACCCGCTGCGGCTCGCGGTCACCGCGAGCGGTCACGACAAGGGTGAACTGACGCCGGCGGATGTCGTGCTGGTCGACGGGCAGGGGTCCGCTGTGAGCGGCGGCAAGCCGTCCGCCGAGGCGGCGCTGCATGCGCGGGTGGCCGCGCTGACCGGTGCGGGTGCGGTCGTGCACGTGCACACGGTGGCTTCCGTCGCGCTGGGGCGGCGGTCGCCGGGCGGGATCGTGCTGTCGGATCTGGAGATGCTGAAGGGGGTCGGGGTGCCGGCGCACGACGTGGAGGTCACGCTGCCCGTCATCGCGAACAGTCAGGACATGACGGTGCTCGGGGACCGGCTGGAGGCCGCGCGGGATTCTCGGATGCCGGCGGTTGTCGTGGCGGGCCACGGTCTGTACGTGTGGGGTGACTCGCCTCGGCAGGCGCGGCATCACACGGAGGTGGTGGAGTGGCTGCTGGAACTGGAACTCACGGGTACGCGCCGCTGAGGGGGGCCTTTATTCGGCTGCGGCCCGGTGGGGGTTGGCCGCGCAGTTCCCCGCGCCCCTTCATGACCGAGGCCGTTCGACGGGTGCGGGTGCGTGGGGGTTGGCCGCGCAGTTCCCCGCGCCCCTTCATGACCGGGGTCGTTCGAGGGGTGCCGGTGCGTGGGGGTTGGCCGCGCAGTTCCCCGCGCCCCTTTGGGGCGCTGGTGTGTGCGTCAGCCTGCGGCGCTCATGGGGCACTGGTTGTTGTAGGTCCGCTGCGGGTGTGTGGGGGCTGAGCGCGCAGTTCCCCGCGCCCCTTTGGGGGCGCGCGGGGTGTCGCCGCTTGAGGGCAAAAGCCGGGGCGCAGCCCCGCTTTTGAGGGGCGCGGGGAACTGCGCGGCACGCCCCCACCGGCCCGCGGCCAAAAGCCGAACCCGAGCCAACACCCCGTAAGGGGCGCGGGGAACTGCGCGAACGGCCCCCACCGGGCCGCAGGCGAGATCGAACCCCCCTCTAACGCAGCCGGTCTCCCGGCAACTCCCCCGCCGAGACCTCCAGTACGCCCCGCTCCGTGACGAGCCCGGTCACCAGGCGGCCGGGCGTGACATCGAACGCCGGGTTGTGGCCGCGGGAGCCGGTCGGGGCCGTGCGGATGCCCGACCATTCCAGGACCTCGGACTCATCCCGCAGTTCGATGTGGATGTCGGCACCCGTGGCCGTCGCCACATCGACGGTCGTCGTGGGCGCGGCCACCAGGAACGGCACCCCCGCGTCGGCGCACGCCAGTGCGACCCCCACCGTGCCGACCTTGTTCGCCGTGTCCCCGTTCGCCGCGATCCGGTCGGCCCCGACGATCGCCGCGTCCACCTCGCCGCGCAGGATCGTCCCGGCCGCCGCCCCGTCCGCCTGGACGAAGTGCGGGATGCCCTCCTGGACCAGTTCCCAGGCGGTGAGGCGCGAGCCCTGCAGCAGAGGGCGCGTCTCGTCGGCGTACACCACCTCAAGGGCTCCCCTGGCGTGCAGTTCGCGGATGACGCCGAGCGCCGTGCCCCACCCGGCGGTGGCGAGCGCCCCGGTGTTGCAGTGGGTCAGCACGCGCAGCGGCCGGTCCACGTCGACGCGCTTCAGCAGCCAGTCCGCCCCGAACGCGCCCATCGCCCGGTTCGCCGCCACGTCCTCACGCTGGACGGCCGCCGCCTCCGCGAGCACCGCGTCGAGTCCGTCGTCGAAGCGGGTCAGCACCCGGTCGACGCACACCATCAGGTTGACCGCGGTGGGCCGGGCTTCGCGGACGCGCGCGACGGCCGTGAGGACCTGGTCCCGGGACCAGCCTTCACGCTCCCCCTGGAGCATCGCGAGCGCCACCCCGTACGCCCCGGCCGCCCCGATCGCGGGCGCCCCGCGGACGACGAGCCGCCGGATCGCGTCCACCAGGTCGTCCACGTCACGGATGTGGCGGGTCTCGGTGCGCTGCGGGAGGACGGTCTGGTCGATGAGCGCGAGGCTGTTTCCGGTCCAGTCGACAGCGCGCAGTTCCTGGGGCATAGCGGGGCACTCCTGAAGTTCCGAAGATGCGCGACACCGTACATGACCTCGAAGAACCACAGTTCGAGACAGATGAGCGGGTGTCCGGAAACCGGTGTTACAGTCCAGCACCCGCAGCCCTGAGGGCCGATGTGTTGGAGGACGTGTGCTGCTGACGACGCGCCGCTTCCTCGACCACGGCCGCTGTGCAAGCGACGGCTGTCGACGCTGACCGCCGAGACACCGGCTCCCGTTCCGGTGTTCCCCCGTGCCACCCCTGGTTCCACCTCACCTCTCAGCGTTTGTGCTTGAGCGCGCACCGCCGCACGCACCTTCACGGAAGGCCGGTCCCATGCCTCGTACCCGTACCCGTAGACCCCGCTCGCTGCGGCTCGCCGCCGTCGCTTCCGGCAGCGTGCTGCTGGCCGTCGCCGCGACCGGCTGCAACGCCGCCGCGAAGGACGACGGTTCCTCGGCCGGCGCCAAGGGTGACGGCACGTCCTTCACGCTGGTGACGCCGGACGCGGTGGGCCAGAACCAGTTCCTGAAGCTGGCGGTCGACGGGGTGAAGGCGGCGGCGAAGGCGCACGACGGGACGCAGAAGGTCTACCAGTCCACCGACAGCGCCTCGCAGCAGCAGAACGTGCAGGCCGCGGTCGCCGCGGCGCCCGACGTCGTCGTGCTGGTCGGCTTCGAGTTCGCCGACGTGGTCGCGCAGCAGGCCGAGGCGCACCCGAAGCAGCAGTTCCTGATGGTCGACGCCTGCACCGAGAAGACGTTCGCGAACGTGAGCTGTGCGGTCTTCCGCGAGCACGAGGGTGTCTATCTGGCGGGCGCGGAGGCCGGGCTGCTCAGCAAGAACGGCAAGGTCGGCGCGGTCGTCGTGCTCGACACCGGCCAGTTCCGGCGCTACAGCGACCCGTTCGCGGCTGGCGCGGAGAAGGTCGCCCCGAAGGCGTCCGCGAGCACCCGCTTCGTCGGCGGGCAGTCGCCGTTCGACGACTCGGCGCGCGCCAAGGAGCAGGCGAACTCGCTGCTCGCCAAGGGCACCGACCAGATCATGGCGGCGGCCGCGGCCGGCAACTACGGCGTCTTCGAGGCGGCCGAGGCGAAGAAGGCGTACGCGTACGGCGTGGACGTCAACCAGTGCACGTCCGCTCCCGGCACCGTCGTCGACAACGTGATCAAGAAGACCGACGTCGCCGTGCAGGAGGGCATCGAGCAGGTCCTGGCCGGCAAGGCGGGCAAGACCGTCTCGTACGGCCTCAAGGAGGGCGGCATCAGCCTGACCGGCCTTGAGGACGATGTGGATTCCTCGAAGTGCGTGATCGCCGACCACAAGGACGTGCTGAAGAAGGTCGAGGCGCTGCGCGACCAGATCGTGTCCGGAGAGCTGACGGTCGATGACCCGGCCGCCAAGTGACATACCGGCGGCGGGCGTCGGCGCCGCGGCGCCGGCGCCCGCCGCCGGGCTGCCGCCCGCCGTCGAACTGCGCGGCATCACCAAGCGTTTCCCCGGCACCCTCGCCAACGACGCGGTCGATCTGACGGTCCGGCGCGGGGAGATCCACGCGCTGATGGGCGAGAACGGCGCGGGCAAGTCGACGCTGATGTCCGTCCTGTACGGGATGGAGCGGCCGGACGCGGGGTCGATCCGCATCGACGGCGCCGAGGTGTCCTTCGGGAGCCCGGGCGCGGCGATGGCCGCCGGGCTCGGCATGGTCCACCAGAGTTTCAAGCTGTTCGACTCGCTGACGGTCGCCGAGAACGTCGTCTACCGGGCCGAGCCGCGCCGTTTTGGTCTGGTGGACCGGGCCGCGGCCCGTCGCCGGGTCCGTGAACTGGGCGCCGAGCACGGTCTCGTCGTCGATCCGGACGCCCGGGTCGGGGACCTGCCGGTGGGGCTGCGCCAGCGCGTGGAGATCCTGAAACTGCTGCACCGCGGCGCCCGTACGCTCATCCTCGACGAGCCGACGGCGGTGCTGACGCCCGCCGAGGCCGACGCGCTGTTCGTGGTGCTCAGGTCGCTGACGGCACGCGGCCGGACGGTGATCCTTGTCACCCACAAGCTGCGTGAGGTGCTGGAGGGCAGCGACAACGTCACGGTGCTGCGGGACGGCCGGGTCGTCGCCCGGCTGCGGACGGCCGACACGAGCGGCGCCGGGATCGCGGCGGCGATGACCGGCCGCGATGTCGAACTGGACCGCGTCCACCCGGCGGGCACGCCCGGTGACGTGGTGCTGGCCGTCGACGGGCTGAGCACGGCGGGCGCGCACGACGTCGGACTGTCCGTGCGGGCCGGGGAGATCGTCGGGATCGCGGGGGTCGCGGGCAACGGCCAGAGCGAACTGGTCGAGGCGCTCGCCGGGCTGCGGCCCGCCACCGCCGGGCGGGTCGGGCTGCGGGGCGAGGACATCACGCATGCCTCGGCCACCGAGCGGCGCGCGAAGGGCCTCGCCTACGTTCCGGAGGACCGGCACGCGGTCGGCACCGCGCCCGCGGCGTCCGTCGCGGACAACCTCGCGATGGGCCACCACCGCACCTCGCTGTCCTCACGGCACGGCCTGCTGCCGCCCGCGGCGGTGCGCTCCCACGCGCGCGAACTCGTCGACCGCTTCGGCATCAAGGCGTCCACACCCGACGTGGCCGCCTCCGCGCTGTCCGGCGGCAACCTGCAGAAGCTGCTGATCGGCCGCGAACTGGCCCACGGCGCACCGCTGCTGCTGGTCGAACAGCCCACGCGCGGCGTGGACATCGGCGCGATCCAGGCCATCCACGACGAGCTGATCGCCTACCGCGACGCGGGCCACGCCGTCCTCCTCGTCTCCGCCGAACTGAGCGAGATCCGCGGCCTCGCCGACCGGATCCTGGTGATGTACGAGGGCCGGGTGACGGCCTCCTACGACAGGTCGGACGCGGACGAGGCGACGCTGGGCCTCGCCATGGCGGGCGGCACCTCCGCGCCCCCGGCCGACACTCCCGACCCGGACGGAGACTGACATGGCCTCGGCCCCGGACCCGACTCGTGACAAGGGAACGGCCCGTGACAAGGGGGCGCCCCGTATCAAGGCGGCCCGTATCAAGGCGGCGCTGCGCTCCCCCGTCACCTTCTCGGTCGTCGCCGGGCTCGTCATCGGCGCCCTGTTCCTGGTGGGCACCGGCGCCGATCCGTTCGCCGCGTACGGGGCGGTCGTCACCGGCTCGCTGGGGGCCGACGGGATCGGGTCGACGCTCACCACCGGCACGAGTGTGCTGGGCATGGCCCTGGCGCTGGCGATCCCGCTGCGCGCCGGGCTCATCAACCTGGGCGGCGACGGGCAGATGGTGCTCGGCGGGATCGCCGCCGCCGTCACCGGCCTGTACTCGCCGCTGCCGGCGCCGCTCACCGTCGTCGCGGCGCTGCTCGCCGGGGTCCTGGCGGGCGCCGCGTACGCCGCGCTGGCCGCGCTGTGCGAGAACCGGTTCGGGGTGCCGCTGCTGGTGAGCAGCCTGCTGCTCAGCTACCCGGCGACCTCGCTCGCCTCCTATCTGGTGCGCTATCCGCTGAAGGAGCCGGGCTCCAGCCTGCCCCAGACGCGGCGCCTCCCGGAGGGTGTGGCGCTGCCCGCCTTCGGCACGTCGACCGTGACGGCCGGACTGGTACTGGTCGTCGTGGCGGCGGGCGCGTACTGGTTCGCGGACCGGCGCACGGCCGTCGGGTACGAGATCCGGATGACCGGCCTCAACGCGCGCTTCGCCGCCTACGCGGGCGTGGAGCGCAAGGGGCTCACGCTCCGGCTGGTGGCGACCTCGGGTGCGCTGGCCGGGCTGGTCGGCTCGATCGGCGTGCTGAGCTTCCCCTACCGCTTCCTCGACGGATCGCTGACCGCTCCCGGCTACACCTGGACGGGCCTCACCGCGGCGCTGCTCGCCGCGGCGGCCCCGCTGGGAACGGTCGTGGCGGCGTTCTTCTTCGCCGTCCTCCAGGTCGGCGGACTGTCCATGGAGCGCACGACCGAGGTGCCGCGCGAGCTGACACAGGTGCTGCAGGCCATCGTCATCGTGTTCCTCGCGGCACGGCTGCGCTTCCCGCGGCTGCGGCGCCGAAAGTCCCAGGAACCCCGGGAGCCCGCCGACCCGGCGCCGACCGTCAAGGAACCTGCCTCCCAGGGGGAGTTCGCCTGATGTTCTTCGACTCCGATCTCCTCATGTCGGCGCTGCGCGCGCTCACGCCGATCCTGCTGGCCGCGCTCGGCGGCGCCCTGTGCGAGCGGGCGGGCGTCTTCAACATCGGCCTTGAGGGCATGATGCTGATGGGCTGCTTCACGGCCGTCACGACCAGCTGGTTCACCGGCAGCCCCTGGCTCGGTGTGCTGGCCGCCGCGCTGGCCTCCGCCGCGTACTCGCTGATCCTCGCCGTCGGCGCGGTCACCCTGCGCGGTGACGCGGTGGTGCTCGGCATCGCCATGAACCTCCTGGCCGTGGGCCTGACCGGTTTCCTGCTGCGTACGATCTTCGGCGTGCAGGGCACTTTCGACGATCCGTCACTGGCCGGGCTGCCGCTGATCGGCGGTTTCTCGCCGCTCGCGTATCTGGCGTGGGCGGCGGTCGGGGTGACCGCGCTGCTGCTGTCCCGCCATGTGTGGGGGCTGCGGCTGCGCGGGGTCGGCGAGGCGCCTCGGGCCGCCGCCACGCTCGGGGTGAGCCCGACGCGCTACAAGTACGCGGCCGTGCTGCTGTCCGGTGTGCTGTGCGGACTGGCCGGGGCCCAACTCGCCCTCGGCAACGTCACGTTGTTCTCCGAGAACATGACGGCGGGCCGTGGCTGGATCGCGGTCGTGGCCGTCATGCTCGGCCGCGCCCTGCCGCTCGGTGTGCTGCTCGCCGCACTACTCTTCGGTCTCGCCGAGGCCGCGGGCTTCCGGCTGCAGGGCCTCGGCATGCCGCAGCAGGCCACCGACGCCGCCCCGTACGTCGTCACGCTCGTCGCCCTCTTCCTCAGTACGGCGCAGCGCCGCCGCCGCGCCGCCCGTACCCGCATGACCACGAGTACGACTGGAGTCACCTCATGACGCAGGAACAGGCCCCGCAGGACCTGGCCCCCATCACCCGCATACCCCGCACCGGGCTGCCCGCGCGGGCCGTCGTCGTCGGCGATCCGGCGCGCGCCGCGATCGTCGCCGCGCTGCTGGACGGCGCCGAGGAGGTGTCGTACCACCGCGAATACCGTGCTTTCAGGGGGACTTGGAAGGGTGTGCCGGTGGTCGTCGCCTCACACGGGGTGGGTGCGCCGGGTGCGATCCTGCTCTTCCAGGAGCTGGCGGACGCGGGCGTGTCCACCTTTGTGCGGTTCGGTACGGCGGGTGCGATGCGGCCCGGCATCCAGGACGGCGACCTGGTCATCGCGGAGGCGGCGGTGCGCGACGACGGGGTGACCCAGCAGTTGCTGCCGCCCGAGTATCCGGCGGTGGCCACCCCGGAGGCGGTGCTCGCGCTCCAGTTGGCGGCACGTGAGCAGGGCGCTCCGCACCACCGCGGCCTGGTGTGGACGCGGGCCGCGTTCCAGCCTGGGCTGATACCCCTGTTCTCGTACGACGGGGCGGGTCTCGCGGCCATCGAGATGGAGCTGTCCGCGCTGTATGTGACGGCCTCCCTGCGCGGGCTGACCGCGGGCGGGGTGCTGGTGATCGACGGCGCGAACGCCGACGAGCTGGTCGACGAGGCCGGTACCGGCGGCTACAACCCGCACCGCGAGGTCGTCGCGACGGGTGTGGAGCGCGGCTCGGTGGTCGCGCTGGAAGCCCTGCGTCTGCTGGCCGAGGCCGAGGAGCGCGCGCTGTGACCGTCCCCTCCCCACGCCCCGCGACCGCCGCCGCCACCGCGGACCTCCTCGTGCACGGCGGTGACGTGCTGACCGTCGACGAGGCCGGCACGATCGTGCCCGACGGGGCCGTGGCCGTCCGCGACGGCGAGATCGTCGAGGTCGGCCCGGCCGGGGAACTGCGCGCGCGGTACGCCGACGCCGAGACCCTCGACGCGAGCGGCTGTCTCGTGCTGCCCGGCCTGGTCAACGCGCACACCCATCTGGCGATGACGCTGCTGCGCGGCCGCGCCGACGACGTGACGCTGCAAGGGTTCCTGGAGCGGGTGATCCGCTGGGAGAGCGAGCTGCTGTCGCCGGAGAACGTCGCGACGGCGATCCGGGTCGCGATCGCGGAGAGCGTACGGGCCGGGGTGACCTCGGCGCTCGACATGTACTGGTTCCACGAGGCCGCCGAGCGGGTCGCACACGAGGCGGGCTGGCGGCTGCACACGGGCCCGACCTTCATGGACGTACCGGACCCGGCCGACGGCATCGCGTACGAGGACCGGCTGGCCTGGGCCCGGCGCGACCTGGCGGGCCGTACGGCGCGGCCCGGTACGCGTCCTGTCCTGTTCGCGCACTCCGCCTACACCCTCTCCCCCGAGCAGCTGACCGAGATCGCGGCGCTGGCACGGGAGTTCGGCGCGCTGCTGCACATCCACGCGGCGGAGAACGCCACCGAGGTCGCCACCGTCGAGGTCCGGCACGGGAAGCGGCCGGTCGAACTGCTCGACTCGCTCGGACTGCTCGGCCCCGATCTGCTGCTGGCCCACACCGTGGACCTCACCGGAGCCGAGATCGCCGCGCTGGCCCGTACCGGCACGTCGGTCGCGCACTGTCCGGTGTCCAACCTCAAGCTGGGCTGCGGCATCGCCCCCGTCCCGCGGTTGCTGAGCGCGGGCGTGACGGTCGGCCTCGGCACGGACGGCGCGGTCAGCTCCAACACCCTGGACGTCCTGCGCGCGCTGGGCCTGGCCGCCCTGGTGCACAAGGCCGGCGGGGACCCCACGGCCGTCGGCGCCGAGCAGGCCGTCCGGATGGCCACGATCGAGGGCGCCCGCGCGCTGGGACTGGACGCCCGACTGGGTTCGCTGGAGGCCGGCAAGCGTGCCGACCTGATCGTCCTGGACCTGGCCGGCCCGCATCTGGCGCCCCGCCACGACCCCTGGTCGACGCTCGCGTACGCGGCCCGCGCCGACGACGTACGGGACACGGTCGTCGACGGCCGGGTCCTGATGCGCGGCCGTACGCTCACCACGCTCGACGAGGGCGCGGCGCTCGCGGAGCTGGCGGCTCTCGTGTCACGGTCCGACCTCGCGTGAGCCGCATAATGAGACATCGGATGTAAGACGGATGCAAGACGGATGCAAGTCATCGGGTGTCCGAGTGACAGCCTGAGTGACGGGGAGGCCTGCCGTGGCAGTCACCGACGAGGCGATCGAGAAGATCAAGGGAATGATCGTCTCCGGTGCGCTGCGCCCCGGCGACCGGCTGCCGAAGGAGACCGAGCTCGCCGCCGATCTGGGGCTGTCCCGCAACTCCCTGCGCGAGGCGGTGCGCGCCCTCTCCCTGATCCGCATCCTGGACGTGCGGCAGGGCGACGGCACGTACGTCACAAGCCTCGATCCGCAGCTCCTGCTGGAGGCGCTGAGTTTCGTCGTGGACTTCCACCGCGACGACACGGTCCTGGAGTTCCTCGCGGTACGCCGCATCCTGGAGCCGGCCGCGACGGCGATGGCGGCGCAGCGGATCAGCGAGCAGCAGTTGGACGCGCTGACCGCGCAGTTGGACGCTCTGGGTTCCGGGCCCTCGGTGGAGGAACTGGTGGCCTGCGACCTGGAGTTCCACCGGGGCATCGTGCAGAGCTCGGGCAACTCCGTGCTCTGCTCCCTCCTCGACGGTCTCTCGGGACCCACCACCCGGGCCCGGATCTGGCGGGGCCTGACCCAGGAGGACGCGGTCAGCCGCACCCTGCACGAACACCGCGCGATCCTCGGCGCCCTGCGCGACCGGGACGCGGAGGCGGCCCGCTCGTGGGCGACCGTGCACATCGCGAGCGTGGAGCAGTGGCTGCGCTCGACGCTGTGAGGGATGCCGCGAGGATCCCGACAGCTCGGATGACCGTGGGGTGTTCGGAGGCGTTGAACGGGGCAGTGATCCGGCACTCCCCCATGCGAGGGGGCTGCGGACGCCCTGTGTGCAAGCCGTAAGGTTGGGGCGTACGTGAGGGTACGTCGGAAGGAGGCGCTGAGTGATCGAGCTCGACGGGGTTCCCGAGCTGGTCGACCCGGTCATGGTGGCCGCGTTCGAGGGCTGGAACGACGCCGGCGACGCCGCCTCCACCGCGGTCGCGCATCTGGACAGCGAGTGGAAGGGCGAGGTGTTCGCGGCGCTCGACGCCGAGGACTACTACGACTTCCAGGTCAACCGGCCCACGGTGTGGCTGGACGGCGGGGTACGCAAGATCACGTGGCCGACGACAAGGTTGTCAGTGGTCCGGGTGGGCGGCGACAAACCGCGGGACCTGGTGCTGGTGCGGGGCATCGAACCGTCCATGCGCTGGCGCTCCTTCTGCAACGAGCTGCTCGGCTTCGCCCATGAGCTGGGCGTGGAGCTGGTGGTGATCCTCGGCGCACTGCTGGGTGACACCCCGCACACGCGTCCGGTGCCGGTCAGCGGGGTCACCTCCGACCCGGACCTGGCCCGCACGATGGATCTGGAGGAGACCAAGTACGAGGGCCCCACGGGCATCGTCGGCATCCTCCAGGAGGCGTGCACGCACGCGGGTGTACCGGCGGTGTCGCTGTGGGCGGCCGTGCCGCACTACGTGTCGCAGCCCCCGAACCCGAAGGCGACGCTGGCCCTGCTGAACCGCCTGGAGGACCTGATCGACCTGCGGATCCCGCTGGGCGAGCTGCCCGAGGACGCCCGGGCCTGGCAGGTGGGCGTGGACCAGCTGGCCGCGGAGGACAGCGAGGTCGCGGAGTACGTGCAGACGCTGGAGGAGGCCCGGGACACCGCCGAGCTGCCGGAGGCGTCGGGCGAGGCGATCGCCCGTGAGTTCGAGCGCTATCTGCGCAGACGGGACGGGAGCGGGCCGGGCGCGGCGCCGGGCAGCCATGCCACGGAGAGCGGCGACCCCGGCACGTACCTCCGGGACACCCCGGGCGGCCGTCCGAAGCCGCTCCGCCCGCAGCGGCCGGAGACGACCGAGGACACTCCCGGCTCCGACTCCGACGGGGAGGCGCCGGGCACCACGGGCTCCGGGGACTCGAAGGAGCCGCCGGAGTCGTCGGAGGACTGACCGGACGAGCCGACGCGAACGAAAGGGCGGTGCGCTGCGGGCGCACCGCCCTTTCGCACGCCGGGCGCCGGGCGCCGGGCGCTGCACGTCGGGCGTCGGGCGGCGGGTGCCGGGCGTCAGGCGTCAGGGTTCAGGCGTCACACCTGGGACACCGCCACCGCGTCGTAGTCCGTGTCCGGCGTCGGTTCGACGTCGAAGCGTGCGTTCGGGAGGTACAGGCGGTCGCCCCACGCGGCGGCCGTGGTCGGGATGCGGAAGCGCGGGTCGGTGATCCGGGTGAGGGCCCTCCCCTTCGTCCCGGCGGCGTTCAGCCGGAACACGTCGATGGCGTTCTGCTGCTGCTGAACGACGTACAGGGTCCTGCCGAGGAGCAACAGGCCGTCCCCGTTGGGCAGCAGGGCGCCGCCGAGGTCGACGGCGCTCGCGGCTCCGGTGGCCGGGTCCACCCGCATGAGCGTGCCGCCGCCGACGAAGACGTTCACGACCATGAGCGCGCCGCCGTCCGGGGTGCGCTCGATGCCGTTGGCGGTGAAGTCCGGGCCCTGCTGCCAGTCGCCGCTCAGCGGCACGGTGGTGACCGCTCCGGGCCGCCCGTGCCCGTCGAGGGCCAGCCGGTAGAGCCGGGGCGCGAACGAGTCGGTGAACCAGGCCGCGCGCGGGGTGAGGATCACGTCGTTCACGAACGAGCCGCCGACGGCGTACGTCCTCTCGATCCTGCCCGTGCGGGAGTCGACGGTCCGCAGATCGCCGCCGGCCCCGCCGCTGACGAACAGCCGGCCGTGCCCGTCGATCTTCAGGCCCACGCTGGGGTGTCCGGCGCCGGGGCCCCGGCTGATGACGGAGCCCCGCCCGGTGGCGAGGCTCGCGCGGTAGAGGGAGCCGTCGGCGAGCGATCCGAAGTACGCGTACGGGGCCGAGCCGATGGCGATGCCCTCCGGCTGGAAGCCGGCCGGCAGCGGAAAGCGATCGGGCCAGGCCTTCTCCCGCCTTTCGGCCGCGTGCGCCGTGCCGCCCAGGAGTGTCGCGCCGCCGACGGCGGCGGCCGTGGTGAGGAGTCTTCGACGTGCGAAGGAACGGTCTGCGAGTGCCACGGTGCGTCCTTCCACGAGGGGGCCGACGCGCTGTCGGCCCTGCGGTCAACAGACGCTGTCACCCCATCACATGACATCCGTCTCCGCAGCCTTTGGCCGGATTGTGGCGTGACATCGGTTTCCAGACGAATTGCACACGTTACCCAATTCAACTTGTTGTCAAACGCAGTTGGCGAACTCGGGGGTGGACGAGTCGGCCCGGGAGGAGCAGGGTGTGCCCGGAGGACACAACCGGAGGAAACAGCACCGAAACAGTTCGCCCGCGAACGACGGGGCGGACCACAAGGCGAACGACAACTGGACGGCGACACCGACCACTTGAGCACCTGCACGGACCGAAGGGAGCGGCACGCGATGACCGACCAGGTACAGCCGGAGCAGGGCCCGGGAGCGTCCGGACCGGGGCCCGACGGAGCGGGATTCAACTACCGGGGAGCCGAGCAGGAGCTGATCGTCGTCGCTCGGCCCGAGCCCCGACTGCGCGCCGGGGCCCAGGGGGTCCGTTCGGCGGCCGGCGCCGATGTGTCGGCACTCACCATGTTCCTCAGTGACGAACAGCTCGCCCTTGAGCCGCTGTTCGGCAGCGAGGAGCGGCTCCGGTCGGCGGCCCCGCCACCGGCCGACGGCGCCGAGACACTGCCCGACCTCGGCCTGTTCTACCGGGTACGGGGCGGCGAGGAACGGGCCCAGGAACTGCGTTCACGGATCGCCGCGCTGCCGGAGATCGCCACGGCGTACGTGAAACCGGCCGCCGTACCGGCCTCCGTGGGCTCCGTCGGCCAGAGCGCCGACGAGACCAGGCGCCACAAGGAGGGCGCCCCCGTCACACCCGACTTCACCAGCCGTCAGGGCTATCTGCGCCCCGCACCCGAGGGCGTGGACGCGTACTGGGCCTGGCAGCGGCCCGGCGGGTCCGGCCAGGGCGTCACCGTGATCGACGTGGAGGGAGCCTGGCAGCTGGGCCACGAGGACCTCGCGGCGAAGCTCGCGGGCGTCGTCGTGGGCACCCCGATCCAGGACCTGGCCTGGCGCAATCACGGGACCGCCGTGATCGGGGTGATCGGCGGCGACCGCAACGAGTACGGGATCACCGGCATCGCGCCGGACAGCGTGACCGCGGCCGCCTCCTTCCACGGCATCGGCACGGCGGCGGCGATCCACGCGGCGGCCGACCGGCTCGGCCCCGGCGACATCATCCTGATCGAACTGCACCGCCCGGGACCGCGGTTCGACTACCAGCAGCGCGACGACCAGCGCGGTTACACCCCCGTCGAGTGGTGGCCCGACGACTTCGCGGCCATCCGGTACGCGACCGCCCGCGGCATCATCGTGGTGGAGGCCGCCGGCAACGGCGGCGAGTCGCTGGACGACGCCGTGTACGAACGCCGCCCCGACGAATTCCCCGAGTGGTGGCGCAACCCCTTCAACCCGTCCCACCAGTCCTCCGGCGCGATCCTGGTCGGCGCGGGCGCCCCGCCGCCCGGCACCCACGGCCGCGACCACGGCCCGGACCGCTCGCGACTGGCGTTCTCCAACTACGGGGCGCGGGTGGACGCGCAGGGGTGGGGCCGCGAGGTCACCACGACCGGCGGCTTCTGGGACCGGCCCGGCGATCTGCAGGGCGGCGCCGAGGAGATCGCCTGGTTCACGGACACCTTCTCCGGGACGTCCTCCGCCTCCCCGGTGGTGGTCGGCGCCCTGGCCGCGCTGCAGGGCATGCTCAGGGCGGCCGGTCAGGAGTCGATGACCCCGGAGAAGGCGCGCAAGGTGCTGCGGGCGACCGGGTCCCCGCAGCAGGACGCGCCGGGCCGGCCCGCGTCGCAGCGGATCGGCAGCCGGCCGGACATCAAGGCGGCGGTGGCCCATCTGCTGCCGGGGGCGGTCGGTTCGGGCCAGGCCGAACGGTACTGGGACGAACTGGTGCCCTATCCGCGTGAACTCCCGCCCAGGCTCCGGCTCTACGTGGCCGGCGGCTGGCGGAGCCTGCACAACCCGTCTCCCGAGATCCGCCAGTCGGTGCAGGCCGCCTTCGCCGGTGGCAGGCCCGACGTACGGGTCTGGTTCTCGGACGACGAGATCGTCGGCCTGGTCGTCACGGGCTGACCCGACCGACCGGCCATCGGGCCACGTCCGATGAGCGGTCTCCACGACCCACCATCACCCAGCAACGCCCAACCATCGCCCAACCATTGAGGGAAGGTGGCACCCGCATGAGCACCACCCCGCAGATGAGCCAGCAGGGCCAACAGGGACAGCAGGGCTACGGCCAGCAGGGGTTCGGCCAGCAGGGCCAGCAGCAGGGCCCGAGCACGGCTCCCCCGCAGCAGGGACAGCAGCAGGGCTACGGCCAGCAGCAGTTCGGGCCCCAGCAGTTCGGCCAGCAGCAGCCGTTCGGGCAGCAGCAGGGCTACGGGCAGCAGCAGCCGTTCGGCCAGCAGCAGGGGTACGGGCAGCAGCAGCCCTTCGGCCAGCAGGGCATGGGCCAACAGGGCATGGGCCAGCAGGTTCCCCAGCATCTGCAGCAGCAGCTCCAGCAGCTGGGCCAGCAGCAGCCGTTCCAGCAGCTGCTCCAGCAACTCGGCGGGCAGCAGCAGCAACAGCAGGGCCAGCCGCTGGTCATGCGCAGCGCCGTCGAGGCCGCCGCGCTGACGAGCGGTGTCGCCGAGCACTTCTGGGACGTCGTCACCCCGCTGCCGGGCCAGCCGTCGATCCTCTACCTGTACATCAACCAGGCCTGGCGTCCGCTGGTCAACCCGAACCAGGTGACGCACGACGAGGTCCAGGAGGCCTTCGCCTTCGGCCAGCAGGTCATCGGGATCTACGACTCCTCGACGAACACCATCCAGGCCGTGATCGTGAACAAGTAGCGGCCTGACGGACGGACCACCGCACGCCTGACGCGCGGTGGAGCGCACAGAGGGCGCCGGACGGGCGAGGACCCGTCCGGCGCCCGGCGTCGTGCGCGACAGGGCCTAGAGGGCCACACCCATCAGGGCGTCCACGGCGCGGGAGACGACGCCGGGGGCGCCCTCGTCCGTACCGCCGCGCTCCTCCTGGAGGGCGGCCCAGCGGTCGACGGCCGCGAGGGCCGAGGGCGCGTCCAGGTCGTTCGCGAGGGCCTCGCGGATCTCGTCGACGAGCGCCTCGGCCGGCGGTCCGTCGGGCCGCGACACGGCGGCCCGCCAGCGCTCCAGGCGCGCGACGGCGTCCCGCAGCACCTGGTCGGTCCACTCCCAGTCGGCCCGGTAGTGGTGCGAGAGCAGGGCGAGCCGGATGGCCGCCGGGT
This sequence comes from Streptomyces liliiviolaceus, assembly GCF_018070025.1. Classification (NCBI taxonomy): domain Bacteria; kingdom Bacillati; phylum Actinomycetota; class Actinomycetes; order Kitasatosporales; family Streptomycetaceae; genus Streptomyces; species Streptomyces liliiviolaceus. Next base: position 1,189,617 of record NZ_JAGPYQ010000002.1, read on the forward strand.
CGACGCCCTCGCGGCGGAGCGTGGACACGAAGACGAGGTTGCCCTTGGACTTGGACATCTTCTCGCCGTCGAGCGCGACCATGCCGGCGTGCACGTACGCCTTGGCCATGGGGAACTCGCCGGTCAGTGCCTGTGCGTGGGAGGCGCCCATCTCGTGGTGCGGGAAGGCGAGGTCGGAGCCGCCGCCCTGGACGTCGAAGCCCATTCCCAGGTGGTCGAGCGCGATCGCGACGCACTCGATGTGCCAGCCGGGCCGTCCCTGCCCGAGCGAACCGCCGTCCCAGCTGGGCTCGCCCTCGCGGGCCGCCATCCACAGCATCGGGTCGAGCGGGTTCTTCTTGCCCGGACGGTCCGGGTCGCCGCCGCGCTCGGCGGACAGCAGCCGCATGGCCGCCGCGTCGAGGTTGGCCACCCCGCCGAAGTGCGGATCGGCCTCCACGGAGAAGTAGACGTCACCTTCCAGTTCGTAGGCGGCACCGGAGTCCCGCAGCCGTTCGACCAGCGGGACGATCCCGGGTATGGCCTCGACCGCGCCGACGTAGTGCCTCGGGGGCAGCATCCGCAGGGCGGTCATGTCCTCGCGGAAGAGGGTCGTCTCCTGCTCGGCGAGGGAGACCCAGTCGACGTTGTCCCGCGCGGCGCGCTCCAGCAGAGGGTCGTCGACGTCCGTCACGTTCTGGACGTAGTGAACCTGCCGCTTGGTGTCGAGCCACACGCGCTGTACGAGGTCGAACGCGTTGTAGGTCGCCGCGTGACCGATGTGGGTCGCGTCGTACGGAGTGATGCCGCAGACATAGATACGGGCGACGGGACCGGGGTCGAGGGTCACAGGACCACCGGTCGCGGTGTCGTGGATCCTGAGGTCGCGGCCCTTGCCGGGCAGGGCGGGGACCTCGGAAGCGGGCCAGGCATGCATACCTTGAGCCTAACCGGACGGATGTTCCGTATACGAACCGGACCAGGGCAGATGGCCGGACAGGCGTTCTTGCGCGTGGCCTCGAAGTGTGCGTCCGGGCTATACGGGTGGCCAAGGGATCGCGGGCCACTCCCCCGAGGGCCCGGGATGCCGTCCGGAGGCGAGCAGATCGGCCACACGGGCGCGTGTGGCGTCCAGTTCCGCCTCGGTGATCAGTTCCCCCAGCCGTACGCCCAGCGGCCCTCCCAGGGCGTCCCTGAGCCGTTCCAGGGCCTCGACGGCCTCAGGGGTGAGCTTCTCCCCCGCCCAGCCCCACAACAGCGTCCGCAGCTTGTTCTCGGCGTTGAACGTCACGCCGTGGTCGATTCCGTACAGCCGTCCCCCGGAGGTGGGCAGCAGATGCCCGCCCTTGCGGTCCGCGTTGTTGATCACCGCGTCGAGGACGGCGAGCCGGCGCAGCCGTTCGTCGTCGGCGTGCACGAGCAGGGCGGTGCGCCCCTCGCCGACCTCGGCGAGGCCGATGGCCTTCCAGCCCTCACCGGGCTCCTCGGCGTCGACGAGCGCGAGCAGCCCGGCGCCTCCCTCGATGACCTGGCCTGCGTCGCCGTGGCCGTCCTCCGGTTCGTCGTCCGGCGGCTCGATCCACAGCTGGCACATGCCCCGGCCGTACGGTCCTTCGCGCAGCACGGTGGTCGGGACGAGCCCCCAGCCGGTGGCCTCGGACACCTCGTAGGCCGCGACCTCACGCTGGGCGAGGGTGCCGTCGGGGAAGTCCCACAGCGGGCGCTCGCCGGCGACCGGCTTGTAGACGCAGGTCGCCTCGCGTCCCTCGTACGACACGTCGCACAGCAGTACCGCGTTCGAGGCCTCCCGGATGCGGCCGCGGACGGTCAGCTCGCCCTCGGTGAGCAGTTCGGCCGTGGTCACGCCTCGCGACGGTATCCGTTCTGGCGCGGACATACGTGTCCTTCCGGGTCGAGCGGGAGACTGCACAGCGGGCAGGGCGGCCGGCCCGCGTTGACGACTTCGAGGGCGCGCTTGGCGAAGGCGCGGGCCTGTGCGCCGGTGAGGCGCACGCGCAGCATCGGCGGCCCGTTCTCCTCGTCCTGGAGCAGTTCCTCCTCGGCAGCGGCCAGGTCCTCCTCGGAGTCGGCGTCCAGCTCCACGAGCGCCTGGGCCTCGACGATCATGCGCTGCTCGTCGCCGTCCCAGGCGAGGGCCATGGTGCCGACCCGGAACTCCTCCTCGACGGGCGTGTCGAGCGGGGCGGTGTCGGAGACCGCCGTCGGGGGCAGCACGGGGACGGGGGCGATGCCGCCGGTGCGCCGTACGACCTCGTCGAGAAGCTCGTCCATTCGTTCGGCGAGCGCCGCGACCTGCGTCTTCTCCAGGGCGACACTGGTCACCCGGGGGCCGGAGGAGGCCTGCAGGAAGAAGGTACGGCGCCCTGGCAGCCCGACCGTACCGGCTACGAAACGGTCCGGCGGGTCGTAGAGGAACACCTGACGGGACACGTCCTGTCTCCATTGGATCGATCGACTGCTTCTGCCGTCACTTGCGTCTGCCGCGGACAACTGCCGCGCTGCTTCGACCGCATCACCCTACTGCGGCCGACGATCACGGTGCGCCCGCACCGCCCCCGACCGCGGCGTCGCCGCCGGACGGCTCCTCGCGCGGCGCGAGGGAGGCGAGATCGCCGGTGTCCCCGAGCCGTAGGAGAAATGGCCGCAGTCGTGTGTAACGGATCGCGGTGATGGAACACGGTTCTACGGAGATCCGCTGGAAGAGGTCCAGATGAAGACCGAGTGCGTCGGCCACGAGCGACTTGATGATGTCGCCGTGCGAGCACATGAGATAGACGGCGTCGCCGCCGTGATCGCGCTCCACGCGCGCGTTCCACTCCCGTACCGCCGCGGCGGCGCGGGTCTGCATCGCGCGCATGGACTCACCGCCGGGGAACGCGGCGGCGGAGGGGTGTGCCTGGACGACCTCCATCAGCGGCTCGCCCGACAGCTCGGCGAGTTTGCGGCCGGACCAGTCTCCGTAGTGGCACTCCCCGATGCGGTCGTCGGAGTGGGCCGTCAGGGCGGGACGGGCGTCGAGGAGCGGCTGGATCGTCTCCTGGCAGCGCTGGAGGGGGCTGCTGACTATTTCGGCGAGCGGGATGTCCGCGAGGCGCCCGGGCAGGGCCGCCGCCTGCGCGCTGCCGCGCTCGTCGAGGGCGACGCCGGGTGTCCATCCGGCGAGGAGTCCCGCGGTGTTGGCGGTGGAGCGTCCGTGCCGGACAAGGATCAAGGTGGGCATGCGGCCCAGCGTAGGCGCCCCACCGGGTGCGCCGGAGAACCAGCGACAGGAGAATTCGCTCTGTGATCGTGGACTGCGCCATCTACCGGGACGGGCACCGGACGGAGGGCCCGGAGGACCTGTCCGACGCGCTGGCCGCGGCACGTGCCTACGGGAACGCCTTCGTGTGGATAGGGCTGCACGAGCCGACGGAGCGGGAGTTCGGTCTCGTCACGGACGAGTTCGGGCTGCACGAGCTGGCCGTCGAGGACGCCCTCAAGGCGCATCAGCGGCCCAAGCTGGAGGTCTACGACGACTCGCTGTTCGCGGTCCTCAAGCCGGTGACGTACGAGCCGGACAGCGACGCCGTGTCGTCCGGCGAGCTGATGATCTTCCTGGGCGACTGCTTCGTGGTGACCGTGCGGCACGGCGAGGGCTCGCCCCTGAAGTCGGTGCGCGGCCGGCTGGAGAAGGACCCGGAGATGTTGCGCCTCGGTCCGACGGCGGTGCTGTACGCGATCGCCGACGCCACCGTCGACCACTACCTGGAGGTGGCGACCGAGCTGCAGACCGACCTGGAGGAGCTGGAGGCGGAGGTGTTCTCGCCGGACGACGGCGGTTCCCGGCACACCGCGTCCCGGATCTACACCTTCAAGCGGCAGATCCAGGAGTTCCGCCGGGCCACCGGGCCGCTGTCGGTGCCACTGAACCGTCTGGCGGGCGCCGGGGTGGTCGGCCCCGCGGTGCCGTTCGTCGACGACAAGGCGCACCCGTTCTTCCGGGACGTCAACGACCACCTGACCCGGGTCAACGAGTCGGTGGAGTCCCTGGACCGGCTGGTCTCGGACGTCCTGTCGGCGCATCTGGCGCAGATGAGCGTGCGGCAGAACGACGACATGCGGAAGATCTCCTCGTGGGCGGCCATGGCCGCGGTCCCCACGATGATCGCGGGGATCTACGGCATGAACTTCGAGCACATGCCGGAGCTGCGCTGGCTCTGGGCCTACCCGGCGGTGATCGCGATCATGGTGGTCCTGGAGGTGCTGCTGTTCCGGCTCTTCAAGCGGCGGGGGTGGCTGTAGCGGGTCGCGGCCGGGCCCGGACGGGCTCCACGCGCGCGTGACGCGTACGAGGCGCCACGCGCGCGTGGTGGACGCCTGCGGTGGACGGCGGCGGGCCTTGAGCGGTGGGCGGGAGGGCGGTCAGGCGTATCCGGATGCCGCCGTCGCCGGGCCACCCAGGGCGTCGCGCCGCTCCGGCATCGTCAGGGAGACCATCCGCCGCCAGCCGGCCGCCCGCTCGTACGCGTACATGGCGCGGATGCCCGTGGTGAGCAGCGCCGCCTTGGGCCGGGACCAGCCGAGGATGCGTCCCATGCGGGCCATCACGGCGAGGCTGACGTCGCGGTAGACACGGGCCTCGGCCAGCGCGCACTCGCGCAGTGTCCGCTGGATGGTCCGGCCGTGACCGGCCCGGGCGAAGCGCAGCAGTTCCTCGTGGCAGTACGCGAGGTGGTTGTCCTCGTCGTCGGAGATCATCCGTACGGCCTTGCCGATCTCGGGATGGTCCCCGAAGTCCTTGCGGAGCATCACCATCTGGTCCGCGGCCCGCTGTTCCGTGACCCTGCTGTGGGACAGGTAGGTGACGATGTCCTGCACGGTGAGGGGTTCGTCGCGCTTGAGCTTGTCGTGCGTGAGGCCGATGCCGTTCTTCTCCAGGAGCATCGTGTAGTCGGTCTCGGGCGGGATCTCCACCGGCGTCAGACCGCGCTTCTTCATGAGGGCGTTGAAGATCCGGCCGTGCTTGTCCTCGTCCGCACCGTGCCGGGTGATCTTGGGTGCGAGCGCGCGCTCGGCCTCCGGTACGAGGGCCGCGATCCGCGCGTTCTCCCAGCCGCCCTGTGTCTCCCCGCTGGCGGCGATGGAGCAGAAGAGCCGGAAGGACTCGTCGTTGTCGATGATCTCCTGGAAGAGACTCTTGGCCGAAAGCATGACTGCCACCTCCACGCGCGACTCCCGCCTCCTGCGGGAGTCCGCAAAGAACGAGTCAAATGGGCAGCCAGGGGTGCGGCAACATCTGTGTCGGACAAATCCGCTGAACGGTGGACGCGCAGGGAATGCCGGGCGCGTAACCGAGCGGGCCGTCGCGCGTTGTTCTCCGTGACGGCCGTGGCGGGGAAGACCCCCCGAGCCCCCACCACGGCCGCAGAACTCTCCCGTCCCGCGCGGCTCCCGCGTCCCGCCGGGCGCGGTTACGCGACCCCGGCCCGCTCGGCGGCGTCGGTGCCGGCCCGCAGCGCGGCGATCCGCTCGTCCAGGGTGAAGCCCGCCGGGGCCAGCGTGAGCGTGGTGACACCCGCGGCCGCGTAGGCCTTCATCCGGTCCGCGATGCGGTCCACGGAACCGAGCAGCGTGGTCTGGTCGATGAGCTGGTGCGGGATGGCGGCCGCCGCGCCCTCCTTGTCGCCGGACAGGTACTTGTCCTGGATCTCGGCGGCCTCCTGCTCGTACCCCATGCGCTGGGCAAGCTGGTTGTAGAAGTTCTGCTTGCGGCTGCCCATGCCGCCCACGTAGAGCGCGGTGTACGGACGGAACATGTCGGCCAGTGCCGCCACGTCCTTGTCCTCGCCGAGCGCGAGCGGCACGGTCGGACAGACGTCGAAGCCGTCCATGGTCAGACCGGCCTTCTCGCGGCCCGCGCGCAGGTGCTTGATCGCGGTGTCCTCCAGATGGTCGGCGGACGGGAAGATCAGCAGGGCGCCGTCGGCGATCTCGCCGGTCTGCTCCAGGTTCTTCGGGCCGATCGCGGCGATGTAGAGCGGGATGTGCTCGCGCTCCGGGTGCACGGTCAGCTTGAGCGGCTTGCCCGGGCCGCCCGGCAGCGGCAGGGTCCAGTGCGCACCCTCGTACGACAGGCGCTCGCGGGTCATCGCCTTGCGCACGATCTCGACGTACTCACGGGTGCGGGCCAGCGGCTTGTCGAACTTGACGCCGTACCAGCCCTCGGACACCTGTGGTCCGGAGACGCCGAGGCCGAGGCGGAAACGGCCGCCGGAGAGCGAGTCCAGGGTGGCCGCGGTCATCGCGGTCATCGCGGGCTGGCGGGCCGGGATCTGGAAGATGGCCGACCCGACGTCCATCCGCTCGGTCTGGGCGGCGACCCAGCTCAGCACGGTGGCCGCGTCCGATCCGTACGCCTCGGCGGCCCAGCAGACCGCGTACCCGAGGCGGTCGGCCTCCTTGGCCACGGCGAGGTTGTCCGCGTCCATTCCGGCACCCCAGTAGCCGAGGTTGATCCCGAGCTGCATGGCCGATTCCCCTTACTGATCAGTAACGTCCCTTGTCCGGCACCCTAGCGCGCCACCGGGCCGAGCGGCAGGGACAGCGTCGCGGATCATGTGACGAAGGTTGTCCACAGGCTTCCCACACGTCGACCCGTGGCCAGTAATCTCAGCCACCATGGAGCAGAGGCATCTCGGCCGTACCGGCCTGCGCGTGTCCCGCATCGGTCTCGGCACCCTCACCTGGGGCAGGGACACCGACGAGCACGACGCCGCGGACCTGTTGAAGGCGTTCTGGGAGGCGGGCGGGACCCTCGTCGACACGGCCGACGTGTACGGGGACGGGGAGGCCGAGTATCTGCTCGGACAGCTCATGGACGGGCTCGTGCCCCGCCGGGACCTCGTCATATCCACCAAGGCGGGCAGTGTGCCCGACCCGGACCGGCGGTTCGACGGCTCGCGGGGACATCTGCTGTCCGCCCTCGACGCCTCGCTGGCCCGGCTCGGCACGGACCATGTGGACCTGTGGCAGGTCCACGCCTTCGACCCGGACGCGCCGCTGGAGGAGACCCTCCAGGCTCTCGACATCGCTGTCAGCAGCGGCCGCGCCCGGTACGCCGGGGTCTCCAACTTCTGCGGCTGGCAGCTCGCGAAGGCGGCGACCTGGCAGCTCGCGGCCCCCGGGACCCGTACGCGGCTGGCGAGCACGCAGATGGAGTACTCGCTGCTGCAGCGCGGTGTCGAGCGCGAGGTGCTGCCCGCCGCGCTGGACCTGGGCATCGGGCTCCTGCCGTCCTCCCCGCTGGGCCGGGGCGTCCTGACGGGCAAGTACCGGCACGCGACGCCCGCGGACTCGCGGGGTGCCTCGGAGCAGTTGGCGCCGTTCGTCGCGCCGTATCTGGACGACGCGGCGAGCCGCATCGTGGACGCGGTGGCGACGGCGGCGGACGGCCTGGCGGTGACGCCGCTCCAGGTGGCTCTCGCCTGGGTCCGCGACCGGCCGGGGGTGGCCGCCCCGATCATCGGCTCGCGCAACGCGCTGCAGCTCACGGCTGCGTTGTCAGTGGAGACCCTTAGTCTTCCTGACGAGATCTGCCGGGCGCTCGACGACGTGTCGGCGCCCGTGCACCACTATCCCGATCACGACTGGAGCACGCTGTGACCACGGAGCCGTCCGCCGCCGCGGAGGAAGCCGAGCCGGGGACGCCGGACGCCGGTCCCGAGTCCGAGGGGCCCGGTACGGAGGCCCGGCCGGACACCGGGGCCGACGTGACCGCTTCGGCGGACACCGTGGAGGGCGCTTCGGGTGAGGACAGCTCCCTCGACGGGGACGCCGGCACGGACGGTGAGGCCGTCGACAGCGCCGCCGAGGACACCGGGAGTCCCGCCGGGGACGCCACCGAGGGTGCGGCCCAGCTGTCCGAGGCCGAGGCCGAGTTGGCCGCGCAGCGGGAGCTGCGGGAGCGGATCGAGCGGCGGAAGGCGGAGAAGGACGGACCGGTCCTGGCCGGGACGGCACTGAGCGGGAAGGCCGCCGATCTGCTCGCGGCCGTCCGGGCGGTGGAGAGCGGCGAGAAGCCCTCGGCGAGCGTCTTCAGCGGGCCGGAGCCCGCCCCGCGCCGGGTCGCGCAGGAGCCGGTGCGCCGCCCGCAGCCCGTGCCCTCCGGCGCCCCGGCGTCGATGGCCTCGGAGTCCGTCGACGCGGTCCGGGCCGTGCTCGTGCGGGGCGGTGCCCCGGAGGCCCTGGCCCCGCAGACCGCCGCCACCCTCGGCGAGGGAGCGGACGGGCAGCTGCGCGAGGACCCGTGGCAGTTGCTCCGTGTGGCGGGCGTGCGTCCCGAGCAGGCCGACGGGTTCGCCCGGGCCCTGCTCGGCGCGGAGTGCGGTCCTGACGACGAGCGGCGGGGCCGCGCGGTCACGGTGTGGCTCCTCGAACAGGCGGCGCTGGTGGGGCACACCGCCCTGGAAGCCGCGGCGCTGCACACCGCGCTCGCGCAGCGCTCGGTGCCCGACCCCGACGCGGCCGTGCAGAGCGCGCTGGCCGAGGGTGACGCACTGGTCTTCCAGGACGCGCTGGACGAGCCCGGTGGCACACCCCCGGCCCCCCGGCGGCCCGTGGAGGACGCCGCCCGGGACGACGAGAGCGGCGAGGACGGGGAGGAGGCCGAGGAGGCGCGTCCGGTGCGCGTTCTCATCGGTCTGGAGCGGTACGCGCTCGCCGAGGAGAGCCTCGCCGACGGGCTGGCCCGGGTGGTCAACTCCCTGCCCAAGGACGAAGGCGCCGCCGCGGCGTGGGAGCCGGCCGCGACCGGCTCGGCCGCCGAGCTGATCCGGGCGGTCGCGGGCCGCGGCCTGGTCCTGCACACCGGCGGCGAGGCGTCCCGCGCGGAGCCCGCGGCCCTGGCGGCGGCCGCTCTGTCCCTCGGCCTCAGGGTGTGCGCCGCCGCCCACCACCCGGACGGCCGCCGCCGCTTCGCGGACCTGCTCGCCGGCGCGGACGCGCGCGACGCGGCCTCGGACGCGGACGCGGGTCCGTCGTCCGTCGTGGCCACCGTCGCCGGTCTGCTCTCCGGCGAGGAGGGCCCGGGGCGCGACCGCGACGGCATGCTCAGGACCGATCTCCTGATCGTGCTGGACGCGCCGCAGCTCGACATCGAGAGCGCGGCGATGCTCGCCGAGTCGCTGCCCGACGGCGCCCGGCTCGTCCTGAGCGGGGACCCCGGTGTGCTGTGGTCGGCGGGCCCCGGACGGGTGTTCGCGGATCTGCTCGCCACGCGGGTGTGCCCGCAGATCGCCTCACGGACCCCGGATCCGGGTCCCGTCGGCGAACTGGTCTCGGGCATCGGCATCGGCGAGCTGAACCAGGTCGAGGCACCGGGCAAGGAAGTGGTGATCATCCCGGTGCGGGACGCCGGGGAGGCGATCCACCGCACCGTGCAGCTGGTCGCCGACTCGGTGCCGCGCGCGATCGGCATCCCCGCCGAGGAGACCCAGGTGATCACACCGGGCCACGGCGGCGCGGCGGGCACGCGGGTGCTCAACGCGGCGCTGAAGGAGCGGCTCAACCCTGGCCCCGGCCGCTTCGGCGGCTTCGACCCGGGCGACCGGGTGGCGTACTCCGCGGCGCCCGGCCGTTCGGTCCTGGGCCAGGTGGTGAAGGCCGACGCCGACGGGCTGCACCTGGAGTGCGCGGGCGAGCCCGTCGTCGTACCGAAGGAGCGGGTGGAGCAGACCGTGCGGCACGGCTGGGCGCTCACCGCCCACCAGGCCGTCGGGGTCCGCTGGCCCGCCGCGGTCGTGGTGCTGCCCGGCGACGCGGCACAGGCGCTCTCCCGGCCCTGGGTCTACACCGCCTTCGGCCGCGCCGACCGGCACCTCTCCGTGGTCCACGGCGTGGAGCAGGCGCTGCCGCGCGCGGTGGCGGAGATCGCCGCGAAGCCCCGTACGACGAGGCTCCCGGCCCTGATCACGGCTCAGATCCCGCCGTCGGTCTGAGCCCGGGCCCGTACCCCTGACGCGACGGTGGCGGTCACCGGGCCCTTGCGGGGCCGGTGACCGCCACCGTGGCAGTGCAGCGGGCTGTCCGGAGTGCGGCCGGACCGTCAGCGGTCCGCGTTGCGCGACCTCAGGTCCGCCGCCTCCGCATCCGTCTCGTCGAGGGTGCCCTCCAGCTCCGGCTCGACGGTGTCCGTCACCTCGTCCTCGATGTCGTCGATACCGTCGAGGTCGTCGATGCCGTCATCGGCGTCGTCGTCGAAGACCGCGCTGACGTCGAAGCGGCACACCACCTGGTGGGTGTCGGCCTGGTCGAACGGGGCCTCCAGCCACTCACCCGGCTCCACCGGTTCGTCCGAGGCGGTCACCCACAGCGTCGAGTCGCCCTCCTCCAGGCCGAACTCCTTGTGCCGGGAGGCGATCTCGTCGGGCTCGAACTCGCCGAACAGGACGCCGAGCGCACCGTGCACGGTCCCGGACGCGGCGTCGAAGCCCGCCGTCACCGCCCCGGACTCCTCGACCGCCTCGACCCGCTGCGCCTGGGCCAGCAGCCGCTGCGGCTCCACCACCGCGTAGTCCCGGCGGATCAGCACGCTCAGCGCGTTGGGCTCCTCCGGCCCGGTGTACGGCGGCAGGGCGTCGTCCGAGCCGGGGATCTCGAAAGGGGTGACCTCGTCGTAGCGGTCGTAGAGAAGCTCGTCGTACTCCTCGGCGGCCGCAGCCAACTCGTTGAACGCCTCGTAGACGGCCGGGTCGTCCTCACCCGACCTGCGCTCGACCGCCGCCAGGTGGCGGTCGAGCGCGGTCTTCACCGCCTCGGCGGCGGCGCGTACCTCGGCAGCGGTGGGCTGCGCAGCATCAGACATAGTGCAGACGCTATCCGTACCGGGCCTCCGCACGCACAATAGATGCGATGCCGGAATACGAATTTGTCAACGTGTATGTGCCGCGCGGGGTCTCCCGCAAGGAAGCGGCACGCCTGCTCACGGACCACGCGGAGTACGGACACTGGGAACTGGACCGCCTCAGCCTGCATACCGACGGCAGCCGCAGGGTGCGGCTGCGCCGGCGGATCATCCGCCAGGTGCGCGCCACATGGTGACGCGGGAAGGCTGAAACGGAGCGGGCCCCGCTCGTGCGGGGCCCGCTCCGGACGATCTGCCCGGGCTCAGGCGCTCACGCCGAGGCGCGTGCCTTGCGGTAGAGCACGGCGCCCGCCAGCAGCGCGCCCGCGCCCACGGGCAGCGCGAGGCCGAGCGGCACACCGGCGCCGGTCTGCGCGAGGTGCGCGGAACCGTCGGCCCGGGCGCCGGCGGCGTTCGCGTCCGAGGCGTGCGCGTGCGAGGCGTTCGAGGCGTCGGCGTTCGAGGCGCCCCCGCCTCCGTGCCCCGCCGCACCGGGCCGACCCGAGTCGTCCGAACCGTCCGAGCCGTCCGACTGCCCCGGCTTGCCCGGGCCGCCCGGTGTACCCGGGTGCTCCGCGTCACCGGGCTGTCCCGGCTTGCCCGGAGAGTCGGGCCCGCCGTGTCCACCGTGCCCGCCGTGCCCGGGAGTCGTGGTCCCGTGCCCGCCGCTGCCGGTGTTCCCGCAGGCGTTGCCCGTGGCCGTGTTGCCGACCCCGCCCACGGAGACGCTGTTGCCGCAGACGTTCACCGGTACGTCGACCGGAATCTCCACGTGGTTGCCGGAGCCCACCCCGGGCGAGTCACCGGCGTGCCCCCCGGCGTGCGATCCCGTTCCACCGTTCGAGCCGCCGTTGCCGTGGTGGCCGGAGCCGGTCCCCTTGCCCGGCCCCTTGTTGGAGCATTTGTTGCCGACCGCCGGGTTGAGCACGCCGACCACGTTCACGGTGTTGCCGCAGACGTTGACGGGCGCGTGCACCGGCGCCTGTACCGAGTTGCCGGAGAGTACGCCCGGGGAGCCCGAAGCGGTGCCGTGCGCCCCCGAGTCGGCGTGCGCGTACCCCCCGGTGGCCGCGAGGACCCCGGTTGCCGCCGCCACCGTCATCAGGCCTTTGCGGGTGACCTGTCGCATAGCTTTTCCCTGCCCCTTGTGAACCGTGTGGTGCGCGATAGCGCGGTATACGGAATATCGGCGGCCCCGGAGCGCATGGCACGCACTCCGGGGCCGCGGACTTTTGACCCTCATGGATTCAGACCTTCATGGGATGCAGGCCCTCATGAGGTGAACACATCGTCAGACGTCGAGCAAAGGGTCAGACGTTGGTGCAGGTGTTGCCGAAGGCGGGGTTCAGCAGCCCGATCACGGAGACCGTGTTGCCGCAGACGTTCACCGGGATGTGGATGGGCGCCTGGACGACGTTGCCCGAGAGCACGCCCGGGGAGCCGACAGCAGCACCCTGCGCACCGGCGTCGGCGACCGCAAGACCCGCACCGGCGAGAACGAGGCCACCCGTGGCAGCCGCAGCGGCGACGATCTTCTTGATCATTGTTCCTCCTAGTAGTCACATGTGATCCAAGCTGCGGATCACATCAGCAGTAACGAGGAGGGAGTAATAGGGCTACGAGCTTATGAGCGCATTCACTCTTCTCAGTCGGCTCCGTACGCGCTGGCGATTATTGGAGTGTCGGTTCAGCGGTTTATTTCAGGACGCCTCGATGAAGCGGTCGAGCACCCGCACGCCGAACTTCAGGGCGTCGACCGGGACCCGCTCGTCGACACCGTGGAACATCCCGGCGAAGTCCAGCTCCGGCGGCAGCTTCAGCGGGGCGAAGCCGAAGCAGCGGATGCCGAGGTCGTCGAAGGACTTGGCGTCGGTGCCGGCGGAGAGCATGTACGGGACGGCCCGCGCGATCGGGTCCTCGGCGATCAGCGCGGTCTGCATGGCGTCCACGAGGGCCCCGTCGAAGGTGGTCTCCAGGGCCTTGTCCGCGTGCACGTCCTCGCGCTTCACGTTCGGGCCGAGGATGCGGTCCAGGTCGGCGAGGAACTCCTCCTCGTAACCGGGCAGGTAGCGGGCGTCGATGTGCGCGGTCGCCTGGCCGGGGATGACATTCACCTTGTAGCCCGCGCCCAGCTGGGTCGGGTTGGCGGTGTTCTGGAGCGAGGCGCCGATGAGCTTGGCGATCCCGCCGAGCTTGGCCAGCGTCGCGTCCATGTTCTCCGGGTCGAGCTCGGTGCCGAGGGCGTCGCCCAGCTCGTCCAGGAAGTGCCGCAGGGTCTTCGTCACCCGCACCGGGAACTTGTGCCGGCCGAGCCGGCCGACCGCCTCGGACAGCTCGGTGATCGCGTTGTCCTTGTGGATCATCGAACCGTGCCCGGCGGTGCCGTCCACGGTCAGCTTCATCCAGTGCATGCCCTTCTGGGCGGTCTCCACCAGATACAGCCGCAGGTTCTCGTTGACCGTGAAGGAGAAGCCGCCGACCTCGCCGATCGCCTCCGTCACGCCCTCGAAGAGATCGGGGTGCTTGGTGACGAGGTGCTTGGCGCCGAACGTGCCGCCCGCCTCCTCGTCGGCCAGGAAGGCCAGCACGAGGTCGCGGGGAGGCTTGCGACCGCTGCGCACCCGCTCGCGTACGACCGCGAGGGTCATCGCGTCCATGTCCTTCATGTCGACCGCGCCGCGGCCCCACACACAGCCGTCGGCGATCTCGCCGGAGAACGGGTGGTGCGTCCAGTCCTGGGCGTTCGCCGGTACGACGTCGGTGTGGCCGTGGATGAGCAGTCCGGGCCGCGAGCGGTCCTCGCCCTCGATCCTGACCACCGTGGAGGCGCGGCCCGTGTGCGACTCGAAGATCTGCGGTTCGAGACCCACCTCGGCGAGCTTCTCCGCGACGTACTCGGCGGCCTTGCGCTCGCCCGGGCCCGAGTGGTCGCCGTAGTTGCTCGTATCGATCCGGATCAGCTCGCGGCAGAGGTCGACGACCTCGTCCTCACCCTTGATGCTCCTGGCCGTGTCCTGCTCGCTCACGTGCTTCCTCCCACTGTCACTGCTGGTGGTCCCCCACGTCCTTCCCCCTCATCCTCCCTCTCCGTTCCTCCCCGCCCAAGGCCGGACCACGCCCGTCACACGCCGTTCACGCCCGCCGCCCGGCGATCACGGGGCGATCGCCCCGTGATCGGGGGCTCTCCAAAGCCTGGTAATGTTTCCTTCGTCGCCGCGAGGGGAACCCCGCGCGACAGACACCTTGTCCGGGTGGCGGAATGGCAGACGCGCTAGCTTGAGGTGCTAGTGCCCTTTATCGGGCGTGGGGGTTCAAGTCCCCCCTCGGACACAGAGCACAAGAACACTGGTGGGGAACGGGCAGAGCTCGTTCCCCACCAGTGTTTTGTGCGTCCGGTTGCGTCCGGTTGTCTTGTGCGTCCGATGTCCTATGCGTCGGCCAGGACCACGCAGGCGCTCAGATGCCAGGTCTGGCCCTGCTTCGCGGAGAGCTCCACGTCCACCTCGCGGCCTGCGGGTCCGTCGCCGAGCGGGATCTCGACCCAGGTGAACTCCCGGCCGTCGAGCTGTGGGGTGCGGGCCTTCTCCACTCCGTCCACGCGGACGATCAGTGTCCTGTTGAGCGTGTTCGGATCACCGGTGAGCAGGTGGGCGGTGCAGGGGCCCGCGGGCAGCTTCAGCCGGAGCACGGCCGGGGCGCTGTCGCGTACGTAGTCCCGGCGGACGACGTCGAACAGGCCCGTGTCCGTGGCGTCGGGTGTGTTGCCCACCCAGCCGAAGGCCGCTCCCTCGGCCCAGACACTGGCGGGGGTGAGCCGGGTGTAGTCCTTCAGTACCGGCGCCGAGGCGGGCCCGGCGTCCAGCGCGTGCACGCAGCGGGCGGCCGGAGGCAGGACGACGGTCCTGGCCAGACTGCGCAGCGAGGCGTCGAGCACGGGCACGGAGCCGGAGCGCAGGCGTGCGTGCAGGGTGGTGAGCGCGGGAGCGGGCGGCGGGACGACGGCCACCTTCACCGTCTCGTCCTCGCGCGAGTCGACGTAGGTGGTGGCGTCCCCGGACTGCCAGCCCTCGGGAACGTCCAGCGTGATCTCGGTGCGCAGCCCGGAGCCCGTGGCGTTGACGACCTGCACCGGCAGCTCGTTGCGTTCCCCGCCCAGCAGGGCCGTGTCGGCCGGGGCCACGACCGCCTGGAGCCAGCTCCGGTCCTCGTCGAGGACGCGGCTCAGTTCGAACCAGTAGGCGACCAGGGTGTCCCGCCACTGGTCCGCGCTGGTCAGCTGCTGCGCGAACCGGTGGTGCACTTCGGCGAGGCGGCGGCGGTCCACGAGCCGGCGCAGCCCGTCCCACCGGCCGCTCATCTCCGTCACGCGGGCCGCGCCGGAGAAGTGCGTGTCGTAGATGTGCTGGATCACGGTCCTGCCGTTGTCCAGCCGGTGGGTGTACGGGACGTGGTGCAGGAAGAGGAGCAGTTCCTCCGGGCAGTCGTCCAGCGAGTCGTAGAGCGCCTGCGTCGCCGGGGCGTACAGCTTGGTGTAGCCGTTTCCGGTGGTGGCGGTACGGTCGTAGCCGATGCCGTCGCGGTCCGACTTGTGGAACTGGCCGGTCGTGGTCGGGCTGGGGTCGAGATGCCCGGTCACCGAGCCGTCCGGCGGATGGGTGAGGTAGCCGGTGCCCAGCGGCGAGGTGTAGTCCTCGTAGGTGCGCCAGGAGTCGAGCAGCAGGGCGGAGACGGTGGCGACGACGTGGGGGTCGTTGCCGAACGTCATCCTGGTCCATTCGTCGGCCAGTTCCCGCGCGGACAGCCCCGGGTCCCATGCCAGCCGTCCGTAGCCGTGGGTGTTGGCGGCGGCCAGGTGGGATCCGGTCCAGTTGCGGTCGTCGCCGAAGTTCATCACGCCGGCGAATCCGTGGTGCGTGTACGCGTGGACGCGGCCGGTCACGACACGGGCCACGGTGCTGCCCTCGCCGGCCTTGAGCGTGTCGAAGTCCAGGACCTCCTTCCACTGCGGGACCAGGTAGCAGAGATGGGTGGCGTGCCCCGTGTACTCCTGTGTCACCTGGAGCTCGATCATCGAGTTGGTGCGCGGCAGCGAGCCGAACAGGGGGTGGGCCGGTTCGCGGACCTGGAAGTCGATCGGCCCGTTCTTGATCTGCACGACGGCGTTCGCCGCGAACTTCCCGTCCAGGGGAGTGAAGTCGGCGTAGGCCTGCCGGTCCCAGCCCGCGTCGGTGTCGTGCACGAACGCCCGCCACATCACGATCCCGCCGTACGGCCTCACCGCGTCCGCCAGCAGGTTGGCGCCGTCGGCGTGGGTGCGGCCGTAGTCCAGCGGCCCCGGGCGGCCCTCGGAGTTGGCCTTCACCAGGAAGCCGCCGAAGTCCTCGATCCTGTCGTAGATCTCCGCGGCCTTCCTCGGCCACCACGCGCGCACCTCCGCGTCGAAGGGGTCCGCGGTGGCCAGTCCGTCGAGCACCATGGGGGCGGCGAAGTTCGCGGTGACGTACAGGGTCACTCCGTAGCGGCGCAGCACGCCGGCCAGTGCGGCGAGTTTGGTCAGGAACGGCTCGGCGAGGTAGTCGGCGGGGGTGTTGACGTTGTTGATCACCGCTCCGTTGATGCCGAGCGAGGCCAGGGCGCGTGCGTAGTCCGTGTATCTGTCGTCGAGGCGCGGCAGTTCGTCCCAGTCGAAGAAGGACCGGCCCGCGTAGCCGCGTTCGATGGAACCGTCCGGGTTGTCCCAGTGGTCGGCGACGCGCAGCGGCGCGGCGGGGAACTCCGTGAGGTCGACGTGCTCCACCGGCTGCCGGGTCTGTACGAGTCTCAGGAGGTGGAAGGCGCCGTAGAGCACGCCGCGGTCGGCGAGCGCCGCCACCACGACGTGGTCCCTGCCGTGCTTGCGCACCGCGCGGATGACGTATCCCTCGGCGCCCAGCCCCTCCAGGCCGGCCGGGTCGACGAGTTCGCGGACGAGGGCGGAGCTCGTCGGGGTGCCGACCACGAGCGCGCTTTTCGCCGCGGCGGTGGTTCGCGGCCTGACCCGGGTGCCGAGCAGTCCGGTCAGTCCGCGGGCCAGCTCGTCCGCCGCCGACCGCTGGAGCGGGCCGCCGCCCTGCCGGACCAGGGTGCCGAGGGCGGCCCGGTAGCGGTCGAGCAGGCCGGCGTCCTCCACTTGCGGGTAGCGCAGCCACAGGTCGTAGCCGTCCTCGGCGGGCAGGGCGGCCGCCGACGGCGCGGAGCCGTGCGATGCGTGTGCCGTCGATGCGGAGAGGGCGAGCGAGCCCGCCGCGGTGCCCAGCGCGGCCGCGGACAGGATGCTGCGGCGCCGTATTCCTGAGCTCATGACTCTCACTTCCGTCAATGAATGAACGAAGAGTGGATCGAAGAGTGCATGTCCAGGCCAGGACCAGATTCACAACCGTCACACGGGCCACGACAAGTGTCAACACAACCGGCCACAAAGGAACATCGCCGCTTTCGGCCTCAACAGCCGCTCACAGCAGGCCACTTGAAAGGGCCCACGGGACACGGCAGCTCAGTGGAGCGAGAACCCGGCGGCGCCATCACCATGAACGACGGTCATATCCATCAACGATCAGAACTGAACAGTCGGCCTGCCGATCAGCGTGTTTCCGGCAAGTGTGGGGCACATCTCGTCAGGGTGACATAACCCCATGTCAGAGAGGTGCGGGCACCGGCCGGAGGGGCCCGCACGGACCCGTTCGCGTCGCTGGGGCGCGAGGCCGGGGCTAGCGTCGTACTAAAATTCCACGCTTGTTCGGAGCTGAGTGGAATATCCCCAGGCATACCTGCGGGCCCGCCGGCTCCCCCGGTGCATCCGGGTACGACATGTGAGGACCCGATGGCAGCCCTCCAGCATGGCCCCGCGTTCCAGTTGTCCGACGACGAGGTACGGGCCGAGTTCGGCGACCGGGCGCGGTTCTCCGCAGCCTCCGCACCTTCACCGCGCACGCTCGTCGACATCCTCGACGCCTCCGTGCGCGCGTATCCCGACGAGCCCGCCCTCGACGACGGCCGCCGGTCCCTCAGCTACCGCGCCCTCGCCATAGAGGTCGAGGCGCTGCGGCGACGGCTGAGCGACGCGGGGGTCGGCCTCGGGGACCGCGTCGGCGTACGGGTGCCGTCCGGCACCAACGAGCTGTACGTGGCCATTCTGGCCGTACTGGCCGCCGGGGCCGCCTACGTGCCGGTGGACGCCGAGGACCCCGACGAGCGCGCCGAGCTGGTCTTCGGCGAGGCGGGCGTACGCGCCGTCGTCGGGGCCGGGCACGAGCTGACCGTCGAGGGCCGCAGCGAGGTGCCCGCCTCCCGGCCCGGGGTCGGGCACGACGCGTGGATCATCTTCACCTCCGGTTCGACCGGCAAGCCCAAGGGCGTGGCCGTCAGTCACCGCAGTGCCGCCGCCTTCGTGGACGCCGAGGCCGGTCTCTTCCTCACCGAGGACCCCATCGGGCCCGGTGACCGGGTCATGGCGGGGCTCTCCGTGGCCTTCGACGCCTCCTGCGAGGAGATGTGGCTCGCATGGCGCTACGGGGCCTGCCTGGTGCCCGTACCGCGCTCCCAGGTGCGCAGCGGCGCCGACCTCGGGCCCTGGCTGGTCGAGCAGGAGATCACCGTCGTCTCCACGGTGCCGACGCTGGCCGCCCTGTGGGAGCCGGAGGCGCTCAACGAGGTACGGCTGCTGATCTTCGGCGGTGAGGCCTGCCCGCCCGAGCTGGTGCAGCGCCTGGTCACCGAGGGGCGTGAGGTGTGGAACACCTACGGGCCCACCGAGGCGACCGTCGTGGCCTGTGCCTCGCTCATGACCGGCGAGGAGCCGATCCGGATCGGGCTGCCGCTCGACGGCTGGGAACTGGCCGTCGTCGACGAGGCGGGGAACCCCGTGCCCATGGGTGGCAGTGGGCAGCTCGTGATCGGGGGCGTGGGGCTCGCCCGCTACCTCGATCCCGAGAAGGACGCCGAGAAGTACGCCCCTCTCGAATCGCTCGGGTGGGAGCGCGCGTACCGCAGCGGTGACCTGGTCAAGGCGGAGCCGGAGGGGCTGATCTTCCTCGGGCGGGCCGACGAGCAGATCAAGCTCGGCGGACGCCGGATCGAGCTGGGCGAGGTCGACACCGCTCTCCAGGGGCTGCCCGGGGTGGCCGGAGCCGCTGCCGCCGTGCGCACCGCGCGCGGCGGGAACCAGCTGCTCGTCGGCTATGTCGTGCTTCAGGACGAGGTCCAGGAGAAGATCCAGGACGAGGTCCGGGAGGGTGAGGTCCAAAAGGGCGGGGGTGAGGGCGGCGGCTGGGATCACGCCGCCGCCGTCGAGCGGCTGCGGGCCGAGCTGCCCGCCGCCCTCGTCCCGCTGATCGCGCTCGTGCCCGAGCTGCCCACCCGTACGTCCGGCAAGGTCGACCGGGACGCGCTGCCCTGGCCGCTGGAGAACCTGGAGACCGGCGGACCCACCGAGCAGCTCTACGGGACCGAGGCGTGGCTCGCCGAGCAGTGGAGCGAGGTGCTGGGCATCCCGGTGGGCTCCGCCCGGGACGACTTCTTCGCGATCGGCGGCGGCAGCCTCGCCGCCGCCCTGCTCACCACCCGGCTGCGCACCCGCTACCCGAGCGCCGCCGTGCTCGACATCTACCAGCAGCCGGTGCTGCGCAAGCTCGCCCGGCATCTGGAGAGGTCCGCGCAGGGCGACGGCGCCGAGCGGCTGATCGCGCCGGTCCCCCTGCGGGCCAAGGCAGTGCAGCTGCTGGTGCTCCTCCCCCTGTTCACGCTGCTCGGGCTGCGCTGGACCGTGGCGCTGGCCGCGCTCGGCAACGCGCTGCACTGGTTCGGGGCGTACCCGTGGGCGCCGACCGCCTCCTGGTGGCTGATCGCCCCCATGGCCGCCCTGCTCTTCAGCCCGCCCGGACGGCTCGCGATCGGGGCGGGCGGCGCACGGCTGCTCCTGCGCGGTGTGCAGGCCGGCCGGTATCCGCGCGGCGGGAGCGTGCATCTGCGGCTGTGGGCGGCCGAGCGGCTCGCCGAGTTCAGCGGGGCGACCTCGCTGACCGGGTCCTGGCTGGAGCGGTACGCGCGGGCGCTGGGCGCCAAGGTGGGACCGGACGTCGATCTGCACTCGCTGCCGCCCGTGACCGGCATGCTCAAGCTGGGCCGCGGTGCCGCCGTGGAGTCCGAGGTGGACCTGTCGGGGCACTGGCTGGACGGCGACCGGCTGGAGATCGGCCCGGTCAAGGTCGGCGCGCACGCCGTGGTCGGCACCCGCAGCATCCTCTTCCCCGGCGCCCGGGTCGGCAAGCGGGCCGAGGTGGCCCCCGGTTCGGCGGTCTCCGGGCAGGTGCCCACCGGTCAGCGGTGGGCGGGCTCGCCCGCGGCCAAGCTCGGCAAGGCCAAGCGGGACTGGCCCAAGGAGCGCCCCCAGAAGGGCACGTACTGGCGGGTGATGTACGGGGCGACCGGGTTCGCGCTGACGATGCTGCCCGTGGTGTCGGGGCTGGCCGCGCTGCTCGTCGTGGGCGCCTTCGTCTCCCCGGACGCCGGGCTCGTCGACGCGCTGCGGGGCGCCGCGGTGGCGCTGGTGCCGGCGACCCTCGCCTTCGGTCTCGCGTTCGCGCTGCTCCTGCTGGTCGCCGTGCGGCTGCTGAGCCTCGGGCTGCGGCCCGGTACGCATCCGACGCACAGCAGGACCGGCTGGCAGGCCTGGACCGTCACCCAGCTGATGGACCGCTCCCGCGAGACGCTGTTCCCGCTGTACGCCGGACTCGTCACGCCGGTGTGGCTGCGGCTGCTCGGGATGCGGATCGGCCGGGGCGCCGAGGTGTCGACGGTCCTCGCGCTGCCGAGCCTGACGACGGTCGGCGAGGGCGCGTTCCTGGCCGACGACACGCTGACCGCGCCGTACGAGCTGGGCGGTGGCTGGATGCGGATCGGGCGGGCCGAGATCGGGCGCCGGGCGTTCCTCGGGAACTCCGGGATGACCGGCCCTGGCCGCTCGGTGCCGGACGGCGGACTCGTCGGCGTACTGTCCGCGACGCCGAAGAAGGCCAAGAAGGGCAGTTCCTACCTGGGGCTGCCGCCGGTCAGGCTGCCGCGCTCCACACAGGACGGCGACCAGAGCCTGACGTACGACCCGCCCGTACGGCTGCTGTGGGCCCGCGGGCTCGTCGAACTGTGCCGGATCGTGCCCGTCTTCTGCTCGGCGGCGCTCGCCGTGCTGACGGTGGCCGCGCTCAGCGCGCTGGGGGCGTGGGCCTGGGCGCTCGCCGGGCTGGTGCTGCTGGGCGCCGGGGCGGCGGCCGGGCTGCTGTCCGTGGTCGCGAAGTGGCTGCTCGTGGGGCGTCACCGGGCCGGTGAGCACCCGCTGTGGAGCGGTTTCGTGTGGCGCAACGAGCTGGCCGACACCTTCGTCGAGGTCGTCGCCGTGCCGTGGTTGGCCGGGTCCGTGCCGGGTACTCCCGTCATGAACCTGTGGCTCCGCGGCCTCGGCGCCCGCATCGGCAGGGGTGTCTGGGTGGAGAGCTACTGGCTGCCGGAGACGGATCTGGTGACACTGGAGGACGCGGCGACGGTCAACCGTGGCTGTGTGCTGCAGACCCACCTCTTCCACGACCGGATCTTGAGGACGGATACTGTGGTCCTCCGTGAGGGCGCCACCCTGGGCCCGGGCGGAATCGTTCTGCCCGGCAGCACCGTCGGGGCGCGCAGCACACTGGGACCCGCGTCCCTCGTCATGGCGGCGGAATCCGTTCCCGACGACACCCGTTGGCTGGGCAACCCGATCGAGGCGTGGCGTTCCTAGGCGTCGCGTTCCCAGACGCGGCTCGTACGGCGCCCGGGAGGCGATGCCGGCACGCCGTACGAGCACAGCGCAGGGAGCAGATACTTCAGTGGTTCAGCAGACAGTGGGAGCGGATCCGTACTTCCCGGCGAACGGCGATCCCCGTTACCGGGTCCATCGGTACGAACTCGCCCTGGACTACCGTCCGGGACCCAACCGGCTGTCCGGCACCGCGCGTCTGAACGCCATAGCGGGCCGGTCGCCGCTCGCCGAGTTCCAGCTGAACCTCGCCGACTTCCGGATCGGGCGGGTCCGGGTCGACGGGCGGGCCACGCACTACACGCACCGGGGCGGCCGGCTGCGGATCCGCCCGGCGAAGCCGCTGCGGGCCGGGGCCGCGTTCACCGTCGAGGTCCACTGGTCGGGCAACCCCAAGCCGGTGCGGAGCCCGTTCGGCGGGATCGGCTGGGAGGAACTGGAGGACGGGGCGCTGGTGGCGAGCCAGCCGGTGGGGGCGCCGTCCTGGTACCCGTGCAACGACCGGCCCGCCGACAAGGCCTCGTACCAGATCGCCGTGACCACGCCGTCGGCGTACTCGGTGGTGGCGGGCGGGCGGCTGCTGACGCGTACGCCCAAGGCGTCCACGACCACATGGGTGTACGAGCAGGCGGCGCCGACGTCCAGTTATCTGGTCGGGCTCTCCATCGGCAAGTACCAGACCGTGCTGCTCGGTGACCCGGGACTGGGCGGGGTGCCGCAGTCGGGGCACATTCCGGCACGGCTGCTCACCGAGTTCTCGCGGGACTTCGCGCGGCAGCCCGCGATGATGACGCTCTTCGAGGAGCTGTTCGGGCCCTACCCCTTCGGTGAGTACGCGGTCGTGGTCACCGAGGAGGAGCTGGACGTGCCCGTGGAGGCACAGGGCCTGTCCTTGTTCGGTGCGAACCATGTGGACGGCGGGCGGGGGTCCGAGCGGCTCGTCGCGCACGAGTTGGCGCACCAGTGGTTCGGGAACAGTGTGAGCATCGCCGACTGGCGGCACATCTGGCTGAACGAGGGGTTCGCGAAGTACGCGGAATGGTTGTGGTCCGAGCGGTCGGGTGGGCGCAGTGCGCAGGCGCTGGCGGGGATCGCGCACCGGGGGCTGGCCGGGAAGCCGCAGGATCTTCGGCTGGCCGATCCCGGGCGGAAGCTGATGTTCGACGACCGGCTGTACGAGCGGGGCGGGTTGGTGTTGCACGCCGTGCGGTGTGCGTTGGGGGACGAGGCGTTCTTCCGGATGCTGCGGGGGTGGGTGACCGTGCATCGGGGTGGGGCGGTGACCACGGCTGCGTTCGCGGCGCATGTGGCTCGGTATTCTGCGGAGCCGTTGGACGAGCTGTTCGCTGCGTGGGTTTTCGAGGGGGCGTTGCCTGCGTTGCCCTCGGCGGGGGTGGGGATTCCTGAGCGGCCGTCCTATCCGCCTAGCGGGGGGTGACGGCGGGGCCCCTCCGGGGGGGGTGGCGGTGTTTGTGACGTGCGGGAGCGTCGTGGCTGAGCGCGCAGTTCCCCGCGCCCCTTAGGGAGTGGGGGTGGCGGTTTTTTTGACGTGCGGGAGCGTCGTGGCTGAGCGCGCAGTTCCCCGCGCCCCTTGAAGGGCGCCCCGGAGGGCGCCCTCTTGGGGGCTAGCGGGGGACCTTCAAGGCGTCCCAGGTTTTTTTGCCTGGGATTCCGTCTGCGTCTTTGCCTTTGAAGCCTTGTTTTTGTTGCCAGGCCGCGTACGACTTGCGGTCTGCTTCCGTCCAGTCGGGGCCCGGGCCGGACTCGTAGCGGCCACAGCCCTCCGCGACCAGGCGGCGGCCCATCGCCGTGATGACGGCGGACTTCTGGCCCACATGGAAGAAGGCGCTGCCCGGGAAGGGGACGTACGACGGTTTGGGGGGTGTGGTGGGGGGTTTGGGAGAGGTCGGCTTGCCTTTCAGGCGGGCCGCTATGCGGGTGCGCATGCTGTCCATCGTGAAGCCGCGCGGGTCGACCTTCCCGGGCTGCCACTCCTTGTGGCCGATCACGGAGCGCTCGCTCCAGCCGTGGGCGCGGCAGATCGCGGCCGAGACCTTCTCGATCGCCTCCTTCTGGACCTCGGGCCACGGGTCCTTGCCGTCGCCGAGGTTGATGCACTCGAAGCCGTAGAAGTGGCGGTTGCCGTCGGTGTCCGCCTCGTTGTCGGACGGGAGCTTCGTCTCGTTGACGACGGCCCGCAGGACGTCTCCGTCGCCCAGGCCGGCGTGGTTGGCGCGGCCGTTGCCGACCAGGTGGACATGGCCCTTCTTGTCGATCACCCCGTGGCACAGGGGTCCGGGCAGGCTGGAATAGCCGTCGTAGCAGATGTCGACGGAGGCGGCGGTGCCCGAGGTGACGGTGTGATGGATCATCACACCGTTCATGGGGCCCCAGGCGCCCTTGCTGTTGCGGTTGTGGCTGCGCCAGTTGCGGACCTCGTGGACCGTCAGGCCCTCCGCGCGCAGGATCGCCACCAGTTTGGACGCGGTCAGTGGTGTGGCCATGGGTTACTTCTCTCCTTGCGCGTCTGCTTCTGCGTCCGCGGCGTGCTCCGCCTCCGCGG
Organism: Streptomyces liliiviolaceus; assembly: GCF_018070025.1. Taxonomy (NCBI): domain Bacteria; kingdom Bacillati; phylum Actinomycetota; class Actinomycetes; order Kitasatosporales; family Streptomycetaceae; genus Streptomyces; species Streptomyces liliiviolaceus. The sequence continues at coordinate 1,213,881 of NZ_JAGPYQ010000002.1, forward strand.
TGGTCTGGGACCTGCCGCCCGACGGGTCGGCGGCCTCGGCCTGCTGTTCCTCCTCACGGGCCCTCGTCTCCGCCGCGAGCGTCGCCTCGTCCGCCGCCGGGACGTCGGTGGCGAGCGGCGCGAAGGCCAGGCGCAGGTCCACGGCGCCCGCCTCGCCCTTGACCAGGGCCAGCGGCGCGAAGTGGCGGGTGATTCCGGCCGGTTGCCGGAGCAGTGGCCTGCGGGAGCGGTCGACCGGCCATTCGACGCCGCCGGTCGCGGTGCGGGCGGGCACGGTCCAGTGGTCGCCGGTGCGGTAGGCGCCGCCCTTGGCGAAGTACACCTCGACGCCGTCCTCCAGGGGCAGCCACTCCCCCTCCGTGACGGGAACGGCTCCGGCACGCAGCGTCGTCGTGCGGCCCTTGCGGCGCGGGCCCTCGTGGTGGTCCCAGCGGCGCAGGAAGGGGTTGAGGTGCGGCAGCCGTCCGACGCCCGGCTCGGGCTCCGCCGACAGGCGTACGCGGCGGCCGGGGAGGTCCAGTTCCTCGACCCTCAGCAGGGGCAGGGGCTCCAGGCGGGAGGCGTACGCGGTGTCCGTGAACTCCACGCGGTCGCCCACGTCCAGATCCAGCTTGTCGTCGTGGCCGAGGGACGCCAACCGCACCCAGGTGCCGTCCAGTTCGTCCACCGGGAAGACCACGGAACCGTTCTCGCGCGACCACTTGAACGAGGCGTCCTTCGCCGCGCCGCCCGCGTGGATCTCGACCCGGTACAGCTGGTTCTCCGGGCCGCGGTAGCGGGCGTCCGGCTTGACCAGGCAGGGGTCCTCGTCGGCGTGCCCCGGGCGTTCGGCGCGGGCGGCGAGACGGGACGAGGAGACGGTCCGCTCGCGGGCCCAGCGGGCGAAGGCCTCGCGGACCGTGTCCTTCGACGGTTCGGCGGCCTCGATGTCCAGGTCGGCGAGCGCCAGGGGCAGGACCTGCCAGACGACCTTGGCGCGGGCGGCGGTGTCCGGCATCGCCGCGCCGAGCGCCACCTCGCGCAGCGCCGGGTCCTCGGCCGCGGTGACCGCGCGCTCCCAGACCTGGAGGTAGGCGACGAAGGGTGCCTGGGCGGGCGAGGGCAGCCGGTCGCCGGGCTTCTCCGGGTCGCGGAAGCCGTCCGGCTGGTCCCAGTAGGTCCAGTGCGGGTCCGGCTGCGCGGCGCCCTGTCCCTCGGTGTCGGCGCCGTGCGCGCTGTCGGCGCCGTCCGTACCGTCCTCCGTGTCCTCGTCCGGTACCGGGACTCCGGCGGCCGGGCGGTCCGCGTCGCACAGGATGCCGTCGACGTAGTACCGGCCGCCGTGGATGAGGAGGGTGTCGATGTCGTGCTTGCCGCCGACGTACTCGATCCGGAAGCCGGCCGCGTCGCGCGGTCCGCCGTGCGGGCCGATGAGGTCGGTGGCGAGCGCGCGGGCCTGATGGAGCTGGATCGCGGTCTGTTCGTTGGCGTCGGCGTCGAGCTGGACGCGGCCCTGCTGGACCAGCACCGCCGAGTAGTGCCGCTCCGGGCGGAAGGTGGAGCGGGAGAGGTCTGCGTGCATGAAGGGGGTCCCCCTGGTCGGAAAGTGCGGTTCGTCGAAGTCGTGGGGCGCGGCTGCGCGGGGCGGGGCGCTCGGGCGGGTCTACGTCACGAAGAAGATCCCGGCGTCCGTTCCCGCGGGCGTGTACTCCGCGAGCCGTGCCCGCAGGTTGTCCTCGCGCTGGGGCCGGTACAGGTCGTGGAAGGCGCCGAGTTCGGCCCCGTCCTCCGCGCCGCGCCGGATCTCCTGCGCGACCCGGTCCGCGAGCAGCCCGTACCAGGGCGTCCCGTAGCGCGTGGACGTGAACCGCGGCCGTACGCGGGAGGCCTGACCGGGGCCCGCCTCACCTGCCAGGTCCGGTTGGCAGCGGTACCTGCGGGGCGTACGGGAGCCGGTGGGCACGTACGAGAAGCGCAGGCAGCCGATGCCGCGGCGGGCCACGTGGAGGCGGCCGGTGAAGAGCGAGTTCTCGGCGATGCGGACCGCGTGCGTGTGGATCTCGCCGATCACGGTGGTGCGGTGCAGGTGCAGGACGGCGTGGGCGTGCCGGCAGTCGGGGGCGGAGAGCGCCTCGCGGTCGTCGGCGGTGGCGTCCAGGACACTGTCGCGCAGGTGGATGTCGAGGGGTTCCTCGGAGACCTCGTCGCCGATGACCTCGATGGTGCCGAGGATGCTGTGCTCGATCTGGAGGCACGCGGTGGTGCGTTCCAGGACGATGCTCGGTTCCTCCGGGGAGTGCGGGTCGCACTCCGGCTCCAGGGACCAGCCGGGCACGAGGGTGCAGTGGCGTACGACGACGGCGCCCATCGGGCCGGTGACGTTGATGCCGCGGCCGGTGACGAGCAGCCCGTCGAGGACGATCCGGGGGCGCTCGCCGGGGGCGCAGTCGTCGGAGACGGCACGGATGTTGAGGGCGTCGGGGCGGTTGCTGTACCAGTCGAGCAGCCGGATGACGGGACGGGTGCCCTCTGCCGCGCGCAGTTCCAGCCGGTCGCCGGGGTCGAGGTCGAAGTCCAGCTGTTCCTGGTAGGCGCCGCTGTGGGTGATCTCGATGATGCCCTCGGGACCGCAGCGGCCCGCCCGGCGGTCGTGCTGCCAGGCCCGGTAGGCGTCCATGATCTGCCGGTGGCGCTGGCCGGGTCCGACCCGGAACACGGTGGCGTCGGGGCGCGGTTCGCGGTCGCGTGCGTACTCGCCGCCGCCCAGGTCGGCGCCGGAGGCGTGGTGGTAGTCGACCCAGACGCCCTTGCGGGGCGCGGTCCGTGCGCCGAAGGCGATGCGGCCCAGCTCCGGGTCGACCGCGACCTGGCCGCGCTTCGGGCGGTAGCGCCACTCCGACAGGTCGGCGACCACGATGTCGGAGGGCGGTACGGGCCTGTCCTCGCCGTCGCGCCGGATGACGAAGCTCTTGCCGGGGCCGTAGAGGTCGGCGAGCCGGTCGTGGAGCCGGCGGCGGCGGATGAGGGCGGGGACGTTGTCGATCTCCGCGATGTGGTGCGGCGAGGGTTCGGGCACCGGCCGGGTGACGAGCGGGGTGTCGTTGCCGAGGATCGAGAAGGTGTACAGGTTGCGGGCGCGGTCGACGCAGTACGCGGGTGACGAGGTCAGCGAGTGCGCCTTCAGCCGCCAGACGAAGAGTCCGACGCCCGCCGGGGTCCAACCCCCCTGCCGGTGACGGGAGTCGGCCCTGCGGACGTCGGCCGAGCGGGCCACCTCGCCGAAGGGGCCGCCCGCGAGGTCGAGCGCGGAGCCGTTGCGGAGGTCGGCGAGCCGTCCGCGCGTGCCGCGCTCCTGGACCCCGGCGCCCCCGGTCCCGTACAGCTTCACGGGCTGCTGGTGGGAGAGGTGGCGGGAGAGTTCGACGGCGCGTGCGGGCCAGCCCGCCACGTTCTCGGAGAGTTCTTCGAGGAGGTGGAGGGTGCCCTTGCGGCGGCGGTTCGCGACCGTGGCGGCGACGTCGGCGCGGGGTGCGACGGCCTCGGTGAGCGCGGCCGGTCCGCCGCCGCGCAGACCGGTGGTGAGGACCCGCTCGTAGCCGGGAAGGGTGCGGTAGCCGACGAGGTCGCCGAGGTACGGCAGTACCCAGGGGGCCGCCGTCTCGACGAACAGGTCCTCGTAACCCTGCTCGACCCCTTCCCTTACGAGGTCGAGCTGTTCGGCCATGACGGCGAGCAGCGCGCGCAGGGGTTCGCCCTCCTGGGCGTCGCGCAGCCGGTGCCACTGGGGAAGCAGCTCGGCGAGTCCGTCCGGTTCCCTGGACATCAGTTGACCTCCGTCAGAATCAGGGTGTCCGCGGCCCTCGGCGACAGCAGGGCGAGCTGTGCGGGGCGGATGCCGCGGAAGACGTACACCGAGCGGCCCTTCGCGAGGCGGCGGGTGTCGGTGATGTCGGGGTTGAGGCGCAGGAGTTCGGCGAGCGGGACCCCGTACCGGCCGCAGATCTCCGACAGCGTCTCGCCGTCCTTCTTTCGGACGGTGTGGGTCTTCTCGTCGTACGTGGCTCCGCGTGCCGGGACCGTCGCCTTCGGCAGGCCGGGGTTCGCGAGCAGCTTCGTCAGCTCCGCGGCGGTGATGGAGGCGGGTACGCCGGTGAAGACGTCGACGTCCACGTAGTCGACGCCGGGCACCCGGTGGGCGGTGGCCAGGATGTCGGAGAGTCGGGCGGGCTGCCCCAACTCGCGCCCCTCGTAACCGAGTCGGCGCAGGAGTGCCTGGCGCAGGCGGGGTTCGACGAACTGCCAGGAGTGGTCGGGCGACACCTTCACCTTCGCGGAGACGAGGAGCGCGACGAGTTCGCGGGCGTCCACGCGGACCGGGAGGTTCGGGTCGCCGTACTCGGTGAGGGCCGCCCGCAGGGATCGCAGGAGGGGCGAGTCGCCACCGTCGCCGGCTCCGGCTCCGGTGATCGGCACGTCGTCCGTGCCCGCGACCGTCACGTGCAGCACGCGCCTCCGGCCGTCGAAGAGTTCGCGCGCGGCGGCCCGGCCGACGCCGGCCCGGGAGCGGGCGAAGTCCTCGTAGTCGGCCTCCGACACCAAGCGGTCGAGGGCCGAGACGGCGAGGGGGATCGTGCGGCGCGTCAGGGCGGGCCCGTCCGCGTCCGCTCCGCCGGTGGCCGGGCGCGGGTTGGTGACCGCGGAGACGCCCAGGGGCCGGGTGAGGGCCTGGGTGACGCGGCCCGCGGCGACATTGGCCGCCCGGCCGGTGCCGAAGCGGTAGCGGGCGTGGACGTTCTCGTGGCCGCCGGGCAGCCGGGCGCCGTGGACGCCGTCGCCGAAGGTCACGGTGGTGCGTCCGTCGGCGGTGCTGCCGGTGATGTAGACACGTTCGCGCGGACCCCGTCCGGCGAGGCTGTCGACCTCGTGCCAGAGCACGCCGTCGGCCCTGATCTCCAGGACCGGGGTGGCGCCGAGCGGGTTGTCGTCGGCGAGCCAGGTGAGGGGCGACTGCCAGAGCGCGAACGTCTGGTTGGCCCGGTCCGGGTCGCCGCTGCCGATCGCCTCGTCGCGGGACTCGCCGTGCGTCGCCTCGACGACGTTGCCGAGGACGCGCACGCTGTCGCGCCGGTAGCGGTACGCGAGGTCCGTGGTGAGCGTCAGCTCGGTGTGGACGTGGTCGCCGGGCAGCCGCGGGTCGATCGCCGGTTCGGCGGCGGCGACGGTGACGACCTCGGTGGCCCGTACGGCGGTGGCGCCGGGCAGGTCGCTGCGCTCTCCGTCGACGATCAGGGTGCGGCCGGGCCGCAACCCGTCGTACAGCTCGGCAAGTTCGATCTCGTTGCCGTGGACGTCCTCGCCGAGCGGTTCGTCGGCGAGGCGCAGCGGCTCGCCCGCCGCGTGCACCGTGGTGTCGCGGATGTGCGAGAGCAGGACGTCGAACTCGTCCAGCCACGGGTCGGCCAGGACGAGTTCGGTGCCCCGGCCGGTGATGCCGTAGTTGGTGTACGCGGCCGTCCGCGCCGACTCGACCTTCGTGGTGACGTACGCGAGGGCCGGGTCGCCCGGGATGCCTCCCTCGGCGCCCTTGGTGGGGCGTTGGATCGCCACCCAGCTGCCGACCGTGATGTTGTCGCGCACCGAGTCCAGCTGGAGCAGACGGCGGTTGGCGGGCGCGGGTTTCGAGGCGACGACCACCTCGACGTTCGGGGCGGCGCTGCCCACGGTGTACGTGAGGCTCACCTCGTACTCGCCGTGCGTGAACTGCTCCGGGACGCCGGGCCGGAGGGTGACCTGTTCGGTGGTGCCGTTGTGGATCCCCACCTGGACCAGGCCGTCCTCGTCGGGGCGCGACACGGAGAGGGTGCGCTCCGGCAGGCCCGCCCGCAGGACGGCGGTGACGCCGGGCTCCTGCGCGTCGGCGGCCCGCCTGGTGAGCCGGCTCGGTTCGCGGTCCTGGCCGGCGAGGGCGGACAGTTCCACCTCGCCGGTGCCGAGGCGGAAGGTGACCGGCACGGTGAGGGGCAGATTCTCCGCGCGCTGGTCGGAGCTGCTGCCCTCGACGTACTGGAACTCCGCCCGCACCGGAGTCCTGCCCGCCGTGTCGAACACGACGCGCATGCTGACCAGCAGGGCGCCGGTGAGGGGCCAGTCCGCGGTTCGGATGACCCGGCCCCGGTCGTCCTGGACGGGCTTGAGCGGGGCCATCGCGCCGAAGGGAGCGGTGGTCACGCGCAGGGCGAGCAGTTCGCGCAGGAGCTGCGGGGTGCCGGGGGCGGCGGCCGTGCGCCAGGCCGGGTAGAGACCGGTCAGGCCCGGGTCGAGGACCGACAGCAGACGGGCGGTGTCCGCGCCGGGGCGGCGGGTGCGGGCCGCTCGCGCGGTGGAGGTGGCCGCCGGTGCCTTGCCGCGCAGGGCGGGCAGGACGGCGCCGAGGGCCTGGAAGGCGGCCTCGTGGCGGCCGGTCGCGGACGCCGACGTGCTCGGGGCCGCGGGCGCGCTCCGCGTCACTGCCGTCGTCGAGCCCTCCCCCTGAGGGACCGGCTGAGCGGGCGCCAACTCCAGTGCGCGCTCGGCCAGTTCGGCGAGCACCGCTTCCAGCTGCTCGAACCAGGCCGCCACGTCCTCGTACGGGGTCGCGAGGACCTGGGCCTCGCCGAGGCGCGCGACGGGCTCGGCGAGACGGGCCGCGAGGCTCTCCGGTGTGCCGATGCCGTCCAGGTCCGTCCGCAGCGGGGCGAGGACCTGGTCGTCGAGGTCGTCGATCAGACGGCTGACCGGGCGCGGGTTGGGCACCTCCGGTGTGGGCGGTTCGTCGCCGGGCTCACCGGGGGCGGCGGGCTCGGTGGTCCAGCGCCGTACCTCGTCGACGAGTTCACGGAAGGTGGGCGGGGCCGACCGGGGCAGCCCGATCGCGGTGATCTCGTCGTCCCGGTCGACGCGGACGCTCGCCACGGGCAGCAGCAGCCTTTGCGCGCCCGCCTGTTCGCCGAAGACGAAGAGCAACTGGTCTCCCACGGCGAGGGAGTTGGCCGTGCCCTCGACGAACAGTGCGGAGCGGCGCTCCAGGTCCTCCGGGGTGACGAGGGAGGGGCGGCGGCGCCTGACCTTCAGCTCGTTCCAGTCCCAGCGGGCGCTCAGGTCACGGCTCGTCTCGAAGGTCTGCGACTGCTCGTCGGCGGACGCGGGCACGCTGTGGCTGCGCGCGCCCCGCGGGACGACCACGGGCAGGGTCTCGGCGCGCGGGTCCCGTTCGAGGCTGTACGCGAGATGGGTGGCGGCGGCGACGCCCGGACGCGGCCGGTGGCCGACAAGGCGGCCCAGCAGCACCAGGGAGCGGTGTTCGTCGGCGGTGCGCAGATAGGCCTCGTCGGCGATCCGCTCGGAGTGGAAGGTGAGCAGGTCGCCCAGGACGGCGGTGGCGTCGAGCAGGCCGATCGCCGGGTCGTCCGGGGTGCGGACCGTCAGACCCCGCAGCGCCGGGTACGCGGGTGAGGCGAGCCGGTCGAGCAGGGCGGCCAGGAAGGAGGCGTGGTCGCCGACGCGGTAGTCGAGGGCGGTACGGCCGGGAGGGTTGTGGAGCGGGGCGGGGGCGAGGCGTTCGTCGTGACCGCCGCACGCGCCGCCACCGCAACCGGTGGCACCGCCGGGCCCGTTTCCGTCGCCGCACGCTCCGCCGCAGGTGCAGTCGTCGCTCATCGGGCACCTCCGAGGGATATCGTCAGCCGGCCGTTCTCCGGTCGGTCGGGGTCGTTGTCGCAGGTGGCGATCTCCAGCGGGCCGAGCCGCAGCACGCCGTCCTCCCTCTCTCCGCGGTCCTCGTGGAACTGCCTTCGCAACCGGGTGACCTGGACGCTCTCCACGCCCGGCACCGCCGCCGCGACGGCGACCAGCCGGCTGAGCCGCACCGGTTCGCCGAAGCTGAGCGCGTCCGGGTGGAAGAAGCCGAGCCGCCCGCCGGGGAGGCGGCCCCGGCCGAGTACGCGGTACAGCTCCGCCAGGATCTGCCCGTGCTGGTGGCCCGGGACCGCGCAGACGCGCAGCGCGATGTCGAGCGGCACGGGCCGGGCGGCGCCGACGACGAGGTCGTGGCCGATACGGCGGTACGCCTCCAGGGCCCGGGTCACCTCGGCGAGCAGCCCCGGGGAGGGTTTCCCGGTGCCGTACGCGTCCACGGCGATGTGGGCCTCCTGGCCGCTGCCGGTCCAGCGGAGCGTGGCGGCGGCCCGCTGGACGCCGGGCAGGGCGGCGGCGAGGGCCGCGTAGTCGTCCGCGGTGACGGCGCGCAGTCTGGTGCGGCGCAGGTCGAGCGGGGCCGACTGGCGTACCTGCTCGACCGGTTCGGGTTCCGTGCCGCCGGCGGCGGGCAGCGGGTTGCGTACGCCGGCCACGGGCGGCCGGTCGCAGTCGACGGTGAGCACGAGGTGGTTGATGGCCTCCGCGCCCACGTTGCCCGCGGTGCCGCCGCCGAGCCGGTAGCGGAGTGCGAGGCGGGTGCCGGGGGTGGGCCGCGCGGCGTGCCGGCCGTCGCCGAAGCGCAGGGCGAGGCGGCCGTCGTCCTGCAGTTCGCCGACGAAGTGGCGGTCGCGGGGGGTGCTGTCGAGGAGGTCGCGGCGTGGTTCCCAGATCGCGTCGCGGTGGTGGCCGTGACCGCCGTCATCGCCGTGACGGCCCTCATGCAGCCGGACGGCGGGTAGGGCTCGGCGTGGGTCGTGCCGGAGCGCCGCCGAGGCGGGGCCCCGCAGGACCTGTTCGCCGGGGTGCAGTCCGTCCGCGTACGCGGGTCCCCAACTGTGCGCGATCTCCCAGGCGATGTGTCCGTCGAGGACCGTGCCCGCGCGGGCCCGTGCCGTGAGCACCTCGACGCGCCGGAGCTTGGCGTGGAGCAACCGGTCGCTGCGGAACAGGAGTTCACGCAGGGCGCGGACCGGGTGGCGGCGCAGTTCGAGGCGCTCCAGGACCTTCAGGCCGTAGAGCACAGTGAGTTCGGCGATCTCCTGGTCGCCGAGCCCGTCGCGGTCGCGGGCGCTGCGCCACAGTTCGGTGAGCCGCTGCTCGACCCGTCCCGGGATGGCGGCGATGCGCTCGGCCTGGCCGTCGGCGACGACCCCGGGGTCCGGGAACGGCACGGCCTGGGTGACGGGCGAGCGGCCGAGCACGGGCCGGAAGCGGGGCGCGATGCCCGGGTACACGGACTGGGCGAGCAGCGTCCGCAGCGCCGCGGCCTGGGCGTACGCCGTGCCCGGCACGACCCGCCCCTCGCTGCGCGATCCGCCGGGGCCGGGGCGCCGCCCGGTGAGTTCCAGGCCGAGTCCGGCGCGTACGGTCGCGTCCTCGCCCACCACGGCGAACAGCTCGTGGACGTCGTCGGGGGTCAGCGGATCGCCGCACTCCGCCTTGTCCGTCAGGGAGTTGACGAGCCGGGCGGGGGCGTTGCCCTCGTCGGGGTCGGCGCAGCCGAAGGCCGGTGTGCCGCAGGAGCCGACGACGGCGGGGGCGGGCGGTACGGTCACCGTCTCCGGGAGGCCTTCGCCGCGCGGGTCCGGTGAGCGGCCGTGGTCGACGAGGACGACGTTGCCGCGGGCGACCGTCACGTCCTCGACCGGCTCGCAGCCTCGTCCGGCGTGGGTGGTCAGGCACAGCGGGAAGCGGAGCGCGTCCGCGGCGGCCCAGGTGACCTCCAGGACCGGCTGGTCCTCGATCCGGTCGACGGCGGGGGTGACGGAGGTCAGCCGGACCACCTGCCGGTGGGCGGGGTCGGCGTCGCCGGGGGTGCCGGTGCGCGGACCCTTCACCTCCTCAAGGGCCAGCAAGTCACCCGCTCGCAGCGTGAGTTGTCGTTCCTCGCAGGTCTCCGTGTCGCGCCACTCGTCGCGCAGGGTCGCGGCCGTGGCGCCCCTGGGCAGGGAGCGCGTCTCGCCGCCCCAGGTCCACAGCCGGATCGTGTTGTGGGCGGACCGCAGCTCCAGCGGGTCGGCGGCCACGACCGGTTCGAAGACCTCCACGGACCCGCGCTCGTCGAGGTCGGCGAGGTCCCCGTCGCCGATGACCGTGCCGGGCGCCGGACGGTCGTGCGGGTCGAGGGAGCGGACGTCGACGGAGGCGAAGCGGTACGTGCCCGGGGGCAGGGTGTGCTCGCCGGCGCTCTCCACGGTGACGTAGGCGCGCGCGTTGCAGCCGTCGTGCATCGCGTAGTCGATGAGCCGCACATGCCGGCGGACCGAGACCCGGCGGCGCGCGGTGTCGAGATAGGCCTCCGTGGCGACGGCGTCCTGCTGGTAGCTGATCTGGTCGCCGGTGTACGCGAGCATCTCGACCAGCGTGGTGCCGAGGTCGGCGGGGTTGCGCTCGATCCAGTCGGGCGTGGTGAGGGCGAGCCGGTCCAGGAGCAGCTTGCGGATGGTGTCGTAGTCGCGGGCGGTGTCGTCGATGACGGGCACTTCGGGGAACGCCGCCGGATCGGAAGGCCCGTGCCCACTCCCGTGCTCGTGGTCGTGGTCGTGCCCGTGCCCGTGGTCGTGCTTGCAGTCGAAGGGGGTCGGGCAGTCGGGCCGGAAGGTGAAGGAGGCGCTGTGATAGCGCTGGTCGAAGCCGCGGTACGGCTCTGTCCCGGGACGCCCGTACGGGTCGGTCTCCACCAGCGAGAGCCGGTAGCGGGAGGAGTCGCCGGCCCGGTCGAGGGTGACGTACAGCCGGTCGTCGAGTTCGGGGTCCTCCTCGCGCTCGACGCCGATGTCGACGACGGTGATGCCGGTGAGGCCGTCGATGCGCCGGCCGCCCTCGATGCGTACGTTCTCGGCGCACAGGCCGTGCGGGGCCTTGCCGAGGAAGGTGACGGTGAGGGTCAGCCCGTCGTCGCTCACCTCGACCGCGTCGACCCCGTTGAGCTGGGCGGCTCTCGCCTTCGCCCGCCGGGAGGTGGTCGTGCCGTGGGTCGTGCCGGAGGCCGTCATGCCGCGGCCCTCCCTTCGAAGACGTCGTCGCGGCGCGTCCCGGTGGAGCGCACGGCGTAGGAGAGGTGGACCCGGATCGTGTCGTCCTCGCCCACCACGTCCAGGGCCTCGATGTCGACGAGGTCGCCGAGCCAGCGCTGCAGGGAGGCCTGCACGGACAGTTCGAGGGTGCTGGTGAGTTCGGGGCTGTTGGGTGCGAACACCAGGTCGAGCAGTCCGCAGCCGAAGTCGGGTCGCATCACCCGTTCGCCGGGGCTGGTGAACAGCACCTGTTCGATCAGGTCGCGCACGTGCTCGTCGTGGCGCGCGTGCGCGGTGCGGCCCCGGCGGTCGGCCCTGAAGGGGAACGCGATGTCGGTACGGGGGCGGGTGCGTGGGCTCATCGGACGGTCACCTTTCGCCGGTCGGCCTGGACGACGGGCGGCCCCTGCGGCACGAAGGCGGCCGTGAAGCACTCGGCCGCGGAGATGTCGAGCAGGACGGGCGAGCCGCCGGCCGTCACCCCGGTGCTTCCGGCCGTCCAGCGGACGGAGACACACGGTTCGGGCACCCCGTCGACGGTGTGCGGGCAGCCGGTGACGACGTACGCGTGTGCGGCCGTGGCGACGGGATGCCCGTCCATCAGCACGGTGGAGTCCGATGGGGCGGCTGTGGTGGCGCGCCCGCCGTGCGGGCAGCTGATCACGGCGCCTGCGCCGAGCAGACCTCCGGACGCCCCTGTCGCTCTGGACACTTGATGGTTCCCCCGTCTTCCGTTCACTGTCGTCTCTCCGCCGCTGCGGCTGTCGCTGTCCGGGTGCTTTCGCTATCGCTTCGAGAGCACGGTCAACTGGCCCTCGTTGATGGTCACTTCCCTGCCGCGCAGGACGACCTCGGCGCCCGCGCCGGTCGCGATGACCACGGCGTCCTTGGTGATGCGGATGTACGCGCCGCCCTGGGCCTGGAGCAGGATCCCCTGCTCGGCGCCGGCGGTGTCGCTCATCACGAGCTTGTGCGCCAGTGGCGTCTGCACGACCACGGGTTTGTTCGGCGAACCGGTCTGCAGTTCGCGGCGCGCGTCGGGCGGCAGCTCCTCGGCGGCCCCGTACCAGCACCCCGTCCAGACGGGGAAGCTGGGATCGCCCTGCTCGAACTCCACCCAGACGCCGGCGTCGGGCGGCGGCACCACGAACTGCCCCGACTCCGGCCCGGTGAAGGGCAGGCAGGGCAGCGCCCAGGTCGACGGCTCGTCGCCCAGGACGTCCGGGACCTCGGCCCTGACCCGCCCGATCCGCAGCGGGTCGTCGTTGTCCACCACCCGGCCGCGGAACTTGCCGAGGTAGCGATTGCCGGTTGCCGCCATGCTGAACTGCTCCTGCTCTGTCGGGTGTTGCCGGTCGCCTCGCGGTGGGTCAGGGCCTGACGTAGGCGCTGCGCGCCTCAAGCCCCTCGCGCGAGACGGTGAAGTTCTGCTGGTACGAGCCCGGGCGCAGGTTGTGCGTGACGGACTTGACGTAGTAGTCGCCGTCGTACGCCCGTCCGGCGCCGCGCACGCCGACCAGTTGGCGGGGCTGGAGGATGTAGCCGTGCCGGTTGACGTCGAGCGAGCCGGAGCCCGAGATGACGTCGGCGGACACGGCGGCCCGGGCGAGCAGTTCGGCCTCGGCCTGTTCGCGCTGCTGCTTGGCGGTGCCGGTGAGCGTCCGGCGTTTGAGCGCCGGGGTGGGGCGTCTGCCGAGCGGCGGGCGCAGGGGGCTGATCGGCGGCTGCGGCAGCAGGGTGGACACCCTGGTGCCCGGGTCCTGCCAGCGGGCCTGCGGCTCCTCGCGCGCGGTCCCGTCGTACGAGAACGTCAGCTGGTCGACGGTGGAGTTGTTGTCCATGTTGACGTTGAGGGCGTGCTGGCGGATGCCGAGGCGGATCTCGGGTCCCCAGCGGGCGGACGACTGCCCGGGGGTCGGGCCGGGCTCCAGATAGAAGGTGTAGCCGTTGGCGCGGGCCAGTTCGGTGACGTACTGGAGGTCGGTGCCGGTCTGGTAGTGGACGCGCAGGTCCTGGTGCGGGGGCTGGCTCACCTTCTCCTTGTAGACGTCGGGCCGGATGCCGTAGTCGGAGTAGCGGCGCAGGATCGCGAGGACGCGGTCGGAGGGCGGGAGGTTGGGGTAGCGGTCGGTCCGCTCCTCCAGGTCCATCAGCAGCGACAGGTCCTCGCCGGTGACGGTGAGCGTGGAGTGGCCCGGCTGATTGCTGGCGCCGACCTCCTGGCGCACGATCAGGCCGTCGAGGAGCACGTCGGAGGTGCCCTTGACGGTGACCGTGACGATGATCCGGGTCTTCGGGTCGAAGAAGCCCTCCGGGAGCAGGGCGCGGTTGATGATCCCGTTCTTGGTGAGGTCGAAGGCGAGCTGGAAGCCGCCGCGTTCGCCCGCGGTGGCGGTGATCTGCGCGGACAGCAGTGCTTCGGTGACCTCGGCGGGGACGGGGCGGGTGAGTTTCGGTCCCATGCGGAGGGTGATGTGTACGGGGCCCTGGCCCACGGGGACGTCAAACACGCCGCTCTCCCCCGCTGCCGGGGAGCGGCACCTCGATGACCTTGCCGGCCTCGTCGGTCAGCTCCCGCGGGTCGAGCACCGGGTTGGCGTCGGCGAGCTGCCACCACTGGGCGGGGTCGCCGAAGTAGCGCTGCCCGAGGAGGTCGGGGCGGTCGCCGCTGCCGACGGTGTGGCGCCGGCCCTCGTCGCCGGGCCGGTCGAGCTGGTCGAGCTGATCGGGCTGGCCGAGCGGGGGCAGCAACCGGCGCTTGGTGTAACGGACTTCGGTGCCGTCGGGTTGGCGGTGGATGCCGATCTCGGCGTCGTGGTAGCGGCTGGAGCGGGGGTAGGGGTGGGCGCCGGGGATGGCGTCCAGGGCGTTCTCGTAGGGCTCGATGTCTGCCATGGCCGCTGCCTCAGCCCCTTCCGGTCAGGGTGACGCCGGTGCCGATGCCGGTGCCTGCGCCTGTGCCTGCGCTTGTGAGGCCGAGTCCGCCGAGGCTGCCGCGGCGGGCGGCCGCGGCGAGGCGTTCCTTCTGGGCGAGGTGGGCCATGTAGAGGTCGGCGCCCTTGTGTCCGGCGGGCAGGTCGCTGACGGTGAGGACCTTCAGCCCGATGCTGAGCGAGGCCCTGATCGGGTTGAGGTTCACGTCGAACGCCGATTCGTTGATGGACAGTTCGGTGATCCGCACGGGCATGACGCGTTTGCTGCCCCAGGTGAACAGGGTCAACGGCATTTCGATCGGGCTGATTTCGATGGCCCCCTTCTGCGAGAGGCGGGTGGCGTCGCGGATCTGCTGGGTCGTGGGCTGCACGAGCATTTCCAGCGTGGCGAGCTGGGGGTGGATGCCGTCGGGGGCGGCGACCTCGAACTGATCGGTGGCGTCGATCTCGGCGGTGAACTTCCAGGTCTCCTGGGCGGGCCCCTTGAGCCGCAGAGCCTCGTTCCGGTCCCCGGTCCCGCTGCCCCCTCCCCCGGAATCCCCGCTCCCCCCGGCGGACTGCGGACTGAGACTGCGCTCCAGAGTGTCGGGGTTGAACTGGAGCACGATGATGCGCTGGGGGGTGCCGCGGTCGGGGTCGACGACGACTATTCCGGAGCGGATGGGCTTGGGGATGTCGGCATAACGGGTCACAGTCGCTCCTGAAGCCGGGACCGAAGGTCCGTGTAGTCGTGGTCGGGGAAGAGGCGGGGGAATACGTCCAGCATTTCCTTCAGTCCGTCCACGAGCGGGATGAACCCCGTGCCGCAGTCCTCCGGCCGGCAGTACAGGTACTGCCAGCCGATGACACCCTTGGTGACGAGCAGGGCCTCCAGGTACGCCGGGTAGTCCAGTTCCATGAGTGCGGCACCTTGGCGCATGTCGAAGAACCAGACCTCGGGATCGGTGGCTCCCGGGGTCGCCCGCAGCAGGGCCATGCGGCCGGAGCCGGTCCGGGGCGTCTCGTCGAAGATCCGGAGGTCGCTGTACAGGGCTCGCTCGGCGTCGTCCTCGCCCTTCCAGAACTTCGTCATGCGCTTGTTGGCGACGGCGCTCATGATGTGGTGGAGCTGGAACTCGCCGACGAGTGCCGTGTCCGGACGCCGGGACCGCCAGGCCGCCTCGACCGCGCCGTAGCGGAAGAAGTACTCCTGAACACGGTGGCTCAGCGGCAGGCCGTCGTCCTCCGCGAGTTCCTCGAAGACCGTCTCGGCGACGTCGAGCGCCCAGACGATCTCGTCCAGCCGCGCCAGGTGCACATCGAGTTCAGGGTTCTCCCTGATCTGCTGGAGGACCTTTGCACAGCGTTCCTCGAACGGGTACCGGAATTCTGCTTCGTTGTTCGTCGTCATGACACAGTCCAGCTCACTTCACTCTCATCGATCAGCTTTTCGTATGCGGCTGCCATGACTTCCAAGCCTTCCAGGGAAATGTTGGTTCCCTTGGCGTAGTCCTTCACCATTCGTTTCAACTGCCGCCCGCCGCCCGTCTGCGTAAGCTTCTGGCCCGAGGCGAGGAACGTGTTGCGCGCCTTGACGAAATGGTCCGCAAGGCGCGGATGCCTGCCTCCGAGAAGCCTGACCTGAACAGTGGGGGCGCCTACGGTGTTGATGGACAGCCTGGTCTTCTCGTTCGCGGCGATCGGCTCGGGATTCTGGCTCCAGGGTTTCTTCAGAGCCTTTTCCCGCCAGTCCTCCGGGCTCTTGCCTGTTCCGCCGACCTTTTCGTAGCCGCCGTACGTCGCGTAGACATGGCTCGGCAGATGAGGCCAGTCGGGATGATTGAATTTCGCACCCGACTTGTACCGAATGAGGTCTTCCGTGTCCCCGATCGCGTTGTACGCCTGGTCCTCGATCCCTCGCAGGGCGTCCAGGTTCGTCTCCTGACCACGTGCCGGCACCAGGTTGTTCCCCTTGGCCCTGCCACCGATCCGCTCCGGCAGCAGGTGCATGCGGACCCAGCGGGATCCTTCGCTCAGGCCGCGGTTCACCACATCGGTCCAGCCGGGTGGCTGTCCGAACGCGGCCCTGGCGGCGTCCTCACCGCCGCCCCCGAAGACCGTCTTCGACGGCGTGCCGATGAACTTGGATTCGTGGTTGTCGTCCGGTCGCCGCTGCTGAGGACCGAGCGAGAGATCGGAGAAGCTCTGGAGTTGTTCCGGGGGAAGGTCGAAGTAGAGCCGATTGCGGGCCTCACCGGCGAACTTCTTCATCTGCCGCGCCAGGTCCCTCTTGTTCTTCTCGGCTTCCCGCTTCTTCTTCTCCTTGTCGGTCTCCACCGGGATCAGCGCCTGGATCCTCAGCGCTTCCTGGTACTCGTTCTCGGCCGCGCCCACGTACTGCTGCTGCCTGGCCCTGTCCTTCTTGGCCTCCGGCCTGTTCAGATCCTTGCGCCAGTCCGCCATGAACGCCGGTACCTCCTGCGGCGTGCTGTGGATGTACAGGGGCGCACGCGGGCCCCTGCCGTGGAACATCAGCGTGTGGCGCTCACCGTCGTCGGCATCGGCGTACCGCACCTTCGGCAGGTTCACCGGCTCTGAGTTGTCGTCCCGCCGGTCCCGGTCCCGGTCCCGGTCCCGGCGCCGGTCACGGTTCGGACGGCGGGAGCGGTCGTCGCGTGTCCGGTCCCCGCGTCGGCGCCACCGGTCCCGCAGTCGCCGCAGCCGGTCGTTCAGGCGGCTGCCGAGTTTGCGGCGGGCCTTGCCGTGGAGCTTGCGGGCGGCTCGACGGGCCCTGTTCGCGGCCGACTTGACGGTCTGGCGGGCGCGCCGGACCCGGCGGGGGCGGTCTTCGGGACGACGCTTGTCGTCCCTCTCCCTGTCCTTGTCCTTGTCCTTGGTCCTGTCCCTGTCGGGACGCCTGTCGTCCTTGCCGCGGTCGTCGGGACGCGTCTTCGCGGGGTCGCGGCCGTCCGCGGTGTCCGTGCCGGGGCGGCGCCGGTCGGGGCGGAGCGTGTCCCGGGCGGGGCCACGACGTCCGGGGCCGGCGGTACGCCCGTCCCGGTCCTCGTCGCGCGTCCTCCTCTCCGCGTCCTTCGCCTTCCGCCTCGCCGCGTTGACGTCGCGCCCCTCCTCACGGCGTTCGTCGTCGTCGCGGCGCTTCTTCGGCCTGGTGGTGTGCGAGGGGCGCGGCTTCTTCTCCGGGGAGGACCGCTTGCCGGGGCGGGGCCCCGGCCGGGGCCGTGACGTCCTGTCCGGGGACGGCTTGCGCGGGGCCGGGCGGTCGGCGTCCTTGTCCGCGCCGGACGGCTCGTCGTCCTTCGGCTTCCCGTCCTTCGGCCGGTTGGGCGCGGACGGCTGACCGGGAGCGTCCGGCCCACCCGGCTTGTCCTTCTTCCTGCGGAGGTTCTTCAGCATGTCGCCGAGCTTTCCGGCCACCTTGCCCATGAACCGGCCCACGCCCTCGATCAGGAAGGTGTAGACCAGCTCCAGCAGTGCGACGACACCGGCCGCGACCGCCTTCGCGAACGGCAGCGCGCCGTTGCCGCTCTTGACCGACTTCAGGAAGTCCATGAAGAGCCCGAAGGCGGCGAGGATCTCGCTGAGCGCACCCCAGGCGGTCTGCAGGGCGTCGATGACGGCCATGACCCAGCCTGCACCGGGGATGAGTTTGGCGACGACCTTTTCGAGGACCAGCACGCCGATGATGACGGGCAGTTGCGGCAGCGCCTCGTCCCAGGCCATCTGGCCCATCTGCTCCACGCTGACACCGCCGTCGAGCAGTTCCTGGAAGTCCTCCAGCGGGATGCCGATGATTTCCTGGACCTTCTGGTTGAACCAGGCCTTGACCGCCGTCTTGATCTCGTCGAAGAGGTGGTCCCTGGCGCCCGTCTCGGCGGCGGCACCGGCCTTGCCGATCCAGTCACCGGGGTCGGACACGATGTCGTTGAAGATGGCCGCCCATTCGCCGAGGCCCTGGACGACGGCCGCACCGAACTCCAGGGCGCCGACCGTGACGGTCTCGGCGATGTCGACGGCGGCGAGCAGACCGCCCTCCAGGAGGTCGAGCCCCGCGAGCAGCGCCCCGCACAGGCCGTCGAGGAGTTTGCCGGCGACCTCCTTGAGCGCGTCGGCGAACTCGTTGACCTTCTGCACGGCCCAGTCACGGGCACCGTCGATGGTGTTGCGCCACTTGTCGCGCATCGCCGGGTAGTCGGCGAGGAGCTCGTCGCCGAGGGCGATCAGGGCGTCCGCGAAGGTGTTGATCTGTTCGACGACCCAGTTGCGGGCGTCGTCGATGAGCTTGAAGACCTGCTGCTTGAACTTTTCGATGAGGTCGGTGACGACCTGACGGGCCTTCTCGAAGACGGTCTTGATGGCGTTCTTGAGAGTCTCGAAGAAGTCCTTGAGCTTCTCGATGGCCTCTTCGAGCCAGTTGTCGGCGTCGTCCTTGCCCTCGTTCTGCTTCTTCTCCGCCTCCTGCTCGGAGTTGGTCTGCTCCGTCTCGATTCTTTTGTTGTCGTCCTCGGTGCGCTTGTCGACGTCCTTGTCGGTGTCCTCCTCCTTCTTCTTGATGTCCTTGCGGACCGTGTCGTACTTCTTGCCCTTCTTGTCGTCGATCTCCGAGACCTTGTCGTCCTGCTCCTTGCGCCACCGGTCGCGGGAGTCGGAGATGTCGGAGCGGCCCTTGTCACGGGCGTCGGCCTGCTTCTTGCCGCTGGCGTCCACCTCGCGTGCGAGGTCCTCGTCGTGCTGCGTACGGTCGTCGGTCGCCTTCTTGTCCTTGTCCCGGCGCTCCTGGCCCATCTTCTGCCGGCCCTCGGAGAAGCCGGCGTGGATCTGCGGGCCCCGGTCGTGCTCGGCCACCGCGGACGCGGACTCGATGGGCACGCCCCCGGACACCGACCGGGGGCCGCTCGACCGCACACCCTTCTTCCCGCCGGTCGCCTTGGCGGTGAGGGTCTCCCTGGGGACGTCCGGATAGAGCTGGTCCTCGCCCATCGGCAGGGCGGCGTCCGCCCGGCCCGACCGGTGCAGCTCGGTCTTCCTCTCGTCGAGTCTGCCGCTCTGCTCGTCGGTGCGCCCCGGGTCGGAATCGTCTTCGAGCGGCAGCCGGGGGGCGTCGCCCACCCGGGCGTTCCGCATGCCCTCGTCATGGGTCGGGAGTCCCAGGATGGAGTCGATCAGGTCGTCGAGCGGAAGGATCTCCTTCAGGAGTTTGCCGAACAGCTGGGCGCCGATGGTGAGCGCGATGTCCCACCAGCTCGGCTCCGGCACGTTCGCGCCCGGCACCTCGCCCTGCGGCTTCCGCTCGCCGGTGATCTCGGCCGTCCTGCCCGCAGCGGCCTCCGTGCGGGAGACCTTGGCGTTGGTGTAGGTGCCGGGGGCCGCGGGTGACGGGCCGCCCGGGACCGTGCGCGGTGAGCCGGACGGCCGCCGCATGGTCGGCGGCGCCTTCCGCAGAGCGGAGCGTTCCTTGTCGACGGAGCGGCCCACGGCGCCGTCGACGCCCTTGAGGGTCTCCAGGGCCTGGTGCGGTTTGAGCGATCCCGCCGTCGCCAGGCCCGACTCGGGGGTGGCGTTGGAGACGTCCGGAGCCGGTGCCTCCTTCTTGGGCTTCGATCCGCCGGCCGCGGCGGTACGACCGCCGCCGCCCCGGCCACCGGCCCGTACGGGCGTGGCCGCGGAGGCCGTACGCCCGCCGCCCCCGCCGCTTTTCCGAGCGCTCTTCGCGGCCTGACGTGCCGCCTGCTTCTTGCTGCCCGTCGGCCGGGCTCGCGATCCCGTCGACCCGCCTGCCGGGCGTGCGGATCCCGGTGCTGCGGTGGCCTTGGGGGCGTTGGTCCCCGCCTCCGGTCCGGCGGACATGGGCGAGGGGCCGTTGCCCGGGGCCAGTTGCGGGGCGGCGACGGGCCCCGGGGTGGAGACCTTGTCGGGGCCCGTCACGGGGCCGGGGGACGTGGCGTCGCCCTTGCCCTCCGTCACGTCCTGCTCGCCGGCACCGGGCACGGTAGGCGCGGGCTCCGTATCGCTCCTGCCCGCGTCCGTGCCACCGGCGTCCCGGCCCGCGGTGCTCCCGGCCTGGTCGGTGCCGCCGCCGGCCTGCCGGCCGTCCGTCTTTCCGCTGTCCGGGCCGGCCCCCGTCCCGGTCCGGTCCGGGGCGCCCACCGCGGCCTGTCCGCCCGCTGCTTCGCCGCCGGTCCTGCCGTCCGAGGCGCCCTGGGTACCCGAGGTCGAACCAGTGGACCGGGTACGGGCCTCCTCGTCCGCCTTGGCCAACCGGTCGGGCCCGGCCGCCTCGCCGGAAGAAGGCACCGCGTCCGATGCGGCACCATCGGCGGCGCGTGCCTCCTCGTCGCGCCGGGCGGCCTCGGTGTCCTCCTGACGTTCCCGCGCCCGCTCGCCGTCCGCGTCCTTGCCCGTGACCGGCGTGGACGTCGCCGCCGCACCGCCGGCCGCCGACAGGGCGGACGGTCCCTCCGCGTCCGCCGCGGAGTCGTCGTCGGTGGTCGGGGCGTCCATGAGTTCCTGGACGGCCCGGTCCTCGGCGTCGTCCTCCTCGGTGTGTACCGCGGTGTCCCGCCCGGCTTCGGCCCCCGCCGTGTCCTGGATCTCGTCCGCGGCCGACGGACCGTCGGAGAACGAGAGGGCCGGCGCGCGGGGCGCTCCCCGCTTGCGCCGCTCGAACAGCCGCGGGTCGGTGGCCGTGTCCCCGCCCGACGGCGCGGTGTCGGTGTCGGACGTGCCACCGCCCGCGTCCTCGTCGGTGTCCGGCGCCGATTCGGCGTCGCCCTCGACGGAGTCCGTCTCCAGCTCCAACGGCTCGTCGTCCGCGTCCTGTTGATTGTCCGGGTCGCCCGTCGTGCGGGCCGCGCCGGTGGCGTCGCCGGTGCGCGACCTCTCGCCGGGCTCGGCCCCGCTCCGGTCCACCGCCGCCAAAGCCGCCGCCTGTCGACCGGCGGCCTCGGCACCCGGGTCCTGTGCCTGTCCCGGATCCTGTTCGCCCGCCTGCTGCTCGGGTTCCTGTGCGGCCTCGTCCTGGGGGCCCTGCTCCTCGTCCCGGGCGTCGTGCCGGTCCTGCTCCTTCTGCTCCTCACGGGTGTCCCGCGTGTCCTCGCGCTCGTCCGAGGCGTCTTCCCGCGCGTCCTGTCCGGAGGACTGCCGGTCGTCCTGCCGTTCCTGGGACCGTTCCTGCTGCCGCCCGGCCGACTCCTCACCGTTCCTGGACGCGGCCCGCCCGCCGGACTCGCCGTCCTGGCGATCCTCGGAGTCGGGGGCACGCCCGTCCTGTGCGTCGCCCGGCGCGGACCGCTCGTCGTCCTCCTGCCGGCCCTTCCCCTCCTGGGGCGCCGCCGCGCGCTCTTCCTCCTCCCGCCGCCCCTCGGCCGAGGCCTGCTCGCGTTCTTCCGCGATCTCCTCCGCCGCACCGGGCACAGCCGTCGGAGCGGTGGCGGCCCTCGGTGGCAGCGGCCAGGTCCGTTCCGCCTCCTCCACGGCTTCCAGCAGCCGGTCCAGGACCGGTGCGGGCAGTCGCTGGTCCAGGCGGTCGAGCACGGTCTCCTGCACCGTCGGTGCCATTCGGGCCAGTTGGAGCCGCACCCGGCCCGACCTGTCCTCCGGGTCGCCGCGCAGGGACCTCAGGACGCCGTTCGCCAGGCGGTCGATCAGGGTCGCGGGATCCAGTTCCTCCATGCGACGCCGGTCCGCGTCCACCGTGGCGTACCGCAGCCAGCCGGGCGTGGCCTGCCCCGGCGCCACCTCCGCAGCAAACTCCTCCGCGGACGACGCGGACGACGCGGACGACGCAGGCTGCGCGGACTGCGCGGCGGCCGGGCGTACGAGGTCCTGGGCGGCCGATTCCGCCTCCTGCTCGATCGCCTGTTGCGGGAGGCTGACCGCGCCGAGGTCGCGGCCGGCCCGCAGGGCGCCGAGGCCGTCCGGGTTCTGCACGGTGTGCAACAGCTCGTGGGCGAGCAGGCGCCTGCCGTCGGCGGTGCCGGGGCGGTAGGCGCCCTCGCGGAAGAAGATGTCCTGGCCGACGGCGACGGCGTCCGCGCCGAGCAGCTCGGTCAGCTGTCCGGCGTCCCGCCCGGTGTGCAGCCGTACGCGGCCGAGGTCGTGCCCGAGCTGTTCCTCAAGCTCCCGTCGTACGCCGACGTCGAGCGGCTGCCCGGCGCCGCTGACGATGTCCTTCGGCTCGGGTGCGCGGGCCCTGGCCGCGCGCTCCTTGCGCTTGCGGCGGCGCTGTTCGGCGGCCTGCTCGGAACGGGCGTCCTGGGTCGGGGAGTTGCCGCTCATGGGGCCTGCACCTCCCCCTGACCGGAGAGGCCCGCGTGCACGGCCCGTGCCAGCTCCTGGCCGAGCCGTCGCGCCGACAGCCCGGCGGGCAGCGGCGGCAGGCCGGACAGCGCGTCCAGGGTCACCGGGCCGCGCCCGCCGGCCAGCGGCACGCCGTGTTCCCGTACCAGCCGGGTCAGTTCGTGGGTGAACGCGGTGGACACCCGGTCGGGGTCCACCGCGAAGCCGTCGAGGACGAGTTCGCCGACGTCCACCCGGATCGCGTCCGGCCGCCTGCCCGCGCCTGTGTCCATGCCGTTCACACCCATCCGCGGACCTCCCCGGGCGTGAGCGTGCGTTCCAGCTTGAGGTATTCGGTGCGGGCCGCCGCGAGCATGTGCCGCATCTGGAGGCGGTCGCCCTCCTCGGCGGCGAGGAAGGCGCCGGAGAGGGCGATGTTGCGGATCGAGCCGCCCGCGACGGTCAGTTGGGCCAGCAGCTCCGGCTCGATGCCCTTCACGGGGGTTTGCGGCGGCAGTACGCGGCGCCAGATCTCGGCACGCTCGTGCTCGGCCGGGAACGGGAAGTCGACGACGAACCGGATCCGCCGCAGGAACGCGGTGTCGAGGGCCTTCTTCATGTTGGTGGTGAGGATCGCGAGACCCCGGTACGCCTCCATGCGCATGAGCAGATAGCTGACTTCGAGGTTGGCGTACCGGTCGTGGCTGTCCTTGACCTCGCTGCGCTTGCCGAAGAGGGCGTCGGCCTCGTCGAACAGGAGGAGCGCGCCCCCGCGTTCGGCGGCGTCGAAGACGCGGCGCAGGTTCTTCTCGGTCTCGCCGATGTACTTGCTGACCACCTGGGACAGGTCGATGACGAAGAGGTCCAGGCCCAGTTCCTTGGCCATCACCTCGGCCGCGAGGGTCTTGCCGGTGCCCGAGCCGCCCGCGAAGAGCGCGGTGACGCCGAGGCCCCGGCGCAGGGTGGCGGCGAAGCCCCACTCCTGGTGGACCGTCGCCCGCTGCCGCACATGCGCGACGATCTCCCGCAGCACGCTCGTCTGCCGTTCGTGCAGCACCAGGTCGCCCCAGCCCGCGTCCGGCTCGATACGGCGGCCCAGCTCGTCCATGCCGATCCGGGCCTCGTCCAGCCCGGCCCGCCAGGCGAGCAGCGCGGGGTCCGGCGCGTCCTGGGCCGGCAGCTCACGGCGTACGGCGGCCGCGGCTGACCGTACGACATGGGGCGGCAGCTGGAACTGGGCCACCAGCGACCGCAGTTCGCCCTCACCGATGTCGGCGACGTCCTCGAACGCGCCCGTCCACAGGTCCAGTTGCTCCTCGTCGTCCAGACGCGGCACCGTCACCCGCTCGCCGCGCGCCCGGTCGGACCGGCGCGGGTCGGGGCTCGACACGACGACGGGAACGGCGGCCCCGGCGAGGAACGCGTCGGTCGCCGCGTGCTGGTCGCGGTCGAGTTCGTCCGCCTCCACGAGCAGGGCGGCGGGCAGCAGGATCGCCTCGCGCTGCCACAGCCGGGCCAGCAGATCGCGGTCGCCGGGGGCGGTCGGGATGTCCTCGGCGTTCATCGCGTACAGGGCGAGCCCGGAGCGGGCGGCCGCGGCGGCGGCGATGTCGGCCCGGCTACGCAGATCACCGCCGACCACCTCGACGAGCAGCGGCGCGTCGGGCCGGGCGAGCGTGGTCCAGCCCTCGGCGATCCGGCTCGCGGCCGTTTCGTACGACGGCGGCAGTTCCTCGGGGGCCGGTGCGCGGCGCAACTGGCCGTGCAGGCGCGCGTCCAGGTAGGGCGAGCCGAGAAGGAAGTGCAGGACGCGTTCGTCGAGCCGCAGCCGGGACAGGGTCAGGGACTGACGCGCGTCGTCGGCCGGCTCGACGATCCGCCAGCGGCGCAGGGGCGCGACCGGGGTCAGCGCGCTCCAGTGCGGTTCGGCGAGCGCGGCCAGGGCGAGCGAGAACGTGGGGTACGCGCGCTCCGGGTCCCCGCTCGCCGCGGCGCAGCGGGCGGCGGTGGTGGCGTCCAACTCGCAGGCGGCGGTGAGGAGTACGAGGTCCCGCTCGAACGGGGTGAGCCCGAAGCAGTCGACCAGCGCGTCGAGGGGGCCGGTCCCCGGACCCGCCGCACCGGCCGGATTCCGCACGGAACCGTCGGCGCGGTTCTCACCGGCGTCCGTGCCCGCCTTTGCGGCGACCGGCTCGTCCGCTCGGGCCGCGTGCGCGTCGACGCGGGCGAGGACGCGCCGGATCTCCGAGGTCAGCGTCGGGCTGCCGCCCCCTGTGCTCCCCTCGCCCGGCTCGTGTCCGCCCACGCCCTTGTCGCCCGCCCCCGTCGTCCGCATCGCGCCTCACCGCTCCTTACGGTCGGGACCGCCGCCGTCGGTCGCGGAGTCCGTCGGGGTCACCGGCTTCGGGGTCGCGGGCGTCGTGCCCTTGGCCGCGCCGCGCGGGGCCTTGCCCGCCTGGGCCGCCTTGCCGGGCTGCGCCCCCTTGCGGGTACGGGCCGGCGCCTTGGCCGCGGCCTTCACTGGTGCCTTCGCCGGTGCCTTCGTCGGTGCCTTCGTCGGTGCCTTCACGGTCCTCGCGGCGGTGGCTTCGACGGACGCGCCACCGTTCGGCGCCCCGGACCCGTCACCCGCCCCCACCGGAACCGGCGTCCCGGGCACCCCGGACGCCCCGGGGACACCCGGCGCACCCGGCGCACCCGGCACCCCGAACGGCAGCACCCGTACCGTCGACCGCTCCACCGGCCTGCCCGCCACCGGTGTCTCGCGGCCCTCGATCAGGACGAGCGCCGCCTGGTAGACCACCGACAGGGTGTACGGGGTCTGGTGGAGCATGCCCCAGAGCTTCGAGGTCTCGTCGATGTCCATCACCGTGGGCGAGAACCGCACCCGCTGCGCCGCTTCGGCGAGGTCGCTGTCCGCCAAGTACGGCTTCTCCCCCGCGAGTTCGATGATGTCGAGCGGCAGGACGGGGATCTCGTGCAGCGTGCGCACGACGGAGCCGATCAGCCGCTGCCCGACCAGTTCCGTCTCGTCGCCGTACGCGCTGATGAGGAAGTGCAGGTCCAGCGCCGTCGCGGCCCGCTTCAGCAGCGTGCCGTCGGCGGCGCGCGTCGGCAGGTCGGTGGCGCGCTGCGAGGTGTTGGGGGTGACCTGGTAGAGGAAGACCGTGATCGTGGGCTCGGCGGGCGGGTCGGCCGACGGCTTGCGCGGCTCGACCTTGACGGCCATGTCGATCTCGGGCTGCAGGTTGGCCTCGATCAGCAGGGCGAGGGCCTGGGTGACGTGGGCGATGGCGAGTGCGTTGCTCATGACGTCGGTTCCTCGGTCGGTCGTGCGCTGATCGGTCGGCAGCCGGCTCCCGTGTGCCTCACTCGCGCCCCCTCGCCAGGTAGTCCGCCAGACTCACGGTCGCCGCCGGTCGGCCGGGGGCGGTGGGCCGACGGCCGCCGCCGGCCGGGGCGGCCCCCGCCGCCGTCACTTCGAGGCGTCCGATCTGCACCTGGACCACCTGTTCGCCGCCGCGTCCGGACCGTCGGCCCGTGGCCTGCCGGACGGCGTCGCGGGCCGCCGCCGTGTCCGCGGCGGCGGGTCGCGGCGCGGCGGACACGGCGGCAGGGGAAGCGACACCCGCGCCCGAGGGGAGGGGCACGGACACCGCGTTCGGGGAGGAGGCCCGCTCCGGCTCGCCCCGTCCGGCGGAACGCCGCACGGAGTCGGGAACGGGCCGCACCGCCGGTACGACCTCTGCGGCGGGCCGCAGCAACGGCGCCTCGGGCAGGTCCCGCGGCACGGGCCGGGGCGCCGGCGCCTCGGACACCGGCCGCCCGGCCCGTACGACGGTCCGCTCGCGCTCTGTACGGAGCTGGACCTCGCGCACGGTCGGGCCCGCCAAGTCCGTTCCTGACAGCTCCTGTTGGGGCGCGGTCGGCCACAGTGGGCCCGCCGCGTCCGGCTCGGGCGCGGCGGCCCGTACCGCCTCGGCCCGTTCGAAGGGGCCGGCCAGTCGCGGTCGCAGCCGCACCACGTCCGCGGGCGGCACGGCGGCCGGGGTGTGCCGGGCGAGCAGCCGGTCGAAGAAGTCGGGCGCCCGTGACGCCCGCTCCTGCTCGGGGCGTCCGCCCATGGGGTCAGACATCGGCACACAGCTCCAGGTAGTAGCGGCGCCGCAGCGGGCTCAGCGCCAGGATCTCCGGCTCGCTCCAGCCGTAGGCGGTGGCGAGCAGATGGACGTCGAGGAGCAGGTCGCGCGCCCAGGCGTCCAGTTCGGTCCACAGATAGGAGGCGATGTCGAGTTCGGCGCGGGTGGCCGCTCCGCACTCGGGGCAGTTGACGTTGAGCGTGAGGTCGGCGCCCGGGTCGGCCTCCTGGGCCGCCTCGGCGAGCCGGCGCCGCACCGTCTCGGGCAGCGCGTCGGCGGGGACGTCGGCGCCATGGCGTACGGCCGAGACGACGCACCGTTCCAGCAGGGCCAGGCGGGGTTCCGGGTGCCGGGCCGCCGCCGTCAGGTCGGCGGCACTCGGCACCCGGAGTTCTATCTCCCAGCCGTCCTCGGCGACCCGCACCGAGGACGGGGCGGGACTGCCGGCCGACCGGGCCAACTCCCCTGCGTCGAGGTCGAATTCCATGTCCTCGCCGCAGGCGGAACAGCCGAGACGGACCTGCATGCGTTCGCCGAACAGGGCCCGGCGCAGCGTGAAGAGGTCAGCCTCCCGCTCGCCCACCGGCAGCGCGGACAGGGTCTCGGCCCCGGTGTCCGGGCGGGCCGCCAGGTGGAGCAGCAGGGCGCGGCCGGACGGGGCCCGGACAAGCCCGGTCTCCCAGGTGCTGAGCAGTTCCGCCGCCCGAGTGATCGTCATCCCCCGCCCCCCGTTCCGTACCGGCCGTACCTGACGTACCGGCCGTACCTGCCCCCGCTGCCCCCGCAGCCCTTGCCGTTCCGGCTGTCCCAGCCGTGGTGCGATCCCGCGCCGGTCAGGCGGGGTTCAGGAACGAGGGCTCCTCCGGCTCGGGCACCTCGTAGTCCCGCTCCCAGCCCTCGCATTCGAGCTTCAGCGACTGGATGGCCACCGCGTTGGCGTTGGCGTCCAGCTCGCCGAGGACCTGGTACTCGCTGGGCCAGGTCCGGTAGAGCTTGTGCGAGACGGCCACCTGACCGGCCTCGTTGAGGACCTGGATCACGATGTCCTTGCGGAAGTCCGCGAGGGACACCTCGGAGCCGAGGCCCGCGCCGACCTGCCAGACCTTGTTGGCCCAGCGGTCGAACTCGGGATCGTGGGTGACCCCGCGCTCCAGCGTGATGCCCTCGAACTCGGAGCGCCCGGGCGACTTGCGCGGGGAGCTGGGGTCGCCGCCGTGCCGATGCTTGACGACCTCGGTGGTCCGCTTCAGTGGACTGATCTTGCTGATGCCCGCGACCGTACGACCGTCCCACAGCACGAGGAACTTGAAGTTCTTGTAGGGGTCGAAACGCTGGGCGTTGACAGTGAACTCAGCCATCGGTTTCCTTCACGTTCTCCCTCATGGGGCTCATGGGGCCTAGAGCTCGAACTGCCCGGACGTCTGCTGGATCCTGACGACGACGAACTCGGCCGGCCTGACCGGCGCGATGCCGACCAGGACGTTGACGACGCCGTTCGCGATGTCCTCGTCGGTCGTGGTGTCGCGGTCGCACTTGACGAAGTACGCCTCCCGCGGAGTGCCGCCCTTGAAGGCGCCCTGGCGGAACAGCGTGTGCAGGTACGAGGAGGCGCCGAGGCGGATCTGCTGCCACAGGTTCTCGTCGTTGGGCTCGAACACGACCCACTGCAGGCCGCGTTGCAGGCTCTCCTCGACATGCAGGGCGAGCCGTCGCACGGGGACGTACTTCCACTCGCTGTCGAGCGCGTCGGAGCCCTCCAGGGTGCGCGCGCCCCAGACGAGCGGCCCCACCAGCGGCAGGGTGCGCAGGCAGTTGACGCCGAGCGGGTTGAGCAGTCCGCTCTCCCGGTCGGTGAGGTCGACGGTCAGCGAGTGGACTCCCGCGAGCCGTGCCTCGGTGCCGGCCGGCGCCTTCCACACCCCGCGCTCGGAGTCCGTGCGCGCGTAGACCCCGGCGACCGCGCCCGACGGCGGGAAGGAACGCAGCCGTCCGGTGAGCGGGTCGGTGAGCTGCAGATGCGGGAAGTACAGGCCCGCGTGGTTGCCGCGGACGGCGTCGAACGCGGCGAGTCCGGCGCGGGCGGTGTCCACGCTCACCCAGGTGCCGGGCGAATCGACGAGCAGGAAGATCCGCCGCTCCTCGCAGAGCCGCTGGGCCGCGGAGACGACCGTGATCGCGTCGTCGGTCGACTCGTACGCCGCGAGTTCCGGCAGGACGAGCAGGTTGACGTCCGCGACGCCGCGCAGCGCCTGGAGGCCGGTCTTGTCCGCCTCGCTGCCGATGAGGTCGCGCGGGCCGGGGGCCTCGCCGTCCTCGCCGCCCTCCAGCGGGAAGACGGGCGGGTTGACGGAGGCCTCAAGGCCCAGGTCGTTGGCGCACTCGCCGACGAACCGGACGACGTCCTCGGGGTCGGTGGAGCCCGCGACGACCTGGAGGCGCCTGCCGAACGCGGTGACCTCGGCGCCCGCGAAGGCGTGCCGCCCCGGCGCGTCGGGCAGCGCCCGCAGCTTGCGTTCGAGCAGCAGGGCCAACTCGGCCACACCGGACGGGGATTCGCCGTCGCAGTCGGGGTCGTACAGCGTGAACTCGCGCTCGACGTCACCGATCTTGACGGTCAGGTCGACGGCGAGGTCGGGCAGGTCGTGCCCGAACGGCTTGGAGACGGTGCCGGACGGGTCGGGCCGGCCCTCGCCCACGGCCTCGACGCGGACGAGCCGCGACCCGGCGTTGATCACGGTCGGCGCGTACCGGCCGTGCGAGGTGTCCATGGACAGCCCGGTGAAGCTCTCGCGGGCCCGGCCCCTGGCGTCGTACACGCGCAGGTTGAACGTCTCGTCCGGGCGGGGCGTGTCGTGGTCGACGGCGACGCGCAATCCGTTGCCCCATACGCCGAATTCCCTGGCGTGCACGTCGAGGACCGCGCTCCCGCTGTGGCCCTCGGTGGACTCCAGGGTGACCCGGGCGGCCTTCCCGCTGTTCGCTTTGGCGACGCGGACGATCACGGCGACGGTGCCGCCGTTGCCGAAGAACTGGTGCACCGCGTAGCCGACGGCGCTGCGCGAGCTCAGGCCTCCGAAGCGGCGCTCGAACTCGGTGAAGCTCGTGACGCGCACCGGCTCGTTCAGCGGGCCGCGCCGGGTGTGCCCCACGAAGGCGGTCACCGAGGTGGTGACGGTCGAGACGGTCCGTGCGCTGCTGGGAAGTTCTTCGACGTAGACGCCGGGATACGTCGGCCTGGCAGTGTTCACCGCGTTCATCGGCATTCCCCCTCCTAGTCCGATCTCGGGCACCGGATGTCATGCACCAAGAGGCGGCAGAGGGGGATGGTTCGCGTCCGGCGCACGCAGAGGTCTCCGGACGTGCGGAAGGCACGCCGGTCCACGACACCGCATCAGCTTCCCCCGTCAGTGCCCCGGCCGGACGGCCGTCCGGGGTCAAGCAGCTCGCTTGTGACTCCTGATGCTCAAGTGCTCAATCCACCCTGTTGGCTGGAGAGTTGCGTATGCAAGGCGTCTTCACGCCACCCCGCAAGGAGATTCGATGGAGGGCACCGCGCACAGCTCGCACACGATGTACTCGTGTCGCGGCGCCTGATTCACGCATTGGCCACAGGCCGTGGTGCAGCAGAATGGGCCGCATGTCCCGACGCACCCCGCAGTCCCGCAACCAGCGCCGTTCCGCTCCGGCGCACAACCCCTCGTGCCCTTGCGGTCTTGCGAAGACGTACGAGCAGTGCTGTGGCCGGTTTCACCGGGGTGAGGGCGCGGCGCCGACCGCCGAGGCACTGATGCGCTCGCGCTACTGCGCGTTCGTCAGGCGCGACGAGGCGTACCTGCTGCGCACCTGGCATCCGCGCACCAGGCCGGCCCACCTGGACCTGGACCAGGCGACACGCTGGACGGGCCTGGAGATCCTCGCCACAACGGACGGCACGCCCTTCCACACGACGGGCACGGTGACGTTCCGCGCGTCCTACGCAGGCGGCTCCCTCCACGAGAGAAGCCGCTTCGAACGGGCGGACGGGGCATGGGTGTACGTGGACGGAGAGGTGTCCTAGGGGCGCAGCCCTTGAGGGGCGCGGGGAACTGCGCGACCAGCCACGACGCACCCGCACCCGAAAGCAGACCGGGACAGGTCACCCCTCAGGGACAGATCACCCCTCAGGACTGAGGATGTCCAATTCCTGAAGCGCCCCCACCACGACCTCCCGGGTCAGAGCCTCCGCCCGCACCGCGTCACCCGCCCGCACCGCCTCGGCGACCTGCACATGCAGCGTCACCGCCGCGGGATCGGGGTCCTCGAACATCACCTGATGGTGCGTACGTCCGGCCAGCACCTCGGCCACCACGTCCCCGAGCCGCGCGAACATCTCGTTGCCGGAGGCGTTCAGCACGATCCGGTGGAAGGCGATGTCGTGGACGAGGTACCCCTCCAGCTTGTGGCCGCGTGAGTGCGCCACCATGCCGAGCGCGCACTCGGTCAGCTCGGCGCACTGCTCGGCCGTGGCGTGCTTCGCGGCAAGACCCGCCGCGACGGGCTCCACGGCGCAGCGCAGCACGGTCAGCGAGCGCAGCTGGCGCGGTCGGTCGGCGCCCGCCAGCCGCCACCGGATGACCTGCGGGTCGTAGACGTTCCACTCGTTCGCGGGACGGACGGTCACGCCGACCCGGCGGCGGGACTCCACGAGGTGCATCGACTCCAGTACGCGGACCGCCTCGCGCATCACCGAGCGTGACACCTCGAAACGCTGCGCCAGCTCGTCGGTGCGCAGAACGCTGCCCGGGGGGTACTCGCCCGCGGTGATCGAAGGACCGAGGCTTTCCAGTACATGGCCGTGCAGCCCCCGGCCCGGTGTGCTCATGGGTTCAGGGTACGAGGAACAGCGCGTGAACAAAAAGTCAGACTTATACGTCACAGACTCTTGAATTCATCTGACCTATGGGTTTCAGTGTCGTGACGGATGCGGCACCTGACATTCATCCGCGATCCGATGTCGAAGAAGACAGCGAGGCAGCTATGAGTACCCCCCACGTCGTCGTGGTGATGGGCGTGGCAGGCACGGGCAAGACCACCATCGGGCCCCTGCTTGCGGACCGGCTCGGCGTTCCCTACGCCGAGGGCGACGATTTCCACCCCGAGGCGAACATCGCCAAGATGTCGGCCGGTACGCCGCTCACCGACGAGGACCGCTGGCCCTGGCTGGACGCCATCGGCGCCTGGGCGCACGGGCGGGCCGGACTCGGCGGCGTGGTCAGCAGCTCCGCGCTGAAGCGCGGCTACCGGGACCGGCTCAGGGCGGCCGCCCCCGGCGTCGTCTTCGTCCATCTCACCGGTGACCGCAAGCTCATCGAGGACCGGATGGCACACCGTCAGGGCCACTTCATGCCCACGGCGCTCCTCGACTCCCAGTTCGCCACCCTCCAGCCGCTCCAGGCGGACGAGACGGGTGTCGCGGTGGACGTCGCCGGCAGCCCCGACGAGATCACCGACCGAGCCGTGACGGCGCTGGACGGCCTCGCCCGCTAGCTCCCCGCCTCCCCTGCCCTCCCCGCAGGGGCCCTCCCCTCTCCCCTCCCATGCAAGGAACTGCACCGTGACCAGACTCAGCGTCGAGATGCTGGCAGCGGATCCCGTCGAGCCGATCACCTCGGCGGGCCATGCTCAGCTGGGCATCGCCGTACTGGCGGGCATCGCCGTCATCGTCCTGCTCATCACCAAGTTCAAGCTCCACGCCTTTCTCGCGCTGACCATCGGGTCGCTGGCGCTCGGCGCCTTCGCCGGAGCACCGCTCGACAAGGCGATCACCAGCTTCTCGGCCGGTCTCGGTTCGACCGTCGCCGGCGTGGGTGTGCTGATCGCGCTCGGCGCGATCCTCGGCAAGCTGCTCGCGGACTCGGGCGGCGCCGACCAGATCGTCGACACGATCCTCGCCAAGGCGGGCGGCCGTTCGATGCCCTGGGCGATGGTGCTGATCGCCTCGGTGATCGGGCTGCCGCTCTTCTTCGAGGTCGGCATCGTGCTGCTGATCCCGGTCGTCCTGATGGTGGCCAAGCGCGGCA
Organism: Streptomyces liliiviolaceus; assembly: GCF_018070025.1. Taxonomy (NCBI): domain Bacteria; kingdom Bacillati; phylum Actinomycetota; class Actinomycetes; order Kitasatosporales; family Streptomycetaceae; genus Streptomyces; species Streptomyces liliiviolaceus. The sequence goes on from NZ_JAGPYQ010000002.1 coordinate 1,246,235, forward strand.
ACTACTCGCTGATGCGCATCGGCATCCCGGCGCTCGCGGGTCTGTCCGTGATGCACGGGCTGATCCCGCCGCACCCCGGCCCGCTGGTCGCGATCGACGCGGTCAAGGCGAACCTCGGTGTCACCCTCGCCCTCGGCATCCTCGTCGCCATCCCGACCGTGATCATCGCGGGACCGCTCTTCTCGAAGTACGCGGCCCGCTGGGTGGACGTCCCGGCGCCGGAGAAGATGATCCCCCAGCGCGCCTCCGAGGACCTGGAGAAGCGCCCCGGTTTCGGCGCCACCATCGCCACCGTCATGCTGCCGGTCGTGCTGATGCTGGCCAAGGCGCTGGTGGACATCGTCGTCGACGACCCGACGCACATGGTGCAGCGCGTCTTCGACGTGATCGGCTCCCCGCTGATCGCGCTGCTGGCGGCCGTGCTCGTCGCCATGTTCACGCTCGGCCGGGCGGCCGGGTTCACCAAGGGCCGGATGTCCTCGACCGTCGAGAAGTCGCTCGCCCCCATCGCGGGCATCCTGCTGATCGTCGGCGCGGGCGGCGGCTTCAAGCAGACGCTGATCGACTGCGGGGTGGGCCAGATGATCCTGGACATCTCCAAGGACTGGTCGATCCCCGCGCTCCTGCTGGCCTGGCTGATCGCGGTGGCGATCCGGCTCGCGACCGGTTCGGCGACCGTCGCCACCATCTCGGCGGCCGGTCTGGTGGCCCCGCTGGCGGCCGACATGTCGACCACGCACACCGCGCTGCTCGTCCTGGCGATCGGCGCCGGTTCGCTGTTCTTCAGCCATGTGAACGACGCCGGGTTCTGGCTGGTCAAGGAGTACTTCGGCTTGAGCGTCGGCCAAACGATCAAGACCTGGTCGGTCATGGAGACCATCATCTCGGTGGTCGCCGGAGGCCTGGTGCTGCTGCTGTCGCTGGTGATCTAGCGCACCGGCGGCTCTCAGGCACCTCTCGGGTACTCCTCAGGAAGGTACGGCGATGACCCACCCCCTCTTCGACATCGGCGGCCGTACGGCGCTGGTCACCGGGTCCAGCCGGGGCATCGGCCTCGCGCTGGCCCGGGGCCTCGCGGAGGCCGGCTGCACGGTCGTGCTGAACGGCCGCGATCCGGACCGGCTCGCGGAGGCCGCGGCGCGGCTGCCCGGCGAGGCGGTCCACACGGTGGCCTTCGACGTGACCGACGGTCCGTCGGTGGCCGCCGGGATCGCGGACGTCGAGGAGCGGGTGGGCCCGCTGGACATCCTCGTCAACAACGCCGGGATGCAACTGCGGTCCCCGCTCCTGGAGTTCACCGACTCCGACTGGCACCGCATCCTGGACACCAATCTGACCAGCGCGTTCCTGGTGGGCCGCGAGGCCGCCCGGGGCATGACCGCGCGCGGCCACGGCAAGATCGTCAACATCTGTTCCCTGCAGAGCGAGGTGGCGCGGCCCGGCATCGCGCCGTACGCCGCCACCAAGGGCGCGCTCAAGATGCTCACCAAGGGCATGTGCGCCGACTGGGGCCCGCACGGCGTGCAGGTGAACGGGCTCGGCCCCGGCTACATCGAGACCGAACTCACCCGACCCCTCGTCGACGACCCGGAGTTCAGCGCCTGGGTCCGCCGCCGCACCCCGGCAGGACGCTGGGGCCGTACGGAGGACCTGGTCGGCGGTGTGCTGTTCCTCGCCTCCCCGGCGGCGGACTTCGTCAGCGGCCAGGTGCTGTACGTCGACGGCGGCATGACCAGCGTCCTCTGAGAAAGCTGATCCGAAGAGACCGGAAGGGGCTCCCGTGCTCGGTTGCGTGATCCACGGCCAGGGGGACCTGCGCGTGGACGAACTCCCCACTCCCTCCCCCGGCCCCGGCGAGGCGCTCGTCGCCGTGCGCTACGGCGGGGTGTGCGGGTCCGATCTCCACTACTGGCGGCACGGCGGGGTGGGCGACTTCCGGCTCCGCGAGCCGATGGTCCTCGGCCACGAGATCGTGGGCACGGTCCTCGCGTACGGAGCCGGGGCCGACGCGGCTCCCGCCCCGGGTACGGCGGTCGCGGTGCACCCCGCCACCCCGTGCGGGGTGTGCCCGGAGTGCGCGGCCGGCCGCCGGAACGTATGCCGTGACACCCGCTACCTAGGCAGCGCGGCCCGCACCCCGCATGTACAGGGCGGGTTCGCGGCACAAGTCGTCGTACCCGTCGACCAGTTGAGGCCGCTGCCCGCGGGTCTCCCGCTGCGGCGGGCCGCCCTGGCCGAGCCGCTGTCGGTCGCCCTGCACGCGGTGCGCCGGGCCGGCGACGTGCGCGGCAAGCGCGTCCTGGTGACGGGTGCCGGTCCTATCGGCTGTCTGGTCGTCGCGGCGGCGAAGGCGGCGGGGGCCGCGCACGTGACGGCGACCGACCTGCTGCCCCGGGCACTGGAGTACGCGGTGGCCGCGGGCGCCGACTCCACCGTACGCGCGGACGAACCGGCCTCCCCCGATCGGCCGTCGGAGGTGGACGCGGCGGTCGAGGCCTCCGGGGTAGCGGCCGGCCTGGACACCTGCCTGCGCCTGGTGCGACGCGGCGGGACCGTGGTCCAGCTCGGCATGCTCCCGCCCGGCCGGAGCGACTTCCCCGGCAATCTCCTGGTCAGCCGGGAGATCGACCTCCGGGGAGCGTTCCGCTTCGACGAGGAGTTCGACGACGCGCTCGCGCTCCTGTCGAAGGAGCCACGCCTCGACGACTTGATCAGCGCGGTCATCCCCCTCCCCCAAGCGACATCGGCCTTCACCCTGGCGGCAGACAGAGCAAAGTCCTGCAAGGTCCTGCTGGACTTCAGCTCCCAAGCCCCTTAGGGGCGCGGGGGAACAGCGCAGCTTCTGGGGGCGCGGGGAACGGCGCAGTCTTTCGTCTTTAAGGGGCGCGGGGAACTGCGCGGCCAGCCCCCACAACCGGCCACTTCCCCACACACCAGGAACCACACGAGCCCCACAGAAGTCTCCCTTCACGCAAGTGATCACGCTCGCAGCGGAAGAGAGAGCCACCTTGAAAAGCTCAATCCCCCACCCCACCCGCCGAACCGCGCTGGCCCTGAGCGCCGGCGCCGCACTGGTCACCGGCGCGGCCCCGTCGGCCCACGCGGCAGCGAAGCCGAAGCCGAAGGCGAACACGGCGGACCACGACATCGGCAGAGCGCTCGCAGAGCTGGAGCACACCCACAACGCCCGCCTCGGCGTCTACGCCCACAACACCGTCACGGGCAGGACCGTGCGGTACCGCGCGGACGAGACCTTCCCGATGTGTTCGGTCTTCAAGACCCTCGCCGCCGCGGCCGTCCTGCGGGACCTCGACCGCCGCGGCGAGTTCCTGGGCCTGGTGATCAGGTACACCGAGCAGGACCTCACGGACGCCGGAGGCTCCCCCGTGACGGGCCGCCCGGAGAACCTCGCGGGCGGCATGACCGTCGCCGCGCTGTGCCACGCGGCCATGGCGCACAGCGACAACGCCGCGGCGAACCTGCTGCTGCGCGAACTGGGCGGCCCGACCGCGATCACCCGCTTCTGCCGCTCGATCGGGGACCCCGTGACCCGCCTCGACCGCTGGGAGCCCGCGCTGAACTCGGCCGAGCCGTGGCGTACGACGGACATCACCAGCCCCGCCGCCGCCGGGCGGACGTACGCGAGGCTCGCCCTCGGTGACGCGCTCGTGCCCCGGGACAGGCGGCAGCTGACCGAGTGGCTGCTGGCCAACACCACCAGCACGAATCGTTTCCGCAAGGGCCTGCCCGCGGACTGGGCGCTCGGCGACAAGACGGGCACGGGCAAGTACGGCACGACCAACGACGTGGGCATCGCCTGGACCCCGGACGGTGCACCGGTCGTGCTGTCGGTCCTGTCCACCACGTCCGACCCGGACGCCCCGATGGACGAACCGCTCGTCGCCGGGGCGGCCGAACTCCTGGCGACGGCGCTGGGCTAGGAACTGTCCGACCAGCCCCGTCCGCCGGTCACGGCCGCCAGAGCGGATGCTCCCGCTCGGCCCACTCCCGGCTGACCGAGCCCGTCCGCAGTCCCCGCCGGGACTCCGGGCGGGCGAGGGCCATCCCGATGTGCCCCGCGAGGACGAGCCCGATGGTCAGCGCGAGCCAGTCGTGGACGAAGGTCGCGCTCGTGCGCCAGACCAGCGGCGCGAGGTGGGTGAACCACATCAGCAGCCCCGTGCCGACCATGACGAGCACGGCCCCGGCGATCCAGGCGGCGTACGTCTTCTGCCCGGCGTTGAACTTCCCGGCCGGCCGGGACTCCGGCCGGGCGTCGCGGCGCAGGGCGGAGCGCAGCCAGACCTTGTCGTGCGGCCCGAAGCGGTTGAGCAGCCGCAGGTCCGCCCGGAAGGCGCGCGAGGCGAGTCCGGCGAGGACGGGCACGGGGAGCAGCAGCCCGGACCACTCGTGCACGCGCACGACCAGCGCGCGGCGGCCGACGAGTTCGGCGAGCTGGGGCAGGTAGAGGCAGCCCGCGGTCAGCACGCACAGCCCCATCAGGAGGGCCGTGGTCCGGTGGACCCAGCGTTCGGCGGGCGTGAAGCGGCGCACCCGCAGCGCACCCGCGAGCCGCTCCCCGGCTTCCGAGGCGGCCTCCGGCGCGGCTGCCTCCGGCGCGGCTCCCGACGCGGCCTCCGATGCGACGTCCGACGCGGCTTCCGGTGTCTTCGAGGCGTCGGTCTCAGGTGGTCTCATCGTCACGTCCGTTCGACCGGCCGACCCACGCGTCCACGTCGTAGCCCCGCTCTTCCCAGTAGCCGGGGCGGACGTCCGAGGTGACGGTGATGCCGGAGAGCCACTTCGCCGACTTGTAGAAGTACATGGGGGCGACGTAGAGGCGGACGGGTCCGCCGTGGGCGTGGTTGATGTCCTTGTCCTGCATGCGCAGGGCGACCATGACGTCGGCGCGGCGGGCCTGGTCCAGCGTCAGGCTCTCCGAGTACGCCCCGTCGAAGCAGGTGAAGCGCACTGCCCCGGCCGAAGGGCGCACCCCCGCGGCGTCCAGCAGCCGGGACAGGCGTACCCCTTCGAAGGGGGTGTCGGGTACCCGCCAGCCGGTGACGCACTGGACGTCACGGACCATCCGCGTCTGCGGCAGGGCGCGCAGGTCGGACAGGGTGTACGTGCCGGGGTGGTCGACCAGGCCGTCGATCTTCAGGCGGTAGGAGTCCTCGTCCTTGTGCGGGACGGAGGAGGTGACGGAGTAGTAGCGGAAGCCGCCGCCGTTGGGGAGCAGGCCGGTCAGACCGGTGGGGTCCTTGTCGGCGGCGCCGCCGAGGAAGGATTCCAGACCGCGCTGGAGGGTGGGCGCGGTGACCACACCGAGGGCGCCGAGTCCGAGCATCCCGAGCATGAGCCGTCGCCCCACCGGGGCGCCGCCCTCCTCGGGACCGCCCGATACGGGACCGCCGAATACGGGCTCTCCCGATCCGGGGTCTCCCGCGGCCGTTGACGAAGGTTCCGGTTTCACACACTGATTCGAGCACCCTCGGCCGCCAGAAGCCAGCGGCCGAGGGTGCCCGTCAGAGTTCCGTAAGGACTTCTTACGGGTTTCTCAGGAACTGCGGCCGCCCTCGTCGGGGGTGGGGCGTCACCGCCGTGAGTCGAGCCGCACCGTCAGTCCACGGCCTTCGCCGCGGCCCGTCCCGCCGTGCGGCCGGAGAACAGGCAGCCGCCCAGGAAGGTCCCTTCGAGGGCGCGGTAGCCATGCACTCCGCCGCCGCCGAAACCGGCCGCCTCGCCCGCCGCGTACACCCCGGTCAGCGGGTCGCCGCCCTCGGTGAGCACCTGCGACGAGAGGTCGGTCTCCAGGCCGCCGAGCGTCTTGCGAGTGAGGATGTTGAGGCGGACGGCGACGAGCGGGCCGGCCTTGGGGTCGAGGATGCGGTGCGGGGTCGCCGTACGGGTCAGCCGGTCGCCGAGGTAGGCGCGGGAGCCGCGGACGGCCGTCACCTGGAGGTCCTTGGTGAAGGGGTTGGCGATCTCTCGGTCGCGTGCGGTGATCACACGGCGCAGCTCCGCCTCGTCGATGAGCGGCTCCTTGGTGAGGGCGTTCATCCCGCGGACGAGTGCGGCGAGGTCCTTCTCGACGACGAAGTCGACGCCCTTGTCCATGAACGCCTGCACCGGCCCCGGCACATCGGCCCGCGCCCGCTGGAAGACGCCCTTGACGGACTTGCCGGTGAAGTCGGGGTTCTGCTCGGAGCCGGAGAGCGCGAACTCCTTGCCGATGATCTTCTGGTCGAGCACGAACCACGTGTAGTCGTAGCCCGTGCCCATGATGTGCTCCAGCGTGCCGAGCGTGTCGAAGCCCGGGAACAGCGGTACGGGCAGCCGGTTGCCGCGGGCGTCCAGCCAGAGCGAGGACGGGCCGGGGAGGATACGGATGCCGTGCTTGTCCCAGACGGGGTTCCAGTTCTGGATGCCCTCGGTGTAGTGCCACATGCGGTCGCGGTTGATGAAGTGAGCGCCCGCGTCCTCCGCGACACCGAGCATCCGGCCGTCCACGTGCGCGGGCACCCCGGAGATCATCCGCTCGGGCGGGGCGCCGAGGCGCTCGGGCCAGTTGGCGCGTACGAGTTCGTGGTTGCCGCCGATGCCGCCCGAGGTGACGATCACCGCCTGGGCCCGCAGCTCGAAGGCGCCGGTGACCGTGCGGGCGCTGGCCCGGCCGCGTTCGACGCCCGACGGCTCCAGGATCTCGCCGCTCACCGTGTCGACCGCGCCCGCGCTGCGCGACAGACCCGTCACCCGGTGGCGGAACTTCAGCTGTACGAGGCCGCGCGCCACGCCCTCGCGGACCCGCCGCTCGAAGGGGGCGACGACACCGGGGCCCGTACCCCAGGTGATGTGGAAACGCGGCACGGAGTTGCCGTGGCCGTTCGCGTCGTAGCCGCCGCGCTCGGCCCAGCTGACCACCGGGAACCAGCGCACGCCCTGCTTGTGCAGCCAGCTCCGCTTCTCGCCGGCCGCGAAGTCGACGTACGCCTCGGCCCATTTGCGGGGCCAGTGGTCCTCCGGACGGTCGAAGGCCGCGGTGCCCATCCAGTCCTGGAGGGCCAGCGCGCGGCTGTCCTTGATCCGCATCCGGCGCTGTTCGGGCGAGTCCACGAAGAACAGACCGCCGAACGACCAGTGCGCCTGGCCGCCGATCGACTGCTCCGGCTCCTGGTCGAGGAGGATCACCTTGCGCCCCGCGTCGACGAGTTCCGCGGTCGCCGCGAGCCCGGCGAGCCCCGCTCCGATCACGATCACATCTGCGTCGTACGCCATGGGCGGGTCCTCCTGGGGCTTGTTACCGACCGGTCGTTACCGGTCGGTCAGATCCTTGGGCAACGGAGTGACCCAGTCAACTGCCGGGCCGCCGGTACTCGGGCTACAGTCGATCGCAACCACACCCCGCCCCGTCACCGTCCGAAGTCTTGAGGTACGCAGCGTGTCGGTTCTGGTTCTCGTCCTCGCCGTCGGCGCGGCCTGCTGTCTGGGCGTCGGTTTCGTCCTCCAGCAGAACGCGGCGTCGCACGCTCCCCTGGGCGACTTCCTCTCCCCCCGGCTGCTCCTCGACCTCGTGAAGGTGCCGCGCTGGCTCGGCGGCATCGGGTTCATGGCCGTGGGCATGGTGCTCGGCGCGATCGCGCTGGCGCACGGCGAGGTGTCCCTCGTCGAGCCGCTGCTCGCCACGAATCTGCTCTTCGCGCTCGTCCTCTCCCGCCGCCAGACCCGCCAGCCGCTCGGCAGACAGGGCTGGGGCGGGCTCCTGCTGCTGGCCGGCGGGGTGACGGCGTTCATCGTGGCCGGGCAGCCGAGGGGCGGCGACGCGATCTCCGACCCGGTACGGCACTGGCTGATCATCGGCGTGATGGTGGGCCTCGCCCTGCTCCTCACCGCGTACGCCAAACGGTCCCGGCTCAGCTCGGGCCCCGCGCTCGGGGTGGCGGCGGGGCTGCTGTACGGGGTCCAGGACGCGCTCACCCGGGTGAGCGGGACCCGCTTCTCCGACGGCGGCTGGGTCGCGCTCGCCACGGGCTGGCAGCTGTACGCGGTCGTCGCCCTCGGGATCACGGGGCTCGTGCTCGTCCAGAGCGCCTTCGAGACCGCGCCGCTGCGGATGTCGCTGCCCGCGCTCACCGCCGCGCAGCCGCTCGCCGGGATCGCCTGCGGGGTGGGTTTCCTCGGGGACCGGCTGCGGGCCGACACCGGGGCGCTGGCCTGGGAGGCCGCGGGACTCGCCGGGATCGTGACCGGGGTCGTCCTGCTGGGGCTGCATCCCGCGATGCCGAACGGGGTGGCGCTCAAGGAGCGGCTGCGGGACCTGCAGCCGCGCTGACCCCTCCCTCACCGGACGGGGCGGGCCGCCGGAGGGCTGCCGGAGGGCTGCTTTGATGGGCGGATGAGTTCCGCTGACGAGATTCTCGACGTCGTCGACGAGCACGACGAGGTGGTGGGCCGGGCCCGGCGCGGGGACGTGTACGCGCGCGGGATGCGGCACCGCTGCGCGTTCATCCAGGTCACGGACGCGCAGGGGCGCCTGTTCGTGCACCGGCGCACGTCGACCAAGCTGGTGTTCCCCTCCCTGTACGACATGTTCGTCGGCGGGGTGGTGGGCGCGGGCGAGAGCTACGACGAGGCGGCGCTGCGCGAGGCCGAGGAGGAGCTGGGGGTCTCGGGGCTGGCCCGGCCCACCTTCCTGTTCAAGTTCCTGTACGAGGACGGGGCCGGGAAGAGCTGGTGGTCGGCCGTGTACGAGGTGCGGTGCGAGATTCCGGTGCGGCCGCAGGTGGAGGAGGTCGCCTGGCACGCGTTCCTCTCCGAGGGGGAGGTGGAGGAGCGGCTGGGGGTGTGGGAGTTCGTGCCGGACGGGCTCGCCGCGTACTCGCGGCTGCGGGCGTTTCGGGAGGGGGCAGCGGGGTGAGGTGCGTTCTCCTGTGCGGGCCGGTGGGGGCTGGTCGCGCCGTTCCCCGCGCCCCTTACAGACAAAAGATTGCGCCGTTCCCCGCGCCCCCAGGCGGGGCCTTCGGCCCCATGGAGGGGTGCCGGTAGGGTCGCTCGTGTGATCGAGTTTGTGCGGAACGTCCGGTTGTGGTTCGCGCCTGAGCGGATCGGGGAAGAGGGGGTCACCCCCGACTACCGGTTCTCGCTGGCGAACGAGCGGACGTTCCTGGCGTGGCTGCGGACCTCGCTCGCCCTGATCGGCGGCGGCTTCGCCGTGGACCAGTTCCTGCCGGACCTGCGCTGGGAGTGGCGGGCCGGACTGGCGCTCGGGCTGCTGGCCGCGGGCGTGCTGTGCGCGCTGCGGTCGGTGAACCACTGGGTCCGCTGCGAGCGCGCGATGCGCAGGGGCGAGGACCTGCCCGTGTCCCGCTTCCCGGCCCTGCTGAGCATCGGTGTCGCCCTGGTGGCCATCGCGATGGTGGTGGTCGTGCTGGCGGGGTGGGAGTCGTGACCGCAAGCACCGGCGGGCCGGGCGGCCGGGACCCGGGACTCCAGCCCGAACGCACCCGGCTGGCCTGGCGGCGGACGACCCTCGCGGCGACCGTGGCCGCCGTGCTCGCCGGGAAGTCGGCACTGCGCGACGGACCGGGCGTGACCGCACTGCTGGTGTGCGCGATGTGCTGTGCGCTGTGGCTTGGCTTCCTGGCCGTGGCGCACCGGCGGATCCGCGCCCTGTCCGGGAGCGTGCCCCCGGAGGCGTTCACCCCCCGGCACGCGAGCACCGCCGCCCTGTGCACGATCGCGCTGGCCCTCTGCGCGGCGGCGCTGGTCTTCTAGCCCTCACCCGCTGAGGATCCGAGGACGATTCTGTGCCGTTTTGGACGGATATATTGCGGTTCGTGTGGCTAGCCTGGCCGACGTCATACTCCGCACCTCGAAGGCGAGCGAGCACCATGACCACCACCCTCCACCAAGAACACCCCTCCCATCAGCACGCCCACGGCCCGGACTGCGGGCACGCCGAGGTACCGCACGGCGACCACGTCGACTACGCGCACGACGGACATCTGCACCGCAGGCACGCGGAGCACTGGGACGAGTGCGAGCCGGCCGGGCACGTCTCCCACGCCGGGCACAGCCATGAGCACGGCGACGGCTGCGGACACCCGGCCGTGCCGCACGGCGACCACGTCGACTACGTTCATGACGGTCACCGCCACGCCCGTCACGAGGGGCACTGGGACGACCACTAGGCAGCCGAGCAGCGCGGGGCCCGACGGCCCCGTGGAGATCCAGGGACCCCCGGGCCGCAGGTGACGGCCCGGGGGTTTCCCATGGTCTTTGATGGTCCTTGGTGGCCGAGACGCCGGTCACGTTTCGTTTGCCCACTGGACGGCATACCGACCGGTCGGCATCATGTGGGGGAGCCCTGATCCCCGCCTACGGAGGAAACACGATGAGTCCAGACCACCCGCCAGGTCTCGATCTCGACCGGCTGCGCGGCCTGCTCGACGGCGAGCGGCCCGGACTGGTCGACGGCCCGCTGACCGGCCGGCTGATCGAGGGCGGACGGTCGAACCTCACGTACGCGGTCACGGACGGCACCTCCAAGTGGGTCGTGCGCAGGCCGCCGCTCGGGCACGTCCTGGCCACCGCGCACGACATGAAGCGCGAGCACCGGGTGATCAGCGCGCTGCACCCGACCGCCGTACCCGTGCCGCGCACGCTCCTGCTGTGCGAGGACACCGAGGTGCTGGGCGCGCCCTTCTACGTCATGGACTTCGTCGAGGGCACGCCCTACCGGACCGCCGAGCAGCTCGCTCCGCTCGGCCCGGAGCGCACGCGCGGCGCGGTGCTCGGTCTCGTCGACACGCTGGTCGAGCTGCACGCCGTGGACCCCGCCGAGGCGGGCCTCGCCGACTTCGGCCGGCCCGAGGGCTTCCTGGACCGGCAACTGCGGCGCTGGGGCAAGCAGTTGGACGCCTCGCGCAACCGCGAGCTGGCCGGGATCGACGAACTGCACGCCGCGCTGGGGCGCGGAACGCCTCGTTGATCTCGATCAGGTCGATGTCGTCGATCGTCATGCCGTTGCGTTCGAGCAGTTTGCGGGTCGCGGGGATCGGTCCGGTGAGCATGATGACCGGGTCGACGCCGACGGTGGTCTGGTCGAGGACGCGGGCGCGGGGGCGCAGACCGTGGCGGTCGGCCGCCTCGCGGGAGGCGAGCAGGACCCCGGCCGCGCCGTCGCAGATCGGGGAGGAGGTGCCGGCGGTGATCCGGCCGTCGTTCTCCCGGAAGACGGTCCTGAGCGCCGCCAGTCCTTCGGCGGAGGTGCCGGGACGGATGGTCTGGTCGCTGATCCGCTTCTCGCCGTCGAGTTCGAGCGGGATCATCTCCCGGTCGAAGCGTCCGGCGGCGACCGCCTCGGCGGCCAGCCGGTGCGAGCGCACCGCGAACTCGTCCATCTCGCCACGGGAGATGTCCCAGCGCTCGGCGATCAGCTCGGCGCTCTCGCCCTGCGGTACGAAGTCGTAGAGCGCGCGGAGTTCGGCGGGCCAGGGATCGCCGTACAGCTCGGAGATCCTGGCCGGGGAGTTCATGGGTACGTGTCCCATGTGCTCGACACCCCCCGCGAGGACCACGTCGTGGGTGCCGGAGGAGATCAGGGCGGCCGCCATCTCCACCGCGGTCTGGGCGGAGCCGCAGCGCCGGTCGAGGACGGTCGCGGGCACCTCTGCCGGATAGCCGGCCTGCAGCCAGGCGTTGCGGGCGATGTTGCGGGACTGCTCGCCGAACGGCGCCGTGCAGCCGACGACCAGGTCTTCGACGACGTCCGGCGCGAGGCCCGTGCTCTCCAGCAGGGCGGTGTAGACGGCGCCGAGCATCTCGTTGGGGTGGGTGTCGCGGAACCAGCCGCGTTCGGGGTGCGATCGGCCCATCGGGGTGCGCAGTGCCTCGACGATCAGCGCCTCGCGGCCGGTGTCGAGGAAGGGGTTCTTCGGCATCAGATGACCGTCCCACCGTCGACCGGCAGGACCTGGCCGGTGATGTAGGACGCCGCGTCGGAGGCGAAGAACACGAAGCTGCCGGCGATCTCCTCGGGCTGCGCCCAGCGTCCGAGCGGGATACGGGCCAGGGTGACCGCGGCGAGCTTCTCGTTGCCTCGGATGTTCTCCGTCATCGCGGTCGCGGCGAGCGGGGCCAGTGCGTTGACCGTGATCTGCTTCCTCGCCAGCTCCTTGGCCAGGGACTTGGTGATGCCCACGACGGCGGCCTTGGCCGCGCCGTAGTTGACCTGGCCGATCGTGCCGACCAGGCCGGCGGCCGAGGTGACGTTGATGATGCGGCCGGTGCCGTCCGTGGCGAGATGGCCGAGCGCCGCCTGGCTGACGGTGAAGGTGCCGCCGACGTGGATGCCGAGCACGAGGTCGAACTGGTCGGACGTCATCTTCGGGAACATCGCGGGCGCGACAGCGCCGGCGTTGTTGACCAGGATGTTGAGTACGCCGCCGCCCAGGTTCGCGGCCTGCTGGACGGCCTCGGCGGCCTGCCCGGCATCGCGGACGTCCAGGACCGCCGACTCGGCCCGGCCGCCGGCGTCCACGATCCGGCGGACGACCGCCTCGGCGGCGTCCTTGTCGATGTCGGTGACGACGACGGCCGCGCCCGCCGCCGCGTACGCCTCGGCGACGGCGGCTCCTATGCCGGCGCCGGCGCCGGTGACGAGGGCGGATCGCCCCTGCAGAGAGAACATCAGTAGCTCCTGGGAAGTCCGAGGACGTGCTCGCCGAGGAAGTTCAGGACCATCTCCTGGCTGAGCGGGGCGATCCGGGTCAGCCGTGCCTCACGGAAGTACCGGGCGACGTGGTACTCCTCGGAGTAACCCATGCCGCCGTGGGTCTGCAGCGCGCGGTCGGCGGCCTGGAAACCGGCGTCCGCGCACAGGTACTTGGCGGTGTTGGCCTCGCGCGCGCACTGTTTGCCCTGGTCGTAGAGCCAGGTCGCCTTGCGCAGGACGAGTTCCGCGGCGTCGAGGTGGGCGAGCGAGTCGGCGAGCGGGAACTGCAGTCCCTGGTTCATGCCGATGGGCCGGCCGAAGACCTCGCGCTCGTTGCCGTACCGGACCGCGCGGCGCAGGGCGGCGCGGCCGATGCCGAGGGCTTCCGCCGCCACCAGCATCCGCTCGGGGTTGAGGCCGTCGAGGATGTACTTGAAGCCCTGGCCTTCTTCGCCGATCCGGTGGGCGGCGGGGACGCGCAGGTCGTCGATGAAGAGTTCGTTCGAGGTGACCGCGTTGCGGCCCATCTTGCCGATGGGCCGGATGTCGACGTGGTCGCGGTCGAGGTCGGTGAGGAAGAGCGTCAGTCCGTCGGTCTTCTTCGGGGAGTCCTCGAACTTCGCGGTCCGGGTCAGCAGCAGGACCTTCTCCGACTCCATGGCCTTGGAGATCCACACCTTGCGGCCGTTGACGACGTAGTCGGAGCCGTCGCGCTTCGCGAAGGTGGTGATGCGGGTGGTGTCGAGCCCGGCTCCGGGCTCGGTGACCCCGAAGCACACATGGAGGTCGCCGTCGACGATGCGGGGAAGGTTCTCCTCCTTCATCTCCTTGGAGCCGTGCTTGATCACCGGGTGCATGCCGAAGATCGACAGATGCATCGAGCTGGCGCCGTTCATGCCCGCGCCGGACGCGGCGACCTCTTCGAGGAGGAGGGAGGCCTCGGTGATGCCGAAACCGTGGCCGCCGTACTCCTCCGGGGTCGTGATGCCGAGCCAGCCGCCGTCGGCGAAGGCCCGGTAGAACTCCGTGGGGAACTCGTGGGCCGAGTCCTTCTCCATCCAGTACTGGTCGTCGAACCTGCCGGCCAGCTCACGGACCGCTTTCCGGATGGTCAGCTGGTCCTCGGTGAGCTCGAAGTCCACGGTGCCCACGTCCTTTCCGGAACTAATTGGAATGACTATAACAAAGGCCTGACCATTAAACGAGAGTTTCGACGGCCCTCCCGCGAGCCCTCACACGGGCCTTCACACCAGGGCGAGACCGTCCGCGATGCGTTCGTTCCAGACCGCCGGAACACCGAACAGCTGCTCGTCGAGCTTGGCCCGCTTGTAGTAGAGGTGCAGGTCGTGCTCCCACGTGTAGCCGATCGCGCCGTGCAGGGTGAGCGCGCTGTCGGCGCCGCGCGCCCCTTCGGCGGTGACCTGGGCCTTGACCGCCGCCGCGTGCAGCAGCGCCTGCGCATGGCCGCTCTCCACCGACGCGGCGGCGAAGTAGATCGCCGAGCGGGCCGCCTCGACACCGACGAGCATGTCGGCGGCCGCGTGCTTGACCGCCTGGAACGAGCCGATCGGCACCCCGAACTGGTGACGCTGCTTGCTGTACTCCACGGCAAGGTCGAGCATGCGCTCGGTGGCACCCAGCGAGTCGGCGGCCACCAGGACGGCCGCGCGGGCGGACGCCTGCCGGAGCACCTCGGCCGCGTCGACGTCCAGCGGCACGGACGGTACGCGGTCGAGCGTCACGTCGGCGACCGACCGGGAGCGGTCGAGGAGCGGCCGGGCCCCAATACCGATCCCGGGGGCGCTCGCGTCGACGAGCCGCAGCCGCTTCGCGTCCCCCTCCCCCACCGGTACGACGAACCGGGCGGCCGAGTCACCGGCCAGCACCCGGGGCGCCCTGCCGGTAAGGACGCCCTCGCCGTCCGACCACAGCGTGGGCGCCTCGTCGGGCACGGTCTCGGCCGGTACCAGCAGCGCCACCGTGTCGCCGGCCGACGCCGCGCCGGCCAGGTCAGGGCGTCCCGCCAGGGCGGGCAGCGCGAGGGCCGTGGCCAGCCAGGCGGCCGACGGAGCCGCGGCGCGGGCGAGTTCCTCGGCGGTCAGCGCCAACTCGACGAGGCCGCCGCCCTGGCCGCCCAGTTCCTCGGCGAGCCCGACCCCGGCCCAGCCCGCGTCCACGAAGCGCGACTCGAAGACGGAGTCGTCCTCGTCGTCGAGCCACCCGCGCACCACGTCCGAGGGCGCCACGTCGGTGAGCCAGTCCCGGAGCGTCCTCCGGTACGCGTCCTGCTCGTCGGTCAGTTCCCACTGCATCGCATGTCCTCTTCCTCTACCTGTTGCGGCCAGGGGCTCACCCGAGGGCCTTGACCTGTGCGCGGATCTCGTCGACCGCCTCCGGGTTCTCCGCGCCGGAGAGGTCGCCGGGGTCCGCGTCGAGCACCGCCGCCCGGACCGCGCGGCGCAGGATCTTGGCCGACCGCGTCTTCGGCAGTTGTCCGACCCGGATCACCCGGGAGGGCGCGAACGGCTTGCCGAGCTCCTCGGCGACCCGTCGGCGCAGCCGCGCCGACACCTCCGACTCGTCCCCGTCCTCGGTCTCGTCCCCTGCCCGCGGGACGTAGAAGGCCCACACCGCCTCGCCCTTGGTGGCGTCCGGGATGCCGACGACCGCCGATTCGGCGACCGCGGGATCGACGGCCAGCACCGACTCGATCTCGGCCGGCGCGACGCGCTTGCCCGCCACGTTCATCACGTCGTCGGAGCGGCCCAGGATGAACCAGCCGCCGTCCTCGTCGACCAGGGCGTGATCGCCGTGCCGCCACAGGCCGGGGAACGTGGACCAGTACGCCTCGCGGTAGCGCGCGTCGTCGTTCCAGATTCCCCGTGTCATCGCGGGCCACGGCTGACGGCACACCAGTTCGCCGACACCGCCCCGCACGGGGCGGGCGTCGTCGTCCACGACGTCGACGTCCATGCCGAGCGCCGGGCCGCCCAGTGAGCAGCTGCGGATGTCCTCCACCGGATAGGGGCACAGGAACGAGCCGCCCACCTCGGTGCCGCCGGAGAAGTTGATGACGGGCACCCGGCTGCCGAAGACGTCGCGGGCCAGCCACTCGTAGGACTCCGGGTCCCACGGCTCGCCCGTCGAGCCGAGGACCCGTACCGAGGACAGGTCCTGGGCGGGCGGCTGCGGTGCGGCCGCCTTGAGGGTGCGGATCAGTGTCGGGGACACGCCGAGCATGGACACCCGGTGCCGCTCGACCAGTTGCCAGAGCCGGTCGGTGCCGGGGACGTCGGGCGAGCCCTCGTACAGCAGCAGTGTGCCGCCGTTGGCGTGGGTGCCGAAGATCGAGAGCGGGCCCATGATCCAGCCCATGTCGGTGATCCAGCAGAAGGTCCGGCCGGGTGTGATGTCGAATCCGTACGCCACCTCGCTCGCCGTCTTCAGCAGGAACCCGGCGTGGGTGTGCACGGCTCCCTTCGGCCTGCCGGTGGTGCCGGAGGTGTAGGCGAGCAGGAGTACGTCCGAGGCGTCGGTGTCCTCCGCCTCCGGATCGGGGTCGGTGTCGGTGTCGAGGAGGCGCTGCCAGGAGACCGTCCGGCCCGCCTGCCCGGCCGCCTCACCCGGACGGGGTGAGGGGTGCAGGTTGTCCACGACCACGACGAGTTCCACGTCCGGGCACGACGTCAGTGCTTCCTCCAGCTGCGGGAGCATGCCGACGCTCCTGCCGCGGCGGACCGTGCCGTCGGCGGTGACGACCGCCTTCGCCCGTGCGTCCTGGAGGCGTGAGGCGATCGCGGTGGCGGCGAATCCCGAGAACAGGGGCACCGCCGTCGCCCCGATGCTCGCCACCGCGTACATCGCGATCACGGCTTCGGGCGTCATGGGCAGGTAGAGGGCGACCGCGTCGCCCTTGCCGATGCCCCGGGCGCGCAGCCCCGCGCGGGCCCGCGCCACCCGGTCGTCCAGTTCGGCGAAGGTCAGCGTGCGTACCGTGCCGTCCTCCCTCTCGTGCGCGACGGCGGTGTTGCCGGGCGTCTCGCGGGCCCAGCGGGTCAGTGCCGCGTCGACGATGTTGAGGTGCCCGCCGGTGAACCAGTCCGGGTACTCGATCCCGCGGCCGAGGTCGACCACGTCCGTCCAGGGCGTACGGAACTCGATGCCGAGGTCCTCGGCCACGGCGCCCCAGAAGCCGCCGATGTCGGCCACCGACCGGGCGCGCAGTTCGTCCGCGGTGGACGCGCCGAGCGTACGCATGAGCCGGGCGACGTTGGAGTGTTCCAGGTAGTCGCGCGACGGATGCCAGGTGTAGGTCACGTCAGCTCCTCGGCATGCCGAGGATCCGCTCGGCGACGATGTTGCGCTGGATGAAGGTCGAGCCGCCTGCGATCGCGGTGCCCCGGGCCTGGTTGGCGAGCCGCAGCCACCACTGCGCCTCGGCGTGCTCGTCCGCTAGGGCGAACTGGTCGCCCAGCGGCTCCAGGGACAGCCGGAAGTCGGCGAGGTCCTCGACGAGCGGGCAGAAGTAGAGCTTGCCGATCGACGTCACGGGACCGGGCGGACCGTCGGACACCGCGCCGGAGATCACCCGCTGGCCGATCGCGCGGTGCACCAGTGCCCGGCCCCACAGGTCGGCGACCTTCTGCCGCACCTGGGGGTCGGCGCCGAGGCGGCTGCCGTCGGCGGCCTTCTTGGCGCGGACGTCGGCGACGATGTCCTCGACGGCCTTGGTGGTGTTGACCCGGCCGGTGGCGATGGCGACCCGTTCGAAGCCCAGGGTGGCCATGGCGACCCGCCAGCCGCCGTCGACCTCGCCCACCACGGCGTCGTCGGGCACGAAGACGTCGTCGAGGAACACCTCGTTGAACTCGGCCTCGCCGAGCATGTGCGCGAGCGGCCGGACGGTGACACCCGCGCTGTCCATGGGCAGCAGGAAGTAGGTGATGCCCTTGTGCCGTTCGCCCCCGCCGGTGCGCGCCAGCAGGATCGCGTGGGCGGCGAGTTGGGCGCGGCTGGTCCAGATCTTCTGTCCGGTGATCCGCCAGCCGCCGTCGACCCTGGTCGCCCTGGTGCGCAGGGAGGCGAGATCCGAGCCGGAGTCCGGCTCGGAGAACAGCTGGCACCAGATCTCCTCGCCGCTCAGGATGGGCCGCAGGTAGCGCTCCTTCTGTGCGGCGGTGCCGAAGTGCGCGATGGTCGGGCCCGTGAAGTCCTCGCCGATGGTGTTGAGCCGCTCCGGCGCCCCGGCGTGATCGCACTCCTCGCTGAAGAGCGCGCGCATCCGCTCGTCCAGTCCCTGTCCGCCGTACTCCTTCGGCCAGGTGAGTCCGGCGTAGCCGGCGTCGAAGAGCATCCGCTGCCACATGCGCCAGAACGGCGCCTTCTCCACCAGGTCGGCCGGCTCCGGCCAGGGAAGGGTGGGAAGGCTGCGCCGAAGCCAGGTCCGTGCGTCGTGCCGGAACCGGGCCTCGTCGGGAGCGTCGGACAGATCCATGGTCACCGCCTTGTCGGTCAGGTTCGCGAAACCATACTATAGGTCAGACCAAAAGGAGTCTGCGTATGAATGCATTGATCGACACCGTGGTCGACAGGGTGGTCTTCGACGTCGAACGGGGAAAGATCCTCGAATTCGTCCGCGCCACGTTCACCGACGACCCCGTGCACACCGACCCCGGACTCGCAGCGGAGAACGGGTTCTCGGGCGCCCCGGCCACCGCCACCCATGTGGTGGTCGCGGGTCACCACCGCGACCAGCGGACCTTCGTGGAGAGACTCGGCCTGGAACTGAGCCGGGTCGTGGTGGGTTCGGTCGACTGGACCTACCGGCGCCCCCTGGTGGCCGGGGACACCCTGCGGGGCACCCGTCGCGTCGTCGGCGACGAGACCCGCGAAGGGCGCCGTGGCGGCACCATGCGCCTGATCACACTGGAGACCGAGTTCGTCGACGGGCGGGGCGAACTCGCCGTGACCCAGCGCGAGGTGCTGATCGAGAGGGGCCGGCCATGAGGACACCGCCGGTGGCCGCCGTGGGCGACCGTCCCCCGCCACGACGCGTCGGACCCCTCACCCAGACGCACATCGTGCGCTTCGCGGGCGCCGGCGGTGACTTCAATCCGCTGCACCACGACGGAGCCTTCGCCGCCACGGCCGGTTTCGACCGGCCGATCGCGATGGGACAGCTGACGGCCGCACTGCTGGCCGCCTGGCTCACCGACTGGTGCGGCGTGGAGAACCTGCGGGAGTACGGCGTCCGCTTCACCGCGCCCCTGGCGATCGGGGACGTCGTCGAGCTGTCCGGGGAGGTCACCTCGCTCGCACCGGGGGACGACGCCCGGACCCTGGCGACGATGGAACTGGCCGCGACCAGGGACGGCACGACGCTCATGTCGGGCCGCGCGGTGATCGTCGTCGCCGACGGCTGAGTGCGTGCGCCCCGGCGGTCACCGCCCCGCGGCTGCGGGACCGTGACCGCCGGGGACTCGACACCCCGGTGGCCACCGCCCTGGGCGGACCGGTCAACGCCCGGCCTTCAGCTTGTCGGCGATGTCGCTCCGCAGCACATGTTTCTGGATCTTGCCGGTGGCCGTGGAGGGCAGCGCGGCGATGATCTCCAGCCGCTCGGGGACCTTCTGGATCGCGAGTCCCTCGCCGAGGAGGTAGTCCCTGATCTCCTCCAGGGTCAGCGGCTCGGCGCCGGAGGCGGGCACCAGGTAGCAGCAGACCTTCTCGCCCATCTTCTCGTCGGGCATACCGACGACGGCCACCTCGCCGACGGCCGGGTGCGCGGAGAGCAGGTCCTCGACCTGCCGGACGCTGATGTTGAGGCCCCCACGGATCACGATGTCCTTGAGCCGCCCCGTCACCCGTACGTAGCCGTCGTCGTCCATCACCCCGAGGTCGCCGGAACGGGAGAACCCGTCGGCGGTGAACATGCTCGCGGTCTCCTCGGGCTGGTTGATGTACCCCAGCGCGTTCATCGCGCCCCGGTAGGCGATGTCGCCCTCGGTGCCGCGCGGCACCTCCTCGCCCTGCCCGTCCACGACGCGCACCTCCTGGAACGGCAGCGCCCTGCCGTCGGAGGTGACCGACCGCGCCGGATCGTCGTCGAGCGTGCACATCGTGGTCGTGATGTTCTCGGTGCGGCCGTAGAGGCTGAGCACCCGCATGTCCGGCAGCGTGGCGACCGCCCGCTGCACGAACGTGCCGGGGATCGGCGCACCGGCGCAGGTCCAGAACCGCATGCTGCTCGCGTCGTGGACGTCCGGGTCGTAGGCGTTGAGCAGCATCTGCAGGAACGTGGTGGCGGTGACGGCGGCGGTACAGCGGAACTTCGCGATCCGCGCCAGGCCCTCGCGCGGCTCCCACTTCTCCATGATGTGCGAGGAGGCGCCGTGGATGAGCGGCAGGATGACACTGGTGACCAGACCGGTGGTGTGCGTGATCGGGGAGGGCCCGAACTGCACGTCCTCGTCGGTGTAGTGCCAGCCCTTGCCCAGCAGTCGCGCGCCGGTGGCCATGGTGTTGAAGGTGTGCGCGCACCCCTTCGGCCGGGACGTCGTACCGGAGCTGAAGACGATGACCCACGGCTCGTCGGGTCCGGGGGCCGCGGGCAGTTCGGCCTCGGCCTCCTCGGGCGTGACCTCGGCCAGTACGTCCTCGTACCGGAGGCTTCCCCCGGTCGACTCCTCGCCGCGCACCACGATCACCGTGTCGAGCGTCGGGCTGTCCGCGGCCATGTCCAGGAACATGCCGTCGTGGTCGAACCCGCGGTAGCGGCCGGTGGTGAAGGCCACCCTGGGGCCAGCGCTTCCCACGATGTGGCCGACCTCGTCACGCCGGTATATCGGCATGATCGGCACGATGAGCGCCCCCACCCGGGAGATCGCCAGGGAGATGACCACGAACTCGGTCCAGTTCGGCACCTGGACGGTCACCCGGTCGCCCGGCGCGATCCCCCGGCGCACCAGTCCGACCGCGAGGCGCAGTGCCGCGTCCCGCAGTTCCCGGAAGGTGTACGAGGTCGTGGAGTCCGTCACGAACACCTTGTCGGGCCGCTCCCGCACCTGGCGTTCGAGCGCGTCGAAGAAGGTGTATTCGCACCAGGAACCGTTGGCGTAGTAGCTCTGGATCTGCTCCTCGGTGAACCGCTCGCGCACCGTCGCCATTGACATGTGATTCGCCTGCCTACCTGTCGCTGTTGCTGCCCCGACGGGAGTATGGGTGGCTATATGGTTGGCACCGTACAATGGTAAGACCGTTTACGACAATGCCTGTGCAGCCACCCGCTCCCGCGTGTTTCAAGGCACGGATCCCCGCCGCGCACGGTGCGTTAATGTGTCCCGGCGACGACGTCCGCCCAACGACCGTTCACAGGAGTTGACTTCGGCTGATGAGCAGGGACCGGGCCATCCTCGACGCCGCCGCCGCGGCCTTCTACGAGAAGGGCTTCCACGGAGTCGGGGTCGATGAACTGGGCGCCCGCGCGGGCCTCAGCGGACCCTCCCTGTACCGCCACTTCTCGGGCAAGGACGAAATCCTCGCCACCCTCCTCAACGAGGCCATGGACGAGCTGATCAGCGCCACCGTACCCGTGCACGGCGATCCGGCCCGGGATCTGCGGCGCGCGCTGGAGCACCACATCGACTTCGCCGCGCGGCACCGGCACCTGGTCAACATCTACCAGCGCGAGGTGCGCTCACTCGTCGATCCGTGGAAACGATCGTTCAACCGCCGCAGGGGCCAGTACACGGCCCGTTGGGAGGCCCTGTTCGCACAGCGGTTCCCGGACCTGGGTGACGCGGACATCGCCTCGATGACACAGGCCTGTCTCGGCATGGTCTTCTCCCTGTCCTACTGGCCGGCGCGGGCCCTCGACGGCGTCGACATCAACTCGCTGCTGTTCGAGCTGCTGTCCCGCGGATTCGAGTCCTTCGAACCGTCCTGACCGCAGTCGGTCCTGACCTCGGCCCGTCGCGACCTCGGCTCGCCCCGACATCAGCGGCGGGAACCGAAGTCGAACATGCTCGCCGCGATACGGCGCATCTGCAGTTCGTCGGTGCCCTCGGTGATGCGGTAGCGGCGATGGTGACGGTAGATGTGCTCGAACGGGAGCGCCCGGGTGTACCCCATTCCGCCGTGGACCTGGATCGCCCGGTCCGCCGCCTTGCAGGCGAGCTGGTTCCCGCGCATGTTCACCATGGCGACCTTGTCCGAGACCGCCGTCTTCCCCCGCTCGTCCATCAACGCGGCGGTCCTGTGGATCGTGTTGCGCACCAGCTCGGCCTCGGTCTGCAGCTCGACGAGCTGCCACTGCACCCCCTGGTGCTCGTGCAGGGGCTTGCCGAAGACCACGCGCCGCTGGGCGTACTCGACGCTGCGGTCGATGCAGAACTGTGCCGCGCCCAGCGAGGAGGCGGCCTGCCTGATGCGGTTCTCGTGGACGAAGAGCTGGGCGAGGTCCAGGCCCCGGTCGAGCTCGCCGAGCACCGCGTCGGCGGGTACCCGTACGCCGGTGAGGCGGACCTCGGGATGGTCGCTCGGCATGTTGAACGTCCAGTGGTTGCCGACGATCTCGAAGCCGGGCGCGTCGGTGGGCACCAGGAAGGCGGTGATCCCCCGGGCCTTGCCGTCCTGTCCCGAGGTCCTGGCGAAGACCAGGTCGACCTCGGCGGCGTCGGAGAGGCTGTTGAACCGCTTCTCGCCCGTGATGATCCAGTCGTCGCCGTCGCGTTCCGCCGTGGTCCGCAGGTAGGTGGCGTCGCTGCCGTGGTCGGGTTCGGTGAGCCCGAAGGCGATCTCGATCTCGCCCCGGACGTACCGGTCGAGGTACCGCTCCTTCTGCTCGGCCGTCCCGTACTCGTGCAGCACCAGGGCCAGCGGCAGGTTCGCCACCACGGACGCCTCGTCCGCGTGCGGGAAGTGCAGCCCGGGGCCGCGGGTGGTCAGGTGCTCCCGGACGACGGCCATCGCCAGGTTGGATCCGTCGTGTCCGCCGAGCGCCGCGGGCAGCGGATAGCGGTAGAATCCGGCCGCGTCGGCCCGCCGTCGCATCTCCGCGAGCACCTCCCGCCAGGCGGCTGCCGGGTAGCCGTCGCGCTCCCAGTCGGTGCGGGCGTACTCCCGCCGGTGGTCGAAGAACTGCGGGTGTTCGTCCTGCAGCGGCTTGATCTCGGCGTCGATGAAGACGTCGAGGTCCTTGACCAGTCGTACGACGTCCTCGGGAACCGACCAGCTCATGGTGTGCCCCTCCTGTCCAGTTCCTGTCCGTTCCGGTCCTGTCCGTTCCACTCCTGTCCCGGTTCCGGTTTCCGGCTCACCGTAGGGCGGTCCCGTCGTACCCGGTCCTGGCCGTGCGCCGGACCACTGTGGACCGCTCCAGCGACCCGTTCGCGCCCGCTCCTCCCCCGTACCGGCTCCGTGTTCTGATCTGCGCCATGTTGAAACTGAGCGGCATCGCGGAACTGCGGGAACTCGTCGGCCGGGACATCGGCACCAGCGCGTGGCACGAGGTGACGCAGGCCCGGATCGACGCCTTCGCGTCCGCGACCGACGACCACGAGGACATCCACGTCGACCCGGAGCGCGGCCGTCGGGCCGGCTTCGACGGCACCATCGCGCACGGGCTGTACACGCTGTCGCTGGGGCCGAAGTTCCTCTACGAGCTGTACTCGCTGAGCGGGCACTCGCTGGGGCTCAACTACGGCTTCGAGAAGGTGCGGTTCATCTCCCCCGTACCGGTGGGCTCCCGGCTGCGGATGCGGGCGACGCTGAAGGCGGCCGACGCCATCGAGGGCGGCACCCGCTTCACCGTCACCCAGACCTTCGAGACCGAGGGCGGCAACAAGCCGGCCTGCGTGGCGGACGCCGTGATCGCCTACTTCGACTGAGGAGCCGGGTGAGGGACCGGGGCGGCCGGAACGTCAGCCCCGGTCGGCCCGTTCCAGGATGCTCCGGCCCCGCCGGACGACGGCGGCGAGGCTCGCGGCGGCGGTGACCAGCCTCGCGTCCGGATCCGGACGCCGCCGGTTGCGCTTCACGAACACCGACAGGGTGGACGCCGTCTTGTAGTGGCAGTAGGCCAGGAACCAGTCGAGTCGGTCCGCCGGCACCGGACGCACCCGCGCGTACTCGGCCAGCAGTTCGTCCCTGCCGGGCATGCCGCGCCCGGCGGCCAGGTTCGCCCCGTCGCGCGTCTCCTCGAAGCGGTGGACGGGGTCCGTGTGCATCAGCAGCCAGGCCAGGTCCGTGCGCGGATCGCCGACCGACCAGATCTCCCAGTCGATGACGGCGTTCAGCGCGTCGCCCTGGAAGAGCATGTTCGCGAGCCGGTAGTCCCCGTGCACCAGCACCGGTGGAAGGGGACGCGGGATGCGGTCGGCCAGTGCGGCGTACAGCTCCCGGTGGCCGGGGCAGACGTCGTCGTCCACCGTGTCGAGGAGCAGGGCCCACCGGTCGAGTTCCTCCTTCACGGTGACGACGGGCTCGTCCGCCATGCCGAGCGACCCGGGACCGAGCGACTGCATCCGTGCCAGCACTCGTGCCGCCGTGCGCGCTCTGCGGTCGACGACGTCCGCGCCGGGAGGGTCGGCGCTCACGTCGAGGAGCGGTTCGTAGGAGTCGCCGGGCACCAGGTCCATCGCGAAGAGCGGCGGATCCCCGTCGTCCTCGAACAGGACGGACGGGACCGGCACATCGCGCTCCGTACCGAGGGCGCGGAGGACCCGGGCCTGCCGGAGCACATCGCGGTTGCGGACCGGCGCCAGGCCGGGAGGCGCCATCTTCACGACGGCCGGTCCCGGAGGCCCGCCGGGAACAGCGAGCATCGCCGCGTAGGTGAGGCTGGACACTCCGCCGGGCAGTCTGCGCAGGCCTTCCAGGCTCGCTCCGGGCCATCGCGCCGTCACGGCGGCGGTGAACCTGGCCCGCAGCCGCGCCTCGTCGGACCGGTCGCGGGATACGTCAGTGGATTCGGCTGTCACCCGGCAAATCTCCCCGGCGGGACCTCGCCGGACAAGGTCGGGGTCCGCGCGCACTGGAGATTTCCACAGTGCCCCGTGCGGGCGCGCCGAGGGCCGGGCCCGCGTGCGTGATAGCCACGGCAGCATGACGGAGAACGGGATGCACGGGACGGACATGATGAGCCGCTTCTCGCTGGCGGGCAGGGTCGCGGTGGTCACGGGAGCGTCGTCGGGGCTGGGCATCGCCCACGCCGTCGCCATGGCCCAGGCCGGAGCGGACGTCGCCGTCGGCGCGCGACGCGTGGACGGCCTGCGGGAGACGGTCGAGCGCGTACGGGCCACCGGCCGCGACGCTGTGGCGGTCCGGACCGACGTCACCGCGGCCGAGGACTGCGACGCGCTGGTCGACGCCGCGATGAGCCGCTTCGGACGGGTGGACGTCCTGGTCAACAACGCGGGGACCGGCGGCGGTTACCACCCCGCCACCGAGGACCCGCCGGAGAACTTCCTCTCCACGGTGGACGTCAACCTCAACGGGTCCTACTGGATGGCACAGGCCTGCGGTCGCGTCATGCGGCCCGGCAGCTCCGTCATCAACATTTCGAGTGTCATGGCGGTCACCACCGCGAGGATGCCGGCGGCCGGCTACAGCGCCGCCAAGGCGGCGGTCCTCGGCCTCACCCGGGACCTCGCCGCGCAGTGGGGCCCCTGGGCATCCGTGTCAACGCCATCCTGCCCGGGGTCTTCCCCTCCGAGCAGACCGCGCACTACAGCGAGAACTACCGGCGCAAGCTGATCGCGGCGAGGATCCCGCTCGGGCGCATCGGCGACCCCGAGGACGTCGCCGCGGTCGCGGTGTTCCTGGCCGGCGACGCCTCGGCGTACCTCACCGGCGTCAGCCTGCCGGTCGACGGCGGTGTACTGCTGCTCTGAATCACTCCCGCGCGGCGCCGACGGCCCTGCCGAGCTGCTCCCGCAGGGCCGCCACCGCGTCGATCTCCGCCTCGACGCCCGATCCGACGGGGATGACGGTGATGTGCTCGGCTCCCGACTCGACGAAGGGCAGCAGGAACTCCGCGACCTGTTCCGGGGTTCCCGCCGGGGCGATGTACTGGAACTTCTCGTACGGCAGGTGGTAGAGCCCCTGCATCTTCGCGGCCAGCAGTTCGCGGGCCCGCCGCGGGTCGGTGTCCAGGCCGCACCAGACGTTCACCCCGAACCACGACGGCGTCGGCCGGTCGAGGCCCGAGGCCGCTTCGAGGATCCGCTCCCGGGTCTCGGCGAACCGGCGCGCGGAGCAGAAGATGCCGAGCCAGCCGTCCCCCGACTCCGCGGTGCGCCGGACCGCCACGTCGCCCTTGCCGCCGATGACGATCGGGATGCCCGGGTCCGGCGCCGGCAGGATCCGGGCCCCGTCGAGCCGGAAGAACTCCCCCTCGTGGCTGACCTCCTCGCCCGTCAGCAGCCGCCGGACCAGCATCAGGGCCTCGTCCAGGCGCCGTCCCCTGGTCCTCGGGTCGACACCGGCGTTGCTCACCTCCCGGCGGTCCTCGCCGCCCACGCCGACGCCGAGCGTGAGCCGTCCGGGCGCCGCCTGGCTCAGCGTGGACAACTGCCGGGCGGTCGCCATCGGGTGGCGCAGTCCGAGCAGGTAGATCCCGATGAGCACCGACAGCCTGTCGTGGGAGGACAGCATGGTGTTCGCGGTGATCATGCCGTCGAATCCGGACCCGTCGTGGAAGCTGATGTGGTCCCCGACGGAGACGTGGTCCAGTCCGGCCTCCTCGACCCGGTCGAGCAGTCGGCGCCTGCGCCGGGGGTCCGACGTCGTGAAACCGTCCTGATCCGAGATGCCCATCGTGAACGGGGATGTGAACGGAGCCATGGGGCCGACACCTTTCTGCAGTGATCCTTCTGTTGCACTATAAGGTCTAACCATTGACACTAACGGCTGGACTTCCGGACGAAAGGCCACTGACATGACCACGCGCGGTATCACCGTCCTCGCGGGAGGACTGAAGGAGACCCGGCGGATCACCGAGCGGGCCGAGGCCGCCGGGTTCGACGCCGCGTGGTCCGGCGAGTTCCTCAACCGCTCCGCCGTCGTCTCCGTGGCGGCGATGGCCGCGGCCACCTCCCGAATCGGAGTGGGAACCGCGATCGCCTACGCCGTGGGGCGCTCCCCTCTGGTGCTCGCCAACGATGCCCGCTTCCTCGACGAGATGAGCGACGGCAGGCTCACTCTCGGGCTGGGCACGGGCACCCGCCGGATGATGGAGGGCTGGCACGGGGTCAAGGACGCCGAAGGCCCGGCCACCAGGATGGAGGAGCTCATCCCGCTGCTGCGGCGGCTCTGGCGCCTGCACGAGGGACCGGTCAGGCACGCGGGCCGCTTCTACGACGTGGACATCACGCCCACGGCCGACATCGAGCCGCCGCTGCGTGCCACGATCCCCGTCTACACCGCGGGCGTGAACGCGCGGATGATCGAGGTGGCCGGCCGGGTCTCGGACGGGCTGATCTGCCATCCCACAGTCACCGACCGCTATCTGGAGGACGTCGTCGCTCCCGCGGTCGCCCGCGGGGCGGCGAAGACCGGGCGCTCCCCGCAGGACGTCCTGCTGAAGGGTGTCGTCATCTGCGCGATCGCCGACGACACCGCGTCCGCCCGCCGTGAGGCCGCCGCCCAGATCGCCTTCTACGTCGCCCCGAAGGCGTACGGTCCGGTGATGGAGGCTTCCGGGTTCGCGGCCGAGGCCGCCGCGATCCGGACCGCGTTCCACGCGGGCGACCACCGGGCGATGATCGACGCCGTCTCGGACGCGATGCTCGACCAGATGGCGGTCGCGGGCACCGTCGACGAGGTCCGGGACGCCCTGCCGGCACTGGAGAAGCGCTACGACCACGCCGCGCTGTACTCCCCGAGTTTCACCCTCGCCCCCGAACGGGTCGCGGAGAACACCCAGGCGATCATCGAGACCTTCGCCCGCTGACGGGACCTGCGACGGGGGACGCCGGACGGCCTGGGCCAGGACCGTCCGGCGTCCCCGAGCGCTCAGAGAGCGATCAGCTCCTGCACCGCTCTCGTCGCCAGTTCACCGACGGGCCCCTGACTCACCAGCTCGCCCTTGCTCAGGGCGAGGAAGCGGTCCGCGAGCTGCTGGATCATCCCGATGTGCTGCTCCACCAGCAGGAGGGCGGTCCCGCGCTCGCGGATCTGCCGCAGCGCGCCGACGAGTTCGTCGATGACGACGGGCGCCAGTCCCTCGGTGGGCTCGTCGAGCATCAGCAGAAGGGGTTCCGCCATCAGGGCGCGGGCGATGGCCAGCATCTGCTGCTCCCCGCCGCTGAGCTGGGTGCCCGGCCGGTTCGCCCCCCGGGCCAGGTTGGGGAACAGCTCGAACACGGAGGCGAGTGTCCACTGTCCCTTCCGCCCCGAGGCCCGGCCGAGCAGGATGTTCTCCTCGACGGTGAGGTTGGGGAAGATGCGCTTGCCCTGCGGGACCAGGCTGACGCCCCGCGCGGTGGGCTCGTACCGCTTCCTCCCCATGACCTTGCCGCCGACGAGGATCCGGCCGGTCACGGTGGGGATGCCGTACACCGACGTCAGAGCCGTGCTCTTGCCCGCGCCGTTGCGCCCGACCAGGCCGACCGACTCCCCTTCGGCGATCTCGAAGTCGATTCCCTGCAGCACGACCGCGCCGCTGTAGGACGCGTGCACGTCCCTGAACTCCAACACCACGCTCATGCGGCACTTCCCAGATAGGCCCGGACGACCTCTTCGTCCTTGCGTACGTCGGCGGGGGCGCCGGAGGTCAGCACCTTGCCGAGGTTCAGTACGGTGATCGCGTCGCAGGTGCGGAAGACACCGTCCACGTCGTGTTCGACCAGGAGCACGGCGACGTCGCGGTCCTTGCAGATCGCGCGGATGTGGCCGAGCATGCCCGCCGCCTCGTCGGCCACCAGCCCCGCGCACGGCTCGTCGAGCAGGACGACCCGGGGCTCGCCGATCAGCGCCAGCGCCAGGTCGACCGAGCGCTGGGTGCCGTACGCGATCTCGTTGCAGACCCGGTCGAGGAACGGCCCGAGCCCGAGGGCGCCGACGATGTCGTCGAGGTCCTTCCCGCCGGTCCGGCGCGCGACCATCTCCAGCTGGTCGCGGACCGTCATCGACGCGAACACGCTCGTGCGCTGGAAGGAGCGGGAGACACCGTGCAGCCGGCGCCAGCCGACCGGCCGGGCGGTGATGTCCTCGCCGTCCAGCAGGACCTTGCCCGCGGACGGCCGCTTACGGCCCGAGAGGGCGTCGATGAAGGTGGACTTGCCGGCGCCGTTGGGGCCGATCACGCCGTGGACGACACCGGGATCGAGCCGGATGTCGATGTTCTCCAATGCCTGCACCGCCCCGTACCGGACGGTCACCGCCGATCCTTCGAACAGTGTCATGTACGGTCCTTCTTCCCGGCCGGCAGGAACGGCAGGCGCCTGCGCAGCGCTTCCAGGCCTCCCAGGACCCCGCCGGGGAGGAACAGCAGCACCAGGACGAGTGCGCCGCCGGTGTAGAGGGGCAGGTTCCCCGAGACGTTGAACCGGGCCTGGGCGTAGGTGTAGAGCAGCGCTCCGACGACCGGTCCCAGCAGGGTGCCCATGCCGCCCACGATGGTGGCGATCAGCGAGTCACCCGCCTTGACGAAGCTCAGCACCTCGGGAGAGACGTAGGCGGCGTTGAGGGCGAAGAGCACGCCGCCCAGGGATGCCACGGCCCCGGAGAGGACGAAGGCCGCGAGGCGCGGGGCGAAGGTGTTGTAGCCCGAGAACCGCATCCGTTCCTCGTTCTCGCGGATGCCTTCCAGCACCGTCCCGAACCGGGACCGTCCGGCGGCCCACAGGGCGACCGCCGAGACGACGAGCGCGACCCAGGCGACGGGCCAGAACAGTCCGGCGTCCATGAGCTGCGGTGACGTCATGCCCAGGAAGGTGTCGTCGGGCCCGAGTTGGAGCTGGAGGCCGTCGTACGCGCCGGTGTAGGGCCGGGCCACCGCCTGGGTCGAGAACTGGTAGAGAGCCTGTCCCAGTGCCAGGGTCAGCATCAGGAAGCCCATGCCCGAAGCCCGTACGACCAGGACGCCCATCAGCAGGGCCAGCAGGGTGCCGGCCGAGAACGCGAAGAGCGCGGCGGGCATCGGGCTCCAGCCCCAGTGGGTGATCGCGATGCCCAGGGCGTAGGCGGAGCCGCCGAAGAAGGCGGTGTGCCCCAGGCTGATCAGGCCGAGGCGCCTGGCCAGGAAGCCGATCGACAGCGACAGCAGGGCGAGGATCACCCCGCTGAGGACGAGTCCCATGTAGTAGGAGTCCAGGCCGAGGTGCGGCACCGCGAAACCGGCGAGCAGCACCGCCGCGGCGACCGCCCCGCCGCGGATCCACCGTTTCCTGCCCGCGTTCTCGCCGCCCGCGGCGGGCTCGGAGACGGCCGGCGGCCGCCGGGTGGTCGTATCGGTCATGACAGCCTCTTTCCGGCCAGCCCGGCGGGCCGCCACAGCAGCACGGCGACGAGAGCGGCGTACGGGACGAGCACCGAGTAGCTCGGCAGCAGGACGCTCCCCATGGTCTGCACGAGACCGAGGGCCATTCCCGCGACCATCGCCCCGCCGATGCTGCCCACTCCCCCGATGACCACGACGATCAGGACGTTGATCAGGATGCCCACGCCCATGCCCGGGTCGACCGACACGTACGGTGCGGCCAGCGTGCCGGCGAGTCCGGCGAGCGCCGCGCCGAGGCACACCACGACCAGGCTGACCCGGTCGACGTCGATGCCCATGACGGACGAGGTCTCGACGTCGTGGCTGGCGGCCCGGATGTGCAGGCCCGTCCGGCTCGCCCGCAGCCACCACACCAGGGCCACCGCCATCACCAGCGCGATCCCGATGACCAGCAGCCGGTACGTCGGGTAGTGCGTGCCGAACAGCGAGGTGGTGCCGTCCAGCCCGGCGGGGGCGTTCACCGAGAGCGTCCGTTCGCCCCAGATCAGTACGATCACGCGTTCCAGGACCATGGCGAGGCCGAAGGTCACCAGACCGACCTCGATGGGGGAGCGTCCCTGGAGCCTGCGGAAGAAGACCAGTTCCAGAACGGCTCCGAGGACGGCCAGTGCGAGCGGCACGATCAGCAGCGCCCACCAGAAGGAGAGGTGCTGGGTGACGCTGTAGGCCAGGTACGCGCCCGCCATGTACAGCGCGCCGTGCGCGAAGTTGGTCACGCCTCGCAGGCCGTAGATCATGGCGAGGCCGGAGCTGAGGATCATCAGCAGGGACCCGAAGGCCACCGCGTTGAGCAGTTGGGCGAAGTCCATGGTGCAACCCCGTCGTGTGGAGGTGGGTCAGAGCTTGCAGGCGGGGTCCGCTTGCGGGGAGGTGTCGGTTCCCTGGGCCGTGGCGATCGTCTTGAAGGCGAGGCCGCTGCCGGCCTTCTCGACCTGGCCCAGGTGCGAGGGGCGTATCAGCTGGTGGTCGGCGCCGCGCAGGGTGACCTTGCCGACGATGCTGTCGAAGCTCAGGTCCTCCAGGGCCGCGCGCACCTTGGCGGGGTCGCCGCTGCCTGCCTTCTCGATCCCGGCGAAGAGCGTCTGGGCGGCGAGGTAGGCGTCGGCCTCGACGTAGTAGGGCGTCTCCTTGTACTTCTTCTCGAAGCCGTCGACGAAGCTCTTGTTCAGCGCGTTGTCGGCCTTCACGTCGTAGCCGACGTTGTTGTAGAAGCCGACGATCTTGTCGCCCATGGCTTTGAAGAGCGGCTCGGAGACCATGTTGAATCCCAGTACCGCCTTGAACTCGGCGGGCAGGTCGAACTGGACGGCCTGGTTGACGAACGCGACGCCGTCGGCGCCGTACTCGACGGCGAACAGGGCGTCCGCGTCGCTGCTCTTGAGTTTGGTGATGTAGGAGCCGAACTCGGTGGTGTTCAGCGGGGCGAACTGCTCCAGGACGACCTTCTTGCCGGCCTTGGTCGCGGCCGCCTTGAACACCTTCGCCGCCGTGTGGCCCGTGGAGTAGTCGACGGCCTGGATCGCCCACCTGTCGCCCGGGAGGTTCTTGAGCGTGCCGGCGAGGGCGTTGACGTCCATGGTGTTGCTCTGCACGACGCGGAAGGCGTTCGCGACGCAGTCCTTGCCGGTGAGCGCGTCGTCCTTGCCGAGGCTGTTGAACGAGAGGGCGTTCATCCCGGCGAGCTGCCGGTTGAGGGCACCGTGCTCGGTGGACGTCATGACCCCGCCGATGAACTTGGCGCCCTTCTTGAGGACGGCTTCGCGCGCCGCCCGCAGCGTGGTGGCGGGGGTCGCGTCGGTGTCCATCTCGACGAGCTCTATCTTGTGGCCGTCGACACCGCCCTTGCGGTTGACCTCCTCGACGGCGTAGCGCCAGCCCTTCGCCGTGTCGGACCCGAACTGGGCCAGCGCGCCGCTGCTGGGCGGGATGACGGCGACCTTGATGACGCTGTCGTCCGCCGACGAGGCGGTGTCACCGGTGGAGGCGCCGCAGGCCGCGACGGTGCCGGTCATCGAGCATGCCACGAGCATCCGCATGATTCTGTGGTTCACAGACGGTACCCCTACTCAACTGCGCGGAATCAGGGCGGAACACCCTGCGCCACCCGATGATGGGCGGCTTGCGCACGGCGGGCGTCTCCACAAAGGGGGATTGTCATCCCCCTTTGGAGAGAGAGGCGGGCTGAAAAGTGCTGTGGAGGGGCGGCTCGCGGGCCGGGTGCCATCCGGCTGAACGGGCCCCTGACCGGCGGTAACGGCCTCTCGCGGCTGGGTCGTCGACGGTCGGCCGGTTACCGATCTATTGTTTTTTCGATCCGACCATTTTAACTTTGGGCCAATCGCAGAGTTTGTGGCCCCTGCATGGCACTCCGACCTCACTCGCGGAAAAGAGCGGCCCATGACGTCGTCAGTGGAACGTGTGCGGACCGCGGCCGCGAAGTCCGACGGGCAGGGCCATGAGGACGCGGTGCTGCGTCTCGCGATCCGTCGGCTCTGTGCCGCGGCGGGGTTCGCGAACGGCAGGCTGTTCCTGCGCGACGCGGCCACCGGACGGTTCCGCGTCGAGGCCGCGCTCGGCTACCCGGACACCCCGGCCCCCTCACGCCTGACCCGGCGGTCCATGGGTCCGGACGATCCGCTGGTGGAACTGCTGAAGGCCGGCCGACGGCCCTGCGTCCTCGGCGCGGACCGACGGGGCGGGCCCGGGAGCGCACGGCTGGCGGTCCCCGTGAGCGGCCCCGGCACCGGCCTCCTCGGGTTCGCCCTGCTCGATCACCCCGTGGACCACCGGGCCGGGGAGCCGTCGCCCGACCCGGTGTCGGCCTGCGCCGAACTCGTGGGCGCCGCGGTCCTCGGGGTCCTGACGAACCGCCGGCTCGCCGCCGCCCACGAGGAACTGACCCGTCGGCACGAGGCACTGCGGCTGGGCGGCGAGGCGGAACGCCGGCTGAGCCGGCTCGTCGGCCGCCCGGGCGGCCTGTCCCCACTCGTCCGGGCCTGTGCGGAGCTGACCGGCAAGGCCGTCGCCCTGTTCGACGCACAGCATCGGCTGGTGACCTCGGCGGGCCCTGTCGGCGAGGTGCGGATCCAGCCGGTGAACCAGATACTCGCCGGAGCCCGGGTGCCCCGCACAGGCGAACCGTGCGAGCCGTGCGAGCCGGCCGTGGTGCCCGCCCGGCCGGCGGCGGGCCTGCTCAGACGTCATGTGCTCACGCCGGTGCTCGCCGGCGACCGGCACTTCGGCTGGCTCGTCATCATGGAGTACCCCGCCCTGCTGACGGCCTACGACCTGCTCGTCGCACGCCGCGGCGCCGAGTGCGCCGCGACGGAGTTCACCGTCCAGAAGCGCGTGGCCGACGTCGCCTGGAACGCGCGCTCCTCCCTGGCCCGCCAGCTCGTACGCGGTACCTCCACCGTGGACGATCTGCGGGGCAGCGGGGAGTACCTGGGCGTCGACATCGACGCGCGACGGGTGCTGGTCTACCTCACCGGGCCCGGCGGCCGGTTCGACGATCCCGCCGTCTTCGACCTCGCCGGCGACGAGCGGCTGGCAGCCGGGATCCGGCGCCGGCTGGGTCTCGATGTGCTGACGACCCGTGGGTCCGAGGGGCTGGTCCTCCTGGTCGAGTCTCCGCGGGACACCGAAGCCGCGGCGGTGGCCGCCCTGGTCAAGTCGGCGGTGCGCGAGGTCTGCGCCGCACAGCCCGGGGGTGACGGTCTGGCGGCCGGGGTGTCGTCGGTCGCCGAGCCGTCGGAGCTGGCGCGGGCCTACCGGGAGGCGCGTGAGGTCGCCCACTGCATCGGCAGGTTCGCCGGGGGCCGTTCGCCCCGGGTCCTCGCCGTCGACGACCTCGGTCCGGCCCGGCTCTTCCTGGCCAACAGCGGCGCGGCCTCGGTACGCAGGTACGTCGACGACGTCCTCGGCCCGCTCCTCACCCCCGCCGCGCACCACGCCACTCTGCTGCTGACGTTGCGGGCCTGGTTCGACTCGGGACGCAGTGTGCGCGTGTCCGCGGTGGAGCTGGGCGTGCACGAGAACACCGTCCGGCTGCGCCTCGCCCGGGTGCACGACCTGACCGGCCTCGACGTACTGGCGGACGCCGGCGACCAACTCAGCGTGCAGACGGCTCTGCTCGTCCTGCGCCTCCAGGGCCATCCCGCGCTGCTCTCCCCCGACGGGACCGGAGCCGACCACGACGGAAGGAAGACCGCGTGACCCGAGACGACCGCATTCCGGCCGGGGTCCGGAGGTGCCGCTGATGCGCGCCTTCGTGATCGAAGAGCTGACGGGACCGGACGGGGGCGCCGTCGCCGAGGTGCCCGAACCCGCCGGGGCGCACCCGTGGGCGAACGGCCGCCGGCTGCTGATCGACGTGCACGCCGCCGGGGTGTCCTTCCCCGACCTGCTGCAGACCCGCGGCGCCTACCAGCACGGCCGCCGCCCGCCGTACGTATCCGGCGGCGAGGTCGCGGGTACGGTGCTGGAGGCGCCCGAGGACTCCGGACTCGTGCCCGGGGACCGGGTCGCGGCGCTGACCCTCTGGGGCGCCATGGCCGAACGCGCGCTCGCCATACCGCAGTTCGCCGTCAAACTGCCCCCTTCGCTGAGCTGGGCCGAGGGCGCGGCCCTCTACCTCAACTACGCGACCGCGTGGTTCGCACTCCACCGCGTGCGGCTGGCGGAGGGCGAGAGCGTGCTCGTGCACGGTGCCTCCGGCGGGGTCGGCACCGCGACGCTCCAACTGGTGCGCGCGCTCGGCGGCCGGTCGATCGCCGTCGTGTCCGGCGACGAGAAGGAGAAGGTCGCCCGCGAGGCCGGCGCCGACGAGGTCGTACGCTCCACCGCGGGCTGGGCCGCCCGGGCGCGCGAACTCACCGGCGGTCGCGGGGTGGACGTCGTCGTCGACCCGGTGGGCGGCGACCGGTTCACCGACTCGCTGCGGTCCCTGGACGTCGGCGGCCGGCTCGCGGTGGTCGGGTTCGCCGGCGGTTCCATTCCGACCGTCAAGGTCAACCGGCTGCTGTTGCGGGACCTCAGCGTGGTCGGCGTGGCCCTGGCCGCGTACGCCGAACGGCATCCCTCCCTGGCGGTGACACTGAACGCCGAGCTGGAGCGGATGGCCGCCGACGGCAGCATCAAGCCCCTCGTCGGCCGGTGCCTCCCCCTGGAGCGGGGCGGCGAGGCCCTCGGGCTGATCGAGCGCCGCGCCGCACTCGGCAAGGTCGTCGTCGAGACACGCTCCGGGGGCGGCTCGGACGGCCCGGCGCTTCCCGGGACCGAGCACTGACGAAGTCGAATCCCCCGAATGGATCATTTTCGTGGAGGCGGTGCCGGAGACGGTGGGCGGCGAAATTCTCAAGTACAAGCTGGGCCAACGGTATTCCGGACCCAGGGACGCCACGCTCTCGGCGCAGCCGTGACACAATCGGAGTGATAGATTGAAGAGTGATTAGGTCAGACCCTTGGACCATCCTTCAGAGCAGCCCCCCACCAAGAGCCCAGGAGAATCATGTCCGAGACAGCGGCCGCTCGTCCGTCCGGCGGCAGGCAGTCCGTGATTCGGCTCGCGCCCATGGAGGTCCCGAAGGCGTCGGACGTCCTCGCCAACGAACTGCGTGAGCGCATCCTGAGCGGCGAGTTCGACGAAGGCACCGCGCTGCCCCCGGAACGCGAGCTCGTGGTGCAGACACAGATGAGCCGCACCACCGTACGGGAGGCGCTGCGCATCCTGGAGGTGCAGGGGCTGGTCCGGATCAAGACGGGCCGCGCGGGTGGCGCCTTCGTGCAGCGACCGGGCAAGGACTCGATCGCCAGTTCCGTGAGCCTCCTCATCCGCGGCCGTCAGATCCGGCTCTCGTCGCTGCTGGAGACGCGGGAGGCTATCGAGCCGTACTGTGCCCGGCTGGCCGCGACGCAGCGCACGGAGGAGGATCTCGCGGCGCTCGACGCCGCGAACGAGGCGATCGCCGACGAGAACGGCACCCTGGCCGCGTTCCTCCAGGCCAACGTCGACTGGCACGTGGCCGTCGCGACCGCGAGCCACAACGAACTCCTCACCGGCTTCATGGCGGCCCTGTCCCGGGCGATCTACGCGGCCACGGAGAACGAGCGGTTCGTCGACGCGGAGGTGCGGCGGGTGGCGGTGCGGGCCCACCAGTCGATCACCGACGCGATCCGCGCCCAGGACCCCAAGGCGGCGGCCCGCCGCATGACGCGCCACGTGCACGGTTACGCGGATGCCGTGCTCGCGGTCGACGAGCGCACCGACATCACGGTCTCCGACGACAGCTGAGCGGCGCGGGGCCGATCGGCTCGCCCGCCCTCGGCGCGCATGGGTCGCGCCCGCTCGCGAGCCGGACTGTCGCCCGCGCCCGCGGGCCGCCCCTTCGTGCGCGAGGGAGAACGGTCCGCGGCCGCCGGGTGTCAGCGCATCCGCCACCGAGGGCTGCGCTTCTCACGGAACGCCCGCACGCCCTCCGCCAGATCCTCGGTGGTGAAGGCCAGGGCGAGCTGGGCCCGCAGCGCGTCGAGCGCCTCCTGCAGGGCGAGGTCACGGGTCGCGTTGATCGCGTCCTTGCCCAGCTTCATGAGCAGCGGCGACTTGGCGGCGATCCGGTGCGCCCAGGAGGCGACCTCCGTGTCGAACTCCCCGTCGGGAACCACCTTGTTGACGAACCCGAGATCGCGGGCCTCGCCGGCCGTGATCAGGTCGCCCAGCATCATCAGTTCATTGGCCTTCATCCGGTCCACGTTGCGATAGATGAGCGCGGAGATCATGAAGGGGAACGCCCCGACGTTGATCTCGGGGCATCCGAAGCGCACCGACTCCTTGGCGATGACGAGGTCGCAGGCGAGCGCGAGCCCGAACGCCCCGGCGAGGACGTCTCCTCCCGCCGCGCAGATCACGGGCTTGCCCAGGGCTCCGATCATTGTGAAGAGGCGCGGGAAGCGGTCGAGCCCCGCGTACTTCTCGACAGCCGGCCTGTCGTCCGCGAAAGCGTTCAGGTTCCCACCGGAGGAGAAGATCCGGTCGTGGGAGGACGTGAGCACGACGACACGGGCGACTTCGTCGTCCCGCGCCCGCTCCAGTGCCTCGATGAGGTCGTCGAGCAGTTCGTCGCTGAGGGCGTTGCGCGTCTGCGGGTGGTCCAGCGTGACGAAGGCGGCCCCCTTCTCGTCCACGGCGTAACGGACCAGCTTCTCGGTCATACGGCGTCTTCCTCTCGCATCTCTGCCAGAACCTCCCTCGGCGAACCGAACGGTCAGACCTAAAGAACTATATCGAGAATGAACCTAAAGCAAGATACACTCACACGCACCGCGGCCCCGTCCCCGCAGGGCCGCCACTCCGGCGAGAGGACAGTCCGTGGACGGCGTACCGGCTGACGCAGGTCTGGGGCAGGTTCTCGGGATGAGGTACCTGGTGCAGGACGGCGACCGGACGGTGATCTCCTGCGAGGTCGGCCCCGAACACCTCCAGGGCCACGGGATCGTGCACGGCGGCGTGTACTGCGCCCTGGTGGAGACCGCCGCGAGCATCGGCGCGAGCCTGTGGTGGGGGGACCGGGGAAGAGTCGTCGGCACCGCCAACCAGACCGACTTCCTGCGACCCGTCGGTTCCGGCCGGCTCACCGCCACGGCCGTTCCCGTCCACCGGGGGCGTTCCCAGCAGCTCTGGTCGGTCGAGGTGGTCGACGACGACGGGCGTCTGACGGCCCGCGGGCAGGTACGTCTCGCGAACCTGACGGTACCGGCACCCGGCAGGTGAGTTCACGCAGGACCGCACGGGGCGCAACGCAGAGAAAGGGCTGTCATGACGCGTAGCCTCCGCCAGGGGCGAAGACGGTGAGGGCGCAGTCCCGCGACGGGCGTCACGACGCCGGCTCCCCGGCCCGGCCCGCAGTGCGGCACAGCGAACTCGCGGACCGCGGCAGGAAGGTGCTGGAGGCCGCCGCGCATCTCACCGGCCCGGAGCACGCCGCGGTTCCCGACGCCATGCACGACCTCGCCGCCCTGGACGACCGGTTGGCCGTCCTGACCTCGGCGCTCCGGGAACGCCTGGTGTCGAGGAGCGCCCTCGCCGACGGCGTCGAAGCGGTCGGCCTCGGCACCAGCCTGGCGGACGCTCTCGACGTGCGCCACGAGATCCACGACCACCTGTCCCATGAGCGGCTGCGCCGACTGGACGCCGTGGAGGCGGGCCTGTCCCCGCTGCGCAAACTGCGCCACCCGGAAGAACTGCTGAACCGAGCCTGTGAAACGGTCCTGAGCAGCTGCGGATTCGACCGGGTGATGCTGTCCCGGGTGGAGGGCTCCGTCTGGCGTCCCTGGAAGAGCCGCGCAGTGACGGACCGGGAACCCGAACGAGCCTTCCGCGAGTGGATGCGCGGCGTTCCCGAGATTCAGCTGGACCACCTGACCCTCGAAAGCGAGATGGTGCGCTGCCACCGGCCGGCGCTGGTCACCGACGGAGAGCACGACCCGCGGGTCCACCGCCCCCTCCTCGAAGCATCCGGGCTGCGTTCCTACGTGGCGGCGCCGCTCATGCCCGCAGGGCGCGTCATCGGGTTCCTCCACGCGGATCACGCCTCCGCGCCGGTGACCTCCCTCGACCTCGACGTTCTGTGGGCGTTCACCCGTGCTTTCGGCCAGCTCTTCGAGCGCACCGTGCTGCTGGCAAGGCTCGGCGAGCAGCGCGCGAAGGTCCAGGCCGCCATGGAAACGCTCGGGAACGTGCTGGGCGATCTCGCCTCCGCGGAGATCGAACTCATACCGCGTGCGTCCGCCACGTCATCCGACTCCAGGACCGACCGCCCGCCCGTCCACTCCTCGTCGGCGGCGCTGGAATCCCTCCTGACTCCGCGCGAGTTGGAGGTGCTGTCCCTGATGGCCACCGGAGCGACGAACGACCGTATCGCCGAACAACTGGTCATCAGCAACGGAACCGTGAAATCGCATGTGAAACGCATCCTGCGCAAGCTTCGCGCCGAGAACCGCGGCGAGGCCATCTACGACTATCTGCACCTCACGATCACAGACAGCTGAGTCGTTCCGTGGCCGGGACCTCGCACTCGACGAGAAGGGTGATGGGCGGCCTCCGGGTACGGCAGCATGGCCGGCGTGTCCGTGCGGGCACCCTTGCGTTCGGGACCGCGCGCGCAGTGTGACGTAGGTCATCGCAACGTGGGGGCGCGGGGGGACAGGGAAGGGTGTGAAGACTTCACTGCGTGCCCGTGTGCGCGCCGGAGATCCGGATGCGTTCGGGACACTGTTCGACGAACACGCCCGTGCGGTCCAACGACATGTCATCCGGCTGACCGGCGACCTCGATCTCGCCGAGGACCTCGTGTCCCTGACCTTCCTGGAGGCGTGGCGGCTGCGCGAGCGGGTGTTGCCGGGCGAGGACGATCTGCGGCCGTGGCTGCTGGGCATCGCGACGAACGTCACGCGCAACACGGCTCGCGCGGCACGAAGACACCGAGCGGCGCTCAACAGGGTGCCGCCGCCCGAGCCGGTGCCCGACCATGCGGAGCAGGTGGCGCGGCGTCTTGCCGACATCGAGGAACTGGCGGCCGCACAACGGGCGTTGCACACGATGCGCCGCGCGGAGCGCGAGGTGTTCGCGCTGTGCGTGCGGGAGGGCCAGGACGCCGCGACGGCGGCCAGGACCCTGGGCGTGGCGGTCGGCACCGTACGCGCCCGGCTCTCGCGTGCCCGCAAGCGGCTGCGGGGGCTCACCGATCAGGAACTGGACGGGGACGGCACGCAACGCCGGCTCCCGGCCGGACAGTCACAGGGCAGCCGCCAACGGGCGGCCCGGTCCACGCAGGAGACGAAGCGATGAACACCGACCCGACGCAGCGGCCCGACCGCACCTCTGACCGCCGGGAGCCGACCGGGGCGCTGCCCGCACCGGACGTTCCCGTCTTCTCGCCGGAACGGCACCGCGTTCTGAGGGAGCACCTGATGCAGGAGATCACCCGCGAGACGACCGCCCCGGCCCGCCGCCGCGCCGGCCGCCGTACCGTCCTCGTCGCCGTACCCCTGGCTCTGGCCGCGGTCGTGGGCCTGGGCGTGGTGGCCGTGGACGGCTCCTTCGGAGACGGCGGTGACGTCACGACGGCCACCACCGGGGACCCCGGCCGGCTGGAGGCAACCGAACTGCTGGACCGCATCGCCCTGGCCGCGGCCGAACGCCCCGCGGTCGAGGTCCGCGACGACCAGTACGTCTACACCAGGGCCCAGGGCTCGACGGACATCTGGACCGGCCCCTCGAAGCCCGTGCGCAACGCCCAGGGCAAGGTCACCGGCCTCAAGACGTACGAGGGACAGGTCGAGGTCGAGGAGTGGCAGCCGGTGAAACAGGGGCGTAGCGGCCTGCGCCGTCTCACCGCGCTGAAGCAGGACGGCAGCCTCGACCCGTCCTGGACCTCGGACATGACCATGTTCGACGGCACCGCCTACCTGTACCTGCGCCAGTTGCAGGCCCTGCCGACCGATCCCGATCTGCTGCTGGCGAAGCTGAAGAACGATCCCGGGGTGCCCGAGGACCGGGTGGCGGAGACCGTCTTCGGGAACGTCGGCGTCATCCTCGACCAGGCCACCCTGCTGCCCGACCTCAGCGCCGCGCTGTACCGGGCCGTGGCCCAACTGCCGGACGTACGCGTCGTGGAGCACGCCAAGGACGGCGCGGGACGCGAGGGCATCGGCCTGACGTACACCGGTTCCGGCACCGGCGAAGGCAACCCGAACAACTACTGGGTCTTCGATCGCAAGACCCTGGCGTTCCTCGGTACCTCCGAGAGCGCGCTCCTGGACGTGGGCGTCGCGGACAAGAAGGGCGGTGCGACAGTCGACTGACACCGTCGCCCAGGTGACACCCACCTGATCCTTGAGGTTCCAGTTCTAGGCGGAGCGCTTGCCGTCGCGTGCCGAGCGGGTCGCGTGCAACGACGCCAGAAGCTGCAGGCGCTCCGCGTCGGGGCTGCCCGGTTCGACGGTGAAGGCCAGGATGAACGGGCCGGGTCTGCCGGGCAGCGGATAGGTGTCCCAGTCCAGGACGATGTCGCCGACCTCGGGGACCCGGAAGGTCTTGGAGCCGCTGACCGACGCGCGTACGTCGTGCCGGGCCCACAGTCGCCGGAACTCGGCGCTGCGGATGCTCAGTTCACCCACGACGGCGGTGGCGCGCGGATGGGTGGGGTCGGTGGCGACAGCGGCGCGCATCATGCCGATGTAGTCCAGGGCCTGCCGCTCCCAGTCCGGGCAGCTCCGCTCGCCCGTCAGCGTGTCGTCGAACATCAGCAGGAGCATGTTGAGCCGGTCGGACGGGAGGGCGTCCGGGCTGCCGAGCAGCGCCTCCGCCATCGGGTTCCAGGCGAGCAGGTCGAGGTGCCGGCCGAGTACGAGCGCCGGGGTGTCCATCACCCGCAGCAGTCGGCGGGTGCTGTCCGGCACCTCTTCCGGACCGTGGTCCACCCGGGCGGGCAGGGGTCGGCGGGCGGCGCGGGCCAGGGTGAACAGGTGCCGGCGCTCTTCGTCGTCGAGTCCGAGTGCGCGGGCGAGCGCGTCCAGGACGTCGTCGGACGGGCGCACCTCCCGGCCCTGTTCCATCCGCTGGTAGTAGTCGGTGCTCAGCCCAGCCAGAAGTGCCAGTTCCTCGCGCCGCAGCCCGGTGACCTTGCGTCGGTCGCCGGGTTCCAGACCGACGTCGTGGGGACGCAGTCTGCCGCGCCGGGCGCGCAGGAAATCTCCCAGCTCACGGGCGTAGGGATGGCTCATCCGCCCAGTGTGCCGCGTCGCCGGGCGGGCAAGGTAGGTCCCGCAGACCTAGGCAACCGAGAACGACCGATCCCATGCGTACTGCTCCTAGCGTCGCCGGTGTCCCGCACCGACACCCTCAAGGAGCAGC
Organism: Streptomyces liliiviolaceus; assembly: GCF_018070025.1. Lineage (NCBI taxonomy): Bacteria > Bacillati > Actinomycetota > Actinomycetes > Kitasatosporales > Streptomycetaceae > Streptomyces > Streptomyces liliiviolaceus. The sequence continues at coordinate 1,288,358 of NZ_JAGPYQ010000002.1, forward strand.
GGATGACCGGATGGACCTCCGACCGCATTCCCGACCAGCACGGCCGGATCGCCGTCGTCACCGGCGCGAACTCGGGCCTCGGCTTGGTCACCGCCACCGAACTGGCCCGCCACGGCGCGCACGTCGTGCTCGCCGTCCGCAACACCGGCGCCGGTGAACAGGCCGCCCGCCGGATCGGCGGCGACGTCGAGGTACGGGAGCTGGACCTGGCCTCCCTGGCTTCGGTACGGGAGTTCGCCGCGGGGCTGGCCGCCGACCACCCGGCGATCGACCTGCTGGTCAACAACGCCGGCGTCGTGTTGCTCGGCCCGCGCCGCAGCACCGTCGACGGCTTCGAGATGCAGCTCGGCACCAACATGCTGGGCCACTTCGCGCTGACGGGCCTGCTGCTGGGCAAGCTGGCCGCGGCGCGGGAACCCCGGGTGGTCAGTCTCAGTTCGATCACCCACAAGAGCGCGCACCTCGATTTCGACGACCTGATGTTCGAGCGTGACTACCGGGCCGCTCCCGCCTACGGCCGGTCCAAGCTCGCGACGACGGTCTTCGGCCTGGAACTGGACCGCCGCCTGCGCGCTGCCGGATCGCCGGTCGTCAGCACGCTGGCCCACCCCGGTCTCACCCGCACCAACCTGACCCCGCGCGCCTGGGAGCACCGTGGCCGGGTCGGGCAGCTGATCGCGTGGGCCGGCCTCCTGGCCACCCAGTCCGTGGAGCAGGGCGCGCTGCCGCAGTTGCGCGCCGCGACCGAACCCGGCCTGCGGGGCGGGCAGTTCTTCGGACCGGCCGCGCTCGGGGAGACGAGGGGCCGGGTCACCGAAGCCCGGCTCAGCCGCGAGGCGGCGGACCCGGCCGTCGGCAAGCAGCTCTGGACGGCGGCCGAAGAACTGACCGGCGTCAGCTTTCTCTGAACCGGCGGCATCCGCCTTCGACGTCAGCGACCCAGGCCGGTTCGGCAGGCTCCTACGAGCCCCGGCCCTCTCCGGCAGTCCTCTGCCCCGTCCTTGCGTCCTACGGCCGCGCGTGTGGCTAGCACGCTGCTTCGTCGGGCGCGACGACTTCGCGCTGCGCGGTCTGTGCGACGCGCGCGAGCAGTGTCCGCAGCTGCTCGGTGTCCTTGGGCCCGAGGTCGGTCAGGAGGCGCGCTTCGGCGGCGGCGAGGCTGTGCCGTACTTCGGTGAGGCGGGCGCGTCCGGTGTCGGTGATGAGGACCTGGCGGGCGCGCCGGTCGCGTGGATCCGGCTTGCGGGTCACCAGATCGTGGGCTTCGAGGTCGTCGAGGAGGTAGGTCATCACGGTGCGATCGAGACTGACTTCCCTGGCCAGGGCGAGCTGGGAGGGCGGCTCGCTGCCACCGGCCAGTGCCACCAGGACCAGGTAGCCGCGGGCCCCGCCGGGCAGGTCCGCGACGGAGTCGGTGGCGACGCGGCGGAACGCCGTGGACACCATGCGGATCGCCCAGCCCAGGTCGGTGTCCAGCGCCAGGGATTCCGTCTCGGCACGCGGCTTCTTGTTCTCGGACGTGGATGCGCTCACCCGCACATCGTACCGCATGCGCTCACCGACAGATGTTCTTGCCGACAGAACATCTTGTGTGCATAGTGGATTGCGGCAGAGCGCCGGCCGTCATCCGTGCCGCGCGCTGAGAGCACCGCAGCAAGGAAGACCACCATGAGCGCCGACACCGTTTTGCAGGGCCGTACCGCACTCGTCACCGGAGCGACGTCCGGCATCGGCAGAGCCATCGCGCGGAGCCTTGCCGCTCAGGGCGCGGACGTTGTCCTGCACGGTCGCGATCAGGATCGTGGTGAGGCTCTGGTCAAGGAGATCGAGAGCGGGGGCGGCCGTGCCCGTTTCATCGCCGCGGACCTCACCGACGCCGACAGCACGCTGCGCCTGGCCGCCGAGGCCGGCGCTGTGGACATCCTGGTGAACAGCGCGGGTCTGTACGAGTTCGCTCCGACCGCGGTGAGCGACGCCGCGAGCTTCGACCGGCAGGTCGCGGTCAACACGCGCGCCCCGTTCCTGCTGGTCGGCGCATTGGCGCCGGGCATGGCCGCGCGTGGTCGGGGGTCGATCGTGATCGTCGGCTCCAGTGCGGCCCGTATGCCCGCCCCCATCGGCGCCGCCTACGGCGCTTCCAAGGCGGGCGCGGAGGTCCTCACCCGCTACTGGGCGACCGAGTTCGGTCCCTCCGGCGTGCGTGTCAACACCGTCTCCCCCGGTCCCGTACACACCGAGGGCACCCGGGCCATGCTCGGCGAGCACATCGCGATGCTGGACAGGACCAACGCCCGCGGTCGCGCCGGAGACCCCGGCGAGATCGCCGACATCGTCTCCTTCCTGGTGGGTGACGCCAGCTCCTACGTCAACGGCGCCGTGCTGTTCGCCGACGGCGGCGAACTCAGCGCCCTGCCCTCCTGAGAAGCCTCGTCATGGACATCTTCATCATCGGCGCCACAGGCTTCGTCGGCGGCGCCCTGGCCCGGCACCTGTCCGCCGAAGGCCACTCGGTCACCGGCCTGGCCCGCACCGGGAGCGCTGCCGCCACTCTCGACTCCCAGGGCATCACCCCCGTGACAGGCGACCTGGACGAGCACCGTGGTGCCGTCATGACGGCGGCTCGGGCTGCCGACGCGGTCGTCTATGCCGCCCAGGCCGGACCCGAGCAGGAGACCGCGACCGTTCAGGACCTCGTCCGAGCCCTGACCGGTACGCACACGACGCTCGTCCTCCTGTCCGGCACCGGAGTGCTGGCGCAGCGCACCGGCGGCGCCTGGAGTCCGGATGTCTTCGCCGAGGACGATCCGTTCACGCCCGAGCCCCTGGCCGCCTATCGGAAGGCCGCCGAGGACACCGTCATGGCCGCCGCCGGCGACGGGCTGCGCTCGATGGTCGTCCGGCCCGGTCTGATCTGGGGTCCCGGCGATCACGGCCATGTGTCGTCGGTCTACCGGTCGGTGGCCGTGACAGGGGCAGCCTGCTACGTCGGGGAAGGGCTGAACACCTACGGTCACGTCCACATCGACGACGTGACCCGTCTGTTCTCCCTCGCCCTGGAGCAGGGCCGACCCGGCGGGCTGTATCACGCGGTGGCCGGAGAGGTCCCCAACCGCTGGATCGCCGAACGCGTCGCCGCGGACCTCGGCGTCGAGGCACACAGCCTCACCCCCGAGGAGGCCACCGGGGTGTGGGGCGAGTTCGGCGCCCTCATCATGTCCGTCTCCAGCCGCGTCCGCGCTGTCCGCGCACGGCGGGATCTGGGGTGGCAGCCCCGGCACACCGACATGCTGACCATGATCGGCGAGGAACGCCTGCGCCGACTGGCCATCCCTCAGACGACTGTTGCCCCTTTGTCTCTTTGACCCTTTCTCTCTTTCTCCCCTTCTCCCTTTGTTCTCGATGAAAGGCACTGCCATGAGCACTGGCGACTGGCTTCCCGACGGCTTCTCCGTGCGGCGGATCGACACCAACGGCACCCGCCTGTCGGTCGCGGTCGGCGGCAGCGGTCCCGTCCTGGTCCTGCTCCACGGCTGGCCCCAGACCTCCCGCGCCTGGGCCCGCGTCATGCCGGACCTAGCCCGCCACCACACCGTCGTCGTGCCCGACCTGCGGGGTACCGGCGACAGTGACCGTCCCGAGGGCGGCTACGCCAAGACCCAGCAGGCCGACGACATACGTGGCGTCCTCACCGCCCTGGATCTCACCGGCCCCGTGGCCGTGGCGGGCCACGACATCGGCTCCATGGTCGCCTTCGCCTGGGCCGCCGCCCACCCCGAGGACATCTCCCGTCTCATCCTGGTCGACTCCTTGCTGCCCGGCCTCGGCCTGGAAGAGGCGATGAACGTCGCTGAGGGCGGCATGTGGCACTTCGGCCTCTTCATGACCCCGCACATTCCCGAGATGCTCTTCGACGGTCACGAACTGGAGTTCTTCACCGCCACCTTCACCGCCATGTCCAACCCGGGCACGTTCGACGAGCACGACCTCGCCGCCTACGCCCGGGCGTACACCGGGCGCGAGCGGCTGCGCGGCGGCTTCGAGCACTACCGCACCCTCCTGGACGACGGCCGGGAGAACCGCGCCCTGCTCGCCGAGCGGAAACTGCCCATGCCCGTACTCGCCATCGGCTCCGCCTCGTCCGGAACCTCCACCGCGCTGGCGCTGGCCCCTCACGCCGACCACGTCCAAGGCATGGTCGCCCCGACCGGGCACTTCGTCGCCGAGGAAGACCCCGACTGGTTCACCGAGGCGGTCACCGCGTTCCTCGCATGACGTCCGACCACCCCGGTTGTGCACAACTCCCCTCCGTCTGTTCCTTCTCCGTATGGGAAATCATGAACATCATTCTGTGGATCATCGCCGCACTGCTCGCCGCGGCTTTCCTCTTCTCCGGCCTGTTCAAGCTGGCGCTGTCGCACGAGAAGTACGTCGCCGCTCAGGACTGGGCCGAGGACGCACCGCGCTGGGCTCCGCACGCGATCGGCGCGCTGGAGGTGGTGGGTGCGATCGGCGTGGTCCTGCCCGCCATGGTCGACATCGCGCCGACCCTGGTCCCGCTCGCCGCGACCGGACTGGCCCTGGTGATGGCCTGCGCCGTGGCGATGCACCTGCGACGGCGAGAGTTCCCTGCGCTGGCGCCGAGCGGAGTACTTCTGATACTGGCCGCGGCCGTGGCGTGGGGCCGGTTCGGGCCCTACGCGTTCTGATCCGGAGGGAACGCGCTGCGGAAACGGTTCACCCGGCCTGCCGTCGGCAGGTCGTGGAGCGGTGGGTGAGGGGTTCCCGCAGCCCCAGGTGGTCGCGCAGGGTCGTGCCCGTGTACTCGGTGCGGTAGACGCCACGTTCCTGCAGGGCGGGGACGAGCAGGTCGACGATGTCGTCCAGGCCGTCGGGGATCAGGTACGGAGTGATGTTGAAGCCGTCCACGGCACCGTGCCGGACGTAGTGGGCGAACTTGTCGGCGAGGCCGGCCGGAGTTCCGACGTGACCGCGCTGGGGGCCGAGCGCGATGACGGTCTCGCGCAGCGACCAGCCGTGCGCCTGAGCCTTCTCCCGCCACTCGGCGACCACCGCGCGCGGATCGGCGACGCGCCGGGCGCCGAAGGAGCCGTCGTTCTCCGCGACGACCGGGTCCTCCTCGGGCAACGGCCCGTCGGCGTCGCGGTCGGAGAGGTCCAGACCCCACAGGAGTCCGGCGATGCCCAATGCCGTTGCCGGAGTGACCTGTTGCAGGCGGATCCACCGCTTCTTCTCCAGCGCCTCCTCCTCGGTGGCCCCGATGATGATCTCCGTGCCCGGGAGAATGCGCAGGTCGTCGTCGGGCCGGCCGACGGCACGCAGGCGCCGCCGCAGGTCGTCGGCGAAAGTGAGCGCGTCGTCGAAGTCATTGCCGTGCGCGGAGAAGATCACGTCGGCGTTGCGGGCGGCGAAGTCGCGCCCCTCGCCGGAATCCCCGGCCTGGAAGATCACGGGATGGCCCTGGGCGCTCCTCGGCAGGGTGGGGACGAGGTTGACGTCGAACTGGGTTCCCTGGTGGCGGACTTGGCGTACGCCGCCGGGGGCCGCCCAGGCGGGAGCGCCGGAGGAGGCGGAGACGGCCCGGTCGTCCCAGCCGTCCCAGATCGCCCGGGCCACGGTCAGGAACTCCTCGGCTCGCCGGTAGCGGTCGGCGTGGTCGAGGTAGCCGCCGCGCCGGAAGTTGGCACCGGTCCAGGCGTTGTCGGTGGTCACCACGTTCCAGCCGGCGCGTCCTTCCGAGAGCAGGTCGAGACCGGAGAGGCGGCGGGCGAGGTCGGCGGGCTCGTTGAAGGTGGTGTTGGACGTGCTCACGAGGCCGATCCGCTCGGTGACGGCGGCCAACGCGGCGAGTTGGGTGATGGCGTCCGGTCGTCCGGCGATGTCCAGGTCGTGGATGCGGCCGTCGACCTCGCGCAGCCGCAGCCCCTCCCCCAGGAAGAACGCGTCGAACAGGCCCCGTTCGGCGCGCTGCGCGACGCGCCGGTAGCTGGCGGGGTCGATCTGGGAGCCGCTGGCCTGGTCGGACCAGATGGTCCAGTGGTTGACGCCCTGGAAGAAGACACCGAGGTGGAGCTGTGCGTCGGGCCGGGGGACGTCGAGGGGGTCCGTGCGGGTCATCGGGTCTCCTCCCGGATCGGGGTCGCCGGGGTCGTCTGGGTCCTCTGGGCGGCGTAGCGGTTGGCGGGTCGTTCCAGTCCCAACTGGGTCCGCAGGGACGAGCCGGGCAGCGGGCGAACGGCGTGGCGCCGCTCGAAGAGGTGGGGCAGGACCAGTCCGGACAGCACGTTCAGGTCCTCGTCGACGACGAGCGGGTGCAGGCGCACGCCGTCCACGACGCCCCTCAACCGCTCCAGCAGGGCGGCGAGTCCGGCGGCGGAACCGACATGGCGCAGCCGTCCGCCGTCGCCCCAGGGCGCGTGGCGTTCAAGGTCGGCGAGCCGCTCCTCGGCCGTGGCGTCCGGGGTGTCGAGGGCGACTTCGACCTCGGCGAAGGTGCGCGGCGTTCCGGCGGCGGCCGCGGCCGCTTCGAGCGCTGCTAGGTCGCGGCCCGCGACGAGGCCCACGTCGAGGTGCCCGGCCGGTACGAGGTCGGGCCGGCCGAGCACGACGAGTTGCCCCTGCGGCGGGCGCGGCACGATCGCCGGGCCCTTCACCGCGTAGGTGTCGCCGGTGAAGTCGACGTAGTGGAGTCGTTCCCGGTCCAGGTAGCGGCTGGTGGCCACGGAACGGATGACCGCGTCGTCCTCCCACGAGTCCCACAGGGCACGGACGACCTCGATGCCGTCGCGGGACTCACGGGCCCGGGCGGCGGCACCGTCGACGAGCCGGCGGCCCCAGAGCCGGGCGGCCTCCGGACGCGTCTCCTCGCTCACCACCCATCCGGCACGCCCGACCGAGATGTGGTCCAGTGACGCCAACTGGGCCGAGACGTGGAAGGGTTCGGCGTACGTCAGCGGGACGACCGGCGCGATACCGATGACACTCGTCGAGGCCGCGAGGAACGCGGCGCGCTCCACCGCGCCGATTCGGCCGACCACATCGGGCGTGGCGCCGGGCGGGAGTGTGCCGTCCTCCAGGGTGATCAGGGTGAACCCGGCGTTCTCCGCGGCGGCGGCGACGCGGGAGAGCCTGCGGGGTGTCAGCAGGTGATCGGGGGCATGGGCGGCGCGGCGCCAGGCCGCGGGGTGCGCGCCGTCACCGTCGAGTTCCACGGCGAGCCGCAGGGCGGGGCCGGACATGGTGTTCCTTCCGAGGGGCACGAGAAGCCCGTCGGCCCGGCGGGCCGACAGAGGTCAGATACGTGCGGAAGGACAGGCGGCGGAGGCGGTGCGGCAGTAGTCCACGTGCCGTCGGGTGATCAGCCGCGTCCCTGCGGAGGCGACGTCCGGCGCCACACGGCGAATGCGCATCGGTGCCTCCCCCTTCGGAATCGGTCACTGCAACCTTCGTCTTCGGCCCCGGAACGTGTCAAGACCATTAGATGTACGTGCATACGGCGGCGCCGCAGTCCGACTCGCGTCGTGAACCGCCTCACGATGCGACGCGGACCGACTCGCGTCGCGGCCCGTCTCACCATCGGGGCCCGGTCCTGCGCGCTGCGCCGGATCCGGCCGACGTTCCGGCCGACGTGGGGAGTGACGGACGGGTTCGTGTACCGGTGCGGCGCAGCAGCGACAGCACCAGAGCCGCGCCGAGCAGGCCGGCGCAGACACAGGAGGCAAGCGCGTAGCCCGCCCGGGCGTGGTCGCCCCCTGAGCGACCGGGCGCGGCGTGCAGGTAGACCGCCGAGACCGCGCTGAGGCAGACGGCCGCCGCGATGCGCTGGGCCATCTGCAGGATCCCGCCGCCCACTCCGGCGGCCTCGGCCGGGGCATGCTCAAGGACCTGGGTCTGGTTGGGCGAGACGGCCAGTCCCGAGGCGGTGCCGGCCAGCAGTTGCGTTCCGGCGAGTGCCAACGGCAGTACCGCCATCGGCGCACGGAGCGCGACCGCGGCCCCGGTCAGTGCGGCGGCGATTCCCAGGGCGAGGCCGAGGGTCACCGTGCGTGGTCCGATCCGCCGTACCAGACGCCAGGCGAGCGCCGAGGAGACGCCCATGGCGACCGCCGAGGGGAGCGTGACCGCTGCTGTGAGGAGAGCGGACAGCCCGAGTCCGTCCTGCACGAAGACGGTGAGCACGAGGGACGCGGCCAGCGAGGAGCCGAACTGGGACATGGCGACGGCCGTGCCAAGCACGTACGGCTTCGAGGAGGTCAGCGCCGGATGGACCAGCGGCTGACGGCCACGGCGGACACGCAGTTTCTGGTGCTGGGCGAAGAGGACGGCCAGGGCGCACACCACCGCTCCCCACAGGAGTGCTTCTCCCCCGCTGTCCGGCGTGCGGATGAAGGGCACCATCAGCGTCAGCGTGCACCCGCAGGCCAGTACGAGGCCGAGGACGTCCAGCCGGGAGTCGCGGGCGGTGCGCCGGGGCGGTGGCAGCCGGCGGGCCGCGAGGGCCAGGGTGGCCACCGCGCAGGGGGCACTCAGCAGGAGGCAGGACCGCCAGCCCGCTCCGGCGCCGAGTCCGGCGACGAGGGCGCCACCGAGTGGTGGGCCGAGTGCCGCGGCGACGCCCGCCGTGACCGCGTACAGGCCCAGTGCACGCCCGCGGGCCGGACCGTGGAAGACGTCCTGAATGGTGCCGATCACCTGGGAGTTGACGAGCCCGGCCGCGGCGCCCTGCACCAGCCGGGCGCCGATCAGGGTCCCGGGTCCCCCGCCGGTCGCCGCCGTCACCCCGGCGAGGAGAAAGACGGCCATCCCTGCCAGGAAGAGACGTTTACGCCCGTACAGGTCACCGAGACTGCCGCCGGGAACGAGCGCCAGCCCGAACGCCAGCGAGTAACCGGCCACGATCCACTGGACGTCCGCCGCGGACGCGTCGAGCGACTGGCGCATGCTCGGCACGGCGATGTTCAGAACTGCCTGGTCCAGCAGGGTGGTCGCGCCGGCGGCCATGCACACCCACAGCACCCGCCGTGCCGCACGGTCCTGTCCCGGAAGCATCAGCGGCGCCGGGGCGGCCCCGGAGGACCGAGGTGTTCGCCCGGCGCGGTGCCGGCGCGGTCGGCGCCGAAGCGTGGGATGTCGAGGATGTGCAGGGCTGTTGTGTGCTGAGCCATGGGAGTTCCTTCGTGGCGCATACCGGACTTCGGCCGCCGCCGGGCACAACTGCCGTATTCACACGGCTGGTCGGCAGCAGGCGGCTGCGCCGCAAAGCGTCGGATGAAGATGGTGCGAACGTCGCGGGCCGCGGAGCGGCGGTCAGCAACAGACCTGGTCGAACTGGTCGGCGCGGCGGCTCACCCAGAACGGGTCGAGCAGCACCAAGGGTGCCGGGCCAGTGGTCTCCATGGCCCGGATCAAAGCACACGCGGGAAGGTGCGTCCACCACGCGTCCTGACCCGTGGGACGCACCTGCCGTGCTGGTGCTCGCAGCCGGTGGTGTGGTTACCTGGCTGCATGACCGTGCTCGTGACCCGCCGCCACGTCGACTACGTGCGTGTCACCACCACGGGCTGTTCCGCCGTGAGCTGACTCCGTCCTCCGGCGTCCGACCAGCCTTTTCCCACCCCGCCCCACCGCACCGCACCGCACCGCGCTGACCGCTGCCCGTATCCGGGCGCGTGCTCTCACGCCTGCGGCTCTTTCGCCTTCCCCTCGGCGCGTTCGCGCATCGCCGTACCCCCACAAGGGAGCACCATGAGCCAGCCCATCGACTCCGTCACCGCCGGTCACACCCCCGAGGACGAACCCACCGGGCCCGACACCTCGGCGTGGTCCTTCGAGACGAAGCAGATCCACTCGGGAGCCGCACCCGATCCGACCACCGGTGCCCGGGCGACACCCATCTACCAGACGTCGTCCTTCGTCTTCCGCGACACACAACACGCCGCCGACCTGTTCTCGCTGGCCGAGCCCGGGAACATCTACACCCGCATCCACAACCCCACCCAGGACGTCTTCGAGCAGCGCATCGCCGCTCTGGAAGGCGGAGTCGCGGCCGTGGCACTGTCCTCCGGACAGGCGGCGGAGACCCTGGCCATCCTCACGCTGGCCAGCTCGGGCGACCACATCGTCGCCTCCTCCTCCCTCTACGGAGGCACGTACAATTTGTTCCGGCACACCCTCCCGAAGCTGGGCATCGAGGTGTCCTTCGTGGACGACCCCGACGACTTCGAGGCCTGGCGGCAGGAGATCCGGCCGAACACGAAGGCACTGTTCGCCGAGACACTGGGAAATCCGCGCGGCAACGTGCTGGACGTGCGCGCGGTCGCGGACGTGGCCCACACGGCGGGAGTTCCGCTGATCGTGGACAACACGGTGCCGACTCCGTATCTGCTGCGGCCCATCGAACACGGCGCGGACATCGTGGTGCACTCGGCGACCAAGTTCCTGGGCGGGCACGGCACGACCATCGCGGGTGTGGTCGTCGACGGCGGCACCTTCGACTTCGGCGCGCACGCGGAGCGGTTCCCCGACTTCACCGAGCCCGACCCCAGCTACCACGGCCTGCAGTACTGGCCGGCCCTCGGTCCGGGGGCCTTCGCCGTCAAGCTGCGCGTGCAACTGCTGCGCGACCTGGGGCCCGCCCTCTCGCCGCACTCCTCCTTCCTGCTCCTGCAGGGCGTGGAGACGCTCAGCCTGCGTATCGAACGGCACTCGGCCAACGCCCAGGCCCTGGCCGAGTGGCTGGAGCAGCGCGACGAGGTCGCCGCTGTCCACTATCCGGGGCTGGAGTCCAGCCACTGGTACGAGGCGGGGCGGACGTACCTGCCGCGCGGCGCCGGTGCCGTGGTCTCCTTCGAGCTGCGGGACGGCGTCGAGGCGGGCAAGCGCTTCGTGGACGCGGTCGAGTTGTTCAGCCACCTCGCCAACATCGGCGACGTGCGCAGCCTCATCATCCACCCGGCGTCCACCACCCACAGCCAGCTCGACGAGGAACAGCTGACGGCCACCGGGACCTCCCCCGGCCTGGTGCGCCTCTCGGTCGGCATCGAGAGTCTCGCCGATCTCAAGGCCGACCTGGAGGCCGGGTTCCGCGCGGCCAAGGGCGCGTCCTGAACAGCGTACTGACGCCGTCCCAGGTCCCCCTCCCGTCGGCCTCCGGTGGCTGGCAGGAGGGGGACCCGCCCGGGCGCCGGCGGTGGCACCTGCGCGCGGACCCGCTTCCGTTGGAGGCCGGCGGTGAACTCCCCGGTGTCCGGCTGGCCTTCGAGACCTGGGGGCAACTCGCACCCGACCGGTCCAACGCGGTGCTGGTGCTGCACGCCCTCACCGGCGACAGCCATGCGGCCGGCCACGCCGAGCCCGGCCATCCCACTGCCGGTTGGTGGGACGCGCTCATCGGCCCCGGGAGAGCGCTCGACACGGACCGTTGGTTCGTGGTGGCGCCGAACGTGCTCGGTGGCTGCCAGGGCAGCACCGGGCCATCCTCTTCGGGCCCGACCGGTCGGTGCTGGGGCGGCGCATTCCCTTTTCTGACACAGCGTGACCAGGTCGCGGCCGAGGCCGGTCTGGCCGATGCGCTGGGTATCGACCGCTGGGCTCTGGTGGTCGGCGGATCGATGGGCGGGATGCGGGCGCTGGAATGGGCGGTGTCGCATCCCGAACGGGCCGACGCGCTCCTGCTGCTCGCCACGGCGGCCGCGGCGAGCGCCGAGCAGATCGCCTGGGCCAACCTCCAGCTGCACGCCATCCGCTCCGACCCGAACTGGCGCGACGGCAACTACCACGGCACCGGCCGGGGTCCCCTCATCGGGCTGGGCCTGGCCCGACGGCTGGCCCATGTCACGTATCGCAGCGAGCCGGAACTCCAGGTCCGCTTCGGCCGCTTCCCCCAGGACACGGAGGACCCCTGGCACGGCGGCCGGTACCAGGTCGAGTCCTACCTCGACCATCACGCGGCCAAGCTGGTGCGGCGCTTCGACGCGGGCAGCTACGTCGTCCTGTCCGAGGCGATGAACAGCCATGACGTCGGCCGCGGTCGCGGCGGGCTGCGCGCCGCCCTGAGCCGGGTGACCGCCCGGACCCTCGTGGTCGGAGTCGACTCCGACCGCCTCTACCCGCCGTCCCAGCAGGCGGATTTGGCGGCGGGCATCATCACGTCGGACGGGCCGCGGGTGATCGAATCGCCCCACGGCCACGACGGCTTCCTCATCGAGGTGGACCAGGTCGCCGCGCTCGTCGACGAGCTCCTTCCCACTCATCCCCCGCCACCGGCACCGGAGTTACGACGTCACTCACACGACAGGCGCCCGTGAGCGGGTTCTCACGGGCGCCTGGAAGGGAAATCCCCGCGCCTCAGGACGAGTTCCGGAACCTCTCCTCAGGCGCACGGCACACCTCTGCGCTCGACTCGCTCCTGCTGCCCGCACAAGGAGATGCCGCCCATGCCCGATTCCGCGCGGACCGACGGTCCGGCGACTGTCGAACTCAGCGGTGTGTCCCGGACATTCGGACACGGGGCGGCCGCGCACCGCGTCATCGCGGGTATCGATCTCACGCTGACGGCCGGTGAGATCGTCGCTGTCCTCGGCCCCTCCGGCTCCGGAAAGTCCACGCTGCTGCGCCTCGTCGCGGGACTGGACACGCCTACGGCCGGCACCGTGCTCGTCGACGGTGAACCCGTCCGCGACATGGATCGTCGGGCGGCCGTCGTGTTCCAGGACGCACGCCTCATGGCCTGGCGCAGCCTTGCCTCCAACGTCGCCTTCGGACTGCCCGCCGGTACGCCACGCGCCGAGCGGCGGACCGAAGTGGCGCGCTGGCTCGACGTGGTGGGCCTCAGCGGTTTCGGACAGCACCGCCCGAGTCAGGTCTCCGGCGGCATGGCACAACGCGCCGCGCTGGCCCGCGCTCTGGTCCGCAGGCCGAGCGTACTGCTGCTCGACGAACCGTTCGCGGCCCTGGACGCGCTCACCCGGCTGCGCATGCAGGACCTCCTCGACGAGGTTCGCGCCGCCGCCCCCACGACCGTCCTCCTCGTCACCCACGACGCCGACGAGGCCCTCCAACTCGCGGACCGCATCGTGTTGTTGAGCGCAGGTCCCGCGGCATCCATCACCGCCACCATCGATGTTCCGGCGCCCCGCCCGCGCGAGCGCGGCGACCTGCAACTGGCCCCGCTGCGTGCCGACCTCCTGCATCGCCTCGGCATAAGCCACGCTCCCGGCACCCACGCGTCCCCCACCGTCCCGTACAAGGAGCCTCTCGGATGAACCGTCGCACCTTTGCCGCCGCCCTCACCTCAAGTCTGTTGCTGCTGACCACGGCCGCGTGCGCCGAGGGCGAGGATTCCTCGGGGCAATCCGGAGCGGGCGCCGGAGCAGCAGCCAAGGACACCATCGAACTTCGCCTCGACTGGGCGTACTACAACCCACAGAGCCTCACCCTCAAGGACAAGGGCTGGCTGGAGGACGCCCTCAAGGACCAGGGACTCGACAACGTCAAGGTGACTTGGACCCAGTCCCTGGGCAGCAACAAGGCCAACGAGAATCTCCGCGCCGACGCCATCGACTTCGGCTCCACCGCCGGCACCCCCGCGCTGCTGGCGCGCGCCAACGGAACACCCCTCAGGACCGTCGACGTCTACAGCCGGCCCGAATGGTCCTCCCTGGTCGTCGCCAAGGGCTCGAAGCTGGACTCGGTCGAGGACCTCGAAGGAAAGAAGGTCGCGGCCACCAAGGGCACCGACCCCTACTTCTTCCTCCTGCAGGCCCTCAAGGCCCATGGGCTGACAGCCAAGGACGTCACCGTCGTCAACCTCCAGCACGGTGACGGCAGAACCGCGTTGGAAAGGGGCGCCGTCGACGCCTGGGCCGGTCTCGACCCGTACCTCTCCCAGAGTCAGATCGACAACGGATCCAAGCTCATCTACCGCAACCTCGACTTCAACTCCTACGGGTTCCTCAACGTCTCCGAGAAGTTCCTCGACGCCCACCCCGAGCTAGTGCAGATCGTCGTCGACAGCTACGAGAAGGCCCGGGGCTGGATCGAGAAGAATCCGGATGCCGCGGTGAAGATCCTCGCCGACTCCGCGAAGATCGAACCCGCCGTCGCCGCACAACAGCTGACGGAACGCACCCACATCGACATCTCGCCCGTACCCGGCGCCGCCCAGACCGAGGTGCTTGAGCGGATCGCTCCCCTGCTGGTCTCGGAGAACCTGGTCGCGGACGCGAAAGACGTCGACGACGCCCTCAAGACCCTCTACGCCCCGGAGTTCGCCCGCAAAGCCAAGGCATCGTGAGCGACATCGTGAGCGGCATCGCCGCCGTGGTCCGGTCCCGCTGGGGCCGGACCGTGCTGCGCGCGGCGGCCGGTCTGCTCCTGCCGGCCGTGCTGCTGCTCGGCTGGCAGCAGGCCGCCACGTCCGGCGCGTACACGCGCAGCCAGCTCCCGCCGCCCGAGGCCGTCCTGAACGCCGCGCGGAGCCTTGTCGACCGGGGCGAGCTCCAGCACCACATCGCCATCAGCGTGCAGCGCGTGCTGATCGGCTTCGCCGTCGGCGCCGCGCTCGGTCTGCTCCTGGGCAGTCTGGTCGGCCTCTCCCGGACCGCCCGGGCCGTCCTCGCTCCGACCATCCAGGCGATACGTGCCGTGCCCTCGCTGGCCTGGGTCCCTCTGCTCCTGCTCTGGCTCGGCATCGGAGAGACCCCGAAGATCACGCTTGTCGCCATCGGCGCGTTCTTCCCCGTGTACACGACAGTCTCGTCGGGCCTCGACCACGTCGATCCCCGGCTGAGGGAACTGGGTCGCGCCTACGGCCGGCGCGGCCCCGCCCTCCTCGCCCAGGTCCTGATCCCGGCCGCTGCGCCCGCCGTGCTGTCCGGGCTGCGACTCGGGCTGGCGCAGGGCTGGCTGTTCCTCGTCGCGGCCGAACTCATCGCCTCCTCCATGGGGTTGGGCTTCCTGCTGATCGACAGCCAGAACACCGGCCGCACGGACATCCTGCTGCTCGCCATCGTCCTGCTGGCCGTCGTCGGCAAGGCGAGCGACGCGCTGCTGGGGGTGGCGGAGCGCCAGGTGGTACGCCGGTGGAGCTGAGGGGTCCGCCACCGGGTTCTGTGGCGGCCGTCGACATGTGGCTGCGATCGGCGCGTCCGGGGTCCGGCTCGTGCCCCGAGTCCGGCTCGTGCCCCAGGTCCGGCTCGTGCCCCGGGATTTTCCCCCGTCAGGCGCCGTCGGCTGCCGCAGCCAGGATCCGGGCCAGCTCGACAGGCTGCGTGATCATGGGCCAGTGGCCTGAGTCGATGTCGGCGAAGTCGACGTGCTTGGCACGAGTGAGCTCCGGGACGTCGCCGTCCCTCACGCATTCCTGCGCCTGCTCGGGCGTGAACTCCGGACATACGACCACGACCGGAACGTCGAACCGCCGTTCGTCCGCCAGCCGCACCACTCCCTCGGCCACGCCTGCGGGCACGGAGATCGCGGCAGCCGCGAACTCTCGCCTGGCCCCGTCGTCGAGGTCCGCGGCGTCCGGGCCCTCGAACGGGCCCCAGCCGGGGAAGGGCATGACGCCGTCACTCACCTCGAAGAAGTCGGCGTACGGCTGACCGTCGGCGGTCGGGAAACCCCCGATGAGGGCGACCTTCGCCAGCCGCTCGGGCCGCCGGTCGGCGGCCAGCCAGGCCAGCGTGCAGGCGGCGGAATGCCCCACCACCATGGGCTTGCCGGGCGCCGCGTCCACTGCGGCGAGCACCGTCGCCAGCTGGTCGTCGAGCGTGGCGGACACGGAGCCGTCCCCCTGGCCCGGGAGGGTGAGCGGCACGGGGCGATGGCCGAGCGGCTCCAGCGCGGACGCGACACGGTCCCATACGGATCCGTTCAGCCACAGCCCGCCGATGAGCAGAATGTCCATGGTCAGTTCCCTTTCTCCGACTTCCTGGATGTCACCGTAGAAGGTGATCCGGACAATCCACTGCCGGTTCATCCGGTGATCGCCCAAGCGTCCTGAGCGAAGACCGAGCGCTTGCGGTCCACGGATGGAGACCGGAACCGGCGCCGGGCGCCTAGCCTGCTCCTGTGCCGAACGATCTCAGTCCCACCGCGCGCGCCCTGCGCGCCCTGGAGATTCTCCAGACCCGCCCCGGTACGACAGCCGGCGAGCTCGCCGAGCGGCTGGGCGTCACGGAGCGGGCCGCGCGTCGGTACGTCGGCATCCTCCGGGAGGCCGGTATCCCCGTGGAGTCGGCCCGGGGGCCGCACGGCGGGTACCGGCTGGGGCGCGGGACGCGGCTGCCGCCCGTGCACTTCACGCAGTCCGAGGCCATCGGCCTAGTGATGGCGGTACTCAGCGGCCAGCCGACCGCGGCATCCACCGACGCCGACACCGACGACCTGATCGGCACCGCCCTGGGCAAGGTCGTCAAGGCGCTTCCGGAGAGCGTCGGTCACCAGGCGGCGATGCTGCGGGAGTACGCGTCGGCCGCGGCGGACCCGTACGCGGCTCACCCCGATCCGGCCATCACCAGCGAACTCGTCGACGCCGTCGCGGCCCGGCGCCGCGTGTCGGTCACGTACGGCAGCGAGGCGGGCAACGAGTGGGAGGCGGAGGTGGATCCCTGGTCCATCGTGATCCGCTACGGGCGCTGGTACCTGCTGTGCCACTCCCATCGAGCGGACGCGATCCGCACCTACCGGGTCGACAGGGTCCGCGCGGTCCGGCCGACCGAGCACGGGTTCGAGCCGCCCGAGGGTCTCGACGCGGTGGCGGTGCTGGAGGAGAACCTGGGCCTCGGATGGGAGTTCTCCACCCGTGTGGCGTTCGACGCTCCCCTGACCGAGGTGGCCCGGTGGGTCCATCCGCCCATGGGGCGCCTTGAGCCCTTGAGGGACGGATGCGTACTGGTCGGCAGCACCCGCAACCCGGACATGTACGCACAGGAATGGCTGACGCGGGTGCCGTTCCCGTTCCGCGTCGAGGGCGGGGAGGAACTGCGCGCCGCGGTTGCGGCGCTCGCGGCGCGCTTCAGCGCCGCCACCGCCACTGCCCCGGCAGACCAGCCCTGACTGTGCCGGGAGGGGTGAAGGCGAAGCAGGACTCGCCCGCACCAGGGCGGACCGCCGAGGTCAGGCGCGCGGTCGCTGTCCTCCTGGCTGCAGGAGGGCAGCGACCGTGAGACGGCGGTCAGGTGCCGGGCTTGGGGTACAGCTGGTTCAGGACCGCGAAGTCGTCCGAGGACGGATGCTGGGGGAACTCCGGGTCGGACATGCAGCTGTTGGTCGAGTTGTTCGCTTCGAGACCGAGAGCGTGGCCCATTTCGTGACAGGCGACGCTGCGCCGGGCCGCGTACGTGTTCGGGGTGATCTGGTCGTTGAGTTTCACCGTGACGGTGCCGTCGACGAAGTAGCCGTTGGAGGTGGACGCTTCGGTCACGCCGTACCAGTCAGTGCCGTAACTGCCGCTGTACACATGGACGCAGTGGCGTCCGCCTCCTGGACATCCGGCGGTGTACCAGCGGTAGTAGGCGTCGATCCCCGGGGCCTGGTACCAGTCGACCCGGGCGTCGGTCACCGGCCAGGTGTCCCCGCTGTGGTCCAGGAAGTACACCTGCGGGTCGTTGAACGGCCCGTAGTCCCACTTGTGATTGCACCAGGCGGCAGCGGTGCCGACGAACGGCGCGCAGCGGGCGAGAACGGTGGCGTTCTTGGAGTCGGCGCCCTGTACGCCGCGGACACCCTGCTGACGCAGGGTGGCCCTCAGTTGTTCAGCCGTCACACCGGGTGCCGGGGTGTAGATGGCGGTGTACGTGGTGCCGTCGGCCTGCGGCTGAACGACGTACACGGCATGGTCGTCGGTTGCGGCCGCGGCGGGTGCCGTCGAGGTGGTCGACTCGGCGTACCCGGCCGGAGCGGCGAGGGCGACGATCAGTGCTGCTGCCGCCAGTCCGACGACGGCTCTGGCTCTTCGTAACATGTGTGGTTCCCCCTGTCCGCCCAGTGACCGTGCCCGCTGCCATGGGCGGGACGCCGAACGGCCACCGATTGCGCCCCAGAGTGGCATGAGCGCGTCATTTCCAGACAGGAGTGAACCGGCCACGCAAGGCGGCACCGTGCGTACTTTCTCCGGAACCGTTCCGGATCTTTGACAGCTCGACGAGTCCGGCGGTCGCCTCCATGCCGACGCGTTGTGACTCCCGTGCGCATGTCGGCGCGCGTGCGTCGCTGCGGCACCTGGGCCGATTCGTATCGCGGGTGCCTTCCTCTGGTCAGCCCGCTGATCCGATCAGCCCCGGTTCACGAACCGTCGTCCGCCGACCGTTCCGTCCGGGCGGACAGTTCACCGATCCGCATGCCGGACTCCTCTCATCCAGATCATGCAGATCATGCAGATGACTACCTTGCCCTTCACATTGAGGACCGGTGGGTTCTAGCGGCGTACCAGGAGCGAGGTGACGCGGAGTCGGCCGCTGTGGATCCAGACGTCGGAGTACTCCACCGGGCGGTCGTCGGCGAGGTAGGTGACCTGCTGGAGGTACTGCACGGGGGCGCCCTCCTCCAGCGAGAGCGCTTCGGCGACCTCCGCCGTGGCGGCTTCCGCGCTGAACGTCCGGCGTGCGGTGGCGATCTTCAGGCCGTAGGTGCCCTCCAGGACGCCGAAGAGGCTGGAGGAGGCGAAGTCCACCTCCTCGATGCCGGGGGTGAGGTCGGTGCGCACGAAGTTGGACAGGAGGGCGACGGGGCCCTGGTCGGTGCTGCGTACGCGGAGCAGTCGCAGTACGGGGGTGTTGGGAGCCAGGTCCAGGAGGGCCGCGACGGGCCGGGGCGGGACGATCAGCGAGCATTCGCGCACGGTGGTGGCGGTGACGATGCCCTGACTGGCGAAGTCCTCGGATAGCGTGCTGAGCTTCTGGGCGATGGCGGGCTCGATGGTCGTCGAGGTGACGAAGGTGCCGCGTCCGCGGACCTGCCGCAGCAGGCCCTCCTCGATGAGCGTGGTCAGGGCGCGGCGCAGGGTGCCGCGGCTGACGCCGAACTCCTGGGCCAGCTCCGGCTCGCTCTTGAGGCGGTAGTGCGCAGGCCACTCGCCGCCGGCGATCCGCAGTCGGATGTGTTCCGAGATCTGGGCATGGATCGCCGTGGGGACATCGCGCTGGATGTGCGGAAGTCCCCGTTCGTCGGCCGTCACTGTCGTCGCATCTCCTTGTCGGGTTGTGCCGGAGACCTCTTGCGGTTCCGGCACGGGTGCGGGGCAGGTCAGTAGCTGGTCGTCGAGTCGTCCCCGGTGTCGGTGATGATCGACAGACCGGCGCTGGTGCCGAGCAGAGAGGCTCCTGCCCGCAGGAGGGCCAGGCCCTGCCGGTACGTCTTGATGGAGCCGGACGCCTTCACCCGGACCCCTTCACGTGCCCGCTCGACAAGGTAGCCCACGCTCGCCGGGTTCGCCGTCTCGATCTGCCCGCTGCTGGCGTTCTTCAGGAAGGCGACGCCCGCCTCCATGGACAGCTCGACGGCGGCCTCCTTCTCCGCGTCGGTCAGCAGGGGCAGTTCCAGCATGACCTTGACGGGCAGGCCGGAGGCTCGGACGACGCCCGCGATGTCCTCACGGAAGTCGTCGTAGCGTCCGCTCTTGAGCCAGCCGATCTGGACGCCGATGTCGATCTGGTCGGCTCCGAGGCGGGCTATCTCGGCGGCTTCGGCGGCCTTGCCTGCGCTGGTCATCACGCCGACGGTCGGGAAGTCCAGGGCGGAGGCGACCTGGACGCCGGTTCCCCGCAGTTCGGAGACGACGACGGGCAGCCAGGACGCGGGGACCATGGCGGCGTTGAAGCCGTGCGTGACGGCCTCGCGGGCGTGGGCGACCATCTCGTCGAGCGTCGCGTCCGGGTCGATCCTGGTGTGCTGGATGTAGGGCGCCAACTCGGCCGGGGTCAGGTTGAGTTCGGCGTCGACGACGGTGGTTTCGGACACGGGGTGATCTCCCTCGGATTGGATACGGCGGGGCCGCTGGCGGGCCGTGCGGTTCGTGATGGTTCAGAGCTTGGACGCGTAGTGGTCGGGTACGACGACGCCCTCGCCGCCGAACCAGCGGGGCACGTCGACCCCGCAGTAGAGGCCGATGTTGCCCCAGGGTTCGAAGGCTCCGGTACGGACGACGACCTTGGCCCGGTGGGCGAGTTCGCCGAGCATGTCGGCGTGCGGACGGGTGGTGAACTCGGCGTCGGCGAAGCGGTCGAGCAGCCAGCCGTCGAGGCGGGGGTTGTGGGTGGGGACGTCCTCGGCCCGCACCACTCCCTCCACGACGAGTTCGTCGGCGATGAGGCCGAGCACGGTCCGCAGGTCGGGCAGGTTCTCGGCGAGAGCGAGGTCGACGCGGTGCGCTTCGCGCGGCACGGGGAAGCCCGCGTCCACGACCAGCAGCAGATCGGTGTGGCCGAGGGTGGCGAGGGCGCCGCTGAGTTCGGCGTTGAGGATGCCGGAGCGCTTCATGGGTGGGTTCTCTTCCGTGGGTCGTGGGTCGTGGGTCGTGGGTCGTGAGTCGTTGTGGCTGGTCGGCGGGGGCGCCGGTCACCAGCACCGGTGGAGGGGACGGTCAGGCGGCGGCCCGCTTCGTTCCGGTGGCCAGGGCCATGACGGATTCCTCGGTGGCCGTGGCGGTGTCCACGGTGTCCACCACGCGGCCCTCGCTCATGACGGCGATCCGGTCGGTGAGGGTGAGGAGTTCGGGCAGGTCGGAGGAGGAGCAGAGGATGGCCAGCCCCTCCTCGGCGAGGGCGAACAGTCGGGCGTAGATCTCGGCCTTGGCGCCGATGTCGACGCCTCGGGTCGGCTCGTCGAGGATGAGTACTCCGGGGTCGATGGCCAGCCAGCGGCCCAGGACGGCCTTCTGCTGGTTGCCGCCGGACAGGCTGGTGATGGGCTGGCCCATGGTGGCCGTCTTCACCTTCAGCCGGCCTGCCTGTTCGGCGGCGGCGGCGTCGAAGGCGCCGCGGCGCAGCAGGCCGAGCCGGCTGAAGGTCTTCGTGGTGAGCGCGCCGACGTTCTCGCCGACGCTCATGGTGGTCAGCAGTCCCTGGGCGCGGCGCTCACCGGGGACGAACGCGAGGCGGCGTTCGACGCTGGCGATCGGGTTGCGCCGGTCGTAGGCGCGGCCGAGCAGTTCCACGCTGCCGCCGGTGCCGCGCTGTCCGCCGAAGAGGTTGTGCAGCAGTTCCACCCGGCCGGAGTCGGGCAGTCCGGCCACGCCGAGGATTTCGCCGGGGCGCAGGTCGAAGGAGATGCCGGTGTGCCGGCGCCCGCTCAACTCCCGCACCTTCAGCACGGGTTCGGCCGTGGTGTGGGCGGGTGCCGGTTCGCGGCGGGTGAACTGGCCCAGTTCGCGGCCGACCATCGCGGCCACGGCCTGTTCGGGGGTGGTGTCGGCGCTGCGCCAGGAGGCGACGTGCGTGCCGTCGCGCAGCACCTGGATGTGGTCGGCGAGGCGGAAGACCTCGGGCATGCGGTGGGAGACGTAGAGCATGGTCGTACCGGCGGCCTTGAGCTTGTCCATCAGGGCGAACAGGCGGTCGGCCTCGGCGGGGGTGAGCATCGCCGTCGGTTCGTCCAGGATCAGCACCCGGCAGCCCCGGGCGACGGACCGGGCCACCACGATGAGCTGCTGTGTGGCGAGGTCCAGGGTGCGTACGGAGGCGTTCGGGTCGAGGTCAAGGTCGAGTCCGGCGAGCAGTTCGGCGGTGCGCTCCGCCATCCGGCGGCGGGAGGGGAACCAGCGGCTGCCCGGTTCCACACCGCTGAGGACGTTCTCCGCCACGCTGCGGTCGGGCAGCAGCGACAGTTCCTGCGGGACGATCGCCACGCCGTGGCGGCCGAGCATCGTGCTGGGCTCGAAGGAGGTGACCTCCTCGCCGAAGACACTCACACCGCCGTCGCTGGGCGGCTGGAGACCGGCCAGGATCTTCAGCAGGGTCGACTTGCCGGCCCCGTTCTCGCCCAGCAGCGCGGTGATCTCACCGGCGGGGACGTCGAAGGAGACGTCACGCAGGGCGCGTACCGGGCCGAAGCTGCGGGACAGGCCGCGGACGGAAACGGCGGGGGCGGGGACGGCGGGGGCGGAAGGAGTGGCCGCCTCGGCGGCGAGGTCGCGGGGGGCGGCGGACATCAGTCCTCCACCGTGGCGTCGGCCAGATTGGCGGTGGTGATGAACTGGGCGCCGGTGTCGACGCCGGTGATCTCGGTGCCCTTGGTCAGGAAGGTGTGGAGCACCTTCACGGCCTGGTAGCCCTGCTCGGACGGGTTCTGGCTGATGGTGAAGTCCAGGACGCCCTTGTCGACGTACTCGGCGGTCTGGGTCAGCAGGTCGAAGCCGCCCATGGCGATGCCGTCCGCGTTCTTGGACTGGGCGACCCACTTGGCGGCGGCGGTGGTGGAGCAGCAGTCCAGGCCCGCGACGGCGACGACCCCGGACTGGCCGGACATGGTCGACTCGACGGTGTTGTAGGCGGCGTTGGGCTCGTTGCCCACGTTGACGGGGCCGACGATCTTCAGGCCGCTGCCCTTCATACCGGCCTCGAATCCGGAGAAGCGGTCGTGCGACCAGCCCGCGCCGGTGTCCACGGAGAACACCACGACGGACTTGCCCTTGACGTCACCCTTGAGCTGCTTGCGCAGCTGCTCGGCCTGGGCCTTGCCCGAGCCCTTGAGGTCCTGGCCGACGAATCCCATCTGCTGCGAGTCGGGGTTGTCGGTGTTGAAGGAGATGATCGGGATGCCGGCCTTGTAGGCCTGGCTGATCACCGGCTTGAGGGCGTCGCTGGAGGCGGAGGAGACGGCGAGTCCGTCCACGGCCTTCTGCTGGATGAGGGTCTGTATCTCGGAGACCTGCTTGGCCGCGTCGCCGCCGGTGGGGCCGATGAGGGCGACATCGGCGCCCAGCTCCTTGCCGGCGCGCTTCATGCCCGCGGAGATCGGGGTGGCGAAGGCGAGCGAGGGGTCGTGGTAGCTCAGCTTGATACGCATCGGCTTGTCGCCGTCGATCCGCTCCTGGATGTACGGAGCGAGCTTGAAGGAGCCGTCGCCGGAGCCGCCCGAGTCGGCGGCGGTGACGGCACCGCACCCGGTGAGGGCGAGCGCCGCGACGGCGGCCGTGGCGGCGGCGAGCGATCTGAGGAGAGTACGCGGGGACATGGTGACTCCTTTGTCGTGTCCGTCGGTGGGGCGGCGGCCGGGGAAGCGGGTGTGCGCGGTCGCGGGCGGCCGGCGGCGCGGCTCGGCGGCCGGGGCTGCCCGTGCGGTGCGGTGCGGCGTGGGGTGCGCGGAGTGTCGTGCCGGGCCCGGTGTCGGGCGAGGCGGTGCCGGTGCGGGGCGGTGACGGTCAGGCGCGGCTCTTGCGCTTGCGCTGCCAGGTGTCGGCCGCGACGGCGGCGACGATGACGAGGCCCGTGACGACGGTCTGCCAGAAGGACGAGATGCCCTTGATGTTGAGGATGTTCTGGAGCAGGCCGATGAAGGCGACGCCGATGACGGTGCCCCACATCGTGCCCGAGCCGCCGAAGAGCGCGGCGCCGCCGATGATGACGGCCGAGATGACGGTCAGTTCCAGGCCCTGACCGGTCACGCCCTGCACGTAGGAGAGGAAGGACAGGCCGAGGACGCCCGCGAGGCCCGCGGTGAATCCGGAGAGGACGAACGCGGTGAGCTTGACCCGCTTGACGTTGACGCCGACCAGCCGCGCCGCCTCCTGGTTGCCGCCCACCGCATAGGTGTTGAAGCCGAAGCGGGAGCGGGCCAGCAGCACCACGCCGATGGCGGCGACGGCGGCGAAGAACACGAACTGCATCGGTACGACGCCGAACAGGCGTCCCTGGCCCAGGAGATTGAACTCGGCCACACCGGGCCGCGACGAACTCAGCGAGATCGGGGCGCCGTCGGAGATGAGCAGGGCGATTCCTCGGAAGACGCTGAGCGTGCCCAGGGTGACGATGAAGGAGGGCACTCCGAGGACCACGACGGCCAGCCCGTTGACGAGCCCGGCCAGGACGCCCACGGCCAGTCCGACGAGCATCGCGGCCGGCCAGCTCCAGCCGTCGGAGATGAGCATGCCGGTGGAGATGGCGGACAGCGCGTAGGTGGATCCGACGGAGAGGTCGATCTCGCCGTTGAGGATCACGAAGGTCACGCCGACGGCCATGATGCCGATCTGCGCGATCTGCTGTCCGACGGAGAGCAGGTTGTCGGACTGGGCGAAGGTCGGGGAGAGCACCGTGCCCAGCAGGAAGAGCAGGATCAGTGCGGCGAACACACCGGCTTCGCGTGCGTGCAGGAGTCTGCGCAGCGCCGAGGGGGCCTGCCGGGTGGACTTCGGGCCCGGTGACGCCGCCGGGGCGGGTGAGGTGGAGGTGGTCAGAGTCACGAGGTTCTCCCGATCCGGGCGTCGAGCTGGTCTCTGGTGGGAAGGGCGGGGATGACTCCCGCGACGGAGACGGTGTGGGCGCCGGCCACGGCGGCGAACGCCGCCGCCCGCGCGGCGGGCAGCCCTTCGGCCAGTGCGACGGCCAGGGCGGCGGTGAAGGAGTCGCCCGCGCCGGTGGTGTCGACGACGGCGGTCGGCGGGTGCGGCGGCACGGAGGTGACGCCCGACTCCTCGGCGACGAGCGCTCCCTGGCCGCCCCGGGTGAGCACCGCGATCCCGCCCGTGCGCTCCCGCAAGGCCCGGACCAGGCCTTCGTCGTCGAGTCCGTGATCCTCGTCGAGCCCGAGGAGGACGGGTGCCTCCGTCTGGTTCGGGGTGATCACGTCGATCAGTGGCCAGCACTCCTCGGGCAGCGGCCGGGCCGGCGCCGGGTTGAGGAGGGTACGGGTGCCGGTCTCGCGGCCGGTCCGCAGGGCCGCGGCCACGGCCTCCTCCGGGATCTCCATCGAGACGACCAGGATGTCTGCGGCGGCGATCTCGGCGCGGAAGCGCTCCACCGCCGCCGTGTCCAGCTCGTCGAGGGCGCCGGGAGCGATGGCGATGCGGTTCTCCCCGGACGGCTCGACGAGGATGAACCCGACCATGGTGGGTGCCAGTGCGGTCACCACGTGCTCGGCGCCGACTCCCTCCACATGCCACAACTCCCGTGCCGCGCGGCCGAAGTCGTCGTCACCGACAGCCGTGAGGAGCGCGACCTCGGCACCCAGCCGGGCGGCGGCGACGGCCTGGTTGCTGCCCTTGCCACCGGGACCGGGATCGAAGGCCCCACCGGACACCGTCTCCCCCGCGGAGGGCGCCCTGGGGACCCGCATGGTCAGGCCGGCCCCGTAACTTCCGACTACCGCGATCTTCATCGACACACCACTTTGTGTATGGACAACCATGGACAAGCGAGAGCGTAGGTACAGGGATGTCCATAGTCAACGGTTGTGCGGGAAGTGATTTTCCGGACGTCGCCCGCCCACTTCGCGCCAAAACGCGCAGCGGGAATGAGGCAGCTTCAGACCCGGCGCGATCACCGCGGCGGGTCCGGAGGTGGTCCTGGGCTCAACTCGCCTTGCAGCGGTCGCCGGTGACGGATCTTCAGGCGGACTCGCACGACCACGTGCGGTCACACCCTGGACGGGAACCCACCTCTCGGACCGCGCTCCTGGCCCGCGCTGCATACGCGCCTAATGAGTGCTTCGGAATGCAGCGCGCCCGAGTCCGCGGAACGACCGTGCGTGCCAACCTCCGCACTCGCCACCGGTCGACCACCCGGCAGCGCTCAGCCTCCACGGCGCAGCAGGCACGGGCGCGCGGGGCGGACATGGCGGCCAGGCCGGACGCGGAAGACCTGGAGGCCTGCGGCGCAGGACGCCGACACGTGGACACGGGCCACCGAACGGCAGCCTCAGCCGGCGCATACCCCCGTTGCGCGGCAGTGGCGTGCGCGGCCCTTACCGGTGCGTGCGCAGCCCGTCGAGGATGAGCGCGAGCATCTGGGGCGCCCGATCCCCGGGGCCGGGCGCGGCGCGCCACAGTGCGCCGGTGAGCTGGAGGAAGTCGCGCGGATCGGCGTCCGCGCGGATGCTCCCGTCCGCCTTGCCGGCGTCGAGGAGTTCCGTGATGGCGGTGATGACCGGGCCGTAGCTCTGCTCGCTGATCGCCTGATGGGCGCCCGGGCCGAGAGCGTCGCCCAGACCGTGCTTCCTGCGCATGCCCTCGACCAGTTCGACCGTCCAGTGGCGGAGCGCTTCCAGCGGCGGCATCCGCTCCAGCAGGCCGGACACGGTTCCGGTGATGCGTACGACCTCGTCCTGGTAGACGGCCAGGACCAGTGCCTCACGGGTCGGGAAGTTGCGGTACAGGGTGCCCGGACCGACCCCCGCCCGCTGGGCGATCTGGTTCAGCGACGTGCTGCCGTCCGCCGCGAGCGCTTCGCGCGCGGCGGTGAGGATGCGTGCCCTGTTCTCACGGGCGTCCGAGCGGACCACGGGACCTCGCTTTACTAAGTGGAGAGTTCTCCACTACCGTATGTGGAGACCTCTCCGCATACTCTAAGGAGCGCCATGCGTTACATCAAGCTGGGCACGACCGGCCTCGACGTGTCCCCGATCGCGATCGGTGCGATGACCTACGGCGAACCCGACCGGGGCCATCCCGTCTGGTCGAAGGACGAGGACGAGGCGCGCCCGCTCATCAGGCACGCGCTGGAGTCGGGGATCAACTTCTTCGACACCGCGAACATGTACTCCAACGGCTCCAGCGAGGAGATCCTCGGCCGCGCGCTCAAGGACTTCGCCGAACGCGACGCCGTGGTGATCGCCACCAAGCTGCGCCACCCGATGCGGCCCGGGCCCAACGGCCGCGGCCTGTCGCGCAAGGCCGTCATGACCGAGATCGACCGCTCCCTGCGCCGCCTCGGCACGGACCACATCGACCTCTACCAGATCCACCGCAACGACCACTCGACCCCGTGGGAGGAGACGCTCGAAGCGCTCCACGACGTGGTGAAGGCCGGCAAGGTCCGCTACCTGGGCGCCTCGTCCATGCACACCTGGGAGTTCGCGAAGGCGCTGAACCTGCAGAAGCGACACGGCTGGGCGAGGTTCGTGTCGATGCAGGACCACTACAACCTGCTCGCCCGTGAGGAGGAGCGGGAGATGATCCCGCTGTGCCTGGACGAGGGCGTGGGCACGGTCGTCTGGTCGCCGCTGGCCCGCGGGCGCCTCGCCCGCCCGTGGGACGACGCCCGCTCGACGGTGCGCTCCGAGGCGGACGGAGCGTACGCGGACCTGCTCTACTCGCCGGCCGAGGAGGCATCCAACCGCGCCATCGTCGACGCGGTCGGGCGGACCGCGCACGCCCGCGGTGTCAGCCGGGCGCAGATCGCCCTGGCCTGGCTGCGCCACCAGCCGGTGGTCACCGCGCCCCTGGTCGGCGCCGGCTCGATCCGGCAGATCGACGAGGCGGTGGCCTCCCTCGGCATCGACCTCACCGACGACGAAGTGCGGGCCTTGGAAGCCCCGTACACCCCCCGGCACGACTGGCAGGGCGTCTCCGACGAGGCCGAGATGGAAGCCATCCGCCGGCGCGTTCCCGGCATGGCTCTCGCATGAACCGCGCCATGCATCCCCGCCCCCTGACATGCGGCTCATGAGCTGAGGAGAAGAAGATGACACAGGTACTGGTCACCGGAGGAACGGGATTCGTCGGGAGCTGGTGCGTCCTGGCCCTGCTCGACGCCGGACACACCGTGCGCACCACGGTCCGCGACCTGCGACGGGAGCCGGAACTGCGCTCCTGGCTCCACGCGGCAGCGCCCTTCGACGACGACCGGCTCACGGTCGTGCGCGCCGACCTCGGACGCCCCGACGGCTGGGACGACGCCGTCGCCGACTGCGACTTCGTTCTCCACGTCGCCTCGCCGACCCTGCGCCGTGCGCCTGCGAACGATGACGAGCTGGTGATCCCGGCGCGCGAAGGCGTCCTGCGGGTGCTGCGCGCCGCCCGCGACGCCCGCGTGCGCCGGGTCGTCCTGACGAGCGCTTTCGGCGCCATCGGCATCGGGCACCCCCGGCGTACGACTCCGTTCACCGAGGAGGACTGGACGAACGTCGACGGCGACATTCCGCCCTACCAGCGGTCCAAGACCCTCGCCGAGCGCGCTGCCTGGCAGTTCGTCGCCGACGAGGGCGCCGGCATGGAACTGGCGGCGATCCATCCGGTGGGGGTCCTCGGACCGCTCCTCGGCCCGGACGACCCGCCGTCCCTGCGCCTGGTGCGCAGGATGCTCGAAGGCCGGGTCCCCGCGTGCCCGCCCTTCGGGATGGGCTTCGTCGATGTGCGCGACGTCGCGGATCTGCATGTGCGCGCGATGACCGATCCGGCGGCCGCCGGCGAGCGCTTCCTCGCGGTCGCCGGGCACAGCCTGCGCGTCGTCGACATCGCGCGCATCCTGCGCGACCGCCTGGGCGAGCGCGCCGCGCAGGCCCCGACCCGGGAACTTCCCGTGTGGCTCGCACGCGCGCTGGGCGCCGTGAACCCGGAGCTGCGTCTGCTCAGGCACCAGCTCGGCCGGGATCTCGACGCCACGAGCAGCAAGGCGGAGAAGCTTCTCGGGTGGCGGGCGCGCCCCATCGAGGACACCATCGCGGAGACCGCCGAGAGCCTCCTCGGCCACGGGATCGGTGCACGGACCGGCTCGTGACGGACCGACGCGGCAGCCCTGCGTGCCGAGAAGAGTCGAACCGGTGACACGGCCTGACAGAGGTCGCCGACCGCGGAGGCAAGCCGGCGTCCGGCCGGGACCGCCGCGTCGATGCCCTCGACGTACGACAGCCACGCGGGACCTGCCCCCCTGACGAATTGGCGGCGCGAGGCACTGAAGCTCACATGCGTGCCGGCGATGAGTTTCCCCGCCTGCCTCGGTCCTACCTGGTGAACAACGAGGCAGTGGAGGCACGGGATGAACGGCACGACCCCGTGCGCACACGGCGCCGTTGCGGATGCGGAGGCCATGCGGGCGGGGTGCATCAGGCCGCAAGGCCGCCCATGTTCACTGTGCGAAACCCGGACGCCAATCACCTCGTAATTCACCTCGTACTCATCGAAAGCTCCTGAACAGGCGGTATACGTGATGGATAAGCAGTTCACTGCGACCCTGCAGAAAAGCCCCGAAGTCGGCGGCTGGACCTATGTCGTGTGGCCCGAGTCGGCCGAGTTCTTCGGCACCCGCGGCCTGGTGAAGGTCCGGGGCACGATCGACGGCCATCCGTTCCGAAGTTCGTTCATGGCCCTGGGGGACGGCACACACAAGCTGCCGGTCAAGGCGGCCGTACGCAAAGAGATCGGCAAAGAGGCAGGGGACACCGTGACCGTCCGTCTGGAGGAGCGGCTCAACGCCTGACACTGCCGGCACGCACACGCCGGGTGCGCCACATCGGTGTGGGCCCGACCGCCAACCATGTACGAACCCGTGAGTCGCGGCCGTTACCTGCGCACATGGAAGCGCAGCATCGTGACCCCGCCCGACTGGACGTTGCTGAACGGCTCCAGGTCGATCCGGTCGAGGCCCGGGGGTGCGAAGCGGACGCCGTCGCCGAGCAGTACCGGCAGCACGTACACGAGGATCTCGTCGACGAGGCCGCGCCGCAGGCACTGTGCGGCCACGTCGGCGCCGAGGATCTCCAGGTTCTTGTCGCCGGCGGCCCGGCGTGCCACGGCCACGGCCTCCCCGATGTCGCCGGTGAGGAAGGTGACGTCGGGGTCCGGCTCGTCGGGCGGGCGGTGGGTGAGCACGAACTGCGCCCCGCCGTCGTAACCGGTGTTCTCCTCCGACATGCGTTTGCCGACCTCGTACGTGCCCCGGCCGATGAGCATCGCGCCCGTGGCCGCCATGACCTCCGGGAACGTCGCCGACGTCATGTGCTCGAAGATCCAGTCCATCGTGTGGCCAGGACCGGCGATGAACCCGTCCAGGGACATCACCCTGTTCACGACCACTTTGCCGGTGCTCTCGTCCCTCATACGTCTTCTCCGAGCAGGTGGAGGGCAGGGATCGCATCATAGGTCGGTGCGCATCATCTTCTCCGGTGGAAGCCAGGACCTGGACCTGTGCAACGGCGCCGCCGCAGTGTTCACCTGCCCACCGCTCCCCGGCGATTCCGATCCCGATCGAGTCCGAGCACTGGGACTAGAGATCGATAACCACCTTGCCGTGGACGTGTCGGGCCGCCTGGAGTTCGACGGCCGCGCGGATGTCCTCGACGGGGTAGGTCGCCGCGATCGGCACGTGCAGGCGGCCCGCCGCGACAAGGCTCGCGATGTTCGCAAGGGCGTCGGGCGCGGCGTTGGCGCCGTTGGCAGCGGGAACGCCGTCGACCTGGCCCGCGATCGTGCAGATGCGGTCATCCGGGACCCCCAGCTCGCGCGCGACGTGCACCGTGTCCGTGCCGTGCAGGTCCAGGGCCGCGGTGACGGTGCCCGCGGCGAGGTCGCGCACCCTGTCGGTCAGGCCCTCCCCGTACGCGACCGGTTCGGCGCCGAGGCCTCGCAGGTACTGCGCCGACGACGGCGAGCCGGTCCCGATAACGCGGGCGCCCGCGATCCGGGCCAGCTGGACCGCGAACACGCCGACGCCGCCGCCCGCGCCGCCGATCAGCAAGGTGTCGCCGGGACCGAGGTCGAGGACGTCGAGGGCGGCGGACGCGGTGCTGCCCGCGATGGCCAGCGTGGCGGCCGTGCGGTCGTCGACGCCGTCCGGGGTGTGGTGGGCGATGCCGCTGGCGATGTTCCCGTCCGCGTCGAGGACGACGTGGTCGGCGACCGCCCGGGACAGGGCCGCCCCGAACACGCGGTCACCGACCGCGTAGCCGCTCGCGCCCGCACCGACCTGGTCGACGACTCCGGCGTAGTCGGTGCCGAACCCGCAGGGCAGGCTCAGGCCGAATCGTGCCGCGGTCCCGGCGTCGGCGGTCATGATCCAGTCCATCGGGTTCAGTCCGGCCGCGGTCACACGGACGCGGATCTGCCCGTCGCCCGCCCGGGGTTCGGACACGTCCTTGAGGGCCAGGACCTCGGGCCCGCCGAAGGAGTCCAGCAGGACGGCCCTGCTCCCGTCGTCCCGGCGTGCGTCGCTGTGTTGCCGCATCTCGTACCCGTTTCCTCGCGTGCCTGGAGCCAGCCCAAACGGACTATGCTCCGTTTATGGAAACCAGCGTAACCGGAGCGTGTTCCGTTTGACGAATTCGAAGCCGCGGACGAGACGGTCCGACGCCGCCCGCAACCGCGATCAGCTGCTTGAGGTCGCCACACGCGTGCTCGCCTCACCCGACGCCGAGACGTCCATGCGCGCCATCGCCCGCGAGGCGGGAGTCGGCATCGCGACGCTCTACCGCCACTTCCCGACGCGCGAGTCCCTCGTGGAGGCCGTCTACAGCGACCAGGTCGTCCGCCTCACCAACGGCGCCCGGGACCTGCTCGCCTCCGAGACCCCTGCCGTGGCGATGCGCCGCTGGATGGACCTCTTCGGCAACTGGATCGCGACGAAGAACGGCATGCTCGACACGCTGCTGGCCCTCGTCGAGTCCGGCGCCGTCGGCCACGCCCGAACCAGGGACCAGCTCCTGAACGCGATCTCCACGATCCTCGACGCAGGCCGCACCGCCGGAGACCTGCGGCCGGACGTCACCGCCGAGGAGATCGCAGCCAGCCTGATCGGGATCTTCACCGTCGCGCAGCAGTCGGGTCCCGAGGTCACAGCCGATCGCCTCCTGGACATCCTCCTCGACGGCCTTCGACCCCGGTAACGCCTGTGAAAACCAGGGGACCGAGACAACTGCACGCGTTCGTCAGCGGAACCCGCGCCGCCCGTCGGCCACGACGTCGAGGCTGTCCTTCAGCATGGCGAGCGCGGCGCCCAGCGGACTGGAACGGCCTCCGCTCACCGTCACGTCACCTGTCTCCGGGCACTCGAAGGTCACGGCCTTCTCAGGTCCGATCAGCGCGTGCATCGGGTCACCGGGCGCGGTCTCCTCCAGCAGGACCCGTACCTCGTGCGGTGTGTCCGCCGCCGCGGAGGCGACGGCGCGCAACCGCCGTCCGCGAGCCGCCGCCGCACGCGCCGCCCCGGCCGCCGCCTCCCCTATGGGCTCGGTGCGCCACCGTACGGCCGAGGCGTCCCAGCCCCACAGCAGCGCGGCCAGCAGGGCGGCCTTGGTGGCCGCGTCCCGCCCGGCGAGGTCGGCCGACGGGTCGCCCTCGGCGATGCCCAGGCGCCGTGCCT
Organism: Streptomyces liliiviolaceus; assembly: GCF_018070025.1. Classification (NCBI taxonomy): domain Bacteria; kingdom Bacillati; phylum Actinomycetota; class Actinomycetes; order Kitasatosporales; family Streptomycetaceae; genus Streptomyces; species Streptomyces liliiviolaceus. Next base: position 1,320,598 of record NZ_JAGPYQ010000002.1, read on the forward strand.
CGGTCAGCGCGTCGGCCAGCGATCCTCCCCCGGCCATCCGGTCCAGTACGAAGGTGGACGTGCCGTTGAGGCAGGCCCGCACCGAGCGGCAGCCGAATCCCCGGACCCCGAAGCGGGCCAGGTCGCCCGCTGGCAGGGCGGCGCCCGTCGCGGCCGAGAGGCGGATCAGCGCGCCGCCCGTGTGCGCCGCCGCCTCCAGTTCCCGCCAGGCGCTCAGCAGGTGCGCCTTGGCCGCCGTGACCACATGCACACCGGCGCGCAGGGCCGTGACGGCCTCGGCAGCGGCCAGGTCGCGTACCTCCGGGGTGGAGGGCAGCGCCTGTACGAGGATCGCGGCCCCGGTCCGCTCCAGCGTCTGCCCGAGCGGAGCCAGCGGACCACGCTGCGGGTGCGGCGGCACCGTCAGCTCGTCGGTCGATGCCGTCCACTGCGCCGTACTGGTGCGTACCGCCGCGAGCCGGAGCCGTGCACCGTCGAGGCGGGCCTCGGTGAGCCGGCGGGCGTAGGCCTGTCCCACCGGCCCGAAACCCGACAGGACGACGAACGCCGTGGAGCCGTCGTCACCCACTGGGGCGGCCCCGTTCACTGGTCCACGGTGGCGGTGGCGGTGGCGGTGGCGGTGGCGGTGGTGAGAACGAGAGCCACCTCCACCGGTGCGCCGGACGGCAGGCCGCTCACACCGATCGCCGCGCGGGCGGGCGCCGGATCGCCCAGCTCCTCCAGTACGGCGGTGCTGGCACCGTCGGCGACCCGGCTGTGGTCGGAGAACTCCGCCGTGGCCGCCACCCAGACCGTCATCGACACGGCGGACTCCAGCCGGAGCCCGGCCGCCTCGGCGGCCTGCCGTCCGGCTTCCACGGCACGGCGCGCAGCCAGCTCGGCCAGTGGTCGTGCGTCCGGGACGGTGAGCCCCGCCCCGAGGACGCCGCTCGCGGCCATGGTCCCGCCCGCCCGTGGCGTCATGCCGGCGGTGAACACCAGTCCCCCGGCGATCCGGGCGCTGGTGTACTGCCCCTGGGGTACGGGCGCGTCCGGTACGGCGGGGATGCCGGAGGTGTCCGGTACGGCGGGGATGCCGGAGGCGCTCACCGGCCCGGTCCCACCGGGCAGGAGGTCAGTACCTCGTGCCCGTCCTCGGTGATGAGGACGGTGGCGGACAGGCCGATGCCCGCCATGCCCTCGATGCGCAGGGTGGGCACCACGTGCACCACCATGTCGGGGGCGAACCGCTTCTCCTCCGTCTCGCCGAGGGAGAGCAGGTGTCCCTCGCCCCAGTCGGGCGCGAACCCGATACCCACGGAGTAGCCGCTGCGCTTGCGGTAGGTGTGGGCGAGACCGGCTTCGGCGATGGCGGCCCTGCACGCCGCGTGCGCCTCGGCGGGCGAGCCGCCCGGCACCACGTGGGCCAGCGCCGCGTCCCGCGCGGCGGCGCAGGCGACGGCCATCTCGGCGGCCTCACCCGTCAGTTCCCCGGTCCACACCGTGTGCATCAGCGGCGCGTTGTACCGGCCCACGGTCGCGGACATCTCCAGCAGGACCGGCTCGTTCTCGCCGATCACCCGGTCCGACCAGCTCGCGTGGATGGTGCCGGCCCGGGGACCGGACGCGACGAAGGGCTCCATGCCGAAGTACTCGGAGCCACTGGCGATCATGCCTTGGAAGGCCGCCGCGGCGACGGTCCGTTCGCTCACCCCGGGCACGGCGGCCTCGGCGGCGGCGAGCATCCCCGCGTTGGTGCTCCGGGCGGCGGCCCTGATCTGCTCGATCTCGGCGGGCGACTTGACCAGCCGGGCGGCGGCCAGCGCTGCGTCGATGGGCCGTACCCGTGCTCCCGCGGATTCCAGCAGACCGCTCAGGCGGCCGTACGACTCCGGCGGGAGGAACCACGAACGGGTCTCCAGGCCGACCGCGGTGGCGCCGGGAGCCAGTTCGGCCAGCAGGTCCGCGGTGGCCTGCACCGGGTCGGCGCTGTCCGCGAAGCCCACGATGCGTTCCACGTGGGTGGTCGCGCGGGCGTTGACCGTCTCGGTCTGCCGGGTCAGCACGGCCGCGTCGCCTCCGGCGGTGACGATGAGGCACTGGTAGGTGTAGTAGCCGGGCGTGGCGTGCCCGGACAGGTAGCAGATGTTCTCGGGGGTGTGGACGACAACGGCGTCCAGTTCCTGCGCCTTCAGCGTGGCACGCAGCGCGGCCAGCCTCCGGTCGTACTCGTCGGCGGGGAAGACGGGTGTCATGTGGGGCTCCTGTCGGTCCGGAGTCGGGGGTCAGGGATCAGGGATCAGGTACGGGGATCAGAGGTCTGCGCGATCAGAGGTCCGGGGGTCGGGGGTCAGGGACGGGGTGGAGGGTCGCAGGCGGGTGACGGGCACTGACGTCGGCGTGACCTTCAGCAGGTCGGCACGCAGGTCCGGGAGGTAGGGCAGTTCCCGGCGGGCACGGGCCGTCTCGTCCGGGTCGACGGTCACGATGCGCACGCCCTCCTGATGGCCGAGGGCCGTGAGGGGGCGTCCGGTGGGGGACCACGCGGCGCTGCGGCCGAAGTAGTGCTCTCCGGCGATGTCGCCGACGGCGTTGGAGACCAGGGTGTAGACGCCGTTCTCCACCGCGCGGGCCGGGTGGTACACGTCGTAGCGGTATTCGGTGGCGCCCTCGGCGAACGCGGAGCAGTACAGCATCGCGTGGGCGCCGGCCCGCCGGTGGGCGCGGGTGAACTCGGGGAATCCCGCGTCGTAGCAGATGCCGAGGCCGACCGACACACCGCTGTCCTCGATGGTGACCAGGTCGGTTCCCGGGGAGAAGACGTCCCGTTCCGGACCCCACAGGTGGGCCTTGGCGTAGTGTCCGGCCACCACGCCGGCGGGGTCGACGACCAGGACGGCGTTCCACGGCCGCGGGACCCGTCCATCGGATCCGGACCGCGCGGCCAGTGCCGCGCCGAGCACGACCCAGACCCCGGCCTCGGCCGCCGCACGTGCCAGTGGGGCGAGCGGTGAGTCATCGGCGGGGGCGGTGCCCGGACTAGGGGGCGTCAGGGTCAGGGCGGGACCGCGCCGGGCGACGGCCTCGGGGTCGTACCCGCAGGTGAACAGTTCCGGCAGGGCGAGCAGCCGGGCTCCCCCGGCGGCGGCCTCGCGCACCAGCCGCACCGCGGTGGCCAGGTTGGCGTCGAGGTCGCCGGGAACGGACCGGGCCTGGCCGAGGGCGATGCTCAGGCCCATGCCGGGCCCTGCCCGCCCAGAGCCTCCGCGAGGATCGCGCGGTACAGGCCGACGGACTCGTCGAGTTCGGTGACGACGACATGCTCGTCTACGGCGTGCATGACCTCCAGCCGTCCCGGCCCGCAGACCAGCGCGGGCACCCCGGCGGCGCGGAAGTGCGTCATGTCGCAGTTGACGGTGAGCCCGGCCAGGCTGTCGTCGGCGCCCGCCTCGGCCAGCGCCCGGCGGCAGAGCAGGACGAACGGGTGGTCGGGCGGTGTCTCGGAGGGACCGCCGGTGCTGGGCGCGCACTCCGCGACGGCCGCGGTGGCGCCGTGACCGCCCTTGTTGAACCTGTCCAACACTGCGTCCACCTCCGCCAGTACCGACTCCTGCGTCTCTCCCGGCAGCAGCCGCCGGTCGAGGGTGATCCGGCAGTGCTCGGGGACCGCGTTGGGGGCCTCACCTCCCGAGACGAGGACCGGGGTGCAGGTGGGCGCGCCGAGCAGCGGGTGACCGGGGCCGGCCAGCGAGGCGGCGTACTCCTCCAGGAGGGTGATCAGGGCGGCGGCGCCGGTGATGGCGTTCACCCCGGCGTGCGGGGTGGCGGCGTGCGCGGCGACGCCGGTGACCTCGACGACCGGCCGGACCGAGCCCTTGTGGGCGGTCAGCAGGCGCATCCCGGTCGGCTCCCCGACGATCACCGCGTCGGGGAGGCGTCCCTGCCGCGCGAGTTCGGACACCAGATGGCGGGCGCCCATGGAGTCGCCCTCCTCCTGGGAGACGGCGGAGAAGACGATCTCGCCGTTCACCTCGGCGAGCCCGGAGTCGGCGGCGCGGGCCAACTCGGCCGCGGCGCACGCCATCGCGGCCAGCGGTCCCTTGGCGTCGGCGCTGCCACGCCCGTACAGCCGTCCGTCACGCAGGGTGGGCTCGAAGGGGGGACTGCTCCAGCCGCCGCCCGCGGGGACCACGTCCAGGTGCGAGTTGAGCATCACCGAGGGGCCGCCTGTGCCCAGGACCCGCCTCGCGGTGAGGTTCACCCGGCCGGGAGCCAGTTGTTCGGTGTCCACCGAGAAACCCGCGGCGGAGAGGTGCGCGGCGAGGAGTGCCGCGGTGCTCTCCTCCTCGCCGGTGGGGGTGGTGGAGTCGCAGGCGACCAGGGCGGTGAGCAGGGCGAGGACGTCGGAGGTGGTGGAGCCGTCGGGGCCCGTGACGGCGGACGGGAGGGTGGGAGAGGACATCGTCGTTGGTCCTTGCGTCGTACGGGGCGGGCGGCGGCCCGGCAGGCGGACCGCCGTCCCCGTCGGTCGATCGGGGTCAGGGCAGGGATGCGGGTACGGGTATGGGTACGGGAGCGGCGAGTACGGCGCCGTTGGGGGCACCGTTGGGGACGCCGGGCAGTCCGACCGGGACGAGGTGCGCTGCGTCGAGGAGGACGTCCACGCCCAGTCCGGGTGCGTCGGGCAGCAGGATCGCCCCGTCGCGCAGCCGCAGGCCGGTGGCCAGGTCGTGGGCGACGTTGGCGTAGCCCCACAGTTCGGCGACGGTCAGTCCGAGTCCCGCCGCCAGGTGGGCGGTGGTCGCGCAGCCCAGACGTCCGCAGTCCATCTGGCCGAGAGCGACGTCGAGTCCGCGCTCGCGGGCGGCGGCCACGGCCTCGGCCAGCGCGGCGACCGTACCGGCCTTCTCCAGCTTGAGGTGGACCCCGTCCGCCGCGGCCAGGTCGGCGACGGTGTGCACGTCCGCCGCGTCGCGCACGTCCTCGTCGGCCCAGACCGGGACGGGTGACTCGGCCCGTACCCGGGCCATCGCCGGCAGGTCGCCCGGCCGGGTGGGCTGTTCCAGCCAGGCCACGCCGTACCGGGCGAGCCAGGGGGTGGCGGCGAGCGCGGTGTCCGGGTCCCAGCCGCCGTTGGCGTCGGCCGCCAGGACCACCGCGCCAGCACCCGACACCCGGTCCGCCGCGGTGCGCGCCGCGGCGATGCGCGCCGAGTCCAGGAAGGGGTCGCCGCCGACGCGGATCTTGACCCGCCGGAAGCCGGAGACGGCGGCGGAAGCGGTCAGTTCGGCCGCCTCCTTGGGAGTGCCGAAGGGGATCGCGGCGTGCGTCGGCAGCGTGGTCGGAATGCCGTTCTCGCCGGGCACGGCTGCCCCGCCCGGCGCAGCCGTGGCGCCCCGTGTAGCCGTAGCGCTCGGCGCCGCTGTAGCGCCAGGTCGCCCCGGGGAACCCGGTACGAGCGCTGTCAGGACGTCGCCGTACTCGGCCCGCAGCGCTTCGGCCAGCGGGACTCCCCGGACCCGGGCGGTCGCGTCGCGGTACGCCACGTCCAGGAGCATGGCGGCGGGCGGACAGTGGCGCGCCACGGACGCGGCGAGCGCGGCCGGGTCGTTCCAGACCGGGTCGGTCACGGCGGGCAGGCCGGCCAGTGCGGCCACGATGGAGTCGGTGGTGTGGTGGGTGGCGTAAGCGCCGTTGCCGCGGGTCTCGGCCCAGCCGGCCTGTCCGTCGGCCAGCACCAGCCGCAGCACCACCTGCACGAGTTCCCCCGTGTCCGCGGTGGTGTGCCGCAGCCGGCGCCGCAGCGGCAGGGCCACCACGCCGTACGACGCCTCCCGGACCCTGAGGGCCGGCAGGTCCGCGTCGCGGACCCTGAAGACCGGCTGGTCCGCGTCGCGGACACCGAGCGCCGCCAGGCCCGCGTCCCGGGACGTGGACCCCGGCGGCTCCACGTCCCGGCCGGTTCCCGTCGGCCGGTCCACCTCTGCGTGCAGCCGCCCGGCAGCCCGCCCGCCGCCCGTCATTCCGGCTTCACCGAGGCGACGACGTCGATGATCCGGTCCAGGGCGGCGTCCCAGACGGTCTCGTCCTGCGCGAAGCACAGCCGCATACGGCCGCTACCCGCCGGACCGAACTGGTAGCCCGGGTTGACGACCACCCCGGCGTGCTCCTTCAGCGCCAGTGCCACGGCCTGGTCGGAAGCACCCGTCAACACCTCGGGGAAGAGGTAGGCGGTGCCGTAGCTGGCGTTGACCCGCATCACCGAGGAGGCGTTGATCTTCTTCACGGTGGCGTCGCGCAGTGCCTGGTACTCCACCAGCCGCTTCGCCAGGAAGTCCTGGTCGTCGGCGATCCACCGGCCCAGCAGGTGCTGGGCGTAGGAGGGCGCCCGCAGCGCGGTGCACGACTGGACGTCCTCCATCGCGTCGACCAGCGCGGTGGGCGCGACGGCCACCCCGAGCCGGTATCCGGACAGCGACTCGGTCTTCGACGGGCCGAGCAGGGTCACGGTCCGCTCCGCCATGCCCTCCCGGGCGGCCAGGTGGAAGAACTCCTCGCCCTCGAAGACCAGACGGCAGTACAGCTCGTCGGCGATGACGGTGAAGTCGTGCCGGCGCGCGGCGTCCGCTATCGCCTCGATCGTCGCCTCGTCGTAGACGGCGCCGGTCGGATTGTTCGGGTGGGAGAAGACCATCAGCCGCGGCTTCAGCGCGGCGGCGCGCTCCAGCTCCTCCAGGTCCAGGGAGGGCCGGGCACCGCGACCCGCGTCGCCCTCGTGCGGCCAGACCATCGGGATGCGGCGCACCTCGGCGCCGAAATAGCGCAGCATCCGCTCGGTCGACAGGTAGTCGGGGTCGGGCAGCAGCACCAGGTCGCCGGGCGAGAGGATCGATGCCAGCGCGGTGAACAGCGCGCCCTGGGTGCCGGGGGTGAGGATCACGTCGGCGGGGCCGGTGGCCGGTATGCCGAGCACGGTGGAGACGTTCTCCGCGACCGCCGCGCGCACCCCGCGGTCACCGCGGTAGGGGGTGTAGGTCATGCCGTTGCCGCCGGCGGCCTCGGCGAAGGTGGGCAGTGCCCACTGCGGCGGGGGGAAGCGGTGGGTGTCGGCGTAGGTGGCGTCCAGGGGGTCGGCCGGGCCGGGCGCGTTCTCCAGTTCGCGTTCGGCGTCCCGCAGGGACTGGCCGATCTGGCCGGTCAGTTCGGGCATGGACAGGCGCTTGAGGGCCTCGGGGAGCTGGTGCACGGTCGGTGTTTCCTTACTCGTGTGGGGGTGAAATGGGGAGGAGGAGGCGCGGTCGGGACGTACACGGGGTGGTGGACGGGCGGGGCACCCGCCGGAACCGGACGCGGACGCAGAACCGGACGCGGGCACGGACTCGGGCGCGCTACGACAACTCCGGCTTGAGCGGTACGGCCGGTGTCCCGGTGTCCTGCGCACTCAGGCGCCTGGAGCCGACGGCCCGGCGAGGCAGGTCGCCCTCGGATTCCGGGGTGCCGGCTGCGGCTCCCGCGGGCTGCCGTCGGCTGATGCCGCCCGCCAGCGCGGTCAGACCGCCGAGGACGTGATCGCGGGTCAGTAGCGAGGCGCGTTCGGCGTCGCCGCTCCTCAAGGCGGCGAGGATGCTGGTGTGTTCCTCGATGGAGGCGTGCGCGCGACTCGCGTCGGACAGGTAGAGCGCGATGTAACGGTCGCTGCGTGCCCGCAGGTGGTTCAGCGCGCTCAGGGACGCCGGCATGGCGGCGAGAGCGTAGACGGTGTCGTGGAAGGCGCGGTCGAGTCGGCGCAGGTACGCCGTGTCGGCCTGGTCGGCGGCCTCGGCCTGCTCGTTCATCAGGTTGTCGAGGTCCGCGCAGCGCGCCAGGCGATCCTCTTCCGTGGCCTGGGCGGCGGCTGCCGCGAGCATGCCCTCCAGGGCCGCGCGGCCGTTGTACACGTCGCGTGCGTCGGCGAGCGACACCTCCGCGACGATCCACTTCTGGTGGGGCCGGTCGACGACCAGGTGCTCGGTGGCCAGCCGGGACAGGGCGTCACGCAACGGGCCGCGGCTGATGCCCAGTTCGCCGGCGAGCCCTTCCTGACTCAGGCGCTGGCCGGGGGCGAGGCGGCCGTTGAGTATCCACTCGCGCAATTGCTGGTAGGCCCAGTCCGTCTTGCGCAGGTTCCACGGGATGGGGGCGACGGCCGGGCTGCCGCCCTTGTGTCCGGTGCCATTGCCGTTGCCGTTGCCATTGCCATTGCCGTCGCCGGGAGTTGTCGTCGCCATGTCCTCACTCACCGAGCATCTGGTCGAGGAAGCGACGGGTGCGGTCCTGCCGCGGCGCGGTCAGGACCTCGGCCGCCGGGCCGTCCTCCACGATCCGGCCGTCGGCCATGAACACCACGCGGTCGGCGCCTCGCCGGGCGAAGTCCATCTCGTGCGTGACGACCACGATGGTCATACCGCTGGCGGCCAGGTCCCGCATGACGGCGAGCACCTCGCGGGTGAACTCCGGGTCGAGGGCCGAGGTCGGTTCGTCGAACAGCATCAGTTCCGGGTCCATGGCCAGCGACCGGGCGATCGCCACGCGCTGCTGCTGGCCGCCGGACAACTCGTAGGGATAGTGGTCGCAGTGCTCGGACAGTCCCACCCGCACGAGCAGTTCGCGGGCCCGTTCGTCAGACCGTGCCCGCGACGCACCGCGGGCCCTTCGGGGGGCGAGCGAGACGTTCTGTGCCGCCGTCAGGTGCGGGAAGAGATTGAACTGCTGGAACACCATGCCGATCCGGCCGCCCGCCGAGCGGGGTGCGGTGCCCGCCTTGGAGAGGAGTTCGCCCTGGAAGGCGACCGTCCCCTCCTGGAGAGGTTCGAGACCGGCCAGACAGCGCAGCATGGTCGACTTGCCGGCGCCCGAGGGGCCGAGGACGGCCACCGTCTGACCGTGCGGGACGGTCAGGTCCACCCCGTGCAGCACGGTGCGCCCGTGGTATGTGCGGGTCATGCCCTCACCGCGCAGGACCGTACGGCGGCCAGCCGCGGTGGAGGGGGTGCCGGACTTCGTGGCCATGGTGTCGGTGGTGGTCGGGGTGCCACTGGTGGCACGGTTCATGTCAGTGTCCTGTCCTGTCCTGGTCCTAGCCCTGGTCCTGGTCCTGTCGTGCTCGTCGTTCCGTTCGCCGGCCGGTCAGCGGGCCGTCGGGTCCAGCGCGGCGGTGTCGGTGTGCCGGAGCGTGGGCTTCCTGTCCTGCCGCGCCGCAGCCCTGCGGGTGACGTCGAGCCGTCGTTCGAGCCACCGCAGGCCGACGGTGAGCAGGGTCGTCAGCACCAGGTAGTGGACGGCCGCGGCGCAGAGCGATCCGACGTAGTCGAAGTCCGCCGCGGCCTGCCGCTGGGCCGTGAGCATCAGGTCCTGCACGCTCACCACGGAGGCCAGCGCGGAGGTCTTCAGCATGCCGACGAACTGGTTGCCGGTGGGCGGCAGGACCAGCCGGGCCGCCTGCGGGAGCACCACCCAGCGCAGGATCTTCGCCTCGGACAGGCCCAGCATGTGCGCCGCCGTACGCTGCCCGCGGTCCACGCCCAGCAGTCCTCCGCGCACGATCTCAGCCATGTAGGCGATCTCGTTGAGGGTCAGCGCGATCACGGCACAGGCGAAGGGGGAGAAGTTGAGCCCCCACAGCGGCAGCACGTTGAAGACGAAGATCAGCTGCAGCAGGACCGGGGTGCCGCGGAAGAGCCACACGTACGCGTCGACGAGCCAGCCGAGCGGGCGGGGGCCGCCCTTGGCCAGGGCCAAGAGTACGCCGCCCGCCACCCCCAGGAGCATGGACACGACGGTGAGTTCGAGGGTCAGCCAGGTGGCGGAGAGGAAGTTCGCCGAGACGACCTTGTCGAGGAAGCCGCCCATGTCACGAGCCTTCCGTCGCGTCGGCCGAGACGGAGGCCGGCGCGGAGCCGGACGGGGACGCCGGAGCACTTGACCCGGTGTCGAAGTAGTCGGCCTCGTCGGGCAGCTTGTACTTCGAGAGCAGCTTGTCGTAGTCGCCGGACTTCACGAACAGGTCCAGTGCCTCGCGCAGCGCCGCAGCCGTCTTCGTGTCGCCCTTGCGGACCGCGATACCTATCTTCGTCTCGTTCTTGAAGGTCGCGGCGACGGTGTAGTCGTCGGTCTTGGCGAGTGTGGTCGCCGCACCCGGCGTGGAGGTGTCGAAGGCGTCCGCGCGACCGGACTTGACGGCCATCATCGCGTCCTGGTTGCTCGGCAGCGTCATGATGTCCATCTGCTTGAGCCCCTTCTTCTTCAGTTCCTTGTTGTACTCCTCCATGTACGTCTCACCGATGGCACCGCGGGTGACCGCGATGGTCCTGCCGGACAGGTCCTCGGGCACCCGGCTGATCTTCTTCGGGTTGCCGCGCGGGGTCAGCAGCGCCTCACCGATGACCAGGTACGGGACGAAGTCCACCTGTTCGGCGCGCTCATCGGTCATGTACATCGCGGAGTTGACGATGTCGGTGCGCTTTCCCGTCAGGGCCGGGATGAGCCCGTCGAAGTCCGTGTCGAGCGCCTTGGTGCCCAGTCCCATCGACGAGGCGAGCGACTCGATCATGTCGATGTCGAAGCCTTCGAGGCCCCCGTCCGCCGACTTGGACTCGAAGGGCGGGAAGGTGGCGGCCGTGCCGTAGGTGAGCGTGCCGGAGGAGACCAGGTTCCCGGGCGGGGTGACCTCGGCGGGGCCTCCTGCCGTGGTCGCCTCCGAGCCCCCGCACGCTGACAGTCCGACAGTCATGGTGACGGTGAGGAAGGCTGCTGCCATACGGGTCTTGAGAAGTCTCACAACGTACTCCTAACGGCGTTTCAGCAGCTCAGGAAGAACTGTAAACAGTTGCCAGTGACTCTCACCGGGGCATGTGTGTGATCCGTTGCCCTCCGGTTAAAGCCGCGTTTCGTCACACGCGGTGACGCGTCAACGACGCATGTGCGAAGGCGATGTCGGCCTTCGTGACGGCGACGGCCGGTCGACGGCCGGTGCTCCGGAGCCGTGCGGGAGTGGCGTGGGGTGACGGTAGGGTCCGGGTTGCCGGGGCGTCTTCGGGACGTGTCCCCCACCCCTGTGTCTGGAGATGCGATGGACGTCGCGGTACATGAATTCACTCTCGCGACAGATGGCGAGCGGCTCAGCGTCTGCACCGTGACACCGCGGGTCGAGTGCACGGGGGCGCACGGTGTGGTCGTCATGCACGGCGCGGGCAACGGTGACAAGGAGCGCAACCTGCCGCTCACCGAGGAGTTCGCCGTACGGGGCCACCCCGCCGTCGCACTGGACTTCTCGGGGCACGGACGGAGCACCGGTGAGCTGCTCGACCTGAGCCTCGAACGACGACGCGACCAGGCAGCGGCTGTGATCGACGAGGTCTTCGACGCTTCGCGTCCCCTGATCCTCGTCGGGTTCAGCATGAGCGGGCAGACGGTGGCCGATCTGGCGGACCTCTACGGCGCTCGCGTGGCGGGCATCATGCTCTGCGCACCGGGGATCTACGCGAAAGCCGCCTGGGACGTCCCCTTCGGCGCCGGGTTCACCTCGTTGATACGGCAGCCGGAGAGCTGGCGTGACAGTGCGGCAACGGAGGCGTACGCACGTTTCGGCGGTCGCGCGCTGCTGGTCGTACCGGAACAGGACGCGGTCATCCCCGACGGCGTGACCGAACTCATCCGCACCGCGCTCTCCACCCGGGCGGATCTGTCCGTTCTGCGGCTGACGGGCGCCGATCACAAGCTCGGTGCCTGGCTGGCCGAACGACCGCAGGACCGCGCGAACGTCGTCAGCGCGTTGCTGCGATCGCGGGAGGGCGACGACGACGCCGTCGGCATCGGCACGGCTGCGTTCCGGTGGGGCCGGTGAGTCGACGGGTGTTCAAGGACCGCGGACCGGCGCGAGTGGGTCAGGCAGCAGGCATCGTCCGTCACGCCGGCCGGTCGCGGCGCCTTTCGGCATAGTCTCGGCGTAATCGAGGATCACGCCAGCCGGTCGCGGTGCCTTTCCGTGTGGTCGAGGATCAGGTCGGTGACGGCGTCGGGCCGGTCCAGTTGGAGGAAGTGCCCTGCGCCTGCGAGCCGTTCGAAGCGCCATGGTGCGTCGATCCATTCGCCGGAGCGGGCCATCTGTTCGAGACTGCTGTAGATGTCGCCGGTGGGCCAGACACCGAGAACGGGCACCCGCACCCGGGGAACGGGGGTCATGGACGCGTTCACCGGGTGGATGTTGGCACGGTAGAAGTTCAGCATCGCCCTGAGCGCTCCGGGCCGTTCCAGGTCGGCGATCCACGCGTCGGTCTCGGAGTGGTTTCCCACCCACCAGCGAAAAGTGGACCAGGCGCCTCCCTCGCCCTCGGCGTCACCGCGCAGCCAGCTCTCGGCGTCGGAGAACAGCAGCCGGAGCATGTACCACGACATCTGCCGCTGCTCATAGCCTGCTCGTGCCCGGGCGCTCGGATGGCCGGTGGAGAGCGCGACGTAGGACGTGATCCGGTCCGGCCGGTGCGCGGCCATGCCCCAGGTCGATCCGGCGCCCCGGTCGTGTCCGACGAGGTGGAAGGTGTCCACGCCCAGCGCGTCCACGACCGCCCAGAGCCTCTGCTGATCCTTGGCGATCGTGTAGTGCGCGACGTCCGCGGGCATGTCCGAGTCCCCCTGGCCGAGCAGGTCCGGCGCGATCACCCGGTAACCGGCGTCGAGCAGCCCGGGCACCTGCCCGCGGTAGACGGCCGAGGAGTCCGGGATGCCCGGCACCAGCACGACGGTCTGTGGCCCGTCGCCCGCCTCGAACGCGTTCACGCGGTGACCGTCCACGACGACCGTGTGCCGGGTCATGCCGGTCAGCCGCTGACGGCGCCCCTCGAATACGGATGGCTGCTGAAAGTGAGTCACGGGAAGCACTGCTCCTTGTCGGGCCCATCGGCGCCTTAATGACCAAGTGGTCACTAAGGAACGTACACCTCGCCGCACCAAATGACCATCCGTATACTTAGGGGGTGAGCAAGCGAATCGCCGACGGCGGCGCACCTTCCGAACCCGAACCCGCGCCCGGGCAGGGCCGGGACACCACTCCCCCGCGCCGTCGGCGCGACCGGGCAGCGAGCCAGGAGGCCATCCTCGAAGCGGCGCGGGCGGAACTCCACGAGCACGGCTACAGCAAGACGACCATCCGGGCCGTCGCCGCACGGGCAGGTGTGACCCACGGTCTGGTCATGCGGCACTTCGGTTCGAAGGAGGGACTGCTGAGCGCGGCGATCCCCGGCCCCCGGGACCTGGACGTCGTCCTCGCCGGTGACAGCGCGGGCCTGCCGGAACGGATCGCGCGGGCCTTCGTCGAGCGCATGGAGATGGCCGGCAGCCTCGACCCGATGGTCGCACTCATCCGCAGCGCCGCCGTGAACGAACCCACCGCCACCCGTCTGTACACGTCGATGCAGGAGCAGAGCGCAGCCGCCTACCGCGCCGTGCTGGCCGGGCCGGACATCGACGAGCGGGTCGACCTGCTCGGAGCGGTACTGCTCGGAGTCACCTTCAGCAGGTACGTCGTACGCGCCGGCCCGCTGGCGACCATGAGCTCACAGACGGTGATCCAGCATCTGACCGGCCTGCTCCGCCCCATCGTCCAGCCTCGTTCCTCCTCACGGACGGGGGAACACTGAGGGCCGCCGGGCTTCCGACCCCGACCTAACTGCGTGGCGTATGCATGCTTCCGTCCAGGATGGACAGCCGAGTCGGCATGGGTGCCAACGGAATGAAAAGGGTTCACAAGCCCGTCCTCGTCTCAGGACTGGTCGCACTGGGCGTACTCGGACTGGGCGCGTGCGGCGGTGACGACGGTGACGCGCAGGCGTCCACCAGCGTGGCGTCGGACAGTCCGGCCGCCACCACAGCGCCAGGAAGCAACGAGCCCACGGACTCCGCCACGGCGGGCGACACCGGTGCGGCCACTCCGAAGCAGGGCGCCACGGACAGCCCGGGCATGGGCAGTGACTGCACCACGGACCGTCTGCGCGCCGGGCTCAAAGCCACGGGCCAGGAGATGAACAGCAAGTACTTCGACCTGACTCTCACCAACACCTCTGACGGCAGTTGCGCCCTCAAGGGATACCCGGGCCTGTCACTGACCGATCAGGACGGCGATCCCATCGGGAAGCCCGCGACCCGCACGCAGGACGGATCCGCGGAGAACGTGGTCCTCAAGCCGGGGCAGGCCGCCCACGCGGTGGTGCGGACGCCCGACAAGGGAGTCACGGACGGAAAGTGCTGGCCAGAACCGGCACGGATCAAGGTCTTCCCGCCGAACAACACGGCATCCCTGTCGGCGGACCCTGCGGAACTGCAGGTCTGCGGGGATTCCTTCACCGTGGGACCGTTCACCACGAACGCGAGCTGAAGAGTCGGCGGCGCCACGCCGCTGACCGGCTACGCCGTCGCCCGGAGCCGTCGCCGGTAGTGCAGGGGGGACTCCCCCACCGCGCGTTTGAACGCGGTGCTGAACGCGCTCTCCGAGCTGTAGCCGAGCTCCGCGGCGAGGGAGCCGACCCGGACGTCGGGGTCGCGCAACGCGCGCTGGGCGAGGAGCATCCGCCAGCGCGACAGATAGGTCAGTGGCGGGGTGCCCGCGGTGGCGCGGAACCGCTCGGCGAAGCTGGTGCGTGACATCCCGGCGGCGCGGGCCAGTTCGGCCAGTCCCCAGGCCTGCCCGGGCTGTTCGTGCATCAGCCGCAGCGCCGGGCGCAGCGGCTCGTCGGCCAGCAGCCGGAGCCAGCCGACCGGTGTCTCCTCCTGTTCCAGATACGCGCGCAGCATCTCCAGCAGCAACAGCTGACCGTTCTGCCGGATGGCGAACCCCGAACCGAGCCGTCCGCCGGAGGCCTCGTCGAAGAGCCGCTCGACGATGCCGCCCAGGCGGGAGGCGGCCGGCGTCGCCGCGTGTACGTGGACCAGGCCGGGCAGCGCCGTGCTGAGCAGTGCGAGGCCCGCCGGACTCACTCTGACCTCGCCGCCGACGAGCACGTCGTCGGTGGTCAGGTCCGCCTCGGCCAGCGCCATCGCGTCGAAGCCCGCACCGGGGATCAGCTCCACCGGAGTCCCGCCGCCCCGGCCCCCGCGCATGTCGACCCAGGTGCGGTGGTTGAGCAGCGCGACGTCGCCCGCGGCGAGCTCCACGGGACCTTCCGGGCCGCCCGGCCCGTCCACCGTGATCCGGGCCGATCCCGCGACCAGCACCATCAGCTTGAGCGGCCGGGACACCGTGCCCCTGGACACCCACGGGCCGCGGACCGCGAACCCGCCGGTCATCAGCCCCCGCACTTCCACCACGTCGAACACATCGGACAGCACGTCCGTGACCGCCACATCAGACATCCCCGTACTCTCGCGCAGAAAATGCGGACGCACAACGATTCAGCGTCCGGAGATCGCCGTCGAGACTGGGAGACATGACCACACAGCAAGTTCCGCTGGGCACCCCGTTCACCGCCTCCTCCACCGCCGACGACGGCCTCGACGGCCTCGACCTGTCCGGCCGGGAGGTGATCGTCACCGGTGGCCACGGCCGGCTCGGCCGCGAGGCCACCCGTGCCCTGTCCGCCGCGGGCGCCACGGTGACGGTGGCCTCCCGCGATCCCGAACGGGCCGCCGCGGCGGTGCACGGGCTCTCCCGGGTGCGGGTCGAGCGGCTCGACCTCACAGACCCGTCCTCGATCGAGGCCTTCGCCCGGCGGTGGCTCGCCTCCGGCCGGCCGCTGCACGCCCTGGTCAACAACGCCGCCGTGCTGTTCACGCCCCAGCTGGTGCGCGACGCACGGGGTCACGAACTCCAGTTCTCCACCTCGCACCTCGGCCACTTCCAGCTCACCAGGGCACTGCTGCCGGCCCTGCTGGCAGCGGAGGGCGCCCGAGTGGTCACGGTGACCTCGGGTGCGGCACGCATCGGCGAGATCCGGTGGGACGACCTGGACTTCGCGACCGGGTACGACCCCGGCACCGCATACGGCCAGTCCAAGCGCGCCAACGTCCTGTTCACCGTCGAACTCGACCGCCGGTACGCCGCTCAGGGCATCCGCGCCTTCGCCACCCACCCCGGCGTGGTCATCGGGCCAGGCCCGTTCACGCCGGAGGAGGCCGCGGCGTACCGTACGCAGGGGCTGGTCGACGACCACGGTCACACCGTCATCGACCCCGACGCCGGCAAGAAGACCATCGCACAGGGGGCCGCGACCCTCGTCTTCGCCGCCGCGAGCCCCCTCCTGAACGGCCACGGCGGGGTCTACCTCAAGGACAGCGACATCGCCGTGCTCGACGACGAGCAGCGCCCGCTGACCGCGGACAGCATCCCCTCGGACGCCAACTCGGCGATGCTCGACCCCGACGACGCTCAGCGGCTGTGGAAGCTGAGCGAGCACCTGCTGTCCTGACCACCCCGTGCCGGTGCCGCTGCCGCGTCGGCCATCACCGGATCAGGGGCGTCTCCTGGTGAGGATCGCGAAGAGCTCCTCCACGGGGATCTTGGGCTTGCGGTCCGCTGTGAACAGGCCGTTCACCTCCTGCTCCGTGTCGGTGAACTGGGTGTAGCAGTAGCCGGCCAGGCCCGAGTCCACGGCGGCGCCGACCAGGGAGGCCAGGCGTTCGGTGAAGTCCTGCTCGGTGGCCACGGTGTCGTAGCCGAACCACTCCTCCCCCTCGGCGGGTTCGAAGGTGGCACCGCCGAACTCGCTGAGCACGACCGGCTGGCCGCGGTGGTCGGCGCCGTCGAGGAGGAGGCGCTTGGCACCCGGCCACGGCTCGGCGATCTCGCCGCGCCGCAGTCCGGGGTGGCCGTAGCGTTCACGCAGGACCGCCGCCTGCTGGGTGTAGTCGTGCACCCCCCAGATGTCGGCGGCGGAGATCTCCCAGCCGTCGTTGGAGACGGCGGGCCGCGACGGGTCGAGGGCCTTGGTCAGGTGGTACAGGCCGTCCATGAAGTGGCGCTGCTCGGGGACGAGCGCCGGGTTCGGGACCGACCACGACTCGTTGACCGGCACCCAGGCGACGATCGAGGGATGGCTGAGGTCGCGGGTGAGCGCTTCGGTCCATTCGGCGACGACGCGCCGCACGGTCGTCGTGCCGAAGGCGTACGCGGAGGGCATCTCCTCCCACAGCATCAGGCCCAGCCGGTCGGCCCAGTACAGGAAGCGCGGGTCCTCTATCTTCTGGTGGATCCGCAATCCGTTGAGGCCGATCTCCTTGGCCAGTTCGACGTCACGGCGCAACTCGTCGGCGGAGGCGGCCAGTTGAGAGGCCGGCCAGTAGCCCTGCTGCAACGCGAACCGCAGGAAGCAGGGCTTGTGGTTGAGGAGGAACACGCCGTCGCCCCAGCCGATGTCGCGCAGGCCGAGGTAGGAGGTGACGTGGTCGACGCGGGCGCCGCTCTCCGGTTCGCTCAGGACGACCGTGGCATCGACCAGATGTGGGTGGTCCGGGCTCCAGAGGAGGTCGTCGAGGTCCTGCGCGTGTCGCAGGGCGGGTATCGAGACCTCGAACGTCGTCTCCTGGCCGTCGACCAGCACGCTCTGCTCGGCGAGCAGGCGCTCGCCCAGGGTCAGCCGCACCGTCGCGCGCAGCGGGGTCTCGGGCCAGCGGGCCAGCCGCAGTCCGGCCCGTACGCGGGCGTGCGCGACGTCCGGCGTCCAGTGGAGGGTCGTCAGATGTGTGTCGGGGACCTCCTCCAGCCACACCGGCTGCCAGATCCCCGAGGTGCGGTGGTACCAGATGACGTGCGGGTCGCGCCGCCAGTCCTGTTTGCCGCGGGGCTGGGTCGCGTCCAGTGGCCGGTCCTCGGCGCGCACCACGAGGACCTGTTCCCCGTCGTGTTCCAGGGCGTCGGTGAGATCGCAGGTGAAGCCGGTGTGCCCGCCCTCGTGGCGGCCCACGGGGCGGCCGTTCAGCCAGACCTCGGCCCGGTGGTCGACCGCCCCGAAGTGCAGCAGCAGCCGTCGGCCCGCGCCGGGCCGGGACATCTCGACGGTGCGCCGGTACCAGAGCACCGGGTGGAAGCCGGTGTCGTGGATGCCGGAGGCCTCGGACTCCGGTGGATAGGGCACGGTGACGGTGCGGTCGAAGGGGGCGGTCACGGACGGGTCCGACCAACGGGCCGACCGGCCGGTGTCGTTGTCGTCGTGGGCGAACAGCCACGGACCGCTCAGGTCGCGCCAGTCGGGATCGCGGACGAGCTGCGGCCTCGGATGACCGGCCGCGTCCAGGTGGGTGTGGGGCACAGAAGAACTCCGGTGGAGTAGCGGGGACAACGAGCGGGGACGACGGGGATTCAGTCGGCGGGGATTCGGTCGGCGGGGATTCGGTCGGCGGGCGCGCGAAGCACCACGACGGTCGCGGCGAAGGCGAGCGGGCCCGGCAGCAGCGGGACCAGCAGCGGGATGGACCAGGCGATGACCACCGCCAGCAGCACGGCCCCGGTGAGCAGGAGGCTGCCGCGCGGGTCGGCCACCGAGCGGACCAACCCCTCGCGGACGGAGAGGCGGTGCGGGGCGTCCAGCGCTCCGGCCCGCAGCACCACGACCGCGGCCCCCAGGACGAACAGGGCCAGGGCGGGTGCCACGACCCGCGCCCCGGGCAGCGCGCTGCGCGCGAGGGCGGCGTCGACGGTCACCACCGCGGCGAGCAGCGGCAGCGTCAGTCCGGCGAGCAGAGTGCGCACGGACACGTGGGCACGGACCTCTCGGAGGTAGCCGCCGAACGTCGCAGGGGTTCCCTCGCCCGCCGCCGTGCGCAGGGTCGCCGACGCGGCGGCGAACGCGGCCGGAGCGGTGACCACCGGCAGACAGGCGATGCTGGTCAGCAGGGAGATGTACAGCATGTCGGCGAAGAGGGAGAAGCCGGAGCCGAACACCTCGCCCGGTTCCCTGTGCGCGCGGCGGGCCGCGACGGGTGTGTGCGTCATACCGGTTCAGCCCTTCAGTCCGGAGGTGGCCATGCCCTGTACGAGGTAGCGCTGGAAGACGAAGAAGAACAGCACGATCGGCAGCACGGAGATGACGGACATGGCGAACATGGGCCCGTACGCCGAGGTGCTGTTCTGGTCGACGAAACTCCGCAGCGCCAGGGTGATGGTGAACTTCTCCGGTGCGAAGAGGTAGATCATCTGCGTGAAGAAGTCGTTCCACGTCCAGATGAACGTGAAGATGGCCGTGGTGATCAGCGCGGGCCGGCTCAGCGGCAGCGTGATCGACCAGTAGGTGCGGAAGGGGCCGCAGCCGTCCATCCGCGCGGACTCCTCCAGCTCGCGCGGCAGTCCGCGCATGAACTGCACCATGAGGAAGACGAAGAACGCCTCCGTGGCGAGGAACTTCGGCAGGATCAACGGCCAGTAGGTGTCCACCAGGCCCAGCTGGTTGAACATGATGTACTGCGGGATCAGCACGACGTGGTGCGGCAGCATCAGCGTCGCCACCATGAAGGCGAACATCCCCGTGCGCATACGGAACCGCAGGCGGGCGAAGGCGTAGGCGGCCAGCGAGCAGGACAGCACGTTGCCGAGGACGGCGCCGCCCGCGATCAGCAGGGTGTTGCCGAGCAGCCGGCCCACGGTGACGCCGGCGACGCCGTCCAGGGCGGTCGTGTAGTTCGACCACTCCAGGTGGCTGGGCCACAGGTTGAGGCTGGTCAGCACCTCGTCGGCCGGTTTCAGCGACGTGGCCAGCAGCCAGACCAGCGGGTACAGCAGCAGGAGCAGGCAGATGGCGGCGACCGAGTGCGGCAGCCACCGTTTCGTGGCGATGCCCGCGGTGCGAGCGGAGTTCACCGAGCTCACCGTCCCTCCTCGTCCGCGTAGAAGACCCAGGTCCGGGAGGTCCGGAAGAGGATCAGGGTGATGACGCCGATGGCGATCAGCAGCAGCCAGGCCATCGCCGCGGCGTAGCCCATGTGCGAGGCGGTGAAGCCCCGTTCGTACAGGTAGAGCGTGTAGAACATCGTCGAGTCGGCGGGGCCGCCGTTGCCGCCGCTGATGGCGAAGGCCGGGGTGAAGACCTGGAAGGAGTTGATGATCTCCAGCACCAGGTTGAAGAACACCACCGGGGACAGCATCGGCAGCGTCACGGAGAGGAACTGCCGCCAGCGGCCCGCGCCGTCGAGGGCCGCCGCCTCGTACAGGTCGGACGGGATCTGCTGGAGGCCGGCGAGGAAGATGACCATCGGCGCACCGAACTGCCACACCGTCAGCAGGACGACCGCGTACACCGCGAGGTCGGGGTTGCCGACCCAGCCGCCGGTGTCGATGCCGAACCAGCTCAGGGCGCCCGCGACCGAGCCGCCGTCGTTGAAGAGCGCCTTCCACACCAGCGCGATGGTCATGCTCGCGCCGAGCAGGGAGGGCGCGTAAAAGGCGGAGCGGTAGAAGGCCCGGCCCCGGCCGAGGCTCTTCAGCAGCATCGCCACACCCAGCGCGAGTGCCAGCTTCAGCGGGACGGCGACCACCACGTACAGCAGGGTGGTGCCGACCGACCGCCAGTAGCGGGGGTCGTCGAAGAGCATCTCCGAGTAGTTGCGCAGACCGATCCACCGGGGTGCGTCGAACAGGTTGTAGTCCGTGAACGACAGGTACAGCGAGGCGGCCATCGGGACCAGCGTCAACACGCCCGCGCCGATCAGCCACGGCGACAGGAACACGTAGGCCGGCCACTGCTTCTCGCGGACCCCGCGCCGCTTGCGCGCCGGCCGTCGTGTCTGCGTCGGGTCCTCGGCGGGCGCGGGCGCCCTGGTAGACACCGTGCTCATGGCCTCAGCTCCCGGTTGGCCTCGTCGATGAGTTCACGCGCGGCCTGGCGGGGGGTGGCCAGGTCGTAGATCACGCGCTGGTAGTTGCGGGTGAAGGCGGACTGGATCGGCACGTCGCCGCGCGGGGGCGCCGTCGGCGGCGCGGCCAGGCCGTACTTCTCCATCGTCTGCGAGTACTCGTAGATCTCCCGCTCCGGCCCCTTGAGGGTCTTGGC
The DNA here is from genome assembly GCF_018070025.1 of Streptomyces liliiviolaceus. Taxonomy (NCBI): domain Bacteria; kingdom Bacillati; phylum Actinomycetota; class Actinomycetes; order Kitasatosporales; family Streptomycetaceae; genus Streptomyces; species Streptomyces liliiviolaceus. Next base: position 1,341,582 of record NZ_JAGPYQ010000002.1, read on the forward strand.
GATCCGGGCGGCGATCTCACGGTTGGGTGGGGTGGACCGGGAGAAGCCCAGGATGTCGCCCGCCCGTACGTCGTTGAGGAGGAAGTCGACCAGCCGGGCCGCCTCCTCGGGGTGCGGAGTGCCGGCCCCGATACCCAGGAGCATCGAGGGCTTGAAGTACGAGCCCGCGCGGCCGTCGGTCGTGGGGACCGGCCCGTAGTGGACGCTGTCCCCGAGGAGACCGACGTAGCCGGGGAACGGCGCGTCCCAGGTGAAGTCGGAGGCCGCCAGCCCACGGCCCATCGGGCTGGTCTCGATGCTGCTGGCCTGCACGGTGTCCCGGGCGGCGGCGACCGCGCCGTCCGCGCGGAGGTCGTTGCAGAACGTCCAGAACGCGGTCAGGTCGTCCTCGGTGAAGCCGAGCTCGGTCTGGCTCCGGTAGAGCCGTCCGCCGCGCCCGCGCAGCCACACCTCGAAGACGTCCTCGTTGGGGCCGCCGTCGTTGGCCCCGGTGAAGGGCCGCCCGTCCGGTGACTTCCGCTTCAGATCGGCGATGCGGCGGTTGGCGTCCGCCCACTCCTCCCAGGTCCAGCCGGGCCGGGGTGCCCGGATGCCGGCCTTGCGGTAGAGGGCGGCGTCGTAGGCGTAGCCGGTGATGCCGCGGCCCATCGGCAGGGCGTACTGCCGGTCCTCGTACGTTCCCGTGCGGACGAGTCCCTCGTCCATGGCGGAGGTGCGGATCGTGCCGGCGCTCACGGCCTCGTCGAGCCGCAGCAGCGCGCCGCCGCCGGAGTACTGGGAGATCTGCCGGTAGTCGAGCTGGGCCACGTCGGGGATGCCGCCGCCCGCCGCCTGTGTGGCGAGCTTCTGCATGTAGGCGCCGAAGTCACCGTTCGAGGTGCGGACGGTGATGCCGGGATTCTCCTTCTCGAAGAGCCGGACGGCGTTCTCGGTACGGGAGGCACGGTCGTCGTTGCCCCACCAGGTGAACGTGAGAGTGACGCCGCCCGACGACCCGCCGGAGGCCGAGCAGCCGGAGAGCGTGGAGGTCAGGGCGGTGCCGACGCCGGCGGCCGCGGCGGTCAGCAGTGTGCGGCGGCTCGGGGACCGGAGTCGGGCGTGAGGGGGTTCGCGCATGGGAGGGCGACCTTCCGCGGAAGTCTCGGAGTGGGAGGGAGGAGGCGGCGCCGGACGGCTCACGGGCGTGTGCGCGACACGGGCCGGGGGCGGCTCAGATGCCGGGGTAGACGTCCAGTCGGCCGCACATGCCGAACCGGCCGCGGGCGCTCGGTCCGGTCGCGGCGACACGCGCCTCGGCGAGATACCGGCCGTCCTGCCCGCGCAGGGCGTTCAGCTGGTCCTGCGTGGCACTCGCGGCGGCGTGCGCGCCGGCGCGCCAGCGTTCCTCCCAGGCGTCCAGCCGGGGCCGCACCAGCGCCGCGGCCGACCGCAGGAAGGCCGCCAGCGGCTCGGGGTCGCCGGCCGCCGTGCTCTCGCGCAGTTCGTGGAAGCGCCGGGTGGCCAGGTCGCGGCGGGCACGGGCGGCCTGCGCCTGGACGGCTTCGGGCTCGTCGGCGGGAATGCGGACCGCGTCGGCGTACGTCGCCGGGTCGGTGAGGAACTCCTGCGGCAGGGTGAGGACCGCGTCGCCGGCCTCCGGCAGTCCGCTGTTCTGCATGACGACGGTGATCTCCAGACCGCCCTCGTTGACCAGCCGGTGGATCGTGCCGGGGGTGAACCAGGCGACGACCCCCGGTTCCAGGGGCGTCTCCCGGTAGCCGGAGACGGTCAGTGTCTGCACGGCGCCGTGGCCGGCCGTGACCACGTACCCCTCGCTGCACGTCAGGTGCAGGTGCGGGGTGCCGCCGCCGGGCAGGCCGTCGACGGTGGGCCAGTCGTACACGCGCAGCCGGGACACGCCGACCGCAGCCGGGAACCCGTCGTGGAGCGCGCTCACCAGGTACGCCCCGAGACGTGGGCGGCGACCCGTTGCCGGTCCCAGGCACCGTCCGCGATGTGCACGCGGTAGCCGCGGGTGAGGGTGTCGCCGGGTTCGAGGACCAGTTCCTCGTGGAAGGCCAGGGACGGGGCCACGGCGGCGAAGGGGTCGCTGCGGACGAACCAGTGCGCCGGGTGCGTCCCCTTCTCGCCGGCGTGGTCGTTGCCCGGAGCGTGTTCGAAGACCAGGGTGGCGTGGCCGTCGCGTCCGTCGTGCTCGCCCACGTAGGCCAGCCAGGGTGCCTGACTGCCCATCAGGTCGCCGCCGTCCGCCTCGGAGGTGAAGACGCGGCCGTCGCGGAAGGCGCGCGGGCCGCGCCAGAACAGCCCGGTGTATCCGGCGGCCGGGCGGCCGTGGGTGGTGGGGCTGCCGAACCGCAGCGGTTCGGCACGCCGGTTGGTCACCGACGACGTCCAGGTCAGCGACCAGCTGCCGGTCTCCGGATCGACGTCGCCGGCCTCGACGCGGCGTTCCTCCTCGGCCCACAGCTCGCCGTCGTGCGGGTGCCAGGTGAGCCGTTCGGCGATGACGGCACGGGATGCGGTGGCGGACACCTCGTCGAAGGCGGTGTGGGCCATCGAGCCGACGCGGTCGGGCAGTTCGAGGTAGCCGTCGCCGTGGACGTAGGTGTTGCCGCCCCACAGGTTCTGCCCCGACAGGTGGGAGGCCGTCAGCTGCAGGCCCTTGTGCCACCGGTGGTCGTTGGGTCGGTAGTCGGTGACCACGGCACCGGAGAGGGTCCGCAGCGGATGCAGGTACGGCTTGGGCGCCTCCCAGGCGGCCTCGGGACGGTAGACGTACGCGAGGAGTTCGGTCCCGGTGGCCTCGTGCGCCACGGTGATGCGGTCTCCGTGGGCGTGGGTCAGGGTCAGTGACATGTGCGCTTCTCTTCCTCGCTGGGGGTGGCCGGCGCCCAGCCCGGGGCTCCGCCGTGCAGTTCGGTGTAGTAGGGGTCGCCCGGGCCGATCTCGCCCGCGCGGACCGTGGTGTCGGTGAACGCCGACTTGTAGAGCGCGCTGATGAACTCCAGCGTCTGCCGCCCGCCGGGCCCGCTCGTGGCGTGGCGCCGTCCGGCCCTGATGTCGGCGACCAGCGTGCGCAGTTGGGCGAGGTGGGAGCTCGGCTCGTCGGCGCCGAAGTCGCGCCAGGCCGCCACGGTCTCCTCGGCGACCCCGGGTGCCGGGGTGATGCGCCAGTCCGCGTTGCGGTAGCCGTACAGATGCGTCAGCTCGATCGTGGCGCGCTCGCAGTCGATGCGGATCCGGCTGACCTCGTCGGGGCTCAGCACGCTGTTGACGACCGTGGCCACCGCGCCGTCGGCGAAGCGGATCTGCGCGGTGGAGACGTCCTCGGTCTCCACGTCGTGCACGAGCCGGGCCGCCATGCCGCGCACCTCGCTCCACGGCCCCATGAGGTCCAGCAGCAGGTCCGTCTGGTGGATGCCGTGGCCCATGGCGGGTCCGCCGCCCTCGGTGGCCCAGCGGCCGCGCCACGGTACGGCGTAGTAGGCGCTGTCCCGGTACCAGGTGGTCTGGCAGTGGGCCACCAGCGGCCTGCCGAACGCGCCCTCGCGCAGCAGGCGCCGGATGTGGCGGGCGCCGGAGCCGAAGCGGTGCTGGAAGACGATCGAGGCGTACGGGTCGCCGTCCCCGCCCCGCCCGGCCGCCTCGACGGCGTCGTAGTCGGCGAGCGACGGGCACGGCGGCTTCTCGCACCACACCCAGGCGCCGGCCCGCAGCGCGGCCACCGCCTGCTCCCGGTGCACGGCGGGTGGTGTGCAGAGCACGACCAGGTCCGGGGCGACCTCGGCGAGCATCGCGTCGAGATCGGTGGACGCGTACGGGATGCCGGCCGTGGCGGCGAGGCCGCGGACGGCGCTCTCCTCGATGTCGACCGCGGCGACGACGTCCACCTCGCCCTCGGCGGCGAGCGTCTGCAACGCGGGCAGGTGGCTGCCGCGGGCGATACCCCCGGTACCGACCACGGCGGTGCGCAGCGGGGTGGTGGAGCGAGACATGAAGGCCCTCTCGTGGTGCGGCCGACCGTGGCCCGTGCACCCTCGCGAGCGGCTCGTCCGCGGGGCCCCACAGTGTCGGCGAAAACGCCGTAAGCGCTTTCTGTTCCAACGTTGTACCTGCCGTGTAACTTCGTGGTCAACCCCGTGTACGCACATGATCCGAAGCTTCCAATACACTTGGAGCACCTCAAGAAGGCCCGTAAAACAGGGCAAAAAGGCAATGGGAGACGGTTGATGACGGCAGTGACGCTCAAGGACGTGGCAGCGCGCGCAGGAGTGTCCATCAAGACCGTGTCCAACGTCGTACGTGGGATTCCGCGGGCCTCGGAAGCCACCCGGGAGCGGGTGCTGCGCGCCGTGGAGGAGCTCGGCTACCGCCCCAACGCCTCGGCGAGGCAGCTGCGCACCGGGCGCAGCGGACTGATCGGCCTGTCCGTCCCCGATCTCGCGATGCCGTACTTCGCGGAACTCGCCCAGCACGTCCGGGCCGAGGCGGCCGGGATCGGACTCACCGTCCTCATCGAGGAGACCCTCGGTGACGCGTCGGAGGAACTGCGCCTGCTGACCGGCACCGGAGCCGCGCTCCTGGACGGGGTGATCCTCTCGCCCCTGCACGCCTCGCTCGACGCGCTGGCGTCCGTCGCGGACACGTTTCCCGTGGTGCTCCTGGGCGAGCGCAGTTACGCGAGCGAGCAGGTCACCGCCGACCACGTACTGATCGACAACGTGGCCGCGGCGCGGGACGTCACCGCGCACCTGGCCGGACTGGGCCGCACGCGCATCGCGGCCATCGGGGTCAAGACGCAGTCGGCCGCGACCAGCGCACAGCGGCTCGAAGGCTACCAACAGGCGCTGTACGAGGCCGGTCTGCGCTTCGACCCCCGACTGGCGCCGCCGGTGGAGGAGTTCGACCGCCGCAACGGCCTGCTGGTCACCCGCGCGCTCCTCGGCCTGCCGCCGAACGTCCGCCCGGACGCGATCTTCTGCTTCAGCGACATCATGGCGGTGGGGGCGCAGCGGGCCCTGCACGAGGCGGGGGTGAGCATCCCGTCGGAGGTCGCCGTGGCGGGCATCGACGGTTCCGAGGAGGCGCTCTACAGCACGCCGTCCCTCACCACCGTCATGCCGGACAAGGCGGTGATCGCCGCGCTGGCGGTGAAATCGCTGGCCGCACGGATCGGTTCGGCGGAGCCACTGCCGTTCGAGGTCCACCGGGCCCCGCACCGGCTGGTGGTCCGGGAGTCCACGGAGGGGGTGCGGCGGCAGTTGGCGGTCTGAGAGGTCTCGACCCTCCCTACGCCGGGCCGGGCAGCCGGTCGAGGCGATCACGGTGGGCCGGCGTCAGGTGAAGTCGTTGCGCTGCGAGGTTCTCATCCAGGTGGTCGATCCGGGCGGTACCCGGGATGGGGACGATGACCGGCGAGCGGCCGAGGAGCCATGCGAGCGCGACCTGTGTGGACGTGGCGCCGAGCTCGTCCGCCACGGCGGCGACCTCGGCCCTCGCCCCCGATTCTCCCCAGGCGACGGTGCGCCAGGGCAGGAACGCGATCCCTGCCGCCTCACAGGCCGCGAGCACGGGCTCATGCTCGCGGTCCAGCACGTTGTAGCGGTTCTGCACACTCGCGACGTCGACGATCCGCCGTGCCTGACGGAGTTCCTCGACGGTGACCTCGGACAGCCCGATCCGGCCGACCTTGCCTTCGGTGCGCAGTTCCCGCAGCGTGCCGAGCTGGTCGGCGAGCGGTGTCTGCGGATCGATCCGGTGCAGCTGAAGCAGCTCGATCCGCTCCACGCGCAGTCGGCGCAGTGCCTGGTCGACCTGATCGCGCAGCACACTCGGACGCCCGTCGAGCCTCCACTCGCCCGAGGGGCCCGACCGGGCGACGCCGACCTTCGTGGTGATCAGCAGCTCGGCCGGGTAGGGGTGAAGGGCCTCGGCCAGGAGCTCCTCGTTCGCTCCCCCGCCGTACAGATGGGCGGTGTCGATCAGCGTGACGCCCAGCTCGACGGCCCGCCGGACGACGGCGAGAGAGCGCCGACGGGCCGGGCCCGGTTCCGTCGGCAGGTGCATGGCCCCGAACCCGAGCCGGCTCACTCTCAGATCCTCGCCGATACGAATCTCAGTCGATGTCATGCGCTGCCTCCTCCCCCTTCGATCAGGGCGGAACACCCACGGTGCCGTCGGCGACGACATCAGCCGGGAGAGACGGGGGCGGCCCGACACCGGCCTCGTGGACACCGCTTTGCCGGAACGGCAACAACAGTGGTGTGAGCGGGACGCGATGGGCGACGGTGGGGCCATGGCTGACATCACCCCTCCATCGCCCGCCGCGTCCGACATTCCTTTCGCGTCCGACACCCCTTTCGCCTCCGACGGATACGCAGGCGATCCGGCGGTACGGGCGGAGTGGGACAACCGGTACGCCGACCGCGGGCAGTTGTGGAGCGGCCGACCCAACGGCGCACTCGTGGCCGAGGTGGCCTCGCTCACGCCCGGACGTGTGCTCGACGTGGGTTGCGGCGAGGGCGCGGACGCCGTCTGGCTGGCAGGCCGCGGCTGGGACGTCACCGCGCTCGAAGTCTCGGGAGTGGCGCTGGAGCGGGCGGCCGGACACGCACGGGACGCGGGCGTCACCCTGCGCTGGGTCCATGCCGCACTGACCGAAGCGGCGCTCCCGTCGGCCTCGTTCGACCTGGTCTCCGCGCAGTACCCGGCTCTGCTGCGCACCCCCGACGCCGCAGCCGAGCGCGCCCTGCTCGCGGCCGTCGCCCCCGGCGGCGTACTCCTGCTCGTGCACCACGCGGGGATGGACACCCCGCAGGCGGACCACGGCGAGTTCGACCCGGCCGACTACGTCTGGCCCTCCATGGTCGCCGCCCTGTTCGACGACGGCTGGAAGGTGGAGGTGGACGAGCAGCGGCCACGGACGGCACCCGACGGCGGCGCCGGCGCGCACCACACCGACGATGTGGTGCTGCGGGCGCGTCGGCTGCGCTGAAGGTTGTGTGCCGACCGGTGGACACAGCTGCGCTGAAGGCCGCGCTCCGACCGGCGGACACGGCCGGGCGCAGCATGGCGCCCGGCCGTGTCCGCCGGCTGTCCGTCGGCTACAGGGCGTGGGTCAGTCGGTCGTTCAGCAGGCGGGTGAAGCGTGCCGGGTCGGGCAGGTCGCCGCCTTCGGCGAGCAGCGCGCTGCCGTAGATGACCTCGGCGATCTCCGCCAACGCGGGGTCGGCGGCGTTGGTCTCGTGCGCTGTGCGCAGGGCGGTGATCAGCGGATGTGCGGGGTTGAGTTCCAGGGTCCGCTTGACGGGAGGCAGCTGCTGCCCCATCGCGCGGTACATCTTCTCCAGCGTCGGGGTCATGTCGTGGGCGTCCCCGACGATGCAGGCCGCCGAGGTGGTCAGGCGCGACGACAGACGCACGTCCTTGACGTGCTCGGACAACGTGGTGGTCAGCCATGGCAGCAGGGCGGCGTAGTCCTGCTCGCGCTGGGCCTGTTCGGCGGACCGGTCCCCTTCGACCGGCTCGTCGAGGTCGACCTGACCCTTGGCGATGGACTGGAGAGGATGCCCGTCGAAGGCCGGGACCCGGTCGGCCCAGACCTCGTCGACGGGGTCGGTGAGGATGAGTACCTCATAGCCCTTGGCGGCGAGAGCCTCCATGTGGGGGGAGTTCTCCACCGTCGCACGGGTTTCGCCCGTCAGGTAGTAGATCGCCTCCTGGCCGTCCTTCATGCGCTCGACGTACTCGCGCAGCGTGGTGGTCTTCTCCGGGTCGTTCGTGGAAGCGGCCGACACCACTTCCAGCAGCGCCTCGGTGTTGTCCGCGTCCTCGATCAGCCCTTCCTTCAGCACCCGGCCGAACTGCGCCCAGAGTTTCGTGTAGCGCTCGCCGTCGTTCGCCTGCATGGTCTTGATCGCGCCGAGGACCTTCTTGACCAGGCGCCGGCGTACGCCGCTGATCTGGCGGTCCTGCTGCAGGATCTCGCGGGAGATGTTCAACGACAGGTCGTGGGCGTCGACGACCCCCTTGACGAAGCGCAGGTAGTTCGGCATCAGCGCTTCGCAGTCGTCCATGATGAACACGCGCTTGACGTACAACTGCACCCCGCGCTTGGTCTCCTGGGAGAACAGGTCGAACGGTGCTTGGGAGGGAAGGAACAGGAGCGCCTCGTACTCGAAGGTTCCCTCGGCGCGCATGTGGATGGTCTCGGCGGGGTCGAGCCAGTCCTGGCTGAGCTGCTTGTAGAACTCGTTGTACTCGTCCTGGGTGACCTCGGCGCGCGGCCGGGCCCACAGGGCCTTCATCGAGTTGAGGGTGTCGACCGCGGGGGCGTCGGATCCGTCGGTGTCGGTGGGCTCGGTGGCCATCCGGATCGGCCAGCGGATGAAGTCCGAGTACCGCTTGACGATCTGGCGGATCTTCGACTCGGACAGGTAGTCCGCCAGGTCGTCCTCGCTGTCGGCGGACTTGAGGTGCACGGTGACGGAGGTGCCCACGGGAAGGTCGTCGACGCTCTGGATCGTGTAGGCGCCCTCGCCGTCGGACTCCCACCGGGTGCCGCTGTCGGCGCCCGCCCGCCGGGTGAGCAGGGTGACCTTGTCGGCGACCATGAAGGCGGAGTAGAAGCCGACACCGAACTGCCCGATCAGGCTCTCGGCGGTGGCGGCGTCCTTGGACTGCTTGATCTTCTCCATCAGGCCGGCGGTGCCGGACTTGGCGATCGTGCCGATCAGGTCCACGAGATCGTCCCGGCTCATGCCGATCCCGTTGTCACGGACGGTCAGTGTGCGGGCGTCCTTGTCGGCCTCAAGCGAGATGTGCAGGTCGGCGGTGCCGACCTCGGTGAGGCTGGAGTCGGTCAGCGATTCCAGCCGCAGCTTGTCCAGTGCGTCCGAGGCGTTCGAGATCAGCTCGCGCAGGAAGATGTCCTTGTTCGAGTAGATCGAATGAATGACCAGTCGGAGCAACTGGCGTGTCTCGGCCTGGAATTCCAGCGTCTCGACACTGCTGTCCATGCGGGGACCTCTCCATGGGAATCAACGGGAACGTCATGAAAGTACGCGACTGGGCCGGGGCGGATCCAAACGCGTCGTCGGCGTGGTTCGCGGTCGGCCGTGCCGCATCCGTGCCTGCCGCTCTCGGTGACGGGTGTCAGGCATCGTCCGCCACTGGCGCGTGCCGTGAGCAGGTCGCCGAGGGCATCCGGTACGTGACCGGGTCGGTGCGGCGGTCATCGAGGCAGGGGCGGACGCCCACGAGGGGCCGATGAGCTTGGCGGCGTCGGTGGCGTCGGTGGCGTCGGCAGCGTCGGTGGCGTGCACAACGGCGTTCGTCGGCCGACTGCGGTCACAGGCTCCTCCCCCGGCTTGTCATCGCGTAGATGACAACATATTTGTCATCTGAGGGATCACATGTCGGCCATCTTGGTGGGGAGTTGGGGAGTCGGCGGCAGCGTTCCGGGGCCGGAGGTGACCGTCAAGGTGCGTGGAATCGCCGACAGGCGGCGCACGTCGTCCGTGCGCCGCCTCCGCTGGTTCGGGCTGTCCGGTTCTGCTGCTCAGCGAGGTTTCGCCGAGGGCTGCTCAGGCGGGCTCTTCGACGGAGTGCGAGTCGGTGAGGGTGGCGGCGCCTCCCGCCGCGACCAGTCCGACGATCACTGCCAGTACGGCGTAGGTGATCCGCTCGCCGTGGAAGAAGGAGTGCACGAGGCCGCTGCTCCACGCGCCCGCGGGCAGCCGGGTGGTGACCAGGGCGGCGATCATGGTGCCGACCATGGCCGTACCGACGCTGGTCCCGACCTCCTGGGCGGTGTCGTTGAGCGCCGTGCCGATCGAGGTGCGGTTCTCCGGCATCGCCTCGACCAGGGCGATGGCGCAGATCGTCATCACGGTGCGCAGCCCGATGGTCATCACGACCATGCACACGGCGATGGCCGCGTACCCGTGGTCGACGCCCCAGGCGAGGCCGGCCAGCGCGCCGGCCAGGCAGGCCGCGCCGACCAGGCAGGCGATCCGGTGACCGAACCTCTTCGCGAGCCATTCCGACAGAGGCGTCGCGGCGATCATGGTCACGATGATCGGCAGGTTCGCCAGCCCTGCCCGCACGGGGCTCCACCCGTAGGCGTACTGGAAGTGGAGGATGAGCCCGAACATCACCCCGGCCATCGCGATGGACGTACCGATCTGCGCGATGGCCGCGCCGCGGACGGTTCCACTGGAGAAGATCTTGAGGTCCAGCATGGGTGCTTTGCTGCGGCGCTCGTGCCGGACGAACGCGATGCCCGCGGCCACGGCGCCGAGGCTCGACACGATCGTGGTGGTGGAGAGCCATCCGTGCTCGACGCCGCTGGTCAGTGTGTAACAGGCCAGGCCGATGGTGAGCACGCTCAGTGCGGCGGCCGGCAGGTCGAGCCGGTCCTTGGTCAGATCGTCGGGCCGGTCGGCCGCGACGCCGAGTCGCACGCCGATGGCCGCGATCAGGGCGATCGGCGCGTTGACGAGCAGGAGCCACTGCCAGCTGGCGTGAGCGAGCGCGGTACCACCCAGCAGAGGACCGAGCACGAACCCGGACATGCCGACGACGATCATCAAGGTCATCGCGCGCATCCGCAGCGCCTGGTCGTCGAACAGCCTGAAGACGAGCGAGTTGGTGATGGGCGCCATGGCCGCGGCGGCGATGCCGAGTCCGGCCCTCAGGGCGATGAGCTGCCCGGCGGAGTCGACGGCGACGACGCACAGGCTCAGCAGGCCGAACACGGCGAGGCCGATCAGCAGCACGCGTCGGCGTCCGAAGCGGTCGGCTATGGATCCCGCCGTGAGCAGGAGGCCGCCGAACGTCAGCGAATAGGCGCCGGTGACCCATTGCAGGGCGGTGGTGCCACTGCCCAGATCACGGCCGATCGTGGGCAACGCGATCGACAGCAGCGTGTTGTCGACCATTTCGACGAAGAAGGCCAGGCAGAGTGCGGCCAGCGGGATCCATGCAGCGCGGAGTGACGGATAGGTACGGGATACAGCGGGCTCGGTGGTCGCGGTCATGGCCGGCCTCCTTCCAGGGCGTCGCCGCACATCGGGCGACGCCCGATGTGGAACGCGATTCGATGAACGAACGTTGTTCGATGATGGAACGTAGTTCGACTGTAGAACGCCGTTCGATGTCGCGCAAGCTGTGATTGGATGAGAGCTATGACACCCCCGCGAACACGCTCCGCCGAAGGACCCTCCCGAGGACGCAGGCGCGCTTCGCACTCGATGGAGGCCGTCCTCACCGCGGCCGTGGCCCTGCTCGACGAGGCAGGCGGATCGGCGCTGACGTTCCGTGCCCTCGCCACCCGGCTCGGCACGGGTGTCGGCACGATCTACTGGTACGTCTCGAACAAGGACGAACTCCTCGACCGCGCCACCGACCACGCGATCGGTGGGGTCCTGACCGCCGTCGAGGAGCAGCCCGACAGCGACGACCCGATCGCCGATCTGCGCGCGATGGCCATCACCCTGTTCGACGCGATCGTGGACCGGCCGTGGCTGTCGGCCTACTTCATGCGCAACACCGATATCCAGGGCAACTCGTTGCGGCTGTACGAGAAGCTCGGTCAGCAGACCCTCCGCCTGGACCTCACACCCCGGCAGCGGTTCCACGCCGTCTCGGCGATCACGGGCGTCGTGGTGGGCACGGCTGCGGACCTGGGCGTGGAAGTGCCGCAGGAGCTGCTCGACGGCCATGTGGACCGCGACGCGTTCCTCGACCGCTTCGCCGAGACATGGCGCTCACTCGACGCCACGGACTTCCCGTTCGTGCACCAGATCGCCGACGAGTTCGCGGAGCACGACGACCGGGACCAGTTCATCGCGGCCCTGGACCTGACCCTTGAGGGCCTCCGCCTTCAGGCCGAAAGCGAACCTCGAAACCGCTGACGCCGGCCGCTCCGGTCATCCGGCGCACATCCCGAACCGCCGATGGACAGATGCGGCTCTGTCGAGCCCCGCCACGGGAAGCCGGGTGCGGAGCGTCGCCCGGACTCCGCCCAAGGACACACCCTTGGAGCCCCTTGCTACCGGTGCGCCGAGAGGTGGTGGGCGCAGCCGATATGACTGCACCATGAGCTGACGCCCGAGAAGTTGTTGCAGCTACACGATCTGCATGCGCCGTACCCTGACGTGACTCCGTCAGCGGGAATACGTTCGGTCATTCCGGGCGACCGGTTTGCGGAGAGTTCCTCCCGATCGGCTACGAGCGTGCCACCTGTCTCAGATCCGCCCTGCGTGGTGCGTCGCACAGCCAACTCCCCTCATTCATTCCCGATCCCGGGCTCACGGGCGATCCTGCCGTCCTACGTGCGAGGCTGTCATCACTCACAGTGGTGAACCTGCGCCAGCAACTCAGCACGAAAGCCGTTGGACCCCGACCAGCCGATAGCCAGCGGCCACTCCAGTTGCATTCCTCGAACGCCGCAGTGGCCGTGGCAGAAGTGGGGGCGGCCCATGAAGGCGTATTCGGCATGAGAAATCCTGAGGGATTTCGATGTACGGAATGCGTGAGAACCTGTCACGCCGCGGGCTGCGGGTGGAGCTGGAGCGGCCTGCCTTTCGGGCTCAGCCCGAAGCGGTTGCCGCCCGCGGTGCCGTCCCGTACCAGGAAGACCAGCAGGACGATGAAGCCGACCACCGGTATCAGTCCGATGAACAGCCACCAGCCCCGACGGTCGGTGTCGTGCAGTCGGCGCACGGTCACCGCCAGACTCGGCAGGAAGGTGAGAACACCGTAGGAGAGGGCGATGTACTCGGTTCCCGCGAGATAGCCGGCCCCGCTCAAGGCCAGCATCGCAATCTGGTCGAACAGATTGAAGAGCCAGAACTCGGCGCGCCGAGCCCGCCCCTTGAAAACGCCGTAGCGCTTCAGGACGCGAAGGTAGTACTTCATCTATTTCCCCCTATTTTCCTGTGAGCCGAAGTCGAAGTCGGAGCCGGAGACGGAGACGGGACGAAGGCTGAGCGGCTTCTTCGATCCCAGCTGCTCCGCCAACTACACGACAAGGCCGCCCCGCGGAGTTCAAGAAGAACGACATTGCAGTGACTGAACCCGCACGCCCGGCTGCGTCGTATTGACGGGTGGAGCGCGCCCGAAGAACCGGTCCGCCCGACTCAAGCGGAACACTCAGCTTCAACCTGTCAAGCGAACGCTTGATTGACCGACTTTCGCGCGCCGTTGCACAGCACTCACCCATCGACACCGACCTGGAGAAGACACCCATGAAGTCACCCAGCTGGAAGGCGATCGTCGCCACGACGGCGGTCGCGGGCCTAGGCGTTCTCGCCGTCGCCACCGCACCGACGCAGGCGGCTGCTTCCGCACCCGAACGTCACCATGCCCACGCGGCCCTCAGCACGGCCCAGTTGGCGAAACTGCCACTCACCGACCGGGACCTGACCAAGAAGGAGATCGCCAACCTCGCCGTCGTCCTGGACGCGTACCACGTGGCGGAGGGCGACAGCCTCGACCCCGGCGGGTTCATCGACGACTTCACCGAGGACGGCGTCTTCACGGACGAGGTCGCGGGCCAGACCTACCGGGGCCAGGCCCTCGGTGACACCCTGACCCGCATGGCCTCGATCTTTCCCGACGTGCACCGCGACCTGAAGAGCATCACCGTGAACGGGGACGTGGTGAGCGTCGAGCTGGCGATCCAGGGGACGTTCGAGGGGCCGCTTCCGACTCCCGCGGGCACCCTCGAACCGACCGGCGCGAAGATCGACGTACCGACCGCCGACTTCTGGTACACGAAGGGCGGCAAGATCAAGAAGTTCGACTGCTACGTGGGCTACACGGCCATGTACTCCCAGATGGGCGTGGACCTCGACTGGGCCGGCGCGGTCGACAAGGGCTGACCGACTCTCTCTCGGGCCGTGCCGTCGCTCTCCTACGGAGTCGGCGGCACGACTGCGAGTACACGGTCCTGCCGCGACGCGGCTTCAACGTCGGAGTGGGACCGCACCGCGGCCCCTTGACGGCGGACGCGGTCGCCCACCCGGTCGCCCGCCCGCCAAGCCAGACAATGGGCGGCTTGCGCTCCGGAGCAGGATCGGGCAAGGCCTGGGCAGGATTGCGCTATCTCCGGCCAGTTGGGCGCGGTTGCCTTGGAAGCACATCCGGTGGGGTCGATCGAGACCCCCGACATGTGTGGGAGGCGCACGATGAAGGTTGCCGTGGTGACCGGGGCGAGTTCCGGTATCGGCCGGAGCGCGGCCGTGCAACTGGCCGAGCGGGGCGTGGGGGTCGTGGTGACCTACCACTCCAATGAACAGGGTGCGAAACACACCGTCACGCTGATCGAGCAACTCGGCGGCACTGCCGTGGCGTTGCCCCTGAACATAGGTGACATCACGGGGTTCCCCGCTTTCGGCGAAGCACTGAGAGGAGCCCTCAGCGGGACGTTCGGGCGGAATTCGTTCGACCACCTTGTCAACAACGCCGGCTTCGCCGGGATGGCGATGATCGAGGACACCGAGGAAGGGGACTTCGACCGGCTCACCACCGGCCTGTTCAAGGGCCCGTTCTTCCTCACCCGGACCCTGCTGCCGCTGCTCGCGGACGGCGGGTCGATCGTCAACGTGACCAGCAACGCGACGCTTCCGCAGGTGACCGCACCCGGCTACTCGGTCTACGCGGCACTGAAGGGAGCCGTGGTCGTACTCACCCGCTACATGGCGAAGGAGTTCGGCGTCCGGGGCATACGGGTGAACTCCGTGGCCCCCGGCGCCACCCGCACCCGGTTCGCCGACGACGCCTTCGCCAAGAACCCCGAGATCATCCCGGAGTTGGCGCGCACCTTCACGCTCGGCCGGATCGGTGAACCGGACGACATCGGCATGGTCATCGCCATGTTGCTGTCCGAGGAGGGGCGTTGGATCACCGGGCAGGACATCGAGGTCTCCGGTGGGCAGAACCTGTGAGACCAGCTCTCCGAGTCCGGTTCGGCAAGTCAGTCCGGAGGATGCGTGGGCGGCCGAGGCAGTGATACGGGTCCGGTGTGACCGCGAACGGAGGGAGGACCGTCCGTGCCAGAATTCCGCCATGCCCCTGGAGGAGATGCGGAAGCTGATCGGACGGCATGCCCGTCCCGAACTCGGCACGACCGTCGAGGGTGTCCAGCTGTGCCGCTTCGGACCCTCCAGCGCGCCCGCCGCGGGGATGTCGGGAACCGTGCTCGCCGTCATCGCCCAGGGCGGCAAACGCCTCGCCCTGGGTGAGCAGTTGTACGAGTACGGGCCGGGCCAGTACCTGATCACCTCCGTCGATCTGCCGGTCACCGGACATGTGATGGAAACGGATGAGCCGACACTCGGGTTCGGGATGGTCCTCGCACCCGGCGAGATCGCGGAGCTGTTGCTGGAGGCCGACCCGCGTGTCCTGCCTCCGGTGACCGAAGACGCGCCCACGGGGATCGCCGTGACCCAGGCTCCGACGGAGCTGCTGGAGGCGATCGTACGGCTGCTGCGTCTGCTGGATCGGCCGGCCGACCGGCCGATCCTCGCGCCGATGGTCAAGCGGGAGATCCTGTGGCATCTGCTGCGCGGTGAACAAGGCTCCATGATCCGCCAGTTGGGTATGGCGGACAGTGGTCTGTCCCACATCGGACGGGCCGTGCGGTGGATCCACGGCAACTACGCGACGGCGTTCCGGGTCGAGGACCTGGCGCGGATCGCCGGGATGAGTGTGTCGGCCTTCCACCGCGGATTCCACGCGGTGACGGGGATGAGCCCGATCCAGTTCCAGAAGCGCATACGCCTCCAGGAGGCACGGCTGCTGCTGGCCCGCCGACCGTCCGACATCACCGGTGTCGGACTCACCGTCGGGTACGACAGCGCGTCGCAGTTCAGCCGTGAGTACCGGCGTATGTTCGGTACGCCGCCGAGCCAGGACGCGGCCCGTCTCCGCGCCCGCCCCACCGCGGAGACCGCCTCGGCACTGCCCTGAAAAATCACGCGTACCCGGATGCGGCGACAGGCAGAATGCCGTGCATGACGCCGCTTTTTCAAATTCGCGCCGATCACGACCGGGAAACCATCGTCATGTATCAGGCATTCTCGCCTGCCATCGCCGATGCCGCGTTACGCGCAGGACGTTTCGTGCCACCCTTCTCATTCCACCGGATGACGTGGATAAAGCCGTCCTTCCTGTGGCTGATGCATCGCAGCAACTGGGCTCGAAAGGCCGGGCAGCAGCGGGTGCTCGCCGTGCGGATGAGCCGTAGGGGGTGGGACGAGGCCCTGTCCAAGGCCGTTCCCACGACCTCGGATCCAGTGGCTCTGGCCCGGGCCACCGTGCATGTCCAGTGGGACCCGGAGCGGTCGCTACGAGGGGCGGCGCTGAATCACTACAGCATCCAGGTGGGCATCAGCCGCCACCTGATCCGCACGTTCACCGACGAATGGGTCGTCGGCCTCACGGACGTCACACCCCGGACCCACAAGATCTCGGCATTGCTCCAGGCCGGACGGCACACCGAGGCCAGACGACTGCTCCCGCCGGAGCGGGAGTACCCGAAGCCGGCATGACGTCCGGGGTGGGGAACCGGGACGCTAACGGCGCCTGCGCCCCCGCCAGATGATTCCGCCGCAGATCCCGAAGGCGACAATCAAGGAGGAGATGTACGTGGGGTCCTTCGCATCGCCGGTGGAGATCAGGTAGAGGACAGAAAACACGCACAAAGCGATACCCAGATACCCCAGGACGACCAACCCTCTTGACGGAACCCCACCGTCTCGCTGTGCGGACATGTCCTCACCCTTCCCTGGTCCGTGGCACCGCGTGATCGCGGCGCCTCGCATCGCATGACGCGATGTCGTGCGTGGACAACACGAGGCATGACGGCGCGAAGGTTCACCCTCGGCCGCGGACCGCACCGCGCGACGCCGCGCGCTTCGGGCGGAATTACCAACGCTTTCGGAAACAACATGACCTGCGTCACAGCACAAGCACGCTTTGACCCGTACGAACGCCACGCGACGTGTCTAGGGCAGAAAACTTCCCCGATTCGTCAATTGAGGTCCGTTCGTGCGTACTTACAAAATAGGCGTATTCGCAGCAGGCACCATCTCCGGCATCATGCTGCTGACAGCGTGTGGCTCCACACCCCAGGAGGCGGCGTCGAAGCCCAGAAAGACCGAGAAGTCGACCGCGTCTTCGGCAGCGCCCTCGAAGAGCTCGAAGTCGGATATCGGGAAGCTCGCCGGAGAGTCAGGTCCGCCACAACACATCGCACAGTCGGCCGGAGGATATGAACAGTCGTTCTCGCCCGCATACGACTACGACGGGAACGGATGCTATGCCACGCCGGCCATAGGATCGGACGGAACGCTGGCTCCTGGCCTTGGACTGGGGGGCGCCGTGAACGGGCACTGCCACGACCTCTCCGACCTGCAGAACTCTCAGACCTATGCCCGCTCCAAGGTCGACAACGGATGGGTCGCGGTCATCTACGCGAGCTATTTCGAGAAGGACCAGTCCTCGGAGGGTGTCGGCGAGATAGCGGGCGGCACCAATGGCCATCGCAATGACTGGGAGCACGTCATTTCGTGGATCAACCAGTCGACCAACCAGGTGGAGTACGTCTCGGTGTCGCAGCACGGAGATTACAAGACGTACCCGCGCTCCGAAGTCCAGTTCGAAGGAGGTCACCCCAAGGTCGTCTATCACAAGGACGGAGGTTTCACGCACGCCTTCCGGATAGCGAACACCAACGACGAGCCGCCGGAGAACCACCTCGGCGCCTGGGTCTTCCCTCCCCTTGTCGACTGGAACGGCTGGCCCAGCACCGAACTGCGCGACAAGCTGATGACTGCCGACTTCGGCCATGCCAACTTGGACATCAGAGACGGCTCGTTCGCGGGCGCCTTGGCCAAGGCCAAGCCTGCCGAGGTCCCATTGAACCCGGTTGCCTGACCACATGACGGCATGACAGCATGACGGCAGCAATGGCAGTCGCGTGCGCTTCTTCCCGAGTGAACTGCCATTTCTGCCGGTCCAGTTGCGGCTCGGGGATTCCGGTCAATATGACGGATGCTTCGATCGTCGTCGCTGTGATCGATGTACCGGCCGCCGGCGGGGGCGAGACCGCGAGGTGCTCACCCCTCCCCGAGCCACTCCCCCATCGGCACGACCACCCTCTATGCCGCCGCGGCCACCGCCGACGCGAAGTCCGGCTGTATGCCCAGCTGGGACAGCAGCGCACTGATACCGAAGTAGCAGTTGAATTCCTTGATCTTGCCGTCCTCCACATACCAGAAGTCGGCGGTGGGCACGTCGAGCTTGGCGCCCGTGGGCTGGACGACACCCGCGGGCGTCTCGAACGGCCCGGCGAACGTGCCCCGGATGGCCAGCTCCACGGCGACGACATTGCCCATGACATGGAACCTGTGCAGCTCGCGGTGGATGTCGGGCACCAACTGCCCCATGGAGACGACCGGGTCCCCGAGGTGCTCACCCCGGTAGCTCTCCCCGGCGACGACGTTGTTGAACACGCCGTCCTCGGCGAACAGCCCCCGGAACCTCTCGACGTCGAGGACGCCACCCTCAGCCGCCTCGTACGCCGCCCGGACCACGGCCACCACGTCATCACTCACGTCAGCGCTCACGTCAGCTCTCCCCTCGGTTGCGGCCTCTCAGGGCCGCTCACGCAATTAATCAATCGATTGATTAGAATCATGACGATGAGTCGGCCTGTTGTCAAGCACTCGTTTGACTTCCTGCGCGTGCACGGTCGCCGGGCGTCGACCTGCCGTGCCGCACCCAGAACAAGTCAGCCCCGGTCGGCCGACCCCTGCCCCTCGGGCACCCCGGACCACCCGTGGAAGGCACCGGCCACCACGGGAATCAACTGCTGCTCGATCCGCTCCACCGGCATCGCCTCCAGCTCCGCACCGATCGGTGCCAACGCCAGCCAGTTCAGCATCCCCGCGGCGCACCGCGTACGGAAGTCCAGTTCTTGGTCGTCGACTTCGGGAAGGTGTGCCGCCAGCACTCCCAGAGCATCCTGACGGGCCCGCTCGAACTTGCCCGCCAGCCGCTCCCACCCCTGCGGGGGGTCGATCCCGACGCGCGCCACCGTCCGCATGACGATGAGTTCCTCCCCGCCGGCACTCAGGGCGCGCACCATCGGCCGGGCGAACGCCTCCGCGAGTTCCTCCAGGGTCGACGTCGAGTCGAGGGACTCGACGGCCAGGATCTGCGCGTCCAGATACCGCTCCAAGGCATGCTCGATCGCCACGTCGCACAGCCCCTGCAGCGATCCGAAGTGGTAGCTCACCGCGGCCACATTGGCACCGGCGCGCTGCGTGACCTCGCGGAGCGTCAGCCCCTCGTGCCCTTTCTGCGCGAGCAGTTCGAGGGTGGCAGCCATCAGGCCGTCACGCGTGCGCCGACCGGCTTCCTTGCGCATGTCCGGCTTTTCCACATGTGCCATGACGCGAACTCAAGCAGCCGCTTCAAGTCGTTGTCAAGCAATCGCTTGAGTACATGCCGGGTGGCGCCGCCGCGGTTGAGCGGCGGCGCCGGCTCGGTCAGCGCAGTTTGTACGCCGTGGGCAGGGTCTGTTCGACCGTGTCGCCCTTGCTGTCGGACGCGGTGATCCGCAGTCCGACGCCCTGGGCGGCCTGCTTGCGCCCGGGGTGGTGGATGGTCGCCGTGAACGTGTTCGTCCCGGCGTTCTTGGAGGTCGCCCGGTGCCAGCTCTTGCCGCCGTCGTAGCTGGTCTCGACCTTCAGGGACGTCACCCTGGGCGGCGAGGTCAGGCGGTCCTGGTAGTAGGCGACCACCTCGATCCGGTGCGTCCCGTCCGCCTCGGCGGTGTTGTCCAGGGCCAGATTCAGGTCGTAGCGCAGGAAGATGAGCGGTTCCGGACGGCAGGCGGCCTTGTTGTCACCGACCATGTCGCCCATGCAGGGGTTGAGTTCGGGCGCGTCCCCTTTCGCCGGTCTGGCGGAGACGTACTCCCATCGCGTGCTCACGCCGTTGGTCTCGGCCTCGAACGTGTACCGGGCCGCCTTGGACGGCAGGTCGTAGGCGGCGAGGTCACCGGTCTCCGAGCACGCGGACAGCGCGAGCGCCGCCGCCGCGACGGACACCGCGAGGACCGCTCTTCGTCCGCGGCCCGTCGGAGCACCGGTGGGGCGCGGGGAACGGCGGAAGCAACCCCCACCGGGCATCGTGTCGTTCTCCCTTGTGGTGCGTGCTGTCATCACTGCCCCCCGAGGTCTGCGGCGTTGAGGTGCTGCGTACGGCGTTCGATCTCGCGCCCCGACCCGTCCGACAACGTGAAGTCGCAGAGGGAATCGATGGTCGGAAAGCCCGGCGGGGCGGCCGGACCGCACGACGTGATGCCGAAGAGGCTCTCCGAGAGCAGGTCGTCGTTGAGGATGCCCACGAGAGCCTGGCGGCCGCCGCCGCTGCCGGTCAGGTAGAAGGTCGGATAGAAGGTGTCGCCCTGGCGGCAGCCCGAGCACGGACCGGTCGCCAGAGTGAAGCCGGACTTGGTGCGCACCTGCGGTACGGCTCCCGGGACGGCCGGGCCCGCGTTCCAGTCGATGTCGTCCTTGCGGCCCAGGACGGTGTCGTGCGTCTCGCCGCGGCTGTGTTCCAGGGCGAGGCCGTCGGTGTGGTCGCCCCAGAAGGCGGAGAACCGGTCGATGGCGTCGTCCTGTCGTGCGACGTACACGGTGAGCCGCTGCTGGGTGGCCACCAGGGGCAGCCTCGCCGTCGTCCCGGTCGGGGCGGACGGTGTCTGCTGCTGCCAGGTCAGTTGGGTGAGCACTCCGGGACGGTCGGCGTGGAAGGAGTGGACGACCCGGTTCAGGTCGCCCGCGTCGAGCCGGTGCCGCAGGTCCGACGGGACCCGCCCGTCCGTGGTGAACCTGGCGGCGTACACCTTCGGCGTGTCGCTGCCGCCGAGGACGAGTTCCACGCCCGGTCCGCCGGCCTTGATCCGCTCGATGAGGCGCTGGGCCTGCGCGTGGCCCACGCTGACCACGGGAAGCGCGGCGTACGGCGCGATCGGCGGGCAGGTCTCCTGGCCGCCGGAGCACTCCCACAGGACGTCGTCCGTGCCCAGCGAGGTGAGGTTCGCCGTCGTGAC
Source organism: Streptomyces liliiviolaceus (assembly GCF_018070025.1). NCBI lineage: Bacteria > Bacillati > Actinomycetota > Actinomycetes > Kitasatosporales > Streptomycetaceae > Streptomyces > Streptomyces liliiviolaceus. The sequence goes on from NZ_JAGPYQ010000002.1 coordinate 1,362,712, forward strand.
CAGGACACCGACGGCGCCGGACTCGGCGGCTGCCGCGACGCGTTCGTCGCGCAGGCGGGGGAAGTTGCAGGTGCTGTCGCAGATGTCGGTGGGTGTCAGCAGCACCAGCTTTCCGCGTACGTCGGCGTCGGCGAGTTCGGCGGCGGAGCCGGTGCCCGCGTAGACCACGGGAACACGGCCTTGGGTCCGCAGCCGGGGAACGGGTATCGCGACGTCATGGAGGCCGATGCCCGGTCCGTCCAGCCAGATCTGCGCGCCGAGCAGCGAGGCGTCCGGGGTCTGGTAGCGGGCGGGCAGGGTGAAGGGCTCACCTCCGCCGACGGCCCGCAGGGTGACGACCGGGGTCGTGCGCACGCTGTACAGGCTGTGGGTCAGCGTTCCGGTGCGTGGCTTCCCGGTCGGTAGCGCCCACCAGTGCGGGTCCTGCGCGCCGTAGGCGACGGCGAGTTCGGTCGTCATCCGCCACTCGCCGGTCGCCGAGGTCCGCTCGGTGGAACTGCGCGTGGCGTACGCCTCGGTCGACTCGGGGACGCGGACCTCCACCGGAGTGAGTTCGCGCAGGTCCAGCGTGACCGTGGTGGCCTCGTCCACGGTCACCTCCGGCAGGACGGGGGCCGCGCTCTGCGGCTCGCCGTCCGCGTCGCGCCAGGTGACGGGGACCGCGGCCGTGTAGGTGCCCCGGCGGGACACCGGGACGGTGATGGTCTGCGAGCCGGTCTTGGTGAGGGGCCCGTCGTGCAGGAGCACCTTGTCGTCGACCGGCATGACGACCGCGCTGCCGTAGCGGACACCGACGGCGTCGGCGGGCGGGACGATCTTCAGGGTGAGCGGGACCTGCTCGGCCTCAAGGAAGGTGTGGAGCAGTGAGGTCGCCCGTACCGTGCCCGAGGTGTCCCGGGCGGTGAGCAGGCCGTCCCAGCGGCCGAAGGTTCCGTCGGCGCCGAGTACCCGGCCGTCGATCGTCACCGACACCGAAGCGGAACCGCCGGCGGGCAGGGGCACCCTGTCCGCGCCGAGGGAGACCATGCCGTCCGGAGCGACCGCGTCGCCGGAGGACAGCGAGGCCGTCAGGTCCAGCGTCGTCGCCTCGTCGGTGAGGTTCGTGTAGGTGATCTCCCTGGTCACGGCCGAGTGCGGGTACGCGGTCCGCCCGAAGGCCGTGCTCCTGGTCGCGATGACCTGCGGCAGTGTCGCGGCGGCGAGGTCGACCCGGCCGACGCCCTGCGCGCTCGCGGCATGGCCGAGGTCCTTGGCGCTGCTCATGAGCAGCGCCTTGATCTGCCCGCCCGTCAGGTCCGGGTGCTGCTGGGCGACGAGGGCCGCGGCACCCGTCACGTGCGGGGTGGCCATGGAGGTGCCGCTGGCGGCGGTGTAGCGCGCGTCCACCACGGTGCCCATGGCCGTGCCGGCCGCCCGCGCCGCGACGATGCCGACGCCGGGGGCGGCAAGGTCGGGTTTGGGCGCGTAGTCCCCCACGCGCGGTCCGCGGCTGGAGAAGGACGCCATCTTGTCCTTCTTGTCGACCGCCGCCACGGTCAGCGCCTCGTCGGCCGCGCCCGGCGCGCCCACCGTCTTGGCGCCCGGGCCTTCATTGCCCGCCGCGACCACGAACAGGGTGCCGGTCTCCCGGCTGAGCCGGTCGAGGGACGCGCTGAGCGGGTCGGTGCCGTCGGTGGCGCTGCCGCCGAGGCTCATGTTGACGACCTTGGCACCCGACCGGGCCGCCCACTCCATGCCCGCGATGACCGCGTCGTCGGGGCAACTGCCCGCGTCGGTGCAGACCTTGCCGACCCGAAGCCGCGCCTGCGGTGCGACGCCCTTGTACCGTCCCCCGGACGCGGCGCCGTCACCGAGGACCGTGGACGCCACGTGGGTGCCGTGTCCGTGCCCGTCCCGGGCGCCCTGTGCGTTGCCGGTGAAGTCGACCTGCTCGACGACGCGTCCGGCCAGGTCCGGGTGGGTGGCGTCGATCCCTGTGTCCAGGACCGCGACGTCGACACCGGCACCGCGGTAGCCACGGCTCCAGGCGACGTCGGCACCGATCTGGGGCACGGAGACGTCGAGTGTCACCTCGGCGAGACCGTTGAGCCAGACCTTCTCGACCCCGGCCAGGGAGCCCGCCGCACGGGCGGCGGAGGCGGAGCCGGACTTGCCGCGGACTCCCTTCCACCAGGTGCCGTCGTCGGACAGGGCCAGGGCGCGGCCGTCGACGCTGGGCAACGCCCTGCCGCGGGTCGCTCCGGCGACCTTCGGAGTCCGGGCGACCGCGTCCTCGTCGTCGTAGGTGGCGATCACCGGGACCTCGCCGGTCCGGCCCGCCGTGCCGAGTTTCGCCAACTCGACGACGTCGAACAGGGACCAGTCGAGAACGTCGTCGCCGACGAGGGCGAGAGCGTCGTTCGGTACGACGTGGACGGCGCCGCCGTGGGCGATGGTGTGGAACACGACGGTGGAGCCGTCGGAGCGCGGTGCGGGCTCGATGTCCCGGACGACCGGTGCGCCGTCGGCGTCGAGACCGATGTCCAGCTTGTCCCCGGTGATCAGTGTGACCGGGACGCTCGCGCCCGAGCCGGAGACGACGTCGGCCAGTCGGCCGTCGTCGGTCAGTCGGCTTCCCTCGGTCAACCGGCCGCCTTCGGCCGCGGTGGCGTCCGGCATGGTGGCGTCCGGCATGGTGGCATCGGTCGTCCGACCGGCGCCCGCCTGCTGCGTCGGGAGGGTGGGCTCGGTGGCGTGTGCGGCCGTCGTCGGCACCACCATGCCGAGAATGGTCAGACCAACAGTAAGGGCACTTATTCGGCGTCTGAGACGCCTCGTTCCTCTTCGCCTCATTGTCGCTATCGATCTCTCTGTGAGATGCACGAACAGGTGTTTCCGGGCGATGGGGGCGTCCGGGAGCTCCAACCGGCCGCGGATCCGGCCGACTTGTGGGGCGGATCCGGCCGTCTTGCTGGAGTGACACATCAGTCGGGGGACACAAGTCCCGCGCCACACGCGTCGGTTCGGGGTGTCAGGGAATCCGTGCCGATATCCGCCCCGGTGCGGGCGGGGCGACCGTGTGACATGACCGTGGCATGACCATGATTGTGGAACGGGCTCCGTCCCCCGCTCGATCGCTCAGATGCGGGAATTAATACCGGCGCCCTCCGGCCCGCATTTGTTTCGTGCCGACCGCGGGCCGCCGAATTTACTCGTCGCCCGCCGCCGGCTGCGTCTGTTCGTCCACGAGCCCCAGCTCCACGAGCCGGATCGCGAGCGAGGTCCGTGACGTCACCCGCAGTTTGCGCATCGCCGACTTCACCTGGCTGGCCACGGTCTGCGTCGACACCGTCAGCGCCTCGGAGATCTGCCGGTTCGTCCTGCCCCGCGCCAGCAGGCGCGTGACCGCCAGTTCGCGCGGGGACAACTGGTCCCCGTAGCTGGGCCTCCCCCGGCCGCGCGCCTTGCGGGCGTCCCATCCCCGTGCGTTCAGGAACAGCGCCGACCGGGCGGCGTCGTCCCGGGCACCCAGCTCCGCCAACTGCCGCGACACCTCGGACAGCATCCGCACGCCCGCATCCTGCCGGCCGGAGACGAGCAGACAGCGCGCCTGGCGCTCCCGGGCGAGCAGTACGTCGTACGGGCGGGGCAGTGTCCCCCACGCCTGTGCCGCCTCGGCGAACAACGCCTCCGCGTCGCCCGCCGGGCCCAGGGCCTCGGCCAGCAGCGCACGGCACGTCACCACGGACGCCCGCGCCGCCGGGGCGTCCCTGTCGCCCACGGCGCGGGCGAAGGCGGCAGCCAGACGGGCCGCGTCGGCGTCCCGGTCCGCGGCCAGCAGGGCGCTCACCCGTACCGGGGCGACCTCGACGGCGCGGGGCCAGATACCACCGTCGACGGTGATCGCGGCCGGCTCCTCGGTGAGACGGAGCGCCTCGTCGACATCACCGTCGCGCAGCGCCAGCCGGGCGAGTGCCGCGGCGGCCTCGAAACGCTGCTGATCGTCACGCGCGGCGAAACGCAACAACTCCCCGGCCTCCTCCCGCTCCCCGCCGCAGGCCCGGACCAGGCCCGCCACGAGAGCCGCCTCGCACCGGTCCTTCAGCCGTACGCCGCTGTCGTCGTCGAGCAGCCGCGCCGTCCGGTCGGCGAGCCCCGTCCACGTACCGGTGAACCAGTCCAGGTGGGCCCTGGTCGCGGCGATGCTGTCGAGATGGCCGGACAGTCCGTACCGCTCGGCGAGGGCCAGGGATCTGGCCAGCCGCGTTCCGGCCTCGTCGTAGCGCCCCCACCGCATGGCCTCCTCCCCCACGTTCGCGTGGCCGGTCGCCACGACGGACGCCTCTTCGGGACCGGCCGCCTCGTCGGGAATCGTCCGGGCCGCGGCCCACCCTGCCTCCTCGCCGAGCATGAGCAGGGCGAAGGCGTGCTCCACCGCCCGCAGCAGACGGTCGCCCGGGGCGATCGAGGGCACCACCGCGGGCGCCTCGTACAGCCACTTCAGATGCTCCGAGGCCGGCAGCGCCTTGCCGAGCGGCAGGGCCAGCAGGGTGCGGGCCCGCGCCGCCTCGGGCGAGTCGACCGCCAGGTGGGGCACCGCGCGCAGGACTTCCAGCCGGCCGACCTCGATCTCGCCCGCCACCATGAGCACCCTGCCGATCTGGAAGCGGACCGATGCCTCCTGTCGTGACGTCAGGGCCTGGGTCGCGAGCGCCGACCGTAAGGAATCTATGACCTCCGAGTGCGGATCGGAGCCGGGCAGCGTCTGGAACTGGATCCCCGCCACCAGCCGTACCAGCGCCTCGGCCGGCAGGGCGACGGTCGTGACCAGGTCGTGCAGCAGCAGCGCCGCCGTGGCCACGTCACCGGACCGGGCACTGAGGCCGGCCGCCCGCTCCGTGTACTTCGACGACGCCTCGGCGTCCCCGGCGAGCCGGAAGTGCCGGGCCAGGCGCTCCACGGGCGGCACCGGCCACCTCTCCAGCGCCCGGCCCGCCCGCAGGTGCATGACCCGCCGCTCCTGGGACGGGACGGCCTCGTGGACGGCCTGGCAGGCCGTCGGATGCCGGAACGACCACTGCCCCGGCCCGCTCTCCCGCAGCAGACCGCATCCCAGGGCGTCGGCCGCCTGACCGGCGAACCGCTCCTGCGCCAGACCGGTCACCGCCGTCAGCGTGGCGAGGTCGGCCGGTGCGGCCAGCACCGACATCGCGTACAGGACCGTGCGGGGGTCGGGCCCGAGCCGTCCGGCGCGCTGGAGCACGGCGTCGCGGACCGTGGGCGGCACCTCGCAGCGGTCCGTGCGGCGGCGCGTCCAGCCGCCGCCGTGCCGGACGAGGTCGCCCCGGTCGAGCATGAACCGCACCGACTCCTCGACGACCAGGGGTATGCCCGCCGTCCGCTCGTGCAGGAAGGCCGTGAACTCCGTCGACACCTGCTCGCCGGCCAGCATCGAGGAGACGAGGGTGGCGGTGTCGCCCGGCTCCAGGGGTTCGAGGGTCAGCCGGGTCAGGTGCGCGTCCGCGGGCGGCCGGGAGGACAGCCTCAACAACGTTGATCCGAGGGGCACTTCATCGCGCCGGTAGGTCGCCACCAGCCGTACCGGCAGAGGTCGGCGGGAGACCAGGAACAGCAGGAACTCCAGGGTGGTCTCGTCCGCCCAGTGCACGTCCTCAAGCACCAGGACCGCCCCTTCGAGGCGGGTCAGGATCTCGGCGAACGCGCGGAACAACCGATGGCGGGCCGCGGTCGGGTCCTGCAACGGCTCCGGCGGCGCGGGGAGTTCGGCCGCCCATTCGGGGAACAGCGGCCGCAGCGCACCGCCCAGACCGCTGAGCCCCAGTTCCGCCACATCGACGACCCCGTCGCGGACGGCGTCCACGACCGCGCCGAGGGTGTGCGGGACACGCAGCTCGGGGCAGGTCCCTATCAGGGTGCGGAGCCCGCGCCCGGTACGGGAGACGAGGAACTCACGCAGCAGCCGGGTCTTGCCGATCCCCGCCTCACCCTCGATGAGCACCACGGCGGATCGGTCCAACGCCGCCTCCAGCAGGGCGACTTCACGGTCCCGGCCGACGAGCCGCGGCCCGGGCGGGGAAGGCGGGCCGGAGGGTCCGGACGGTCCGGACGGGGAAGTCAGCTGACCGGCACCGAAACCGCCCTGTCCTGGCAACTGCGTCCTCCCACACCGATCACCGCTGCGACGGCGTTGACCTTAGCCGTGGGTGGACTCCGGAGGCGGGCCGACATGCTCTCCGGCCCACCTCGTCGCGATGCGCGGCGCCAAAGTGCACATGGCGGTCGCGCCCCGCACGTCGGCCCGAAAAGGCCGGTCGTTCGCCTCGACCGACGCCGAGGCGAACGACCGGCCCACACGGGAGTCGGTCCCAGGGAGTGACGAATACCCGAGGAGTGACGACTACCCGGACAGGGCGCCGGTGTCGTGGACCACGGCTCCGCCGATCACCGTGGCACCGACGGACAGGGTGTCGATCCGCTGCGGGTCGACGGCCAGCAGGTCGTCCGAGAGGACGGCGAAGTCCGCCAGCATGCCGCGGGAGAGGCGGCCCTTGCGGTCGTCGGCGTGTTCGGCGTAGGCGGAGCCCACGGTGTAGGCGTACAGGGCCTGTTCGGGGGTGAGCGCCTCGGCGGGGGCCAGCGGGGCGCCGCCCGCGGTACGGCGGTTGACCATGTCGTGGATGCCGAGCAGCGGGCTGCCGTGCGCGACCGGGGCGTCACTGCTGCCGGGAAGGACGGCCCCGGCGTCCAGGAGGCTGCGCATGCGGTAGCAGAGTTCGGCGCGTTCGGGACCCAGCGCGGTGATCATTCCGTCGCCGATCTCGGAGACGAAGCGCCCCTGCGGGACGGGGACGACGCCGTTGTCCACCAGACGGCGGACCTGCTTGTCGGAGGCGACGGCGAAGTGCTCGATGCGGTGGCGCGCGTCCCGGCGCGGATGGGCGGCCTGCGCGGCCTCGAAGGCGTCCAGGACGACGTCGATGGCGGCGTCCCCGATGGCGTGGGCGGCGATCTGCCAGCCGCACCGGTGCGCCTCGGTGATCGTGCGGTGCAGCCACTGTTCGTCGAACTGGAGGAAGCCGACGTTGTCGGGTTCGTCCTGGTAGCCGCAGCACATGTGTGCCGAGCGGCCGATGAGCGAGCCGTCCGTGGCGATCTTGGTGGCGCCGATCTTCAGTCGGTCGTCGCCGAATCCGCTGCGCAGGCCCAGGTCCAGCCCGAACCAGGTGTCACCGTCACCGACGGCTCCCATGTCGTGCAGGACGGTCATGTAGGGCATGACCGTGGTACGGATGCTCAGTGCGCCTTCCTGGACGGCCCGGTGGAAGGCGTGCAGGTCGGCGGGGCCGTGTCCGACGTGTTCGGCGGCGGCGATGCCCGGCTCGGTGAGGCTGGTGATGCCCTCGCTCACGCCCTGGTCGTTGCCTGCCTTGATTGCGGCGACGACCGAGTCGAGGGGCGAGGGGCGGAACGCCCGGGTCACCAGGTGCTGGGCGGTTTCCTGGAGCAGGCCGACCGCCCTGCCGTCCGGGTCGCGTTCGACATGGCCGCCGTCGATGTCGGGGACACCCAGCCGGTCGGTGAAGCCGGCGCGGGTGAAGGCCGCGGTGTTGCCCACGCCCATGTGGCAGGAGACGTGCTCCAGCCACACGGGGCGCCCCTGGGCCGCTTCGTCCAGGGCTTCGGCCGTGGGGTGGGCGCCGATCTTGTTCTGGTCGTAGCCCGCGCCGAAGAGCCACTCGTCGGGGCCCAGCCGTGCCGCCCGCTCGCGTACGGCGGCGTAGAGGGCGTCGAGGGTGGGGACGGTCCGCGCGTGCAGGTCGAGTTCGAGGAGGCGGCGGCCTCGCATGCTCAGGTGCTGGTGGGCGTCGTTGAAGCCGGGCACCGCCGGGGCTCCGCCCAGGTCGTGGACCCGGTCGGCGGTACAGCCGGCGACCTCTTCGTCGAGGCCGACGATCCGGCCCCCGAAGACCCCGAGGGTGTGTGCGGTGGGCCGGTCCGCGTCGAGCGTGGTGAAACGGCCGTTGGTGAACAGTGCGTCCAAGTGCATGACTGCGTCCTAGGAAGGGGGTTCGAGCGTGTGGCCGGCCTACGCGACGGTGGGGAGGCTCTCCCGCTCACGGGCGTCGGTCCCCGAGGTGTCGTCGCGGGGGCCCGAGCGGTACCGGGCCAGGGCCAGCACGCAGACGGTGGTCAGCAGCAGGAGCGTGATGTAGTAGCCGACCACCGGCCAGTGGCCCGCGCCCCGGGTGAGCAGCCACTGGGCGACGAAGGGGGTGGAGCCGCCGATGATCGTGCTGCACAGCTGGTAGGCCAGGGAGACGCCGGTGTAGCGGACCTTGACCGGGAACGCCTGGGACAGGAAGCCGGCCAGCAGCGCGTAGTAGCTGCATCCGGTGAGCACGCCCAGGGCCAGCCCCACCCCGATCAGTGTGCTGTTGCGGGTGGCGATCAGGAGGAACATCGGCACCGCGACGACGATGTTGGCGATCAGGGCGCCCGCCATCACCCGTACCGTTCCCACGCGCTGGGCGAGGAGTGCCGCGAGCGGCTGCCACAGGAACTGCAGAACGGCGAGGATCAGCAGGATGTCGAGCATGGTCTGCCGGTGCACGCCCAGGTCGCTGGTGGCCCAGGACAGCACGAAGGTGTTGGTGAAGTAGGCGGACGAGATGCCCATGGCGCTGGCACCCACACCGAGCAGGACCAGCACGCGGGAGGTGCGGAACAGCTCGACCACGGGAATCTTCGGGGTGGCGTCCTCCTGCTGCCTGGCCTTCTCGAAGTCGGTGGACTCGGTGACCTTCAGCCGGATCACCAGACCGATGATCACCAGCACGGCGGAGAGCAGGAAGGGGACGCGCCAGCCCCACGTCATGAAGGCGTCGTCGGGCAGGTTTCCGACGGCGATGAAGACGAGGGTGGCCAGGATGGACCCGGCCGGCGAGCCCTGCTGGACCCACATGCCCGCGAAGCCGCGGCGCTTGTGCTCGGCGTTCTCGGTGGCCATGAGCACCGCGCCACCCCATTCGCCGCCGACCGCGATGCCCTGTACGGCGCGGAGCAGGACGAGCAGGACCGGTGCGGCGGCGCCGATGGTGGCGTAGGTGGGCAGCAGGCCGATGAGGGTGGTGGCGGTCCCCATCAGGACGAGGGTGGTGACGAGGACGTTCTTGCGTCCCACGCGGTCACCGATGTGGCCGAAGATCAGTCCGCCCAGCGGGCGGGCCAGGAAGCCGACCCAGAAGGTGGCGAAGGCCGCGAGGGTGCCGGCGGTGGGACTGGCGGTGGGGAAGAACAGCTTGCCGAACACCAGGGCGGTGGCGGTGCCGTAGATGTAGAAGTCGTACCACTCGACGGCGGTCCCGATGAAGGACGCGGTGGTGGCCTGTCTGGCTTTGCGGCCGGCGGTGGATGTGGTCTGGGGCATGGCTGACTCCGGGAATAAGCGGCGGTGCCGGCGGGGGATGTGACCTGTGCGCGGCGCGAGGCGGCACGAGGTCCTGCGTTGACCGCGACGCTGCGGGTGCCCGTTCGAACGGTGTTGTCCGGTCGGCCATAGTTTCGTGGCCCACCGGCCATACGGTCCAGTACCTTCTGAGCTGTACGGTCATACCTCGAAGGCATGGCCGTGGCCGAGCGGGGATACGGTGGCGGGACTGAGCGGTGGAGGCGCGGCGGCGACGCGGCCGCGGCACGACGGAGGCACGATGGAACTGCGGGTCCTGCGGTATTTCCTGGCGGTGGTGGACACCGGCTCGATGACGGCCGCCGCCGCGCGCGTCCATGTGGCCCAGCCCTCCGTCTCGCGGCAGTTGCGCTCCCTCGAACGGGAACTGGGCGCGGAGCTGCTCCGGCGCACCAGCACGGGGGTGCAGCTCACGGCGGCCGGACGCCGCTTCGTACCCGTGGCCAGGGATCTCACGCTGCGCGCCGCGCAGGGCACGGAGCTGCTTCAGGCCGTGTCCGGGCAGAGCCCGCTCCAGTTCCGCGTGGCCTGCCCCAACTCCACCATCACGCACCTCATCGCCCCGTACGTCGCCGAGCTCGGCGGCCCCTTCACCGACGCCCGGGGCTGCGAGCCGGACCAGGTGTACGAGCGACTGCTGGCCGGGGACGTCGACATCGGCATCTCCACCGGTCCGCCGCCCGGCGGCATGGCGGCGCGGCGGCTGGGGGGCCGTCGGATCAGTGCCCAGATGCCCGCCTCGCACCCCATCGCCCAGGAGGGCGGCGGCGACCTGGAGCTGGCGAGTCTGCTCGCCCACCCGGTCATCGTCAGCAGCCGGGCCAGCGCCGTACGGCGCGCCCTCGACACCACCCTGTACGAGCAGAGCACACCGCTGAGGCCCGCCTTCGAGCCGCAGTCCGAGGCCATGGCGCAGGCCCTGGCCGCCGCGGGCCACGGCGTCTGCGTCGTCGTCGACCATCCGCAGTTCGACCTGAGCGTGCGCCCTCTGACCGGCCAGGGCCGTCCGCTGGCCATCTCGCTGTACGCCGGCTGGGACCCCGATCACTACGCGCACGAGGAGATCGACGCGGCCGTACGGCAGCTGTCGAGCTGGCTCACGGCCAACGACGGCGGCCGGAAGCCCGGCAGCCGCCGCCCTCGTGCTGCTCCCGATGCGCCTCATCACGACTGAGCCGGCCGGCGGGCCCGACCCGTGGTGGCCGGCGCGCTCGCGCCGGCCACGGGCGTCATGGTCGGGGGCGGGAGGGGAAGTCGGGCTCGCGGCGTTCGGTGAACGCGCTCAGCCCCTCACGGGCGTCCGGTGAGGTGAAGGCCTTCTGCCCGTAGAGGGCCTCGCTGTGGAAAGCCTGGTCCTGCGGGAGGTCGCCGAGGCGGAGCACGGCCTCCTTGATGGTCCGCAGGGCGGTGCCGCTGCGCGTGGCGAGCCGATGGGCGCGGTGCAGGGCCGCGTCGAGGAGGTCGGCGGCGGGGACCACCTCGTTGAGCAGCCCGTAGCGCAGCGCCTGCTCGGCCGTGACGCGGTCGCCCTGGAGCATCAGTTCCATCGCCCACGCGTACGGGATCTGGCGGGTGAGCCTGGTGAGCGTACCGCCGGCCGGCACGACGCCGACGCCGCTCTCGGGGAGGCCGAACTGCGCCGTGTCGGCCGCGATCCTGATGTCGGTGGACAGCATGATCTCGAAGCCGCCGCCGAGGCACAGGCCGTTCACCGCGGCGATGACCGGCTTGAACAGCGAGGTGTGCTTCTGGTGCGCGGCGTCCCAGCGCGAGATGTCGAAGCGGCCCTCCGCCAGCGCCGGGATGGACTCGGTGAGGTCGGCGCCCACGCAGAAGGCCCGGTCGCCGCTGCCGGTGAGGACCGCGACGGCGAACGCGTCGTTGTCGCGGACCTCGGCGAAGGCCGCGCCGAGTTCGTCGTACATCGCGAGGGTGAGGGCGTTGAGCTTCGCCGGGCGGTCGAAGCGCACGATCGCGACGTCGCCGTCCCTGTCGAGGGTGATGCCGCCCATCAGACGGCTCCCTCTGCCCGCAGCCGTGCGATCGCGTCCTCGTCGAGGTCGGCGAGTGCCCGCAGGACGGTGTCCGAGTGTTCGCCGACCCTCGGCGCGAGTCCCCGCGGCTGGGTGGGCGTGTCCCCGAGCTTGACCGGTGATCCGAACATCCGCAGCTCGCCGAAGTCGGGATAGTCGACGTCGACGACCATGTCGCGCGCGGCGATCTGCGGGTCCGCGACGACCTCGGCGATGTCCTTGATCGCGCTCAGCGGTACGGCGTCCCCGACGATCTCCTCAAGCTCGGTCTTCGTCCTGTCCTCGAACCACCGGTGCAGCAGCGGCCGGACCCGGCGTTCGTACACCTCGGGCGTGAACCGCTTGGCCATGGTGTCGATCTCGGGGTCGTCGGCGAGTTCGGGCTGTCCGAACAGCTGACAGGACAGCCGCCAGAACTTGTCGGTGTAGCCGCCGAAGAAGACGAATCCGTCCTTGCACGGGTACAGCTCGTAGGGCTTGACGAACGGGTGCTCGTTGCCCAGGGGGCCGGGGACCTTGCCGTCGACCGTGTAGGACACGACCGCGTTCTCGGTGAGGCTGAGCACCGAGTCCTGCTGGGAGATGTCGACCATCTGCCCCTGGCCCGTCTTCTCCGCGTGCCGCAGGGCCGCCAGGGTGCCGATGACCGCGTACAGCGTCGCGGAGAGGTCGCCGATGATGGTGCCGACCCGGGCCGGCGGCCGGTCGGGGAAGCCGTTCATCGACCACAGGCCGCCGGTTGCCTGCGCGCTGTTGTCGTAGGCGGGCCGGCGCCGGTACGGGCCGTTCTGCCCGTAGCCGGAGATCGCCGTGTAGACCAGGCGCGGGTTCTCCTGGCGCAGGACGTCGTAGCCGACGCCGAGCTTGTCCATGGTGCCCGGCCGGAAGTTCTCCACGAGGACGTCGGCGCGCCGCACCAGCTTCTTGAGGAGCTCCTTGCCCCCGTCGGTCGACAGATCGATGGTCAGGCCGAACTTGTTCCGGTTGAACTGCGCGAAGAACCCGCTGAACTCCTCGCCGGAGTCCGCCGTGAGCTTGGGCGGGAAGTCCCGGGCGTAGTCCGGCTCCTTCGGGTTCTCGATCTTGATCACGGTCGCGCCGAGATCCGCCAGCAGCATCGAGCAGAACGGCCCCGCCACCACCCGTGTGATGTCGAGGACGACCACACCGCGCAGCGCGCCCTCGGACAGTCCTCCGGGCAGCATGCCCGCGAAGGGCCCGGCGTCGTTGAAGGTCATGTTGGTTCCTTGCTTCTGTTCTCGGTCAGCTCTCGCCGGTGTCCACCCGGACACGGGCATCGAGGAGGGTGCCGCACGAGGGACTGTAGAACTCGTCGATGACGATCTTCCAGCCGTCGGTGCGGGGGCGGACGCGCACTCCGTGCTCGGCGAGCCGGTCGGCCGCGACATGGGTGACCTTGTGTGCGAGGTCGTGCCAGTCGTCGCCCGTACCCAGGCGGGCACCGCTGGCCGGCACGTGCCAGCCGTCGGCGTCGCGCTGTGGTGCGGAGGCCCGGGCCGGGGAGTCCGCCGGAACGGGCCGCTCGGGGCTGCCGCCGAGGCGTTCCTCGCGCAGCGCGGCGCGCGCCCGCGTGGTGGCCGACTCGTCGGCGGCCCCGTCGGTGACGACCACGCCATAGGTGCGCCGCGCGGTCCCCTCGGTCACGTATCCGTCCCGGACGTCGGCGGCGACGAGCTCCGGGTCGCGGAGCAGAGGGTCGCCGTAGCCGCCTCCGCCGGCGATCCACTGCACCAGCACGTCGCCGTCGCGGATGCTGACGGACTGCTGGTTGATGGCGAGCAGCTCGCGCTCCGCGCTGTCCAGGGTGCCGGGGTCGGGCACCCGGCCCTCGGTGAGGAGGTCGGCGACGTTGCTGCGGCGCCAGACCTCGTGGCCGCTGCCGCCGCCGGGCAGTCCCCCGCCGAAGCCGTCGGCGGTCACCTGGGCGTTGGGGGCGAACACGGTCTGGGTGACCTCCTGTGCCCCGTGCAGGGTCCACGCGAAGCGCAGGCCGAGGCCGCCGCGGTGGGCGCCGTGTCCGGCGCTCTCGACGTTGAGCTGCTTCCACAGGTAGAGCACCGGGTAGAGCATCTCGTTCATCTCGACGTCCGGCAGCATGTTGTTGACCTGGGTCATCATGCCCGCGCAGTCGAGCCCGTCGCTCTCCGGCTGGGCACCGGCGCCCATGCCTCCGCCGTCCATGTTGAACAGCACGAAGTACTCGCCGTCGTCGGTGGTGCCCGCGGAGATGCCGCCCGTCCACGAGTCGCCCCAGACACCCTGGGTGCGGTCGCGGATGACGTCGTCACCGCTGGTGCGGCACGCCTCGTTCATCAGTTTCGTGATGACGCGGCTGACCCGGGCGCCGGTCGTCAGGTGCCCGTTGCTGATCGGCGCCGGAGGGCGCGGATTCACGATCGAACCGGGCTCGGCGACGATGTCGAACGCGGTCATGACCCCTTCGTTGAAGGGGACGTCCCACGCGAGGATCGGCACGATGGCGCTGGCGACACTGCCGACGAGCGCACCGTAGCTGCAGTTGACGAAGCCGTCGGTCTGCTCGCTGGAGCCGGTGAAGTCGAAGGTCACCTGGTCGTCGCGCTTGGTCATCGTGCAGGCGACGCGGTAGAGCTCGTCGACGTGTCCGTTGTGCTCCGTCCACTCCTCGGCGGCGTAGGTGCCGTCGGGGATCTCGCGGACGCGGTCGCGCACGACCTGCTCGGCCAGCTCGAAGGACAGCTTCGTGTAGTCCCGGAACCGGTCGAGGCCGAACTCCTCCGTCGTGGCCAGCAGCCGCCGGATGCCGGTGTTGTTGCTGGCGACGAGGGAGCGCACGTCGTTCCAGAACAGGGCGGGTACGCGGACGTTGTTGAGGAGGATGCGGCGGACCCACTCGACGGGTTCGCCGCGCTCGAAGATCTTCACGCCCGGCGGGAGCCGCAGCGCCTCGGCGTAGCAGTCGTGGGCGCCGGGCGCGAAGCCGCCGGGGGTCATGCCACCGACGTCGATGAGGTGCGCCTGCGACTGTGCCCAGCCGATCAGCTCGTCGCCGTGGAAGATCGGCGAGATGACGTTGGTGTCCGGCGGGTGGCTGGCGCCGGCGGTGTGCGGGTCGTTGCTGATGAACGCGTCACCGGGCGACAGCTGCTCCCCCTCGATCGCCTCCACCAGGTTCCGTACGGCGACGCTGCCGGAGCCGATGTGGAACTGGACGTAGTCGGAGTAGGCGTAGATGCGGCCGGTGGGGTCGAACAGCGCGGTGTTGAAGTCGCCGGCCTCGGTGATGACCGGCGAGCCCGACGAGCGGATCATCGCGATGCCCATCTCCTCCACGATGGAGTCCAGGCGCATGCGGATCACTTCGAGGGTCACGGGGTCGAAGCCGTCGGGCAGGTTGTGCGGGGTGCCACTCATGGTCGTCTCCTTTGACGGACGGGGCGAAGGTCAGCGGTCGGCGAGGCGCATCAGGAAGTCGCCGCCGTCGGTGAGTGCGACGGTGGCACCGCTCGGCACGTACACCGTGGTGTCCGGCTCCTCCAGGAGGCAGGGCCCTTCGGCCCGGCCGAGGGCCGCGAATCCGCGGTGCACGTCGATCTCCAGCCGCTTGCCGGTGAGCGGCTCCAGGACCTTGCGGCGGCTGAGCTCGTGCCGCTCGTCGCCGCCCGCGACCCGTTCGACCTTCTGCACGTCGCTGCGCCCGATCGCCCGTACCCGTGAGTTGACCAGCAGGATGTCCGCCTCGGCCCAGGCGGTTCCGGCGCCGAACTCCTCCTCGTAGTCGGCGATGAACTGCGTCCGCAGCGCGGCCTTGTCCGCTTCGCCGAAGGTGCCCGCGGGCAGCCGGGTGGTGACTTCGAAGATCTGGCCCATGAACTTGACGTCGGCCTCGCGGAAGAGTTCACGCCGGTCCTCGGGGATGCCCTCGGCCTCGAACCAGGCCTGGGCACGCTCCTCCAGGGCGGTGAACTCCTTGTCCAGGTCGGCGGCGGGCTGATCCATCGTCCAGGGGCTCGTGCGTACGGCGGAGAACACGGAGTCGGCGTGCATGAGGCCGTGCGCGGAGAACACGGCGGCGTTGCGCGGGACGACCACTTCGCGCACGCCCGCCTCGGCGGCGATGGCGGCGGCGAACAGACCGCACGCGCCACCGAAGCCGACGAGGGTGAACTCGCGCGGATCGTGTCCCCGGTTCACCGTGATCTTGCGCAGCGCGTTGGACATCTGCGACGTCGCCAGCCGGTAGACGCCTTCGGCCGCGGCGTCCTCGGTGATGCCCAGCGGTTCGGCCACGTGCTCGCGCAGGGCGGCGCGGGCCTGGTCCTCGTAGAGGGGGACGGTGCCGCCGAGGTAGTAGTGCGGGTTGATGAGCCCGAGCACCAGCGCCGCGTCGGTGACGGCCGGGCGGGTGCCGCCCTTGCCGTAGCAGGCGGGGCCCGGGGTGGAGCCCGCGCTGTGCGGGCCGACCCTCAGCAGGTTGCGGCCGTCGACCCAGGCGAGGCTGCCGCCGCCGGCGCCGATGGTCTCGATGTCCACGGCGGTCAGGCTGGTGGGCAGGCCGCCGATCTCGGCCCGCGGCAGCAGCCGGAACTCGTCGTCGATGATCGCTGCCGCGTCGAGGCTGGTGCCGCCCATGTCGGCGGTCAGCACGCGTCGGCGGCCGAGCTGCCGGCCCAGCAGCCGGGCCCCGGTGACACCGCCGACCGGGCCGGAGTTGAACATCTGGATCGGGGCCTTGCTGGTCTCCTCGACCGACAGGAATCCCCCGTGCACCTGCATGATCTGCACCCGTGCCCGCAGCCCCCGGCCGCGCAGCTCGTCGGCGAGCTGGTGGAAGTGGGACGCCACGATCGGCTTGACGGCGGCGTCCAGCGCGGTGGTGACCATGCGCTCGTACTCGCGGTACACGGGAGTGAGACGGCTGGAGAGCGTGTACGGGACGTCCGGGTGGTGTGCGTCCAGGTACTCCCCGATCGCCTTCTCGTGCACCGGGTTGCGGAACGACCAGAGCAGACAGACGGCGATCGCCTGCGCGCCGGCCGCCAGCACCGCGTCGACCGCGCCGGCGATCGCCTCGTCGGTGAGCGGCGCCAGCACCGTGCCGTGCGCGTCGACCCGCTCAGCGACCTCGATGATGCGGCGGCGCTCCACGATGTCCGGCGGCGCCGCCATCTTGTGCGGGTCGCGCTCGTCGGTACGGGCCGACCGGGCGATGCGCAGCGTGTCGCGGAAGCCCTGGGTGGTCAGCAGTCCCACGGGGGCGAACTTCTGTTCGTCCACCGCGTTGGTGACGATGGTGTTGCCGAGCACGAAGCGGTCCACGGCGGCGAAGAAGGCGGCCTCGGTCATCCCCGCGCGTTCCTGGAGCACCGCCAGCGCGCCCAGGATTCCGGTGGTCACGTCCTTGGTCGAGAAGGCCTTGCCCCGTACGGCGACCCCGTCGACGACCGCCACGGCGTCGGTAAAGGTCCCACCGACGTCGATGCCCACATGAAGTGTCATGCTCGCTGTCTCCTTTGACTGCGTCGGTGCTGTGCTGTGCTGTCCTGTGACTGCGTCGGCGCTGTGCGCGCCCGGCCCACGCCAGGCGGCTCGCGAGGCGGCTCGCGCAGGCTTCCCTGCCTCGGCGCTGCTGTGGACGCTACGTGCGCCGTCACCGCGCGGCTATGTATGTTCGGTCCACTGGGTTCGGGTTGCCGGTGGCTCATCGGCACAGAAGGTGAGGCTCGCACATGGCGGACACTTTTCCGGTCGACGCGGTCGTGAGCCTGCTCCAGGCCGCGTCCGCCGAGCAGGAGGCGGACGTCGACGAGCTGCTGGCGACGGTGTCCCTCTCCCGGCGGGACAGCGTGCGCATCGGGCAGGAGCTGCGACGGCTGCGCGCGACCTCCGACCGGTGGCGGCGCCGTGGTCAGGAGCTGGCGGCGCTGTTCTCCTCCGCGCGTGAGCTGGCCCAGCTCCGCGACGTCGACGAGTTGCTGGGCCGGCTCGTGGAGCGGGCGCACGACCTGATGGGCACGGACGTCACCTATCTGTCCGAGTACCAGGAGGACAGCCGTGAGCTACGGGTGCGCACGACCCTCGGGACGGTCGCGCCGTCGTTCCCGGGTCTGCGGGTGCCGCCCGGGATGGGTCTGGCCAGCCGGGTGGTCGAGGGACGCCGGCCCTGCTGGACGTCGTCCTACGCCACGATGACCCAGGCGCCGCACGACTCCGGCATCGATTCCGCCGTGACCGCGGAGGGCCTCGTGTCGATGCTCGGCGTCCCGCTGCTCGCGGGTGACGAGGTGATCGGTGTGCTGTTCGCCGCCAACCGTGTCGAGCACGAGTTCGCCCCGGAGGAGATCTCCCTGCTGTCGGCCTTCGCCGACCATGCCGCCGTCGTGCTGCAGACCGCACGGCTGCTGGCCCGTACCCAGGACGCGGCCGACGAGACCCGCCACGCCTACGGTGAGCTCGCCCGTCATGTGGAGGCCATGGAGCGGGCCAGCGAGGTGCACAGCGAACTCACCGGCCTGGTGCTCCAGGGCAGCGAGGCGTCCGATGTCGCCACCGCGCTCGGCCGGGCCCTGCGGTGCGAGGTGACGCTCCTCGACGTGGGGCGTCTGGAGGAACCCGTGGCCACGGCGGTCGACCGCAGCCGCCGCAGCGGCCGGTGCACCGCGACGGACGGGGGTTACGTCGTCGCCGTCCTGGCCGGTGCGACCCTGCTGGGCGCGCTGCTGCTGGAGCCGGGCGAGGTTCCGTTCGGACCGGTCGAGCTGCGCACCGCGGAACGCGCCGCCCAGATCACCGCACTGCTCAATCTCAAGCAGGACGCCATGATCGAGGCCGAGCAGCGGGTACGCAGCGACCTGCTGGCCGATCTGCTCTCCGCCGACCCCGAGCGCCACGCCGACCTCGCCACCCGGGCCCGCGCGCGAGGCATCCGGCTCGACGCACTGCGCTCGGTGGTCGTGGTCGCGCTGCCCGCCGAACTGCGTCATGAGGCCGTCCGCGGTCTGCGCCGCGAGAGCGGGCTGATCGGGGAGTACGCCGACCATGTGATCGCCCTCACCACCGACGAGGACGCGGCCGCGGCGAGCGCCTCCGTCCATGCCACCGTCGGCCGTACCGTACGGGCCCCCGTGCTGGCGGTCGGCGCGGGCTTCTCGGACCTGGACCACGATCTGCGCGACCGGATCGACGCCGCGTCGGCCTGTGTGGGCGTCCTGCCGGCCCTCGGGCTGGACGACGCCGCCGTCACCGCCGACGCGTACCTTCCGTACACGGCGCTGTTCGGTCCCGGCGAGCCGCGTGTGGCGACGTACCTGCGGCGGGTCATCGGTCCGCTGCTGGATTGGGACGCCGCGCACGCCGGGAAGCTCGTGCCCACCCTGGCCGCCTATCTCGGCAACCGGATGAGTCCGGTCGCCACCGCCCGCGCGCTCCACCTGCACAAGAACACGGTGCTGCAGCGGCTGGAACGCACGGCGGAACTCCTCGGGGCGGACTGGCAGGAGCCCGACCGGCTCTTCCGGATCACGGTCGCGGTGCAGTTGGCCCACCTCACGAGAAGCGCTTGAGCGGAGGGGGCGATCGCGCACCCGACGGGCTTGCTCCGAGGGCGGACCCTGGGGTGCGGCAGGGCCGATCGTCCAGTGGATCGCCAGTGCGTATGGGCCGTTCACCCATACCTGTGTAGGCGGAACGCAACTAGCGTCGCCTACCGCACCGAGCCGTTCGGTGACCACAACGCAGTGGAGGGGCCGTATGCCGCGCACCAGCCGTATCCAGGGTCTACGGGACCTGTCCGTCGACGCACGCCGTCGGATCGTGGCGGAGTCCGCCACCGTCGATCCGCAGCGCATCGCCGCCTTCGCCCCGCAGCACGGCCTCGGTGTCGACCTGGCCGACCACATGATCGAGAACGTGGTCGGGGTCATGGAGCTCCCCGTAGGCGTGGCGACCAACTTCACCGTCAACGGCCGTGACGTGCTCGTGCCGATGGCCAGCGAGGAGGCCTCGGTGGTCGCCGCGGCCTCCAACTCGGCCAAGGTGGCCCGCGCCCACGGCGGCTTCTTCACCTCGTCCACCGAGCCGGTCATGCAGGCCCAGGTCCAGATCATCGGTGTACGTGACCCCGAGGCGGGCCGGCTCCGGCTGCTGGAGGCCCGCCGGGAACTCGTCGAACTGGCCGACGCCCAGGACCCGAAGCTGATCGAGTTCGGCGGCGGGGTCCGTGACATCTCGGTGCGGGTCGTCCCGTCCCGGGCCGGCACCTACGTCGTCGCCCATCTGCACGTGGACGTCCGCGACGCGATGGGCGCCAACGCGGTGAACACCATGGCCGAGGCCGTCGCCGTCCGGGCCGGCCAGATCGCGGGCGGCCGTACGCTGCTGCGGATCCTGACCAACAAGGCGGATCAGCGCCTCTCCCGGGCGCGGGCCGTCTTCGACGCCGAGGCGCTGGGCGGCGAGTCGGTGGTCGACGACATCGTCCACGCGGCGGCGCTCGCGGAGTCCGATCCCTACCGTGCGGCCACCCACAACAAGGGCATCATGAACGGCATCTCCGCGGTCGTCCTCGCCACCGGCAACGACACCCGCGCGGTCGAAGCCGGCGCCCACTCCCACGCGATCTCCCCCACCGGGCACTACACGTCGATGTCGCGGTTCGAGAAGGACGCCGACGGAAACGTGGTCGGCACCCTGGAACTGCCGATGCCGGTCGGTCTGGTGGGCGGTGCGACCAAACTGCACCCGGTGGCGCAGGCCTCGATCGCCCTCCTCGGTGTCACCACCGCGACCGAGCTGGCGGAGATCATCGTCGCCGTCGGGCTGGCGCAGAACTTCGGCGCGGTACGTGCGCTGGCCACCGAGGGCATCCAGCGCGGGCACATGTCGCTGCACGCCCGCAACGTCGCCCTCACGGCGGGTGCGAGCGCGGAGGAAGTGCCTGCCCTCGTCGCCCGTCTCGTCGCGGACAAGCAGGTCCGCGCCGACCACGCCCAGCGCGTCCTCGCCGAACTGCGCGCCGGCCGCTGACCCCGGCAGGCACGCGGCACCCGGACGGGCGGCCTGGTCCTCGCACGCCCGCCCGTCGGCCACGTCACGCCGCAGGACCATCCATCCCCCGTACGGCCGCGGCGCTGCGCCCCGGCCGTACCGACAGCGCTCCCCCACTGGAGGTCTCCCCGTGACCGGCTACGGCATCGATCAGCTGCCCGGGCTCCCCGACCGGGTCACCGTCTGCGAAGTCGGCCCCCGCGACGGGCTGCAGAACGAGTCCGCGACCGTACCGACGTCCGTGAAGGCGGAGTTGGTGGAGCGCCTGGCCGACGCCGGGCACTCCGTCGTCGAGACCACCAGTCTCGTCCATCCGAAGTGGGTGCCCCAACTCGCCGACGCGGAGGATGTCCTGCGCCGCGTCGACCGCAGGCCGGGCGTGCGGTACCCGGTACTGGTCCCCAACATGCGGGGCCTGGAGAGGGCCGTCGACCTCGGGGTGGACGACATCGCGGTGTTCGGTTCGGCGACGGAAAGCTTCGCCAGGGCCAACCTCAACCGGACGGTCCACGAGTCCCTGGAGATGTTCGCGCCGGTCGTCGGACAGGCCCGCGAAAACGGGATGCGGGTGCGCGGCTACCTCTCCATGTGCTGGGGGGACCCCTGGGAGGGCGAGGTCCCGATTCCGCAGGTGGTGTCGGTGGCCACCCGGCTGATCGCCCTGGGCTGCACCGAGTTGTCCCTCGGCGACACCATCGGGGTCGCCACCCCCGGCCGGGTCGCCGCCCTGCTGGACGCCCTCACCACGGCCGGCGTACCGCTGGAGAGCATCGCGGTGCACTTCCACGACACCTACGGTCAGGCCCTCTCCAACACCCTGACCGCGCTGCGGCACGGGGTGACCACCGTCGACGCCTCCGCCGGCGGCCTGGGCGGCTGCCCCTACGCGAAGTCCGCCACCGGCAACCTGGCCACGGAGGATCTGCTGTGGCAGCTCGCGGGCCTCGGCATCGACACCGGAGTGGATCTGGCCAAGCTCGTCGAGACGAGTACGTGGCTCGCCGATCTGCTCGGCCGGCCCAGCCCTTCCCGCACCGTCCGCGCACTCGCCGGCGGCTGACCGACCCAGAAAGAGCACACGTATGCCTGTCAACAAGATCGCCGGGAGTGCCGCCCCGGCCGTGGCCGACATCCCCGACGGTGCCAGCCTCGCGGTCGGGGGGTTCGGGCTCTGCGGCATCCCGACGGTACTGATCGAAGCTCTCGCCGACGCCGGCACGACGGACCTCGACGTGACGTCCAACAACTGCGGCACCGACGGGCGGGGTCTTGGCATCCTGCTGGAGCGGCGGCGGATCCGCCGGATCACCGCCTCGTACATCGGCGAGAACAAGGAGTTCGCCCGGCAGTACCTCGCCGGCGAGGTCGAGGTCGAGCTCACTCCGCAGGGCACCCTCGCCGAGCGGCTGCGCGCCGGCGGCTGCGGCATCCCCGCCTTCTACACACCCGCCGGGGTCGGCACGGTGATCGCCGACGGAGGCATGCCGCTGCGCTACGGACCGGAGGGCGAGGTGCGCCTGTCCTCGCTGCCCAAGGAGACCCGGCGCTTCACCGCTCAAGGCGTCGAGCGTGACTACGTCCTCGAACACGGCCTTCCCACGGACTTCGCGCTGGTCCGGGCGGCCCGGGGCGACCGCTACGGAAACCTCGCCTTCCATTCGTCGGCGCGGAACTTCAACCCCCTGGCCGCGATGGCGGGACGGGTCACGATCGCCGAGGTCGAGGAGCTGGTCGAGCCCGGTGAACTCGGTCCAGACGAGGTGCATCTGCCCGGCATCTACGTCCATCGCGTCGTCGTACTGACCGCGGAACAAGCCGCGGCGAAGGACATCGAGAAGCTGACGGCCCGAGAGGTGACCGCATGAGGACCCGGGACGAGATGGCGGCCCGCGCGGCAGCCGAACTGCGCGACGGCGAGTACGTCAACCTCGGCATCGGCATGCCGACGCTGATCCCCGCCCATGTCCCCGAAGGCATCGACGTGGTGCTGCACTCGGAGAACGGCCTGCTCGGCGTGGGTGACCATCCTCTGCACGCCGATGTCGACCCCGACCTGATCAACGCCGGCAAGGAGACGGTGACGTTGCGGCCGGCCGCTTCCGTCTTCGATTCAGCGCTGTCCTTCGGGATGATCCGCGGTGGCAAGGTCGACGTCGCCGTCCTCGGCGCGATGCAGGTTTCCGCGGCCGGCGACCTGGCCAACTGGACCGTACCCGGCCGCATGGTCAAGGGCATGGGCGGCGCCATGGACCTCGTCCACGGGGCCCGCCGCGTCATCGTGCTGATGGAACACACCACCCGGACCGGCGAACCGAAGATCGTCGAAAGCTGCAGCCTGCCGCTGACCGGGAAGGGCGTGGTCGACCGCATCATCACCGACCTCGCCGTCATCGACGTCGGGCCGGACGGACTCGTGCTCCACGAGACCGCACCGGGCGTCGACGCGGACACGGTCCGCGAACGCACCGCGGCGGTACTGCACGACGCCCGGCGAACCGTCGGCTGACACACCCACCGGCCGGTTCGCGGCCGGGCCCTTCGATGTGACACGCCGGTTCGCGGTCGGGCCCGTCGATGTGGCACGCCGGTTCGCGTCGGCCGGTTCGTTCCGGCCGCACCGCCGGGCCCGTTCGGTCTGATGCAACGTCAGAATCTCTTGCTCCGCCTCTCTTTACAACGATGTAATCGCTGTGTTGCCATGGGCAACCACCAGCTCATGTCACGCCGTCCGTCACATACGGACCTCGATACGTGGGGAGCCAGCGATGCGCGCCCGGCCCATCACCGCCTTGGTAACCGCCCTGTTCGCCCTGCTGGTCGGCCTGATCTGCGCTCCGCAGGCCCCCGCCACGACAGCACCGACCGCGGCAGCACCCGCCGCGGCCGCGGCGGCCTCGGGAACCTTCCGCAATCCGCTGAACACGGGGCCCGACCCGTTCATGACGTACGCGAACGGGGCCTACCACCTCACCACCACACAGGGCGGCAGCATCAAGATGTGGCGTTCCCCCTCGCTGGGAACCCTGCTCGACGCCGAACCGATCACCGTGTGGACGGACACCGACGCCTCGCGCAACCAGCACATCTGGGCAGCCGAGTTCTACCGCTTCGACAGCCGCTGGTACATGTACTACACGGCCGACGACGGAGTGGACGACCATCACCGGCTCTACGTCCTGGAGTCGGCCGGCGACGACCCGGCGGGGCCCTACCACTTCAAGGCGAAGCTGACCCCGCCCAACCACGCGAACGACTTCGCCATCGACCCCGGGATCCTCCAGCACAACGGCCGGCTCTATCTCGCCTACAGCGGCATCAACGCGTACCAGCACAACGGGCTGAACATCGCGCCCATGTCGAACCCGTACACCGTCTCGGGCAACGCCGTCGCGCTGAACGGGGCGGGAGGCTGCCCGGAGGTCCGTGAGGGCCCCGAGTTCCTGTACCGCAACGGCCGTACCTGGATGACCTACTCGACGTGCGACACCGGGAAGCCCGACTACCAGGTGTGGGAGATGTCCCTGCCCAGCGGCGCCGACCCGCTGGTGGCCGGCAACTGGACGCAGCGCAGCGGGCCCGTCTTCGCACGCAACGACGCCAGGGGCGTGTTCGGTCCCGGCCACCACGCCTTCTTCCGCTCCCCCGACGGGACGGAGGACTGGATCATCTACCACGCCAAGACCACGTCGGACCTCACCTACAGCAACCGCACGACACGCGCCCAGAAGATCGGCTGGCGGGCCGACGGCGGCCCCGACCTCGGCACCCCGCTCGCCATGGGCGCCACGCAGAACCTGCCCTCCGGCGACCCGGGCTCCGGCAACCACTGGATCAACGACGACGGCCGCTCCAGCGGCAACGGCACGGTGACGTACCAGGGTTCGTGGAACTCGGGCACCGGCTGCGCCGCGCAGTGCTTCTGGGGCGACGACCACTGGAGCGACCGGGCCGGCAACACCGCGACGTTCACGTTCACGGGCACCAGGATCGCGCTGCTGTCCGTGAAGGACACCGGCAACGGCATCGCCGGTATCCGCGTCGACGGGGGCGCCGAACAGCGCGTCGACTTCTACGGCGCCATCCGCACCGGCGAGACGCTCCAGTACCTCAGTCCACGCCTGCCGTACGGCACGCACACCGTGCAGGTCAGGGTCACCGGGGAACGCAACTCCTCGGCCGGGGCGGCGTTCGTGAGCGTGGACCGCGCCGAGGTCTACACGGACTGACGCTCCGCCCGCACAGCGGGTTCCGCGGACGGCCGGGGTCGCGCGATCCACAGGGTTTCCTGTGGCGCCCCCGGCCGCTCCTCGTCCTGCTGGTCGTCCTGCTGGTCGTCCTGCTGCTCGATGCTCCCTGATCGTCAGCGCTGGTCGATCGCGAGGCCGCGTGCCGCGAGTTCGGCCAGGACGGGATCTCGTCGGCCCCGCAGGATCTGTTCGTTCATCTGCAGTGACTTGTTGAGCCGTCGCAACGACTTCATCCTGAGCAGGGGGCCGAGCTCGGTGAGGGCGCGGTGGCCGCCGAAGAGGACTTCGCTGAGGTCGGGCAGGTCGGCCAGCGTACTGATGTCCGTCACTTCGTCCAGGTGGCCCATGCGCAGGGACTGGAGCGAGGTGAGACCGGCCAGGGGCGACAGGTCCTCCCAGTGCAGCTCGGAGAGGTAGAGCCGGGTCAGGGAGCGAAGGACGGGGAAGTCGGTCAGCTGCGGAATCCGGTCCACGCTCAGGACGCGCAGGCCGGGGCACGTCTCCAGGACGTCGAGCGAGTCGAGGCCAGGGGTCCGGTGGAGTGTCAGCTCGGTGAGCGGGGTGCCGGTCAGTCCGCTGATGTCCTTGAGCGCACGGCAGTCCCGCACTCCGACCTCGGTGAGTGCGCCCAGTCCGTCCAGGCGGCCGAGGTCGGTGAGCGACTGGAGATCGCTGAACCCCAGTTCGCGCAGGGTCGGCAGATCACCCAGGTCGCCCGGGCTGCTCAGGCTGTCGGTACGGCTGACGGCCAGTTCTTCGAGGGCGCTGCGGGAGCCGAGACCGGTGAGGTCCAGCAGTCCGGAGCACCTGTCGAGGCCGAGGCCGCGCAGGCCGGGGAGGGAGGCGAACGGGGCGAGGTCCCGGATCAGGCCCAGCCCGTCCAGATGGAGCCGGAACGCACCGGCGAGGCCTGCCAGTTGACCGACGTCCGCCAGCGCGGGGCAGTTCTCGAAGGTGATCTTTTCCAGTGAGGGCAGGGTTCCGAGTCCCGCGACGGAGGCGAACCGTTCGCCGTCCGCGATCCGCAGCTCCGTCAGGTGCGTCAGTGCGGAGAGTCCGTGCAGGTCGAACAGGTCCGGACAGCCCTTGACCGCCAGCTTCTTCAGGCGGGGGTGCTGTCCGAGGCCGCGGAAGGACTGGAAACGGGGGCAGTCCTCGATGACCAGCTCGGAGAGGTCGGCTGCCGCGGCGATGCCGGTCAGGTCTCGAAGCTGCTTGCAGCTCTCCAGGCGCAGGGAGGTGAGTGCGGGCACGTTCGTCAGGCCGGTCAGGTCCCGCACCGCGGTCCAGCCGAGATCGAGGTGGGTGAGGCCGGTCAGGCCGGCGAGCTGCGCCGGGGATCTGAAGGACCGGCAGCCGCGCAGGTCGAGGTGCTCCAGCAGGGGGAAGGCCGCCGGGAAGTCGGTCACCGAGGTGACCCGGGTGATGCTCAGGTCGAGGTGGCGCAGTTGGCCGAGGGTCAGCAGCGGCTTGATGTCGGACACCGGACGGCAGCGGTGCAGGCTCAGCCGGGTGAGCCGGGTGAGACCGCTGAGGGGTGTCAGGTCCTCGATTCCCGCGCAGCCGTTCAGGTCGAGGTGGCGCAGGTCGGTGAGCGCGCCGACTTCCGTGAGGTCGGTGATCTCCTTGCAGCGGTCCACCGTCAGCGTGCGCAGCATGGTGAGGTGCCGCAGGCCCGACAGCGAGGTCACGCGCTTCAGGGTCAGCTCCGTACGGCCCTCCCGGCGGAAGGCAGGCACCAGCAGGGCCGCGGCGTAGCCGTCGGGATCGCCGGCCGTCGGCCACAGCCTCAGAAGTGTGTCCAGGGCGAGGTCCGCGACGGGCGCGAAACGGGCGGCCAGCTCCAGCGCGGCGCCGTCGTCGGTGACCACCACCAACTCGCGCACCGCCTTGCGGGCCTGGGCCTGACTGGCCGTGCCGAGCAGGACGGAATGGGCCACGACGGGATCGTCCGGGTGTGCGGGGTCGTCCGGGTGTCCGCGGCCGGTGGTCGAAGTCATGGCCAGAACCCTACAACTCCCCTTCCAGCGGCCCGTGATCACCACTCACAGCTCGACGCCCAGCCCTTCGACGGCGACCCCGTCGGCCATGCCTCGGACCGGCATGGCCGACAGTTCGTACGCGACTCGCACGCGACGCCGCGCGCCCGGGCGCGCGGCCGCTTCACGGTGTGTAGACGGCGGTACTGCCGTACAGCTCCCTGGTGAACGCGGAGACGTCCGCGCTGCGGTCGGCGCCGTTGAGGTTGTACGTGAGGAAGACTCCGTAGCCCTCGCTCACGGTGCGGCGGGCGAGTGTGGTGACCGTGCTCTGCGACGTCCTGCCGATCTCGACGGCCGCGGGCGACAGTTTCGACTTGGGCAGTCCGATGCCGGGGACCTGCCAGCTTCCGTAGTACGGGTTCCAGGCGTAGTCGAACTTGGACGAGATGTCGACGCCGCCGTAGGACAGACGGGACGCGGCCGGCCCGATGTTGTAGAGGCTGATGATCTTGTCCGGCATGTTCGCACGGAGCGCGGTCACCAGTTGGACGAACGAGCTGGCGTTGGGCTGCCCGGTGCCGTTGTTGCCGTACTCGGCGTATTCGTCGTCGAAGTCGATGCCGTCGAGGCCGTACCTGGTCACCGTGTCCGACAGCTGCTTGGCGAACGCCGATGCCGTCTGCTGGGACGGGAAGTTGGCGAAGCCCGCTCCCTGGTGGTTGCCCAGCACCGACAGGACGACCTTGATGCCCTTCTGCTGCAGCGGCCGTATCTGGGTGGCGGCGTTGTCGAGGACGCGCTGCACGTTCTCGTTGAAATACAGCTGTGCCGTCTTCGTGCCCGTGTCGTAGTTGATGTTCGCCGCGAAGATGACCGCGACGTCGAAGACGGGGTCGCCGCCGTTGGCGAGGGTGTATTTGCCGACGTTCAGCATGCTGTTGTTGTTGACCTCGACGTACGCCACCGAGGTCGGCCCCGCCTTCGCGAGTCTCGGAGCCGCCGTGGCGTGGGTCGTGACGGTCGAGCCGAGTGCGAGGGCCGCGACGGTCGAGAGGGCGACCATGGCTGCCTGCATCCTGCTCCGTACCAGCGTGAGCATCTTTGATCGGTCTCCTGTCGCATGGCCGGCGCTCGCCCTGTCCGAACCCGCTGAGCAAGCTCTCCGGGTCCCGACAGCTGTGTGCGTTTTCTTCCCACCTTCCACTCACGTCACACGGCAACTCGCCTGTTCCGCACGGCGATTGGCGAATTGGCGATGGTCTGCGTCCTGTTCGGGCGCCTTGGGCGGCCGGCCGCTCGACAACCCGGACCGGCCGTTGAAGTGACACACCCGAACTCGTTCAGGAGGGCGGGGTGTCGTTGCGGTCCAGGTGGAGCCGGCGGGCGAGTACGTCGCGGGCGACGTCGAGGAGGGGCCGACCGTGGCTGAAGGCGTGTGCGCGCAGTCGGATCAGGGCCTGGTCGGAGCGGATGTCGAGTTGGGCGGCGAGCATGCCGGTGGCCTGGTGGACCTCGGCGAAGTGCAGGCCGGGTTCGTCCAGCAGGGCGATCCGGGCCGGCTCGGGACGTACGGCGGCGGTGATGACGATCTGGGCGAGGGTGTCGGCGAGGCCGACGGCGTCGGCGAGTTGGTCGGTGTCCAGGGGGCCGGGGCGGGTGCGGTGGCCGGTGAGCACGCCGAGTGCGATGACTCCGATGCGCAGGGGGAAGGAGAACACGGCGTGGACGTCGAGTGCTTCGATGGCGGCGGGCAGGCCCGGCCAGCGGTCGGCGGTGAGATGTGCGACGTCGGGGAGCAGCAGCAGGGTTCCGTGGTGGGCGGCGTCCAGGCTGGGTCCCTGGCCCTGGACCTGTTGCAGGTCTTCCAGTGCGGCGGTGCGTTCGCCGTGGGACTGCACGAGTTCGGCCGGGTGGTCGTTGCGGGACAGGAGCAGGCCCAGTCCGTCCAGCCCCAGCATGTCGGTGCAGGCGGCCAGCGGCAGGGGTGCCATGCCTGGGCCGGTATGGGTGCTCAGGGCGCTCAGGTAGGCCTTCATCACCGGGTGGGTCACGGCTGCGACCTCCGAGCGGGCGTGCTGCGGGCCGCCCGGAAAGCGAACATCCCCTCACACCCCGGGAGTTCGCGGAGCTGCCGGTTCACCGGTCGTGCCGGTCGAAGAGGGCCGGATCGGCGGTGCCCTGCATCACCTGGCGGGCGAGTTCGGTGAGCCGCGTGTGATGGCTGCGCGCGTACTGGCGCAAATGGACGAAGGCCTCTTCGACGTCGGTGTCGAGGCGGTGCGCGAGATAGCCCTTGGCCTGCTCAACGACGACGCGGCTGTCCAGAGCGCTCTGCAGTTGTGCGCTCACGGTCAGCTGCTCGCTCACCGCCCGCACCTGAAGGACTCCGATGGTGGCCGTGTCGGCCAGCGCCTGCCCCAGTCGCAGTTGGGAGGCGTCCAGGGGGCCGGGCCGGTCCCGGAAGAGGTCCAGCGACCCGATCACCTGGTCGTGCAGGCGCAGTGGGCAGGCCGCGACCGAGGCGAAGCCCGCCTCCACCGCCCGTGGCGCGAACCGCGGCCAACGCGCCCTGGCCTCCGGCGTGGCCAGGGGGACGTCGGTGACCTGCTTCTTACTTCGGAAGGAGTCCCAGCAGGGGCCCTCTTCCCCTTCGATGCTGTGGGTCTCCAGGCGGCGGGTGCGCGCGTCGGTGGCCGCCACATCCACCAGTCGGCCGCCGGGGGTGGCGAGCAGGACCCCTGCCGCTGTCACGTCGAGCAGTTGTACGCAGTGCTCGGCGAGCGTGTAGAGGAAACCGATGACATCGAACTCTCGTACGAGAGTGTCGGCGAGGTCGACGAAGGCCGCCGCCAAGCGCTCCTCACGCGGCAGTTCGATCATGGCCCGCCCGTCTTCAGGGATGTTCCGCGAAAACCTTCCCACAGGCTGCGGACTCCTGTCGCCGGCACTGACCGGCAAGCCATGGGCGCACGTGTGCTATTCGAACACCGGTCTCAGTCCCGGTCCGGGACGGCCATCTCGCCGAGCTGCGACCAGCCCTCCTGCGGGATCGTCGCGTTGACGATCTCCGGGGTCCGCGCGAGGTGGGGCGGCAGGGTGCCCCGGGCCTTGGTGAAGTGGTCGGAGGTGACGTGCGCCGTGCCGGCCTCGTCGTCGCGGAAGGCTTCGACCAGTACGTACTCCGTGGGGTCGTCGACACTGCGGGACCAGTCGAACCACAGACAGCCCGGCTCGTCGCGGGTCGCCTGCGTGAACTCGCGGGTGATGTCCGGCCAGCTGTCGGCGTACTCGGGCAGGACCCGGAACCTGGCGGTGATGAAGATCATGGCTCTCCTTGTACGTGGGCCGTGAGGTGCGGGACGTGCACGGGGTTCAGGGAACCAGGATCGCGCGTCCGCGCACCCGCCCGGCGTCGAGGTCGTCCAGGGCGTCCTGGAAACGGTCGAGGGGGTACGGGGTGGTGTGCAGCCGCACCCTGCCGCGGGCCGCGAGCACCATCAGCTCGCACAGGTCGTTGTAGGACCCGACGAGGTTGCCGACGAAACTGATCTCGGCGGAGATGATGTCGATGGTGGGGACGTCGATGTGCTCGCCGTATCCGACCACGTGGTAGTCACCGGCCCGCCGCAGCATGCGCACGCCGTCGCGGGTGGCGCCCCCCTCACCGACGAAGTCGATCACGGCTTCGGCTCCGTTGCCACCGGTGAGCGCGAGAACCTCCTCGACCTGGTTCCCGGCTGCCATGACGCCGTGGTCCGCCCCGATCGAGAGAGCGAGTTTCAGCGCGTCGGGATTGCGGTCGACGACGATGATCTCGGCGGCCGTCAGCGCCTTGAGGACCTGTACGCCGATGTGTCCGAGGCCGCCCGCGCCGATGACCACGCACCGGTCGCCCGGGCGCAGGCGGCGGGCCGCCTTGGCCACGGCGTGGTAGGCGGTGAGACCGGCGTCGGCCAGCGCGGCGACGTCGGCGGGTTCCAGGGAGTCGTCGATACGGACGACGCTGCGGGCCGAGGTCTTCAGATACTCGGCGTAGCCGCCGGCGGTGTCGATGCCGGGGAACCGGCTCTGTTCGCAGTGCACGTCGTCGCCGGAGCGGCAGGCCCGGCACAGCCCGCAGGTGATCAGCGGGTGGACGATGACCTTGTCGCCCTCGGCGACGTTGGTGACGGCGCCGCCGATGGCGTGCACCCAGCCGGCGTTCTCGTGCCCGATCGTGTAGGGCAGTGTCACGCCCGACTTCTCGGCCCACTGGCCTTCGAGGATGTGCAGATCGGTACGGCAGACGCCGGCCCCGCCGATCTTCACGATCACGTCGTACGGGCCGGTGACCGACGGGAGAGGCACGTCGGCCATTTCGAGGTTGCGGTCGTATCCGACGACCTGGACTGCCTTCACGGGGTGAGCTCCCTTTCGGAGGAGGAGTGGGAAGGGGCGGTGGTGTCCTCGCGCCTGGGCGCCTGGTCCGGGGCCGAGTCCGGGTAGCGGGTGCGCAGCAGGCCGCGGCAGAAGTGCGCGTTGCCGTCGATCGACAGCCGGACCGACCGGGCGAAGCGCAACCGCAGCGGGATCTCGCCGGGCGGGTATGCCTCTCCGCGGTCGTCGACCATGGCGGGGTCGGACGGCGCGGTACCGAGCCCGAGAGCCTCGCGCCTGCGCAGCAGCGCGCGCGTCGCTCCGCTCGCCGGGAGGTCGCCGAGCACGATGCCGTGCAGTGCTTCCTCGGTGAGTGCGGGATCCTGGCGCAGCAGCGCGGTGAGGGCGCGTTCCATGGCGGCGGCGTGGGCCTTGCGCCGGAAGACGAGGCGCAGTTCGTCGAGACTGTCCTGCGCCTCGGCTCCGAAGGTCCCCCGGTAGCCCGCGTCCGCGGCCAGTCCGCGATTGATGAGGTCCGAGTCGTGATGGTCGTCGAGGAGCACCGTGACCGCGGCCACGCCGGGGAGGGCGGTCAGGGCGTCCTTCGCGTCGGACGCCATGAGGTAGGCGAAGTTCGGCGAGCAGAACGAGGTCGGCAGCCTCAGGTGGACGGTCAGCCGGTGATCGCCGTGTGCCCGCACGGACCGCACGAAACCGAGGTCCGTGATGGGTTCGTCCAGCTCCGGGTCGACGACCCCGTCGAGCGCCCGCCGGGCGCGCTCCTCCAGTGTCGCGGCACGTGCGTCGCACGCCCCGCGTGCCGGTGCGTCGGTGACCATCTCACACCCCCGCCGACTGCGCGGGCTGTGCCAGGGCGTGCCGGCCGGGGACCGGGATGTCGTAGAGGGCCGCCGCGTTCAGTCCGAGGATCTTCTTCTTCTGGTCCACGGTGATCGGCGGGTACTCGCCCTGCATGTCCTCCGGGATCTGGAAGTCGACGAACTTCTCGATCAGCCAGCGGGGCGTCCACAGCGCGTAGTCGCTGGAGAACTGGATGCGGTTCTCGTCGAGCCAGAACAGCAGCTCCCCGATGATCTGCGCGAAGTAGCGGGGGCGGAGGTGGATGAACGGCATGGCGACGGCGAGGCCGGCGTGCACGTTCGGCTCCTGCGTGGCGATCCAGCAGAAGTCCTCCAGCCGGGGCAGTCCGCAGTGCTCGACGACGAAGTTCAGCTCCGGGAAGTCGCTCGCGGCCTTGTCCACGTCCGCGACGTCGAAGGCGTCCCGGTCGAGCGGCCGGATCGTGGGGCCCTTGTGGATGTGGATGTTCCTGATGCCCAGTTCCTGTGCGGCTTCCAGGTACCGGTACGACCACGGGTCGTCGAGTTTGTAGCCGCGTGAGTCGCCGTGCCACTCCGCGGTGTACAGCTTGGCGCCCTTGAGGCCGAACCTCTCCGCGTCCCGCCGGAGCTGTTCGAGCCCTTTCTGCTCCAGCCGCGGGTCCCAGCAGTGGTTGTACGTCAGTTTGTCCGGGTGCTGCCGTGTGAGGGCGAAGGCTTCCTCCGCCTGGCCGAAGCCGTTCCCGAAGAACGCCCCGAGGTGCGCGGGCTGGAAGATCGCGTGGTCGACGTACCCGTCGTCGAAGAGGTCCTTCATCAGGCGCCGGCCGCCGTAGTAGAGGAAGTCCTCGTACGGCCACAGCTCCGACTCCGGGCTGAGGTTGCGGTGGTAGTCGTAGAAGCAGTCGATGAACTGCTGGCCGTGGATGTTCAGTTGGTTCGAGGGGCGCGCGTCCCACAGTGCGATGTGCGCGCGTCCACGATGAAGTAGTTCTCGCCGTCCTTGGCGTACATGTCGGTCTCCGTCCCGGTGACGACCGTGTTTCGGAGAGCGACGTTAGGCACGGTCGCGGTGGCTGGGCAGACCCTCGCTGTCTCACTTTGAGACAGACGGCCGGAGCGCCGTTCCGGCCGTCCGCAGTAGCCTGACCGCAGATCGACGCACGGGCTCATCGTGGAGGCCGCAGTGGACCAGGACCGCAAGTGGGCGCCCGCCGCCTGGTACGAGGACGAGGCGTCCGTTGCCGGGACGGCTGCCCTGACGCCCCGCCTGCAGGCGTCGTGGCTGCGCAGCCGGCGGTACGGTCTGACGCCGGAGGATCTGCAGCCCGTGTTCACCGGCTCGGTGGACACCGGCTGCCTGCTCTACGAGTGCGGTCACGAGGTGTTGCAGGGACTCAAGGACACGCTGGCGAACGAACCGGTCAGCATGATGCTCACCGGCAGCGACGGCCTGGTGCTGTCCCGGCTGTGCAGCGACTCCTCCGTCAGCCGCTCGCTCGACCGTGTCCATCTCGCCCCCGGCTTCTACTTCTCGGAGCGCAACGCCGGCACCAACGGGATGGGCCTCGCCCTCGCCGACCGGGCGCCCACGCTGGTGCGCGCCGAAGAGCACTACTGCACCAGCCTGCGGCAGTACACCTGTGCGGCGGTACCGGTACTGGACCCCCTCACCGGGGAGCTGGCGGGCAGCATCAATCTGACCACGTGGTCGGACTCCTCCTCGAAGCTGCTGCTGGCGCTGGCGCAGGCGGCGGCGGGGAACACGGCCGCCCTGATGCTGGCCCGCACGACCGGCAGGAAGCCGCGCCCGGCTCCTCGCGGCGAGGTGTACCAGGTGTTCACCGGCAGGACCGAGGCGGAGAGCGAGCCCCTGGACCTGTCCGCACGCTGGACGGACGCGGTAGGACAGGCAGGTACGGCCATGGCCGAGGGCCGGCTCCTCGCGGTGGTGGGCGAGCCGGGAGCGGGCAAGTCGACCCTCGCGTCCCTGGCCCGCCGCCGGATCAGGGCCCGGGAGCGCATCCTGTGCGTCCGTCCCCCGCTGGCCGACGACATCACCACCTGGATGCGGCTCTGGGCCCCGGAACTGGCCAAGGACGACACCTGCGTCATCGTCACAGGGGTCCACACCCTGCCCGAGTGGGCCGCCGAGGACCTGGCCGAACTGCTCTCCGGGCCACCTCACGGACATGCCGCGGACCGGCACCCGTACCTGCACTCGTGTGTCATCACCACCGAGGACTACACGCGTGTCCCGCAAGCCCTGCGCACACTGATCGGCGGGGTGGTGGAAGCCCCCGCCCTGCGCTCCCGGCCCGAGGACGTCCTTCCCCTGGCGGACCACTTCGCCCGCAGGTTCCGGGGGCGTCCCGTCTCCTTCTCCCCCGCGGCCGCCCGGGCGCTGTCGGACTTCCACTGGCCCGAGAACACCAGGCAGTTGCAGCGCGTGGTGCGCGACGCCGCGTCCCGTACGGACGTCGTGGACCTGAGGCACCTGCCCGCCGAGATCTTCGTGGGCACCCCGCGCCGGCTGAGCCGTATGCAGGCCCTCGAACGGGACGAGATCGTCAGGTGCCTCACCGAGCCCGACACCACGGTGGCGCAGGCCGCGGAGGCGCTCGGCATCAGTCGCGCGACCATCTACCGCAAGATCACCCAGTACGACATCGTCGTACCGACCCGGACGCGCTGAGGACTCGTGACAGGTCCTGGCACGGGGCCGTGGCGAGCACGCGGTCGGGGTCGGGTCAGGTGTTGAGGGTGCCGGTCGCCAGCAGGGCGAACAGGAGGGCGCCGACGGCGATCCGGTAGACGACGAAGACGTTGAAGCTGTGCCGGGCGATGAACTTCAGCAGCCAGGCGATGGACGCGTACGCGACGACGAAGGAGACCGCGGTTCCCACGATCAGGGGCGTGGTGTCCGCACCGGCGCCGACGGCGTCCTTGAGCTCGTACAGGCCGGCGCCGGTGAGTGCGGGGATGCCGAGGAAGAAGGAGAGCCGGGTGGCGGCGACACGGTCCAGGTCGAGGATGAGGCCCGTGGACATCGTGGCGCCGGACCGTGAGAAGCCGGGGAAGAGAAGGGCCAGGATCTGGGAGGAGCCGACGAGCAGGGCGTCCTTCAGCGTCGTGTCGTCCTCGCCGCGTTTGTGCCGCCCCATCTGGTCGGCCGCCCACATCAGGGCGCTGCCGACGACGAGCGAGGCGGCCACGACCCAGAGCGACGCCAGGGGGCCGTCGATCAGGGGCTTCGCGGCCAGCCCGACGATGACGACGGGGACGGTCGCGTAGACGACCCACCAGGCGAACTTGTAGTCGTGGTGATGCCGCTGGTCACGGTGGCGCAGTCCCCGCCCCCAGGCGCCCATGATGCGGACGATGTCCTTGAAGAAGTAGAGAAGGACCGCGGCGATGGCGCCGACCTGGATCACGGCGGTGAACGCGACGACGGACTTGTCGTCCACCGGGATGTTCATCAGCCCCTCGGTGATCTTCAGATGTCCGGTGGAGGAGACGGGCAGGAACTCCGTCACTCCTTCCACCACGCCGAGAATGACGGCCTGGCCGATGCTGATGGCGCTCACGGGCGCTTCCTTTCGTTCGAGTCGTCAGGGGTGAGTGGAGGGTGGTGCGCCGCGGGTGGTGCGCCGCCTTCACCCCGGAGGCAGGCTGATCTCGAACCGTGCGCCGGTGGTGAATCCGGGGTCGTGGGTCACCTCGCCTCATGGATCCGGCGGCACCGGCGATGATCCGGTGGGTGGTTCGTGTCTCGTCGGCGGTGCGGGGGCGGGTGTGCCACCAGTCGAGTTCGGCGATGATCCGGCTCAGCGGTGTACGCAGCTCGTGCGAGAGCTCTGCGGTGAGCTGTCGCTCGTGGCGCAGGAGGGTGCGGATGCGGTCGAGTATGGCGTCCAGGGACGTACCGAGGGCGGCGAGTTCGGCCGGGTGCCGCAGACCGCCGAAGCGTTCTTCGGAGGCGACGGCACTCCACCGGGTGGCCTGATCGGTCATCGTGCGGACGGGGCGCAGCGCGCGTCCCACCGCCAGCCGCGTCAGCGCGTAGGTGCATACGAGCATCACGGCGTCCAGGGCGAGGGACCCCAGGAGCAGGGTGTCGGCCGAACCGCGGTAGGGGGCGAGGCTGAGCGCGGTGACCACCGTGGCCTCGCTCCTGTCTCCGGACACCTGCCGGGAGCACAGCCGCAGGGGGCCGGGGACTTCGGTTGTGATGCACCGCGGGCCACCGCGACCGGCGAGTGTGTCGGTGACACGGGTCAGGCGGGCGGCGGTCGGTGGTTTCTCCAGCAGGCGTCCGCCGGCGTAGATCCACACGTTCGTGTCGAGGAGTTCGTCGTGCGAGGTCTCCGTGACCCGAACGGTCGTGCCGCTGGTGTCGATGGTCGTCGCGACAGCGGCCGCGCGGGTGCGCAGTTCGTCGTCCGCCTGGTGCTGGAGGTGCTGCCGGGCCACGGCGTTGAAGGCGACGGTGAGGATCAGTATCAGCAGTGTGGCCGTGGTGAGGGCCACCAGCGCGAGCCGGCCACGCAGTGTGCGGGGCGCCGGAGGGCGCAGGAATGCGGTCGGAGCGTGCCGTGGCCACCGGCGGATGCCGGTCATGACAGGCGGTGGCCGACACCGCGGGCCGTGCGGATCGTCCGGTCGCTGCCCGCTTCGCGCAGCTTGCGGCGCAGGCGGGTCAGGTACTGGTCGAGGGTGTTGTCATGGACCTGAGCGCCCGCGGGCCAGCCCGCCCGGACCAGTTCGCGGCGGCGGACGATGCCGCCGGTGGCTGCCATGAGAGCGGCCAGAAGACGGAACTCGGTCGGCGTCAGACCGACCTGCGTGCCCTGAACGCTGACGATGTGCCGGACGGCGTCAAGTGCCAGATCTCCTGCCGTGGCGGCGGACGGCGGCGCGGCCCGTTTGAGGGCTGCCCGCAGACGTGCGGCGAGTTCGGCGAGATGGAACGGCTTGGGCAGGTAGTCGTCGCCGCCGGCCGAGAACCCGGACAGCCGGTCGGTGAGCCGGTGATGGGCGGTCAGAAAGATGACCGGGGCGAGGAGACCGCCTGCGCGCATGGCCTGGCACACGTCACGTCCGTCGGCGTCGGGCAGCCCGATGTCGAGCACGACGGCGGACGGGCCCTTGACGGCCAGCCGCAGGGCGGTGGCGCCGTCCGGGGCGGGCACGGGGTCGAAGTCCTCGTCGCGCAGCCCACGCATCAGCACGTCACGCAGGCCGTGATCGTCCTCCACGACCAGGATGGTCCGGCGCATGGCGCTCCTCCCGTTCTTGTCCTCGGGCAGTGTCTTGCCGTGTCTGTTCCCGGGTTGTGTCCGTCGCGCCCGGAGCCTGTTGCCGAAGCCGCACGAGCGCCATGGCGCACAGGCACACCCCCAGCCAGCCGAGGGCGAACAGCCAGCCCCCGACGACATCGGTGAACCAGTGCACCCCGAGGTACACGCGGGTCAGTCCGACCAGGGCGCCCCAACCGCCGATGGCCAGGACGAGCGGTGTTCCGCCGCGCGGGCCGCGTATCCGGACAGCGAGGATCAGCAGCCCCGCGGTGATGACCGCCGTACTGGTGTGCCCGGAGGGGAACGCCCATCCCGACGCAGATGTCTCCCAGTCCGTCAGCGGTGGTCGTGGGCGTGCGACGAGTGTCATCGCCGTGTACCGCAGCGTCTGGCCGACCCCCAGGCAGGCGAGGCAGAGTGCGACGGCCGACGCGCGCTGCCGGAGCGTGCGTCCCGCGATGATCCCGGCCAGTGCGGCAAGCGCGTACGCGACGACACCCGTCCCGGTGGCGGTCGCCCCGCGGGCGAACGCCACCGCCGTGTCCGGCCGGTGGCCGACGGACCACGCGAGGAAGCCGCTGTCCGCGGACAGCGGTACGCCGTCGTGGCCCGCCACGAACATGGTCAGCACGCCGAACGCCGTCCATGCCCCGAGAGCGCAACTGCCGGCAAGTCCGGCGACGCCGCCGCGCTTCACGACACCACCGGCAGGGGACGCGGGAGGTACACGGAGGCGAGCGGAATCAGCGACAGCGCCACGATCAGGGTCGCCACCACGCCGACGGCCGACAGCAGAGAACGGGCAACCGGAACATTGGCGGCAATCTGCGACGATGGATGCACGGTTTTGGTCACCATCGATGGCGCCCTTCCTTTTCCCGACCGTCGGACGCGGCGGGGCAGCGACAACCGGCGATCGACTACAATCCTGTAGACGGTCTATTGCACTGTAGACGATCGCGGAGTGAGGAACGGTCCCATGGCCGATGCGAGGGACGAGAGGCGACCGGCGGGCGAGCTCGAAGCCGCCGTCATGGGCGTGCTGTGGGCCGCCGGGACCCCGCTCACACCCGGCGGGGTGCAGAGCGGACTCGGTTCCGCCCTGGCCCGGACGACGGTGACGACGACGTTGACGCGGTTGCACGAGAAGGGCGTCGTCAGCCGTGCACGACAGGGCCGCGGCTATGCCTACAGCCCCGTACAGGACGCACCCGGCCTGACGGCGCGGCGCATGCACTCCGAACTCGCCAAGGACACCGACCGGCAGACGGTCCTCGCGCGGTTCGTCGCCCAGCTCGATCCCGGCGACGAGCAGCACCTGCGCCGGCTCCTGGAGGGCGGCGAGCGGTGACCGTCCTGCTGCTCGTACCGCTGGTCCTCCCCTTTCTCGCGCCGATGCCGGCCCGCGCAACCCTCAGTCGTCTCGCGCCCGCCACCGCGCTGTGGGTCCTCACCGCCTCGGCCCTGGCGCTGGCCGGAGCCTGCGTCGCCGCTCTCGGTTCCCTGGTCCTGATCGGACTGCTCAAGTTCCCGGTCTTCGCCACCCTCGGGGAACTCGTCCATCCCCTGCGAAGCCCCTCGGATCTGCTCGTCCTGCCCGCTGCCGCGGCGGCCACCGGAGTGCTCACCCTCAGCGCCTGGACCGTCGTGCGCGCCGTCTTCCGGCAGACCCGTGACTTCCGTACCGCCCGGCGACAGGCGGACAGCCGCCCCGCCGCCGGTGACCTGTGCGTCGTCGACTCGCCCCACCCGGACGCGTACGCCCT
Organism: Streptomyces liliiviolaceus; assembly: GCF_018070025.1. Lineage (NCBI taxonomy): Bacteria > Bacillati > Actinomycetota > Actinomycetes > Kitasatosporales > Streptomycetaceae > Streptomyces > Streptomyces liliiviolaceus. The sequence goes on from NZ_JAGPYQ010000002.1 coordinate 1,401,746, forward strand.
CCCCGGACGCCCCCACCGCATCGTCGTCACCACCGCGATGCTGCGCAGCCTGGGACCTGCCGAGCGCGAAGCCCTGTTCGCCCACGAGCGTGCGCACAACCAGGCAGGCCACCACTACCATCTGGCCGCCGCCGAACTCGCCGCCCACTGCCATCCGGCCCTGCGCGCCGTACGCGACGCCATCCGGCTCGCCGCCGAGCGGGCCGCCGACGAGAGCGCCGCCACCGCCGTCGGCGACCGTCGTCTGGTGGCCACCGCCATCGCCCGCGCCGCCCTCGCGGGCCACGACTCACACTCCGCCCGCCCAGGTTTCGCGCCTGCGGCGACGACCGGGCCGGTTCCGCGACGCGTCACCGCCCTCCTCGAACCCGTTGCGGTGCGCTCACGAGCCGCGCGATGGACCGCGTTCCTGCTCGTCGCGTGTACGGTCCTGTCCGTCGCCGCCGGGACGGTCGGTGTCGTCGACTTTCACCACGAGGTCGAGGTCGCCCAGGGCGAGGAGAGCCGGTGACCGGTTCGGCACCGGTCGGAACGCGGCGCTGACAGGGAGAGGCCGCCCCCGGGGAAGCCGTGCGGCAGTCAGGATGTGTTCAGGTAACCGCTGGCAGCGTCTTGCCCATGACCCATGAACTCTCCGACACACCCGAGACCCAACCGAGCGGGAGTCCCCTCTCCGGCCCCTCCCGTCGCCTGCGCCGGAACAAGGTCCCCGAGGTCACCGCCTACTTCTGGATCATCAAGGTCCTGTGTACGACCGTCGGCGAGACCGCGGCCGATCTCCTCGCAGAGAAGGCCGGTCTGGGCCTGACCGGCGTGTCCGTGCTCATGAGTGCGCTGCTCGCGGTCGTCCTGGTCGTCCAGTTCCGCACGGCCGGGTACCGCGCGGGCGTGTACTGGCTCGCCGTCGCCCTGATCAGCGTCGTCGGCACCTTGATCAGCGACAACCTCACGGACAACATGGGCGTACCGCTGGAGACGAGCACCACGGTGTTCGCGCTCCTCCTCGCGGTTGTCTTCGGCGTCTGGTACCGGCGCGAGCGGACCCTGTCGATCCACAGCATCGACACCCCGAGCCGTGAGTCGTTCTACTGGCTGGCGGTGCTGTTCACCTTCGCCTTGGGCACGGCGGCCGGCGACCTCGTCTCCGAGCGGATGAGCCTCGGTTACTGGCTCGCGGCCGTCCTGTTCGCCCTCGCCATCGGCGCCGTGGCGGTCGCGCACCTCACGCTGGGACTGAACGCGGTGTGGAGTTTCTGGATCGCCTACATCCTCACCCGCCCCCTCGGCGCCTCGATCGGCGACTACCTCTCCCAACCGACCGGTGACGGCGGAGTCGGCCTCGGCACCGTCGTCACCAGCGCGCTGTTCCTCGCGGTCGTTCTCGGTCTGGTCGTCCACCTGGCGGTGACACGCAAGGACGTCACGGAGCAGCCGAGTGCGGCGCGGCAGACGATCTGAGCCGTTGTCGACGTGGCGGGCAGGCGATCGGTGATCACCAGCCCCCACGGCAGGTTCAGACAGCCGCCGTGAGAGGCCGTCCGGCCAGGAGAGCCGCGCTGTAGCGGCGCAGCAGGAGGACGGCGGTGGCGGCGAGGCCGGTCAGCAGGCCCAGCCAGATCCCGAGGGTGTCCAGGTGGAGGGGAAAGGCGAGGAGCCAGGCGGCGGGCAGTCCGACGGCCCAGTAGCCGATGAGGGTGATCCGGAAGCCGCTCCGGGTGTCGTCGAGTCCGCGCAGGAGTCCGACCCCGATGTTCTGGGCGCAGTCGAAGAACTGCAGGAAGGCGGTGACGATCAGGAGGTGGGTGGCGATGGTGAGGGCCTGCCCGGAGCCGGTGTCGAGGAACGGTGCCAGGACGAGGTGCGGCACCGTGAGATACAGGGCGCCGACGCAGGTCATCACGGCGCCGGCGCAGGCGAGTGCGGTGTTCTTGATGCGTCGCGCGCCGTCGTGGTGACCGAGGGCCAGTTCCCGGCTGACGTTGATGGAGGCCGCGTGGGACAGACCGACGGCTACCTGGAAGACGATGTAGACGAGTTGGTTGACGGCGGTGTGCGCGGCCAGCGCCTCGGGGCCGAAGGAACCCGCCATGAGGGCGGTGACGGAGAAGAAGCCGGCTTCGGAGCCGTAGGTGGCGGCGATCGGCACACCGAGACCGAGGATCCGTTGGAGTACGGCCAGGTCGGTGCGGGTGATGTCGAGGCTGAGGAGCGGGGCGAGTTCGGTGTCCTTCTTCGCGGCGAGGTACAAGGCGGCGAAGGACAGCAGGTAGACGCTCGACGTGGCGATTCCGACGCCGGTCAGTCCGAGGCGGGGAAGGCCGAAGGTGCCGTGGATGAGGATCCAGTTCAGGGCCGCGTTCACGCCGATGGACACGAGAGTGATCCGGAGCAGGGCCTGCGGGCGTCGCATGCCGACGGTGAACTGGCGTACGGCCTGGAACCACAGGCAGGGCAGCAGGCCGGGGGCGAGTGCGTGGAGCATCTTCCGGGTGAGGGCGACGACCTCGGGGTCCTGGCCGAGCAAAGTCAGTGCCTGTCCGATGAGGATCATCAGCAGCGCGCCGGTGATTCCGGCGAGGGTGGCGACGGTCAGGCTCGCGCGCACGACGGCCCGTACCTCGTCGTGCGCCGACTCCTTCGCGCCGTCCCTGCCGCCTCTGCCGTCCCTGCCGTCCTTGCCGTTCCTGCCGTCCCCGCCTTCTGTTCCGTCCGTGTCCGCCCCACCGGCTGTCTGTTCCGCTCGGGCCGCGGCGGCTGCGACCTGGTTGCCGACCGAGGTAATGAGGCCGACGCCCATCGTGCGGATCTGGTTGAAGATCACGATGGCCAGGCCGCCAGCCGCGAGTTCGGTGGTGCCGAGCAGTCCCAGCATCACCGTGTCGGTGGTGGTGAGTGCGACCTGGGCGAGTTGGGTGAGGACGAGCGGGACGGCGAGCACGCCGAGGGCGCGGCTGTCGCGGAGGAGAGTGGTCAGCATGTGGTCCACCGGTTCCTGCGGAGTTTGGTGAGGAGTTCGTCGATCTCCCGCTCGGCGGCGGGGCTCAGCAGGTCGCGTTCGCTCATCCAGTCGTCATTGAAGACGGTGTCCATGTACTTTTCCCCGCCGTCGTTGATCAGGGCGACCATGGTGGTGCCCGGCGGCAGGTCGGCGAGACGGGTCAGTGCCTCGTGGACGACGCCGCCGGCCGAACCTCCGATCAGCAGGCCGGTACGGGCGACGGCCCGGCAGGTCGCGAAGGCCTCGATGTCGCCGACCTTGACTCCTTCGTCGATCAGGTCGAAGTCGACCAGGGCGCCGATCTCGGCGCCTTCGGGGGTGCCGGTGCCGGACTGGTGGTAGTCGTGGGCGGGGCCGCCGAACGCGATCGATCCCTCGGGTTCCACGCCGATGACGGTGAATCCGGGTATCAGCCTGCTCAGCTCCCGGCCGGTGCCGCACAGCGCGCCGCCGGTGCCGACGGCGCCGATCAGTATGTCGATCCTGCCGTCCAGGGCCTCGTTGAGTTCGTGGGCCACGGGGTAGTACCCGACTCCGTTGGCGGGGTTGTTGTGCTGCTCGGTGAAGACGGTGTTGTCCTGGCCGCGCGCCATGTTCTCGGCGAGCTCTTCCCTGGCGGCGGTGGCCAGTTCCTCGGTTCCGTCGTCGACGACATAGACGAGTTCGGTGCCCAGGGCCCGCATGCCGCGGAGTTTGTCGGGGGCCGCGTGGTGGTCGACCACGGCGGTGAAGGTGTAGCCGCGTTCTGCGGCGATCACCGAGAGGCCCAGGCCGGTGTTGCCGGAGGTGGACTCGATGATCCGGCCTCCGGCGCGCAGTTCGCCCGCGGCCTCGGCGGCGTCGACCATGGCGCGCGCCATCCGGATCTTCGCGGTTCCGGTGGGGTTGAACATCTCCAGTTTCAGCAGCAGGCGGCTGCCGGTGTCGGTGGCGGCGAGCTCCAACAGGGGTGTGTGGCCGATGAGTTCGGACAGGCGGGAGACCACGGCGGGGCGCTGAAGAGCTCCGGGCATCGAATGCTCCTGTGAAGGGGACGGCGGGCGGAGGGCCAGGTCGTGCGGCGCGCTGCTACGAGGTGAAGTGGCGGTCCAGACGCCAGCGCGGCCGTGGGCGGTCGGTCCAGTCGATGACGACCTTCGGTGGCAGGGGCAGGTCGTGGAAGGAGGATTCGTTGGAGTCCATCTGGTAGCCGGCCGTGTTCGGGTACACCAGGAGGTCCCCGGCCCGTGGACGACGGGGAAAGGCGATCTTGCGCCAGGTGAGCATGTCCGATTCCAGGCAGGTGGCGGCGCCGACGCTCGCGGGGAACGCCCCGCCCGGTGCCTCGCACTCCCCCGGTTCGTGCAGGTCCCCCGAGTTCTCGAAGTCCATCGACGGCTGCGGGATCAACCGGGGGTCGGGGAGGTACTCGCTGCCGAACCACTGCTCGGACAGGCTCAGGCTCGTGCCGTCGACGGTCAGCAGCCGGTAGCCGTCCCGTTCCTTGACGCCCTGGATGGTGAACACGGTGGCTCCGGCCCGGTCGAGCAGGGCGCGGCCCGGCTCAAGGAGCAGTTGCACCTGGGCATTCCTGAGGACCTGCGCCAGAGTGGTGTCGCTGTTCTCCGGCCGGGTCGCCAGGAGTGCGGTCAGCGCGCCGGCCCCGGCGAGGGGCGAGTGGTAGGGGTAGAAGTCGCCGCTTCGGAACGTCTTTTCGGCGTGGTAGTCGGCGGGTCGCTGTGCTTCGAGGAACGCCCGCCAGCTGTCGGCATCCGTGTAACTGACGGGCAGGCCACCGCCGATGCTGATGCGGTGGGCTTGAAGTCCCTTGGCGCGGGCCGTGCGGCACAGGTCGATCAGCCGGGCGGCGAGGCCGGCGCGGGGCCCCAACGCGTAGCCGGACAGATGGAAGCTGAAGCCTTCCATCCGCAGCGCGTCCCCAGCTGTCACGCAGCGGTCCATCGCCGTGGCCAGTTCCTCCTCGGCCAGGCCGAAGCGGCTGTCCGGCTGGAGCGGGGGCAGGACCCGCAGGAGCACACGGGCCGGGCGGGTCCGTCCGCCGAACGCGCGGGTGATCACGGCGTCCAGTTCGTCCAGTGCGTCGACCGCGATCAGCGCGCCGTGCTGCACGGCGAGCCGCAGCAGGTGCGGGTCCTTCGCGGGCCCGGTCACCATGAGGTCCTCCCCGCGCACGCCGTGACCAAGTGCCTCGCGCAGTTCCCCGACCGAGGCCACGTCCACACCGGCGCCCAGCGCCGCGGCGCGTTCGGCGAAGACGGCGGCCTTGTTGGCCTTCTTCGCGAAGTACACGAAGCCGTCCACGCCGGCCGTCGCGAGCGCTTCGTACAGGGAGCGCAGGTTGGTGTCGAAGGCGTCCGGCAGCAGGAAGTGGAAGGGGCCGCCGAAGGCGTGGGCGAGTTCGGGCAGGAGCCCGCCGGCCAGCAGCGCCTCGGTGGCGGGATCGGGCAATGCCGGGAGAACCGGATGTCCGGTGACGGTGGTCACTGCCACAACGGCACCTCGACGCCCAGGCCCTGCGCGATGGCCAGTTGGGAGAAGCGATGGCCGAGTGCGATGTCGGTGACGACGAGACCGCTGTTGTAGGCGAAGATCCGCTCGGTGTCGCCGGTACGGCCGGCTGCGGTCCCTGCGAGCACGGGCGGGAACTCGGCGTCGACGGAGGGGAGTTCGCCCTCGGCGTCGGCCATGTCGGTGCCCGTGACGTTCATCTGTGCCTCGCTGGTGGCTACGACACGGTCCGCCCGGTGCAGCGTGGAGGGCGCGAGTCCGTGTCCGACGAGGACGGACAGCGTGCCCGGCTTGAGCCAGTCGGCCTCGACGGCGGCCGGGGTGTGCGAGCCGGCCGTGGCGAGGATGATGTCGGCGTCCGCGGCGGCGTTCCGCAGATCGGTGACGATCTCCACGTCCCGGTCGGGAAAGTGTGCGCGCAGTTGCTCGCGGACGGCGGCGATGCCTTCGGGGTGTGTGCCGAACAGCATCAGCCGGTCCAGGTCGGGGCGCGTGGTGAGCAGGAACGGCAGCGCGAGGCGCCCTTGGGTTCCCGTGCCGATGACCAGTGCGGAGCGTGCACCGGACACCGCGCATTCCCGGGCGAGCAGAGCGGAGACGGCCGGTGTGCGCAGTGAGCCGATGCGGGAGCAGTCCATCATGGCCACCGGCAGCCCGGTGATGTCGTCGTAAAGCGTCAGTGCCGTGTAGTAGTGCTGCTGCGTACGGCCCTTGTCCAGGCCGTGCTTGTACGAGGTCTTGATCGCGACGACGTCGCGGGAGCCGTCCCGGCCCAGCATGGCGTAGGAGACGGAGTGCCCGTCCGGCGGCTTCACGGTCAGCTTGCGGGGGTTGTCGGAGAGGCCGTCGTGGAGTGTGCGGTAGGCACCCTCCACCGTGGACACCACGTCGGCCAGGGAGATCTCGATCCCGGCCAGGTCGCTGGTGGACAGGATGCGCAGGTGTGTCGCGTCGCCGGACCTGGGGATGTCGGTGGGGGCGGCCGGGGCGTGTGTCATGGGGGGTTCCTCCGTTGCGAGACGGGAGTTCAGCTCGGGTGCGCTTCGAGGGCGGACTGGCCGTAGCCGTGCTCGTTCGCTTCGGAGGCCGGGCGGGTGCGCCTGCCGGGCACGCGGACGGAGGCCCGCTTGAGCCAGCGGTCGGTGCCGTCGTAACGGGCCTTGAAGGGCACCCTGCCGTGCACGACGAGGTCGTTGTCGACGACCAGGACGTCGCCGGGCTCCAGGCTCACGGCGACGGAGACCCTGGACAGCTCTTCGGCCAGGCGGTCGTACGCGGCGCGGTGTTCCTCGGTCGCCTCGCCGAGTGGGGTGTAGGCGGGGTCGAACCGCAGGGTCAGCCCGTCGGGAGAACCCCACAGCGTGGGTACGGGCGGTGGCGTTCCGGCGTAGGCCTGGGCCTCGGCGTAGGCGTCGTCGGGGAGGATCGGGAGAGCCGGACGACTCAGCAACTCCACATCAGCCGACGGTAGTTCGACCTGCCGGACGGAGGCGGCGGTGGTGGCGACGGCGTCATGGTTGCGCATGCAGCCGAGGATCAGCAGGTGGGCACGGCCGGGGTGGAAGGCGTCCTCGGTGTGCGGGCTGAGCAGCACGGTACTGCTGGCTCCGGTCTGTTCCTCCTCGTGACCGGGAGACGGGACGATGTTGTGCACGAACCGGCCGTCCTGCTGGCCTTCCCAGGCGATGGGGGTGCCCATCACGGTGGCGAGCAGGAGCAGGGCCACGTCGTGGACGGCCCCGGAGTGGCCCGCGGTCGACCAGTGGTCCGGCGTGGGGCCGATGGTCTCGTCGTCGACGGGGATGCCGCGCACGACGTACAGGCCGGCGGAGGTGTCCACGGGGCGGCATACGTGCCGGATCCCGGCGCTCAGAGTGGCGGCGGTGCCCGGCAGTTGACGTATGAGTGCGGAGGACCGGGGGTCCCCGCCGAAGGCTGAGAGCAGTTCTTGTGCCGCTTCGGTCAGTTTGGTTACGGCGTGCGGGTCGAGCTGGCGCACAGGCGTGACTGCCGTCGGCATGGTCAACCATCCGTTCGTGGGGCGCGTGCGGGGGCGCGGGGTGATGGCGGGAAAAGGGCCGGACGCGGGCGTGCGGAGCGGATCAGCTGCGCGGATCGCACGGGACACATGGGTCGGCGGAGTTGCGATCCGTCGACGCATCCGGTCGGCGGCTCAGGTAAGCCACACCTAAGTTAGGTGGATCCGGCGCGGGAGGCTGTACTCCACTTGGAGTATTGCGACCGGTCGATTTTTTAGGATAGGCAAACCTAAGTAATTAACGCTGCTTGGGAAGCCGAGGAATACGTGGACCTGACGAGACGTCAACTGCTGTGGGCCGGTGCCGCTTTGACCGCGGCGACCGTACTGACCGCGTGCGGCAGCGGTGGTGACGCCGAGCCGAACGGATCCGCCGACGACACCTCCGCCAAGCCCCGCAAGGGCGGCACACTGCGGGTCGGAGCCCTCGGCCGCGCGAGTGCCGTCACCCGTGACCCGCACGGCACCCAGTCCAACGAGAGCGACTACCTGATCCTCAGCCTCGTACACGACGCGCTGACCGTCCCGGGAGCCAAGCCGAACACCGCTCCCCGGCTCGCCGCGAGCTGGGAGCCGTCGGCCGATCTCAAGACCTGGAAGTTCAAGCTCGCCAAGGGTGCGAAGTTCCACGACGGCTCTCCTGTGACCGCGAAGGACGTCGTCTTCTCGCTCAAGCGACTCCGCGCCACCCCCGCCGGCGCCTCCCGCCTGCCCGGCATCCAGGCGAAGAACATCACCGCCCAGGGCACCGACACGGTCGTCCTGGTCTCCGACTACGCCAACGCCGAACTCCCGCTCCTCACCCGCCTGACCACGTTCGTCGTCCCCGACGGCACCAGCGACGAGGACATCGCGAAGGCTCCCGGCACCGGGCCGTTCAAGCTCGACTGGTTCCGCGGCGGCAACGCCCGGCTGGTGCGCAACGACTCCTGGCACGGCGGGACGGTGTACCTGGACGCCATCGAGGTGAAGATCTTCGAGAGCCCGCAGGCCATGGCCAACGCGCTGCTCGCCGGGCAGATCGACCTCGCCTCCAACGCCGGTGCCATCGCGGCCCGTACGGCCAAGACGCGTAAGGACATCCAGACCGTCCGCCGCCCCAACGACATGGCGATGCCGATCGTCATGCGCACTGCCGACGGTCCCTTCGCCGACACCAAGGTGCGTGAGGCCCTGCGCCTGGCCGTGGACCGTGAGGCCATGGTCAAGCAGGTCCTGTCCGGCTACGGCACGGTCGCCAACGACATCCTCGGCACCGGTGACCCCGCCTACGCCAAGAGCATCACCCAGCGCACCCGCGACCTCGCCAAGGCCAGACAACTGTTGAAGGAGGCGGGGTTCGACACGTCCAGGACGTACGAGCTCATGACCACCGAGGACATCTCGGGGCTGGCCGAATCGGCCACCCTCTTCGCCACCCAGGTGCGCGAGGCGGGCGTGAAGGTCAAGGTCGTCAAGCAGGAGTCCGCGGTCTTCTGGGACAAGACCTGGCTGAAGGGCGACCTGTACACCAGCTACTGGGGCACCAACGACTCGGTGGTCTTCTTCGCCAGCAAGACCATGGTCTCCGACAGCGGGCAGAACGAGGCGGGCTGGCAGGACACCGCCTTCGACACGGCGTACGAGAAGGCCATCGGCACCTCGGACGACGCCCGGCGCACCCAACTGCTGCGCGAGATGCAGCAGATCGAGTACGACAGCTCCGGCTATCTGCTGTGGGGCATGGCCGACGGCGTCGACCTCGCCGCCGCGAAGGTGCGCGGACTTCCGACGCTGCCCGGTTACGGCCGTGTCCAGCTCGAAACGGCATGGCTGACCAGTTGATCCCCGACCTCGAAGAGCCGACGAGCCTTTCGGCGGTACCTGCCGAAGAGCGGTCGGCCCGATCGCCCGTGGCACGGATCGCGGCCCGTGCCGGCCTCGTCGTGCTCAAACGATCCGTGCTCCTCGCGACGCTTCTCGCAGTGGTCTTCATCGGCGTCGAGCTGCTGCCCGGGGACGCCGCGAGCGCCACCTCCGAACGCGGGGAGAGCACCGCGGACGTGGACCGCCGACGGGAGACGCTAGGTCTCGACCGACCCGTCCTGGAACGGTTCTGGGACTGGATGTCCGGCCTGCCCACCGGCGATCTGGGCACCTCCGCACAGGGTGAGCACGTCACCGGCCTGCTCACCAGCGCGTTCCCCAACACCCTGGTGCTGAGCGGATCGGCGCTGCTGCTGACGGCCGCGCTCTCGCTGTCGTTGGCGTCCGGTGCGGCACTGCGGCCCGGCGGACGCCTCGACCGGATCGTCACCGGCATGTCGACCGCCGTGTTCGCCGTCCCGGAGTTCGTCGTCGCGGTCGTGCTCGTCCTGGTGCTGTCGCTGTGGACCGGATGGCTGCCCGCCGTCACCCTCACCGACGGCGACGGCTCCCCCGCCTCCTGGACCATGCTCGTCCTGCCCGCGCTGGCCCTGACCGTTCCGCAGACGGGCTGGAACACGCGCATCGCCCGTGCGGCCCTCGCCGACGAGGCCCGCGCCCCCTACGTCGAAGCCGCGGTCCTCGACGGTCTGTCGCCGCGCCGGGTGGTGCTGCTCCACGTCCTGCCGGGGGCCCTGCCCACCATCGCCACCGGGCTCGCCACGTCGTCCGGAGTGCTCCTCGGCGGAGCGGTCGCCGTGGAGACCATCTTCAACCACCCCGGAATCGGCGCCGTGCTGGCCTCCGCGATCGCCGACCGCGACACCCCGGTGATCGCCGGTGTGACCGTGCTGGCCGGTGCGGCCATCAGCGTCGTGCTGCTGATGGCGGACCTGCTCCGCGACCTGCTGACGGTGGGGCAGCGATGACCGTACGAGGCCCTGCGGCCCCCTTGTCGCCGACCCGCCCCACTGATGGAGGCCGCGGATGAAGCCGCTGACAGGCCGTCGCGGCGGGAGTTCCCCCAAGACCCAGCGGCGTTGGTCCCCGACGGCCGTCCTGCTCCGGGTCCTGCCCGCCGCCGCACTCGTGGCCCTGGCCCTCGCCGGACCGTGGATCACTCCCCACGCGGTGGACGAACCCGTCACCGCTCCCTTCGCCGAGGCCGGCGGCGGAGCCCTCCTCGGCGGCGACCAGCTCGGCCGCGACGTCCTCAGCAGAGTGCTGGCGGGCGGTCGCGAACTCGTGCTGTCGGCGCTGCTGATCGCCGCGGTGGTCACCGCGGCCGCCGCCGTCATCGGGGCGATCGGCGCCCTGCGGCCGACCGTCGGCCGGGTCGTCGAGCGCGCCGCGGACGTGCTGATCCTCCTCCCCGCCGTACTGGGCATCATGCTGGTCGCCCTGTCGTGGCCCGGGGGCGGCCGCCTCGCCGTGGCCGCCGCCGCCATCGTCCTGGGACTGCCGTACGCCGTCCGCCTCGTGACCCATGCCGCCGCCCCCGTCGCCGCGTCCGGCTACGTCGAAGCGGCCACCGCCGGCGGCGAACGCCTGTGGTTCCTCGTGGTGCGCGACGTCCTGCCCAACCTGCGAGCCACCCTGCTCGCCCTGCTCGGCCTGCGGTTCGTCGAGGCGGTCTACGTCGTCTCCATGGCCGGCTTCCTGCAGGTCGGCCCCCAACCCCCCGCCGCCGACTGGGCCTTGATGATCCGGGAGAACTCCCCGGGGATCCTGCTGAACCCCTGGGCCGTCCTCGCCCCCAGCATCGCGGTCGGCCTGCTGGCCCTGAGCGTCAACCTCGCGGCGGCCGCCCTGGTCCCGCAGACCGGCCGGAAGGCGGTAACCCTGCTGTGAGCCACACCCCCGACCGGCGCACGAACACAGTCGGCCGCTCCCCCTCGCCGGTGGCGGAAGTGAGCACGCTCGACATCACCACACCGGGCGGCCGCCCCCTCCTCAAGAACGTGTCACTCACCCTTCGTCCTGGCCGCCTCGTCGCCGTCACCGGCCCTTCTGGAGCCGGAAAGACAACACTGCTGCGGGCACTGCTCGGGCACCTGCCGCCCGGTACGGCACACTCGGCCGGCCAGGTGCGCGTACTCGGTCACGACATGTTCGAACTGGACGAGCGCGCACGCCGTGAGATCCGCAGAACCAGGATCGGGTACGTCGGACAGGACCCCGCGTCGGCACTCAACCCCCGGCTGCGCGTCCGCACACTCCTTCGCGAGCTGAACACCGACCGCTCACCCGCGGCCGTACGCGATCTGCTGGACGCGGTCCGCCTGCCGGCCGACCACCGGTTCACCTCTCGCCGGCCCGGGGAGTTGTCAGGAGGCCAACTGCGTCGTGTCGCCCTGGCCCGCGTCCTGGCCAAACGCCCGACCCTGTTGCTCCTGGACGAACCCACAGCCGGACTCGACCCGTTGCTGCGCCACGAGATATCCGAACTGCTCCGCAGCCTGACGCACGAACACGATCTCGGCGTCGCCTTCTCCTCCCACGACCCGGATGTCGTCGAGCGACTCGCCGACGACGTCGTACGACTGGCTCCGGACGGGGCCGTGCCCGAAGCCCCGGAGGAAAGAGGTGAGCGCCCCTCCGGGCGCATCGCGGTGTCCCGGCGGCCGCCAGCGGTATCGGCCACCGGCGCGGAGACTGCCGGTGTGCCCCTCCTCGACGTCCATGACCTGAGCGTCGCACTCGGCCGCCGGAGCACCGGGCATCTCGTGCTGGACGGCGTTCGACTCACCGTGGCGAAGGGCTCGGTGGCTGCCGTCGTCGGCGCTTCGGGCTCCGGCAAGACGACACTGGCCCGTGCACTCGTCGGTCTCCACAAGAGCCGGTCCGGCACCGTACGGCTCGACGGAACAGCCCTGCCAGCCACCGTGGGGCGCCGCAGTCGGGACCAGCGCCGCCGCATTCAGCTGATCACCCAGAACCCCCTCGGGGCGCTCAACCCCAGCCGGACCGTCGGCTCCTCGGTGGCCAGGCCCCTGCGGATCCACCACCGCACTCCCCCAGGGATCACCGGCCGTGCCGTCGAGGAACTGCTGCGCCAGGTCGGGCTGCCGGCCGACTTCGCAGGCCGGTATCCGCACGAACTGTCGGGCGGCCAGCGTCAACGGGTCGCGATCGCCCGGGCTCTCGCGGCCGAGCCCGAGATCCTGGTGTGCGACGAGATCACGTCCGCCCTCGACCGGCCCACCGGTCACGCGGTCATGGACCTGCTTCACCGGCTACGGCAGGACCGCTCCATGACCCTCGTCATCATCAGTCATGATGTGCCGCTGATCCAGGACCGGTCGGAGACGATCACGGTTCTCGCCGACGGGCGGGTAGTGGAGTCCGGTCGTACGGCGGACGTGTTCGCGGATCCGCGGCACGCGGCCACGGCGGAACTGCTGAGCCGTCCTCCGGCATCCGTACCGACGTCAGGCACGAGGGAGCATCACCGAACCCTCCCGTACCCGTAGCGGCGCAAGAACTTGGGGACGTGCCCCTGCCCGGCCCATGGGGATGTCAGCGAGCGACCACACCCTGTGCCTCGCCCACCTCGTGGTGCAGATGCAGCACCGCAGACGCGGTCACACCCACGGAGACAAGAACGGCGAGAACCACGAGAAGGGCCAGACACCGCGGCGCCCTGCCGGGCGCGGCAGATGGCTTGAGGAGAGTGGTGACGCGTTGCGAGACGGGACCCGTTGCCGCTCCGAGGGTCAGATAGGGGCGCGTGGTGGGGCCCGCGTCATGGCTGGCCAACGCGGCTCGCGCCACCGCGACAGCGACCAGCTTCCGGTCCCCCACGGCTCGGGCCGCGGCCTCATCGGCCGCGAGCTCCGCAGCGAGACGGATCTCCTCGCGCACCCTGCGCAGGGCGGGATGACAGTGTGCCGCAGCCTCGGCGGCCGTCAGGAAGTAGTGGTGCCGCTGGGCGTTGTGAGCACGCTCATGGGCGAACAGGGCTTCCCGCTCCGCCGCTCCGAGGGTGCGCAGCATGCCCGCTGTCACGACGATGCGGTTCTGACGGCCCGGCAGCGCGTATGCGTCGGGCCGGGGCGAATCGACGACGCACAGATCTCCTACCACGGGGAGCTGCGCCACCTGTCGCTGTGCTGCCCGAAGCGTGCGGCTGTGCCGCACGACGGAATGTCCGAACCGCAGTCCGCCGAGAACCAGGGCCAGACCGGCCAGGACCGCCATCCCACCGACCACAGGAACAGAGGGCGTGCACAGATGGTGGACGAAATGGCTGAGCTCCGCGACGGCCGGTACGAGGAACAGGCCGGTAAGGATCAGCGAACCGAGACAGACGAGGCACGCCGCGGCCGAGACGAGCGTCGCCGACGTGAGGATCCACAGCGCCGCGGTCGGTCGTACCCACACCAGCACACGGCTCGTCACCAGGCACAGCAGGAACGGCAGCACCAGCGGCACGACGAACAGCGGAGTCAGCATCAAGCGTCCTTCAGCACGACGGGACCTGCGGGCAGGCCGTCTACACGTCCACCCTCAGCTTCGACTACAGTGTCGTAGACCGTTTACAAGACTGTAGACGGACCTATTCCTTCCTTGGAAGGTCGCATCGAGGTGCCCTGGTTCAACAGCCCTTTGCCGCAGTCCACGGTACATGCGCCCGAACGTCGCCGAATTCGGAGGGTGGCCATTTCGGCGCCGTCGGGCACACGTGGACATGTTGGCTTTTTCCGCACCGGAACCGCGCAAGAGTGCGGGCCTCATCGGGGCCGGACCGGCGCTTGAGAAGACCATTCCGATACCTCACGTCGGATCGCCCCCACCATCGCACCGCGGGCGCACGCGTCATGAAATCACGGGCACGCCCCCGATTATTTTACTTGAATGTTCAGTGAAGGTGTAGATGATGCTCCGTGTGCTACTGATCTACGGCCAGGATTCTGTGCGCTCGCAGATCGAACAACTCATGGGAGACGCATCGGACATCGAACTGATCGCAGCGGTGGAGGGCGGAATCGACGGTGTCCGCCTGGCTCGAAATCTACGACCGGACGTTGTCCTGCTCCACGTCCACTCGTCCGGGATCGACGGCATCGAGGCTTCGCGCCAGATCACGCACGCCCCGTGGGCAGGCGACATCCGGACGGTGATGCTCGCTGATGTCATCACGGAGACATGGGTGCTCGGCGCACTGAACTCAGGAGTCAGCGGATTCCTTGAAGTCGGGAACGAGACAGAGGTTCTCGTCGAGGCGATAAGGGCGGTCGCTCGTGGTGGTGCTCACCTTTCCCCGGCCGCGACACGCTGCGTTCTCGACAGGATATTCCCGCTGACACAGATCAGCGGGAGCGACGAGACGGAGGAGAGATTCGGTGATCTCACGCCGAGGGAACGGGAGATGGTCTCCCTTGCGGCTCTCGGACTGGACAACAAGCAGATATCGGACCGCTTGATCGTCTCGCATCTCACCGTCAAGACACATATAAATCGCGCCATGATCAAACTCAATGTCAGAAGTCGCGCTCAACTCGTCGCGGAGGCCCATCGAAACGGTCTGGTCGGCGTGAGAGAAAAGGAGTAGACGACCGGCACCGCCTTCCCTCCACGTACACGTCGGGCGTCCGGCCCCCGCCGAACCGGCACCTCGGGCCCCGCCGAAGCACCTCTCCCTGATAATGGCCGCAGGAGCGGACTCGTCCGCTCTCGGCGGCGGAAACGCTTCTGCTGTCCGGTGCTCCGCCTGGTGAGAAGTCCGTGTGGCGAAGAGAGGGAGGAATCATGACTGGGGGTGACGGTGAGCGTCGGCCTGCGGGAGAGCTGGAGGCCAGCGTCCTCGCTGCCCTGTGGGCGGCGGGGAAACCACGGTCGGCCGCTGAGATCAGGTCCGAGATGCCGCAGCCGCTGGCCCGGACGACGGTCGCGACACTGCTGATCCGTCTCTACGAAAAAGGCGTCATCGACCGCAAGCCGGTGAAGCGGGGCTTCGTCTACTTCCCCATCGAGGACGCCCACGGACTGACAGCTCGCCGAATGCACCGCGAACTCGACCAGGACGGCGACCGGAGCATGGTGCTGGCCCGATTCGTCGAGAGGCTCAGTCCGACCGACGAGGCGGAGCTGCGTCGGCTGCTGGAAGAGAACGGACACTGACGCGACCGGCGACGCCCCTCCCGTCGCAACCACCGTTGCCTGCCAAGGACGTTCGCCCATGACCACGTCGTGGGTCATCCTCCGGACCGTTCCTCCGACTCCCCGGGAGCAGGCCCGTTCTTCTCCACAGGTGGAAGCGGGAGTGCGGGGTCGTCCAGACGCACCAGGCGGTACCCGTACTCGTTCGCCGCTCGCCCCGCGAGCACGGACCGACGGGAGGCCCGCGGAGGGTTCCTGGGCTTCCGTGGCCGTGCGTTTCGAGCCGCATGGACCAGAGCGCCGAGCGCCGGCGAGGCCCGCAACAACTGCCGGAGCCGATACGGCTTGAATCCCGCCGCGCGGGCGGCCGTCGACCAATCGGCACCCCGGGTGAACGCGACTGTCGCGACCCTCAGCATGGCGGGAGTGGCCTCGCGGCCGGTCCCGAGCCCATGGGCCGTGGCCAACGCGCCGGCCGCCTCCAGGGCGCAGGCGAACGCGGGATCCTGCTTCAGCCAGCTCTGGAGGACCCGGCCCGGTACTCCCGCCCACACGGCGGCTGCTTCCGGCCCCAGTCCGTTCGCCGTGGCCTGCAGTACGTCGGCCATCTTCGCCAGCGTGTCGTCACGAAGGCTGGACTGTCCGCCCAGGGCGTCGCGCAGGTCTCGTTCGACCTGCTCGCGGGCCCCGAGCCACATCACGACCCGGACCGCCGGCGTTACGGTGTCCGCCTCCGTGACGGGCTTCTTCGCTTCGTACACTGCTCTCCCAGCTCGATTGCACGGATGTCCCCGAACGCCCCGCAGATGTCCCCGCGCGCCCCGGTCGACCTGACCGGTGGTCTCGCGTCATGCGGCCGGATTCCGCGGTGCGTGTGCGATCGGACGACGTGGTCTCCTGCCGTCGCCGGACGAAGGACCAGGGGATCCGCGGTCGGCGCGGAGCGGGCGGCTTCTCATGGCTGGACGGGGCAGTGATCCGTGCGCGTGCGATCAGTTCCAGGGTCACGACGACCGCGACGGCCTGAACCGCCATCAGGGCGACGAGGACGAACAACTGCACCGCGCCCGCGGTGAGCGGGTCGGCTCCCCCGAGCAGCATCCCGACGAACGCGCCGGGGAGTGTCACGAGCCCGACCGTCCGGGTCTGGTCCAGCCCTGGCACGAGCGCCTCCGAAGCGGCCGAGCGAGCGATCTCCACCCGCGCGTCGCGCTCGACCAGGCCCAGCGCGAGAGCGGCCTCGACCTCTCCATGGCGCATCCTCAGTACGGCCAGGCTCTGTCTGCCCGCCAGGACCGTGGCCGTCATCGCGCCACCGATCAGGATGCCGGTCACCGGGATCATCGCGATCCCGGTGACCTCGACCAGGCCGGTGGACAGCAGCAGGACGACGGCGGGCACCACGCCCGCGGCGATCGGCACGGCCGTCCACCACCACGTGCCGTCGGAGGTGACGCGCCGGCCGGCCGTGCGCACGGCCACCGCGTACATCAACAGCAGGAACGCGGGCAGCCCGGTGGGCGAGTGCGCGACCCAGCCGATGGCCACGGAGACGACCGCGAGCTGAACCGCTGCCCGCAGCCCGGCGGTCAGCACCTCTCGCGCCCGGGCCGATCCTTGATCCGGCGCGAGGCGGGCCAGCGCGGTCACGGCGACGGCAGCCGCCAGCAACACAGCCAGGACCCCGGCGAGGGTCGCGTTCACCGGAAGTAACGCGGCCGAGGCTGTGGTCATGGCATCACCGTGGAAGTGTCTGGCTGTGGCGCAGACCGCTCTTGATCCGAGTCGGCCGCAGGGAAGGACCGGTCGACGGCCGCTGTTTCAGGTGCCTTCTGCGAGCGTTTGCCCGGAGTGGACAGGCGTGTCGGTCATGGCCGGTCCTCCTACTTCTTTGCGACGACGGCTGCGGCGAGCTTGGACAGCGGCTCCGCGAGCGCGTTCACCGCGTCCGAGAGTTCCTTCTGGTCCGCCTTGGAGACCTTGTCGTAGGAGGTGAAGTCGTACGAGGTCGTGTCCTTGCGGTAGGTGTCCAGGAGGGTGTCGAGCGCGGCGAACTGCTTGTCCAGCTCGGTGACCAGTGCCGCGTCGTTCTCCTTGGCCACCGGCTTCAGCAGGGTGTAGGACTTCTCGGCGCCTTCGACGTTCGCCTTGAAGTCGACCAGGTCGGTGTGCGAGTAGCGCTCCTCCTCGCCGGTGACCTTGCCGGTGGCGACCTCGTCGAGGAGTTCCTTGGCGCCGTTGGCCATCGAGGTCGGGGTGATCTCCGCCTTGCCGACGCGGTTCTGCCAGTCGGTGAGGTCCTTGATCAGCTGGTCGGCCAGCTCGGAGTCCCGGTCGGTGAGCTTCTTGTCCTTCCACAGGGAGCGCTCCAGGCGGTGCCAGCCCGTCCAGTCCTTCTCCGGGTCCTGGCCCTCCTCCAGGCCGTCCTCGCGCACGTCGACCTTGGGGTCGATGTCCCCGAACGACTCGGCGACCGGCTCGGTGCGCTCCCAGCCGATCCGCGAGGTGGCGTACGCCTTCTTCGCGGCCTCGATGTCGCCGGCCTTCACGGCGTCCGTGAACACGGTGGCCTTGGGCAGGGTCTGGTCGGCCTGTTCCTGTGCGTACTGGCGGTAGGCGGCGACCGCGGCGTCCAGGCGCGGGTCGCGCTTGGACGCCTTGCCGCCGCCGGTGACGGTGACGTCCTGCCGGATGCCCTTGCCCTTCATGCCGGGCTTGCAGGCGATGCGGTAGTCGCCCGCCTTCACCTCGGCGGTGACCTTCTGCCGGGTGCCGGGGCCGATGTTCTCGCGCTCGGTGACGATCCGGTCGTCGGGGAACAGCAGATACACCTCGGTGACCTTGGAGCCCTTGTTGGTCACGTCGAGCTGGACGTGACCGGCCGGGAACTCCTTCTTCGACACCTCGCACGTGCTGTCCGAGGCCGTCACCTCGACGACATGGTCGTCACTCGACGCATCACTCTTCTCGGTGCAGCCCGACAAGGACACGACCGTCGACATACAGACGACGGCGCCCAAGAAGACAGGGCGGGGTACCCGGGACATGGATGTGCCTCGATTCACGCAGGTGACGACGCGGACGAGTGAGCCGCCCGGCGAGCGAAGTCTACGTAACTGTAGACACGAAGGGAAGGCTTCCCTAACCATGAGGCTCGCCATCTCCCCGGCGGATCCGCCGACATCAGGGCTGACGGCAGAACAGCCACATGAGGCTGGAAGCCCATGGGGGGCCGCATGAGGCTGGAACCCCACGTGGGGTCGCCGTCCGACAGCCGTCACCACACAGTTCGTCCGCTCAGCCGTCTCGGCCTCGTGGCGACCGCTCCTCCGGTCGAGACCATCGGCCTCGACCTCGCCGCCCGAGCGATCACCGTGTCCGCGTGAAACATCCGCGTGAAACAACGGTCCGCTCCGCTACGCCCGAGGGGGCGGAAGTAGACGCAAATCGCAGGCGCCGCCAGCCGCTGAATCGACCGACGGCGCCTACCATCTGTCCCACGTGAAAAATATCAGAGGTCAGGCTTTTTAGCCAAGTGCCAGAATAGCCGGGGCTTAGAAAAAGCCTTCAAGGAAAGCAATAGTGCCCGAGCAGTCACGCTCGGGCACTAAATAATGCACGCGACAAGCGCTGGCTACCTTTTTCCGATCACGGCGCCAGAACTGTCGAGGTCAATCGGACGATCAGAGACCGGCGATGATGTTGCCGGCCGACGTGTCGATCGGGGCGGTGATCGGGGCCGTGATCGGGGCGGTGATGCCGCCCAGGTCGACGCCGGTGACCGGGGCGAGGTTGACGCCACCGATGTCCAGGCCGCCGGCGATGTTGTCCAGCGCGGCCTCGTCGATCTCGCGGGTCTCGATGGCGGAGGGAAGGTTCTGCATTCTCATTCGTCCATTCATGGTTCGACGCTCACGGGAAATACAGAGCACACAAGAACGGCACTCTGCACCTAGACGCACACCACAACGAGGCGGATTCCGACTCTCGCAGTGCACGGCGTGAAGCAAGTTGACCACACGGGATGGAAGAAGTGTGCGACGAAAGCCGAAACCGGGGAGAACGGACCCCATTCCCCTGAAGCAATGTGAATCGGCCGACGCTGGAACGTTTCCTTATCTTCACAGCGAACGGCCAATCCGTGTCCCATTGCAACCACCTTGACGGGCCCCGAAGCGGGCCGTCTGGAGCCGAGAAACCACCACCACGTGACATGTCCACACAGATATTCCAGAGGGTCATATTGTGTGAAGATTTCTCTGCAGGTCGGATGAGTGATTCACCCGATCCGGTCGGCGGTTCGGGCAAGCCCTCATCCCGACGGCCACGGATTCCCCGGGAAGAGTCCGGGTCCCACAGGGAAGGAAGTCGTCATGCCGGTTCCAGGGCAGGCGATGCCGTCAGGTGACACGGCACTGTGGGTACGCCACAGCCCCGAGCGGATCCAGGCAGCCCTGGTGACACTGCACGGCGGACCGGCGGCCGACCATCACCCCGTGCGGCCCTGGCAGTTGAGCGCGTTGCGGATGCGGCCCGTCGCGCGTATCGCGGCGTCGGCGGTGCCGCTGGAGACCACGCTGCTGGGTCAGGTCCGTTACCGGCAGCGAGGATGGAACGAAGGCGCCGCGGAGGTCGACACCTTGTGGGCACTCAGCGAATTGAACCGCTTGACCGGTGACGTGCCCGTCGTGCTACTCGGGTATGCGATGGGCGCCCGCGCCGCATTGCGGGCCGCCGTTCACCCTCAGGTACTGGGTGTGGTGGCGCTCGCGCCCTGGCTACCGAAGAAAGAACGCGTCTCCCCGCTGTCAGGCCGAAGCATCCTGATCATGCACGGGGACAGCGTCCCGCCCACGGACACGGAACCCATGGACTACGTGCAGCAGGCCCGCGCCGCCGGTGCGCGGGCGGGCGCACTGGTTGTCCACGGCGGCGGCCCGAGGATGCTGCACCGGGCCGGCGTATGGCAGGACCTGGCGGCCAGGGCAGTGGGACAGGTACTCCGGCCGGACAACGGAGAGTTCAGCCCGGTGAGCCAGGCATGGAGCAGCGACCGGCCACTGGTCATCTAGGAAATTCGACGTCATGACGGATCAGCGCGAGGCCTCCATCGTCCGTCGGCCAGACCCGACTCTGTCCGCCGAGGACGGGCTGGCTGGCTGCGCCGCTGGCGGCCTACCATCTGCGGTCGTCGATGATGTCGTGCCGGTGGCTCCGAGCCTGAGCACCGCGGCGGGCTGTCTCATAGTGACCGGCCCCCGCCGACGGGTGGTCGGAGATCAAGAGGCTTCGCGATCAACTGGTGTGCATAGAGCGTGCCGTGTGAGTGGTCACAGCCACTCGTTGATTGCTGCTACGGGGACGGTCGACTCGTAGCGGCCCACCCTGCGGTAAAGAGCGGCGGGCCGATCCTCAAGACGTCGCGCCGTCCGGTTACCGGTTGAGGATCTGCTCGACCTCGTCGGCCACCTGCTCGGCCTGGATGTCGCGGCCCTTGTCGTTGGGGTGCGCATACCAGGGGAACTTCTGCCCCTCGCCGATCTGGGAGTGCTCCAGCAGGCCGCCGATGCCCCTCTCGGCACCGTCGCACGCCGTGTTGGCGCCGGTGTCGGCGTAGAGGTCGACGAAGTCGGCGCCGCCGTCGGCGTCGGCAGCGGCCTTCTTCATGACGTCGTTCAGCCGCTTCTGGATCTGGTCCAGGACCGGCAGGGCGTCCTGGGGGATGTCGACGAACGGCAGCTGTGTCTGACCGGGCGCCGCGGTCAGACACTTGGCGGTGTCCTCGGGTACGAGCCGGGGGTAGCCGACCAGGACGCGCTTCGCGTCAGGGGCGAAGTAGCCGATGCGGTCGAGCAGTTCCTCCAGGTCCCATCCGACCTGCTCGAACCGATCGTCCAGCCACTGCTTTCCGTCGCCAGTCTCGAAGAACTCACCGCACCTGGAGGCCGACTCGTCACCGTCCACCGGCTCTCCCGGCAGCAGAGGATGGCCCCGGAGCTCGTCGGAACACTGCTTGATGATGCGGTTGAATCCCAGCGTGTTGCCGCCCAGGCTTCCCACGGTCAGCTGTGTGTCCTGTTTGAGCGCGTCCTGCTGCGGCGAGACCTTCTGGCCGGTCAGCAGCTCCTGTTCCTGCCAGAAGTTCTGGACGGTTGCGCCGGAGCAGGAGACGTCCGACTGGACGTCGAGCGTGATGCCCTTGTCCGCGAGGCGCCGGGTGGCGACGGCGGGAAAGTTCTCCTTCGCCTGGAAGCAGAAGGTCCTTTCGCCCTCCTGGAAGGGTGCGATGCCGAAGTCGGCGGTGTAGGAGTCGCCGAAGAAGACGGTCGGTACCGGGTCGGCGGGCGCCGCGCCGGCGCTTCCTGCCGGACCGGCGAGCGCCAGGCAACTGCCCAGCGCGACGGCCGCGGCGGCCAGCCGCCGGACCACCGGAGAATTCGTCTTACGCATGACCGAAGGCATGACTGTGCCCTTTCACCGAGGCTCACGAGGAGAGTCGAGCAAGTTGCGACGCTCCGCATTCACACACGCACGGAGCGTGAAGGTCCAGAGAGTGTGAGCCAAACCCCGCATTCCTGGACACTCCCTCACGCCTGTCCATCTCACCTGCTCAGCAGGGGTGCCGGACAGGCCCGGTCGACGAGTCCAGATCTGATCATGACCCGAACGAGAAGAGCCCCGCCCGGCCGCCGCACTCACCCGGCAGCATGACCGTGCGCCGAAGGGACAAGGCCGTCCGCAACGCAGCTCGCCATGCCGCACACCCGAGCGGCCGTCGAAGACGAGTTCCGTGGTCGACGCCGTCACCTCGGCGCACTTGGCCGGAAGTCCGTCCGCGCCGCTTCGACTCCACCGGGGCCCCTCGTGGGACTGTGGTGGATCCCCGCAGGTCGTACCCCCAGTGGCCGGTGCGATCGTCGACGAGGGGCAGTCCCCGGCCCAGGTCGTCCTGCGCGGTCGGCGCCCACGCGTCCGCGAGGTGGCGAGACAGCCGCTCCGCCCCGGACACCGCAGACCGCCACAGACGCCGCAGGCACCGCAGGCACCGCAGGCACCGCAGACGAGGAAATCAGTGGTGGATTCTCTGGCTAGCGTTCGGGGCCCTGACGATACTGGGCGGTGTCAGTAAGGAGAGGACGCCTGCTGAAGGGGTGTCCACGCGACTTGGGAGGCGAGTGGGCATGCCGGACAAGTCACGTGATGATCGGTTGGCTGCCGCTTTCGTCGAGCTCTCCGACACGCTGGTGCGGGACTTCGACGTGATCGGTTTCCTGCACACGCTCACCGAGCACTGTGTAGGACTGCTGGAGGTGCGGGCCGCGGGAGTCCTGCTGGCCACCCCGCAAGGACAGTTGGTGGACGCGGCCGCCTCGGACAACCACACCCGCAGGCTGGAGATGGACAGCATCGAGTGGGACGAGGGCCCCTGCCGGGACTGCTATCACTCCGGCGTTCAGGTCCCCGATGTGCCGCTGGACACGGAGGCAGCCCGCGCGCGCTGGCCATGGTTCGCGCCACGAGCCCTGGAGATGGGCTTCACCTCGGTGGTGGCAGCCCCGCTGCGGCTACACGAACAGGTGATCGGCGCCCTCAACCTGTTCCGCGACCAATCCGGCCCGCTGGACGCCTCCCAACTGCGGCTGGGTCAAGCGCTGGCGGACACCGCCACCATCGGCATCCTCCAACAGCGGGCGGTGGCCGAGCAGATGAACATCACCGCACAGCTCCAGGCGGCCCTCGACAGCCGCATCATCGTCGAACAGGCCAAGGGCTCCCTCTCTCAGCGCCGCCGGGTCAGCGTCGAGGAGGCGTTCGTCCTGATGCGGATCCACGCCCGCGACCACCAGGTCCGGCTCACCGACATCGCCCGCCAGATCCTGGACGGCACCGCCGACGCCTCCCTGCTCGACCGCGGGCACTAACAGCCGCGCCCGGCCTCTCCGCGGGCAGCCGGGCTCAAGAACAGAGGGGGGGTAAGCACGGTGGCACAACCGGCGATGGCCTCCTACCTCCGGGCCCTGCACACCCACCCGGGACCCGATCTCGCCCCGCTGCCGCTTCAGGCATGCGCGACGGCACTGGATCTGGACGGCCTGGCGCTCCTGTTCACCCCCGCCGACGGGCCCGTCGAACTGGTGCAGTCCTTCGGCACCCACACTCTTGCCCTGGAGGACCTGCAACTGACCCAGGGACAGGGACCCAGCCTCGACGCCGCCCGCAACGGCACGCTCCTCCTGCTGCCGGACCTGGGTGATCCCACCGCCTTTGCCGCCACCCGATGGCCCACCCTGCCCGGCGCCATCCAAGACCTGGGCATCGCCGCGGTGTTCGCCTTTCCACTGAACATCGGCATCATCACGCTCGGCGCGCTCACCGGCCACCGCACCAGCCCCGGCCCCCTCAGCGCCGACCGGCTCGCCGACGCCTTCGGCCTCACCACCACCCTCGCCCAGGTCATCATCGACCAGGCCGCCCGCCCGGAAGCCACCAGCGGGATGTTCCTGGACGAACCCGGCCTGCACTTCGCCGAGGTTCACCAGGCCACCGGCATGCTCTCCACGCAACTCGCCATCACCTGCGCCCAGGCCCTGGTCCTCCTGCGCGCCCACGCCTTCAGCCAGAACCGCTCCATACTCACCTGCGCCCGCGACATCCTCCACCACCGGCTCCACCTGAAGAAGGACGGCACCCGCCACAACGGAAGGTAAGAGGGCCCTCACGTGAGGGACTTCCCGAGGTACGAGGCGAGCAGCAGCCGCTGCTAGCTGGTCCGACGGGCAGTCACCGGGCGCGGCGCCAGAGCCATTTCTGGGTCAGGAGGGTGAGGATGCCGGCCAGGGTGATGCCCAGGAGGTTCAGCAGGAGCTGGTTGGTGGAGCCGATGGTCTGGCCGGTGTCGCCGTAGCTGAGGGCGACCGCCGCATTGGCCGCCGCGGGTACCGTGGTGACGGAGATCGCCACGCCCACCAGCAGGCCCGACTTGGCCGAGGTCAGGGAGAGGGTACCGGCGATGCCCGCCAGGACGGCCACGACGAAGGAGAACGCGTCGGGGGCGTAGACGAAGGCCGTGTTGGGCCGCTCGCCCTCCAGCCGCTCCTCGGTGAACAGTCCCAGAGCGTCCATGAAGAGGCTGAAGAGCACGGTGACGGCCATCGCCACGGCGAAACCCACCAGCAGAGCGGTCAGCGAGCGCACCGCCAGACGCGGCCGCCACCGGACCACGGCCGTGCTGAAACCCGCCAGCGGACCGAATTCCGGGCCCACCGCCATCGCCCCCACGATCAGAATGGCGTTGTCGAGAACCACACCGCAGGCCGCGATCATCGTGGCGAGTGTGAGGAACGCCAGGTAGGTGACCGACAGGGTCGACTCCTCGTGCGTCGCTTCCGCCAGGTGCTCCCACAGGACCGCGTCCGCGCCCTCCCCCGGGGCGTCGTCCTCGGCCCGGTCGGCCCGCGTGGACAAGGACAGGTCGATGTTCTCCACCGCGATCGACCCGCTCGTGTCGATCCCCAGGCCGCGCAGACCGCCGATCAGCTCATCACCCGCCTCGCGGGCCACGTCGACCATCACGATGTCACCGGCAGGGCTGCGGGCGGCGCCCGGCATCACAGCCAGATGGGCCGTGCCGACCGTCTCCTCGATCAGGCGGATCACCGCATCGGTCCGGTCGGTCGGTGTGATCAGGCGCAGGTGCAGCATGCCGGAAGGCTAGCCCCACCGGACAAGCGAGGGCGGATAGGAGCGCGCGGCTTGAGACGGGGCGAACGGCGATCAGGTCTCCGTGACACGGCACGGTAAGGGTGGGTGCCGTGCCACGGAGACAGGGACCCTACGACCGGCCGTTGTCGTCCGTTCCCACGGCGACCGACCGGGTGCCGCAGCAGCACGTGCTACGGCACTCGCGGTTCACCAGCCCGTCTCGGATGAACGGGAACGCGTGGACCGGGCCGCCTTGGCGCCGGCCGCTCCGGCCCGCACGCAGCGGTGTCTGGCCTGCCCGCTGTCGTCCGAGCTGGGAACGGTGGACCGGCGTGCGTTCGTCCGGGCCGACGGGGCGGGGCAGTGCAGCAGGACGAGGGAGAGCAGGAGCGGACCGGCGGTGAATACGATGAAGATCATCGCTCGGCCCGCCCCGCCTTGCTCTGCCGCGCAGCGCGGATGGACGGCCTGCGGGAGTCCGGGACGGTGCAAGGGCGGGTGAGTATGTGGCAGGGCGCGGCGTCCGCGCCCGGCTCTCTCGCACCCATGGCCCCAAGAGCCGGAGCGGTCAGTATCGGGCTGATCGAAGTGTTGTTCATGCCGTGATCAACTCGTCCGGTCCCCTCACGGACATGGCTGGTCAGAGCGGTTCACTCTCTGCGGGACCCGATGTCCCCACCACGGAGGAAAACCCTCACCCACCCGAGTACAGCCCGGCATCGAACGCGTCACAACACCTCGGAACGGCACAACGCGCGAAACGGACCCGGTGCACCGAGGCTAAAGAACAGTGCGCTCACGCGTAACGACAGGTTCGATCGCTGCGGGCACCCTGAACCGAGGAAAAAACCCCACTCGAAAGTAGCGACCATGAAGCTGAGATCAGCTCTCTTCACCGGAATAGCAGCCGTCAGCCTGTTTTCCGCCGCGCTGACGACATCGATTCCCGCAGCCGCCGCCGACCACTCCCTTGCCGCGCCCGAAGCGAACGTCGGCCCCACTGACCTGTCGCAATGCAACGGGACGGGCTTTTCGTGTCTTTGGAAGGACTACAACTACACGTCATGGGACGGCAGCGTCCAGTACTTCGGTCCGAAGCAGCCCGGCACCTGCGCGCGAGTCAATCTCGCCTACAGCTTCTCCCTGTGGAATCGCAGCGGAATCACCCAGCGGTTCTGGAGCGGAAGTGACTGCACCGGCCAGAACTACCTGGTCGCCTCCGGCGGCAAAATCCCTGCCTCACCCTTCAGCATCGGCAGCGTCGGCGGTATCTGAGCCGCGAGCGCCCTTGCGCCTTTCCGCGCGGGCGAGTTGACCACAGGGCTCTTGCGAAGTGACCCGCCCCCGCCACGCTCGCGAGCGCCCGCACCACCCACGGGTATGAGCCGCGCTCCACAGCGGTATGCCCGTCCAGATCATGAACGTCAGAACTGACGGAGGGAATGTCATGACTGTTCGCAACGGTGCCGTCCGGGCCCGCCGGCCGCTGGCGATGATCGCCTCGGCCCTGCTCGTCACAGGTGTCTCGACCGGCGCGGCCACGGCGGCCGGTGCACCCGAGGGCAAGTCGGACGGGAAGTTCTGCGTCGTCGAGGTCGGCAAGTCGGCCGACGGGGGCTTCTCGCCGGTGAAGTCGCGGACATGCAGCAACGACCCGGACTCCGCGGCCTTCACAGCGGCGGACGCGCCCGACGTACTGCTCATGGAGTGGTTCTGGAACGCCTACAACAGCCCGCCGAACATCACGCGCATCATCGTGTCGGCGGAGGAGGGTCCTTGCGACTCGTCAGGCTACCGCCTGCGACCGAACCTCATCTGGGACAACGAGATCTCCGGCTTCTACACGTACAGCAACTGCCATCAGGTCACCATCTACGACGGCTACAACCAGAACGGCGACTCGCAGTACTGGTACGACGGTACGGGCGACGGGCCCAACGTGGAATATGTCGGGGCGCGCATGAACGACCGGACCAGTTCGCTCTGGATCCGGTACTGACCCACGATCGCCGCGCAACACCCGGATAGGACGCCGCCGCCTCAACTCCGCCGTATCGCGGATCGCGGATCGACCGGTCGCCAGCTGACGCAGGAACGGGTCAGCCGCGCAGCGCCAGAGCGGCCCCCAGGCCGACCAGGCCCACGCCCGACGCGCCGGCGAGCCCCCGCTGGACGCCTCGGCGGCACAACAGCGTCTCCACGCGGGCCAGGAGCAGGAGCACCAGCACGAACCACAGCAGGCACATGAGCCAGAACACACCGGCGAGGACACTGTGTGCGGCCGTGGTCCCCAGGCCGGGCAGGGTGAACTGAGGGAAGAGCGCCAGGTAGAAGACCGCCACCTTGGGATTGAGCAGGTTGCTGATCAGGCCCTGCCGGAAGGCGGCACGCCCGACCCGTCCCGTGGCCGCCGGGACACGCTGGACGGCGTTGGGCGCCGCGGCGTCGCCGACGGCACCGCGGCGCAGGCGGACGAAGTCGGCCAGGGACTGGACACCGAGGTAGATGAGGTAGAGGGCTCCGGCGACGCGCAGGATCGCGTAACCGACCTGCGACGCGGCCAGCAGGGCCGTCAGTCCGGCCACCGCGGCCGTGGCCAGTACGGCGTGTCCCAGCATGATTCCCGCAGCGGTCGCGTGGCCCGCGCGCCGCCCCGACCTGGCCGTGTTGGCCAGCAGCAAGGTGAGATCGGGGCCGGGCACGACGATGACGACCAGGGACGCGGCGACGAAGCCGAGCAGCTCTGACATGGGAATCCGTTCAACGTGTGCATGGCCCCGGGCCAGTCGCACCGCGGGGAGCCGTCGCCGGATCCGGGATCCGGCAGCTGCCACGGAACATTCCAGCCCACGATCCCGCCCCGCGGGCAGGGCCAATCCGAATGATCTGGACTTGCCGAGCGCAGGGACCGACGGTGGATGGCCAATGCCCGCCACAGGAAAGTTTCCACCCTTCGCCCGAAACATTCGATCCCCTGTCGAGCCGGTCAGCGAACCCTTCTCCCCCGTAATCTCCCGCGCATTGGCGAGCCGCATCGCCTCACCGCCGGAGCACTTCCGGTCGCCGCGACTGCTCGCCGAGACTGCTCGCCGCGCCCTCAACGGAGAGGGACTGTTTGTGGACAGGTGCGCGACAAACCTTGACCGCGGAGCCGCACATTCCTAGCTTGTGGCGTCGAAGAATCCGGTAATTCCTCGAAAGTTTCGACACAGCCTGGAGGCTCCCTGATGTGGTTACGCCACCCGCCCCCGGCCCGTCCAAGACGCTTGCTCGCCGTCCTTTCGCCCCTGCTGCTCGTGGCCGCGTTCCTCGGTGCCCAGCCCGTCGGCGCGGCAACCGTAGACCCCCACGCCTCCCACGCTCTGGTCAACCGCAACAGCGCCGACACCCCCGCCCAGTGCGATCTTCCGTCGACCTATCGCTGGACATCGACGGGCGCGCTGGCGCAGCCCAAGTCCGGGTGGGTCTCGCTCAAGGACTTCACCGTCGCCCCCTACAACGGGCGGCAACTCGTCTATGCGACGACGCACGACACGGGGACGCGGTGGGGTTCGATGAACTTCGGCCTGTTCACCAACTGGTCGGAGATGGCTTCGGCCAACCAGAACTCGATGTCGACATCCACCGTCGCGCCCACGCTCTTCCACTTCGCGCCGAAGAACCTGTGGGTGCTCGCCTACCAGTGGGGCGGGACCGCCTTCTCCTACCGGACGTCGAGCGACCCCACCAACCCGAACGGCTGGTCGTCCCAGCAGGTGCTCTTCTCCGGAAGCATCTCCGGCTCCGGAACCGGTCCGATCGACCAGACGCTCATCGGCGACGGAACCAACATGTACCTGTTCTTCGCCGGCGACAACGGCAAGATCTACCGGGCCAGTATGCCGCTCGGGAACTTCCCTGGCAGCTTCGGGACGTCCTCCACAGTGGTCATGAGCGATACGACGAACAACCTCTTCGAAGCCCCCCAGGTCTACAGACTGCAGGGCCAGAACCGCTACCTCATGATCGTTGAAGCGATCGGCGCGCAGGGCCGCTACTTCCGCTCGTTCACGGCCACCAGTCTGAACGGCTCATGGACGCCCCAAGCCGCAGCCGAGAGCAACCCCTTCGCCGGCAAGGCCAACAGCGGTGCCACGTGGACCAACGACATCAGCCACGGCGAACTGCTCCGCACCAGCTCCGATCAGACCATGACCGTCGACCCCTGCAATCTGCAGTTGCTCTACCAGGGCCGCAGCCCCAACTCCGGGGGCGACTACGGCCTCCTGCCCTACCGTCCGGGTCTGCTGACACTCCAGCGCTGACGGCATCGCACGGGGTCCGGCTCCGGTACGGAACCTGCGGGCGGGCTCCCCGGAAGGCCGAGCCCGCGCGGATCAACCGCGGCAGGTCACACGGCATCGCCCGGCATTCCGGGAGACCGGGCGATCTCTCGTTCGGCGGCTTCGACGATGGCGAGGACGGCGGCCGCCGCAGCCTCCGAATCGCGGGTCTCGACGGCTCGTACGACGGCGCGGTGGCCCGGCAGCGAGCCTTCCACCGCGCCGGGGGTCTGGGTGCTGACGACGAAGCTGTGTTCCAGGGCGATGTCGACAGCCCGGCCCAGCGAACCGAGGAGACGGTTGCCGCTGGCGTCGAGCAGGGCCCGGTGGAAGGCGATGTCGGCCTCGACGTACCCGCTGCGGCCGGGTTCCGTCGCTGCGGCCTCCATGGCCGCCAGAGCGTCGTACAGCGCTCGTACGTCGTCGGGGCCGGCCCGTTCGGCGGCGAGCCGGGCCGCCTCGGGCTCGACGATCCGGCGCAGTTCACCCGTGTCGCGCAGCAGAGCCGTGGCGTCCCCGGCCTGTTTCCAGCGCAGCACGTCACGGTCCAGGTGGTTCCAGTGCTCCGGGGGCAGCACCCGCGTACCGGTGCGGGGGCGTACGCGCAGCATCCCCTTGGCCACCAGTGCCTTGACCGCTTCCCGCAGCACTCCCCGGCTGACGCCGATCTCGGCCGCGAGCGCGTCCTCGACCGGCAGCGCCTCCCCCGGTGCCCACGCGCCACCCACGACGCGCCGCCCGAGCTCGTCGACCACACGCTGGTACAGGGTCAGGAAGTGCACCACGATCCTGTTCGCCCCCTGGACGCCATTCATCGAATCATTCAATGATTGTGGTGCAGGGTACGGCCTGCGGGTCCCCACCCGGCAACGCCCCATCGTGAACGGACGACGGACACCACAGCCACGGGAGCGCCTACATGACCGACGGGCAGAGGACGAGCCGCCGCAGCCAGGCATGGTTCGGCGCACAGGGCCGCAGCGGGATGGTGTACCGCTCCTGGATGCGCAACCAGGGACTCGGACACGAGGTGTTCGACGGGCGTCCCGTCATCGGCATCGCGACCAGCGCCTCCGAACTCGCCCCGTGCAACGCCCATCTGACCCAGGTCGCCGAAGCCGTCAAACGCGGTGTGTGGCAGGCGGGCGGCCTGCCTCTGCAGTTCCCGACCATGGCCACCGGCGAGACCCTGATGCGCCCCACCGCGATGCTGTACCGCAACCTCATGGCCATGGAGGTCGAGGAGCTGATCCGGGCCAATCCCCTCGACGGTGTCGTGCTGCTGTCCGGCTGCGACAAGACGACCCCCGCCATGCTCATGGGTGCCGCCAGTGTCGACCTGCCCGCCGTCATGGTCACCGGCGGGCCCATGCTCAACGGCAAGTACCGGGGCCAGGACGTGGGATCCGGCACCCACGTGTGGAAGTTCGAGGAGGACCTCAAGACCGGCCGGATGACCGAGGAGGAGTGCTTCTTCGCGGAAGGCTGCATGGCCCGTTCCCACGGGCACTGCATGACGATGGGCACCGCTTCGACGATGGCGTGCATGGCCGAGGCGCTCGGCATGCAGCTGCCGGGCTCGGCGGCCTGGCCCGCGGTCGACTCCCGGCGGATGGAAACGGCGCAGGCGGCGGGTCAGCGCATCGTACGGATGGTGGAGGAGGAGCTGCGCCCTTCACGGATCCTGACCCGGGAGGCGTTCGAGAACGCGATCCGGGTCAACGCGGCCATCGGCGGCTCCACGAACGCCGTCATCCATCTGACCGCCCTCGCCGGACGCGTCGGCGTCGAGCTGGGCCTGCGGGACTTCGACGAGCTGGTCCGCGCGGTGCCGACCCTGGTCAACCTGATGCCCAGCGGCAAGTACCTCATGGAGGACTTCTGTTACGCGGGCGGCCTGCCCGCCGTCATGGCCGAGCTGCTCGGCGGCGAACTGCTGCACGGCGAACAGATCACGGTCACCGGACGCAGCATCGCCGAGAACACCGAGAACGCCGAACGCATCGAATCCGACGTCATCACCCGCCTCGACGCCCCCTTCCAGCCCGCGGGCACCGGTATCGCCGTCCTCCACGGCAACCTGTGCCCCGACGGAGCTGTGATCAAGCAGTCCGCCGCATCCCCCCACCTGCTCACCCACCGCGGCCCCGCACGCGTCTTCGACTCCCCCGAGGCGTACCACGAGGTGGCCGACGACCCGGACCTCGACATCGACGAGAACACCGTCATCGTCATCCGCAACGCCGGTCCCAAGGGGTACCCCGGCATGCCCGAGGTCTCCAACGTCCCGCTGCCCACCAAGCTGCTGAAGGCCGGTGTCAAGGACATGGTGCGCGTCTGCGACGGCCGGATGAGCGGCACCGGGTACGGGACGGTGGTCCTGCACGTGGCGCCCGAGGCCGCCGTCGGCGGACCCCTCGCCCTGGTGCGCGACGGGGACCCCGTCGTCCTCGACGTCCCGAACCGCATCCTGCGCCTGGACGTGGACGACGCCGAACTCACACGACGTCGCCAGGCCTGGACGGCACCAGCCGAGCGGCACACCGGCGGCTACACCTGGCTCTACACCCAGCACGTGGAACAGGCCGACCAGGGCGCCGACTTCGATTTCCTGCGCGGAAGCCGCGGACACGAGGTTCCCCGCGACTCCCACTGAGTCAGTCCCCGGCGACGTACCCCTCGACCCCAGGAGAGCACCGACCGTGGAACCGGCAGCAGCGCGCCCTCGTCCACTCCTCACAGCCGCCACGGTCCTGCCGCAGGACGCGGAGCGGGCCGCCCTCGTCGCGCGCGTCCACAGCCCGCGATGGGACGGACCGTGCGTGGCCGCGGTCCGCGGCGAGCACGTCGTCGACCTGACGGCCGTCGCCCCCACCGTCTCCGACCTCATGGAACGCGACGACGCGGCGGAAATCGTCCGCGAGGCCGACGGCGGACACACCTGGCGGCTGGACGACCTGCTCGCGGCACCGGTCGGCCGACGTGACATCGCGCATCTGCTCGCCCCCGTCGACCTGCAAGTGATCAAGGCCGCGGGCGTCACCTTCGCCCGGAGTCTGCTGGAACGCATCATCGAGGAGCGCACGGGCGGCGATCCGGCGCAGGCCGCGCGGGTGCGGGCCCGTGTCGGGCAGCTGGTGGGCGGCACGCTCGACGGTATTCGTCCCGGCTCGCCGGAAGCGGCCAAGGCCAAGGAACTCCTCGTCGCCGAGGGACTGTGGTCGCAGTACCTGGAGGTCGGGATCGGGCCCGACCCGGAAGTGTTCACCAAGGCCCCGGTACTGTCCGCGGTCGGCACCGGCGCCGACATCGGAGTGCTCGGCGCCTCGGTGTGGAACAACCCCGAACCCGAGGCCGTCCTCGTCGTGGACTCGCACGGCCGGGTACGCGGCGCGACGCTCGGCAACGACGTCAACCTCCGCGACATCGAGGGCCGCAGCGCGCTGCTGCTGTCCCGCGCGAAGGACAACAACGCCTCCTGCGCGATCGGCCCGTTCATCCGCCTGTTCGACGAGGACTTCGACCTCGACACCGTACGCGAACTCGATCTCGACCTGCGGATCGACGGCACGGACGGCTACGTCCTGCACGGCAGCAGCTCCATGCGCGAGATCAGCCGCGACGTACTGGATCTGGTGGCTGCCACGCACGGTCCGCACCATCAGTACCCGGACGGCTTCGTGCTGTTCACCGGAACACTGTTCGCCCCCACCGAGGACCGGCAGTCACCCGGCGCGGGCTTCACCCACGAGTACGGCGACATCGTGCGGATCTCCAGCCCGCGGCTAGGCGCTCTCACCAACACCGTCATCCCCAGCGAGCAGGCCGCACCATGGACGTTCGGCGCACGAGCGCTACTGCGCAGCCTCGCCCGGCGCGGCGTGCTGTGAGCGCCGGGGCCCAGGTCCGCACGGCCGCCGCCGGATTCGGGACGGGACGCCGGGCACGCGCCGACCGTCTCGACCGGTGAAGGAAGCAAGATCCGCCGGGACCGCGGTTGAAGGTGAACGCGAGGGCGGGGTCGATGCTGGACACCTCACTGGCGTGCGCGAGCCGCGAGGCACGAGGCACGCTCTGCTGAGGCAAACCGCGGCGCCGGCGACCGCACTGCGCCGCGCAATACGACGATTCCCCCACCGCAGGTTGCGGTGGGGGAATCGTCGTATAAGTGAGCGCCGGGCAGGCCTTGCACCTGCATCTCCCCGCAGGAAGCGGGACGTCTTTCCTTGGACCACCAACGCGCGAGCCGACAACTGCATGCAGATCTCGGCGGTGCTGTTCACCGTCAGCGCGGTGGGCTCCGCCCTGCCCTTCGCCCTGTGGGACCTGGCGTTCTGGCGGGTCATCGGCGGTTTCGCCATCGGTATGGCCTCGGTCATCGGCCCGGCCTACATCGCCGAGGTCTCCCCGGCCGCCTACCGCGGACGGCTCGGCTCGTTCCAGCAGGCCGCGATCGTCATCGGCATCGCCGTCTCGCAGCTCGTCAACTGGGGCATCCTCAACGCCGCCGACGGCGACCAGCGCGGCACCGTCATGGGCCTGGAGGCCTGGCAGGTCATGCTCGGCGTGATGGTGATCCCGGCCGTCCTGTACGGGCTGCTGTCCTTCGCGATCCCCGAGTCGCCGCGCTTCCTGATCTCCGCGGGGCGGCACGAGCGCGCCCGTGAGGTGCTGCGGGAGGTCGAGGGCGACCGCATCGACCTGGACGCCCGGGTCACCGAGATCGAGCAGGCGATGAAGAGCGAGCACAAGTCGACCTTCAAGGACCTCCTGGGCGGCACCTTCTTCTTCAAGCCGATCGTGTGGATCGGTATCGGCCTGTCGGTGTTCCAGCAGTTCGTCGGCATCAACGTGGCGTTCTACTACTCCTCCACGCTGTGGCAGTCGGTGGGCGTCGACCCGACGGACTCGTTCCTCTACTCGTTCACCACGTCGATCATCAACATCATCGGCACCGTCATCGCCATGATCTTCGTCGACCGGATCGGCCGCCGCCCCCTCGCCCTCATCGGCTCGGTGGGCATGGTCATCGGCCTCGGCCTGGAGGCCTGGGCGTTCTCCTACGACCTCGTCGACGGCAAGCTCCCCGCCACCCAGGGCTGGGTCGCGCTGATCGCCGCCCACGTCTTCGTCCTCTTCTTCGCCCTCTCCTGGGGTGTCGTGGTGTGGGTCTTCCTCGGCGAGATGTTCCCCAACAAGCTCCGCGCCGCGGCCCTCGGCGTCGCCGCCGCCGCGCAGTGGATCGCCAACTGGGCCATCACCGCGAGCTTCCCGTCACTGGCCGACTGGAACCTCTCCGCGACCTACGTGATCTACACGGTCTTCGCCGCGCTCTCCATCCCCTTCGTCCTCAAATTCGTCAAGGAGACGAAGGGCAAGACGCTGGAGGAGATGGGCTAGCTCCGGCCCGAAAACCCGGAGAGCCGGGCAGCACGTTCTTGTCGCAGAACAGGTGTCAGTCGCTGCGGGACGATCCATATCGAGGGCGCGGTGTCGTCCCACCCTCGATATCACAGGGACCAAAACCTCATGAGTCAGTCAGCCATCTCGGTTAGCAAGTGGCACAGACCGATGCGGGCCAGGCACGCCGATGAAAAGCACCGAAACGCCACGCCTCTGGAATTGCTCTTCGATCTGTGCTTCGTGGCCGCCGTCGCTCAGGCGGCCTCGGTCTTCGAACACGCATTGGCCCAGGGCCACTTCACCCGCGCGATTCTTGGTTACGCGCTGGTCTTCTTCGCCGTCTGGTGGGCCTGGATGAACTTCACCTGGTTCGCCTCCGGATACGACAACGACGATGTCGCCTACAGACTCCTCACACTCGTCCAGCTGCGCCCTCATGCGCATTGCCGTGGTCGCCCAATGGCTGCGTGCCGCTCATTCCGACACCGAGCGCCGACACTGCTGTCTGCGGTACGCCTTCGGTACCTTCGTCCTGATGCTCGCGCGGCTGGCCCGACTGTTCGTGCCCGTGGAGGCGGGACTCGTCTCCTTCGGCATCCTCGCCGCTGCTGAACTGCGTGTACCCGTCTGGGCCGAGCGTGCGGCCAACACCACCTGACACCCACACCACATAGCCGAGCGCTACGGTCTGTTCACACTCATCGTCCTCGGTGAGTCCACGACCGCCATCGCCGCCGCCATACACAACGGGCTGAACACCGATGTACCACTGCGTCCGCTTCTGCTCCTGGCATGCGGCGGCGTCCTGACGGTGTTCGCCTTGTGGTGGCTGTACTTCTCCCAGGATGCGCCACGCCACCTCGCGACCCTGACCACCGCCATGCTGTGGGGATACGGTCACTACTCCGTCTTCGCCTCGGCTGCCGCCGTCGGCGCCGGACTGACCCTCAACGTCGCCCACATCACGGGCCACGACGCCCTCACCCAACATCAAGCAGCGGCCGCCTACACCGTGCCGGTCGCCCTGTTCATCTCCCTCGTACGGCTACTGCACCGGAAGGCTTCACCGCTGCCCGCGTGGTCCGGCCCCGTTCATGGAGCGGCAGCCCTCACCGTCCTCGCCTGCACCTTCACTCACTATCCGGTGCTTGGCAGCGGCATCTCCGCTTCCTTGCTGATCGCCGCGATCGAGTGGATGAACCGCCGGCAAACCCTGGCGGCTGACGGGAACGAACCGAGAGCGCGGCGGGCATGAAGGCAGCGGAGGGTGACGCACCTTCTCGTCCGAGAGGACCCGTCAGCCGCAGCCGGGGCGGTTCGAGCCGGCGTCCGCGTGTTCGGCCCGCGCCCGGCCACCTGGCCGGAGCCGACGCACGGTGCACAGCGGCCAACGCCGCCAACGCCCGACCTGCAGGACTGCCCCCTGCGTGACCGGCTTGCCCATGGCTGCTCGTCCACGCGCCCTTCCGCGACCGGTCCGCGCCCGTCACACTGTTGCCGCCCGGCCCATCCGGGCGAGGACGCGAACCGGGGGCAATCGTGGCGACGGACGATCCGACCGACGACGAGGTCCATGCGGCGATCGACGCGTGCCGGGCGCGCATCGGCTTCCGCAGGGGCTCTGCTCCGCCCGTCGGCGACTTTCGCCTCACCCGTCTGCATCTCCTGGAAGCCACGATCACCCACCACATCGAGAACCGCGAGCAGAAGCCACGGCATGCACCGGGAATCGTGGACCTATCCGCGCTGCCGCTCTATGACAACTTGAAGGACTACAAGCTGGGTCCCCACGAGTCGCCTCGGGGCAGGCCGCTCGTTCTGCTCCAACGCGGCTCCGCGCATCTGGGGCCGTGCAACTGCGGCAACGGGCGGCGGCAGTGCGCCCGCTGCGCGGGCAGGACGTACTGGACGTGCGAGCCCGCCAAGGCGTGCCCCGTCTGTTCCGGTGTCTCACCGTGCACGCAGTACGTGCTGCACGGCAACCTGCCCGGCACCCCGTCGAAGCTCCCGAAGCCCGGCCAACCCGGTGAACGGGTGACCTGTCAGGGATGCCAGACGGCTGACAGCGCGTGCCCGGGCTGCCGGGGATGGGGCAGGGTGCGGTGCGACGACTGCGGGGCGAGCGGACGTATCGCCTGCGAGGAGTGCGGCCGCAAGGGCACCGTCGAGTGCGGGACGTGCACCGGATCCGGGCACCTGACTACGTGGACCGAGGGGCGGATCACGTGGGTCCCGGAACTCGACTCCGTCGTCCCCGTCCAGCGGCCGAGCCGCATCAAGCCCGCACTGGACTCAGCCGGCTGGCGGAAGGAGTTCCTCAAAGCCGATGATCCGCTGCCCGACGATCTGTCACCCGCTCATCGCAGCGCCCTCGAACCGTGCCTGCGGCCCCGGGACAACGAGCAGGACCGCGAGGCCACCATCAACAGGCTGACGGTCGTCGAGGCCCGGTCGTCCGGCTCCCACCACTACCAGTACTATGTCTTCCGGGGCTCCGACGGACGCCTAAAGGCCGAGGAACGAATCTCGAAGGACGGCCGCCGCATGCTCTGGGCCGTCGCGGCGATCGCCGCCCTGATACTCCTCGCAGTACTGCTCACGGTGGCCTGACCCACGTCCGCCTTCTGCCACCGCAGCCTCGCACCGCGGCCGCGTCGGTCAGCCCTCCGCCGCCCCAAGCCACGCCAGGTGTGCGCCGCAACGCGGGCCCGTCTCAAAGCGACAGGAAACGTCGGCGATCATCGTCAAATCGGCGGCGAATCACTCCCAACCGCGCTTCTCCCGAGACACGAAGTGGTACCGCTGGTACCATACCTACCATGTCGGATGCCAAAACAGCGATGAACCTGCGTTTCCCCGACCCTGCGCAGCGGGCCGCCATCGCGGCAGCAGCCAAGCACGAGGGGGTCAGCATGCAGGAGTACATCCTCTCTGCCGCCTACGACCGTGCGGTCGCCGTGGAGCGGCAGTTCCTGGCCGGTTTCCAGAAGTC
Organism: Streptomyces liliiviolaceus; assembly: GCF_018070025.1. Taxonomy (NCBI): domain Bacteria; kingdom Bacillati; phylum Actinomycetota; class Actinomycetes; order Kitasatosporales; family Streptomycetaceae; genus Streptomyces; species Streptomyces liliiviolaceus. The sequence continues at coordinate 1,439,716 of NZ_JAGPYQ010000002.1, forward strand.
CAAAGCCCGCAGCGGCGCGGCATTCGCGGCCGAACCCAGCAGTGTGGATCCCAGTGCCGAGCAGCGGGCGGCCGAGCAGGAAGCGCAGCGGGAACTCGGACAGCACCAAGAGCGGGGCCACGCCGCGTGACCCAGCCGGAACCGCTCCACCCGCTCGACCTCACGTTCCTGCTGCACGCCGCCGAACTGCTCGACGGTGATCCGCAGTTCGACGACCTGGGACCGCTGTACGCCGCAGCCGCTCGGGTCAATGCCCGGGCGATGGAGCGCGACATCTACGGCTCCCTGTATCTCAAGGCCGCCGCGTTGCTGCAGACCCTGGCGAAGCTGCCCTGTCTGGAACACTCCAACGAGGCCTTCGCCTGGCACGCGACCGAGGCCTACTTGATCCTCAACACGTGCGAACTCGACTACCCGCCCAAGGCGGCTGTCGCGCTGGTGAGGGACGCGGCCTCCGGAGCGCTCGGTGTCGCTCGCATCGCCCGCCAGCTGCGCGACTGGACCGCCACCTGATCCCGACGCGCACCGCCCGGCCGCGGGGTTGTCAGTCCTCGCCGCTATCGTTCGCCCGTTCACGATCTTCAGGGAGGGGTGGCTCGATGGGTGCCAGCGGATGGGACTACGTCACCGGGTACGACGGCGATGCCGAAGCGGCTGTGGCGACACTGAAGGCCCGGGTGTTCCAGGAGGAGTACGGCAGCGATGCCCCATACCGAAGCCTGGAGGACCTCTACGAGGACGAGGAGTTCATGGAGACGGAGGGCACCCATACGATCCTCGACATCGACAGGCTTGTTGCCACGGACGCACCGCCGACGCAATCCAGGAGCGCCGACTACGGCACCCTGCGCCCGCTGGCTCTCGACCGCGTGAGGCACCACTTCGGTACGGACCGCCCGTCGGTCGAGCAGTACGAGGAACTCGCTGCTGCTGCCAACGAGGCTGCGAGCCATGAGGAGCACGCGCGCAGCCTGTTCGGCGAGTGCCGGATGCGGTGGACCGGTTACTACGTCGTCCTCCACTCCGGCGACAGGCCGACTCACCTGGGGATCTTCGGATTCTCGGGAGACTGACGTCGCAGCACTCGTCCGCTGGCCCGGAGCGCTGGCAACCTGCCGGACGGGCGCACTCGGTAGGCGCGCCCGCCATGCCCGCCCAGGACCCGCCGGCAGGACCGTGTTACGAGCCTGCCACCAGCTGCGTCAAGGATGAGATGACTCCCAGGTTGGCGTGTGCCAGGGCGTCCGCTTCGGTGGGGCCTCCGCTGTAGCCGACGACCCGCATCGCCGCGGCGAGGGCCGCGTCCACGCCCGCCGGGCTGTCCTCGATCACCAGGGATCGTTCCGGCGCGTACCCCATCGTGCGGGCCGCGTGCAGGAAGAGGTCGGGGGCCGGCTTGCCGAAGGACACGTCGTCGGCGCTGAACACCCGTCCGGTGAACCGATCCTGGAGCGCGGTGACCGACAGCGAGTGCGCGATGCGCTCGTGGCTGCCGCTCGACGCGACACAGTAAGGAAGGCCTCGGGTGTCGAGGTGATCCAGCAACTCCCCCACTCCGGGCATCGTCCGGGGCCGCGCGGCGAACGCGTCGCGGAACCTCGTGCGGTACTCCGTCAGCCATTCCGGGCCGATGGGGGCTGTTGCGTGGGCTCGTATCTGTTCGTAGAGGTAGCTCTCGGGGCGGCCCAGGAACCGGTGGCGTACCTCTGCGGGGCTCAGCGGCCAGCCGGACTCCGTGGCCATGGCCGCCACGACCTCGGGTCCGATGCGTTCGGTGTCCACCAGGACGCCGTCGCAGTCGAAGATGACGAGTTGGACGTCCTGCAACGTGATCTGCGCGGGGGTGTTCAAGGGTGACCTCGCTTCGTGATGTGGTGCGGTCCGCCGCTCCGCCCGCCGCTGGTACCGGCCGCGGAGGGCGGAGCGGTCGTACGACACGGACGCGTCCTGCGGTGGCGCCGCCCTAGGCGTCGTGGTCCTGGACCAGCAGGGCGGCCAGCGCGTCCAGTGCCTCCGCCGCGCCCTCGCCCTCCGCGGCCAGGGTGACCTTGTCGCCGTGGCCGGCCCCAAGTGCCAGTACCGACAGCAGGCTGTTCGCGGCGACGGGGGTCCCGTCCTCGCGCGCGATGGTCACCGGTGTGTTCAGTTCGGCGGCCGCTCGGACGAAGGCGGTGGCGGGCCGGGCGTGCAGTCCGCTGTGCGAACCGATGACGACAGTGCGTTCGGGCATGGCAGGTCTTCCTCCGTGCAGGGGGTGGGTGGTGAAGGAGCGGCGCGAGTGGCCGTGCAGGTACGGGTTCAGCCGCGGGTGGCGGCGAGCGACGCGAGTGCCGCCTCGACCACCGCGTCCTCGGTGAGGCCGACCGCCGTCATGGCGTCCTCGGCCGGAGCCGACGTTCCGAAGTCGTCGACGGTCACGGCGCGGCCGTGCTCGCCGAGCAGGCCGTGCCAGCCGAAGGCGGTACCCGCCTCGACGACCACGCGGGCGCGCACGGACGGGGGCAGGACGCTGTTGCGGTAGTCGGCGTCCTGCCGGGTGAACCAGTCGAGGCAGGGCACCGAGACGACCCGGGCGGTGATCTCCCGCTCGGCGAGGAGGTCTCGTGCCGCCATGGCGAGGGTGACTTCGCTGCCGCTGGCCAACAGGACGACGTCGAGGTCTTCTTGAGGGTCCGTCACCGCGTAGGCGCCGCGCGCCACGCCCTCCCGTACCGCCTCGGACGGTGTCGGGAGGACGGGCAGGCCCTGCCGGGCGAGAGCCAGGCCCACCGGACCCGGGGAGTTCAGGGCGCTGAGCCAGGCGGCGGCCGTCTCGTTGGCGTCGGCCGGCCGGACCACGGCGAGTCCCGGCATGGCCCGCAGAGCGGCGAGGTGTTCGACGGGCTGGTGGGTGGGGCCGTCCGCGCCCAGGGCCACGGAGTCGTGGCTCCAGACGTGCACCACGGGCAGCTTCATGAGGGCCGCGAGGCGCAGGGAGGGTCGCTGGTAGTCGCTGAACACCAGGAACGTACCGGCGAAGGGGGTGTCGTAGCCGACCAGGGCGATGCCGTTGAGGGCGGCGGCCATCGCGTGTTCGCGTACGCCCCAGTGGACGTTGCGCCCCAGCGGGCCCTGTCCGTCGCTGTCGTCCGCCGGCAGGAACGATCCGCCCGACGTGATGGTCGTACGGTTGCTGTCGCCGAGGTCGGCCGATCCGCCCCACAGCCTCGGCAGGGCTTCGGCCAGTGCCTGGATGACCTTGCCGGAGGCGTCACGCGGGGCGACGGAGGTCCCGGGCTCGAAGTGCGGCAGTACGGCCGCGGCGGCGGCCGGATCCAGTGGCCGTACGGCGTGTGCGCGGGCTCGCGCGGCCTCGGGGTGCTCGGCCGTCCAGCGGGCCAGTTCCCGGTCCCAGACGGCATGCAGTTCGGCGCCCCGCTCCAACGCCCCGCGGGTGTGCTCCAGTACGTCCGCGGGGACCGTGAACTCGCCTTCGACGCCCAGCAGTTCCTTGACCGCGGCGGTCTCGGCGGTGCCGAGCGGCGCGCCGTGCGAGGCGGGCGTGTTGACGGCGTTCGGGGCGGGGAAGGCTATCTGCGACTTCAGGGCGATGAAGCTGGGCCGGCCGGTCTCCGCACGCGCCGCGCCGAGGGCCAGGTCGAGGGCGTCGGTGTCCACGTCGCCGTCGGCGCCGAGACCGACCGTCTGCACGAACCAGCCCTGCGCACGGAAGCGGGCGGCCGTGTCCTCATGGGTCGTCAGACCGGTGGAGCCCTCGATCTGGATGTCGTTGTCGTCCCAGACGACGACCAGATTGTCCAGGCGGTGCCGGCCGGCGAGCGCGCCGGCCTCGTAGGAGATGCCCTCCTGGAGGTCGCCGTCGGAGCACAGCACCCACACGGTGCGGCCCGCGGGACCGTCGGGCGAGGTGTCGGCGCCGGCGAGGCGGCTCTCGTCGCGCTTGAGCGCCATCGCCATGCCGACGGCGGTGGCGACGCCCTGGCCGAGCGGACCGGTGGTCGTCTCGACGCCGGCCGTGTGCCGGTACTCGGGGTGACCGGGCGTCAGCGAGCCGAGCCGACGGAAGCGGCGCAGATCGTCCAACTCCAGTCCGTATCCGGTCAGATAGAGCTGCGTGTACTGCAGGATACTCGCGTGGCCGCAGGACAGCACGAACCGGTCCCGGCCCTCCCAGGCGGGATCCGCCGGGTCGTGCCGGACATGCCGCTGAAACAGCAGGTGCGCCACGGGCGCGAGGGCCAGCGCCGTGCCCGGGTGTCCGGAACCCGCGGCCTCGACGGCGTCCACGGCCAGGGCCCGAGCGGTCGCGACGGCCCGGATGTCGGCCGCGCCGAACACCCGCCCTCCGGCGTGGGAGTCCTCAAGGGACCGTGTCGACCGTGCTGTTGAGGAAACCACGAAGACTCCTTGCGAAGAGCATGAGAGAACATGACGTCATGATGACTTCGGGAAACGTAACCCACTCCTCCACATCGGCACCAGAGGGGTCCTGTCGAGCCTCACAGAGGAGATACAGCAGGCCAGCGACGTGAGGCCAGGTCCGCGGAGAGGCGGCCAGGGCTCCGGCCCACCCGAAGATTTCGTTTAGGTGTCTACTATTGACGCGTCGAATGTCCTGTAGTCATCATGATGTCTCGATGACACGTAAGCCCGACAAGGAGGTCGTGGATGGCCGGGCACAAGTACGCACAAGTGCGCGACCACCTCTTGCGGCGCGTGCAGAGTCTCCCCGTCGGGGAGCGACTGCCCGCCGAGGGCATCCTGTGCAGCGAGTACGACGTGAGCCGCATCACGCTGCGCCGGGCCGTGGACGAACTGGTCCAGGACGGCTACCTCGTACGGGAGCACGGCCGCGGCACCTTCGTGAGCCACCCCCGCTACAACCTCAAGCACCGCGAGCGGTTCGTGAACGAGGTGACCGGCTTCCACACCCAGCTCACCCGACAGGGGCACACCGTCACCTCACGGGTGACCGTGCAGCGGAGCGAGCGGGCCGGCACCCGCCTGGCCGCCGCGCTCGGCATCAGCCCCGCCACCTCGGTCGTCCGGCTGGAGCGGCTGCGCAGCGTGAACGGCGTGGTGCACCACCTGGCCGAGTCGTACGTCGAGGAGGACCGCTTCCCCGACGTGCTGACCTCGGACTTCACCGACTCCTCCCTGTACGCCCACCTGCGGGCCCGGCACGACGTGCTGCTCGTCCGCAACGAGATCGTCGTCGGACTGCACCGGTGCGACGCGCGGGAAGCCGCACTGCTGGAAGTCGCCGAGGAGACCCCTCTGCTGCTGGCCACCTCGTGCGTCTTCGAGCCGGGGCGAAAACCCGTCATCTTCGGCACCTCGAAGTTCCTGCCGGACACGGCGGAACTGTCCTTCGACATCGTGGCCGACTCCGAGTAGTCGACCGCGGTCGCCTTCCCCGCACCCCCTGTGGAGCACGCATGCTCAGTCACCTTCTCCCCGAGCGGAACATCCACTTCACCCAGGAAAAGCTGACCTGGCAGGAAGCAGTCACCCAGGTCGCCCGTCCGCTGGTGGAGGCCGGAGACGTCACCCCCGAGTACGTCCGGGCCATGCTCGACTCGATCACGGCCGGCGGCACCTACATCGACCTCGGCCACGGCATCGCCCTCGCGCACGCCCGCCCCGAGCACGGAGTGGTGCGTACCGGTATCTCGATGCTCCGCTTGGGCGAACCGGCCCCGCTGCTCGACCTGCCCGAGCACGCGGTCGACCTCTACTTCTGTTTCGCGGCAGCGGACGCCGACGCGCACATGCGCGCCATGGCCTCCCTCGCGCGCATTCTCTCGGACGCCCACACCCGCCAAGCCCTGCGCGACGCGGCTTCGGCGCCCGAGGTAGTCAAACTGATCACCGAATTCGAGGACTCAGAATGAAGTTCCTGGCGATGTGCAGCACCGGATTGGGCAGCAGCTTCATGGTGCGCATGAACATCGAGACCGTCGTACGCGAACTGGGGCTCCAGGACGTCACGGTGGAGCACTCCGACATCAGTTCCGCCGGTCCCGACAGCGCGGACGTGTTCGTCGTCGCGAAGGACCTGGAGGACGCCGTCCAGGGTCTGGGTGACGTGGTCGTGCTGAACAGCATCATCGACATGGACGAGCTGCGCGGCGCGGTCAAGGAAGCGGCCGCGCGACACGGCGTCGCCTGAGCGGTCGCGGCTCCGCACTGAGCACCGATCTGCGGAACCCCCTCCGCAGAAACGTTTCATCCGTACGTTCACGCGTCCGTCCATCCATGGATCCGTACGTCGCCGTGGATCCGTACGCTGATCCGTACCTTGGTGACGGCCGCCGGCTTCGGCACCGTCCCGCCCACGACGGCGAGGGGCAGCCACTGCCCCGACCGCCGCCTGCCCGCCCCGCCCGCAGCGCGCGACGTCCCGCTCGTGTCGCCGCGGAGCCGAGGCCGCCGACAGGTTCCCCGCACGCCGCCCGGCCGCGCCGAACCCGGCTACCCGTTCTCGCCGACCCCGGCACCCACCACTTCCGCACGCGGCCTCGTCGTGCCCGAAGAGAGGCGTTGTCTGTGAACAGCGTTCTGGACAGTCTTCTGGATGTCTTCCGTGAGCCATCCGTCATCATCGGCCTGATCGCCCTCCTGGGCCTGTTGCTCCAGCGCAAGTCCCTTTCCGACACCGTCAAGGGGACCATCAAGGCGTTCGTCGGTTTCCTCGTCCTCGCGGCCGGTGCCGGCGTGGTCTCCGACGCGCTGACCCCGTTCGGCGACATGTTCCAGCACGCCTTCGGAGTGCAGGGAGTGGTGCCCAACAACGAGGCCATCGTCGGCAAGGTGCTCACCGACTACGGCTCGCAGGCCGCGCTGATCTTCTTCTTCGGCATGGTCGTGAACGTATTGCTGGCCCGGCTCACCGTGTTCAAGTTCATCTACATGTCGGGGCACGTGGCCCTGTACCTGGCGGCCATGATCGCCGTCATCCTCATCGCGAACGGCTTCAGCACCTGGCAGGCCATCCTCTGGGGCTCCCTCGCCCAGGGCCTGATCACCACCCTTTCGCCGGCGCTCGTCCAGCCCTGGATGCGCAAGGTCACCAAGAACGACAACGTCGCACTCGGCCACACCGGCAACTTCGGCATCGCCACCAGCGGCCTCGTCGCCAAGTTCTTCGGTGACTCCTCCAAGTCCACCGAGGACCTGAAGATCCCCAAGGGCCTCGGCTTCCTGCGTGACACCACGGTCGTCATCGCCGGCTCCATGGGCGTCATCTACCTGCTGGTCACTCTGGTGGCAGGCCCCGGATACGTCGAGCGCGAGCTCAGCAACGGCCAGTGGTACGTGTTGTGGGCGATCATGCAGGCCGGCAAGTTCGCCGCGGGCGTGTTCATCATCCTCGCCGGTGTCCGTGTCGTCCTCGCCGAGATCATCCCCGCCTTCAAGGGCATCTCGGAGAAGCTGGTGCCCAACGCCCGGCCCGCGCTGGACGTCCCGATCGTCTTCACCTTCGCCCCGAACGCCGTACTCGTCGGCTTCCTGGCCAGCTTCGTCGGCGGGCTCATCGGCATGGGCATCCTCGTGGCCGTCGGCGGCACGATCATCATCCCCGGCATCGTCGCCCACTTCATGACGGGCGCCGCCTCGGGTGTCATCGGCAACGCGACCGGCGGACGGCGCGGCGCCGTCCTCGGTGCCATGGCCAACGGCCTGCTGATCACCTTCCTGCCGCTGCTCGTCCTGCCCTTCCTCGGCGACGTCGGCCTGCAGAACTCCACCTTCTCCGACGCCGACTTCGGTGTCTCCGGCCTGCTGATCGGCGGCGCCGAACGCATCGGCCACATAGCCGTCATCGCTCTCGTCCTCATCGCCCTGGCAGCCACCTTCGTCGCCAGCACCCTCGTCGCCCGGCGCGGCTCCACCAACGAGGTCACCGCGGAGAAGGAAACTCAGCCCGCGGGCTGAGCCGCCTGCCCGACGAAAGACCACGGAGGTCTCTTGTGTGGTGAAGCGGGCGGGCAGGCGCGATCGCTGGAGATCGCGCGGCTGTCCGCCCGCTGCACCATGTTCGAATGTCCGACACGACTGGTCGTGCCACCTCTCGGCCATGTCACGGAGGCGGCACGGTCACGGAGGGCACGGTTACAGAGGCGGCACGGTCACGTGGTTCAGGGCGTTGAGGACGTGCTGGGCGAATGCGGTCGTGGTGGGGGTCAGCCAGGCGGGAGGGGCAGCGAGCAACGCGTTGATCGCGTTGATCCAGGCATTGCGGCGCCCCCGGTCCGCGAACTGGTCGGGCAGGGCATCGGCGTAACGGTGCACGTTGGCGTAGTTGAGCCCCTGGCAGAGAGCCTGCTGGACGTGCTGGTCGTGGGCCGCCACCGCCAGGTCACCGTGGTTGTTCTTGCTGCCGAGGACGAAGTAGCGCAGGCCGGGCGGGTTGGCCGCTTCGACCACGAGCGAGATGGCGTTGGCGAAGCCCTTGCTGAGGACGTTCGGGGTCGCCCAGACCTCGTGCCAGCTCTCGTCGACACCGGTTCCGTACATGTTGAAGTAGAAGAGTTCGGCGCCCTGACCGAATGCGTTCTCCCCGTTCCGGGCGTAGTTCTCCAGCGTCAGGTAGTCGGTTCCGTCCATGCCGATGACTCCGGCCCAGTGGAAGCCCCACAGCACGCGATTGAGGTCGACCGGATCGGTGAGCAGCCGGCCGTTGGCGTGGTCCTGGACCTGAGGTCCTCCGGCGGCGGCGTGCCGGGCGCCGAGCGAGCCTGTGTAGAGGGCCTGTCCGACGGCGGTGGGGCGGGCGAAGGTGTTCACTCCCAGGGTCATGGCGTTGCCGGCGAGCGCCGCGTTGTGCGGGGGCACCGCGTGGGCCAGCAGGGCGGCGAGGTCCTGCCCCCAGTTCAGGGCGATGGCGTCCTGTGCGGCGGCAAGGGCCGCGGGGGCGGCGGGGATGTCCGCGGCGGCCACACCGCCCGAGAGATGGTTGGCGACGTGGTATTCGAAGAAGGTCTGCTGCTGGGCGGGAGTGGTCCCGAGAAAGACCGCTGCGCCCAGCCTGGGGGTGGGCTGGAGGCCCGAGCCGATCACTTCGAGGACCGTACCGTTGCAGTTCTCGGTGGTGGTCACTTCGTTGCCGATCCGCTGGACCGGTGCGCTCAGATTGGCGGGGTGGGCACGCTGAAGGACGGTCGGGGCTCCGGCGCCGGGGAGGGTGAAGGTGACCGTGTGGGCGGGGTCGGTGAAGAACTGGAAGATGGAGCCCTGGCGGGCCAGGGTGCGGTTCCACTGGGCCACCGTCGCCGCGGTGGCGAAGAAGTGCTTGGCCTGACGGCGCGTCACCGGTGAGTCCTCCACGGCGAAGCGGCCGTTGACCGAGACGCGCAGCCCGGTCGTGGTCGAGCCGACGATGTTGGGCGCGCCCGCGTTGAGGAAGGTGTAACCGACCCCGGCGGCCGGGTCCGGCACCCAGGCGTGCGCCTCCAGCGGAGACGTCGAGGTGTAGGTGGGGGCAAACGCTCCCGGCGCCGCCGCGTTGAAGTAGTGCATCGGTCCCCCTTGGTCGCTGCTCCCGGCGGCCGGTTGCGGCCGGGCACAGCGCGGTGGCGGCACGGGATCCGTCAGGTGTCCCCCGATACGCCCACCGCGCTCGCACCATTGGAGCAGCGAGGCCATACGAGCGGCAGGGGGGAATACAACGTTTCTCTGGCGGATGCGGTGATTTCTCTTGGTGCGCCCACCTGTGCTCCGCCGTCACCCGATCTCTCCCTGGCGCATCGGCGTCCACCCGGGTCCCGAGCGATGGGACCGCCAAGCGGGGCGCCCGGCCGCGCGTGCCCGCACCGCTGCCGGTGCGGGTGCCGCTGCCGGTGCCGGTGCGAATGCCGGTGCCGGTGCGAATGCCGGTGCCGCAACAGCCGTCCCAGCGGCTCCTGTTGGATGTGTTGGCGCCCCACGGCTCGTAGGTGGTGCCGCCACGAGCCGTGGACCCCTGCTGCCTGCCGGGGACGGACGCGGTCCCGGGCCTTCAGCGGGCGACGCGCGGCAGCCCGGCTCCCGGATGGTTCAGTCCTCGTCGCCCTCGCCTTCGTCGTCGTCGCCTTCGAAGAAGTCGCCCACCTCGTCGACGACCTCGGCCGCGACCATCCCGCCGACCACGCCGACGGCGAGTCCCGCCGCGCCGGCCGCGACGACGGTGCCCATGCCGGGACCGGAGCGGTCGCCGTGGCCATCACCGTGCCCGTGACCATGCCCGTGGCCGTGGTCGTCCTTGTGGGCGTAACCGCCCTGTGCGGCGTAGGGGTCACCGTGTCCGTAGGAACCACTGCTGTGGTGCGGATCGCTGTGCCCGTACGCGTCGTGCCCGCCGCGGGAGACGTGGTGCTCGACCAGTTGGCGGATCCACCGGTCGACCTCGTCATTCCAGTTGATCTGCTCGACGCCGTAGTGGCTGACGGTGAAGCGGGTCACCGCGTCGTGCCCGCCGGAGAAGAGGCCGCCGCGCTTGTCGGCCTCCAGGATCACGTCCATGCCGCCCGGGGTGGCGAGGAACGTCACCTCGATCTCGTTGACCTGGTGCGCGTACTGCGGCGCCGGGGCGAGCTCGATCTCCTGGTAGAAGGGCAACTGCTGGCCGGTGCCGCCGATGTGCCCCCATTCCAGGTCCGCGGACTTGAAGCCGAAGCCGAGCTGTCCGAGCGCTTCCAGGATCGCCTCCTGGGCAGGCAGCGGGCGCACCGCCAACTGGTCCAGATCGCCCTTGTCCTTGGCTCCCGCCACCGCCAGCTCGGTGCGCACCCCGAGCACGATGCCCAGCCCTTGCCCGTACAGCTCGGTGACGGGGGTCTCCCAGGGCACCATCATGCTGAACGGCACGCTGTGCAGCTCGCCGGCGGCGAGGCGGAAGCCGCCGCCGACGGTGAACCGGTCGAAGACGGCAGTGCCCTCGGACTCACCGTCGTCGTGCTCGGCCTCGACTCGCGCCACCAGTTCCAGGGTGATGTGATCGATCGTGAAGTCCGCTTCACCGCCCCGCAGTTGTACCTGTCCGTTCAGGGTCCCGCCGGGCAGCACCGCGCCCGGGTCGAGGACCGTGTCCACCGTGGGTCCGCCCACGCCGAGCGAACCGAGCAGCCGCTTGAACACCATCGTGGCGTTCACTCCTTCATGTGTACGTACGGTTCTTGCCCGCGCAGGGCGGCGGACCCCGAAGGGGGTGGGGTCCGCCGCCCTGCGCGAGGGTTACTTGGCGGAGGCGTCGAGGGCAGCCAGGGCCTGCGCCCAGCGCGCGTACTTCAACTCGGCCAGTTCGGCGACGGTCGTGATGCCGAACGCCTCCTGGAGGAGTTCACCGTCCTTGTCCGAGACACCCTTCAGCGCGGAGATCGGTGCGGCGAGGATCTCCGGCAGACTCTTGTCCGCCCACGTCTTGTCCAGCACCTTGTCCAGGTCGATCGAAGCCACGACAGCCCTCCCAGGGAAACAACCAGTGGATGGTCCGGACGGCGTGGCCGCTGGGACGGCCCGTGACCCGTCGGGTAATGCGCTGCTCAAACCGGTGCGTGCCCTCCCGCCTTGCCCGTCGTCCGCAGGGCAGCCCGGAGCATCCGGACGCCCTCCGCGTCATCTACACGCTTGTAGAAGTATAGGGTTGCGCGGCCCGCGCGGACGGCATCCCGGCGGAACGTCCGAAAAGCATCCGCAGGAATGGCTGAAGCCGCCCCCACAGCTGTGGCCTGCCCCTTTCATGGGGAAGCCACGGCAGGACCGACCGCTCCCGCCGCTTCACCGGCGCGGAACCCAGGGGCTGTTCGGACTGTTCATGCACAGCTGGGGCCGTGCGTCACACGGCGTCCGTTCACGCCGTCGGCCCGTCGGGCCCATGGGAGGGGTCGCTCGATGCGTCCTTCTCCGCGGCCGCATCGTGAAAGGCGGCAACCGCTTCTCCGTTGGTTCGTGCCCAGTCGGTGAGCCTTCTGATGGGCTCTTCCAAGGTGTGCCCCAGCTCGGTCAGGCTGTACTCCACGCGTGGTGGCGCCTCGGCGTACGCACGTCGTTCGATGAGCCCGTTGTCCTGAAGACGGCGCAGCGTCTGCGTCAGTACTTTGCGTGAGACACCGCCGATGAGCTCGACCAGCTCGCCGTGTCGCAGGGGGCCGTCGGTCAAGGCGAAGAGCGTGACCACGGCCCATTTGCTGGAGATGATCTCGATGGCCAGGCGGGCGGGGCAGTCGGCGAGGAACACGGTTCCGGGGCGGAGGCTCACGCGCCGAAGGGTACCTTCAGGTACCTGACGGATGCCTAACGTCGAAGACATGCAGCACACCGCTCCAGCGGGCACCGAGGTCGAACTCGGTGTCTTCTCTCTCCGACATCGCGCAGCTCGACCTGTTGCGCAGGATCGCGCACGAGGACCGCATCGCGTGGGAGGGACGGTTCCGGCCGCCGTTGAACGGCGCCGCCATCGTTCCCCGCCTGGCCAGAGCTCTGCCGGTGCGGCTGGCCGTCGGAGGGTCGCCGGACGGCGCCCGGCGGGCCGGCACGCCTGGGGTTGCCGATGACGCCGGCGTATCTGGGAGGCAGTACCACCAGGGCCCAACCGACCGTCGATCTGCACTGACGGGCGGGGAACTGCTCGGCGCCAACCGATTCAGCCATGCCCGCGTGCAGCACAAGTCCACCTGTCAGTAGACCCACTTCCACTCCAAGGATCAGCCATGCCCCATCCGACCACCTACGTCCTCGTACACGGGGCCTGGCACGACGGGCGGTCCTGGAACCGCGTCGCGCCCCTGCTCACCGCCGAAGGCCACCGTGTCTTCGCGCCGTCCCTCACGGGCCACGGGGACAAGGCCGACCTGCTCGGCCCCGAGGTCGGCCTCACCACCCACACCGACGACGTCATCGGCCTCATCCTCGAACACGACCTGAACGACGTCGTCCTCGTCGGACACAGCTACGCGGGCCTGGTCATCTCCAACGTGGCCAACCGGGTTCCCGAGCGGATCTCCCGCCTGGTGTACCTCGACGCGATGGTGCCGACACACGGTGAGAACGCCATCGACGTCATGCCCCTCACACAGGCCCTGATCGACGGTGCCGCCGGCAGTGCCCAGCCCTGGCGCATTCCGCCTCTGCCGGAACTCGCCGCGCCGCTCGGCCTCTTCGGCGTCACCGACCCCGACGACATCTCCTGGCTCAAGAGCACGCTGACGGATGAGTCGGTGCTCTGCTTCCAGCAACCGGCCGAGATGGACGACCCCGCACAGGCGTCCATCCCACGGGCCCACATCCTGTGCGTCGGGAACGAGCCCGAGGGCGTCGCCCGGCGGCCCATCCCGAAGTTTCAGCCCAACGGCGAGCCGTCTCGCGTCCACACCCTGGACACCGGCCACGACGCCATGATCACCAAGCCCGCGGAACTCTGCGCCCTGCTGCTCGACAACTCCTGACCCGCGAAAGCGTCCGGGTCAGGTCAGCGGCTCTCCAGCCGATCGCTCTCTTCCAGCACCTGAGGTCTCACCATGTTCATCGCCTATGCCATCGTTGCCGCGCTCATGTCGGCGGTTCTCCTGGCTTCGGCCGGCGCCAAGTTCACCCGGCCGAAACGGCTCGTCGACCAGATGTCCACCATCGGCCTGCCGTACGGAGCGCTGCCGTTCCTGGGTGTCGCCCAGATAGCCGGCGCCGGCGGCCTCGTCATCGGGCTCTGGTGGGCACCGCTCGGAATCGCCGCCGCCGTCGCGCTGACGCTCTACTTCATCGGCGCGGTCGCCGCTCACCTGCGCGCCCGTGACTACACGGGGACACCCCCGGCAGCGGTCCTCACGGCTGTCGCCATCACGCTCGTCGCGCTGCGCGTCGCAACCATGTAGCAGGTCCTACTGACCTCTCCGAGATGTTGTCGGAACTGACGCGGCGGCCGCGGTATTTCCTTTGAGAGCTTGCGAGTTCGCCTCGCACGCCGCCGCGTCCGCCCAGGTGCCGATGCCGCCCAGTCACTCAATCACCCAGGGGCCGACGGCACCCTGCACACCGTCCTGCGCGACCCGGTGCTCCCCGGCACCAAGGGCACCAGCCATGTCAGCAGTTGTCTCCGGCTGTCTTGACGTGCTCCGCGTCGATCCGTGAGGTGACTCCGGTCTCGACGAGGGTGCGGGTGGCGTCGACGGAGGCGTAGATCCACAGGATGCGCATGGGCTCGGTGGCCGAGGCGTTGCGGAAGCGGTGGGGGGTGCCGGCGGCGACGTACGTGGTGTCGAAGCGGGTGACGTGGTGTTCGGTGCCGTCGATCTCCACGATGGCGTCGCCTTCGAGGATGGTCACGCTCTCCGGGCAGTTGTGGGTGTGCAGGGCGATGCCGGCGCCGCCCTCGAAAAGGGTCTGCCCGGAGAGGAAGACCTCGGCGCCGACGGCCCGGGTGACCAGCGGGACCGTGCGTGCGCCGCCGCCACGGCTGAAGGAGGTCAGCTCCCCCGGGCACAGGACTGCGGGAGGGAAGGAGGTGGAGCAGGGCTCGTCGGTGGGGTGTTCATGCACGATGTCTCTCCTGGTGAGGGGTGTCAGGCGCGGGGGGCATCCGCGCGGTGTCGGTTCTGTCGGACTCGCGCGTGCCTTCGGCGCCGATCTCGCGGCCGTAGCCGGACTCCTTGGTGGCACCGAAGGTCAGGCGCGGGCCCGCCCGTCGCTCAGGTGACGCTGATCGCGCCGGTGACCACCGCGAAGGCGATGTACGCGAAGGAGACCAGGACGCCCCAGCGCAGGGCGTGCTTCTGGAAGTCTCCCAGTTCCGCCTTGACGAGCCCGAGCAGAACCCACAGGGGCGCGCTGGTGGGGCCCATCATGTGCAGGATCTGCCCGATGGCGCCGGCCCTGGCGATCTCGTTGGCGGGGATGCCGTAGTGCGCGGCGGACTCGGCCAGGACGGGCACGACACCGAACCAGTACGCGTCGTTCGACATGAAGAACCCGAGCGGCAGCGCGAGGACGGCGGTGAAGAGCGGGATGACATTGCCCCAGCCCTCGGGAACGATCGACAGGGCCGCGTCCGCCATGGCCTTGATCATGCCGGAGTCGGTCATGATGCCGGTGAACACACCGGCGGCCAGGACCAGGATCATCACCGGGACCGCGTTGGCCGCCTGGCGCTTGATGAGGTCCTGCTGGTCGCCGATCTTGCGGATGTTGACCAGCAGGGCGATCACGAAGGCCACCATGAAGAGCACCAGGAGGTCGGCGACCTCCAGGATGAGCAGCGCCATGAGGAGCACGGTGAGGGCGGCGTTGAACCACATGCGCCAGTCGACCTCGACCGGCTCGAACGCCTCGCCGGAAGCGATCTCCAACTTGTAGGCGCTGAGCTTCTCGGGGTCGAGCTTGCCGCGTTCACGCAGGCCGAGCCAGTAGGCGACGGCGATGATGGCCAGGCTGGTGAGCGCCATGGGGGCGAGCATGTGGACGAAGTATTCGGTGGCGCTCAGATGCAGGACGCTGATGCCACGGGTGGCGGCGCCGCCCCAGGGCGTGGTGCCGGAGATGGTGCCCAGCGCCATCGCGGCGAGGGTGGCGAGAATGAGCGGGTTGATGCCGAGGCGCCGGTAGACGGGCAGGAACGCGGAGCAGACGATCATGTAGGTGGTGGTGCCGTCGCCGTCCAGGGCGACGCATAGGGACAGCACGGCGGTGCCGACGACGATGCGGACCGGGTCGCCTTTCGTGGCGCGCACGATGGCCTGGACGATCGGCTCGAAGAGCTTGACCTCCATCATCAGACCGAAGTAGAGGACGGCGAACAGCAGCAGGGCGGCGGTGGGCGCGACCGTGTCCAGACCGTTCATGATCATGTCGCCGAGCTTGGCGCCCTTGCCCGCGATCAGGGCCGCGGCGATGGGCGTGAGCATGATGGCGGTGAAGGCGGAGAGATACTTCCGCATGACGAGCAGCATGAAGCTGCCCAGTGTGGCGAAGCCGAGGACGGCGAGCATCGTTGCTCCTTGATGCAGGTGCGGAGGGCCGCCGGTGGGTCGGCGGCGCGGCGCGGGGCGGCGCAGGTCAGTGCGTGTCGGGTCGGACGGTGACCGACGGCGCACGTGAGGCCGTACTCGGCTCGTGCGTGGGGTCGGTCATGGTACGTGCGGCTCCTGTACGGCGGTTTCGAGACACACGGCCGCGGCGGGCATCGGCCCGCGGGCAGGTCAGGGGTGCGTTCGGGATGGCTGGGTCGTCCGGTGGCGGACGGGTGGTCGAGGAAGGGAAGGCGGCTCGCCCGACCTCCGGACAACCGGTTTACCGGATTGCCGGTAGGTAACTAGAATCCGGCCATCTCGTCAATACCGAAGTGAGGAATTCGATGGCCGAACTCGCCAGGATCACGGTCGAGCCGCGGGAACCGCTGGCCGCCGAGGTGTCCCGCCGACTGATCGACTACCTGATGTCAGGCGAGGTGCAGCCCGGTGACCGGATCCCGTCGGAGCGGCAGCTGACCGAGATGCTCGGGGTGAACCGGCCCACCGTGCGCGAGGCGATCAAGTCGCTCGGGTTCCTCGGACTGCTGGAGATCCGCCAGTCCAGCGGAACGTACTTCCGCGGCACCGACTCCGACGTGCTGTACCGGCTCTTCGAACTGGGCCTGATCCTCGGGGAACGGGGCGCCCGGGACATGGTGCAGGCCCGCGCTGAGCTGGAGGTGGTCGTCGCCGGCCTCGCCGCGCAGGCTCGCGACGAGGCGGGCGTGGAACTCCTGCGCGCACGGCTGGCGGCGATGCGCCAGTGCCCGGACGAGGAGTTCCCCGAGGCGGACACCGCCTTCCACGCCGCCCTGGGCGAGCTGTCGGGCAACGCAGTGCTGCGGGACATGCTCAAGGGCATGCGGGCGATGATCCAGCGGGGTTGGGTGGAGCGCACCGGAGCCGTCCGCTCCCGTGAAGTGGCCTACGCCGACCACGTACCGATCTTCGAAGCGGTCGTGGCGGGGGACGCGGAGGCGGCGCGCGCCGCGATGGCGCAGCACATGGACGGCGCGTCCCGTCGCCTGATGGAAGCCCTCGACCGGCGCGAGGCGTAGCCGGGCGCCGTGGGCCGTGAGGCGCCCCGCACCATGGGGCGCCTCGGATCCGGGACCTCGGGTCGCCGCCCGTGGGAGGGGCTGTGGCCGGCATCCCGGCCGTCACGTGGCGCTCCATGCCATCAACCGGTTGACCGGTTGACCGGTGCCGCCTACAGTGGCGGCGCGGCACCGCAACCACACGCTGCCGTCCCCCATCCCGGGCTCCTCCGCGTGTTCTCACGAGGCGTTCTCACGCCGTTCGGAACGGGCCCGCGGTCGGGACCCTTGCCGGTCCCCGCCTACCGGAAGAGGTAAGAACCCCGGTGAACGAACCCCGCCCCCTGGTCGCCATGATCCACGCCGTACCCGCCGCGCACCGCATCGCCGAAGAGGCGTTCGCACGGGAGTTTCCGCAGGCCACGGTCTGGAACGTGCTGGACGACCGCCTGCTGGACGACGCCCGTGACGCCGACGGGCTCACCGACGCGCTGCGCCGGCGCATGCTCCGCCTGATCGGACACGTGATGGACGGCGGCGCCCAGGGCCTGCTGCTGACCTGCTCCTCCTACGGGGAGGTGGTGGACACCGCCCGCGCCCTGTGGGACGCACCCGTCCTCAAGTCCGACGAGGCCATGTTCACCGCCGCGCTGACCGGTCCGTACCGGCGCATCGCCGTCGTCGCCTCCACGGCGCCCGCCGTACCGGCCGCCCTCGCCCAGCTCGAAGCGCTCGTCCCGGTGCTCCGCCCGGACCGCCCCGTGGACATCGTGACAGCTCTGAGCGAGGAGGCGGCCACCGCGCGCGGTCCCGAGGCGACCGCCCGGCACCTGGCCGACGCCCTGCACGCCACCGGGAGCACCGACGCCGACGTGGTGCTGCTGGCGCAGTACTCACTGACCCCGGCCCGCGATGCCCTGGCCGCCCTGCTGGGCGTACCCGTGCTCGACGGCGCCGGCGCCGCGGCCCGCGAACTGCGCGGTCGGCTCACCCGTGTCCCCGGCGCGGGACGGACGACCACCGCGGCGGTGTCACGATGACGGCACGTCTGCCCTGGCCGCTGGCCTACACCGTCTCCGGTGACGACTGTGCCGCCTTCATGCCCCTCGGCTACGCCGCACCCCTGGCCGAGGCGGTGGACCACCTCGCCGAACTGGGCTACGACGGTGTGGAACTGCAGGTCCGCGACAGCGGCGCCCACCACGCCGACGACCTCGTACGGACCGTCGAAGCCGCCGGGATGAAGATCCTGGGCGTCGGTACGGGCCCGGTCGCGGCCCACGACCGGCTGACGCTCACCGACCCCTCGCCGGACGTACGCCGTCACGCCCTGTTCCGTCTCCTCGGCGCGGCCCGGCTCGCCGGCGTGCTCGGTGTGCCGGTCACCCTCGGCCAGACCCGAGGCACCTTCCTGCCCGGTCTGGAGGACATGCAGCGCCTGTGGGCCGAGCGTGCCGTCCAGCATCTGGCCGAGGAAGCGACCCTGCACGGCAGCCGACTGCTGCTGGAGCCGCAGTCGCGGGCCAACACCTCGCTGTGGCACACCCCCGACGAGGCCCGCGCCCTCATCGACACGCTCGACAGCCCGGCCGGACTCGTGCTGGACACCCACCACCTCGACGCCGAGGGCATCGACGCGACCGAGGCCGTCGCACAGCACGCCTCGGTCACCGGGTGCGTGCAACTGGCGGCGCCCGGCACACGGGGCCCGCTCACCGTCGGCGATCCGCGGCTGCCCTCCCTGCTGCGGGCACTGCACACGGGTGGCTTCACCGGCTGGCTGACGCTCGAACACACCCAGAACGGTGACAGCCACCAGGCCGCGGCCCGC
Source organism: Streptomyces liliiviolaceus (assembly GCF_018070025.1). Taxonomy (NCBI): domain Bacteria; kingdom Bacillati; phylum Actinomycetota; class Actinomycetes; order Kitasatosporales; family Streptomycetaceae; genus Streptomyces; species Streptomyces liliiviolaceus. Next base: position 1,458,561 of record NZ_JAGPYQ010000002.1, read on the forward strand.
TCCTGGGCGGCACTGGACGACGCGGCCGCGACCCTGACATGACCTGACCTGACCGTCCGTGACCTCCCCGACGACCTGACTGCCCTGCTGCCCGCCCGTTCAGCCCTCCTGCCGCCAAGAGCAGCCCACCGAAAGAGGAACCCGCATCATGAGCACCACCATCTACCGTCTCGGCGTCCTTGAGGGCGACGGCATCGGCCCCGAGATCGTCCCGTCCTCCGTCGAGATCGCGACCGCCGCCGCACGGGCCGCGGGCGTCGAGGTCGACTGGGTGTCCCTGCCGCTCGGCGCCACCGCGATCGAGTCCCACGGCACCCCCGTCCCCGAGGAGACCAAGGAGGCCCTGGCCGGCCTCGACGGCTGGTACCTCGGCCCGCACGACTCCGTCGGCTACCCCGAGCCGCACAAGTCCGCGCTCAACCCCTCGGGCACACTGCGCAAGCACTTCCAGCTGTTCGCCAACATCCGCCCCGCCAAGTCGTTCCCCGGCGCCGAGTCGATCTGCGACAACGCCGACCTGGTCATCGTCCGCGAGAACACCGAGGGCTTCTACGCCGACCGCAACACCTTCGCCGGCACCGGTGAGTTCATGCCCACCCCGGACACCGCGATCATGCTGGGCATCATCACCCGCCAGGCCACCGAACGCGTCGCCCGCGTCGCCTTCGACCTGGCCCGCTCGCGCCGCAAGAAGCTGACCATCGTCCACAAGGCGAACGTGCTGAAGCTGACCACCGGCCTGTTCCGCACGGTGTGTCAGGACGTCGCCCAGGAGTACCCGGACGTGGCGGTGGACGACTTCCACATCGACGCCATGACCGTCCATCTGGTGCGCCGGGCCCAGGACTTCGACGTCATCGTCACCGAGAACATGTTCGGCGACATCCTCTCCGACCTGGCCGGTGAGATCTCCGGTTCGCTGGGCACCGCCCCGTCCATCAACTCCTCCGCCACCACCGCCATGGCACAGGCGTCCCACGGTTCCGCCCCCGACATCGCCGGGCAGAACATCGCCAACCCGGTCGCCATGATCCTCTCCGGCGCGATGCTGTTCGAGTGGCTCGCGGCCAAGCACGGGGACGAGCGGCTGTCCGTTGTCGCGAAGACCGTCGAGAAGGGGGTGGCCGACGCGATCGCCTCCGGCATCTCCACCCGGGACCTCGGTGGCTCCGCGTCCACCAGCGAGTTCACCACCGCGGTCGTCAAGGCCATCGGCGCCGGCCAGGACTGACCCCACCGCCTCGGGGCGGGCCGCCAGCGGTCGCCCGCCCCGGCTCCCGGTGTCCTGCCCGCCCCCTGTCCCACTCGGCCTGCCCGGAGTCCGTACAGTCCGCACGGTTCTCCGTCATGTGCGGTCCGGTGGAGGCCGGTCGCGCAGTTACCCGCGCCCCTGACGGGGCCCGCCCCCTGACAAGGCGTCCCTCTTGATACGGGCCGCCCGAGGAGAGAGCCCGACCATGACCCTGCGCATCGGCTGCATAGCCGACGACTTCACCGGCGGCACCGATGTCGCCGCGGCCTTCCGGCGGGCGGGCCTGCGCACCGCACTGGTTTTCGGCACCCCGGACGACACCACCGTGCTCCCGGCGGACTGCGACGCGGCCGTGGTCGCCCTCAAGTCCCGCTCCACCCCGGCCGACGAGGCCGTCGCCGACTCGCTGGCCGCCCAGCGCTGGCTGTGGGCCAAGGGCGCCGCCCAGGTCTACTTCAAGTACTGCTCCACCTTCGACTCCACCGCGAAGGGCAACATCGGCCCGGTCACCGACGCCCTCATGAACGCCGCCGGCGCCGCCGTCACCCTGCACTGCCCAGCCTCACCGCCCAACGGCCGTACGGTCTACCGGGGACACCTGTTCGTCCACGACCAGCTGCTGTCCGACTCGCCCCTGCGCCACCACCCGCTCAACCCGATGACGGACCCCGTGCTGGTACGCCTCCTGGCCGCGCAGACCCCCCACCAGGTGGCCCTCATCGACTGGCCCACCGTGCGCCAGGGGGTGGAGGCCGTCCGCGACGCGCTGGTGGCGCACCGGCAGGCCGGCGTCCGGCACGTCGTCGCGGACGCCCTCACCGACGACGACCTCGCCGTCCTGGGCGCCGCCGCACTCGAACTGCCCGTCGTGGCAGGGGCCGCGGGCCTGGCCGAGGGGCTCGGACACGCCTACCCCGCCGCCGCGACCGCCGCACCCGAACCGCTGCCGCGGGGAGGCCGGGCCGCCGTCCTGGCCGGCAGCTGCTCGGCCCGCACCCTGGAACAGATCGCCCAGTTCTACGCCGCCGACCTGCCCTCCCTGCACCTCGACGTCCTCGCCGCCGCCACCGGCCGCGATGTCACCGGAGAGGCGCTGGCCTGGTACGACGCACAGGACGGCGACCGGCCCGTCCTGATCTACGCCTCGGCGTCACCCGAGGAACTGGCCGCCGTGCAGGCCCAGCTGGGCGTGGCGGAAGCCGCCGCACAGGTCGAGGAACTGCTCGGGACACTCGCCTCCCACCTGGTCGACCGCGGCGTACGCCGACTGCTCGTCGCGGGCGGGGAGACCTCCGGCGCCGTCACCACCGCGCTCGGGGTCAGGGCCGTCCTCGTCGGCGAGGAAGCCGATCCCGGCGTGCCCTGGACCTATGCCACCACCGCAAGGGGCGACCTCGCTCTCATGCTCAAGTCCGGCAACTTCGGCGCCCCCGACCTGTTCACCCGCGCTCTCACGGAGACCAAGTGACCGCCTACGCCGACGAGTCGGCTGCCCGCGACCTCGTCGTCCGCACCGCGCGCTCCCTGTTCACCCGCGGTCTCACGCACGGTTCGACCGGCAACCTGTCCGTCCGCCTGGCCGACGGCAGTCTGCTGCTCACCCCCACCGGATCCAGCCTCGGCACCGTCGAAGCCGCCGAACTGTCCCGTACCGACCTGCACGGCGTCCATCTGGACGGCCCCCGACCCACGAAGGAAGCGTTCCTGCACGCCGTCTTCTACCGGGCCAGGCCCGGCGCACACGCGGTCGTCCACCTGCACTCCACCCATGCCGCCGCCGTCTCCTGCCTGAGCGACGTCGACCCGGCCGACGTGCTTCCGCCGCTCACCGCGTACTACGCCATGCGCGTCGGCGCCCTGCCGCTCCTCCCCTACCACGCCCCCGGCGACAGCAGCCTCGAACCACTGGCCGAGCGCACGGCCCGTACCCACCACGCCGTCCTCCTCGCCAACCACGGTCCCGTCGTCGCGGGTACGACCATGGAACAGGCCGCCGACGCGATCGAGGAACTGGAGGAGACCGCCAAACTGCACCTCCTCCTGAGGGGGCACACCACCCGTCCCCTCTCCCCCGGACAGGCTGCCGCGCTCGCACCCCCATCCTCCTGACGGCCGGATGAACCGCGAGCGCGGCAGCCCTCACAGTGAAGGAACTCCCATGACAGTCACCCCCGTCCCCACCGCCGACCTCGTCGACCAGTACGGCACCGAACTGCGCGTCTGCGACCTGCAGTTCCGTCAGTTCGGCGCCCACCGCGGCTTCGCCGGGCCCGTCCGCACCGTCTCCTGCCACGAGGACAACGGGCTGCTGCGCGACCTGCTGCGCTCCCCCGGCAACGGCCATGTCCTCGTCGTCGACGGGGGCGGATCCCTGCGCACCGCCCTGGTCGGCGACCTCATCGCCGGGGCCGCCCAGGACAACGGCTGGGCCGGCCTCGTCCTGCACGGAGCGGTGCGCGACAGTGTCGCCCTGTCCGGGCTCCGGCTCGGTGTCAAGGCACTCGGCACCATCCCCCGCAAGAGCAGCAAGGCCGGCGCCGGGACCGTCGACGTCCCCGTCACCTTCGGCGGTGTCACCTTCCACCCCGGCGACCTCCTGCACGCCGACGACGACGGCATCGCGCTCCTCCCGCGCACCGCGTAGACACCAGCGACAGCACACCTACGATCCGGGGCCCACGGCCCCAACCTCACGATTGGGTAGCCAGTGGTTCTGAAAACCTTCGGCTGGTCGTTCGCGGTCACCGCGCTCGGCCTGGTCGCAGCGGTTTTGATCGGCGGATGGACCGCGTTCGGGATCGTGCTGATCCTGTCCATCCTCGAAATCTCGCTGTCCTTCGACAACGCGGTGGTCAACGCCGGAATCCTCAAGAAGATGAGTGCCTTCTGGCAGAAGATCTTCCTCACCGTCGGCATCCTGATCGCCGTCTTCGGAATGCGGCTCGTCTTCCCCGTCGTGATCGTCGCGATCAGCGCCTCGCTCGGCCCCATCGAAGCGGTCGACCTCGCCCTGAACGACGCCGACCGCTACCAGGAACTGGTCACCGACGCCCACCCGTCGATCGCCGCCTTCGGCGGCATGTTCCTCCTGATGATCTTCCTCGACTTCATCTTCGAGGACCGGGACATCAAGTGGCTGGGCTGGCTGGAGCGCCCCCTCGCCAAGCTCGGCAAGGTCGACATGCTCTCCGCGTGCATCGCCCTGATCATCCTGCTCGTCACCGCACTGTTCCTGGCCCCGCAGGCCCACCTGCACGCCGGCTCCGCCGACAAGGCCGAGACCGTCCTGCTCTCCGGCGTCGCCGGCCTCATCACCTACCTCGTCGTCGGCGGCCTCTCCGGGTTCTTCGAGAACCGCCTCGAAGAGGCCGAGGAGCGCGAGCACGAGGCCGAGGAGGAGGCCAGGGCCAAGGGCAAGGAGATCTCCGCCGGCGCCCTCGTCGGCAAGGCCGCCTTCTTCATGTTCCTCTACCTCGAAGTCCTCGACGCGTCCTTCTCCTTCGACGGCGTCATCGGCGCGTTCGCCATCACCAACGACATCGTCCTGATGGCACTGGGCCTGGGCATCGGCGCCATGTACGTCCGATCGCTCACCGTCTACCTGGTCCGCCAGGGCACCCTCGACGACTACGTCTACCTGGAGCACGGCGCCCACTACGCCATCGGCGCCCTCGCCGGCATCCTCCTGATCACCATCCGCTTCGAGGTCAACGAGACCATCACCGGCCTCATCGGCGTCGTCCTCATCGCCTGGTCCTTCTGGTCCTCCGTCCGCCGCAACAAGGCGGACGGCACAACAACCGCCGCAGGGTGATCGGCACCGCGCACCCTAGGTCTGCCGAGTCATGTGGTCGGCGTGCGCGGAGGTCACGTCGTAGTGCCAGAACGGTCGGACGAGCAGCGCAGCGCCGAGGACGACGACGAGGCAGAGCAGTGAACTGCCGCTCCATGCGAGGCCGAGACCGGTGGCCGAGGCCATGACACCGGCCCGCAGGTCACCGAGGCGGGGCCCGCCCGCGACGACGACGGTGAAGACACCCTGCAGCCGACCGCGCAGGGCATCGGGTGAATAGGTCTGCAGGATCGTCTGGCGGTAGACCGCGCTGACCAGGTCCGCCGCCCCGGCCACGGCCAGCAGGACCACGGCGGCCAGGAGGTGGTGGACCGTGCCCGCGAGGGCGACGGCCGCCGACCAGACGACCACCGCGAGAGCCAGCGCCCGCCCCTGACGGCGTACCCGGCCGATCCATCCGCTGAAGAGCCCGGCTGCGACCGAGCCGATCGCGATGGCCGAGTACAGCAGGCCCGCTCCGCCGTGGAACCGCAGCTGGGCGGCTTCCGGGAAGAGGGCGGTCGGCATCGCCAGTGTCATGGCTGCGATGTCGACCGCGAAGGACATCCACAGCACAGGGGCGGCCGCGATGAAGCGCAGCCCGTCCAGGACCGGCCGCAGCCCGCCGGCGCGGATCGGCGCACCGGTCGGCTTGACCGGAGGGAGGCGGAAGGCCGAGTACAGCAGGAGCGAGAACAGCAGGGCGTCGGCGCCGTAGGCCCAGCAGTAGCCGTTCGGCAGGGAGATCAGGGCGCCGGCCACCAGCGGTCCGGCGACCTGCCCGACGTTGCCGGCGGTGAAGTACAAGGTGTTCGCGGCGGGCACCAAGGGGGTCGGGACGACCCGGGGGATGATCGCGCCGCGGGCCGCGGACGACATGGCGAACGCACCGGCCTGCACGGCCACGAGAACCAGGATCAGCGGTACCGATCGCAACGCCGCGACCGCCTGGAACAGCAGCGCCAGCGTCGTCCCCCAGGTGACGAACGCCGACGCCAGGTACAGCACGCGGCGGTCGAACCGGTCCGCGACGACGCCCCCGTACAGCCCGAACACCACGAGGGGCACAAGTCCGGCCAGTCCTGTCAGACCCACGGCCAGGGACGACTGCGACAGCGCGTAGACCTGCACGGGAATGGTGACTCCCGTGACCATGGTCCCGATGTACGCCGCGCTCTGCCCGATCAGCAGCCGTCGGAAGACGGGATGCGCCAGCGGACGGGTGTCGAGGGCGGCACCGCGCAGACCGGAGGCGACTCGCGCTTTCAACGAGTGCGGGGCAACGGAGGATCGGCGGTCCAGGGGCGGGGGCTGCGGCGTCGTGGGCATGGTCGTCACGCTCGCAGGGCCGTACGGCGTGTCGCTTCCGTTATTCTGCCGTCATATGTCGGAAAACGGTCAGGCAGCAGAGATGGACAGGGAGCCCAGGGATTCCACCCACGCACATCTCGCGGGTGAGGTCATCGGGCGCCATCAGCACGGCTATCACCAGCTCCTGTACGTCAGCGCCGGTGTCCTGGCGGTCCAGACGGGCGAGGCGTCCTGGGTGGCGTCGAGCGCCCGCGCCATGTGGATCCCGGCGGGGACCTGGCACCAGCACCGGGTGCACGGGCACAGTTCCGTGCACACCCTCGGTTTCCCCGTCCATGACGTCCTGCTCGACTCCGGGACGCCGGCCGTCGTGGCCGTGGACGCCCTGGTCCGCGAACTGATCATCGCGTGCAGTGAACCGTCCCTCCCCGTGCCGGAGGCCGACCGCCTCCGCGCCGTCCTGCGGGACCGGCTGCGGCGCGCGCTCATCGAGCCGCTGACGCTGCCCATCCCCGGCAACCCTCTCCTGCGGCAGGCCTGCGCGCTGGTGACCGACGACCTGGAACACCCGCGCACCGCGGTCTGGTTGGCGCAGCGCATCGGCGTGAGCGAACGCACCCTGGCCCGGCTGTTCAGGACCGAACTGGGCATGACGTACCCGCAGTGGAGAACCAATGTGCGGGTCTTCCACGCCATGGTGCTGCTGGCGGAGGGTGCGAACGTCAGCGAGGCGGGCCGGCGCTGCGGCTGGGCGACGACCAGCGCCTTCATCGACACGTTCAACCGCACCATGGGACAGACACCGGGCACGTACCGCACCGAATCCGGAGCGTGAGGCCCAGAAGACGAGGCACCGCCGTTCCTGTCCCCGCACACCAGCGTGGTGGTGACTTCCCGCCGGAACGGGCGCGGGCCAGAGGTCAGACGCGGAGGGAGAGTTCGCCCTGTGGCTTGTAGGTGGAGCCGCTCAGGAGTGGCAGGTTGAGGTAGCCGCTGTCGGGAGTCCGGACGTAGTCGAGGAACTCGCGGTCCTGGTTCTCGTTGTAGATCAGAGCGCCGGACCGCAGTTTCGGCTCGATCACCTTCAGGACGTCCAAGGAGACCTTCGGCTCCCAGCCGTCGATGAGAGCGAAATCGATGTCCTCCGGAGCGGCGGCGAGGGTCTCGCAGGCGTCGCCTTCGAAGAACGTCACATGGTCGGCGAGTCCGGCCCGCGCGATGTTCTCCCGCGCCTGCTCGACCTTCTCCGGCACGAGTTCGGCGGTGTACACCCGGCCTCCGCCGCCGTCCCGGACGGCTGCCGCCAGGAAAAGGGTGGAGAAGCCGAGGGAGGTGGCGAACTCCACCACGCGGCGCGCCCGTCCGTGCCGGATCAGCAGGTAGAGCTGGTCGCCCTGCTCCGGGCTGAGTGAGAACCCCGTACCGGCGTGGTGGCGCGGGTCGGGATGATGGGCGTACTCCTCCCAGTTGATGCGACGCTCCCGCTCGTAGAGCTCGTCGAGCACCCCGAGGACCCGCTCGTCCTTGATGAGCCGGCTGTGGAACGGCGGCCGCTCCACCCACATCGAGTCCGGTCGGCCGTCGGTGTCGGGTCGGGGGGTGTCTGCCACCACGCTGTTCCTCCTGAGATCGAAGTTAGCCCACCCTAACTTGTATGGCTCGACCTGGGACGTCAGCGCGTGCTCATGGTGTGTGGCCTGTCAGGTGTGCGTAGACGACGACGTTGTCCGCGTAGTGGTTACGGGCCTTGGAGTACGTGCCGCCGCAGGTGATGAGGCGCAGTCCGGCATGGTCGATGTTGCGGTAGACGTCGATGGTCGGGAACTTGTTCTTGGGGTACTGGGCCACGCGGTCGACCGCGAAGTGCGCGGTGGTGCCGTCCTGTCGGGCGACGTCGACGGTGTCGCCGCGTTCGAGGGTGGCGAGGTCGAAGAAGACGGCGCGGCTGCCGTTCCAGGTGACGTGACCGGCGATGACGGCGGGCCCCTCGGCGCCGGGGGTGGGGCCGGGCGTGTACCAGCCTGCTTTCGCCGGGTCCCGTGGTGTCTGCATGGCGCTCTTCCCGTCCAGCCCGAGGCGTTCCAGGCCGGACGACGCCTTGATCGCGGGGATGTTCACCCGCACGGGCGGGGAACTGGGCAGCGGCGTAACCCGGTTGGTCGCCACGTCGGACCGCGGGGCCCGCTGCCCCGGCGGCGAGGCTGCGGGTGACGTGGGTGCCGTGGGGCCGGACACGGCGGGCGGCGCGGGTTGTTGACGTACCGCGCCCAGTGCCAGCAGTGATCCGCCGACCACCAGCAGGGCCATGGCCGCGATCAGCACGGCTCCCCGCAGACCCCGGCGTACCGGGGCCTGCGGGGAGCCGTGGGCAGGATCGTCAGGCATCGGTGGGGTGTCGGGACCGTCCTGGGGCCTGCTCACCGCGGTCTCCTTCCGTTCGGCGTCCGACGGCCGCACTGCTGATGGGTGTCATCCCTCGCGGCGACCGCTCAGCGCCCGACGGCGTACGGCGAACAGGACTCCGGCGCTCAGCACCGCGGCACCACCGGCGGCCATCACACCGGGCGACTCGACGCCCTGGGTGCTTCCGGAACCGGTCTCGACGCCGCCGGACGGCATGGACCCCACGGACGCGCCCTGGAGCATGCCGCAGTCGGCGGGAGCCGTGGCCTCCTGGGGGAGCTTGGGGTCCAGCTCGCTCTTGCCCTTGCCGAAGTCGTACTTGCCGTTGCCGTTCGGGTCGATGCCGTGCTGGACGACGTGCAGGTCCTTGATGTGGTCGGCGACCTGCTGCGAGACGGTGATCGTGCGCTCGTAGGAGAGCTTGCCGTCCTTGTCGGCGGCCGGCATCCGGTCCACCGCCAGGCCGCTGTCCTTGGACGTGTCACCCTTGGTGGTCAGGGAGATGTTGATGTCGCCGTAGGCGGGCAGCCCCTCGGCCGTGGTGACGATTCCGTCGCCGTTCTTGTCGGCACTGGAGTCGGGGCAGTGGAAGTCGTGCCCCTTGGTGGAGCCATGTATGTGCTGGGCGTGGGGCTGGCCCGGGACCAGGCCGGACGCCTCGATCTTGACGGTCAGCTCGGTGCCGTCCAGCTGGAGCATGGCCGTTCCGTTCGCCCCGCTGTCGTTCAACTGCTTGAGGTCGACCTGGTAGCTGTGGCCCTCCGCCTGCGAGCCGTGGCCGTCGTGGGCGAACGCCGGGGTGGCCGCTGCGAGGGTGAGGGCGGCGGGCACCGCCAGGATCGTGGTCAGCTGCCGAATCCGCGTGTGCGTCATGAGGGAACATCCCTTCCGGACAGCCTGGTGACAGTCAGTCATCAGACCGCGAGCGATTGCTGTCACTCTGTGATCCGAGACCACTTCCGAAACGGATTGGTACGGATCTCAGCGACAGTCACCGCCGTCCCGGCAGCCCCGAGTCACATAGGCCTGGAAGATCCCCGCGGAGCGAGGCCGGAGTGCGAGCGCCCGTGGACTCCGACGCCATCCGCTACATCGTTGTGGCCGACCCGGAGGGAAAGAATTTCCGCTTGGGCTGAACGACGGGGAACGTCATCCCGGTGAGGTCCTCGGAGACGGCCCACAGCCGCTGCTGGACAGCTGCGTCGTACGACTCCGGGCTGGAGGTGACCAGGCGGGGGTGGCCCATGATCTCGTTGCGTCCGCCGGGACCGTAGTACTGGCCACCGAGCGCGGCGGGGTCGGTCGCGGCGCGCAGGGTCGGCAGCGCGCCCATCGCCGGTGTCTGGGTGATCAGCGGTGCGAACCAGGTGAGCGGGAGGCGAAGGGCCGCGGGGGTGTTGCGGGCGAGTTCGGTGCCGGACAGGCCGGGGTGCGCGGCCATCGCGACGGTGGTGCCGTGCGCGGCGAGTCGGCGCTGCAGCTCGTACGTGAACATCAGGTTGGCCAGTTTGGACTGACCGTAGGCGCCGACCCGGCTGTACGACCGCTCCCACTGCAGGTCGTCGAAGTGGATCGCGGCCCGGATGCGGTGGCCGGTGCTGCTGACCGTCACCACACGCGAGCCGGGCACCGGCAGCATCAGGTCCAGCAACAGCCCGGTGAGCGCGAAGTGGCCGAGGTGGTTGGTGCCGAACTGCATCTCGAAGCCGTCCCGGGTGGTCTGCTTCGGGGTGTACATCACGCCGGCGTTGTTGATCAGCAGGTCGATCCGGTCGAACCGGGACCGCAGTGCGGCCGCCGCAGTCCGGACGGAGTCGAGCGAGGTCAGGTCCAGCGCCTGCACGCTCACGTCGCCGGTCATGCGGGCCGCGGCCTGCTCGCCCTTCTCGGCGTTGCGCACGGCGAGCACCACGCTCGCCCCGCGCTCGGCGAGGGCCTTGGCGGTCTCGTACCCCAGTCCGGTGTTGGCTCCGGTCACCACGGCCACCCGCCCGCGCTGGTCCGGAATGTTCGCCGTCGTCCACTTGTCGCCCATGTCAGGCCCCTCACTCGCTAACGTACCGAAGGTATCTTGCACCGACGACATTAAAGTACTCTCGGTACGTTGTCAACGTACCGCAGGTACCTAAGTTAGGCTGGTGATCGTGACTTTCCAGCGGGCGCGAACCGAAGAGCAGCGGGAGATCCGCCGACGGGCGATCCTCGACATGGCGTCGGCGATGCTCGACGAGATGCCCGTGGCCGCGGTCACCCTCAACGAGCTGAGCCGCCGGGTGGGCCTGGCGAAGCCGAACGTGCTGCGCTACTTCGAGTCCCGCGAGGCGGTACTGCTGGAACTGCTGGACCACTTCCTCCAGGAGTGGCTGACGGAACTGGCAGGCGAGTTGGCCGCCGGCGTCGACGAAGATCGACCCATGGCCGAGCGGGCGGAAGCGGCTGCCGAGATCCTCAGCAGTTCACTCTCCGACCGAGTGGTGCTGTGCGACCTCTTCGGCGCACAGGGCACCGTCCTCGAACGCAACGTCTCCGTCGAGGTCGTGGCACGCTACAAGCGCGCCTCCCTGGACCGCCTGACCACCATGACCGCCCTGATCCAGAAGTACCTGCCGGAGCTGGGCGAGAGCGCGACGCTGTTCAGCCTGCAGACCATGGTGTTGGCCGGGGCCCTGTCCGCGTACAGCACACCCCCACCCAGCCTCCAGGCGGCCTACCAGGCCGAACCCGACCTGGCCCGCTTCCACTTGGAGCTGAAGGACTCCTTGAAGCTGGCCCTGACCGCAACGCTCCTGGGCGTGCTGCCGCGCAACTGACAGCTGAGCTGCGCCGGGGACGGACCATGGTGGACGCGGTCCGAGGTGAACGCGGGGTGAAGATGGTCTACCTGCTACTGGCCGCGACAGCGGTCGTGTCCATCGGGACAGCCGCCGTGACGGTACTGGTGCGTCGGCAGCGACACCGGACCGATTCCAGCGCTGAAGGCCGGCGCATCGAAGCGACGGCTACGAACGGCATACGCGATGCGCGCCGCCAAGCTCACGCCTATCAGTACTTCAACGACGGTGGCGGCATCAGCGCCCTGCGGGACCGTGACTCTCGCACATAGCGGCCGGCGGACCGGCACGATCGACACGGACCGCCGAAGCCACCCTCTTGCCAGGTCCCGATCTCGCCTACGTCACGGCTTGACCAGCGCGTCACGCGCTCCTCGCGCTCCCCGCTCCACTCTCGCTACTCGACAGGCTGGTGATCGATGAATGCGGTCAACGCGTCCACCGTCGCGTCGGGCTGCTCGTCGGGAATGAAGTGTCCGGCCTCCGGGATGAAGGCGCCGGTCACGTTCTCCGCCCACGGGCCGATGGACGCGGCCATGTCGGGGATCGAGCCGTGGGAGCTGGAGATTCCCAGGACCGGGACGGTCAAGTGCCCTCGTTCGAGGGCGTCATGGTTCTTGCGCGCCGATTCCGCGGCGTCGCGGTAGTAGGCGAGAGACGCCGAAAGACCTCCCTCGGCCGCGATGGCAGCGGCGTAATGGTCGATCTCGGCGCCGTCGAAGGTGTTCGGGGACAGTGTTTTGGCCTTCAAGAACCAGCCGACGTATTCACGTTCGCGGCCGGTGAGCAGGGTCTCGGGCAGTTCGGGCACCAGGTGGAAGGCGAAGTGCCAGGTCTTCCAGGCCCGTTCGGGGTCCGTCGGGATGGAGTCCGGGAGGGTGACTCCGGGAATGCCGGCGTCGAGCAGAGCGACACCATGCAGGCGCTCCTCGTACTTCAGGGCCAGCGAGAAGGCGACCCAGGCCCCGATGTCGTGGGCGACGAGCCAGTACTTCGGCACATTGATCGCATCCAACGCAGCCTGGACACGCGAGGCGACGGTGTGCGTGTCGTAGCTCCCTCGGGGGCGCTCCGAGTGGCCCTGCCCCGGCAGGTCGATCGCGATCACGTGGAATCGCTCGGCAAGGCCCGGCATCACCTTCCGCCAAGCCCACCAGGTCTGCGGGAATCCGGCGAGCAGGACGACGGTGGGACCGGCCGGCCGGCCGCCCTCCACCGCGTGCAGGCGGATTCCTTCCGCGTCGATCCAGCGGTGGGTGAAACCCGCGAGGTCGTACAGCGGCAACCCGGGGACCGGGTTCTGGTCGCAGGAGCGGTTCGAGGCTGTGGCGTCGTCGTTCATGCCTTGACCCTACTCCATCTTGAACTGATCAGTTCAAGATAGGATGGGCAGGGCCACAACAGCTGATCCAAGAACGAGGTGCGTGCGGGATGGCCGGGAAGAAGCAGTTCGACGTGGACATCGCGCTCGACGCGGCGATGGTCCAGTTCTGGCGGGCCGGATACGCCGACACGTCACTCGACGACCTCTCCAGGACGACCGGATTGAACCGCAGTTCCCTCTACTCCTCGTTCGGCGACAAGGACTCGCTCTACCTGCGCTGCCTGGACCGCTACGCCGCACGGTACGGAAACAGGTACGACCAGGCGCTTTCACGTGCGCCCGAGGAACCGCTCCAGGCGGTACGGGCGTTCTTCGAGGTCACCCTGCGACGCATCGCTGACCCTGAAGTACCTGACGGATGCCTGATCGCCCAGACCGCGATGGCGGGCCCGGTGCTCAGCCCCACCATCGCCGCACACGCGAGGGAAGCGCTCGGCTCTCAGCACGCGCGGCTGCGGAACGCCCTGAACGCCTCGCAGCTGGCCGAAGCCGACGCCGAGGCTTTCGCGGTCCACCTGACGGCGGTCAACCAGTCGCTGGCCGTGATGAGCAGGAGCAAGGCGAGCCAGGAGCAGCTCCGTACGGTCATCGACATCAGCATGAACGCGCTCTCGCAGGCCCTGCAGGCCAGGAGTTAGTTCTTGGTGGCCGCGCGGACTCCACGAGTGCATCAGGCTCTTTTCCTCCCTCGCCTCCAGCCCTGGGTCGAGGCGAGTTCTTGCAGGACTGATGCAGTCACGTTCTGGTCGTCAATGAGTGCTCCAGTGACACACACTGCCCCACCCCGCACGGTGGATGGCGCGTTGACCGGTAACAGCACCTTCCTTACGGTGACGGCCATGGGACACGACACCCCCCGCATCCACCACGTGGGCCACATCGTCGAGGACATGGCTCAGGCGATCAGCCTGTACGAGCGGCTGGGATTCGCCGTTCCGCCGCCCAGTTGTCCGGCGATGTCCCGCCGCGAGGGCGCGGCGCCCGAAGCCTTCGGAGCCGCCAACACGCATGCGGATTTCCCGAGTTCCTTCCTCGAACTCGTCACGCGGGTGAAGGAAGGAGACGTCACCGGGTTGCCCGCCGACACACATCTTGTACCTCTGGAGGCGCCGGCCGAGGTGTTGTCCCTGCTTGTGGAACGGATCGGCGAGACCAGCGCCAACCTGTCCGCGTGCCTGGACCGCTTTCAGGGCATGCACATCCTCATGTTCTCGTCGCCCGCCATCGACGCGGCAGCCGAGCGCCTGACCGCCGCCGGCGTACGGCACGGCGGGGTCAACACAGTGCGGCGAGCCGCACCCGAGGGCGCGGACTCGGTGGAGACGGTCCGGTATCTGGAGATCGACGGCGAGGGGCCCGATGCCAGGCCTGGCACGGTCGCGGAGGGGCGGGTGGGCTTCGTCGCCGACCTGGACCCCGATGTCCAAGGCGCCCGCCGCCTCAACCACCCCAACGGCGCCGTGGGACTCGTCGAGGCGACGCTCTGCGCCGCCGACGCCGATCTGGCCGCGGTTCGGCAGCGGTACGAGACGTACCTCGGCCGACCTGCACGGCAAGAGGGGCCCGCCCACGTCTTCGACCTCGATGGCGCCGCCCTGAGACTCGTGACCTTCTCGGGTCTGGCGACCGCTCTGCCGGGCGAGCGGCCGCCCGCGCTCCCGGCGTTCGTCGCCTGCACCGTGGCCGTACAGGACCTCGCCCTCGCCAGCGACCTGCTGCGCCGCAACGGGCTTCCCGTTCACGAAACACCGTCCGGCGACATGTTCGTGCCGGCCGAGGCCGCCCTGGGCACCGCTGTCGTCTTCCGCACCGCCCCTTGAGCTCGCTGGGATCGCCTTCGCGGCCAGGACAGGCTGTACGCGCGTGCGGACAGTTGCCATCGGGATGGGCAACCCTGCTCAGAACATGCTCAGTCGATACAGAACTCGTTGCCCTCGATGTCCAGCATGGGGATGCATGACTCGTTCTCCTCATCGGCGTACAACGTCTGCACGTGGGTCGCGCCGAGCGCGACCAGTCGCGCGCACTCGGCTTCGAGCGTGGCGAGGCGCTCGTCCCCCACGAGCCCGGTGCCGACCCGGACGTCGAGATGTACTCGGTTCTTGACGACCTTGCCTTCGGGGACGCGTTGGAAGAAAAGGCGCGGGCCCACACCCGAGGGGTCACTGCAAGCGAACCATGAATCCCGCTTCTCAGGGGGCAGGGCGCTGTTGGCGTCCTCCCAGGTGGTGAATCCCTCCGGTGGCGGCGGAGCGACGTACCCCAACACCTCGCACCAGAAGCGAGCGAGCCGCTCAGGTTCCGCGCAGTCGAAGGTGACTTGGAACTTCTTGATCGCTGACATCGGCGCACCGTACCGCGCGCGAGAGGAACCTGCCTCTCATTTCCTCAGGCGGATCCGCCCGCCACCCGTCGCGCACCTGGACGCGAGGGAGGGCACCGGCGAGCGGGGCTTCGGTAGAGATGCGGGAGGGACCTTGCCCATTTCGGGATCGGTGTGCGATCTTAAAGTCATCGAGTTCATGGAAACGTTTCCACAAGGAGGTGGGGCGAGTGGCCACGATCAAGGATGTCGCTGCACGGGCGGGGGTCGCGCTCGGCACCGCGTCCCGGGTGCTCAGCGGCAGCAGCCAGACCTCGGCCGACTCCCGGTCCCGCGTGCTCGCCGCCGCGGCCGAACTGGGATACATCGCCAACGGGCCGGCCCGTTCTCTGCGGCGCGCCCGAACCGACGTACTGGGGCTGCTCGTCTCGGACATCCGCAACCCGTTCTTCTCCGAGCTGGCGCACGCCGCCGAGCAGGAGGCCCGCCACCACGGCTATACCGTGCTGCTGGCCAATGCGAACGAAGACGCCGAACAGGCCGACGCCTACCTGCAGACCTTCGCCGGCCAACGCATCGACGGCCTGCTGTTCTCGCCGCAGAGCACCGTCTCGCCGCAGCTCGCTGCCACGCTCGCGTCCGGGCTGCCGCTCGTGTTCCTCAACCGCAGGATCGAGGGCGTCGACGCCCCGCTGTACGGCACGGACAACGCGCAGGGCGTGGAACAGGTGCTCGCCTGGCTGCGGAGCCGGGGCCACCACGACGTCGCCTTCGTCGGCGGTCCGGACACGATCTCCACCGGCGCCGAGCGCCGGGCCGCCTACCTCGCCGGGCGTCAGGCGCACGGCATCAACACCGATGAGCGGCTCCTGGACGCCGGTGACTTCCTGGCGGGCGGAGCGGCCGAGGCCATGTCCCGCATCCTCGACCACGATGTTCCCTTCACGGCCGTGTTCGGCGCGAACGGTCTGACCACCCTGGGCGTCGTGCGCGCGCTGCGCGAGCGGCTCGGTGCGGAACGGGCCGCCCGTATCGAGATCGTCTCCTTCGACGACCTCGACTGGTTCGAGTTCGCCTCGCCGCCCATCAGCGCGGTCCGCAACGACGCGTCGTCGATCGGCCGCCTCGGCGTACGAGGGCTCGTCGATCTGATCGCCGGACGCCCCGCCCCCGGTCGACGCGTCCCCACCACCTTCGCCGACCGCGCCCTGCCGGCCGTCCGATGAGCACCCGGATCACCGTCGGCGCCACCGGCGGCGAGACCGCCGACTCCCACGACCGTGCGGCCGTGCACCGCGCTGGTGCCCGGCGGCCGGCGCACAGTCCCCGTCAGGACCGTCGACCGCTCTTAGCCGACCGTCCGGCGTATCACCGACGCCGTACGCAGCACTCACCCCTCTCCCGCCCGGCCGCGCACCGCACCGTCCGTCCGCCACCCGGCGGAGCCGCAGCGCGCCCGCCCTGAAAGGAACAACCCATGAAGGTCGCCCTCGGCGCGGACCACGCCGGATACGCGCTCAAGGACACCGTCCGCCAGGCCATCGAGGCTCTCGGGCACGAAGTGATCGACTGCGGCACCCACAGCGGTGACCCGGTCGACTTCCCGGACATCACCCGCACCACCTGCGAGGTGGTCCTCTCCGGGTCCGCCGATCGTGCCGTGCTCGTCTGCGGCACCGGCCAGGGCGCCGTCATGGCCGCCAACAAGCTGCCCGGCGTCCGCTGCGGTCTCGCCCACGAGCCCTACTCCGCCCATCAGGCCGTCGAGCACGACGACGCCAACGCCATCGCCATGGGGGCCTGGCTGGTCCCCCACGCGCTCGTGCCCGACATCGTCCGTGAGTTCCTCGGTGCCGTCTTCGACGACGACGAGGAAACCCGCCGCCGCGTCGCCAAACTGAACGCGCTCGACGCCCTGACCCCGGCCCCCTGACGAGCCGCCGAAACCGCCCAGGCCCTCCCCTCCTGCACGGGTCAGCTCTCCCTTTCCCTGCCGCGAGTTCCCTGTCCCGAAGTCACGAAGTCACGAACGCCCTGCCTGCGGGCGACCACGCCAGGCGCCTCCTCGGCATGCCCGAATCCGCGGTCGCGAGAGTCCACCGCCTCCCCCTCGCGCGGCCCGATCCTCCGCACGCGCAGACACCGGAGCCGATCCGGTGCCCCTTCAAGGAGAACTCCCATGTCCACCAGCGTCCCCACCCCGCGTCGGAGCGCGCTCGGCTCCAAGGACCGCGTCAAGACCGCGGTCGCCGCCGCCTTCGGCACGAGTGTCGAGAACTACGACTTCATCGCGTACGGCACCGCCTCCGCCCTCTACTTCGGAGCGGTCTTCTTCCCCGAGAGCGACCGGCTCGTCGGCACCCTGCTCTCCTTCGCCACCCTCGCGGTCGGCTTCGTCATGCGCCCGCTCGGGGGCGCCGTCGGCGGCTACTTCGCCGACAAGCACGGCCGCAAACCCGTCCTCGTCGCGGCCATGACCGTCATGGGCGCCGCCACGTTCCTCATCGGTGTGCTGCCGACCTACGGGCAGGTGGGTGTGCTCGCACCGATCCTGCTCGTGGCCCTGCGCATGATCCAGGGCCTCGCGTTCGGCGCCGAGTGGGGCGGGGCGATCACCATGGCCTACGAGCACGCGCCGTGGCACCGCCGCGGTATGTTCGCGGCGATACCCCAGGCCGGCAACCCTCTGGGCATCGCGCTGGCCAGCGGTGTGTTCGCGTGGAGCTCCAGCTTCGACGGGAGCTGGCAGTGGCGTATCCCCTTCCTGTTCAGCGCCGTCATGGTGATCGTCGCGCTGATCGTGCGTTCCCGGCTCACCGAGTCCCCCGAGTTCCAGGAAGCCCGAGCCACCGGCAGCACCGAGAAGAACCCGTTCCTCGCCACGCTCTCCGAGGACTGGCGCGGCATCCTGCGGGTCATCGCCCTGCGCGTCGTCGAGTCCTTCGCCTACTACTCCACCGCGACCTATCTGCTCAGCTACCTCACCGACCGTCATCCCGACCTCAGGTCCGTCGCTCTCGGCGCGATCACCGCAGCCAGCATCCTCGCCATCGCGGTCACCTTCCTCGCCGGCGCGCTCACCGACCGCATCGGGCGCCGCCCCCTGTACATCGCGGGCTGTACGGCGGCGATTCTCTTCGCCTTCCCGATGTACCTGCTCACCAACACCGCCCGACCCGCCCTGGTCGTCACGGTGTTCATCATCGGCATCGGCCTCATCCACGCATGCCTCACCGGAACCCAGGGCTCCCTGCTCACCGAGCAGTTCCGCACCGCGACCCGTACCTCGGGGGCCTCGCTCGGCTACCAGCTCGCCGCGGCCATCGGCGGCTTCGCTCCCCTGCTCGCCGCCGCTCTGGTGGGAGTCTTCGGCTGGCCGGGCGCCGCGCTGCTCTACCTCGGCGCGGCCGTGATCGGCCTCGTCGGCATCCTCGTCACCAAGGAGACCTGGGGCCGCCATGAGCGGGAGCGCGTGCTCGCCCTCGTCGCAGAGGAACACCGTGCCCGGACCGCTTCAGGAACACCGACGGGCGAAGTCCTGCCGTCGACCTCCCGGTGAACGCGGACCGGTAAGCATCGCGTTGACAGCGGTGAGTTGGAGGCGTCCGCCTTTGTTTCGCTCGGAATCAGGCGGATCATGATCACTGAGCATGGATGACGGGAAGGGTGAGAATCAGATACGGCACGGACAGCAGCGGCGGCGGGAGACGACGAGTGAGCGAGCAGCACGGACGTGACTGGACGCGCATGACTCCGGACGACTTCGACCAGGACGCGCCGGTGCGTCCGGTCGTGCCCGCCAGGCCGACCGCCGTCCCAGCCGTACCCGACGAGTACGGCACACCGCCGCTGTTCGGGGACGAGACGCCCGCCGCGCGCCCCCGGACACGAAAGAGCGTGGCCCCGCCCCTCGATCAGCCCAAGCTGTTCTGAAGCCGGTTCTCGACCATGTGGACGGAGTACGCGGTCCTCGCTCGGCGGTGGTGTCCGCCCCGCGCCGGCCGACGTCGTCTCCAGAACGCACCCGGCCGATCTCGCCTGCGTGGTCACCACCGGGCAGGCGGTGCTGCCGGAGTTCTGCGAACTACTCCGGCCAAACGGGGAATTGTGCCAATCTGATGGTGTGCGTGAGGCAGAGGTTCCTGGGGTGGGATCGACGGAGAAGCGGTTGGAAATCAGGTTCAGGACGGAGGGACCGGATCAACAGGAAGTACTGCAGTCGTTACTGGGCTGGCTCACGGACGACCGGGCGCTGCGCGGTCTCGTCCAAGTACAGCGGACCGTCACCGACAGGCCCGGACGAATGGGCCCGGAACTCGACTCCGTTCTGGCGGTGATCTCTACGGCGGTCGGTGTCCTCCAACTGCCTCTGTCGTACCTCGCCTGGCGGCAGAGCCGCAGGCCCACCGCGCCACCCGTCACCATCCAGGTAGTCGGCGCGGACCAGCCGGAGACCGGGGCCCTCCTGCGCAGGCTCCAGGGCGAATCCCCGGACAACGGCAGCTCCGACGAGCCCGGAACGTGACCGCGCCCCGCACCATCACGGACCCCATCTCAGTCGACGGCATCGACCCCAGCCGTTCCGCCTGCGTGCTGATCGGTGTGGACGACTACACGTTCCTCGACTCGCTGCGCAGCGTCCGCCACAACCTCGTCGAACTACGCGCCGCGCTCACCGACGAGGAGATCTGGGGAATCCCCGAGGACCGGATCATCACGGTGGCCAACCCGGCCGCGCCGGCCGACCTGGCAGGCCCCATCCGGGAGGCCGGGCTCCTCGCCGAGGACACGCTGATCGTCTACTACGCGGGCCACGGCCTCATCGACCGCCACGAACAGCAGCTCCTTCTCACCTTGCCCGGGTCGGTGGAAGACCAGCCGGACACCTGTGTGCGGTCCGGCGACGTACGCCGTGCCATCCGTGACACGGGCCCCGCGCTGCGCCGCGTCCTGATCCTCGACTGCTGCTTCAGCGGTCAAGTGCTCACCGAGATGACGGGCGTCGACCGCGGACGGCAGGGCGGTCAGGTGGCGGTGGAGACGCTGCGCGGAGTCGAAGGCTCGTACGTCATGACCTCCGCGCCGCGCGACCGGCCCTCGCACGCCCCCGACCCCAGACGCTGCACGGTCTTCACCGGTGCGCTGGTGGACGTCCTGCGCCACGGCCTGCCGGACGGTCCTCCGAAGCTTGGACTGCACGCCATCTTTCAGACCGTCAAGGCGCGGATCACGGCGATGCGGCCCGAAATGCCTCAGGAGCCCCAGGACGAGGACCGTAACGGTGTCGGCGGGCTGGACTTCGTCCGTAACCTCGCCGTACTGCCGCCGCTGGCCCCGACGCCCGACCTCATCATCGGCCGGCCGCGGCGCAGCCGGCTCCGCACCTTCCTGTGGTCGCTGACGGCCGGCGCGGCCGGTCTCGCGGTCGGTCTCGGCGCACCGGCCGCCGCCGACTGGTGGCAGCAGAACCATCCCGCGTCCGCGGCCGGCAGCTGCGGCGGTCATCTGGCGGACGCGGACGCGCCCCGTGCGGTCCTCCTGGACCATTCCGACGCGCTGAACAAGAAGAACGTCGACTACGAAGCCGTCGAGGGGCTCTCTGCGCTCGCCCTCGTCTCCGAAGGGCCGGACGGGGTCGAAGCGCTGGCACTCGCCGACAATTCCCCCGGTCTGCTGTTCCCTCTCACCCTCGGCAGCCCCTTCGACCTGAACCCCACCGCCGACACCGCGCACACGCTGCGCCGCGCGACGGGCAAGAAGTTTCCTCAGTGGTACGACGGTGAGGGCATGGCCCTCGAAGAAGGCGGCCGGACGGTACTGGTCGGCTCCGAGACCGGCCCTGCCATCCGCCGCTTCGACATCGCCACCGGCAAGCAGCTCGGTGCGGACTTCCCCATCCCCGAAGCCCTGCGGTTCTGGCCGCAGGGCAGCGCACAGACCGGCCGCAGCATCGAGTCCCTCGCCCTCTCACCGAACGGAAAGCATCTCTACGCGGGCTGGGAAGCAGCCCTGGCCAAGGACGGTGACCAGCGCGGCCGGGCCCTGATCCGTATCCAGCGCTACACGGGCGAGCCCGGCGGCGCCTACACCCCGGACAAGCAGTACGCCTATCTCGCCAGCGACGGAATGCACCTGGTGGAGCTCGCGGCCCTCGACAACGACGACGGACTCCTCGCTCTGGAACGCGCCTACACGGCGAGCCTGGGAACCGCCGTGCGTGTCGTCCAGCTGTCCCTCGATCAAGCCCGCGACGTGACCGACGAGGACTCCCTGTACGGACTCCCGGCGGACGTCTTCGCCGACGAGACCCCCGTTCTCGACCTGGCCGCCTGCCCCGCCGGCGGCCCCGGCGCAGTCGCCACACCCGCCTCGAACCACAACAACCCCCTGATGGACAACGTGGAGGGCATGGCCCTGGGCAAGGAATGGAGAACCGGCCGCTACAAAGGCTGGCGCCCGCTCTACCTGATCTCCGACGACAACGGCAGCGGCGACCAGATCACCCGGCTGTACTCACTGGCGGTACGCCTGAAGCCGTAAGGGGGCGGTGACTCCCTCATGGAATGGCTTCTCGATCTTCGGGCACGTGAACTGCGTTGCAGACGAAGCCAGTTGGAGGCAGACATGAGTGAGCGCACATGGCGGATGATCCCGACGAGTCGGCCCTTGAGCGCGTTGTACCTGCTGGCCGGCGTCCTTCTGCTGGTCAGCGCCGTAAGTCAGCTGAGGGACGGCATGGCCGTGCTGCCCCTGTTCTCCGGCCTCGCCGCCCTGGCGCTGGTGGCCGGAGCCGTCGTGGGCCTGGCGCGTCCCGGCCCCCGCGCCGGAACGCGCTGATCCGGCGGAACGGCGTTGGCCGGCCCCGCTCCTGACGGTCCCTTCGACCGTCCGGTGCGGGGCGTGGCCAGGCGGTTCGGCCCTACAGGTGCGGGGGCGGCGAGGTGATCATGAGGTGCACGAAGACCGCCCAGAGGCCTGTCGCGGCGGTCATGGCCCGGAGTCTGCGGCAGCGCGCCGGCGTCACCGGGTCGGGTCTGTCTCCCACGGAGAGGACGGTCGAGGCCGGGCCCCGACCAGGCTCGGCCACGCGTGCCCCCTTCGCCCGCGGAACCGCTTGCGGGACCACGGCCGTGGGGCACACCGGCACGGGGCCGACCGGTCGCTTGACGCGCTGCCGGGCCGCGGGACTGAGCGTCCGCCGTGCCGATGGCGGCGCCGGAACGCCCGCGGCGACGGGAGCCAGGCCCTGGGCCAGCCCGCTGAGGAAGGCCGCGTAGGCGGCCCGCCGCAGGCCGGTCGGGGTGGTACGGCCGCTCTCCCAGGACCGCACCGTCGCCGCGGTCACTCCGAAGGCCGCGGCGACCTGCGCGTCGGTGAGATGCCACGCCCGGCGCAACCGGGCGCGCTCCTCGGGAGCGGGCAGAGGTGCCTTCCCGTCCCGGCGGCGTGGATGGGAGGGCATGGGGTGCTGTGCGGCAAGCACGTTGATCGTCATGACCGTACGACAACCGGGTGTCATGTCATGTGATGACCGGATCCTCGAATACACCCGTACGGCGCAAGGTGATGTTCCGCTAGAGGCTCGCTCGCGGCCGTGCGGCCGCCGCAGCCGTGGCGGCCACGGCCAGTGGGTCGCGGGTCGGGCGGCCCAGGAGATCGGTGAGATCGGGAGCGGTGCCGTCCAGGAAGCCGTGCCGCACGGCCGAGGCGATCGACGAGAGCATGGGCGGCTGGAACGGCAGCAGCCCCGGGGTCTCGTCCAGGAGCCTGCGCCGGTACTCCCCCAGGCCGATGGCACGATGCGCAACCCCCAGCCTGTCGGCCACCTGAGCTGCCGTGATCGGCGTGCCGACCAACTCGTGGACCCGGCCGCGGTGTCGGGCCGGGTTCGCCGCGACGGCCGCCGCGGCGTCGGCGAGATCCTCCCGCGCGACCGCTGCCAGGGCGCCGTCCCCGAAGGCGGACTCCACCCCCTCGCCGGCCCATGTCAGCAGGCTGCCGAAGAGTTCGGCGTACAGACCGTTGCGCAGGATCGTCCAGTGGAGTCCGCTCGCCCGGACCAGGCGCTCGGTGGCCCGGTGCGCCGACGCGAACCCGAGATGGTCGCCGGCCGCGGTCAGGCTCGTGTAGACGACATGGTCGACACCGTCGCGCACGGCGGCGTCCAGGACCGCCGTGTGCCGCCCGACGACCTGGTCGTCCTCCGCGTACCCGGCGGAGATCAGCACCAAGGTCGACACCCCGGCGAGGTCGAGGCTCGCACGGTCGTCGAAGTCGAGGTGTATCGTCCCGGGCCCCGTCCCAGCCCCTGTCTCAGCCCCCGTCCCGGGCCCCGGCGTGCGGCTGCCGCCCGTCGCCGCGACGCCACCGGCACGCAGCGCCGCCAGGGTGGCCGAACCGAGGTTCCCGCCGGCTCCCGTCACCAAGATCATGCCCATCACACTCTTCCGTCGTGGTTCTCGTCGGTCACTACGCTTGATCCTTGATCGCACGCACACCGGCCACAAGAAGGCAGTTCGATGTCACTCACGCACACCGGGGTAACCACCCCCGCCCCTCTCGACCCCTGTGGCCTCGAAGAGCACCCCGACTGCGGGATACGCGATGTGCTGGACCGCATCGGCGACAAGTGGTCGGTGCTCGTGATCGTCGAACTCGCGGGCGGGCCGCGCCGCTTCCGGGAACTGCAGCGTGCCGTCGAGGGCATCTCCCAGCGCATGCTCACCCTGACCGTCCGCAGGCTCGAACGGGACGGACTCGTGCTGCGCACCGTCTATCCGACGGTTCCGGCCCAGGTCGACTACCGCCTGACCGGGACGGGGGCCGATCTGACGCACCTGGTCAAGGCGCTCGCCGACTGGTCCCTCGCCCACCGTGCCGATATCGCCGAAGCACGGCAGTCGTACGACCGGACCCACCCCGACCACGACATCCACTGACCCGGGGAGCCGGCACGGGGACGCGCCGGCTCAGCGGGCCGCGATTCCAGGAGTGATTCCAGGAGTACTGACGCGCGACGCCTACTGGTTGGTGAAGGCGGCGTCGAACGACGCTTGCGGCGTCGGCCACAGCAGGGAACGTACGAAGCCGACGGCTTCGGCGGCGCCGTGCAGTCGGTCCATTCCGGCGTCCTCCCACTCGATGGAGATGGGGCCGCTGTAGCCGATCGCCTCCAGCGCGCGGAACGCGTCTTCCCACGGGACGTCCCCGTGCCCGGTGGACACGAAGTCCCAGCCCCGGCGCGGATCGCCCCACGGCTGGTGCGATCCGAGCACACCAGCCCGGCCGTTGCGCGGCCGCAGCCGGGTGTCCTTGCAGTCGACGTGGTAGATCCGGTCCTTGAAGTCGGTGATGAATCCGACCGGGTCGATGTTCTGCCACATCATGTGGCTGGGGTCCCAGTTGAAGCCGAACGCCGGGCGGTGCCCGATGGCTTCCAGGGTGCGCACGCTGGTCCAGTAGTCGTAGGCGATCTCGCCGGGGTGGACCTCGTGCGCGAACCGGACGCCCTCGTCGTCGAAGACGTCGAGGACGGGGTTCCAGCGGGCCGCGAAATCCTCGTACCCGGCGTCGATGACGGAGGCGGGGACCGGCGGGAACATGGCGACGTACGGCCAGATCGACGAGCCGGTGAAGCCGACCACGGTGTCGATGCCCAGCTTGCGGGCCACGCGGGCGGAGCGCTTCATGTCCTCGGCGGCGCGCCCGCGCACCCCTTCGGCGTCGCCGTCGCCCCAGACGTAGGGCCGCAGGATCGCCTGGTGGCGGAAGTCGATGGGAGCGTCGCACACCGCCTGGCCCGCCAGGTGGTTGGAGATGGCGTACGCCTTCAAGCCGTGACGGTCGAGGATCTCCAGCCGCGAGGCCAGGTAGGCGTCGTCCTCGTCGGCGCGCCGCAGGTCCAGGTGGTCTCCGGACGCGGCGATCTCCAGGCCGTCGTAGCCCCAGGAGGCGGCCAGTTCGGCGACTTCCTCGAAGGGGAGGTCGGCCCACTGGCCGGTGAACAGGGTGACGGGGTGCGTGGGCGCGGTCATGCTTCTTCCTTGCTGTCGGGTGCGGTGTCGATCCAGGCCCCGTTGTCCCGGGCCGACGCCAGGACGGCTTCGGTCAGGCGGGCAGCGCGCAGTCCGTCGACGAACGTGGGCATCCCCGCGGGCACCTGACCGCGGATGGCGCTGTAGACGTCGGTGACGAACGCGGTGAAGGCGTCCTGGTAGCCCAGGGGGTGGCCGGCCGGCAGCAGCGACATACGGGCGGAGTCGGGTGCGGCCGTCTGCGGATCGCGCAGCACGGTCTGCGATCCGTTCGGCCTGCCGATCCACAGCTCTTCGGGTCGCTCCTGCTCGAAGCGCACGCTCTGCCGGGTGCCGTGCAGCTCCAGCGTGAGGCTGTTCTTGCGGCCGGGCGCGAGCTGGCTGATGAGCAGGGTGCCCAGTGCGCCGTCGCCGAGTTCGACGATCAGCGCGGCGATGTCCTCGTTGGTCACCGGATGGTCGCCCCGGCGTGTGAAGACGGTCCGGGTGCGGGCGGTCAGGCGGTGGATGCGCTGTCCGGTGACGAACTCGATCAGGTCGCACAGGTGGGAGCCGATGTCGGCGAAGGCTCGGGAGGGTCCTCCCGCTTCCGTCCGCGCCCGCCAGTTGTCGTCGCTCGCCTCCAGCATCCAGTCCTGGAGGTAGGCCGCGTCGAGGGTGAGTACGGTCCCCAGCTCGCCGTCGGCCACCAGTGCCCGGGCCTGGCGGGCCATCGGGTGGTAGCGGTACACGAAGGGCACGGCGGCGACACGGTCCGCGGCGCGTGCTGCCTGCACCAGGCGGGCCGCCTGGGCGGCCGTGGTGGCGAGCGGCTTCTCGCAGATGACATGCGTGCCCGCGGCGAGCGCGGCCAGGGCGTGTTCGGCGTGCAGGTGGTTGGGACTGCACACGTGGACGACGTCCAGGTCGCGTGCGGAGGCCAGGGCGTGGGCGTCCGGCTCGTACCGTTCGACGTCGAGGTCGTGTGCGGCCTGCTTGGCCCGCTCGGGGGTGGAGCCGGCCAGGGCGGTGGGACGGCCGCGTGCGGCCCGGCTGGCGCGGGTGTGCACCGTGGCCATGAAGCCGCCGCCGATGAATCCGGCGCGGATGGGTGGGGTCACAGGGTGGCTCCGTAGGGGTCTCGGTCCTCGGGTACGAGCGGGAGGTCGTCGATCCTGCTGGTGACATGGGTGGTCTCGCCGGAGGCGGCTGCTTCGTCGATGGCCATGAGCGCGTCCAGCACGTGGTAGCCGAGTTCTCCGGTGGCGATGTGCGGCCGGTCGGCGCGGATGGCGCGTGCCATGTCCAGCACCCCCAGGCCGCGGCCCGAGGCGATGCCGACGGGCGGGACGGTCTCCCACTCCGGCTCACCGCCCGGCTGCGGGACCCGGGTGATCCGCACGTCGCCGGCGAACGTGTTGGGGTCGGGCACGACGAGGGTGCCCTCGGTTCCGGTGATCTCGACGACGCCGGTGCGGGTGAGCGGGGAGTCGAAACTGAACGTGCTCTGGCTGACCGCACCGGAGTCGAACCGGGCGATGGCGGCGATGTGGGTGGGGACGCCGACGGCGAAGTCCGTGCCGGCTCGGGCGCCGGTGCGGATGGTACGGGTGGGACGGCCGGTCGAGCCCACGGCGGAGACCCGGCTGATGGACCCGAACAGGCTGACCAGGGCCGTGAGGTAGTAGGGGCCCATGTCGAAGAGGGGTCCGGCGCCCTTGGCGAAGAGGAACTCGGGGTCCGGGTGCCACAGATCCGGGCCCGCGTACTGCATGACGGTGTACGCGGACAGCGGTGTGCCTATGTCGCCGCGGGCGAGGGCCCGGCGGGCGGTCTGCAGACCGGGGCCCAGGACGGTGTCGGGTGCGATGCCCACGCGGAGACCGGCGGCGGAGGCCTCGTCGAGGAGGGCCCGGGCGCTGAGCCGGTCGATCGCGATCGGCTTCTCCGACCAGACGTGCTTGCCGGCGGCGACGATCGCCGAACTGACCTCGGCGTGGACGGCCGGGATGGTCAGGTTGACGACGATGTCGATGTCGGGATGCGCCAGGACCACCTCCGGCGCTCCCCACAGCTCCACCCCGTACTTCTGCGCCTGGCCCCGGGCGCGTGCGGTGTCGAGGTCGCCGACGGCCACCACACGTAGATCGGGAAACGCCGTGAGGTTGGTCAGGTACTGGTCGCTGATGTTGCCGGCGCCGATGAGTCCGACACCGACCGGAGTGCGTGTCGTCATCAGGCGATGCCCTTCTCGGCCAGGTAGCGGACGCCGGCCTCGATGCCCTCGAAGACGTCACCGTCGTAGTGGTCGAATTCGATGATGGCGAACTCGGCGTGCGCGGCGGCGGCCAGCGCCTCGTCGATCGGCACCTGTCCCCGGCCGGGGGCGACCTGCCCGGTGTCGGCGGGATCGAACGGCTCCCCGGAGAAGAACGGGTCGTCGATGATCGCACCGTCCTTGACGTGCAGGGCCTTCACCCGCGTACCCAGGCGTTCGAGCAGTCCGACCACGTCCTTGCCGCCCGCGGAGGCCCAGTACAGGTCTATCTCCAGGTCCACGCCGGGATCGAGGAGACTCACGAAGTACTCGAAGGCGCTGGTGCCTTGGACGGTGTGGACGAACTCCTGGGAGTGGTTGTGGTAACCCACGCGCAGCCCGTGTTCGGCCGCGCGGTCCGCCGCTTCGTTCAGGAGCGCGGCGGTGCGGGCGATCTCCTTCTCGTCGGTCCACCGGGCCGCGGGCACGAACGGGTCGATGACCAGGTCGAGGCCGATGCGCTCGGCCGCGGCGAAGGTGTCGTCGAGCGACGGGACACCGGCACCGTCGGAGCGCTGCGTGGACAGCAGCTCGGCGTGCCCGGTGCGGGCCCTCAGCCCGTGGCGGTCCAGCGCCCCGGACAGTTCCCCGGCGCGGCGTACGAAGCCGAACACCTCCACCTGGCTCAGCCCGAGCCCGGCGATCCTGGCGAGGGTGGCGTCCTGGTCGGCTTCCAGGGCATGGCGGACGGAGTAGAGCTGGAGCGACAGCTGTGGCGTGGACATGTACGGCTTCCTCTCGGGTTCGACGGCCGTGCGACGGATACGTCCGGAGACGAGCGAGGCGTAATGTGAATACCTACACCCGTGTCGGTATCTGCGACGAGAGAGACAATACCTACAGCCCTGACGGTTTTCTACGGTGGATAGCATTCCCATATGACTAAGGCTCAAGCGGCGACGCGGCCGGCGACCTCACGCAACTACCCCAAGGGCGAGCGGCGGCGGGCGCAGATCATCAAGGCCGCGCTCACCGCGTTCGGGCAGGTCGGCTACCGCCACGCGAGCACGGTCCAGCTCGCCGCGGCGTGCGGTGTCTCCCGGGCCGGTCTCCTGCACCACTTCCCGACGAAGGAGTCCTTGCTCGAAGCGGTCCTGGAGGAGCGCGAGCTCCAGGACGACCAGCACTTCTTCCGCACCGACGGCGACCCCATCGACGGACTGGAGTACTTCGCCAGCATGATCCGCCTGGTCGCCCACAACCAGGCGAACCCCCTCGTCGTGAGCCTCTTCGCGGTCCTGTCCAGCGAAGCGACCACCGCGGACCATCCGGCGCGTCCGTACTTCGCCGCCCGCTACGAGCGCGCACGCAGCCAGATGACCCAGGCCGTCGAGGATCTCGCCGCCCGTGATCTGCTGCACTCCCATGTGGCCCCGTCGGGACTGGCGGTGAGCCTCATCGCCCTGATCGACGGCCTCCAGGTCCAATGGCTCCTCAGCCCGGACACCATCGACATGCCCGAACACCTCCGGAGCATGCTGCGCAACGTGATCAGCGTCGAACTGCCCGGTTGACGGCGACGGCCGACGACCGGATCACCAAGGGAAGCCGCCTAGCCCCCGGACCGCTCCCCCAGCACACAGAACTCATTGCCCTCAGGGTCCGCAAGGACCACCCATGGCTCGTCCCCCCGCTGACCTACGTCCGCGTGGCGGGCGCCGAGGGCCAGCAGGCGTTCGACCTCCGCGTCCCGGTCGTCGGGGCGGAAGTCCAGGTGGAGGCGGTTCTTGACGGTCTTTTTGTCCGGCGCGGACCCGAAGAGCAGACCGGGCAGCCGGTCGGGCCGCGGCCTGATCTCGTACTCCTCGGGGGAGTCGTTCACCACGGTCCAGCCGAGTGCCTCGCACCACCAACGGCCCAGGGCCACCGGGTCGGCGGCGTCGACGACGAGCTGCTCCCATTCAAGTCCCATGGGCCGAGGCTAGCGCCACAAGAGCATCCGGGTGGCCCTGTGCGGGGGCGTGCCCGCCACCCGCCCGCGCGACTCGACGTGCGGTGGACCGGCGGCTGATGAACAGTCGTACCAAGTCCCCCACCAGAAGGAGATTTGCATGCTTCGGCGTATCTCACTCGCTGTAGCCGGTGTGCTCGCGGTCGGCTTCCTGGCCGCAGCCCCTGCCGCCGCCCACACCTCGGACATCGAGGGCTGCTGGGCGTCCGGCGGTCACGTGAAGGTCGACGACATCAAGGTCGCCGACTTCGAAGCCACCTGCTGGTCCGTCGACTGACAACGGATCACACACGGACCGGTGCCCCTCCCTCCGCTCGACTGCGTCGGGCACCGGTCCCAGCGGTCCGCCGCTGGAGACGTCGTACGGGCCATGGCCCGTACGACGTCGGTCTTTCCGGCCCCGCCGGGCGGACGAACACAGGTCGACGGGCGCCCCCGAAACGCAGGTCGGACGGCGCTCAGCCGATCGGTACGGCCCGTCCCGTGACGCGTACGCGGGTGTCCTCGGGGTCCACGTCGATCAGCAGGTCGCTGGGCCGGCCCATGTCCTCTCCCTGGCGGATCGCGATCCTGGCCGGGCGGGTGACGAGTTCCAGGGTGCGGAGGTAGCCGCCGAACGCCGCGGCCGCCGCCCCTGTCGCCGGATCCTCCACGACCCCGCCGACCGGGAACGGGTTCCGGGCGTGGAAGTGCTCCGGCGACTCCCGCCACACCAGCTGGAGCGTCGTCCAGCCGTGACGCCGCATCACCTCGGCGAGGCTGTCGAAGTCGTAGTCCAGGTCCGCCAGCCGTTCCCGGGAGCCCGCGGCCAGTACCAGGTGATCGTTTCCGCCGAAGGCCACGTGCGGCGGCAGCGCGGGGTCGAGGTCCCCGGGAGCCCAGCCGAGGGCTTTCAGAGCAGCGTCCAGCTCGGTGCCCACGGCGGGGCGTGAACGGGTGGGCACGCTGGTGAGCATGGCCGACACCGCGCCGTCGCCGTCCAGCCTCGTGGCTACGGGGATCTCGCCCGCGGGAGTGTCGAGGACGATCTCGCCGGGGCCCAGGCGTTCGGCGAGGGCCACCGCAAGGGCGACGGTCGCATGCCCGCAGAAGGCGACCTCGGCGAGCGGGCTGAAGTAGCGGACCCGGAAACGGCGCGATGCTCCGCCCCTGCCCGTTTCGACCCGGGCGGTGACGAAGGCCGTCTCGGAGTAGCCGACCTCGGCGGCGATGGCCGGCATCGCCGCGTCGTCGAGTCCAGCGGCATCGAGTACGACCCCGGCCGGATTGCCTCCGGCCGGATCGTGGGTGAAGGCGGAGTAGCGCAGGATCTCGGTCTTCGGGTGGCTCGCGAGGCTGGTCCCGCTCGGGTCGCTGGTCATGACTCCACGCTGCCACCCTGTGCCGATCGAGTCCAATGATGGATATCGATCAGATCCATCGACATGTCGCATACCCTGCTCCTGTGGACACCCGCCTGCTGCACACCTTCACCGCACTCGCCCGCACGGGCAGCTTCACCGCCGCTGCCGCCGAGCTGCACCTGGCCCAGTCCACGGTCACCGTGCACATCCGCACCCTGGAACGGGAGCTCGGCACCCGGCTCTTCGACCGGCTGCCCGCCGGCACTCTGCTCACCGAGTACGGCCGAGTGATGCTGGAGCGGGCCGAGGACGTACTCGACGCCGTGGCACGGCTGAAGGCCGACGGGGAGGGAGAGGTGCGGGGACCGGTGGCCGTGGGGGCTCCCGAGTCGCTGTGCTCGACCCGCGTGCCGGGCGTGATCGCCGCCCTGCGCACCAGCCACCCGGAGATGGACGTGCGTCTGTACGCGGCCGGCACCGCGGAGTGTGTCGAGGGGCTGCGGTCCGGTCGCCTCGATCTGGCGCTGCTGCTGGAGGAGGACGCCGACTTCGGCGACGTGACGACCGAGCCGATCACCCGGGAACCCCTCGCCCTCGTCTGCGCCCCCGGCCACCCGCTCGCCGCACGGACCCACGCGGTGACCTGGACGGAACTCGCGGCCGAGAACTTCTTCCTGCTGGAACAGGGCTGTTCCTACAGCGATGAGCTGGAACGACGGCTGCTCGCCGTGCCCGGTTCCCGACCGCGGCCGACCAGGTTCGGGAGTGTGGACGCGGCCCGTTCCTGTGTCGCCGCCGGTCTGGGACTGACCCTCCTGCCGCTCACGACCGTGGAGGAGCACGTGCGGCAGGGCCGGCTGGTACAGGTCCCCGGACCGCGGTTCGCCGATGTTCCCGTACGGCTGGCCCGCCACCGCAGGCGGTGGACGGGACCTGGTGCGCAGGCGTTCACCCAGGAGTTGGTACGTCAGTCGACCGGCTGACCCGGAGCCCGTGAAGGCCCCGGGCACAGCCTTCGTCGCGGACGGTCGGAGTGCGTGTCAGCCGGCCCGAAGGCCGACCGCCAGCGTCAGTTCGAGGACGCGCTGCGGCGAGGCGAGATCCGGAAACAACTCTCTCAGCTGCGACATCCGGTACCGGACGGTCTGGGGATGGACGAACAACGTCGCCGCCACCTCCTCCCGCCTGCCCTGGTGCAGCAGCCACGCCCGCAGCGTCTCCTCCAGCCTCCGTGCGGTCGCGACGGGCAAGGTCCGCAAGGGTGCGAGGGCCCGGGCGCGCAGGTCCGCGAACGCGTCCGCGTCCGCGCTCAGCACCAGCTCGGGCAGGTGGTCCTCGGTGTCGCGGATGTCGGACGAGAGGGAGCGCGCGCGTGCGGCTCGTGCGTACGAGTCGGAGGCACGCATCCACGGCCGGGCCGGGCCGACCACGGCGGTGCGGTCGGTCAGCTGCCGCAAGAGATGGGAGCGGTCGGCATCGGGGACGAGCAGTACGCCGGTGGAGTCCGGCAGGTCGTCGAGGACGAGGGTGTTCGGGTCGAGCGCGCGGTAGGCGGGCCGGGCCTGGGCGGCGGGCAGCAGGACCGCGGTCAGCGAAGCCGGGGGCTGCCATGCGGCCCGCTGGCCGGAGGCCCGCAGCACGTCCGGGCTCGCGTCGGCGAGGAGATCACGGGCCAGGTGTTCCAGATGGCGCTCGTGGGCCCTGCCCCGGGCGGCCAGTTCGTCGGCGTGGCCCGCGGCGCTCGCGGCGGAGAGCTCGTCGATGTAGGCGAAGGTCAGCTCGGCGAACTTGGCGACCTCGGCGGCGGGCAGGCCCGCCGGCACGGCACCCGCCGCCAGGCAGCGCCAGGCCACGCGGGCGCCGACGCGGTAGGCGCCGAGCAGGGCGTCCATCGAACGGCCGTCGCGCACCTCGCCGCGGCCCAGTTCGTAGGCCGCGTCACCGGCGTCGCCGCCTGTGGCGTTCCCGCTCGCGAGATCCAGGTAGTGCCCCAGCGCGGTGCGGACGGCCCGGCGGATGGTGGCGCCCATGCGGCCCGACAGGGCGTTGGCGTACGGAGGGACCTCGTCGATGATCGCCTCGACGACCTCGTCGGCGGTGGTCCTCAGCGCGGCCCGAAGCGCGGTGACCGTCGTCTCGTCCAGGGCCAGTTCACTGGCCCTCCTCATTGCATGGCTCATTTTTTGTTCCCTGCGAACAATTCAGCCGACCAGATTCACGTCCTGCGGTCAGGACTTTACGCCCTGAGGCACAGCAAGCTGAAGTCATGACGAGTACAGCCCTCCGCAGCAGGGCGTGGAAACTGCTGGAGACGGTCACGACGCCGCTCCTGCCGTCGGACTACCTCGACCTGGTCAGTCCGCTGCGCGCGGGCGCCGACCTGCGTGGGCGCATCGAGGCCGTGCACCCCGAGACGGGTGACGCCGCGACCGTCGTGATCAGGCCGGGACGGGGCTGGCGCGGCCACACAGCCGGTCAGTACGTGCGGATCGGGGTCGACGTCGACGGGGTGCGCCTGTGGCGTGCCTACTCCCTCACCTCGCCGACGGACCGCCGGGACGGCCGCGTCACGATCACCGTGAAGGCGATCCCGGACGGCAAGGTCAGCAACCACCTGGTCCGCAGGGCGAAACCGGGCACGCTGATCCAGCTCGACCAGGCGACCGGTGACTTCGTGCTGCCGCGGGCCAGGCCCGCCAAGGTGCTCTATCTGACGGCCGGCAGCGGCATCACGCCCGTCATGGGCATGCTGCGCGACACCGAGTTCAACGACGTCGTCATGGTCCACTGCGCGCCACGGCCGCAGGACGTGATCTTCCGCAGCGAACTGCACGACCTGGCCGCGGACAAGAAGCTGCGGCTCACCGAGGTGCACACCGACACGGACGGCAAGCTCGACATCGCCCGTCTCGACGAACTCGTGCCCGACTGGGCCGAGCGCGAGACCTGGGCCTGCGGGCCCGCGGGCCTGCTCGACGCCGCCGAGGAGCACTGGACCGGACACGGCGTCCGGGAGCGTCTGCACACGGAACGCTTCCGTCCCGGCATCGTCGTCGCCGGCGACGGTGGCGAGGTCACGTTCAGTACCACCGGCAAGACCGTCGACGCGGACGGCGCCACTCCGCTGCTCGACATCGGCGAGGAGGCCGGCGTCCTCATGCCCTCCGGGTGCCGCATGGGCATCTGCTTCGGCTGCGTCACACCGCTCAGGTCGGGCGCCGTCCGCGATCTGCGTACCGGCGAGATCACCGAGGCCGAGCCGGGCGTCCTCATCCAGACCTGCGTGTCCGCCGCGGCGGGCCCGTGCGACATCGAACGGTAGGAGCACCTTGACCGCCATCGACCCCACCGCCCACCTGACCTCGGAGCAGATCGAGGAGCTGGGCCGCGAGCTGGACGCGATCCGCGACGAGGTGATCGCCGCCCGCGGCGAGAAGGACGCCGCCTACATCCGCAAGGTCATCTCGGTACAGCGCAAGCTCGAACTGGCCAGCAGGGGCGTGTTGCTGTTCTCCTTCTTCCCTCCCGCGTGGCTGCTCGGCACCGCCGGTCTGTCCGTGGCGAAGATCATGGACAACATGGAGATCGGCCACAACATCCTGCACGGCCAGTGGGACTGGATGCGGGACCCGAAGATCCACTCCACCACCTGGGAGTGGGATCACGTCTCGCCGTCCGAGCAGTGGAAGCACTCGCACAACGAGCTGCACCACACGTACACGAACGTGATCGGCAAGGACAACGACCTCGGCTACGGCATCATGCGCGTGGACGAGGACCAGCGGTGGCACCCGTTCCACCTCGGCCAGCCGCTGTGGAACTTCATCAACGCCTGCTTCTTCGAGTACGGCATCGCGGCGTACGACCTGGAGCTCGGCAAGAACCTGCGCAAGCGCCGCCGCAAGAACCCGGAGTTCCGCGCCCGGGCCAGGGCCGTGGGCCGCAAGATCCGCAAGCAGGTGCTCAAGGACTACGTGATCCACCCGCTGCTGTCGGGCCCGTCGTTCCTCACCACGCTCGCCGCCACGTTCACCGCGAACCTGGTACGCAACCTCTGGACCCACTCGGTGATCATGTGCGGGCACTTCCCCGAGGGCGTGCAGGTCTTCGAGCGCCGGTCCATCAAGGGTGAGACACGCGGCCAGTGGTACCTGCGCCAGATGATGGGCTCGGCGAACATCAGCGGCAGCAAGGCCATGCACTTCATGACCGGCAATCTGTCGCACCAGATCGAGCACCACCTGTTCCCGGACCTGCCGAGCAACCGGTACGCCGAGGTCGCGGTGAAGGTGCGCGCGCTCTTCGAGAAGTACGAGCTGGAGTACGTCACCGGGCCGCTGCCCAAGCAGGTGTTCTCCGCGTGGCACAAGGTCTTCCGGCTCTCGCTGCCGAACAAGAAGCCCAAGGCCAGGACGCCGGACCGCGAGAAGGAACTCCTCGCGGCGTGATTCCCGCGCCCCGGCGCGCAAGCCGACCCGCGCTGCCGGCGCGCAAGCCGAAGTGCGCCGCCGGTGCGCAAGCCGAAGTGCATGGCATTCGCTAGTGCATGGCCCTCGCTGCTACTGCTGGAGCTCGATGACGTCGGCGATCACGCAACTGACGTTGTCGGGGCCGCCGGAGGCGTTGGCGAGGGCGATGAGTTCACGGACGGCCGTCTCGGGCTCACCGGTCCCGGCGAGTACGCGGTGGATCTCCTGGGTCGGCACGACCGTCGACAGGCCGTCGGAGCACAGCAGATAGCGGTCTCCCCCCTGGGCGTCGTGGAGGCGCATGTCGGGATTGGTGTCGGCTCCTGGGACCAGGGCCCGCACCAGGAGCGACCGCTGGGGGTGGGAGGCGGCTTCTTCCTGGCTGAGGCGTCCCTCGTCGACCATCGACTGGACCATGGTGTGGTCGTGGGTGATCTGCAACAGTTCTCCGCCGCGCAGGAGGTAGACGCGGGAGTCGCCGATGTGGACGAGGGCCAGCTGTGACCCGGTCCAGAGCATCGCGGTGAGTGTCGTACCGGTGCCTTCGGACGCGGAGCCCGTCCCGGCGACATCGTGGACGGCCTGCTTGGCCTGTTCGACGACGTCTTCGAGGACGTTGAGGAGGTTGCCGGCCGGGATGCTGTCGGTTTCGAGGTGCTTGAACGCGTCGACGGCTGCCGCGCTGGCAGGGGCTCCCTGGCTTCCGCAGCCGTCGGCGACGGCGAGGAGCTGGGATCCCGCGTACGCGGTGTCCTGGTTGCTCTCGCGGACGAGGCCCTTGTCGGAAAGGGCGGCGTAACGGATTCCGAGGGACTTGGCGGTCGGAGACATGGTGGGGTCCTTCCGTGACAGGTGGTCGATGAGGAAGGCGGCCAGGTCCCGCCGCGCGGCGGTGTCGGCCTCGACCTGGGCCCAGAACGCGCGGACCTCCTGGCCCGCCGGGCCCGCATCCAGCGCGCAGACGTGCTGGATGCGGGCGAGCGGCATGCCCAGGCGCCGGAGCCAGGCGACCAGGCGGGCCTGGTCCAGCTGGTCCGGTGCGTAGAGGCGGTAGCCGGTCACCGGGTCGACGCGTGCGGGGGTCAGCAGGCCGAGCTCGTCGTACAGGCGCAGCGCCTTCGGCGACAGCCGGGACGCCTTCGCGAACGCCCCGATGGTCAGCAAACCCATGTCCGCTCCTCCTCGTACCGGGCGCGTCGCCCGGCCCCACCGATGCTGTGGCCTCCCCCAAGGTCAAGGTCAAGAACCCGCTTCTGGCGACGGCCATCGGCCCGGGTGCCGCCGCTTTCAGACAGTACTGATCGGCGCGGGGTTCTCGGGGAGTCGCCAGTCGCCGCCGCGGTCCTCCTTCGAGAGGCGCGCGGCGAGATCGGGGACCCGCAGGAAGCAGGCCAGTGCGGTGGCGGCCTGGAAGGCGTCGATCGCCCGCTGGGTCATCGGCATGCCCAGGCGCAGGAGACGTGGATTCACCTCACCCTGGATCTCGTCGACGAAGGGCCGCAGCACGCTGTCGTAGTTCGCCAGCGCGGTCGGCAGATCGCCCGGGTGCCGGTTGATCTCGCCGGCCAGGACGTGGGCGCCCACCAGGCCGCCGGAGATGCCCATGCCGCTGTAGGGGGAGGCGCAGTGGGCGGCGTCGCCTGCCAGGACCACGCGGCCCTTGGACCAGGTGTCGGTGCGGACCTGCACGACCTCCTGGGAGTAGAAGAAGGGGCTCGTCCGCATGCCGTCGACGAAGCGCTCGGTCTGCCAGCCCGCGTCGCGGAACCTGCTCGCCCAGAATTCCTGCCGGCGCGCGACGGGTTCCCGGTGGATCGCCGATGCTTCGTCGGACTCCTCCCGCATCACGAAGTACACCTGCGTCTCGGTCGGGTTGTGGCTGCGGCGCATGATCTGACGGCCGCCCGGGACCATGTAGGTGTCCCGGATGTTGCTGTCGGACGCGATGCGCGGGATGAACCAGTAGGCCATGTGGATGCCGACCCGCCAGTACGGGTCGCAGCCCGCGGGGAGGATCTCCCGCCGGATGCGCGATCCCTGCCCGTCCGCGCCGACCAGGAGGTCGTACTCGCCCGAGGACCCGTCGGAGAAGTGCGCGACGACCTTCCGTTCGTCCTGCTCGAAGCCGTCCACGCTCACGCCGAAGACGTACTCGGTGTCGGCCTTCGACGCGTCGTACAGGATGCGTACCAGGTCGCCGCGCATGATCTCGTACTCGGAGGTGAGGGTCTGCCGGCCCCGGCCGGAGGTGTTGGCCATGATCGTCGCCTTGGTCCTGCCACGCGCGTCGACGAAGGCGACGCCCGCCTCGTCCACCAGCCTGCCGCGGACGGCGTCGAGGAGTCCCATCCGTTCGACGGCCTCGATGCCCTGTCCTCGCAGGTCGACCTGTGCTCCGGTGGCCCGCAGCGCCGGAAAGCGTTCGGCGACGGTCACCTCGTGGCCGCCCCGCGTGAGCCAGAAGGCCAGCGCCTGGCCCGCTATCCCACCACCGGCGACGAGGACCCGCAGGGGGCGCGCTCCCGATCCGTCGGCCATGCCCATCACCCCAAAAATCTATCGGTGAACGATTCCTCTTCAGAGTCATCTATCAGTGATAGATTTGTCAATGTGACCAAGGTGAACCGGGAGATCGTCGTCTCCGAAGCGCTCGACCTGCTCGACGAGGTCGGGCTGGACGCGGTCAGTACGCGGCAGCTGGCGAAGCGGCTGGGCGTCGAACAGCCCTCGCTCTACTGGTACTTCCGCACCAAGAAGGACCTCCTCGCCGCCATGGCGGACGCGGCGATGGCACCGCACGCGACCGCCCCGCTGCCGGCCCCCGACGACGACTGGCGCGAGTGGTTCCTCGACAACACGCGGAGCTTCCGGCGCACCCTGCTGATGCGCCGGGACGGCGCACGCCTCCACGCGGGCAGCACCCCTGTCAACGACCTCGACCGGATCCGGCACAAGATGGACTTCCTGGTCGCCTCCGGAGTACCTCAGCGGGAGGCGCAGACGGCGATGCTGGCCGCGAGCCGTTTCACGGTCGGCAGCGTTCTGGAGGAACAGGCGGACGCCGGCTCCGGTGACGGCTCGGAGCCACCGGCGGACATGCCCGTGATCGACCACGAGTCGGCGTTCGAGGCCGGCCTGACCCTCATCCTGGACGGCTTGGCGCAGCGCACCGCAACGCGGGCCGTGCCCCCACCGGGAAACGCCGCCGCTCCTCGCAGCTGATCCCCGGGCTCCTCCTCCACCCCGGTGCCGGACAGGCGGGCGGCGGGGCTTCGAGGAGTGCGGCCGCGCGCCCGCCGGGGCGGCGCGTCAGACCACGGCGAGCCGGTCGACCAGCAGTTCCATCCTCCGCTCGGCTTCCGCCGCCGGCAGCCGTCCCACCCGGGTCAGCGTCGCCAGCCCGTGCAGGGCCGCCCAGAACACCTCGGTGAACAGTCCCGGATGGACGTCGTCCCCGGCGACCTCGCCCAGGCTCTCCAGCAACGCGGCGAAAGCGTCCTTGAGCGGTTCCGGGGTGTCCTCGCGCGCGAACGCCAGACCGCCGTCGAGCTGGAACAGGGCGTCGTAGACCGCCGGGTTGCGTGCGGCGAAGTCGAGGTAGGCGCGGGCGAGCGCGGTGACCCGCTCGCGCGGGCCGTCCGCGGCAGCAGCAGCGGCCCGCACCGCCGCGGCCAACTCGGTGGCGCCTTCGAGGGATACGGCGCCGATGATCTCGCGCTTGCCGCGGAAGTGACTGTAGAGGACGGGCTGGCTGTATTCGATGCGCTCGGCGAGCCGACGTGTGGTGACCGCGTCCCAGCCCTGCTGCTCGGCGAGTTCGCGGGCTGTCGCCACGATGAGGCGCTCGCGGGCCGCCCGTTCGCGCTCCTTGCGTTCCTGTACCGACATGGGCCGATCCTAGCACTGCTAGACAATCAAGCGGCAGCAGGTCTAGCGTTGCTTCATCAGCTAGCGGCACTAGATTTCTGGAGGGGTAGCAATGCTCGACGCACTTGAGGTCTTCACCACCGTGATCGTCGGCCTGATGGTGGGCGTGGAGTTCTCCGTCGCCTTCGTCATGAACCCGATCCTCAACGCCCTCCCGGAGGACAGCCGCCAACTCGGCCACGCCCACGGGGGCCGGATGCTCGGCACCCTGATGCCGTTCTGGTACGTCGGCTCGCTCGTCCTCAGCGCCCTCTGGGCCGTCGCCGGATGGCACCGGCAGGGCACGGGCCTGGTCGTCATCGCGGCCGCGCTGCTGATCCTGAGCGTGGTCATGTCGCTCCTGCTGCTCGTCCCGATCAACAACCGGAACAAGGCGTGGACCCCGGAGAACCGGCCCGCGGACTGGCAGGAGCAGCTGAACCGCTGGCTCCGCTTCCACTACATCCGCGTCGCCGTCATCATCGCCGCCTTCACGCTGCTCGTGGCCGCCCTCGCGTGACTCCTCGGACCGACACGGGCGAAAAGCTTTGGAGCAGTGCGGCATTCAGCACTGCGAACACTTCCGAAGATAAAGCGGCCGCATACTTTCAACAGATATTACTGGGCTGCATTTTCGCTCAACTGTGCATATGCGGCCCCTGTTCACGGTCCTGCTCCTAGCGTGACTGACGCAACGGGGCGGGAACAGCCCGGCCCGGCCCGCGAACGGAGACAGGTCATGGCCGATGTGGACGTATCGCTCAAAGAGTTGATGGCCGGCGTGGAGGGATCCCTGGGGGCCGCCGTCGTGGACTACACCAGCGGCCTGGCCCTCGGTGTGCTCGGCGGCGGCAAGGACCTGGACTTAGAGGTGGCCGCCGCCGGAAACACCGATGTCGTCCGCGCGCAGATGCGGACCCTGGAGCATCTCGGCCTGGCGAGCCAGATCGAGGACATCCTGATCACTCTCGACCGGCACTACCACATCATCCGGCTGGTGAACGGGCGAGGCGGCAACGGCCTGTTCCTCTACCTGGTGCTGGACAAAGCGAGGTCCAACCTGGCGATGGCTCGTCACCAGCTCAAACGAGTGGAGGAAAACCTCGCCGTCTGACCTTCCTTTCGCATGCCCTCGATGTGAAGAGTTCTGCAACTCTCGACATCCATACATGTCCATTCCGTAGGTTCCGGCGGGACGAGGTGCGACAGACTGTCCTCACAGGTGGGAGCACCGAGTCCCGTTCGGCCTCATCGCCCACGCGTAGGGAGCAGACGGCTGTGAAAGTGCCCCTCTACCAGGCCAAAGCCGAGTTCTTCCGCATGCTGGGCCATCCCGTACGCATCAGAGTTCTCGAACTGCTGCAACATGGCCCGGTCGCTGTGCGGGACCTGCTCGCCGACATCGAGATCGAACCGTCCAGCCTGTCCCAGCAGTTGGGGGTACTGCGCCGGGCGGGCATCATCGTCTCCACCCGCCAGGGCTCCACCGTCATCTACGCCCTCGCGGGAGGCGACATCGCGGACCTTCTCAAGGCCGCGCGCCGCATCCTCACCGAACTTCTCGCCGGGCAGTACGCGATCCTGACGGACGTGCAGGAGAACGAACCCTCTTCCGTTCCCCTGCCGGCCGGAAGAGAGACCTGACGTCGCCTTTCCTCGGCCGCATCTGCGGCGCCCAGCCGGTTGTCAGTGGCAGCCGACACAATGCGATCAAGCACGACGCACCCGTGGCGCCCAGCACGAGAAAAGGTCATCATGCGCGAACTCTTCCAGTTCAACCGACTCCACGCGGACGAACAACTGCGCTCGCCCAGCGGACGGTTCGTCCTGCACTACGACGCGGCGGGCATCGCCGTGATCACGGACACCGAGCGGGACGAGGTCACTTGGCGGGCGGGGACCGTCGGACGACTGCTGCTCGGCGACCGGAGCGAGGTCCAGGTCGAGGCCTGGGACAGTTACGAGACGGTCTGGCTCTCGGGTTTCGCAGCCCCCGGGGCGCGGCACCTGATCCTCACCGACGCGGGCGACCTGGAACTGCTCAACGGCGAGCACGCCCGCCTGGCCAACTCGCGCACCGGTCCGGTCGAACCACTGGCGCTGCGGGACACCGCCGCCGCGGCCGACATCAACGCCGGCAGCTACCTGCTCAGCGAGGGCAAGAAGCGCCGGACCGTCGTCCGCGAACAGGACGGTCAGCTCCGGGTCGGCGAGCACTGGTCCAACGGCGGCGGCGGAAGCTACGCACTGACCGGGCCGCTGGTCGACTGGCTGGAGCAGGAAGGCACCGTGCTCGGCTGGCTCATGCTGCCGGTCAACGGCACCAAGTCGAAGGCCCGGACGCTCTGCCTGACGGATACCGCCGGCACCGTCCTGTGGCACGAGGGCGAACCGAGCCGGACCACGCCGGTGTTCGCGGGAGCCCCCTACGCCTACGGCGGAGCGGAACTCGGCGCCGGCGGGCGCCTGCGGCATCAGTCGCTGACCTCTCCCTCCGGCTCGCACACCCTGGTTCACCAGGGGGACGGCGATCTGGTGCTGCGCTGCAACGCCGAGCACCGGAACGTGTGGTCGGCAGGCACGCACTGGGCCATCGGCGGATGGGCCGAGCTGACCGCCGACGGCGACCTGGTGGTGCACAACCCGCACGGCGCGCCCGTCTGGCGCTCCGGCACGGCCGGTTCGGGTGCCCGGCGGCTCGCCGTCCGCGACGACGGCCGGGTGGAACTGCTCGACGCCGAGGGCCGGGCGGTGTGGTCGGTGGACACCCACACCTCCTGCGACGGCCCGGCCGTGGACACGCCGCGCGGCGCGGTCCTGCGCCGGGGACAGACGCTCCGTCAGCACGCCCTCACCTCCACCGACGGCAGCACGGTGCTCGGCCACCATGACGACCAGCGTCTGGTGCTGTTCGGAGCGGACGGCAGCTGGCTCTGGTACGCGCACCTGGGGGACGTACAGCGGCCCGGACTGCTGCTGGACGAGGACGGCATGCTGCGGATCCTCGACGACGACACCGAGCGACCGGCGCTGGCCGGTCCGGCGGACGAACTGCGCGTGGAAAGCGGGGAAGTCCTGCTGTGCCGCGCGGACGGCACGGTCGTGTGGCGCAACGGCGAAGAGGTGACGGAAACGGACGCCGCCGCACCGGAGCCGGCCGAGGACTTCGAGACGTGGCTGGAGGAGCTGAACGGTCTGGAGTACTTCAGCGTCGCCGTCGTCCACGACACGACACCCGACGAGGCCCTGCTGCGCCTGGGCGCCGACCCGGGCCGGGTCCGGACGGGCACCTGGGACGACCTGCGGACACAGAGCGAGATCGAGGACGCCGGCATGGGCGACGTGTGCCTGGCCGCGTTCGCCCTCGGCCCGCACACACTGCTCGTCGAGAACAACGGCCACCCGGGGACGGAGAATTCGGTGCTCTCCCCCGGCACCTTCGCCGTGGCCTGCTCCCGCAGCATCAACGCGGACACCAGCTTCATGGTGTACCGCGACGGCGAGGTGGTGGCCGACCACTCCGAGGAAGGAAGCGAGGAGCCGACCACCTCGGAGGTCCGGGCGGCCATGGCGGCGATGGACGCCGACGACGACCCTTGCCAGGCCGCGTTCGACGACACCCTCGAACTCTTCTGCCGC
Source organism: Streptomyces liliiviolaceus (assembly GCF_018070025.1). Classification (NCBI taxonomy): domain Bacteria; kingdom Bacillati; phylum Actinomycetota; class Actinomycetes; order Kitasatosporales; family Streptomycetaceae; genus Streptomyces; species Streptomyces liliiviolaceus. The sequence goes on from NZ_JAGPYQ010000002.1 coordinate 1,501,535, forward strand.
ACCGCCGGAATCCGACCCACGGTGGCAGACGTGACCGGCATCGCGAGGTGGGTGATATTGCCTGCCCTCAGGTGAGCCGGTCGCCCGACCCGGTTCCATGACGTGCCGTCCTCGTCGGCCCCGGCCCCGGCTGCGCATCCGCATCCGCATCCGCATCCGCATCCGCATCCGCATCCGCATCCGCATCCGGCGAGGTTACGTAATCTGCACCGACGCGAAGGGGCCGGCAGGCGCGCGACGGTGGCTGCATGAAACGACGCACAGCGCTGAAGGCTCTCGGGTTCGGCACCGGGGGCGCGGTTGTCCTCGCTGGTGGTGGTTACGGCAGCTACTACTACGCCGCGAAGCAGGACACGTTCGGTGAGATCGACTTCGACAAGGTCCTGCCGATCCCGCCCCTGGCAGAGTCGGAGAAGGGCTCGCAGGGGGCCCGGGTGTTCACACTCGGCATCCGGTCGGGCAGGACCCGGTTCAAGGCGGGCGCCACCACCCGCACTTGGGGCGTGAACGGCACGTATCTCGGTCCGACGATTCGGGTGCGGCGCGGCGAGCAGGTCGAGTTCGTCGTGCGCAACGGCCTCGATGAGGACACCTCGCTCCACTGGCACGGGATGCACCTTCCCGCGGCCATGGACGGCGGACCCCACCAGGTCGTCGCGCCCGGAGAGACCTGGCGGCCGCGGTGGACGGTCGACCAGCCCGCCGCGACGCTCTGGTACCACCCGCACCTGCACGGCGCGACCGCCGATCACCTGTACCGGGGCCTCAGCGGCCTGTTCATCGTCGACGACGAGGACTCCGAGGCGTCGGCATTGCCGTCCGAGTACGGCGTCGACGACATCCCGATGATCGTCCAGGACCGGGCGTTCGACGGGGACAACCAGTTCGAGAAGCGAGTGCCACTGGGCGGCTCGGTGGGCGTGATCGGGAAGGAGGTGCTCGTCAACGGCGCGATCGGTCCGTACGTCGACGTCACCACCAAGCTCGTACGACTGCGGCTGCTCAACGGCTCCAACGCGCGCCTGTACAACCTGGGGTTCTCCGACGACCGGCGCTTCTCGCTCATCGCCACCGACGGCGGCCTGCTCGCCGAACCGTGGAGCACCGAGCGCCTCTATCTCTCACCCGGCGAACGTGCAGAGATCGTGGTGGCCTTCGAGCCGGGCGAGCGGGTCGAACTCCGCTCCCACCCGTCCGAGTACGGCGGCACGCTGGGACGGATCGACGGCTTCGACGACCGTCTCGACATCTGCCAGTTCCGGGCCGCGGCCACCCTGTCCGACGTCGCCGAACTCCCTGCCGTGCTCGGTGTCGCACCGGACCTCGCGGGTGAAACGGCCGCACGGGAGCGCTCCTTCGTGCTCGCGTCGGACCAGATCAACGGCAGGTCGATGGCGATGGACCGGATCGACTTCGGTGTCCGCGAGGGCACGGTCGAGGTGTGGGACGTGGTCAACGACAACGGCTTTCTGCACAACTTCCACGTTCACGACGTGCAGTTCCAGGTGCTGACCGTCGACGGCGGGAAGCCTGAACCGCACCTGCGCGGCTGGAAGGACACCGTCCTGCTGGCACAGGGGAAGCACTACCGGCTGGCGATGCGTTTTCGCGGGCACACCGATCCGAACACGCCGTACATGTACCACTGTCATCTGTTGCAGCACGAGGACGACGGGATGATGGGCCAGTTCGTCGTGCTCGGCAAGGACGAGAAGGTCGGCGCCGTGCCGCGGACACACCATCACTCCTGAGAACCGCCCGCCTTGAGAACCGTCCTCCCCGAGGACCGTTCTCGATTCCCGCGTCGCCAGGAACCACCCGGAACTACCCGACCCGCCCGTTCCCCGGGACCGGACCGGGGTCCCCCGCCGGCTCGGTAGGCTACGCGCTGTGCAAACGTTGGCCCATACTCGCGGTCCGCTGCTCGGCAGGCAGTACGAGACACAACGCCTCGGTGAGCTGATCGGCGCGGCGCGGGCAGGCCGGGGCGGGACTCTGGTCCTGCGCGGTGAGGCGGGAATCGGCAAGAGCACGCTGCTTGAGCACGCGCAGGAGGTGGCGTCCGGGTTCCGAGTCCTACGGGCGGGCGGGGCACAGCACGAGGCGGAGCTGCCGTTTGCCGCGCTCCACCAGCTGTGCCTCCCGGTGATGGAGCGCCTGACCGAGCTGCCCGTCCAGCAGCGCCAGGCCCTGCGGATCGCCTTCGACCTGGCGTCCGGGACCCCGGACGTGTTCCGGGCCGGCCTGGCGACGCTGGGGCTGCTCACGGCGGCCGCCCAGGAACGCCCCGTGCTGTGCGTGATCGACGACGCGCACTGGCTCGACGCGGCTTCGTCGAAGGCACTGGCCTTCCTCGCCCGGCGCGTCTCCGCCGAGCCGGTGGCCATGGTGTTCGCCGTCCGACTGCCGTGCGAGGAAGAAGAGTTGGAGGCCCTGCCGGGCCTGAACGTCGACGGGCTGACCGACGCCGACGCACGGACACTTCTCGCCCGGCAGAGCCACGAGACGCTCGACGAGCAGGTACGCGACCGGCTGGTGGCCGAGGCCAGGGGCAACCCGTTGGCGCTGCTCGCCCTGCCCCGAGCCGGCGGGTTCGCCCCGCCCGAACCGGCCTCGGTGCCGCACCGGGTGGGCCAGGGATTCCGGACCACGCTGTCCGGCCTGCCCGCGCAGGCGCGACTCCTGCTCACGATCGCCGGTGCCGATCCGACCGGCGATCCCGGGCTGCTGTGGCCCGCGGCGCGCAGACTGGACATCGACCTGGCGACGGCCGGTGCGGCCGCCGCCGCCACCGGACTGGTCGAGTTCGGCGCCCGCGTGCGCTTCTACCACCCGCTGGCACGAAGCGTGGTGTACGACGACGCCGCGGCGGGAGAGCGGCAGCTGGCCCATCGCGCGCTCGCCGAGGTGACCGACCCGGTCACCGACCCCGACCGGCGCGCGTGGCATCGCGCTCAGGCCTCCGCCGCCCCGGACGAGGACGTCGCCGCGGAGCTGGAGCGCTCGGCGTCCCGCGCCCTGGCACGTGGTGGCGCGGTGGCCACGGCCGCCTTCCTCGAACGCGCGGCGGAGCTGTCGCTCGACACCGGACGGCGTATCGAACGCACCCTCGCGGCCACGCGCGCCCATCTCGACGCGGGCGCCACCGACAGGGCGGCCGCACTGCTCACGACCGTCGAGGGCTCGGGCGCGTACGAGCTGCAGCGGGCGGAGGCCGATCTGCTGCGGGGCCGCATCGCCCTGGCCCGGGTGGACGACAGCGACGGTCCGCCGGCCATGCTGCGCGCCGCGCGGCGGTTCGCGCTCCTGGATCCCGCGCGCTCCCGGGAGAGTTACGTGGAGGCGCTCGAAACGAGTCTGCTCGTCGGACGCGCGAACGGTGTGACGGACATGGTCCTCGCCGAAGCCAGGACCGCCTCGCCGCACGCCCCGGACATCCTGGACGCGCTGGACACCCTGTCCTCGGACGGGCACCACGCGGCCGTCCCCCTGATCAAGGAGGCCCTTGACGGCGCGAACGGCCCGCTGTGGGCCCGGCACCCCGCGCTCGCGATCATCCTCGCGGCCGAACTGTGGGACCCGGGCACCCATGTGCGGATCATCGAGTGGCTGCTGAAGAGCGGGCGGGCGTCGGGATCCCCGCTCGTCCTGCGGCTCGGTCTCGCACAGGCTGCCTCCGCCGCCGCACTCGCCGGCGACCTCGACGAGGCGATGGCCGCGATCGCCGAGGAGGAGGCGATCGCCGACGCGACCGGTGCGCCTCCCGTCATCTACCACCGGCTGCAACTGGCCGCGATGCGCGGACGCCGCGAGGAGGCTGTCGCACTGTTCGAGGCCGTCACCGCGACGGCCACCGCCACGGGGCAGGTGATCTCCAACATCCACTGGGCGAGCGCGGTGCTCCACAACGGCCTGGCCGCATATCAGGAGGCCCTGGCGGCCGCACGGCGTGCCGTGGCCGACGGTGAACTCTTCGTCGCCGGGTTCGCCCTGCCGGAACTGGTGGAAGCCGCCGTCCGGTGCGGCGACCACGCCGCGGCCGTCGCCGCGCTGGAATCGCTGACCGAACGCACCCAGGCCAGTGGAACCCCTTCGGGCCTGGGCATCGCGGCGTACGCGCGAGGGCTGGTGGAGGGGACGGAGAAGGACTACCGGGAAGCGATCGACCGGCTCACCGGCACACCGCTGCTCCCGTACCGGGGCAGGGCCCACCTGTTGTACGGGGAGTGGTTGCGGCGACAGGGCCGCAGGCAGGACTGCCGGCCCCAGCTGCGTACGGCGCACGAGTTGTTCTCCGGTGCCGGGTTGGAGGCGTTCGCCCGGCGAGCCGCCGACGAGCTGCGCGCCACGGGAGAGACGGCGCGCAGCCGGACCGGTTTCGCGCGCGACCGGCTCACCATGCAGGAACTGCACATCGCGCGGCTGGTCGCCACGGGTGCGACATCGAAAGAAGTGGCCTCGCGGCTGTTCATCAGTCCACGCACCGTGGACGCGCACCTGCGCAGCGTCTACCGGAAGCTGGGCATCAACTCGCGTCGGCAGCTCAGGGACCGGCCCGATCTGCGGTCCGTGGACACATCGCTCTGAACCAGGACTGACGAGGAGGGCCTGACCGGCTCCGACCCGGTCACGCCCTCTTCCCGCCCAGACCGCGAACTTACGCACGTAAGTTTATTCGCGTAGCCCCTTGTTCGATCTGACCTAACAGCTATAGCCTTACGATCGTAAGCACACGGCAGGAAGTCAGAGGAGCAGGCCATGAACAGCGCCACACCCGCCATCACCGCGACCGAGATCGTCCTGCCGGGCAAGGTCGAGCCGGAAGGCCTGGAGACCCGGACCCATGAGTTGCCGGCCCCCGGCAAGGGCCAGGTCGTCCTGCGGATGGAGGCCACCGGGGTGTGCTTCGCCGAACAGCAGATGCGCCGCGGCAAGTACTACGACCAGCCGCCGTTCCCCTTCGTCCCCGGCTACGACCTGGTCGGCACCGTCACCGCGACCGGCCCCGGAACCGACGGCGCGCTCATGGGACGCCGGTTCGCCGCGATCACCAAGACCGGGGCCTGGGCCAGCCACCTGACCGTCGACGCCGCCGACCTGATGCCCGTGCCCGACGAGATCGACCCGGCCGTCGCCGAGACGGTCACCGTCAACGGCGTCACCGCCTGGCAGATGCTCCACCGCACGGCCAAGGTCCGCAGCGGCCAGACCATCGTGGTCCTCGGCGCCAACGGCGGCGTCGGCTCCACCCTCGTCCAGCTCGCCCGGCACGCCGGCATCACCGTCATCGGCACCGCCTCGCCCCGCCACCACGACGCTCTGCGGAAACTGGGCGTCACCCCGGTCGACTACCGCGACCCGGACCTGTACGCCCGCATCCGCGAACTGGCCCCCGACGGCGTGGACGCGGTCTTCGACCACGTCGGCGGCCCGGCCATCGAGGACTCCTGGCAGCTGCTGCGCCGCGGCGGCACCCTCGTCTCCTACGGCACCGCCGCCAGCAAGGACGAAGAGGGCAACTCCCAGCTTCCCGTCCTCAAGCTCTTCGCCCGCCTCAACACCTGGAACGCCCTGCCCAACGGCAGGAGCGCCCACTTCTACAACCTCTGGGCCGGCAAGCGCCGCTGCCAGAAGACCTGGCAGCAGCGGATGACCGACGATCTCACCCAGGTCCTGCGCCTGGTTGCCGACGGCGCCCTAGGTCCTGTCGTCAAATTACCGGCGTCCGCCCGGAGGGCGGGCCGGGCGGCGTCTGGTGCGTGCTCTCGGTGTGCCGGGCGGAAGTCCGCGTACTGGACGTACTTGGGCTTTCGCCCGGTGCGGCGAGTGGGGGTCCCCCCGGCCGGAGGCTGGGGGAGCGTGCCAGGCGTCGCCCGGCAGGCGGGAATTTGACGACAGGACCTAGTCCCGCAGATCGCCGCCAAGTTCGCCCTGACCGACACCGTCGCCGCCCTGCAACTCGCCGAGTCCCGCACCGTCGCCGGAAAGGTCGTCATCGTTCCCGAGGTCTGACACCCGGCGTGCCGCGACTCGCCGACCACTCCACGACGGAAGGTGACGAAGTGAAGCGACCCGGATCGGTACGAGCGCCCGGCGCGGCGCGGGCCGCCGCGGCCCGCACGCACAACCGCCGTGGAGAAGGCGGGCGCCTGCGCGAGGAGATCATCGACGCGGCGGCCGAGCTGCTCGACGAGACGGGTGAGCCGCATGCCGTCACGCTGCGATCGGTGGCCCGCAGGGTCGGCATCGCCACCCCCTCGATCTACCCGCACTTCCCGGACCGGCCGGCCATCGTGCTGGCCGTCGTACAACGGGAGTTCGCCGGACTGGAGAGCAGTCTGGGCGCGGCGGTGGAGCGGGCCGGCGGCGATCCCCGGCAGCGGCTCCTGGCCATCTGCGCTACCTACCTCGACTTCGCCGGGTGTCACCCCCGGCGCTACCGCACGATGTTCGGCGGCCTGTGGGTGCCGCCCCCGGGCGACAGCTCGCTGACCGAGACGGATCTCGTCGTGCTCGGCGCGTCGTGTCTGCTGATGCTCATCGACGCCCTGGGCGACTGTGTCGCGGCGGGCGCGGCCACGAGCACGGACGTGTCGGCCGACGCGACGGCGCTGTGGGCGGGCCTGCACGGCCTCGCCCACCAGCGTCTCGTCTCCCCGTCGTTCCTCTGGCCCGAGAACGTCCCCGAGCGTGTCATCGGCTCGCTCGCGCACCTGACAGCGGTCTGACGCCGGACCGTTGACCACGGCTGTCCGGTACGCCGACCGGCCGGTCGAGTGGAGACCTGCCGACGCTCCGGCGCCGGACTTGCCCCACGCACCGTCGCATCCACCCCGAACGACCTGCCGTTCGGGGTGGATGCGCGCGTGCCGACCTCGGGGAGCGTCAGATCGTCCCCGGGGGCTTCGGCGCGAGGTCGGCAGGCGTGCTGCCGGGCGGGCCGAGGAGCAGGTCGCCCATCTCCTCCGCCACGGCGTTGAAGAGCTCCACGTCGAGTGCGGTCGCTTCCGTGAACAGGTGGAGCGGCGTGGCGGTGCGAGCGATGACCTCGGCGAATCCGGCCGGTGTGGAGATGTTGAGGGCGCGGGCGCCGTCCGGGCCGGCTGCTATCGCATGGGGTACGCGCAGGGGGATGGTGTAGAAGTCTCCCGAGCGCAAGGTCACCTTCTCGTCGCCCGCCCACACGGTCAGCAGGCCGGCGGAGACCCAGAGCCGCTCCTCGTACCTGGTGTGGGCATGCAGCGGCGTGGCCGCACCGGCGAGCATGAAGGAGTCCGTCACGTCATGACGGCCCTCGGTCTCCTCGGCCGCGGTGAGGACCGAGACCCGGAGTTCCTGACCGAGGGCGTACTGACGACCGGGATGGTCAGGATTCGAGGACAAGGAGGGGATAAGGCTCATTGATCATCCTTGGGTGGTGGGTTGCCGAGCCGGCCGCTGCGCGAAGGAGGCAGCGGGAGCGGCGGCGGGCGGTTTTCCGCAACTGGTCGATTCGGCCGTGTTCTTGAGCCGCTTCATCCAGTCGGCGAGGCCGGTGTCGAGTGCGGTCTGGTTGCCGGGGACGTCGGCTTCAGCGGGCGCGCCGGCCCAGGATTCCTCGGTGGTGGCCAGTACGCCGCCCTTGACCTGTTCGAAGGTGAACAGGTGGATGCCGTCGATGCCGTTGACGGGCGCGGCCCACGCGGTGCATCTGCGAGGTGCGACGGACTTGACCGTGGACGTGACGTGCATGTTCTGGGGCGACCACTCGAAGACCGAGCCCTGCCGGAGCGGTCCAGGCGTCTTCTTCCGCGCCGGGGTGATCTCCGGTATCCAGGTGTCCCACGCGTCGATGTCCGTGTGGAGGTGCCAGATCGTGGTCAGCGGCGCCTTGATGAGGACGGTGGCGCGGCTGATGACCGGCGCGCTCCTGTCGACGGTCACGCCCCGGCACGCCTGATGGGTCCTGCCACCGGGCTTCGCTTCATGCGCCGCGGCCGGTGACGGTGCCGACAGCGCCGTCGCCGTGACGACCGCGGCGACAGCCACCCCCTGCACGACCTTGTTCCGTGATGTCATCGAGTGGTTCCTTCTTGCTTGCTCGGTGATTCCGTTCCGAGCACCATCCTGTGGGCGGGCCGCGCGCCGTCGCATGGGTAATCACTACGTAACCCCGGTGTCCGTCGCCCGGTCAGAGGTCGTCCACGTCGACCAGCCCGTCCTGGATGGCGCGGGCGACCAGGCTCGCCTTGGTGCGGGCGGGGCGGCCGACGTTGGCGTACTTGATGCGCACCCGGTCCAGGTAGGAGTTGACCGTTCGTACGGAGATCCCGAGGCGCTGCGCGACCAGTTCCTTCGACTCCGACTGGAACCACTCGATGAGTACGTTCTCCTCGCGCACCGAGAGCTGGGGGCGGTCGGCGCGGGTGTTCGTGCCCAGCGCGCCGGCCAGCGCGGGCGGCATGTAGGGCCGCTCGTCCGCCGCCGCCAGCGTCGCCTCGACCAGGTGGTCCCGGCCCTCGCTCTTGGTCAGATAGGTCGCGGCTCCCAGGTCCAGGCAGTTGAGCGCGGTCTTCTCGTCGTCCCGCATCGAATAGACGATCACCTGCCGACCGGCGTCGACGAGTCTTCGAAGGCTGCCGAACGCGGGTCCGCCCTCGCCCAGTTGCAGATCCAGCACGACGACGTCGGCCGTGCTGCCCGGCTCGGTCCAGGCTTCGCCCACGGAGTCGCCGGCCGCGACCACGGTGATGGGTCGTTGCGATGCGGCGTACCACGCCTCCACGCCCGAGAGGATGGCGGGATGGTCGTCGACGACGACCACGCTGACCGGTGCGTTGTCACTCATGTGAGGTCAACTCCGGAGATCGCCGGTCTGCTCCAGCCCGCCTCCACCCACACACTTCCGCCGCGCATTGTTCGCGCCACGTCCACCTGCGCGCTCGTTGCGCGGTCGTGTGTGTCAGCGGCCTCTTCCGTGTCCCGGCCGCCGGCGCGGTCCTCGCTGACCACGCTGACGCGTACCGTTCGGGGTGTCCACACGACGGTCACCCGCGCGGTGGAGCGGGTCCGGCCCAAGGTCACCGCCACCGGGTCGATCAGCTGTCTGCGTACCTCCACCGGCACCTCCCCCGGTCGGCCTCGTACGGACAGATTCACCGTCACCCCCCGGTGCTCGGCCACCTCGACGCACGCCCGCAATTCGTTCAGCAGCGGGTCGAGGACCGCGTCGCTCTCCGCGAACAGGCGGCGCATACGGGCCGCTTCCACACCGCACCTCAGCCTGACCTCCTCGTCGTGCGGGCTCAGCGCACCATGGCCGAGGCCGACGAGCAGCGGCACGGTCGTCGCCGTCAGCGCGCGGTAGCGCTCCTTGTGGTCGCGCTGCATGTCCTCGTGGATACGTTCCCGGGTACGCATCTCTTCCTCTCGTGCGGCCGCGGTTCCGGCCGCCGGCGCCGTACCGTGGAGCAGGTACGACATCAGTACGCCGACGGAGAGCTGGAAGCCGCAGCTTCCTATCGTGGAGATCCCCAACGTGGCCCACTGGGCGGCGCTCGGCGCCCCGGACAGGAACACCGCGGTCGCGTTGAGCCCCACATGCGCTCCGAGGAACGCCGCGAACACCCTGACCCGCAGGTCTGCCAGCAGGAACAGCGCATGCCAGCCGACCACTCCGAACGCCCAGTCCGGCGCGGCCGTCGACAGCTCCGCCGGGAGCGTGAACGCGCACACCGCCGAAACGGCCAGCACCGAGCCCACGCTCCCCCACCGCACCGCCGGAGGGATCTGTCTGCCACGCAGGAGATAGGCGCCCCCGATCACGGCGACGGCGGCAAGGCAGACGAAGGCGGTCGTCTGCGCCCACGCGGGGCGGTACACGTCCTGGTGGACCACGAGCCGGCGCAGCGAGATGGTGAACTGCCACACCAGACTGATCAGCAGCACGGCCAGTTGGGTCCCGTGCAGGAGCCGCCCGCGGATGAAGCGGACGTCGGCCGTGTGCCGCACCTGCTCGCGGGGCGGGCGCGGTACGTCGGGAGCCTGTGCTCCGTCCCCCGTCTGTGACGCCCCGGTCGGGCCGTGCCAGCGCCACTGCACGCGGGTCCCGTCGTCCGGACGGGAGGTGACCGTGGCGGAGCCTCCGACCGCGTGCATCCTGGCGACGATGGAACCGGAGATGCCCCGGCGCCGCGCGGAGACGGACCGCGGGTCGAAACCCCGTCCCGCGTCGGACAGTTCGACGACGGCGCCGTCCCCCTCCGTCCAGGCCCTGAGATCCGCCTCCCGCACCCCGGAATGGCGTGCCACATTGGTGACGGCTTCCCGGACCCCGTTGAATATCGCGAGCCCAGGGCCGGACGGAATCGCGAGCGGGCCGTCGATACGCGTCTTGAGCCGCACCCTGGTCCGCCCCTCGCCCTCCGGCACGCAGCTGAGGAGAGCCGCGAGGTCGACGCTCCCCGTCTCGAAGCCGGGCACGGCGGACATGGCCTCCAGGTCCTGTCTGGCGCGCGGCGGCAGCCACGACCAGTCCCGGCCGTCGCCCTGGGAGACCATCAGCAGCGTCGCGCTGGCCGTGTCGTGCAGGGTCGCCAGGTACTCGCGCTCGCTCGCCCTGCGCGCGGCGGCGACCTCCATCTCCCGGCGCGCCGCCGCCCTGACCGCGGCCGACCGGTCGGCCGCCCTGGCCAGCGCCCGCACGATGAGGTAGGCGGCCCTGGACAGGCACACCTGGATCAGCATGCGCACCAGGGGTACCACGTCGGGGCCGCTGCCCGGCGAGGCGAGGACGTCGCCGAGTACGCAGACGCCGGCCCCCAGTGCGGCCAGGGCGGCCCCGGCCAGCGGTCGCGTCGCCCACTCGTACTGGAAGGCGACGACGCTGATGCCGACCATCGCCTCCACCATCACATTGGCGGGCTCGCCGCCGATCACCGGCTGGGACAGCCCCGTCAACACCACCACGGCCGCGTCCAATGTCCACAGCAGGGCGAGCGGGAACAGGTCCGGGCGGCGCAGCGCGTAGAGGCGTACACCGCAGGCGAGGAAAGCGGGCACCAGCAGGGTCGATGCCAGGGGAACGTCCGCCGCGTCGGCCGAGACGACGCCCAGCGCACCGCACAGGCAGACCACGATGGACCGCAGCCACACACCGAACCGCTCAAGGGCCAGGATCACCAGCCGCTCACCGGACCTGGGGCGGTCCATCGGCTCGGCGACCGCCTCCCTGTTCCCCCCGGATCCCCCATGCCCCATGGAGGACAAGGGTAGTTGACCCGCGATCAAGGCAGTACGCCCGTTCGCCTCCGGCGTCGGTGCGGTCGGGGCCGTGCACGGGAGGGGTCTCGTCCGCCGCCCGGTGGGTGTTCCGGCGTACGCGTCGTTCCGTGTGGGGCGAACGACCGGCACACCCGGCGACCGGGCCGGACTAACGTCCCTGTCGTACGGGGCTGGCACCGGCCGCGGCGGGCACGCATCCAGGTGGGTGGAGTGTGCGCCCGCCGCACGGGCAGTTCACGCCCTCCCCCTTGATGAGAGGTAGCACCATGTCTGTTCGTCCCGGCAAGCGGTCCAGATCCCTTCTGGCGACCGGCGCCCTGACCGCCGGGCTCCTCGGCGGCGCCCTCGCCACCGCTCCTTCGGCGTCGGCGTGGACGTACCTCGGGCACTGCTCGGGCGGCCAGATGATCAGTTACTCGGCCACCTCCTTCCAGTGGATCAAGGTGCCGGCGGTTCGGTACGACGGGCTCAACAACATGCGCTGCTGGATGGACTACGGCAGCACCGGAAACGGCGTCAAGGTTCTCCAGCTGACCCTCAAGACGTGCTACGGGCGCTCCATCGCGGTGGACGGCGACTTCGGGCCGGCCACGCGCGATGCCCTCAAGTACGCCCAGAAGTACGAGGGGATCAGCGTTGACGGGCAGTACGGCGAGCAGACCTTCTGGAATCTGAAGTGGGCGAGGTACAAGCCGGACGGGACACGCAACGGCTGTGCCTACAACACCCTTTAGCCACTTGCCCCTGAGGAGGAGAAGGCACCGTCCGTGCATGACCACGACGACCCCGCCTGGGGGCCGCTTCCCGTCCGTCCAACCGCCCTGTGCTGGCTCCTGCTCCTCCCTCTGACCCTGGTGTTCCTGCCGGTGTGGTGGGTGGTCTGGATCTTCCTCGCCGTCTGTCTCTACTTCGTGGCGCCGGTGGCCGAGCTGATCGTCTACATGGTGCCGCGGGCCGAGAACGGTGCGACACGGATGCTGGACGCCACGCTGGGCCGGGTGCCGTTCCTCCCGCTCTGGTGCGTGACCCCGGTGGCTCTGGCGCGGGAGGGCGACACGGCGTACTACCGGGCGCGCGTGGACCGGCGCATCGAGAAACAGACGCGGCGGGTGGAGACCTCCCGGCACCGCCGCGAGTACCACCGCGACCTGGAACTCGGAGCGCACTACTTCCGGGGCGCCGGCGCGGGTTACGTCCTGCGCGTCGCCTCGGAGCAGGGCTGGAACCTCCATCCGGTGCTGCGCTCACACCCCCGGCGACTGCTCCGGCTGCGCCACAACGGTCGACCGCGGCCGGACTTCGGGAACTGACCGGTCCCTGACGGTCTTAGGGAGCTTTCAAGGAGACGACACTGAAAAGAGGCACCCTGCGGTGGCCGACGGTGATCCTCGCGTGCGTGCTGGGCCTGCCCGCGTTGACCGGCTGCGCCATCGACAAAGGCACGGCGCTCGCCGGGGAATTCGAAGAAAGCTGGGCCGGTACGCCGGACGTGGCGAAAATCCACACCACCAAGAACAACACCCTGCCCTTCAAGGGAACGTCCACCGGCACGCTGATCCTGGAGGACGGTACTTCGGCCGACCGCGTGACCGGGCTGGTGGGCGAGATGAGGAAGTACGTCGCCCGCCACGACAAGACCACCGGCCGGATCGAGGCGGACGGCATCACCTTCACCGTCGTCGCGGACGAAAGACGTACGGGAGAGGTCCTGGCGCTGTGGCGGTCGCTGACGGCCGACGACCGGGTGACGAAGGCCGACATCGATGACCAGCCCTGGAAAGAGGCAACCGACCGCTGGCGCATCGAGGTCACCGCGGTCGATGCCACCGGCGCGTTGGCCGTGTTCAAGGACATCTACGCCGAGGGCGACCGGCACCGGCCGCTCTCCGGTGTGATGGTCCTGAGGGTCAGAGGAGGGCTCTTCGTCGAGAGCGACTTCAACGACCGGTTCCCCGCCGAGGCGATCGCCGCGTACGAGGCGGTGCTCGCCCGGTATCCGGTCGTCGGCGCGACTTTGCGACGCGATGCCGTGTCCGGCTCTGCGGTCAGCATCGTCGTGGCGGAGGGCGCGGATCGGGACCGTGCCCGCGAACTCGCCAGGAGGGCGGCGCCGAACCTCGGTACCGCCGTCGAGGTGACCAGCGACAGCGGCGACTGATCGCCGACCGGATCGAATTCGGCAGGCACGCACCACCCCGCTTTCACTTTCCCGCCGCATCATTCGCACCGCATTCCGTCCTGCAAGAAGTCGGGCAACCCGCCCGACAATCGAAAGGTGAAGAGGAATTGATGAACATCCGTAGTGGACGCGCAAAGTCGGCCGCAGCCGCGGGAGCCCTTCTGGTCGGCCTCCTCGGTGGCGCTCTCGCCGGCGCGCCGTCCGCGGCCGCGGCCACCTCGCCCTGCAGCTACGGGGCCAACATATACAACAAGGTCACTAACCCCACCTCTTACAAGTACATCCCCTACTCCACCATCGATGGGTCCAATTGCTGGCTGGACCGGGGGATGAGCAACACGGCGGTCCGCGCCCTTCAGAAGAACCTCAACTCCTGTTACGGATACAACCTGGTGACGGACGGGGACTTCGGCCCCCTCACCGAGTCGGCGCTCATCACCGTTCAGAAGAAGGTGGGTGTCACGGCGGACGGCGATTACGGCCCCAAGACGCGGAGTTCGATGGTGTGGGGGAACTACAGCGTGGAAACCGGGGCGCGGATCAGCTGTAACTGAGGCACATCAGAAGAGATTCAGTCGATCACGCAGTCCTGAATCTCTGTCTCATCAACCACAAACAGGGGGACGAAATGCAGCACACGGGGTACAGCACGAGGATCGCGAGCGCGGCGGCACTGGGCGCGCTGACGATGCTTCTTGCCACCGGATGCTCCTTCAGCGCCGGCAACGCGGAGAAGAAGGACGAAGCGACGGCCGGCGAGAGCGCAGCCACCGTCGAGGAACAGCCGACGCCCAAGGAGGAGCCGACGGCCGAGGAGCAGCCGACCGCCGAGGAACAGCCGGTCGGTGACGCTCCCTCGAAGCCCTCGAACACGGGCGTCAGCGAGGACGGGGCCGTCCACAAGGCCCGAGTCGCACAGACCATCTCCGACAAGCTCGCCGCCGACACCGGCAAGCGTCCCGACAGGGTCACCTGCCCTCAGCACCTCCCGGCCCGGGTCGGAGCCACGATCAACTGCGAACTCACGGCCGGCGGCAACACCTACGACGTCACCGTCACGGCCACCTCGGTCAACGGCAACCAGGTCCATTACAACTACAAAGTCGACAGCACTCCCAAGTGAACACCGGGCGCCGTCTGCGGTGGCGGGGATACGGACCGGGCCGTGACGAGTACGGCCGTCAGGGCGCAGCCCAGTGCGGTCAGGACGCGGTGCATGCCGATCGACTCCCCGTTCCGTCAGCTGCCGCCCATGCCGCCCTGCGCGGCAATCATGGTCGTCGGCAGGGCGCGTACCGCCTTCTCCAGGCCGGGCGCGAGGGCGGCGAGGCACCCCGTGCAGGCGTCGATACGGGCCCGGAAGGTCTTCTGGTCCTGTCGTGTGACGACCGAGTGGATCCCGCCCGCCGCGGCCAGCGCCAGCAGCGCGGCATCGGCGACGGGAACCTCCCGCACGGGTCCGTCCGCGTGCAGCACCGCGCTGACGCGAGTGCGCAGAGCGGCGGGCACGGCGCGGTCCGTCACGGTCAGCCGCCGTGTGCCGAAGGGCGTACGGGGCACTTTCACACCGAGCAGACCCGCCGCGACCAGCCGGTCCTCCACCTGGGTCAGGATCTGCTTGCGGTGGCGGCGTACGAGGTGCTTCCAGCCGTGCCCGCCCGCGGCGTCACGCAGAACGCCGTCCAGGACCGGGTCGCCGGTCGGCTCGGTGCCTGACACGGTCACCGTGCCGCCGTTCTCGACCAGCCGTCCGCGCGCGGCGAGGTCGATCAGGGCGGCGGCGCGCACCAGCAGCTGGGTGCGGGAACGGTTGTAGGGGCCCTCGGCCGCGTCGTCGTGGGCGAGCAGATACAGGTGGCAGGCCAGGTCGTCGTTCACACCTCGACACTACGACCGCATGACCGGCCGCGGATCGGCCGTGGGGAGGGACCGGCACTGGGAGCACAGGAGGATCGCGGCCGGGTCTCCTCCCTGAGGAGGAGACGACGCGGTCAGAGGTGGCGCGGCTGTACGAGTCCGTGGTCATAGGCGGCGACGACGGCCTGGACGCGGTCCCGCAGGCCCAGTTTGCGCAGCACCGCGGTGACATGGTTCTTGACGGTGGCCTCCGACACGCGCAGCCGCCCGGCGATCTCCGCGTTCGACAGCGCCTGCCCGATCAGCGTGAGCACCTCCCGCTCCCGGCCGGACAGCTCCAGCAGGGAGGGCGGCGGCGCCTGGTCGGGCGTCGTCCGTAGGAACCGGTCGAGGACACGGCTCAGCACGGCCGGCGCCAGCAGCGCGTCGCCGCGCGCGGTGAGCCGGATCGCGTCGACGAGTTCACCGGGGCGCATGTCCTTCAGCAGGAAGCCGCTCGCCCCGGCCCGCAGCGCGGCGACCACGTGCGCGTCCACGTCCCAGGTGGTCAGCACGAGCACCCGGGCCCGACTGCCGCACTCGGCGATCCGCCGGGTCGCCTCGATACCGTCCACGCCGGGCATGCGTACGTCCATCAGCACCACGTCGGGCTCCAGTTCCCGCGTCAGCCGCACCGCTTCCCCGCCGTCGGACGCCTCACCGACCACCGTGAGATCGTCCCGCGCGTCGATGATCATGCGGAATCCCGTACGGACCAGGGCCTGGTCGTCGGCCACCACCACGCGAAGCGTCATGACGCACGCTCCATGGGCAGCCGTGCCGCGACCTCGAACCCGCCCCCGGGCAGCGCTCCGGCGCGCAGGCTGCCGCCCACCAGATGCGCGCGTTCCGTCATCCCCACCAGACCGCGCCCCGCGCCCGCACCCGCACCCGCACCCGCCACGACCGGTCCGCCCTGGGTCGTACGTCCCCGTCCCTGTGCGGTACGACCCCTGCCCTGGGCCGTGCCTCCCCTGCCCTGGGGCGTACGTCCGTTGTCGACCACCGTGACCACCACGCACCCGTCTTCGGCCGTCACGCGCACGTTCACCTCATCGGCGCCGGCCGCGTGACGCAATGTGTTGGTGAGGGCCTCCTGGACGATCCGGTACACCGCCAGATCCACCGTGGCCGGCAGTCCGGCGGTAGCGTCCTCGCGGTGTACGTTCACCGTCATCCCGGTCGCGCGCACCGTGTCCGCCAGCTCGTCCAGGCGCGCGAGCGAGGGTCCCGGCTCCCGCTGCTCCCCCGCCCCGTCGTCGCCTGCCCCGTCCTCCTCGGCATCGGGCCGGAACGCGCGGAGCAGCAGCCGCAGTTCACCCAGCGCCGAGCGGGCGCCCGTCTCGATGGCCCGCAACGCCTGACGCGCCTGTTCGGGCTGCTGGGCGAACACGTCGTCGGCGGCGCCCGCCTGGATGACCATCACCGACAGGGTGTGCGCCACGACGTCGTGCACCTCGCGCGCGATCCGCGCGCGCTCCTCCATCACGACCCGGTGCAACTCCGCCCGCATCCGCGCCTGCTGCGCCCTGCGCCACTGCCCCGCGGTCCACGCCAGGACGACCGCCAGCAGATAGACCGCAAGACCCGCGGGGCCACCCGCCCCGAAGGCCGGCGGCGCCGCAAGGAACATGGCCGCGAGCGCTCCGGCCGCCACCCGCCGTGGTCCGGTGGCCGACACCACGCACAACGCGACCTGCGCGGCGAGAAGCGCCCCCGTCAAGGTCACCGCCGGCAGCAGTGCCCACACCCCCAGCCCGGTCACCGCGACCGCTGCCAGCACGATCACCGGGGCGCGGCCCAGCCACCTCAGTGCACAGACCTGCACGAAAACCAGGACCGACGCCACGGGCAGTCGCCAGCCGTGGTCCACACCCTCGACGACCACGGAGGTACCCAACACTCCGAGCACCAGGAACGCCGACCCCCACCACAGCGCGCGAGCCGCACGGGACGACAGCCCGGCCCGTGCTCCCCCGGCGAACACGCCCTCCGGCACCCTGCTGCTGCGGTCCACACCGCGAGCCTATCCAGCGGGCGGGGCTCCGGAGCGCTCCCCCGGGGCGAACTGGAAGGTTCGCCGGTTCGGATGCCTCACAGGTGGTTCATGTAGAAGCCGGCGAGTCGTTCGACGGCAGCGTCGACGTACACGGGCTCGTCGTACATCTCGTAGTGGCCGGCGCCGTCGATCACCATGAGGTCGACGGGGTTGGGGGCCAGCTTCCACAGCTGCATGCCGGTGTCGTACGAGCCGGTGTTGCCGATGCGTCCGCCGAGGACGACCTGCAGCGGCTGGGTCATGAGCTGGTCGGCCAAGTGGAACGCGTCGTAGCCGAGCAGGAGGGAGTCGCTGCGCGAGAGGCGTCGATTGGTGGAGTGTTCGTTACCGCCGCGCTCGGTGCGGTAGTAGGTGATGGCCTGAGTGGTGTCGATGTCGGTCAGGCCCGCCGTTGTGGCGTCCTCAAGGGTGTCGGGCAGCCAGTTCACACGGGTCGTTTCGCCGGAGCGGGCCTCCTCGACACGTTCGTCCGCGAGGGCGTCGAGTGCCGCGGCCGGGCCGTCGGGCTGGAAGCCGCGGAACGAGGTGCCCATGTTGCCGGGGACGACCGTGCCGACCGCCTTGATGCGGTGGTCCGTACGGGCGGTGTGCACGGCGTATCCCCCGCCCGCGCAGATGCCGAGGACGCCGATGCGCCGCGGGGCGATGCCGGGGGTCGTGGTGAGCAGGTCGATGGCGTAGGAGATGTCCTCGCCTCGGCGGTAGGGGTCTTCGAGGTCGCGGGGCTCGCCTCCGCTCTGGCCCTGATGGGCAGGATCGAAGACGAGCGCCGCGATGCCGCGGGCGGCGAGACGGGAGGCGTAGTTGGCGCCGATCTGCTCCTTCACGCTGCTGCCCGGGGTGGAGAGCACCACGGCGCGCAACGGTGCGCTGCCGTCGGCGTCGTCGGGCAGATGGAGATCGGCGGCGAGCTCGATGGGACCGCGCGGGATCGTGAGGTGCTGAAGCATGCGTGGCTTCCTTCCTGAGGTCGTCGTTCCGTAGGGGCTCAGCACAGAACAACAACTGGTACAGTTTGGAACTAATACGAAACGGTACCACCTCGGACGGAGGCCACCATGTCGGTCGACGGGGCGCAGCTGTGGACGCTGAACCAGCGGCTGCTGGGCGTCGTGCTGGACGCCTGCGCGCGGGACCTGGCCGAGCTCGGGTTGGAGACGAAGGAGTTCTTCGTCCTGGCCGAGGTGGAGGCGTCGCCGTACCCGGCGGAGATCGCGACCGCGCTGCTGCTGCCCAAGGCGAGCGTGACGGTCTACGTCCGCAACCTCGTCGCCAAGGGCTTTGTCAGCCGTGGGATCGACGAGGCGGACTTGAGGCGTCATCGGCTCGCGCTGACCGCCGAGGGCACGCAAGCACGCGATCGGGCACTTGCGGCCCTCGCGGCGGAGTACGACCGCAGGTTGGCGAGGGTCACCCCCCAGGACCGCGTCGAGCTGCAACGCATCCTCAAGGCGATGCTCGCCCCGTCCACGTCGGACGGCGTACGCGAGTGAGTTGCACGTCCGAAGCTCTGCCGCACGCCCGGATTCCGAGCAGCCGGGAGCAGAACATCACAGGCTCCCCGGGGGGCCAGGGGGCCGGGCTCGTACCCACGCGCGTGATTGCGGATACGAGCCCGGCCGTGCCGCAGGCCTGCTCACCGGGATCAACCATCAACCATCAACGAACCGGAGAGCCCGGTCAGGCTTCAGGTCACGACAGCAGGCCGGCCAGGGCGGCGTGGTCGTGGTAGTCGCGCGACCACACGACCCGACCGTCGCGGACGCAGAACACGGCGATGTTGTGCGTGGTCACCGTTGTGCCGTCCGTCGTCCGGGTGACGGTGTTGTCCCACTCCCCCACGACGACCTGCGGGTCGGTGGTCTCGTGCACCTCGATGTTCTGCGGCGACAGCGTGATCGGGGCCGCGCCGAACACGGCGAAGTGCTGCTCGATCTCGGGCCGGCCCGTCAGCACCACCTCGGCCGGCTTGGCGAACGGCTGCCGCACCACCGCGTCGTCGGCGTACAGACCGGCCGCCGTCGTCAGGTCCCGGTCGGCGAGCGACTTCAGCAGAAGCTCGAACACCTCACGGGGATCACGGACCGCGTTGTCGGGCATGATTGCCTCCAGAAGTCAGAATCGGAGTGACCACTCCGGTAAAAACGTTACGGAGTGACCACTCCGCTTGTCAAGGAAGGGTTCTCGTGTCTCCCCGAGCCGACGCCGCACGCAATCGATCCGCCGTACTCCAAGCCGCCGACGATGTGTTCGTCGAGCACGGGGTCACCGCGTCGACGGAGGAGATCGCCCGGCGGGCCGGACTCGGAATCGGCACCGTCTTCCGCCACTTCCCGACGAAGGAAGCCCTGCTCAAGGCGGTGTACGAGCAGCGCCTCGAACGCCTCGCCGCCCGCGCCTCGACCGTCGGGACGGGCAATGAGCCGCTCACCTGGTTTCGGGAGTTCTTCACCGACATGGCCACCACGTCGGCCGAGAAGCTGATCCTCGCCGATGCCCTGAGCGATCTGCGGATGGACGCCGACCCCGAGGTCACGGCCCGGCTGCGCTCGGCCGTCGGCGCCCTGCTCCAGCGCGCTCAAGCCGCCGGAGCCGTACGCGAGGACGTGTCGTTCGACGATCTGATCGCCCTGCTGATCGCGGCCGGCCGGGCCGCCCAGGCCACCGCGGACGCACGGACCCGCGCCCGCCTGATCGACGTCATCCTGGACGGCCTGGAGCCGCGCGGGTAGCCCGGACCACTAACTCCTCCAGCGGTCTGCGAGCGGTCTGAACTCGCCGCACTCTCGGGCGACGCTGCGAACCGGCTCGGACCGTACGCCTACGCCCCCCGCCCCGCACGGGCGGTCGCCCCGACGCCGCGATGCCGCCGGAGGAGGATCAGTGCAGGTGGCCAGCCGGATAGGGTCGCTCTCATGCGCCTCGCTCTCTTCGACCTGGACGGCACCCTCGTCGACCGCACGGCCGCCTTCGCGGACGCCATAGCCACCCTCACCCACGACCACGGCTACGGACCTGACATCGAGCACTGGCTGCTCACCGAACTCGCCGACCGGGCCGAGCGCGGCGACTTCGACCGCCTTGCCGCCACCTTCCGGCTCAGCGAGCCGGCCGACCATCTGTGGCGCGTGTACGTCGACCGCATGACGGCCGCCATTACCTGCCGCCCCGCCGTCCTCGCGAGTCTGACCCGGCTCAAGGACGCCGGCTGGAGCATCGGCGTCGCCACCAACGGCGCCAGCGACATCCAGCGAGCCAAGATCCGTGCCACCGGCCTCGCCGAGCTGATCGACGGCATCGCCGCCTCCGGCGACATCGACGTCCGCAAACCCGATCCGCGGCTCTTCGAACTCGCCGCGGCGCGATGCGGCACCCAGCTCACCCCCGGGGACTGGATGACCGGCGACGACCCGCAGACCGACATCGCCGGCGGCTTCAACGCGGGCCTGCGCGCGATCTGGGTACGCGGGAGGCCCTGGCCCGACGGCCTCGCCACACCCCACCACACCGTCGACGACGTGACCGACGCCGTCGACCACCTCCTCACCCACTCCGCGGAGTAGCCCGAGCCGGACGCGGCTCGCCCGCCGGGACACGGACAGCACGGAGTACTCAGGTACCGGTGCGCTCCCAGCCCCGGCGCGGCGGCCTGGTGCCGAGGTCGGTGTCGCGGCTGCGGTAGACGATGTAGGGGCGGGTCAGATAGCCGAGCGGTGCGGTGAGCATGTGGACCAGCCGGGTGAAGGGCCAGGCCGCGAACAGCAACAGCGCGCTGAGCGCGTGCAGTTGGAAGAGCACGGGCGCGTCCGTCATCAGCGCCGGGTCGGGCTGGAGGTAGAAGAGCGAGCGGAACCACGGGGAGATGGTCTCGCGGTAGTCGTAGCCGCCGCCCACGACATTCGCGGCCACGGTCGCGGCCAGGCCCAGCACGATCGTCGCGGTCAGTGAGACGTACATGGCCTTGTCGTTGCGGGTGGTGGCGGAGAAGACCGGGCCGACCGTGCGACGCCGGTAGATCAGGACGGCCAGGCCGGCGAGGGTGGCGAACCCGGCGATCGTGCCGAGGACGACCGCGCCCACGTGGTAGGCGTGTTCGCTCACCCCGACCGTCTCGGTCCAGCTCTTGGGGACGAGCAGGCCCCCGATGTGGCCGAGCAGTACGACGAGGATGCCGAAGTGGAACAGCGGGCTGCCGATGCGCAGCAGGCGTCCCTCGTGCAGCTGGGAGGAGCGGGTGGTCCAGCCGAACTTGTCGTAGCGGTAGCGCCAGATGTGGCCGAGGACGAAGACGGCGAGACACACGTACGGCAGGACGGTCCACAGCAGGACGCCGCCGTTGCCGGTCCCGGCCGCCGCGGTGAAGGGCTGCGAGGGCGCGGTCATCGGGGACCTCCTACGACGGGGTCGGGCAGGAACACGGGGGACGGGGACGCGTAGGGATCGAGGCCGACCTGTTCCTCGGGCGGGCCCTGCGCGGCGAGGCGCGTCACCGCTTCCCGATCGTCGCCGGCCAGGGTCGGCAGGGTGGCCGAGACGGCGTCCAGGACGTGGGCCCAGGGTGAGCCTTCGTCGTGCAGCGCCAGCCGGAGCAGTTCCAGGCCGGCCCGGTGGCCGGTGAGCAGACGCAGGCCCGTGGCCGGTTCGGCGGCGGCGAACTCCAGGACCACGGCGAGGTGGTCGGGCAGTTCGTCGTCGGCCAGACGCCACCCGGCCGCCGTGTACGTCTGTTTCAGCGTGAGCAGGGCGACTCCGCGTCGGCGGGTGTCGCCGTGGCCGTAGTAGGTGAGGTAGGGGCAGCAGCGCTTGCGGTGGTCGAAGGTGGCGACGTAGGCGGCTGCGAGGTCGGCGGGGGCGGTCCGCTCGGCGTGTGCGGTGAACCGGGACAGGGGGCCGGCGACGTGCTCCGGCAGGGTGTCGGCGACCCGGGCGGTCAGCGCAAGGTACTGCTCGAACCGCTCGTCCGGGTAGGCGAGCAGCAGCGACTGCGCCTGCCAGGCACGGGGGTGCCAGGACTCGCTGTGCGCGGGCTTGTTCTTCATGGCCTCCCTCCCTGCCGCTCTCCGGGATCGGACCGTTTGCGCGGGAACAGGCCGGGCGGGGCACCTTTTCCGTCCCAGTCGAGGAGGTTCACGCGCGTGGCCTTGTCGGCGGGGGCGGCCACGGTGTCCGCCGTCTGTCGTTCCCGCAGGGCGTGGAAGGTGTCCACCGCGATCGGTGCGGGTCCGCCGGAGGACTCACCGAAGGGGCCCGAGGCTCCCATGCCGGGCCCGCCCTCGTAGTCGAGGCTGCACTCGGTGGCCAGCTCTTCGAGCCGGTGCGCCTGTTCGGCGTGGGCGGACGGGATGACGTACCGCTCGTCGTACTTGGCCAGGGCGAGCAGCCGGTACATGTCGTAGACCTGTTCGCCGGTCATGCCGACCGACGCGGGGACGGCCTCGTCCGGTTCACGGCCGAGGTTGATGTCGCGCATGTACGCGCGCATGGCGGCCAGCCGGCGCAGGACCGCGTCGACGGGGGCGGGGTCGCCCGCGGTGAACAGCTGGGCCAGGTAGTCGACGGGGATGCGCAGGGCGTCGACGGCGGCGAAGAGGTTGCGGTGGTCCTCGGCGTCGCGGCCCGTGTCGCGGACGGCGTCGACCACCGGGGACAGGGGCGGGATGTACCAGACCATGGGCAGCGTCCGGTACTCGGGATGCAGCGGGAGGGCGACCTCGTAGGTGTTGATCAGGGCGTACACCGGAGAGCGCCGGGCGGCGTCGAGCCAGTCCCGCGGGATGCCGGCCCGCTCGGCCGCGGCGCCGACGGCCGGGTCGCACGGGTCGAGGAACACCTCGCGCTGGGCCTCGTACAGGGCGGTGTCGTCGGGGGTGGAAGCGGCCTCCAGGACCCGGTCGGCGTCGTAGAGGACGAGGCCGAGGTAGCGCAGACGTCCGACGCAGGTCTCCGAACAGACGGTGGGCAGACCGACCTCGACGCGGGGGAAGCAGAAGGTGCACTTCTCGGCTTTGCCGGTCCGGTGGTTGAAGTACACCTTCTTGTACGGGCATCCCGTCACGCACATCCGCCAGCCGCGGCACCTGTCCTGGTCGACCAGGACGATGCCGTCCTCCTCCCGCTTGTAGATGGCGCCGGACGGACAGGACGCCGAGCAGGAGGGGTTGAGGCAGTGCTCGCAGATCCTGGGGAGGTAGAACATGAAGGTCTGCTCGAACTCGAACCTGATCCGCTCGGAGACCTGGTTCAGCAGGACGTCCTTCTCGCCGGTCGCGGCGGACCCGCCGAGGTCGTCGTCCCAGTTCGCCGACCAGGAGATCTTCATGTCCTTCCCGGTGACGAGGGAGGTGGGGCGGGCGACCGGGGTGTGTTCCTGGAGTGGGGCGTTGATGAGGGTCTCGTAGTCGTACGTCCAGGGTTCGTAGTAGTCGTCGAGGGCGGGCAGCCTCGGGTTGGAGAAGATCTGGATCAGCTTCCTGAACCGGCCGCCGGCCTTCAGCCCGAGCCTGCCGCGCCTGTTCAGTTCCCAGCCGCCCCGCCAGGTCTCCTGGTCCTCGTAGCGGCGCGGGTAGCCCTGGCCGGGCCGGGTCTCGACGTTGTTGAACCAGACGTACTCGACGCCGCCGCGGTTGGTCCAGGCCTGCTTGCAGGTGACCGAGCAGGTGTGGCAGCCGATGCACTTGTCGAGGTTCATCACCATCGCCATCTGGGCCATGACGCGCATCAGTACGTCACCTCCTGGTTCGTGCGGCGGCGCACGACGGTGATCTCGTCGCGCTGGTTGCCGGTCGGGCCCAGGTAGTTGAAGGCGTACGTGAGCTGGGCGTAGCCGCCGATGAGGTGACTGGGCTTGATCAGCAGGCGGGTCAGGGAGTTGTGGATGCCCCCGCGCCGGCCGGTGGTCTCGGTGCGGGGCACGTCGATCAGGCGGTCCTGGGCGTGGTGCATGTAGACGGTGCCCTCCGGCATACGGTGCGAGACGACCGCGCGGGCGGCGACCACACCGTTGCGGTTGACGGCCTCCACCCAGTCGTTGTCGTGCACGCCGATCTTCGCGGCGTCCTCCTGGCTCATCCAGATCGTCGGGCCGCCGCGTGACAGGGAGAGCATGAACAGGTTGTCCTGGTACTCGGAGTGGATGGACCACTTGTTGTGCGGGGTCAGATAGCGGACCGTCAGGCCGAGTTCACCGTTCTCGCCGTTTTCGCCGACGCGGGGTTCGCCGAACAGCGCGTGCATGTTCAACGGCGGCCGGTAGACGGGCAGTTGTTCACCGATCGCGGTGATCCAGTCGTGGTCGAGATAGAAGTGCTGACGGCCGGTGAGGGTGTGCCAGGGTTTGAGGCGCTCGACGTTGACGGTGAACGGCGAGTAGCGGCGTCCGCCCGTCTCCGATCCGGACCACTCCGGAGAGGTGATGACCGGGACGGGGGCCGCCTGCGTGTCGGCGAAGGTGATCCGCTTGCCCTCGTGCTCGGCGGCCAGGTCCGCCAGCCGCGTGCCGGTGCGGGCCTCCAGGGTCTTGAATCCCTGGGTGGCGAGGTGCCCGTTGGTGGTGCCGGACAGGGCGAGGATCGCCTCGCAGGCGTGCACGTCCCGGGTGAGGGAGGGCCGTCCGTCGGCCACTCCGCCGCGTACGGTGCCGTTCTTGTGCCGCAGGTGGTCGAGTTCGCGGCCGACCTCGAAGGTGACGCCCTTGGTGGTGGCGCCGAGGGTGTCGAGGAGGGGGCCGAGCGCGCCCATCTTCTGGGCCACAGCGCCGTAGTCGCGCTCGACGGTGACGAGTTTCGGCATGGTGCGTCCGGGCACCGGGTCGCACTCCCCCGCCTTCCAGTCCCGGACCGTTCCGTGCGGATTGGCCAGTTCGTCGGGGGTGTCGTGCAGCAGCGGCGCGGCGATCACGTCCTTGCGGACGCCCAGGTGTGCGGCCGCCTGGCGGCTGAACTCCTGGGCGAGGGTGTGGAAGGCGTCCCAGTCGGTGCGGGTCTGCCAGGGCGGGGCGATCGCCGGGTTGAAGGCGTGCACGAAGGGATGCATGTCCGTACTGGACAGGTCGTGCTTCTCGTACCAGGTGGCGGCGGGCAGGACGACGTCGGAGAAGACGGTCGTGCTGGTCATCCGGAAGTCCAGGGTCAGCAGCAGGTCGAGCTTGCCGGCCGGGGCCTCGTCCCGCCACACGACGTCTCTGGGCCGTGCCCCGGGCGGCGCCTCGGCGGCGCGCACGGAGGAGTCGGTGCCGAGCAGGTGCTTGAGGAAGTACTCGTTGCCCTTGGCGGACGAGCCGAGCGGATTGGCCCGCCACACGGTCAGTACCCGGGGGAAGTTCTCCGGCGCGTCCGGGTCCTCGCCGGCGAACCGCAGCCGCCCCGAGGTGAGTTCGTCCACGATGTGCTCGGCGACGGGACGGCCAGCGGCGTCGGCCTGGTCGGCCAGGTCCAGCGGGTTCCGGTCGAAGGTCGGGTACGAGGGCATCCAGCCCATCCGCGCCGACTGGGCGATCACGTCGGCCGTGGTCCTGCCCGCGAACGGGCCGCCGCGTCCCGGTGCCGCGAGGGTGTCGGCGGAGAACGGGTCGTAGCGGAACTGGTCGCTGTGCAGATACCAGTAGGCGCTCTGGATCATCAGCCGGGCCGGGCGGTTCCAGTCGGCGGCGGTCGCGATCGCCGAGTGGCCGGTGACGGGCCGCACCTTCTCCTGACCGACGTAGTGGGCCCAGCCGCCGCCGTTGACTCCTTGGCAGCCGGTGAGTGTGGTCAGGGTCAGGAACGCCCGGTAGATGGTGTCGGAGTGGAACCAGTGGTTGGTGCCCGCCCCCATGACGATCATCGAACGGCCGCCGGACTCCTCGGCGTTGGCGGCGAACTCCCGGGCGATACGGGCCGCCCGTGCGGCGTCCACCCCGGTGATCGCAGCCTGCCACGCGGGGGTGCAGGGCTCGTCGGTGTCGTCGTACGAGGACGGCCACCGGCCGGGCAGGCCGGCACGGCCCACCCCGTACTGGGCCAGCAGCAGGTCGTACACCGTGGTCACCCGGTGTCCGGCGACCCGGCGGACCGGCACACCGCGCCGCAGTCGTCCCGCGCTGCCGTCGGGTGCGTCGAAGCGGGGCAGCAGGACCTCGACCGGGGTCTCGCGGCCGCCCTGCGCGGACAGCAGCGGGTCGGTGTCGCCGAGGTCCAGGTTCCACCGGCCGGCCCCCTCCTCGCCGTAGCGGTCGCCGAGCGTGCCGTTCGGCACCACCGGCCGTCCCGTCGCCGCGTCCAGCAGGACGGTCCGGAACTGCGCGTGCTCGGCTTTCGCGTGCTCGTCGCCGAGGTCGGCGGCGGTCAGGAACTTCCCTGGCGTGTACGTGCCGGGCTCGTCCCGCGACTCGTCCAGGAGGACCAGGAACGGCAGGTCCGTGTACCGCTTGACGTAACCGGTGAAGTACGGCGTCGGCCGGTCGGCGAAGAACTCCTTGAGGATCACGTGGCCCATGGCCATCGCGAGGGCGCCGTCGGTGCCGGGCCTGGCAGGCAGCCACTCGTCGGCGAACTTCACGTTGTCCGCGTAGTCGGGAGCGACGGCGACGACCTTCTGTCCGCGGTAGCGGGCCTCGGCCATCCAGTGCGTGTCCGGGGTGCGCGTCACCGGCAGGTTGGAACCCCACATGATCAGGTACCCGGCGTCCCACCAGTCCCCCGACTCGGGCACGTCGGTCTGGTCGCCGAACATCTGCGGCGACGCCACCGGCAGGTCGGCGTACCAGTCGTAGAAGGACAGCATCGCCCCGCCGAGCAGCGAGTAGAAGCGGGCTCCGGCCGCGTGGGAGACCATCGACATCGCGGGGATGGGCGAGAACCCGGCGAGCCGGTCCGGGCCGTACTCCTTGATCGTGTGCACATGCGCGGCGGCGACCATCTCGGTCGCCTCCGCCCAGGTCGCCCGTACCAGGCCGCCCTTTCCGCGGGCCGCCTTGTAGCGGCGGGAGCGCTCGGGATCGGAGACGACGTCGGCCCAGGCGGCGACCGGATCGCCGCCCGACCGGGTCTTTGCCTCCCTGTACATCTGCAGCAGGACACCGCGTACATAGGGGTAGCGCACCCGGGTGGGTGAGTACGTGTACCAGGAGAACGCCGCTCCGCGCGGGCAGCCCCGCGGTTCGTACTCGGGGCGGTCCGGACCCACCGAGGGGTAGTCGGTCTGCTGGGCCTCCCAGGTGATGATGCCGTCCTTGACGTACACCTTCCACGAGCACGAGCCGGTGCAGTTCACTCCGTGCGTGGAACGCACCACCTTGTCGTGCGACCAGCGGTCGCGGTAGAACGCGTCCGCCCGGCGGCCGCCCTCGCGGTGCAGGGTGCGCAGGTCCTCGGAGACCTCCGCCCTGGTGAAGAAGCGGCGGCTGCGCACCAGTGCCTCCGCCAGCGCGCCGTCCAGGCCCGTCGCAGTCTGTTCCCGGCTGGTCCTCCTGCTCACCGTGCCACTCCGCTCCGGGCACCGCGGCCCGTTCGAATCGTGATCGGTTCCGGCCGGACAGGAGTGCACGACCGCTGTCCCTGGAAGGTCGGTGACCGCACCGCGGCCACCTGGGCGGGTCAGCCGCCCTCGGCGGCAGGTGCTCCGGCGGGGCGCCCGCCCGCGGGCGCCCTGCCCCGGTCGCCCGCGGTGGCCGCACGCACGGTGGTGAGGGTGAAAGCCAGCGCCGCGGCGGCCACGACCGCGAGCAGGACGAGACCGGCCGCGTACGACTCGTAGGCGCCGTAGAGCGAGCCCATCACCAGCGGCGGCAGGAAGCCGCCCAGACCGCCCGCGGCACCGACCACTCCGGTGACCGAGCCGACCTGGTCGGCCGGGGTCAGCAGGGCGACCAGGGCGAAGGTGGCCCCGCTGCCCGCGCCGAGCGCCGCCGCCATGGACAGGAAGGCGATCGTGCCCACCGGCGCCAACGCCGGGGTGAACGACTGGGTCACCGCTCCGGCGACGACCACGGCGAGCGAGCCCGCCAGCACGCGGGCGGGGCCCAGCCGGTCGGAGAGCCAGCCGCCGACCGGGCGCATCGCCACCGCCAGCAGCACGAACCCCGCCATCCGGTTAGCGGCGTCCGCCTGCGTCAGGCCGTAGCCGGTCCTGAGGTACGTGGGCAGGTACACCGAGAAGGCCACGTAGCCGCCGAACGCGACCGCGTACAGCGCGGCCGCCTGCCAGGTGACGGGCAGCCGCATGGCGGCGGCCAGTCGGCGGGCCGCCGGCCCGACCGGCACGGTGCGGCCCGGGGCGTCACGCAGGAGCAGCGCCGCGGTCATGGCGTACGCCCCGAGGACGGCGGCCGTGATCAGGAAGGGGGTGGCCATCTCACCGGCGTCGACCAGCTTCACCGTGGTCAGCGCGCTGATGGCGGTGCCACCCATGCCGGCGCCGAAGACCCCGAGGGCGAGACCCCGCCGCGCGGGCGGGAACCAGGCGTTGACGAACGGCACTCCGACGGCGAAGGCCGTGCCGCCGATGCCGAGGAAGAATCCGCCGACCAGCAGGGCGGTGAGGGAGGAGTGCCCGGCCAGACCGAGGTAGAGGACCGGTACGACGGTGGCGGCCGACACGATCGGGAACATCACCCGCCCGCCGAAGCGGTCCGTGAGCGCGCCGACCGGGATCCGGCCCAGCGAACCGACGACGACCGGCACCGCCACCAGGAGCGACTGCTCGAACGACGAGAGGCCGAGGCCGTCCTTGAAGCGGGGGCCGAGCGGGCTGAGCAGCGCCCACGCCCAGAAGTTGACGGCGAAGCCGGCCGTGGCCAGGGCCAGCATCAGCCAGGCCCGGCCGGACACCGGCCCGGCCGACGGATGACCGCCCGACAGCGGACCGGCCGAGGGCGAACCGGTCGACGGCAGACCGCCTGACGGCGAACCGACCGACGGCGGACCGGTGTCCGTAGGACCACCACTCTTCGGCTTCGGCTGCCGGGCCATGGTGTCCGTCCCTTCCCTCACGCGGGGGTACCGGTGGTGGTACCGAGCCAGGGGATCGTGCGCGGTCGCCGGCCCCGCACCACGGAGCGGCTTCCGGGCACCACTTTTCACATCGGCCCGCAGCCGGGACATGGGCCATGAGTCCCTGGCGACGGGCGGATGGTCCCGGCCCCGGCCTCAACCGCCCCTCCGGGCGCGCCCGTCCACCGCCGCCGACACACGGGCGCGAGATCACCCGAGGTTCGAGGACGGGTGCTGCGCCGCGTCAGTCGAGCGCGTCAGTCGAGCGCATGGCCGCGGCCCGTCCGCAGGATCTCGTCGGAGAGCTCGGGCTCGACGTGGCGTACGGCCCGGGCGAGCATCATCGCGCCGACCATCTCGCTGAGCAGGCGCATGGCTCTGTGACGGGCCTCGCCCGGGTCGAGTTGGTGACCCTGCTCCTCGGCCTCGCGCACGAACTCGGCGGCGAAGCCGGTGAGATAGCCCTCGACCCCTTCGGCGTAGGCGCTCTGCACGCCCTCGCTGTGCCGTCCGGCGTCGGTGACCAGGGAGGCGGAAGGGCAGCCGCCGTCCGGGGCGTCACGGTGCGCCGTGGACAGATATCCGGCCACGACCCGCTCCAGCGGAGTGACGCCCTGGTCCGGGCCGTCCTGCACCGTCCGGGCCAGGCTTCCGAGCGAGGCGGCGAAGGAGGCCCCGCACACCTCCACGACCAGGTCGTCCTTGGAGGCGAAGTGGTTGTAGAAGCCGCCGTGGGTGAGTCCGGCTTCCTTCATCAGCTCGGCGATGCCGACCGCGTCGATGCCCTGCGAGCGGAACATGCGGCCCGCCGCTTCGAGGATGTTCTGCCGGTTGCGGGCCTTGTCCTCCTTGGTGATCCGCGGCATGGCCGTCCTCTCGCGTCGCTGTCGACTTGACCTTTTCAATGACGCCTCTCATCATAACAAGAGTTTCAATGATGCACATCATCAAAACTCATGGAACGGGAGCGTCATGCGTGCCATCACCTATGACCAGCACGGAGAAGCCGCGCAGGTCCTACGCCTGAGCGAGCAGCCATCCCCTGTCGCGCCCGCGGCCGGACAGGTTCGGGTACGGGTGCTGTCCCGGCCCGTCCACCCCGGCGATCTGGCGGGGGTGCAGGGCTTTCCGGGCGCGTCGCAGCAGCCGTTCGCCACGCCGCGGATTCCCGGCCTGGAGGGCATGGGCGTCGTCGAGACCGTCGGCGAGGGTGTGCGGGACCTGCGGCCCGGTCAGCGGGTCGCGTTCTTCCCGGTGCCCGGCGCGTGGAGCGAACTCGTCACGGCTCCGGCCGATCTGGTGGTGCCGGTACCCGAAGGCGTCAGCGACGACACCGCGGCCCTGATGCTGGTCAACCCGCTCACCCTGCTCATGCTGCTGCGGGCCGTCGAGGACGCCCAGCACGGGCAGGCAGGTCCTGTGGTGCAGACGGCCGCCGGTTCGTCGGTGGGCAGACTGGTCGCCGCGGCAGCGCTCAGGCACGACATCCCGCTGGTCAACCTGGTACGCAGTGCCACGGGTGCGGAAACCTTGCGGCAGCGCTTCCCCACCCTGCCGACCATCTCGACCGCCGACGCGGACTGGCGTTCTCAGGTCCGGGACGCGACCGGCGGCCGGGGCGCCCAGGTCGTACTGGACGCGGTGGGCGGATCACTGACCGGTGAGCTGGCCGGGCTGCTCGACGACGGCGGCACGCTGATCACCTACGGACAACTCGGTTCCGGCAGCACGCCGTTGGAGTCGGTCGCGCTGACAGCGCGGGACCTGACGGTGCGGGGCGTGTCCATCGGCCGGTGGATGACCCGCACACCCGAGGAACGGGCCGAGGACGTCGCCTTCGCCGCCGATCTGGCCGCGTCCGCCCCGGACCTCTTCGAGGTCGCGGCCCGCTACGACCTCGCCGACTTCGCGAAGGCCGTCGACCATGCCCGCCGCCCCGGCAAGAGCGGAACGGTCCTGCTCACCAGCCCTTCATCCTGAACCCCACGAAGGACACCGCCATGAAGATAGGAACCATCGGCTCCGGGACCGTCGCCCAGGCCGTCGCCCGTCATGCCGTGGCCCACGGCCACCAGGTCGTCCTGAGCAACAGCCGCGGCCCCGCCTCGCTGGCCGGTCTCGCCGACGAACTCGGACCGCTCGCCCACGCCGGCACACCGGAGGAGGCCGCCGCGGCGGAGCTCGTACTCCTCGCGGTCGGCTGGCCTCAGATCCCGGACGCGACAGCCGGCCTGCCGGACTTCGGCGGACGCATCGTCATCGACGCCACCAACCAGTTCGCCTCCCTGCCCCCGCACGCGGAGATCGCTGATCTGGGCGAGCTGACCGGCAGCGAACACGTGGCCTCGCTGCTGCCCGGCGCGCGGGTCGTCAAGGCGTTCAACACCCTCTACGGCCAGTACATCGCCGCCGATCCGCGCCACCCGGCCGGACGCCAGGTGCTGTTCCTCGCCGGTGACGACGCCGACGCCAGGACGACCGTCAAGGACCTCACCGCCGAGTTCGGGTTCGCCCCCGTCGATCTCGGCTCCCTGCGCGAGGGCGGACGCCTCATGCAACTCGGCGGCCCGCTCTCCGCGCTCCACGCCCTCAAACAGGACTGATCCGGTCCCCGGCCATCCCTAGTTCTCTTCTTGTCCGCCGCTTGCCACAAGGAAGTCACCCATGACCTCTCAGCCCCTGCTGCAGCCCGTCCGTCTCGGCGCGCTGGAGCTCCCCAACCGCGTCGTCATGGCCCCCATGACCCGCGCCCGCGCCCACAACGCCGAGCTGGCCCCCACCGATCTGCACGCGACCTACTACAGGCAGCGCGCCGGCGCCGGACTGATCGTCACCGAGGGAACCTGGGTCAGCCCGGACGCGATCGGCTACATCAACGTCCCCGGCCTCTACACCGACACCCAGACCGCCGGCTGGGCGAAGGTCACCGAGGCCGTCCACGCGGCGGGCGGGCGGATCGTTTCCCAGCTCGGCCACGTCGGAGCGGCCTCCCACCCCGACCACCTAGACGGCCGCCTGCCCGCCGGACCTTCGGCCGTCAACCCCGGCGAGCAGTCCTACACCGCCTCGGGCCCGAAGGACACCGTCACCCCGCGCGCCTTCACCGCCGCAGAGATCGCCGACACCATCGCCGACTACCGCCAGGCGGCCCAGAACGCCCGCCGCGCCGGTTTCGATGGCGTCGAACTCCACGCCCAGGTCTCCCACTTGATCCCGCAGTTCCTCAACCCCCGTCTCAACCTGCGCACCGACGCCTACGGAGGCAGCGGCGAGAAGCGGGCCCGGTTCCTCCTCGACATCCTCGACGCCGTCGGTGACGTGTGGGGCGGCGACCGCGTCGGCGTGAAGTTGTCCCCGGGCTGGACCAGCGGAGCCGCGTTCACCGGGGACGAGGAGACATTCGCCGAGTACGACCAGCTGCTCAAGAAGCTCAACGACAGCGACCTGGCCTACCTTCACCTCCTGGGCGCCCCCGGCACCATCGAGGAGCGCATCGCCCTCTTCTCCCGCTACCGCGCCCACTATCAGGGCAACATCGTCGCCAACCTCGGCTTCACCCGGGCCCTCGGCAACGAGATCCTGGACCACGGCGTCGTCGACGCGGTGTCCTTCGGTGCCCCCTTCATCGCCAACCCCGACCTGGTCGAGCGCTTCGCGCAGGGCCACCCGCTGGCCGACGACGACCAGGACACCCACTACGCCGGCCGGTCCGAGGGCTACACGGACTACCCCGCTTTCACCGCCGGCTGAGCAAGGAACGGGGCAGAGCGCCGACGCGGCTCATGACGCGCGCTCGCACAGGGCGTCGGCGGCGAGGGCCCGGCGCCCGGCGCGGTCGGAGACCATCGACAGGTACACGGAGGCGGTCCACGTCATGCTGCGGTCGCGCAGGCCGGCTCCCGTCATCGCGTCGAAGTTCTCCGCCATGCCGGCTCCCGCGCAGGTCGCCATGAACCGGGCCTCGATGTCGTCGGCCAGGTCGGGCCGGCCGCTGCGGCGCAGTCCGTCGGCGAGCAGCATCGTCGAAGGGGCCCAGATGGGGCCGCGCCAGTAGCCGTCGGCCTCGTAGTGAGGACTGCCCGGCGGCTCGGTGGCGGGCCCGTGGGGAGTGAGGTAGCCGCCGTCGAGGAGGCGGCGCACGGTCGTGTCGCGTACGGCCGTCGGCAGGAGTTCGCCGAGGATCAGCGGCATGAAGGTGAGCAGACTCCGCGAGTCGATCACTTCGCCGGTCAGGGTGTCCCGTGCGACGAAGCGCTCCCCGGTCCAGAACCGGTCGCACAGCGTCCGCACGGTCGCGCCGGCCCGTCGCGTCCACGCCGCCGCCTCGTCGGGGCGGTCGGTGCGGCGGGCGATCAGCGCGAGCGTCTGCATCTGCAGGGCGAGGTGGGCGAGCAGGTCCGGGCTCTGTACGGGCACACCGACGCCGAAGGTCGTGGCGTTGTCCCATCCTGAGTCGTTGCCGTGGTTGTAGGACGGGATGCCGTCGTCGCCGTACACACGATGTGCGAACCACCACTCGGTCCACCGGCGCAGCGGTTCGTACAGTGCCGCTGTCGCCTCCTCGGTGAGGCCGCCGCGGTCCATGAGGTGGGCGATGGACCAGCCGTGGATCGGTGGTTTGACGAAGTTGCGTTCGACACCGGCGTCGTTGACGTAGTCGGGAAGGCAGCCGTGCTCGTCCTGGTGGTCGAAGACGGCGAAGAGCTGGTCGGCCGCCGCCCTCGGGTCCCGCCACAGGGCCATGGCGTTGAAGCAGTGGTCCCAGCTCCACACGTTGGTCATGCGGTTCTTCGACATGAGCATGGACTCGCGTCGCAGTGCGCCGCCCGGCGGCACGATGGCCGCCCAGGTGACGAACGCGGCCAGCCGGACGGTGTCGCCCATCACCGGGTCGTCGCGTTCGGCGCCGCCGTGCGTGCGGCACCATGCGTCGAAGTCGGCCTGGGCAACGGCGGCGAGGGCGTCCGGGTCGTCGAGGGGGCCGGTGGGCACGGCGCTGCCGTATTCGTCGACGACGATCGTCGCCGTGCCGTCGGGCGCGGCGATCCTCAGCCGGGCCTCCGAGTTGCGGACGCCGTCCCAGCGGGCTTCGAACCGGGCCCGGCCGCCGATGACCCGGATGCGGTAGTTGCGGTTGGCGCCGCTGTCGATGAACCGCCAGGTGTCCTCGTTCTCCTGGAAGACGGCGTCGTACTGCGAGGTGGCCCGGAAGTCGAGGGTGAGGGAGCCCTCCCGGACACGGAGACACGCCCGGCCCGGTCCGTCGAGGACCGCTTCGACCCGGGTGGTGCCGTGCCGGAGGGTCAACTTCCCCGCGGTGGTACGGGACTGGGCCTCGGTGCCGCCGTCCAGGAGGAGCCGGACGATCTCGCGGTGGCGGGCGTCGCCCCGCACGGTACGCAGATAGACGCCGCCGTCCTGCTGGTCGGTGACCCGTGAGACGGCGAAGTAGGAACCACGGCGGCTGAACGGGGTGGTGCCGAGGTCGATGTCGAGCAGACGCGGGGCACTCATGCCTGGCCCTCCGCCCCGGTGGCGGCGGTGCCCGGCAGGGCGACGCGGACCGACTCGCCCGGTCCGAGCACGACCGTACGCGGGGCGGCGGGGCCGCCTGAGCCGGTGCCGCCGGTGCCGCCGAGTGCCGAGAGGTCCAGCTCGAACGAGCGTGCCCGACCGGCGTCGTTGACGAGCTCGAAGCCGTCCTGGTCGATCCGGTAGGTGAGTTCGTAGGCCCGCTGCCCGAGTGTCACGGCGCCGGTGCCGACGACCTGGGGCGCGATGAGCAGGTCCGCGGTGAGTGTCGAACGGACCCCGAGGTACTCGGTGAAGAGGACCCAGGCGTACACGCACGGGTACTCGTAATAGTGCGCGGCACCGTGCCAGTCGGACCCGTCCCTGTAGTGGACGTGGTTCATGTCGTAGCGCTCGCCCATGACGTAGTCGTCCCGGGCGCCCTGCGCGGCGACGGTCTCCAGCTGTTGGCGGAGCATCCCCCCGTTGCGGCGCCACGACCAGAACGCGGCGTCCCAGCACCAGTACCGGCCCGCGGCGCACAGGTCGTAGGGGCCGCCGTCGCCGATCTCGTCGTCGGTGTAGTCCTGTACGCGGGCGGCGAGGAAGGTCGGGAAGCGCTGGAACTCGTCGAGTTCGCGGTCGATCAGGGCGAGGACGTGCTCGGTCTGTGTGCCGTCGGCGTGCCCGAACATCGCCGGCAGGACATTGGCGAGGAGGTGCACGTGATCGTGGACGCGTCCTGAGCGGTCGACCCAGTCGACGAAGCGGCGGGTGGCGTCGTCCCAGTGCCCGGCCGGGAGCGGGGCGCGTACGGCGGCGGCGAGGCGCGCGGCCGACTCGCGGTAGGAGCGGGCCTGCCCGTCGCGTCCGAGGGCGTCCTCCAGTGCGGCGAGGAGTTCGAAGGAGTTCGCGGCGAGCGAGGCGGCCATGGTCTCCCGCCCGTCCTTGATGACCTGGTCCTCGTAGTACACGTCGGACCACAGCCGTCCCTGCCGGTCCATGCAGTCGACGACGCAGGACGCCGCGCCCTCCAGGTCCTCGATGCGCTCGCGCAGCCAGCCGGTGTCCTTCGTGCGGGCGAAGTACAGCCACGCGGACTCCAGCACCTCGACGTTGCCGGTGACGAGGAACATGACGGCGTTCTGGGAGTTGTCGAGGCTGTTCCTGCGTACGTGGTACTCGCGGTCGCCGTCCGGCTGGATGGCACAGGGGTCTCGCCACAGCTGCTGGGGGTCCTCGCGCATCATGCGCAGCTGCAGGTCGAGCATGCGCCGTACGACGTCCTGGTCGGTGCGGCTCCCCCAGGCCATCCGCCCCTTGATCTGGAACTCGTGGTCGACGTCCGGATAGGTGCCGACGTACTTGTCGGCGAGGGTACTGATCACGTAGCCGTCGCGGTCCGGGTACCGGGCCGCGGTGGTGCGCTCGACCACGCAGGGCAGGACGGTGCCCCAGTAGAAGCCCGCGAGGGCGTCGGCGAGGGCGTCACCGCCCGGGAGGTCGAGGGCGAAGCGCGCCCCGTCGACGTCGGCGTGGGGGCGGGCCCGGTGGGCGACGAGGGTGGCCGTGCCGGCGTGGACGGTGAGGGTGCGGCGGTCACCGTCGGTGTGCAGCTCGATCACGCCGTCGGCGACGACGTGCCAGGCGGGCTCGGTCGCGCCGGGGCGTGGGGGAAGCAGCCAGGCCGCGCCGGAGCCCGTCAGACGGACGGGGGACGAGCCGTCGTCCGGCAGAAGGTGCCGTCGCTCGGCGGTGCCGGTGGACCCCACGGTGTCGGCGAGCCCGGCGCTCTGGGCAGGGTCGGTGGTCTGGGCAGGGTCGGTGGTCTGGGCAGGCTGGGCGGTCTCGACGGCGAGCAGCACGCTGGGGCCCGCGGATGCGTCGAAGCGGATCCGGGGCTCCGACCCCCCGGCCGCCGTCACCGACCACGTGCGTTCGTCGACGCGGGTCGGTGTCCCGTCGGTGGGCAGCGCGCGCTCTGGGGTGCTCAGGGGCATCGGTGTCGTGACTTCCTTCATGACGATGGCGTCCCCGCCGCATGCGACGGTGCTGGCGTCAGCCAGTATGCAAATCGCGGTTGGAAGTTTGCAAGAGAATCTTGCAAGGCACGCGTAAGTCGGGTCATGATGACGCCCACCAAGCCACGTGCTGCATCTCGATCAAGGAGGATCGACAGCCATGACCGCTTCGCCGTGTCGCCCCTGGCGCACCCAGGTCAGCGTGTTCACCGCAGTCACCGCTCTGTCCGCCGGGCTTCTGACCGGCTGCTCCATGTCGTCCTCTGACGGCTCGGCCGGGAAGGACACGCTCACCGCCTGGGCCTGGGGAGCCCCCGCGGCCGGCATGAAGGCCACCGCCGAGGAGTTCGAGAAGTCGCATCCCGGAGTCACCGTCAAGGTCCAGGACGTCGGCAACCCGGCCATCTGGGACAAGATCACCACTGGCATGGCGGCCGGAGGCCAGGGTCTCCCCGATGTCATGGACATCGGCGGCGACTACATGGGCAACTACCTGGAGACGTTCCCCGACGGCTTCGCGAACCTCGGCGACATGGGTGCGGGCTCGCTGGAGAAGGACTTCCCGAGCGGCTTGTGGAAGGGCGGCCAGGACGCGAAGGGACAGCAGTACGGCATGCCCTTCGAGGTGAACACGAACCTGGTGTTCTACCGCAAGGACCTGTTCGAGAAGGCCGGCGTCGACATCGACTCGATCCGCACTTGGGACCAGATGCTGACCGCCGGAGTCAAGATCAAGAAGGCGACCGGAGCCGACCTCTTCGCCGTCGACAAGGCGGCCTCGCAGGCCGACTCGGCGAACTTCTTCATGATGCTCGCCCGCCTCCAGGGCACGTTCTTCTTCAACGGCAAGGGCGAGATCGCCCTCTCCGGCAAGGAGAGCGTCGACGCGCTCACCTTTCTCAAGGAGGCGAACGACAAGAAGCTCGTCACGGACATCCCGCAGAGCCAGGGCACCACGTCCCAGATGAAGGGACAGTCACCCGTCGCGATCATGCCCGGCGCCTCGTGGATGGTCGGCAGCTTCCAGGACACGGCGCCCGAGATGAAGGGCAAGTGGGGCGTGCGGATGTCGCCCGCGATGAAGGAGGGCGGATACACGGCGTCGTCCGCGGGCGGCACGTACCTCACCGTCTCGAAGTCGAGCAAGCAGCAGGAACTCGCCTACGAATACGTCGAGTACAGCATGGCGACGCTCGCCGGGCAGAAGGTCATCACCAAGGCCGACGGACTCTTCCCGAGCTACGGACCCATGTGGAAGACCGCCGCCTTCAAGGAGCCGAACCCCTACTTCGGGATCAACACCAACGAGCTCGTCATCGAGGCGCTGAGCCAGGACACGCCCCCTGACCACTACACCAAGGACTACCCCAAGGCGCTCAAGGTCTACGACGACGCGCAGACCCAGGTCCTGGTCAAGGACGCCGATCCCGAGCAGGCGCTCCAGCAGGCCGCGAAGCTGCTGGCACAGCAGACCGGCCGGAAGACCGCGAAGGACTGACCGGAGAGCACCATGTCCCTCACCACGAATCCCAGTCCCCGGCCGGCCGGGACGCCCACCGCCGCCTCCCGGTCCGCCGTCGAACCGCCTCGCCGGCGGTCAGCGCGCAGGACATGGCGTACCCGCGCCACACCGTTCGTGTTCCTGCTGCCCGTGATCGTGCTGTTCGTCGGCTTCAAGGTCTATCCGGTCTTCTACGCCCTGGCGCTGAGCTTCACGCAGAACGTCGGCGGTGTCACCGAGTTCGTCGGCGGCGCGAACTACGGACGGCTCCTCGACGACCCGCTCTTCTGGACCGCCCTGCGCAACACCGTCGAGATCCTGGTCATCCAGGTGCCGTTGATGCTCGGTCTGGCGATCGTGCTGGCAGTCGCCCTCAACTCCAAGCTGCTCAAGTGGCGTTCGTTCTTCCGGGTCGCCTACTTCGTCCCGATCGTCATGGGTCTCGTCGCGTACGGCATCCTCTTCTCCGCGCTCCTCAACTACCAGAACGGCTTCATCAACTACCTGCTCACCTCGGTCGGGCTGCCCCGGATCCCCTGGCTCACCGACCCGTTCTGGGCCAAGGCGTCGATCATCATGGCGATGACCTGGCACTACACGGGTCAGAACGCGGTCATGTACCTCGCCCAACTGCAGTCGATCCCCGGCGAGCTGTACGAGGCCGCGCAGATGGACGGGGCGAACAGGCGCCGGCAGTTCTGGCACATCACCCTCCCGGGACTGCGGCCGGCGCTCCTGCTCACCGTGGTGCTGTCGACGATCGGGACCCTTCAGCTCTTCGACGAGCCGTACGTGCTCACCGGCGGCGGCCCCGACAACGCCACCCTCACCATCGGCATGTACCTCTACAACAGCGCCTTCAAGAACTTCGACTTCGGATACGCCTCCGCGATCGGCTACGTCCTCGCCTTCATCGTGACGGCCGTCTCCGTCATCCAGACGCTCGTCCTCAGGAGGCGTGCCCAGTGACCGCCCTGCAGCATCCGGGCCCGCGCCGACGCCGGGAGCCCGATCCGACCAGATCGCTCAGTGCCGTCCTCACCGCGTTCGTCGCGCTCGGCGCCGTGCTCATGCTCGTCCCCTTCGCCTGGCTCGTCGTGGCGTCGACGCACTCGACGAACGAGATCTTCTCGTCCCCGCCGGCGCTGCTGCCCGGCGACCGCTTCTGGACCAACCTGACCGGGCTCTTCGACTCGCTGGAGTTCGGCACCGCCGTCCGCAACTCCCTGGTCGTATCGACGGTCTACACCGCACTCGGCATGCTGGTGTGCAGTACGGCGGGATACGCCTTCGCCAAGTTCCAGTTCCGGGGCCGCAACGCGATGTTCACCGTGATCATCGCCTCGCTCGCCCTGCCGGGCCAGGTGACGCTCGTGCCCCTGTTCAAGATGATGGTGGCACTCGGCTGGCTCAACTCCTACCAAGGACTCATCCTGCCGAACCTCGCCCTGCCGTTCGGGATCTTCCTCATGCGCCAGGCGATGCAGTCCGTGCCCGACGAGCTCCTCCAGGCGGCACGCGTCGACGGTGCCGGCGAGTTCCGTACGTTCTTCCAGATCGTCGTTCCCACCATGCGACCGGCCCTGGCCGCCCTCGCCATCTTCCTGTTCCTAGGCCAGTGGAACGACTTCGTCTACCCGCTCATCGTCCAACGCGACCCGGCGGCCTACACGTTGCCGGTCTCCCTGGCGACCCTGCACGGCGTACAGTCCACGGACTACGGGCAGTTGCTGACCGGCACCCTGATCTCGGTCGTGCCGGTCCTGGTGCTGTTCCTCTTCCTCCAGCGGTACTTCGTCGCGGGTCTCCTCGCCGGCTCCGTGAAACAGTGAACACCCCACAGCACAGCGCTCCGTACGACGCACGAACACGCATGGCTTGCGACCGGAAGGTTTGAGATGACGACAGGGAATGCCACCGAACCGCCCAAGCGGCGCAAGGGATCCCGAGCGGCCGCCGGCACCACCACACTGGCCCAGGTCGCCCAGGCCGCCGATGTCAGCGAAGCGACGGTGAGCCGGGTCATCAACCGCAAGTACGGCGTCGCGCCCGCCACTCGGCAGGCGGTGGAGGAGGCGCTGAAGCAGATCGGCTACGAGCGTCCCCTCGACAACCGGCTCGTCGTCATGCTCACCCCCAACCTGAAGAACCCGATCTTCGCCCTGCAGGCCGAACGCGTCGAGAACGAGCTGAACCCGTACGGCCTGACCTCGATCATCTGCCCCGTGTACCCGGGGACGCCGCGCGAGCGGGACTATGTCGAGTCACTCGTGGACGCGGGCGTGGCGGCGATCGTCTTCCTGTCGTCGAGCAACACCCTCCGCGACGAGGACCATCGCGTCGTGCAGTTCGTCGAGTCACGGGGCATCCCGTACGTGAGCATCAACGGCGGTTTCCCCGACTCCGACACCCCGGTCGTCTCGACCGACGACTGGCGGGCCGCCGAGTTGGCGGTGGGGCATCTGCACGACCTCGGGCACCGCAGGATCGGCCTCCTCGCGGGGCCGACGGACAACCTGCCCGCGGACCGGCGGGTCGAGGGATTCCTCCGCGCTCTGGAACAGCGCGGTGTCGACAACCCCGAGCAGTTCGTCGTCCGCCAGCACTTCAACGTCGAGGGCGGTCAGCAGGCCG
Organism: Streptomyces liliiviolaceus; assembly: GCF_018070025.1. Lineage (NCBI taxonomy): Bacteria > Bacillati > Actinomycetota > Actinomycetes > Kitasatosporales > Streptomycetaceae > Streptomyces > Streptomyces liliiviolaceus. The sequence continues at coordinate 1,542,564 of NZ_JAGPYQ010000002.1, forward strand.
CGAGCGCGCTCCTCGCGCAGGGGACGACCGGCATCGTGGCGTCCAGTGACGAGATGGCCTTCGGCGCGTACCGCGCCGCGGAGCGGGCCGGACTGCGCGTTCCGAAGGACGTCTCGGTCGTCGGCTACGACGACTCGCCCGTACTCGACTTCATCGGACCCCCGCTCACCACGGTCCGCCAGCCGATCGAGCGCATCGCGGAGAACGTCGCACGTCTGGTCACCTCGCTGATCTCGAACCGGGCCGTCAGCACGCAGGAGATCCTCGTCGAGCCCGAACTCCGCCTCCGAGGATCCACCGCGCCCGCACCGACCGGAACCTGATCCCCCATGAGCGGCAGGGCTGGGGGCGGTTGCGCATCGGGAACCGCGCGTCCCCGCCGAGCGTGCGCCCCGCAGCAGCATCCCCTGTACGGATGAAGTCGGCGTATGACGGTTTACCGATCCCGCTCCCCTCGGGACGGCTTCGTTCCGTCCACAGCCGCATCAGCCCAGGCCAGCGCGTGCATGACACGTACGCCGTGCAAGGAGTGAGCCTTGCGTCCGGCGCTGTGGGGGCCGTCCGTGAAAACCCTTATGGCGGTTTGTTCGTGAATGAGACGCCGGGCAGGAGAATAATTCCCGTGGGCATGTCGTGAGGGGTCGCTCGCGACACGGACCCAGGAAGGCGTGCCCGCCCGGGACCTGGCGGGCGAGGGTGCCATGGACCATTCCTCTGACCGGCACGGTTCCTGCGGGGCGCTGTCCGCTCTGCTCGTACAGCTGTCTGAGCTTGTGCGCTACGCACAGGACACGATGCAGCTCGACGCCGAGGACGCGCAGGTGTTCATGCCGCTGTACGCCGTGGTGCTGTACGGGGTCATCGACGGGGGCGCCGCGGACCCGGTTCTCCGGCAGCTGGCCGAGCACGCTGTCGGGCAGACGGCCCCCGCTGCCGCCCGCGGCCGACAAGAAACAGCGGCGCTGCTGCTGACGACTGTGTGGTCGGCCAGTCTGCAGCCGGCGGTCGAGGCCAAGGAATGGCTGGTCAACGCACCGGATCTGCCACTTCGGTGCCTGCGTGTGGCCGGCGCTTCGGCCGCGTACGACGCCGTCTTGCGTCCAGACTCCTGCTGACCCCTGCTGACCCCTGCCGATGAGGCGCACCACCTCCGGAAGGAGGGGTCAGGCGGTGGGTACGGGCGCCGCTACCTGGCCAGCCGGTCTGCCGCCTGGACCACGTAGCCCAGTTCCCTGCGCGCCTCGGCCGCCCACACGGTGGGCTCGGCACGATGGACGGAGAGCATCCCCACCAGCTCACCCCCCGGCGTCATGACGGGCAGCGACGCCACGGACCGCACGCCCGCGTCATCGAGGACGTCCCCGGCCGCTGTGCCCACGAACAGCGGCGACGCACGGACGTCCTCCACGAAGACGGGCCGCTGCCGCTGGGCTGCCGCGCCGCACGCACTCCCGTGCCCCGCGACCTCCACGCTGCGGAAGAAGGACAGGAACGGATGATGGAACCCGCGCTGTGCGCTGATGCGCAGCGCGTCCGACGCAGGGTCCAGGAACTGGACATTGCCCATGGGAGCCCCCGTCACACGCAATGCCGTGGCCAGTGCCTGACGCAACACCACCTCGTTGCGCTCCACGTCGGTGTGAGAGGACGACACACCGGTTGTCTCCGCGATGCGCAACACCCGCAGACCGCCGTTCAGATGAAGGGCCCTCAGCCGGGGGTCGTCGACGCCCCACACCTCCAGTTGTCCACCCGCCGCGCGTACCTGCTCCGCCACGACCTCCACCAGTTCGACCGCTGCAAAGCCGAGGAACGAGACACGGCTGAAATCGAGAACGAGCCGGTGGCTGTGCGCCGACAGGCTCGACAGGTCCGACAGCTGCTTCATCAATGTCATGGTCCCGCCATGATCGAGCTGTCCCGCGACATGGACGACCGTCCGCTCGGGCCGTGCGACGACCGACGTCTCGATGGGCGATGCCGACAATGACTGCACCAAGGACTCCACCTGCCCCAGCCATCCTGCCCCAGCATTCTTGACCACAGATATTCAGCGTAGAAGCCCAAGCAGCCGCAACAGGCCGTTTTGGGCATGAAGAGCACTTCTGGCGGTAAGTTCCCCGGCACGGTGTGGGTCGGCTGCGGCACATGCCGGGCGTCAGGCAGCCGTGGAGGCGCACCGATGAGTTTCCGGGGGGACTCCGGTCAACCACTACAAGGCACACCGACTCTTCGGAGGACTCTGATGGCACATCTCATGGTGGACTTCATCATCTCGCTCGACGGGTACGCGTCCGCCGACGGCTGGCCGGGCTTCTGGGGCATGGAAGGGCCCGAATACCTCGCCTGGCTCGACAGCGACAGCGAGAAGCAGCACGCCACTCTGATGGGCGCCAAGACCTATCGGCTGATGTCGGGGTTCGCCGCGCAGGCGCCCGACGACCCGGGGTTCGCCCAGCTGAACAACATGCCCAAGACCGTCTTCTCGTCGACCCTTGAAGCGCCCCTGAGCTGGCAGAACACCGAGCTGGTCAAAGGAGACGCCGTCGACGCCGTGCGGGATCTGAAGAAGAACACGACACATCCCCTGCGCACCCTCGGCAGCCTCACCCTGTGCCGATCACTGCTCACGGCCGGTCTCGTGGACCGCTTCCGCGTCGTCGTCTTTCCGGTGATCACCGGCGCCACCGGCCAGGAACGGATCTTCGACGAATACCCCGACGTCCGCCTCGACCTCGTCGAAAGCCACACCTTCGACGGCCGGCTCCAACTGCTGGAGTACGCACCCACCGTCCTCGACGGACCACCCACCACGAACAGCTGAAGAGCCGGTACGTGACACCGGTACGTGACGGTGGATGAGGCGTCGCGCCCTCCCGCCTGCCCCCGAAAGGTGCCGAACTCCTCCCGGCGGGGCCGTTCGGCCCTAGTTGGTTCTGGGGTGGGGTGACTTCACTGATCCCGCAGTCCCGTACCGGGGCGGTCCGTCGTTTCGCCCGAGGGCGGAGAGGACCGGGCCCGCGGCACGGGCTGACGTGGAAAGCCGTGCGGCGAAAGGGAAGTTGGGAATGATTCTGGCGGTGGGGCATGCCGATCTGACCCGGGGCACGCTCGAACTGGTGGAAGCCGAGTTGCGGACGAGGCTGGAGCGGTTCCTGGGGCGGGCGCAGGGGGTGGTGCGCGCCGGTGCCGGTGTGCCGCTGGCTTTCGGCCGGGCGGTCCGGACGGCCGGGCGGCACCTCGTCGTGGTGCTGCCCGCCCAGGCGGCCGTCCCCGCGATGCCGCCCGAGCGTGACCGCCTGGCGGCCGGCGAGCTGCTGTCCCTGGCCCGGCAGGTGCGGCTGCTGACGTACGACCCGGCCGACCGGGACGCGTGCGTCGGCGCGGACGAGCGGCTGATCGCGGGGTGCCGGAAGGTGCTGGCCGTGTGGGACGGTTCGCCGTCCGACGGCCGCGACGCCACGGCGCACCTGGTGGCCTACGCGCGCGCCCGTGGTGTCCCGGTGGAGGTCCTGTGGCCGGAGGGGGCCGCCCGCGAGACCGTACCCGGCACATCGCGGCGGACCTCCGGCGGATGCCGTCCGCGGGGCGGCGACCACCCGTCGCCCGCCGCCGAACCGGCACCCGTCCAGCGCTGCGACGAGCAGGAACAGTCCCGATGACGGGCAGCGCGGGCAGCACGGGCGGCGCGGGCAGGGTGCGCGCGATCAGCCCCACCAGCGGCGCCGGCCGTGCCCTCGCCTGGCTGCTGATCGTGACCGGCGGCCTCGGCGCCCTCGCATCTTTCGTGATCACCCTCGACAAGTTCCAACTGCTCCAGGACCCGGGCTTCGCGCCCTCGTGCAACCTCAGCCCGGTCCTGTCGTGTTCGAGCGTGATGCGCAGCGAACAGGCGGGCGTGTTCGGGTTCCCCAATCCCCTGCTCGGCCTGCTCACCTACCCGGTCGTCATCGCGATCGGTGCGGCGCTGCTGGCCGGGGCCCGCTTCCGCCGCTGGTTCTGGCTCGCGCTGAACGCCGGCGCCGTGTTCGGCGCGGCCTTCTGCATGTGGCTGATGAGCCAGGCGCTGTACGAGATCGGCGCGCTGTGCCTGTGGTGCTGCCTGGCCTGGGCGGCCACCATCGCCCTGTTCTGGTACACCACCGTGCACAACCTGCGGCACGGGATCGTCCGTGCCCCGCGCCGCGTCGTCGCCGGTGTCACGGAGTTCCACTGGGCGGTGCCGGTCACCTGGTACCTGACCGTCGTCATGCTGATCGCCACCCGCTGGTGGAGTTACTGGCAGACACTGCTGAGTCCGTGAGCCGCGCGCCGGGCACCGCGTGCCCGGCGCCCGCCCCGGGCCGACCCGGTTACCGCGCCGCGCTCTCCGGGTCCGACGGTTCCGGACGCTCCGTGCTGACCGTGCCGTCCGTCGGCAGCGCCGAAGGGCTCGACGTCAGGGTGGGGTCACCGGTCGGCCGCGCGGGCGGCGCCGAGGCCGCCGACGCACCGGGCTTCGGCGGCGGGGGCCCGGTCGGGCTGGCGGTCAGCCCCTTCGCGGCATCGACGGCGAGCGCGTCGAAGTCGACGTCCCCGGTCCTCTCCAACATCGTGATGTGGTCGAGCACGGTCTGGTTGGCGTCCGAGGCCAGCTGCCGGATGAGCGTGTTGCGGGTGGTGGCGCGGACCTCCGCGACCGCCGCGAACACCTTGCCGTGCGCGGACCGCAGCAGGTTCGCGAACTTCTGCTCGTAGTCCGTGCCCTGAGCGGCCGTCAGTTCGGCCAGCCAGCCCTGCTGTTGTGCGTTCGGCTGGTTCGGCACCTCTATGCCGAGGTCGGCCGCGACGATACGGACGCGTTTGTCGAGGTCGTTGTGGCCGACCACCAGGTGGTCGCCCGTCTCCTTGACCGACTTCGTGGGCGCGCGTTCGATGGCCTGCTGCCCCGCCGGTATCTCCCACAGCCCGGCGAGCCGTACCCGTACCACCAGGTCCCGGTCGGCGGCGGTCAACGGGCCCCATCGGGTGTTCACCGTCTCGGCAGGAGCGGGCCGGGTCGCCTTCACCGCGTCGAAGCGGTGGGGATAGGAGTAGAAGACCGGGTACGCGACCGAGCCGATCGAGCCGGCGATCCCCAACGCGATGAGGAACGAACCGTTGATGCGCCGCACATGAGCCTCCGGTGAGTGGACGACAAGGGACAGGCGGCGGCCACCCCCACAGCCGGCTGCGGCGTCAGGAGATCATTCCGCCGAGCGGCGCGGACAGGGTCGGACGGTCCCGCGCGCCAGGGGCCGAACGGCCCTTGACGCAGGGCTGTTCAGCCCTGGACGACGTATGCGGGGCGCACGCCGTACGCCACCGGCCGCCGCCGTACGCCTCCTACGGCCGCCCGACCTGGTACGGAACCGGGGCCCGACCGCGAGCCCGAGCGTGAGCCCGCCCCGATTCGTCGCACGGCGAAGTGGATCCTTGGGCCCACCCCACCGGTCCGCGCGGGGGGACTGTTCGGCCCTACCCGACCCTCGTACCCCCGAGCCGATCATGGAGCGGCAGCCGGGAGGCGCCGCAAGCACAGCGCTGAGCGCAACGGCGAAGGAAAGGGAACCGTCCGGTGGACGAGGCACAGAGACAGCAGTCGGAGGCCGCGCATACGCGTGACGTGGCCCCCTCGGCCGATGCGGCCCCCGTAGGGTCCGACGGGAGCGACGCCGCGTGGCGGACAGGCGGGAGCAGCCGGACGCCCGCCCGCCCGACCTGGGTCGAGTGGCTGACGACCACCGACCACAAGAGGATCGGCACCCTCTACCTGGTGTCCGCGTTCGTGTTCTTCATCGTCGGCGGGGTCCTGGCCCTGCTGATGCGCGCCGAACTGGCCCGGCCCGGAACGCAGTTGATGTCGAACGAGCAGTACAACCAGGCATTCACGATGCACGGCTCGATCATGCTGCTGATGTTCGCGATGCCGCTGTTCACCGGATTCGCCAACTGGATCATGCCGTTGCAGATCGGTGCGCCCGACGTGGCGTTCCCGCGGCTGAACATGCTCGCCTACTGGCTCTTCCTGTTCGGCTCGTCGATCGCCGCGTTCGGCTTCCTCACACCGGGCGGCGCCGCGGACTTCGGGTGGTTCCTGTACGCCCCGCTGTCCGACGCCGTGCACTCCCCCGGCCTCGGCGCCGACATGTGGATCATGGGCGTCGCCCTGTCCGGGTTCGGCAGCATCCTCGGCGCGGTCAACTTCATCACCACCGTCATCTGCATGCGCGCCCCCGGTCTGACCGTCTTCCGCATGCCGGTCTTCACCTGGAACGTGCTGCTGACCGCCGTACTGATCCTGATCGTCTTCCCGGTGCTGGCGGCGGCGCTGTTCGCGCTGGAGTGCGACCGCCGGTTCGGCAGCCACGTCTTCGACCCGGCGAACGGCGGCGCGCTGCTGTGGCAGCACCTGTTCTGGTTCTTCGGGCATCCCGAGGTGTACATCCTGGCGCTGCCGTTCTTCGGCATCGTCTCCGAGGTGATCCCGGTGTTCTCGCGCAAGCCGATGTTCGGTTACATGGGCCTGGTCGGGGCCACCATCGCGATCGCCGGTCTGTCGGTGACCGTGTGGGCGCACCACATGTACGTCACCGGCGGAGTCCTGCTGCCGTTCTTCTCCTTCATGACCTTCCTGATCGCGGTGCCGACGGGCGTGAAGTTCTTCAACTGGATCGGCACCATGTGGAAGGGCTCCCTGTCCTTCGAGACCCCGATGCTCTGGACCGTCGGCTTCCTGGTCACGTTCGTCTTCGGCGGTCTGACCGGCGTCATCCTGGCCTCACCGCCGATGGACTTCCACGTCTCGGATTCGTACTTCGTCGTGGCGCACTTCCACTACACGGTCTTCGGCACGGTCGTGTACGCGATGTTCGCCGGATTCCACTTCTGGTGGCCGAAGTTCACGGGCAAAATGCTCGACGAGCGCCTCGGGAAGCTCACCTTCTGGACGCTCACGGTCGGCTTCCACCTGACGTTCCTGGTCCAGCACTGGCTCGGCGCGGAGGGCATGCCCCGCCGGTACGCCGACTACCTGGCGGCGGACGGCTTCACGGCGCTCAACACCCTCTCCACGATCGGGTCGTTCGTACTGGGCCTGTCGATCCTGCCGTTCCTCTACAACGTGTGGTGGACGGCCAAGTACGCGAAGCCGGTGGACGTGGACGACCCCTGGGGATACGGACGTTCGCTGGAGTGGGCCACGTCCTGCCCGCCGCCGCGGCACAACTTCACCGCCCTGCCGCGGATCCGGTCGGAGTCCCCGGCGTTCGACCTGCACCACCCGGAGATCGCGGGGAGTCCGGGGATCGCGGTGAGTGCGGGGAGTGCCGAGATCGCAACGACCACGGGGGCCGCGGCGCCCGGGACGGTGAAGTGACCGTGTCGCAGCCCGTCCTGGCGCTGGGCGCCGCACTGCTGACGGCGGCCGGTCACGTCTGGTACGTCCCGGCCCTCGCCGAGCTGCGCGCGGGGACCGACCGTCCGCTGTCCCGGCGTACCGCCGCGGCTGCCTGTCTGAGCGGCTGGGGCACGACCGGGACCGTCGCGGCCGTGCTCCTGGCGAGCGGGACCTGGCGGATGCCCTGCGCCGCCGCGGTGGCGGGCACGGTGGTCACGGTCGGCCTCCGCCTGTGTGCTGCCGTACACCATCGTCGGGAGGCGCGGGAGGCGGCCCGCCACTGGGCACAGCTGGCCCGTTACGGGCACCGGCCCCCGGTCGGTCCCGGTCGCTCCCGCAGAACCCTCGCCGTGCTGGTCGCGTCCGGACTGGCCACGGCCCTGACCACGGTGACGCTCCTGCTGGTGACGGGCGCCGCCGACGGCTTCTCGCCCGGCTGACGCCCGTGCCGGGCGGCGCCTCGGGCGCCTCCCGGCATCAGCGGGGGTTCACCGGTGGTTCGTGGCCTGCGCGGTGACCTGCCGGATGGCCTTGAGGGCGACGTCGGGGCGGTCGACGTGGATGTAGTGCCCGCTGCCGGCGGCGGTGCTGACGCGGCTGCGGGCGGAAAGGGCGCGCCACTCCTGCTGGCCCTCGGCCCACATCCGCTCCAGGGCGGGCCCGTAGTCGGGGACCTCGGAGAACTGGGACTCGTGCTTGATGATCCGCACCGGGATGCGCCCCGCCGAGCGGACCGGCGCGTCGGCGATGAGGAACTGCTCGGGGTTCTGGCCCTCGTTCACCGCGATGGTCTGGTCGCGCAGTTCGGCCGCCATGCCGGTCGCGGACTCGGGGATCGCCTTCCGGATGCCCTCGGTGAGGGCCGGGATCGTGGCGTCCATCAGGACCAGGCCCGTGACCCTGTCCCGGTGGTCGGGGGCGTACCGGGCGGCGATGTAGCCGCCCAGCGAGTGGCCGGCCAGGACGACCGGGCGGTCACCGACGATCCGGTCGAGCACGCCGGTCAGGATCCTGCCGCTGTCGTCGACGGTCTGAATGCCGTTCGGCTGATCGCTCGCGCCCTCCCCGAGCCGGTCGTAGGAGCAGACCCTGCCCTGGTGGCTCAGGGTCTGCTGCAGCCCGGCCATCGTCTCCAGTCCGTCGCCGCCTCCGGCCATCAGGACGACGACGGGCTTACGGGCCACGGTCCGGCCGGAGCACGAGACGTTGACCGAGTGGCCGTCGACGCGGATCTTCCTGGTCCCCGTGAAGGCATCCCCCTGACCGTGGCCGTGCCGCGCGGACGTGGCGGCCGCTGTCTGTGCCTGCACCTGCGCCTGCGTCCGTGCCACGGTCCACGACGGCTCCTGGGCCTGCGCGGCGACCTGGCCGTAGCCGGCGACGGCGGCGCCTGCCACCGCGCAGAACGTCGTGGCCAGGGCGGTCGTCTTGAGGGTGCGGTTCACGTGGCTCTCCAAAGCGACAAGAGGTGGACTCAGGGACGGGGCGGTCGGGTAGGCCGCTCGTTTCCGAATCGCGGCGACAACGAGGACGCTACGGTTCCGGCGCCCACGGATCGTCACCTCTCAGAGGCCACTTGGCCGTAGCTCGCACGGGGGACAGCGGTGATCCGCGCGACGTGCTGGATGCGGACATCCAGCACGTCCACAAGCGCTGACTGCACCGGTGACCGCCGGCCGGCTTACCGACACGGGGGCTGCCATCCGCTACAGGGCGGGCCTGCCCTTCGTGAACAGCCACGTCTGGAAGAGGTCGTCGAGCTGTTGGCCCGAGATCTTCTCGGCGAGCCGGACGAAATCGTCGGTGCTCACGTTCCCGTACCGGTTCTGCCTGGTCCACGTCGGGAGCAGCTTGAAGAACGCCTTGTCACCGATGCGTTCGCGCAGGACCTGGAGCGTCATCGCGCCGCGCTGGTAGACGGCGGAGGCGAACATCGTGTCGCGCTGCGGGTCGCCGACGACCGTCTGCCAGAAGGCGGCCTCCGCGGGGCGCGCGTTGTAGCCCGCGAGGAAGGCGTCGTGGGCGCTCTGGGTGCCTCTGTGCTCGCTCCACAGCCACTGGGAGTAGGTCGCGAAGCCTTCGTTGAGCCAGATGTGCTGCCACTTCTCCACGGAGACGGAGTCGCCGAACCACTGGTGGGCGAGTTCGTGGACGATGGTCGACTCGCTGCGGACGGCGGAGTAGACCGGCTTGGTCTGGGTCTCCAGGGAGAAGCCGGCCTGCGGCATGTCGTCGACGATCGCGCCGGTCTCCTCGAAGGGGTAGGGGCCGAAGACCTTCGACCAGTAGTCGGTCGCCTCGGCCGTGAGGCCGTACACGTCGACGTTGTTGCTGTTCTCCAGGACGGGGTCGATGGCGACGTAGATCGGGGTGCCCGCCGGGGTCGTGCCCTGCTTCACGTCGAACCTGCCGATGGTCGCCGTCGCGAGATACGTCGCCATGGGCTGGGTCTCGCGCCAGTGGGCGACGGTCTGGCCGTCCTTGTCGTACGTGCCGACCAGACGGCCGTTGGAGACCCCGGTCAGACCCTTGGGAGCCTTGATGCGGATGTCGAAGGCGGCCTTGTCGCCCGGGTGGTCGCTGGAGGGGAACCAGGTCGACGCGGCGTTGGGCTCGCAGGCGACGAAGACGCCGTCGGTGGTCTTCATCCAGCCGTAGTCGGAGCCGAAGACGATGGGGCCGCTCAGCGGCTCGGGCACACCGCCGTAGGTGACGGTCACGGTGAACGTCCTGTTCTTGTCCAGGCTGTCGCGCGGGCTGACGCGGATCTCGTCGCCCTCGCGCGTGAACTGCGCCCGTCTGCCGTTCACCTCGATCCTCGTCACCTCCAGCTTCTGGAGGTCGAGGTCGAAGGACGAGAGGTTCTGGGTGGCGCGCGCGGTGATCGTGGTGCGGCCGTCGAGGCGGTCGGTGTCGGGGTCGTACGCCACGTCGAGGCCGTAGTGGCGTACGTCGAATCCGCCGTTGCCGAGCTGGGGGAAGTACGGGTCGCCCACGCCGTCGGCGCCCGGGTGGGGCGCGGGTGCGGCGGCGATCAGGCAGAAGGAGGCGGCGGCTGTGGCCAGTACCCCCAGACGTGCCGAACGGGAGAGTGTCATGAGTCGTCCCTTCGCGCGTGTTCCGATGAAACGGACACGCAGACTCTGCACTCCCCCGAATGGGCGTGTACATGACTTGGTGCCGGATTTTTACCAAGTCATCAGGTTTTACAGGCCAGTTGACGTCGGACCCTTGACCTCCGGGAAGCCTGCTTTTCGCTTCCGCGCGGCTCTCCGTGGACCGTCCGCGCTCGCGATCAAAGTGCCTCAACTGGTCGAGAAAGCGGACCGCTCGGTGCCAAAGACGAGTTTGGTGGTGAACGTTCCGCAACCGGAACCGGCCGGTTGACATGGCTCGGGGCCGCTCGGTTTACTCCCTGGAGCGCCAACATCAGCTTCCTGGCGCCAGAGGTACGCCCAGCCGGTAAAGCGGTTCCTGCAACCGCAAGTCCGGACACAGTCGCCAGGACGGACGCATTCAAGCGCGGTCCGAGGCGGGGACGTACCCCCACCTTCTGGAGCTCCACATGCCCCACGCCCATCGCGTGCGATCCCGTAAGCCCGCCGTCGTGGCCGCGTCCCTGACGTGTGCCGTCGTCGGCGGTCTGCTCGTCTCGTCGAGCGCGAACGCCGCCGCTCCGGCGGTCGAACTGCCCCCGGCCAACGCGCCCTTCGACTACCAGATCGGCCAGGCCTACACCCCGGCCTCCGACGTCGAGGTCGTCTCCCGCGACCACACCGCCTCCCCGGCCGCGGGCCTGTACAACATCTGTTACATCAACGCCTTCCAGGCCCAGCCGGGAGCCGAGGACGAGTGGGGCGACCTGCTGCTGACGGACGCGGACGGAGAGGTCGTCTACGACCCGGACTGGGACGAGGCCTTCCTCGACATCCGCACCGCCGCCAAGCGCCAGCAGGTCGCCGCGAAGGTCAACACCTGGATCGACGCCTGCGCCGACAAGGGATTCGACGCCGTCGAGCCCGACAACCTCGACTCCTTCACCCGGACCGACCTGATCAGCAAGGCCAACGCCAAGGCGTTCGTCAGGCTGCTCGCGGACCACGCCCACGACAAGGGCCTGGCCATCGGACAGAAGAACACGCCCGAACTCTCCACCGAGCGCTCCGCGACCGGCCTGGACTTCGCCGTCGCCGAGGAGTGCGGCGAGTGGAAGGAGTGCGGCGACTACACCGAGGGCTTCAACGACGACGTCATCGTGATCGAGTACCAGCAGAAGTACTTCGACGAGACGTGCGCCCAGTGGGGCGGGCGTCTCAGCGTCGTCCTGCGTGATGTGCTGGTGACCGCCCCCGGCGGCAGCGGATACGTGCGCAAGGCCTGCTGAGACCCACTGAGGTCCGCTGAGCCGCTGACGTGACCGGAGGGGCCGGCTCCATCCGCGAGCCGGTCCCTCCCCCGTCCCCTGTCCGGTTCGGGCTACGCCCCGGCGCGGGCCAGCGTCTCCAGGGGGCCGACCAGGATCTCGGAGAAGGCGAGTTCGGCGGCTCCGACGAGCACCGCGTCGTCGCCGAGTTCCCCCACCCGCAGCCGCAGGTTCTCGCGGGAGGCCGTGAGGGCGATGCGGTTGATACGGCTGCGGATCTGGGCGGCCGAGCCGAGGAACACCTCGCGGAGCGTCCCGCCGAAGACGACCGTGCGCGGGTTGAGCACATTGACCAGGTTGGCGACACCGACGCCGAGCCAGTCGCCGATGTCGTGCAGGGCGGCACGGGCCGTGATGTCGCCCCGGTCCGCCGCTTCGACGACGGCGTGCACGGCTTCCCGGCCGGTGGCCGACGGGTCGCGCCGCGCGGCCTCCAGCAGGGCGCGCTCCCCCGCCTCGGCTTCGAGGCAGCCGTGCGCCCCGCAGCCGCAGAGCCTGCCGTTGCGCGGGTTGACGACCATGTGCCCGATCTCGCCGCCGTACCCCTGGTCGCCGGCCAGCAACTGGCCGCCGGTGACGACTCCGCCGCCGATGCCGATGTCGCCGTGCAGGTACACGAGGTCCTGGCAGCCGGCCCCGGCCCCGCGCAGATGCTCCGCGAGCGCGCCGAGGCTGGCCTCGTTGCCCACGGAGACCGGAAGCCCCAGGCCCAGCAGGCGCATGAGGTCCTCGCCGAACTCCTCGTCCTCCCAGCCGAGATGGGGGGCGGCGCGGACGAGACCGTCGGGCCGGCGCACCATCCCGCGGACGGCGGCGGCCACACCGACGCAGTAGGTGCCGGGCCCTGCCGCGTCCACCATGTCCAGCGCGGAGCCGGCGAGGACCTCGGCCACCTTCCCCGCGTCGCGCCGGCCGGGAAGCACGGGGGTCTCCCTGCGGTCGAGGAAGACCCCGCCCAGGCCGATGCGGGCGGCGGCCAGCCGGTCCACTCCCACGTCGAAGGCGAGAACGTACACGCGGTCGGACTCGGGCCGTACGACCAGGGACGGCCGGCCGGCCCTGCCGGTGTCCCGGGGCAGTTCCTCGCGGACCAGGCCGGCCGAGCCCAGCTCGCTCACCAGGCCCAGGATGGTGCTGCGGTTGAGCCCCATGCGCTCGGCCAGGACGGCACGCGACATGGACCCGCCGATGTGCACATGACGGAGCAGGGTGCCGAGGTTGTGCCGGCGGATCTCCTCCTGCGAGGGACCGGCTTTCATGGCACCCCAGACATCATCGTCGTACGGCCCGGCGACGGGACAGCGCATCCACGCCTGCGGCCACCAGCAGAACCGAACCCGTGACAGCGTACTTGACCCCTGAGCTGTACCCCATCAGGCCCATCCCGTTCTGGATGACCGCGACGACCATCCCGCCGAGCACGGCGTCGAGGACCCTGCCCCGCCCGCCGAACAGGCTCGTCCCGCCGATCACGGCGGCGCCGACCGCCAGCAGCAGCACGTTGCTGCCACCGGTGTTGGGGTCCACCGAGTTGCCCCGGGACGCGGCGATGATGCCGCCGACCGCGGCCAGGGAGGAGCAGATGACGAACGCGGAGATCCTGATGGCGGCCACGTTGATGCCGGCCCGGCGGGCCGCCTCGGCGTTGCCGCCCACCGCGTAGATGTGCAGGCCGAACGAGGTGCGCTGGAGCAGGAACGTACCGGCGACCAGCAGGACGGCGATGACCGGCACCACGATCGGCACACCCTTGAGCGAGTCGACGATGACGTTGCGGCTGCGCTCCTGGTTGAGCAGGTGGACCGAGACCGCGCCGAGCACCGCCAGGCCGCCGATCCTGACCGCGAGCAGGGCGGCCGGAGCGGGAGCGAGCCCGCGCCGCCGGCGGTTGCGGCTCTGCCGGAACTGGATCGCCGCGTACGCCCCCACACCGACGGCGAGCAGGACCCAACCCAGCGCCGGGGAGAGGTTGTTGTTGGCGACGGCCAGGATCGTCTCGTCGCGGATCGAGATGTTGGTGCCTTCCTTCAGCAGCATCAGCACGATGCCCTGGAACCCCAGGAAGGCGGCCAGAGTGACCACGAACGAGGGGATGCCGACCTTCGCCACCAGCAGGCCGAGCAGCAGGCCGATGACCGTGCCGGTGAGGATCGCCGCGCCGGCCGCGCCGTACCAGGGCCAGCCGTGGTCGGTGAGCAGGATGGCGAGGACGGCGGCGCAGACCCCGCTGGCGTATCCCGCGGACAGGTCGATCTCGCCGAGGAGGAGGACGAAGACGAGACCCATGGCGATGGCGATGCTGCCCGCGCCCTGGGTGAGCAGGTTGGCGAAGTTCAGCTCGGACAGGAAGACCGGGCGCAGGGCGGCGAAGAACACGCACAGGACGATCAGGCCGAGTACGGCGGGCAGGGCGCCCAACTCGCCGCCCCGTACCCGGTCGACGTAGTTCCGGGCGACCGAGCGCAGGCTCGCGGCCGAGGCCGCTTTGTTCTTCTTCGGCGTACCGGGACCGCGCGGCAGTTCCGGCTTCTCGGGGACGACTGCTGCGGTCATGCGGTGACTCCGTTGCTCTGGGCGAGGCCGAGGTCTCCGCTGCGGCCCGAGGTGATGAGTTCGACGACCTGGGAGTGCGTCACGTCCGACGTCCTCACCTGGGCGGCCATCCGGCCCAGGTAGAGCGCGGCGATCCGGTCGGACACCGCGAAGACGTCGTTCATGTTGTGCGAGATCAGGACCACGGCGAGACCGTTGTCGGCCAGCCGCCGGACCAGTTCGAGGACCTGTGCCGTCTGGGCGACACCGAGCGCGGCGGTCGGCTCGTCCAGGACGACGACCTTGCTGTTCCACAGCACGGCCTTGGCGATGGCCACGGTCTGCCGCTGGCCGCCGGAGAGGCTGGAGACCTGCTGGCGGATGGACTTGACGGTGCGGACCGACAGCCCTTCGAGGGTCTGCGCGGCCATCTCCTCCATCGTCGTGTCGTCCAGGACGAGCCCCCGGCGCTTCTCGCGGCCTAGGAACATGTTCTGCACGATGTCGAGGTTGTCGCAGAGGGCCAGGTCCTGGTACACGATCTCGACGCCCAGGGCAGCCGCCTCGCGCGGGCTGTGCACCTGGACCTGCTCGCCTTCGAACCAGTACTCGCCGCCGTCCATCGGATGGATCCCGCCGATGCACTTGACCAGGGTGGACTTGCCCGCGCCGTTGTCTCCGACAAGGGCGGTCACCTCTCCCGGACGGACGTCGAAGGACACGTCGTGCAGTACCTGCACGGCGCCGAAGCTCTTGTCGATCCCGCGCAGTCGAAGGATCGGGGTCGTGGGGGTCACTGTCATGGAAGACGGCTCCTTGGGGTCGTGAGGCCGCGGGCCCCGGGGAACTGGAAGTCCCGGGACCCGCGGTCGGGCCGGTCGGGCCGGTCGGGCCGGCCCGCTAGGACGGACCAGGGGTGGTGACGGTCCGGTCGGCCGCTCGGGGCTACTTGATGCCGGCCTGGGTGCACAGGGCGGCGTACTTGCCCTTGCACAGCTCCTCCTTGGTGACGAAGCCGTCGTCCACGACGTCCTGGATGTTCTCCTTGTAGATGGCCACCGGTGTCTCCAGCACGGACGGGACCTTGCGTTTACCCTCGGGGTCCTCGACGGTCGCGTTGGTGTCGCCCTTTTCGCCCTTGGCGAGAGAGATGGCGAGCCTGGCCGTGGCGTCGGCTTCCTTCTTGACGGCCTTGTACACGGTCATGCACTGGTCGCCCGTGAGGATGTTCTGCAGGCCCTGCACGCCGGCGTCCTGGCCGGTGACCGGCACATCACCGTTGCGGTTCTGCTTGCGCAGGACGGCGATGGCCGCATTGCCGAGCGTGTCGTTGGCGGCGAGCACGCCGCCGATCCTGGGCTGGCTGGTGAGCATCTGCTCGAAGATGGTGTTGGCCTGGGCGCTGTCCCAGTCCGGGACGGACTGGTCCGGGCCCTTCACGTACTCGCCCGACTTGTACTTCGGATCGAGAACGCCGTTGTAGCCCTCGGCGAAGAGCGTGGCGTTGTTGTCGGTCGGTGAGCCGTTGAGGGTGGCGATGATGGGTTTCTTGGCCTTCATGTCCGTCAGGCACTTGCTGAGGCCCTCGCCCTGCAGCTTGCCGACCGCGACGTTGTCGAAGCTCACGTAGTACTGGGCGGAGCCGCCGAGGGTGAGCCGGTCGTAGTCGATCGTGGCGACGCCCTGCGCCTTGGCCTTGTCCAGAACCGCCTTGCCCGTGCCGCTGTCCAGGTTCACGATCACCAGGACGTTCACACCGCTGGTGATCATCTGGTCAGCGATGGTCTGGAACTCCTGTTTGTCGTTCTGCGCGTTCTGGATGTCGTACTCGACGCCCGCCGCCTTGAACGCCTCGGAGAGGTACTTGCGGTCCGCTGTCTCCCAGCGGGGCGAGGACTTGCTGTCCGGAAGGATCACACCGATCTTCGGCTTGGAGCCGGAACCGGAGTCACCGTCGTCCGACGAGGAGTCGCCGCAGGCAGTGAGCGAGCTGGCCAGCGCCACCGAGGCGGCGGTGAGGAGGAGGAATCCCTTGCGCATGGGCAGGGTCCTTTCTGGTGTCACGACCGGACGACCGCACGACCGGGCGTACGAGGGCGGGGAGGAGGAAACCGAGGAGCGCGCTCTCGGAGGAATTGCCGGGTGTCGGGTGATCCGCCCGGACTGAATGTTGTGAGCGGGAACTTACGACGCTCCGGACTCCGTGCCCAGAGCGCGGGAAGCGCTATTTGTCATCCGCCATAACAATTAGGTGACGCTGCCTCAACGCGGCGAACTGAAGGTGTCCGGGTGGGCGTTGGTCTTGACGTGGTGGTGGATGTCGCACATCGCCGCGCACTTCACGTCGTGGTTCACCGGCACGGCACGGGGCCGGAAGGGCCACCCGGGCACGGCAGTCGGCCGAGGAGCACGACACGCTTCGGCCGACGCCCGATGAATGGATGATTCCGCTGTTCGGCGAGCGAACCGGAGACGAACGGCAAGCGGGAGGTCCTGGAAGGACGGCTCCTGTCGCTCGGCCTGACCGATGGCGGTCGCGGGGCGCGTCAGCCGCAAAGCTGAACAGCGCTCGCTTCGCGGCGCCGCTGCAACTGTGGTCAACTGCGGTCGCTGGGCGAGCCATTGCTCATCAGTCGCACGCCTGGGCAGGCTATCGACGCGGCAACGCTGTTCGACCTGGTCAAACTCGCCTTCGGCGCCGTGGCCGGCGCGGGAGCCCTGGTCGCCCTGGTGGTGGCCTACCGACGTCAGCGCGTCGACGAGGACGGCGCCCTGCGCGACGCCACGCGCCTGCACACCGAACGCTTCACCACCGCCGTCTCCCAGCTCGGCGACGCATCCGCAGCCGTACGCCTCGGCGGTGTTCACGCACTGACCGGCCTCGCCGACGATGCACCCACCCGGGGACTACGCCAGACGTGCATCGACGTCCTGTGCGCCTACCTCCGACTCCCCCTCGGCCGTCAAGAGCCCCGGCAGGGCCACAACTTCGACTTCACCGGCGTCACGTTCAACGGCGGGGGCCTCGGCGGGGCGGTGTTCTCCAGCGGCGCGGTCCACTTCCACAGGGCGGTGCGCACCGGCACCGCGATCAACTTCGGAAAGACACACCTTCGGCAAGCCGCCCGGCCAGGCCACCGCTCCCTCCTGCGATGGCACGGACGAGGCTTGCGTGCGGTTCCCGTCGTGGCTGAGTCGGCCGGGGGTGCTCGTCCATGGCGTGCACCCCCGGTCCACGTCAGTTGTGGGAGACCGTCAGGCCGTAGAAGGCGACACGGGCCCCCTTCGTCGTGCTTTCCGAGGAGGACTGGTTGTACGAACCGGCCTTGAAGTACTGCTTGTACGGGTCGAACGAGGTCGGGATCGTGTAGTGCGTGGTGCTGCCGTTGACGGTGAGGTCGATGGTGCGGCCGCCGGAGACGGCTATGGAGTACGTCCAGGTCTTGCCGAGCGAGACGTGGCCGACGGTGTGCGGGGTCTGGCCGCCGGCGGGTGAGTTCTCGATGCCGGCCACGATGTCGCCGTTGGCGCGGTAGTACAGCTCGATGAGCGGCTTCGTGGAGGACCCTCCGGAGCCGAGGTGGATCTGGCCCACGCACACGTTGGAGGTCACCGACACCACGCGCAGGGTCGCGTTCATGCGGTGGTTGCCGCTGAGCGACCAGTCGGCGGCGCTGCCGTTGCGGTTCATCTCCCGCAGTTCGGAGCGTGCGTACTTGGAGTTGGGCGTGGTGACGCCCTTCTCGGGGGCCCAGAAGGTCATCGCCCCGTCCCGGGTGTCGGTGTAGAAGTACGAGTCCTGGAAGCCGTTCGCACCCTGGAGCCGGGACGAGGAGATGGTGGTCGGTGAGCCGGGAGAGCCGACGGGCTCCTGCAACTGCCATACGGAGAGGTCGAAGTTGCCACCCGGGGCCTTGTTCGGGTCGGCCGCGGCGGCACTGCCGGTGCTCAGGACTGCGATCGTACCGACGAGGCCCGCGACGGTGGCGGTGGCCAGGGCTTTGAAGCGCATCATGTGTGGTCCTTCGGCGACGAGGAACGGTGGGGGGTCAGCCGGTGTACTGGGCGAAGACACGGGTGTAGTCCCAGGCGGCCTGAGCGACGCCGGAGCAACTCTCCGAGTCGCCGCCGGTGCAGGGCCGGTCGCGGTTCGCGGACCAGAAGGTGAGCCGGGCCAGGTGGTGCTGCTGGGCGTAGCCGAGGATGGTGCGGAAGTCGGCGACGGTGACCTTCTCGTTCTGGTCGGTGACGCCGTTCATGGAGGAGATGCCCATGGTCCGGTAGGCCTGGTCGTCGCTGTAGCCGTACGCCTGCTTCAGCGCGGTCTTCAGACCCTCGGCGGCGCGCAGGGTCAGGGTGCCCATGTTCTGGCTTCCGCCGTCGAAGTCGAAGGGCATGATGGTCCAGCTGTCGGTCGACAGGCCCGACGCGGCAGCGCGTTTGATCAGGCTGGTGTCGGGGCCGCTCTGCCCGGTGCCGATGGTGATGTGGACCTTCAGGCCCGGGTTGCGTGACTTGACGGTCTTCAGGGCGTCGACGGTGCGCTGCTGCACGGTGGGGCTGTCGTACGCGGCGGCCTCGATGTCGATGTCGATGACCTTGAGCGTGTAGGCGTCGATGACCTTCTGGTAGGCGGCGGCGAGTTCGCTCGCGCTGGAGCAGGAGCTCTCCAGCTTGTTGCCGCTGTATCCGCCGAACGACGGGATGGCGTCGCCGCCGCCGTTGCGGATCGTGGTGATGGTGCGCTGGTCGACGCCGCCGGTGAGCGGACGGCTGCCGTCCCACTGCGGGTTGCAGTAGCCATTGCTGAGGATGAAGGCGAGGGTGAACGACTTCACGCCGGTGGCCTGGGTGATCGTCGTCGGGCTGGGCGGGTTGCCCCAGCCGTTGTAGAGGTACGGGGCGACGGCGGGCGAGGGGGCCGCCGGGGCGACGGCGGGCGAGGGGGCCGCCGGGGCGGCGTCGGCGTGCGGGGCGGCGAGGAGACCTGCCGCCAGGGGCAGGGCCGCCAGGGCGAGTCCGCCGCGCAGGGCGTGGGAACGAGTACGGGTTCGCACGGTCATGGGGGTGATCGCAGCCTTTCGTCATGAACAGACGGTGGGGGGAGGCTCGTTCATGTCGGTGAACGATAAGTTCACCTGTGAACATGCGGTGCGAGGGAGAACTTAAAGGTCTGAACCAAGGGCGTCAAGAGGTACGGAGCGGGCCGGCAATGGCCCACAGCCAGTGCCCCGTAGTTCCTGTTCCGTCACGCCGGGCAGCCGCCTCAAGGGCCGTACGGTCCACAGCAGTTCGGGCACACAGCGGGTGCCTCCGCGGCCGCCCCTCAAGCAGATCGGCCGGTTCGATCGGGCGCCGGCCGCCCGCCGCGAAGCCGTATCATCCCGATCACCCCGATCACCCCGATCACCCCGATCACCCCGACAAGCGTTCCAGCCGCAATG
The DNA here is from genome assembly GCF_018070025.1 of Streptomyces liliiviolaceus. Classification (NCBI taxonomy): domain Bacteria; kingdom Bacillati; phylum Actinomycetota; class Actinomycetes; order Kitasatosporales; family Streptomycetaceae; genus Streptomyces; species Streptomyces liliiviolaceus. Next base: position 1,562,380 of record NZ_JAGPYQ010000002.1, read on the forward strand.
CCGGGCCCCGCCCACCACCAGCCGGTCGTCGGCTGGTGGCGAACGCCGCCGCCGAAAACCCGTCCACCATCAGGCGTGGCCTGGGCCGCGGCAGGCCGCAGCCCGACCGGAGGCGGCGACGGCGTTGCGCATGAGCGGGCGGACGGGCCGACCGAACCGGGCAGCCATCGCGGCGATGAGGCACGGCCCAACCCATGGTGACCGCGGTTCGGTCGTTGCAGGTGATGGTTCAGTTCCCGGAGCCGACGATGGCCGTGACCCGGATCTCCACACGCATGGCGGCAAGGCCGAGGACCGTGACGCCGGTCTCCGTCCAGATCGGCGCGCGGCCGTCGAGACGACGACGGAACTGCTCGGCCATGACCAAGTTGTGGTCGTCACCGATGATGTCTTCTCCCGGCGCGACCTTGTGGTACGAGTTGACGTGGATGACGTCCTTCCATGTCGCGCCGACCGTGGCGAGCGTGCGCTCCACGTTGTCGAAGGCCTGGATGATCTCATCCTCCAGCGAGTCGGGGATGACCAGGTCGTCATCCACTCCGGCCTGACCGGAGATCTCGACCCGGTCGTCGACGCGGACGGCCCCGCTGTAGCCGAGGGCGTCGTGCAGCTTCTCGCCGTAGCCCGGAACCACGCCGAAAGTGACAGTGCTCATGATGCTTCCTCTTCCTGTTCGTAGGGGCGCGTTTCCCCATCCATGAGTTCACGCGTAAAGTGAACTTAACACGGAATGACTTCAAGCGTAAAGCGATGGCGGGCTTCGCCGGAGAGCAGGGAGATTCGTGACCAGCACGGGAGGGTCCATGAGCGGCGCGGGCGAGCACGAGGACGACGAGGAGCTGCGATGGCTCGACGAGCAGGAGAAGGCGGCGTGGACGGGGATGATCTCCCTCATCCTGCTGCTGCCCGGCAAGCTGGAGTCGCCGCTGCGGCAGGAGCACGGCCTCACCCTGTTCGAGTACCTCGTGCTCAGCCACCTCTCCGAGGCCCCGCAGCGCAAACTGCGGATGGGAGAGCTCGCCTTCCTCGCCAGCGGGTCGCTCTCCCGCCTGTCCAACGTCACCAAACGCTGCGAACAGCGCGGCTGGGTCGTACGGACACCCGACCCGGCCGACGGGCGTTACACCCTCGCCGAGCTCACCGACGCCGGCTTCGACATCGTGCGTCTAGCAGCGCCCACACACCTGCGGGCCGTACGCCGCATGGTCCTCGACTCGCTCAACAGCACCGACCAGAAGGCGCTCGCCCGCATCGCGCAGAAGCTCCGCATCGTCCCCGACGACTTCGGCTAACAGCGGTCCCGTACGACGGTCCGGGACGAGCAGGCGCCGCGGTCGGCGAAGGACTGCTCGCCCTCGGACTCCTGGTCACAGGCGGTCCACGGCGGTGAGGACGGGCCGTACTCCGTCCTCACCGCCGAGCCGGTCCGCCAGTTTCCTCGCTCGCGCCGTGTGGGCGGGGTCGGTCACGGCTCGTGCCACGGCGGCGCCGAGAGCGTCCGCGGTGAGCCCGCGCAGCGGAACCGCCGCCGGGGCCACGCCGAGCGAGACGAGCCGCGCGGCCCAGAACGCCTCGTCGAACTGGATCGGCACCGGCACGGCCGGCACGCCGGCGCGCAGCGTCGCCCCGGTCGTTCCCGCACCGGCGTGATGGACCACCGCGGCCATCCGCGGGAAGAGCGCCGCGTGCGGGACCTCGTCGACGGTGAACATGTCGTCGCCGGTGACGGACAGCCCGGCCCAGCCCCGCTGCACGACACCCCGGACCCCGGCCGCGCGCAGGGCCCGTACGACCTCCTCGCCCAGCCGCTGCGCGTCCGGCACGGTGGCACTCCCCAGCCCGAAGAAGACCGGAGGGGGCCCTTCGTCGAGGAAGTTCCGCAGCTCGTCGGGGAGTTGACGGTCCTGGTCGTACGGCCACCAGTAACCGGCGACGCCGAGGCCGGGTCGCCAGTCGCGCGGTCTGGGTACCACCAGCGGGCTGAATCCGTGGTGCACCTGCCAGTCGCGCCGCTCACGGGCCCGGCGGGCGGCACGCGAGCCGAGCGGCGGCAGACCGAGCCGGGTCCGCAACGCCCGTGTCGCGTCGGCGAAGATCTGGTCCACGGCCACGTCGACGGCACGCCCCGCGAGCCGATTGCCCACCGACCCCAGGGACCGTGTGCCGGTCACCGGTGGCGCGAACTCCCTTTTCGGTGACAGGGGTTGCAGGTAGACGCCCATGCTCGGCAGGCCGTGCCCCTCGACGACGGCGTGACCGAGGGGTCCCAGCGAACTGGACAGCAGCAGTACGTCGGCCGATCCGGCGGCGGCCACCAGGTCGTCCGTCATCCGCTCCACGAGCGAGCGTGTCATCCCGACCATCCGGGCCAGTCTGCCGATCCCGGTGGAATTGCGGTGCAGCCCGCGCCCGAGTCCCGTGTAGGGCGCGGCATCACCCCGCGAACCCGCCGTCATGATCGCTACTCGCACGCGGGACAGTATGACGCCGAAGACGGACGGTCGAGCTGTCTCGGAAGCGTGGGGGGCCCCCGCGGGCGCCCCACGCTCGATCAGCTCGTCAGGGCGCCCAAGGCCCGAGCATGTCCTTCATCGTGTCCGTCAACGCGATCTGCAGCAGCGGGCCGTAGGTGATCCGGCCGACGCCCAGACGGCGGAAGCGCTCAAGGTCGTGCTTGACGGGATGGGCCGTGGAGTTCACGGGAATGGCGACGGCACCGGTCACCGCGGTGAGCAGCTCGTCGTTGTCCTGGATGCCCACCGGGTAGACGCTGTCGGCGCCGGCCTGCTCCAGGGCCCGCAGGCGCTCGATCGCCTCGTCGAGGACACCGGCGGCGTCCTTCGCATGAATGAAGAGATCGGTGCGCCCGTTGACCCATACCGGCACGCCCGCGTCGTCGGCCGCCGCGCGCAGGCCGGCGACGTAACTCGCGTGCTCCTGCGTGCTGCGCACGCGTCCGCCGTCCGAGTGGACGGTGTCCTCGACGTTGAGACCGACGCCGCCGACCTCGATGAGTCCGGCGACGAGATCCGCGGGCTTCTGTCCGTACCCGGCCTCCAGGTCCACGGACACGGGGACGTCGACCGCGGCGATGATGGGCCTGACGGCGGCCAGTACTTCCTCGAAGGTCTGCCCCTCGTGGTCCTCGGCCCCCCGGGAGTCGGCAAGCGGGTGGCTGCCGATCGTCAGCGCGGGGAACCCGGCGGCGACCGCCGTGCGCGCCGACCAGGCGTCCCAGACGGTCGGCAGCACGAGCGGCTGGTGATCGGCATGAAGCTGCTTGAGGCGCTGAGCACGCTCTACTTTGGTACGAAAGTCCATGTCGAGAACCTACCTCCGGATCGCCACCGACCACGAGCGGGCGGGCAGGTTCACGCCGGGGGCGCCGGCGGGCGCGGAGCAGGATGGGACCACAGGGAGCGGGTCCCGAGGCCGGCCACGTCCAGGGCCAGTTCCGCGTACATCGCGTTGGCCCAGGAGAACCAGTGCCGGGTGAACCGGCCCGGATCGTCCTTGTGGAAGGACTCGTGCATGGCACCGGTGCCCGCGTCGGTGTCCGCCAGCGTGCGCAGCGCCGCGAGCCGCGCCGCGTCGTCGTCGCCGGTCAGCCCTTCCACCGCGATGGCGATCGGCCAGATGTGGTCCTCGGGGGTGTGCGGGCTGCCCACTCCTTGGGCCGCGGCCCCCCGGTACCAGGTCGGGTTGGCCGGGGACAGGACGAACTCGCGCGTCGCGCGGTACAGCGGGTCGGCGGTCGACACGTTCGCGACCAGGGGCAGGGAGAGGAGGCTCGGCATGTTCGCGTCGTCCATCAGCAGGGCGTTGCCGAGGCCGTCCACTTCGTAGGCGTAGATCGTGCCGTGGTCGGGGTGGTCGACGGTTCCGTGGCGGGCGACCCCTGCGCGCAGTTCGGCCGCGAGGGCGGTGGCATCGGCAGCCAGTGCCGTGTCCCCGACCTGGTGTGCCATCTCGGCCGTCGCGTCGAGGGCGGCTGCCGCGCAGAGGTTGGCGGGCACGTTGTACCCGTACGTACAGGCGTCGTCGCTCGGCCGGAATCCGCTCCAGGTCATTCCGATCCGGGCCACGGGTGTTCCCCGGCCGTCGCCGGGCAGGGTGTCGCTCGCCGGGCCGGAGGACCGAACGAAGCGGTACGAGGACAGGTGCTCGTGGTCCTGCTCGGTGCGCCACACGGTGAGCACGGCGTGGGCGGTGCGCACCGCCCCGTCGAGGTGGTCGGTGCGGCCGGTGGCCCGCCAGAAGCGGTGGGCGAGCAGGAGCGGGAAGGCCAGGGAGTCGACTTCGTACTTCTCCTCCCACACCCAGGGGTCCTCGCACAGGTCGTCACCGTCGTGGGCGCGTCCCGACGGTTCGGGGTTGAAGGCGTTCGCGTACGGGTCGCGCCGGATCTGGTCGAACTGGCGCGCCAGTACGGCGGCCACCAGATCCTGCAGGCCCTTGTCGTCCTGGAGGAGCGCGAGGTAGGGCATCAGCTGGGTCGACGAATCGCGCAGCCACATGGCGGGGATGTCGCCGGTGACCACGAACGCGCTGCCGTCGGGCATGGGCCGGATGGTGCGCGCGAGGGTGTCGTCGAGGCAGCGCACCAGCAGCTGTCCGTAGCGCGGGTCACCGAGGGCGTCGAGGTGCCGCACCGCGCGCCGAACCAGCGGATGGTCCTCGACACTCGTGGGGAACTGCATGGTCGGCCCTTCTTCTCATGTGCCTTGTCGCGTGACTCAGGTGTCATGTCACGTGACGCGTTGCGCGACTTGCTTACATGGCTTGCCTACGCGACATGCTCACGTGGCTTGATCACGTGACGCGTTGCGCGACTTGCTCACGTGTCGGTCCGCGGTGTGCCGACAGGGCGGCCGTCGGCGTGGACGCCGTGGCGGACGACGCGCGTGGGGATCGTGACGCGGCGGGAAGGGGGCTGCTCCGCGTCCTTGTGGCCCAGGCGGTCGATGAGCAGGCGTGCGGCTTCCCGGCCGATCTCGTCGGCGTCGTAGGAGACGAGGGTCAGCGGCAGGCCGAGGATGTCGGACAGGTCGAAGTCGTCGAAGCCCGCCAGGGGCAGGGTGACTCCCGACTTGTGCAGGGCCCGGATGGCGCCCTGGCTGATGCGGTTGTTGGTGCAGAACAACGCGGTGGGGGCGTCGGGCCGTCCCAGCAGTTCGAGGGTCGCCGCCTCGGCTGTCGCGGCGTCGACGAGGCCCTGCCGGATGAGGGCGCCGTCGGGCTCGACGCCTGCCTCGTCGTGTGCCGCCCAGAACCCGCGCAGCCGTTCGGCCCCGGTGTAGAGCGAGGGCGGATTGCCCAGGAAGGCGATGCGGGTGTGCCCCTCGGCCAACAGACAGGCGGTGGCCTCGCGGGCCCCGTGGAAGTCCTCGACCAGTACGCAGTCGGTGTCGAGCCCGGCGGGCGGCCGGGCGGCGAGCACGACGGGTACATGGCGCATGGCGGCGGCCAGGTGCTGCTGCCTGCTGCCCGCGGGGACGACGATGAGCCCTTCGACCTGGTGGTCGACGAGGCCGTCGACGAGGCCGGGCTCCCGGTCGGCCTGCTCGGCGGAGTTGCTGAGCACCATCCGGAAGCCGTACTCGGTGGCGACTTCCTGGACGCCGAGCGCGAGACGCGAGTAGAAGGGGTTGGCGAGGTTGGTGACGACGAGGCCGATCATCCCGCTGCCGCCGAGCCGCAGGCTGCGCGCGGTCTCGTTGCGGCGGTAGCCCAGCCGGTCCACCGCGGCGAAGACACGTTCCCTGGTCGCCTCGGACACACCGGGGTCGTTCTTCAGTACGCGGGAGACGGTCATGGCGCTGACCTCCGCGAGCTTCCCGACGTCGTGCATGGTCGGCCCGCCGCCTCGACGAGCGGTCATGCCCGTCCCCCCTTCTCCGTCGGCCTGCGGCGGCGACCTCGCCCCTGACCGGTCCTCATGAAGTGCCCGCCGTGCTCCGGACCCAGTGCGCGGCCCCGATCAGCGGTGCCGCCGCGGGCTGCCGGGCCGGCAGGACGCGTACGGGCGCTCTGTCGGCCTGAGCCAGTCCCCGGGCGAACGCCGGATGGATCAGATCCCACGACTGCGCCATGGAACCGCCGACGACGACCGCGGTGGCCCCGAAGCGGTCGATCCACGGGGCCAGGGCCCTGCCGAGGGCGTCGAAAGCGTAGCGGAACGCCTCCACGGCCGCGGTGTCGCCCTGCTCGGCCGCTGCGGCGATCTCGTGGACGTCCGGCAGGGCGAACTCCTCGCGCGGGTCAGGCTCCCGGTGCGGAGCCGCGAGCCGGGCGTGGTGGAGGCGGATGGCACGGCGCGAGACCGTGTCCTCCAGCGGACGGCCGTCGATGTCCAGCCGGTGCACATGACCGGCGGGCGGCACGTCGGGGCCGTCGTGAACGGGCCGCCCGTCACGCAGGAAGGAGGAGCCGATGCCCGTGCCCAGCGTCAGGCACACCACGCGGTCGTGTCCTTCGGCCGCCCCGGCCCGGTGCTCGCCGAGGGCGAAGGCGTCGGCGTCGTTGAGGAAGCACAGCCGCTCGGCCCGGTCGAGGAGGCGCCCGCGCAGTCCGGCGCCCACGTCCACGCCGGACAGGGACTCGAACTTGCCGATGCCCGTGAAACGGCCGATCCCGGTGTCGTAGTCGAAGGGTCCGGGCATCGCCACACCCCACAAGGGGCCATGTCCGAACGGCAGTTGCAGCGCGGTCAGGGCGATGTCGTCGAGGATGCCGTCGGCGTCGGCGTGCGAACCGAGCGGTCTGCGGATCACCGAGGACGGGACCGGGTGGCCGGTCGTGGGGTCGACGAGCGCGGCGGTGACGTGCGTACCGCCGACGTCGAGGACGGGGACCGGCACGACCGGTCCTCCCGCGGAGGCAGCGGAAGCACCGGAGGCCGTAGGGGCCGCGGTCACGGCTCCACCACCAGCGCCTTCACGATCCGCACCTCGTCGCCGCCCACGGAGCGCACCCGGTAGGGGCCCACCGCGGCGGGGATCGTGAGGGTCTCCGCGAAGGCCAGGAAGTGGCTGCGACCGTCATGGGTCTCGACGACGGCTCCCTGGCCGGCGGCGACGTTGAGGATGTGGAAGCGGCCCGCGGTGTCGTCGGTGATGTCGGCCTCCGGGGCGACGACCAGCCGGTGCACGGCGTAGAACATCTCGGGCAGCGCGCCGACGACCTCCTCGCGCCAGCCCTCGCCGGCGCGCAGCGTACGCGGCTGCTGGATCAGGTCCTTCACCACGTCCTCCCCCCGCCGGGCCGTGTCCAGGTTGGCGAACCCGTGCTCGTAGGGCAACGGCCGGGACGCTCCGGCGGCGTCCTTGCGCAGCCAGTCGTACAGGCGCAGCGAGTACAGGTACGGGGTCGCGCTCACCTCCAGCACAAGGTTTCCGGCGCCGGAGGCGTGCGGGGTGCCCGCGGGGATCATGAACAGCTGGCCCTGGACCGACTCGTGCGTCTGTATGTGGTCCTGGACGGGCAGCGGGGTGCCGTCGGCGATGGCCTCCTCCACCTGGCGCCGCATGACGTCGGGGTCCGCGTCCTCGGTGAGCCCGAGCAGCACGTGGGCGCCGTCCTCGTGCGCCGTGACGTAGTACGTCTCGTGCTGGGTGTACGGCCAGCCGAACACCTCCCGCATGTACTGCTCACGGGGGTGCAGATGCAGGGAGAGGTTGCCGCCGCCCATCGTGTCGAGGTAGTCGAAGCGGATGGGGAAGGAGGTGCCGAACCGGCGGTGCACCTCTTCGCCGAGCATGGCTTCGGGGTGCTCGACGCACAGCAGCTGGAACGGGATCTCGACCTGCGCTCCGTCCTTCTGGCCGACGAGCACGCCCGCTTCGGGAGCGATCAGTTCGTAGCCGAGGGCGGTGTTGCCCGCCTGCGGGGTGAAGCCCAGTTCGCTCGCCGCCCACCGGCCGCCCCAGGGCGTGGAGTTGAAGTACGGGCGCGTGCGGACGGGCCCGTGCGCCAGGTGGCGCAGCGTGCCGCGCAGCGCGGTACCGTCCAGGGACGCGGGGGCCGCCGGGTCCTGTGTGTCGATCCATCGGTCGACCCGGCCGGCGATCGCGTCGCGGTGGCGGTCCAGCACGGGCCAGTCGGTGTAGAAGAGCCGCACCAGGTCGCCCGGTTCGCCGGAGCGGCCCAGGTTGGCGCCGACCGGCAGCTCGCCCTTGGCGACGGCGGCTTCGGCGTACCGCTTGGGCAGGTCGGCGTACCAGAGGACGTCCGGTTCGCAGAGCGCCGCGCCCGGGCCGAGGACCAGCAGCACACCGTCGCCCGCGGGCCTTGCCGGCCGGGGCACGGCGTCGAAGAGGTCCTCGACGGCCGCCTGCGACAGCGGGGTGAAGAACGGGTCGTCGGCGGGGTGGGGCGGGGCTGCGATCCGTTCGGCGGCGGAGGGCGCGTAGTGATCGCGTACGTCCGACCGCTGTGGCTCCCGACCCGCCATGCGCACGGCGGCCGTGAGGCCGTCGGTCAGGGCGTCCCAGTCCAGCGCGGCAGGACCGTCCACGGCCAGGACGAGCGGACCGGGCGGCAGCGCGGCGACCGCGGCCGGCCACCCCGCGGTCACCTGGCCGTCGACCGGTTCGTAACTGGGGTGGGGATCGTACGAACGAGACGCGGACTGCACATCTGCTCCTCAATAGGCTCTGTCGGTGCGTTAACGATAACAACGCCTGTCCGAGAGAGTCCATCCTTGATCCGGGGTCATTTGAACCGGCATTCAGCTTCACAAGCTGGCCTTTTCAGCAGGCGAGAGTCCACTCGCGCTTCTTCTGGCTACCAGACCCTTGCCACTGCGGAGATGTTGTCGTTAACTTCCACGCAACACCCACTCGGCAACCCCGGGCGTTCCGGGACACCTCTGTGCCCTGTGGTTCACATTCGGCCATGTACATGGCTCGCTTCCGTGAAGGTGATCAATGTCAGCATCGGGCAGGACCCGAAGTGCGGCCGCGCCGCTCGCCCGGCGCCGCCTTCTCGCCGGGATGGCCGCGGGCGCGGCCACGCTCGCCGCGGGAGGCTGCGCCCGCGGAGACAGCACGTCGGCGCAGCCGGGGACCACGAGCATCTCCAACGACAACGCGACCTGGGACGACGGCTACCGGGCCGCCGGACGCGAACTGGAGAAGATCACCGGCTACGCGCTGCGGCCGCTGTCGAACCCCTCGGTGACCTCGTACCAGCAGGTCGTGCAGATGACGCTGCAGACGTCGAAGGCCACCGACCTGGTCAAGTGGGCCTCGGGCTACCAGCTCAAGCGGCTCGCCCGTGCCGGCGGCCTGACCGACCTGTCCGGCGTCTGGGGGAAGTACCAGGCGAAGGGATGGGTGCGCGGCGCCTCACGGGACGCGGTGTCGTACCGGGGAAAGGTGTACGGGATCCCCCTGTACGAGTCGTACTACGTGCTGTTCTACAGCAAGCCGGTGTTCAAGAAGCTGGGGCTGTCCGAGCCGCGGAGCTGGGACGAGCTGCTGCACTGCGCCGAGGTCCTCAAGCGCAACAAGATCACGCCGTTCCTGGCCAGTCAGGTCGGCGGCTGGCCCGCGATCGAGTGGTTCCAGGAACTGGTCACCAAGGTGGATCCTCGCTTCTACCAGAAACTGGTCACCGGCAAGGCCTCGTACACCGACGCCCCCGCCCGCGAGGCGATGGACGTCTGGCACGACTTCATGCGCAAGGGCTGGATGACCTCGCCCGACTTCGACCAGGCAAGGGGCCCGGGGGCGCTGAAGGCCGGGACGGTCGGCATGTTCCTGCACGGCACCTGGCAGGCCCAGGGAATGACCGCCGCGGGCATGAAGCCGGGCGTGGACTACGGGGCGTTCATCCTGCCCACCGTGCGGTCCGCGACGCCGAAGAGTGTGATCGCCGAGTCGGGCGTCTTCACCGTGCCCGCCCGCGCCTCCTCGCACGACGCGGCGCTCGCGAACGTCGGGTCGTGGCTCGCACCGCCCGTCCAGCGGGTGTGGAGCGACTTCCTCCAGGACAGCTCCGCCAACCCGACGGTCCGGTCGGACAACCCCGTCGTGGCCGAGCTGCAGCGTGACGTCGCCAAGGAGCGCCGGATCCCGCTGATCCGTTACTGGGAGGCCAGCCCGCCGAGCCTCATCCAGGGCAACACCAACGACCTGGGCGGGTTCATGGCCGGGCAGACCTCGCCGGGGACCACGCTGCGCCGGATGCAGGAACGTGCACAAGACGAATGGGCAGCCTGGAGGCGCGACGAGGCATGAGCACTTCTACGACCGACCGACCCGCCACCGGCGGGAGCAGACGGACACCGCCCGTCGGCGGGGAGCCGCGTCCCGCGGAGCGGCACGCCTGGATCAGCGGACGCGAGCGCCTGACGGCCGGCGGGTTCATGGCGCCGTCCGTGCTCCTGGTCGCGGTGTTCCTGCTCGCCCCGTTCGTGTGGACCATCCACCGCAGCTTCTTCGCCGACACCCGGACCTCCCCCTTCAGCTGGTTCGACAACTACACCCGGTTCGCCTCGGACCCGGCCCTGACCCGCTCGATCCAGAACACGCTCCTGTGGGTGGTGGGCACGGTCGTGCTCCCGTTCGTGCTCGGGCTGGCCATCGCCTGCATGACCGACGCCACCCGCTTCTCGCGCCTCGCCCGGCTGTGTGTCGTCCTTCCCTACGCGCTGTCGGGCTCCGCGGTGGCGGTGGTCTGGAACTTCATGCTGACCACCGACGGCGCCGTCAACCAGGTACTGACCTCGGTGGGCCTCGACTCGTTCGCGCAAGGGTGGCTGCTGACCTGGCCGGGCAACACCCTCGTGATGATCCTCGCCAACGCCTGGCAGGCGACCGGTGTGGCCGTCATCCTCTTCCTGGTCGGACTGCAGTCCATCCCCCCGGAGACCCTCGAAGCCGGCTCCCTGGACGGCGCGGGCAGCTGGCAGCAGTTCCGCCACATCGTCCTGCCGCAGCTGCGGCCCGTGTCGATCATCGTGATCGGTATGAGCCTGGTGAACGGCCTCAAGTCGTTCGACCTCATCTGGGTGCTCACCCAGGGCGGCCCGGGACGGGCCACGGAGACGCTCGCGGTGTCCATGTACAACGAGACCTTCCTGGAGCTGCGGCCCGGCGCGGGAGCGGCGATCGCGGTGGTCCTGACCGTCATCGTCCTGGCGGCCTCCTGGCTCTATCTGCGCCGTCAGCTCGACGTGAAAGGCGAATGACCATGTCCCTCGGCCGCGTCCTGCGCACCGGCACCGTCGCGGTGCTCGCCCTGCTCTGGTTGGTCCCGACCTGGCTCCTGGTGGTCAACGCCCTGGTGCCGGCGGAAAGTTACTCGGGCAGCCCGCACTGGCTCCCGACGGAGTTCGGGCTCTTCGACAACATGTCCCAGGCCTGGGACAAGGCCAACCTCGGGCCGGCGTTCGGCAACAGTCTCCTGTACTCCGTCGTCAGCGCGCTGGCCGCCGCCGTACTGGCCGCGGGCGCCGCCTTCGCCACGATCATCATGCCCGTGAAACACCGGGCCCTGTGGTTCTGGGTGATCTACTCCGGCACGCTGCTTCCCCTGCAGGTCTTCATCCGCCCGCTGTTCCTGTCGTACGCGGAATCGTCGTTGTACGATACCCAGTTCGGGCTCGTCCTGATCTACACGGCGATCGCGATCCCCTTCGCCTTCTTCGTCATGCGCAATTACGCCCTCACCCTGCCGAAGGAGGTCGTGGAGGCCGCGCGCCTGGACGGGGCGTCCTGGTGGCGGCTGTTCTGGCAGATCCACGTGCCGCTCACCAGGTCCGCCATGATCGCCGTGTTCGTGTTCCAGTTCGTGGCCGTGTGGAACGACCTGATGTTCGGCATCACGCTGACCACGAGCCGCAACATCCGGCCGGTCATGGCCGCACTCGCCGACCTCCAGGGCAACTACTCGAACGTCGGTCCCCCGGTCGTGCTGGCCGGCGCCCTCCTGGTCTCCCTGCCGACGCTGGTGCTGTTCTTCTCCGCCCAGCGCTTCTTCATCAGCAGCCTCAGGATCCACCGCTGATCCCGTACGTCTCCTCCGTACGCCTCGTCCGTACGTCTCCTCCGTACACCTCTCTTCGTCCGCCTCCTCCCCCTCCTCCTCTTCGTGAAGGGTGAACCATGCCGAGACAGCTGCTCCGCCGTGCCACCGTGACCGCCGTCTGCGCGGGCCTGCTCTGGACCGCCGTGCCCGCACACGCCGGGTCCGCCCATCCCGTCCGCCCCCGCCCCGTCGCGCAGTCCCTGTGGGCCGACCGCGCCACCGACGCCTACCGGGCCCTGCAGACCCACCTGTACGAGGGCAAGGACCAGCACGGTCTGTATCTGGAGCACACCCCGCGGCAGGCGGCCGACCCGGCGCACTCCTACCTGTGGCCGTTCCGCGAGGCCGCGGCTGCGGCCGTCGACATGCAGGAACTCCCGCGCGTCGGAGGGGACTTCCGTGCGGACGCGGCGGAGCGCTTCGACACGGTGGAGCTGTACTTCGCCGGCGGCGACCGGCCCGGCTACCAGTCGTATCTGCCCGCGCCGCTCGGCTCGGGCGGCGACGTCTACTACGACGACAACGCCGTGGTCGCCCTGAGCCTGCTCGACCAGTACGAGTCCACCGGCGACAGGACGTTCCTCCGGCGGGCCGAGAACGTCATACCGGTCGTCACCCGAGCCTGGGACGGCGACACAGGCAAGACATGCCCGGGCGGCATGGACTGGGTCGACTCCCCGGGCAACAACGTCCGGGCCACCAACGTCACCTCGCTCTCGGCCCAGCTCGCCGCCCGCCTCTACGAGCACACCCACAAGGCCGCCTATCTCCAGAAGGCCGAGCAGTGGTACGGCTGGGTGTCCTCGTGCATGCGCAAGGCACCGGGCCTGTACGTCAACGACCGCAACGACGACGGCAGCACCAACGAGACGCTGTGGACGTACAACTCGGGTGCCATGATCGGCACGGCCACCGCGCTCTACCGCGGAACCGGCAGGAGCAGCTGGCTGGCCAAGGCCGTCACCGACGGCGACGCCTCACTCGCGTACTGGACACAGGGCACCCGACTGCACGACCAGCCGGCCGTGTTCAACGCCTTCTACTTCAAGGACCTACTCGACCTGGACGCCGTCCGCCCCAACTCCGCCTACCGGCAGGCCATGAGCGGCTACGCGGACAGCACGTACAGGACCAACCGGGACACCGCCAACGGGCTGTTCCGCTTCCAGCCGTCGAACGGCGGCGACTACGACCCGCAGGCACCGGCCGCGACCCTCAACCAGTCGGCCATGGTGCAGATCTTCGCCACCCTGGCCCAGGGCGACCGGCGCGGCCCCGGGGGCGGGCCGAAGCAGGCCCCGTGACCACCGGCTTGCGATCCTGACCGCACCCCCGCACCCCCGCCCTCCCGACACGAAGGATGATCACGCACCATGCCCAAGCCACCGCTGACCCGGCCGTCCTGGTGGGACTCCGACATCGCGCGCGACATCCTGCGCGACCGCGTGGTCACCGCCACCGTCGGCCTGGGTGACCTGGAGGTGCGCCTGTCGGGCGAACCCCTGTTGCGCCACGACGGCTCCGGCGGACTGCTGCAGTCCATCCGGGTGCGCATCCACCGTCAGGGCGCGGCGGCCGGGACCGGGGCACCGCGCGTCACGAGGGCCCGGGTCACCACCGACGGTGGCACGCCCGTCCGCAGCGAACTCCTCTCCGGCCCCGGGACGGACCTGCGCGTCCTGGTGCCGGAGGTGGACGCGCCCACTCCCCTGCGGATCGAACTCCCCGACCTGGCGGAAGGCACCTGGCTCGACTTCGAGGCCCGCCCGCAGCGCCACTGGACGCTGCACCTGGTGCAGCACTCCCACCTCGACATCGGCTACACCGATCCGCAGGGCCGGGTCATGGCCGAGTCCCGCGCCTACCTCGACTCACTGCTCGAACTGTGCCGCGACACCGACGACTGGCCGGAGCCCGCCCGGTTCCGCTGGGCCGTCGAAGGGTTCCACTCCTTCCAGGATTGGAGCGCCAACAGGCCCGCGCGCCAGGTGGAGAGCTTCCTGGACCGCGTGCGCGAGGGACGCGTCGAACTGACGGCGATGCCGTTCAACCTCCACACCGAGACCTGTTCCACGGACGAACTGCACGAACTGCTGCGCCCGGTCACGGAGTTGCGCGACCGCCACGGCATCGACATCACCACGGCCATGCAGACCGACGTGCCCGGGCAGGTGGTCGGCCTGCCCGACGTCCTGACGGACAACGGCATCCGCTACCTCTCCGTGGCGCACAACTGGGCCGGGCGGGCCGTCCCGCACCTCGTCGGCGGGGCACACCTGCCACGGCTCTTCCGCTGGCAGGCGCCGAGCGGCAACAGCGTCCTGGTGTGGCGTACGGACACACCGCACGGTCTGGCGTACATGGAGGGCTCGATCCTCGGTTTCGACGAGTCCTACGACAGTGTCGACGACCTGCTGCCCGCCTACCTGTCCGCCCTGGCCCGGTTCCCCCATCCGCACGAGGGCCGCGGGATCCCGGGCTTCCCCATCCTCGACGGGACCTCCGCCGCCACCGCCGGCGTCGAGCCGTATCCGTGGGACGTCCTGCACCTGCGCGTGCTGGGCAAGTTCGCGGACAACGGCCCGCCGCGCCGGATCATCGCCGACACGGTACGCCGCTGGAACGAGGAATGGGCCTTCCCGCAGCTGCGGGCCTCCCGCAACGAGGACTTCTTCGTGGACGCCGAGCAGCGCGTCGGGGACCGCCTGGAGACCTACCGGGGCGACTGGAGCGACTGGTGGGTGGACGGGGTCGGCGCCGGAGCCGTCCCGCTCGCCGCCACGCGCCGCGGCCAGGCGGCCCTCGCCGAAGCCCAGACCGTGGCCGGATACGCGCACCTGATGGGCGTACCGGGCAGCGCGGCGGTCACGGCGAAGGCGCCGGCCGTGTACCGGGCGGCCTCGCTGTTCAACGAGCACACCTGGGGTGCCGGCGATCCCTGGACCCACGGAGACCACGGCCACGGCTCCGGGGAGCAGCAGTGGCACTGGAAGTACGCACAGGCCATGCGCGCCCACGACGACGCGGAGACGCTCCTGGACTCCGCGTCCGCGCTGCTCGGGGAGGCGTTCGCCGCGTCCGCGGACGCGCTGGCCTCCTTCCATGTCGTCAACACCTGCAGCTGGCCGCGCACGGAGACGGCACGGCTCTTCCTGCCGGAGAGCACGGTCGCGCTGCGCGACGCGGTCCAGGTCCTCGACGCCCGCACCGGCATTTCGCTGCCGTTCGTGGAGGAGGCGCAGAGCAACGACCGCCACCGGGCGGCCGGGCGGTTCCTGCACGTGCCCGTCGCCGACGTACCGGCGTGCGGGTCGCTGCGTCTGGACATCGTCCCTGGCCCGGGCGGCGACGACCGCGCTGACGTGTCCGGGGCGGCGACGTCCGCGGACCCGACCGTGCTGGAGAACGCCCCGACCGTCCTGGAGAACGGCCACCTGCGGGTCACCGTCGACCTGCGCGAGGCCTGCATCGGCTCCGTCGTCGACAAGCGCACCGGACGCGAACTGGTCCGGCAGGACGCCGTCATCGGCTTCAACGGTTACGTGTACGACGAGTACGCCACGGCCGGCGCGTTCAACCACCAGTCCAGCAAGACCGTCGCCGACGACTCGATGCACCTGCTCGCCTCGCGCAGCACGGCGCCGCCCGCCGCACTGGTCGACCGCACCACGGACGCCACCGGCCAGACCCTCGTCTACGAGTGCGCCCCGGCCGGGACCCGCCGGCTCCGGGTGAGGGTGCATCTCCCGCACGGCGCGGCCCGTATCGACGTGGAGAACCGCATCGACAAGACGGCGACGCTCACCAAGGAGAGTGCCTTCTTCGCCTTCCCGTTCGCCCTGGACGACCCCACCGTGCGCACGGAGGCCACCGGCGGCGTCCTCGGCACCGACCGGGAGACCGTGCCGGGGTCCGCCACCCACATGCGCGCGATCCGCCGCTGGATCAGCCTGAGCGACGCCGGCCATCACGCCGCCCTGTCGACGGCCGACGCCCCGCTCGTGCAGCTCGGCGGGATCGCGATCCCGTACGCGCCCTATCCGCAGTCGCTCCCGCAGGAGGAGCCGGGCACTGTCTTCTCCTGGGTGCACAACAACATCTGGGACACGAACTTCCCGTCCCAGCAGGCGTTCCACCACACGTTCCGCTACAGCGTCGCCTTCACCGGGGCCGACGGGAGCGCCGAGAACGCCGAAGGGCTCGGGGAGCGACTGGCCGTGCGTACGGCGGCTGTCACCAGCCACCCACTGGTAGCGGTCCGCGCCCGCGCCGGGGTCCATGTCGGAGCCGACGCGGACCTCCCGGCGCAGACACGGTTGCTGACCTTGGACGACGCCCGGGTGCGGCTCGTCGGGCTGGCCGTCCCCGGTGAGGGGCGGCTCATGATCCGTCTGCAGTCACTGGTGGACGCTCCGGTCACCTGCCGCGTCGGAACGCCGCTCGGGGGCGGGCAGGCGTTCCGCACCAATTACCTCGGCCTGGACGCGCACGCGATCGACGTGGAGCCGGGCGGAACCGTCCCGGTCACCGTGCCGGCACTCGGCACGGCGGCGGTCGTGCTCCACCTGGCCCCGGCGTCGGACGGGTGACGGCCGCGGGGGACGCCGACGGCAGGGACGGGCCCGGCGCACGCGCGGCGGTCAGGCGGCAACGCGCTGCGGTCAGGCGGCGGCGGCTTTCTCGTGTGTCTCGCGCTTCCAGAAGCCGGAGAAGGTGATGCGCGACTTCGGCAGTCCCAAGCGGTGCAGGTGCCGTCGGCCCTCGGTGGCGAGGGTCGACTCCCCCACGACGAAGGCATAGCCCGTCGGGCCGGCGGGCACGTGCCGACGCAACTCGTCGAGTGCGGCGGCGCCGGGCACCGCGGACGGGTCGTCGCGCACCACCCAGGTGACGGTCATTCCGGCCGGGGCGTCCAGGTCGCGGCGGTCTCCGGCGGTCGGGATCTCCTGGATGACACGGCCGACCGCTTCCCGCGGGAGGGAGCGCAGGATTCCGGCCGTCGCGGGCAGACCGCTCTCGTCGGCGACGAGCAGTACCTCGGAGGCGTCGTCGGGGCAGTCGAACAGCAGCCCCTGATCGAGGAGCGCGAGCTCCTCGCCGGGGGCCACCCCGCAGGCCCAGATCGCCGCGGCGCCCTCCGGTTCGCCGCCCGGACCGCAGTGCACGACGAAGTCGATGTCGAGCTCCGCGGCGTCGGGACGGAATTCGGCCACGGTGTAGTTCGCGCAGTGCGCCCGCTCGTCCTCGGGTGTGGCGAGGAACGGCTTCCACCAGACCGGTCCGGAGATCTCCGGCAGCGGGAACTCCTCCTGGTGCGGTTTCCGAAGGAACAACCGGAACCACTGGTCGTAGCCTTGCCACGGGAACGTGGAGAGGTCGGGTCCGGCCACGGTGACCCGTTGCATGGAGGACGTGTACCGCTCGCTGCGTACGACATGGCAACGGAACAGCCGGGGCTGCCGGGGCATCAACTTCGGGTTCTTCGACACGCAGTAAGGCTAGCCTTAGCTTACTTCGCTGCCAACCCCGGTCTCGTACGACGGTGAACGGGCGGCCCGGCCGACCGGACAGCGCGAGCAACACACGCAGCACGGGCAGCACGAACGACACAGGCGGCACAGGCGGCACGAGCGGGCCGGACGAGGAGGACCGTATGAGGGTCGTCGTCACCGGGGGCTTCGGTTTCCTGGGACAGCAGGTCACCGATGTTCTGCTCGCACGGCGGACCCTGTGCGGTGCGCCCGTCGACCGCCTGCTGCTCGCCGACCGGAACGTGCCGGCCGCGACCCCGGTGGCGGACCACCCCCTGGTCGACGTCGTCCGGGGCGACCTGAGCGAGCGCCTCGACGACGTCTTCAGGCACCCCGTGGACGTGGTCATCCACCTGGCGTCAGCCGTGTCGGCCGAGTGCGAGAGCGACTTCGACCTCGGCATGACCGCCAACCTGGACACGACGCGTGCGCTGCTCGATGCCGCCCGCGCCCAGTCGGCCGCCGGCGGACCGACGCCCCGCGTGGTCTTCTCCAGCAGCGTCGCGGTGTACGGCTCCGACCCCGCGGCACCCCTGCCGCCCGTGGTCGACGAGCGGACGCTGCCGACGCCGCAGTCGAGTTACGGAACGCAGAAACGCGTCTGCGAGCAGCTGATCGCCGAGTACACGCGCCGGGGCTTCGTCGACGGACGCGTGGCGCGCCTCATGACCGTCGCGGTACGGCCGGGCGCACCGAACGCGGCCGCCTCCGGCTTCCTGTCCGGCATCATCCGCGAGCCCCTCTCGGGCCTGCCGGCCACCTGCCCGGTCGATCCCGCCCTGCGCGTCGCGCTGGCCTCACCGCGGCGCACCGTCGAGGGCATCCTCCGCATCGCCGAGGCCGGACGCGACAACGGTCCCGGGTCCCTCGAAGGCAGGCTTCCGGTCAATCTGCCGGCGCTCACGGTCACGGTCGCCGACATGCTCGACGCGCTGCGCCGGGTGGCCGGCGACGCCGTCGCCGACCTGGTGACCGTCGCACCCGACCCCGCCATCGAGGCGATCGTCGGTTCGTGGCCCGCTTCGTTCGACAACGCACGTGCGAGAGCACTCGGCCTGCGCCCCGACGACGACTTCGAGTCGGTCGTCAGGGCGTACATCCAGGACCACCCCGACGCCGTCACCGTCGCCGTCGGGAAGAGCGGTCACTGAGGGAGGGGTTCAGCCGGCGGCGGCCAGCGCCCGCAGTCGGTCCAGCGTCTCGCGCATGACGTCCGGCAGGTCCTGGTCCTCGGTGGCGGTGACCCATCGCGAGAAGGCGACACGGAACACGGCGATGCTGGTCTCGGCGGCCAGGCTCGCCTCGATCTCCCCGACGCCTCGATGCCGCAGCCTGTCGGCCAGGGCGGCCGACAGGGAGGTGAGCTTGATCAACTCACGTTCACGGAGATCGGCGTTGGCCATGATCACGGCTTGTCGCTTCCGGGCGAGCTCACGGTCGCTGCCCACCATCCGGGCCACCGCGTCGAGTACGGCCGCGACGGCGTCCAGCGCCGACGCCGTATCCGGCACCTCCGCGAGAACACCCAGCGACTTCTCCTCCAGTGCGGAGGAATCGTCGAAGAGCACCTCGCGTTTGTCGGCGAAATGCCGGAAGAACGTGCGTGCGGTGACGCCGGCCCGCTCGGCGATGTCCGCCACCATCGTCTGCTCGAACCCGCGCTCCATATAGAGCGACAGCGCGGCCTCGCGCAGCCGGTCACCGGCCCCAGGCTTCCACCGTCCCATGCCGAGAGTGTAGGTGATGTCACCTGGTGACACCCCGCTCCACCCACGGTGATGTCACGCGATGACATCACCGTGCTAGAGTGATGTCATTCGATGACATCACTCGTGGAGGCCCCGATGAAGCGCATCCAGTACCACCAGTACGGCGGACCCGAAGTCATGCGGCTGGAGGATTTCGAACCGGCCCGTCCCGGTTCCGGCGAGGTTCTGGTCCGCGTGCGGGCAGCCGCGGCCAATCCGATGGACTGGGGTATCCGCAGCGGTGCCATGAAGATGGTGACGGGGCGGAAGTTCCCGCGTGGACTGGGCTACGACTTCGCGGGCGTCGTCGAGGCGGTCGGCGAGGGCGTCACCCGGCTCGCCGTCGGCGACGAAGTCCTCGGCGGGGCGTCGATCAAGGCGTCGGGAGCCTTCGCCGACATGGTCCTGGCCGCCGAGAAGGGCGTGGTGAAGAAGCCCACGGAACTCCCCTTCGAGGAGGCCGCCGCCATCCCGACCGTCGGCCTCACCGCGCTCCAAGCCGTGCTCAAGAAGGGGAAACTGCAGCCCGGACACTCGGTCTTCGTCAACGGCTGCCTCGGTGGAGTCGGCCGAGCCGCCGCGCAGACCGCGCTGGCGCACGGCGCCTCGGTGGGAGGCAGTTGCCGCGCCAACGCAACACCGGACGCGCGCGAACTCGGCCTCGACCCGATCGTCGAGTTCGACTTCGACCCGACGGCGCTCAGCGGCCGGTTCGACCTCGTCGTCGACACCGCGGGCACGCTCCCGGCCGACGCGGCGAAGAGGATGCTGAAGCCGGGCGGACGCATCGTCAGCATCCACCCCACCCCCGTGAACATCGCGAAGAGCGCGCTGCCGGGCCCGTACAACGTCTTGATCACCAGGCCCGTCACGGCGGATCTCGAAGAGGTCGCGCGCGCAGCCGGACGCGGCACGCTGCGGGTGCCGATCGCCCGCACGGTGCCGCTCACCGAGGCCATCAAGGCGCTCACCGAACTGGAGCGCGACGGCACGCCCAAGGGCGGCAAGCTCATCATCACGGCCGGCTGATCCCCGCCCCCACCACAGGAGTTCTTCGATGAGCGCACAGATCTGGGTGCTCGGCGGCACCGGGCGCAGCGGCCGTACCGTCGCGGCACGGCTCGCCCGACTCGGGCTGACAGCCGTCCTGGTGGGCCGGGACGCGAACCGGCTGCACGCCACGGCACAGCGGATCGGCGGCGAGACACTGCCGGCCCCTTCCCTTGCGGCCGCCGCGGCGGAAATCCGGCGGCAACGCCCCGCCGTGGTCGTCAACACGGTCGGTCCGTTCACCGCAACGGCCCCTGCCGTCGTCGACGCCTGCCGCGCCGTCGGCAGCCACTACATCGACCTGGCGAACGATGTCCCGGCGCTCCTGGCCGCGTACGAGATGCACGACGCGGCCACTCAGGCGGGGCAGACCGTGGTCACCGGTGCCGGGTTCGGTGTGACCGCCACCGAGAGCGTCGTGGTGAAGCTGTGCGAGAACCGTCCCTCGCCGCTCCGGGTCCGTGTCGACATGGTGCCCTCGATCGCGATGGAGGAAGGCACCGCGGGTGAAGCCCTGATCGGCACCCTGTTGGGCAGCCTCGACGGCCGTCGGATCACCGACGGCCGCCTGGCACCCGCCCGGCTCTTCGGTGACCCGGTCCGCCTCACCCTGCCGGACGGCTCGCGGGTCACCACCGCGAGCATGCCGTCGGGCGAACTGCTCGCGGCTCACCGGGCGAGCGGGGCCCGCCATGTGCTTTCGGCGACCAGCGAGGCGCCGTCCTCATCCCTGATCCGGGCCATGACACCCGCCCTGAGCGCCCTCATGCGACGGGAGCGCCTGCGCTCGTTCGCCACCCGCCGCCTCGCCCGGGTACGCGTCAGAGCGAAGGAGCGTCCGCGCGATCACTCCTGGGGGCACGCCGTCGTGACCTGGGCGGACGGCGAGAATCGGGAGGGGTGGCTGCGTCTGGGCGACGCGCAGGAGTTCACCGGAGCGGTGTCCGCAGAGATCGCCCGCCGGCTCCTGGCCGGCGAGGGGCGCCCTGGCGTGTACACCCCGGCCGCCCTCTTCGGGCCCACCCTCGCCGAATCGTGCGGCGCCGCGTATCTACTGACCGGGCGCGGCGGCAGCGGCAAACGGTGACTTGCCACGATCCTGGCGGCAGAGGTCGGCCGGGGCCAAGAACGACCCCTCAGCGTCAGCCCTGGGCCAGCTCCGCCACCGGCTGCCACTTCTCCCACGTCGCCAGACGTCCCTCATAGTCGGCCTTGGCGATGTTCAGCGGCGCCTTGCCGAAGAAGCAGCGCAGCGGCGGCTCGTCGGCGTCCACGATCTCCATCACGGCGGCAGCGGACGCATTCGGGTCGCCGGGGGTGCCGACACGCTTGCGGCGCTGCTCCTGAACCTCCTTGTGGAACTCCGCGTACGCCGGCAGCGGTTCGGACGTGCTCGACGAGGAGCCGGCCCAGTCGGTGGCGAAGCCGCCGGGCTCGATCAGGGTGACCTTGATCCCGAACGGCGCGACCTCCTGGGCGAGGGCCTGACTGAGCCCCTCAAGAGCCCACTTCGACGCGTGGTAGATGCCGACCAGCGGGAACGCGCTGATCCCACCGATGGAGGAGACCTGCAGGATGTGACCGCTGCCCTGCTCACGCAGGAACGGCAGGGCCGCCTGGGTGACCCACAGAGCCCCGAACAGGTTGGTCTCCAACTGCGCGCGGGCCTCCGACTCGGAGATCTCCTCCACCATGCCGAAGTGGCCGTAGCCGGCGTTGTTGACCACCACGTCGAGCCTGCCGAACCGCTCGTGCGCCTGCCGCACGGCGGCGAAGTCCGCCTCGCGGTCCGTGACGTCGAGTTGCAGGGGCAGGAACCGCTCACCGTAGGTCGCGACAAGGTCGTCCAGCTTGGACAGGTCGCGTGCCGTCGCGGCCACGGAGTCGCCGCGCTCCAGCGCG
Source organism: Streptomyces liliiviolaceus (assembly GCF_018070025.1). Taxonomy (NCBI): domain Bacteria; kingdom Bacillati; phylum Actinomycetota; class Actinomycetes; order Kitasatosporales; family Streptomycetaceae; genus Streptomyces; species Streptomyces liliiviolaceus. Next base: position 1,584,644 of record NZ_JAGPYQ010000002.1, read on the forward strand.
GCGATCGCCCACTCGCGCCCGAATCCGCGTGAGGCACCGGTGATGAACCAGATCTTCTGCGTCATGGCATCCTCCTCAGGAAACTCGTCGGCCGAGCCCGCGTCGTCATGCCGTCGCGCGTGACGGTGCGGGTTCTCTGACTCCAGGACTCCAGCGAACACCTTCGAGTGCACTCCAGGGCAAATCGACACCCGCTGACCAGGGACCTTCGGCTACTGCGGACCACCGCGGTCCGATGGGGCGCGCGAAGTCCGGCTGCCGCTGCCTGAACGGCCCCGTCCTCCCCGGTGGGCACACACTACGGTGGGATACGTGTCCGGGTTCTCCGTGCGGAAGTTCTACGACGAGTTGGCCGACGACTACCACCTGATGTTCCGGGACTGGGACGCGAGCATGGCCTACCAGGCCGACGTACTGGGCGGGCTCGTCCGCACGTCTCTCGGCGCGGGACCCCACACCGTACTGGACTGCTCGTGCGGGATCGGCACCCAGGCCATCGGGCTGGCCCTGGCCGGACACCAGGTCGTCGGCAGTGACCTGAGTCCGGTCGCCGCCGCACGCGCCGCCGCCGAAGCGTCGGTCCGGGGCCGCAGGCTTCCGACCGCTGCGGCCGACATGCGCCAACTGCCCTTCAGGAAAGCGTCGTTCGGCGTCGTCCTCTGCGCGGACAACTCGCTCCCCCACCTGCTCTCCGGGCAGGATGTCCGGGCGGCGCTCCGCGGCATGAGACGGGTACTGCGAGACGACGGACTGTTGCTGATCACCGTCCGGGCCTACGACGAGTCGCGCCGGACCAGGCCCACGGGGACACCTCCGCAGGTCTCGGAGACATGTGACGGCCGAGTGGTCACCTTCCAGCTGTGGCACTGGCATGAGGACGGCGAGCGCTACGACCTGGAGCACTTCCAGCTCACCCCCGCCGAGAACACCTGGCGGGTCCGAGTCCGCCGGAGCACCTACTGGGCGCTGACATCGCCGCAGTTGACAGAGTTCGTGACGGAAGCCGGCTTCACCGATATCACCTGGCACGGTCCGGCTGCCGGCGGGTACTACCAGCCCGTGCTCACCGCACGGCGTGCTCCCGCTGCGCGGAGCCGATCCGCCGATCCGGGCTGAGGAACGAAGCCCGGTGCACGCAGACTAAAGAACTGTGCGCTCACACGTAACGACAGGCATCGATACAGAGGGCATCTTCTCCTGACAGCGACGAAATGGAGCAGACGATGGCAGGAGAACACGCTCGCTGGATCGTGGCATTCGACGCCTCGTGCGGAACGTGCAGGGAAATCTCCGATGCGGTCCGGACCGCTTGCGACGGCAGGCTTGAGGTGCTGCCGCTGACCGACCCGCAAGTGCAGCAGTGGCGTGTCCGTGCTCTGGGCCCCGAGCCCGATTGGACGCCGACCCTGCTGAAAGTGGCGGACGAGGAAGTGCGGGCCTGGACCGGACCGGCCATGGGTGTCCCCTTGGCCCGCCGCCTGGGAGCACGCTCCGGGGCACGAGTGCTTGTGGCCCTGGGGACGTTGCGCCGCAGGGCCAAGGCCCGTAGCCCGGAAGCGGTGGAACGGGCCGGTATGGGACGGGCGCGTTTCCTGCGACTGGGTGCCGGCCTCGCTGTCGCAGGCGGCATCGTGGCGACCGGCCGTTCCCCCGCCTTCGCCCACCAAGCCGCCGAACGGGCCCGGACATGGGCTCAGAAACATCCGGAGCAAATCCCGCGCACCTATGCCGAGTTCATCCGCTGTCCAGCGGCCTTTCGGAATGCCGCCTACCAGCAACTGTCACCGGCCGAACGTGCTGACCTGTGGCGCGAGCAGTGGAGGCGCTACCGCGCGATACACGGAGACCTGACAGCAGATCAAATTCGTGTGCTGGACGAGTCTCTGGCCATCCTCGACGACGCCTCCGTCTTCGCGGCTCCGTCCACAGCACCGGCAAGCGAACGTCCGGCGGTGCACGAGCGGCTCGAAGAGCTGAGGATCTCCGCGATCCGATCCTTCGGACGCGATGATGCCCACGGCCTGTTCGCCAGCATCGGATCACAGGAACCCTCGGCCTCGCGCGCCGCGGCACCCGACTGCGAGTGCTCCACCGTCTCCGACTTCTGCGTCGTCAGATGCGTCTACAAGTCCTGCAACTGCTTGGAACCCATCGTGGGCTGCGGCTGGCTTCTTCTGTACAAGTGCAACGGCATGTGCACCTGCCCTTGAGGCCGGTGATCCTGTGCGCTGTTCCGTCGGGCGTCGATGCGCGGGACACCGTGCGGCACCGTGTACCAGTTCCGCCGACCCGCCGAACCTCGTATGTGATCAAGATTCGGGCGGGGCCGCCGGATTCATCGACATCTCGGACGACCGGTCCGGAACGGTCGTCCGATCCCGTGACATGGGGGCCGGCCGTACCGTCACCCTCGAATACGGCACCATCGCCGGAGCGCAGCGCGGGTGGGCCAAGATCAGCGGCACTACCGTCAACAATGATCTGGTGTGGATGGACTGGACGACGGACGGCGGCTCGTCGTGGCTCCAGTGCGGCCCGTTCGCCGTCGACCGCGGCCCGGGCACCTCGAAGACCAGCGCCGCGAAGAAGACGATGGATGTGTCGGGCTACCAGTTCCGCGCATGCGGCTACCTCAAGAACGCCGGGCAGACCAAGTGCACATCGCCTTGGTGGTGACTCCACTGCGGGGGGACTCGCTTGACCTCCCATCGGGGTGAAGCCGTGCAGCGTGTGCCTCCTCTTCACTCGGCGGCGTTGTCATAGGCAACTGGCAGGATCGGCTGCATGAGTGAGATGCATGAGTCCAACGAGGCTGCCGTTACTGCCGTGTTGACCACGCCGGAGGCATGGCGCGGCTACCTGCGGCGGTACGACGAGCTGTATCTGAGGAACCGTGCCTCCGACCAAGAGCTTTTCGATCTCTTGGAGGAGGACGAGGTGGAGGCTCTCGACGAAGGAGGGCGGCTTGAAAGGTGGTTGGGGGAGGAACCGGCCCAGGACGAGACCGTGGCAGCGGCCGAGGGTCGGCTCGGCGTGCGGTTCCCGCCCAGTCTCCGCGGGTTCTTGCTGGCCAGCGACGGATGGATACGGGTGAGCGGGTGGGTGGATCTCGTATATCCGTGCGCGCGCATCGCGTGGATGCGCGATACCGGGGCCGGTGCGAGCCTCATCCCGCTCTACGGAGAGGAGTTCGACAACGACGAGTACGCGGACCTGTTCCGCCGGTCCATGGAGGTCGCCGCAGGCGAGGACGTCTGGCTGCTCGATCCGGCGGACATCGGGCCGGACGGCGAGTGGGCCGCGTACCTGTTCACACCGAAGTACGGTGATCTACGGAAGTTCACGAGCTTCCCCACGCTCTTCCATCACGGGTACAAGGCCATGGAGTAGCCGGCCCACCCCTGCTCCCTTTGGCAGCGCCCCAGCAGAACGCGTCGACTTGTCAGAGGCATCGTCTACCTTGCGGATCATGGGAAATTCAGGCGGATCATTGACGACCCGGGCCACGGGCGAACTGCACCAGCTCATGCGTGCGGCCGGGTTCAGGGGTATCGACGAAGCTGAGACATTGGCGGAGGGCTGGCAGGTCGCCGACTTCGCCGACGCCGGACAGCGCAGCATGGCGAATCTCGTCCGGCACACGGGAACGTCGGCCCTCATGGTGTCCTTCCACGACAGCGATGTGGGTTTCGTCGAGGGCCTCACACCGGACGGCAACAGTTGGGAGGGGCTACTCAACCGGGAGATGGCGGAGAGCTACGAGATACCACTGGAGCACTTCCCCCTCGAACCCGCCGTGGCCGGCGCACTCGCCTGGTCGGCCGCCGCCGGACTGACACCCGACGAGGAAGCCGTCCGGCGGACACTCACCGGGTCGGCCCTGTTCGTGGAAGAGCTCTCCTCAGCCCTCCTGGTCGCCCTGGGACTGCCCGGCGCGGCCCAGGAAATCGCGTGAAGACCAGGTCCAGGTAGTCCAGGTGCAGGAACCGGCTTGCACCGGGCGTTGTCAGAGGCATCAGGCACACTGCGCCGTATGAACTCGGTAACCGCGCACGACTACGCCTGGATCCGCACCTCGCCGCTCTTTCGGCACATGATGGAGAGCGGATACACTCTCACACTGATACGAGGCCGGACCCCGCTTGAGGTGCTGCACGCGATGGAGGCGGAACCGCGCGGTACCGGGGAGGGCACGGCCGGACTGATCGAGGCGGACGACGCCCACCGCGCCGAGCTGGGCCACGACTACTGGGACCAGTCCTACGTCGCGGGCGCTTTCGGCACTCCGGGCGAGAACGGTGACTGGACACTCGTCCTCGGCTTCGACGGTGGCCTGGGGTTCGCGGCGCCGAGCGTGGAAACGCTGTCGAAGAGCGGCCGTATCGTGGCGCACTCGACCAACGGCGGCAAACCGATCCATCTCTTCCACTGGTTCGAGGACGGTGAGCTCCGTACGACGTTCGAGGGCCCTTCGTCGCGCGACGGCAGCACCCCTGACGAACTGGTCCCCCTGCTACGGGAAGTGGGCTTCCCGCTGACGCCCGAGGGAGAGCAAGACGAGAGCGCCCCGGACGTCGACATGAAGGCGGCGGCCTTCGCTCTGACCGAGAGACTGACCGGCGTACGTGTCACCGAATCCCTCCTCCAGGAGGCTACGTACGAGCTGGGACTCGTCCCCGATCAGCCCGCCGAGGAGTGGACCGGCCTGGTCATCGACATCACAGATGCCCACGGGAAACGTCTGTACAAGGAATGGACCTACGAGGAGATCGCGGCGGCATCGGACCGCGCACGGGCCGAGGCGAACGCGCCGATCGTGATCACCTACGACAAGCCGCCGGCCACGGATGGCTCGCATCACGAGACAGGTGAGTAGCGAGCGCGCACGTGAAGAGCGCCCCGACGTATTCGCCGCCCTTCGCAAGGAACTCGCCGCCATGGAGGCCGCTAGATCACGGTCCGGGCAGAGCCTTCCTGTGAGGCAGCCAGGGCCTCAACAAAGCGCTTCACGTCGGTGGAGTCGAGCACCAAGGCGACCGGGACTATGACAGCCCTGATCAGGCAAAGTGTGTGCGTGGCCGTGTGACGCCTAGACCCTCTAGTGTTCATGCCATCATCCACGCGGAGAGAGCCGAATGCCTTGCGGCCCGGATCGCACTGATCTCCTCCCGCTGCGAAATGGTCCGCAGCCACTATTTGACACAAAAAATCGTGCTCACTCTGGTGGAGAGTTGACGATCACATCGGCAAGTCGACCGGTGGCCACCTCAGCGATGAAAGGTCTTCAGCAACTCAGCTACAACGCCCTCAATATTCGGTCAGGCACCACACGGATCAACTGACTTCAGCTTCGCCATCCCTCAAACGGGTGACTTCGGCATCCACGGATCATCACGAAGTGCCACGGAAGTTTCGTTTTTTCTCGCACGCCACTCCTTCCACCTCTCCGGATCTGGCCCGTTCTCCATGCCGAAGGCGGCATAGTGACACGTAGCAAAAATGCGCGTAGCCTAACGACCCTGGTCGCCTTACACAGAGTCAGGAAGCTTGGCTGCATGACGACTTGAGGCACCTGAAGGAGACTTTCATGCCTGACGCAGACCCCATGTACCTCCGCAAGCGACTCAGTACCCAATTGCAGGTCGCACGCAAGAAGGCTGGGTACTCGCAGCCAGATGTGGCCGATGAGATGGTGTGGTCCTTGTCGAAGGTTATGCGGCTGGAGTCTGGTCGAACGAAGATCTCGGTCACCGACCTGAGAGCTTTGATCACCTTCTATGGAGTTCCCGACGAAACGGCTGCCGAGCTGATCGCCCACGCTCAGGAAGCCCGACGCCAGCCGTGGTGGCAGGAGTATCGCAACATCCTTTCCGAGGGCTTCAAGTCGTATCTCGGCTACGAAGCGTCCGCATCAATCGTGCGGAACTATGAAGTCCTGTTCGTCCCAGGACTCTTGCAGACCGAGGAATATGCACGCGCAATCCTGGCCCGGTCCGTGGTGCCAGAGAAGGAAGAGCTCCTCGAATTGCGACTGCGACGTCAGGAACGGCTGCTGCAATCGTCCACAGGGACGGAGCTACGCTTCCTGATCGACGAGGCAGCGCTCAGGCGCGTCATCGGTACCCCTTCCGTGACGCGCGCCCAGATCGAGCACCTGCGGGAGATCGCACAGCTCAAGCACGTACAGATCGGAATCATCCCTCTTGGAGCCGGCCTGTACCCACTACTTCGCTCGCCGTATGTCATCTTCGAGTTCCCCAGCGCAGAACAGGACCGGGTGGTGTACCTGGAGAACCCGGACGGCAGCGTCATCCTCCGCGACAAAGCCACCACCGGCGTACACCGCAGCGTCGAGGACTACCTCGAAGCCTTCTGGGAGGTAGAGAACGAGTACGCAACTCCAATCACGGAGTTCCAGCTACAACATGATCCGGTATAGACGGTCGACGAGTCTACAAAATTCCGCGATCGTCCTGGATCGCGGTGAGAAAATACCACCAACAGGGAAGGCTCACGGTCAGCAAAAAAACATCACAACACTTCGAATCTCGCACCACAACACCGTCTTCACACGGGCTTACTTCCACACAATTAGTGTTCTCACTGAAGGAACTCTTACGCCAGGAACGCATCGGATCCGACAAGGCCTACCTCCCCCGCATGTCCTACGTGTTTGAGCCTACCCCGCCGTATGACGCTAGACGACGCAACCGCCAAGGCCGCTCGAGCGCCACTCGCCCACCACGGCACAAGAAGGAGGAACCTACGTCTTACAAAACAACGTGACTCATCACGAGCCAAATAGGCAAGGCTGTTACAAGCCATGCACCCGCACATAAAAACGAGTTCGAAGGAGGAGTTCCCGATCCAGCCGGCACAGCTTGAAATCGAGAACTCCTCCAGGTGAAGCACCTTCCCGCAGTGAACGGACGAAGGAAGCCTCATGCCAGATACTAGCCCGATCCACGTCCACAGCGACCCTGCCACCGATCTGCGCTTGCAGTCACGGTCGGCCCACCAGCACACGATGCCGATCACGGCTTCGGGAAGGGGGCAGTGATCATGACTCCACCCCCCTCCTCCGCGCCACCCCCGCACCGCATACTGCTGGTTCTCATCGCGCTCCTCACTGGTCTGACTGTGGCCTTCGCCGCTGCTTTGGTTGCCGGCGTCATGCACACCGAACCCCTAGACGTCGTCAAGTGCGCCGGAGGAACCTTCATCGCAGTCACTCTGCTCGTCCTCGAAATCCTGCGAGCACTGCGCTCGTAAACCCGGTCCATGAGCCCGTGCGCAGTAGGCGGCAAAGTGTTGAGCCCGTGGTGGTTGATCATGGTCAAGTTGCGGGGAGCTAAGCCCGTACAGTGATCATCAGGAATGATCGAATCACGGGCTCAATGGTCGCGGCGAACCCATCGAACGGTTCCTTGGCACGATCACCTGCCTTCGTTATTGGACCGCCCAGGATGTGCCGGCCTACCGAGCTACCAAGTTCGTCAATCTCGTGAAGAGATTCCCCATCTCGTCCCGGTCGTCGCGTCACAGCCCCTTGGACAGTTGCTCCGGTGAACTACCCCTGCGCATAGCACTGCTGCGATGCCTGAGGTGACCCGTGCCGGCCTCTCCGCGATGGCTCGTGAGGAATGACAAAAGACGGAGTCGTTCCGGGTGCCTGTTGCTGGTGAAGTCACGAAGACGTGGCCTGCCGACACCGTGAGGATGGTGCACGGCCAAGGCGCTTCCGGCGCCCGGAGATCACGGAAGGCACACGATGATCACGTCAACCATTGGCAAGTTAGGCGGTGCGCTGCTCGCGGTGGGCGCCGCGGTGAGCGTACTGATCCCCTCGTCGGCGGTCGCAGCACCCTCGACCGTCCAGGCGAATCAGGACGGTGTGTGCACCGGCGGCGAATACTGTTTCGCCAGCAACATCCTCGGCAACGGAAGCCTGTCCGACTTCTCTGTCGCCGACGCCAACCTCAACAACAACGTCTACACCACGCCCGGTCTCGGTCAGGGCTCGCCACTGGGCAACACCGCGAAGTGGGGCTGGAACTACGACTCGACGCGCAGCGCCGTGATCTGCACAGGCACCAACTACACGGGCAGTTGCGCGGGTGCGCCCCCGAACACCGGCGGCCAGTACAACGTGACCTACCGGGGCAATGTCGAGTCCATCTACTGGACGTAGTCCGTTGCGCGGGATCGTGGTGGCGCTCATCCTGACTGCCGCCGCCGCGTTCACCGCGGGGTGCTCCGCAGACCGCCGGGAAGAACCCGAAGAGGTACCCGTGCTGCTGCGGAGCACCGGGCTCCGGCTCCCGCTGGACGCGTACTTGCTGTCCCCCGGCGAGACGACGAAGGTAACCGAGGCGCATCGGGTGCTCGTACGGCGGTGCATGGTCAGGTTCGGGTTCGACTATCCGCCCGTTGCGGAGGGGGAAACGGGCGGCGGCCTGTCGAGCTGGACGGAGCGTCGGTACGGGATCACCGACCCGGCGGAAGCGGCGGTCCGCGGATACCGGCTGCGCGCCCCGGCCGGGCCGGCCTCGGCCGCCGACCCGGGGCCACGGGAACGCATCGCGCTGACCGGTAAGGGAGGAAGCCGGGTCAAGGGCCTCGCCGTTCCGGAGGGAGGATGCGCAGGGGAGGCCGGGCGGCGGTTACGGGCGGGTGGCCCCGGCGACGTGGATCGGGGTCTGGCCCAGTCGTTGTCGACGGAGAGCTATGAACGGTCGGTCAAGAACAAGGACGTCCAGGCCGTGACGCGGCAGTGGTCCCGGTGCATGCGGGCGAACGGACTGGACTATGCCAATCCGCTCGACCCACCGAAGGACCCGCGCTTCCAGGGCACCGCCGTGTCGACAGCCGAGCGCGACACCGCGAAGACCGATGTCGGTTGCAAGAAGCGGACGAATCTCGTCGGCGTGTGGTTCACGGCTGAAGCAGCGGTCCAACGGTCGCTCATCCACCGGAACCACGAAGCGCTGGCCCGGGTCGCGGCGATGAACCGGACAGAACTCACCGCCGCCCAGGCCGTACTGCCGAAGTGAGCTGCACCCATCCTGCACCCGTCGGCGATGGGTGCAGCTCCTGTTCTGCGCCTCATGCCCACTGCCCCTTGAAATAGACAGCTAACACTCGTAGCCTTACGTGCGTTAGCTGTACGAGGCGAGCAGATCGGAAGCGGCATGAGCAGCATCACGAGCACCGAGGCAACGGGCGTGGCCGCTCCCGGGGCGTTCGTCTCCTTCGTGCGGTTCGTGGTGTGCGGTGGGGGTGTCGGGGTGCTGTCCAGCGGTGCGGTGGCACTGCTGGCCGGGGCGATGCCGTGGGTGGTGGCGAACGCGGTGATCACTGTCGTGTCGACCGCTCTGTGCACCGAGTTGCACGCGCTGTTCACCTTCGGGACCGGGAAGCGGGCCGGGTGGCGGCGGCACTGGCAGTCGGCGGGGTCGGCGACGGCCGCCTACGCGGTAACCTCCCTCGCCGTACTGGCCCTGCACCTGGTGCAGTCGTCGCCCGGGGTGCTCACCGAGCAGATCGTCTACCTCGCGGCTTCCGGGCTCGCGGGGGTGGGGCGGTTCCTGGTGCTGCGGGTGTTCGTCTTCGCAGGTGACCGCGACCGGACGAGGCCGAGCAAGGCCTCCCGGCGCCGTCCTGCACAGGCCACGGCCCCGCTGACCATCGCGCGCGTGTCACTCACGCAGGTGCCCGGTTCTCGGCTGGTACTCGCAGCCGGGGCCTGATCGGCTGACTGCACATCAGGTCGGCACCCTGAACGGGCTGAGCGGGTGCTCGGGCCCGCGGTGCTCGCCTATGTGTCCCCGGTGGGGTTTCGGCCGGTGGAAGCTGGTGCGTTGGCGGTGGAGCAACTGCCCGCCGCTCATCCGGACTTGCGTACCTTGGAGCAAGCGGCCGGTGATGGCGACGCCGGTGAGGCTTCTCTGGACGCGATCACGTCGCGCGCGTTCGTGGTCCGTGAGCATGGCCGCGTGGTTGCTGCCGCGGGATACCGGGCCTGGCCGAGGCATACGGCGCATGTCAGCGTCCTGACCGCGCCGGAAGCACGCGGGCGAGGGCTGGCACGGGTGACGGGCTCGGCGGCTGTCGGCCAGGCCCTCGTCGGCGGGCTGCTGCCGCAGTGGCGTGCGCGCACGCCCGCCTCCCGGCGCGTTGCCGGTGCATTGGGTTTCGCGGAGTTGGGCGTTCAAATCAGCGTCGAGGTCGCTTGAGAGCCGGGGAGCACGGTTCCGGTCAAGGCGTCGGGAACATCAGCCGTGCTCCGTACGTCCGTTCCGCGTCGCGCACGGTCGGGACCAGTGCGGCGCGCAGTTTCCGGACTTCCTGCGCGTGCCTGTCCAGGAATTGACGGCGCAATGTCCGCCGGAGTGGTTCGCGGACGGCTTCGACCGGGCGCATGCAGGTGGCGTACGCGCTGCCGAGGGCGCGGTCCTGACGGGCGTAGTCCGCCGTGCTCGCGTTCATCATGGTCCTGTCGACGAGGGCGAAGAACGCCTCCTCGTCGCGGACCCGGTAGCCCTTGTCGGTGAGGCAGCCGGACAGGGTGCGCAGAGCCCGTACGGCGGCGGGGTCGCGCCGGGAGGCCGAGAGTTCGCCGAACCACAGCCGCTGCAACGGCAGATAGGCCTCCCGCACCTTCTCGCCCGCGGCCTCGCCGCGCGCACGGCAGCGACGGATCTCCGCGTCGCTGCCCGTCCGCACCGGAGTGGCACTCGCCGCGGGCACCGGCACCTCGGTGCCGTGTCCGAAGCCGTGCCGGCCGAGGTAGGCGAGGTCGGGCAGTTCGGCGTACGAGATGAAGGCGAGCGGAGGCTCCGGCGGCAGCCCGGTTCCGGCCTCGCGGGCACAGTCGGCGGCGACGGAGCGTGTCACCTGCTGTCCCAGGACGTCCAGGCCCTGAGTCCAGCGGGACTCAGCCCCGGTCGCGGGGAGCACCATGAGCGCCGGGTCGTCGGGCAGGGTATGCGTCACCCGGGCGGGTGCCACGGTGGCGGTCGGCCCCGGTACGGGTCCGGTCGCGGCGGTCGGCTCCGTCGTGGCCGAACACGCGCCGAGCAGCAGCGCGGCCGTCGCCGCGAGGGCCACGCTCGCAGGAGTCGTACGGGGCACGTCCGTTCCGTCCTTCCGCCGGGGCGGGGCGCCGCCGGGCGGGCGGCACCCCGTGGGTCTGGGCCGAGGTCAGTGGGTGATCGTGACGCTGTCGCCGCCTTCGAGGAGGCTGGACACGCTGAACGGCGTGTTGTCGTTGACGTCGGTGCACAGCCAGTACGTGGAGTCGTTGATGCTGTGGTTGCCGTCATAGGCCTGGACGTAGCGCTTGGCGCAGGTGAACCAGGTTCCGTCGGAACGACGCAGGCGGCCCGCGTAGTAGTCGTACAGCCGCGAGCTGCTGTTCAGGGAGTACGTCAGGTTGAGGTCGCCGCAGGTGCTGGTGGCGGACTTGTTGCGGACGGTGCCCTGGCTCTCGTACTCCCCGGTGGTGATGGCCGAGGCGGTACAGGCAGCCGGGGCGGCGGACGCCACGGGGGCGAGCGCCACGCCGGTGCCGGCGCAGACGAACGCCAGCGCCCCCGCCAGCAGGCCGCGGTTGATGGTTCTCCTCTTCGACATGTTTCGTGTCCCCTCTGGGGTCGGGGCACGGGCCATGGCCGAACCGGCCCGTGCGGTGCCGCGGGAAACACTCGCAGCGCCCGCCCCGGCGCCACCACGACCTTCGAATCGGCTCGAAAGTCCCAGGCCGGACGGCGGAGTTCAGCGCTCCGGCGGGGCGTACGCGTCCGGTGGGGCCGCTGAGGTGTCCGGGGCCTCGGCGAGAGGTCGGGCGCCCGACCGGCTCTGACTCGAATGTGCCGTGTCCGGCGGCCGCAGCATGGCCGCGCCGAGTGGGGTGAGGGTGTGCAGGACGGTGTTCCGCACCCGTCGGCTGCGTACCAGGCCTGCGTCCCGCAGCACGGTCGTGTGATGGGTGGCCGTGGCGGGTGATACGCCGAGGTGGAGAGCGAGTTCGGAGGTGGTCGCGCCGCGGGCCAGGGTGTGCAGGGCGGCGGCCCGGGTGCGGCCGAGCAGCGCGGACAGGGAGGCCTCCGAACGCTCGGGCGGCGCGGCCGGCCGGCTGTCGTGCAGCGGGTAGACCAGTACCGGCCGGAGGGTGTCGTCGGCCAGCGAGACGGGTGACTGCCAGCAGAAGTAGGAGGGTACGAGCCGCAGTCCGCGTCCGCCGAGGTACAGGTCGCGGTCCTGCACGTAGTCGACGTGCAGGACCGGCGGACGCCAGCGCATGGCGGGCGAGAGGCCGCTGAGCAGGCCGCCGACACCGCCGTCGAGGAGGGCGCGGGAGAGCAGGACGCGTTCGCCGGCGAGCGAGGCGCCGATGAACTCCTGGTGCGGGGCGACGACGGTGTCGTGGTAGTCGCGCAGTACCCGCACGAGTTCCCCGCGGAAGTGGCGTTCGGTGAGCCGGTGCGCCCAGGCGGGGGCCCGGCCGTACCGGGCGAGCAGGGCGACCTCGTCGGCGACGCGGCCGGGCGGGGTGTCGAGGATCGCGGCGAGTCCCGGTTCGAGCCCGTCGGCGGACTCCTGCGGGGAGAGGAAGTCCGGCCAGTAACGGGCCCTGGGCAGCACCGGGACGAGCAGCCGCCGGACGGCCGCGCCGAGCCGGGTGCCGGCGAGGGCTTCCCTGGTCGCGCGGTGCCAGTGGGCGTAGGCCCAACGGCCCTGGGTGGTTTGGAGGCGGTGCAGGCTGGAGGTGATCTCCCAGAGCGGGTCGGGTGTGTTCGCCACCCGGATGAGGCTCAGGTCGTCGGGCGTGAAATGGATGCGCAGCATGGCAGGGCCCCCGGTTCGACTAGTCGTCCCGCCCGGCAGGCAGCAGCCTGTGCCTTCTCCCGCACCGGGGACAACGTCCGGATCCGGCCGTTCCCCGCTGTCACCGACGACCCACGGGTCTCGGCCACGATCCGCGCGCCGCGGGGGTGGGACTGGGCTGGGTGGGGTGGCTAGGGCTGCGTGTTCGGCTGCGGGTCGGTGGGGGTCGATCGCGCAGTTCCCCGCGCCCCTTAAGAGCGGGCTGGTGGAGGCCTGTCTCATAGAGCAGGCCCCCTCAGGGGCGCGGGGAACTGCGCGGCCCGCCCCCACCGGCCGGCAGCCGGACGCGCACAAGCGAGCGATCACAGGTACGGCTGCAGCCAGTACAGGAGCAGGCCGGCCGCCCCGGTGCCCAGGCCGTACGCCAGGCCGCGCAGGAGAGCGAAGGTGGCGGCGTCGCGCAGACGGCGGCGTTTGCGGCGTGATCCCTTGCTGGAAAGGGCAGTTGGAGACATACGCTTCATGGTGTCGCACGTCCTTCTGGGGCGTGAGGAGAAGCCTGCCGGCGGTCGGTGGCCCAGGAACCCGGGACCGCCGGCGGGCTTCTCGTCCGTTCGATTCGTCCGTACGGGGCGTCCGTACGGGTCGCCCGTACGAGTCGTCCGTACGAGGTCAGAGGGAGCCGGTGCAGTCCTGCAGGCGCCGGGCGAGGCCCGCGTCGGGCCGGCACACGAGGCGGTCGGCGTCGTCCTGCGTCGCCAGGCGGCGCACTTCGGCGTCGAGGGCCGGGGTGACGGGCGCCGGGGGCCGGTGGCGCCGGGTGTAGGCCGCGAACCTGCCGACCGTGGTGACGAACGTCGTCTTCACGGCGACATCGTCGTCCAGGTCGACGACGAGGAGCAGCATCTCGCGCCAGTGCTCGGCCTCCGCGGTCTCACCCCGGGACCTGTGCAGCAGTTGCAGGCACAGGGCGCTGGCGCCGAAACCGGCCCCGGCGGTGAAGCGCCACCAGAACTGCGCGCTCTCGGGGTGCCCGGCCAGGTACAGCATGCAGGCGAAGACGTGCGCGCCGTCCAGGTCGACCTCCTCGGTGTCCCGGTCACGCGTCAGCAGCCGGTAGGCGTCGCTCTCGCCGAGCGTCGCGGCGTACCGCTCGACGTGTGTGGTGGCGCCGGGCTGGTCGAGGCTCCAGCTGACGAACTCCTTGAGATGGCGCAGGGCACGGGAGACGGACGGGCCGGTGTCGGCTACAGGGCTGTAGCCGGCCTCGCGGGCCAGGCGGAGCAGTCCGGCGCCCACGTCGAACGCGGGCTGTCGGGCGCGCAGGCGCCGGCCGGCCGCGGCCAGCACCTGTTCGGTGTGCGCGACGGATCCCTTCTGAACGCTCATTCAGTTGCTCCTTCGGATACGGCCGGGCATGGCCTGCTCAAGTCGCTGCTTGGCCTTGCGGCCGTGGTAGTCGACGGTGCTGGCCGACACGCCCAGGTACCAGGCGATGTCGGCGGTGGCACAGCCGCACAGGTACCGAAGGACCGTGACGTCGAACTGCCGCGACGGCAGGGTGCACAGGGCACGCGCCACGTCGTTGTCCTCGGTCAGTTCGGCTAAGTTGCCCCGGTAGTTCGTCAGCTTCTCGGAGATGACGGTGCGCCGCAGGATCGCCCACGTCTGCTGGTGGACGTTGCCGTCGGCCAGGAGGTCCGGCCAGTGCGCGAGGATCTCGAAGTAGGCACGGTGGACGGCGTCTTCGGCGTCCTGCTGATCGTTGAGAATGGCTAGTGCGAACCGGTGGTAGTGCTCGCGGTTCTTCAGATAGAGCGCCTCGAAATCCAGCGGGAAGGGCAGCACACCGGTGGCCGTCACCGGGCTTCCACCGACCCCCGCACGGGCATCGTCAGTCATGGATCCTCTTCGTTGAGGCAAGATGCGAACGGCTCCGCGCTACGAGATGCGCATCTGCGGCGCCTTCTGACGTCGCCTATGAAACTCGCCCGAACGGGCGAACACGCATGCGTGGCAGGGCGAACATGACAGAGCGGTACTTGAACAATGCACAAATCCGCCGCCTACCCGTTGGTAACGCAGAGTGGCCAGCGACTTCCCCGCGAGCGCCACGAGGTGGTCTACGCCTCTCCTGGCTCAACTGTGTTGCAGTTCACTCGCGGAACCAGCGAATCCACTCAGGCAGATCCACTCGAACGAGTGAATAAATGCAGTGTTCGCACATGAAACAGCCTGCATTCGACGCGTCACCATGCCTGACAACGCTGTCGGTTCGCGAACGGCCTGAGCCGCCGGAAGTCCGCGGCGCGCGCACCCTCCGCTCCGCCCCTTCCACTCGGCCTCCGCCGCCCTCGATGTGACAGTCCGTGCTACGCGCGTCAGTCAGTCCCCCACGCGCACCGCGAGGACGCCCGCAGGGAGCCGGACTCGCAACGCGCTCGCCGTCCGGAGAAAAGCCGAAGCAGCACCTGTCCGCTGCGCGGTGGCGCCGGTAACGTGCCGACGGTGCTCGCTTCTGTGCTGCTCATGACACCGACCGTCCTGATCCGGTACGGGCGGGCCGCCGTCAACTCCTCAGCGGCCCCCACGCCGAACTCGGCGAGCAGGCCGCGATGAAGCCCCCCACTCAAGGAGTCCGCATGGCAACACCGCTCAGCCGTCGCACCCTTCTGGCCGCCGGCACGGGCGCCGCCGCCGGGCTGTCCCTGCCCGGCGTCTCCGCGTACGCCGACGACCGTGCGATCAGCAGCCTGAGATTCACCCTGAACGCCAAGGTGCTGGACGGCGGTGAACAGGTCACCTCGGTCACCCTGGAGGCCGCCCGGCTCGGGCCGATCGATCCCGCCAGCCTGACCACCGGCACCTTCACCGTGCACGCCAAGGCCACGAGTCCGATCCCCGTCGCCGACGGCGACGTCATCTTCGGCGAGTACGACCTCGACCGCACGGTGACCGCGGTACGGCTCGACCGCCGGGGCGACATCGTGCTCGACCTGAGCCATGCCGAGGGCCGGACCGGGGGCGGCACTCTCGGATACATCGCCGGCCGGGGCCGCAACGTCATGCTCGACCTCACCTACACCGTCACCCAGCAGGCCCCGTTCGTCCTGCGCGATCACCGACCGATCACCATCAAGAGCTTCGTGCAGAACCGTCGGCTGTCGGACCCCGAGGTCGACGCGTTCAGCTCGCACATCTCCGGCTCGGGAATGAAGTACCGGCTGTACTCCCCCACCGGCGCCCACGCCTCCCGACGGGGCAGGCGCCCGCTGATCGTCTGGTTGCACGGCGGAGGCGAGGGGGCCTCGCTACCCGACTACTACGACAACGAGACCACGCTCCGAGCCAACCGCGGCGCACTGGGCTTCGCCACCCCCGAAGCGCAGCGCATCTTCGACGGGGCCTATGTCCTGGCCCCGCAGAGCACCTCCGCCTGGATGCAGGACGGTCCCCGCTTCGCGCCCCTCATCCGCGAGATCATCGGTGACGTCACGCGCGGCAACCGCATCGACCACGACCGGATCTACGTCGTCGGCTGCAGCAACGGCGGCTACATGAGTATGAAGATGACCACCGTCTATCCCACTCTGTTCGCCGCGTCCGTGCCGATCTGCGGCGTCGTCGGATCCTTCCCGCCCGGCGGCCCGCCGCTGATCCCCGACAGTGAACTGACGAAGATCAGCACCCCCAGCTGGCTCGTCGCCTCCCGCGACGACCTCACCGTGGATCCGCAGGCCAACACCGTCCACGCGCACGACCTCATCCCCGACTCGCTCGTGACGCTCTACGACCATGTCGTCTGGGACGGCTACCAGTTCTCCGGCCACTGGTCGTGGATCTACGTCGCCCGCAACGACCCCAGCCTCGACGGAACTCACATCTGGCAGTGGATGGCCGCCCAGCAACGGCGCTGACAGGGGTGCCGCGTTCAGTGGTGCGCGGCGAGTGGTTCCCGGTCGCGGTCGGCCCTCAGGCGGAGGTCAGGACTTCCAGCGCGGCGGCATGCACACCCGGCGCGGCGGCGAGGTAGCTCCCGGCGGCCAGTTCCCACGGCTTGCCCTCGAAGTCGGTCACGACGCCTCCGGCCTCCTGGACCAGCAGCACACCTGCCGCGTGGGACCGGACGTTGTCGAACTGCCAGTGCAGATCCATCCGGCCCGCGGCGACCTGGGCGAGCTGATGGGTGACCGGTACGGAAACCCGTACGTACAGGGCGGAGTTCGTCATCGCGGCGAAGGCGGAGCCCATCCGCTGCGCCAGTTCGGGGTCGTGACCCGGCTGCGCCTGGCCGGTCCCTGCGAGTGCGCCGTCCAGTGACGTCTTGGCCGAGACCCGCAGCCGTACGCCGTTGAGGAACGCCCCGCCGTCCTCGGTCGCGGTGAACATCTCGTCGAGGACCGGGAAGTAGACCACCGCCAGCACCGGGCGGCCGTCACGGACGAGGCTCACGCCGATGTTCCAGTCGGGCATGCCGTGCACGGCGTTGACGTTGCCACCGACCGGGTCGATGAGCCACCACTCCCCCGTGGCCAGCGGCCCCGAGCCGTGCTCGTCGTTGAGCCAGCCCCCGCTGGGCAGCGCCTCGGTCAGCGCCGGCCGCAACACGTCGACGACAGCCGCGTCATTGGCCTGGAGGTTCGCGAGCAGTTCGGGGAGAGCGGGCGGACGGGACTCGGTGGAGTAGCGCGTCATCATCCGGGCGCCGGCGGCGCGGACGGCGGCGACGGTGGCGGCAAGCAGTTCCTGACTCATGGACGCTCCTGAAATCGATCGAAAGGGATCTATGTCTTATGTCTTGCTGCGATCTGCGGCCAGGCAAGGGGAGTTGAATCCGCTGACCGTGCTGGACGCTCTGCTCGAAGAGATCGCAGCCGGCTGACTACTCCGCCAACGGCAGGGCCACGGCACCCGGATGAACAGGCACCTCTGCTTCGTCGAGCATCGCCGCGGCCACGGTCTCCCGGCTCACCTTCGCACCGAGGTCGAGGGGAAGACCGGCCTCCAGGCCGACGGTGCGACGGCCGGGGCTTTCCGGTCCGTCGGCGAGCATCCCCGCGTGGAAGACGGTGCCCCCGGCCGCGAGAACGGTGTTGTCGGCTTCGACCTTGTCCGCGAGGCGGTCGCCCAGCACCTTGGCGAGCATTCCCGCCCCCTCTCCCGCCACTGCGGCCGACTCGCCCGTGCCGTAGGCACCGAGCCAGATCACGCGCCGCGGGCCGGCGGCGACGACAGCCCGGGCGCCGGCCAGGAGGGTCCCGGCCCGATCCGTACCGAGGGCGGAAAGGACCACGGAATCCCCGTCCACGACGGCGGCGATGCTGGCCGCGTCGTGCACGTCGGCCGCCACTTTGCGCAGGTTCGGGGAGTCGGGCAGGGCGATCTTCTCGGGGTCACGCGCGATGGCGGTCACGGTGTGACCGCGCCGCAGCGCCTGTCGGGTGAGGGCGATTCCGGTCTGGCCGGAGGCCGCGAGGACGGTGAGGTTCATGTCGAGAACGTTAGGGAGGTCCCCACTTAACATCAAGTGCACATAACTGAACCGACGATTAACCCAGACGCAATCGAGTGCCGAACACGAGAGGGCGGAGCAGCGCTCGGTCACACCGCCGGCGGACCCTGGTGATGAGTTTTCACGCCTGGAGCCGTCACACCTACGACGGGTACGACGCGGCGGAAGGATGACGTGATGGGTGCGGACATGCGGCTGGAGGAACTGGACGTGAGCGGGTTGGGCGAGGTCGACGAGCCGGCGTTCTCGGGGCTGGCGGAGCGGCACCGGCGGGAGCTGCACGTGCACTGCTACCGGATGCTGGGGTCGTTCGAGGACGCCGAGGACACCGTGCAGGAGACGTTCCTCCGTGCCTGGCGGCGGCGGGAGACCTTCGAGGGGCGGTCGACGTTCCGGGCCTGGCTGTACCGGATCGCCACCAACGCCTGCCTGGACCAGCTCGCCAAGTACCGCCCGGAGCCCGCGACCGGCGGCGAGGTGCCGTGGCTCCAGCCCTACCCGGACCGGCTGTTGGACGAACTGCCCGCGGCCGGTGCGGGTGAGCCGGAGGCCGTCGCCGTCGCGCGGGAGACGATCGAGCTGGCGTACCTGGTCGCGGTCCAGCACCTCGCGCCGCGCCCGCGGGCCGTGCTGATCCTGCGGGACGTGCTCGGCTGGCCGGCGAAGGATGTCGCGGAGCACCTCGGGGACTCCGTCAACTCCGTGAACAGCGCGCTGCAGCGGGCCCGCGCGGGCTTGCGGGAGCATCTGCCCGCCGAGCGGCAGGACTGGACCGGCGGCGAACAGGACGCCGGTACGCGCGAGTTGGTACGCCGCTACACCGACGCCAGCGTGGCCACGGACGTCAAGGGCCTCGCCGCGCTGCTGCGCGACGACGTCCGCTGCTCGATGCCCCCCACGCCGGGCCTGTACATCGGCCGTGACGCGGTGGTGAACGACTGGGTGGAGAGCGGCTTCGAAGGCATGAAGGGCCTGCGCGCCGTCCCCACCTCCGTGAACCGACAGCCCGCCGTCGCCTTCTACCTCTGGCAGAAACAGGAGGGCGCGTACCTGCCACTGACGATCGACGTCCTCCGCGTCACCGGCGGAACGATCACGGAGATCACCACGTTCCACGAGGACCGATTCCCAGGCCTGGGGCTGCCGCAACGCCTGCCGGCGGACGGCACGGAGTAGCCGCGACGCGGACGCTTGCGGCAACCGCGCCGCCCCTGAGCCGCAACGTGACCTCGGGGCAGAGCCCGCTCAGTGCGTCCGAGGGCTCAGAAGGGGAGGCCTCGCAGGTCCGTGCTCAGGGTGGGGGCAGGCAGTCCGGTCAGGTCGAAGGTCATGGTGGGCAGTGGCAACGTCCGTGCGCCGCCTGGCTGTTGGGCTGTGACGGGCACGGACAGTCGGCGCCATCCCAGGTCCGTGTAGAACGGGACAAGGGCAGGGCGGCAGAGGAGGATCATCGTTTCCGCGTCGGCCGCCCGTGCGTGTTCGACCGCCACGCTGATCAGCGTACGGGCGATGCCCCGGCCTCTATGGACGGGGTGCACCAGCACACCGCCCAGCCCGGCGGCGCGGCGTGGCGATCCGTCGAAAGTCATGTCCCGCAGCAGCCATCCCGCGGTGGCGACCGGTCGGCCTTCGGAGACAGCCGTGAGGGTGTGCTCCTTGTCGGCCCACTCCAGGCCGAGTCCGTTCACCCCGAAGGGGTCGGGCAAGCCGTCGTGGAGTGCGGCCCGGTCGGTCGGAGAGCCTGGGACCGGCGCATGGATCAGCTGAAGGTTCGTACAACTGCCTTGCGTCACCTGCCTCCTGGACGTGGCCGGGGCGAACCGGTAGCGCAGGCATTGCAGGCCGCTGGACTCGACAGTGCCGTCCGGCTGGGCGCCCAGGCGGCGTAATACCGCGGTCGAGGCGGTGTTGCCTGGCAGGACGAACGCGAAGACGGCAGGGAGCGCGAGGCGGCGAAACGCCAGGTCCAGGCACGCGGCGCCCGCCTCGGCGGCGATCCCGCGGCCTTGGGCCCGCGGATGCACGGCGAAACCTATGTCGACCCCGTGCCGGGCCCGATTGCGCAGTCCCACCCGGCCGAGGAACGCGCCCGTCGCGGCATCCCTGACCGCGAAGTCGCCGTAACCGTGTCTGCTCCAGTGGGCTACGTGGTCGTCGCACATGGCCCTGGCCGCGTCCCTGCTGTCCGCCCGGCCGGTCGCCAGCCATCGCATGACACTGTCCTGGCTGACCACGGCCTCGAAGAGATCGTCGCTGTCCGCGCGGCGGATCGGTTCCAACACGAGCCTCTGGGTGCGCAGAACGGGTCCAGTCGTACGGGCCACTCAGCAACTCCTCTGTGCTGGGACCGGCCGCCGGGGGGCCGCGCCCGGCGCGACGACGGAGGCGGTCCTGAGGTCGATGGGCACGACATCGCGGAGGTCGCGCTCTGTGTCGCTCAGTATCGCCTGCCGTGACTCCAGGAGATCAACCGATCCCCGCGGGACTGGGTCTGCGTCTGGATCGCCGAGCAGACCTTCTACGCTGGGCGTGTCACTCGTTGAGGTGCAGTACGGCCGCGTCATGTGGATCTCTGGCCATCGGTTTGTTTCTGTACATCGTGTTATGGGATGAATCGGAAGGGCCTCCGGTGACGAGCACGCTGGTGCTGGAAGACCGGTGGGTCCGGAAGCTCGGTCAGTGGTTCTGACGGCGGCTCGTGGTTCTGACATCCCACCGTGCTCACGCTTCAGGAGTCCTTCCGTGCGAGTTCCCAGCCTTCCGCAGGTCCGTCTCCCACTTGCCACCCTGCTGGCCGCTGCCTGCCTGGCGGCTCCGGTACAGGATGCGGCCCGCGCCGCGGACGGTCCCGCGGGTCATGACCGCGCGCTGCGGCAGCAGTTGCAGGATCTGACCACCGCGCCCGACGGACCGCCCGGAGCGATCGCCGTCCTCAAGCGCGGATCCCGCACCGAGGTCTACCGGGCCGGCGTCGCCGAGACCGGCAGCGACCGTCCGATCAAGGTGACCGACCACATGCGCATCGCCAGCACGGCCAAGGCGTACAGCGGTGCCGCCGCCCTCCGCCTCGTCGACAGCGGGGACCTGCGGCTGAACGACACCATCGGCAAGGTGCTCCCCCGGCTGCCGCACGCATGGCATCGGGTCACGCTGAGACAGTTGCTCAACCACACCAGCGGACTGCCGGACTTCAGCGCGGCCCCCGAGTTCCTGGCCCTGGTGACCGAGAACCCGCGCCGCCAGTTCAACTCCCGCCGCCTGCTGGACTTCGTGGCCGACGAGCCGTTGGCGTTCCGTCCGGGCTCCCGGTACGCCTACTCCAACTCCGACAACATCGCCGTGGCGCTCATGGCGGAGGCGGTGACGGACCGGCGCTACGAGGACCTGCTCGACGAGCTCGTGTACCGCCCGCTGGAACTGCGCGGCACCAGCCTGCCGCAGGGCTACCGGATGCCCGAGCCGTACATGCACGGCTACGACGTCACCGCGCAGAATCCGCCCGAGGACGTCAGCGAGGTGCTGGGCACGTCGGGCGTGTGGGCGTCGGGCGGGATCATCTCGACGCCGAAGGACATGACGGCCTTCATCCGCGCCTACGCCGGTGGAAAGCTGATCTCCGACCGGACCCGCCGCCAGCAGCTGACCTGGGTGGACGGCGCGTCCGAACCTGCCGGTCCCGGCAAGAACAAGGCCGGTCTCGCCCTCTTCCGGTACACCACCCGCTGCGGCGTGGTGTACGGCCACACGGGCAACTTCCCCGGCTACACACAGCTGATCGCGGCCACCCCGGACGGCGAGCGGTCACTGACCGTCTCCCTCACCACCCAGGTCAACAAGTCGACCAAGCCGGAACTTCTGGAGCGGCTGCGGACCGTCGAGGAGAACTTCGTCTGCGCGCTGCTGCGCAAGCCGTAGGCATCTCAGGCACCGCCTTCTCAAGGACCGCCTCCTCATGCACCACCTCCTCAAGGGCCTCCCTCGATCAGGCGCCTCCTCGATCAAGTCGTCGCGCGCCGTCCTCGGCGTGACGCGTCAGGCCGACCGGCTCGGCGGAAGAGCCCGCGCGTCGCGGCGAGGGCGAGGGCGGACAGACGGGGCCACGTGGGGCGCACGGCGTAGCGGGCGAACCGCGTCGACAGGTCCAGCCAGTCCCGTTTGTTCGTCATGAGGAGGTGGCCCGGCGAGGTGAAGCCGCTGACCACGATCGACTTCTCGGCGTTCTCATACCCCAGGAGGTTGCCGAAGTTGCCGCGACCGGAGACGAATTCGCGGCCCTCCTCGTTGCCGCCCCAGATGAGGTAGGGGTTCGTCCAGATCATCGGCGGCATCGTGTTGACCCCGATGGCGCCGTAGCGGAGATCCGTGACCGCGCGGTCGACGGTGGCCGCGTGGGCCTTCTTGGTGTCCTCGTCGATGAGGATCGTCGCGGCGAGGGTTCCGAGGAGGTTCTCGTTGGCGAACTCCGCCGCTGCGGGAAGGAATGTCCCGGCATCGGGTGCGACATCGAGCGCGACCTCGCTCATGACCTGGCAGAACGCCTCGTGGTCGAGCGCGAAGCCCTGGGTGCCGACGTCCTCGATCACCATGACCTGTGAGGCGGGACGGTCGTCCACGGGCTGGATGAGCCGCCCGCCCGGGTAGGCGTCGCGGAAGGCCTCGAAGGTCTTGTCGACCCCGGGGTAGCCGGTGCTGGAGCCGGGCGTGAGGTCGCGCAGGGCGACGGTGATCGCGTCCAGGAACTGCCGCCGCTGCGGCCAGTGCCGGCTCGTCACCAGGGTCTGCGTACGGCCGCAGATCGAGCCGCCGCTGATCGTGACGATGGTGGCGATCTGGAGCGCCTGGTGGCGGATCTCCCGCTCGGTCCACGGGCGGTCGCCGGGGACGACGACGCACGGGTTGTTGCCACCGCACTCGGAGACCAGCTCGGTGTCCGTGGCCTCCATGATGGCTTTGGCGGAGGCGGTCCCGCCGGTGAAGTAGATCTTCGAGAGGCGGGGGTCCCGGGTCAGTGCGGGTCCTTCCGCGGCGGGGCAGAAGGAGGCCGCGTGGACGTCGA
This sequence comes from Streptomyces liliiviolaceus, assembly GCF_018070025.1. Classification (NCBI taxonomy): domain Bacteria; kingdom Bacillati; phylum Actinomycetota; class Actinomycetes; order Kitasatosporales; family Streptomycetaceae; genus Streptomyces; species Streptomyces liliiviolaceus. The sequence goes on from NZ_JAGPYQ010000002.1 coordinate 1,608,040, forward strand.
CGAGCGGTTGCAGGACCTTCTCCCACACCCGGTCGGCGTCCTCGTTGAGGTGGTGGGGCTTGTGGACGACCACACAACTGTCGACGAAGAGGGCCCTGATCATCTCGAAGGACGACGCGACGTTCCCCGCCCCCAGTACGGCGACGATGCCACCGGGCTTCGCGTACGGGTCCACCCTGCGAGGCTCTCCGACGACGCGCAGTAAGTCGGTCCGGTCGCTGTTGAGCAGGCGGTCCTTCCCGCGCGGGGAGACCCGGACGTCGAAGCGGCCGTCCCCGGCCGGGGTGACCGCGAGCGGCTGGAGCGGGCGGTCGCGGACCAGTCCCTCGTACAGGTCGATGGCGGCCGAGACGTTCGCGGCCATCGGCACCAGGACCCGCTGGATGCTCGTGCCCACCTGGTGGGCGTCGGCCGGGTCCGCCGGGTCGATGCCCTTCGCGCGGCAGTCCGCCGACGTCAGCTCGTCGAAATGCCGGTCGATGTTCGCCCGGACCAGGCGGAGCAGCCTCAGCCGCTCCGCCGGCGGCGTGGCCCGCCACCGTTCGGGGTCGACCCGGTCGACAGCCGCAGTGACCTCCATGACATGCCCCTTCCCTCGGCCGGCGGCAGCGTGTCCACCCGGCCATCGATAAATAGTGGACCGGCGGTACATTGAAATTAATGTACCGCCGGTCCACAGTCAATGGACCGGCGGTCGACTATTCTCGGGGGATGGCTACCTTCCAGCGTGCGCGGAGCGACGAACAGCGTGCGGTGCGTCGGCGGAGCATCCTGGAGACCGCGGCAGGCATGCTGGACGAGATGCCGGTGGCAGCGGTGAGCCTCAACGAACTCAGCCGCCGCGTAGGGCTGGCGAAGTCCGCCATGACGCGCTACTTCGAGTCCCGTGAGGCGGTCCTGCTCGACCTGCTCTCCGAGGCGGCCGCCCGCTACCGGGCCGACGTCGCCGGGACACTCCCCGGGTGGGCCGACCCGTCCGCCCCGGCTCCGGTGCGCGCGCGCCAGGTCGCGGCACGACTGGCCACCACGTTCGCCGCGCACCCGATGCTGTGCGAACTGCTGAGTGCGCAGCACGCGATCCTCGAACACAACGTCTCCGTCGAGGTCGCGGCCCGGTACAAGAGGTCCTCGCGCGACGCGATCCACTGGCTGGCCGAGCGGCTGCGCGACCTGCTCCCCGAGCTCGACGCCGAGCGGGCGCTGCGCGCGGCGCACATGGTCATCATCCTCGTCGGCGCCCTGTGGACCCGCAGCCGCCCCGCTCCCGCGCAGCTCGCCGCCTTCCGGGCCGACTCAAGTCTGGCGTTCATGCACCCGGCCTTCGCCGAGGCGTTCGAGGCGGCGATCGCCACCTTCTTCAGGGGCCTCGTCGCGGAGACGGCCGACGCGGCCTGACGCAGCACCGCGTGTCCGCCGGGAGGGGCCATACTGGTAAGGGCATTGATCTTCCACAGAACGGTTCCATGGCTAAGAACAGCAGCACAACGACGACCGTCCCCGGCACCGTGTGGCTGGCACGCGGACGTCATCTCGGGACCGATCCCGAGCAGGACGTCCGGCGCAACCTGATCGCCCTCAAGGCAGCCGGGGTCCTCGACGACTTCGCGGACCTCGATCCCGTCGAGGCGTCCCGCTCCACCGTCCTGTACCCGCGCGAGGAGTCCGCCGCGCCCGGTCCGTCGGCCCGCCGGCTCTTCGAGGCCCGCTGGCGCGTGGCGGACGGCGTCATGGTGCGCGCGCAGCTGACCACGTACGAGCATCGGGGCCGCCGCGCGGACGACGAGGCGGTCACCTGGATCCTGGCCGCCGAGGCGGAGCTGCCGTGGGACTTCCGGTGGCCCTCGCCCGCCACCATGTTCTGGCCCGACAGCGACCGGGTCGCCTGGGACCACGACGCGGTGCCCGGGGTGCGTCTGCGGACGGCGAACCGCCTGCCGGCGGACGACAGCGAGCTGCGCCGCCACCTGCGGGACTGCACGCGCGACACCTGGTACATCCATGTCGTGGTGCACGAGGCCATGACGCCCGACGCGAGCGGGCAGCGGCCGGTCTCCGCGTTCCTGCCGCCGAGCCTGCGCCACCGGGTCGTCGAGCACCGGGCCACTCCGGCGCAGGCGGAGACCGCCGACTTCGCGATGAAACGGGAACTGGGCGTACGGATGCAGCGCGGCGGCGCCGTCATCCTGCCCGTCCACCCGCGGGGCCGGGACCACGACGCGGAGCACTTCAGCGTGCACACGGTCTTCCTGGACGGCTCCGAACCCACGGAACTCCTCGCCCTCATCGAGGAGTTCGCCAACCTGCCGCGTCCGCTGCCCGACGGCGCCGAGCAGGCCCTGACCCAACTGCGCAAGGGCTGGCATCTGCTGACGCCGGACGAGGAACTGACCCACGCGCAGAGCATGGCCGTCAAGTACGCCGAAGCCCTCGACGCCATGACGAAGTCCTGTGACCTCTACCGGGAGGCGGCCGACGCGGCTCAGGCCGCCCTGGCCGAATTCACGAGCGGTGGCGGTACACCCCGGTCGCCCGCACCGGAGACACCCAAGGCGATCAGCTCACCGCTCAACGCCCTGAGGAAGGGATTCGACCGCCTGCGAGACCCGAACAGACAGGACGTGTGACGGCCGGCAGGTGCACCAGGTGATCACCGGGGGACACAGCTCGCCTTCTGGTGATCATTGCGATGCCGCATCCAGACCACCACGTCGCAGACCCGTAGGGCACTGACGGACCGGGGGAGCCCGGCAGCGTCCCGCAAGGCCAACAGGTCACGGTGCAGGAGACGGTCGTCGGCACGCAGGGCGGCGTGCAGGGCGAGCCAGTACGAGTCCGGTCGGCCGACGGCGCAGCGCACGACGCGGTCGTAAACGGGCAACAGGCGGGGCCGCTTCCGGGCGAGGAGCTTCCCCGCGGTGACCCACCCGATGCCGGGCTGGGCGTGCAGGAGGCCCCAGGCCCGGTCGGCCGGCGAGTCGGTGCCGAGATCGCCCTCACCGCATTCGGCCATGTCCACGTCTGCGGGAATTGCGCGGAGATGCTCGGAGAGTTCCCTGCCGGTACTGCCTTCCAGGAGGTTCAGTGCGGCGTCTGCCGGGACGGTGACCGACAGGGTCTGCACCGCGATCAGGTCCGCCGCGGTCATCGCGTCGGCTGTCTCCGGCAGGTCTCCCCCACCGGCCAGATGCTCGAAACGACTGCCCGTGAACGCCGCGGCGCCCGGCGACAGGCCGATGCCGTAGTAGCGCCGTAGATCCGTCGAGGCCTGCGAATCCTCGATGAAAGCGTGCAGACGTCCCGCCAGCGACGGCGGAAGACCAGTCGCCCCTGCTGTCTCAGCCGTGGCCGTCTCGTCTGTCGCGTCTGTCGTCTTCATCGACGGTCTCCAGTACTGCTCAGGGGCGGGTCGAGCGGGCCATACTGCCCGATGACCACGCGCGGCGCCCACGGAATCGGCGGCATCGTTTCGATGTCCACATCGAAACGATGTACCGTGTGCGAGGATGGAGCCATGCTGGAACTCGCGATCCTGGGCTTCCTCGCCGAAGGCTCCCTGGCCGGTCATGAGGTGCGCCGCCGTGTCACACAGCTGACCGGCTACACCCGTCCGGTCAGTGATGGCAGTCTCTACCCGGCCATCAACCGCCTCGCCAAGGCGGGCCTGCTGGAACGGCGGCCCGACCCGCGCGCGGGTGCGGCCCGCTATCTGCTGAGCCTGACCGAGGCCGGTCGCGTCGACCTGCTCCAGCGGCTGCGCAAGCCCGCCGACCATGAGATCACCGACTTCAGCCGGTTCCACACGGTGCTGTCCTTCCTCTCGCAGTTGCCCGACGTCACCGAACAGCACGCGGTGCTGCGTCGGCGCCTTGCCTTCCTGGAGGAGCCCGCGAGCTTCTTCTACGACGGTGATCGCCCGTTGCGCGCCGAGGAGGTTGCCGACCCCTACCGGCGCGGCCTCCTCCTCACGGCCCGCGCGACCAGCCGCGCCGAACGCGCCTGGCTGCGCGAGGTGCTCGGCGAAGAGCCGCTCGCACACTCCTGAAAGACTCCGGAGGCACATCCATGCTTGCGTCCTGGTACGACGAACAAGGCCCGGCCGCCGCCGTGTTGCGCGTCGGCGAACTGCCCGACCCCCACCCGGGCCCCGGCGAGGTCCGCGTCCGCGTGACCGTCTCCGGCGTCAACCCCGGTGACACCAAGAAGCGCCGCGGCTGGCTCGGTTCCTCGATGCCCTACCCGAGGGTCGTCCCGCACAGCGACGCCGCCGGCGTCATCGACGAGGTCGGCGAAGGAGTCGACACCCGCCGGGTCGGACAGCGGGTATGGGTCCACGACGCCCAGTCCTACCGGCCCTTCGGCACCGCCGCCCAGTACACCGTCGTACCCGGCTCCCAGGCCGTCGTGCTCCCCGACCATCTCGGCGACGAACTCGGCGCGAGCCTCGGCATCCCCGGCATCCCCGGCATCACCGCCCACCGCGCGGTGTTCGCGGACGGCCCGGTCGACGGCCGCACCGTACTCGTGCACGGTGTGCTCGGCGGCGTCGGCTCCCTGGCCGCCCAACTCGCCCGCTGGGGCGGTGCCACGGTCATCGGCACCGTCCGCCGCAGCGGCGATCTGGATCGCGTCGACCTGGCGGCCCTCCCCCACACCGTTGCCCTGGACTCGGCCGACCCGGCGGCCGAGATCCGCTCGTACGCGCCCGACGGCGTGCACCGGGTCGTCGAGGTCTCCCTGTCTGCCAACGCGGATCTCGACAACGCGGTCACCGCACTCGACGCCGTCATCGCCGCCTACGGCACCCACTCCGACCGCACCGAACTCCCTTTCTGGCCGCTGCTGTTCAACAACATCACCCTCCGCCTGCTCGGCAGCGACGACTTCCCCGCCGCAGCCAGACGCCAGGCCGCCCGTGACCTCACCGCGGCGGCCGCGGCCGGCGCCCTCACCGTCGACATCGGTGACCGCCACCCGCTGGAGGACATCGCCAAGGCCCACGACCGGGTCGACACGGGCGGGCGCGGCCGGGTACTGGTCACCGTCAGTCCTTGATGCCTCACCGTGCACCTCAGTTGCCGCGGGGAAAAGCAGGTGGCTTCGGGGAACCGCCTGGATACAGTCGGGCCGTGCCTGAACTGAAGCAACTGCATGCCGACCACGCCGCCGCGGTTCTGGCCTTCGAGCTGGCGAACCGTGCCTACTTCGCGGCCGCGGTCTCCGACCGTGGCGACGCCTTCTTCGACGAGTTCGCCGACCGGTACGGCGACGCGCTGGCCGAGCAGGAGGCCGGCGTCTGCGCCTTCTATGTGCTCGTCGCCGAGGACGGCTCGGTGCTCGGCAGGTTCAACCTGTACGACGTGGAGGACGGCACCGCGAGACTCGGCTACCGCGTCGCGCGGCACGTGGCCGGTCGTGGCGTGGCGACCGCGACCGTTCGGGAGCTGTGCCGGCTGGCGGCGGCACGGCACGGGCTACGCACTCTGCGGGCGGCCACCTCGCATGAGAACGCCGCGTCCCGGGCGGTGCTGACCCATGCCGGATTCGTTCCCGTCGGCCCGGCCGACCCGGCCCACCTCGGCGGTCGGCCGGGCACCTGGTATCAGCACGATCTCCCGCTCCGGCGGAGCCCCGGCGACGGGTAGAGGATGTGCTGCGTCTCCATGTCGTCATCTGTGGGACAGAGGACGATATCGCCATGGCGGACGGCATGCCGCCGGGCGAAGCTGTGGGTGGCGGTCCGACCGGGTGCGCCGACAGGAAGTGGAGAACAGCAGCATGTCGATCGATCTTGTTACGGCCGCGGGTGTGACGGTGCCCGCCACACAGCTGGTGCGCGAGGCGACGGAACTCGTCCGGGACACCACCGATGAGCTGATCTATCACCACTCGCGCCGGGTGTACTTCTTCGGGAGCCTCCAGGGCCGCGAGCGCGATCTCGGCTTCGACCCGGAACTGCTCTATATCGGGGCGATGTTCCACGACGTCGGCCTGAACCGGGAGTTCCATGACAGCGGCCGTAGGTTCGAGGTGGACGGCGCGGACGAGGCCAGGCGGTTCCTGCGAGCCCGCGGTGTCCCCGAGGACAGCGTCCGCCGCGTCTGGACGTCGATCGCCCTGCACACCACCCCCGGCATCCCCCAGTTCATGGAACCGGAGGTGGCGCTGGTCACCGCGGGGGTCGAGTACGACGTCCTGGGCATCGGGTACGACAGCCTCTCCGCCGAGGACCGCGAGGCCGTCGTGGCACTCCACCCGCGCCCCGACTTCAAGCGCCGCATCCTGGACGCCTTCACCGACGGCATCCGCTCCAAGCCCGAGACGGCCTTCGGCAATGTGAAGGCTGACGTGCTGGAGCACTTCGTTCCCGGTTTCGAGCGGGGAGACTTCGTCCGGACGATCCAGGACTCCGCGTGGAAGGAGTAGCACCGGACACACCCCGCGCCAGACGCACGCCCGGCGCCGGCCACGCACCCCGCGCTCGGCGCACGGTCGTCGTCGTGGCGTTCGACGGGGTGCAGCTCCTCGATGTCACCGGCCCCGTGGAGGTCTTCACGACGGCCAACCGCCACGGGGGCGACTACGACGTACGGGTCGTCTCGCCGACCGGTGAGTCGGTCACCACCTCGTCAGGTCTGGTCATCGGTGCCGGAGAACCGCCGCTCCGGCTTCCGCGGCGCCGCAGCACCCTGCTGGTCGCGGGACGACAGGACTGGCGTACGGCGGTCGCCGACACCGGCCTGGTCTCCTTGGTGGCGCGGATGGCCGGGCAGGCGGAGCGCGTGGCGTCGGTGTGTGCGGGAGCCTTCCTCCTGGCCGAGGCCGGGGTCCTGGACGGTCGCCGCGCGGCCACGCACTGGGAGCTCGCGACCCAGCTGGCGACCGCCTATCCCCGGGTCCGGGTGGAGGACAACCCCGTCTTCGCGCGGGACGGCCATGTGCTCACGTCGGCCGGTGTCACCGCGGGCATCGACCTCTCGCTGGCCCTGGTCGAAGAGGACTGGGGTGCCGAGACCGCCCGCGGTGTGGCCAGGCAACTGGTCGTGTTCATGGCCCGGCCCGGCGGGCAGGCGCAGTTCAGCGCCCGGCTGGCTCCCCGGCAGCCACAGCATCCGGCGGTACGCCGGGTGATGGACCACGTCACCGAGGACCCGGCGGCCACCCATACCCTCACCGCCCTGGCCTCCGCGGCCGGACTGAGCGGCCGCCACCTGGAACGGCTCTTCCGTACCGAGGTCGGTACGACACCCGGACGGTACGTGGAGTCCGTCCGGGTCGAAGCCGCCCGAACACTCCTCGAAGCCGGTGGCGGCACCGTGGAGGAAGTGGCGCAGCAGGCGGGATTCGGCTCGTCGGAATCCTTGCGACGCGTCTTCCAGCGCGTCCTCGGTATCGCTCCGACGCAGTACCGCGCCCGCTTCCACAGCACGGCCGCCCCCTGACCGCGCGTACGAGGCTGTCCGGGCCGACGAAGGTCAGGGGATCTGGACGCCCGGCCCGTTGTCACCGCTGAGGTTCCAGCCGTACTCGGCCTGTGCCGACGGCGTCCCGAGGTCCACGGGATTGTGCGCGGACGACTTCGACGCCGTCAGGCCGGACGTCGTACCGCGCAGCAGCCACACCGCGCCGCCGTTCCTGACCGTGCCGAGGTCCTCCCCCGGCGCGCCCGCGGTGAGGTCCGCCTTCCCGTCCCCGGTGACATCGAGCAGCCGTACCGAGCCGCCGAAGACGTCGTTCTTCTCGGCGACCCCCGGCACGTTCGCGGTGTCCTGGTGGAACGCCTGCGCGCCCGTGCCGGTGAGCCCGCTCTTGCCGCCCTTGAGGAGGACCACGGAACCGGCCTTGGCCACCGAGCCGATCGACTCACCGGGGACACCCACGGCCAGGTCGGGGTAACCGTCGCCGTTCACGTCGCCCGCGCTCAAACGCGCGCCGAAGGCGTCGTTCTTCTCACTCACGCCGGGCACGCCCGCGGTCTGCTGGGTGATGGTCTGCGTACGGGTCTGGCTGGGGCCCGCGGCCGAGCCGTAATAGATCTTGACGGTCCCCGGGTCGTCGACCATCTCCGTGTCGCCGCCCGGGAATTCGCGGGTGGCGAGGTCGGCGTAACCGTCCTGGTCGAAGTCGGCGACGGCGGTGGCGGACGCGGAGGACAGCCGCTGCGGGACGGTGGACAGGCCGTCCTTCGTGCCGAGCCACAGCTTGCCGCCCTCGGCGTGGTTCTCGTAGACGTAGAAGGTCGCGAGGTCCTCGATGCCGTCGCCGTTGAAGTCGCCGGCCGCGGTGGAGGAGATCGTGTTGTCGGTGCTGAACACCACCATCTGCTGTTCGCGGGCGGGGGCGCCGGTGCGGTCGAACGGGCCGTGGAGCACGGCGCGGTAGTCGTAGTCGTCGCCGTTGCGCATGAACAGGTCCGTGTGACCGTCCCCGTCGAAGTCGCCCGCGGTGAGGTCCTCTCCGACCTCGGCGTTCGTCGCAGCGCCGGCGACGCGGACGGAATCCTGGCCGGAGATGCCCGTTCTGCGGCCCCAGAGGACGATCACCGAGCCGCTTATGTTGTCTTCCGGCCGGTATTCGCGGCTCGTCACGGCCAGGTCGGTCAGGCCGTCGCCGTCCAGGTCCCGGGGAACGAGCGCGTAGCCGAAGACCCCGTTGTCGGCGGGCGCGCCGGGCACTCCGGGGGTGTCCTGGGTGATGACGGTGGTGTGGGCCGTGTCGAGGCCGTTCGCCGAGCCGTAGGTGATCGTGAGGTAGCCGGCCCAGGCGTGGCCGCCCACCGTGGCGCCGGGGGCGGCCACGGCGATGTCCTGGTAGCCGTCGCCGTTGAAGTCCTCACGCACGGTGGTGGCGCGGCCCGCGGCGGACGCGGTGCCCGCCACGATCTGCACGCTGAAGGTGCCGATCAGAGCGGCGACCACTGCGGTCGATACGGCAAGTCGACGGATGCCCACAAGTCCTCCTGGAAGCGCGCGGCTTCGAGGCCGCTCACGGGTGACGTTCGCCTGTGAGACACGCGGGAACGGTCGATGGTTGTGTGGCGAACACGACGTGAACAGCCGACACCGACAGATGACATCGGGCATGCCGGCCGGTGGGCACATGTGGTGGGACATGTGGGTGGGACATGTGGGTGGGACATGTACGTGAGGACAGACGAGTGGGCCGTTCGTGGGGGGCGGCCTGTAGCACCGCCCGCCGCACGAGTGGCCCTCAGCCGGTCAGGAAGTGGAACTACCGCGCTTGCCGATCAGGTCCCGGTACAGGGCCGCGCGTTCCTCGTGCGTCGTGGCCGCCTCCAGTGCGGCCTTCCAGTCCTTCTCCAGGTCCTTGAGCTTCTGCACCCAGTCGCCGAACTCCTTCAGGTCGACATGGCGCTGGCTCGAAGCGAGGGGGGCGTCGGCGCCGGGCTTGTCGTCCTTGTGTCCGCCCACCTGGCTCACGGGGTTGCTGTTCTTCTCGCTGCTCGTCAGGCCGTGCTCGTAGCCGTCGGGGGTCCTGCCTCCCGGTCCGGCGGTCTCGATGCCGACCTGCAGTGCCCCGTCACGCTTGTCGGTGGGCGGCTTGTAGCCCATGAAGGCGTGTCCGTACGACTCGTTCGGGAGAATGGTGTCGCCGTGGAAGTCCTTGTTCCCCATGCCCCGCAGGGCCAGGGGCAGACCGTAGAGGTGGCTGTGCGGGTCCATCCAGTTCTGCAGGGTGGCCCCGATCTCGCCCTTCTCCACGAACTTGCCCGGCGTCCCGTCCTTCTGGTTTTCGCCGATCTCCATGTGATGGGTGCCGAACCCGCGCCGGTACACCGGCTTCTCGGGCGTCGATTTGGGCTCCCAGAACTTCCGGTCCTCCTTGGTGATGTGGAGCCACTGGGGCAGCTCGTAACCGTGCTGGCCGTCGGCCAGTTGCGGGATGCGGATGTTGACGCGGCCGCCGTAGGCCAGAGCGTGGGCGACGTCGTCCTTGAAGTCCTCGTGGACGCCCGCCGCCGGGTTGAAGACCTTCAGGCCTTCCTTCAGGATCAGGAAGATCTTGGTCAGCAGCTCGGTGCCGCGCGCGACCCTCGCCCGGTGCTTGGCGGCGTCCGGGACCTTGTCGCTGATACCGGGAGGGAGCATGGTGTCGACGAAGGTCTGGAAGATCTGCTCGTTGCGCTCCTCCGTGAGCCGGTCCTTCTCGGGCTGCGGGGTCGCTTCGGCGTGCATGGCCATGTGGCGGCCGAGCTGGTAGTCCGATCGGCTGGGTTCGACCGGCGGCTTCCCCTCGCTGTGCTTCTCGGACTCCTGCCGCCATCGCAGGGTGGCCACGAGCAGGCGTTTGCCCTCCGGCTGCTCCAGCCAGTCGTGGAACTTGCCCGCCTTCAGGTAGGCCTCGGCCTCGGAACGGGTGCACAGGCCCACGGTCTTGAGCCACTTGGGGTCCTCGGACTCCACTGCCTTGATCGTCTGCAGTTCCTCGTCCGTGAAACTCGGGCCGCTTCGCACCCGCTTGTGGATGACGGCCCGTACTTCCTTGTTCCTGATCTCCTGATTGCCGCCGACGAGCAGCCGCGCCAGACGGACGATGGCCGGGAGGGTGGCCATGCCCGGCGGTTCGGCCGCGGTCGAGGGCTCGGCCACCGTCGGTGGCTCGGCCACGGTCGAGGGCCCTGCCGTGGTCGCGGGACCGGGGCGGTCGGCCCGCTGGACGGGGACGTCTGCGTCCACGCTGCGCTGCACCGCCCCGCCGGGTAAGGCGGATAAGGCGGGTAATGAGGCGGACCCGGGGAGCGAGAGGTCGGGGGCCGAACCCCGGGCCAGCTTGCGGCCGTTGGCGCCGGCGCTCCGCTCGAACGCGTCGTCCGGGCGGGAGACCTTCTCCCCCTTGCCGTTGGGCGTGCCGGGGACCGGCCCGAGAGCCTGCTGGCGCACGTGGTCGACCTCTTCGTACATCACCTCGTCGTTGACGCGGTCACCGCCGAGCACGATGTGCGAGCCGGTGGTGTAGGCGAGGGCTCCGAGGTCCTCGGCCGAGCGCTGGGCGACGGGATCGTTGTGTACGCGTACGTGGCCGAAGTCCATGTCGTAGGCCTGTTCGGCCCGCTGGAGGACGCGGGGCTCCAGGGGGCGGCCGGGGGAACCCACGGCGTCGCGGACCGACGGCCGCCGCTGGACCGGCGTGGCTCCTTCGGTCTCGCACTCCGTGGTCCCGCTCCGCCGATCCCCTTCGGTCTCGCGCTCCGTGGTGCCGCTCCGCCGATCGTCGGCGTCCTGCTCCTTGGACCCGCTCTGCTGCCCGTCGGGGCTCTGTCCGTCGCGTGCCCGCTGGATCGCGCGGGTCACCGCGGCGTTCCCGGCGGCCTGTTGGAGAGCGATCAGCGGGTGCAGGGCCGTGGGTGGCCGGGACGCCGGACGTCTGCCGGTGCCTTCCGCGCTCTTGTTGTTCTCCTTCTCGATACGCATATTTTCCCCTTTATTGGATGTGGGTTATTCCCTCCTATCCGGCGTCCGTTGAAGCCGGTATGTCCACGGGGGCACAAATGAGGGCAACACCGAGGGGGTGCGGGGACGCCCGTTTCAGTAACCCGCGGCCAGTTGCACGGCAGCGGCGGCGCCCGCCAGATAGCCGGAAGCCACGGCCGCCGCCATGGACGGCGGGACCGCGGTGGCGGCGTCACCGGCCGCGTAGAGCCCGGGAACGCCGGTCCGGCCCATCGCGTCGACCGTGATCGCCTCGACGCTGAGCATCTCGTCCGGTTCGTTCAGCGACGCTCCGAGGTCCCGGGCCAGTGAGGAGCGCTGGTAGAGGGTCGACTTGACCAGCAGGGCCCCGAGGGCGAGTTCGTCGCCGTCGGCGAACACCGCCGCCCGCAGGTCGGTTCCCGGCCCGTCGAGGACGCTGATCGGCCGTTCGTCCCAGCCCACTCCGCCGACGGCCAGCCGTTCACGCTGTTCGTCGGTGAGTTCGCCGCCGTTGGTCAGCAGTGTGATCCGGTCGCTCCAGGCGCGCAGGTTCAGGGCGCCGTGCACACCAACGGCGCCCGTCGCGAGAACACCCAGCGGGCGGTCGCTGACCTCCCAGCCGTGACAGAAAGGGCAATGGAAGACCGCATTGCCCCATCGTTCGGACAGTCCGGGCAGCTGGGGGTGGCGGTAGTCCGTTCCGGGTGCCAGGACCATGCTCCGGGCCCGCTCGCGACGGCCGTCGGCGAGGGTGACCGCGAAGGTTCCGTCGTCCTCCCGCACACCGTGGGTGACCTCGCCCGAGCGCAGTTCGACGGACGGATAGGCCAGCAGTTCCGCGCGGCCTTCGGCATGGAACAGGGCGGGAGGCCGCCGATCGCGTCCGAGCAGGCCTCCGACCTTCGCCGCGACACGGTTGCTCTGCCGGCCGGCGTCGATGACCAGGGTGCTGCGGCGGGCCCGGCCGAGCGTGAGCGCTGCACTCAGTCCGGCAGCCCCCGCGCCGACCACGACGCAGTCCTTCATGCCGGTGTGGTTCTCGTTCATGTCGTTCACTGAACCAGCCGCTGACGTGCACGGACATACGCGGTTGTCGCGACCGCATACGCGTTTGGACGGCCGATAGAATCCAGTGGGTGGACATGATCAGCCAGGCCGTCTCCGGTCTTCGCGTCGGACGTGAGACCGTCCGGCGCTTTTGTCAGTCGGGTCCGTGGGGCCTGCGGTACGCCGGCCTCACCGGGAGCGGTTTCCACGTGGTCCTCCGGGGCTCCGGCTGGCTCGTCTCCCTCGACGCGCCGCCCGTCGCCCTGCGTCCGGGCGATGTCGTCCTGGTCACCTCCGGAGCGGACCACGGGCTCAGCCACGCTCCGTGCCGGCTCGACGGGTTGCCCCAGGTGGCGCTGAGCCTGGACCAACCGGGTCCCGGGCCGGCCGACTTCGAGTTCCTCTGCGGCGCCTATCGCCTGGACCACGGGCAGGTCCACCCGTACCTCACGGTCATGCCGGATCTGCTCGTGGTGTCTCCCGACCATGACCGCTTCCCGGCACTGCGGTCGGTCGTCGACCTGCTCGACGGCGACGCGGCACAACAGGCCCAGGCACAAGCCCAGTCAGAAGCAGAGACACAGGTACAGACACCGCAGGGTGCGAGCGTCACGCGGTCGGCGCTGCTCGACCTGATGCTCGTCCACGTCCTGCGGCAATGGATGGAGGACGAGGGCGCGCAGGGCCGGCCCGTACTGTCCGACCCGGTGATCGCCTCCGCACTGCGCACGATCCACGGCGAGCCGCAGAAGCAGTGGACGGTCGCGCGGCTCAGCGAGACCGTGGGCATGTCCCGGGTGGCGTTCACGCGACGCTTCTCGTCGGTGGTCGGCAAGCCGCCCATGACGTACCTCAGGGACTGGCGGCTCAGTTGTGCCGCGCGGCTGCTCCGGGAGACGGACGCATCGCTGGCCGCGATAGCCCGGCAGGTCGGCTACTCGACGGAATTCGCCTTCGCCGGCGCGTTCCGGCGCGAGTACGGGGTCGCGCCGGGGCGGTTCCGGCAGACCGGGGCGCACCCCCGTCAGGCCCACCCCCACTAGTCGGGGCGAACGGGCGAAGCCCGTGTTCAGGTACGCGATCCCGTCCGCTCTTCGCCATGCGGTACGGCGTATCCGGGTACGGAAGGCCAGCGCACGGTCAGGACCACGGACTCGTCCTCCGCGACCCAGGAGTGGTCCACTCCCTGGCCCCACACGACATAGTCGCCCTGTTCTTCGAGCAGCACGCTGCGGCCGGGGAACTCCATACGGAAGCGGCCTGAGATGAGTACCAGGAGAGCTGTCCGCACCTCGCCCTTCACCCACTGCGCGCGCTCCTCGCCGCGCGGGTGGACGCCCCACTTGACCTCCAGGGCATCGCTGTGGCGTGGATCGCCGTGCTCCTTGAAGTGTCCGAGCAGCCAGCCCCGGTCCAGGGCCGCGTCCTTGCCGGCGTTGCCCACGTACACGCTCTCTTCCATGTGCCCGAACGCTAGCAGTCGGCGTCCGTGCGGCGTGTGGTGCGGTCTCGGCCGGTCGGCTCGCTCACCCGAGGGCGTCGACCAGCAGTCTCGCGGCCACCTGCGCTCCGTCGGTGTGGATCCTGGTGCCCAGCTCCGCCGCCCTCGCCCGGGTCCCGGGTGCCAGGGCCGTCTTGACCGCGAGGGTGAGTGAGTCGTCGGTGAGCGACGGACCGTCGAGGGCCGCGCCGATGTCCAGGGCCGCCACCCGGCTCGCCCAGTACGGGTTGTCGGCCAGTCGGAGAGGTACCACCACCTGCGGTACGCCCGCCCGGGCCGCCGTCAGCGTCGTACCCGCGCCGCCGTGGTGCACCACCGCGGCCACCCTGCCGAACAGGGTCTGATGGCTGACCTCGCCGATGGTGAGGCAGTCGTCCCGGTCGTCGACCACGTCCAGGTCCGCCCAGCCGCGGGAGACGAGTACGCGCTGTCGTTGTGCGCGGAGTTCCTCGACGGTTCTGCGGGCGATGTCCGGTGCCGGGCGCAGGCTGCCGAAGCCCACGTAGACGGGCGGTGCGCCGGCGTCGAGGAACGTCGACAGGGCGGCGGGGAGCGGGCGTTCGTCGGGCAGGCCCCATGCGCCCGTCTGGATCACGTCGAGGCCGGAGCCGCCCGGCCACCGTCCCAGGACCGGGTCCGCCGCCAGCCACGGCCGGTCGGAGTAGACGTGGTCGCGGACGTTTTCCACGGGTGGCAGACCGAGCCTGGCCCGGTGGCCGTTGAGCGTCTCGGCGAACTGCGCGTTCACGAGCTGGGCGTCCACCTCCCACCGGGTCAGGTTGTCGTCGGTGTCCGGTTCGGGCCAGCCCGGCCGGGGCGGCGGCGCATGGTGCGGCGACGGCAGGTTGACCGCCGAATAGCTCGTGTACACATAGCGGATGCCCGCGGCCTCGGCCACGGACCGCGCTCCGATCTGTGCCAGGCCGGCCACCACGAGCGCGTCGCATCCTTCGGCCGCCGCGGGCATGATGTCGAACTGCGCGTCGACCAACTCGTTGCGGTGGCGGGCGAGTTCCGCCGCCGAGGGCAGACTCGTCCCGCGCATCATGGGCCGCACGGGCGGCCCGACCGGGACCAGGCGCACACCGATGTCCGCCAGCCGCCGCGCGAACTCCTCGTCCGGCGGGGCGCACATCCGTATCTCCACGCCGAGCGCCTGTAACCGCACCGCGAGGGCCACCAGCGGTTCGACATCGCCGCGCGTCCCGTACGTGGACAACAACACCCGCATCGTGCACCCTCTTTCGCTCCGGCCCGCCACGCGTTCGGCCCATGCCTGCCCATACGCACCCGGGGCCACACGGGTTTCACGCGGCACCGGTCGACGACGATGCTTCGGCCCGTGGCGGGTGTGCGGCTGCCGGGTACGGCATGGGGTGACCGACGCGGACGATCCCGTCGCTCCACGCCCTCTCGCGCGGGACCGGCCCGATGGCTACCGTGATCGGCGGCGTGCTCCCGGGCCGACGGTGCGACGTCGGTCCCGGGCCGCCGTACCCGCCGACGCGTGCAAGGTTCCCTGTCGTCAACACCACCTGAGAGCGGCTCAATGCATAGACCGTCCGCGCCCGTACCCGATGTCTCGATCATCTTGCCCTGCGCCGGATTCGGCACCCGCTTCAGAGCGCCGTACTCGAAGGAGCTGCACTGTCTGGCTCCCGGCGTCACCGTGCTGGACCGCAGCCTGGAGGCCGTCGTCGAACTGGCCAAGAGCGGACTCACCGTGCGCCTGGTCGTCGTGTTCGGGACGCACAAGCTGGACACGGTGAGCTATCTGACGCGCTACGCCGACCTCCTGCAACTGGTCTTCGTCCACCAGGACCAGTCCTTCGAACCGGACCTCGACGGCGCGATCCGCTCCGCCCTGCCCATGACGCACGGACCGGTGGCTCTCGTGCTGCCCGACATCGTTGTCTCCGGTCCGGGAAGCGCCGGCAGCCTGTTCGCCGCGCTCCAGCAGGTGGAGGTGGCGGGCTGGAGCGTGGTGGCCGCCGAGGAGCGCGACCCCGACACGCTGCGGCAGATGGGCGCGCTGGCCCTGGTCGAGGGGGACGGCGTCATGACGGTCGGGGCGGCCACCGACAAACCTGCGGACCCTGCGGCCTTCAACGCGTTCTGGGGCATGGTGGCGGTCACCGAGGAGGAGGCGCACCGGTTACCCGACGTGGTGCGCAAAGGGGCGGACAGTCCACTCGTCGGCGCGGTCGCTCTCCTGGTGGAGGGGATCGTCAACTACAACACCGTGGACGGCTGATCGCCGGTGCGGCGGGCAAGGGCTCACGCCGTTGCCCGCCGCAGACGCTCCGTTCGCCGGTTCAGCTGTACGGGATGACCAGCACCGACTTGTCCGTACCCGTCTGGAGTTTCGACGGGCCGTTGCCGATGGCGTTCCACACTTCGAGGCGTACGGTGCCGCCGTCGAGGTCGCCCGCCGTGCCCGTGGACGCCTTGAGGCCGCGTGCCTGCGTGTACTCCTCCCAGCCGGTGACCGGGTCGGTCGCGAAGTAGTTGTAGGTCTCGGTGCGATCGAAGGTGCCGTCGCCGGTCAAGTCGTAGCTGATCCGGGCCTGTTGACCGAGACCGACGGCGCTCTCCGCGTCCACCTGGAGCCGGAACGCGCTCTGGGCGCCGGGGGTGAGGGTGCCGTCGACGCCACGGACCTCGTAGACGAGGGGCTGGTACGGGGTGCCGTCGTGGTTGGTGCCGCCGGCGGAGGCGATGGTGTCGCTGCCCGCCGTGCCGCCGGTCGCCGTGGTCAGTGCGCCGCCGGTACGCAGCTGGAAGGTGTTGCCGGTCCCGGTGGGCGGGTCCGGGTCGGGGTCGGGGTCCCCTGAACCGGTACCGGTGCCGGTCGCGGTGGAACGGGCCGGTACGGCAAGGGTCTTGCCGTCGGAGAAGGTGACGGTACGGGCCGTCGATCCGTAGTTGTGGGCGGCGTACGTCCGGGCCGTGCCCTTGGTGAAGACGGCCGAGGTGGGGATGTCTCCGGTCACGGTGGCGTCCGGGGCGCCGATGGTGTCGAGGGTGTTGATCCAGTGGTAGGTGTGCGCCTTCGACTCCCCCTGTTCCGGGGTGTAACCGGCGTTGCCCGCGTCCCACTTGGCCTTGGCCGTGCCCGGGTCGGCGAGGGACTGGAACTCCCAGAGGATGTCCCGCCATTCGACGGCCGGGCCGCCGTTCTCCCGTTCCATCTCGGCGATGTTGCGGCGGATCGCGGCCTTCTCACCGCCGAGGTGGAGCGAACCGCCGGTCACGGGCAGGACGTTGATGCCGTGGATCTCCTCGGGGTTGGCGGTCCACCAGGTCGCGTAGGCGGCGCCGCTCCCCCAGACCATGCCGGCCGTGTCCTTGGTGAACGAGGACGGGAAGACCTGCTCGTCGGCGTCGAACCAGTACTGGGCGATCGACTCCGACTCGGTGGTCAGCAGGTAGGTGCCGAGGTCGCGCAGCGAGGTGTCGCCGGTGGCGGAGCCCCACAGGACGAGGGCCGCGCTGAGGTTGGTGGACTCGGAGGACGACTCCTGGTTGTTGCCGGCGGCGAAGCCCTGGTGCCCGGAGGCCCAGCTGTGGCCCGCGTAGACGTCGAAGCCGCGCAGGAAGGGGTAGGCGGTGTCGGTGCGGCTGGGGTTGGCGGTGTCCCGTACGAGGGCCTTGACCATGCCGCCCCAGGCGGAGTCGGCGGCCCATGCCTGGTCGTACTGGGCGACGATCGCCGCCGCGTACACGTAGTAGCTGTAGTGGAAGTGGTGGTCGTTCAGCTCGGTGTCGCTGCCGTAGGAGGCGGGGTAGCCGGTGAGCGTCTTCCAGTCCTTGTCGTAGCTGAACTCGTTCGCGCCGCCCGCCGTGAACCAGTCCTGGAGCTTGCCCTTCATCAGTCCGAGGAGCTTGTCGCGGGTGCCGGTCTCGCCGATCTGGTCGGCCAGCGGGACGAGTTGGGCGAGACGGCCGAGGGCCTTGCCGGTCCAGTAGGTGTCGGAGGCCCCGGAGAACGGGTCGGAGGCGTTCACGACCTCGTCCAGGTAGCCGCGCAGTCTGGCGGTGTCCACACCGCTCGACCTGGGCAGCCCCGGCAGTACCGCCGACGCCTTCTGACTCGTGGTGAAGGAGGCCGACTCACGGACCTTCATGGTCCCGCGCGGCGAGACGTAGGTGTACGAGGTCAGGGCGTCCGTGGTGTTCAGCCACTGGTGGCGGTAGAGGGCCTGGAGCGTGCCGCGCTCGGTGCCCTCCTTCGCCTCGGTGGTGAGCGTGTAGGTGGCCTTGACGGTGCCGCCGGTGTAGCTCCAGGTCGCCTTGGAGTCGGTGACGAAGCTGTAGGCGTACTTCTTGAAGGTGGCCAGCGCGTCGGTGGACGGCAGTACGGCGACGGAGAAGTAGTCCTTGGAGCCGAGACCCGCGGTGACGGTCGAGCCGGCGACGTTCCAGTCGCTGCCGGTCGGCGCGAAGAGGGCGTAGTGGTGTCCGGCGACGGTGATGCCGAGGACGTTGCCCTGGTCGGCGAAGACGGTGGGCGTGGCGGCGGTGGTGATCTGGGCGTTGCCGCCCGTGCCCTTGGCGTATACGAACGGGGAGCCGTGGCCGATCGTGGTGCGCAGGGTACGGGTGCCGTCGGACCACTGGGGGGTGACCGTCCAGTCGGACCAGTCGTCGGCCTTGGTGTCGGGCGAGTTGAGGCCGGTCAGCCCGATGGTGAGGTCGCGCTTGTGGGCGTACTCGTACTGGCGGCCGTCGCCGACGATCGCGGGGGTCGTCGGGTAGCCGACGTCGAGCCCGCCGGACGCGGCCTGGTAGGTGAGGGGGTGGCCGTACATGGGGGTCGAGTACGGGTTGTCGCCGTAGCGCTGGAAGGCGAGGGAGGACCACCAGTCGTTGGTGGGGACGGGTCTGTCCTTGGCGGCGGCGGTCAGCTTGGGCGTGACCGGCGCTCCGGTGTTGGTCGTGGGGCCCGACGTGCCGGCGGGCCGGGTGTCGGAGTAACTGCCGGAGCCTACGGGCACGGTGGCGGCCGCCGCTGGTGCGGCGGCCGGGCCCAGGCCCACGGCGACGAGGGCTGAGGCCAGGAACAACCCGGCGGCCGGCCTGATGCGGGGGGATGGCATGCGGCACCTCAAGTCTCACGCGACGGGTGCCTGAGAGCGCTCTCAGGTGAGCGCAACGTAAAGCCTTTGTAATGGACGTGTCAATACCTTGAACACAACGCGTGGGTCATGGCAGTCGCGAACGTGTCGTGCGTTCGCGTCTTGACGGGGTGGCGGTCGTCCGGAGACGCCCTCAACGGCTCTTCCGCGCCTTGCTCAGGTCCAGATCGCTGTACAGCATGTGGTGGTCCGAGTACCGCGTCGGATGAACACGGTGATCGAGCGGGCGGATGCCTCGCAGGAAGATGTAGTCGAACTTGCTCTGCCAGTCGGTGGTCGCCTTGCACTCTCCGGAGTACGAGGAGGGCAGGCAGCCAGGGTCGACGTCCGTGGCCAGTTTCCATATCGGGGCGAGTTCGGGGGCGTTGGACACGGCGTTCAGGTCACCGATGACGATCGCGCGGTCGTAGCGTGCCAACTCCGCGGCGAGTACGCGGGCTTGGTCCGCCCGGACCGCCTCCTGACGCCGTTGCGCGAAGTGGGTGTTGAAGAGACGGACGGACTGGCCGCCCACGGTCGTGGTCACCGCCAGGTACCCGCGGTCCTCGGATCCGCCGTCCGGATACTCCTTGTGCACGACGTCGGTCATGGGCGCCGCCGAGAGAATCGCCTGCCCGAAGGCTCCCGGGCTCCACGGCAGTCCCCCGCAGCGGCCCCAGTTCTGCAGCACCGTCCCGTACTCGACGTGGTAGACCAGACCGTGCCGGCTCTCCAGATAGTCCCGGGTCCGCTCGACGTCGCGTACGCACGCTTCCTGCATACCGATGACCTGCGGGGCGTACCTGGCGATCTCCGCCGCGCGGTCGGCGCTGCTCTCGTCGCAGGGGTTACAGATGTTCCACGTCATGACGCGGTTCGGTACGGCCTCCGCGGTGGCCTCGCCCTTCAGCGACTCGGAGAAGGGGCCGTCGACCGGCCCGCTGCGGCCGAGGAGGACCAGGCAGGCCAGGAGCAGGACGCCCACGAGCAGACGCATGCGCCTCGTGAACACGATCGCCTCCTCAATGCGCACGTTCATGAAGGTGCACGTCCATGAACGTGTGCGTCCCTGACATTCGAGGTCTTCCAGGACGAGGGTATTCGACGATTTCGCGGGCTTCCCCGGGCCCGTCGGCTCGGGAGCGGCCTCGGCGTGCGTGAGTACGGCCCCTGGCACGGGTGATGACCGGCGGACGGGACGGATCGGGAGTGCGCTCCGGGGTGCGAACCCCACGCTCGTACGCAGCGGGCAGCTCGCCCGGGCATGCCGCGACGGCTGAGGCGATTCCTCCGGCGGCCCCGCGCCGGCCTGTCCTTCTCCACTGGCCGGCGGCCCCGCGCCCGGCCCGCCCTTCACCACGGACGGCTCCGCGGCGCCGTGAAGCCGGCTTCGCGGTGATCGGGGACGTTCGGTTCCTGTCGGGTCGCCGCCGTCGTCGCCGCATGGCCATTTGCTTCAGCGACGGACATGAGCGGGCTCACCGCGTCCAGTGTCCGCGGAGAACTTCGTCAGCTCAGGGGTCCGCCCGGCGTCGCGACCGAGGCGCTACGGACCCGGCCCTCGCCACGCGGTCCAGCACGCACCGGTACAGCGGCGCCTTGGGCACGCCCGGCTCCTCGAAGCCGAAGGTCAGCCGGGCCGGCGCGGCTCAGGTCGCGTAGCCATGACCCCGGGCCGGGCGCCCCAACCCCTCCTCCCCGCGCACCACTTCGGCGCGCCCTCCCGCACCCTCCGCACCCCGCTCCGCCGCAGCCGGATACGTCGTGGCGCCCGCGTGCCTCCCCTTCGTGACGTCAGGCAACAGAGTGCTGCGCGAGGTCTGGACAGCTTCCTGTGAGCGTGTTGTCATACCGCAGGCAGAGGGTTTCCAACGTTGGAAAGGCCGTACCCGAGCACCCCGTAACTCTGCCCCGGCAGTCGGACGCGGTCGCGGCCTCAATGCGAGGAAAGGTTCGATGACACGACACGGCACCCGCCCCAGAACCAGGAACAGAGCCAGAGTCCGAGTGCTGGCGCTGTTCGCCATGGCGGCCCTCGTGCTGCCACCGAGCGGAATGCTGCCCGTCGCGGCGGCTTCGGAGTCGGCCGGCGGATCTTCGTCCGCGTCCGCCGCCGACCAGGCCGCCGTGGTGACGCACGGCCTCAAGGGCGAGTACTTCAGCATGTCGGCACCCGGCGCCCGGGACTTCGCCGAACTCGGTGGTACGACGCTCGACCCGCAGATCAACTTCTCCGGTCTCACCGACACGTTCAAGGAGTTGACCGGCAAGACGGAGCACACGACCGCCCGTTGGACGGGCCAGATCGAGGCGCCGACCACGGGTGACTACACCTTCTACGCCATCGGCGACAACGGCTTCCGCCTCTTCATCGACGACCAGCCCGTCATCGACCACTGGGTGGGCGACTGGGACAAGGAACAGACCAGCCAGGCCGTCAAGCTGACCGCCGGTGAGAAGCACTCGTTCCGGCTGGAGCTGTTCCAGGACACCGGCGGCGCCAACATGTATCTGCGCTGGTCGACGCCGACGCTGGCCAAGCAGATCGTGCCGATGTCCGCGTTCACCCCGCCGGCCGACTTCGAGGTCTACCCGGTGGAGTACACGGTCGCCGAGAACGGGACGCGACTGCGCGCCCGGTTCGAGGGCAAGGTGGGCAGCCTCCAGGCGGTCAAGGACCATCTGAAGGTCGAGGCCGACACGACGGTCATGCCGATCAAGTCGGTCACGTCCGTCCCCGGGGACTCCTCCTCCCTCTACGTGAATCTGTCGGAGCCGATCCAGAAGGCCCAGCTGGTGCGGGTCTCCTACGACGGTTCGGGCGGTCTGACGGTCGGCGGCAAGGCCGTGCCGAAGGTCATCCGGTACGCGGAGAACGCCTCCACCCACCGTCTCACCACCAAGTGGGGCGACAAGGTCGACAAGAAGCACCCGCTGCCCGAGTACCCGCGTCCGCAGCAGAAGCGGTCCAAGTGGGAGAACCTCAACGGGACGTGGCAGTTCAGCGCCGCCAAGGCGGGCGAGCAGCCGGTCTTCGGCAAGGACCTCGGTGAGAAGATCACCGTGCCGTTCCCGGTCGAGTCGCAGCTGTCCGGGCTCGAACGGCACGAGGACCACATGTTCTACCGGCGTGTCATCGACGTGCCCAAGGGTTGGAAGGTCGGCAAGGACAGCCGCTCGAACCGGCTCAAGCTCAACTTCGGCGCCGTCGACTACCAGTCCCGCGTCTACGTCAACGGCAAGAAGGTCACCGAGCACACCGGTGGTTACAACGCCTTCAGCGTCGACATCACGGATGCCCTGAAGGGGACCGGCAAGCAGGAGATCGTGGTCGCCGTCACCGACACCGGTGGCGCGGACCAGCCCATGGGCAAGCAGTCCACGAACCCGGGCGGCATCTTCTACACGCAGACCTCCGGTATCTGGCAGACCGTGTGGATGGAGCCGGTCGCTCCCGCGGCGATCGAGAACATCGTCACCACGCCCGACATCGACTCCGGCACCCTCGCGGTGACGGTCGACTCCGAGGGCGCCTCCTCCTCCGCCCGTGTCGAGGCCGTCGCCCGTGACGTCCACGGCAAGGTCGTCGGAAAGGTCAGCGGCGCGGCCGACAAGAAGCTCACCCTGCCCGTGGCGAAGCAGCATCTGTGGAGCCCCGACGACCCGTACCTCTACGACCTCGACGTCACGCTGACCGACGGCAGGTCGAGCGACAAGGTGCGCAGCTACTTCGGCATGCGGAAGATCGCCGTGGAGAAGGTGGGCGGCTTCAACAAGCTGGTCCTCAACGGCAAGCCGATCTTCTCCCTCGCCACCCTCGACCAGGGCTTCTGGCCCGACGGTCTCTACACCGCGCCCAGCGACGACGCCCTCGCCTTCGACCTGGAGGCGCACAAGAAGCTCGGCTTCAACGCGGTGCGCAAGCACATCAAGGTGGAGCCGGCGCGGTGGTTCTACCACGCCGACAAGCTCGGCCTGCTCGTCTGGCAGGACTTCGTCTCCGGGAACATCACCAACGAGACGGGCCAGAAGGCCTTCGTCGACCAGGGTCGCGAGGTGATGAAGCAGCACCACAACTCGCCCGCCGTGATCGGCTGGATCGTCTTCAACGAGGGCTGGGGCGAGTGGAACCGCGAGGAGACGGGCCGTATCACCGAGGCCGTCCAGGCCGCCGACCCGTCGCGTGTCGTCAACGCCCACAGCGGTGTCAACTGCTGCAACTCGAAGGGTGATTCAGGCAAGGGCGACATCATCGACCACCACGACTACAACAACGACGACCCACCCTTCCCGGACGACAAGCGGGCCGCCATGGACGGCGAGCACGGTGGCTTCACCCTCCGCTCCCCCGGCCACATGTGGCCCGGCGCGCCGACCGTCATCTACAGCGGTGTCACCACCAAGGCGGAGCTGACCCGCAAGTACGTGGAGAACACCGAGAAGTTCTACGTCGAGCAGGCCGGCGCCGAACTGTCCGGCTCGGTGTACACCCAGATCACCGACCTGGAGAACGAGCTCAACGGTCTCTACACGTACGACCGGCGCGACATCAAGATGGACGCCGCCGAGGTGCGGAAGGTCAATCTCAAGGTGATCGCGGCGGGTGCCGCGGCCGGTACGAAGCAGAAGCTGAAGGGCGGGCACTGGACCCTCGACGAGGGCACCGGCACCACCGCCAAGGACACCGGGACCGGCAAGAATCCCCTCACGCTCCGCGAGGGTGCTTCCTGGACCGACGGTGTCAACGGCAGCGCTCTGAAGTTCGACGGCCAGAAGCAGTACGCGGAGACCTCGGGTCCGGTGCTCGACACCAGTGGCAGCTACTCGGTGTCCGCCTGGGTCCGGCTCGACGGGATCCCCGGCAACTACGGCACGGCCGTCAGCCAGGACACCCGCGCTCTGGCCAACTCGTTCTATCTGCAGTACGGACACGGCAACTTCGCCTTCAGCACCCCGGGTGAACGCCGTGCCCAGGTGGCCGTCGCCGCGGAGACGGGGCGCTGGTACCACCTCGTGGGTGTCCGGGACGCGGCCACCAACGAGATCAAGCTGTACCTCGACGGGAAGCTCGCGGCGACGACCACCGGCGGCGCCGCCCTCGGGAGCACCGGCCCGCTCACGGTCGGCCGCGCCCACTGGGACGGCACGAACGTCGACTTCTGGAACGGCGCGGTCGACGAGGTCCACGCCGTGGACCGGGCCCTCACCGCCGAGGAGGTGAGCGCCCTCTACGGCGACGAGAAGCCGTAGCGGACAGCGCGCACAGCGGTTGTCCCGGCAGTGGTGCCGGTGGTGGTCCCGGTGGTGGGAGGTTTCACTCCTGTCACCGGGACCACTGCTGTGCGCGGCCGTACCACGGTCACGGGGTCTCACGGGCTGACGCCGTCGCCCGCGTAGAGGTAGCCGCCGGGTCGCGCGGGGTCGGCGATCAGGAGCACCTGGTCGCCGGTGCGAGGGATACGCAGTTTGGAGACGACGGTCTGGAGCGCGACCGGGTCGGTGACCGCGCCGGACGGCCGGACGACCAGGTCCACGACCGGGTCGAAGTTGACCAGTCTGCCGGTGTCACCGATCGACACCACCACTGCGGGGATCGTCGGCACTCCCATCGCCAGCAACTGCTGCACGTTCACACCGGAGTTGTACGCGCCGATCGACTGCTGCACCCTGGCGAAGTCCTCGCTGCCGAGGAACGCGCGTGTCGCACGCCCGTAGAAACCCTTGCCCTCGGCCACCTGTCCCGCGATCTCGGCGGCCCGCTCCTCGCGGCTCCTGCGGCGCTTCCCGAAGATTCCCATGCTGTGTCTTCCCTTCTCGTCCTGGCCCTGACCTGGACAGTAGGGAGGAGGGATCGCCTACCGATCCCAGGTTCGACCGTCTGTTCCACCACCACGTAATCTCGGGCCATGCCGCCGCCGAGCCAGTCTCCGCCGACCGACGAGCGCCGTCCGCGTGCCATGGTCATCGACCGTGCGTGGCGCGATCTCGGCGCGCGGCCGGGACTGGAATCGCTAAGCGGCCCCGGCGGCGCGCCGCTGACCCGGACGGTCAAGCTGATCGTGCTGCCGCTGATCATCAGACCCGCGCTGCGGCCCGAGCTCGCCGCCGACTTCCTCGGCGCACGGGATGTCGATCAACTCGACTCCCTGATACGGGAGTCGGATGGGCTTCTGCGTGCGACGGCGCAGTGGTTCACAGTGCTCAAGAAGACGCGGCGGGCCCTGGGGGTCCGAGCGGGCAACCCTCAGGATCTCTACTTCCAGCGCTGCTTCGAGCTGGCCACCGAACACGGCGCTCCCTCCGCCGCCTCCGGTGCGGACGCGTTGGCCCGCAGCGTCGTCGAGGACATCGCGGACGCGGGCGGCGGGCGCACGGTGGAGGCGTTGAAGGAGTACCTGGCCGACATCGACCGGCGTACTCGTCTCGACGCGCGGCTCGCCGAAGCGTGGGACGCCCGGAGATTCGTCCCGGACGCCGATGCGAGCGAGGCAGCGTTTCACCTGGCGGCCGAGGTTCTGGATGCCTGCGCCGCGCCAGGGTCGGGTGCTGAGGCGGGCATGGACACGGGTTCTTCGGCTTTCGCCGTCCTGCGGGCAGCCGGACACGGGAGCCGGCTCGGGCAGGCCGTGTGGAAGCCCGCCGACGGGGTCTGGGGCCGTGCCGGTCTGCCCGCGCACCTGGGACTGAGCGCGCATCCGGTGCCTGCCCGGCCCGAGGTCGGTCGCGGCGCGTCGACCGCCACACTCCCGGCACCGTTCGACCGGACGCTCTTCGAGCGGCTCTTCACCGTGCTCCAGGCATCGGCACACCGCGAGGAACTGCCGACGGTGCCCGAACTCGTGCGCCGCGAGGTCGGCCGCAGCTGCGCACCGCTCGGCCTGTACGACGAAAGCCTGCGCGTCGCCGTCGTCCTCGGGGGCCGGCTCGCGGTGGGCCTCGATCCCCTGGGTCTCGGTGCGCCGGGCGGCGATCCTTTGGGCCACGTTCCTCCGGGCCACGATCCTCTGGGCCATGGGGAGGCCGAGGCCGGTCGGACGGCGGCGCATCGCATCGTCAACAGCCGTTGGCAGCGCGAGGCTTCGGTCCTGCGGGCCCGCAGGATGACCGTCTCCTCCCGGCCCGACCCGGACGGCGGGCAACTGAGCGCCCTCGCCCAGGACCTGCGCACTCCATGGGTCGCGTACATGCGGCGGCTGTGGGTACGGCTGCACGGGCGCGACGTCCGTGACGCGGCGCTGCCAGACGCGGGGTCGGCCTGGACCGTGCTCGACGGAGTCGCCCGCTCGGTGATGATGGACCACCGCGCGAGGGTCCGTGCGGCGTTGCGCGCGCTGTCGACGAGTACCGCTACCGCGCGGGTGACGGTGGCGCCCGAGCCGAGGAGCGCATGATGCAGGGGACCGGCGGCGGCTCCGGCGTCCGCGTCACGCGGGCCGAGGACGGCACCGTACAGATCGCCGTTCCCGCGGCGACGGGACCCGCCTTCACCCAGGCCGTTCTGGATGTCGCGGGTGCCGTCCTGACCTGGCCGGTACTCGGCACAACGGCCCTTCCCTCAGCGGAGATCCACGACCCCGGCCGCGCGCAGCAATGGCTGTGGGCGGTCCACGGCGAGCGGGTTGCCGCCACCGTGCACGCTCTCGCAGCGGAGCCGCCGGGGGCCTCGGTCGATGTCACGCCGCCGGAGCCGCCGGAGTCGGAGACCGCCCTCGCGGGGCACGCCGCCCGGCTCGCCCTCGGCCACTGGGCGGCCCGGTGGTGGCCCGCGTCGTACACGGACGGCATTCCCGGGCTCGAACCGGACCTGCTCGGGATGGAATTGGCCGCGCTCACCCATCGCTGCCAGCAGCTCTTCGACGACCCCGGGGACCAGCCCGACGGTGATCCGGCCGAACTGCTGGAGACACATCGGGCCGCGGTGGACCCGTTGGTCCGGTGGTGGCAGGCAGCGCGGGAGTCGGCATCCGGCCCGGTGCGGCAACTGGAGGATGTCCTGCGGCTGATCGACGACGCGGCGGACTGCGCCGGGTTGGAGGGGGACGCGTTGCGCCGGCTCCGGTCGGCCCTGGAAACGGGTACCCCACATGACCCGCTTGGGCCGCACGGGCTGCGGACCCCGCTCGACCTCGGCAGCCTGTTCGGCCGCCACGGCGACTACGCCCTCACGGCGGGTGAGCGGCTAGGCGCGGGCGGCCGGGTGATCGCCCGGGGTGCGGGGACCAACGACTGGCGCCGCTACCCGCCCGGTTTCGTCGACGCGGCCGAGAGCGCGGTGTCCTGGACCGTCTCCGCGGTCGGCGCCGGAAGACGGATCGAGGTCGAGGTCGTCGCCGACATCGCGGCGCCCGTCAGCGGCGTGCGCCTCGCGGCGGAGGTCCGTGTGGAAGGCGGGCCGGCGACCCGTGTGTCGCTCGCACGCCGCGGCGACGTGTGGGCGGGGCGGGCGGATCTCGATGTCCCGGCTTCGCTGTCGCCGCGTACCCGTATCGAGGTCGGTGTCCTGTTGCCCGGCTTCGACCCGGATTCCGAACCGGGCTCGGCCGCCGACGGCCGCACCGACCGTGACGCCGTCCGGGCCCTCGCGCGACACCGGCTGGCAGCCGCGGCCCGGCCCGCGCCGCAGGACACGTACACGCAGCCGTCTCCCGCGCCCTTCCTGGCCGAGATCGTTGCCGTCGCAGCTGACGCAGGGGAGGACTTCTGACCCATGCAGAACGAAGAACCGGACACCGAACCTGCCACCGAACCGCATGACGATGCAGAGCCGCAGCCGCCCCCGGCGCTGTACGGGGAGCCCTTCGACAGCGGCCTCGAACGCGCCGAACTCCACCAGCTCACCCCGGATCTCCCTGCCGCACTGGCCGTCTACGCGGAACTGCTCGCCGTCGCCGAGTCGTTCGAGGACTCCCCCGATGTGCGGTTGCTGCGCGGACATCTGCTGTCGAACATCGCGGCCGTGCAGTTGACGGCCACGGATCTGCCCGGCGCGGGTCTCTCCGTCGAGCGGGCACTCGGCCTGGTGCGCGGTGTGGCGGACGTCCCGATGGGGCCGCGAGGCCGCCAGCTGTGGCTGGAGATCCTGCTCAAGACGCTCAAGGCCGACGCCGAACTGTCCCGCCGGACCGGGGACTTGGACGCGGCGCTGGCGACGGTGGACGAAGCGACGGCCCTGCTGCCCGGGTTCGACGACCCCGAAGGGCTGCGCACCGCCGAGTTCGCCCTGGCCCGCGTGCATCTGCTGCTGGACCGCGGTGAGTGGGGCGCCGCCGAGGAACTGGCCTCGGCACTGCTGCCCACCACGCCCGCGATCGAGCCGCAGCTGCTGGACTGCCTGGGGATCATCTGCGCCTCGACCGGACGGGCCGAACCGGCCGAGGACCACTTCGCCCGCGCGGACGAGGGGTATCAGGCGCTGAGTGACACCTCCGGGCGTCAGCAGCTGATCTCGCATCGGGCGTACGCGGCGATGCGGGCCGGCGACCTCGACCGGGCGGAACAGCTGTACGCCGAGGCTTCCGCGATCTTCGAGCGGCAGGGCCAGTCCGAGGATCTGGCGGTCTGCGAACAGGCCCGTGCTTTCCTCGCCGAGCACCGTGGCGACGCCGACGGGGGCGAGGCCCTGGCGGCGTCGAGCCTGGCCCGCTTCGAACGGCTCGGCGCCATGATCGCCGCCGCCGACACCATGCTGCTCGGTGCTCGGCAGGCCTACGACCGGGGTGACATCGACGAGTTGAAGCGCCTCGCCCAGGGTGCCCGCGACGTGTACCAGGAGCGCGCGCTGTACGAGCGCTGCGCCCAGGTGGACCTCATGCTCGCGAAGACCCTTGAGGACAACCTGAACCGGACGGACCACGGCGACCACGAGCGGAGGTCGGTCGACACCGCGCTCTCGCTCGCCCTGCCCGCCGCGCTGGCGCTGGAGGCCGCGCGCTACGACTTCACCGGGGCGCACGCGCGGAGCCAGTGGCTGCAACTGGCCGACGACGGAATGCGGTTGGCCTTCCGGCTCGCCCTGCGCCGCCAGGACCAGGGCCTGATCTTCGAACTGGTGGAACACCGCTGTGCGGGCGCGTCGCTGGTCCTGAGCCCTGCGGACCGTACGCCGACGTACAGCCCCGGCCCCGGCGAGACACCGGTCTTCCCGGACGCCGCCATGAAGACGTACGCGCCCTCCGGCTACGACGCCCCGCCGGCGCTGGGCGGTGTGGCGGCCGAGGCGGCCGCCTCGGTCGGGCTGCGGGTCGCGCCGCCGCCGCGGGTGCGGATGGCGGCGGGGACGGACCGTACGGCGCTGCAGGAGTACATCCAGGCGGCCGAGTTCCGCTATCACCGGCGGATCGTGAGTGAGGAAGAGGTGCCGTTCTGGTCGCCGACGAGCTGACGCACCCGAACCGGCCGGTGGTCCAGGTCCGGCTGGCCGACGCCGGAGACCTCCATATGACATGGACGTGGGTCAGCGGGGTCCAGGGTTTCGGCACCGGATACGCTCCCGCCGCCGACGTGGACGAGGCGATCCGCGCCCTGGCCGCGGCCCTGCCGGGTGCGGGCGAGCACGGGGGCGCGGAGGGTATGCGGCGCGCGTTCGCGTCCGGGGCGCTGGCCTCGTACGAGGAGGAGCGCCGCCTCGCGCGCCTGCTGGCCGAGGCGCTGTGGCCGCCGGGCCTGACCGACCAGATCCGGCAGGTGTCGGCGCGTCTGGGCCGTCCGCTGATACGGCTCCAGCCGTCACCCAGGGTCGCCCAGGTGCCGTGGGAGCTGCTGGCCGTGGACGGCGGAGATGGCGACAAGCTGCTCGAAGGCGATGTCCGGCTCATCGATCTCGCGGACATCGCCACGTCGGTGCCGGCCTCGCTGCGGCGGCCCGGCGCCGTGAGCCCGAACTCAGCGGCCCCGGACGCCGTCGTCCTCGTCCTGGACCCCCGTGTGCCCGGTCACCGTGCCGACTCCCCGCTCGGATCGGTTCTCGGACGGCCCGGCTCGGACCCCGCTCTGCTGTCCCTCGTACAACGCCGTCTCGACACGGGAACCGTCGAACCCCCGGTCGCCACCCCCGCCGAGGCCCTGCGCCGCACGGACCTGGACCGCGACTGGCTGAGCGAGGTGCTCCGCAGGGGCGCCCGACGTCTGATGTACGTCGGACACGTGAGCGGCGCGCCGGTCGAGGGCGGCCGGAGCGAGGACGTCACCCTCCACCTGTGCTGCGGCCCGAGGACCACCGGACTGACCGAACCGGTCCGCGCCCACCGGCCGTTGTCGGCCAAGGACCTCCTGCTGGGTACGCTCCCGCTGCGGGCCGACGGCGTACCGGGAGCGGAGTTGTGGCCCGCACCGGAGCGCGTCGCGCTGATCGCCTGCGAGAGCGGCGGCGATCTCCGCTTCGCCGAGTCGTTCGGCCTGGCGTCCGCGATGATCCACAACGGGGCCAGGCTGGTCACCGCAACCCGCTGGGTGCTGCCGACCAGTTTCGCCTTCCACCGGCTGGCCGCTGTGCCGGAGTCTGTTCGTCCGCTCACCGACCTCGTCATCGCCGTCGACGACGCCCATGAACACGCCGATCCCGTGCGGCGCCTCGGTTCCTGGCAGCGAGAGCGGTTGGACCGCTGGCGCGCCGACGGCCGGATCGAGCACGCGCCCCTGCTGTGGGCGGCCGTCACCTGCATCGTGAGATGAGGGCCGGTAGGCCGTGCGTCGCCGGGTGACGGGCAGGGGGTCGTGCCTCGTCAGGTGACGGGCAGGAGGCCGTGGAGAAGGGCCGCTCCCAGGGCGATCGCCGCGATCCCGGCGAGCAGCAGACCCATGACGAATCCGACCGCCGACGCCCGCTCGCGGCGGTCGTGGTCGAGGTCGGGGGTGAAGACGGCCGGGTCGCCGGGCGCGTAGTGGATCGTGAGGGCGCGGTCGAGGGACAGCCGGGGCTGTGGGACGCCCTCGCGGCACAGCGCGGTGACATGGACTCCCTCGCGGGTGGTGAAGGCGACGACGGGCGCGTGGTTCACGATCTCGTCGCCCTCTCCGTCGGTGTGGATGTCCTTGGTCACGGCGACCACGCGGCCCGGGGCGGCGACCGCCCCGTCCAGCAGAGCGGCGCGGGCGCGCGCGTGCTGCCGGTCCCGGCTGAGCGCGCCGACGACGAGCAGGAGTCCGCCGAGGCAGATGAGCCCGTCCGGCCAGCCGCGTACGACGAACGTCTGGACGACCAGCCCCACGAGCAGCAGCAGGAGCATGCAGTTCGGGCCGCCCAGCCCCCGTTCCTCCCCCACCCGGTCCAGCATGAGGTGGAATCGCTCCGGGTGGCGGCGCGGATAGCGCACCGGGAACTCCCGGCCCACCCAGGCCGCCTCCACGACATGGCCGTTCCGTCCCGCATGCCGGAGTCTGAACTCCCGCCCGGTGGACGGGTCCTGGAAGGCGACGGTCACCGGGATCCCGGGCCTCTTGGAGTCACCGTGGCCCGGCCGGTGCACCTCCACGACCCGCGCCGTCACCCACACCGCGCGCTGGGGCCGTGTCAGCCCGGCGAGCGAGCCCGCGTAGCCGACCAGCGCCGCGCCCGCGGGCACCGTCCACCACAGTTCGAGCATCCCCTGCGCATCCATCCGGCGACGCTCCCACCGCGGCGGCTCCTACCGATCCCAGGTCGGGGCGCGACCCGCTCGGTGGTGGGTCGGCGCCGACCGTTGATCCGTACGGTCAAGCGAGGTGATCACTCGATCGTGAGTTGCCGCCCTCCCCTGCCCGGTTTGTCGTGATGCTGGGAGGAACGGCGTGCGACCGGCGCCGTCCGGATGTGCTGTGGGTGGGGAGTGGCGTGACGCAAGCGACGGAACGACGCGGGGGCCTGGACGAACGGGCCGTCCTGCTGGTGGCGGGCCTGGCCGAGCTGACGGTGAGCACGGTGGGTTCGGCCCTGGGGACCGTACGGGGGCTGCTGCGGCGCTCGGACGCCGCGGAGCTGGCGGCGGAGGCCGAGCACGATCTGCTGGCGCGCGGGCGGCTGGTGCTGGACCGGTACGCGTCCGCGCCCCCGGCGCACCTGGAGCTCCTCGCCCGGCGCGCGGCGGCCCGACGGGCCGCCGATGACGTCTGACCGATCGGATCCGGTCGCGTTCAAGGCCCGTGTCGACGAGGTGCTGCACGCGTTCGTCGCCGAGGAGGCCGGGCAGTTGGCGGCGATCGATCCGGCGCTGGGGCCGGTGGCCACGCAGGTGGAGGCTTCGGTCGCGGACGGCAAACGGCTGCGGGCGGCGTTCTGCTACTGGGGCTGGCGCGCGGTGGGGCAGCCGGACAGCGACGCGCTGGTGCGGGCCGCGGCCTCCATGGAGCTGGTGCACGCCGCCGCGGTCGTGCACGACGACCTCATCGACGAGAGCGCGTTACGGCACGGGCGGCCCACCGCCCACATCGCGCTGCGCGGTGCCGTACGCCGTCGTCCGCGCGCCGTCGCCGCCGCCAGATCGCTGGCGCTGCTGGTGGGGGATCTGCTGATGGGGCTGGCCGGGCAGTTGTTCGCCACCAGTGGGCTGCCCGCGGCCTATCTGGCGCGGGCCCGCCCGTTGTGGTCGGTGCTGGCCCGTGAGCTGATCGCGGGCGAGTGCCTGGAGATCCTGCGGACCGGGGACGAGCCGGACGTCACGGCTTCGCTGAAGGTGATCCGGTACAAGACCGCCAAGTACACCGTCGAGCATCCCCTGTTGATCGGCGGCGCCCTGGCCGGGGCGGGCGAGCGGCTGCGCGAGGGCTACTCCGCGTACGGGCTGCCGCTGGGCGAGGCGTTCCAGCTGCGCGACGACCTGCTGGGCCTGTTCGGGGATGCGCGTCGGACCGGCAAGGCCAACGCCGACGACGTACGCGGCCGGCGCCCCACGGCCCTGCTCGCGGAGACCTGGCGCCTCGCCGGTGCCGACGACCGGGAGCTGCTGCGCGCCCTCCTGGGCCGACGGGACCCGGACGGGGACGGCCTGCGCGCGGTACGCGAGGTGATGCTGCGGCTGAAGGCACCCGACCGCGTCGAGGCCATGATCACCGCTCGGGTCGAGGAGGCCCTCGGCGTACTGGACGCGCTGGACGTACCCGCGCCTGCCGCCACGGCCCTGACCTCGCTGGCCCATTCGGCGTCCGCCCGCCTGTCCTGACCCTCACAAGGAGCGCTGCCATCACAAGGAGCCCTGCCATGAACCACACCGAGGCGTCGATGGACGCCCTGCGGCGGTCCGGCGACGAACTCGCCGACGCCACCGTCGCCACCCTCTTCGAGCGCGGGGAGGTGGGAAAGTTCAACACCCTCATGCGGTACGTCTCCACCGTCGGCGCGCCGCTGCCGGACGGGCTCCCCGAGGTGGCCCGGGAGTACCTCCGGGAGACGAGCGCTCCGCCTGCCTGGGTCGACTGGGGGGAGATGGAGAAGGCCCGGTTGTTCTTCATCGACAACAACGTGCACATCTCCACGGCCCTCTCCTTCGCCTCCATGCCCGCCTGTTACGTCGTCCCGCACGTGGCGCAGCTGCTGTCGGCGGCCCACGGGCTGAAGTACCCGTCCAAACGGATGGCGGAGACCGGTCAGTTCACCGTCTACCTCATGCAGCCCGATGCCTTCGAGTCCGGCAGCCGTTTCGTTCCCGCCGCCCAGAAGGTCCGTCTGCTGCACGCCTCCATCCGCCACCATCTGAAACGCGAGGACCGCTGGGACACCGAAGCGCTGGGGACGCCGATCTGTCAGGAGGACATGATCGGCGGGCAGATGTTCTTCTCCATGCTGGTGCTGGACTCCCTGCACCGCCTCGGCATCCACATGTCCACGGAGGGGGCCGAGGCGTACTACTACGCCTGGCGGGTCGTCGGAGCGATGCTCGGTGTCGACCAGGACGCCGTCCCCAAGTCCCTTGAGGAGGCCCGACAGTTCCTCGATCTGTACATGGTCCGGCACATGGGTCCTTCCGAGGAGGGCGCTCACCTGACCCGGCAGCTCATCGACCTCTACGAGGAGGTCGTGCCCGGCACCTTCTTCGACCCGATCGTCTCCGCGCTCATCCGTCATCTCGTCGGCGACACCTGCGGCGACTGGCTCCAGGTGCCCCGCACCCCGTGGGACACGGTCGTCAAGGCCGTGCCCCACCTTCTCGGTGTGCTGGAGAGCATCGAGGACCGCTCCCCGCTCGGCGCCTGGGCGCTGGACCGCCTCGGCCACCTCACCACGGTCCTCGAACTGTCCTCCCTCACGCGCGGACGCGTCATGCACTACGCCATCCCCGAACAGTTGAAAAGGGACTACGGAGTCTCCGACTCGGTGCGTCGCGCCCAGCGGTGGACCCCGCCCGCCGCCACGGTCTCCTAGCGACCTGCCGCCGTGCTGCCCGCGTCAGGGGCAGGGGCCGGCAGCACGGTGCTCGGGATCTGGGTCAGGGCCGACGCTCCGCCGTCCACGACGTGGACGCCTCCGGTCATCCAGGACGAGTCGTCGGAGGCCAGGAGGAGGGCCGCCCCTGTGATGTCGTCGGGCCTGCCCCAGCGCCGCATCGGGATCGAGTCCTCCCACGCGGCGACGGCGGCTTCGGGCCGGGGGCCGGGGCCGCCGATGTTGGTGACGACCGGCCCCGGGGCGAGGGCGTTCACGCGGACGCCGAAGCGGGCGAGTTCCAGGGAGGCCTGGCGGACCAGGCCGACCACGGCGGCCTTGGACGCGACGTACGGGTAGCTGACGCGTGGTTCCGCGCGCAGGCCCGCCGTGGACGCGGTGACGACGATGCTCCCGGACCGCTGTTCCTTCATGACCCGGGCGCAGTGCTGCAGGCAGTGGAACAGGCCGTCCAGGTTGACGTCCATGACCCGCCGCCACGCCGCGAAGGGCAGTTCGTCGATCGCGCCGCCAGGCTGGAGCAGGGAGGGCACGCCGTTGATGCCCGCGTTCAGGAAGGCGACGTCGAGGCGGCCCGACGCGGCGGTCACGTCGTCCACGAGGGTGCGGACCGCGTCCGGGTCCGTCACGTCGCACACGTGTGACGTGACGGACCCGCTGCCGGCGGCGGTCACTTTGCCGGCCGCCTCGTGGACCGAGTCCGACACGTCCGCGAGGTGCACCGTGGCGCCCTCGGCCGCGCAGGCGCGGGCGATCGCGTGGCCGATTCCGCTCGCCGCGCCGGTGACCAGCACCACTCGTCGGTCGATGCGCAGGGTGTCCATCAGGTCAGCCTTTCCTTCGTACCAGTAGCGTGCCCGCTGTTCCGTCGACCTCGACGAGGTCCCCGGTGCGGATCGTCCCCGTGGTGTCCAGGCCCGTCACCGCCGGGACGCGCAGGACGACGAGGCCCAGGGCGAGCTTGCTGTTCATCCGCGTGAACACGATGGCGCACGGGGCGGTGCCCTGCAGCTTGGCGAGGTGGAACTGCCCGGACCAGCCGGAGGACCCCTTGGCCCCGGGCAGCACCAGTACGGTGCCGGCGACGCTGTGCCCGTGCTGGGGGTGGCGGCTCTCCACGATGGTGCCGGTGCGCGGGTCGATGCCGCCCCAGCCCGACACCGGGGCCGTGCACACCAGCGCCGGACCGCTCGCCCGTCCGGCGACGACCCCGGTGCCGTACAGCGGCTCAGGCATCGGGCCACCGTCCTTCCAGGGCGGCGGTGACACAGGTGCGTACGCCGCCGAACCAGCCCTGTACGCCGGTGATGGCCGGCAGGTAGTGCGCCTGCTTCGCGGAGTCGGTGGCGAACACCCGCGTACCCGGCGGCAGGAACTGTCCGATCGCCGGGCAGGTGTCGGACAGGACGCGCCCGCCGGCCTTCTCGATGGCGGCGACGTGGCCGTGGCGCTCGGCGACCTCTCGCAGGGCGCGCGGAGTGAACACCCACAGGGCCGTGGAGTCCGCGAGGCGCCGGCCCTCCAGCAGCCCGGCGACCTCGCGGACCTGTTCCAGCGAGGCGTGCGGGCAGCCGATCATCACGAAGTCCACCTCGCGGTCGGTGGCCGTCCGGCACAGCGAGGCCACGGTCTCCCTGCGGGCGTCCGCGTCGAAGACCGAGACCTCGGCGGGTTCCCGTCCGGCCAGGGCCTGTTCCACCGTCCGGGCCTCCGGGGTGACACCGGGCAGGTGGTACATCTCGACGTCACCGGAGGAGGCGGCCGCCGCGCCGAACTGTTTCAGCTGTACAGGCGTCGGCGCGCTCCCCGCGAGTCCGGGGCCGGTGAGGACCGGGACGGCGTCCTGGACCCGCTCCCCCACCCAGTAGCCGAGGACGTTCCAGTCCTCGGTGGTCACCACCGGGTGCCGGACCTCGACCAGGTGGGTGGCCCGGCGGTGTGCGTCCAGGTGGTAGCCGCAGTAGGGGGTGCGCCCGGTGAGCATGGACGCGGCGGAGGACTCGCGGCCCTCGGTGTTGGTGCGGGCCCCGAGCACGGAGTTGATGTAGACGACCGCGGACGACTCCATCCACGCGCAGTGCTCGCCGAACCGGGGCACATTGCCGACCTGGTAGGGGGTGCAGGTCGAGAGCAGGTCGACGCCCTTGTCGGCGAGGTAGCGCTCGCTGTCGTCCATCGCGGCGGCGTCGCTGGGCGCGATGCCCTGCAGATCCCACTGGTCGCGGTCGCGGGGCCCGATGAGCTGGCAGCTGTGGGCGCGGAACGGCGGGACGTCGACCGTCTCATCGAGGTCCAGGGAGAACCGCGAGAACAGGGCGGCCGGGTCGGTGGTGCCCAGGACCCGTGCGTGCCGTGGTCCGAAGAGGTTGGCGCCGCACACGTTGTCGGTGTCGATGAGGCGTTCGGCGCCCATCAACTCGCCGTAGCGGACGAGCAGTTCGAGGGCGGAGCGGACCGCGGGGCCCTCCTCGCCGGCCAGCATGCGTTCGTCGGCGGGGCTCAGCAGCATGATGTCCTCACAGTGAGAGGCACGCGCCCTCTCCTTCCAGTTCGGTGCGCAGCCGCGTGACGTCGACCTCGGCGGCCGTGACCTGGTCCTTGAGTGCCAGGTGGGCGGCCGTGCCCGCGGCCTGGCCCATGGCGAAGCACGGTCCGGCGACGCGGGCGGCGGACTGGCCGCCGTGGGTCATCGACGCGCAGCGTCCGGCGACGAGCAGGTTGCCGGGGCCCTCGGCGGGGACGAGCATGCGGTACGGCAGCTGGTTGTAGCCCACCGGGTCGTCGCCGTAGGGCCAGCGGATGTCGAGGTCCCCGTCGACATGGGCCTCCACCGGCCAGCCGTTGAGGCCGATGGAGTCGTCGAAGCGGGCGCAGGAGCGGACGTCGTCCTCGGTGAGCACGTACCGGCCGCGCAGGCGGCGGGTCTCGCGGATGCCGATCTCGGGGCCGATGTCGACGATGTACGCGCGCTCGAAGCCCGGCAGGTTCTCGCGGATGAAGCCGAACACCTCCTGGGCCTGCGCCCGGCCCTGCACCTCGCCGTGGGTGAGCTGCCAGACGTCGGTGCCGTCGACCGCGCTGCCGTCGGGGTTGCGCAACTGGGTGGCGTTGGCCCGCCACTCCACGGCGTCGCGCTGGGGCCGTACGATCGCGCCGCGCCGCGGGAAGCGGGGGCGGCCTGCGGCCACGGCCTCGTCCATCAGGCGGGGCAGGATCTTCCAGGCGGGTCCGGCGCGCTCGTCGTCCACGGCGTTGATGCGGAACATGGTGGACGGGTAGAGCATGTCGCCGTACGGGTCGGCCTTCTCGTGGCTCGTGCCGGTCCAGGCCAGCAGGTCGCCGTCGCCGGAGCAGTCGATGAACATCTGACCGCGCAGGATGCCGCGGCCCGACTTCGATTCGACGACGACCGCCTCGACGCCCGAGGGGCCGGTGAGCGCGCCCACCGCGAAGGCGTGGTAGAGGAGTTGGGCTCCGGCGGACAGCACGTGGTCGTCGGCGGCG
The DNA here is from genome assembly GCF_018070025.1 of Streptomyces liliiviolaceus. Classification (NCBI taxonomy): domain Bacteria; kingdom Bacillati; phylum Actinomycetota; class Actinomycetes; order Kitasatosporales; family Streptomycetaceae; genus Streptomyces; species Streptomyces liliiviolaceus. The sequence goes on from NZ_JAGPYQ010000002.1 coordinate 1,645,990, forward strand.
CTGCGGTAGGCCGGTATGTCGTAGGCCTGTGCCTGGATGCGGTCGGCGAAGGACAGGTGGGGGGCGCGCAGCCCGCCGAGCCGGTCGATGCGTTCCAGGAGTTCGGTGGCGTGTCCCCTGACGGTGAGGACGTGTTCGCCGTGGACGTTGGAGTACATGCCGCAGAAGGTGGACAGGCCGCCGCCGGTGCCGGCGCCGCCGAGGTAGCCGCTCTTCTCCACCAGCAGGGTGCTGCGTCCGGCCCGGGCGGCGGCGGTCGCCGCGGCGAGTCCCGAGGGGCCGCCGCCGAGGACGACGACCTCCCATTCGCCGAACACCGGTGTGTCACGGGCGGGTTCGGTGACGTGGCTGTTCACGGGGTGGCCTTTCGGTCGGCCGCGGAGGTGGCGGCGGTCCAGTGTTCGGTCAGCAGGGTGTGGAGCCGGTCGGGGATCTCCTGGCTCAGCAGGTGTCCCGCGTCGGGGAGCGCGATCCGCCGGGCGCCGGGCACGCCGGTCGCGATCGTCGTCGCGTGGTGGGCCGGGACGACGGCGTCGGCGAGCCCGTGCACCGCGAGCACGGGGCAGCGGACGCCGGCCAGCCGGTCGCGCAGGTCGGTGCCCGCGATGGCCTCGCAGCAGGCCGCGTACCCCTCGGGGTCGAGCAGGCCGACGCCGTCGACGGTGTCCTGGACCAGGGCGGTCGGCGTCTGGGCCACGGCGGGGGCGTACCAGCGGTCGAGCAGGCCGGTGGTGGCGGCCGTCATGCCCTGTTCCCGGATCGCCGTGGCGCGTCGCCGCCAGAAGGCCGGGTCGTCCGCGAAGGCGGGCGCGTTGACGGTGACGAGGCTGCGCACCCGGCCGGGGTGGTCCGCGGCCAGGGCGAGCCCGACGGTGCCGCCGAGGCTGATCCCCACGACGTCGGCGGACTCGATGCCGAGGTCGTCGAGCAGGGTGACGGCGTCGTGGACCAGGTCGGCGAGGTCGTACGGTCCCGGGGGCGCCGGGAACTCGCCGTGTCCGCGGTGGTCGTACGCGATCACCCGGTGCGTGGTGCGCAGGCGGGTGCGCTGCGGTGCCCACATCGCGGCCGTGGTGCCGAGGGAGGCGCAGAGCAGGACCGGGTCGCCGGAGCCCTCGTCCGTGTACGCGGTCATGCGGCCGCTTCCGCTCGTCGGCGGCCGGCCTTGGCCTCCTGGATTCCGCGGTGCACGCGGGTGCGCAGTTCGGCGAACTCGGGCGTCGAGCGGCTGGTGACCTGGTCGCGTTCGGCGGGCAGTGCGACGGGCACGTCGTCGAGGACGTGGGTGGGCGAGGCGGACAGGACCAGGACGCGTTCGCCGAGGTAGACGGCCTCGTCGACGTCGTGGGTGACGAACAGCGTGGTGATGCCGAGGGAGCGCCACAGGGACCGGACGAGATCTTCGAGGTCGGCGCGGGTCTGCGCGTCGACGGCGGCGAACGGCTCGTCCATCAGCAGCACCTGCGGCTCGTAGGCGACGGCCCGGGCGATGGCCACGCGCTGCTGCATACCGCCGGAGAGCTGCCAGGGGTACGCGTCGCCGGAGTCGGCGAGTCCGACGGCGGCGAGGGAGTCGGCGACGAGGCGGTCGCGTTCGGCGCGGGGCAGACCCTTCTGCCGCAGCGGGAGGTCGATGTTCTGCCGCACGGTCTTCCAGGGGAAGAGGCTGCGGCCGTACTCCTGGAACACCACGGCCATGCCGGGCGGGGGTCCGGTCACGGGAGCGCCGTCGAGCAGGATCTCTCCCCTGGTGGGGGCGAGCAGTCCGGCCAGGCACTTCAGGAGGGTGGTCTTGCCCGCGCCGGAGGGGCCGACGATGCAGGCGAACTCGCCCCGGGCGACGGAGAAGGTGATGTCGCCGATCGCCTCCACGCGGTGGCCGGAGGACTCGTACACCTTGTTGAGGCCCTTGACGTTGAGCATGTCTGTCATCAGCCGTTCTTCCTCTGCGACTCGCGCAGGCCCAGGTACCAGCCCAGGACCCGCTTCTCGACGACGGTGAACAGCGCGGACAGCGCGAACCCGATGAGGCCGAGCAGGATGATGCCGCTCCACATCTGGGGGATCGCGAAGGTGCGCTGGAACTGCACGATGCTGAAGCCGAGTCCGTTGGTGGCGGCGAACATCTCGCCGATGACCATGAGGATCAGCCCGATGGACAGGGACTGGCGCAGTCCCGCCATGATCTGCGGGCTCGCCGCGGGCAGCACCATGTGGCGCAGCCGCGCGCCGCGGGTGATGCCGTAGGTGCGGCAGGTGTCGACCATGACCTCGTCGGCGGCGCGGACGCCCTCGACGGTGTTCAGCAGGACCGGCCAGACGCAGCCGGAGACGATGACCAGGACCTTCGAGCCGTCCCCGATGCCGGCGACGATCGCGATGACCGGGACCAGCACGGTCGGCGGGAGGGCGCGCAGGAACTCCAGGACCGGTTCGGCGCCGCGGCGCAGGGTGTCGGTCAGGCCGAGGGCGACGCCCAGGGCCACCCCGATGACGGCGGAGAGGGCGAAGCCGGTGAGCAGCCGGAGCATGCTGGGGACGACGTCCTCGGCGAAGCGGGACGACAGCCACAGTTCGCCGAAGCGGTCGAGGATGTCGGGCAGCGGCGGATAGTAGTAGCTGGTGCTGTCGACGCTGGTGATCCACCACAGTGCGACGAGGACGGCAGGCAGTCCGAGGGCGTACAGGGTGCGGCGCAGGACGTTCATCGGGAGCCCGCCGATCGCCGGACGGAGGGGTGCCAGCCGAGCGCGGCGCGCTCCGCGTACCGGAAGCCGACGTTGACCAGGACGCCCAGGACGCCGGTGAGCAGGACGAGTGCGAACATCTCGGTCGTCGCGCCGCTGCTCTGCGCGACGGAGATGAGCTGGCCGATACCGGGGGTGCCGATGACCAGTTCGCCGGTGATGGCGAGGACCAGGGCGACGGAGGCGGCGAGCCGGATGCCGGTGAACACGAACGGCAGGGCGGTGGGCCAGATGACGTGCCGGATACGGGCCCACAGGCCGAAGCGGTAGGAGCGGGCGGTGTCGTGGGCGACGGGGTCGATGTCCTGGACGCCGTAGAGGACCTGCACCAGCACCTGCCAGAAGCCGGCGTAGACGATGAGGACCACCCCGGACTCGTAGCCGGTGCCGAAGACGAGGATGACCGCAGGGATGAGGGCCACCGAGGGGATCGGGCGCAGGAACTCCACCGTGGAGGCGGTGATCGCCCGCAGCACCGGTACGAGCCCGATGGCCACGCCGGCGATCACGCCCGCGGCGACGGCGGCGACCAGTCCGACGGCCCAGGTGCGGACCGTGTTGCCGAGTGCCTCCCACAGCGCGCCGTCGCCCGCCTCCCGGCCGAGCTGGGCCAGGACGGAGCTGAGCGGGGGCAGCGCGCCGTCCGCGATCAGGCCGGTGCGTGGGACGAGTTCGGCGATCAGGGCGGCGACCGCGATGCCGACGAGCGGGGCGATCCGGGGTCGGGGCCTGCGGACGCGCGGGGGCGGGGCGGCCGGGGCCTTGGTGGGCCGGGTGGCGTCGAGCACTTTCATCGGACTGCTCCCAGGGGTTTCCCGCACGCGCTCGCGCAGTCCGGGCGGGCCAGAACGGAGCCGCAGGCGGGGCTGGTGACGGTGCGGTCGTACACGGACAGCCAGCCGGGCGTGCGGACGGTGTCCGCGGGGGCGGTCTCGCGGCCGGCCAGGGTGTCCGGATCGACCTCCAGGTCGACCGTGCGGGCGGTGAGGTCGATGCTGATGACGTCGCCGTCGTGGATCCGGCCGAGCGGGCCGCCGATCGCGGCCTCCGGGGAGACCTCGCCGACGACGATGCCCTTGTTGACCAGTCCGGAGAGCTGGCCGTCGGTGACCACGGCGACCTTCTCGCCGAGCCCGGCGCCGTCGAGGGCGAACACGAACGCCGAGGCCATCGCCATGCCGGGGCCGCCGTGCAGCCCCATGCCACGCAGCACGACCACGTCTCCGGCCTGCACCTCCCCCGCCGCGAGCCCCGCGATGGCGGTCTCGCGGGAGGGGTAGCAGCGGGCGGGGCCGCGGAAGGAGGTGGGCCGTTCCTCGTCGGCGGGCAGCTTGACGATCGCGCCCTCGGCCGCCAGGGACCCGCGCAGGACGACGATCGACGGGGTACGGGAGAACGGGTCGTCCAGGGGCCGGATGAACTCCGGGTCGGACGGCGGTGTCTCGGCGAGGAGTTCACCGAGGGGGCGGCCGGTGGCCCCGACCGTGGTGAGGTCCAGCAGCGGGGCCAGCGCGGCGAGGACGCCCCGGGTGCCGCCGGCGTCGTCGAGCTGCTCGATGAGGTGGGGGCCGTTGGGCCGTACCGCGGTGATGACGGGGACCCGGTCGGCCAGTTCCTCGTACGTCCGCCACACGTCGACGTCCAGTCCCGCCTCGACGGCGACGGCCTGGAGGTGTTTGACGGAGTTGATCGAGCCGCCGACCGCGAGCATCACGGTGACCGCGTTGCGGATCGCGGCCGGGGTGAGCACCGAGCGTGCCGTGCGCCCCGCGTGGACCATGTCGACGATGTGCCGGCCGGCCGAGCGCACCGCGTCCCACATGACCGGACCCTCGGCGCGGGTCGGGGTGGTGCCGGGCAGAGCCATGCCGAGCACCTCGGAGGCCATGTGCATGGTGTTGGCGGTGCCCATCCCCGCGCACACGCCGGGACCGCGGATGGCGTCCTCGGACATGGCGAGCAGGTCCTCGGCGGAGGTACGGCCGAGGGCGGTGTGCCCGGCGTGCAGGAAGACGTCCTCGATGTCGGCGCCGCCGTCCTCGTGCAGGGCGCTGCGCTGGTAGCCGCACGCGACGAGCAGGGTGGGCACGTCGAGCCGGCCGCCCGCCATCATGTGGGCGGGCGCCGTCTTGTCGCAGGAGCTGAGGCACACCATGCCGTCGAGCAGGGCACCCTCCACCACGACCTCGATGTCGTTGACGATGAGGTCGCGGGTGGGCAGTACGTACCGGCCGCCCGCCCCGGCACTGGTGATGAAGTCGGAGGGCGCCGCGGTACGGATCTCGAAGGGCAGGCCGCCCGCGTCGCGTATCGCCTCCTTGAGCACCGGGACGATGTCGTCGAGGTGCGCGAAGCAGGCGGCCAGGTCGGAGGAGGAGTTGACGATGGCGATCTTGGGCCGGGCCATCTCCTCGTCGGTGATGCCGAGCGAGCGCCACTGGGCCCGCCGGACGGCCCAGCGGGAACTGCCGGCGGGCAGGTCGCTGCGGAGGGGGCCGGTGCCGGTGCCGGGTAGAGGGCCGGCGCCAGGGAGAGGCTCGGCGCCGGATGGAGGGTTGGTGCCGGGGAGGGGGTTGGTCATGTCAGCCGGCCGTTCCCGACCACACCAGGTCGTCGTAGGAGATGTCCTTGTCGATCAGGCCGTGTGCGCGGGCGGTCTTGACGAACGTCTCCACGGAGGACTGCTCGATCGCGGGCGCGAAGGTCGGCAGGGTCACCTTCTGGGCCACCCCGGCGTCGATCTTCATGAACGAGGACAGCTGTGCCCGGGTCTCCCGGGGGTGCGCCTCCGCGTAGGCCAGTGACTCGTCGATGGCGGCCTTCAGCGCGGTGAACAGCTTGGGGTTCTTCTTCAGCTGTGCCTCGGAGGTGAAGTACACCGATGTCGTCAGGCTGCTCTTCGCCATGTCGAGGTAGGGCGAGGCGATGACCCTGGTGTCCTTGTCCGCGGCGATGGTGTCGAACGGCTCGGCGGTGACCATGGCGTCGATGTCGCCCTTGCCGAGCGCGGTGACCGCGTCGGGGAAGGGCAGCTCGACGAACTGGACCTTGTCCGGGTCCGCCCTGTCCGCGTCCACGGCGACCTCGCCGAGCATCTGGAGCAGGTTGTTGAGCGTGTTGACGCTGACCTTCTTGCCTTCGAGATCGGCGGCCGACCTGATCGGGCTGTCCTTCGGGACGCGGATCATCGTCACGTCCTTGCCCTCGGTGCCCGTGGAATTGGATCCGGAGGCGATCACCTTGAGGGGCAGTCCCTGGCCGCGGGCCGAGAGCACCGAGACGATGTTGCTGAACGCGAACTGGTACTGGCCGCTGACCACCGGCGGCACCAGGGCCGCGCCGCCCTGGGCGGTCTTGATGTCGAGCTTGATGCCGCGCTCGGAGAAGAAGCCCTGCTTCTCCCCCAGGTAGAGCGCGGCCACGTCGATGACCGGGATGAAACCGGCCTGCACAGTGACCGGCGTCTTCGAGGAGGGGTCCTGCCCTCCCGACGACTCGCCGCCGCCACAGGCGGTGAGCGACAGAGCCAGTCCGGCCGCGGCCGCCAGCGCCGTTCTTCTGCGCATGATCGGGAACTCCATCGTTCCTCCACGAGACAAGGGTCCGGAGGACCGGACCAGAGGGTGCGTGGAAGGGACCATACATTTCTGAACACATGTGCGCTAGACGCACGCACAACCGTTCGCTGTGCGTACACTGCTGGTCGTGTCCGTCGGCAGAACCCGTCCGCCGGATGTGGGAAGGTGGTCGCCGCCACCGCCGGGACTGGGAGACACCACATGGAACTGCTCGAAGACGGGCCTGGGGACGCGGACTTCGTCCAGTCGCTGGCGCGCGGACTCGAAGTGATCAGGGCCTTCGACGCGGAGCATCCGTTCCGCTCGCTCAGCGACGTCGCCAAGGCGACCGGTCTCTCCCGCGCCTCGGCGCGGCGCTCCCTGCTGACCCTGCACAAACTCGGCTACGTGCGCAGCGAGGGCACGCTCTTCGGGCTCACGCCCAAGACCCTGGAGCTGGGGCACGCGTATCTGCGGGCCCTGTCCACGCCCCAGATCGCCGAACCGCACCTGACCAGCCTGATGCGTGACGTGCGCGAGACGACGGCGCTGTCCGTGCTCGACGGCGATCACGTGGTGCACGTGGCGCGCGTCCCGGCCGGCGGGGTGATCAGCGTGTCCATCAACGTGGGGTCCCGGTTCCCCGCGTACGCCACGGCCATGGGGCGGGTGCTGCTCGTCGGGCTGGCCGAGGACGCCTTCCAGGCCTATCTGGACCGGATCGACCTCCAGCCGCTGACCGACCGCACGGTCCGCAGCGCCGACGAGTTGCGGGCGGTCATAGAGACGGCCCGGGCCGACGGGTTCTGCCTCGCCGACCAGGAACTCAACCAGGGGCTGCGGGCGGTGGCGGTCCCCGTGCACGACCGGTCGGGTGCCGTCATCGCGGCGGCCAACATCGCCGCGAGCGCGGGCATGCGCAGCCTGGACGAACTCCGCGCCATGGTGCCGCGGTTGAGGGAGTGCGCCACCGCCATCGAAGCGGACCTGCACCGGGTCGCCGGTCCCTGACCGCCCGCGGAGCGGAGTCCGCGGGACGCGATCCGCGAGGGGCCGTGTCGTCGTCGCCGCACGGGCCGCGGCCTCGCACCGCTACGGGGTGGAGGTCTCCGGCACGACCCTCACGGGCACGGTCCGGACCGCCGGCTGCGACGGCTGCTCCGGCGGCCCGAAGGCCGGTTCGGGCCGTCCGTCGAGCCGGGTGCGGAGTTCGGTGCGCAGCGGATCCGTGTCCGGGAGGGCCAGTTCGTCGGTGAGCATCAGGGCCCGCGTCCAGGCGGTGCGTGCGGCGTCGGGGCGGGCCGTGACGCGGTGGATGTCGCCGAGACACAGCAGTCCGGCGGCCTCGCTCTGCCGGTCGCCGGTCCGGTGGAAGAGGTCGACGGCCTGCCGGTAGCAGTCGACGGCCTCGGCATGTCTGCCCAGGTGGTGCTGGATGTAGCCGAGGCTGTCCCAGGTGTGGGCCTGCCCGTTGAGGTCTCCGGTCTCCTGGGCCAGGTCGAGGGCCTGCCGGCAGTGGACGAGGGCCTCGTGGTGCTCGCCGAGCTGGGCGTTGAGCCAGCCGATGTGGTTGAGGGCGGCGGACTGTCCGGCCCGGTCGGCGGCGGCCCGGTAGTGCCTGAGGCTGTGGCCCGCGTGGTCGAGCGCCCGCTGGGGGCTGCCCTGCGCGGCGGACATCCGTGCGAGGTGCTGGTGGGTGCGCGCCTGTCCCGCGTCGCTGCCGAGTTCGGCGAACAGGCCGAGGGCGAGCAGGTAGTGGCGGCGGGCGTCCTCGACACGGTCCAGCCGGTCCAGGGCGAGCCCGAGTCCCCGGTGGGCACCGGCCAGGCCCGCGTGGTCCCCCTGCCGGTGTGCCGCTTCCAGGGCGCTCGTCTGCAGGGCGGCGAGCACCCGCCAGTACCCGTGCCGGTCGAGGAAGGTGGTGAGGGCCGCCGCGAGCTGCCAGCCGTGCCGGTCGAAGCCGCTCGCGCAGGCCTGCTCCACCGCGGCCACGAGCACGGTGTGCTCCGCGGCGAACCAGGCCTGCGCCTGCTCGTGGTCCGTCAGTGCCTCGGGGGCGGCGCCGGGCACGGCGGCTGGCAGCGGGACCGGGTTGGGCTGCGGGGTCAGCAGTACGTCTGCGGTGTGGGCGGTGTGCAGACAGTGGTCGAGCAGCCGGTGCAGCGCGGTGTGCCGTTCCCGGCCGCTGTCGATCGTGTCGACCAGTTCGGCGGCGTACACGCGCAGCAGGTCGTGGAAGGTGTAGCGGCCCGGAGCGTGCTCGGTGAGGAGGTGTCCGCCGACGAGTTCGGCCAGCAGGGCGGCGGCGCGGCTCGCCGGTATGCCGGCGAGCGCGGCGATGGCCGGGAGTGCCGCGTCGGGTCCGGGATGCAGGCCCAGCAGCCGGAAGAGCCTGGCCGCCCCGGGGCTCAGCGCCTCGTAGGACCAGGAGAACACGGCGCGCACCTGGCTGGGCGCCTCCCCGCCGTCCAGCGCGTCGAGGCGGTTGTCGGTCCGGCGCAGTTCCTCGGCGAGTGCGGCGAGCGGGAACCGGGGGCGTGCCGCGGCGCGGGCTCCCACGATCGCGAGGGCCAGGGGCAGTCCCGCGCACCGGCCGACGATCTCCCCGACGGCGGCGCGTTCCGCGTTCACCCGGCTGACGCCCAGCCGGCCGGTCAGCAGTTCCCGGGCCTGGCCGGGCGTGAGCAGGTCGACGGTGAGCAGATGGGCGCCCTCGGCCACGGCGAGGCCGGTCAGCAGTCGCCTGCTGGTCACGAGCGCCAGACAGCCGGGCGCTCCGGGCAGCAGAGGACGGACCTGCTCGGCGTCGCGGGCGTTGTCCAGCACCACCAGCACCCGCCGTCCGGCCAGCAGACTTCGGTACAGACCGGTCTGTGCCTCCAGGCCGACCGGGACACGTGCCGGCGGCACCCCGAACGCGTCCAGGAATCCCCGGACCGCCTCCGCCGGGCTCATGACCGATCCGTCGGAGCCGAATCCGCGGAGATTCACATACAACTGCCCGTCGGGAAAGGCTGCTTGTGCCCGGCGTGCCCAGTGCACGGCCAGCGCGGTCTTGCCCACGCCCGCGGTGCCCGACAGCGCCGAGATCACCACGGCCGACGGCTCGACGGCAGCCGACGCGAAGACCATGTCGAGTTCCGCCAGCTCGTCTGCGCGGCCGGTGAAACTCCGTACGCCCATGGGCAGTTGGGCGGGGACCGCGCCCGGCCACCGCACTGTCACCGGCGAAGGCTCCGGCGACGGCTCAGGTGAGGGATCCGGCGCGGACTCCGGCGAGGGCCGTGCCGGGAGGTGGGCGTACGGGTCGGGCTCGGAGGTCTGCCGGTGTGCCGTCCGCCGGGCGGGCGCGGGCGGGTTTCCCCGCAGGATCGTCCGGTGTGCCTCGCGCAGTCCGGGACCGGGGTCGGCGCCCAGTTCCTCGGCCAACCGGCGTCGGACGGTGGCGAAGCGGTCCAGCGCCTCCGCGCCGCGCCCGGCCGCGTGCAGGGCCCGTATCAGGGTCTCGGCCAGGGGCTCCACCAGCGGGAACTCGTCGAGCAGATCGGTGAGCGGACCGATCACGGTGAGGGGGTCGCCGACACGTGACTCGACGGCGGCCCACCCGACGGTGATGTCCACGTACTGGCGCCGCCACGCCTCCCGTACCCGCTCCGCCCACTGTCCGCCCACATCGGCCAGTGGTTCTCCGCGCCACAGGCGCAGCGCCTCGCGCAGCAGGGCCGCGCGGTCGTCGTCCGTCCGTCCCGTCTCCCGGGCCCGGTCGGCCAGCCTGCGGAAGCGGAGCACGTCCACCTGGTCCGGGGGCGCCTGGAGAAGGTAGCCGCCCGAGCGGCGTACCAGGCATAACTGGACGTCCCCGGCGTCGTTCGCGGTCTGCTCGCACAGGCGGCGGAGCCGGGCGATGTGCGCGTGCAGTGCCCGCCGGGCCCCGTCCGGAGGGCTCACCCCCCAGACCCGCTGGATCAGCACGCCGGCCGTCACGGGCCGGCCGGCGTCCACCGCCAGCGCGGCCAGGACGGCCCTGCGCTGCGGCGGTCCGATCTCCACGGCCCGCTCCCCCGCCACCAGTTCCACCGGACCCAGCAGTCGCAGTTGAATCACGCGTCCGCACCCCCGCACAGATCTGCCCCACACACCCCACGCATGGCTCGCGCTGGGCGACAACCTACCGACAACGTTTCCACCCACACACGCAGCCCACGCTGACGAATCAGGTCGGTGTCCCGTCGATGAGCGGCGGCGGTCGCCGAGGCTCGATCCAGGGGGAGGCACCATGACTTCTGCGGACACCGCGGACTCGACGGCGGCGGGTTCGGCGATCTCCTTGCCCCAAGGGGGCGGCGCCGTAGGCGGGTTGGGGGAGAAGTTCGCACCGGACCTGTTCACGGGGACGGGCAACATGTCCGTACCGCTGTCGATACCCGCGGGGCGTCAGGGGGCCACGCCGTCGCTCGCCCTCGGTTACAGCACCGGCAACGGGAACGGGCCGTTCGGGCTCGGCTGGCAGCTGGGTCTGCCCGGTATCTCGCGGAAGACGTCGCACGGTGTTCCGAGATACGTCGACGCCGCCGGGCCGGGGGACGGTCCGGCCGATGTGTTCCTGCTGTCGGGTGCCGAGGATCTGGTGCCGGTCCTCGGCACGTATCCCGGCCGGGTGCGCTACCGGCCCCGGACGGAGGGGCTGTTCGCCCGGATCGAGCACGTCAAGGACGCGACGGGTGACTACTGGGAGGTCCGGAGCAAGGACGGCTCGCTCAGCAGATACGGAACACGGCGTCCCGCGGACGCCACGGACACCTGGCGGGATCCTGCGGTGACGGCCGATCCGCGCGACGCGGGCCGCGTGTTCGGCTGGCAGCTCACCGAGACCGTCGACCCGCTCGGCAACCTGATCCGATACGTCCACCTCGCGGACGCGGGCACCGAGCAGGGCAGATCGTGGTCCCGGCCGCTCCTGGCGGGCATCTCCTACGCCGACTACGGCGACCGGGCCGACCCCCGGTTCCTGGTCTCCGTCGACTTCGTGTACGCGTCGCGCCCCGACCCGTTCTCCGACCACCGGGCGGGCTTCGAGGTACGGACGTCCGTGCGCTGCGACACGATCCGGGTGACGACACATGCCGCGGACGGGGTGGCACGGGTGGCCCGCGAGTACCGACTCGCCTACCGGCAGGCGGAGTTCAACGGGGTGTCGCTGCTCGCGAGCGTGACCGAGGTGGGGATCGACGCGTCGGGAGTACCGGCATCGGCACCCGCACCGGACCCGACCTCGGACCCAGCCTCGGCATCCGCACCGGACCCGGACCCGACCGCGGCCTCCGCAGTGGTGCCTGAGGAACTGATGCCTCCGCTGATCTTCGGATACTCGGGCTTCGACCCGGGCGGGCGCAGGTTCTCCCCGGTGACGGGCCCGGGCTTCCCGGCCGCCGCGCTGAACAGTCCCACGCTCGCCCTGGTGGACCTGCACGGCGCGGGCCTGCCCGACGTCGTGGAACTCGGGGCGGCGGCACGGGTGTGGCGCAACGCGGGCGGCGGGCGGTTCGACGGGCCCCGCTCGATGACCGAGGCGCCGCCGCTCGCGCTCGGACAGCCGGGGGTGCGGTTCCTGGACGCCGACGGTGACGGCCGGCCCGATCTGTTCGCGCCCGCGACAGGCGCACCGGGCCCGGACGGCGGCCCTGCCGCGGGCTACTTCCCGACGGCCTTCGCGGGCGGCTGGAGCCGCCGCGGCTTCACCCGCTACCGGCGGTCCCCCGGTGTGAGCACCGCCGACCCCCGGGTGAGTCTGGTCGACCTCGACGGCGACGGGCTGACGGACATGGTGCGGTCGGGCACCCGCCTCCAGGCGTGGTTCAACGACCGTGATCCCCGCGAGGCCTGGCGGCGCTCCGCGGTCGCCACCGGCGGCCCGCCCGTCGACCTCGCCGATCCCCGGGTGCGACTGGCCGACATGACCGGCGACGGCCTTCAGGACCTCGTGCTGCTGCGCAACGGGAACGTGGCGTACTGGCCGAACCTCGGGCACAACAGATGGGGTTCGCGGATCCAGATGCGGGACGCGCCCCGCCTGCCCGACGGTTACGACCCGCGCCGGGTGCTCCTCGGCGACGTCGACGGGGACGGGGCCGCCGACCTGCTGTACGTCGACAGCGGGCGGGTCCTGCTGTGGGGCAACCGGTCGGGCAACGGCTGGACCGGGACCCCGGTCGTCGTCCGCGGCACCCCACGGGTGTCCGGCACCGACGTGCTCGAACTGTCCGACCTGTTCGGCACCGGGATGGCCGGGCTGCTGCTGAGCCGGTCGGCGGGGCTCTCCGGTGGGCCCCAAGCGCGGTTCCTGGACTTCACCGGCGGGGTGAAGCCTCATCTGCTCACCTCGATGGACAACAGCCTCGGTGCGGTCACGCGGGTGACGTACGCGCCGTCGGCCCAGGAGTACCTGCGCGACTTCGCCGACCCGGCCACCCGTTGGCGCACCCCGCTGCCGTTCCCGGTGCACGTGGTGACGAGGACCGAGGTCGCCGACCGGATCTCGGGCGGCACGCTGGCCACCGAGTACCGCTACCGCCACGGCTACTGGGACGGCGTCGAGCGGGAGTTCCGCGGGTTCGCGATGGTCGAGCATCTGGACACGGAGACGTTCGACGGGGCGACGGCGGCCGGCGTGCCGGAGGGCCACCACGCGCCGCCCGTGCTCACCAGGAGCTGGTTCCACTGCGGGCCGGTCGCCGCCGACGAGGCCGGCGACTGGACCGAGCTCGATCTGAGCCACGAGTACTGGCAGGGCGACACGCCCATGCTCTCCAGACCGCCGGAACAGCTCGCGTTCCTGGCGGGACTGCCACGGGCGGCCCGCCGCTCCGCGCTGCGCGCCCTGCGCGGGCAGGTGCTGCGCACCGAGGTGTTCGCACTGGACGGCGGCCCGCTGTCCGACCGGCCCTACACCGTGACGGAGACCCTGTCGGGCGTACGGGAGGAGTCGGGCGTAGCGGGGTCCGTGGCCGGGGCAGGCGTCGGGGGGTCGGGCGTAGCAGGGTCGGTGGCCAGGTCGGGCGTCGGGCAGTCGGGCGTACGGGACGACGAGACGGACGACTCCTCGGACCGGCAGCGGATCTTCTTCCCGTTCTCGCTCGGCACGCGCACCACCCGGTGGGAGCGCGGCCCCGAGCCGATGACGCAGTTCGCCTACCCCACCGGGTACGACGCGTACGGGTTCGCGACCGGGGAGATCTCCATAGCCGTGCCGCGCCACCGCGACCCGCTGACGGTCGCCGCGTCGACGCCGGTGCCCGAGCCCTACCTGGCCACGTGCGCCACCACGGAGTACGCCCGCCGGGACGACACCGACCACTACCTCGTCGACCGGGTCGCGAGGACGACGCGCCACGAGGTCGTCAACGACGGCCGTCTGCCGGTGCCCGCCCTGCGGGACGCGGTCCTGGCCGGCCCGGCGCGAGGGACCGGGATCTCGCTGCGCGTGATCGGCCATACCCGTACGCACTTCGACGGTGAGGCGTTCGTCGGGCTGGCCCTCGGCGTGCTGGGCGAGTACGGCCTGCCGACGCGCACCGAGTCCCTCGCGTTCACCGACGCCTTCCTCGACGACCTGTACCAGGCCGGCGACCCCCTCGCGGCGGGGCCGAGACCGGCCTTTCTGAGCCCCGGACCGGTGACCACATGGCCGTCGGAGTATCCGGCCGAGTTCCGTGGCGCACTGCCGGACCTGGCCGGGTACCGGCGATACGACGACGGCGACGTGCCCGGATCGCCCGGCGGCTTCTACGTCGTGTCCGGCCGCCACCGCTACGACGTCCATGAGCCGGGCCGTGTGCCGCGCGGCATGCCCGTCGCCACCCTCGATCCGCTCGGCGCGCAGAGCACGATCGACCACGACGCGCACGACCTGCTGGCAATCCGCACGGTCGACGCCGCGGGCCTCGCGGTCTCGGCGGTCATCGACCACCGGGTGCTGCGACCGCGCGAGGTGACCGACGTCAACGGCAACTCCACCTCGGTGGAGTTCTCCCCGTCGGGGCTGGTCACCGCCCAGTACGTGCGGGGCAAGAACGGTGAGGGCGACCGCGACGCGCCGGGTGTGCGCACGGTCTACGACCTGCACGCGTTCACCGGGCGCGGCCGGCCCGCCTCCGTGCGCAGTTTCCGCCGGACGCACCATGACACCGAACCCGACGTCGCCGCCGACAGACGTGACGAGGTGATCGTGTCGGTGGTGTACTCCGACGGTTTCGGCCGTGTGCTGCAGACCCGGTCCCAGGCCGAGGACACACTCTTCGGCGACCCGGCCCACGGCGGCAGCACCGTCCCGCCCGACGACCTCGCGCCCGTGGGCGACGCGACGGGCCGGACCAGGGAGCCGGGGAGCCCGGACAACGTGGTCGTGTCCGGCTGGCAGGTGTACGACAACAAGGGCCGCGCGGTGCGCAAGTACGAGCCGTTCTTCTCCACGGGATACGACTACGCGCCGCCCTCCGACGCTCAGCTCGGTCAGCGGGCGAGCATCTTCTACGACCCGTGCGGACGGGTCGAGCGCACCGTGCACCCGGACGGCAGCGAGCAGCGGATCGTCTTCGGCGTCCCGGCCGACCTGGCGGATCCGGACCGCCACCTGCCGACGCCGTGGGAGACCTACACCTACGACGCGAACGACAACGCCGGGCGCACCCATCCGGCGCAGGCACAGTCCTACGAGGGGCACTGGAACACTCCGGCCGGTGTCGAGATCGACGCGCTCGGCCGCAAGGTCACCGCGGTCGCCCGCAACGGCCGGGGGGCGGCGGACCGGTTGACCACCCGCTCGGCGTACGACATCCGGGGCAACCTGGTGGCGGTCACCGACGCACTGGGCAGAGTGGCGTTCCGGTACTCCTTCGATCTGGCCGAGCGGCGCTGGCGGACGGACAGTCTCGATGCGGGCCGCCGCGACACCGTCCCCGACGCCCTGGGGAACGTGGTCGAGAGCCGCGACAGCAAGGGCGCCGTCACCCTGGGCGCGTTCGACCTGCTGCGGCGGCCGACCCGGGTCTGGGCCAGGGACGATGCCGTCGGTGCGGTCACCCTGCGGCAACGTGTCGACTACGGCGACGCCGGCACGCCCGCCCAGCGCCCCGCCGAACGGGACGGCGCCCGCGGTCGCAACCTGCTCGGCCGCGCGATCCTCCACCGGGACGAGGCCGGCCAGGTCGCCACCGGCTCCGTCGACTTCAAGGGCAACGTCGTGCAGAGCACCCGCACGGTGATCGCCGACGCGCCCCTGCTGGCCACCTACGAGCGGGCGGCGGCGACGGACTGGCAGGTGCAGCCGTTCCGGGTCGACTGGACACCCGGGGCCGGCCAGACCCAGGCTCAGCGCGACGCGCAACTGCTGGAGCCGACCTCCTACGTCACGTCCACCCAGTACGACGCCCTGAACCGGGTCAAGAGGTCCTTCCTGCCCGCCGACGTGGAGGGCGACCGACATGTGCTATACCACACCTACGACCGTGCGGGAGCGCTGGAGCAGGTACAGCTCGACGGCACCGTGCACGTCAGACGCATCGCCTACGACGCCAAGGGCCGGCGTTCGCTGATCGCCTACGGCAACGGCGTGATGACCCGTTACGCCTACGACCCGTACACGCTCCGCCTGGCGCGGTTGCGCAGCGAGCGCTGTGCCGTCGTCGACGCGACGACCTACCGGCCGACGGGGCCCGCGCTCCAGGACATCGGCTACGACTACGACCTGGCGGGCAACCTCACCACCCTGCGCGACCGCACTCCCGGCAGTGGTGTCCCCGGCAACCCCGAAGCACCGACCGGAGCCTCACCTCGGCTGCGCGCCCTGCTCGGCAGCGGCGACGCCCTGGACCGGCGTTTCACCTACGACCCCGTCTACCGGCTGCTGACCGCCACCGGCCGTGAACACCAGGCACCGCCGGCCGGGGACCCGTGGACCGATCTGCCGCGCGGCACCGATGCCACCAGGGCACAGGCCTGTGCCGAGACCTACCGCTACGACCCCGTCGGCGGCATCGTCCGGCTCGCCCACACCGGTACCGGCGGTTTCACCCGGGAGTTCACCGCCACGGCCGACAGCAACAAGCTGCGCCGGATGACCGTCGGGTCACTGCCGTACGACTACACCTACGACCTCAACGGCAACCTGACCGCCGAGACGACCAGTCGGCGCTTCGCCTGGAACCACGCCGACCGGCTCGCCGCCTTCGCCACGCAGACACCGGGTGCCGAGCCCTCGGTGCACGCCCACTATCTCTACGACGCCACCGGGCAGCGGGTGAAGAAACTGGTCCGTCGGCAGGGCGGCGCCATCGAGGTGACCCACTACCTGGACGACGCCTTCGAGCACCGTCGTTGGACCGGAACGCGGTCCGGCACGAACAACCACGTCCATGTCATGGACGAGCGCCAGCGGGTGGCCCTCGTCCGGATCGGCGCGCCCCATCCCGACGACCGCGGCCCGGCCGTCGCCCTGCACCTCGCCGACCATCTCGGCAGCAGCACCACCGTCGTGGACGGCACGGGCACACTCGTCAACCGCGAGGAGTACACGCCGTACGGCGAGACCGGTTTCGGCAGCTACGCCCGCAAGCGGTACCGCTTCACCGGCCGGGAGCGCGACGAGGAGAGCGGGCTCGGCCACCATCAGGCCCGCTTCTACGCACCGTGGCTGGCCCGATGGACGTCCTGCGATCCGCTCACCTCACCGATCGGCGCGTCGAGCTACGGGTACGTGTCGAACAACCCGATGGGGCTGGTCGACCCCGACGGCGCCGACGACAGGAAACCGCCCGGTCAAAGCGGGGCGCCGGCCACGTCGGCGAAAGCGGCGGACGGCCCCGCGGGTTCGATGCGGGAGGAGGACATCCCCTATCAGAAGGGGGTCGGCGGATTCTTCGCCTCGATCACTGTCGGAGGGCGGGGGCCGGCGGGCAACCGGCGCTACGACAGCCTCGGTCCGGATCAGACCTTCGCGCGCGAGCTGATGGACAAGCAGTGGGGTTGCACGCTCTGCCACGTCACCACTCAGGTGTGGAACACCTGGGGGGCGAGCGGCGTCGATCCGGGGAACGGTCTCCCTCTCGACTGGACGATCAACACCGGCGGTTTCGAACGCTTCGCCCGCATGAGCATGTACTCACGAGCCGTCGTGGAGTCCGCGCTGGGTGCCAAGACCATGGTGGACGGTTTCTCCGGGATGCGGTCGCCACGGCCGACCACCACCTCCACCGCGGCACCCACGACCGCGGCGCCCGCCGCCGCCCAGCCGCCCGTGGCGACCATCACCTACACGTCCGCCATGGCGAGCGCCCCGAGCGACGCCCAGTTCGGGCGGTTCAACATCGAATGGGCGCAGACCGACGGGCCGCTGATCCGTGGTCAGCGGCTTCCGGCCGACGGCGCGCTGCGCAGGACCGCCAGGAACCACATGGACAGGAGCGGCTTCGACAGGACCGGGCTGCAGGCCATGCACCCGCTCGACTCCGTGGCCAACAAGTACCTGACTCCGGGCGGACCGGTGGGAACCACCTACTACTTCGGCGACGCGAGGGTCAACGCCTCCTTCGGCTCGCAGCTGGGCAACGAGCTGAACCGGCTCGGTGTGCGGCCCGGCGACAGCTTCACCGTCAGGTTCGTCGGTTTCCCCAGCTACGCCACCGTCCCGCCGACAGCACCGCCGTCCAGCCCGCCCAATCTCAGGGGACATCGCTAGAGCGCTGACAGACCTCCGCCGATCGCCGCCCGGCGCACGATCCGGCGCGTGGACAACGTGAACAAGAAGATGGGGAGACAGACGTGAGCGTCACCGTACAGATCACAGGGCCGACCGCGAACGCGGTCGTGCGGCGCACGGTCGTGGTGACCGCGCAGGTGAACGGGCTCGTCCCGCAGGGTGGTGACCACGACCCGTACGACATCCTCAACTCGGTCATGGTGACCGTCGCGGGGCAGCCCGCGGTGCAGGCGACCGCATCGGGCGGGGGCTGGAGCGCTCAGGTGCCGTTGCCGGCGTCCGTCGCTCCGGGCACGCAGATCTCGGTCAAGGTGACCGCCAACTACCGTGCGATCGGCTGGTACGTCCCGTACCCCGAGCAGTGGCCCGACGTGTGGTCCGCCACGTCCACCCCGGTCAGCGTCTCCCAGACCGTCCAGGTGCAGGCGGCCTTCCCACCGGCGTTCACCTGGTCGGCCCCCGCCGCCGGGAGCACGGTCGACCTGTTCGAGGGAAGCGGGCAGATCACCGCCCGGTTCGACGTGACTCGCGCCCAGATCGCGCCGCTCACCATCACCATCACGCGGGACAACACGACTTTGCCCGTGACATCGGGCGGTGTCGCCTCCTACCAAATACCGGTCAGTCTGCTGCCCATGCCGCTCGGGGCGCGGACCGTGACCATCACCTGCACCGATCCCGACGGCCTCACCGCGACGCAGACCCGTACGTTCACCGGCCGTGACGCCTCGCCGCCGAATCTCCAGGTCTCCCCCGTCACCGTGTTCGGTGACAGCAGGGGCGCCGCCACCGCGCCGCTGCAGGGCACGGCTCCCGACGCGCAGAGCGGTATGACGGGCGGCAACGCCAAGGTGGAGTGGGCGCTGTCCCCCACCGGTACCAGAACCCTGGCGAAGCCGGGCGCGGGCGGCGACTTCAGGAACTGGACCGCGGACGTACCGCTGACCGGTTTCGGCGCGCACACCGTCCACCTGTGGGCGACCGACAACGCGGGCAACGTCACCGCCAAGGACGTACAGGCCACGGTGATCAGCTCGTACGTTCCCGAGACCCTGGAGCAGCGGCTGGACGAGCGCGAGTATCTCGCCGCGCTGCTGTCCTTCGCGCACGAGCAGGTCAACGTGCCAGGGCCGCCCGCCGCACCGCTGGACACCGCCACCCTGGTGGCGGCGCTCGGGCAGCCGCTCGACCGGCTCAGCCAGCCGCTGTCGGCCGAGGCGGACCTGGGCGGCCACGAGGTCAACCAGTTACGGATACCCGTCGAGCTCCTGCGGGCCCGTATCGCGGCCACGAACACGCCGACCACGCCCGGTGCCGCCCTGGAACAGGAGTACCGCGGTACGGCCTACGCGTCCCTGCTCGCCGCCGCCGGGACCTCGTACGCGGAACTGCGGCTGGCCAGGGGCGCCGACGCCCCGACCCGCCGGGCGCTCGCCGACCGGCTCGGCATCCGGCTCGGGGCGACGGCACCCGACGAACTCGACCGACTGCTCGTCGACGGCCCCGCCCTGACCGAGGCCGGCCTGGAGACGCTGTTCGGCCTGCCCTCGACCACCGCGTCCGATCCGCTGCGTGTCCCCGGTGTGCCGCTGCTGCTCGGCTGGCGGCTGTCCGCCCAGTCGCTCGCCTGGGCCGGACAGGACCAGCACCCCGATGCGCCGAGGGCCTTCGAAGTGCTCGCCGATCCCGATGTGATCGACGCGGGCGATGTCGTCGACGGGCCGGCGGGCGACCCCATCCGCAAGCTGCTGAGCGACCGGGCGCAGGCCCTGTCCGCGTACCGTGCGACGCTGTCCGCGCTCAGGACGGGCAGGACGCCGGCGGCCGCGTTCACCGCGATGCTCACGCTGGCGCAGCCCGGCCTCGACCTCGCCGCCCTGGCCGCTCAGGACGCGCAGGGTGCCGACGTCGGCGGCGCCCTCGCCGCCCGGGGTCTGACCCGGGACGGCTTCCTGTATCTCAGGCAGTTGAGCGCGCTGGCCGCCGCCGGAACGGTCACCACGGCCGAGTGGGACGACGGCCTGGCCGTCCTCACCGGCGCGTACAAGCGCCAGCAGCTGTACCCGGCCTGGCGGGCGGCGGAGTCGGGCTTCGTGCTCTCGCCGGACTTCTTCGTCACCGGCGGGACCGGGCCCGCGCCCGGCCCGTACCGTGCCGAGGGCGGGGCCCGTGCCGCCTGGCAGTCCGTGCTGCGCGCCAGGGTCGCCCAGCGGGAGGCGCTCCGCGAGGCCGACGCGCAGGCCGTGGCCGCCGCCGAGCAGACCGCGCTGCCGATCCTGCGCGACGCGCTGCTCGCCGACCTGGCGGCCACGACCACGGCGGCGGGCGAGGTGGGCGAGTCGATGTCGGCGCGGTTCCTCGTCGACATGCTCGCCGGCGGGACCCTGCGCACGACCCGTATCGGGCAGGCGGTCGAGAGCGTGCAGTCACTGCTGTCGGCGAAGCGGTCGGGCGAGCTGGCCCCGGACCATCCCGCGGCCGGCTGGACGTTCAAGAACGGACCCGAGACGTTCGCCGCCGCCTGGGCCTGGCTGGGTGAACAGGGCACCTGGCAGGCGGCCACCACGGCCTTCCTGTTCCCCGAGCGGCACCTCGACCCCGCCCTGCTCGTCCCGAGCACCAGGACGATGACACCAGGCACGCCGACACTGCCGCTGGACATCCTGTTCGCGCAGGTCAGCGGGCCGGGAGCCACGTTCACCGCCGGCACGGCCGTCAAGCTGGCGGCCGAGTACCTCGCGGCGAAGAGGATCACCCTCCCCGCCCCGTACACGTATCTCGATGCGCAGCGCAGGGCCGCCCACCAGACGGCTCTCGCGAACGTGTCGAGCGGGATCGAGGCCGTGCAGACCACCGGGCACGCCGACAACCGGGAGGTCTTCTGGGCCGTGCCGATGCTCCTCGCGCAGCGCCTTCAGGCGGCCGGGGACTACCGGGCGGCGCTCGACTGGTACTGGATCGTCCTCCCGTACGACCTCACCTCGCCGACCTCGATCTACAGCCGCATCAACAGCGAGACGCTGTCCAGCCCCGATCTGACCTTTCCGGCCAACTGGACGGCGAATCTGGACCCGTTCGCGCTGGCGGACTCGGCGTCCGCGAAACGTCCCAAGCCCCACACCCGGTACACCCTGCTGTCGATCATCAGATGTCATCTCGACTACGCCGACGCGGAGTTCACCCGGGAGACCGACGAATCGGTCGCGCACGCCCGCACCCTCTACGTCGCCGCCCGCCGGCTGCTCGGCTCCGCGGCCCTGGTGCCGCAGACACCGACGAACCTCGGTGAGCCGGCACTGCCGATCCCGGAGGTCCGCACTCTGCGCACCAGGGTGGACATGCAGCTGGCCAAGCTCCGCCAGGGCCGCAACATCGCGGGCATGCCGCGCACCCAGGGCCTCGCGGCGGCGACGGTGAGCCGGCCGACGCCGTACCGCTTCAAGGTACTGCTGGAGCGGGCCGGGCAACTCGCCGCCCAGGCGGCCCAGATGGAGGCCGGCTACCTCTCCGCACTGGAGAAGTACGACGACCGCAATCTGCGGATCTACGACGCCCTCAAGGCGGTCGATCTGAGCGCGGCGCAGGCCAGGGTGGCGCTGAGCCGGGTCGACGAGGCCAACGACGCCGTCACCGCGGCCACGGCGCAGCTGACGAAGGCCGAGACCATGTCCGCGTCCTTCGCCGCCGCCCTCGACGCGCCCATGAACAAGTACGAGCAGGACCTGCTCGACAACTACAGCGACATGCGTGACATCAGGGACGCGATCACCGTGGCGGACACGGCTCTCGCCATCGCGCAGGCGGCGTCGTCCGGGGCCAGCCTGATGGACGCGATCTTCAGCGGTGGCGCCCGGCAGGCCCTCGCCATCTCGATGAGTGCCACCGCGGCCGTCAAGGGCGGCTTCCAGCTCCAGCAGAACAATCTGGAGGCGCAACTGCAGGCCGACCAGCTGCGGGCCGGCATCGAGCAGCGCAAGGACGAGTGGCGGCGCCAGCAGGTGGCCGCCCAGCAGGACATGCAGATCGCCGCCGCGCAGATCGCCGTGGCGGACGACCAGGTCACGATCGCCGAGCGGGAACGGGACGTCGCGACGCTCCAGCACGACCAGGCGACGGCCACCCTGACCTTCCTCAACGGCCAGTTCACCAACGCCGACCTGTACCTCTGGATGAGCGACACCCTCGGCGGGGTGTACCGGTACTTCCTGCAGCAGGCCACCGCGACGGCCCGGCAGGCGCAGGCCCAACTCGCCTTCGAGCGGGCGGAACCCGCCCGGGTACTCATCCGCCAGGACTACGGCCAGTCGCCGGCCGAGATGACCTCGAACGCCGGTCCCGACCGGCGGGGCCTCACCGGCGCGGAACAGCTCGCCCAGGATCTGGCCCGGCTCGACGAGTACGCCTTCAGCTCCGCGCGCCGGCGCCTGAACCTCTCGCAGACGTTCTCGCTGGCCCGTCTGATGCCGGTGGAGTTCCTGGAGTTCCGCCGTACGGGCACGCTCGCCTTCACCACCCCCACGGCCCTGTTCGACGCCGACTTCCCCGGCCACTACCTCCGGCTGGTCCGTCAGGTGCGCACCAGCCTCGTGGCGCTGGTTCCGCCGGACCGGGGAATCCGCGCCGCCCTCTACTCGAACGGCATCTCGCGGGTCACCACCGGTCGGGACGGCACGTTCCAGGAGGTCGTGGTGCGCAGCGATCCGGGGGTCGTCGCCCTGACGTCGCCGGTGAACGCCAGCGGGGTGTTCGAGTTCGACGCCCAGTCGGACATGCTGCTGCCGTTCGAGGGCAGCGGTGTGGACACCAGCTGGGAGTTCCGGCTGCCGCCCGCCGCCAACCCGATCGACTACTCCACCATCGTCGACCTGCTGGTCACGGTGGACTACACCGCCGCGTACGACGACACCTACCGCGAGCAGGTGGTCGCCCGGCTCAACGCCGACCGGGACCGTGGCGCCGACTGTGTGTTCAGCCTGGCGAGGGACTTCCCCGACCAGTGGTACGACCTCAACAACCCGGCCGACCCCGCCGCGAGGTCGATCACGCTCCCGCTGCGCGACGTCGACTTCCCGGCGGGGATCGAAGGGCTCACGACCGCGGCGGTCACCGTTCGGCTGTCGAGCGGCACGCCGGTTCCCGACACCGCGGTCTCCCTGACCCGCGGTGCGAGCGGCGGCACGGCGACGGCGACCAACGGCGTCGCCGGCACCCGGCGGGGCAACGCCACCGCCTGGAACGGGTTCCTGGGGACCGGTCCGGCGGGCGACTGGCGGCTCGGCTTCGACGCGGGCGCCCGCGCCCTGTTCGACTCCGGCACGCTCGACGACGTCCTGCTCGTGGTGAGCTGGAAGGGGGAGGCACCGGCCTGGACGCGCTGACCGTGGCAGCCCGCCTGACGTCAGGGCTGGATGTTCTCCAGGTCCTGGAGGAGGCCGGGCTGCTTCGGCTCCCAGCCGAGTTCCTGCCGGGTGAGGGCGCCGGAGGAGGGCTGGTCGGTCGCGAAGATCGGGCCGAGCGGACCGTACGTCTCCTGCGGTACCGATTCCACCGGCAGGCCCAGCCGCCGGCCGATGACCTCGGCGATGTCGCGCACCCGGTCGCCTTCGTCGGCCACGGCGTGCCAGGCGGAACCGGCCGGCCCCCGCTCCAGAGCCAGCCTGAAGAGGGCGGCGGCGTCGAGGGCGTGCACCGCCGGCCAGCGCTGCGTGCCGTCGCCCGGGTAGCCGGAGACTCCGGTCCGGCGCGCGGTCTCGGTCAGCAGTCCGGCGAACCCGCCCGCGCCCCGATGGTGCACCGTGCGCGGCAGGCGTACGGCCGTGCTGCGGACCCCTCGTGCGGCCAGGCCGAGGATGGCGTCGACCGTGCGACCGCGGCCACCCACCGGGCCGTCCGTCGGCAGTGGGTCGGCCTCCGTGGAGGCACGGCCGGGCACCCAGGGCGTACCGGAGACGGTGACGAGGGGGCGGTCGCTTCCGACGAGTTCCTCGCCGAGGGTGGTCAGGGCGGCGGTCTCCTCGGCGACCGACGCGGCGAGGGCTTCGGGGCTGCTGAAGTCGTTGCGGAACGCCAGGTGGACCACTCCGTCGGTCCGGGCGACGGCGGTCCGCAGGACGTCCAGGTCGGCGAGACCTCCCCGAAGCGGCTCGGCGCCGGCTGCCTCGGCGGCCCGCGCCGACGCGTCGGAGCGGACGAGCGCAAGGACGGAGTGGCCGTTGCCCAGCAGTTCGGCGACGACCGCGGTACCGATCAGGCCGGTGCCGCCGGTGACGAAAACGCGCATGGAACTCTCCCGCAAGTGATGGGACTCTTGTCCCGTCACTGTACAGGGTGATGGGACAAGAGTCCCGTCACGTATGATCGGCATATGGGTCGATGGGAACCGGGCGCACGCGAACGCCTCGTCATGGCGGCCGTGGATCTGTTCATCGAGCAGGGATACGACGCCACGACGGTCGCGCAGATCGCCGAGCGCGCCGGAGTCACCAAGAGCACGTTCTTCCGGCACTTCCCCGACAAGCGCGAACTGCTGGTCGCCGGGCAGGAGACGCTGAGCCGGCTGCTGACCGAGGGCATCGCCGAGGCACCCGGTACGGCCAGTCCGCTGGAGGCGGTTGCCGCCGGACTTGAGCGGGCCTCGGGCGCGATGGGGCCCATGAACCGCGAGCTGGCCCCACGGTTGAAGGCGGCCGTCGCCGCCAGCACCGAACTACAGGAACGCGACGTCCTCAAGAGCGTCAGCCTCGCGGCCGCGATGGCGGCGGCCCTGACCGCCCGCGGCGTCCCGGGCCCGACGGCGGCCCTCGCGGGCGAGTTGGGCATGCTGGCCTTCAAGCGGGGGTTCGCCGTCTGGTCCGAGGGCGACCGTGACGCCGAGGACGAACTGGCGGGACACACCTTGGCGGCGCTCGACGAACTGCGTGCGGCGAGCGCGACGCTGGGCTGAACGGGCCGTCCGGACACCCGAGTTCCGTCACCCGGCACACGCCCGGGTGGCATCCAGGTCTCGTCCGGGTCGCGTCCGGCTCCGCGAGAGGGCGGTGACGAGCGGGCGCGCGCCGGACGGTGGTTACGGCGTCAGCTGGGCGAGGACCGCGTCGATGACCAGTTCCGTCGAGGCCGCCATGTCGACCGCGGTCGGGTCGAGGAGCCATTGGATCTGGAGGCCGTCCATGACGGCGATGATCGCGTTGGCCGCGTGCAGCGCGCGCTCCGCGTCCGCCCCGCCGTCGCCCAGCCGGCACGTCTCGGTGAGGGCGTCGGCGACGAAGCCGCGCAAGCCCGCGTAGCGGCTGCGGAAGTAGTCCTGGGCCGGGTGGTCGTCGGTGACGGACTCCGCGGAGAGCACGGCGTAGAGCCGAACGATGCCCTCGCGTTCGGCGTTGCGCCGGGCGGTCTCGACGAGGTGGTGCAGGAACCGCAGTCCTCGCGGACGCTCGGTGCCGAGTTGCTCGATGTCGGTGTCGTCGCGCAGTTCGAGCACGCTGGTCAGCAGCAGCGACTTGGAGCGGAACCAGTGCAGGACGCCGGCCTGGGTGAGGCCCGCCCGGTCCGCGATCTCCGCCAGGGAGGCGTTGTTGTAGCCGCGCGCCGCGAACGTGTCCATCGCGATGTGCAGGATGTCCTGCTGGCGCTGCCGGGCTTCGGGACTGCGGGGGACGCGGGGCCTGTCGCGGGCTCCCCGAGCGGCTCGGCCTACCGACTGGTCAGTCACGCGTTCACCATACGCTGCGCCGCCGGGCCCGCGAATGATCTTGCCGACATGGTTCACATGGTGATGCAGACCACTTACTAAGTGCTTAGTAGGTGTGCTTTCATGGCGCCGTCGTCCCGCCTTGCCACGCCGGTTGGGCGGCACGCGTGCACTACCCCTTCGAACCCCGGCAGGCCCGCCGCCTCCCTCACGGTGCGGTCGGACCGCCCGGGTCCCCCACGCGTCACCGACCGAAGGAGAGCCGCACCCGTGTCATATCTCCCTCTTCGAAGAATCCGTTCGTCACGGGCGGGGATCGCCGCCGCCCTGACCCTGGCCCTCGCCGCCGCCGGGCTCGGGCTCACGGGCGGCGGCACCGCGCACGCCGCCGACCCGGTCGCCCAGGTCTGGGTGACCACCGGGGACGGGGCCCGCAAGCTCAGTTCCGACGGCACCCTCACCTTCAACGGCTCGCCGCAGGGCACCGACGTGCGCATCGACGGCAACCAGCGCAGCCAGCGCTACACCGGCGCCGGCGCCTCGGTCACCGGGGCGTCCGCGCGCCTCGTACAGGGGCTCCCGGCCGACCGCCGAGGCGAGCTGATGCGCTCGCTGTTCTCCACCTCGGGCGACGGAATCGGCCTGTCCTACCTGCGCCAGCCGCTCGCCAGCACCGACTTCGACGCCACCAACAGCCCGTACTCGTACGAGGACACCCGCGGGCAGTTCTCCATCGACCGCGACAAGGCGGAGATCATCCCCGTCGTCAAGCAGGCCCTCGCGGTCAACCCGTCCATCCGGTTCATGGGCACTCCCTGGTCGCCGCCCGCCTGGATGAAGACGAACAACTCGCTCAACGGCGGCAGCCTGCGGACCGAGAACTACGGCGACTTCGCGGACTATCTGGTCAAGGCGGTCAAGGCGTACGGCCAGGAGGGCATCACCCTCTCCGACCTCACGGTGCAGAACGAGCCCGAGAACCCGACGAGTTACCCCTCGATGTCGATGAGCTCGGCGCAGCAGGCCGACTTCATCCGGGTCCTGGACCAGCGGCTGACCGCGGCCGGGCTGCCGACGAACATCCTCGCCTTCGACCACAACTGGGACCATCCCAACTATCCGCTCGACGTGTTCTCCCGTACGAACGGGATCAGCCGGGTCATCGGCGCCGCCTTCCACTGCTACGCCGGCAATCCCACCGCCCAGCAGCAGGTCCACAGCACCGGCAAGCGCGTCTTCTTCACCGAGTGCTCCGGCACCGACAGCGACAACACCGCCGGCACCTTCGCCGACAGCCTGCGCTGGCAGGCCGAGAACCTCGTCGTGCAGAACATGCGCAACGGCGGCGAGACCGTGGTGACCTGGAACCTCGCCCTCAACCAGAGCGGCGGCCCGCACCAGGGCCTGTGCGGCACCCGGTGCAACGGTGTGGTGGAGATCGCGAACGGCAACGTCACCCGGGGCGCGGAGTACTACTCGCTCGGCCACATCAGCAAGTTCGTCAAGGTCGGCGCCACCCGGATCGGCTCCACCAGCCCGGGCGGCGGCATCCAGAACGTCGCCTTCCAGAATCCGGACGGCACGCGCGTCGCGTACGTCGTGAACACCGGCGGCACGCAGCGTTTCTCCCTCACCGACAACGGCCGCTCGCTGGCCTACACCCTGCCGGGCGGCGCGGTCGCGACCTTCGTGTGGAACCCGTCCGGGAGCGAACCGACCGGTCCGATCGACACCAGTGCCTGGTACCGGGTGGCGAACACCAACAGCGGTGCCTGCCTGGACGCCACCGACTGGGGCACCGCCAACGGCACCCTGCTCCAGCAGTGGTCGTGCGGTGACGGCGCCAACGAGAAGTGGCAGTTCCGCTCCACCGGCGACGGCTACTACCAGGCCGTCAACCAGCACAACAACAAGTCCTGGGACGTGGACGGCGGCGCCGGCGCGACCGCTGACGGCGTCAAGGTCCATCTGTGGGACTACACGGGCGGCACCAACCAGCAGTGGCGTGCCGAGTCGGGGGCGTCCGGGCAGTACCGCTTCGTGGCCCGGCACAGCAACAAGTGCCTCGCCGTCGACGGATCGTCCACCGCCAACGGCGCGAAGCTGTCCCAGCAGACCTGCTCCGGCTCGGCGGCCCAGTCCTTCCGGCTGACCTCCTGATCCGCGGCCTCCCCGGCGGGCGGCGCGTCGGCTTCGCCCGCTCGGCCGGTCGCCTCGGCTGAGTACGCCGGCCGAGTTCGACTGAGTAGGTCGTCCGATGCCCCGCCGGAAGGCGGCTGCTGAACTATCGTCATGACCAAGGACATGCCGCCCGCCCGCCCCCTGCGCTCCGCCACCCGCACCGCCGTCACCACCGGTTCGGCACTCGCGGTCGTGATCCTGCCCCTGGTGGTCGGAGCCCTCGCCTCACGGGCGGTCGGAGGTGACCCGATGGCCTCGGTCAACGCCATGATGACGGGCGGGGGTCAACGCGCCCGGCTCTCCCGCGGTCAACTCCGCGGCTACCGCGGCCGGGCGCTCACGACGGCGCGGAACGCCTGGGACCGGTCGCCCCGGTTGACCGTCCGAAAGCCGCTCCGACCGCTCCGACGTACTCTCGCCGAGACGGGCGGACCGGTCAGCGAGTGAGAGCCGCCGGTTCGTGCAGGTGTCCGGCCGCGACGCGCCAGGCCGCCACGACGGCCTGGTGCGCGGACGCGTTCGCCGCCTCGATCCCGGCGGGCAGGTGGAGCGGCGCGCCCACGTGGACGTGGAGGCGCGGACGGCGGACCGGTGCCGTCAGGAAGCCCGCGAGGTGCTTGGCACGGCTGCCGGACGCGACCCTGCGCGCTCCGGCCTGACCGATCGGGACGACGGGTGCGCCGGAGGCGAGGGAGAGTCGCGCGGGGCCGCTGCGGAAGGATTCGGGCGCCGCCTCGGCGGCATCCGTCCGGCGCGGAAGCCGCCCCTCACCGTAGATGAGGACGTGGCGGCCCGCACCGAGCGCTGCCGCGGCAGCGTCCAGGGAGTCCGCCGCTCGCGCGGTACGGCGGTGCACGGGGACATGGCCGTCACGGTCCAGGAGGTACCGCAGGACGGGTACGCGCCACAGTCCGGCGGTGGCGAGGACGACCGGTTCGATGTCCATGGAGCGCAGGGCGGCCAGCACGATGCCGGGGTCCGCCGGCGAGGTGTGGTTGGCGACGAGGACGGCCGGCACCGGGAGGGCGGTGACGTCGGTGGAGGTCGTCAGCCGCCCGAAGGCGGGGACGACGGCGGCTGCCAGGCGACTGAACACGCGACTCCTGCGTTCGGGCGGCGGATCGACGGTGGAGCGATGGTGGAGCGATGGGATCCATCCTCGTCCCGGGACCGTCCGAAGCCCTGAGTCGGCGTACTCATCCGGTCCGTCGTCGCCGTACTCACCTGCGCACACACTCACGCACCGAGCTCCTCACCGGCCGTCTCAAGAGGCGTACCTCTTCAGGCGTACGCTGTCAGCCCTACGGACGCGGCGGGCCGTACGGACACAGCCAGGAACACGGCCAGGGGGAGCACTTGAAGGCTGGGGCGACACAGAGCTGGGATTCGGCACTCGACTCGGTCGTGGTCTACGCACAGGGCGCGCTCTGTCGGCGCCTCGCGCGGGGCGGTGTGCCGCCGGACGGCAGGGTGCGGATCACCGGGCTGCCCCGGGCGCTGGGCCCCGGCTCCCTGACGGCCCGTGTCGTCGGTGCCTCCGGGGTGCGGGTGGTCGAGGCGCGGGTCGAGGTCGACTCCGTACCGAACGACGGCGCCGCGCTACATGAGTTGGAGCGCGAGGTGGAGCGGCTGCACGAGGAGTGTGCGGCGGCGCGGGCGCGCCGGGACCGGCAACTGGGTCTCGTCGAGGAGGTCCGGGGACTCCGCCCGATACCGCCCGAACCCGAGCACGACGAGCCGCCCCGCCGCACTCCGGTCGACGCGTGGCTGGAGCTGTCCGAGTTCGTGGACGCGCGGCTGGCCGGTCTGCACGCCCGCCTCGACGCGTCGGAGGAAGCACTGCTCCAGGCCGAACACGACCTGACCGTCGCGGTGGACTCCCTCGCCCGCGCCTCCACCGACGCTCCCCCGGCGCATGTGTCGACCACGGTCTCGGCCCTGGTGACCCTCGGCCGCACATCTGACGGGCAGGCCGCGGAGCAGGAACCCGAAGTGGAACTGGAGCTGGAGTACGAAGTGCCCGGCGCCGTCTGGATCCCGGCCTACCGGCTGGACCACCGGCAGGGCGACGGCAGCGGCCGGCTGGTGCTGCGGGCTTCGGTGGCCCAGCGGACCGGCGAGGACTGGAACGCCGTACGCCTCTCCCTGGCCACCGCGGACCTTCACCGCCGCACCGAGCTGCCCAGACTCCGTTCGATCCGGATCGGCCGTCGTCAGCCCGCTCCCGCGCCGTCCGGCTGGCGGGAACCTCCCTCGGGACTGTCCGACCTGTTCACCGGGTACGACGTCGGGGCGCCCCGCACAGCGGCCCCTCGCACCTCGGGCCCTCGCGTCCCCTCGGCCGCCGCGCGGAAGGCGTCCGTGACGCCGCCCGCGGCCGGCGGGGCGGTTCCGGCGTACGACACCGGGGCACCCCTCACAGCCGTTCCCCCACCACCGCCGGTATCGGCACCGCCACCACAGGAATACGGTTCTGCGGCACCGGCGGCCTTCTTCCCCGCGCCGCCCATGCCTCAGCCGGCCTACGGCGCCCCGCCTCCCCCGGCTCCCGGCAGCTCCGGCGCGTCACCCATCCTGCCGTCGGCTCCCGGCGGCCCGCCGGCCCCCGCGGCACCCCGCGGTGCGATGCCGGCCGCGCCACCACCCGTTGGCCCACCGCACCCCAGTGGCGCCGAACTCGACTACGCCGCCCTCGTCCTGGCAGGTCCCGAGGAGCAGGCCGGTCGCAGAGGGCTGCTCTTCCCGGACTCGTCCTTCGACCCGGTGGCTGTCGAGCGGCGCCGCGACGCCGAGTCCGTGGCGTCGCTGCCGCTGCCCGGCCACGCCGTGCGGCCCCGTGAGTCGGCGGGCTCCTTCGACCACCGCTTCGACGCGCACGCGCGCACCGACATCCCGTCGGACGGCACCTGGCACACGGTGACCATCACCGAGATCCCGGTCGGTCTGCGGACCGAGTACCTCTGCGTGCCGTCCGTGGAGGAGACCGTCTACACGACACTGGTGCTGTCCAACGCCACCGATCAGGCGCTGCTGGCCGGGCCGGTGGAGGTAACCGTCGACGACGACTTCCTCCTGACCGCGGCGCTCCCGACACTCGCTCCCGGCGGGACGCGCCGGGTGGGGCTCGGGCCGGCCGAGGCGATCCGCGTCACGCGCCGTACGGAGCTGCGCGAGTCGTCCTCGGGGCTGCGCAACACCACCACCGTGCTCGACCACCGCGTCCGTGTGGAGCTGGTCAACCGGCTGGCGCGGCCCGTCGCCGTCGAGGTCCGCGAGCGGGTACCGGTCACCTCCGACCCCGACATCCGCATCGAAGAACGGGCGGACTGGACGACCCCGGAAGAGGGTGCGGGGCCGGACACGTTCGCCCCCGGCACCCGCGCGCGGCGGGTGGAGCTGCCCGCCGGTGGCTCCGCCGCGCTCGACGGCGGCTACGAGATACGTATCCCGGCCGGCAAGGCCCTGGTCGACGGCAACCGCAGGAGCTGACACACCCCATGTCCACGGATGCGCAGCCGATCGCTCTGCCCGTCACCGCCGTCACCTGCCTGGAGGACCGCTCCCTCGTCGAACGCGACGCCGTCCTCGATCTCGGGCCCGGCGTCCAGCGGCTGCGGCTCGGCCCGGTCAGCGCGCTGGCCGTCGACCGCTCGCTCCACGCCGAGCTGACCACCGACCACCCCGCCACGGTCCTCGACGCGCGGATCGTACGCACCTGGGAGCCACGCGGCCCCCGGCCGTCCCCCGACCACGACTCGGCGCTGCGCCGGCGCGTGCACCTCCTGGAGGAGGAAGAGCGCGATCTGGGCCGGGTACGCGATCGTCTCCTCGTCCGTCTCGATCTGCTGGAGCGGCTGGCCGCCGACCTGTTGCGGGAGATCGGCCGGAGCGCGGGTTCCGGTGCCGTCGACGGGCCCCGGTGGACAGGCGAGCTGGACCGCGCGGACACCGGGCGCGACACCTACGGCGAGCAACTCCGTGCCACGGACAGCAGGTTGGCGGCGGTCGGCGTCGAACTCCGCGAGGCACGGCATGCCCTGCACCTCGCGGAGGGCAGGCCCACCGAACTGGTCGCCCATGTCGAGCTGACCGTGGAGGCCGAGACCGCCGGGCCGGTCGGTCTGCGCCTGAGCCACCTCCTGCCGTGTGCGCTGTGGCGACCCGCCTACCGGGCCGTGCTCGACGGCGACCGGCTGACTCTCGAAACGGACGCCATGGTCTGGCAACGGACCGGCGAGGACTGGTCGGACGTACGCCTGACGCTGTCGACGGCCCGCTCCGCGCAGGCCACCGAGCCGCCGCGGCTGGGTCAGGACAGGCTGACGCTCCGGGACCGCTCGTCGGCCGAACGCCGCACGGTCGACGTCGAGTTGAGGGAGGAGGAGATCGGGGACCTCGGCCCGGCCCCGGTGCTCGGCCTGCCGGGCGTCGACGACGCCGGTGAGACCCGGGTGTTCCGCGCCCCCGCGCCGGTGTCCGTCCCCGGCGACGGCCGCGCCCACCGGGTACCGCTCTCCGCTTTCACGACGGCGGCCGGCACCGAGTACGCCTGCTCACCCGAACTCTCGCCGCTGGTGACCCAGGTGGTGCGGTTCGACAACCGGTCCGGGCACGCGCTGCTCGCGGGCCCCGTCGACCTGGTCCGCGGCGGCGGCTTCGTCGGCCGCGCGACGCTGGGGTTCGCGGCCCCCGGGGCACCCGTCGAGCTGGCCTTCGGCAGCTCCGACGACTTCCGGGTGGTCCGGCACTCCGAGGAGTCCCGTACCTCGGCCGGTCTGTCCCAGCGCACGGTGGTCACCCGCACGGTGCGTCTGCACCTGTCCCACTTCGCCGCCCCGGGAGACGATGACGAGCGAGCCGTCGTCCTCCGGGAGCGCGTGCCGGTCTCCGAGGTCTCGGGAGTCGAGGTCCGCGTGCGCGGGGACGTCTGCTCCCCCGCGCCCGACATCCTCGACGCCGAGGGCATCGCCCGCTGGAACGTCACGGTCCCTCCCGGTGGCCGCCGCACGGTGACGCTGGCGTACGAGATCTCGGCGAGCGGCAAGGTGACGGGCATCTGATCGGGCCGCTCCCGGTGGCGGGGCTACCGGGAGCGGGTCGGACGTCGTTCTCCCGAACGGCGACCGTCCTGTGCCGATCCGCGCTCAGGCCGTCGCCAGGTCGGGCGGGAAGGGGGCGGGGTAGGGCTCGGCGAAGTCCGCGGAACGGCTGACCTCGCGCCACTTCTGATCCTCCTCAAGAAGTCGCCTGTCGAGCCGGATGGACCCTTCGGCCGCGTTCACACCGAGCGGCAGGTGGTCCGGGATGTCGTGGCGTTTGGCCACCCGGACCAGGATCTCGGCGGCCCGGACCGGGTCGCCCGCCGGCCCTTCGGCACTTTGGCGGACGCGTGTGTTCATGGCTCCGACCGTCTGCTCGTACGCCTCCGGGATCGCGTGGACGGCCATCGAGGAACCCGCCCAGTCCGTTCGGAAGCCGCTCGGCTCGACGACGAGCACCTTGACCCCGAGCGGGGCCGTCTCGGTGCGCAGCACGCGGCTGAAGCCGTCGATCGCGAACTTCGCCGCCTGGTAGGAGGCGATTCCCGGACTGCCTCCCACCCGGCCGCCCATGGAGGAGATCTGGACGACCAGGCCCCCCTTCTGCTCGCGCAGGATCGGCAGGGCCGCCTTGGTGACGTTGTACACGCCCCAGAAGTTCGTCTCGAACTGGGTGCGGAAGTCGGCGTCCTCCGTGGTCTCGATGGGCGACACGTTGGCGTAGCCGGCGTTGTTGACCAGTACGTCGATGCGGCCGAAGTGCTGTATCGCCTCGCCGAGCGCCGAGCGCGCGGCCTCGGGGTCGGTCACGTCCAGTCGGATCGGCCGTACCCGGTCGCCGAACTCGGCTACGAGATCGGCGAGTTGCTCGGGATCGCGGGCGGTCGCGGCGACGAGGTCGCCCGCTTCGAGTGCCGCACGGACGAGGGCACGGCCGAGGCCGCGCGAGGAGCCGGTGATGAACCATGTCTGCTGCATGCACTTAGCAAAACACTGTTGCGCTAATAACGCAACCGCGTTCCGCTAGGATCGTGCGATGACCCCCTCGGAGTTCCAGCGCGCGCGTTCACCCGAAGCCAAGCGGCTGCGCGAGGCCGCCATCCTCGACGCGGCCCGGTCCCTCGGGGCCGAGCACGGCATCAGGCAGGTCACCCTCACGGACATCGCCGCTAGGGCCGGGATGCACAAGTCGGCGCTGCTCCGCTACTTCGAGACGCGCGAGGAGATCTTCCTGCGGCTCACCGCGGCCGGCTGGCAGGAATGGGCGCCGGCCCTGTCCGCGCGGCTCCGGGAGATCGGGGAGCCCGGTCCGGCAGCCGTGGCGCAGGCGTTCGCGGCGACGCTCGCGGAGCGCGGGATGTTCTGCGACCTGCTCGCCCAGGCACCGCTCAACCTGGAACGCAACGTCTCGGTCGACGCGGTACGCGACTTCAAGCTCGCCACACTCGCCGCGCGCGAGGACATCTTCGCCGCCCTGGACGAGCGGCTCCCCCTGCTGGACCGCGACAGCGCCCTCGACGTGATCGCCACCGCCGTCGCGCTCGCCGGCGCGTTCTGGCAGATCGCGACACCGGGCCCGGAGATCGCCGAGCTCTACCGCAGCGACCCCCGCCTCGCCCACGCCGTCCTGGAGGTCGAACCCCGCCTCGCCCGCATCCTCACCGCGACCATCGACGGCATGACGCCTGCACCCGCTGCATAGATCCGTCGGCAGGAGCACGAGCCTGCTCGACCGGCTCCTCGACCGGCCGCTCCGACTCGCCCTGCACTGCCCGGATCAACCGCCGGCGACCGGCGGGGCCCACGCCTCGTCCGCCGCCGGTGGTGACTCGGTCACCGCGATCGAGCAGCGTCCACGGGGAGCCGACCGTCCGCGGTCAGGCCGGTCAGGAGGAGGTCGACGAGGCGGTGGAGGCCGACGGTGGACCGGGTGAGACGGAAGGAGGCGATCGCCGCCAGGCAGATACGCACGTCGTCCACGCCGATGTCGTCCCGGACGACACCGGCGGCGCGGGCCCGGTCGACGAGTCGACGCAGTGCGCGTGCCTGCTCGCGGCGGTCGGCGGCGAAGGCGGCGGCCGCCGGATGGGAGCCGAACAGCGCCTCGTTCAGGCCGCGGTCCCGCAGCCGGTGCTCGGCGAAGCGGCGGACGACGCCGCTGAGCGCACGCCACGGGTCGGGGTCGTCGAGGGCGGCCCGCATGTCAGAGCGGCAGGCCGCGACGTGCTCGGTGAGCGCCGCGGTGACCAGGTCGGCGCGTGAGGGGAAGTGCCGGTGGACGGTGGCGACGCCCAGGCCGACCCGGCGGGCGATCTCCCGCATCGGCAGGTCGAGTCCTTCGGAAGCGAAGGCGGCGCGGGCGACCGAGAGGATGCGGCGGCGGTTGTGTTCCGCGTCCGTGCGTGTTTTCCGAGTCACTGTGCCTGCCGCGCCTCTCACTTCGACCTGATCCGGAACACCCGTTCCACCTCCATGTCTACCGTGTGCCGACGTCCGGACGGTCCGGGCGGGGAAGGTGCCTCATGCGCGCGGTACGGTTCGAGCGGTTCGGTCCCCCGGAGGTGCTCGGCGTCGGATCCGTGCCCGAGCCGCACGCGGGTCCGGGCGAGATACGGATCGCCGTCCGCACGGCGGGAGTGTCTCCGGTCGACGTCGCGCTACGGGCCGGCGACTCCCCCTCACGCGCGGGTCTCGCCCTGCCGCACGTCCCCGGGGTGGACGCGGCCGGGGTGATCGACGAGATCGGTCCGGGCGTCACGGGCCACGCGGTCGGCGACGAGGTGTTCGGAGCGGTGGACGTCGCCCGGCTGGGCGGAGCGAGCGCGCGGTTCGCGGTGCTCGCGTTCTGGGCGGCGAAGCCGGACGTCTGGTCCTGGGACGAGGCGGGCGCCGCGGCGACGGGTGTCGAGACGGCGACCCGGGCCCTGGACCTGCTCGGCCTCACCGGGGAAGAGGACACGCTCACCGGAGAACAGGGCACACCCACCGGAGGAGAGGGCACGGCACTCCTGATCGACGGCGCGTCGGGCGGTGTCGGAAGCATCGCCGTGCAGCTGGCGGTGGCGCGAGGGGCACGCGTGCTCGGGACGGGCCGGCCCGACAGCCATGCCTTTCTGGCCTCTCTGGGCGCGACGCCGGTCGCCTACGGCCCCGGCCTGGCCGAACGGGTCCGCGCCCTCGGCATCCCGTATGTCGACCATGCCCTCGACGTGGCCGGGAAAGGCTCACTGGCGGAACTCGTCGCCCTCACCGGCAGCCCGGACTCCGTGGTCACGCTCGCGGACTTCATGGGTCCCGAACACGGGGTGCGGCTCTCGCTCGGCCGCTACGGGGGCCAGCCGGACGGGTGCCACGGGCTGGCGTTCGCCGCGGAGCTGGCGGCGCGGGGACGGTTCCGCGTACCGGTCCAGGCGGTGTTCCCGGCCGACCGGGCGGCGCAGGCGCACGCGGCGGTGGCGGCGGGACCTCACCGCGGGAAGACCGTCCTCGATCTCACGGGGCTCACCCGACGGCACCCCGGGTCGATCGTTATGATGACCTGAATCGCTCAAACAAACATTCGGGGTGGAGCACAGTGCGGGAGCCGGTCGATCGCAGGCGTCAGCGCATTCTCGCGGCGGTCCAGGCCCGCGGAGCCGCGCGGGTCCGGGACCTCGCCGACGAGTTGCAGGTCTCGGTGGTGACGGTGCGCCGTGACGTGGAGGAGCTGACGCGCGAGGGCAGACTGCGCCGCGGCCACGGCGTCGTCCGTTCCACGCTGCCCGCGCAGGAGATGCCCGCGAACGACCTGGCCCACGGTGACCGGGTGGCCGTCGTGGTGCCGGAACGGCACTCGTACCTGACCGAGACGCTGCACGGCGCCCGTACCGCGCTGGAGGAGGCCGGGATGCGCATGGCCCTGCACATCGCGCCCCAGGTGGCCGGCGCCGAACGCCCGCTGGTGGAGCGGGCGCTGGCCGACGGCGCGCGCGGCCTGCTGCTCGCGCCCCGGTGGCACACCGAGGCGACGGAGCTGGCCGACCACGGCTGGCTGGCCGCGCTGGAGGTGCCCACGGTGCTGATGGAGCGCCGGCCGCGGCAGGGCAGCCCCGCCCACACCCTGGACTCGGTCTGCTCGGACCACTGGTACGGCGCGCATCTCGCCGTCGAGCACCTGGTGGGACTCGGCCACCGGCGGATCGTGTTCGCGACCCGCGAGGACAGCCCGACGGCACGCACGCTGCGGGCCGCTTTCACGAGCATCGCCGGGACCCATCCACTGCTGGAGGAGTGGGCGTGGGCGCTGATCTCCGAGCAGGCGGGGCGCGAGGGCCCGTACACCGCGGACGAGACGATGGATCTGCCGCGGCTGCTGCGCCGGGTGCGGGCGACCGCGATGGTGCTGCACAGTGACGTGGACGCGCTGATGGTCGTACAGCGTCTGGCGGACGACGGGGTGCGGGTGCCCGAGGACTGTTCGGTCGTGGCGTACGACGACGTGGTGGCCGCGCTGGGCTCGTCTCCGCTGACCGCGGTGTCCCCGCCCAAGGCGCAGGTCGGCCGGGCCGCCGCCGAACTGCTGACGCAGCGCCTCCGGGAGGGCGGGCAACAGCCCGCGCGTCGCGTCGAGTTGCTTCCCCGGCTGATGGTGCGCGGCTCCACGCGCCGGGCCGACGGCACGGACGGGGTCGGCTCCCCGGACCAGTGAACCCCAGATCAATGAGCGTTTGAGCGTTTGTTTTTCTTCTGATCGATCTATTGACCGTTTGGGTCGAGAGCGTCGAGTATTCCCGTGTCCCGAACAGTCGTGTCCGCAGGGACGCGGACACGCAGGAGCCGCGGGAGGCGCCATGCCCGGACGACCCGATCGTCGTTCCGTGCTCGCCGCGATGGCCGCCGTACCGCTGACAGGAGCCGTGGGCGCCTGCAGCGGAGGGAACGGAGCCTCGTCGGCCGGCACGGGCCGCACCACACGCATCACCTTCTGGTCCGCGCTGCGCGGCAGCCAGGAGGTGGTCGACGCCTTCAACCGCACGCACAAAAGCGTGCAGGTCGACTTCCAGCAGATCCCCTCCGGCGGGCAGGGCGGCTACGCCAAGCTGAGCAACGCCGCACGGGCGGGCAACGCGCCCGACGTCGCGACCATCGAGTATCCGCAGGTGCCGGGGTTCGCCATCGACGGGGTCGCCCGGGACATCACCGATCTCGTCAGTGACTCCCTGCGCCGGAAACTGCTGCCGCAGGCGCTCGCCCAGACCACCTTCGAGAAGCGGGTGTTCAGCGTTCCGCTGGACGTCGAGCCCATGGTGATGCACTACCGCACCGATCTGTTCGACCGGTACGGCCTCCAGGTGGCGCGCACCTGGGACGAGTTCGCCGAACAGGCGCGTGCCGTGCGCCGCAAGGCGCCCGACCGGCGGCTCGTGCTGTTCCCGACGGACGGGATGACCCAGTTCGCGGCCTACGCCTGGCAGGCCGGCGCCCAGTGGTTCGACACCTCGCAGGGAGCCTGGAACGTCTCGCTGGCCGACGCTCCTTCCCGGCGCGTCGCGGAGTACTGGCAGCGGCTCATCGACCGGGACGACGTGTTCGTGAACGCCGTCGAGAGCCGCCAGTCCGACGCGCAGATCGGCAACGGGCTGGTCCTCACCCGGCTCAGCGGCGCCTGGGACGCAGGCGCCCAGATGAACGCGCGCCCCGGACAGAAGGGCCTGTGGCGGATCGCCGCGCTCCCCCAGTGGGACACCGGCAGCCCCTCCGTCGGCACCCACGGCGGATCGACGTTCGCCGTCACCAAGGACAGCCGCAGACCGGAGGCCGCGATGGAGTTCATCGAGTGGCAGGTCTCCCACCCCGACGCCCTGCGCGCCCGCCTGTCCAGCGGGAACAGCAGTCAGTACCCGGCCGCTCCCGGCCTGGTCTCCGTGGGCCGCGAGGCCTTCGACCGGTCGTACTACGGCGGGCAGGACATCTACGGCCTGTACGAGCAGGAGGCGGCGAAGATCGGGGAGGGCTGGCTGTGGGGGCCGCGGATGAGCGCCACCCAGCGGGTCATGCAGGACTCCTTCGCCCGCGTCGGCGGCGGCCAGGGATCGCTGGCCGAGTCGCTGCGCACCGCGCAGGAGGGCACCATGCCCGACCTCAAGGCCCTGGGCCTGTCCACCACCCAGCGCTCCACCTGAGCCGACGAGAAGGCAGGTGACACCGTATGACCACCACCGCTCAGCCCCGGGTGCCGACCGACGCGTCCCGCGTCGGCGGCCCGGCCCTCTCCGACTCCGGCCGGCGCGCCCGCCGGACCGCCGGCCGCCGCAGATTCGGCGCCGTCGTCGTCCTCATGGGTCCGTTCTTCGTCCTGCTGACGACCATCTTCCTGATCCCCGTCGGCACGGCCGTCTACCTCAGCTTCTACAGCGACGACCAGCCGGGGCTCGGCTTCGGCCCCGAGAACACCATTTTCGTCGGACTGCGCAGTTACGCGGCCGTCCTGACCGACCCCACCTTCCTCGGCGGCCTCGGCACGGTCGCGCTCTACTGCCTGATCTACCTCCCGCTCATGGTCGTCGGGGCGCTGGTGCTGGCCCTGCTGCTGGACTCCGGGGTGGTGCGGCTGCGCGCCTTCGCGCAACTGGGCCTGTTCCTCCCGCACGCCGTGCCCGGCATCATCGCCGCGCTGATCTGGCTGTACCTGTACACCCCGGGCATCAGCCCGATCATCGACCTCTTCGCCCGCGCGGACATCACGATCGACTTCCTCGGCATCCACGCCGTCGTCCCGTCCATCGTGAACATCGCCCTGTGGAGCAACCTCGGCTACAACATGGTGGTCTTCTACGCCGCCCTGCAGGCCGTGCCCCGCGAGGTCATCGAGGCCTCCGTGGTCGACGGCGCGGGACCCGTGCGCACGGCGCTCCAGGTCAAGACACCGCTGGTACGGGCCTCGATCGTGATGGTGGCGATCTTCACCCTGATCTGGGCGCTCCAGCTCTTCACCGAGCCGATGCTGCTCAGCCAGTCCTCACCGATGATCAGCTCCCGCTTCTCGCCGAGCATGTACATCTACGACGCGGCCTTCACCCGCAACAACTACAGCCTGGCGGCGGCCGCCTCGGTGGTCCTGCTGGTGTGCACGATCGCGCTGTCCTACGGCGTCACCCGCTTCACCAGCCGTGCCGACGCCGAGGAGGCGCGATGAGCACCACCGACAGTTCCTTCCTACGCCCTCGTCTGCTGGGGCGGGCGACGGTCAACGTGGTCGTGGCGGTCTCCGTCCTCTACACCCTGCTGCCCGTGCTGTGGCTGGTGCTGTCCGCGACCAAGGACCGGGACGCCCTGTTCAGCAGCGACCTGCTGTCCGTGAGCGGCTTCTCCCCCGTGAGCAATCTCCAGGACCTGTTCGCCATGGACGGCGGGCTGTACGGCCGTTGGTACCTCAACAGCCTGCTGTACGCGGTCCTCGGCGCCGCGGTCGGCGCACTGCTGAGCATGGCCTGCGGGTACGCCTTCGACAAGTACCGCTTCCAGCACAAGGAGAAGCTGTTCGGCCTGGTCCTCGCGGCGGTCATGGTGCCGCAGACGGTCCTCGCCCTGCCGCTGTATCTGATGGCCTCCGAGGCCGGACTGGTCAACACGTTCTGGGCCGTGTTCATCCCGGTGCTGTTCAACCCGTTCGGGGTCTATCTCGGCCGCATCTTCAGCCGGGGGTACGTGCCCGACGAGGTGCTGGAGGCCGCGCGCGTGGACGGAGCCGGCGAACTGACCACGTACGTACGGGTGAGCCTGCGGATGCTCGGACCCGGTCTCGTCACCGTCTTCCTCTTCCAGCTGACCGCGATCTGGAACAACTTCTTCCTGCCCATGGTGATGCTGTCCGACCAGGACCTGTATCCGGTCAGCCTCGGCCTGTACCAGTGGAACAGCTCGGCGTCCGTGTCGCCGGAGTACTACCCCGTGGTGATCATGGGATCGTTGCTCGCCGTGCTGCCCCTCATCCTCGCCTTCGTCCTGCTCCAGCGGTTCTGGCGCAGCGGGCTGACCGCCGGAGCCGTCAAGTGACCTCGCACCTCCCCAGTCCTGGTTTCCGACCCCGTGCCGCCCTGGCCATGTCCCGGGCCGCCGCCGCGGCCGTCCTCGACAGCGCGTCGCTCGACGCCTTCCGGCAGGTCTGCGACCTCGCCGCTCCCCCGGTGCTGGACGATCTGTCGACGCCACGGGCGAAGTCGCTGCTGGCCGACGTCGACCTGCTGATCACCGGCTGGGGCTGTCCGGTCCTGGACGAGGAGGTGCTGCGTGCGGCGCCCCGGCTGCGGGCCGTGGTGCACACGGCGGGCAGCGTGCGCGCCCATGTCACGGACGCGTGCTGGGAGCGCGGGATCGAGGTGTCCTCCGCCGCGGCGGCCAACGCCCTGCCGGTCGCCGAGTACACCCTCGCCATGATCCTCCTCGCCGGCAAACAGATCCTGGAGCGCGCCCGCGACTTCACGGCGTCACGGCGGAGGGACGACTGGCTGCGCACCCCGGACACCATCGGGAACTACCGCAGCACCGTCGGCATCCTCTCCGCGTCGCTGATCGGCCGCCGGGTCGTCGAGCTGCTGCGTCCGCACGACATCAGGGTGCTGCTCCACGACCCGTACGTGAGTGACACGGACGCCGCCGAACTCGGCGTGGAGCGCGTGGAGTTGGCGGAGCTGTTCGCCCGCTGCGACACCGTCAGCGTGCACACCCCACTGCTGCCCACCACCCGGGGCCTGGTCGGCCGGGCCCTGATCGACTCGATGCCGGCCGGGGCCATGCTCATCAACACCTCCCGCGGGGCCGTCATCGACCAGGAGGCGCTCACCGACGCCGTCCTGGCGGGCCGCATCCGGGCCGTGCTGGACGTCACCGAGCCCGAGGTGCTGCCGCCGGACCACCCCCTGTGGGACTGCGAGAACGCGCTGATCACCCCTCATCTGGCGGGTTCCCAGGGCAACGAGTGGCGACGCCTGGCCGACCTCGCGCTCGCCGAGACCGCCCGCTGGGCGTCGGGCACCGGCTTCCTCCATCCCGTACGACGCGAAAGGCTGGCGTTCCTGGCATGAGCATCCGCATCCCCTTCGAACTCCCCTCTGAGGACCGTGCGTCGAGCCCGTACACCGGTTACACCCGGGCCCACTGGGAGGCCGTCGCCGACGGTCTGCTGGCAGCCGCGTGGCGGTGGAGCACGCCGGGCCGTGCCCTGCTCGACCTGCCAGGGCGGCCCTCGCGTTCGGGGGTGCGCTCCGACGGTCTGGAGGGCTTCGCCCGGACGTTCCTCGCGGCCGGTTTCCGCGTCGCGGGCGCCGGTGGCGAGGACCCGCACGGCTGGCTGGAGCGCTACGCCGACGGCCTGGCCTCGGGCACCCGC
The DNA here is from genome assembly GCF_018070025.1 of Streptomyces liliiviolaceus. Taxonomy (NCBI): domain Bacteria; kingdom Bacillati; phylum Actinomycetota; class Actinomycetes; order Kitasatosporales; family Streptomycetaceae; genus Streptomyces; species Streptomyces liliiviolaceus. Next base: position 1,688,323 of record NZ_JAGPYQ010000002.1, read on the forward strand.
TCCCCGGGGCGCGACGACACCGAGTCCTGGCCGCTGATCCTCGACCACGACGTCCAGGGCCAGCCCATGGTCGAGTCGGCGTCGGTCGCCCTCGGTCTGCGGCTGACGGCGCCCTGGCTCTGGAAGCGTCTCGACGCCGGAGTCCAGGACCGGGTCGAGGAGTGGCTGCGCGGATCACTGCGGCACGTGCCCGCGCCGAACAACTGGTACCTCTTCCCCTATACGGTCGCCGGTTTCCTGGAGTCGGTGGGACGCGGCGACGCCGAGACGACCGCGGTACGGCAGCGGGCGCTTGACCTGGTGGAGGGCTGGTACCGGGGCGACGGCTGGTACGCGGACGGGGACGGCCGCGCCTTCGACCACTACAACGGCTGGGCGCTGCACCTGTACCCCGTGCTGGACGCCCACCTCGGCGGGGACGCGGCGCTGCTCGCGCGGTACGGCGACCGGCTGCGCGAGCACCTCGACGGCTTCGGGCTGATGTTCGGCGCGGACGGGGCGCCGATGCACTTCGGCCGGTCGCTCGCCTACCGCTTCGCCGCGTCCGCCGCCGTCGGCCTCGGTTCCCTGACCGGTCACACCCCGCTGACGCCCGGCGCCTCGCGCCGCCTGGTCAGCGGAAGCCTGCGGCACTTCCTCGACCGCGGGGCGCTGACCGACGACGGTCTGCTGAGCCTCGGCTGGTACGGGCCGCACGACGCCACCCTCCAGACGTACTCCGGACCGGCCTCGCCGTACTGGGCGTCGAAGGCGTTCGTCTCCCTCCTCGCGCCCGCCGACCATCCGCTGTGGACCGCCACGGAGGAGGCCGCGCCGGTGGAGGAGGCCGACCGGGTGCTGGCCCTGCCCGCGCCCGGACTGCTCGTACAGGCGACACGCGAGGACGGGATCGTACGGCTGCACAATCACGGCAGTGACCATGTGCGGCCGCACGAGGCGGAGTCGGCCGACGGGGATGATCCGCACTACGGGCGGCAGGCCTACTCGACCCGGACCGGCCCGACCGCGTCCGGGAACATCGCGGACAACCACCTGTCGGTGGAGGTCGGCGGCCGGCGCAGTGTGCGCCGCCGGATCCACCCGCTCGGCGCGGGACACGGCGACGGCTGGGGCTGGGCGGCTTCGTGGCACCGGCCCGCCTTCTCGGGTGGCCCGCCGATGGTTCCGGGGCTGCGGGTGGAGAGCGTGACGGTGGTGCGGGGAGCGCACGAACTGCGGGTGCACCGCGTGGTGGGAGCGCCCGCCGGGACACGTCTGACGCACACCGGATGGGCGACCGGTCCGCTTGAGCCACTGGTCTCGACACTGCACGGGCTGCACGGCTGGAGTCCCGAGCCGGAGACGGTACGGGCGCCGCAGGGCACCGCGTATGTGCCGTGGGCGCAGCTGCCCCGTCTGACCGGCGAGACGGACGGCACCTCCGTACACGTGTGCCTGGCCGCCCTCACCGGCGCACCGGGACCCGGTCCGCTCGCGGAGGCCGTCACGGAGGTGGTGGCCGACGGCGCCGCTGTCGAGGTGGTGTGGGCGGACGACGGCGTGCGTACGCGGGTCTCGTTCGAGCCGTTCGAGGTGACGCACGGGAGGAGCTAGCCCGTCTCAGGCACTGTCCCGTGCACCGTCCGGTGCTCCCGTGCGCCGGGGTGCGTGGCCGGATTCCCTCCGCCGTCGGGGGCATGAGGCCGCACGCTGGGTATTCCTCTCCCCAAGGATGGTTCTTGCGGCGTTGGGGGGACTGGCACTGTGGCACGCCTGTCGTGGACGTCCGGTCCGCCCCGCTCGTCCTTCTCCCGCAGGCGGCACACCGTGCGACGGCTGCGGGACCAGGGGCTTTACGGGCCCAGGTTGCGTGACGTCCTGCCCGCTCTCGCAGGTGCGGTCGTGGTCGTGTGCGCGGTGGCCGCCGGCCTGGCGGTGGGGTATCGCGCGGGCGGGCCGCTCGTGCCGGTCGTCGGCCTCTCCGTGCCGGCCCTCGTCGTCGCGGTGGAGATGCGGCGCCGGCGGCCGGGCGCACGCCGTCGGCACGGGCGCTACACCGCGGACGAGTTACGCGAACTGGACGTGCAGGGGCTGGCGTTGGCCGTCGCGCGGATGTTGCGGCGGGACGGTTGGCGGGTCCGGCTGCTGCCGGCGCCGGACCGGCCGCGGCTGTACGCGCGGGACGCGGCGGGCCGGCAGCTCGACGTGGCGTTCCGGCCGGTGGCGGAGCCGCTGCCGGACGAGGCGCTGCCCGATCCCCGCACGCGCCGTCACACGGACGGGCCGCGCCTTCAACTGGTCGTGCACCGGGGGGCTTTCCGCGACCGGGACATCCGATGGGCCCAACGCCAGGGTGACACGCGGCTCCTGGACGGCCCCGCGCTCGAACGCTGGGCGGCGGGGGCAAGCCTGAACGACCTGTTCGACCCGGGCCTGTGGGACTGAGGTCCGCATCCGTCTGCGGCTCGGTGGGGGTGACCCGCGCAGTTCCCCGCGCCCCTGAAAGACGGGGCTGCGCCCCGGTCTTTCATCCCCACAGGTGCACCGAGAAAACGAGCGCCCCCACCCGCCGCTTTCAGGGGCGCGGGGAACTGCGCGGCCCACCCCCACCGACCAACAGGTGAAAGCCGACGAGCCAGTCCCCCCGTCTTTCGCCCTTAAGGGGCGCGGGGAACGGCGCAAACACCCCCGGCCCGTCCGCATGCCCGCGCAAGCTACCGGCATACTCAGGACGCGCGCCCGCACACCCGCGGACGCGAGAAGCAGGAGGTAGGCGATGGTGTCGACACCGGGGGCAGAGCGGGCAGAGCCCCGGAAAGTCACGATCAACGACGTCGCCAGGTCCGCCGGAGTGTCCCGGCAGACCGTGTCACGCGCGCTCAACGACAAGGACGAGATCGACGGCGACACCAAACAACGCGTCCTGGACGCCGCCCGAGCCCTCGGCTACCGCCCGAGCCGGTTCGCGCGCGGCCTGGTCCGCCAGGACACCATGACCATCGGCCTGGTCATCCCCGATCTGCTCAACCCGTTCTTCACTGAGGTCGCGGCCGCCGCCCTGGAGGCCGCCCGCACCCGCGGCTGGCATGTCGTCGTGTACGACACCGCCGACCGCGCGGAGGAGGAGCGCGGCACACTCCAGGTGATCAGTTCGCAGGTCGACGCGGTGATCGGCTACTTCAGCTGCCCCGAGAGCGAGCTGGAGGCGTTCACGCGCGGCATGCCGGTGGTGCTCATCGGCCGCGAGGGCAGGTCCACCCGGTTCAGCTCGATCAGGATCGACGGCGAGGAGGGCGTCCACGCGGCCGTCGCGCACCTGGTCGCGAAGGGGCACACCCGGATCGGGATGCTCGACCACCACACGAGGGCCGAGCCGAGCATCCGGCACACATGGTTCACGGCGGCCGCCGCGGCGCACGGTGTCGACCCGGGCGCGGTGGTCGGCGCGGACCAGACGGCCGACGGCGGCGGCTCGGCGCTCAAGGAGCTGCTCTCCGCGCATCCCGACGTCACCGCGGTGTTCACGTTCAACGACATCATCGCGATCGGCGCCCTCCGGGAGGCCCGCAGGACCGGCAGGAGCGTGCCGCAGGATCTGGCGGTCATAGGCTTCGACGGGCTGCAGCTCGGCGCGCTCGTGGAACCGCCGCTCACCAGCGTCGCCCTCGACACCCGGCGGCTCGGAGTGCTGGCCATCGAGCAGGTGGCCCGGCTGCTGTCGGAGCCGCCCCCGCTCGCGATCACGGACCTGGTCGTACACGCCGAACTGCGGCTCAGCGGGTCCGCGTAGCCGACCGTCCGACGACCCACTTAACACGCCGGTAACGCACGAGACCCGAATGTCTTGACATTGAACCGCGCCGAAGCGCAGACTTCCGACCACTTCGCATTGCACCTCGCGACGTTCTTCCGAGCACATCCGTGAGCGCTCCCGTGAGCGTTCACGGGAGCGCTCACAAGTACCTGAACAGCGTTGCGTCCCGTCCCTTCCACCCATAGGGCAGTCCGCCCGAGGGATCAGCATCGAGCCGCCTAGCACCGTCGCTAGCCGTTGTCTGGAACGGAAAATATGAGCAACACAGTCACGCGCATCCGCCTCACCGTCGTCGCCGCGGCCGCCGGTGTCCTCGTACTCGCCGGATGCTCGTCGTCCGACTCGTCGGGCAGTTCCTCCGCGGCGTCCTGCGAGCCCGCGAAGGGCAAGGTGACACTCCAGTACTGGAACACGGTTCCGGGCATGGACGACGTCGTCGCCCTGTGGAACAAGAAGAACCCGGACATCCACGTCGAGACGAAGAACATCTCGAACGACCAGTACGGCACCCTCGGCAACGCCCTCAAGGCGGACAAGGCGCCGGACCTCGCCCAGGTCGGCTACGACCAACTGCCCAACCTGCGCACGCAGAACGCCTTCGTGGACGCCTCCGGCTGCTCGGCCGCCGCGAAGGCCAAGTCGAAGTTCGTGCCGTGGACCTGGTCGCAGACCAGTTTCGGTGACACCGGCGTGTTCGCCCTCCCGCAGGACACCGGCCCGATGGCCCTCTTCGTACGCAGTGACATCTTCAAGAAGCACGACGTGGCCGTGCCCAAGACCTGGGACGAGTACGCGGCGGCCGCCCAAAAGCTGCACAAGGCCGACCCCGACCTCGACATCACGTTCTTCGACCCGAACAACGCCGAGTGGTTCAACGGGCTCATCTGGCAGAACCAGGCCAAGATGTACGGCTACTCCGGCGACAAGTGGCATGTGACCGTCGAGTCCGAGCAGAGCAAGCAGGTCGCCGAGTACTGGCAGAAGCTGATCTCCGACAAGCTCGTGCGCACCGACCTCGCCAACGGGTCGACGCAGATGTACGCCGCGTACCAGAAGGACCAGATCGCCAGCTATGTGGGCGCGGCCTGGGGCTACAGCATGTTCCGCGACAACCTGCCCAAGCAGGCCGGCAAGTGGAGCATCGTCCCGATGCCGACGTGGGGCGCGAACGGCGCCTCCGGCGACTGGGGCGGCTCGACCGTCGCCTTCATGAAGGGCGGCAAGCACCTCTACGAGTCGGTCGAGTTCAACACCTGGCTGAACACCGACCCCGAGGCGCTGGCGCTGGCGAACAAACTGGGCGGTCTCTACCCGGCCGCCAACGCCGGGCTGCAACTGCCCGCGCTGGCCAAGGGCGTTCCGTACTACAACAACGAGAAGATCTTCGATGTCTTCGCGGACTCGTCCAAGAAGATCGACACCAGTTTCACCTGGGGCCCCACCCAGAAGACGGTGAACCTCGCGCTCCAGGACGCGATGGCGAAGGCCGCGGCCGGCGACGGCACCCTGAGCGACGCGCTGTCGGCCGCCCAGAGCGCCGCGGTGAAGTCGATGAAGGACCAGGCGATCCCGGTCACGGCAGGCAAGTGAGCACGACATGACCGACCTCGCTACCCGCACTCCGCGCGTGGTGACACCACCGAGGGGCCGGCACCATCACCGCGTTCCTGCTCCCCTTCTTCCTCCCGTTCGTGCTGTTCTACCTGGTCCCGGTCGGCTACGCGCTCTGGCAGAGCTTCCGCGCCGTGCACCGCACCGGCGGCCAGTACGGCACCTCGTACACGAGCTTCGGCGGTTTCGAGCAGTACCAGAAGGTCTTCGAGAACACCGAGTTCTGGTCCAGCATCGGGCGCATCGGACTGTTCGGCATCGTGCAGGTGCCGGTCATGCTGTTCGTCGCCCTGGTCATGGCGCTGCTCCTCGACACTCCCCTGCTGAGGCTCAAGTCGGTCTTCCGCATGACCGCCTTCATGCCGTACGCCGTACCCGGTGTGATCGCCGCGATCATGTGGTCGTACCTCTACTCACCGCAGCTCAGCCCCGTCGTGGACCTGCTGAACGGCATCGGGCTCGACCCCGACTTCCTCGGCCCGGGGGCCGTTCTCTGGTCGGCGGCGAACATCTCCACCTGGCTGTGGACCGGCTACAACATGCTCATCATGTACTCGGCGCTGCAGTCGATCCCGCAGGAGCTGTACGAGGCGGCCAAGCTGGACGGCGCGAGCAACTGGGCCGTCGCGTGGCGGATCAAGGTGCCGATCATCGCCCCGTCGATCGTCCTGACCACGGTGTTCTCGATCATCGGCACCCTGCAGCTCTACGCGGAGCCGGCCGTGCTGCGGCAGATCTCCTCGAACATCTCCAGCACGTTCACGCCGAACATGCTCGCCTACGCGGTGGCGTCCGGGAACAACTACCAGCAGGCCGCGGCGATCTCGGTGGTCATCGCCGTCATCACCTTCGTCCTGAGCTTCGGATTCATGCGCCTGACGTCGAAGAGGGCCGGCCTGTGAGCAACGCACGTGTGAACCGCGAGAGCCGCGCCGGCCGTACAGCGGCCATGGCCCTGATGCTCCTGCTGGCGATCTACTTCCTGCTGCCGATCTACTTCCTCATCGTCGCGGCCACCAAGCCCCAAGGGGACCTCGCCACCACCAACGGGCTGGCGTTCTCGCACTTCAACCTGTTCGACAACCTGCGCGTCCTGTTCACCCGCAGCGACGGCATCTTCGGGCGGTGGGCCGTCAACACCGTGATCTACGCGGTGCTGGGCGCCGCCGTGGGCACCCTGATCTCCGCGCTGTGCGGGTACGCGCTCGCCAAGTTCCGTTTCCGCGGGCGGGAGTTCCTCTTCTCCGTCATCCTCGGCGGTGTCCTCGTACCCACCACCGCGCTGGCGCTCCCGCTGTTCCTGCTGTTCTCGGCGACCGGGATCGTCAACACCTATCTCGCGGTGTTCCTGCCCAGCATCGTCAGCCCGTTCGGCGTGTACCTGGCGCGCATCTTCGCCAACGCGGCCGTTCCGCAGGAGCTGATCGAGTCGGCGCGGCTGGACGGGGCGGGTGAGTTCCGCACGTTCTTCTCGGTGTCGTTCAAGCTGATGACACCCGCGCTGGTGACCATCTTCCTGTTCCAGTTCGTCGCCATCTGGAACAACTTCTTCCTGCCGATGGTCATGCTGCAGAAGGAGTCCCTGTTCCCGATCACCCTCGGCCTGTACCAGTGGAACGGCCAGACCGCGCGGGCCCCGCTCCTCCAGCAGTCCGTCATCACCGGCTCGCTGGTGTCGATCGTGCCGGTGATCGTCGTGTTCATCCTCCTACAGCGGTTCTGGCGCACCGGTCTCGCGGCCGGTTCACTGAAGTGACCGCCCGCTCGAACAGAAGGTTTCTCCCGCCATGAGCAACTCCGCCGTCTTCGTGCCCCATTTCCACTGGGACCGGGAGTGGTACGAGCCGTTCCAGGTGTTCCGGCACCGACTGGTCACCGCCCTCGACACCGTGCTGGAGACGGCCGAGTCGGACCCCGGCTTCCGGTTCACCGTCGACGGGCAGATGGCCGCGGTCGAGGACTATCTGGAGATGCGGCCGGAGAACCGCGACCGGCTCGCGGCCCTGGTCGGCGAGGGGCGGATCGCCGTCGGGCCGTGGCTCATCCTGCTCGACGAATTCCTCTGCTCCGGCGAGACCATCGTCCGCAACCTGCAGATGGGCTGGGCCGCCGCGGCGGAACTCGGTGGCGCGATGCCGATCGGCTATCTGCCGGACATGTTCGGCCACGTCGCGCAGATGCCGCAGATCCTCGCGCGCGCCGGGATCGAGCACGCGGCACTGTGGCGCGGTGTGCCCGGTTCCGTCGACGGTCACGCCTTCCGCTGGCGCGCACCCGACGGCTCAGAGGTGCGCACCGAGTTCCTCTTCGACGGCTACGACAACGGCCTCGACGTGCTGCTGGTGCCCGACCGGATCGGCCGCGCGCTCGGCGACTACGCGGAGATGACGGCCGACCGCTGGGGCACCGACCCGGTGCTGGCGATGGCGGGCACCGACCACAACGCGCCCGACCCGCATCTCGCCGCCTGGCTGCGGCGGGCGTCCGGCGAGGGCCGCCCCATCACCATGGCGACCCTCGTCGAGTACCTTCGCGACCATGTGCGTGACGAGGTGCCGGCCGTCGTCACCGGGGAGTTGCGCAGCCACTCACGCGGCAACATCCTCCCAGGTGTGCTCTCCGTACGGCTCGGCCTCAAACAGCGGATGGCGGTCGCCGAGCGCACGATCGACCACGCCGAGCGCATGAACGCGCTGTGGTCCCGGCGCGACGACTCGCGGTTCCTCGCCCTCGCCTGGCACAAGATCATCGAGTCGACCGCGCACGACTCGGTCGTCGGCTCCGGCACCGACGAGACCTGCGACCAGGTCGCCGCACGTCTCGCGGAGGCCGCGCAGACCGCGCGCGCCGTCCGGGACGCGGCGCTCGCCGAGCCCGCCGCCCTCGTACCGAGCGACGGTCATCTGATCGCCAACCCGCTGCCGTTCGAGCGCACGGCGCTGGTCGAGGTGGACGTCGTCGCCCCGCCCACCGGTACGCGGCTGGTCGCGACCGCCGCCGACGGCTCGGCGCACCCCGTGCAACTGGTCTCCGAGGCGCCGACGGTCCTCAGCGACGAGCGCATGGACGCCTCGCAGCTCGAACGCGTGCTGCGCCGTATCCACCGCCGTGAACTGTTCGGCCGGCTCATCGACCACTACGACCTCAGCCCCGGTTCGCTCGTCTTCCACCTCGCCGAGGTCCCGGCCGGGGGGCCGTTCGACCTGCTGATCCTGCGCAAGGAGGTCGCCGCCGCCGCTGCCGCGCATCCGGGTGAGTGGCGGGTGCTGACGCTGGAGGAGCCCCGGGCCACCGCGCTCGTCCCCGTCACGGTCCCCGCCTCCGGACTGACCGCGTTCCGGGTCGAGCCGCGGGAGCATCCGCTTGGTGTTTCGTCCTCTTACGCGCTCGCGACGGCGACGGACCGCACGCTCTCCAACGGTCTGGTCGAGGTCACGGTCGCCGCGGACGGCACGCTGGACGTCGTCGGCGCCGACGGGACCGTGCTGCGCGGTGTCGGTCGTCTCGTCGACGGCGGCGACCGCGGTGACAGCTACAACTACGCTCCCCCGGCGCACGACAATCTCGTCCAGGACCCGACGGAGATCACCGTCGACGTCCTGGAAGACGGCCCGCTACGGTCACGGCTGCGGGTCACCCGCACCTACGCCTGGCCCGTCGCCCTCTCCGGAGACCGCGATCTGCGGGACGGACGGACCGTGCCGACTCCGGTGGAGACACTGGTGGAGGTACGGACCGGTGAACCGTTCGTGCGTGTCTCCACCTCGTTCCTCAACCGGTCGGCGGACCACCGGCTGCGCTTCCACGTACCGCTGCCCGAGCCGATGACGACGTCCTCGTCCGCCGGACAGTTCGCCGTCACCGAGCGCGGACTCACCGCCGAGGGCGGCTGGGGCGAGTACCCGCTGCCGACCTTCCCCGCCGGTACGTTCGTGTCGGCGGGCCCCGCCACGGTCCTGCTGGACCACTCCAGCGAGTACGAACTCGTCGGCGACGGCTGTGAACTGGCCATCACGCTGCTGCGGGCGATCGGCTCGATCAGCGTCAACATCCATCCTCTGCGCGACGAGCCCGCGGCGAGCGAGATCCCCGTGCCGGGCGCCCAGGATCTCGGGATGCGGATCGAGAACCGCTTCGCCGTGGTCCCGTCCGCCACCGGCTGGCGCGGGGCGGACGCGGTGGCGCTCGCCGAGGAGTTCCGGGGCGAGGTGCTCGTCACCCGTGGGACCGGGACCGCCGGCGGCCAACTGCCGCCGGACACAAGCGGGTTGCGCGTCGACGGGCAGGACGTCCACGTGTCGAGCATCCGCCGCGTCACCGACGACGAGTCCGGGAGCGGCACCGAAGTGCGGCTGACCGCCATGCGGGACAGCGCCTCCACCGTCCGGGTGACGGGTGCGTTCTCCGAGGCCACCACCGTGGATCTGCTCGGCCGCCCCCTGTCCCGTACCGAGGCCGCCGGTGAGCTCCAACTCGCCCTCGGGCCATGGGAGATCCGCACCGTCGTACTCCGGTAGAGCCCGTCCCGCTGAGGACCGCCGTCGCTCCTCGTAGCTCCGTCGTACGTGCCCCACAGGTCGAACGTGACGCACAGGTCGTACGTGACCCACAGAAAGAGTTGTGACCTCTTGTCCACCGAGCTCTCCCCCCATGTCTCCGACTTCTCACCAGGGCGTGGCGCACTGCGTCCGGCGCGCTCGTGGCTGCACTCCGACGCGCCCTCGCTCTCGCTGAACGGGCCCTGGCGTTTCCGGCTGTCGCCGACGGCGTCCGGCCCGGAGGACTTCGCGGCCGACGGCTTCGACGACCACGGCTGGGACAGCATTTCCGTGCCCTCCCACTGGGTGCTGGAGGGCGACGGGGCCTACGGCCGGCCGATCTACACGAACATCCAGTTCCCCTTCCCGATCGACCCGCCCCACGTCCCGGACGAGAACCCCACCGGTGACTACCGGCGGTACTTCGAGGTTCCCGCCGGCTGGTCGGACGCCGAGCGCGTGGTGCTGCGCTTCGACGGCGTCGAGTCGCTGTTCCGGGTGTGGGTCAACGGCACCGAGGTAGGCAGCGCGAGCGGCAGTCGTCTCGCCCACGAGTTCGACGTGACCTCCGCGGTGCGCACGGGCGACAACGTCATCGCCGTACGGGTGCATCAGTGGTCGGCGGCCAGTTACGTCGAGGACCAGGACCAGTGGTGGCTGCCGGGCATCTTCCGCGATGTCACACTCACCGCCCGGCCGGTCGGGGGCATCGAGGACGTCTGGCTGCGGACCGGCTTCGAGCAGGGCGTCCCGCAAGGCTTCGAGCAGGACTTCGCGCAGGGCTCGGGGCTGGTCGAGGCGGAGATCACCGCCGACGCCGCCGCGTTCCCGGTCACCCTGCGCATCCCCGAACTCGGCGTCGAGCGTGTCTGGGCCGCTCCCGGCGACGTGGCGCCGTTCGACGTCCCGGGCGTGGAGCCCTGGTCCGCCGAGGTGCCCCGCCTGTACGACGCCACCGTGTCCACCGCTGCGGAGAGCGTCGCGCTGCGGGTGGGTTTCCGCACGGTCGAGATACGTGGCGACCGGTTCCTGGTCAACGGCAGGCGTGTCGTCTTCCACGGGGTGAACCGGCACGAGGCACATCCCGAGCGCGGCCGTGTCTTCGACGAGGAGCACGCCCGCGAGGACCTGGCCCGCATGAAGCGCTTCAACGTCAACGCGATTCGCACCAGCCACTACCCGCCGCATCCCCGACTGCTCGACCTGGCCGACGAGTTGGGCTTCTGGGTGGTCCTGGAATGCGATCTGGAGACGCACGGCTTCGAGAAGCTCGACTGGGTGGGCAACCCGAGCGACGACCCGGCGTGGCGCGAGGCGTACCTGGACCGCATCCGGCGCACCGTCGAACGGGACAAGAACCACCCGAGCATCGTGATCTGGTCGCTCGGCAACGAGGCGGGCACCGGCGGCAATCTGGCCGCCATGTCGTCCTGGGTCCACGCCCGCGACCCGGAGCGTCCGGTGCACTACGAGGGCGACTACACGGGCGAGTACACGGACGTCTACTCGCGCATGTACGCGTCGGTGCCGGAGACCGAGCGGATCGGCAGCGACAGCGCGCGCTCCACCCTGCTGAACTGCACTCCCGCACAGAGCGCCCGGCAGCGCGGCAAGCCGTTCCTGCTGTGCGAGTACGCGCACGCGATGGGCAACGGGCCGGGCGCGTTCGACCAGTACGAGGCCCTCGTACGGCGGTATCCGCGGCTGCACGGCGGCTTCGTGTGGGAGTGGCGCGACCACGGCATCCTCACGACGGCCCCGGACGGGACGCCGTACCACGCGTACGGAGGTGATTTCGGAGAGGTCGTGCACGACGGCAACTTCGTGATGGACGGCATGCTGTTGTCCGACGACGTCCCCACGCCCAGCCTCCATGAGTTCAAGGCGGTCGTTGCGCCGGTCGAGTTCACCTTCGAGAGCGGCGGTGACAGCGCTGACGGCGACGGTCACGGGGAGGTCGGGGTCACGAACCTGCGGCACACCGCCGACACGTCCGATCTGCGCTTCCGCTGGCGTGTCGAGCACGACGGCACCCCTGTGGCCTCCGGCGAGTTGGAAGTCCCCGCCATCGCCGCGGGCGGGTCGGGGCGCGTGTCGCTGCCTGCGGTCGCCGTCGCCCCCGACGCCGAGACGTGGCTGACGATCGACGCGGTCCTGGCGGCACCGACCGCCTGGGCGCCCGCGGACCATGTGCTCGCGACGGCCCAACTGGACCGTTCGGCACCTCGTCGCGTGTCCGCCGTCCGCTCGCGGGCCGACTGGCGGCCGGGCGGCGGAGACCTCTCGCTCGGCATCGCCGAGTTCACCGGTGGCTCTCTGACGCGCCTCGCCGGGCGTGAGGTGGGCGGGCCACGGCTGGAGCTGTTCCGCGCGCCGACCGACAACGACGAGAGCCCGTCCGACGGGGTCGAGGAGAGCGACGCCAGTATCGCCGGGGTGTCCAACGCCGAGCTGTGGCGTCGTGACGGTCTCGACCGGCTGACGACACGCCGTGTCCGCGTGGAGCACTCCGCGGACGCGCTGCGCACCGTCGACAAGGTCTCCTCGGCGAACTCCGGTTCATGGGTGATGGTGGAGTCCGTGTGGTCGGTCGAGGACGGTGCACTGGAGCTGCGCGTGGAGATCGAGCCCTCTCGCGGCTGGCGGACCGTGTGGCCCAGGATCGGGATCCGCTTCGATCTGCCCGACGGTACGGCCGCCGTCGACGGGGCGGACTGGTTCGGTCTGGGGCCGCTGGAGTCGTATCCCGACAGCCTCCGTGCGGCCCGAACGGGCCGGTTTACCGCCACGGTCGATGACCTCTCGGTGGATTACGCGCGCCCGCAGGAGACCGGGCACCGTGCCGAGCTGCGTCGGCTCACACTGGCGAGCGGCGACAGCGAGGTGCTGCGTATCGAGGCTCTTCCCGACACGCGCGGGCGTCGCCCCGGCTTCACGCTCAGCCGCCACACCCCCCAGGAGATCGCCTCCGCGCGTCACCCCTTCGAGCTCGGCGAGTCGACGACGAGTCACCTGATCATCGACGCGGCCCAGCACGGGCTCGGCTCGCGATCGTGCGGACCGGACGTGTGGCCCGAGTTCGCGCTCCGCCCCGAGGCGCGCACGATCCGGTTGCGTCTGTCGGCGACGGACTGAGGTTCCGCGCCGGCCCACCCTGTGACGGTGGGCCGGCGCGGGGTTCAGGTCGTGCGGAGTGCGCCGAAGGCCGCGGCGAGCCGGTCGTGGAGGAGCGCCGCGGAGGGGTGGGGGTCACGTCGTGGTGCGACCGTGTAGAGGCCGCGGGTCGGCGGGTCGACGAGGGACACGGTGGTGACGTCGGTCCGTAGCGCACCCGTCAGTACCCCGGGAATCAGCGCGATGGCGTGGCCGGTCGCGACCAGGGCCAACTTCCCTGGCAGATCGGCCGCGTTGAGGTCGATACGCGCGGCGGCTCCGGCGCGGGCGGCGTGCTGGCGCAGCAGCGCCGCCGAGCCGTCGTTGTCCTCGACCCAGGTCTGATCGGCCAGGTCCTGTATGGGTACCGGGCCGGATCCGGCCCGCGCATGGCCGACGGGCAGGACGACGACCATGTCGTCGAGGCCGAGAAAGCGACGGTCGACCCGTGGGTCATGGGGCAGTCCGGGCGGGGCGTCGGTGACGACGGCGATGTCGAGATCGCCGGTGACCACGCGGTGGTGCAGAGCTGCGCTCAGGCCGGGCCGCAGGCTCCACCGCGCGGGTCCGGTCAGCTCCAGCAGGCTTCTGATGGCCTCGGGGACGAGTCCCGCGGCCAGGGACGGCGGCGCGCCGATCGCCAGCAGCCGGTCTGCGGCCCCGTCGTGCACCTCCCGTACGGCGCGAACGGCACGGTCCGCCTCGTTGAGCGTGGCCAGGGCGTGGCCCCGGAACACCTCACCGGCGGCCGTGGGACGCACGCCGCGCGCATGACGCTCGATCAGCGACACGCCGAGCTGCCGCTCAAGGCCGGCGATCTGCCGGGAGACGGCCGACTGCGTGTGATGCAGCTCGGCGGCGGCCGCCGACAGCGACCCGAGCCGGCACACGGTCACAAAGGTCCGCCACACCGTCAGATCCATGGGACCAGTATGACCAGGTGGTATGCGGTTGTCGCAGGGCAGATCTTCTGGATCTGCGCTTGTCGCAGGCCACGGGGTGCAGCACGGTGACAGGCATGACCGCACAGCACACGATCGCCGTCCTCGGCCTGGGACGCATGGGCGAAGCCGTCGCGACACGACTCGCCGCACAGGGCCGGCAGGTTCTCGGCTGGACACGCTCGGGGCGCACGTCGGGCTCCTTCGACACGACCGACGATCCGCACGAGGCCGTGGCGAAGGCCGATGTCGTACTGCTCGCCCTGTTCGACGGCCCGGCCTGCCGACAGGTCCTCGACACGGTCGAGGGCTCCCTGCGGGCCGACACGATGGTAGTGAACCTCGGCACGATCGCCCCGGCCGAGGCCTCCGAACTGGCCCGACGCCTCGGCGCCTCCTACGTCCACGCGCCCGTCCTCGGCTCCGTGCCCGCGGTCGCCGCGGGTGCCCTCCAGATCCTCACCGCCGCCGACCCGGACACGCTCGATCGGGTCCGGCCTGTCTTGGAGGCGCTGGGCACCGTACGGCGTGTCGACGACGCCTCCACCGCCGCCGCGCTGAAGTTGATCGCCAACAGCAGTCTCGCCGGGGCCGTCCTCGCGCTGCGCGACGCGCTGCAGCAGGCGGACGCCCTCGGCCTCTCCCGTACGCAGGCCCTGGACGTTCTCGAACTCGGCCATCTCGGCGGGTTCGTGGCCCGCAAACGCCCCTTCCTCGACAGCGAGCCGAAAGCCGCCATGGCTGTGGGTACGGCCGCGGCCCCGGCCGGCGGCACGGCCGACTTCACCATCGCGGCGCTGGCCAAGGACATGAATCTGCTGGCCGCCGCCTCGGACATGCCGCTGCGCTGCGTGTCCGAGCTGGCCAACACTCCCGGTGGCCCGGAGTCCGACATCGCCGTCGCCGCCACGGCCCCGGCGCCGGCGGACGCCGTGCTCGCCCCGCTCCGCGCCTACATACGTGGACACGCCACCGGCGACCCCGGCCACTTCCGCGCCGCGTTCCTGCCCACCGCGCACATCGAGGGCGTACGGGACGGTGTGTTCGTCTCGTGGCCCTTGGACGAGTACTGCGCTCTCTTCGACGGCAGTCCGGCGCCGGACGAGCCGGCCCGCTCCCGCCGCATCGACACCGTCGACGTGCACGGCACGGTGGCGACCGCGACGATGACGCTCCGGCACGGCCCGGACACCTTCACCGACGTCTTCCTGCTGGTCCGCGTGGACGACCGCTGGCGCGTCGCCAACAAGGCCTACCACCGGCACCTTTGAAGGGGCACAAGCCCTGTGCCTCAGCCCGTTATCGAGTCCAGTTGCTCGGCCGCGGGCCGTAGCGCCCACAGGTCTCCGCCCGGCGGTTCCTCCAGCAGAGGCACGCCCTGCCTCGCCTCGCGGTCGCCTGCGTCCGCTGCCGCGTGGACGACGTCGCTCGCCGCGAACCGGTGGAATTCGAGTTCGGGGTGCGGCCATGCGGCGCGTCCCGTGGCGGCCGGAAGCAGGTAGCGCACGGCCTGGAACAGGCTCTGGCCGTCCGGCCCCCGGTGGCGCCACAGGTCCACGCCGAGGTGCTGCCCGATCGCGGCGAGTCTGGTGTACGCGACGAGGTCGAAGGTCGAGTAGTGCCAGCTCCTGGTCCGGGCGAGCTCCTGCGGCTGGCTTCCGTCCGCAGCGATCTGGGGGTCGACGCGGGTGACGGCCGCGTCGCGTACGGTCCGGCGGGCCAGGTCCTTCTCGCCGGTGGCGGACGCCAGACCTGCCACCAGCAGGTCGTAGAACGTGCCGTGGTTGTTCGCCGCCGCCGCTTCCTGGCGGCCGAACTCGCTGGTCGTCAGCCAGTCGAGGAAGTCGCCGTTCCACTGCCGCATGCCGGCCCGGTCCGCCCTGCTCCAAGCGGGGGCGCCGGACTCAAGGATCGCGACGGCGTCGAGCACCGCCGTGTAGGACTGCGAGAAGTCGATGATGCCGATGGCCCGGCCGTCGTACTTGCAGGGGATGAACTGGGCGTGGTCCAGGTGTGGGTTCATCCGTGTCGCGGACGCCAGGAACCATGTCCGCAGCACCTGTGCGGCCTTCTCGGCGTACTGCCGCTTCCCCGTGTAGTGCCAGGCGAGCGCGAGGTCGTACGACGAGTCGAAGACCTTCTCCAGGTCCAGCCGGTCGGTGCCCGAGTCGACCTCGGGATTGCGCTCGCCGTCGCGCTGGACGTACGGGCAGCCCCACGGGTTGTCGGCGGTCGGCGATCGGCTCGGCCACCAGTAGGGGGCCTGGCTCAGATAGTCGTGGACGTCGCCGCCGGGTGCGGGCCTCGGCTTGTCGACGACCGTCCAGGGGCCCTGGTCCAGCCACTTGTCGGCCCGGCCGGTCAGGTTCGCGACGGCTCTGCGGAGTCGGGGGTCGCCGTGCTGGAGGCGGACCTTGGTCTGCTGGAGGCGTCCGCCGTCGAGGACAACCGTGTCGGGCCGCGCGCCACTTGAGCGATCGGCCCTTGCGTCCACGGACCTTGTGCGGGCAGCCCCCGGCTCAGCGGAGGCGGCTGGGCCCAGCAGACCGACGAACAGGGCCACGGACGTCAGAACCGCGATACGGCGAACTCGTTTACCCATCGATCCTCGTTCGTGTAGGCGAATGAAGTTCATGGATG
Source organism: Streptomyces liliiviolaceus (assembly GCF_018070025.1). Lineage (NCBI taxonomy): Bacteria > Bacillati > Actinomycetota > Actinomycetes > Kitasatosporales > Streptomycetaceae > Streptomyces > Streptomyces liliiviolaceus. Next base: position 1,704,999 of record NZ_JAGPYQ010000002.1, read on the forward strand.
GAGACGATGCGAGGTTAGGGGCGATGCCCGGAGTTGGCAATGGGGCTGCGCGATGCGGCAGTTGCGGGGTCGATGACCCTGCGAGCGCGCGGCCGTCGCGCCGAGCCACCGCCAACCACCCCTTCCGTCAGATGCCTTGACACCCCGCGCTTCCGCCTCAACACTCCGTCACGGGAGAGTGGGAGAGCGCTCTCCCAACGATCTCCCGGTCGCGCGACCCGTCCGAGGGCCGCCCCCGCACGGTTCCCCCCATCGACGTCCTCAGGAGGTCTCCATGCCACGGAGATCGCAGCTCGTCTCAGGAAGCCTGATCGCCGGCGCCCTACTGCTGACCTCGCTCGGTCTGGGCGGTGTCGCCGCCACCGCCGGCACTCCCCCACCGCCCGGCGACGCGACAGCCGCGTCCACCACGCACCGGGCCAGCCACATGGGTCACACCATGGCGGCGTCGACCGCCGCCTCCCCGGAGGACCCCGACGGCGACGGCTACATACCGGCGAACCCACCGGTGACCGGCGTCTCGCCGTCCACGAAGGAGCCGCCCCACCGCTACTTCCACGAGTTCCAGGCCAACTGCTCGGTGAGCCACACCAAGCCCGACGACCCGATCGTGTACCCGCAGCAGCCCGGCAAGTCCCACGACCACACCTTCATGGGCAACCGGTCGACGAACGCGAACAGCACGACCTCCTCGCTCGACGGGGCCACCACCACCTGCAACGCGCCCGGCGACCGGTCGGGCTACTGGATGCCCACCCTCTTCAAGGGCGACCAGCCCGTACTGCCGGTCGGCCAGCAGGTCATCTACTACAAGGCGGGCGTCACCGACTACACGAGCGTGCGTCCCTTCCCCAAGGGCCTGCGGTTCCTCGTGGGCAGCCCGACCCAGAGCCGGGACGAGTTCCGCGGGCACCGCGGCTTCGTCGAGGGCTGGGAGTGCGGTGACAGCTTCTTCAACGTCGACTTCCCGACGAACTGCCCGAGCCGTCCGGACGTCAAGCTCAACATCCGATTCCAGGCGCCCAGTTGCTGGGACGGCCGGTATCTGGACACACCGGACCACAAGAGCCACATGGCCTATCCCGTGGTCAACCCCGGCACGAACAACAACATCTGCCCGACGAGCCATCCGGTCGCCCTGCCGATGATCGAGTTCAAGATGGCCTGGCCCGTCAACGGCGACCTCTCCCAGGTGAAGTTGGCCAGCGGGCCGAGCTGGTCGTTCCACTACGACTTCTTCAACGCCTGGGACGCGCCGACCCTGAACGCGCTGGTCGGCCACTGTGTCGTCGGCGGGCTCCAGTGCGACGCGCGCGGCTACGACCAGACGCACCCCGAAGCCGGGGCGGCGCTCGACGAGAACTACGAACTGCCCTGAGCGAGCCGGCCCCTGTCTCGTACCGGGCGGCCGGGCCGGACCACCCCGCCACGGTCCGGCCGCCCCTCCACCCCCACACCGGAGATCCCCTATGAGCCCCACTCCTTCCCGCACGCGCCGTATCGCGGCGCCCCTCACCGCAGGGCTGCTGGCCGCAGGCGCCCTCTCCCTGCCCGCGCAGCAGGCGCACGCCGCCGGCAGCGTCGTCAGGGTGACCGGCTCCCAGGGCAACTGGCAGCTCACCGTGGACGGCAGCCCGTACCAGGTCAAGGGCCTGACCTGGGGTCCGGCCGTGGCCGACGCCGGCCGGTACATGCCCGACGTCAGATCCATGGGCGTCAACACCGTCCGCACCTGGGGCACCGACGCCTCCAGCAAGGCCCTGTTCGACTCCGCGGCGGCGAACGGCATCAAGGTCGTCGCCGGGTTCTGGCTGCAGCCCGGCGGCGGCCCGGGCAGCGGCGGCTGTGTCAACTACCTGACGGACACGGCGTACAAGAACCAGATGCTCGACGAGTTCCCCAAGTGGGTCCAGGAGTACAAGGACCACCCCGGTGTGCTGATGTGGAACGTCGGCAACGAGTCGGTGCTCGGCCTGCAGAACTGCTACAGCGGTGACGAGCTGGAGCGGCAGCGCAACGCCTACACCACCTTCGTCAACGACATCACCAGGAAGATCCACGGGATCGACCCGAACCACCCGGTCACCTCGACCGACGCGTGGGTCGGCGCCTGGCCCTACTACAAGCGCAACGCACCCGACCTCGACCTGTACGCCGTCAACGCCTACAACGCCGTGTGCGACATCAAATCGGCCTGGGAACAGGGTGGTTACACCAAGCCGTACATCGTCACCGAGAGCGGCCCGCCGGGCGAGTGGGAGGTGCCCGACGACGCCAACGGGGTCCCCCAGGAGCCCACCGACCAGGCCAAGGCGGCCGGATACACCAGGGCGTGGGGCTGTGTCACCGGACACCGGGGGGTCGCGCTCGGCGCCACGATGTTCCACTACGGCACCGAGTACGACTTCGGCGGGATCTGGTTCAACCTGCTGCCCGCAGGACAGAAACGGCTGTCGTACTACGCGGTGAAGCGTGCGTACGGCGCCGACACCTCGCGCGACAACACTCCCCCGGTCGTCTCCGCACTGTCCGTGGAGGGCGACGCGGGCAAGGTGCAGGCCGGGCGCGACCTGACCCTGGCGGTCGGCGCGAGCGACCCGGACGGGGACGCGATCTCGTACGAGGTCCTGGACAACAGCATGTACGTCGACCGGAGCGGGCAGCTCACCCCGCGGCCGCACACCGATCTCGGCGGGGGGCGCCTCAGGGTCACCGCGCCCGACCGGCCCGGTGTCTGGAAGATCTACGTCAAGGCCACGGACGGCAGGGGCAACGTCGGCGTCGAGACGCGCTCGATCCGTGTGGTGCCGCCCGTCGTCGACGGCACCAACCTCGCGCTGAACAAGCCGGCGACCGCCTCCTCGTACCAGACGGGCGGCGGTGACTGCCCCTGCACCGCAGCGGGCGCCGTGGACGGGAAGAACGACACGCGCTGGGCCAGTGACTGGAGCGATCCGCAGTGGCTACGGGTCGATCTGGGCACGCGGAGCACGTTCAGGCATGTGCAGCTGGTCTGGGAGACCTCGTACGCCAAGGCGTACACGATCCAGACGTCCGACGACGGTCAGAGCTGGCGGACCGTGCGCGAGGTGACCGACGGCAACGGCGGGGTCGACGACTTCGACGTCCAGGGCACCGGCCGCTATGTGCGCGTCAACGGCACCGCGCGCGGCACGGGTTGGGGCTACTCCCTCTACGAGTTCGGCGTCTACAACTGACCTGTGGGACGACCGGCGCCGAAGGTCGGCCCGCACTCCGGGAGAGCGCTCTATGCCGTCCGTGACCGGTGCCGTTAGGGTGCGGGCATGAGCAGACAGGCCCCGACCCTGGAGGATGTGGCGCGGGAGGCGGGCGTCTCCCGCGCCACCGTCTCCCGCGTCGTCAACGGTGTCCGCAACGTCGACCCCGCCATCCAGGAGTCGGTCCGCCAGGCCATCAGCAGAACGGGTTACGCGCCCAATCAGGCGGCCAGATCGCTGGTGACCCGGCGTACCGAGACCGTGGCGCTCGTGGTGTCCGGCGCCGGTGACGTCTCGGAGGAGGAACGGAACGCCTTCGCCGCGCGGGTGGTGGCGGATCCGTTCTTCGGCCGGGTGGTGAGCGGGGTCGTGGGCCAGTTGCGTCCGCGTTCGATGCATCCGGTGCTCATGTTCGCCGAGACCGACGAGGCACGGCAGGAGGTCGTGACGTATCTGCGGCAGGGCAGCGCGGACGGGGCCCTCGTGGTCTCGACGCACGCGGACGACCCGCTGCCCGCGCTGCTGGCCGCGGCGGGGCTGCCCGCCGTGCTGTTCGCCCGGCCCGCCCGGCCGGTCGCGCTCAGCTATGTCGACCTCGCCCACCGGGACGGCGGACGGCTGGCCGCCGAGCATCTGCTGGGCCGCGGCTGCCGACGGATCGTCACCGTGTCCGGACCGCTGGCCGTGACCGCGAGCCAGGAGCGCCTTGCCGGGTTCCGCGACACGATGGCCCGCCATGGTCACGCGTACGTCCCGCTCGTCCAGGGCGGTTTCACCGTCGACAGCGGTGTGGCGGCGATGACGGAGCTGCTCGCCGAACACCCGGACGTGGACGGGGTGTTCGCGGCCAACGACCTGATGGCCCAGGGCATCTGCCAGGTGCTGCGGGAGCACGGGCGGCGGGTGCCGCACGATGTCGCGGTCGTCGGGTTCGACGATTCGAGCGTGGCGGTCACCTGCCGGCCACCGCTGACCACCGTCCGCCAGCCGGTCGAGGACATGGCGGCGGCGATGGCCCGCCTGCTCGCCGAACACATCGGGGGTGTACGCACCGAGCCGACGTCGATCATCTTCGATCCCGAGCTGGTGGTCCGGGAATCGGCGTAGGGCCGGGAATCGACGCAAGGCCGGGAATCGGCGTAGGGCCGGTCGGGCTGTGGCGCCGGGCGGGGGCACCGGCGAGGATGTTTTCCGGCAGTCGGCCTTTGGTAACCGGTCTCTGATAACCGGGCTCTGGTAAATGGCCTTTGACAGTCGGCAGTTGCGACACGAGGAGTCCGTGATGGGTTCACACGCGGCCCCGCACCACCTGAGGCCCCCCTTCCTGCTGGTGTCCGTGGCGGCCGCGCTCGCGGCCGCGCTCCTGTGGCTCCCCCGTGCCGACGGTGCGCCCGCGAGGACCGACGCCTGCGGTTCCACGGCCGTGCGGCTGCCCCGCGGTGACTGCGGTCCCTTCTGGCAGGTCCTCGCCGAGGACTTCAACGGCGACCGTGTACCGCTCGGTTCGTTCAGCGACTGCGATCACCGCGTCGACACCTCCGGCGCCCACTGCGGAGGGCTGCGCGGCACGTTCCGCGACAACTGGTGGGCCTATCCCACCGGTTGGCCCGACACGGCCGGAAGCCGGGGCCGGGAGGTGGTGGGCGTGTACCACCCGGAGGACACCGTGAGCGTGGGTCCCGCGGCGAACGGCGACGGGCGGATGTTCGTCCGGATGTGGCGTCCGGCCGACGGCGGTCCCGTGCACTCCGCGGCGGTGGTGCCGCGCGCGGTGATGGACATGGCCTACGGCAAGTACTCGGCACGCATCAAGGTGACGAAGGCGGCGCCCGGCTACAAGTCCGCCTGGCTGCACTACGGCGGCGGCTGCGAGATGGACCACCCCGAGGGCGAGTGGACCGGCCCGCTCTCGTCCTTCCACCATCCCTGCGGGGGCGGCGAACAGGGCTATTTCCCGGGCAGCGACGACTGGACCGACTGGCACACGGTGTCCACGGAATGGACGCCCGGCCATGTGCGGTTCTTCGTCGACGGCCGCGAGACGGGCCACGACACCAGGGGCGTGCCGGACAGCCCGCTGTCCTGGGTGATGCAGAACGAGAGCGCCCTGGAGGGGCCGGGGGCGGCGCCCGGCAGCAGCGCGCAGATCGACATCACGTGGGTGGCGGCGTACGCGTACGGGTGGAAGTGAGCGGCGGAACCGTGCCGTGGGTTTCGACCTGCGCAGTGCGTTTCGTGCTCAGTCGAACCGCAGGATGCGCGGGGCGAAGGTGCCCTCGGGGCCGTCCGCGCGGCCGACCGACCACACCGTCTCCGTCTCCGTGCCCGGCACGGTCGCCAGCCGGAGCGTCCAGGATTCGCCCTCTCCGGTCACCGCCGGTTCGCCGTACTCGGTGAACGACTGGCCGTTCCAGGCGAGGAAGTCCGGCCCGGGGACGAGCGGCGGGCTGCTGCCCACCGGTCCCCACTTCTGCGAGCGGGCCACCGAGACCCAGCCCAGCGTGCCGGACGCGGTGGCCGCCAGGGAGTCGATGGAGCCGAAGTCGGTGGGCACGGACACCTTGTTCCACGTCTGTCCGTCGAAGCGGACGAGCAGGGGCGGAATCGGCCGTCCCGGCGGACCGCCGACGAATCCGGCGGTGCCGCCCGCCCACACCTCGGTCGGCGAGACCGCGAGCACACTTCCGACAGCCGACCGGGGGAAGCCGTCCACGACCGTCTGCTGCCACTCCTGCCCGTCCCAGTGCGACACGGCCGCACCCGAGACGTTCGCGCCCGCGGCCCAGACGTCGTCCGCCGCCAGGATGTGCAGGCCGTAGACGGATCCGGGCGGCGCCGGTACGTCCTGCCAGTCGCTCCCGTCCCAGCGCAGCAGGGCCTGCGCGCCGCCCCGCGAACCGATCAGCCAGGTCTCGCCGCCACCGGCGACGGCCTTGGTCGGCACGACCCCGCTCGGCGGGCTGCTCTCGTTCCAGGCCTTGCCCTCGTACCGGAGCAGACGGGCGCCGCCCGCCGAGTCGCGGCCGACCGCCCATACCGCGGTCGGTGAGGTCGCGGCGATGGACAGCAGTTCCCCCTGCCAGCGGATCCCGGGCAGGTTCTGGCGCTGCCAGGCGGTTCCGTCCCAGCTCAGTACCAGCGGGAAACCCGGCGCCTCACGGCCGACGGCGTCGGCACCCACCGCCCACGCGCTGTCCGGCCCGAACGCCACGGCCTCGTTCAGCGCGGCCTGCGGGCGGACCTGTGCCGGGACCGGAACGTGGTGCCACGACCGCTCATCCGCCGCGGCGGACGCCATGCCGGCCACGACGGTCATGGCTACGGCGAGGGCGGCGACGAGAAACCTGTATGGCACAAGAAGCCTGCGGGTCATGGACAGTCCGTGGGTCATGGTCGGGCTCCCAGCCGCTCGCTCATCAGGTTCGGTTTCGAGCCGTAGATCTCGGCGGTTCCGAAGGACAGCAGTGCGGATCCGGTGCGCGCCAGTGCACGCGGTTTGACGTCGATCGCGTTCGTGCGCTCCGGTCCGTAGGAGAAGGTGGTGCGGCGGCCGTCCACGCGTGCGTACTTCGACTGGAACGCGCGGTCGCTGCGCACCGGCAGCCACAGCGCGCCGTCCGGGCCGCGCACCATGGCCTCGGTGTAGGTGTCGCCCAGCGGTGGGTGGGTGGTGCGCCAGGCGCTCCCTTCGCCGTCCCAGGTCATGAGATAGGTGCCGGCCACGCCGTCGGTGTACTGGCTGCCTCCGATCGTGACCCGGCCGGACGGTTCGAGCAGGATGGTGTGCACGTTGCTGTCCGGCGGCAGCGGCACCCCCGCGTCCCGCCACGCCGTGCCGTCCCAGCGCAGGACTGTGGTGCCGGTGTCCGTGTCCGCCCAGGCCCAGGCGTCGTCGGCGGCACGGGCGGTGATGCCCATCAGGTACCGCACACCGTCCGGGGTGGCCTGCACGGTCCAGCCCGAACCGTCGTGGTGCAGCACCTTCAGCCCGGTGTCGTCCTCGCCGACCACCCAGGCGGCACCCGGTACCGCGGTGAAGTCCTGGTACGTCCACAGGGTCTGCGGCAGCGGGACGGTACTCCACGTCCCCGCCGACCGGCGCAGGATCTCTCCGGCTCCGTCGCGGTTGTGGAAGATCCACACTTCCCTGCCGACGAACTGCACCTTGCCCAGCCAGCCCGGTTCACCGGCGCCGGGGAAGGTCGTGTCCCGGCTCCACGCCATGCCGTCCCACCGGTACAGCATCGGCATCAACCCGTCGGCGGCCTGCTCGTACCCGGTCGCCCACGCCTCGCCCGGCGCCCGGGCGGCGAGATCGGTCACGGTCACCGGCGGGGCCGCCGCCGGCACCGGCAGCACAGACCACCTCAAAGTCACCGCGGGCGCCCCCGCCGCCCCCGTCGGCGACGTCAGCGCGGCACACGCGAGCACGAGGCAGACAACGGCCGCACGAAGACTGTTCACGAGCCCCCCAGAGTCACAAGTGCCCCAGAACGTGAAGATCGGACAGCCTAGGGGCGCTCCCGCACCCGTGAACAGGCGGCAACCGGCCGATCCGGCCGATCGCGGAGGCATCTGCCGGGGGAACCACCGGAAACTGGGCGTCTCGGGCGGCGAAGCAGGGCGGCTCCCGGGCGGTGCGCGAGGACATGAAAGGATTGCCCTATGTCTACCAACGTCTTCTTCGACATCACCATTGACGGCGACGCCGCCGGCCGCATCGTCTTCAAGCTGTACGACGACGTCGTCCCCAGGACGGCGCAGAACTTCCGTGAGCTGGCCACCGGCCAGCACGGTTACGGATACGAGGGCTCGGGCTTCCACCGTGTCATCCCGGACTTCATGCTCCAGGGTGGTGACTTCACCCGCGGCGACGGCACGGGCGGCAAGAGCATCTACGGCGCCAAGTTCGACGACGAGAACTTCAAGCTCAAGCACGACAGGCCGTTCCTGCTGTCCATGGCGAACGCCGGCCCGAACAGCAACGGCTCGCAGTTCTTCGTCACCACCGTGGTCACCTCGTGGCTGGACGGCAAGCACGTGGTCTTCGGTGAAGTGGTCGAGGGCCAGGACCTGGTGCAGAAGATCGAGTCCCTGGGTTCGCGCTCCGGTGCCACCCGCGCGAAGATCGTGATCGCTTCCTCGGGCATCGTGGAGAAGTAGCCGTCCGTACCCCGGGCGGCGGGCCGCCGGCTCGGCGCAGGCCGCCCGGGTCGCCCGCTCGACCCGGGGGTCGTGACGATCTGGTCGCCGCCCCGGGGCTCCCACCCGGACCCCGGGAGCAGCGCCGAGACGCACCGAGACGCGCGCAGCGTCAGCGGCGGACCAGTACCGCGTGTGTGACCGCCGGCGAGGCGACCAGTTCGGACACGCGGTAGCCGTCGATCCCGTCGCCCAGATTGTCGAGCAGCCGCTCCCCGCGCCCGATGAGCATCGGCGCGATCACCAGGTGGAGCTCGTCGATCAGCCGGGCGCGCAGGTACTGCTGGATGACCGCCGCACCGCCGCCGATCCGGACGTCCCTGCCGCCCGCGGCGTCGAAGGCGCGCTGGAGCACCGTCTCCAGCGGGTCGTCCGTGAAACGGAAGGTCGTTCCGCCGGCCATCTCCAGCGCCGGGCGCGGATGGTGGGTGTGCACGAAGACGTCGTGGTGGTAGGGCGGGTTGTCGCCCCACCAGCCCTTCCAGGACTCGTCCGCCCAGGGCCCGCGCTGCGGCCCGAACATGTTCCGCCCCATGATCGTAGCCCCGACGTTCCGCTCGCTGCGGGCGAGGTAGTCGGCGTCGATCCCGCTCTTCCCGGCGGCGACCTCCTCCGTCGCGGCGACGAACCAGCTGTGCAGTTCGTCGCCCCAACCGACGCCGTCGCCGAACGGCGCGTCCAGGCGCTGGTTCGGACCGGCCACGAAGCCGTCGAGGGAGACCGTCACATTGTGCACGCGGACCTTGGACACGGCTTTCACCTCTCGTATTGAAGTCGCTCTCTCACTCCTGCGTCGCACGGAGCGTGCTCGGATCGACATCCCCACCCACATTTTTGCGGCGGAGCTGACTCCCGCCGTCCTGCTCGAACGCGGGCAGAGGACGTTCGAGGAACACGGCTGGAATCAGTCATGCAGGGTCGGCCGGTACACGAGTACCTGGGTGCGGCCGTCGAGCGTACGGCTCTCGATCAGGTCAAGGTCGAAGTCGGGCGCGCCCTGGAAAATCGGTTCGAGGCCGGTCCGACCGGTGATCACGGGAAAGAGCGTCACGTGGACGCGGTCGACCAGACCGGCGGCCATCAGCGCCCTGTTCATCGACAGGCTGCCGTGCGAGCGCAGCGGAACCTTGGACTCCTCCTTGAGCCGGGCGACGACGTCGACCGCGTCGCCGTTCACGAGGTCCACGTCCGCCCAGTCCAGTGGGCCTTTCAGCGTGGTCGACACCACCGTTGCCGGCAGGTTCCTCATGCGGGTGACCCACGGGTCGCGCACGTCGGACTCCTCGGTGCTTGAGGCCAGCATCCGGGCGAACGCCCGGTACGTGTTGGCCCCGAAGACCATGCGCTGCTCCTCCCCGTACAGGGCGAGGCGGTGGTCGAGCAGCTCGGGTCCCTGCTTGCCCCAGTAGCCGGTCCAGTCCCCGCCTGCGGCACCGAAGCCGTCGAGGCTGCAGAAGACGTCGAAGGTGTAGGGAACGGTCATGGTGCTCTCCTCGGGCCGGGACCGGTGCGTCCTGTCGTGGATACAGACCAGCCGCCACGGCACAACTCATCGGTCCCGGCCCCCGGAATCCGTCCCGGCCGCCCCGGATGCGGGGCGCGGACGGTTTGCCGCGGACGGCTTACCGCCGACAACGGTTTACAGCAGGCGCCGGATGTCGCCACGGACCCGGTAGAAGCCGCCCGCCGCCGGGTGCAGGGCGTCCACGACGTAACGGGCTCCGGGCTCTCGTATCGTGCGCGGGAACTGGACGTTCCAGGAGTGGTCGTAGCCGTCCGACACCACGTGGACGCGCAGGCGGCCGGTCGTCTGGACGCACTCGACGACGATCGCTCCTGCGGGGGCCTGGGAGACGCTCGCCAGCGAGGCCGCGGCGGTGGCCGGTGCGAAGGTCGGCAGCGCCTCGGCGAGCTTGACGTCCCGGGCGACCGGCACCGTGCCCTGCTGGGCCGCCGCGATGGCCGCCTCGCTCGCGTCCACGCACACCAGCGAGCCGTCCGTGGTCACCAGGTACAGCCGCTCGTCGCGGTACTGCATCGACAGCGCCGAGCCACCGCCGGTGCCCAGCTTCCACAGACGTGTGCCGTCCCGGTCGAAGCAGTACACCGACGAGGACGCGTCCCCGGCGAAGACGAACCGGCCGCCGGGCGAGGTGGCACATGAGTAGACCGCGCTGTCGCAGGCATAGGTGGCCTCGACGGTGCCGGTCGCCTTCGACAGCCGCTGGACCACCCGGTGCGCGGTTCCCGCGAACACGGCGTCCTGCTCCTGCCAGCCGAACAGGACCCCGCCGCGGGTGGGCGTGTGCCACAACTCGCCGCTGCCGTCGGGCGCGTAGGCGCTCACCCCGCTCTGGTGGCCGTGGTAGACGGCACGGTCGTCGGCGCGGACCATCCAGGCGTGCTCGCCCTGACTGCGGCGCGACCACTGGTGCTCGTCCTCGTGGTCGATGACGGTCAGCCGGCCCTCGCGGTCCGACACGTTCAGAACGCCCTCGTGGATGTCCAGCCAGAAGATGTCGACGTCCGCCGCCACGTCGTACGCCGCGAACGGCAGCTTCGAGGACAGGTCGTAGACCCGGCCGTCATCGCACCCCGCGTATATCCAGAAGTCGTCGGCGACCAGGCACTTCACACCGTCCGGGAGGTTGAAGCGGGCCAGGACACCGCCATCGTGGTCCAGGGTGAAGACGTCACCCGCCTGGTTGCCGACCCAGCAGCGGTCGTCGTCGACGTGGATGCCGAACGCCGACGACCCCGTACGGAAACGCCACAGCACCGGGGCCACGGACCGCGCGGTGGAGGGAGCCGAGGCGACCTGCCGCCGGGTCACCGCACGGGGCGCACGCTGTCCGGCGATCGCGGGGGCGTATCCCTTGCGGACCTTCTCCCCCACCTTCTTCGCGGCGGCGGCGCGCGCCTTGTCCGCCGTGGGGAACGTCGTCGTCTGGGTCTGTCCGGCGGCGCCGATCCGTCCGTACCGCACCGTCACCACCAGCCCGTCCACGGCCACTTCGTAGAACTTGTGCGCAGCACCGTCCTCCTGCGACAGCTCCAGATACGTCGTCGACGCGGACCCACTGGACATGACAGACCCCTCCCAGGACCAGGCCCCGCGGTCTCTCCAGCGGGTCCCACTGCTCACACCGTAGAGGCTGCCACTGACACTCGGACGATCAGGCCGGTACGTCCGCCGCGGCCCGAGCACACCCGCCCTCGGGAGGAGGGTCGGCAGTCAGCCGTCCTGCTGGTCGGGCGCGTCCGCGTCGAGCTTCGCGAGGTGCTCCTCCCACCGTCGGCGGCGCTGGTCCGGGGACTGTTCCCACCAGGGCGTGCCCCGTTCCCCCAGCGCGATCTTCGCGTGCCGCACGCGCGCCCGCGCCGACCGCTCGGCCGACGCGTCGTCGGCGGTGGTCGCCGCACGCACCGCGCGACGGGCCGCCATGAGGTGATGTCGCAGCCGGGCCGCGACGTCCTCGGGCAGGGAGGGATCCGTGGCCCGCCATTTCCGCCCGTCGATGACGATGTGGTGTCCGTCGGGAGTCCTCTGCGGTTCGTCGCGCGCGTTCACACCCGCAATTCTGGCCGTACGTCGGCCGGGCGGCGCGGCAAGGCCGGCAGCTGCCACGCGCACCCCGTCGTCCGACGCCGGGCGCGGTCACGGCAGGATGGGCACATGAGCGTAGTCAAGATCAATGTCCTGACCGTCCCCTCCGGGCAGCGGGAACTTCTGGAGAAGCGGTTCGCGTCCCGCGCGGGCACCGTCGAGAACTCCGACGGATTCGAGTGGTTCGAACTCCTCCGCCCGATCGAGGGCACCGACAGCTACCTCGTCTACACGCGGTGGCGTGACGAGGAATCCTTCACCGCATGGATGGAGGGGAACATGAAGGCGGCCCATCAGGGCGGCGGCGCGGAGGGCGGCGAGCGGCCCAAGCCGGCGGCGAGCGGTTCCACGCTGTGGTCCTTCGAGGTCGTGCAGCAGACCGCCCCGCGCAGCGCGTAGCTCCGCGCCCCGCAAGCCACTGGGCCACCGGGGCGATGGGGTCACCGGGGCAATGGGTCACCAGCCCATCGGTCACTGGCATCCGCTGACAAACCCTGCCGGCCGCTGAAGGCCGCCCCGCGAACGTGACGTGTCCCGAAAGGATGAACGTCATGGTGTCCGGGCGTGTCTTGGCCGCCGGACCAGCACTCTTGCAGACCAGGGCACTGCCGTTACGCGTGCGGACGGTGGTGCCCCTGGTGTGTGTCGGCGGCACCGTCCGGGGCGGGCGGGGGAAGCAGGGGTGCGCAGTGGAATGGCAACGGCCGACCTCTTTACGGGACCGGGCCCGCTACCGGTTCGACACGACGCTGGCCCGCAGCACGGGGATGCTCGTGAGCTGGCTGGTGCTGTCCTGTCTGGCGGTGGTGGTGCCCGTCAGTGCGCTGGTGGTGTGGACGGACCCCGGCTCTCCGCGTTCGCTGTCGGGCCGGCTGTCGGCGGTGTGGCGGACCAGCGCGGAGACGCTGCGGCTCGGCGCGCCGACGGGTGCGCCGATGCGGATGGCGCTGTCGGTGCTGCTGGGGATCGTCGCGCTGCTGTGCGTGTCGACCCTGGTGGGGGTGATCACCACCGGATTGGGTGAACGGCTGACCGAGTTGCGGCGGGGCCGCTCGATGGTGCTTGAGCAGGAGCACGCGGTCGTCCTCGGCTGGTCGGACCAGGTGTTCACGGTGGTGGGGGAACTGGCCGCGGCCCGGGCGGGCGCCCGGTGCGTGATCGCCGTCCTGGCCGACCGGGACGTGGCCGAGATGGAGGAGGCACTCACCGCGTCCCTGGGGCGCGGCTCCGCTGTCCGGCTGGTCTGCCGCAGCGGCTCACTGACCACGGTCGACACCCTGGCCCTGGTCACTCCCCGGGCCGCCAGTTCCGTACTGGTGCTGCCCTCCGATGCTCCGGAAGCGGACAGCGAGGTCGTACGCGTCCTGCTGGCCCTGCGGGCGGTCCTCGGTGACGAGCCCGGTCCGCCCGTCGTCGCGGCCGTGCGCGACCGCCGTCAGCTGCCCGCGGCCCGGCTCGCCGCGGGCGAACGCGGCACGATCGTGGAGACGGACGCGACGACGGCGGAACTGCTGGTGCAGTCGGCGCGGCGCACCGGGGTGGGCGAGGTGCTGCGCGACCTGCTCGATTTCTCCGGCGTGGAATTCCATCTCGTGGATGTGCCGGCAGCCGTCCGGCAAGGGTCCGCGGGTTCTCGCTTCGGGGATCTGCTGCTGTGCTTCGAACGGTCCACCGTGGTGGGGGTGTTGGGTCCGGACGGGCAACCGCTGCTCAGTCCCGCCGCGGACACCGTCGTCGGCCCGGGAGACCGGCTCATCGTGATCGCGCACGACGGTGTGCCGGAGGCGCCGGTCGACTGCCGTGCGTACGTCGACCCGACCGCGTTCGCGGCGCCGCACTCCCAGCGCGTCGGGCCTGTACGAGTGCTGCTGCTCGGCTGGAACCGCCGTGCACCCCTGCTGGTGGAGGCGCTGGGCCACAGCGTCGCACCGGGGTCGGTACTCGATGTCGTCGTCGATGAGACACAGGTGACTCCCGTCCAGGACCAGGCCAGTTCCCCGCAGGCCGCGGCACGGCTGGCCGTCTCCTGCCGAAGCGGTGAACTGCTGCATCCGGAAAACCTGCGGGACCTGGACCTCTTCGGATACGACACGGTGATCGTGCTCGGGGCGGACAGCGTGGACGGGCCGGGGCATCCCGACGACAGGGTCCTGGTCACCCTGCTGATGCTGCGGGAGCTGGAGCTCCGGGCGGGCCGGGTCCTGCCGGTGGTCGCGGAACTCGGCGACCACCGCAACCGGGCCCTCGCGCCGCTGGGCCCGGCATCCGATGTCGTCATCCGGGGTGAACTGACCAGCCTGCTGATGGCCCAGATCGCGCACAACCCGCATCTGGCCGCCGTGTTCGGGGAACTGTTCGCGGCGCACGGCGCGTCGGTGCATCTGCGCCCGGCCCACCACTACACGACGCCCGGGTGCGAGGCGTCGTTCGCGACCGTCGTGGCGGCCGCCCGGGAGCGGGGCGAATGCGCGGTCGGCTACCGCCGCACGGACCCGGAGGCGGGCACGGGTCACCGGCATGAACTGCGGCTCGGTCCCGCCAAGACCGAACGACGTGTGTGGCACGCACGGGACGAGGTGGTCGTCGTGGCGAACGACTCCGCCGGGTCCGACCAGCCGTACGGCACCCTCGACGCGGTACCCGGCATGCGCCACGACCACGGAGACGACACCGCACTGTCGGGCGGATCACCCGGACGGCGGCCGTCCCACGACTCCCCGGAACAGGACCGGACGCGCGGAGAGGGCGGCACAACGGGGTGACACACCCGCGCCCCTGAACACGCTTCGGGGGCACGCAAGTACGCGCGTACACAAGTCAGTTGCTCGCCGGACACGTCGGTGGCCCCGGAACATGCGTTCCGGGGGCCACCGACGACTGCCTGTGAGACTAGGCGGGGGTGATGTTCTCCGCCTGCGGGCCCTTCTGGCCCTGCGTGACGTCGAAGTTCACGACCTGGCCCTCCTGCAGCTCACGGAAGCCGGAGGCGTTGATGTTCGAGTAGTGGGCGAAGACGTCGGGGCCGCCACCCTCCTGCTCGATGAAGCCGAAGCCCTTCTCGGCGTTGAACCACTTCACAGTTCCCTTGGCCATGCGCGTGCCTTCCAGTCGATATCGGACCCACACCGCGTGAGCCCGGAGGTGATCGCCCTGGTCCTGCACTGCACAGCAAAATGCCCGCACCGGAGCGCGGGCAGGTACTGCGAACCACGACATCTGGGGATGACGCTACACGGCGAAACCGCCTACCACCAGAGAGCAACAAGACATGATCCCGAACCATGTCGCACGAGCGACCCTGCGGAGGCCCGGGTCGCCGCTCCCACCGAGGCAACCAGAGTGGTGCCGTGCACGTCCGCCGAGGGCCGAGGGTCACACCTGACCGACGAGAAACCGGCGGGCGCCTCGCAGCTTGGTGCGCAGTTTCCGCTGGGTCGCGCGGCTGTCGAGCCGGACATCCAGGGCGCCGGGAAACGCACTGCCGGCGCGCAGGCCGGTGGGCAAGCGGGAGGCGTCGATGCCGTCGCGCTCGGCGATGAGAACGCCGAGTTCATGACGGCTCAGAGCGTCTGCACCTGCAAGGTGGTGAACGCCGTGGGCGTTCGTCGAGGCCAGTTCTAGGACGGCCGCTGCCAGGTCCGCGACGTGCACCGGGCAGCGGATGTCGTCGGTGAACAGGCAGCCGTCGCGGGTACCGGCGGCGAGTTCCCGCACGGCACGTTCATGACCGGACCGGCCGTCGCCGATGATCAGCGAGGTACGGGCCACGACGGCCTGCGGGTGCACGAGCAGGACCCCGGTCTCCGCCGCGGCCTTCGCCGCGCCGTACGGGGTGACGGGGTCGGGGAGGCTCAACTCGTCGTAGTGGACACGGGATCCGGAGAAGACCGCGTCGCTGGACACATGAACGAGACGGCAGCCGTGTCTCGCCGTTGCCATCGCGAGGCGGACCGGGCCCTGGGCCGTGACCGCCCAGTCCGCCTGGCCGCTCGACGCGTTGACGACCGACCGGGCGCCGACCTCCGCCACGACCGCGTCCACCTGCTCGGGGTCCCGCAGGTCGAGGTGGCACCATGCGGTTCGAGCGGCGCTGCCGGGTTCGGTCGCGTAGGTCGCGACCGTCGGTTGCCCGGCTGCTGCCGCCTGTCGGATCAGCTCAGTGCCCAGGTAGCCGCTGCCGCCGATGATCAGGATCGTCACGAGGTGACACCGTGGGCCTACGCGGGCTTGCGCAGCAGCCACTGCCCGAACGTCCGGCGTGCGGGCCGTACCACCACGCGGCCGTGGGCCTTCTGGCCGACCAGTTCCACGCGCAGAACGACGGGCGTATCAGGATTCGCGCGCGCCTGACGGTACTTGACCCTGCTGTGCACAAGTTGCAGGCCGTCCATGTCGATCACGACGCCCGGCTTCGTGATCAGTGTCAGGGTCTTCCCCGTCATGGCCACGTCGATCCGCAAGGTGTCGTGCGTGATCACTGCCTCGGTGAAGTCGAGTGTCACCTCGCAGAAGGTGACCACGAGTTCCAGCCTCCGGGGCACCACCCAGCGCCCCACGCGCTCGACCGCACCGCTGAAGACCTGTTCGATCCGCACCACGTCCTTGGCCTCCGCCCCGGTCCCGCCGACCGTGGCCACCGTGGGCGGCAGATCGGTGGTGAGCGTGGCCAGTTCGCCCAAGGTCCTTGCGGACAGGGCGACTTCGAGGCGTTCGTCCAACTCGTCCGCGGTCAGCAGGCCGTCCCCCGCCGCGATACGCAGCACGTCGACCACCCGGTCCCGGTCCGCGTGCGAGGCACGCAGTTCGGGCGACGAACCGGGGCCGATGTGGTTCCCGGTGGGCGATATCTCTTCCGACATGCTTCCGTCCTGGTCCGGTCGAACATCTCCGCGCGACGCGGTCAGCGGCGCGAGAGAAAGACTAGCGCTGTATCGCGACATGCATCCCGACCGGGCCTCCCGGAGGAGCAACGGAGGAGCAGTGGTCAGCGCCGGTCCGCCTCATGCGCCACCCATCATGCCGAGGCCCGGTCGCGGCAACAACCACGGCGTCGCGGACGTCGGCTTCGCTGACGCACAGGGCGCATGCGGGGCGAGCGCGTGACACCCTGGTGCCGCGACACCTTGGTGCCGCGACGCCCTTGTGCCGCAGCGCCGCGCGACGCGTGAATCGCCGATGCGGAATCACAGGCCCACCGCAAGCCACTCAGCCATCATTCATTCGATCGGGTGATCTGTCGGACAGGCATATCGTTTCTGCGTGCCCACCGCGCCCTACCGTGCCAGTGAGGCGACCTGGACCCCGTGAGCCCGCAGCAACAGATCAGCACGGCCTCCGCATTGCCGTGCCGCAGTGTACGGAGACCCGGACGACGTTCATGGTGAGGCCCTCATGCAGCTGCACGATTCCCGCCCTCTGCCCAGTACGGATCTGCCTGGTGCCCATGCCCGTTGCTTCCCGCGCGGCAGGGCCACGGTGGTCGAACTGCACGGGGAGATCGACGTGTTCACCGTCGGCAGGCTCACCGTCGACCTCGACACCGCGACCGGGCGGCCCGTCCCGCACGTCATCGTCGATCTGCGGCCGGTGTCCTTCATGGACTCCAGCGGCCTGCACCTGTTGAACCGCGCCCACCATCGTGCCCGCGCCCGCAGCGGCGGGCTTGAACTGGTCAGCGACCAGCCGCACATCCGGCAACTGTTACGGCTCACCGCGCTGGACCACATCCCCCTCTCGGCCACCCTCGACGACACACCCGTCTGCATGGCCCATCAGTAGTCCCGAGGCGGGCAGGCCGACGGCCTCGGTGACGAGTACGCCGTGGAGTTCCCCAGCACCCTCGGCCCGCAGGGCGAACCTGTCCGCATCA
Source organism: Streptomyces liliiviolaceus (assembly GCF_018070025.1). NCBI lineage: Bacteria > Bacillati > Actinomycetota > Actinomycetes > Kitasatosporales > Streptomycetaceae > Streptomyces > Streptomyces liliiviolaceus. The sequence goes on from NZ_JAGPYQ010000002.1 coordinate 1,722,916, forward strand.
GAGCCCGTCACCGGCCCGGGGAGCAGGATCCCGTTGCTTCGGGCCTCGCGCGAGGACGTGGACGAACAGGATCGCCATGACCGCCGCGCCCGCCCACATGGCCTGCTGCCAGCCGTCGACGAAGGACTCCTGGGCGGCCCGGACCAGCGCCTGCGCGTGCGGGTCGGCCCCGTCGGCGGCCGTGAGCGCGTTGCTGACGCCCTCGCGGGCCCTGTCGGCGGCGGCTTCCGGTACTCCGTCGAGCCGGGAGTCGATGGCGCTGCGGTAGCCGGCGGTCAGGACCGCTCCGAGCAGCGTGACACCGAGCGCGGTGCCGAACTCCCGGGTGACGTCGTTGAGTGCGGACGCGACACCTTGACGCTCGCGGGGCAGGGCGGTCGTGATGGCCTCGGTGGAGGGTGTCATCGTCAAGCCCATACCGGCTCCCATGGCGAGCATGCCGGGGAGGATCGAGAGGTAGCCGCCGTCGACGGAGACGAAGGCGGCCATGAGGACCAGTCCCGCTCCACCCAGGAAGATCCCCGCGGCCATCGTCGAACGGCTGCCGATCCGCGCGGCTGCCCGCGGCGCGAGGCCGGAGGCGGCCATCATCAGCAGCGCCATCGGCATGAGCGCCAGGGTGGAGCGAAGACCGGACCAGCCCAGCACCGCCTGGAAGTACGGGAAGAGGACCACGAAGATCCCTGCCTGTACTCCGAAGACCGTCAGCAGCGATACGGACCCGCTCGCGAGACCTCGCTCGCGGAACAGGCGTACGTCGAGGAGGGGAGCCTTGCGGCGCAGCTCCCACACCACGAATCCGGCAGCGGCAACGACGCCGACGAGGAGGCTGATCAGCGTCACGGGCGCGGTCCAGCCCCGTTGGGGGCCCTCGTGGAGGAACAGGACGAGCCCGACCACCGCGACCACGGACGTCAGCGAACCACCGGCGTCGAACGCGTGCCGCGACTCCTCGCGCGAGTTCGGGACGGATCGCAGTGCCATGACGACGGCGACGGCAACGAGCACGACCGGCAGGACGAAGAGCCACCGCCAGCTCGCCAGGTCGACCAGGACGGCCGACAGGTACATCCCCAGGATGCCTCCGCCGCCGGCGACGCCCGTCCACACGCCGATCGCCTTGGAACGCTCCTCGTCCGGGAAGGTCGAGGTGATGACGGACAGGGTGACCGGCATGATCATGGCTGCGCCCACGCCGCTCAGGAAGCGCGCGGCGAGCATGATCTCGGCCGACGTGGCAAGACCGGCCGCCGCACTCGCCGCGCCGAAGAGGAGCAGGCCCGTGACCAGCATCGGTCTGCGCCCCCACCGGTCGCCCAGCGCGCCGAGCGGCAGGAGCAGCGCGGCCAGAGTGATGGTGTAGAGGTTGATGAACCACAGGACCTCGGTCTGCGAGGCGTCGAACGCGACGGTCAACTCCGGCTGGGCGACGTTCAGTCCGGACACCGAGGCGATGACGGCCATGAGCGCGACGCAGACCCCGACGAGAATGGTCCGGCGTTGTCGTGGGTCCTGAATGGTCGGGTCGGGGGCCTGCGCGCCCGAGGACAGGTGCGTACTCATGTGATTCCTTCTCACGGAAGTTCTTTGGAGCGGGCAGGAAGACGCGGCGCCGCGGCAGAGGTTTCCGGCGGCGCGAGGCGTGTGATCAGGGGCATGCGATCAGGGGCGTCGGGTGGCGCGTACGACGACGTCGTGGAGCGGGACCGCTCGGCTCCCGTGACCGGTGAGCGTACGGAGACGCTCTTCGGCGGTGACGATCTCCCAGTCCCTGCCGTCGAGGCGCGCGGTGATGGCCTCGGAGGTGGCCGACGCCTCGGCAGGTGGGTGGTGTCCGTGGCCGGTGGAGTCGGAGGTGTGCAGGTGCCCCACGATGAGGAGCGTGCCGCCGGGAGCCACCCATCCGGCGATGCGGTCGTAGAACTCCAGCTGCGGCATCGCCGGGTGGGCGTAGTGGGTCATGACCAGGTCGAACTGCGTGTCCGGGCGCCAGCTGCCCAGGTCCGCCTCGACCCAGCGCACGCTCTCGGGGGCACCGCTCGTCGCCGCGCGCTGGGCGGCCAGGGCGAGTGCCTCGGCCGAGATGTCGGCCGCGGTGACCTGCCAGCCACGGGAGGCGAGCAGGATCGCCTCGGCGCCACTGCCGCATCCCGCGTCCAGGGCCGTGCCCGGTGTCAGGTCGGCGGTCTCATGAATGAGGTACGGGTTCGGCGGGTTGCCGCCCATGGAGCCGGGGCGGTCGGCCGACCCCTGCTCCCAGTGCCGCTCCCAATATTCCTTGTCGAATCCGTGCGTCGCCATTACGCCCTCCATGTTCGTGACACCCCTCTGCGGAGGCGTTTCCCGGTTCCTGCTTCACAGTGCAGAGAGGTACGGCCATTCGGCAAACGTCGTTGCCGAATGGCAAAATGGCGGCATGGATGAAGCGATCGACCGCACTCTGGACGCCGTCGGACCGAGGCTGAAGCGTCTTCGGCTGAACAGGGGCGTCACGCTCACCGACCTGGCGGCGGAGACCGGCATCTCCACCAGCACCCTGTCCCGCCTGGAGGCCGGCCTGCGGCGCCCCACGCTGGAGCAGCTGCTTCCGCTCGCCCGCGCCCACGGGGTCACGATCGACGAGCTCGTCGACGCACCGCCGACGGGCGATCCCCGTATCAACCTTCGTGCCATCCCCTGCGGTGACGGCGCGGTCGTCCTGCCGCTGACCCGCAGGCCCGGGGGGATCCAGGCCTACAAGTTCGTCCTGCCGACCGGAAACGACGACGCCGAACCCGACCTGCGTACCCATGAGGGCTATGACTGGGTCTATGTCCTCAACGGGACACTCCGCCTCGTCCTCGGGGAGCACGACCTGATCCTCAGGTCCGGGGAGGCCGCGGAATTCGACACGCGCACCCCGCACTGGTTCGGGGCCACCGGTGCCGGTCCCGTCGAGTTCCTGAGTCTCATCGGGAGACAGGGCGAACGCGCACACGTCCGTGCGGCACCGAAGCAGGTCCCGGCCGAGTGAGCCTGGTAAGCCGAGCGAGAGGACAGTGAGAGAGTCCGGAGGTCAGGCCAGGCCCGCCGCGATGGCCCGGCGGACGGCTTCGGGGCGGTCTCGGATGCCGGCCTTGGCGAACAGGTTGTTGATGTGGGTCTTGACCGTGGCCTCGCTGATGAAGAGCTTCTCGGCGATGGCCCGGTTCGGCAGGCCCTGGCCGATGAGGGTGAGCACTTCGCGCTCGCGTGGCGTCAGGTCCGGCGGAAGTGCCTGGTCCGGGGCCGACGGACGGGCGCGGGCGGTGGCGAGGAGGCGGTCCTGGACCTCGCGGTCGAGTACGGACTGTCCCGCGGCGGCGGCGCGGATCGCTCGGACGATGTCCTTGCGCCCCGCGTTCTTCGTCAGATAGCCGCGGGCACCTGCGCCCAGCGCTGCCAGGATCGAGTCGTCGTCGGCGAAGGTGGTCAGTACGACCACGGCGACCTGTGGGTGTTCCTCGCTCAGTCGGCGGGTCGTCTCGATGCCGTCCATCACGGGCATGCGCAGGTCCATCAGGACGACGTCCACCGATGCGGCGGCCACGGCGGCGAGCACTTCGGTGCCGTCCGCCGCGGCGGCGACGACCTCGATGTCCTCGGACATGCCGAGCACCGCGGCAAGGGGCTCACGGACGGCGGCCTGGTCGTCGGCGACGATCACCTTCAACGGCTGCGGGTCATCGGTCGGTTCACTCATCCCGGGATCACTGCCTCCACCTGCCAGCCGCCTTGGTCGGGGCCCTCGGTGACCGGGCCCGCGGTAATGGTGCCACCCAGCAGGGCGACGCGCTCACGCATCCCGATCAGCCCCATTCCGCTGCCGACCCCTGCGGTCACCTCGCGGGTCGCGGGCCCGTTGCGGATTCTCAGTGTCGTCGATGCGGCGTCGAAGGTCAGCTCCACCCCGGCGTCGCCGCCCGGTGCGTGCCGGGCTGCGTTCGTCAATGCCTCCTGGGCGATGCGCAGCAGGTTCTGGGTGACCGTGGCCGGCAGTTCGCGGACGGTTCCGGTGACGGTGAGGGCGTCGCGGTGGCCGGAGGACTCGACCATCGCGCTCAGGCTGTCGAGCAGCGGAAGGGAGTCCTCCCGCAGCGCGTGCACGGTCCACTGGGCCTGCTTCAGGCTCTCCTTGACCATGCTGTGCGCCTTGTCGTTCGCCTCGCGGACCTTTTCCAGGTCGCCGGTGTCGATCAGGGCGTCCGCCAGTTCCAACTGCATGTTGATCCCGGCCAGCGAGTGCGCCAGTACGTCGTGGACGTCCCGGGCGATGCGGCCGCGCTCGGTGAGTATGGCGGTCCTGGCCTCGGCGCGGGCGGCCCGCTCGGCGGACTCGGCGGACGAGAGCATCGCTTCCAGGGCGCGCTGTCTGCTGCGGCTGAGGATCCCCACCACCACCGGAGCGCCGATGGTGAGGCCGAGGGACCAGGGCAGCGCCTCGTGGCCGGGGCCGAGGCGGAAGTACAGGACACCGCTGCAGAGCAGGCTGGTCAGCGCCGCGAGCGAGAGGGCCTGCTTGAGCGGAAGCCGGTAGCCGATGTGGCCGACGAGGAAGTAGGCGAACAGGTAGCAGGAGCCGCTGCGGCAGACCCCGATCAGGGCGGCGGCCGCGACGACACCCGTGGTCAGCCAGACGAGCGCGACGCGGGGCGGAACCCTGGCCTCGGGAACGTGCCGCGCCATCAGGGCCACGGAGTTGACCACGATCAGGGCGGCCACCGCCAGACCACGGCCGCTGGTGTCCAACGGCCGGACGGTCACGATCGCGATGACCACGACCGCCAGGGTGATGGCCCACTGGAGACGGGGGTCCTGGCGGGGCACGGCCCGGGGGCCGGGCTCCCTGTCGGGGGCCGGCCCGGGGTGCGGGGCACTCACTGATGCGGACACGCCGCGACCATAGCCCATGGTCAGACCGTGTGGTCGAGGGCTGCGGCGGCGGGCCGCGGGCCCGCGGAGAGCTGCGGCTCGCGCATCGCCAGACGGCTCCTGACGAAGATCGTCGCCAGCCGGGTGACCACCTCGGTGAGCGCCATCAGCACGAACGCGGCGACCCAGGCCTGGGAGGTGGTGATGTCGTGGGTGACGCTGAACCGGCCCACGTCGTCGGCGCCGCCGTGGTCGACCCACACCTGGAAGCCCATGCGCGCACCCATGCCCAGCACCCACAGGACCGCCGATATGGCGCCTGCCTTGATGAAGAGATGTCCGTCGGCACTGCGGATCCGGGTGTAGACGCCCCCTGCGACGCCGAGCGCCGCGCCGACGCCGACCAGCGCTGCGATCAGCACCAGGTCGTTGCCCGCGGTGGGGATGGTGTGCAGGTAGTGGGAGGCCACGAAGGCCACGATCCCCAGCGGGATCAGATAGGACTTGAGGTCCAGGCGGCCTTCCCGCAACTGCCGGAAGACAATGAGCACGAGGGCGATATCGGTGATCCAGTCGGTGGTGGTCATGCCCTCAAGATTGGCGTTTCCGGGCCCGAAACACCTGGACCCATGGGTGGAAGTACGGGTGGAGTTCGAGCCCGCATCTCCTCCACCCGCGGACGATCCGGCACGGTCGTCGAGCCGGCGTCCCGGCCACCCGTCCGGCCCACCATCTCGCGCCGCCGAGCCCGGTCTCTTCCTAGCGTCGACACGATGGCCGCTCGGGCCAGTAGGAGGAACTCATGCCACGCCGCGCCACCCTCGCATGCATAGCCGGTGCCATCGTGTCCATCGCGCCACTCGCCGGGACCGCCCACGCCCAGGACCTCGACTGCCGCAACTTCACCTACCAGGAAGACGCGCAGGCCGTGTACGACCAGGACCGCAGTGACCCGAACCGGCTCGACGAGGACCAGGGCCCGGACGACGGCATCGCCTGCGAAGTTCTGCCCCGCCGTACCGCCGCCCTCACCACCCCGGCCTCACCAAGTGCCCCCTCCTCCGTGCTGCCCACGCTCGGCGCACGGGCCGGCGTCGGTGGCGCCTCGGCGTCGCATCCCTCCGGCTGGGACATCGCCATCGGTGCGTGCCTCACCACTGGCGCGGCGCTCGCTGTCGGCTATGTCGCCCTGCACCACCGCGGGCGACTCCACCGGCTCGTTGCCAGAGGCAGCCACGACAAACAGTGAATCCGTGTCCGCCACCACCCGGTGCGTCAAACCGAACCGTGTCAGTCGTCCAGTTTCCACGATCCGGTGGGGCGGCCGTCCACGCAGCGCACGCGGAGTTCGGCCTTGCCCGCGGTGCCCTCGAACCTCACCTCGACGTGTTCGTCGTCGGGGCCCCGGTCGGCGCTCTTCACCCCGTATCCCTGGGCGGGAGCCCACGAGAGCAGCCGTACGGTCGCCCCCCGGCAGGTTGCGATCGCCGTGCCGCCCTGAGCGGAGAATGTCTTTCTCACCTCGGGTGCGGTGGCGGCGGGTGCGGTCGTGGCTGGGGAGGACGTGGGCGTCCCGGTGTCCGGAGTTCCGGTCGGGTCGGTCGGGTCGGTCGAGCCGGTCGGGGTCGCGGTGTCCGATCCTCCGCCCGGGCCCGACGACGAGGCCTTCGCCGCGTCGAGTTGCTGTTCGACCTGCGCCGAGCTGAGCGTCCTGCCGTCGGAGGAGCCGGTGATCCCGTCCCCGATGATCTCGACGGCGGCCAGGCCGGTGAGCGTGGCGGCCACGGCGGCGGCCGTCCAGCCGGCCAGGGCGAGGAAAGTACGGGATGGCATGCGTACGACTATGCCCCGGCCGTCGATAAGGAGAGCACCGGGGAAACCTAAGGGATGGTTAACAGCGCGGACCTGTCCGACCGCTCGGATAGCGTGCCTGCTGTGGTTCACCTCCTGATAGTCGAAGACGACCCGACGATACGGACGCCGTTGCTCCGCGCCCTGCGCGAGCGCGGTCACGCCGTCGCCGCCGCGCACACCGCGATGGGCGGGCTGCAGACCGCGCTGGACGAGCGTCCCGATCTCGTGGTCCTCGACCTCGGCCTGCCCGACCTCGACGGCATCGAACTGCTGCGCATGCTGCGGGCGGTCAGCCCCGTCCCGGTGATCATCGCGACGGCCCGGGACGACGAGGCGGAGATCGTCCGGGGGCTCGACGCCGGCGCCGACGACTATGTCGTGAAGCCGTTCACCGCCGCCCAACTGGAGGCACGGATCAGGGCGGTGCTGCGGCGCGGCACCAACTCCCGGGAGCCCGCCGCCGCCACCGTCGTCGGTGAACTGCGCATCGACCCGGGCACCCGCGAGGCGAGCCTCGCCGGAACCGTTCTCGACCTCACACCCCGCGAGTTCGACCTCCTCCACCATCTCGCCGGCCGGGCGGGCCAGGTCGTCAGCAAGCGGGAACTGCTCACCGAGGTGTGGCGGGTGCCGTACGGGAGCGCCGACAAAACCGTGGACGTACACCTTTCGTGGCTGCGCCGGAAACTCGGCGAGAGTGCGCAGGACCCCCGCTATCTGCACACCGTACGAGGTGTCGGTGTCAGGCTGAGCGCGCCCGCGGACCCGGCGTGAGACGCCGTCTGACCCTGCTCGTCGCGGCGACCATGTGCCTGGCGCTCCTCGCGTTCGTCGTGCCCCTGGCGCTGCTGCTGCGTACGGTCGCGCAGGACCGTGCCACCGTCGCCGCCAGCGCGGACGCGCAGAGTCTGGTGTCGCTGGTGGGGACCGCGGACCCCAAGACCCTGCGGAGCAGCGTCGAGCACGTGGCGGCCGGGGCCCGGGGGCCGCTCACCGTCTACCTCGCCGACGGGTCGGTCCTGGGCACCCCGGTGGCGCGGACCAGTGCCGTACGGCTCGCGGACCTGGCCGGGGTCAGCCGGACCGTGGAACGGGCCGACGGACGCGAGATCGTCGTGGCCGTGCTGGGCCGCCCGGACGGCACGGCCGTCATCCGCGCCTTCGTGCCCGCCGCCGAACTGACCCGCGGGGTCACACAGGCCTGGCTGGTACTCGCCGGTCTGGGCGCCGCGCTCCTGCTGCTGGGCCTGCTCGTGGCCGACCGCCTCAGCCGTGCCCTGGTGAGCCCCATCTCGGATCTGTCCGCCGTGTCCCACCGGCTCGCACGGGCCGACCTCACGGCCCGCGCCCGCCCCGACGGGCCGCCGGAACTGCGCGAGGTCGCCGGCGCCCTCAACCATCTCGCCGACCGGATCCAGGAACTGCTGCGCGAGGAACGCGAACAGGTCGCGGACCTCTCCCACCGGCTCCGCGCACCCCTCACCTCCCTGCGGCTGGAGGCGGAATCGCTGACCGGAGCCGACGCAGCCCGGATCACCGCCCGGGTGGACGCCATGGAACGGGCGGTCACCGGCCTCATCAGCCAGGCCCGGCACCGCCCGGAGGCGGACGCGCACGCGCGGTGCGACGCGGCCCCGGCGCTCCGCGAGCGGGTGGCGTTCTGGACCGTACTGGCCGAGGACACCGGGCGGGCCGTCGCCCTGGACGTCACGGCGGAGGGCCCCCTGCCGGTCGGTGTCCCCGCGGACGAACTCGCCGCCGCCGTGGACGCGTTGCTGGGGAACGTGTTCGCCCACACCCCCGACGGGACCGCCTTCTCCGTCACCCTGTCCCCCCGCTCCGGCGGTGGCGCGGTGCTCACGGTGGCCGATGAAGGACCCGGGCTGTCGGCGGACCTGGCCCGACGGGGCACCAGCCTCGGCGGATCCACCGGCCTGGGCCTGGACATCGCCCGCCGGGCCGCCCAGTCCAGTGGCGGCCACATGACCCTGACGACCGGCCCGGCAGGCGGCGCCCGGGTGACTCTGGAACTGGGACCGCCCACGCCCCGGGTCGCCCCTCCCCCGCCCCCATGACCGCCTTAGCGCGCTCTTAGCACTGCCGCAGCGCGGCCCTATCCCGGCCCGCGCGAACCTCTCCTCAACACCAGCAATCACAGGAGGTTCGCCATGAAGCGCGCATCACTCGTCCTGCTCACTTCGGGAGCACTGGTCGCCGCGATCACCGGTACGGCGTTGGCGGGCGGAAGCGACGACACGTCGCACTCCCGCAGCACGTCGTCGGCCTCGACCTCGGCTACGGCCACGGCCACCCCCGGACCGGCCTCCGACGCACCGAGCGCGTCCCCGTCCCGGTCGGAATCGGAGTCGGAGTCGGAGTCCGCGTCGCCGACAACGGCTCCGACCACGGCTCCGACAGCCGACGACGACACGGCAGGACCGGCCACGGCCACTCCCACACACCCGAATTCGTCGGTGGGCAGCCGACGCGCCGGGGAGATCGCGCTCTCCCACGTGGGCGGCGGAACCATCAGCGAGGTCGAGGCCGAGACGGAGCACGGCCGCTCGGTGTGGAGCGTGAAGATCCTCAAGAACGGCAGCCGGTACGAGGTCCACGTCGACCGGGGCAGCGGCGAGATCACGCGGTCACGGACCAAGTCCGACGACGACCACGGCGGCTCCGACGACGACGGCCGTCACGGCCGCCACGGTCGTCACCACGACTGATCCTCCCTCCCATCCCGTGCGGGGCCGTCCCAACTGCCCCGCACGGGATGGGTGGCGGCCGCGGCTAAGGCACGCCCGTTCACGGTGCGGTCGCCGGGCCGGTTCAGACCCGGGCGGTCGCGGAGGCGCGGGCCGGCAGTTCGAGGCCGAGGTTCTCGCGCAAGGTTGTGCCGGTGTAGTCGGGGGCGACGATCTTCCGTTTGCGCAGTTCGTGGAGGAGGCCGTTGACGGCGAAGTCGTGCTGCCGCGGGTCCGCGAGGCCGCTCAGCGAGATCACGTCGAGGACACCTGCCCGGAACCGTTCCTCGACCGCGTCGGCGAGTTGCTCGGGGGTGCCCGCGGCGGCCCAGTGCCCGGTGTCCTGGGCCGCGACGACGAGTTCCCGCAGGGTATAGCCCTGGCGCGCGTACCCCGTGAAGATGTCGACGCGGCCCCGTCGGCGGTTCACCGAGGTGATGTCGGGCAGCAGGCTCTCCGGCAGTTTCGAGTCGAGCGGGATCTCCGACAGGTCGATGCCGCCGCCGAGCATGTCGGCCACCTGCGCGCGACCGCGTTCGAAGTCGATCGACTCCCGCTTCTCCCGTACGAGCCGGCGTGCCTCCTCCTCGGTGGAGCCGTAGGTGGCGTGCAACGAGCTGAAGATGAGCGGCAGTCCGCCGGCCCGGCCGAGCCGTTCGGCCTGGCTCCGGATCTTCCGGGTGAAGTCCACCGCGATGTCCAGGGTGGGCAGCGAGGTGAACACGATCTCGGCGTACCGGGCGCCCAGCGCCTGCCCGGCCTCCGACTGACCGGCCTGGAGCTGTACCGGGCGCCGCTGCGGCAGCGGCGGGATGTTCAGCGGACCCGCCACGGTGAAGAACGGACCCGAGTGGTCGATCGGATGCACCCGCTCGCGGTGCAGCACCGCCTTGCCGTCCGCGCCGACGGTCAGAGCGCCGGGTTCCCAGCTGTCCCACAGGGCGTTGACCACTTCCAAGGTCTCCGCGGCGCGCGCGTAGCGCTCCTCGGGTCCGGGCAGCTCCCCGGGGCCGAAGTTCTCCTCGCCGATGGAGGAGGTGACCAGATTCCAGGCGGCCCGACCGTTGCTGACGTGATCGAGGGTGCCGAACAGCCGGGCCAGGTTGTAGGGATGGTGGAACGTCGTCGAGACCGTGGCGATCAGGCCGATCCGCGAGGTCACCTGGCTGAGCGCCGAGACGAAGACCAGTGGTTCCTGCGAGCCGATCGGGCCCTGGGCGCCGAAGCTGAGCAGATCGGCGGTGAACAGGGCGTCGATCCTCGCGGCCTCGGCGAGTCCCGCCACGCGCACGGCGGTGTCCAGCGTCGATCGGGTCGGATCGATCGCCAGGTCGTACGTCTCGGACGTGCCGCCTGCTCCGGTCACGGTCTTCAGCGTCCTGGGGCGTTCTGCACTCACGAATCGTCCATTCCCACCGGTCGGGGAGCGATGCCGAGGCCGGTGTCGACGCCCAGGCCGACACCGACGGCGACACCGGCGTCAGCACCGGTGACGTCTGAGGGCGGAGGAATTCCGGCGGCGCGCGCGGGCGTCGTCCGGACCTGCCGGACACACCGGATCGGACGCGACCGGCCGGGACTGCGGCAACACGCGATGCGCACGGACACATGGGCACGCGCGATTCGCGAGGCATGCGAGACATGCGGGGCTTACGAGGCTGCCGCCGGGGTGGAGAGCCGGAACCGAGACCGGTTCCGGAACCAGGGGTCAGCTACAGAGCGCGCCCTGCGTCCGGCACAGATCCACGTGCCGACGCTTCGTCCAGACCGGCAGCGTCACCGCGCCGCGGACCGGCCTGCTGTGTGACGCCCTGACGTGTGACGCCCTCAAGGTGACTCCCGCGCTAGGTGGTTGCGCACTGAACGTACGTTGCGGAGGTGCGCCCTTGTCAAGAGTGCCCCCCCCCACCCCCACCCCCGCACCCGGACCCGCGCCCGCACCTCGCGCTCCCACCCCGACCCGCCGGCCCCGGCCCCGGCCGCCCAACTCCCCACGTTGCCAGCACATTTCACGGAACGATCTTTCCGGGAACGCCCTCCCGCAGCAGTCATCGGATGGCTAGTGTCCAGCCGTCCGCCTGCACTCGACTCGATCAAGGACGCCCGTGCGACTGACGCATCCCGGCAGACACAGACTGCTGGCCATCACAACGGCCCTCGTGGCGCTGACAGCAACCCCGTCCGCCGTCGCGGCCGACCTGGACCTGTCCACCCTCACCGACAACGTTGCCGGCTCCGGCAGCGCAGTCACCGACTCAAAGACCGGGACCCACGGCAAGAGCCACACCGTCACGCTGCTGACAGGTGATCAGGTCACCGTCACTCCGGGTGGCGCCGGCCCCGACACCGTCTCCGTACAGGGGCCGGACGGTCTGCGCGCCGACGCGCGGATCACCCGGCAACGCGAGGACACGTACGTGTACCCGTCCTCCGCCGACACCTATGTCGGCGCCGGCCTCCTCGACCCCGAACTCTTCAACGTCACCCGCCTGTTGGCCGACGGTTACGGGGAAACCCACGCCGACGGCCTGCCCCTCATCGTCGGTTACGCCTCCGCCGCCCGGCGGAAGTCGGATGCCACGTCGTTGCCCGAAGGGGCCACCGGGGCACGGGCGTTGAGCAGCATCAACAGCACCGCGCTCGTCCAGGACCGTACCCGGGCGGAAGCCTTCTGGAGCGACCTCACGGCACCGGCGGCCGAGGGCGAGTCGGCCACCACCGCCGCCAAAAGCGCCCCGAAGCTGGCCGGCGGCATCCAGAAGGTGTGGCTCGACGGCAAGGTCGAGGCCGAACTCGCGGACAGCACCGCGCAGATCGGCGCGCCCGAGGTCTGGGCGAAGGGCAACACGGGTGCGGGTGTCGACGTTGCCGTCCTGGACACCGGATACGACACCGGGCATCCGGATCTGAAGGACGTCGTCGTCTCGTCGGAGAGCTTCGTACCCGGCGAGGGCGTCACGGACCGCAACGGGCACGGCACCCATGTGGCGTCGACCGTCGCGGGCAGCGGCGCCGCCTCCGAGGGCGGTGTCGAGCAGGGGGTCGCACCGGGCGCGAGGCTGCACGTGGGCAAGGTCCTGAGCGACGCGGGCAACGGTTACGACTCCTGGATCATCAGCGGCATGGAGTGGGCGGCCCGTGACGCCAAGGCCAAGGTCGTGAGCATGAGTCTCGGCTCGAACGGCCCCTCCGACGGCAGTGACCCGATGAGTCAGGCCGTGAACCGTCTCAGTGCCGAGACCGGCGCCCTGTTCGCCGTCGCGGCGGGCAACGCCGGACCGTACGACCACACGGTGGCCGCTCCCGGCGCCGCGGACGCCGCGCTCACCGTGGGCGCCGTCGACGCGGACGACGCCGTGGCGGAGTTCTCCAGCCGCGGTCCCCGGCTGCGGGACGACGCCCTCAAGCCCGAGATCACCGCGCCGGGGGTGGGCATCCTGGCGGCGCGTTCGCAGTACACGTCGGGCACCGGTTCGTACACCGCGAAGAGCGGTACGTCCATGGCGACCCCGCATGTGGCCGGTGTGGCCGCGCTGGTCGCCGCCGCGCATCCCGGCTGGACCGGCTCCGAGATCAAGGACGCGCTGGTCAGCAGGTCCAAGGCCACGCCGGACAACTCCGCCGACGCGGGCGGCAACGGCCGGGTCGACGCGGTCGCCGCCACCGGGGGCACGCTGTTCGCCACGGGCACGGTCGACGCCGGCATCCACACCACCAGCGAGCCGGGCGAGACCGTCGAGAAGACGGTCCGGTGGCGCAACGACGGCGCCGAGCCGGTCACGGTCGACCTGTCCGTGGCCGCCACGGAGACGGCGCCGACCGGCCTGTTCACCGTCGCCGACAAGCAGCTCGTCGTCCCCGCGGGCGGTTCCGCGGCGACGACCGTGACCACCCATCTCGACCGCGCCGCCACCGAGCGGCGCTATACGGCACAGCTCACCGCCGAGGCCTCGGGCAGGACGCTGACCAGGTCGCTCCTCGGGGTCAGCACGTACGAGGAGCCCTTCCATCTGCGTGTTCAGGTGACCGACCGCTCCGGTGTCCCGAGCCCGTCGCTCGTGTTCGTCAACTGGCAGCGGCAGGGCGACGAGTACAGCCAGTCCGCCAACGCGGCCGGCGGCGCCCTCGACGCTCTCGTACGGCCCGGTACGTACACGGTCTGGGTCTGGGCGCCGGTCGAGGGGACGCACGGCGAGTCCTCGCGGGGCCTGGCGCTGCTGAGCGCGCCCACCGTGGAGGTCCGCGGCGACACGGACGTCACGCTCGACGGTACGCGTCTGGTGCAGACCCGCGTGGTGACGCCGAAGGCCAGCACGGACAGCGATGTCCGGGTCGACTTCAGCCGGACGTTCGGGGACGACTCGCCTCCGGTCGTCGACTCCTGGACGGTCGGCAGCGGGTACGACAGCCTGTGGGCCCTGCCGACCGCGAAGCCCGCCTCGGGCGAACTGACCTACACGGCCCGCTGGCGGATGCAGCAGCCCCTCGTCAGCCTGAGCTCCGGGAAGCAGGACTTCGACGACCTGTGGGTCCAGCCCGGGTCCGCCGACCCGGCCGAGGGCGACCGCACCCTGCGTGCCGTCCACGCGGGTGCCGGTCTGACGGAGGACTACGAGGGGCTGGACGCCCGGGGCAGGATCGCCGTGGTGAACTACCTCCCGGAGGACGAGGAGGACGACGGGGACGAAGAGGATCTTGCGGCCGGAAAGGCCGCCGCAGCCCCCGACCAGGTGCAGTCCGCCGAGAAGGCCGGCGTCGCCCTGCTGGTGATCGTCAACGACCTCGACGGCAGGCTCCGCGAGCCCGTCCGCAAGACCCCGCTCACCGTCGTGGGCCTGTCCCGCACCGAGGGCACGGCACTGATCGACCGCATCAAGGCGAGCCCGGACGGCTCCGTCGCGATGCGCACGGTCACCCACGCGAAGACGGGCTACCTGTACGACCTCGTGCGCTCCTGGCACGACACGATCCCCCAGAAGCCGACGTACGCGCCGACCGAGCGGCAGCTCGCCCGCGTCGACGTCGACTTCCGCAACGATCCGGCGAAGGAGGTCGACGAGTTCCGCTACGACATCCAGCCCTACCTCGGGGTGAAGATCGGCATGCAGCGGCTGTCCCACTCCGGGGCGCGGCGCACCGACTGGGTGACCTCGGACCGCGGGGTCCGGTGGATGGAGGAGGCGACCACTGCCTTCGCGACGCAGAAGTCCGGTCTGCTCGCCTACCCGGCCGGGCGGAGCACGTACGTGCAGTGGTTCGGGCCCGTGCAGCGGCCCCGGGTCAACGTCAGCGAGACGCTGCCGCGGCGCACCGGCGACACCGTCGAGGCGAACGTGCCGGGCTGGGGTGACGGTACGAACGGCCATGTGAGCACCTATGGGACCGGTACGACCTCGCAGCGGACGGAGCTGTACCGGGGCGACGCCCTGGTCGCGGGCTCCGACGGCTACTCCGTGGCAGGCGAGGTACCGGCGGCCAGGGCCGGCTACCGCCTGGTGACCACGACGGAGCGCACCGAGGGATTCCCGTACTCGACCTCCACCCGTACCGAGTGGGGCTTCGCGTCGGCGACTCCCAAGAAGGGCGAGAGCGGTCTGCTGCCGCTGGTGCAGCTCGACTACCTGATCCCGACCGCGGCCGACGGGACGGCCCGGCGGACCGCGCCCGTGCTGGTCACGGCCTCGCACGTGCCGGGAGTCTCCGGCGCCGCCACCCGGGTCGACAAGGTCGAGGTGTCGTACGACGACGGGCGGAGCTGGCGGCGGGCCTCGCTGTCCACGTCGTCCGAGGGCGCGCTCGCCCGTCTCGCCGCTCCGCGGAAGGCCGAGTTCCTCTCGGTGCGGGTCCATGCGTCCGATGCGCGGGGGAACTCCGTCGTGCAGACGATCGTGCGGGCGGTGGGGGTCGGCTGACACAGCCGACCGGCTTACGGGTGGCTGTGGCGCCTGGTCCTCAGGCGTGGGCCGCCCTCCGGGGTGACCGGGGTGAGCGCCCTCCGGGGCGCGGGGATCCGACGTGTGGCGGCTGCCGGTCGGCGGTGGCTGAGCGCGCAGTTCCCCGCGCCCCTTCGGGGCGCTCGCCCGCGGTGGCCTGGAAGGGATCCGCCCCCGTTCGGGGAAGCAGATCCCTTCCAGGTCTTGACCGCACGCGGAACCCCTCCTAAAGTCCTCGCACTTCCGCAGGTACATCGATTAACCACTCGTTAACCGCCTTGGTTGGAGACACCCCGCTGTGCGCTCACCGCTGACTCGGCGCGGCTTCCTCGCCGCCGGTTCCGGCCTCACCGCCGCGACCGCCCTGCCCGCTCTGTCCGGCTGTTCCGCGCTGGCCGCGGCGGACTCCGATCCCGACACGCTCGTCGTGCACAGCCAGCTGGGCACGACCGCGCCGGGATCGCCCACCTATCTGGACTCCCTGGACCGCTTCCGCAAGGAGAACCCGGGGCTCAAGGTCAAGAACCTCGTCAACGGCGACGACCTCGCCCAGGTCTACGAGACCTCCCGGCTGGCCCGTAAGGAGCCGGACGTCGTGATGGTCAACCTCTACGACAAGACCCTGGCCTGGACGGATGTCGGCGCCACGGTCGACGTCAAGGACTATCTGGACGACTGGGGGCTGCGCGAGCGCGTGCTGCCCGTGGCCCTGGACGCCTGGACCGACGGCGAGGGCAGGCTGCGGGCCTTCCCCTATTTCGCCACCAACTGGCCCGTCGCCTACAACCGCTCGCTCCTCGACAAGGCGGGCGTGGACGAGATCCCGGTGACCGGCGACCAGCTGATCGCCGCGGCCCGCAAACTGCGGGCCAAGGGCATCGCCCCCGTCACCACCGGCGGCAACGACTGGACCGGGCAGAAGCTCCTCGCCCAGATCATTCAGACCTTCCTCAGCGAGGACGAGGCCCGGCACGTCTACTCCACCGGTGACTTCAGTGGCAGCAGGGGCGCCATGGAGGGCATCGAGTACTTCGTGGCGCTGCGCGACGCCGGGGTGTTCGTCGACAAGGCCCAGGGTCTGACCTCCGACCTGATGACCACGCAGTACAACACGCAGTCCGCCGCCATCCAGTCGGCGATGTCGTCGGCGCTCGCGAAAGTGCCCGAGTCCGTCGCGCGGCACACGGACGTGGGCGGCTGGCCGCTCGCCGAGGGCGCCGCGCACAAGCTGCCGACGATCCTGCGGACGTACACGCTCATCGGGTTCTGGATCAGTCCGAACGGTACGAAGAAGATCGACGCCGTCGAGAAGTTCCTGCGGTTCATGTACCGCCCCGACACCGTGTCCCGGTTCATCAAGGAGAGCGGCCGCGACATGGCGCTGCGCTCCGGCACGGTCAGTACGGACTTCCCGCTGGTCGCGGCGGCCCAGCGGCTGGGGGACGACGTCAGCCAGGTCCTGCTGCCCGACGTGTACGTGCCGCCGGCTGCGACCCAGCCGCTGATCACCGCGACCAGTACGTCCTTCACCCGGGGTACCGGCGCCGCGAAGGTCCGCGCCGCGCTCGAAGCCGCGTACCGCTCCGCATGAGCCTCTCCCCGCCCCCTCCCCCGTGTCCCCCGCGTCCCTCGCCCCAGTCCATCGGAGTCACCGCATGACGACGTTGACGCCCACACCGGGCGACACCACGGTCCGCCGCCCCGGCCCGCCGTCCGCCACCGCGGAGCGGCGCCCGCCCCGGCAGGGCGGCACCGTCCTCGCCGTGCCGGCCCTGATCTGGTACCTGGTCTTCATGGTCGGGCCGATGATCGCGATCTTCGTGGTCGCCGCCCTGCACTGGCCCGGCATGCTGCAGCCGGTGTCGTTCGCCGGCCTCGGCAACGTGCGCACGGTCATGGACGACCCGGTGTTCTGGGACGCGGTGCGCAACACCGCCGTCCAGCTCGCCGTCGCCCTGCCCATCATGATCGTGTGCGCCTACATGCTGGGCTACTACGTGGCGCAGAAGCCGCCGGGGCACCGGGTCATCCGCTATCTGCTCTTCATCCCGGGGCTCATCTCGACGCCGGCGAAGGCCATGGTCTTCTACGCCGCGCTCTCCCCGGACGGGCTGGCCAACGGCGCGCTGGAGTCCGTCGGACTCGGCTCGCTGACCGACGCCTGGCTCGCCTCGCCGTCCACCGCGCTGGCCTGTCTCATCGCGCTGGACGTGTGGGCGGGCATCGGCTTCACGGCCGTCCTGTTCGCGGCCCGGCTCGGCAGTGTGCCCGACGAACTCGGTGAGGCCGCACAACTCGACGGCGCCGGGCACTGGCGCACGATGTGGCTCATCCACTTCCCCGTGATCCGCGACTACGTCGGTGTCGTGACGATGCTCCAGTTCCTGTGGACGCTCTTCGGGTCCGCCCAGCACGTCCTGCTGCTCACCCAGGGCGGACCGGGCAGCTCGTCCACCACCCTGTCGTTCCTCGTCTACCAGAAGGCGTTCATCGCGGCCGACCTGGGCTACAGCCAGACCGTCGGCGTCATCCTCTTCCTCGCCGGGCTCGTCGGACTGCTCACCATCCGCCGCGCATTCCGCCAGAACTACTGATCGGAGCCGCTCACCATGAAGCTCGGCAAGCGCTGGCTGCCCGCGCACATCCTGGTGTGGTCCTACGCCGTCCTGCTGATCGTGCCGCTGTACTACTTCCTCGCCTCGGCCTTCAAGACGAACGACGAGATCTTCGCGCATCCCTTCGCCCTGCCCACCTCGTTCGGGTTCGGCAACTTCCGTACCGCCTTCGACAGCGCCGACCTGGGGCTCGCCGTCGTCAACTCGACGCTGGTGACGGTTCTCGCGCTCGTCCTGACGTTGGGGCTGGCGCTGCCCGCCGCGTTCGCGCTCGCCCGTTCCACGGGTCGGCTCGCGTCGGTCATGGAGAAGGTGTTCTCGCTCGGCTTCCTCATCCCCACCTTCGCGGCGCTCTTCCCGACGTTCCTGCTGGCCGCGGCGACGGGACTGTTCCACACCCGTACGTTCATGGTGCTGTTCCTGCCCGCGACCGCGATGCCGCTGTCCGTGGTGATCCTGGTGCAGTTCATGCGGACCATCCCCAAGGAGATGGAGGAGGCCGCGCGGATGGACGGCGCGTCCACGTTCGCGGTCCTGCGACACGTCTACGTCCCGATGTGCATGCCCGGCATCGCGACGGTGCTGCTGCTGAACTTCCTGACCTTCTGGAACGAGTACCTGTACTCGCTCGTGATCATCGGGCCCGATCCCGCCCAGCGCACGGTCCAGGTCGCCCTGCCCACCCTGAAGTCGATCACCGGCACCGACTACGGCGTCCTCACCGCGGGCACGGTCCTCACCCTCGTACCCGTGTGGGTCGTCTACACCGTGCTGCAGAAGCGCATGCAGCAGGCGCTCGTCAGCGGGGCGGTGAAGATGTGAGCACGTCCACCGAAGAGCCCGGCACGCCGGACAGGGCAGGACGGCGTCCCACCATCAAGGCCGTCGCGGCGGCAGCCGGCGTGTCCACCGCGGCTGTCTCCCAGGCCTTCAACGACAAGGGGCGGCTGTCCTCGACGACCCGCCGCCGCATCCTGGACACCGCGCTGGAGCTGGGCTGGTCGCCGAGCGCGCCCGCCGCGGCCCTGCGCAGCGCCCGCACCCGGACGCTCGCCCTGGTCGTCCGGCGCCCCACCGACGTCCTCGGCGCGGACCCCCACTTCAGCGAACTGATCACCGGTATAGAGGGCGAACTCGCCCCGCGCGGTTACGGGTTGCTGCTGCACCTGGTCGCCGGCGCGCAGGAGGAGAACGTCCTCTACGAACGGCTGGCCGCCGAGGGCCGGGTGGACGGTGCGGTGCTCACGGACGCGCGTGCCGTCGACCCCCGCCCCGCGCTGCTGGCCCGCCTCGGCCTGCCCGCGGTGCTGCTCGGCGCTCCCGACCGCGCGGCGGCGGTGCCGAGCGTCGGCCTCGGTCAGCAGGGCGCCGGCGTCGAAGAAGTCGTCGCCCATCTGCTGGAACTCGGCCACCGGCGCATCGCCTATGTGGCGGGTCCCGAGGAGTTGCAGCACACCAGACTGCGGCACGGCGCCTTCGACGCGGCCCTGCGCGCGGCGGGGGTACGGCCGGTCGCCGTGCTGCACACGGACTTCTCGGAGGTGTCGGCCGTCGCCGCGACGGTCGCGCTGCTCGACACCGCCGACCGCCCCACTGCCATCGTCTATGCCAACGACTCCATGGCTGTGTGCGGCATGGGCGCCGCGCAGCGCGCGGGGCTGCGCGTCCCTCGCGATCTCTCGGTCGTCGGCTACGACAACCTGCCGCTCGGCCGTTGGCTCCATCCGCGGCTGACCACCGTCGACCAGCAGGTGCAGCGGGTCGGCGCGGCTGCCGCGCGGGTCCTGCTCGCCCGGTGCGGCGAGGACGTCGAGGCCGAGCGGCTCGACGACCGGCCCCGCCTGGTCGTCCGGGAGTCCACCGGCCCGGCTCCCCGAAGACCCGCCTCCTGACCCGGCCCCGGTGTGCCGCACGCCCGCACCTGCCACCGCACCACCGATCGATCCGAGAAGGACCAAAGGACCATGCGACGCCACAGCGCCCACCTGACCCACGACTCCGCCGTACTGCCCTGGCTCGGCGCCAACTTCTGGTCCCGCACCGGCGGTCCGCTGATGTGGCGCGACTATGACCCCAAGACGGTCCGCGAGGAACTGGAGGTGCTGCGCGAGCACGGTCTGACCATGACGCGCTCCTTCTTCTACTGGCCCGACTTCCACCCCGAGCCGCACCGGATCGACGAGACCCTGTGCGAGCGTTTCGCGGACTTCCTCGACGCCCATACCGAGGCAGGCATGGGCACGGTGCCCACCTTCATCGTCGGTCACATGTCCGGCGAGAACTGGGACCCCGTGTGGCGGGGCGGCCGGGACCTGTACGAGGACGTGTGGATGGTCGGCCGCCAGGCGTGGTTCGCCTCGCAGATGACCCGCCGCTTCAAGGACCACCCGGCGGTCACCGGCTGGCTCATCACCAACGAGATGCCCGGCTACGGTCGCGTCTACCAGGAGAACCCGCCCTCCTCCGACGTCGTCACGGCCTGGGCGCAGGCCATGTGCAACGCCGTACGGGCGGCCGGCGGCACCCAGCCCGTCTCCCTCGGGGACGGCGCCTGGGGCATCGAGGTGACCGGCCGCGACAACGGCTTCTCGCTCCGGGACACCGCCGAGTACGTCGACTTCGTGGGCCCGCACGTCTACCGCTCGGACACCGACCGGCCCCGCCAGCACTACCGGGCCGCCTTCGAGTGCGAGCTGGCCTCGGTGACGGAACAGCCCGTCGTCCTGGAGGAGTTCGGGCTGTCCACCGACACCGTGTCCGCCGAGAACGCCGGGATCTACTACCGGCAGACCCTGCACAACTCGCTGCTCGGCGGTGCCACGGGCTGGATCGCCTGGAACAACACCGACTACGACGACCTGTGGGACCGCTCGCCGTACGACCACCACCCCTTCGAGATGCACTTCGGCATCACGGACAGCGAAGGCGCGCCGAAGGCTCCGTTGCTCGAACTCGCCGCGTTCGCGGATGTGTTGGAGGCGGTGGACTTCGCCCGCTGCCGGCGGGCCGACACCGACGCCGCCCTGGTCGTGCCCGCGTTCCTGGAGCGCGGCTACCCCTACAGCAGGCCCGCCGACCGACCGCTGATCTTCACCTCGCTGCACCAGGCGTACGTCGCCGCCCGCGCCGCCGACCTGCCGGCCGGACTGGTCCGCGAGGCCGACCACCTCCCCGGCCACGCCAAGCTCTATCTGCTCCCCGCCACCCGGCAGTTGACCGCCCGTACGCGGCGCGAACTGGCCCGGCGGGCACAGGAGGGGGCGACGGTCTACCTGTCGTTCTGCTCCGGTGAACACCCCGGCACGCGCGGCCCGTGGTTCGACGACCTCGACGGCCTCTTCGGGGTCGAGCTGCAACTGTCGTACGGGGTCGCCGAGCCCATCACCGACGACGTACTGGAGATGACCTTCACCGAGGACTTCGGTCCGCTCGCGGCCGGTGAGACCCTTACGTTCCCGGTGGCGGGCAACGAGGACAGCCGGGCCTACCTGCCGGTGGTCCCGCGCGACGCCCGGGTGGTCGCCGTCGACGGGCACGGCCGCCCCGCCCTCCTCGTGCGCGAGACCGGCAGCGGACGCACGGTCCTCGCGACCTACCCGCTGGAGCACATGGCCGCCCGCACCGCCCGGATCAATCCGGAGCAGACACACCGTCTGTACGGGGCGCTCGCCGACCTCGCGGGCGCCGCGCGTCCGGTGACCGTCGACAGCCCGTACGTGGGCGCGGACCTGCTCGTGCACGAGGACGGACGGCGCTTCGTGTGGCTGGTCAGCCAGTCCGCCGAGGAACTGACCGTACGCCCGGACGCGGTCGGCACCCTGCACGACCTGACGTCCGGCGAGCAGGTGACGGACGTGCGGCTCGCGCCGTACGGGGTCGTCGTCCTGGAGCTGACATGACCGGCCCCCTCTACCGGGACCCGGACGCACCGGTCGAGGCCCGGGTGCGGGACCTGCTGGGCCGCATGACCCTCCAGGAGAAGGTCGGCCAGGTCAACCAGCGCCTCTACGGCTGGGACGCCTACGAGCGGACGCCGTCCGGCGAGTACCGGCTCACCGACGCCTTCCTGACCGAGGTCGCCGACGGTGACGGCATGGGCGCCCTCTACGGGCTCCAGCGCGCCGACCCCTGGTCGGGGGTCGGGTTCGCGGACGGCATCACGGCGGCCGACGGCGCCCGGGTCTCGGACGACGTGCAGCGGCACGTCGTGGAGAACACCCGCCTGGGTGTCCCGGTGCTGTTCGTGGAGGAGGTACCGCACGGCCATCAGGCCCTCGACGGCACCCTTCTGCCGGTGAACCTCGGCGTGGGCGCCACCTGGGACCCCGACCTGTACGAGGCCGCCGCCGAGGCGGCGGGCGCCGAACTGCGCTCCCGCGGGGGCCATGTGGCGCTCGTGTCGGCCCTCGACCTGGTGCGCGACCCGCGCTGGGGCCGCGCCGAGGAGTGCTTCGGCGAGGACCCGTACCTGGCGGCCCGGTTCACGGAGGCGCTGGTACGCGGTATGCGCAGGGCGGATGCCGCGGTCGTCCTCAAGCATTTCGCCGGGCAGGGTGCCACGGTCGGCGGACGCAACAGCGCGGCCACCGAACTCGGGCCCAGGGAACTCCACGAGATCCACCTCGCGGCGGCACGCGCGGGCATCCGGGCCGGTGCGGCCGGGGTGATGGCCGCGTACAACGAACTCGACGGCCTGCCCTGTGTCGCGAACCAGCCTCTGCTGACCGGACTGCTGCGTGAGCAGTGGGGTTACGAGGGGATAGTCATGGCGGACGGCGGGGCCATCGACCGTCTGGTGCGGCTCACCGGCGACCCGGTGGCCGCGGGCGCCATGGCGCTGTCGGCCGGCTGCGACCTCGGCCTGTGGGACGCGTGCTTCCCACAGCTGGCCGAGGCCGTCTCCCGTGGACTCGTTCCCGAGGCGACGCTCGACACCGCCGTCGCCCGGGTCCTGACCCTCAAGTTCCGGCTCGGCCTCTTCGAGCGGCCGTACACGTCCGGGCGGCCCACTCATGAAACGCCCTTCCCGGTAAGGGAGTTGAGCGAGCGGATCGCCAGAGCCTCCGTCGTGCTACTCGAACACGACGGCGACACCCTACCGTTGTCGGCGGCGGCCCGGCGGATCGCCGTCCTCGGGCCCAACGCCGACTCCGTACCGCAGCAGATCGGGGACTACACCGCGCCCCAGCGACCCGGGACGGGAATCACGGTGCTGCAAGGCATCCGCGAAGTGGCTCCCGACGGCGTGGAGGTCACCCATGCCGCCGGGTGCGCGCTGACCGGCGCCGATCTGTCCGCGCTCCCCGAGGCGGTCGCCCTGGCCGCCGCGGCCGATGTGGCCGTGCTGGTCCTGGGCGGTTCCAGCGCCCGCGACGGTGGGACGACCTTCGACGACAACGGGGCCGCGCGGGTCGGTGCGGCCACGCCGAGTGGCATGACCTGCGGCGAGGGCGTCGATCTGGCCGACCTCGCGCTGCCCGTCGCGCAGTTGAAGCTGATCGACGCCGTGGTCGCCACCGGTACGCCGGTCGTCGTGGTCCTGGTCCAGGGACGTCCGCATGCCTTGCCGGACCTCTCCTCAACCGCGGGCGCCGTACTCAGCGCGTGGTATCCGGGACCCTGGGGCGGCCGGGCCGTCGCCGACGTCCTGTTCGGCCGGGCCGAGCCGGAGGGACGGCTCCCCGTGTCGGTACCGCGCTCGGCGGCCCAACTGCCCGTCTTCTACAACGGCAAGGACCACCGCTACCGGGGATACGTCGACCAACCGGCCTCCGCCCGCCACCCGTTCGGCCACGGACTGTCGTACACGTCGGTGTCCTACGGCGAGCCGAAGCTGTCGCGTACGTCCGTGCCCCTGGACGCGCCCACGCTGACCTGCGCGGTCACCGTCACGAACACGGGGCGGCGGCCGGTGTGCGAGACCGTGCAGCTTTATGTGCGGCGGCTGTCCGGCGGCTCCTCGTGGCCCAGGACGAGAGAGCTGCGCGGGTTCACCCGGGTGCGGCTGGCCCCGGGCGAGAGCGCGGAAGCCGTGTTCGGCATCGACGCGGACACGCTCGGTTCGGTGACCCGTGATCTGACCGTGGGTGTCGAGGCGGGCGAACTCCGGCTGGAGACCGGCCCGTCGTCCGACCGGACCAGCGGGGTCTCCCTCACGGTGGGGCCCTGATCCTCCGTCCCGCGCGGTACGCGCCTACTCCACGCCGGCCGTGACGTCACCGTTGACGGTGGTGAGCGTCATGCTGCGGTCGTCGTCCCCGTCGCCGGTGGGGACGGTGACCGAGGGGCGGCCGTTGTCGGTGGTCGCCGCGACCCGGTAGGCGGGCGCGTCGTGCGGCAGCATGACCCGGACCGAGCCGTTGGTGGTGAGGGCACCGACGCCGTCCGGCGAGGTGGCGCAGTCGAGCGTCACGTCGCCGTTCACCGTCTCGGCGTGCAGGTCGTCGGCTCGCAGGGTGCCCGCGCGTACGGATCCGTTGCGGGTCTCTAGGCGGACGGGGGCGTCCTTCCGGCCGGACCTGGTCACGGTGACGTCGCCGTTGACGGTCGTGAGGTCCAGCGCGGCAGAGACGCCGGCCACGTCGATTCCGGCGTTGCGGGCGGAGACGGTGACGGACGCGCCCTTCGGGACGTCGACCTCGGGCATCCGGGCGCACTCCTCGCCGGACTCCTGACCGTCGGTGTCCTGCTTCGGGCACGACAGGTCGAGCACCCAGGTGTCGTCCCGGTGGGACCACTCGTGCCGGATGTGGCCTCCGACGCCGACCCGGTCGCCGTCCGCGGGGCGCAGCCGCACCCCGTTGTCGGTGGTGATCACCAGGTCGGCGCCCCGGGCCACGGCGGGCAGTGCCGCGGCTCCCCATCCGCCTTCGTCGTGGTTCCCGTCGTGCCCTCCGCCGCATGCCGCGACGAGGGGGACGACAGCCAGCAGGGCAACCAGGCTCCGTGCGCGCGTCGTTGTCGTTGCGTCCATGCCCGGTCGGTTTCCCCCTGCCCGCGCATCCATGACTCCTGAGGCCTCGCGAGAACATGACCTCAACGCCTCGCGGGAACCGCTGCCGTGCGCGTCAGGCCACCGCCGTGACGGCAGCCTCCGCCCGGTCCGGCTCCCCCGTGGTGAACCAGACCGTGGCGTCCGGAGGCACGTGGGTCGTCACCGGCTCGGACGCGGCCAGGACTCGTGCCCCGGGTGGCAGTGGGACGGGCTGCGCGCCGAGGTTGGCGACGACTTCGACGGAGCCGTTGGCGAGGTGCAGGACGGCGTCGGGAGAACTCAGCCATTTGAGGGTCCCCTCCCCCAGCCGGTAGCGGCGGCGCAGGTCCAGCAGGGTGCGGTACAGCTCCAGCGTCGACCCCGGACGGCCCCGCTGTGCGGCCACGGCGTACGAGCCGTAGTCGGGCGGCTGGGGCAGCCAGGTGTCGGAGCCGCTGCGGGTGCCGAAGCCGAAGGCGGGGTCCGTCTCGGTCCACGGCAGGGGCACCCGGCAGCCGTCGCGTCCTCGGATGCGGTGTCCGGACCGTTCCCACACCGGGTCCTGGCGTGCCGCGTCCGGCAGGGCGGTCGCCTCGGGCAGGCCCAGTTCCTCGCCCTGGTACAGGTAGGCGGACCCGGGCAGGGCCAGCATGAGCGCGGTGGCCGCGCGCGCCCGGCGCAGACCCAGCGGCCGGTCGGGCTGCGGGTCGTCGGCGCCCACGCCGTGTTCCAGCTCGACCTGTCCCTCGTACCCGAAGCGGCTCGCGTGCCGCATCACGTCGTGGTTGGACAGGACCCAGGTGGTCGGCGCGCCGACGCCGTCGTTGGCCGCCAGCGACTCGGCGATGACGTTCCGCAGCGGGGCCGCCTGCCAGGGCGTCTCCAGGAAGCGGAAGTTGAAGGCCTGGTGCATCTCGTCGGCGCGGATGATCCGCGCGGCGCGCTCCGGCGGCAGCCATGCCTCGGCGCACAGGATGCGCCGGCCGTCGTAGGTGTCCAGCAGCCGGCGCCAGCTCCGGAAGATCTCGTGGATGCCCTCCTGGTCCCACATGGGAGGCATCACGCCGTCGACGGGCTCGATCACGCCGTGGGTCGGCCGGGGCCAGTCGGGCAGACCGGGAGCCTTGACGAGGGCGTCGCAGACATCGACGCGGAAGCCGTCGACATCGCGGTCGAGCCAGAAGCGGAGCGTCCGTTCGAAGTCCTCGCGGACGGCGGGGTTGTCCCAGTTCCAGTCGGGCTGGGAGGCGTCGAACAGGTGCAGGTACCACTGCCCGGGGCGGCCGTCGGCCTCGGTGACCCTGGTCCAGGCGGGCCCTTCGAACATCGACGTCCAGTCGTTGGGCGGCAGGGAGCCGTCCGGTCCGCGGCCGTCACGGAAGTGGAACAGGGCCCGCTCGTCGCTGCCGGGGGCGGCGGCGAGCGCGTCACGGAACGCGAGGTGTTCCGAGGAGCAGTGGTTGGGCACGAGGTCGACGATCACGCGAATGCCCACGTCGTGCGCCCGCGCGAGGAGTTCGTCGAAGTCGGCGAGCGTGCCGTAGCGCGGGTCCACCGCGCGGTAGTCGGCCACGTCGTAGCCGCCGTCGCGCTGCGGCGAGGGATAGAAGGGGGAGAGCCACAGGGCGTCGACGCCGAGGTCCGCCAGGTGGTCGAGCCGTCCGGTGATGCCGGGCAGGTCACCGGTGCCGTCACCGTCGCCGTCGGCGAACGAGCGCGGATAGATCTGGTAGATGACGGCGGTCCGCCACCAGTCGTCGTCGGCCGCCCCGGACGGCGGACCGGCCTGAGCGACAGCGGCTGCGGAGGTGGCTGCGGGAGTGGCAGCGGCTGCGGGAGTGGAGTCTGCCGTGGTCATAGCAGCGGGGTCTCCTGTGCGTAGATGTCGGGCCGGCGGTCGCCGAGCAGGTCGTTGTGCGGGGAGATGGCCTTGTCGCGGGACAGGTGGAGGAAGAGGTCGGCCGCGGCCCGCTGCTCCGAATCGCCCGGATTGCTCGAAGTGGTGGGAGCGGTGACGGCGGACGTGAGCCAGCCGAACTGGTCGATGACCGCAGTCCCCTGCGTCCACTCCTGTCCCCGCTCGACGCCGCTGCGGTCCGCGCACGCGATGAAGACACCGTTGGCGCGTGCGGCGGACTGGGCCTGGATGATCTCCGCCGGATACTGGCCCGCCGGATGCTCGACCAGCGGCCAGTTGGTCGGAACGGCTATCAGGTCGGCGCCGGCGAGTGCGAGCCGGCGGGGCATCTCGGCGAATTCGAGGTCGTAGCAGATCAGTACACCGATACGGCCGTGTGCCGTGTCGACCACCGGCGGGGTCCGGTCCCCGGGCGTGAAGAACAAGGTCTCCCGGTCCCACAGGTGTGTCTTGCGGTAGACCGCCCGCACACCACTCGCGTCGACCACGGCGGCGCTGTTGTACAGCGTGTCGTCCGCGTCGTCCGCGTGCTGGCAGAAGCCCAGCACGACGACACTCCGCGTACCGGCGAGCACCGCGCTCAGTTCGGAGAAGAAGGGGTCCTCGACGGTGATCGCCGTAGTCCGGGCCTCCTCGGCGGTCTCGAAGACATAGCCGGAGGTGACCAGTTCGGGCAGGACGACGATGTCGGCCCCGTCCGCCAGGGCCCGCCGGACGGCGTCCAGGGCCATCGACTTGTTGTAGGACAGATCGCCGACGCGTGGCGCCAGTTGCTCGCACACGACACGGGTCACGCCGGTCTTCGCGGCGGACGAACGGCCGGCGGTCATTTCACCGCTCCTTCCGTGAGGCCGGAGATCAGGCGCCGTTGCAGGACCGTGTACGCCAGCAGCACCGGAAGGGCCACGAGGACGGCGGCCGCGGCGGTGACCGCGGGGTCGCTGGAGCGGGCGGCCCCGGAGAAGAAGGACAGCGCCAGCGGAACGGTCTGCACCGCCGCGTTGTCGGGGACCAGGATGAGGGCCAGCAGGAACTCGTTCCAGGTGAACAGGAAGAGCACGGTGCCGAGGGTCGTGAGGGCGGGCCCGGCGATGGGCAGCACCACCAGCCGCAGGGTCTGGAACCTGCTGGTGCCGTCGATGCGCGCCGCTTCGAGCAGTTCCTGCGGGACCGAGGCGAAGAACGTACGCATCCAGAGCACCCCGAGCGGCACCGACAGGGCGATCTGCGGGAGGATCAGCGCCCAGTAGGTGTCGATGAGGTTCCAGCCCGCGAGCAGTTCGTAGAGCGGCAGCACGGTGACCTCGTACGGCAGGACGAGGCCGAGCAGGAGCAGGCCCAGGATGACCTTGCCGCCGGGGACGCGCATGGTGGCCAGGGCGTACCCGGCGAGGCTCGCGAGGAGCACGGTGACCACGACGACGGTGACGGACACCAGCGCGCTCGACAGCAGTGCGGAGCCGAAGCGGCCCTGGGTCCAGGCCGTCGAGTAGCTGTCCAGGGACAGTCCGCCGGAGGAGCCGTCGAACGAGGAGACGACGATCGACACCAGCGGGAAGACGGCGACGACGGACGCGAGGACGAGCAGCGCGTGCGTGGTGACGCTCTCGGTACGGGCGATCCTCATGGCTGCACCTTCCTGGCCGGTCGGACGGGACCGCGTCGTAGGAGCCCGCGGCCCCTGCCGTCGCGTTCGCGCAGGAGGAGCTGTACGGCGACCACGACGGCGAGGATGACCACGGTGAGGACGATGGCCAGGGCGGAGGCCCGGCCGAGCATGCGGTTCTGGAACGCGTCCTGGTAGACGTACAGGCTGGGGACGGTGGTGGAGGTGCCGGGTCCGCCGCGGGTGGTGTTCCAGATGAGGTCGAAATTGCGCAGGGCGAAGGTGACCGTGAGGATCAGCGCGATCGAGATCTGGGGGCGCAGGGCGGGCAGCGTGATGGAGAAGAACTCCCGCACCGCTCCGGCGCCGTCCAGCCGGGCCGCCTCGTAGGTCGACCGGTCGATGGCCACGATGCCGCTGAGGAAGAGCACCATGCACAGGCCGTACTCGACCCAGGTGCCGACCACTCCGATCGAGGGCAGGGCGGTGTCGAAGTTCCCGAGCCAGCTCGTCGTGAAGCGGCCCAGGCCCACCGACCGCAGCAGCGCGTTGACCGGTCCGTCCTCGGCGAGGAGGTTCCGCCAGGCCACGGCGACGACGACGCTGGACAGGATCTGCGGCACGAACAGCAGGGCCCGGAACAGCGTCAGGCCGTACACGCGGATACGGGACATGGCTCCGGCGAGCAGCAGGCCCACGGCCACCGGCAGGGCGGCGTAGAAGAACAGCAGGACCAGTGAGTGCAGCAGGGCCGCGCGCAGGTCGGGGTCGGTGAAGACGGCCGTGTAGTTGTCGAGGCCGACCGGCGTGCCCTCGGTCAGGCCGTCGTAGGCGTAGAAGGAGTACCAGACGGAGATGCCGATGGGGTACACCACGAAGACGGCGAAGAAGGCCAGGGCCGGAGCCACGTACAGCAGCGAGGACCAGGAGAGGGAGGTCAGATGGCGGCGTGGCCGACTGCTGCGGCGTATGCCGGTCGGTGTGGGCGCGGTGTCGCGTTCCCGCGCGGGGGCGACGGTGCTCACTCGGACTCCCTCGCCTTCCGCCAGGAGTCCTGGACCGCCTTGGTGAAGGCGGCGCTGCTCGTGCGGCCCGCCATGACCTCCTGGAGTCGGCCGCCCATGACGGAGAGCATGTCGGTGGCGCTCCAGTCGTAGTAGCCGACCTGGGTGCCCGCGGCGATGGTGCGCTTGAGCACGTCGAGGGTCTGGCTCTGCAGGCTGTTCGCGCCCTTCGCGCCGTCGGTGACGACGGGCAGGCGGCCGGTGTCGAGGATCTCCTGACCGGCTTCGGGGGTGTGCAGGGCCGCGAGGAAGGCGACGGCGGCGGGGGTGGCCTTGGAGGAGGCGGCGATGTGCCACGGCGAGGCGGTGGCTCCGGCGCCGCCGGTGGTGAGCGCGCCGAAGCCGAACTTCTCGGGGTCGAGCTTGGCGCCGTTCCATGAGCCGCCGACGAAGAAGGCGCCCGAGCCCTTGGCGAAGCGGGCGATGGCGTCCTCGTTGCTGAGACCGTCGTAGCCGGAGCCGAAGTAGCCCTTCTTCGCCCAGTCGGCCATGGTGTCGGCCGCCTTCTCGTTGCCGGTGGTGGCGAAGGTCGTGCCCGCCTTGCCGCCGATCCAGTCGCTGATCGAGGCGGGGCTCTGCTCGGTGACGGCGAGGTCGGAGAAGATGTGGGTGGCGGCGTACTGGTCGCTGTTGCCCAGCATGATCGGCTGCTTGCCTGCCTCCTTCACGACCGGGAGGTCCTTCTCCAGGTCGCTCAGGGACTGCGGCGGTTCGAGGTCCAGGGACTTGAGCAGGGCCTTGTTGTAGTAGATGCCCTGGACCTCGCTGATCGGGGACATCCCGTAGAGGTTCCCGTCGCCGAAGGCGGTGCCCGCGCTGTTCCAGCGGGCCGGTGCCAGGGTGCTCGCGCCGGTGCCGGTGAGCCAGCCGTAGGTCGCGGCCACGTCGTCGAGGGGGCGGACGAGCTTGGCCTTGACCAGGGCGCCGTCGACCGCGTACCCGATGTTGCCCTGGAACAGGTCGGGCGGGGTGCTGCCGGAGGCGGCGTTGACGACGGTGGCGATGAGGTCGTCGAAGCTCTTGTAGGTGATGTCGACGGTGACGTTCGGGTACTTCTTCTCGAAGGCCGGGACGACCGACTTCATCAGTGGCTTCTCCGCCTGGTCCGCCCACATCCGCAGGGTGACGTCACCGAGGTCGGCGACCTGTTCGGTGGTCACCGGCTCGGTGATGAAGGACTGCGTCCCGGCGGTGGCGGACTTGCCCGCGCCGGGCGCGCTGCACCCGGCGCAGGCGAGGACGGCGGCCACCGCGACGGCCGCGGCGGCGCCCCAGGCACGCCGGGGCGCGCCCGCTCTCCCGCCCGTTCTCTCACGGAGTACGCGACGGCGTACCTCACGACGTACGGATTTCATCCGGTGCACCGTTCCTGTGTGGGCCTGTAAGGGTCTGTATTTTTCTGTATTGGTATGTGCGTATCTGTGCGGGTCTTCTTGGATCTGTACGTACGGATCTGTACGTACGGACCTGTGCGGGAGAGGTCAGCCGGCGTAGGAGCGCAGGCGGAGGGTGGCCGTGGCCTGGTGGGCGGTCATGCCCTCGCTCGCGGAGATGACCTCCACCGCCTCGGCGAGCGACGGCGTGGCCTCACGGGCGATGCGCTGGTACGTGAGCGGCTTCAGGTAGCGGGAGACGGAGAGCCCGGCGCTGTGCTTGGCACCTCCGGCGGTCGGGAGGGTGTGGTTCGTCCCGGCCATGCCCTTGTCCGAGTACGCGACCGTGCTCCAGTGCCCGAGGAACAGGGAGCCGTAGTTGCGCAGCGTGTCGTGGTACCAGTCGTCGTCGGCCGTGTGCACCTCCAGGTGCTCCGGGGCGAGTTCGTCCATGACCGCGACCGCGTCCTCCTTGCTGTCCACCAAGATCACGGAGCCGAAGTCGTGCCAGGCAGGTCCGCAGATGTCCTGTGTGGACAGGGTCGGCAGCTGGCGCTCGACGGCGGCGATTACGTCACGGCCGAGCCGCTCGGAGGTGGTGACCAGGGCGGCCGGCGAGTTGGGGCCGTGTTCGGCCTGGCCGAGCAGGTCCGCCGCGACGGCCTCGGCGTCGGCCGTCCCGTCGGCGATGACGGCCACCTCGGAGGGCCCCGCGAGGAGGTCGATGGCGACCGTGCCGAACAACTGGCGCTTGGCCTCGGCGACATAGGCGTTCCCGGCGCCGACGAGCATGTCGACGGGCGCCCGGCCCAGCAGCCCGAAGGCCATGGCCGCGAGGGCCTGGACCCCGCCGACGACGAAGAGGTGGTCGATGCCGGAGAGGTGCGCGGCGTAGGTGACGGCGTCGTTGGCGCGCCCGTCCGGCTGGGGCGGGGTGCAGCCGATCACCGTGGGTACGCCCGCGACCTTGGCCACGCCCACGGTCATGAAGGCGCTGGCGGTGAGCGGGAAACGGCCCGCGGGGAGGTAGGCGCCGACGGCGGAGACCGGTACGTAACGCTGGCCGACCACCAGCCCGGGGGCGATCTCCTCCTCGAAGTCCGCCAGATGGTCGCGCTGCAGGGCGGCGAAGCGCTGGGTGCGCTCCGCGCCGAGCTCGATCGCCGCACGCAGGTCCTTCGGCAGCCGGTCGCCGCTGCGCGCTATGTCGGCCGCGTCCAGCTCGATCGCGCCGTCGGTCTGGCCGTCGAGGGAGCGTGCGTAGCGGCGGACGGCGTCGAGGCCGTCGCGCTCGATCTCGGACAGCATGCGGCTGACCGTCTCGATCACCTCGGGGTCGCGCTGGGCGGGCGGAGCGTCGACTGCGGGAGCCTTCAGCAGGGTGTAGCGGTCGGAGAAGGCAGCGGTGAAGCGGGAGCTCAATTTCATACTGATGAGCCTGAAGGACGGTTTGCCCCGGGACAACCTCGAATTGTCCTCGCCACCCCATAGGGCGACCCTATGGCAGAGTGGGCGGCATGCCACCTTCGTCCGCTCCGGCGATCACGCTCAACCAGCTGCGCGCCTTCCTCGCCGCCACCCGGCTGGGCACGTTCTCGGCCGCCGCGGCGGAGCTGCGCACCACCCAGCCCTCGGTCTCGGAACTGATCAAACGCATGGAGGACCACTACCGGGTGCCCCTGTTCACCCGGGGAGCGCGCCGGCTCGTCCTGACCGCGGCGGGCGAGGAACTGCTGCCCTATGCCGAGCAGGCGGCGGAGGCGGCCGAGGGCGCCGACCGGGCACTGCGCTCCCTCACCTCGCTCGACGGCGGAGTGGCCACCTTCGGCCTGCTGCGCAACGCCGACTACTACCTGCTGTCGGATCTGCTCGAAACGTTCCACGCCCGGCATCCCCGGGTGCGGCTGCGGATCGTGGGCCTGAACTCGGTGGAGGTCGCGGAGGCCGTCACCGCGGGTGATCTGGAGGCCGGTCTGGTCGTCCTGCCCATCGACGCCGAGGGCCTCGACATCACGCCGCTCATGCGCGACGAGGTCGTCTACGCCTCGGCGGACCCGGCGCGCACCGCCCGGCCCGTGACGATGGCCGACCTCGCCGAGGCGCCGCTGATCCTGTACGACGCCCACTACGGCTGGCGGGATCCCACCCGGCGCCAGCTGGCCGAGCGCGCCCAGGTGGAGGGCATCACCCTGTCGCCGGTGGTCGAGGTCGAGCAGGTCGACTCCGCGCTGCATCTGGTCGCCCGGGGCGCGGGAGACACCATCGTGTCCCGGGCGGTCGCGGGCAGCCGCACGTTCCCGGAGAACCTGCACACCGTCGGGTTCGCCGAGCCGCTGTACGACACCATCGCCGTGGTCCGGCGCCAGGGAGCCGTGCTGTCCCCCGCGACCCGGGAGATCGCCCGCCTGGCCCGGCGCATGCTGCTGGAACACTGATCCGGACATCGGCCCGCACACCGACCGCGCCCCTAGGGACAGAAGGTGTCGGGAGGTGTTCCGTACCGGTGTGTGCGTCGGTGCGCTGTCCCCTGCCGCGGTCCGCCCGGTGTGCGCCGCCGCGCCGGGCACCCGTGCCCCTCTACAGTGGTGGGCGGTGGCAGGTACCCGTGCTGACAGCCCGCAGGGTCACCGCGCCGCTCGGCTCCCGGACCCCGCGCCGCTCATCGGAACAGGCAGAACGGCCGCGAGACGGCCGGGGTCCTCAGATCCTCGCAGCGGACACCGGGGCCCCGGCATTTCGTCCTCCCCCGTCCTCGGAGCGATTCCCGCTCGCTCCGACAGGGGGAGGACAAACCGGCGCGGGGACACCTACGGATGGGGAGCCGCTGTGCCCCCGCGTCGGCACGGCCCGTCACCGGGCCCCGTCCTCACCCGGCCGGTGCCTCACGCCTCTTCGGCCTTACGCGGCCAGCGTCTCGTCCTCCTGCACCACGCCCTCTCGGGCGGTGCGGTACTGCTCGATCAGCAGGTCGGCCGTACGCAGGGCCTCTTCCGCGGTGCGTGAGGCGGTCATGACGCAGAGCGTGTAGGTGACGTTCTCCAGTGCGCGGCTGGTGCGGCCGGTGGGGCGCACGTCGTGCTCGATCCGCACCTCCGCGAACCGGGCCAGGACCGTACGCAGTTCCTTCTCCGCCGGCACCATCATGGTGATTCCTCTCCCACACACAGCACAGCTCGCACGTGGGCAGACGCCACCGCGAGAATCCGGACCTCATCAGTGGCGTCGTTGTCACTGGGCGACACCGAAGGTGTCGGGTACACCTCGGGTGCCCCGTCCCGGTGCGTCCATGCCTGCGCATGCCTCACTTCCGTCGCACGGGTCAGCGCGGTCCGGGCGCGCGTGCGAGGGCGGACCGGCTCAGCGCTCGCCCCCTCCGTCCGGCAGGAGGCCGGTGCGGGCCACGTCGGCGTACCATCGCGCGCTGGCCTTGGGGATGCGCCTGCCGGTCGGATAGTCGACGTAGACGGCGCCGAAGCGCTTGCTGTAGCCGTAGCCCCACTCGAAGTTGTCCAGCAGGGACCACAGGAAGTAGCCCCGTACGTCGACGCCGTCCTTGATCGCCCGGTGCACCGCGGACAGATGGCCGCGCAGGTAGGCGATACGCTCGGGGTCGACCACCTCGCCCTCCGGGTTCACGTAGTCGTCGAACGCCGCCCCGTTCTCGGTGATCATCAAGGGCATGGCGGGGAAGTCCGCCTTGAGGCGCAGCAGCAGGTCGTACAGGCCGCTGGGGTCGACCGCCCAGCCCATCGCGGTCGTGCTGCCCTCAGGACGGTGGAAGGCGACTTCGGCCCCCGGCCAGGGGCTGTGCTCGCTCTGCCCGTGCCCGTCGGAGCCGTGGCTGGCCCCAGCCGTGGCGGCGGAGACGAGGGTGGGCGTGTAGTAGTTGACGCCCAGGAAGTCCAGCGGCTGGTGGATCTCGGCGAGGTCGCCGTCCCGCACGAAGGACCAGTCGGTGAGGCCGGCCGTGTCCTGGAGGAGGTCCTGCGGGTACCGGCCCTCCAACTGCGGTCCGGTGAAGACCCGGTTGGCCAGCGCGTCGATCCGGCGGGCCGCGTCCACGTCCTCGGCGGACTCGGTCAGCGCCCGGACGTGGTGGATGTTGAGCGTGATGGACGCCCGCGCGGAGGACGGGAGTTCGGCGCGCAGTGCCTGTACGGCCTTGCCGTGGGCGAGGTTGAGGTGGTGCGCCGCGCGCAGGGCGGCCACCGGGTCGGTGCGGCCGGGGGCGTGCACACCGGAGCCGTAGCCGAGGAAGGCGCTGCACCAGGGCTCGTTGAGGGTGGTCCAGGTCTTCACCCGGTCCCCCAGCGCGCGGGCCGCGAGGGTCGCGTAGTCGGCGAACCGGTCGGCGGTGACGCGCTCCGGCCAGCCGCCCGCGTCCTCCAGGTGCTGCGGCAGGTCCCAGTGGTAGAGGGTGACGACCGGTTCGATGCCCTTCTCCAGCAGGGCGTCGGTCAGGGCGCGGTAGAAGTCGAGCCCCTTCTGGACGGCCGGGCCGCGGCCTGTCGGCTGCACCCGTGACCACGACAGGGAGAACCGGTAGGCGCTCACCCCGAGGTCGGCCATGATCTCGACGTCCTCGCGCCAGCGGTGGTAGTGGTCGGTGGCCACGTCACCGGTGTCGCCGTTGCGCACCCTGCCGGGCGTGTGCGAGTAGGTGTCCCAGATCGAGGGGGTGCGTCCGTCCGCGGTGGCGGCGCCCTCGATCTGGTAGGCGGCGGTCGCCGTGCCCCAGGTGAAGTTCTGCGGGAACCGGACGGCGGTGGAGTCTTCCGGGGTGGGCGCGACGCGTCGGGTAACGGTGGTCACGTGAGTCCTTCCAGAGTGCTGCGGGACGGGAGGGGTGGAGCGAGGACGTGCACGCCGGAGGACCCCGGCACCGCGGGGACGGCGGGTCGGTCATCCCTTGACCGCTCCCTGCATGATGCCGCCGACGATCTGACGGCCGAAGACGACGAACATGGCGAGCAGGGGCAGTGTGCCGAGGAGGGCGCCGGCCATGATCAGCGACTGGTCGCGCACGTATCCCGCGCTCAGCTGAGTCAGGGCGACGGGCACGGTCGGGTTGGACATGTCGAGCACGATGAACGGCCAGAAGAAGTCGTTCCAGGCGTGCACGAACGTGATCATGAAAAGGACGGCCATGGGCGCCCGTGCGATCGGCAGCACGATGCTCCAGAAGATGCGCAGGGAGTGCGCGCCGTCCACCCGGCCGGCCTCGACGAGTTCGTCGGGCAGCGCCTCGCTCAGATACTGCCGCATGAAGAACACCCCGACGGCGCTGACGAGCGTGGGGAAGATGACGGCGGGCAACTGCTGGCCCCAGCCCAGCTCGGTCATCATCATGAACAGTGGTACGACGCCGAGTTGGGGCGGCACCATCATCGTGCCGATCACGAGCATCAGCAGGATGTTGCGGCCCTTGAAACGGAGTTTCGCGAAGGCGAAACCGGCGAGGGTGGCGAACAGCACCGTGGACAGGGCGATCACACCGGCCACGATCAGGCTGTTCAGCATGGCCTTGCCCAGCGCGGCGTCCTGCCAGGCCTTGCCGAGGTTGTCCAGCAGGTGAGGGCCGGGCAGGAACGGCGGGGGCGTCTGGGTGACGCGCGTGTTGTCGGTCGAGGCCGCCACCATCGTCCAGTAGAGCGGGAAGAGGGAGAAGAGCGCCGCGATCCCCAGCAGGATGTAGGCGAGGGGGCCCGCGTGATGCTGACGTCCGGCACCTGGGTGCCGGAACAGCTGCCGGCTCCGGCCGCCGGGCGGGGCGTTCTTGCGTGTCTTCTTCTGTACGGTCCCGGGGCGTGCGTCCGCCGTCTCGACCGGGATGCTGTCTGTGGTCATGGGGGTCTCCCGGTCAGGCCCTGCGCGCCAGGACGCGCTTGACGAGTCGTTGGACGACGAAGAGGACGATGAGCAGCAGGAACATCGCCCAGGCGACCGTGGCGGCCCGGCCCATCTGGTAGTTCTTCCAGCCCTCCTCGTACAGGAGCAGTCCCAGGGTCTGGTACTGGTTGTCCGCTCCCCCGGTGATGCCGTTCGGGCCCTGGCCGAAGATCAGGGGCTCACCGAAGAGCTGGGTGGCGCCGATCGTGGACAGGACGATGGTGAACACGATGGTGGAACGGATTCCGGGAACGGTGACCTTGAGGAACTGCTGCCAGCGCGAGGCCCCGTCGATGGCCGCGGCCTCGTAGCGGTCGCGCGGGATCGCCTGCATCGCCGCGAGGTAGAGCAGGGCGTTGTAGCCGGTCCAGCGCCAGATGACGATCGTCGAAATGGCCGTCTGCGCGGCCCACTTGTTGTTCTCGAAGTCGATGTTGTCGATGCCGACCAGGCTCAGCATCCAGTTGATCATGCCGAAGTCGCGTTCGAAGAGCATCGTGAACACGAGGGCCGCAGCGCCCACCGAGGTGGCGTACGGGGTGAGGGCGGCGACACGGAAGAACGTCGAGCCCCGCAGCTGGTAGTTGAGCAGGTGCGCGAGACCGAGCGCCATCATCAGCTGCGGCACGGTCGACAGGACACCGATGGTGAACGTGTTGAGCAGCGCGTTCCAGAACCGGTCGTCGTCCCACAGAGCCGTGTAGTTGTCGAAGCCGACCCACTCCATGACGTTCAGGGTCGACAGTTCGACGCGGTGCAGCGAGATCCACGAGGTGTAGACGAGCGGGTAGAAGCTGAAGGCCGCGAAGACGACGAAGAACGGGGCGACGAAGGCGTACGGGGCGCCGCGCACGTCGAGGCGGTGGAGCAGCGTACTGCGGCGCTCGGCGCCGGAACCGGACCCGTCCGGCGCGGCGGTGCCGGGCGCACCGTCTGGGGGTGTCGAGGTGGAGATGGCCACCGGAAGGCGTCCTTCCTGGAGGGTGGGAGCGGGGGTGGTGCTCGGGGGTGACGAGGAGGCAAGGCCCGGCGGCCCGTACGGGCCTTCCATGGGACGCCGGGCACTGCTACGGAAGCGTCAACGGGCGGTGAGTCGTGCACTGCGGGCCGTCCGTCGGCCAAGGGCCCCAGGCTGTCGAGCCCTGAGCCGTGGGCCCTGGCCGAGTGGGCCGTGGGCGAAGGGAGCCCAGGTCAGCCCGCGGCCTTCTCGATGCGCTTGTCCGTGGTCTTCCACGCCTCGTTCGGGCTCTTGTTCTGCGCCTCGATCAAGGTCAGACCCTGCGAGAAGATGTCCTTGATCGTGCCGTCCTTGCGGCCGAGCACCTGCTCGTCGGGGATCTCCTTGGCCGCCGCGCCGAAGATCTGCCCGATGGGCGCACCGGCGAAGTAGTCGGACTTGGCGTCGACTACTTCGGGCATCTCCAGCGCCGTCTGCGACGACGGGAAGTTGCCGATCTCCTTGAACAGGTAGGCCTGCTGCTCGGGAGCGGTCAGCCAGGCCACGAGTTCCTGCGCCTCCTTCTTGACCGGGCTCTTCTCCATCACCCCGAGGAAGGACCCGCCCCAGTTGGCGCCCTGGGGTGCCTTGGCCACGTCCCACTTGCCCTTGTTCTTCGGTCCGGCCTTCTCGCTGATGTGCGCGAGCATCCACGCCGGGCAGACGGTGGAGGCGAAGGTGCTGTTGGCCAGACCGGGGTCCCAGCCGGGCTGGAACTGGCGGAGCTTGGCGGTCAGATCGGACGTGGCCGCCTCGGAGGCCAGCTTCCAGGCGTCCTTCACGACAGGGTTCGTCTCGTAGATGAGCTTGCCCTGCTTGTCGTAGAACTGCTGGGAGTTGCCGTAGATCATGGCGTTGAACAGTCCGCTGGAGCTGTCCATGAAGGCGACCTTGTCGTCCTTGGACTCGGCCTTGAACTTCTTGCCCGCCGCCACGTACTTCGACCAGTCGCCCTCCCACAGCTTGGCGACCTTCTCGCGGTCGGTGGGCAGACCGGCCTGCTCGAACAGGTCCTTGCGGTAACAGACGGCCATCGGGCCGATGTCGGTGCCGAGCCCGATGACCTTCTTGTCCGAGGTGGTCACCTGGCTCTGCTTCCACGGAAGGAAGTGGTCCGTCCCGGGCGCGCCGGCCAGGTCGACGAACTTGTCCTGCTGCGTGTCGGACAGCTCCTTGGCCCTACCAATTTCTATGCCCTGGATGTCCTTCAGCCCGCTGCCGGCCGCCAAGTGGGTCTGCAGCGCGGTGTAGTACGTCTGCTCGTCGCCCGCGACGTCCGCCTTGATGACGACATCCGGGTGCTCCTTCATGTACTTGTCGAGGAGGCCGGTCTCCTTGAAGCCCATGACGCCGAACAGGCCCATGGTGATGGTGGTCTTGCCGTCCTTCTTCCCCCCACCGGTCCCCCCGCTGTCACTGCCTCCGCAGCCCACGACCAGGCCGAGAGCCGACACAACCGATACGGCGGCCACGGCTCGTGTACGCAACTTCTTTCGGACCTTGCCCATTTCGTCCTCCTAGCGGCGGCGCTGACGCACCGGAGTTCGAGCCCCGCGGTCCGCTCCGCAGGCCCGATTTGTCCGGTGGGTACGTTCCCAAACGTCGATGGGAACGTGCCCACTCGGTGGCCCAGAGCGTGGCCGCCGTCACAGGGTCCTGTCAAGAAGTTGAAACCACTTCGTTGCCGGAAGATGTCGTGCGGCCCCGCCCGGGCCCTTCGGGCGCTCTTCGCGGGTCTGGCACAATGCGCAGGTGGCAGCCGCTGGGGCGGCGCGTGGGCGAGGAGGCGACATGCGGGGCGGACAGCGTCCGACCATCAAGACCGTGGCCGCGCGCGCCGGTGTCGGACGCACCACGGTTTCACGAGTCATCAACGGCTCGGAGCTGGTCAGCGAGAAGGCCAGGGCCGCCGTGCTCGCCGCCATCGCCGAGCTGAACTACGTGCCGAACTCGGTCGCCAGGGGCCTGGTGACGAGCCGGACGAACTCCGTGGCACTGGTGATCCCCGAGTCGGAGAGCAGGCTGGGCTCCGAGCCGTACTTCTCGGCGGTCATCCGCGGGGTCAGCACCGCTCTGGCGAAGACCCGCACCCAGCTCCAACTGGTCCTCGTCCGCGACCAGGCGGAACGGGACCAGCTCACCGAGTCGGTGGCGGAACGCCGGGTCGACGGGGTCCTGCTGGTCTCGGTGCACGAACACGACCCACTGCCGGGCCTGCTGGAGGACATGGGGCTGCCCACGGTGCTCGCCGGGCGCCGCTCCCCCGACGAGTCGCTCAGCCATGTGCACTCCGACAACGCGGGCGGAGCCGCGACGGCCGTCGGCCATCTGCTCGCGCAGGGGCGGCGGACCATCGCCACGATCAGCGGCCCCCTCGACATGGACGTGGCACGCAGCCGGCTCCAGGGGTGGCGTGAGGCCCTTGAGAAGGCGGGGCACGAAGCCACGGACCGGCTGGTGGCCTCCGGCGACTTCACCGAGGAGGGCGGCGAGGCCGCGATGCGTTCACTCCTTGAACAAGTCCCGGCGCTCGACGCCGTGTTCGTCGCCTCGGACGTGATGGCCGCGGGGGCGCTGGTGGAGTTGCGCAGGCAACGGCGCGCCGTGCCCGACGACGTGGCGGTGGTCGGCTTCGACGACTCCATCATCGCCCGGCACACCAACCCGCCGCTCACCAGTGTGCGCCAGCCGGTCGAGGAGATCGGCGAGACGATCGCGCGCCTGCTCCTGGAGGAGATCGGCAACCCCGAGGAGCCGCGCAGGCAGGTCGTGCTTCCCACGGAACTCGTCGTGCGCGAATCGTCCTGAGCCGGGGGTTCGTGCGGTGCATGCGGTCCGTACGGACCGTGCAGTCCGTACGGTCCGTGCGGTCCGTGCAGTCCATGTGCTCAACGCGAAGGACCCCCTACCGCCCGCTCAGCAGGTCGGCGTCGGCTTGCTCACCAGGTCGGCGTCGCGGCCGGCACGCCGGTGCCTGGCCCGCTCGACGAGAGAAACGGCGGCACTCCCCCACTCAGGATGTGCGAACGCGAACCCGGCCTCGTCCAGCCGACCCGGCACTACCCGGCGGCTCTTGAGCAGCAGTTCCGTGTCCGAGCGCAGCGCGAACGCCCCCAGCTCGGCCATCCGGCGCGTCGCCGGCAGCCCCACCGGGACACGCCACGCGGTGCGCAGCGCCCGCATGAAGTCGCGGTGCGGAAGTGGTCCGGGCGAGGCGAGGTTCACCGGTCCCTCGATGTCGTCCCGGTCGATCAGGAACTCCACCGCGCGCACGAAGTCCTCGTCATGGATCCAGGAGACGTACTGCGCGCCGCCCGCCACCGGCCCGCCCAGTCCGAGGCGCACGAGCCGCGACAGTACGTGGAAGACGCCACCCCGGTCCGGACTCATGACCATCGCCGCACGCAGGGCCACTTTGCGGGTCGCGGGTGTCGGCGCCTCGGTCTGCGCCCGCTCCCAGTTCTTCGCGATCTCGACGCTGTACGCCCAGTAGTCCGGCACCCCGGTCTCCGAACCGCCGATCACCCCGGTCGCCTCGTCGTTCGCCGCGTCGAAACTGTGGGCGTAGACCGTCGCCGTACTCATCTGCAGCCAGACGCGCGGTGGTCGTGCCGCGGCGGCGATCGCCTCGCCGACCACGCGCGCCGAGTCCACTCGGGAGTCCATCATGGCGCGCAGGTTCTCCTCGGTGTACCGGCAGGAGACGCTGCGTCCGGCCAGGTTGATGACGACATCGCAGCCGTCGACCGCCTCGGCCCAGGGTCCGAGCGTGGTCCCGTCCCAGCGGATGTCGTGGGCCCTCGACGGGTTCCGGGTGACCACCGTGACCTCATGTCCGGCCGCGGTCAGCGCACGGTCGAGAATCGCGCCCACCTGTCCGGTTCCCCCGGGCAGCACTACCTTCATCGAACACCCCCTCGGCTTCGTTCGACGACAGCGTATCCCGCATTTTTGAACATGTTCAACTAGGAGTCGGGGTGAGCTGTGGGCTTCGCGGCCCCGACCTGCCCGGTTGCTGGTTTCCTGGACTCATGATCTGTGTGACATCGCCGCTCGGCCCAGGCGCAAGCACAGGCGCAGGCCTTCGCACCGGTATATGCGTCAGCGCCGATATGTGCGTCAGCAACGCATCCTGCGTCGGAGCTGTACCGGACTCAGGTCGACGGCTCGGCGGGGCCCAGGTGCGTCGTTTCGGTCGCCAGGGGCGCACGTCATGACAGGGCGTCAGGGCCCTGCGGCCTCCGAGCAGGTCGACGCGAGCATCGTCGGCTCCGTGCGACCGGCCCCGCCGCTCGATGCCGAACTGGCCGCCGCTCTGGCCGCCTTGGGTGACCTGTCCGGGGCCCGGCTCACCGCGGAGAACCTCGCCGTCCAGCGGGCCCGGGACACGGCGAGCAGGCCCCGGCCCACCGCGGACGAGCTGCGGGCCGACGGCCGCTTCTCCGTCGAGGAGCTGAGCGTGCCCGGTACGGAGAACCGGCCGGACGTGACGCTCGTGTACGCGCGGCCCGCCGACGCCACCGGACCGCTGCCGGTCCTGTACTACCTCCACGGCGGCGGGATGATCATGGGCAACGCATGGTCCGTGCTGCCGAGGATCCTCCGCGACTGGTCCGGCCCGCTCGGCCTGGCGGTCGTGTCCGTGGAGTACCGGCTCGCTCCGGAGACGCCCTACCCGGGACCGCTGGAGGACTGTCACGCGGGCCTCCTGTGGACCGTGGACCGGGCGGACGCGCTCGGGATCGACGCCGGGCGCGTGGTCATCGGGGGCAAGAGCGCCGGGGGCGGGCTCGCCGCGGCTCTGACGCTGCTCAACCGGGACCGGGGCGACGGGCCGGCACCCGTCGGGCAGCTCCTGCTGTGCCCGATGCTCGACGACCGCCTCGACAGTCCCTCCGCCCACCAGTTGGCCGGCGTCGGTCTGTGGGACAGGGCCTCGACCGCCGTCGCCTGGCAGGCCTACCTGGGAGACGGGTACGGCGCGTCCGATCTGCCGCCCTATGCCGCCCCGGCCCGCGCCACCGATCTCGGCGGACTGCCGCCGACCTACATCGACGTCGGCTCGGCGGAGACCTTCCGTGACGAGAACGTCGACTACGCCCACGGGATCTGGCGGGCCGGCGGCGACGCCGAACTGCACGTCTGGCCCGGCGCGTTCCACGGCTTCGACTCCGTCGCCCCGGCCGCGGCACTCTCCCGCGAGGCCCGCGACGCCCGAACCCGGTGGCTCGGCCGCATACTCGGACGGGCCCGCCCGCAATGAGGCGGAGCATGCGCCCCCTCTCCGCGCAGTGTGCCGCAGCCGAAAATCGCGTGCCGCGGCACCGGTCGCGTGCGAAGATCTCCAGGCCCTAGCGGGCCCCACCCCACCGCAGTGACGATTTCCCGGAGAGCCGATGCGCCACGCCCACCTCCTCTCCACCGCCGTCCTCCTGCTCTGCACCGCCTGTTCCGGCGGCGCGGGCGGTGACGGCGACACGGGAGAGAGCGCGAAGAAGGCCGCGGCCGACGCGGCGGCCGTACGCGCCGCGATCGCGAGGACGAGCGCGGCCAGCGCCCGCGTGGACGAGACGATCGAGATGCGGTCCACCGACAGCCCCAGGACGTACGTGTTCGCGATCGCCGGCGCCTTCGACCTCGGGGATGACAGGGGCCGGCTCACGGTGGACCTTGAGGACAGCGGCATGGACACCGTCGAGGAGGTCTTCGTCGGTGACACGGTCTATGTCCGGGGCTCGCGGGCTGTGGACGAGGACAAGTGGGCCGCGGCCGACCGGAGCGAGGCCCAGACCCGTTACTTCCTGCGGTCCCCGCTGAACGACCCCGAGCATCTGCTCCGCCAGATGAAGGCGATGCGGCAGGTGTCGAACGAGGGCGAGGAGCGGGTGAACGACGCTCCGGCGGTGCACTACCGGGGCACGATCGACCACGCCACGGCGACGCTCCGGATGACGACGAGGACCAGACAGGGTCTGGACGAGGTGCGCGAGAAACTGGGCGACGACGTGCCTGTCTACGCGGATGTGTGGGTCGACGGGAAGGGGCGCGCGGTCCAGGTCAGGCTGTCCTACTTCGGCGGTATGAAGGCCGTGACGACGATGACGCTGTCGGACTTCGGGACGCCGGTGAAGGCCGAGGCGCCGCCGGACGACGAGATCGTCCCCGTGACGGCGGGCGAGGACGTCATGCTGGCCTGAGCGGCGGCTCGGACGCCGGTGCCCGGTCGGCGTCCGTCAGGTGCCGGTGACTCCGTCGACCCCCTCCCGGATGAGGTCGGCATGACCGTTGTGACGCGCGTATTCCTCGATCATGTGCACCAGGATCCAGCGCAACGAGACTCCCTGATCGCCGACGTGTTCCGCGTCCTGTTCCGACAGGCGGCCGGAGTCGTCCAGGGTCGCGTCGGCGATCAGCTCACGGCCCCGGGCGATCTCCGCCTGCCAGACGGCGGTGACCTCGGCCAGTCCCCGGCCCGGTTCAAGGGCGAAGCCGTCGTGATTGCCCCGTCCGAAGACAGGTGGCACGTCCTGTCCCGCGAAGATGCGTTGGAACCAGTTGCGCTCCACCTCGGCCAGGTGCTGGACGAGGCCGAGCAGTGTCATCGACGACGGCGCCGCCGCTGCCCGTCGTAACTGATCGTCCTTCAGGTCCGCACACTTCAGGGCGAGCGTCGCACGGTGGAAGTCCAACCAGGCTTCCAGCATGGCGCGTTCACCGGCATGGGCGGGCGGGACGGGTCGTCCGTCCGGGGTCGTATGCATGGGCCCACCCTCGCAGGGGCTGCCCGCGTCCCACAGCCCTGTGCCGGTCAGGAAACGGGTGCGAAGGCGACGATCGCCTCGACCAGGCCGGCCGGGGCTTCCAGCGGGATCAGGTGACCCGTGTGCGGGAGCACCACGAAGTCGGCTTCGGAAAGGTAGGGCAGCAGGTTGTCGCGGAGCACGTCGACGGGTTCGACCCGGTCGTTCTCTCCGGCGACGACGAGGGTGGGGACACCGATCCGGCGGGTGTGCCCGGTGATGTCCTCCGCGATCCCCCGCAGCGGCCACTCCGTGCGGGCGTCGT
Organism: Streptomyces liliiviolaceus; assembly: GCF_018070025.1. Classification (NCBI taxonomy): domain Bacteria; kingdom Bacillati; phylum Actinomycetota; class Actinomycetes; order Kitasatosporales; family Streptomycetaceae; genus Streptomyces; species Streptomyces liliiviolaceus. Next base: position 1,767,837 of record NZ_JAGPYQ010000002.1, read on the forward strand.
CGGCACTCGCACGGGAGTCGGTCACGATCCGCGACTTGATCGACGCGGGCAGCTCGGTCGCCGTCAGGACGTGGTCCCGTGCGCCGGCGACGGACTCGTCGGAGTCGTAGGCGTGGGACAGGCCCTCCCGGTACTCGGGAGTGATCTCCGCGGCGGGCCTCGCCGGACCGGGACCGACCAGGACGAGCCCGCGAAGGCCGGCGGGCCGGGTCGCCGCGATCAGTTGTGCGACCTTGCCGCCCATGGAGTGGCCGACGAGGACGAAGTCGGTGACGCCCGCGTCGGCGAGCACGGCGAGCGTGTCGTCGGCGAGCCGCCGGAGCGTGTACGGGCCGGGCAGAGCGCTTGAGCGGCTCCATCCACGGAAGTCGAGAGTGAGCAGGTCGTGCCCCACGAGGCGGTCGACGACGAGATCCCAGGTGCGGGCGGAACCACCCCAGTAGTGCAGGAACACCAGGGTCGGTCCGGTCCCGGAGCGGTGGTCGTAAACGGGCAGCGGTGTCGGCAGCGTCTGGGGTGTACGGGTCATCGCGACTTCCTCGATCAGTGTGCTGAGCTCTTCTTCCTGCATCGATTGAAGCTCCGTGGCCGCTCCAGGACATCGGCACGACCGGTCGTCCCATGGTGGAAACTGGACACGTGCGTGTGATCCGGCAGATGACCTATCAGCCCATCGGGGGCGACGGCGGCGCCGTCGAGACGATGACGGTCGACCGCCTGCGCGAGCTCAACGACGGCGGCACACAACGCGCCGACTTCCATGTCCTGGCTCTCGTCGACGCCGGGCGGGGAGCCGTCACGGTCGACTTCCTGCGGCATCCGCTCGGGGAGCGGTCCGCGGTGTGGGTCGCTCCCGGCGCGGTGCACCGATGGGACGACATCGCGGATGTGGCAGGGCACGTCGTGCTGTTCACGCCGACCGCGCCGGTCACCCGTGCCACGCGCGAACTCGTCGCGTCCGCGGACCGGGTCGCGCGGTGGCGCGTTCCCGACGCCGACTGGCCGTTCGTCGACGCCGCGCGGAGACATCTCCTCCTCGAAGCGTCCGCCCCGCCCGAAGACAGGGCGACCGAACTGCCCGAGATCCTGCTCTCCGCGCTCGTCGCCCGGCTGCGGCCGCCGCACGGTGGGACGGGGGCGACGAATCCGACGTTCCGGCTGTTCAGGTCCGGCGTCGAAGCTCACTTCCGGGAGCATCACGACGCCGCGTACTACGCCCGGGCGCTGGGCTACGCGCCCCGCACGCTTTCGAGGGCGGTGCAGCAGGCCACCGGTCGCACCGCGAAGGCGTACATCGTCGACCGGATCGTCCTGGAGGCCCGGCGGCTCCTCGCCCACGACCGGCTCACGTCGGCCGGTTGTGCGCGCGCACTCGGCTTCCCCGACGCGTCCAACTTCTCGGTGTTCTTCCTCAACGCGACGGGTGTCCGCCCGGGTGCGTGGCAGGCGATGACCGCCATCGACCGATCGAGCACCTGAAATGCCCTGATATGCACTTTCCGGTGAACCGTCCTAGCCTGACGGATATCGCTCGGGGCGGTCGACGGCCGGTACAGCCGGCGGAGGGTGAGCTTCCATGGCTGAGCGACGTATACGGTCCGGTCTGGTCGGCGAGTTGTCGGCCGAGTTCGCGGGCACCCTGATCCTCATCCTCTTCGGATGCGGTGTGGTGGCCCAGGTGTCCGCGGGAGGCGCTCTCACCGATCCCGCCGGTGGCCTGGGTGACCACGACAGCATCGCCTGGGCATGGGGCCTGGGTGTCACCCTGGGCGTCTATGTGGCGGCGAGGCTGAGCGGCGCCCACCTCAATCCCGCGGTGACCGTCGCACTCGCGGCGTTCAAGGGCTTCCCGTGGCGCAAGGTGGCTCCCTACGCGCTGGCCCAGACGGCCGGCGCCTTCGTGGCCGCGCTCCTCGTCCGCTGGAACTACAGCGAGGCGCTGGCGAAGGCCGACCCCGGACACACCATCAAGACGCAAGGCGTGTTCTCGACGCTGCCCGGCAACGGCAACCCCGCCCTCCCCGTCCACGAGTGGGGCGCGTTCCGTGACCAGGTCATCGGCACCGCCATCCTGCTGCTGCTGATCATGGCCATCACGGACATGCTGAACACACCGCCGGGCGCGAACCTGGGCCCGTTCGTCATCGGCCTGGTCGTCGTCGCGATCGGTATGGCCTGGGGGACGAACGCGGGGTACGCCATCAACCCGGCCCGTGACTTCGGACCGCGGCTGGCCAGCTTCTTCACCGGATACGGCGGAGCGTGGCGGGATCAGTACGGGAACCTGTACTTCTGGGTGCCGATCATCGGCCCGCTGGTCGGCGGCCTGCTCGGCGCCGGTCTGTACAAGGTCTTCATCAGCCGCTTCCTGCCGTCCGCGGAACCCGAGCCGCCGGGACGCGTCCCGGCATCCAAGGACTGACCCGACCGGCCGGAGAGGCGGAAACCCATGGCGGACTTCATCGGCGCGGTGGACCAGGGAACCACCAGCACCCGATTCATGATCTTCGACCACAGCGGCAACGAGGTGGCGAAGCACCAACTGGAGCACGAACAGATCCTGCCGCGGTCGGGCTGGGTGGAGCACGACCCGGTGGAGATCTGGGAGCGCACCAACTCGGTGATCCAGAACGCCCTGCGCCACGGCGGCCTGTCGGGGACCGACCTGGCCGCGATCGGCATCACCAACCAGCGCGAGACCACGGTGGTCTGGGATCCGCGCAACGGCCGCCCGTACTACAACGCCATCGTGTGGCAGGACACCCGCACCGACAAGATCGCGGCGGCCCTGGAACGCTCGGGGCAGGGCGACGTCATCCGCCGCAAGGCCGGGCTGCCGCCGGCCACGTACTTCTCCGGGGGCAAGATCCAGTGGATCCTGGAGAACGTCGACGGCGTACGCGAGGCGGCGGAGCAGGGCCATGCCCTGTTCGGCAACACCGACGCGTGGGTCCTGTGGAACCTCACCGGCGGGCCCGACGGCGGTATCCACGCCACCGACGTGACCAACGCCAGCCGCACCATGCTGATGAACCTGGAGACCCTCGACTGGGACGACGAACTGCTGGGCTTCTTCGGCGTCCCGCGGGCCATGCTGCCGGCCATCAAGCCCTCGTCGCACCCGGAGGCGTACGGCGTCACCCGCGCCTCCCGGCCGCTGCGCGCGGCCGTTCCCATCGGGGGCGTCCTCGGCGACCAGCAGGCGGCGACCGTCGGACAGGTCTGCTTCGCGCCGGGCGAGGCGAAGAACACCTACGGCACGGGCAACTTCCTGGTGCTCAACACCGGCACGGAGCTGGTCCGCTCCGAGCACGGGCTGCTGACCACCGTCGCGTACAGGTTCGGTGACGAGCCGGTGGTCTACGCGCTCGAAGGCTCCATCGCGGTGACCGGCTCCGCGGTGCAGTGGCTGCGCGACCAGATGAAGATCATCAAGACCGCCGCCGACAGCGAGGAGCTGGCCCGCAGCGTCGAGGACAACGGCGGGATGTACTTCGTGCCCGCCTTCTCCGGGCTATTCGCGCCCTACTGGCGCTCCGACGCGCGCGGGGCGATCGTCGGTCTCGCCCGGTACAACGACAACGCGCACCTGGCGCGGGCGACGCTGGAGGCCATCTGCTACCAGAGCCGGGACGTCGTGGATGCCATGGAACAGGACTCCGGGGTCCACCTCGACGTGCTCAAGGTCGACGGCGGGGTCACCGCCAACGACCTCTGCATGCAGATCCAGGCCGACATCCTGGGCGTGCCCGTGAGCCGTCCCGTCGTCGCCGAGACGACCGCGCTGGGCGCCGCGTACGCGGCGGGTCTTGCCACCGGATTCTGGCGGGACACCGACGAACTGCGCACCCACTGGAACGAGTCGAAGCGCTGGGAGCCGCAGTGGTCCGACGACCGGCGCGCGGAGGGCTACGACGGGTGGAAGAGGGCCGTGGAACGCACCCTCGACTGGGTACGCGTCCCCTGACGGCACACATGCGCGGAGCGCGGCACCGGCTGTGTCCGGTGCCCCGCTCCGCCGCCGCTGACCCCCGTTGACAGCGGCGACGGGCGAAGCCCCACAACAGGTTCCGTGCCGAACCTGCGGCTGATCCGGTTGACCGTCCCGGCGCGAAGGGGGGTCCGATCGCCGGGCCGGCCAACCGGCTGTTCGAAGACTGCAAGAGGAACCTTGTGAAAACCTTGCCGGGCTCGGGCGAACCTAGATCACGGGGCGTACCGGAACCATCACCATGACGGCACCACCGGCCTCCCATGTGTGGAATCCTGGGCAAGATCGGGGGAGTTCGTGAACGACAGAGCGGCCGATCGTGGGTGGGGACGTGGATCTTCGATTACTGGGCTCGTTGGAACTGTGGGCCGACGGCCGTCATATCGAGCTGGGACAGCCCAGGCAGCGCATGGTCCTTGCCGCGCTGGCGGCCAACGCGGGCCGGTTGATGACGGTGGACGCCCTGGTGGACCGGGTGTGGGACGACACCCCTCCCGACACGGCCCGTTCGACGCTGTACTCCCATGTGAGCCGGGTCCGGCGTGTGCTGGACGAGGCGGCGCGCGGTGAGGACGGGACGGCGGACCGTCCGTCGATCCAACTGGCCCGGGTGTCGGGCGGCTACCTGCTGCGGGCGGCGGACGACAGCATCGACCTCCTTCGTTTCAGGGCGCTGGTGGCCCGGGCCCGTGAGCTGCGTCCGGACGACGCCGAGTGCGGCCGGCTGCTGCGCGACGCCCTCGATCTGTGGCGGGGCTCGCCGCTGGCCGACCTGCCGGGCGCCTGGGCCGAGCGGACCCGGACGGCCTGGCTGAACGAACGGCTCGAAGCCGCCCTCCACTGGGCCCGGGCCGAGACCGCGACGGGCCATGCCTCGCAGGCGATCGGCCGGATAAGGGCCCTGTCCGACGAGTTCCCCCTGGCGGAACCGCTGGCCGCCCTGCTCGTCAGATCCCTGGCCCAGGCGGGCCGGACCGCCGAGGCGCTGGACCACTACGCCGAGGTCCGCCGCCGACTGGCCGACGAGCTGGGTTCGGTCCCCGGGGTGGAACTGCGCACCGCCTACAAGGAGGCCCTGCGCGACCGCCCCCTGCCCGCAGGCGGCACGGAGTCGGGACCCGCTCCGGGCGGCACACGGACCTCACCCTCCCGGCCCGCGCAACTGCCCTTCGACGTACGCGCGTTCACCGGCCGCAGGGAACAACTGGACGAACTCTCGCAGCACTTGCTCGCCACCGACGAGGGGGCCGACGCCACCAACACGGTCGTGGTGTCCGCCGTGTCCGGCACCGCCGGAGTCGGCAAGACCGCCCTCGCCGTCCACTGGTCCCACCGGATCCGCGAGCAGTTCCCCGACGGCCAGCTCTACGCGGACCTGCGCGGCTACGACACGGACGAACCGGTGCCCGCGGCCGACGTCCTCACCGGCTTCCTCGTGGCCCTCGGAGTCCCGGGCCCGGAGATCCCGCTGCGCCTCGACGACCGTTCCGCCCGCTACCGCACCGAGCTGAGCGAGCGCCGCATGCTCGTCGTGCTCGACAACGCCTCGTCCAGCGAGCAGATACGCCCGCTCCTGCCCGGCGCGAGCCGCTGCAGGACCGTGGTGACGAGCAGGGACGTCCTCAGCTCCCTGGTGTCCCTGCACGGCGCCCACCGGCTCGTGCTCGACGTGCTCCCCCTGGAGGACGCCGTACGCCTGCTGAGCAGGCTCATCGGCCCCCGGGCCACGGCCGAACCACAGGCCGCGGCCGTCCTCGCCGAACAGTGCGGACGGCTCCCCCTCGCCCTGCGCATCGCCGCGGAGCTGGCGCTCGCCCGTCCCGCGTCGCCCCTGAGCGCCCTCACCGCCGAACTGGACGACCGGCGCGGCCGGCTGGAACTGCTGGACTCGGACGACGATCCCCGGGCGGCCGTACGTGCCGTCTTCTCCTGGTCCTACGACCGCCTGCCCCCCGAGGCCGCCGCCGCCTTCCGGCTGCTCGGCCTGCACCCGGGACCCGATGTGGACGCGTACGCGGCGGCCGCCCTGTGCGGACGCCCCGTCGACGACACCCGGCGGACACTGGAGCTGCTGGCCCGCAGCCATCTCATCCAGCCCACCCGCGCCGGCCGCTACGGCATGCACGACCTGCTGCGGGTGTACGCGGCCTGGCAGGCCGAACGACACGACGGGCCGGCCGACCGCGAGACGGCGCTCGACCGTCTCCTGACCCACTATCTCGCGGCGTCCTGCGCCGCCATGGACGTGCTGTTCCCGGCCGAGAGACATCTGCGGCCCCGGATCCCGGCGCCCCGGACCGAGCTGCCGCCGTTTCCCGAAGAGGCCCACGCCAAGGAGTGGCTGGCGGCCGAGCACGCCGTGCTCACGGCCGTCACCGCGACCGAGGCCGGGCGCGGCAGGGCCGAGCACGCCGTCGGCCTGTCCACCACGCTCCACCGCCACTTCGACAGCCGTGGACTGTTCACCGACGCACTCGTCATCCACGGCAACGCCCTGCGTGCCGCCCGCGCGGCGGGCGACCGGCGGGGCGAGGCCGAGGTGCGCACCTGTCTCGGCACCACCCACCGACGGCTGGCGCAGTACGACGAAGCGGTCCGGCACCACACGGAGTCGCTCGCCCTGTGCCGGCGGATCGGACTGCCGGTGACCGAGGCCCGCAATCTCACCAACCTCGGTGTCCTGCACGAACTGCGCGGACAGTACCGCGAGGCCGCCGAGCGGCACGGCGAGGCGGTCGTCCTCTTCCGGAAGGTCGGGGACATCGGCGGCGAGGCCGACACGCTCAACAACCTCGGCATCGTGCACGAACTGCTCGACGACTACGAGACCTCCGCCGAACAGCACCGGCAGGCGCTCGCCCTCTTCCGCTCCCTCGGTCATGCCTTCGGTGAGGCCAGCGCGCTGGGCAACCTCGGCATCGTGCTGTCCCGGCTCGACCAGCACGCGACGGCGGCCGAGCACTTCGAGCAGGCCCTCGCCCTGTTCCGGCGGCTCGGCCACCGCGGGGGCGAGGCGCACGCCCTCAGCAATCTCGGTGACGCCCACAACCGCCTCGGCCACCACCGGGAGGCGGCCACCCGACAGAGGGAGGCGCTCGCCCTGTTCCAGCGGACCGGCGAGCGGTACGGCGAAGCGGGCAGCCTCAACGGTCTCGGCGAGGCCCTGCACGGCTCGGGCACACCGGACGAGGCCGCGACCGCACACCGTGCCGCCCTCGCCCTGGCCATGGAGATCGAGGAGAAGGAGGAGCAGGCCCGGGCCCACATCGGCCTGGCCCGCATCCACCAGGACCGCGACGACCTGCCGACGGCCCGAGGGCACTGGCAGGACGCGCTCGCCCTGTACAGCGCCATCGGCTCACCGCGCGCCGCGGGCGTGAGCGAGTCACTGGCCGCGCTGGAGGCACGACAGCAGCAGGACACGCACAGTCCCGACTGCGCCTGAGCCGGTCCGTGGGCCCCGCGGCCCACGGACCGTACAGGTGTCCGTTGACAGCATCGAGGGCTCCTCCCACAATGATCAGCATGACCTGGCACTGTTGCGGCACGATGACGGGGCCTCTGCGCGCCCCGAATCGGACCGGCTGCGAGCGCTCCGGCCTCTAGCGGGTTCCTCCCCCAGGCCGAGCCGTGAGGCTCGCCGCGCCGCAGTCCACGTCGTGCTGGTCGACTCTCCGACTCTCCTCACGTCTCGTGGCTGCTGCCCTCCCGCACTTCCGCATTCCTGCACTTCCGCACTCCTGCCATCGAGCTGTCGAGCCATGCGAACGAGGAGCATTTCCATGACCGTGACCATTCCGCAGGCCGGCGTACCGACGCTGCGTGAGGCCCGCGTGCCGACGGGCGGCATCTACGAGGGCGCCCGTGAGCTGCGGCGCCTGCCCGAGGGCGGGTCCGACCGCCCCTACGATCTCTTCGAACTCGTCCCTCAGGCGGCCACGATCGGCGCGGAGATACGAGGCGTCGATCTCTCACGACCGCTGGACCCCGCCCTGCGCGAGGAGCTCGACCGGGCGCTGCTGGAGTGGAAGGTGCTCTTCTTCCGCGCCCAGCACCTCACCTCCGAGCAGCAGAGCGGCTTCGCCCGCAACTGGGGCGAGCTGGAGACCAATCCCCTGCTCGCCCGCGGCTCCAGCGCCGACGTGGTGCGCTTCGACAAGAGGGCCGGCGCCACACCGACCTTCGAGAACGTGTGGCACGCGGACGTCACCTTCCGGGAGCGGCCCGCGCTCGGTGCCGTGCTCCAGCTGCGCGAGGTGCCGCCCTTCGGCGGAGACACCATGTGGGCGGACATGGCCGTCGCGTACGACAACCTCTCGCAGGAGGTGAAGAACCGTATCGACGGGGCCACGGCCGTGCACGACTTCATCCCCGGCTTCGCCCGCTTCTACGGCCCCGAGCGGCTCGCCCCGTTCCAGGACGCCTTCCCGCCCGTGGAGCACCCGGTCGTGCGCACGCATCCGGAGACCGGCAGGAAGCTGCTGTTCGTGAACACCTCCTTCACCACCCGTATCACCGGCCTGCCCCGCGAGGAGAGCGACCAGCTGCTGCGCCACCTCGTACAGCAGGCGCATGTTCCGGAGTACCAGGTGCGTTTCCGCTGGCAGGCCGGGGACGTCGCCTTCTGGGACAACCGTGCCACCCAGCACTACGCGGTGAACGACTACGGCTCGCACCGCCGCGTGGCGGAACGCGTCGCCATCGCCGGCGACCGCCCGTTCTGAGGCGGGAGAGCGCCCGTACCGAGCACGTCACCCGGCCCTTGGACCAGGACGGTCCAGGGGCCGGTGCCGTGGCTCTTCCGAAATGTTCTTGTCATGTACCTGTACAGACCTTCGGTGTCGTGCTGTCATGCCAACCATCACCCTTTCCAACGTTGTACAGGCTGGGAAGCCGAGCCGCCAGCCTTCTCTCCGTACGTGTACGTCCTTGCCCCACGACACCCAAGGAGTCACGATGCGCAGCACCACCCCGGACCCGCGCCCCTGGGCAGTCTGGCTGAGACGGCGGGCGAGGCGGATCACCACCGTGCTCGCCACCCTCGCGCTGGTCTGCACGGCCGCCCTGACCGCCACGGGCACCGTGCAGGCCGCACCGGCCGCGTGGACGCCCAAGCCCTCTCCCATGACGACCCCGTGGACCAACCAGGTATCGGTGGACAATCCGCTGCCGGAGTACCCGCGTCCGCAGCTCACCCGTCCCGACTGGGCCAATCTCAACGGCATCTGGGACTTCGCGGTCACCTCGGCGGACGCGGGCCAGCCCGCGTCGTTCTCCGAGCAGATCCGGGTGCCGTTCGTCGCCGAGTCGGCGCTGTCCGGTATCCAGCGCAAGATCACCCAGAACGACAAGCTCTGGTACAAGCGCACCTTCACGGTCCCGGCCGGCTGGAACGGCCGCCGCGTGCAGCTCAACTTCGGTGCCAGCGACTGGCGTACGACGGTCTGGGTCAACGGCAGCCAGGCCGGCGCCACGCACAGCGGGGGCTACGACTCCTTCTCGTACGACATCACCGGTCTGCTCAACGGCGGCACCAACACGATCGTCGTGTCCGTCTGGGACCCCAGTCAGACGGGCATCGGGGCGGTCGGCAAGCAGCGCATCAGCGACGTGGCGCCGCACCCCGGGGGCGGCATCTTCTACACCGCGGCTTCCGGCATCTGGCAGACGGTGTGGCTGGAACCGACGGCGGCGGCGCACATCACGCGTCTTGACATGGTGCCCGACCTCACGAACAACACCCTCAAGGTCACCGTCAGGGGCGACGGAATCTCCGGGCAGAGCGCCCGGGTGACCGTGTCCTCCGGCTCGACCACGGTGGGCACGGCGACCGGCGCGGTCGGCGGCACGATCACCGTGGCCATCCCGAATCCGCATCTGTGGACCCCCGAGGATCCGTTCCTGTACGACGTGAAGGCCGATCTGCTCTCCGGTTCGACCGTCGTCGACTCCGTCGGCGGCTACAGCGGGATGCGTTCCGTGGGGGTCGCACGGGTCGACGGCGTCCTGCGTCCCGTCCTCAACGGCAAGTTCGTCTTCCAGACCGGCACGCTCGACCAGGGCTACTGGCCGGACGGCATCTACACCGCGCCGACCGACGACGCCCTCAAGTACGACCTGCAGAAGCACAAGGACCTCGGCTTCAACATGGTGCGCAAGCACATCAAGGTCGAGCCGCAGCGCTGGTTCTACTGGGCGGACAAGCTGGGGCTGCTGGTCTGGCAGGACATGCCCGCGATGGACACCCGCACCCCCGACAGCGCCGCCCGCACCCAGTGGGAGGCCGAGTACGACCGGATCATCGACCAGCACCGCAGCTCGCCTTCGCTGGTGATGTGGGTCGACCAGAACGAGGGCTGGGGGCAGTACGACCAGGCCCGGATCGCCGACCACGTGAAGGCGTACGACCCTTCACGGCTGGTGAACAACATGAGCGGCATCAACTGCTGCGGCGCGGTCGACGGCGGCAACGGCGACGTCCTGGACCACCACGTCTACGTCGGGCCCGGCACGACCGTGCCCAGTGCCACCCGCGCCGCCGTTCTCGGTGAGTACGGCGGTCTGGGCTTCAAGGTCTCCGGCCACGAGTGGTATCCGGGCGGCGGCTTCAGTTACGAGGACCAGGCGGACCAGGCCCATCTCAACAACCGCTTCGTGGGACTCCTCGACGCGCTGCGCGAGGTGCGGATGCCCGCCGGACTCTCGGCCTCCGTCTACACGGAGATCACCGACGTGGAGAACGAGGCGAACGGCCTCCTCACCTATGACCGGCAGGTCGTCAAGGTGGACGCGGCCCGCGTGCAGGCCGCCAACCGCGCCCTCATCGACGCCTCCCGGGCCACGACCTCCCCGGTCGTCCTGCCCGCGAACCAGTACAAGTCCCTGCGGGTGACCACGTCCGGCTACACGGACCGCTATCTGCGGCACCGGGACGGGGCCGCCTACACCGACGTGGTCGACGCGAACAGCGCGGCCCTGCTCAAGAACGACGCCACCTGGAAGATCGTGCCGGGCCTCGCGAACAGCGCCTGCTACTCCTTCGAGTCGCGCAACTACCCCGGTCAGTATCTGCGGCACCGTGAGTACCGCGTCTACAAGGAGTCGGGCAGCGGAGCCCTGTTCAACGCCGACGCGACCTTCTGTGCCGTGCGCGGCGCGAACGGCGGCGTCCGGTTGTCCGCGTCCAACTTCCCCGAGCAGTATCTGCGGCACTACAACGCCGAGTTGTGGCTGGCCACCCCGGGTGGCTCCCATGCCTGGGACAACCCCGGCTCCTTCACCGAGGACACCACCTGGGCCGTCGAAGCACCCTGGGCCCCCTGACCGCTGACCGCGCGCGGGGGACGGCAGCCGCCGGGCCGCCGTCCCCCGCCCTCTCTTCCGCTCACAGGTCCGCCCGCTCCTCCGCCTCGGCCGCCCGGGGCGACACCACGGTCGGACGGCGCACGGTCAGGCTCTCCACGGCGAACGACATCTCCTTGGTCCCGGCCGCGGGACGAGGGTGGTAACGCCCGGCGCTCACCGACAGGTTGACGATGAGGTAGGCGTGCCAGCCCTTCCCCACCCCGCGCCTGTCGGCGAAGATCCGTGTGCCGTTGAGCCACCAGATCACCGAACGGGCGCCGAACTCCACCCGCAGGTCGACATGGCCACCGGGGCGCACGGCCTCATCGTGGTGATAGAGGTTCCCGCCGCGCACGTGGTTGGAGAATTCCAGCAGGTCGGGGTTGTCGGGGTGGTACTCGAACACGTCGATCTCCTGGCCCCCGTCCCGCCAGGTCCAGATGGCCGGCCAGGCCCCCACTTCGACGGGCAGGCGCACGCGCGCCTCCAGCACGTCCCCCGCGCGCACCATGAAGTCGTCCTCGCTCCCCTCGGTGGTGAGCAGGCCCGCACTCCACAGGCCGTCCTTGCGGCGCGTGGCCCGGAACGTGCCGGTGCGGGAGTACGCCGGGTCGGAGACCAGGTAGTCCAGCTTGTTGTCGGTCGGATTGACCGGACCGCCCTCGGGATAGGCCCAGGAGCGGCCGGCCACCCACTGCCTTCGCGAACTGAAATCGGCTGTGAAGACGACGTCGGACACAGTCCGGCTCCTTGCGATGGAGGAAAGGGACAAATGCGCGCAGTCCGTTTCTCCCCAGTCGGTCGGCGCTCATGCGTCGGCCGGTCCCACCCGCCGTGCAAACAACCCGCCCGGGTGAACTCGCCCGTCGGACAAGGGGTCCCGGGCGGACCAGGGGCCCCGGGCGGGCAGCGGCTGTGCGCCGGGTCTCAGGGACGAGCGGGCCGGCCGCCCCAGTCGAGGCGGAGCACGGCCAGATCGTCGGAGTGCCGGCCGGCGTTCAGCGCATGGGTCTCCTTGATGAGGAGGTCCACATGGGCGGCCGGGTCCGCCGACGGCAGTCTGCGTATCAGCGCGAGCAGCCCTTCGACGCCGAGCCGCTCCTCCTTCGTCCCGTTGTGGCCTTCGGTGAGGCCGTCGGTGTAGAGGGTCAGCGCGCCGGTGGCCGGGAGCGGGACGACCGTGGAGGGCCAGCTGTGGACCCCGGGGAAGATACCCAGCGCGATGCCGTGCGCGGCGGTCACCTCCCAGGTCCCCTCGGGTGAGGTGAGAAGGGGCTCGTGGTGGCCCGCGAGGTGGAGGGTCGCGGTGGCGGCCTCCTGGTCCAGGGTGAGCAGGGTGCAGGTCGCGAACAGCTGCTGGCTGCCGCGTTCGGCCATGAGTATGCGTTCCATCAGATGCAGCAGGTCGTCCCCGCGATGCCCGCCGAGCACGAGGGAGCGCCAGGCGATGCGCAGGCAGACACCGAGCGCGGCGGCGTCGGGGCCGTGGCCGCTGACGTCTCCGACGACGGCGTGCAGCAGCCCGTCGTCCCCCTCGACCACATCGAGGAAGTCCCCGCCGAGCAGGGCCATCGTGGCGCCGGGCAGGTAGCGGGACGTCACCCTGATCATGGAGGTGTCGAGGATCGGCTGCGGCAGCAGACCGCGTTCCAGACGGGCGTTCTCCTCGGCCCGCAGTTGCGCGGCCTGGGCCGCGGCGCTCGCGCGCTCGGTCTGGCTCCGGTAGACGGCGTAGCGCAGCGTCCGCTGCAGGAGGTCGGCTTCGACCTTTCCCTTGACGAGGTAGTCCTGGGCTCCGGCCGCCATGGCGTCGGTGCCCGCCCGGTCCTCGGACAGCCCGGTGAGGACGATCACCGCGGTGTGCGGGGCGATCCCTCGGACGGCGGTGACCGCGTCGATGCCCGACACGTCGGGCAGGTGCAGATCGAGGAAGATGCAGTCGATCGGGCTGCCGGCGAGTTCGGCGCGCGCCTCGGCCAGCGTGGTCCGGATGGTCAGCTCGAATCCCAGTCCGGTGTCGTACAGGAGTTCCTCGACCAGCAGCGCGTCGCCCGGGTCGTCCTCTATCAGGAGGATGCGGTACATCGGCTTGTCGGAGGCCGCGCCCGGGGCGGCCGTCGTGGGTCCGGTCATCGTGCCTGCTCCGCCTCCGCGCGGGTGGCCTCGGGGGTGGTGTCCTCGCCGGGGCTCTCCGGCGGCCGGGGCGCGAGCGTGAAGACGATGCGGGCGCCGTCGTGGTAGGCCGGGTCGACGGCGATGGTGCCGCCGTGGAACTCGACGATCTTCTTGCACATCGCGAGGCCGATCCCGCTGCCCGAGTAGGTGTCCTTGGTGTGCAGCCGCTGGAAGATCACGAAGATCTTGTCGGCGTACTCCGGTGCGATTCCGATGCCGTTGTCGGTGACGGTGAACCGCCACAGGTCGCCTTCCCGGTCCGCCGTGACGTGGATCTTCGGCGCCTCGCCCGGGCGCCGGAACTTGACGGCGTTGCCGATCAGGTTCTGCCAGAGCATGCCCAGCTGGGTGGGGTCCGCGACCAGGGTCGGCAGCGGGTCGTGGGTGATCGTCGCGCCGGCCTCCTCGATGCCGACGCTCATCGTGGACAGGGTCCTCTCCAGCACGTCGTCCAGGTCGACGCCCTGGTGGGCGTTGTGGAGCCGTCCGACCCGGGAGAAGTCGAGCAGGTCGTTGATGAGGATCTGCATGCGGTTCGCCCCGTCGACCGCGAAGTCGATGTACTGGTCGGCCCGGCTGTCGAGCTGCCCCCCGTAGCGCCGCTGGAGGAGCTGGGTGAAGCTGGAGACCTTGCGCAGCGGCTCCTGCAGGTCGTGGGAGGCCACGTACGCGAACTGTTCCAGCTCGGCGTTGGAGCGCTGGAGGTCCGCGGTCTGCGCGTCCAGCCGCAGCCGGGTCTCCTCACTGACGGCCAGTTCCCGTACGAGCCGCCGGCGCATGAAGTCGATCTCACCGCTCAGGCGCCGAAGGTCCGCGGGGCCGGTGGGAGTGATGGGGTGGTCGAAGTCGCCGCCGGAGATGGCACGGGCGTCCGCGCCGAGCTGCTCCAGGGGCCTGTTGATACCGCGCCGCAGCCCTTCGAAGATCAACGCCGTGAGGACGACGATGAGCACCGCGATGGCGCTGAACACCCAGTTCCGCAGGGCCATCGTGGACATCAGGTCGTCCCTGGCCTGTACCCGGTCCGCGCGCAGCCGTTCCTGCTGCCTGTCGAGGGCCTCGCGGACGTCGTCGAACAGGTCCTTGCCCTCCGCGGCCCGTGCGGTGGCCAGCGGCGAGGGCACGCCGGACGGCGCGGCGGCGACGGGCCGGGCGAACCTCTCCTGCCATGTCGTCACGGCGTCCTGCACGGTCTTGAGGTCCTTCAGACGTGCGGAGTCGCCCCGGAGCAGTTCGGTGAGCTGCTTGCGGTTCGTCTCCTGTTCCTCGACCCCCTGCTCGTAAGGGGTGACGAACCCCTTCTTGCCGGTGAGCCCGTAGCCGCGGATCCCGGTCTCCTGGTTGAGCACGGCTGCTTCCAGGCGGACCGCGACGGTGAACGCGGGAGACCGGACATCCACGAGATCACGGCTGATCGACTCGGTCCGCCCCAGGACGTAGGCGCCCGCCACCCCGAGCACGGCCAGAACCACCAGGGACGCGGCCACCCCTACACGAAGCCACCGCCTGGTCGTCCACGCGGAAAGCCCTCGCGTACGCGATTGCCTCTCATCGCCGGTCATTCTGTGGGCTCCTCGCTGTGAGCATCGCCTTGCTTGTGTGGCCAGCACACTTTAGAGGGCGACAACCCTTGTTGTCGCGGGCCTCCTCGGGGACCTAGAGTGCCGGGTATGCCAGGCAAGGACTTCGCACCGCGGATCACTCCGCAGGAGACGGCCACCATCGCGGACGCGACGGTCGGCGATCTCGCGCAGCGCCTCGCCCGCCGGCTGGTGGAAGCCCCGTCGTCCTCCTCGGCGGACGACCCGGCACAAGCCCTGGCCCTGCTGCACGTGCTGGATCATCTCAAGCAGGCCACCGAACGACTGCAGCAGGAAGCGGCCGTGGCCGCCGCACGCGCGGGTGCCGGATACCCGCAGATCGGCGCCGCCTGCGGGATGACCCGGCAGGGAGCCCGACGCCGCTGGCCCGGGCTCTTCCACCACTCCAACGAGAAACCCACGGAGCAACCGACGATGACCACCCCCGCCCGCCCCTTCGACGTCCTGCTCGTCGAGGACGACATGGCCGACGCCATGCTCATCGAGGAAGCCCTTTCCGAGCGCGGGGCCCGCAATCTGGTCCAGGTCACCGACGGGGTCGCCGCGCTGGAGCATCTGCGGACGCCGGGCACCCCGCGCCCCGACCTCATCGTGCTCGATCTGAACATGCCGCGGATGAACGGCCGCGACCTGCTGAAGGTCCTCAAGACCGATGACGACCTGCAGACGATCCCCGTGGTCGTCCTGACGACGTCCACCGCTCCGGACGACGTCACGGGCGCGTACAGCAGTCACGCCAACGCCTATGTGACCAAGCCCGTCAATCTCGACGAGTTCGAGCAGGCCGTCCAGAGCATCGACGCCTTCTACCTCGACACCGCCACCCGGCCCCGCCCCTGAAGCACGGGACGCGTCACGACGGCCGTGCCAGGTGCGCCAGCACCGTGCGCACCGCCCCGGCCACGGCCTCGCGTGATGCGTCCGTCGGTTCGTCGGTCTCGAAGCCGTGCCGGCCGTGCGGGACGTCGATGATCTCGACCGGGGCCTTCGTCTCCTTCGCGGTGGTCACGAACTCCCGTACCGTGGCCGCGATCTGCGGTGTCTCCAGGCCCGCCCGGGTGAGGACGACGGGCGGCGCCGGCTTCCCGGCGGCGGTGCGGAGCGCGCCGACCGGGTCGAAACGGGGGCCGACCGCGCCCCAGCCCGGCAGCGGGGCCAGGATCGGGTAGGTGAGGGCGAGGCAGCGCAGCCACGGCGGCGGCGCGGCGATGAAGTCCGCGGCAAGCAGTCCGGCACCGGAGAAGATCCACAGGGCGATACGCCGCTCGTCCATCCTGGGGTCGGCCCGCAGCAGGTCGACGGCCTCCGCCACGTCGTCCGCCGCGCGCGCGTAGTCGGTGATGCCGTGCAGCCGGTGCTCCACGACGGCACCCACCGCGCCGAGGCTCGCCGTGTACCGGGCGTAACCGAGGTAGAACGGCGAGTCGCGCGGCGCCGGGACGAGGTCCGCGGGCACGGGCCCGCCGTGCACGAACAGCACCGCGGGCCAGGGACCTCGCGCCCCTCCCCCCGCCCCCGTCCGGCCCGCTCCGGTCTCCGGCAGGTGCAGGTCCACCCGCCCGCTGCGCACCCGCGGACGCTCCGGAGCGTCGAGCAGAAACGGCCGGGCGTACGAGGACTCCTCCTCGGGTACGGTCAGCCGGCGCCCCTCGCCGGCCGCCGCGCGGAGCAGTACCCCGGCCAGTTCGTCCGGGCGGGAGAGCATCGGCCAGTGGCCGGTGGCCAGTTCGAAGAAGCCCACCCTCGGATCGGCCAGCTTCCGCAGATACGGCGGCCCGGTGCGTACCAGCGCCTCGACCAGTTCCACGGTCGTGCCGCCGGCCGTGCACAGGATGCCGGTGGTGGGTATGTCCGCGGCGGCGCCGGTCAGGCGCAGGGGCTGGGTCAGCGTGCGCGAGGGCTGCGGGGCGGCCAGCCCGCTCAGCAGCTCCAGGTGCCCCGCCGACAGACCCTCCGTGCTGCCCCACCGCTGCCACTGCGCCGGCTCCGGGGGCGGGACGGGCCCGGAATCGCCGTTCGCGCCCAGCAGTTCGTGCACCGACGGGTCCGGCACCAGGGCGAGGGCCGCGTCGCCGTCCTGCGGTATCCCGGCGTCCAGGTGAACGACCCGTGCGACCCGCTCCGGGCGGCGGTCCGCCGCGCCCAGGACGGGGTGGATGGCGTAGTCGTGGCCGACCAGCACCACCTCCCCCGCCGGATCTCGGGGATCGAGGGGATCGGGCAGATCGAGGGAATCGAGTCTCCGGACCACGTCCTCGACGTGCGTCTCCAGATCGGCCCCGGGTCGCCTGCTGAGCGACACCGGGTGCGCCTGGGCGCCCGACTCCCTCAGCCGCCCGACGACTTCGCTCCAGATCCGTCCGTCGGTGAACGGTCCCGAGACCAGGACGAACACGGACATCGATACCTCCAGGGTGGGTTCGTGACGGCCGACCGTCCTGGCCGGCCACCGCCCTGGCTAACCTAGGAACTCCCCCTGAGGGAGGTTCAACCCTTGCCACCCGACGTCACGGACGACGCGAACGCCATGGACGGCATGAGCGGCATGAGCGGCATCGACGGCACCCTGAGCATCGGTGAGCTCGCCGCGCGGGCGGGGACAACGGTCAAGACCGTCCGCTTCTACTCCGACCGGGGCCTGCTGCCCGAGGCCTCGCGCAGCAGCGGCGGCCACCGGCGTTACGGTCCCGGGGCGCCGGAACGGCTGCGCACGATCCGCGCGCTGCGCTCGCTCGGCGTGCCCGTCCCGGAGATCGGGCGCGTCCTCGACCGCGGCGCCACCCTGGAAGCCGTGCTGGCACGCCGGTTGGCCGACCTCGGCAGCGAACTCGCCGCCCTGCGCTGGCGTGAGGCCGCGCTGCGGGCGGTGCACGAGGGTGACCCGGAGCGGCTCGCGGAGCGCCTGGAGCTGATCGGGGCGGTCAGCGTCCCGCCCAGCACCTCCGCCCTCGCGCACTACTGGCGCCGGGTGCTGCCGGTCCGCCTCTCCGCCCGGCTGCGCGGCGCCGTCACCGAGGCGGCCGTGCCACAGCCCCCGGCCGATCCGACCGCGGACCAGGTCCTCGCCTTCGCGCGCCTCCACGCCCTGGCGACGGCCGCCACCGATCACTGCCTCGTGTCCCACCGGCCCGCCACCGCCGCCCACCCGGACCTGCTCTACGACGGTCTGCACGAGGCGTACCTCCTGGTGGCCGCCGCCCTGCGGGCCGAGCGCGCCCCGGGCCCGGGCGAGGCGCTGGACTGTTACGTCGCCGCCCACGCGCGCGACGCCGGAACCCGGGACAGCCCCGCCTTCCGTCGCGCCCTCACGGTCCGTCTCGCCGCGGCGGATCACCCGGTGATGGCCCGCTACTGGCAGCTGGCGGCGGAGTTGACGCCCGATCCGACCCTCGGCGGGGCGGACTCCTGGCTCCGTGAGGCGTTGACCACGAGCGTGGCGGCGGCCTGATCCCCGCTCGCCGTGGTGCTGCGGTGGCGGAACTGACGCGGTGAGCAGCCGTGGGCGCTGCGGAAGACCTGGCTGAAATGCGCTGGGCTGGTGAACCCCCACCGGGCCGCGATCGCGCGGATCGGGCGCTCGGACAGGGCGGGGTCGGCCAGATCGCGTCGGCACTGCTCCAGGCGGCGTTCGCGGATCCAGGCGGCGACGGTGCGCCCCTCGGCGTGGAACAGCTTGTGCAGATAGCGCAGGGAGATGTGGTGCGCCGCCGCGATCGTGTCCGGGGTCAGTCCCGGATCGCCCAGGTTCTCCCGGATGAAGGCGTGGATCCGGGCCGACAGCGCCCGTCGGCCGGTGTGGGGCGGCACGGTGTTCCGGACGTCCAGCGCGTCGGCCAGCGCCGCGGTCAGCACATCCAGCGTGCGGCCGACCAGCCGGGCGGTGTCGAGCGGTCCGAGTCCGCGCAGATGCCGCGCCAGCAGAAGCAGGAACTGCGACGACAGCGAGCCGATAACCCCGTCGCCCGCGGTGCGGACCGCGGTCAGGCCCCGCAGATCCAACGGCGGCAACGGCGGTGACGAGCGCCCGAACTGCAGCACGAGCAGCTGACTGGTCGGAAGGTCCGTCGCCAAGGTCGCCGTAGTGGCCGAATTCGTCGCAGACACCGCAGACGCCACAGCCGCCGACGCTGCCGGGTACGGTCTCGCGGTGTCGTCGAGAGGGCCGTGGGGCACCCAGATCTTCGAGCCGGCCTCGCGCCGGAAGGCGAGTCGCCCCCGCGTCGGTAATCCGCCGGTACTGACCGCGTCCATGACCTCCACCCCCGTGTCGCCTGCCGTCCTGTCCCTGTTGCCGTCCCTGTCCCTGTCCCTGTCATGCTCGGCGAACGCCTCGGTGCCGTCGTCCGCCGCTCGGCGCAAGCACGCGTGCTTCCGCCGGAGTAGCCACGGGCCGTTCGGCCGCGCCCATGGGCTCCACCCTGGGACGGGCGAGGAGCGGGCAGCAGTGCCGAAAGCCCATCGGCGGCAGTGGGAACGGCCTTCGAACCGGTGACATCCGTCATGCGGCGGGGGCGCGCCGACATCCGGGCCCTTGGTCGTCGGACACACGACCGACTCGTTCATTCGGAGGCCTGATCCGGCGACAGGCTGGCCGCGGCAAACGTCAACTACCTAAGATGTAGTTCCTGTTACGGATGCAGCTGGTGCCGATCGAGCCGGGGGAACCATGAACACCGACAGGCCGCTGTCCAAGAAGATCGACGCCAGTGTTCCGACCGCTGCCCGTATGTACGACCACTATCTGGGCGGCAAGGACAACTACTCCGCGGACCGCGCGGCCTGCGAGGAACTCGACAAGGTGGTGCCCAGCACCCGTCGGCTGGCCCTCAACAACCGGCGCTTCCTGCAGCGGGTGGTCAGGACGCTGGCGACGGACTACGGGATACGGCAGTTCCTGGACCACGGATCCGGCCTGCCCACCCAGGACAACGTGCACCAGGTCGCGCAGAGCATCGACCCCGACTCACGCGTGGTCTATGTCGACAACGACCCCATGGTGCTCGTCCACGGCCGGGCGCTGCTGGACCAGAACGACCGCACCGCGGTCATCCACGCGGACATGCGCAACACCGAAGAGATCTTCGCCCATCCCGACACCCGGCGTCTGATCGACTTCTCGCAGCCGGTCGCCGCGCTGTTCAACTCGGTGTTCCACTGCATCCCCGACAGCGACACCGACGGCCCGCAGGCCGTGGTGGGGCGCGTCACCGAGCGGCTCGCGCCCGGCAGCTTCATGGTGATCTGCCAGCTGGTCAGCGAAGACGCCGAAGTCCGTTCGTTCGTCACCGACTTCATGGACCAGGCGACGCAGGGCCACTGGGGGCGCGTACGCCAGGAGAAGGACGTGGCGGCGCTGTTCGACGGCATGGAGATCCTGGATCCCGGGCTGGTGGAGGTCTCCACCTGGCGCCCCGACAGTGAGGTACAGACCCGGCAGCTCTCCCAGGAATGGATCGAGTTCGGCGGTCTGGGCCGGCTTCCCTAAAGCACTGTCCGGCCATTCCCGTCCGCCGCGCGCGGGTCACTCCGGCCCGTAGCGCTGCTCCATCGTGGTCCGCAGCATCTCCAGGGAGTCACGTGGTGTCAGGGCCTCGTCGGCCAGCCGGTCGAGCGTGAGCCGGTATTCCTCGGTCTCGTCGCGGTCCTCAAGGAAGTGCGCGCTTCTGATGTGTTCCAGGTAGACGACGTCCGGCAGGTCGAGTCCGCCGAACCGCAGATATGTGATCGGTATGGCGGGCGCCGAGGCGTTCGTGACGTCCAGGGGCACGGTCTGCAGGACCACATGGGGCTTTTGAGCCATGTCGATGAGGTGGGCGAGCTGCTCGCGCATGGCCGCCCGGCTGCCCAGTACCCGCAGCAGGACGGACTCGTCGATGATGGCCCACAGCTGCGGGGCGTCCTCGCGGTGCAGCAACTGGGCGCGGCGCATCCGCAGTTCGACCCTGCGGTGCACCTCGGCTGCCGGTGCGTTCGGCAGGCCCCGCTCCACCACGGCCCGGGTGTACGCCGACGTCTGCAGCAGGCCGGGCACGTACTGGATCTCGAAGGTCCGGATGGCGGCGGCCGCCTCCTGGAGGCCGACCAGCCGCTCGAACCATTCGGGCATGAGGCGCTTGTCGTAACGCTGCCACCAGCCCGGTTCACCGGCCCGGTGCAGCAGCTTGAGGAGCACCGAGGCTTCGTACTCATCGGTGCCGTACAGCCGCAGCAGGGCGCGTACGTCGGTCTCGGTCGGTGGTTTGCGGCCCTTGCCCGACTCGATGCGTGAGAGCTTCGCCCCGCTGAAGCCCAGGGAGCGCGCGGCCTGGTCCTGAGCGAGGCCGGCGTCCTCCCGGAATCCCGAGAGCTGGACGCCGACCAGCATCTTCAGCAGGGTCGGAGCCGGCTCCGAACGCTCCAGATAGGATTCGAGCCGTGCGACGCGCGGCGACTCGGTGACCATCTTCGGCTCCCCCGCAATCCGGCACAAGGACGGCAACAGTATCGCACCGGACCGCCCGGCATCCCATCCCCCTTCAGGTTTCGGGTAGTTGGGCCGGTGACCGGCGGCTCACAGCAGATGGTCGAACTCGCCGTCCTTGGCTCCCGCCAGGAAAGCCGCCAGCTCCGCGGACGTGTAGACGAGCGCGGGCCCCTCGGGATCACGGGAGTTGCGCACGGCGATGCCCCCGTCGATCCGGGCGACCTCGACGCAGTTTCCCTCGGCATTGCTGTGGCGGCTCTTGGTCCAGCTGACGTCCAGCGCGCTGGCCCGTATCCCGTTCTCCACCTGTGGCACCGCATCTCCTTGCTGTTCCCGTTGTCGCCCCGCGCCGAATCGAGCCGGTGGCCCGGCGGCCCTCGACCAAGCGTCTTCGGCCAAACTTCACGCAATTTCGCGTGCAATTGCACGCGACCGTGTTCAGTGTGGATAATAACTGCAGCGCCGACAACCCCAGCCAGGACATTGAGTCCTGACGTCACATCAGGGAGATGACGTGTTGTCACCCGCGCGTCCAGAGCCCTCGTCGCTGCGGCCGACCGCAGCAACGGCAGGAGGCCTGGGCAGGTTCACCGGACTTCCGGCGCGACCGCCTCTGATGGCCGGCGGGGCAGTCGTATCGGCAGTCGCATCCCTGCGTGAACACCCGGGGCGCGGTACGTCCCTCCGGACCCCCGCTCCGGACGGATGCGCCGCTCTCGCCATCGGACCGATACGACACGCCGGAAAGGCCTTACGCCATGCATAGCGTTCCGCCGCAGCAGCCGAGGACCGGGCAGCGAGGGCACGAGCCGGCCCGGACAGGAAAGGCGCCGACCACACCGCTCACCGCCATGGGCCACATCCCGTGGAGCGAGATGCGGGACTCCACGGGCTCGGCGACCGCCATCCCCCTGCTCCTCAGCAATGTCGCATGGGGCGACGCGGAGACCGCCGCGACGGCCCTCAAGGAACTGCGCGAACGCGTCTGCCAGTACGGCTTCGTCGTGGAGCAGGCGACCGCCGCCACGGTCCCCTTCCTCTGGGAGCTCGCGCAGCTGCCCCAGGTGACGTGCCGGGCATCGATCCTGCACCTGCTCAAGAACATCGCCGACACCCGGCAGTGGGAGAGCATCGCGGACGCCTATCCGAAGCTGCTCAACCACCGCGAGAACCCCGCCGTGTGGGAGCGTGCGGCGAGGGAGGCCGTCCATGCCCATCAGGACGCGCTCGACGTGCTGGAGTCGGAGGACGACACGGAGATCGCGCACGCCACGACGGAACTCGCGCGCACACTGGGCAGACAGCCCTGCTGAGCGCGCGTCCGGCGGTCCGGTCAGGTGTACTTCCGGGCCGCCTCGCGCCGCTGCCGCTTGCCCAGCGGGGCCTGTGAGAGATCCTCGGCGGTGGACCGCAGGTTCTTGAAGCCGTAGCCGCGTGCCGTCAGCCAGGCCTCGGCCGCCGTCTCGGCGCGTTCGGTCGCGTCGAGGATGTCCTCCTCCGCTTCCCCCGTGTCCGCGAAGCGGAAGGTGAAGGCGGACCGTGCGGCGATGTCGTAGCTCAGATGCCCTTCCGGGGTGAAGGCCGCGCGCAGCACGTCGTGCTCGGCGGCGTCGGCCAGCAGGGCGGCCCGCTGATCGGCACCGAGCCCGTCGAAGACGCCTCGGACGGTGATGCGGAAGGTACGCGTACTCATCGGGCGACCTTAACGAGCCGGATGGGCGGCGCTCCACCGTATTTCCGAGCGCGCGCCCAGGTCCGCGGTCTCAGGAGGCCTCCACGGCCGCCTTGATGCGCTGTCCGAAAGCAGGGGCGTCCTTGCGGGCCGCACCGCCCGCGACAGGCAGCAGCAATTTGCCGATGCCGTGGCCCTCCAGCACGTTGAAGATCCGGACGCGGGTTCCGCCGCTCGGCGTCGGCTCCAGGTCGTACCCTCCGTCGGCCGCGGTGATCAGGTTCTTGGACCGCTCGCTCCAGCGGATCCTGCTCGGGGAGACGAGTTCGGTGATCTCGAACTCGCGGCCCGTCGTCATGCCGGCGTCCTTCACCGTGCTGCGGAAGACCGTGCCGACGGCCGTCGGCCCGTCCGGAGTCTTCTCGATCTTCTGTACACGGGGGCTGAACTCGGGGTCGTTGGTGCCGTCGGCGAGGAAGGCGAAGACCTCGTCGATCGGGCGGTCGATGTCGACAGTGGCCTCGAACTGGGTACCCATGGGCTCTCCCGGGGATGGCGGTGGCCGGCGGTGGACGGTCGGGCGCTGCCGAGGCCGCGGGTCCACACGTCAGAACAGGCGGCTCAACCATACGCCGCCGCGCCGGGACCCGCAGGCCCAACGGGACAGGCCGCAGACGCGACAGAACAGGCATGTCCTTGTCATTTCTCTGGACAGCCGCCGTACGCCGTGCTGTGATGCCGCAAGCCTACTTTCCAACGTTGTACAGCCTCTGTTCCGCCGCTCACGGCCGACGTCCGAACGTCCTCCACGGCAGCCGTCGGTGGCACCTTCCTCTCCCCCAACAGGAAGCAGTGACATGCCGATCAACAGACGCCACCTGCTGCGCACCGGCACCCTCGCGCTCGGTGCGGGCACACCCCTGATGAACACCGGACTCGCCGCCGCCACATCCCGGGTGGCCGCAGCCGAAGCCGGGGCCGGGGCCGCCGACAGCGTGGCCGCCGACGCCTTCCTCCGGCTGAAACCGGGCAGCATCGTCCCGCGCGGCTGGCTCGCCGGTCAGCTGCGGCTCCAGCTCGACGGACTCTGCGGCCGTCTCACCGAGAAGTCCCACTTCCTGGACTTCGCCACGAGCGGCTGGGTCCACCCCGAGAACAGCGCCTGGGAGGAACTGCCGTACTGGCTGCGCGGTTACGTGCCGCTGGCCGTCGCCACCCGCGACACCGCCGCGCTGGACCGGGCGCGGCGCTGGATCGACGCGATTCTCACGACCCAGCAGAGCGACGGCTTCTTCGGGCCGCGCGCACTGCGGACCGCACTCAACGGCGGACCCGACTTCTGGCCCTTCCTCCCGCTGCTGCAAGCACTGCGCACCTTCGAGGAGTTCACCGGCGACACCCGTGTCGTGCCCTTCCTCACCCGGTTCCTGCGGTACATGAACACGCAGGGCAAGGGCGCCTTCGACACCAGTTGGGTGTCGCAGCGGTGGGGCGACTGCATGGGCATCGCCCTGTGGCTGTACCGCCGGACGCCCGAGCCCTTCCTCCTCGACCTGGTCGACAAGATGCACACCTGGGGTGCCGACTGGACCGGCGCGCTGCCGAACGCCCACAACGTCAACATCGCGCAGGGCTTCCGCGAGCCGGCCCAGTACGCGCAGCGCTCCGGCTCGGCGGAGCACACCCGCGCCAGCTATCGCACGTACACGGAACTCCTCGCGGCGCACGGCCAGTTCGCCGGTGGGGGCTTCGCGGGCGACGAGAACATCCGGCCCGGTTTCGGTGATCCGCGGCAGGGCTTCGAGACCTGCGGTGTCGTCGAGTTCATGGCCAGCCACGAACTGCTCACGCGGGTCACCGGCGATCCGCTCTGGGCCGACCGGTGCGAGGAGCTGGCCTTCAACATGCTGCCCGCGTCCCTGGACCCGGACGGCAAGGGCGTGCACTACGTGACCAGCGCCAACAGCGTCGACCTGGACAACTCCCGCAAGACGCAGGGGCAGTTCCAGAACGGCTTCGCCATGCAGTCCTTCCAGCCCGGCATCGACCAGTACCGCTGCTGCCCGCACAACTACGGCATGGGCTGGCCCTACTTCGCCGAGGAACTCTGGCTCGGCACACCGGACGGCGGCCTCGCCGCGGCCATGTACGCGGCCTGCCAGGTCACGACGGAGGTGGCCGGGGGCACCTCCGTCACCGTCACCGAGACCACCGACTACCCGTTCGGCGAGACGGTCGACTTCGTCGTCTCCACACCGCGTTCCGTCAGCTTCCCGCTGCTGCTGCGGATACCCGGCTGGTGCGCGGCGCCCCGGCTCCAGATCAACGGGCAGAGCGTGCCGGCACGGAGCGGACCGGCCTTCGTACGCGTGGACCGCACCTGGGCCGACGGCGACCGGGTCTCCCTGCGTCTGCCGCAGAGCACGACCGTGCACACCTGGCCCGGAAACCGCGACTCGGTCAGCGTGAGCCACGGTCCGCTCACCTACGCGCTGCGCATCGGCGAGCGATACGTCCGCTACGGCGGCGACACGACCTTCCCCGAGTACGAGGTCCATGCCACGACCCCCTGGAACTACGGGCTCGTGCCCGGCGGGAACCTGGTGGTGCGCCGTGCCTCGGGGCCGGTCGCCGCCAACCCGTTCACCCAGTCGGCCACCCCCATCTCCATCACCGCCGACGCACGCCGTGTCCCCGAGTGGATCGCCGACGACGAGCACGTGGTGGCTCCGCTGCAGCAGAGCCCGGCCCGGTCCGCGGGTGCGGTGGAGCAGGTCACGCTGATCCCCATGGGCGCGGCCCGGCTCCGTATCGCGTCCTTTCCGACCGCCTCCCCCGACGGCACGCCCTGGCAGCCCGAGGCCCCGTACCGGCGGATCCGTAACAAGCACAGCGGGAAGGTGCTCGCCGTGGACGGGATGTCCACCGAGAACAGCGCGCACGTGGTGCAGTTCGACAACTCGGGGACCGGGGACCATGCCTGGCAGGTCGTGGGCCGCGGCGACGGGTGGTCCCTGATCCGCAACGGGCACAGCGGGAAGGTCCTGGGCGTCGACCTCATGTCGACGCAGAACAGCGCGCACGTCGTCCAGTTCGAGGACAACGGCACCGACGACCACCTGTGGCAGTTCGTCGACGCCGGCAGCGGCTGGTTCCTGATCCGCAACAAGCACAGCGGGAAGGTCCTGGGCGTCGACGGCATGTCCACCCAGAACAGCGCCCATGTCGTCCAATTCGAGGACAACGGCACCGACGACCACCTGTGGCAGTTCGTCTGAGCGGCACCCCGCCGATTCCGAGCGGTTCGAACGAGAACCGCTCGGCTCCGCGCGCCGTCTTGATGGTCGAGGCGGAACTGGGACGAGAGATGACTCGTGGGGCCGCTGAGGCACAAGTGTGTTCACAGGAAAGGCTGTTGAGTGGTGTTAGTGGATCAGAGGACGAGACGGATCAGCTCGATCGCGGGAGCGACGCTGGCGGCGGTCGTGGCTCTCGGAGGATGTTCGGGCGACTCGGACTCCGACTCTAAGAAGAAGTCGAACGCGAGCGCCTCGCCCGCGGCCGACGAGAAGAAGCCCGACTCGGACGCCTCGGCGTCGTCGCCGGCCTCGGCCGCCGACCAGTCCACCCCCGAGGGAGCTGTCGCCGCGTGGGTCACCGCGGTCATCAAGCAGCAGCCCAAGGAGGCCTGCCTGGTGATGGCGGAACCGGCCGAGGGCTCGAAGCCCGCCAAGGTCGGCAGTGAGGAGACCTGCGGCGACGACGCGCCCGACCGGAAGCAGATCGACTCGACCGTCGAGCAGCTCGGTGAGTCGTTCACACCGGAGCCGCCCTCCGCGGACCCGAAGGTGGAGGTCGCCAAGGCCGAGGCCACCGGCGACACCGTCGAGTACCCCGCCGACAAGATCACCGTCGACGGACAGACCCTCGAAAAGATCATCCTGTCCCACTCCACCGGAGTGACGGCGGACCAGCTGGACATCAAGGTCCACTCGGGCAGGATCGAAGACTCCTGGTACGTGACGAATCTCGACTTCGACATCGGCTAGGACCCGTCGGGCCGACCGTGTGCCCGCCTCTGCCCGCGCCCCTCATGGCGGGCGTGAGGCGGGCATGTCCGACGTCTGCGAGGCCCCGCGCCTGCGGGCGTGCAGCCGGGGCGCGCGGCGGATTCCGTGATGGCCGGTCCACGACTACGCGATGGCCGATGCGGGAAGGTCGCTTCTGGAGAACTGCCCTTCGAAGAAGGAGCACAGGATGCACAACCGGCCCGAAGACATCCCGGCGCAGCCCGAACCGCAGGCATCGCCTCCCCCCGGCTCCACGGCTGCGACCGACTCCGGCACGGCGCCCGGTTCCACCGCCCCACCCGGCCCTGCTGCTCCGCCGGCGGACCAGGTCGCACCCGCAGCGCAGACGGACACGCAGACACAAACACAGGCACCGGTCCAGGCGCAGACACACCAGTCGCAGGCGCAACACCCGCCGTCCTCGCCACCCTCACCGCCCAGACCCGAGCCGCCGATGGTGCCGTACCAGAGCACACAGCCGACGAGCGGCTACGGCTACGGGCCGCCTCCCGCCTTTCCTCCGGGCCGGCAGTACCCGTACGGGCCACCGCCGGGGTCTCCCCCGCCGTCCGGCGGCAAGGGCACCGCGGGGCGCGCGGTGCTGTGGGCCGCGGTGGGCGCGGTGGCCGCCTCGGCCCTGTGGGCCGGCGGGCTCTTCCTCTTCGGTCCGCTCGGCGACGACCCGGATCTGGCGGGATACCGGGCCAGGGCCAACCTCTGCTCCTCGGTCGACTACGACTCGCTCAAGACCGAGTACCCCGAGGACGGCAGCGCGCCCACGCACAACGCGCTGAAGCACAAGGCCCTCGATCAGAGCTACTGCAGCATCTCGCTGAAGAAATCCTCGACGTCCTCCTATTCGGACGCGTATCTCTCCGTACAGATGGATCTCCACAAGGAGACCGACCCGTCCGCCGAGTTCACCGCTCTGTGGTCCGAGTACGGCCAGCGGTACGACGACTACGAGGTGGCGAAGGTGTCCGGCTTCGGTGACGAGGCCTATCTGGTGACCGAGGACACCACGACCGGGTCGGGGGTCGGCGGCAGCCGGGCGGTGATTCTCGCGGTGCGCGACGGCTGGATGACGTACCAGATGAGTTGGAACGTCTACACGACCTCCTACGAGACGACCTCACCGCCCGAGATAGACGAGGTCTCACGATGGGTGAAGTCCGACACCCGGTCGACCCTGGAGAACCTGCGGTCCGAGTGACCGCATTGCGTGCGGCCGCCCAAGCGCCGAACCACAGCCCGCGGGGCCCGGTGACTGACTACTGAACCGCGCCTCCGGGATCCGGTACGCCCGCGGACGGCATCCGAAGCGTGGGCGGGTCGCCCCGAGGCGCCTCCAGCGCGGCGCGCAGGGAGTCTACGGGGCCGCGGCCGATACGCAACGCGAGTTCCCCTTCGAGCGCCGCCAGGACGGAGACGGCTTCGAGGTGCGCCGCCGCGCCCTCGCCGGTGCGGCGGATCAGCCGCCGGCGGGCGGAGGACGGATCGGGGACCTGTTCGAGCAGTCCCATACCGATGAGGCTGTGCACGGCCTGATGCGCGGTCTGCCGGGTGACACCCATGCGCCGGGCCAGCTCGGAGACCGTGGTGCCCTTCTCGTCCAGCGCGGCGAACAGCTGCGCCTGGGTCGGAGAGATGGGCGCCATTCCCGCCTGCTCCAACGTCGCCACCAGCGCCTCGTCGAACCAGCGGCGGGCGTCGAGGAGCAGCTGCGGGAGGGGAGTGCCGACGGACTTCATGGGTTCCTCAAGAAAGACGCACAGGGGGTCCGAGCTTAGGTCGGGGGATTGTCACGCAGCCAATCCCTATGTCAGGCTACCTGACATAGGGATTCGACCGTGTCCTCCGCGAGCCACCCCGGGAGAGAACATGACCGCTGAATTCGCCGCCCGACACCGTTCCGTCTCACACATCCCCTCCGATCCGGGCAGGCCGTACTTCATCGAGAAGGGGATGGGAGACCGCGCCCATCTGTTCGGTGACCTGTTCACCGTCTACGCGGGCGGTGAACAGACCGAGAACACGTTCAACTTCTTCACCGCCGAGGGCCCCAGGGGCGGCATCATCCCGGCCCACTCGCACCCGGACACCTACGAGGTCTTCTACATCGCCGACGGCGCGGTGCGCCTGTTCGTCGAGGACACCGGGGGCGAGCAGTACGAGAAGCTGCTGACCGCCGGCGACTTCGGCTTCGTCCCCAAGAACTGTCCGCACGCCTACCGCATCGAGCGGCACCACAGCCGCATCGTGGGAGTGGCGGCCGGACCCGGTGGCACCTTCGAGCGGTTCTTCGAGAATCTGGGCACTCCCACGGAGGAACTCGGCCTGCCGCAGCGGCCGTTCGTGCCCGAGCCGCAGAAGTTCGGCTCCGTCCCCCAGCAGTACGACGTGCGCTTCCTGCCCGATCACCAGTGGCGTACGCGGGGATGAGCGGCGTGTCCTACCTCAAGGCGCTCGCGGCCGGTCTGCTCGTCGGCGCTCTCTACGCGACGATGCGCGTCAGGTCGCCCGCGCCGCCGCCGGTCGCGCTGTCCGGTCTGCTGGGCATGCTGCTCGGCCAGGCCCTCCTGGCGGCACTGTGAACACCCCGAAGGCCGTACCGAAGGACGCTCCGACGGGCGTGCCGGAGGACGTGCCGACGTCCGTACCGAAGGGCGCTCCGGAGACTGCGCCGAGGGGCGCTCCAAGCATCGTCCGCGCCGGGCACTTCACCCGACACGCCGCGCTCGCCTTCGTCGCGGGAGCGCTGATGGGTGCCGTCTACTGGGCGTTGTCCGTGCCCTCCCCCGCGCCTCCGCTGCTCGGTCTGACCGGCCTCGCCGGCATCGTCGCGGGTGAGCGGATCATCACCGCGGTCCGCGACCGGCGCTCGCGCCGCCGCGCGGAGTCCTCCGCCGCCGACTCGACCCCCACCTCCCAGGAGCCCACTCATGACAGCGCCTGACGCTCCGCGACTCATCGACGTGCACGCCCACTTCGTCACCGAGTCCTACATCCGGCAGGCCAGGGCCGCCGGGCACGAACGGCCCGACGGCATGCCCGGCTGGCCCACCTGGTCGCCCGCCGCCCACCTGGACCTGATGGACCGCTGCGGCATCGGCACGGCGATGCTGTCGCTCTCCTCCCCCGGCGTGCACTTCGGTGACGACGCCGCGGCCCGGCGGCTGGCCCGCGAGGTCAACGAGGAGAGCGCCCGGGTGGTACGCGAGCACCCGGGCCGCTTCGGCCTGTTCGCCTCGCTGCCGCTGCCCGACGTCGACGGCGCCCTCGACGAGATCGCGTACGCCTTCGACACCCTCGGCGCCGACGGGGTGGTCCTGGAGAGCAACACCCATGGCGTCTACCTCGGTGACGCGAGACTGGAGCCGGTCTTCGCGGAACTCGCCCGGCGCGACGCGGTGGTCTTCCTCCACCCCACCTCGCCCGTGTGCTGGGAACAGTCCGCGCTCGGACGGCCGCGCCCCATGGTGGAGTTCATCTTCGACACCGCGCGGACCGTCACGGATCTGCTGTTCGCGGGCACCCTCGAACGCCACCCCGATCTCAAGGTCGTCGTCCCGCACTGCGGCGGCGCCCTGCCCGTGCTCGCCGACCGCGTCAACGGCTTCATGAGGCTGTTCAGCCCCGAGGACCAAGGCACTCCCGACGTGATCGCGCACCTGCGCCGTCTGCACTACGACCTCGCCGGCACCCCGTTCCCCCGCCAGGTCCCGGCGCTCCTGAACCTGGTCGACCCCGACCGGCTGCTCTACGGAAGCGACTACTGCTGGACGCCGCCGGCCGCCGCCGAGGCCCATGTCGCCTCGGTCGACGCGGCTCAGGTCCCGGCCACGATGACGGGCGCGGTGCCGGGCACGGTGACTGGCGCAGTGCCGGGCGCGGTGCCGGGCGAAAGCGTGACCTGGCGGTCCCTCACCACCGCCAACGCACAGCGTCTCCTGCCCCGCCTCGCCGCCCGCTGACGCCCTTTCGCCCAGGCCTCGCTCACCCGAGCCCCGTTCACCGAAGTCCCGCTCGCCCAGGCTCGTTCACCGAAGCGCCGCTCCCGGCTCCGGATCCCGAAGGAACCCATGTCCCTGCCGCCCGACCTCGCCGCGCTGCTCGCCCCGCCGGACCCGGCCCGGCTGCCCCTGCCGCCCGCGGCACTGCCCTCTCCCGGCGTACGGCTGCTGCGAGGCGTCCCCTACCTGGTGCCCGACGGCCACCGTCCCCTGGAGTTGGACCTGTGGCTCCCCGAGAAGCCGACAGGTCCGCTCCCCGTCGTCGTCTTCGTCCATGGCGGCGCCTGGCGCACCGGGCTGCGCGGCGATCCGGGCCCGGCGTTCCGCTCCTGGCGGCCCGGCCCGTTCGCCCGCCTCGTCCAGGCCGGATTCGCCGTCGCCTGCCCCGGCTACCGGCTCAGCGGCGAAGCCGTGCATCCGGCCCAGGTCGACGACCTGTCCGCCGCCTTGGCCTGGCTGCACGTACGGTCCGGTGAACTCGGGCTCGACACCGCCCGGACCGTCCTGTGGGGCGAGTCCGCGGGCGGTCATCTGGCCGCCCTGCTCGCTCTCACCTCCCGCCGCCGCACCCCGTCCACCCCCTCCGTCCCGCCCGTGACCGGCTGTGTCACCTGGTACGCCCCCACGGATCTCCTCGCACTCGCCGGGGACCCGGCGGACGGGCACACCTTCGAGGCGCTGCTGGTCGGAGGCGCGCCGGCCGACGTGCCCGACCGGACCCGGGACGCCAGCCCCGTCCACCACGTCACCGCCGACGCGCCGCCCTTCCTCGTCCTGCACGGCACCGAGGACCACATCGTCCCCGGCGACCAGGGCGTGCGGCTGGCCGCCGCGTTGCGGGAGGCCGGGGTGCCCGCCGACCTGCGGTTGATCGAGGGAGCCGATCACCTCTGGTACGGCCTGTCCGACGCCGAGGTCGAGCGGTGTTTCGCCCTGTCGCTGGACTTCAGCCGGCGGCGCACCACGCCTTCGTCCCACTGACCGTTCACTCCTGAGACCGGGAGGGACGGGCGTCGTCCGTCCACCCGGCCGACTGCGGCATGAACCTGTTCCCGGCCGCGTGGGCCGCCATCCGGGCGTCGCGGGTACGGGCCTCGGGGCCGTCCGGCAGATGGAACTCGTCGCCCGCCCGCGCGGCCCCGGCCTGCACGCTCGTGGCGGTCGTCAGCCGTCGGCGCACGTACCGGTCGAGGGCGTCGGGCACCTCGGCCGGCGTCGCGTCCGTGAGGACGTCGCCGAGCACGGCCGCGTCCATGATCGCCTGGGCGGCGCCCTGGGCCAGGAACGGCACCATCGCGTGGGCGCTGTCGCCCAGCAGGGTCACACGTCCGATGTCCCACCGCTCCAGCGGGGCCCTCGTGTAGATGCCGTAGCGGAACATCTGCCCGGCGCGTTCCAGGACGCCGAGCACCCGGGAGTCCCATCCCTCGAACGCGCGCAGCTGCTCACCGGGTTCGGCCCGCGCGATCCACGACTCCTGCGGCCGGCCCGCCTCGTCCGTCGTGTACACGGCCACCACGTTGAGCAGTTCCCCACGCCGTACCCAGTAGTGGACGAAGTGGCGGCTCGGTCCCATCCAGACGGCCAGCTCCGGCAGGTCCAGATCGGCGACCTCGTCGGCCGGGAGCAGTGCCCGGTAGGCGGCGGTCTTCGAGAAGAGTGCCTTGTCCGCGCCGAAGAGCCACTGGCGGGCCGCGGACCGTATCCCGTCGGCCGCCACGACCAGGTCCGCGCTCAGTCGCTCACCGCTCGCCGTGGTGACATGTGCGGCCTCGTCGTCCTGGTCGATCCCGACGACCGCGGTGTCCAGGCGCACCGACGCGGGCGGCACCGCGGCGGCCAGTGCCTCGTGCAGATCGGCGCGGTGCAGGAGGAGGTAGGGCGCCCCGAAGGCGTCCTCGACCTCGTGTCCCAGCCGGTAGCGGCAGACGTCTCTCCCGTCGGACCAGGTGCGGAAGCACACCTCGGACGGGTGGTACGCCCGCGCGGCGACCTCGTCCAGCAGGCCGAGCCGCCGCAGTACGCGTGTGGCGTTCGGCGCGAGCTGGATACCGGCGCCGATCTCGGTGAACCGCGGTGTCTGCTCGACGAGCGTCACCTCATGGCCGGCGCGGCGCAGGCTCAGCGTCGCCGTCAGTCCGCCGATGCCCGCTCCCACGACGATCGCCTTCACGCCAGACCCCCGCCTCGGCCGACTCGTACACGATGTGCGAAGTGACTCCATTCAAGCGTCAGTTGACGGCCCGTCATAGGGGAAATTCGTTGGACAACGCATCGGTCGGCGGCGACCGTTGACGGAATGCAGCAGGCAAAGATCTGGGACGCCGCCACCGCGCGGCGCTACGACACGCCCGGCACCGGCATGTTCGCGCCGGAGACGCTGGGGCCGACCGTGGACCGGCTCGCCGACCTCGCGGGGGACGGGGCCGCTCTTGAGTTCGCCATCGGCACCGGCCGGGTGGCCGTCCCGCTCGCCGGGCGAGGTGTCCCCGTCACCGGCATCGAGCTGTCACCGCCGATGGTGGAGCAACTGCGCACCAAGGCCGACGAGGCGACGATCCCCGTGGTCATCGGGGACATGGCGACGACCGCCGTCCCGGGCGAGTACAGCCTGGTCTATCTCGTGTTCAACACCGTCTCGAACCTCCTCACCCAGGCCGAGCAGGTCGAGTGCTTCCGCAACGCCGCCCGCCATCTCACGCCCGGTGGACGGTTCGTGGTCGAGCTCTGGGTGCCGGAGCTGCGCAAGCTCCCGCCGGGGCAGGCGGCGACCGTCTGGCAGTCCGACTCCGACTACATCGGTCTGGACACGTACGACGTGCTGCGTCAGCACGTCGTCTCGCACCACTTCCGCTTCGACGAGAGCGAGCGGGCGCAGTTGTTCCGCAGCCCGCACCGTTACATCTGGCCGGCCGAGCTCGACCTCATGGCCCAACTGGCCGGACTTGAGCTGGAGTCCAGGCACGCGGACTGGGACGGCACGGAGTTCACCGCCGACTCGCGCTCCCACGTCTCCGTGTACCGGATGCCGACATCCCGGTAAGGCCCATCGGGCTGTGCCGGAGTGTCGTCCGCGCCTTGCCCGGTCGCCGCTACGGCTTCACCAGATGCAGTTCGGTTCCGGAGGCCCGTACGCCCTCGGCCGCCGCGTCGGCCAGCGCGCTGTCGGTGATGATCGTGTCGAACGCGCTCAGGGCGGCCACGCGGTACTTGCCGAAGGTGCCGAACTTGGAGGAGCCCGCGACGAGCACGGAGGTGCCCGTGCACTCCATGGCCGTCTGTTTGACCTCCACCTTGAGGTCGGAGGGAGTGGTCACCCCGCGCAGGAGGTCCCATGAGCTGGTGCTGATGAACGCCATGTCGAGGGCGAGCTGCCGCAGGACGGTGGCGGCGAGACGGCCGACGCTGGAGCGGTTCGCGGACTCCACCCTCCCGCCGACATGGATGAGGTCGAGGTGGGGAGCGGCGGCCATCAACTGATCCACGGTGGTGAAGTCGTTGGTGACGACGGTCAGTGCGGTGTGGTCCACGAGGAAGGGGACCATGGCCGACAGGGTCGTACCCGCGTCGAGGTAGACGGTCATGCCGTCCTCGACCAGGTGCGCGGCCTTGGCGGCCATGGCCTGTTTCTCTGGCTGCTCGATGAGGGTCTTGGCCTGGTGGCTCGGTTCGCTCTGCAGATGGCTGGCGATCCGGGCGCCACCCGGTACGGAGAAGACCTGTCCCTGGCGCTCCAGTTCGGCGATGTCACGGCGGACCGTCATGTGCGAGACACCGAGGAGCTGGGTGATCTGCTGGACGCTGAGCACTCCGTCGCGGCGCAGATGCTTCAGCAACTGCTCACGCCGCTGGTCGGGAATCAGCGGGAGGGAGCGGTCCTCGGCCATCGTCGATGGTCCTTCCTGTCGTCCACCAAGACTGGTCTCACCGGCTCGTGCGTCAGCTGCCGACGAACGTGCTCAGGAGCAATACTCCACCCAGGCTGAGCAGTGACTGCAGGGAGAGCATCAGTGTCCAGGTCCGGAAGGTCTGGGACACCGAGAGCTGGAAGTACTCCTTGAAGAGCCAGAAGCCCGAGTCGTTCACATGGGACAGCATCACGGCGCCGGAAGCGCTGGCCAGCACCATGAGTTCGGGAGAGAGCCCCGGGTACGCGCCGAGCAGCGGCGCGACGATACCGGTGGCCGCGGCGGTCGCGACCGTCGCCGAGCCGAGGCAGATCCGCAGCAGCGCGGCGACGAGCCAGGCGAGCAGCAGCGGGGGTATCGACCAGTCCACGGCGTAGTCCGAGATGAGCTTGTCGATACCGGTGGCGGTCAGCATGGCCTTGAGGCCGCCGCCCGCGCCGAGGATCAGGACGATGCCGCCGACCGGTCCGAGGCCCTTGCCCGCCATCTTCTGGAGCTGTCCGAGGCCGAAGCCGGAGCGGACGCCCAGAGCGAAGAAGGCGAACACGACGGCTGCCAGCAGGGACAGCACGGAGGAGTCGCAGGCCTCGAAGAACGCGTACGGCAGTGAGCCCTCGGCCGTGTGGGACGTGCCGACCGTGCCGATCAGCATGAGGACCGGCGGCAGGAGAACCGTGATCAGCGCGAGGGTGAAGGACGCGGGCTTGCGCTGGTTCTCGGGCAGCGGTTCGGGCTCGGGGACCGGTCCCTTGTCGAGGTCGGGGGCCGGTCCGAACCAGCGGCTGGCGACCTTGGTGAGCAGCGGCCCGCTGATGACGGCGATCGGGATGCCGATGATCAGGCCGTACATAATGGTCAGGCCGGTGTTGGCGCTGTACGCGGAGACGGCGAGCGTCGGGGAGGGGTGCGGGGGCAGCAGGCCGTGCGAGATGTAGAGGCCGGCCGCCATCGGCAGCCCGACGTACAGCAGATGGGTGCCGGTGCGCTTGGCGACCGCGTACACGAGCGGTACGAGCATCACGAAGCTGACGTCGAACAGGTGCGGCATGCCGATGAGGAGGGCCGCCGCGGTGATCGCGGTGGGGATCCACTTGACCGGCCGCGCTCCGATGAACACGGTCGCGATGCGGTCGGCGCCACCGGAGCCCAGCAGGATGCCGCCGAGGATGGTGCCGAGGCCGATGGTGGGGCCGGTGCTCTTGAGCGCGTCGCCGAAGCCGGTCTGGAAGAACTCGACGGTCTTGCCCGGGCCGATCCCGGCGGCGAGCCCGAGGCCCAGCGCGGAGATGCTCAGCGCCAGGAAGGGGTGCAGCTTGGCCTTGGTGATCAGCACGATCAGGACGGCGACGGCCGCCACGCCGAGGAGCAGATGCTGGATGTCCGTATCCATCAGCCGACCCTCCCGGCGGACGCGGTGGTGGTGGCGGTGGCGCGGGAGGCGCGGCCCAGGGTCCAGGCCTCCAGCAGCTCCTCGTCGGCGTCGGCGAGGTCGGCGAGCCGGATGAGTTCACCGGCGGCGACCGGGCGGGCGAGCGTGCTGTGGGCGGCGAGGTAGAGCGGGGCGACGTCGGAGGGGGTGTCCTCGTCGCGCAGCAGGACGGCCTGTACGTCGGTCACGTCGTGGTGGTGGCCGCCCATGGCCAGGACGGTCCCGGCGGGCAGGTCCTGCTGGGCGCGGCCGGCGAGCGCCGCGTGGGCGCGCGGGTCGGTGCCTCCGGAGGGGCGGTGGTGCAGGACCGCGGAGAGCAAGGAGACCGGGGTCTCGACGCCCATGAGGTGGTACGGCAGGTAGATCGCGGCGTAGCGGCCGTCGCGGCTGACGACGTGTCCCTTGCCCCGCAGGGTCTCCCAGGTGGCCGGGTCGCCGGTGCGGACCACGACGAACACGCCGCCGGCGAAGGACGCCTCGTCGGGCAGCCGCAGCGCGCTGAACACGTCGACGGCTCCGGCGCGGTGGAGGAGTCCGCCGTCCTCGCGCAGGGCGTAGATGTCGGCGAGTTCCGCGATGCGGGCGACCGGGTAGTGCAGGCGCTCGACGTCGGGCCGGAAGCCGGTGTTCGTGGCGACGACGGCCATCTCGCAGTAGTCGGCGGTGGCGCCGACCGGCAGTGCGGAGACCGCCTGCGCACGAGCGGCCAGGGTGGCGCGGAGGTCGTCGCCGAGCGTGAGCAGTGCGGCGAGCTCCGGCGCGGGGACGGTGGTGTCGAGCTGGGTGACCGTGCCCCGGTCGGGGTCGAGGACGAGGTCGTACTCACTGGACTTGCCGATGGCCACGATGTCGAGGCCGAGCAGCTCGGCCCAGGTCACGAGGCCGATGAGGTTGGCGGGCTGGTCGCCGTCCGCGGTCGTGTAGACGACGCCGTTGTCCTTCGCGAGGTCGGCGAGGTGGAGTCCCGCGACGGAGTCGACCTCCTTGCTGACCATGGCGACGTGCCGGCCGTCGGTGAGCGCCTCGCGTGCCATCGCGTAGCCGTCGGCGGGGCTGCCGGTGGCTTCGACGAGGATGTCCCAGGGCGCGGCGGACAGCAGTGAGCCGCCCTCGACGAGGGCGATGTGCCCGGCCTGCGCGGCGGCGGCCACCTCGTCCGCCGTGGTGCAGACGTCGAGATCGGAGGCGTTGTATCCGAGCTCCAGGAGCATCGCGCG
The DNA here is from genome assembly GCF_018070025.1 of Streptomyces liliiviolaceus. NCBI lineage: Bacteria > Bacillati > Actinomycetota > Actinomycetes > Kitasatosporales > Streptomycetaceae > Streptomyces > Streptomyces liliiviolaceus. Next base: position 1,805,720 of record NZ_JAGPYQ010000002.1, read on the forward strand.
CAGCCGGGGTACGTCGCGGTCGCACAGGACGGCGGGGGCCAGCCCGGGGATGCGCGGCGTCTGCGCCAGCAGGGTCCGGGCGAAGCCGCCGCCGGCTCCGGACAGTGCGTAGCGCACGGTCCGGTTGCCGCTGTCGGCGAACAGATGGTGCAAGTTCATGGACCCTCCTGGATGACGAGCGCGATGCGCTGCTCGTTAACAAGATGTATCAGCAGATCCCATCCACGTAAAGTCTGTTAACATTTTTTCACAAGCCCCTGGTCACGGCCCCCGGTCATGTCCAGAGGAATCCGCCCACCCCTCGCAAGGAGGCCCGATGCCGACCCTCGGGGCCATCGCCGACGACTTCACCGGAGCAACGGATCTCGCCACGATGCTGGTCGCCCGCGGCTACCGCACCGTGGTGGCCGTCGGCTCCGACAGCATCGCCGACGAACCCGGGCGCACCGCGGTGGACGACGCGGACGCGGTCGTCATTGCGCTCAAATCGCGTACAGCGCCGGTCACCGAGGCCGTGGACTCCTCGCTCGCCGCGCTGCGCGCCCTGCGGGCGGCCGGCTGCCGGCGCTTCTACTTCAAGTACTGCTCCACCTTCGACTCGACGCCGGAGGGCAACATCGGCCCCGTGGCCGACGCGCTGCTGGAGGAGATCGGGGAACGGCGCGCCGTCGTCGTGCCGTCGTTCCCGGCCACCGGCCGCACCGTCTACCGCGGCAGGCTCTTCGTCCACGACGAGCTTCTCGACGAGAGCCCGATGCGCCACCATCCGCTGACCCCGATGCGCGACGCGCACGTGGGACGGCTGCTGACACCGCAGACCACGCACCCGGTACGGCTCGTGGGCCTGGACACCGTACGGGCCGGGGCCGCGGCTCTCGCGTCGGCCCTGGACGATCCCTCCCTCGCCGACGCGCTCGTCGTGGTGGACGCCACCGAGGACGAGGATCTGCGCACCATCTCGGCGGCCACCGCGCACCACCCGCTCGTCACCGGCGCCGCGGGACTGGCGCTCGGGCTGACCGGCCCGCGGCCGGGGGCCGCCCGCGTGGCGGCCGCGTCGCGTCCCGGCGATCCGGCCGTCGTGCTCTCCGGCAGCGCGTCCTCGGCCACCCGCGCCCAGGTGGCGCACGGCCGCGCCCACCTGCCGCACCGCAAGCTCGACCTCGCCGCGCTGCGGGCCGACTTCGAGAGCGCGGTCGACGAGCTGGTCGCGTTCGCCCGCGCGTGCTGGGAGCAGGACCCGCAGCGGCCACCCCTCCTGTACGCCGTCGGCGACCCGGGCGACCTCGACGACTCCCCCGCCGCGGCGGCGCTGGTGGAGAAGGCGCTGGCCGCCTGCGCCACGCGCCTGGTCGCGGCCGGGGCACGACGGCTGCTCGTCGCGGGCGGGGAGACGTCCGGCGCGGTGGTCACCGCGCTCGGCGTGCGCACGCTCACCATCGGGTCCCCGATCGCCCCGGGCGTCACGTGGGCCCGCGCCCAGGTCGCCGCCCTTCACGCCGACGACGGACCCGGCGGCAACCAACACACCGAGAAGGGCCACATCGTCGACGTGGCCCTCAAGTCGGGCAACTTCGGTGCCCCGGACATCTTCACCGAGGCTTGGAGCGCGCTCGTATGAACGACCCGCGACCGAACGACCCGCGGACCGAACTCGCGGCCGCGGGCGCCCACCTCGCCGCGCTCGGCCTCAGCCCCGGCTCCTCCGGCAACCTGAGCGTCCGCGAGGGCTCCCGGATCTATCTGACTCCCACCGGTACGGACCTGGCCCGCGTCGATCCCGACGCGCTCAGCGTCCTCGATCTGTCGGGGGCACACCTCGACGGGCCGAAGCCGTCCAAGGAATTCCCGCTGCACACGGCGTTCTACCGCCGCGACGCGTCGGCCCGGGCCGTCGTCCACCTGCACTCCCGCCATGCGGCGGCCGTGTCGTGTCTGCCCGCCTGGCACGAGCGGAGCGCCATACCCCCGCTGACGCCGTACTTCGTCATGCGCGTCGGCCAGACTCCCCTGCTGCCCTACGCCGCGCCCGGCGACAGCGGGCAGGCCGACCTGATGGAGTCCCTGCCGTTCCCGTTCCGGGCGGCGCTGCTGCAGAACCACGGCCCGGTCGTCGCGGGCCCCTCGATGTCCCTGGCGGTGGAGTCGGCGGTGGAGCTGGAAGAGGTCTCCGCGCTCTTCCTCGCCCTCGGCGAACGCGCCCCGCGACTCCTGTCGGCCGAGGAGATCGCACCGCTGGCGCGGAAGTACGGCGCGCCGTGGACCGTGGCCGGCTGACAGCCGGGGCTTGTCGGACTCCTCGACGAGGCCTTCGCGGCGTCGGCGTCGTGGCTCGTCGGATGGGTGCGGGTCCGGTGGGGGCCGAGCGCGCAGTTCCCCGCGCCCCTGACGGGGCGGGCACGCCCGCAGCCCATGGCCCATCCCTTCGATCCGTTCAGGGCGTGAGAATCCGGTCCTGCTCCGTCGGGGGCGTGCCGCTGTACCAGGGCAGGACCTCTCCGAAGCGGACCAGCTCGCCGTAGTGGTCGGGCTCGACCCGCTCGGCGAGGACCAGGTCGAGCACCGCGCGGGCGGCCCGGGCGGGCGACCGGGCCTGGCTGTAGTCGCTGAACCAGGGGCGCGAGGTGGCGGTGTCGACCATGCCGGGGCACACGGAGGCGATCAGGGTCCCGTCGGCGAGATCGCCGTGGCGGCGTTCGGCGGCGACCGCGCGGACGGCGGCGACCTGGGCCACCTTGGACGGCACGTTCAACCAGCGCGGCCAGCCCGCCTCCTCCGCGGTTCCGGCGTGAACGGCACACCGCCAGGACTCGACGGCGTCCTCGACCTCGTCGAGGCTCGCGCCGTCGAACAGGTGGTGCAGCCGCGGGTCGAGATGTCCGAGGGTGCCCAGGGTGCTGGCCACTACGAGCAACCGGCCGCCGGGACGCAGGACGGGCCCGAAGGAACGCAGGATCGCGTGGGTGGCGGTGTTGGAGACGTCGATGAACTCGTCGGCCCGCTCGGCCTGGGAGTCCTCGGGCAGCAGACGGGCGATGGCGTTGGAGAGGACGATGTCGACCCCGCCGTGCCGCGTCCGCAGTTCGCCGGCGAGGCGGGCGATGGCCTCGCGGTCGGAGACGTCCAGCACCCGGCCCTCCACCCGGCTGCGCGTACCGGGCGCCCGCGCCACCTCGCGGGCGGCCTCCGCGACGCGGCCATGGCTGCGCCCGGTGAGCAGGACCACGTCCTGCGGGCCCAGGCGGGCCGCCAGCCCCTCGACGAGAGCGCGGCCGAGCCCTTGGTTGGCCCCCGTGACGAGGGCGATGCGTGAAGCGGTCATGGAGCCACGCTAGGAAGGTCCGCGGGCATGCGTCCAACGAGAGTCGCGCACACCTGGTATGCGTAGTCCTCATGGACTTCACGCAGGTGTCACTGACCGCGCTCCGCGTCTTCCGCGCGGTCGCGGAACAGGGGACCTTCACCGCGGCGGCGGTGTCGCTCGGCTACACCCAGTCGGCGGTCTCCCGGCAGATCGCCTCCATCGAACGGGCGGCGGGCACGGAGCTGTTGGAGCGGCGGCGCGACGGGGTGCGGCTGACCGCCGCCGGCCATGTCGTCATGCGGCGCGCGACGGTCGTGCTCGACGAGATCGACGCGACCGCGCGCGAGCTGTCCGGCCTGCCCGGCCAGGCCGGGACCGTCCGGCTGGGCTGGTTTCCCAGCGCGGGAGCGGTGCTCCTGCCCGAGGCGCTGTCGGAGCTGCGCCGCACCGACCCCGGCCTGCACGTCGTCAGCAGGGAGGGCAGCACTCCGGCGCTCGTACGGGCCCTGCGCGCCGGAAGTCTCGATCTGGCCCTGCTGGCGGCGGCGCCCCCGTTCCGCGCGCCGGACGCGGAGTCGCCCCCGCTGGCGCTGGAGACGCTCACGGAACGCGCGCTGTGTCTCGCGGTGCCCGCCGCCCATCCGCTGGCCCGCGGCGACCACGTCGACGTGACCGCTCTGCGGGGGCAGCGCTGGATCGCCGGATCCGCCACCGGAGGGGACCGGTTGCTGGGGGTGTGGCCCGGTCTGGACGAGCGTCCCGACATCGCCCACACGGCCCGCGACTGGCTGGCGAAACTGCGGCTCGTCGCCGCCGGCTGCGGACTGACGACGGTGCCCGCCTCGCTCGCCGCCGCCGCACCGCCGGGGGTACGCGTCCTGCCCGTGCGCGGTGGGCCCCAGGAGCAGCGGCGTCTGCTGCTGGCCCGTCTTCCGCACCCGCCGGCCGACCCCGTCACGCGGGTGGCGGCAGCGCTCCGTGCCGCGGCCCGGGCGTGAATCTGGCGCAATCGAGTGTTGCCATTCCGTTTCGTCGCGCCGAGCCTGGGTGGCGCGGGAGCGCTCCCACGCCCCGTACACACCAAGAGAAGAGCCATCCGAAAGGAGCACACCTTGACTTGTCATGATCGCGTCAATCCTTCGCGGACGACCCTTGTCCTGAGCCTCCTCGCCGCCGTGCTGCTCTGCCTGATCCCCTGGAGCGCACCGGCCCACGCCCACGGTTCGGTGGTCGACCCGGCGTCCCGCAACTACGGCTGCTGGCTCCGCTGGGGAAGCGACTTCCAGAACCCCGCCATGGCACAGGAGGACCCCATGTGCTGGCAGGCGTGGCAGGACAACCCGAACGCCATGTGGAACTGGAACGGCCTCTACCGCAACGGCTCCGCCGGTGACTTCGAGGCGGTGATCCCCGACGGGCAGCTGTGCAGCGCCGGCCACACCGAGAGCGGCCGCTACAACTCCCTCGACGCCGTGGGCGCCTGGAAGACGACGGACATCGGCGCCAACTTCACCGTGAAGCTGTACGACCAGGCCAACCACGGCGCCGACTACATACTCGTCTATGTCACCCGCCAGGGCCTCGACCCCACCACCCAGCCCCTGAACTGGGACGACATGCAACTGGTCGCGCGGACGGGCAAGTACGCCCCCAGCCAGAACTACGCCATCGACGTGAGCACTTCCGGCCTCAGTGGCCGCCACGTCGTCTACACGATCTGGCAGGCGTCGCACATGGACCAGACGTTCTTCATGTGCAGCGATGTGAACTTCCGCTGAGAGTGACCGCCTGAGAGTGACCGTCCGGGCTTCGGCGGCCCGGGAGTCGGCCGTCAGGGAGCCGGCCGTCCGGGAGTGGCCACCGCACCCTCACCGCGTCTGCTGCAGCGGCAGGCACAGATGGAGTTCGTAACCGCCGTCGGGGGCGGGGCCCGCGATGACGGTGCCGCCCAGCAGCTCGGCTCTCTGGCGCAGGCCGGCCAGGCCGTGGTGGGCGCCGGGCAGCAGCAGGGCGGGCCGGGTGGGCGCGGTGTTGGTGACGGCGGCCCGTACCGTCCCCTCGGCGAGCCGTATACGGATGGCGGCCTTCGCTCCGGGGGCGTGCTTGCGGACATTGGTGAGGGCCTCCTGCACGGTGCGGTAGACGGCGCGCTGGATGGTCGCGGGCAGGGCGTCCGGCAGGTCGGTGTGCAGTTCGGTCTCGATACCGCTGGTGTCGACCAGCCGCTGCAGATCGGCCAGGGACGGCTGCGGGGTCAGTTCCGTCGGACGGCTGCCGGCGGCGCGCAGCACGCTCACCATGTGCCGCAGTTCCTCCAGGGTCTGCACGCTCAGCCGTCTGATGGTGGCCGCGGCCTCCTGCGCCATCGGTTCCCGGCTGCCCACCTGCAGCGCGCCCGCGCGGACCGCGATCAGACTGACCTGGTGGGAGACCACGTCGTGCATCTCCCGGGCCAGTTGCGCCCGTTCCTTGGCCAGCACGCTCTGGGCCAGCAGTTCGCGTCCGTGTTCGCGCGCCTGGGAGATCTCGGCGAGCCGCAATGACAGTTCGCGGCGGGCCTGCACGAGTTGGCCGAGGAAGACCGGTGCCGCCGCGGTGGCCAGGCTGTAGGTGACGGTGATCAGGTCGGACGGATCGGAGAAGTCGGCGAACGCCGGCGAGGGCCACATCCACCAGGTGATGTCGCAGGCGGCGAACATCAGTGCGCAGACCACCAGGAGCACCCGGCTCCGGCTCAGCGAGGCGAGGGCGTACAGCGCGGCCAGGGTGGCGAACACCGCGTCGCTGACCAGGGTCGCGGGAAGGGCGCACAGGAAGGCCACCAGCGGGAGATGGCGTCGCAGCGACAGCGCCGCCGCGGCCAGTACCGCGACGGCTCTGCGCTCCGGGTCGTCGGCTTCGACGTGCACCCAGATGTCCAGCAGGGAGATACCGATGAGCAGGGCGTCCATCACCGGGGCCGGGATGCGCCGGGCCGCGACCCAGCGCCGTGGGCGCGCGGCGCACTGCGCCCAGTCCTTCGGACGCTTGGCGGAAGGCTCCCGACCGCCGTCGTGCGCGCGGGATTTCACCCTTCCCCCTGAGGGCTCGGCGGTTTGAGCAACCCCGCGCGTTCGGCCAGCAGGGCGGCCTGGACCCGGCTGCCCACCCGCAGTTTGGACAGCAGGGCACTCACGTGGTCCTTGACCGTGCCGGTGCTCAGGTGCAGTTGTGCGGCGATGGCGGCGTTCGGCAGCCCTTCCGCGATGAGGATCAGGACGGCCTTCTCGCGGCCGGTCAGCTGGGTGACGCGGCGCAGGGCGGCCTGCTGGGGGCCGTTGGCGAGGTAGCCGTCCACGACGGTGCGGGTGATAGAGGAGGACAGGACGACTCCGCCCTGTGCCAGCGTGCGTACCAGCACGGGCAGTTGTACGGGGTCGGTGTCCTTCAGCAGGAACCCCGATGCTCCCGAGCGCAGGGCGGCGGCCACGTACTCGTCCATGTCGAACGTCGTGAGCATCGCCACCACCGGCGCCGCCGGCAGCAGCCGCAGCTGGGCCAGCACACTCAGCCCGTCCACGTCCGGCATCCGGATGTCCAGCAGCACCACGTCGGGTGTCAACCGCCGTGCCGCCGCGACCGCTTGACCGCCGACGACGGCGCCCACCACCTCGATGTCGTCGGCCGCGGAAAGGATGTGCTCGAAGCCCGTGCGGATCAACGCTTCGTCGTCGACCACCAGTACGCGAATCACGTGCGCCCCTATCGCCGTGGACCGCTTGAGGATTCGTACCACGCGGGAGACCGTCCGGGGGTTCCCTCGGTGACGGTTCCCGCTGGGCGACGGAGGGCTTCCAGCCGGTCGGCTGGACGATGGCGGCCACTTGCCGGATGGGCCCGGACCGGTGCGCCGCGTCAGCCTGAAACCCATGACACACGACGCGCCTTCAGCCTCCGCACCGGCCCTTCCCTCGCCGGTCCCGCGGCCGAGCCGGCCGGCCGACGTCCCCCTCAAGTCATCGGCCGGCCGGCTCATCGGTATCGATCTCGCCCGTGGCCTGGCGGTCTTCGGCATGTACGCCGCCCATGTGGGCCCCGAGCCGGCCATGGGCGGGCCGGTGGGCTTCCTCGCCGAGCTGGCCCGCGGCCGGTCCTCCGCGCTGTTCGCGCTGCTCGCCGGGTTCTCCCTGGTCCTCATCACCGGCCGCCCGCAGTCGCACACCGGCCGGGCCGGACGGCAGGCGGTGGGCCGGATCGTGCTGCGCGCGCTGATCCTGATCGCCGCGGGCTACGCGCTCACCGCCCTGGACACCGACGTCGAGGTCATCCTCTCGTTCTACGGGCTGATCTTCCTGCTCGTCCTGCCGCTGTACCGGCTGCGCGCCCGCACCCTGGCCCTGCTCGCCGCCGCGAGCGCCCTGCTCATGCCCGTGCTGGTGTACGTGGTGCAGCAGGCGATCTACGACGGCGACTGGGCCGACACGATCATCGCGGCGGATCCGCTGGCGCGCGTCAGCGACACCGACGGCCTGCTCGAACTTCTGTTCACCGGCTCGTACCCGGCGCTCACCTGGATGCCGTTCATGATCGCGGGCATGGCGGTCGCCCGTCTCGATCTCACCCAGGCCCGGACCCGCACCCGGCTCGCACTGACCGGTGGCGGACTGGCCGTGCTCGGCTACGGCGGCTCCTGGGTGGCGCTGCACCTCGTGACGGGCGCCTTCTCCACGATCGCCGCGGCCACGGACGGCGGCGGGGCGGGGTCGGCCTGGTGGTCGGACACCGTCGGCTACCCCGTCGACGAGACCCCGGCCGTATGGCTGCTGGTGGGCGCGCCCCACAGCCAGACCACGTTCTCCGTCCTGGGCAACACCGGTGTCGCCCTGCTCGTGGTGGCGGCCTGTGTCACCGTCGCCGCCCGGATGCCGCGTCTGACGCGAGCCGTCCGGCCGGTCACCGCCGTGGGCATGATCGCGCTGACCGCCTATGTCGCGCACATCCTCGCCATCGACGTGGTCGGCATGGAGGAGGAACCCGGCCCGGCCCTGGTCGCGCTGACCGCATTCGTCACCGCGGCCATGCTGCTGGCGACCGTCTGGACGCGGTGTTTCCGCCGCGGTCCGCTGGAGTACGTGCTGTACCGCACCACCCGCATCACACGTCACATCAGGTAACACCCGTCGCGGCCCACCGGGTTCGGCCGGGTCGGGGCGTCAGCGGAGGGCGACGGCCAAGGTGACGGCATCGAAGATCACTCGTTTGACCGTACTGACAGTTCTTCCTCGTCCCCCGAAAGAGCTAAACGATCATGTTTGTGCGCTGGCAGACACCCTCGGACGGCGACCTGCGTGTGCTCGATGTGCGGCGCGCGGAAGCCGCGCTCATGGAGCACTACGCGCGGTTGGTCCGGCTGGTCTACGTCACTCTCCCCCGTTCTCCGGGCCGCCACCGGCGGGTCCTCGCCGCCCACGGCCTCGTACAGCGGGCGCTGCCCCACCGGGCGCCGGCCATACCGGGCCGGCGTCGCGCGGGGGACGCCCGGAACGCGGCTCCGGACGAGTACGGGGTCCTGCGGACGTCCGTACTGCGGGCGGCCATGGCCCAGGACGCGCGGCCCGGCCCGCTGCCCCGCTCGTGGGGCTGGTGGCCTGGGCGCCCCACGCTGCCGACGGTGTGGGGGCTGCGTGTCTTCCCCCAGTCGGGAGGCGCCGAGGAACTGCTGCTGGACCGGGCCCTCGCGCAGGCCGGCTGGCCGGTGCGGGCGGCCGTCGCGCTGCTCGTCCTGGAGGAGCTGTCCGCCGACGAGGCGGCCGCCGTCCTGCGCGACACCGGCGTGGCCGAGCCCTCAGAGGCCCTGCTGGCCGCCAGGCGGCTGGTCGACGAGAGCGGCCCGCACCCCTCGGGCAGCGGCACGGGTGCGGCGGAAGCGGCCACCGGATCTCGGCCGCCTTCGGTGGCCGACGGCTCCGGGACACCCGTATCCGCTCTGCTCGCCCCGGAGTTCGACCCCTGTCTGCTGCACGCTCGGCCGACCGATCTGCTCCGCCGCAGGCACCGGGTGCGCACGGCGGTGACCGGCGCCCTGCTGGCCGCGTGCGTCGGAGCCGTCTCCCTCTCCCTCGCGGGCGACAGCGGTGTCCCCGCCGACAGAGGGCGCGATTGGACGGACTCGAAGGCGGTGGGCGCCGCGCTGCTGCGTCAGACGCCCGCCGACGTCTGGGCGGACACCGCCCGGGTCGACTTCACGGCCTGGCCCGCCCGCGGCGCCCGGACCGGCGACCGGGCGCTGCTGGAGCGCGCCATGCGGGCCTGGTCGGACCCGTCCTGGCGGGGGCGGCGGTCGCAGGAGGCCGGAGCGGCGTCCACCGGCAGCGGCCGGGCGCCCCATCTGCTGTTCGCCGACGACGTCGACGGACGCGCGGTCGTCGTCCTGCACGACGACCTGACCACCGTGCGCTACAGCGAACCGCTGGACGGCGACGGCGCGCCCGAGCTGGTGTCCGCCCTCACCGACGGCGCGAGCGTGACGACCGCCGCCGCGGTCGTCGTCTCCCGCACTCCCGAGTCCGTACGGATGCTGCTGGCGCCGTGGATCGCCGAGGCGGGCACCCGCGATCTGCTGGCACCGGACACGCCTGCCCGGGACGTGTCCCGTTCCCGCACCGGCCTCACCGAGCCGCTGCCGGTGCCGTCGGCCGACGGCGACTGCCGTACGTGGCCCGTCGTGCAGTTGCGGTCCTCGACCCGCATCGTCGAGAAGCACGCGTTCCTGCTCAGCGACCTCGGCGGTATCTCGCCCGTCCATCTGACCTACATGCCGCCGCCGGAGCCGGGGGCACGGCCGCGCCCGCCCCGGGAGGCCACCGGCACGGACGCGCTGCTGGGCTGGGCACGCACCGCCTGCCGGCTGAACGGTCTGCGCGGCCACGGGGTGCGCGCGGTGAACCACTGGGTCTTCGCCCAGCAGGATCTGCCCGAGAGCGCCGGACGGGCCACCTGGGTCTGTGCCCGCGCCGACACCTGGCGCGGTCCCGGCCGTGTGGAGTACCTCTTCCTCGGACCGGGCAGCGGACCCGCCCGCTCCGCCGGCGTCCGCGCGAACACCGCCGAGTGCAGCCGGTTCGGCCAGCACGTGCTGGCCGACGTCGACTGGCGGGCCCCTTCCGGGTCCTCGTACCTGCTGGCCGCCGGAAGCAGGTCCGTCGACCGCATCGAGGCGTCGGGACCGCTGCGTGCCAAGTCCGACGGGCGCTTCCTCGCCGTCCGCGCCCCCAGGAAAACCTCCGACGCGAAGGTCGTCGGAGAGCTCCCCGAGCGTGCCGAGGTCCGGGCCCCCTGACCGAACGGCTGCTCGGTCAGCGCTCGTTGCTCAGCTCGCTGTTGAGGGCCTGGAGGAAGTCGGCGATCGTCTGCAGCTGTTCGGGGGTGAACTTCTGGCGCGCGGCCTCCGTGCTGCGCGCCAGAGGGCTGAAGTACTCACGGGCGAGCGCACGGGCACCCGCGTTGTAGGTCAGGTGGACCACCCTGCGGTCGGTGCTCTCGCGGGTGCGGCTGATGTGGCCCGCGCGTTCGAGCCTGTCCAGGCAGGCCGTGACGGCTCCGGAGGTGAGGTCGAGGCGCTCCCGCAGGCGCGAGGGCGTCATCGGCTCGCCGTCGGTCGCCGAGGCGTCCAGGATCGCGGCCAGCGCGTGGACGTCCGTGGCATGCAGTTCGTTGGCCTGGGCAAACGAGTGGGCGATCCGGTTGAACTCGCTGTTCAGCGCGCGCAGCAGGACGGCGTAGGCCTGGAGATCGCTGGCGGGGCCTTCATGGCTGTCCGGACTGTTGGGCTGCATGGGACAAGGATAATATCTCTCAATGGTTGAGATACTTTCTCTTTGAGTTATCTTTGCACTCGGCCGCTGTCCGGTCCTCGTCCTGCGCCACGCCTGTGGGGAAAGCTGTTGAGAAAGTCAATGAACACTGTGCGTCGACCCGCCCGATGGCTGGTCCCCCTGGTCCTCGTCGTCGTCTGGCTCGGTCTCGGCGGAGCGTTCGGCTCCTACGCGGGCAAGCTCGGGGACGTCTCCACGAACGACCAGGCGGCCTTCCTGCCGCAGAACGCCGAGTCCACCAAGGTCATCGAGCAGCAGAAGGCCTTCGCCGAGCGCGAGACCCTGCCCGCCATCCTCGTCTGGACCGCCGAGGGCGGCGGTGAGGTCTCCACGGCCCAACAGGGCTCCGCGACCCGGATCCTGGAGTCGCTCGCCGACGTGGAGGGCGTCGAGAGCAGGCCCTCACCGGCCCTGCGCTCACAGGACGGAGCCGCGCTCCAGGGCGTGGTCCCGCTGCGCCCGGACCTCGGGGAACAACTCGGCGACGTGCTGGACGAGTTGGAGCGGGCCGCGGGGGACGTCCCCGGGGCACGCGTCCAGATCGCCGGACCCGCCGCCACCCAGGGGGACCTCGGCGAGGCTTTCGCGGGCATCGACGGAATCCTGCTGGGAGTTGCCCTGGCAGCCGTTCTGCTCATCCTGCTGCTGGTCTACCGCAGTGTTCTGCTGCCCTTCACGATCATCATCAGCGCCGTCTTCGCCCTCGGTATCGCCTGTGCCATCGTCTATGTGCTGGCCGACCACGACATCGTGCGCGTGGACGGTCAGGTGCAGGGCATCCTCTCGATCCTCGTGATCGGCGCCGCCACCGACTACGCCCTCCTGCTGACGGCACGTTTCCGTGAGGAACTCGCCCGCAGCGGCGACCGTTTCCAGGCCGCGTGGAAGGCGCTGCGCGACTCCTTCGGGGCGATCACCGCCAGCGCCGCGACCGTGGCCCTGGGACTGCTCGCCCTGCTGCTCAGCGACCTGACCAACAACCGTGCGCTGGGACCCGTCGGGGCGATCGGCATCGTGTGCGCCGTACTGACGACCCTGACGTTCCTGCCCGCGGTGCTCGCCCTCATGGGCAAGGTGGCCTTCTGGCCGGCCAAGCCCCGCTCGGCCGACGCGGAGACGGGCGGACACGGGATCTGGCGGCGCGTCGCCCACTGGGTGGACACGCGCCCCCGGCGGCTGTGGATGGCCTCCGCCGCGCTGCTCGTGGCGGGTGCGGCGTTCTTCCCCGCGCTGCAGTCGAAGGGGGTGCCCCTGGACGAGCTGTTCGTCAACGACGCACCGTCCGTCGCGGCGCAGGAGACCCTGGGCCGGCACTTCCCCGGCGGCTCCGGCCAGCCGGTCGTGATCATCGCGGACGCTGACCGGCGTACGGAGGTCACGCGCGCCGCCGCCTCGACGAAGGGCGTCGCCGAGGCACAGGCGGTGGCCTCGTCGGGCCGACCGGGCGGGAAGCCACTGGTCGTGGACGGCCGGGTGCGGATCGACGCCGTCCTGGACGCCGCGCCGGACAGCGACTCGGCGAAGGACACCGTGCAGAAGCTGCGCGACCGGCTCCACACGGCCGACGCCGACGCCCTGGTCGGCGGCTACACCGCGCAGCAGTACGACACCCAGCGCACCGCGGAGCACGACCGGACCCTGATCATCCCCGTCGTCCTGGCGATCATCCTGCTGATCCTCGTCGTCCTGCTGCGCTGCCTCCTGCTGCCGGTGATCCTGGTGGCCACCGTGGCGCTGAACTACCTCGCCACGCTCGGGATCGCGGGCCTGGTGTTCCGGCACGGCTTCGGCTTCTCCGGGACGGACGCCTCGGTGCCGTTGTACGGGTTCGTGTTCCTCGTCGCGCTCGGAGTCGACTACAACATCTTCCTGATGTCACGCGTGCGGGAGGAGACGCTGCAACTGGGCACGCGGCAGGGCATGTTGCGCGGCCTGATCGCCACCGGCGGTGTGATCACGTCCGCGGGCGTGGTCCTGGCCGCCACCTTCGCGGCCCTGATCGTCATCCCGCTCGCGTTCCTCGCGCAGATCGCCTTCATCGTCGCCTTCGGCGTGCTGCTCGACACGATCGTGGTGCGCTCGCTGCTGGTCCCGGCCCTGGTGAGGGACATCGGCCCGGCCGTCTGGTGGCCCGGCCGCCTCGCGCGCCGACGGTAACGGGCTGAGGCTGCCGGGGACCGAAGGGGCCGGAGACGGCCGGGGCCGGGCAACGAAGAAGGCAAGGAGTCGTGTGCTCCTTGCCTTCTTCAAGCTATAGCTCACCGGGGGGCTTGCCGCAAGACCCCGGTCGTGGCGCAGAATCACCGGCCGAAGCCGGAGACCACCGGACCGGCTTCGGAGTTCCTACGCCGTTGAGTTGGGGTTTCGATGATTGACGTGATCGTTGTGGGCGCGGGACCGACCGGCCTGATGCTGGCCGGCGAACTGCGGCTGCACGGTGTGCACGTGGTGGTGCTGGAGAAGCTGACCGAGCCGACCGCGGAGACCCGGGGCCGTGGCCTGCACACGCGCAGCGTCGAGGTGATGGATCAGCGCGGGCTGCTGGACCGCTTCCTCGCGGTCAGTGAGAAGTTCCAGGCCGGTGGGCTCTTCGGCGGCATCATGAAGCCGTGGCCCGACACGCTGGACACGGCCCACCCGTACGGTCTGTCGACGCTGCAGCCGGTCACCGAGCGGCTGCTGGAGGAGCGGGCCCTCGAACTCGGCGCCGAGATCCGGCGCGGCCGTGAGGTGGCCGGACTGAGCCAGGACGAGGACGGGGTGACCGTCGAGCTGACGGACGGTACGCGCCTTCGTTCGCGCTACCTCGCCGGGTGCGACGGCGGACGCAGTGCGGTACGCAAGCTGCTCGGCGTCGGCTTCCCCGGCGAGCCCGCCACGGTCGAGACGCTGCTGGGCGACATGGAACTGACCGCGGACGCGGCGACGGTCGAGGCCGTCGTCGCGGAGGTCCGCAGGACCCAGCTGCGGTTCGGCACCATCGCCAACGGCGACGGAACGCACCGGGTGATCGTGCCCGCCGACGGGGTGGCCGAGGAGCGGGCGACCGCGCCGACCCTCGACGAGTTCAAGCAGCGGCTGCGGGACGTCGCGGGCACCGACTTCGGTGTGCACTCGCCGCGCTGGCTGTCCCGGTTCGGCGATGCCACCCGGCAGGCCGAGCGCTACCGGGTCGGGCGGGTGCTGCTGGCGGGCGACGCAGCGCACATCCATCCGCCGACCGGCGGGCAGGGGCTCAACCTCGGTGTGCAGGACGCCTTCAACCTCGGCTGGAAGCTGGCCGCCGCGGTCGACGGCTGGGCGCCGGACGGACTCCTGGACAGCTACCACGACGAACGGCACCCGGTGGGCGCCCGCGTGCTCGACAACACCCGGGCGCAGATCACGCTGCTGGGGACGAGTGCGGGTGCGGTCGCGCTGCGTGAGCTGTTCTCGAAGCTGATGGACTTCGAGGAGGTGAACCGCTACGTGACCGAGATGATCAGCGCGGTCGGGGTGCGCTACGACTTCGGTGAGGGCCACGACCTGCTCGGCCGCCGTATGCGGGACATCGAGCTGAAGCACGGACGCCTCTACTCGCTGATGCACGACGGCCGCGGCCTGCTGCTCGACCGGACCGGCGGCCTCTCGGTCGCGGGCTGGACGGACCGCGTCGACCATGTGGTCGACGCGAGCGAGCAACTGGACGTCCCGGCGGTCCTGTTGCGCCCGGACGGCCATGTGGCCTGGGCCGGCGAGGACCAGGAGGACCTGCTCGCCCACCTGCCCAAGTGGTTCGGGAGGGCGGCCGGTTGAGCGTCCCGTGGGCGGCGACGGCGGCACGGTCGCGGGGCGGGGTGTCGTCACAGCCGCCGGACGCGCAGTACCCCGGTCAGCATCGGGAGTGTGAACGCGCCGTGGGCGGTCTCCGGTCGGCTCGCGAGGTACGCGTGGAGCCGGCCCAGGGTGGCCTCGCGTTCCTGTGACGGCATGACCAGCATCCCCGCGCGTGTCGCGACGGTCGCGACCAGGGAGGCGGCGGTGCGGCGCTGTCCGTGCGGGAAGGCGGCCTGCTCCGGTGAGCCGAAACGGGCGGCCGCGGCCGTCGCCGGAACGTGCACGTCCGCCGTCTCGGCGCGCCAGCCGGTGGATGTGTCGCGCGGACCGACGGCGGCGCTCCCGCCGACCCGTGCGAGCCCGGACACCCACTCGACCCCGTCGTCCATGACGTTCCACAGACCGGCCAGGACGCCGTCGGGCGCGAGGACCCTGGCGATCTCGGGTCCCGCTACGGCCATGTCGAACCAGTGCATGGCGTTGCCCGCCAGCACGGCGTCGACGGACCCGTCGGGCAGCGGGATCGCCTCGGCGCTTCCCGGCAGGGCACGCACTCCCGGCAGTGCGCGCCGCAGCTCGGTCAGCATCGCCGGATCGGGCTCGACCGCGACGACGTCGGCGCCCAGCGCGAGCAGCGTGGCGGTGAGCTTGCCGGTTCCGGCGCCTAGGTCGAGTACGCGCGGGCCGGCCGCGGGTTCGAGCGCCCAGCGCACCGCGGTCCGCGCGTAGTCCGGACGGTGCTCGGCGTAGGCGACGGCCGCCGCGCCGAACGAGGAGGAGTGGAGCAACCGCTCGTCCTGATCCATCGGGTCACCCTATGACCCATGAGGGCTGCCGCCGCTCCACCGTCCGCCGGCGCTCCACCGTCCCGTGCGGCTGCCCGCTCCGTGGGATCCGTGGGAACCGCCTCCGGTCTGCGAGGATGCTTCGTATGGATGTGCGACACAGGAACCATGTGACGGTGTCCGGGCGGCCCGGCGGGCCCGTCGTGATGCTGGCGCACGGGTTCGGTTGCGACCAGAACATGTGGCGTCTGGTGGCCCCGGCACTGGAGCGCGACTTCACCGTCGTGCTCTTCGACCACGTGGGCGCGGGGCACTCGGATCTGTCGGCGTGGAGCCCGGACCGGTACGCGACGCTCGACGGTTACGTGGAGGACGTGCTGGAGCTCTGCCGGGAGCTCGCGCTCGGCCCCGTGACGTTCGTGGGGCATTCCGTGAGCGCGATGATGGGTGTGGTGGCCGCCGTCCGGGAACCCGAGGCGTTCGCCGGACTCGTGCTGCTGGCCCCCTCGCCGCGGTTCGTCGACGACCCCGTGACCGGTTACCGGGGCGGGTTCGACGCCGAGGACATCGATGAGCTCCTGGCAGCGCTCGACGCGAACTATCTGGGCTGGTCGGGCGCCATGGCCCCGGTGATCATGGGCAATCCGGAGCGGCCGGAACTGGGCGAGGAGCTGACCAACAGTTTCTGCCGCACCGATCCGCACATCGCCCGGGTCTTCGCCCGCGTGACGTTCCTGTCCGACAACCGCGAGGATCTCCCCCTGGTGAAGGTCCCCACGCTGGTCGCGCAGTGCTCCAGCGACGCGATCGCTCCCCGGGAGGTGGGCGAGTTCGTGCACGCCCGGATTCCGGGAAGCCGCCTGGTGACGCTCGACGCCACCGGGCACTGCCCGCAGCTCGCCGCTCCGGAGGAGACCACGGCGGCGATCGCCTCGTTCGTGGAAGCACTCGCCTGATGGGCAGATCCTGCGGCGAGGAGAACGGGGTGGCCGGGGCAGGCGCGGCGCGTGGCGCGGACGGAACGACCGAGGCACACGGGGCGGCGAGCGTCTGGCGCACGGGCGACCTCCACTCCTCCGACGACCGGGCGCAGTTCTCCGCGCTGCTGGAGGACAGCGCCGAGGATCTGTACGAGCACGCGCCCTGCGGCTATCTGTCCACCCTGCTGGACGGCAGGATCGCGAAGGTCAACACCACGCTGCTGGACTGGCTGGGCTACGAGCGGGACGACCTGCTGGGCCGCAG
Organism: Streptomyces liliiviolaceus; assembly: GCF_018070025.1. Taxonomy (NCBI): domain Bacteria; kingdom Bacillati; phylum Actinomycetota; class Actinomycetes; order Kitasatosporales; family Streptomycetaceae; genus Streptomyces; species Streptomyces liliiviolaceus. The sequence continues at coordinate 1,822,723 of NZ_JAGPYQ010000002.1, forward strand.
ACACTTCTCCGACCTGCTGACCGTCGGCGGGCGGCTCTACCACGAGACCCACTTCGCCCCGCTGCTGAGACTGCAGGGCGAGGTCAGCGGCATCGCCCTGGAACTCAAGACCGCCGACGGCTCCCGTCTGCCGGTCCTGGTCACCTCGACCGTGCGGACGGGCAGGGACGGGCAGCCGCTGCTGATCCGCACCACCCTCTTCGACGCGCGCGACCGCCGCGCCTACGAGACCGAGCTGCTGCGCGCCCGCGAGGAGGCCGAGCGGGAACGCGAACGGCTCCAGCGCCTGGCCGCCACCCTGCAGAAGACGCTCCTGCCGCCGGCCCTGGCCAACGTGCCCGGGCTGGACGTCTCCGCGTACTACCACATCGCCTCCGTCGACGAGGTCGGCGGCGACTTCTACGACCTGTTCCCGCTGGCCGAAGGCGCCTGGGGACTGTTCCTGGGCGATGTGTGCGGCAAGGGCGCCGCCGCCGCGGCCGTCACCTCGCTCACCCGCTACACCCTGCGGGCCGCGGCCGTGTACGACCCCGACCCGGTGGCCGTCCTCGGCAACCTCAACACCGTCCTCAACCACGAGTACAACGGCTCCGACCCCCGCTTCTGCACGGTCATCTTCGGTCTGCTGACCCCGGACCCCGACCAAGGCGGCTTCCACGTCACCCTGGCCAGTGGCGGTCATCCGCCCGCCCTGCTGATGCGCGCCGACGGCACCGCCGACCAGCTGCCCACCCCGGGCGGACAGCTCATCGGTGTGCTGGCCGACGCCCACATCGGCACCACCGCCGTCCGGCTGGCCCCCGGCGACACCCTGCTGCTGCACACCGACGGGCTCACCGAGGCCCATGTCAACGCCGTCGACGGCGAGGACCGCTACGGCGACGACGCCCTTCTCGATTTCGCCCGCACGCTGGCTCCCACCACCGCCTCGGACACCGTCGGCGCGATCCGCGACCTGCTCGACACCTTCGGCAGCGGCGTGGACGACGACACCGCCGTCCTGGCTATCCATGTGCCCCGACCTCCCAGTGGAGAGCTCACGTGACCCGACGCCTGACCCTCCGCACCCGCACCGCTCCCGCCGGACCGGTCATCGAGCTCGCCGGGGACCTGGACCACTACAGCGCCCCCGAGGTACGCGCCGCGCTGCCGGGACTCGACCTGCGTCCGGGCCGGCAGCTCGTCCTCGACCTCGGCGGTGTCACCTTCTGCGACTCCAGCGGTATCACCGTGCTCATCGCGGCCCGCAATCACGCCTTGGCGGCCGGTGCGGGCATCGCCCTGGCCGCCGTACCCGATCCCGTCAGCCGGATCTTCCGTATCGTCGGCCTGGACCAGGTCTTTCCCGTCCACCCGACGGTCCTGGCCGCCGAAGCCGCCTGGCGGCCGACCGCGGGCTGACACCGGGTCCGACACCGGATGCCGGGGACGGGTGCCGGGCCGGATGCCGGGGTCTGGCTCACTCCTGGATGGAGGCCATGCCCATCGGCGCGTAGCGCTCCCCTGCCGCGGCTCCGACCGGTATCGCGGCGCTCAGTCCGGCGAGGGTCGCGGGGTCGAGCCGGACGGCCGCGGCGGCGACGTTCTCTTCGAGCCAGGTGCGCCGCTTCGTACCGGGGACGGCTGTCACTCCTTCCTGGGCCAGCACCCAGGCAAGGGCCAGGCGGCCGGGCGTCACGCCGAGCTCGTCCGCCGTCGCGACGATCTGGTCGAGCAGCGACAGGTTCTGTGCGAGGTTCGCGTCGGCGAAGCGTGGTGAGGTGCGGCGGAAGTCATGGGCCGGCAGGTCCCGCACCGATCGCACAGCACCGGTGAGGAAACCGCGGCCGAGCGGCGCGTACGCGACGAAACCGATGCCCAGCTCACGGACCGTGTCGAGTACGCCGTTGACCTCGACGTCACGGCTGAACAGCGAGTACTCGGTCTGCACCGCCGACAGGGGGGCGGTCGCGTGCGCCGCCCGGATGCTCGCCGGGGACGCCTCGCTGATACCGAGGTGGCGCAGCTTTCCCTCCGTCACCAGATCGGCGAGGGCACCGAAGGACTCCTCGACGGGGACACCGGGGTCGACCCGGTGCAGGTAGTACAGATCGATGTGGTCCGTGCCCAGCCGGCGCAGCGAGCCCTCCACGCACGCCCGCAGGTAGTCGGGGCCGCCGTTGGGGCCGCCGACGAACCGTCCGCTCCCGTCGAGCGTGACACCGCCGCCCTTCGTCGCCACGACCAGTCCGTCGCGGCGGCCTTTCAGCGCCCGTCCCAGGAGTTCCTCACCGCTGAAGGGCCCGTACATGTCGGCGGTGTCGAACATCGTGACGCCGAGGTCGACCGCGCGGTGCACCGTCCTGATGGCCTCCGCCTCGTCCGGGGTGCCGTACATGGCGGTCATGCCCATGGTTCCGAGTCCCTCGACGGAGGAGACCAGGCCGTGCGAGCCGATCTTGTGGGTCCGCAAAGTCATGTCCTCGCCTTGATCGTCCGCTTGCAGGTGGCTGTTCCGGTGGTTCATCGGGTGCCCGCCCCCACGAGGTCGGCGGTCGCGTCCCAGAGCCGTCCTGCCATGGCCGGGTCGAGGCCCGCCCTGCCCGGTCGGCGCAGGGCCGGGGAGCCCTTGAAGCCGCCGAGGCCGTCCGGTCCGACGTAGGCGTTGCCGGGTACGTCCTGGGTCGCGGCGTAGAGCACCGACAGGGCTCCGCGTTCCGGGTCGTTGGTGAGGAACGTGAACCGGTTGACGACGTTCGACTTCGACTGCGCCGCCAGCGAGGTACGGGCGATGCCGGGGCTGGCGAGCACCGAGCGCACGGGGCTGCCGGTGGCCGTCAGCCGGCGCTGGAGCTCCAGGGAGAAGAGGACGACGGCGAGCTTCGACGCCTGGTAGGCCTGCATGCCGTTGTGCTTGCGGGTCCGCCAGTCGAGGTCGTCCAGGTCGATCTTCCCCTGCTTGTGCAGCTCGCTGGTGACGTGCACCACGCGGTCGGTGAGGTGCGGGAGCAGCAGGGTGGTCAGCAGGAACGGGCCGGTGTAGTTGGTGGTCGTCTGCAGATCGAGGCCGTCGGCGGTGCGCGCGGCGGGGATGTCCATCACCCCGGCGTTGTTGATCAGGATGTCGATGTCGCCGGTCCAGGCGTCGGCGAAGGCGCGTACCGAGGTCAGGTCGGACACGTCGAGGGGCCTGATGTCGAAGGTGCCGGGCAGGTCGGCGACGGCCCGGCGGGCCTTGTCGGTGTCGCGTACTCCGAGGACGACGCGGGCGCCGGCCCGGGCGAGTTCGCGTGCCGTGATCAGGCCGAGGCCGCGGCCGGCGCCGGTGACGACGACCGTGCGGCCGGTGAGATCCGGGAGTTCGTCCGCCGTCCAGCTGTTCGTGTGCATGATTCCTGGCTCCCTGATTCGGGGGGTGCGGGGTCGGTGCTGCGGGGCGATCGGTGATCGCGACTTCAGTGAACTCGCCGCGCCAGGACGGTGGAAGGACACGCTCAACCACTGAATGGGAGGTCGTGGATAAGCCCTGCCGGATGCCCAAGGATGGGGCTCATGGACCACACGTTCGACCGCTCGTCCCTGGGCGCCTTCCTGCGTACTCGACGCTCGGCGCTGCAACCCGAGGATGTGGGCCTGCGCCGTGGGCAGCGCCGCCGTGCTCCGGGGCTGCGCCGCGAGGAGGTCGCGGAGCTGTGCACGATGTCCGCCGACTACTTCGCGCGACTGGAACGCGGCGACGGACCGCAGCCGTCGGAGCAGATGGTCGCGGCCATCGCCCGCGGTCTGCGGCTGACCCCGGACGAACGCGATCACCTGTTCCTGCTGGCCGGCTACCGCACCGCCCGCCGTGACGCGCGCCTTCACCATGTGAGCCCCGGGCTGATGCGGGTCATGGACGGCCTGGCGGGCACCACCGCCCAGGTGATGGGCCCGCTCGGCGAGACTCTGCTGCAGACGCCGTCCGCGGTGGCGCTGCTCGGCCACCAGACCCAGTACACCGGCAACGCCCGCAGCGCCACGTACCGGTGGTTCACCGATCCGGTCGCCCGTGAGCGGTACCACCCCGACGGGTACGACAGGAACAGCCGGACCAATGTGGCGCTGCTGCGGGCGGCCGTCACCCGGGACGGGCCCGGCTCCACCGCGGCGGACCTGGCGGACGTCCTGCTGCGCACCAGCGAGGAGTTCGCCCGGTTGTGGGAGCGCCACGAGGTGGGCCTGCGGTGGAGCGAGACCAAGCGGTTCGTGCATCCCCAGGTCGGGGAGCTGGACCTCTACTGCCAGCTCCTGCTGGAACCGGACCAGGGCCAGTCGTTGCTCATCTTCACCGCGACGCCGGGCACGGAGAGCCACGAGAAGCTCGCCCTGCTCACCGTGCTGGGCACCGACCGGTTCGCCGCCGGCACCACCGGGTGATGCCATCCGTGGCCGGACGGGGTCACAGGCCGAGGTAGATCCGCCGTACCCGCGGGTCCTGGCCGAGCTCCTCGGAGGTGCCCGTCATGGCGACGCTGCCGTTCTCCATGACCAGGCAGTGACTCGTCGCGCCGAAGGTGAGTTTGGCGTTCTGCTCGACGAGAAGCAGGCTCAGCCCTTCCTCGCGCAGCCGTCTCAGCGCGCTCAGGATCTCCCCGACGAGTTTGGGCGAGAGCCCCATGGACGGTTCGTCGAGGAGGAGGATGCGCGGCCCGGCCATCAGGGCGCGACCGATGGAGAGCATCTGCTGCTGCCCGCCGGAGAGCGCGCCGGCGAGGCGCCCGCCCATCTCGCCCAGTACGGGGAAGAGTTCGTGCACCTCGGCCAGCGTGGCCCGGGTCCCGGCGTCCCACCGGCGGGCGTACGCGCCGAGCAGCAGGTTCTTCTCGACGGTCAGGCCGGGGAACACATGCCTGCCCTCCGGTACGTAGCCGATGCCGTGCCGGACCATGTCGCGGGCCCGTGTCCGGGTCAGGTCGCGTTCGCCCAGGGTGATGCGTCCGCCGCCGCGCGGCACCAGTCCCATCAGGGCCTTGAGGGTGGAGGTCTTCCCCGCGCCGTTGGCGCCGATGATGCCCACCGACGCCCCGGGCGCCACGCTGAAGCTGATGGAACTGACCGCGCGGACCCCGCCGTAGTGGACGGACAGGTCGTCGACGGTGAGGGTGGCCGGAGTGTCCGTGTCGGGTGCGGTCGTTCGCCGGAAGGGGATGGTCCTGAGCGGACCCATCGGGCTCATCGGGTCGCCTCCTTCGAAGCGGGTGGAGGCGAAGCAGGCGGAGGCCCCGGCTCCGGCCCTGGCCCCGCGTGCGGGTGCGGTTCCGGTCGCGGTACGTCCGCCATCGCCGAATCCCCGAGATACGCCTCGATGACCTCGGGCGCGGCCACCACCTCGGCCGGTGTGCCCTCCGCGATGACCCCGCCGCTGGAGAGCACGGTGACGCGCTCGCACAGCGACATGACCAGGCCCATGTTGTGCTCGATGAGGACGACCGTCGTGCCGCTGTCCCGGATGGAGCGCACGATGTCGGCGAGTTGGCGTACCTCCTCGCCGTTCAGTCCGGCGGCCGGTTCGTCGAGCAGCAGCAGGCGGGGCCGGACGGCCATGGCGCGGGCGATCTCGATGCGCCGCTGGATGCCGTAGGGCAGCGACCCGGGCGCCGCCTCGGCGAAGTCGGTGAGCCCGAAGCGGTCCAGGAGTTCCTGGGCCCGGCGGCGCAGTCGCCGCTCGCGGCGGACGACTCCGGGCTGCCACACGGCGTACTGCCAGATGGTGTGTGTCCTGGTGCGGTCGAGGGCGACGAGGATGTTCTCGCGGACCGTCAACTGGCCGAACAGGCGCAGGTTCTGGAAGGTGCGGGCCAGGCCGAGGAGGGACAGGGTGTAGGGGCGGGCGGTGGTGGTGGCGCGGCCGGCGAACCGTACCTGTCCCGAGGTGGCCCGGTAGAAGCCGCTGATGACGTTGAACAGGGTGGTCTTGCCGGAGCCGTTGGGGCCGACGATGCCGCGGATCTCGCCGGGGGCGACCGTGAGGGAGACGTCGTCCAGGGCTCGCAGTCCGCGGAAGTCCTTGGTGACGGACCGGATGTCGAGGAGGGGCCCGGTGGTGGCCGCAGGGCGCTCGACGGGCTCGTACGGCTGGAAGGGGCGCAGTCGGGCACGGTCCTCACCCGGGCTCCCGCGCGGTCGCCGCCGGTGCACGAAGTCCCTTGCGCGGGTGGGGATTCCGGCGAGGCCGGTCGGTGCGAAGACGACCATGACGACGACCACCACGCCGTATCCGAGCTGTGCGTAGGTCGAGAAGTCGGAGAGCCACTCGCGGATCAGGGTGAGCCCGATCGCGCCGACCACGCAGCCGACGAGGGAGCGCCGGCCGCCGATGACGACCATGGCGAGCAGGATGAACATGTTGCCGATGGAGAAGGTCTCCGGGGCGACATAGCGGATGAGGCCCGCGTACAGCACTCCGGCGAGGCCCCCGTACAGGCTCGCGAGCAGGAACGCGGTCATGCGCAGCAGGGGGATCTCCGCGCCCATGGCGCCCGCGGCCAGGGAGTCGTCGCGCATCGCGCGCAGCCGTCGCCCCAGGTGCGTACGGACGACGAAGAGTCCGAAGCCGAGGCCGAGCGCGCAGACCACCAACTCCAGGTAGTAGTAGAGGTATTCGCTGGAGAGGTCGATGCCGGGCAGGGTGGGCAGCGGGATGCCGGATATTCCGTCGGCTCCGCCGGTGACGGAGGCGTTGGTGATCCAGTTGATGAAGCCCAGTGCCAGACCGAGGGTGACGATCCCCAGATAGTGGGACTGCATGCGCAGGGCGGGGATGCCGACGAACAGGCCCGTCGCCACGGTCGCGAGCACCGCGACCACGGCCGCCGCCCAGAACCCGTATCCGGAGTCGGTGGTGAGGATGGCGAGCGTGTACGCGCCGACGCCGAAGAAGGCGACCTGGGCGAGGTTGATCTGCCCGGAGATACCCATGGCCAGGCCCATGCCGATGGCCAACAGGGCATAGATGAGGGCGATGTTGACGACATGGATGGAGTAGCCGCCGAGGCCGTACGGCAGCAGCCAGGCGGCCACCGCCAGGGCCCCGAGGGTTGCGGCACGGAACTTCACGCGCGGCTCACCGTCCTCTCCCCGAAGACACCCATCGGGCGGATCATGATGGCGGCGGTGAAGACCAGGAAGGTCACCAGCACCGAATAGCCCTGGAAGTGGCCGGCCGCGTAGGAGTCCAGGACGCCGATCGCGAGGCCGCCGACGACCGCGCCGGGGACGGAGCCGAAACCGCCGAGCATCGCGGCGGCGAACCCCTTGATGCCGAGGGCGCCGCCGAGTGAGGCGTCGACGTACAGCATCGGTCCGACGAGACCACCCGCGAGGGCGGCGAGGCCCGCGCCGATGGAGAAGGCGAGCGCGTTGCTCCGACCCACGTTGATACCGACCGCGGTGGCCGCCTCGTGGTCCATGGCGACGGCCTGCATGGCGGCGCCGCGCTTGGTGCGCGCGAGGAACCAGGCGAGGCCCAGCACCGCGAGGGCCGCGACGGCCATCACGAGCAGGTCGTACGTGCGCACGCGCACCCCGAACACATCGAGCGGGGCGGCCGGTACGGGTGAGCGGACCGCCCGTCCGGTGGTGCCCCAGATCAGGATGGCGACGGCCTGGAGGACGATGCCGAAGCCGATCGTGCCGATCAGCATCAGGTCGAAGTCCTTGTTCTCCAGGGGCCGCAGCACCCGCTCGATGACCAGGCCGATCGCCGCGGTGACCGCGATGGCGACGACCATGGCGACGGCGAAGGGCAGCTTGTAGGTCAGGTAGAAGGTGGAGGCGGCGTAGGCGCCGATCATGGCGATGTCGGCGTGCGCGAAGTTGACCAGGCCCATGGTGCGGTAGACCAGGGAGAACCCCATGGCGACCAGGGCGTAGACCGCCCCGAGGCTGAGGCCTCCGACGAGTGTCTGCAGTGTCTCCTGCACTTCGGTGCTCCCCAGGTTCCCAGTGCTCCCGATGCCTACTGCTGCGGGACGAGTTCGCCGTCGCGGATGACTCCGATGGTGGTCCTGGTGATGCCGACGCCCGACTCGTCGTACCGGAAGTCGCCGAGCAGACCCTTGTACCGGGTGTCGCGGATGGCGTCGGCGAGTTCCTGGCCGCTCGCCCCGTTGCTGGTCTTCAGCGCGGTGAGCAGGATGTTCGCGCCGTCGTAGGCCTTGGCGCCGTGCAGTTCCGCCTCCTTGCCGTACGCGTCCTGGTACGCGGCGGCGAACTTCTTCGAGGCGTCGCTGACGTCGTTGCTCAGATAGGGCGAGCTGACGATGGTGCCTTCGACGGCGGCCTTTCCGGCGGTGTCGATGAAGACGGGGGTGCCCTGGGGGGCCGCGCCCGCGAAGGGGGCGGTGATGCCCAGGTCCCGGGCCTGCTTGACGATCAGGCCCGCCTCGACCTCCTCCGAGCCGATGAAGATCACCTGCGGTTTCGTGGACCGGATCTTCGTGAGGGCCGCGCTGAACTCCTTCTGGTCGGTGGTGACCACCTGGTCGGTCGACGGGGTGACACCGAGGTCCTTCACGGCCTTCAGGAACGCGTCGTGCTCGCCCTTCCCGAAGGAGCCGTTGTTCGTGATCATGGCGATCTTCTCGTAGCCCTTGTCCTTCACCAGGTGCTGGGCGAGCGTCGAGTCGTAGGTGGTGCTGGTCGGCCCGTTGAGGAAGAGGTACGGGCTCTTCAGCGCGACCAGCCCGTCGGACTGCCCGGAGGTGATGTTCGGGATCTTCGCCTGTTGCAGCACCGGACCCATGGCGATGGTCACCGCGCTCTCCGCCGTGCCGATCATGGCGACGTACTTGTCGCTGACCAGCCTGCGGGCGATGTTGGTGCCGGTGGTCGGGTCGCCCTGGTCGTCGAAGAGCTTCAGCTGGATCTTGCGGCCGTCGACCCCGCCCTTCTCGTTCCACTCGTCGACGGCGAGCTTGGCACCCTTGTACTCCCAGTCGCCGAGCGAACTGAGCTGTCCGCTCTGCGCGTTGACGACGGCGACCTTGATGGGACCGGAGGACGCCTTGGTGTCGTCGTCCGACTCACCGGGCGCGCTGCACGCGGTGAGGGCGACGGCCAGCGCCGAGGCGGTGCAGACGACAGCTCGGGCGGTGGTGCGCGTGCCGGTGCGTGGTCGTGGGGTGCTGCTGCGGGTCATGGGGTCACCTCGTTGTGGGCGAGCGGTGAACGGACAGGACGATGTGGGGGATGGCGGTCAGTCGGCGAAGGACCCGCGGTAGATGTCCTTGATGTTCCAGTGGCCCGGCGTCGGCACGGGTTCGTTGACCATCGGTACGTCGATGACGGCGGGCCTGCGCCGGGCGACCGCGTCGGCGAGGGCCTTGGAGAGGTCGGCGGGGGCGGTGACGGTGTGTCCGTCGGCGCCGCAGGACCGGCCGAAGGCCGCGAAGTCCGGGCTGTAGGGCCGGCCCTCGGCATCGGTGAACTCGCAGCCGTAGGACCGGCCGAAGGACGAGGCCTGGAGGTCGGCGATGGTGCCGTGGGCCCGGTTGTTCATCACCACGAAGACGACGGGCAGGCCCTGTTCGACGGCCATCGGCACCGCGGGCAGCTGCGCGCTCATCCCGCCGTCGCCGATGAGCGCGACCACCACGCGGTCCGGCTGTGCCAGTTGCACGCCGACCGCCGCGGCGGGGCCGAAGCCCATGGTCGAGGCTCCGCCGGGGGTGATGAAGCGCCCGCCGTCGGGGAGTTCGTAGCACTGGGCGACGCCGTTCTTGTTCCAGCCGACGTCGGTGACGAGCACCGCGTCGTCGGGCAGCGCGTCGCGCAGGTCGGCGAGGATGCGCTGGGGCCGCAGGGGGAAAGTGTCGCTGCGGCCGTCCTCGCGGGCGGTGTCGAAGACGGCCCGGCGGGCGGCGGCGACGGTCTCGCGCAGCCCTTCCCTCACGAAGGGCTCGGGGCGGGCGGATCTCACCGCGGCTCCGATGGCTCGTACCGCGTCGCCGACATCCGCCACTGCGCCGATCTCGACGGGGTAGTTGCGGCCGATCTCGGCGGGGTCGATGTCGATCTGGATGAGCCTGCTGGGCGGGCCGTGCCGGTCACCGGGCGGATTGTGCCGGTCACCGGGCGGGTTGTGGCTGTCGCCGGTCGAGCCGTGCTTCTCGCCGAAGGTCCAGGTGTACGCCGGGTCCCACGAGCTGGCGTCGGTCTCCGCGAACCGGGTGGCCAGCGCGAGGACCACATCGGCGCCCCTGGTGTACGCGTGGGTGGTCTCCAGGCCCCAGAAGCCGGGCATGCCGAGCAGCAGGGGGTGGCTGTCGGACAGGACGCCCTTGCCCATCAGGGAGTGGGCGAGGGGGATGTCGAGGTGCTCGGCGAGGGCGGAAAGGGCCTGGCGCGCTGCCGGTTTGCGCAGCCCGCCCCCGAAGTAGATCAGCGGGCGTTCGGCGGCCAGCAGGGTCTGGGCGATCCGTTCGGCGGTGTCCCGGTCCAGAGCGGGCAGCGCGGCGCCCTTGGGCAGCGGGTGGTCGTCGGCGTACTCCTCGACCTGTCGGCTGAGCAGGTCCATCGGGATGTTCACCAGCACGGCCCCGGGCCGTCCGGACGTCGCGGTCCAGAAGGCGCGCTCGGTCGTACGGGCCAGATCCTGGACGCGGCGTACGTGCCAGGCGCGTTTGGTGAGGGGCCGGTAGATGGCGGTCTGGTCGGCGTCCGCGTGGAGGTTGACCTCCTGGTGCGGGTGGCGGCCGGAGTAGTAGGAGGGGATGTCGCCGGAGATGACGATCAGCGGGATCGAGTCGAGGGCGGCGGTGGCCACCCCGGTGACGGCGTTCATCATGCCGGGCCCGACGTGGGTGAGCAGGACGCCGGGTTTCCCGGAGGCACGGGCGTAGCCGTCGGCGGCGTGTGCGGCGGCCTGTTCGTGCCGGGCGATCACGAAGTGGATCGGGCTCGGGCCGAGCGCGTCCAGCAGCGCGATGTTGGTGTGGCCGCAGGTGCCGAAGACGTACTCGACTCCGTACGACTCCAGTTGGGCGACCAGGGCTTCGGCGGCGGTCACGGTCATGCGGTGCTCTCCCCGTCGATGGACGTCGTGTCGCCCCAGACGGACAGGCCGCGGAGCATGAGTGTTTTGACGACCGTGTAGTCGTCGATCATCGAGCGGGGTGTCTCCCGGCCGAAGCCGGAGTCCTTGACCCCGCCGAAGGGAATGTGGTCGAGGCGGTGGTTCGAGGTGCCGCCGACGATCAGCGCGCCGGTCTCCAGTTCCCGCCAGGCGGTGATCACACGGCCCAGGTCACGCGTGAACAGCCCCGCCTGCAAGCCGTAGCGGCTGGCGTTGCAGAGGTCGATGACCGCACTGAAGTCGTCGTAGGGGAGCACCGCGACCAGTGCCCCGAAGACCTCGTGGACCACGGCCGAGGAGTCCGGTGCGGGGTCCGCCACGACGGTGGGCGCCGCGGTGGCGCCGTCGCGGGTGCCGCCGCGCAGCACGCGGGCGCCGGAGGCGGCGGCCTCCGCGGACCAGCGCACCACACGTTCGGCGGCCTCCTCGTCGACCATCGACCCCACGTCGGTGGCCGGGTCGAGCGGGTCGCCGACCTTGAGGGTGTCGACGGCGGCCGTGAACGCGTCGAGGAAGGTGGCGTAGCGGGAGCGGTGGACGTAGACGCGCTGGACGGAGATGCAGCTCTGGCCGGAGTTGCTGTATCCGGTGCGGGCGCACTCCTTCGCGGCCTGCCCTATGTCGGCGTCCTCGCAGACGATCGTGGCGGCGTTCCCGCCGAGTTCGAGGACCAGTCGTTTGGCCCCGGCCGCGCGGGCGACGGCACGGCCGGTCTCCGCGCTGCCGGTGAAGCTGATGACGGCCACCTCGTCTGCCGCGCACAGCATCGCGCCCACCTCGGCGCCGCCGTGCAGCAACTGCACGCCCTCCGGGGGCATACCGGATTCCAGGAGGAGGGCCACGATCGCGGCGGTGGAGGCCGGGGCCTGGGGCGGGGCCTTGACGAGGGTGGTGTTGCCCGCGGCGAAGGACGCGCCGAGTTTGTGCGCGAGGAGGTTCGCGGGAGCGTTGAAGGGGGTGATGGCGAGGGCGACCCCGGCCGGGGCGCGGTAGGTGAAGGCTGTGTTGCCGACGCCGCGTGCCCAGCCCGCGACGGGCAGGGTCTCGCCGCCGATGTGCCGTGCCTCCGCGGCGCACACGGCGAAGGTGTCGGCGACCCGGTCGATCTCGCCGAGCCCGTCCCTGACCGGCTTGCCCAGTTCCAGGGCGAGGAGGCGGGCCAGGCCCTCGCGGTGGGCGGACGCGGCGCGGGATGCTCGTTCCAGGACGTCGGCGCGCAGTGCGGGCGCGAGCTCGGCCACCGTCCGGGCCGAGGTACGGGCCCGGGCGAGGGCGCGGGAGATCTCGTCCCCGGTCGCCGTCGAGGTCCGGCTCACCACGCGGCGCAGGTAAGGGCCTGTTCGGGTCGACGCGGGTCCGCTGCCACCCCATCGGCCGGCGACGTAGGGAGGCGCTTCGGCCACCGCCGCGTCCCTGCCGGCTTTGAGAAGGGAATCGAGCATGAGATCTCCCAGGAAACCGCTCAGTGGTACTGGTGGACTGCTCTGTGGGTCGGCGTGTAACGTACGGGCGCCAACTCGCGGTGACAAGAGGGCCGTTCGAGGAAGTTTCGAAGCAGAGGGGGAAGGCGCGTGAGCGGGACCGACCATGAGGGGGCGGCGGCCGAGGCGACCGGGGTGCGCAGTGTGCGCAGGGCTCTGGACATCCTGGGACTGCTGACGGAGGATCAGCCGACGGTCACGCTGCGCGAGATCGTCGACGCGACCGGGCTGGCCAAGACCACGGTGGTCCGCATGGTGCAGACCCTTGAGCAGTGCGGTCTGCTCTGGGACACCCCGGCCGGCTACACGGCGGGGCCGGGCCTGTGGCGCTGGGCCCACCTCGCGCACACCAGCTGGGAACTGCCGCGCGAGACACGCAAGTTGATGCGCGAACTGGCCGAGGAACAGCAGGAGACGGTCAATCTCTTCATGCTGCGCGGCCTGTCCCGTGTCTGCGTGGCCCAGCAGGAGAGCCCGCAGCCGCTGCGTCATGTCGTACGGGTCGGCGACGAACTCCCGCTGTGGGCGGGTGCCTCGTCGAAGATCCTGCTGCGTACGGCACCCGATGCCCTGCTGCGCCGGATCGCCGCGGGCTCGCCGCACGGTGAGGGACATGCCAGGCAGTTGCGGGTGTGGGCGGACCTGGCGGCGGAGCGGGGCTTCGCGGTCAGCCGGGGCGAGCGCGACGAGGGGCTGACGGCCGTCGCCGTACCCGTCGTGGGGCGCGGCGGGGCCGTGGTCGCCTCGCTCTCGCTCAGCGGTCCGAGCCACCGCTTCCCCGAGTCCGTCGTCGAGCGGTTCGCCACCGCGCTCGCCGAGGTCGCCCGGCGGATGTCGGAGCAGGGCTTCGACCATCCGCTCAGCCCCGCGAAGTGAACCGACGACTCTCAGAACACGCTTGACCCGCTCGAACCGCTGGACCTACCTGACCTACCTGACCCGCCTGACCCGCTGGACCTGCCTGACCCGCTCGAACCGCTGTGACCGCAGAAGGAGCCGGTGCATGCCCGAACGACCGCTCTCAGGAATCCGCGTACTCGATCTCACCAATGTGCTCGCAGGGCCGTACTGCAGTTACCACCTCATGCTCCTCGGCGCCGAGGTCGTCAAGGTCGAACAGCCGGGCAGGGGCGACCTCGCACGGAGTCTCGGCCCGGATCCGGAGCTGAACCGGTCCGGTATCGGCGCGTCCTTCCTCGCCCAGAACGCGGGCAAACAATCCCTCGTACTCGACCTCAAGGACCCCGGCGACCGGGCCGACTTCGAGGAACTGCTGTGCGGCGCGGACGTCCTCCTGGAGAACTTCCGGGCCGGCGTGCTGGCCCGGATGGGGTACGGGGCCGACCGGCTGCGGGAGCTGAATCCGCGGCTGGTCAGCTGTGCGATCACCGGCTTCGGCCAGTCGGGGCCGATGAGTGCCGCGCCCGCCTACGACCAGATCATCCAGGGGCTCTCGGGGATGATGAGCATCACCGGTACCACCGACACCGCCCCGCTCAGGGTGGGTTTCCCGGTGTGCGACTCGCTCGGCGGTCTCGGCGCGGCCCTCGCGATCAGCGCGGCCCTGGTCGGACGGGAGCGGACCGGGCAAGGGGCCCGGCTGGACGTGTCCATGCTGGAGGTCTCCCTCTCCGCGATGGGCTGGGCGGTCTCCAACTACCTGGTCAGCGGGGTGGATCCGGAGCCGATGGGCGACCAGAACGCCACCGCGGCGCCGTCCGGGACCTTCGAGACCGCCGACGGAGGGCTGAACATCGCCGCCAACCGGCAGGAGCAGTTCGTCACGCTCTGCCGTCTCGCCGGGCTGCCCCGGTTGATCGACGACCCGAGGTTCGCCGAGCGTGAGGCGCGGAAGCTGCACCGCGCGGAACTCAACTCCGAACTCAACGCGGCCCTGCGCAGGAAGACCGCCCTGGAGTGGGAGGCCATGCTGTCCGCGGCCGGGGTCCCGGCGGCCCGCGTCCTGACCGTCCCCGAGGCCGTCGAGCTGGAACAGCTGGCGCATCGCGGCTTCTTCACGGACCTGCCCTATCCGGACGGCTCCGGCCGCACGCTGAGAGTCAGCGGCAACGGCGTACTGGTGGACGGCGAGGCGCTGTCACCGGACACCCCGCCCCCGCTGCTCGACGAGCACGGCGAGGAGCGGGAGCGGCTGATCGCCCGCTGGCGTGCGCACCGCCACGCCGCCGAGGCCCGGGCGTCATGACGGCGACCGGGCCGCAGGACGGTCTGGTCGCGCAGTGGTGGGCCACCGCCGTCAGCCGGGTCGAGCCCGGCATCGTCGAACTGCGCGAGCACCCGGTCCAGGACCTGATCGGCCACGCGACCTTCGTCGAGACGATCTGGCTGCTGCTCCGCGGTGAACTCCCCCGCGCAGAGCAGGCCGGACTGCTGGAGGCGGCGCTGGTGGCCGGCGTCGACCACGGCCCGCAGGCACCCTCGATCGCCGCCGCCCGGATGGCCGCCACCTGCGGGGTGGGGCTCAACAGCGCGGTGGCCACCGGCGTGAACATGCTCGGCGATGTGCACGGCGGGGCCGGTCAGCAGTGTGTGGAGTTACTGGGCGAGATCGTCGAACGGCAGAGCGGGAGTACGGCGCGGCCCGACGGAGAGGCCGGGCAGCCCGTCCGAGAGACCGAACAGCGCGCCCGGGACGCGGAGTTCGAGCTCGCCGTCGCGGAGGTCGTCGGCGAGTGGCGGGCCCGCTCGCGCTATCTGCCCGGCTTCGGACACCGTTTCCACCCGCGTGATCCGCGCCGCGACCCGCTGCTCGCGCTGGTGGACCGGGCCGTGGCGGACGGCCTGGTCGAGGGCGCCCATCTGCGGGCGGCCCGCGCGGTGGAGGAGTTGCTCAACCGCGGACGCGCCGGCAAGAAGCCGGTGCCCATGAACATCGACGGCGCCACGGCCGTCATCTACGCCGAACTGGGCTTCGCCGCGCCGCTGGCCCGCGGCCTGTTCGTACTCAGCCGCAGTGTCGGCATCCTGGCGCACGCGTGGGAGGAGACGGGGCAGGGGCGACGCAACAAGAGCCCCATGCCGCCTTCCATGGTGCCTGTCCACCTGGTGGCACCAACAGCGCGTCCGTAGCGGCTCGTTGACCCTCGCATCGACGCGTGCGACGCGAAAATCCCCTGTCACGTGTCTTGTCATGGACGCACAGCCGTCCCTAACGTGACCTCCCATCACGCGAACCCATGGTGCGGCTCGCATGAACCATCTAGCGGACCTTGATCGAATCGAGGGAACTCGGCGATGGAAAGACGGACCTTCCTCCTGACGGCCGCGGCGGGCAGTGCGGTCGGCGCCTCCACCGCGGCATCCACCGCGAGCGCGGCCCCGGGCCTCGCGCTCCCGGTCCCCCGGCAGTCCGCCGCGCTCGGCACCACCGGCGCCGACTGGCCCAAGGTGGGCGGCGACTACGGCAACCAGAACCACTCCACGCTCCAGGACATCACCCCGAAGAACGTCGAACGGCTCGGCGGGGCCTGGCACATCAACCTGGAGGGCGGCTCCACCAGCGCGTACCAGCAGTGCACGATCGTCGTGCGGGACGGTGTGCTGTACGTCGAGACCACCCAGCAGAACGTCTTCGCGATCGACGGCAGGACCGGCGAGGTGATCTGGAGTGCCGGCCTCGGCACCGAGACCACCAACATGCGTGGCGTCGCCGTCGCCGAGGGCAAGGTCTTCACCATCTCCGGCGCCAACATCGTGTACGCCCTCGACCGGCGGACCGGCGCGATCGTCTGGCAGAAGCCGCTGATCGTCGACGACAACGGCGGTGACGACGGCTGCGACAACGACAGCGGCCAGTGCGGCGGCAACAGCGGCGGCCTCGCGGGCGCTGTCGTGCACTGGGACGGCCTGGTCTACATCGGCACCGAGGGCTCGACCGCCGGCGCCCGCGGACGCGGGTACGCGCTGGACGCCCGGACCGGCGCCGTCGTGTGGACCTTCTGGGGTCCGCCGGGACCCGGCGAGTACGGGCACGACACCTGGGAGGGCGACTCCTGGAAGACCGGCGGCGCGGTCCCCTGGATCCACCCGGCCGTCGACCCCGAACTCGGCCTCGTCTACTGGACGTTCGGCAACCCCTATCCCCGTACGGACGGGTCCTCGCGCGGGGGCGACAACCTCTTCGCCAACTCGATCGTCGCCATCGACGCCAAGTCCGGCAAGCGGCGCTGGCACTTCCAGTCGGTCCACCACGACATCTGGGACGCCGACAACGTCATGGCACCGGTCCTCGCCGACCTGCTCGTCGACGGCAGGAAGCGCAAGGTCGTCGTCTACGGCTCGAAGACCTGCTGGTACTACGTCCTCGACCGCCGAACCGGTGAGGCCGTGCACGGCATGGAGGAGCGGCCGGTCCCCCAGCACACCCTCCAGAAGACGTCCCCCACCCAGCCCTTCCCCGGCGGCGAACCGTTCGTGTCCCCGTACCCGGAGCTGGACAAGACGACCCGGCCCGTCCCCTTCTATCCGACGGGCGGCCTGTACGAGGTCTTCTGGGACCGGGCCACCATCATCTTCCCGGGAGCGGGCGGCGGCGCCGACTGGGGCTTCCCCTCCTTCAGCCCGCGGACCGGATACGTCTACGTCGGCTACGGGCTCGTCAACTCGTCCTACTCCAACACCCGTGGCGGCCGGGTCAACACGGCCCGGCCCCTCGGCGAGCTGTTCGGCGGCGGTCTGGTCGCGATGGACCCGCGCACCAACACGGTCGCCTGGCGCAAGGAGGGCCCGTGGTCGCTGGCGCACGGCAACGGCGTCCTCACCACCGCCGGCCGTCTCCTCTTCCAGGGCCGCCCGGACGGCGTCCTCGAAGCGATGGACGACACCGACGGCAGGACCCTGTGGACCTGGCAGTGCGGCGCCGGGGTCAACACCGTTCCCGTGAGCTACGAGATCGACGGCGAGCAGTACATCGCCGTGCTGGCCGGAGGCAACGGCCTCCCCTTCCCCGACATCCCGCGGGGCGACCACCTCTGGGCGTTCAAACTCGGCGGCACGGTGGGCCAGGCTCCCGCGCCCACTCCCCCGTCCCGCCGCAACCAGATCCGTACCGCCGCGGTGACCGGGGCGGCGGCACACGACACCGTCACGCTCGGCCGCGTCTGGAACACCTCCACGGGCGCGCCCGGAACCACCGAGAACACGGTCGCCCAGAACGCCATGGCACCCCAGCACCTGACGGTCCCGGCCGGTACCACCGTCACCTTCACCAACCCCGCCGACAACGCGCAGGCCCATGGCGCGGTCGCGTTCTTCGACGCGGAGTTCGACACGGGGCTGCTGATGCCGGGCCAGTCGTACACGTACACCTTCGGCAGGGCCGGCGAGTACTTCTACAACGACCCGGTCTTCCCCCAGTCCACCGGCAAGATCGTCGTCCGGTGAATCGCCGTCCAGGGAGAGGGTCGGTCACCATGACATCAAGAGCACGTGCGGCGCGTACGGCCGTGTCCGTGGTCGCCGCCGTCGGTGCCACGCTCCTCATCGCGCTGGCCGCCTTCTTCGGTCTTCAGCAGGAGGGGGACGTGCGGGGCGAAGGGACATCGGGGAGCGCGCAACACACGTCGGCCGCATCGGAGTTGGGCAGTCCGGACTACGGCGTCTGCCGTGGCGTGAGTGCCAAGTGCTACCACGACTGGGGGAACTTCTCCCCGGGCACGGACGGCTACCGGGTGCTCCTCTACACGCGGACCGCCGGGCCCCGGCACGCCAACCTCGGCCCCGCGCTCGGCACCGGACTCAACCCGCCGCTCGCCGACACCAACGTCGTCCAGAACGCCCTGGTCGAACTGGGCAGGGAGCACGGCTTCACCGTCGACTGGACCGAGGACGTCACCCAACTCGCCACACCGGCGCGGCTCTTCCGGTACAACGCCGTCGTCTTCTACTCCACCAGCCGCGACGCCCTCGACGACGCCGCGCAGACCTCCCTGCGCCAGTACATCCGCGGCGGCGGCGGTTTCGCCGGCATCCACAACGCCTTCGGCACGGAGTACAACTGGCCCTGGTACGAGGGTCTGCTGGGCGGCGCCAACTTCTACGACCACGGACCCGAGCAACCGGGCGAGGTCGTCGTACAGAACCGGCGCGACTCCTCCACCGCCGGGCTGCCGGCCCGCTGGGGCTTCTCCGACGAGTGGTACAACCTCGTCCCGGCCCCTTCGGAGGTCCGGGTCCTGGCCACCGTCGACGAGTCCACGCTGACCGAGGGCGTCACGGGGAACCAGGGACACCCCGGCCATGGCAGGAACCACCCGGTCGCCTGGTGCCAGTACTACGACGGCGGACGGGCCTGGCTCACCACGCTCGGCCATGACGCCGCGGCCTTCTCGACGGACGGTTCGTTCCCCGGCGCCGAACAGTTCCGCAAGCTGATCCTCGGCGGCATCGAGTCCGCCATGGGCAGGGAGCCGTTCTGCCGGGCGGGCTGACTCGTTCCGCCGGGCGGGGCGACTCACTCCTGCGCGGGACCGGTTGATCCATTTCGCCGAATTCCCGTGCATCCTGCAAGGAAAGCGTGGAAGAAGGCGAAGATGAGATCTTCCATGGATGACGGGATCGCCGCCGACTTCTACGACTTCGAGTCCGCGCTGTCGGACGAGGAACGCAAGATCCTGCTGAAGACACGCGCGTTCATGCACGACGAGGTCAAGCCCCTGGTGAACGAGAACTGGGCCGCGGGCACCTTTCCCGAGGAACTGATCACCAAGTTCCGCGAGAGCGGCCTGGTGGGGCTGTCGTACGAGGGCTACGGCGAGCACCGTCCCGCGGTGAGCCATCTGCTGACCGGGATGATGGCGCTGGAGATGAGCCGGGTGGACGCGTCCGTCGCCACGTTCTTCGGCGTGCACACCGGCCTGGCCATGTACTCCGTCCACGCCGGAGGCAGCCAGGAGCAGCGGGACCGCTGGCTGCCCGGCATGGCCGCCATGGACACCATCGGGGCGTTCGCCCTGACGGAACCGCTCGACGGATCCGACGTGGCGGCCGGTATGGGCACCACGGCCGAGCGGCAGGGCGACACCTGGGTCCTCAACGGCGCCAAGCGCTGGATCGGCAATGCCACCTTCGCCGACCATGTCGTGGTCTGGGCGAGGGACCTCGCGGACGAGCAGGTCAAGGGGTTCGTCGTCGGCAAGGGCACGCCGGGCTTCGTCACGGAGAAGATCGCGAACAAGATCTCCCTGCGGATCGTCGAGAACGCCGACATCACCCTGACCGACGTCAGGGTGCCGGAGGCCGACCGGCTCCAGAACGTCGAGTCCTTCCGCGACGTCGCGGAGGTGCTGCGCGCCACCCGCAGCGGGGTCGCCTGGCAGGCGCTGGGGGTGATGATCGGCGCGTACGAGCTGGCGCTCGCCTATGCCACCGAGCGCGAGCAGTTCGGGCGGCCGCTCGCCGGTTTCCAGCTCGTACAGGATCTGCTGGTCAAGAGCCTCGGCAACATCACCGCCTGCTGGGGCATGCTGCTGCAGCTCGCCCGGCTGCAGGACTCGGGCGTGTTCAAGGACCAGCACTCCTCGCTGGCCAAGGCCCATGTCACGGCGCGTATGCGCGAGGTCGTCGGCTGGGCCCGGGAGATCTTCGGCGGCAACGGGATCGTGCTGGACTACGACGTGGCCCGCTTCTTCTCGGACGCGGAGGCCATCTACTCCTTCGAGGGGACCCGGGAGATGAACACGCTCATCGTCGGGAAGGCGGTCACCGGCGAGAGCGCGTTCGTCTGAGGCGTGCCGTTCGGGGGCCAGGCGTACTGGGGCCTGGTGTGCTGGGGCCAGGCGTACTGGGACCTGGTGTGCTGGGACCTGGTGTCCGGACGGCGATCTCCTGCCTGTAATACTCGCCTGATGAACCGGAGCGTTACAGGCAGGGGTGGCTCGATCTCGGTACGCCGGGCCACCGCGCGGGACGCCAAACGGCTCACGCGGCTCGTGCGCGGTTCACGCGCCTACGAGGGCCAGTACGCGGCCATGGTGGCGGGCTACCGGGTCGGTCCCGACTACATCGAGACCCACCGCGTGTTCGTGGCCGTCACCACCGCGGAGGGACACGAGGGCCAGGTGCTCGGGTTCTACTCACTCGTCCTCGCCCCGCCGGAACTGGACCTGATGTTCGTCGCCGATCAGGCACAGGGACGCGGGGTGGGACGGCTGCTCGTGGCGCACATGACGGCCGAGGCCCGGGCGGCCGGGCTCGACCGGGTCCGTGTGGTGTCGCATCCCCCCGCCGAGGGTTTCTACCGCAGTGTGGGCGCGGTGCACGTCGGGACCGCGTCGGCGACACCGCCCGCGGTGGTGTGGGACCGGCCCGAGCTGGAGTTCCACATTCCTACTTACGAGTAGACTCCCGGGTAACTTCTGCGCCCACGGAGAGAGTGCCCATGCCCCGCACGTTCACCGTCACTCGCGACATCCTGGTCGAGGCATCACCCTCGACGGTCTACGACCAGGTCAGCCGACTCTCGCAGATGGGCCGCTGGAGCCCCGAGAACCTGGGCGCGACCGTCCCGGGCGGGGACGCGCCGGCCCAGGCCGGGATGGTCTTCGAGGGGCACAACAAACGTCGGGGCTTCCGCTGGACGACCCGCTGCACGGTCACCGCGGCGGATCCCGGCAGCCGCCTCGCCTTCCGCGTCCACGCGATCGGAATCCGGCGTCCGCGCCTCAAGGCACCCATCGCCACCTGGGAGTACCGGTTCGAGGCGGAGGACGGCGGCACCCGGGTGACGGAGACCTGGACCGACGACCGTCGCTCCTGGCCCACGTTCGTCGCCAACGCCTTCGACCGCGTGGCCACCGGCGGCAAGACCTTCGCCGTCTTCCAGGTCGGCAACATCGACAGAACCCTGCGCAACCTCAAGCGGGAGCTGGAGGCACCGGCCCGCCCCTGAGCAGCCTCAGGCGTTCTCGGCGCGTGCGACGCGCCGGCCGGTGTCAGGCGCTGTACTGGTGTGCCGGATAGGTCAGGTATCCGGCGTCGCCGCCCTGGTAGTAGGTCGCCTCGTCGACGGGGGCGATGGGCACGCCCGTGCGCAGGCGTTCCACCAGGTCGGGGTTGGCGATGAAGGCGCGGCCGAAGCTGATGAGGTCGGCTCCGAGGCCGAGCCAGTGGTCGGCGTCCGACCGGCCGGTCTGCTTGGGTCCCATGGGGAGGACCGGGTTCATGACGAGCGTGCCGGGCCAGGCGCGGCGCAGCGCCACCAGGACCTCTTCCTCCGCGGTCGCCTCGATGTGCACGTACGCCAGGTCCAGGCGTGCCAACTCGGCGAGCAGAGCGGTGTAGAGGTCGACGACCTCCGTCTCCTCCACTCCCCAGAAGGTCCCGCCCGGCGAGAGCCGGATGCCGGTGCGTGCCGCGCCGACGGCCTCGACGGTCGCGGACACCGCCTCGACGGCGAACCTGATGCGGTGGGCCACGGAGCCGCCGTAGCCGTCCGTGCGCAGGTTGGCGTTGGAGGAGAGGAACTGCGAGATCAGGTATCCGTTGGCGCCGTGCAGTTCCACGCCGTCGAATCCCGCGTCCACGGCGCGGCGGGCCGCGTCGCCGTAGGAGCGGGCGTGCTCCGGCACCTCCGAGGTCTCCAGTGCGCGGGGCACGGGCGCGGACTGGGGTCCGGTCGGCGTGAACACCTCGCCGACCGCGGCCACGGCCGACGGTCCGACCGGCTGCGTACCCGTGGTGTCGGGGTGCGAGACGCGCCCGCCGTGCATGAGCTGGGCGAAGATCCGTCCGCCGTTGGCGTGCACGGCATCCGTCACCGGCCGCCACGACGCCTCCTGCTCATCGGTGTGCAGGCCCGGCGTACCCGGGTTGGACTGCCCGATCGAACTGGGCTGGACGCCCTCGGTCACGATCAGCCCGGCGCTCGCCCGCTGAGCGTAGTAGGTGGCCATCGACGGCGTGGCCAGACCACCGGCGGCGGCCCTCACCCGGGTCATCGGGGCCATCACCACTCGGTTGGGCAGCGTCAGGGCACCGAGGTCGTAACGCTGGAACAGGCTCGTCACTTGCGACTCCTTCGCGATCCGTGGCCCGGGTACCGGGCACAGCGGTTACGCTAAAACCTGACATTGACGTCAGGGGCAAGTGTTGTGACCCAGGTAACAGTGGGACGCGAGGAGAGCGGGGAGAAGGTCATGCGTATCGGGGAGCTCGCCGAGCGGGCCGGTGTCAGCGTCCGGTCGTTGCGGTACTACGAGGAACAGAAGCTGCTCACCAGCACCCGCAGCGCGAGCGGACAGCGGCACTACACGGACGACGAGATCGAACGCGTCAGGTTCATCCAGAACCTCTACGCGGCCGGCCTGTCCAGCCGGACCATCGCCGAACTGCTGCCCTGCGTCGACTCACCCAGCGAGGAGAACTCCGACGCCGCCCTCGACCGCATGGGCCAGGAACGCGACCGGCTCACCACGCACATCGTGGAACTCGTCCAGACCCGCGACGCGCTCGACCAGCTGATGACCTCGGCGCGGGCGCACCGCGACCAGCTCCAGGCGGCCTCGGCGGCCGGCGTCTGACGGTCGCACACCCGCCCGCGTCCTGCTCCTGCCCGCGCGTAACGTCACTTGGACTCGATCCGGCCCAATGGGGCGGCATCCTCGGCGAGGGCCTCGCGCACCGCCGTCCAGCTGTCGTCCTCGATGCCGAGCGCATGGCGGAGGTAGGCCCAGGTGACCCGCTGCACCAGGCCGACCCGCTCGGGGTTCTCGTCCGTCGTCTCCTGGACCTCGTAGCCGGCGATCCCGCCGAGCGAGTGTTCCGCCCCGAACAGGGTGAGCAGGCTCTTGTCACCCGGGCTCAGGAAGTACGGGTCGGCGAGCCACTCCGGCCCCCGGACGGACAGCGGGGAGTCGTCCCGGTCCCCGACGACCACGAGGGCCGGCGCGGTCATGTGCGCGAAGTCCGGGTTCATGAACGGGAAGCGCTCGGCCGCGAACGGCGTCAGGTCGGCTCCGCCCTTTCCCGCCGTGGCCAGCAGCACGCCCGCCTTGATCCGCGCGTCGGAGAGGTCCGCTTCCTTCTTGCTCACCGGATCCAGGACCCGCAGACCCAGCAGATTGCCCGCGGTCTGGCCGCCGAAGGAGTGTCCGGCCACGGCGATACGGGACCGGTCGAGACGGCCGCCGAGACCGGGAACGGCCGCCTCCAGCAGATCGAGCCGGTCGAGAACCCGCTTCACGTCCTCGACGCGGTGACGCCAGATCCGCGGCGTACGGGGATCGTCCTGGGCGAGGCCCACGGTGCGGGAGTCGAGGTGGGTGGGCTGGACGACGACGAAGCCGTGAGCGGCCCAGAAGTCGGCCAGGGGGCCGTAGCCGTCGAGCGACGACCCGAAGCCGTGCGAGAGGACGACGATCGGCAGCCCGCTCCCGGTGACCGGCGCGGAGATCCGCACCCGGAGGTCCGCGCCACGGCCGGGCGCGTCCAGCACCAACGGTTTCACCGAGACGACGGGGGTGGGTGCGAGTACGGGTGCGGATGCGGATGCGGATGCAGCCGATGCGCTTGACGGAGTTGACGGAGTTGATGCAGTCACGGGGATTTTCCTCTTCCGACCGTCCGGACGTGCTGACTCTGCGCGATTGGCCACCAGTCCCCCCACCTGCAATGATGGGGAAATGGGACACTGTCCCGCATTGACGTCGAACATACGGGACGTCGTCCCGTTTAGTAAAGTCGGCAGCGAGAGCCGACAGTGGTGCCGACAGCGACAGGGACGGTGTGGTGAGCGGAAGCGATCAGGGTGCGGGACGTACGGCCCGCCCCAAACGTGCGGACGCGCGCCGCAACCAGGAGGCCCTGCTCGACGCGGCGGCCACGGTCTTCGTCGCGTCGGGCGTCGAGGCGCCGATCCGTGACATCGCGGCCGAGGCGGGCGTCGGGACGGCCACGATCTACCGCCACTTCCCGACCCGGGCGGACCTCATCGTCGCCGTCTACCGGCATCAGGTGGAGGCCCTGGCCGAGGCCGGTCCCGCGCTGCTGACGGCCGGCCCGAAGCCGTACGCCGCACTGGCGCGGTGGATCGACCTGTTCGTCGACTTCGTGGTCACCAAACAGGGGCTCGCCTCCGTGCTGCAGTCCGACGACCCCTGCTTCGACCCCCTGCACTCGTACTTCCTTGAGCGCCTCGTACCGGTGTGCGCCGAACTGCTCGACGCCTCGGCCGCGTCGGGGGAGATCGATCCCGGCATGGATCCGTACGCACTCATGCGCGGCGTCGGCGGACTCTGCGCGGGCGCGGGCAACAACCCCCGCTACGACGCACGTCGACTGGTGGAGATCCTCATCGCGGGCCTGCGCCGCCGGCCTTGAGAGGGTGCCGGTCGCCGGTCGGCGGCCGTCGGCCGGCGACTGCCCTTCAGCGGTCGGCGGTTGGCTCGAAAGCGACTGCGGCCGTTGCCCGGTGGCTCCGGAAGGGCGTTGTCAGTGGTCTCACCTAGAGTTCTCCGCACTTGATCAGTGAAGTGCGGGGAGGCACATATGGGGTGGGTCACGGCCGGCGATTACGAGGTCGGCCTCGACGGCGGAAAGGTGGTGTGCCGCAACGCGGCGGGACGGCAGTTGAAGTCAGTACCGCCCAAACTCGCCGAGGATCCCGCGGTCATGGGACTGCGGCAGCTCGCCGAGTGGCTGGAGCGGCACGAGCGCCAGTGCCTCACCGACGTCGAGAACTGGATGGTGCGCTCGCTTCCGGTGCCCTTCGCGGTCATCGCGCGGGTGTGGCCGGATCCCGCCTGGCAGAGCGCGCTCCGCGATCTCGTCGTCACCGGCCCGGACGACGAGGTGGCCGGATTCCTGCGGGACGTCGACCTCGACCGCGGTCTCGGTCTGGTCGACCTCGACGGAGACAGCGTGCGCATCACTCCCGAACTGGTCCGTCTCCCCCATCCCGTCCTTCTGGACGACCTGGAGGAGCTGCGGGAGTTCGCCGTCGAGATCGGTGTGGAACAGCGCGCCCAGCAGCTCTTCCGCGAGGTGTGGCACCGTCCCGCGGCCGTCGACGCCGAAGCCACCACCGTGGAGGAGTACGCGGGCGGCGCGTTCAAGCAACTGCGCTTCCTGCAGGGCCGCACCACCCAGCACGGATACCGCGTGCGCGGCGGCAACGCGGTCTGCTCCGTGCGGGAGGACTCCCGCGCCATCGAGGCCCGCGTCTGGATCGGCGACTACGACACCTACGAGCAGACCGAGACCGGCCCCCTGATGTGGACGGACGGCGCGGGCCGGGTGCTGAAGCTCGGTCAGGTGGGGCCCGTCGCCTGGTCGGAGGGCATGCGCATGGCGGCCACCCTGTTCGCCGGGCGGGACATCGAGGACGAGGAGCAGGCGGCATGACCACGTACGCGCACATCGACACGGCCGCGCTGCTCGAAGCGGGCGCCGTCCTGCCCCCGGGCACCCACACCGGCGACGACGCCGACACCCTCACCGTGCGGACGTACAGCCATCCCGCGCTGGACGGCCGGGTGGCCGTCCGTCTCGTGCCGGGCACTCTCGGCGAGGCCGAGGACCTGGCGCTGGAGTTCCTCGGTCTGGCCCGTGACCCGGAGACGCCCGAGGTCGGCCAGGTCCGCCGCGAGACCCTGGGCTTCCCCGCCTGGGCGCTGGTCAACGACCCTGCCAACGGCCACCACGCACTGGCGCTGGTCAAGGACGTCGAACGGCTCGCGCGCCAGGCCAAGTCCCGCCCCGGCACGGCCAAGGAGGGCTTCGAGGCACTCGGCGAGCGGCTCGGCCGGGCCGTGCCGCACTTCCTGCCGACCTTCTACGAGCAGGCCGCGCGGGTCTTCCTCCAGCACGAGAACACGACGTACGGGGCCACCTTCTTCGGCAAGGCCCGCGAGGCCGAGCGGGTGCACGCGCTCACCGTCGACGAGGAGCGGCAGCGTGCCGTGTTCCTGGAGTTCGCCTTCGCCGGCGCGCTCACGGTCAAGGCGCTCAAGGAGCATGTGAAGGCTCTGGCCCACCGGCTCGACCCTGCCACGGCGTGGGCGCAGTTCCGGCAGCTGTGCGTGGAGCGCTGCGCGGCCGGCATGCCGCCGTACGCGTCTCTGCCGCAGGACGCCCGTGGTCTGATCAAGGCCGCCGGGCTCGACCGGGTCACCGAGGAATGCGCCTTCGTGGCCGACCTGGTCGCCTCGCCCGCCGCGGTGCGGGCGCCCGCCTCCTTCTGGACGGCGTACCGGGCCACCCTCGCCGTCCTCACCGAGCGGCGACCGGCCGTACGGGCCCGGCTGCTGGAGATCATGCCGACCGGCCTGGGACGCGACGTCAAGAACGACGAGTTCTGGCTCACGCTGCTCATGGAGAGCGGCGCCGACCGCCTGCTCACCGGCGAGGACGACGAGAACGGCGTGCGCTCCGCGGGCGCCGAGGCCGACGTGGTCGACGCGGAAGACGCGGAAGACGCGGTCGACGCGACTCGTGGCGGCGGCACGGCGGACGGCATCGACGCGGCGGACTGGCTCAGCCGCTGGGCCGCCCACCGCAAGCACGGCGCCACGGTCAGCGGGCGCTCCCCGCTCACCCTGCGGCTCGTCGAACGGATGGCGCCGCGGCTGCGCGCCGACGGCCGGGCCGTGGACCTCTTCACGGGCCGCTGGTACGCCGGTGCCGACCTCGACCTGCTGGACCTGTGCGTGGCGCAGGGCGTCCCGCTCGCGATGCCCGCCGCGGACAAGGACGTGCATCTGGCCCTCGACCGCTGGCTCCGCGAACAGCAGCCCGACGGACGCGACCTGGTCGCCACCGCCGCGGACGCACGCTGCCGGCCACTGCTGCACCGGGCCATCGGGACGCTCGGCAACGACCGTTCGCTCTCCGCCAAGCTGCTGGAGAGCCTGGCCGACCACCCCGTGCTGAACGACGTGCTGCGCGAATGGCTGGACGACGCGGCCGAGACGTTCGGCGCGTCGACCGGCCTGCCCGGCGCCCGCGCGGCCCTCCAGCACCTGCGCCCCTTCCGTCCGGTCGCCACCCGGGTGAGCCCGGGAGCGGTCGCCCGCGTCGCGGGGCACGAGATCGCGCCGCTGCTCGGCCGCACCCTGCGGGCCGGCATCCCCGACGAGCTGGGCTGGCCCGCCCTCGACGAGGCGCTGCGGCTCATGGACAGTGAGACCGGCCGCCACCAGGACGACCAGCTGCGCCTCACGGAGGCCTGGCCCGCCCTGATCCTCTCCCGCGGCCACAAAGCCGTCGTCGTCGGCCCGGACGGAATACTCCTCGACCACGAGGTGCGGATGCCCGTCGAGCTGGAGCGCTGGACGTATCCGCGGTTCCGCTTCACCGACGGTGAACTGCTCGTGATGTGGCGGCATGACAACAAGCAGTTCGGCTACTGGTCCGCCCGGCCGTCCGAGGTGTTCACCCTCGGCGGCGAACAACTGCCGTACTGGTACGGCAGTGAAACCACCGACCCCTCCATCCCGCTGTCCGGCGGCGGCCGTGCCACCGGCGGACGCACCCTGCACGCCGGAGACACCGTCCTGCCCGCCGACCGGCCCGTCATCGGTGACGGCACGACGTGCTGGCGTCAGGGCAGGCAGGGGCTGCAGCAGGTCTGGCTGGAGTACGACCCGACCACCGGAACGCACGGACGTGCGTCCCTGCCCGCCTTCCTCCGGTCGGGCATCCGTGAGGACACCACGCTCCTGCCGCACCACTGCCAGGTCCTGCCGCTGCAACCCGGCCTCGAACAGAGCCCGTTCGGCACCGACGGCACGGTCCTGGGCCGCTGGGTGCGCTCCGAGGGCACCGGAGCCGAGGCCCGGACGACCACCGGTACGCCGGACGGCCGGACCGTCACCCGGCCGTCGGCCGACAGCCGGTCCGGGGGCCTACCCCTCGGCGCGCTGCGGCTGCCCGGCGGCGCCGAGCCCGTCGCGGCACAGTTCCACCAGCAGGTCGCGCTGTTCGCCGCCGAGGACACCTCCGACTCCGGCGAACTCGGCCGGGTGACACCCGGTCAGCGCGGCGGAGAGTTCGCAGCCGGTACGCGGCTCGTACCGCCGCTCGCCTTCTGGCACGCTCTGCGCCCCCGTGACGAGCAGGCCTCCGCCGTGCTGCGGGCGCTCACCGACAGGACGGCGGCCGAGATCCTGGCCGCCGCGGACCGCGCCCTGGCAGAGCGGCGGGCCCAGCTCCACAAGGCCGGTGACACCCTGCGCGGCACGGGTGACGCGGCCAGGACGACCGCCGACGGCAAGCCCGCCGTCGCGTCCGCGGACACCTTCGTCAGAGGCGTCGTGTCCAAGGCCCTGCCCGGTCTCACCGACGAGCGGCTGCTCACCGGTGTGTCCGCCCTGGTCCAGGCGGCGCTCCGCGTCGTCGGATCGGTCGGCACGTTCGTGGAACCGCCGGTCGAGCGTCCGCAGGCCGACCGCCGGCGGACCGAGGGCATGTTCCCCGACTACAGCCCCGTGCACGGCGACGACCGGTCCGTGCGCACGGCCGTCGACGGCCTCGCCGACATGTGGGGAGGCTGGGGCGGCGAATCCCAGTGGACCGCTCTGCGCCAGATCCGGTCCGTGAACCATGTCCTGTCCGGACGGCCCGCGGAGGGCAAACCGCTGCCCGAACTCGCCCGGACGGGCGCCGTCGGTGACGGATGGCGCAGCGAGGAACACACGATCCCCGGCATGGGCAGCGCGTGGACGTCCCTGCTCGCCGCGCTTCGGCCCTTGGCCTACCGGGCCGCCACGCCCGTGGCGAGCGAGGCCGTGCGGGAAGCACTGCTCCTGCTCTTCGAAGCGATCACCGAAGGGCCGCTCGCCACACCCGGGAGCGGGTTGCGCGAGATCGTACTGAGCGAGCCGCACACCAAGCACCAGCGTGTCGGTCAGGTGCTCCGCAGGAAGGGCCGGACCGTGGTCGTCCTCGGCTGCGAGAACGTCGACAACCAGCACGGCCGCATCAGTTGGCTCGCCCTCGACCACGACCCCTCCGCCGCGTTCGGCGCCGTCGCCCACTTCACCCTGGAGAAGGAGACCCCGGTGGTGTCGGCGTTCCCCGAGAACGGGCTCGCCGCCGTCACCCGGCTGATCCGGGACAAGGGCGCCGCCCCGTGGCTGCCCGAGGCACCCGCCGCGTTCGCCGACGCGACCCGCGGCGGACTGGGCCCCGTCCAGGCCACCGTGCTGCTCGCCGGGCGTCCGCAGGATCCCGGAGCCGACGCCCTCGCGACGATCGGACTCAAGCCCCGGCAGCTGGACCTGGGCAACGGCCGTCTGTCGTCGCTCGGCCGGGAGGACCGGTCCGCGCTGCTGAGCGCCCTGCTGCCCGAGGACCCCGCGGACCTGTGGACCACCGGTCCCGACACCGCGGCCGCGGGCCGGGTGTGGGCCGAGCGGCTCGGTTCCGTCGTCCGGCTGCCCGAGGACCTGGCGGTCGATCTCGCCGGACTGCCCGCCGGTTTCGCCGAGTCCGTGCTCAATCCGGGGCTCACCCCCTGGATGAGCCGGACCACTGTGCAGCGCCCGGACAAGGACGGCGACCTCGTCGCGGCGGACCCCGCCGCGCTGCCCGGGGCGCACGACCTGACCCGCGCGGTGGCGGCACTGGCCTCACTCGCCTACGCCCTGCCGTACGGGCACCCACTGCGCGCCTCCCTGCCCGAGGGCCTCGCCGCCCTGCGGCACCGCCTCACCGACCCCGAGCTGCTCCTCGCACTCGACGTCATGTGGACGGAGAAGGGCGGCTCGACGGCGGTCGAACTGCGCAAGGCGTACGGGCTTCCCGCCACCGGGGGCGCCGACGCGTACGGCCTGACAACCGTCGGGGAGGCCCTCGCGCTCCGGCCCTGGTACGCCGAGCGGGAGACGGTCCTGTTGCGCCCCGCCGCCCTGACCGGTCCGGACGACGCGGTCATCGGGCTCCTCGCGGGCCTGGTGGGTCCGCAGCGCGACGCCGGTGTCCAGTCCCTGCGTGCGATCCTCGACGACGAGCTGGCCCACGCGCTGAGGGCCGGCACGGACCCCGAAGGCCCCGCCGGGTACGCCCAGGACCCGACCGTCTGCGCTCCCGCACTGGTCGCCGAGGTGGCCGCGGCACACGGTCTGGGCGAGGACGCGGCGACGCTCTACCTCCAGCTGCTGGCCCTGCCCGATCCGACGGACCGCAACTGCGCCCGCTGGACCGGCTGGAAGCCCGCCCGGTTGAAGAAGGCCCGCGCCGAACTGGCCGCCACCGACCTGGTGGTCGAGGCGAAGCGACCGCGCGCCGGGCGCACCCTCTTCCTGCCGTGCGGCTGGCTCGACCTCAAGTCCCCCGCCCTGCCGGTGGAGACCTGGAAGGAGAGCCTGTACCCGATACGCGCGAACACGCGTGCCGTGCCGCTCCTGCCGGTGCCCGAGCTGTTCGCCCGCGCCTGGCGACGCGTCCAGGACGGGGACGCGCCCGCCTACGAGCAGCTCACCACCCGCGCCACCCGGAAGGGCCGCCGCCGATGACCGCCCACCAGGTGACGCCCCCTCTCCCGATGATCCCGCTGCCCCACCGACTTGACCGGACGGACCACCGATGACCACCACCCTGGCCCCCTCCCCGGGCCGCCAGATCACCCCGCCCGAGGACCGGCACGCCACCGAGCTGGCCTTCCTGGCCGCGTACGACGACGGGCCCCGTCCGCCGGCGTGGCGGCTCACACCCCGCGCCGTCGTCACGTTCGTCATGGGCAGCGACGGCCGGGCCCTGCAACTTCCCAATGGCTCCCAGGTGCCCGAAGGCGTGCCGCGGCGCCTCGTGGTCGAGGGGAAGTTCGTCGGCGACCGTGCCCTGGTCGAGCGGTGTGTCGTCACCCTCGCCGGTGAGCGCGGGCTGCTGCTCGTCGGCGAGCCCGGCACCGCCAAGTCCATGCTGTCCGAGCTGCTGTCCGCCGCGGTCTGCGGCACCAGCGGCCTGGTCGTCCAGGGCACCGCGGGCACGACGGAGGACCAGCTCAAGTACGGCTGGAATTACGCCCTGTTGCTGGCCCAGGGCCCCAGCCGGCAGGCCCTGGTGCCGTCGCCCGTCCTGACCGCCATGACCAGGGGCGCCGTCGCCCGGGTGGAGGAGGTCACCCGCTGTCTGCCCGAAGTGCAGGACGCGCTGGTGTCGTTGCTGTCCGAGCGGCGCATCGCCGTGCCCGAACTGGCGGGCAGCGAGGACGCCCTGGCCCACGCGGCGCCCGGCTTCACCCTCATCGCGACCGCCAACCTGCGCGACAAGGGCGTCTCCGAGATGTCGGCCGCGCTCAAGCGCCGCTTCAACTTCGAGACCATCGGCCCCATCGCGGACCTCGACGCCGAGACCGCGCTCGTCCGCAGTCAGGCCCGTGCCTCGGTCGAGCGCGCCGGGGCACCCTTCAAGGTCGACGACGCCGTACTGGAAGCCCTCGTCACGGCCTTCCGGGATCTGCGGGAGGGCCGGTCCGCGGAGGGCTGGGAGGTCGAGCGGCCCTCCACGGTGATGAGCACCGCGGAAGCCGTGTCCGTCGCGGGCGCCCTCGGACTCGCCGCCGCCTACTTCCCCGGCGACCGCGACGTCCTCGGCCTGCTGCCGGGCCATCTGCTCGGCGTGGTCCGCAAGGACGACCCCGCCGACGCGGCCCGGCTCCGCGGCTACTGGGACGGCCCCGTCAGGCGCCGCGCCGAGCAGGGCTCCGCCACCTGGCGCACCCTGTGGGACCTGCGCACCGTCCTGGAGGACTGACCACCGTGCCCCTCACCCCCGAGGAAGCCGTCGCGGCTCTCACCGACCCGGCGGCTCCCTATCTCATCGGCGTCCGGCATCACGCGCCCTCGCTGGCCGCGGCCGTGCCCGCGCTGCTGGACGCGGCCGCGCCGGACGTGCTGCTCGTCGAACTCCCCGACGAGATGCAGGAATGGCTGCCCTGGCTCAGCCATGAGGAGACGCGGGCACCGGTCGCCCTCGCCGCCGCCCCCCGTGACGGGGGCGGCGGCCGGGGCCCGGCCTTCTATCCGTTCGCCGACTTCTCACCCGAACTGGCCGCCGTGCGCTGGGCCGCACGGCAAGACGTGCCGGTCCTCACCTGCGACCTGCCACTCGCCGACCGCGCGTGGAGCGCCGGCCGTGAGGGGACGGACCGGTCCGCGGGCCCGTTGCCGACCGGAGGTCCCGCACCTGCTTCGGCGCCGGACCCTGCCCCGGCCACCCAGGCCGCGGCGGGCCTCGGCACCGCCCTGCGCGCGCGGCTGACCGGCCGTCCGGGTGACGACCTCTGGGACCGCCTCGTCGAGGCCGCCGCCCCAGGCTCGTCTCCCGAAGCGCTGCGGCGCGCCGCGCTCCTGACGGGCTGGGCGCTGCGCGCGGAGGCGGCGGCCTCGGGCGGCGTGCCCGAGCTGGACCTTCGGCGTGAGGAATGGATGCGCGCCCGGCTGGCCGCCGCCACCGCGAACGGCGAACGGGCCGCCGTGGTCGTCGGTGCCTTCCACGCCCCGGCGTTGACGGCACCGGCGTCCTCGGGCTCATCGGCGCCCTTGAGAACATCACCGGCGTCGCCGGACTCAGGCGCGGAGAGCCCGGCGTCCTCCCTCAAAAGCACCGCCACCGCCGCTCCGGCAGCCTGGACGACCTCCCTCATCCCCTACACCTACGCGCTTCTCGACGAGCGGTCCGGCTATCCGGCGGGGATCCGGGACCCGGAGTGGCAGCATCTCGTGCTGCGTGCGGCGGGCGATCCGGTCGTGCTGGAGGAGTCCCTGACACGCGCCGCCGTACAGGTCTGTGCCGAACTGCGCACCATGGGCCACCCGTCGGGCCCCGCCGAGGCCCGGGAGATCAGCCGCCTCGCCGGAGACCTCGCCCGGCTGCGCGGCCTCCCCGCGGCAGGCCGTGGCGAACTGGTCGAGGCGGTGCAGACGGTCCTCACACAGGGTGAGCCGTACGGGCGCGGCCGGGCCGTGGCGCGGGCGATGGAGCGGGTGCTCGTCGGAAAGCGCGGTGGCCGCCCGGCCCCCGGTGGGCCCCGCAGCGGACTCGCTCCGGCGGTGGAGGACGAGTTGGCGGAGCTGCGGCTGCCCGGGCCCGACAGCCACGGCGCCGACGCCACTCGGGAACTGCGACTGGACCCGCTGCGCTCCGACCTGGACCGCCGCCGCGAACTGCTGCTGCACCGCCTGACCGTGTGCGGTGTGCCGTACGGGGAGCCCAGGGAATCCGTCGGCGCCGGCGGCACGGAGGCCCTGACCTCGCGCTGGGAGGTGCGCTGGACACCCGCCACCGCGGCCATGCTGACCGCGGCCGGTGTCAGGGGAGTCACCCCCGCGCAGGCCTCCGAAGGTCTGCTGCGTGAACGGCGGCGGGCCGAGCAGGACGAGGGCGGGCCCACGGCCGCACAGACCCTGCAGGGGCTTCGGCAGGCGGCGGAGTGCGGCCTGTCGGACCTCACCGACGAACGTCTCGCCGAGGTCCGTGACGTACTGCCCGGGTCCGCCACGCTCCCGGAACTCCTCGGCGCCCTGGCCCTGTTGGACCGGCTGCGGACGGGCCATGTCGCGGGTCTCGGCGCCGACGAGGAACGTACCGCCACGGTGGTCGCCGTGGCGGAGTTGCTGACCGCCGCGGCGGTGCGGCAGGTCGACGGCCTCACCGGCTCCGAGGAGCCGGCCGACGCGCACGCACTGGTCGAACTCGCCCATCGAGCCGATCTGTTGGGGGGCATACGGCTCACCGACGCACTCGCCCGGCTGGCCGCCGACGGCTCCCCGCTGATGCGCGGCGCCGCCGGAGCCGTACGGGTGCTCCTCGGACACGAGGATCCGCGCGCGCTCGGCGACCGGATCGCCTCCTGGGTCGACGGGGCCGGCACTCCCGAGGCCCGCGCCACCCTCACCGATCGTCTCGTCGGCGTACTGACCGCCGCCGGTCCGCTGCTGGAGGCGGCGGCGCCCGCGCTGGAGCCGCTGCTCAACCGGGTGTCCGAGATGCCCGACCGGGACCTGCTCGATCGGCTGCCCGCGCTCCGGGGAGGCTTCGACGCGCTCAGCCCCGCGGCCCGCGACCGGCTGCTCGACATCGTCGAGGAGCGTCTGGCCACCACACGGCTGAGCGACACCGGAGGCGTCGACCCCGTCGCGCTCGCCACCTGGACCCGCGCGGACCTCGCGGCCCGCGCCGCCCTGCGCACGCTCGGACTGCTGCCACCCCCCGCGGACGGCCTCGCCCCGGCGGCGGAGGCCCCCGCACCGCACAAGGCCGATGAAGGAGCCCCTGAGGATCATGTCCTCGGGGCCGCCGATCGGTGGCGGCTCGTGCTCGGCCGCCGTACGGATCAACTGCCGTCCTCGGCTTCGGCGTTGGCGACCGCGCTGGACGAGCTGTACGGCAGCGGACGCGGCGAGGGCAGCAGGGGCGGGCTGGACGGACCGGGCTCACGCGGCGGCCGTGAAGCTCCGTACCCGGGTGTGCGCGAGTGGTCCGAGGAACTCGCCGCCCTGTTCGGCCCGGGCATCCGGGAAGAGGTGCTGGCGGCCGCCGCCGCGGCGGGCCGCAAGGACGTTCTCGCCGAACTGGATCCGGCGAGCGTGCGGCCCTCCGTCGACCTGCTGCGTACCGTGCTCCGGCACGCGGGAGGACTGCCCGAGGCACGACTGGCCGCACTGCGCCCCCTGGTCCGCCGCCTGGTCGAGGCGCTGACCCGGGAACTGGCCACGCGGCTGCGTCCCGCGCTGCACGGTACGACCCTGCCGCGCCCCAGCCGGCGGCCGGGCGGCGGACTCGATCTGTCCCGCACCCTGCGCGCCAACCTCGCGACGGCACGCCGCGCCCCGGACGGGACCGTCCAGGTCGTTCCGGAGCACCCCGTGTTCCGCTCGCGCGCCAAACGCGCCGCGGACTGGCGGCTGATCCTGGTCACCGACGTGTCCGGGTCCATGGAGGCCTCGACGGTCTGGGCCGCGCTCACGGCGTCGGTCCTGGCGGGCGTACCGACCCTGTCGACGCACTTCCTGGCCTTCTCCACGGAGGTCATCGACCTCACCGGCCATGTCGACGATCCGCTGTCGCTGCTGCTTGAGGTCAGTGTGGGCGGCGGCACCCACATCGCCGCGGGGCTGCGCCATGCCCGCGAGCTCGTCACCGTGCCGTCCCGCACCCTCGTCGTGGTCGTCAGCGACTTCGAGGAGGGGTATCCCATCGGGGGCCTGCTCGCCGAGGTCCGCAACCTCGTCGGGGCGGGCTGCCATGTCCTGGGCTGCGCGAGCCTCGACGACACCGGCCGCCCCCGGTACTCGACCGGCGTCGCCGGACAGCTCGTCTCCGCGGGCATGCCCGTCGCCGCCCTCAGCCCGCTCGAACTCGCCCGCTGGGTAGGGGAGAAAGTCTCATGAGCCTCGACCTGCCTCCGGTCGCCCCGTCCGTGACCGCCGCTCTCGTCCAGGGGCTCACCCCCCGCCTCCGCAAGCGGCTGGACGCCGGCATCACCAAGCTCGCGGACCGCCCACGTGTCCGCGACGGCGACACCGTGCGCATCGCCGTCGACGACGACACCAGCCTCGAACTGCACGCCCCCGGCGGCAGCGTGACCAGCGCGGACGCGATCCGTTGCGGCTGTCTGCTGGCACCGGACTGCCTGCACCGCGCGGCCGCCGCCTCGGCCGCCCCGATCGCCGAGGCCGAGCACGAGGCCGAGCCCGAACCGGATGCGCGGCCAGAGCAGGAGCCGGGCTCTGGGTCCGGCTCGGACACCGGCGCCGGGTCTCCGCCCCCGTCGGCCCCTGAAGCAGGGGCGGAGTCCGAGACCGCGACCCCCGAGCAGCGCCTCGCCGCGCTGGCGATGTACGACGCCACGGCCGCCGTGCTCGAAGCGGGTACGGACGGGGCCGGGGCCGTGCTTCAGGCGGAGTTGCTGCGTGCCGCGCACACCGCGCGGGTCGGCGGGCTGCCCAGGGTCGCCGCCTCGGCGGTCTCCGTGGTCACCCAGCTCCGGGCCGCCCGCAGCGCCGACCCGGCGTACCGCCTCACCGATCTCACCGCGGCTCTCCGTGACGTCCTCATGACGGCCCATCGCCTTCCGGACGCCACCGATGCCGAACTCGCCGATCTGCGCGGCACCGCACGACAGCCCTACGCCCCGGACGGGTCCCTGCGGTTGTACGGACTGTTCTCCGAGCCCGTCCTGACGGCGACCGGTTACGCGGGAGCGGTCACCTGGACGGCCGACGCCGACGGCAGGCTGTACACGGTCTCCGATGTCGCCCCGGGCGGTTCCGGCCGGGCCGTGGGTGCGGCCGGCCGGGCGGTGCGGGTCGGGGACACGGCTCTCACCCATCGGGAGCTGTCGCGGGCCGGGCTCGCCGTGTCCGGCGCGACCGTCTCCCCGACGGGCCGACTCGGCGCGGGTGCGGGCGTGCGGGCCGTGCGGGCGGCGGGTGCCTCCTGGAGCGAGGCCCCTCTCGACAGCCTGTGGCAGGTACCGGTCGCCGAACAGGTGTCGCGTGCCCTGACCGGCACCGGCGGGGACGGGCTGCTGTTCCTCGACGTGACCCTCACCGGGACGGTCCGCGAGGCGGCGGGCGACTGTCTGCTCGCCGACTGCGACGGCCTGACGCTCCGTCTGGCCGCCGCGCACGACCACCCCGCGCTGCCCTACCGCGACAACCTCCGTCTCCTCGCGACCGCTCCGGGCACCCGTTTGCGCGTCGTCGCCCACCTCGACGCCTCTCCCGTGCCCCGGGCTCTGCTGGTCGCCGCGGGCCACCCCACTGACGCCGGGGCCCATGTCGACCTGGGCCTCGACCGCCTCCAGCAGGCGGACCTGCCCGCTCCCACGACGGTCTCCACGGTGCCGGTGCCGGTGC
Source organism: Streptomyces liliiviolaceus (assembly GCF_018070025.1). Taxonomy (NCBI): domain Bacteria; kingdom Bacillati; phylum Actinomycetota; class Actinomycetes; order Kitasatosporales; family Streptomycetaceae; genus Streptomyces; species Streptomyces liliiviolaceus. Next base: position 1,860,114 of record NZ_JAGPYQ010000002.1, read on the forward strand.
CGGTGTCGGCCGGTTCGCCGCCCGCCGTCCTGGACGAGGCGCCGCTGCACGTGCTGCGACGCCGTGTCCACCAGGCGGCCTCGGCGGGCCGTCGCGTGCTCGCCTTCCCCGGTGACAGTGCCGCCGACAGCAGGCGTCTGAGCCGGTACGGCTTCGCCTGCGCCGGAGACCTCCTCGGCGAACTCCACGCCGCTGCCGCCGACCGGTCCCGCGACGTCTTCGGCCGTCTCGTCCCCGCCGACCTCGACCGGTTCGCCCGCGCCTGGCTCGCGGCGGCCCACTACACCGAGGAGGTGGACCGGGCGCTGTGCGCCGCGGCGTGGGGCGCCTGACGAGATCCGGGCGGCCGGGACGGGCCCTTCAGCGTGTCAGGAACTCGGCCAGGCCCGTCAGGAGCCGTTCGATGTCCTCGGCGCTGTTGTAGGGGGCGAGGCCGATCCGGAGGCCGCCGGTGTCGCCGAGACCGAGTCGACGGGAGGCCTCGATCGCGTAGAAGGACCCCGCCGGAGCGTGGACGTCGCGCTCCGCGAGGAAGCTGTACGCCTCCGCCGCCGGCCGGCTCTCGAAGGTGAGCAGCACGGTGGGCGTGCGGTCGGCCGCCCTGGAGTGGAGCTGGACTCCCGGGAGGGCGGCCAGCCCCTTGTCGAGTTGTGTCCGCAGGGTCTGCTCGTGTGCTTCGAGTGCCGTGAAGGCCGAGGCGAGGCGCTGCCGCCGCGTCCCGGTGGCGCCCGTGTCCAGGCCGGCGAGGAAGTCGACGGCCGCCTCCGTGCCCGCGAGGAACTCGTAGGGCAGGGTGCCCAGTTCGAAGCGTTCGGGGACCACATCGGTGGAGGGCAGGAGCTTGTCGGGCGAAAGCGTCTCCAGCAGCTCGGGCCGGGCCGCGAGCACTCCGTGGTGGGGGCCGAAGAACTTGTACGGGGAACAGACGAAAAAGTCCGCGCCCAACTCCTCCAGGTCGACCAGCCCGTGGGCGGCGTGGTGGACGCCGTCGACGTAGGTGAGCGCTCCCACCTCGTGTGCCAGGCCGCAGATCTCCGCGATCGGAGGGCGGGTGCCGATCAGGTTGGAGGCGGCGGTGACGGCCACCAGCCGGGTCCGCGGGGACAGGACGGCGCGGATGTCGTCGGCGGTCAGCTCCCCGGTGGCGGGATCGAAGTCGGCCCAGCGCACGGTGGCACCGGCCTGTTCGGCGGCCTGGACCCAGGGGCGGATGTTGGCGTCGTGGTCGAGCCGGGTGACGACCACCTCGTCGCCGGGCGACCACGCCTTGGCGAGGGTGCGGGAGAACTCGTAGGTGAGCTGGGTGGCGCTGCGGCCGAAGACGATCCCGTCCGGCTGCGCTCCCAGAAGGTCGGCCAGGGCCTGCCGGGTCCTGGTGACGATGGCCTCGGCGTTGCGCTCCCCCGGCGTCATCCGGCCCCGGATCGACAGCGGCTGCCCCATCGCGTCGGCGATCGCCCGGATGACGGGCTGCGGGACCTGGGTGCCGCCGGGGCCGTCGAAGTGGGCGATCCCTGCGCTCAGCGCCGGGAACTCGGCGCGGAGGGCGGTGATGTCGTACGTCACGAATGCTCCTGTCGGTGCTGTGCCGGGCCAACCGGCTGTGCTGTGGGCCGGCCCTGCCCATCGGGTCCGGCCGCCCTTGCATCGTGATCGTTCGCCCCGCCCGCCACAAGGGGCCCCTCCGGAGCCGAATCCAGGAGATCGATTGATTTTCGATCGATACCAATCGATAATCGATACATGCATCAACTCTTCATTGCCGTACTCCGGGTCGGCATCCTCACGACGGTCGCGGTCGGGCTCTTCGGCCAGATCGTGGTCATTCCGACGACGGCGGCCGATGAGGTCGAGCGTTTCCCGCCGTACGCCCCCTTCGCCACGCCCTATGTGACGCTGGCGATCATCGGCGTCGCCTGTGTCCAGGTCGCCCTCTTCGCGGTGTGGATGCTGCTCGACATGATCCAGCGCGACGCGATCTTCACGGCGCTGGCCTTCCGCTGGGTCGACATCGTCATCGAAGCCTCGGTCGTGGCGACGCTCTTGGCCGGCGGAGTCGCCGTTCATATCCTCCTGGCCGACATTCCCTCTCCGGACGACGGCATGGAACTGCTCGGAGTCCTGGGGGCCACGGTCACGGCCGTCGCCGTGGGAGCGGCGTTCGCGATGCTCACCGTCATCATGCGGGGGCTCCTGCGCAAGGCGACGGACCTGGAGACCGAGATCGCAGCGGTCGTCTGATGGCAATCATCGTCGACCTCGACGTCCAGTTGGCCCGGCACAATCTGTCGGTCGGTGAGTTCGCCGCCGCCGTCGGCATCACGCCCGCGAACATCGCCGTGCTCAAGAACGGCCGCGCGAAGGCGGTGCGGTTCACGACCCTCGACGCGATCTGCCGCACGCTCGACTGCCAGCCCGGTGATGTGCTCCGTTGGGTGCCCGACGACGACACGGACGATCAGATGTGATCCGCGCCGGTCCGCGCGAACGCGAACCTTGTGCGTTCCCCGTGCGTTGTCCTTGAAGGCCGCTCCCTGTCGGCCGGACCGCGTTCGGTCGGAGCCGGGTGAGGAGGGCAGGCCATGGCAGAGCGGGTTCGCGCGACCTCGTCCCCCGCCGGACACCGGGCTCCCGTCACCGGCGTACTGCTGGCGGCGCTGTTCACCCTCCTCGGCGTACTCGGCCTGCAGGGCAACCCCGCCGCGGCCTCCAACGACGCACTGACATCGGCCACGGCCGCCGCACACCACAGCCAGGAACCCGGACCGGCTCCCGCATCGACATCGACATCGGCTCCGGCTCCGGCTCCGGCTCCGGCGAAAGCGCAGGCCGACACCCGCACCGGCGTCGACGGCTCCTGCACCACAACCTGCGGTCAGCCGCCCCGCGCGGGCCGGGTCACCGCGGGCGAATGGCACGCGCCGCCTCCCGGCGGGGTGTCGGCCCCGCCCGGTCTCGTGGTCCCGCTGCCGGAACCAGGGCTGTCACCGCCGACCGCACTGGGCGCCTTCGCCCCCTCGCAGCACACCACTCAGCACAGCGGGCGCGGCCCGCCGCCTCCAGCCGGCATCTGACGTCACCCAGTCGACAGTCGATCTCCACCGCGCCCCTTTCCGGGGTGCGGTATGCCTGTTGGAGGCACCCTTGACGCGCGCCATCCGCGTGCGGGCGTTCTTCGCCCTGACCGTTCTCGCCCTGTCGCTCTACATCACCCTGACCGTCCCGGTCCGCCTCGGGCTCGACCTGCGCGGCGGAACCCAGATCGTCCTGGAGACCCGCGACTCCCCCACCGCCGAAGCCGACTCCGAGGCCACCGACCGCACTCTGGAGGTACTGCGCCGGCGCATCGACGCGCTCGGCGTCTCCGAGCCCACCATCGCCCGTTCCGGGGACAACCGGATCATCGTCGAGCTGCCCGGGGTCCAGGACCCGCGCGAAGCCGCGGACGTCCTCGGCCGCACCGCCCAACTGACCTTCCACCCCGTCCTCGGCACGGATCCAGGCACGAAAACCGACGCGAAGACCGGCACAGGTTCCGGCACGGTCGACTCCGACGAGTCCGGTCACCCCGTGCGGCTCGGCCCGTCCGCGCTCACGGGCGCGGACGTCGACAGCGCGGAGGCGCGTATCGATCCGCAGACCGGCGCCGGTTGGTTCGTCGGCATCGAGTTCAGGGGTGCGGGCGACGCCTGGGCCGAGCTGACCGGCAAGGCAGCGTGCCATCCGGCCGGCGACCCGGCCCGCCGCGTGGCCATCGTCCTGGACGACGAGGTCATCTCCTCCCCGCAGGTCAACTCGTCCGTGGCCTGTCGTACGGGCATCGCCGGCGGGTCCACCCAGATCACCGGTTCGTTCAGCCGGGAGGAAGCCCGCGAACTGGGCCTGCTCATCAACGGCGGGGCCCTGCCGGTACCGGTCGAGACCGTCGAACAGCGCACCGTCGGCCCCACCCTGGGCGCCGCGGCCATCGAGGCCAGCGCTTGGGCCGCCGCCATCGGCACGGCGCTGACCTCGCTGTTCATCATCGCCGTCTACCGCCTCCTCGGAGCCCTCGCCGCCGTGGCCCTGGCCTGTTACGGGGTCGTCTCCTACGCGGCCCTGGTCGCGCTCGGCGCCACGCTCACGCTCCCGGGGCTCGCGGGGTTCGTCCTGGCCATCGGTATGGCCGTGGACGCAAACGTGCTCGTCTTCGAACGGGCCCGTGAGGAGTACGCGGCGCGCCGCAAGGGCCTGCGCTCGGCCCTGACCGCGGGATTCCGCAATGCCTTCAGTGCCATCGCCGACTCCAACATCACGACGCTCATCGCCGCCGGACTGCTCTTCCTCCTCGCTTCCGGACCGGTGCGGGGCTTCGGCGTCACTCTGGGCATCGGCGTCCTCGCCTCGATGCTCAGCGCCCTGGTCATCACCCGGGTCCTCGCCGACCACGCGGTCGCCCGGCGATCCGTACGACGCCGTCCGCACCTCACCGGCATCGCGGACACCGGGAAGGTCCGCGACTGGCTCACCCGCCGCGACCCGGACCTGATGCGGCACGGGCGCACCTGGCTGGCGGGATCCGCCGTCGCCCTCGTCCTGGCCACCTCGGGCATCGCGGTCAGGGGGCTGGACTTCGGCGTCGAGTTCACCGGCGGACGGCTCATGGAGTACTCCGCCTCCGCCCCGGTCGACGCCGACCGCGCCCGGGAGGCCCTGGCCGACGCGGGTATGCCCGGTGCCGTCGTGCAGACCTCCGGCGACGGCGATCTCAGCGTACGCACCGATCAGCTGACCAATGCCGAGGCGGCGAAGGTGGACAAGGCGGTCGGCGAGCTGGCGGGCGGTGCCGAGAAGGTCCGTGACGAGCTGATCGGTCCCAGCCTCGGGGACGAGCTACGCCGTGGGGCCCTCATCGCCCTCGCCACGGCCCTGGCCGCGCAACTGCTGTATCTCGCGGTCCGCTTCCGGTGGGCCTTCGGGGCGTCCGCGGTCGCGGCGATGGTCCACGACACCCTGATCCTCATCGGTGTCTTCGCCTGGCTCGGCAAACCGGTCGACGGAGTCTTCCTCGCCGCACTGCTGACGGTGATCGGTTACTCGGTCAACGACTCGGTCGTCGTCTTCGACCGCATCAGAGAACTGTCGGCCGCCAACCGGACCGACGGCCCCGACAGCCCCGACGGAAAACGAAAGAAGGTCCCCTTCCCCGTGCTCGCCAACACGGCGATCCTGCAGACCCTCCCCCGGACCGTCAACACCGGCATGGGAGCCGTGTTCATCCTCGCCGCCCTCACCCTGCTGGGCGGCGACTCCCTGACCGACTTCGCGCTCGCCCTGCTCATCGGCATCGTCGTCGGCACGTACTCCTCGATGTTCACGGCCGCGCCGCTGGCCATCGAACTCCACGGCCGTGACAGCCCGCCGCCCGGCGCACGAAAACAGGGCTCGCGGTAGGAGCCGGGGCGAGCGGTGCCACTGCTATCGTCCTGGCCCACCGAAACGGGCGGGCGGGACGAAGGAGTACTGCACCATGCGAGTCCTCTTGGTCGGAGCAGGGGGCGTCGGCACCGCGATCACCAGGATCGCGGCCCGCCGCCCCTTCTTCGAGCACATGGTGGTCGCCGACTACGACCTCGCGCGGGCGCAGGCGGCGGTCACGGCACTCGGTGAGGACGGGCACCGGTTCGCGGCGGTGCGGCTCGACGCCTCGGACACCGACGGCGTACGGGGCGCGCTCGCCGAGCACCGCTGCGATGTCCTGCTCAACGCCACCGATCCGCGTTTCGTGCTGTCGCTCTTCGACGCGGCGCTCGCCCGGGGCGCCCACTACCTGGACATGGCGATGTCCCTCTCCCGGCCCCACCCGACGCGCCCCTACGAGGAGTGCGGCGTCAAGCTGGGCGACGCGCAGTTCGAGCGGTCCGCCGAGTGGGAGGCGGCGGACCGGCTCGCGCTGGTCGGCATGGGCGTGGAGCCAGGCCTGTCCGACGTGTTCGCCCGCTACGCCGCCGACGTCCTCTTCGACGAGATCGAGGAGATCGGCGTCCGCGACGGCGCGAACCTGGTCGTGGACGGCCACGACTTCGCCCCGTCCTTCAGCATCTGGACGACGATCGAGGAGTGCCTCAACCCGCCGGTCGTCTACGAGGCGGACCGGGGCTGGTTCACCACACCGCCGTTCAGCGAGCCGGAGGTCTTCGACTTCCCGGAGGGCATCGGTCCGGTGGAGTGCGTCAACGTCGAGCACGAGGAAGTCCTGCTGATCCCCAGGTGGTTGAAGGCCGGGCGGGTCACCTTCAAGTACGGTCTCGGCGACGAGTTCATCGGTGTCCTGCGGACCCTGCACAAGCTGGGCCTGGACCGCACCGAGCCGGTCACCGTGGACGGTGGAGGGGGCAGGGTCGCGGTCTCCCCGCGGGACGTCGTCGCCGCCTGCCTCCCCGATCCGGCCGGCCTCGGCGACAGCATGCACGGCAAGACGTGCGCCGGTACGTGGGTCAGGGGCACCAAGGACGGCCGGTCACGGGAGGTCTACCTCTACCACGTGGTCGACAACCAGTGGTCGATGCGTGAGTACGGCTCCCAGGCCGTGGTCTGGCAGACCGCCGTCAACCCCGTGGCGGCCCTCGAACTCATCGCGTCCGGCGCCTGGCACGGCAGCGGAGTGCTCGGCCCCGAGGCGATGCCTCCCCGGCCGTTCCTCGACCTGCTCACGGAGTACGGGTCGCCGTGGGGCATGCGGGAGGAGAACCCACCTGCGAGCGGACCCGTGTCCGGACCGAAATCTCCGTGAAGCCTGGCCGGCTCGACGTCACACGCCCCGTTCGGCTTCCCGGGCCGCCCGTTCCAGTCGGCTCCGGTACTCCTCCCACCACGCCGTATCGCCCGGCGCCACACTGCCGTTGGTCTTGTCCATCCCGACCGAGCCGTCCATGAGTTCGCGGACGATGTCGGCATGGCCGGCGTGCCGGTGTGTGTCGGCGATCACGCGTACGACGGCGTGGTGCAGGGTCACCTCGTTCCGCTCACTCGGCCACCACGGCACCCGGCCGACCGTGTCCAGGGCGAGCGCGTCGATCGTTGCGTCCGCGTGCGCCCAGGCCCTGCGGTAGAGGCCCACGATGTGCTCGCGTGACTCGTCTGCGGTGGCCCACATGTCCGCATTGGCCTCGGCGCCGTCCTCCAGCCAGGGCTGCGCCTCGCCGGACGGCCGTCCGAAGGTGTCGCCGAGGTAGCCCAGCTCCACCCCGGCCGTGTGTTTGACGAGGCCCAGGAGGTTGGTTCCGGTCGGTGTCGACGGGCGGCGGATGTCGTACTCCGAGAGCCCTTCGAGCTTCCACAGCAGGGCATCGCGGGCGGACTGCAGGTAGAAGCGCAGGTCGGCCTTGGGAGCGGCCTCGGGATCGGTCTCGTGGCCGGTGCGGGGATCCGATGTGTTCATGGGGTCGAGTCTCCCGCGCGCACGATGATCGCGGACAGTCCGAACTCGAAGCGCTCGTCGAAGGACCGCGCGTCGAGGTGGTGGAGGACGCGGTGGAGGGCGGGGTGCGCCGTCCTGGAAACCGCCTTCGCCAGACCGTCGTTCAGGGGGGCGGGGGGTGCCGCCTGTTCCTCCTGGGTGAGGCCGAGGGCGAGATAGATGATCGTCCACGTGGTCCAGGCGGCGTCCCGGTCGTCGAGACCGCCGTCCAGCAGCGCGGTCACCAGTGCTTCGGCGAAGGCCAGGGTGTGGGGTTCGGCGGCGTAGGTGCCGACCACGAGCGCCGCGCCGTCGCGGTGGGCGAGCAGGGCGCGGCGGTAGCGGCGGGCGAGTTCGCGCACGCGTTCGTCCCAGTCGGCCGGCAGCCCGTCGAGCGGGGCCTCGCCGATGACGGCGTCCGCCATCAGCTCCAGCATCCGGGCCTTGGTCTTCACATGCCAGAGCACGGTGTTCATGCGTACGCCGAGCCGGTCGGCGACGGCCCGGGTGGACAGGGCGTCCAGGCCCTTCTCGTCCAGCAGTTCCAGCGCGGCCCGGATCACCGTCGCGGGGTCCAGCCGGGGGGCGCGGCCCTCACTCGTTTGCCTATTGGTCATTGACCTAGTTTACTGCGGACACGCTGTTGGTCAGTGACCTAGGAGAGTGCATGGAACAGCAGGTTGTCATTGCCGGTGGTGGTCCGGTCGGGCTGTGGCTGGCCGCCGAACTGCGGCGCGGCGGGGTCTCCGTCACCGTCGTCGAGGAGCGGACCGACATCGATCAGCGCTCCAAGGCGCTCACCGTCCATCCCCGGACCATCGAGATCCTCGCGTCGCGCGAGGTGCACAAGCCCTTCCTCGCGGAGGGCCTGCGGATACCGGGCGGGCATTTCGCCTCGCTCGACCGACGGCTCGACTTCACGGTGCTGGACACCCCGTTCCCGTACACCCTCGCGCTGCCCCAGGCCCGTACCGAGGAACTGCTGGAGGAGCACGCGCTCGCGCTGGGCGCCACGGTCGTGCGCGGGCACCGCGTCAGCGGGTTCACCGAGGACGCGGGGTCGGTGACCGTGCGGGTGCAGGGGCCCGACGGGCCGTACGGGCTGCGGGCGGCGTATCTCGTCGGGTGCGACGGCACCCGCAGTACCGTGCGCACCGCCGCCGGCATCGACTTCCCCGGTACGCCCTCCACGGTGCTGGGCTGGCTCGGCGACGTGGTGCTCGACCATCCGCCACGCCCCGGGTTCGGCCTCTTCGGACCCCGGGGCGGGCTGATGGTCGCGCCGCTGCCCGGCGGGCGGCATCGTCTCGTCGGGATCAGCCCCGACAGCCTCACCACCGAGTCGCCGCAGGACCTCACCCTGGAGGAGCTGCGGGCCAAGGTCGTCGCCATCACCGGTGAGGACTACGGGATGCGCGACCCGGTGTGGCTCTCCCGTTTCGGCAACGCCACCCGGCTGGCCGCGGAGTACCGGCGCGGCCGGGTCCTGCTCGCCGGGGACGCCGCCCACCAGCACTTCCCGACCGGGGGCGTCGGTATGAACGTCGGCATCCAGGACGCGCACAACCTCGGCTGGAAGCTCGCCGCGGTTCTCGGCGGCCGGGCCCCCGACGGTCTGCTCGACAGCTACCACGCCGAGCGCCACCCCGTCGGCGCCCAGCTGATGGAGCACAGTCGGGCCCAGACCGCCCTGATGACCGGCTTCACTCCCGAGGGCCTCGATCTGCGGTCGTTCCTCAGCGGAATGATCGCCACGCAGCCGGACTTCGGCAGGGCCCTGGCCGAACGCCTCACCGCGCTCGCCGTCAGCTACCCGCCACCGGACGCGACGGCCCACCCTCTGACCGGCGGTCGCGCCCCCGACCTGGCCTTCACCGACTCCGGGCGCGGCCTGCACGGGCGGTCGCGCGCGGACGGCTACCTGCTCCTCGACCTGACGGGCGACGCACCCGTACCCGGTCAGGGCGTCCGGCCGGAAGGTGTCCTCGCGGACCGGGAACGACCGGGGCTCACCGTGCTCGCCGGGGCCCTCGACCGGCCCCCGGCCGACTGGGCCGCGGTGCGTGCCGCCCTGATCCGCCCCGACGGCCATGTCGCCTGGGTCGGTACGGACCGGGACGACACCGCGCTGGCCGCCGCCGCGGACCGGGCGCTCGCCCTCACGCACAGGGCCGCGGCCGACTGACCGCGCCCCGCACAGGACACGGGGCGGTACGGTCAGTCGCCCACGTACGCCGCAAGGTGTTCGCCCGTGAGGGTGGAGCGGGCGGCGACCAGGTCGGCCGGGGTGCCTTCGAAGACGATCCGGCCGCCGTCGTGGCCCGCGCCGGGGCCCAGGTCGATGATCCAGTCGGCGTGCGCCATGACCGCCTGGTGGTGCTCGACGACGATGACGGACTTGCCGGAGTCGACGAGCCGGTCGAGAAGGCCGAGCAGTTGCTCGACATCGGCGAGGTGCAGGCCGGTGGTCGGCTCGTCGAGGACGTACACCCCGCCCTTGTCGCCCATGTGGGTGGCCAGCTTGAGCCGCTGACGCTCGCCGCCGGAGAGCGTCGTGAGCGGCTGGCCCAGGCTGAGGTAGCCGAGTCCTACGTCGGCGAGGCGTTCGAGGATGCGGTGCGCGGCCGGGATGCCCGCCTCGCCCTCGCCGAAGAACTCCACGGCCTCGGTCACCGACATCGCGAGCACCTCGCTGATGTCACGGCCGCCGAGATGGTACTTCAGGACCGCGGCCTGGAACCGCCTCCCCTCGCACTCCTCGCAGGGAGTGGCGACCCCGGCCATCATCGCCAGATCGGTGTAGACGACGCCCACACCGTTGCAGGTGGGGCACGCACCCTCGGAGTTGGCACTGAACAGGGCCGGCTTCACATCGTTGGCCTTGGCGAACGCCTTGCGGATCGAATCGAGCATTCCGGTGTACGTCGCCGGGTTGCTGCGCCTGGAGCCGCGGATGGCGCTCTGGTCGATCGAGACCACGCCCTCGTCGTCGTGGATCGATCCATGGACGAGCGAGCTCTTTCCGGAGCCCGCGACGCCGGTGACGACGGTGAGCACCCCGAGGGGGATGTCGACGTCGACGCCTTGCAGGTTGTGTGCCGTCGCGCCGCGGATCTCCAGCGAGCCGGTGGGCTTGCGCGGCGTCTGCTTGCAGGTGGCCCGGTCGTCGAGGTGGCGGCCGGTGACCGTGCCGCCGGCCCGCAGCCCCTCGACCGTGCCCTCGAAGCAGACGGTGCCGCCCGCCGTGCCCGCACCGGGGCCGAGGTCGACGACGTGGTCGGCGATGGCGATCGTCTGCGGCTTGTGCTCCACGACGAGCACGGTGTTGCCCTTGTCCCGCAGCCGCAGCAGCAGGTCGTTCATCCGCTGGATGTCATGGGGGTGCAGGCCGATGGTGGGCTCGTCGAAGACGTACGTGATGTCGGTGAGCGAGGAGCCGAGGTGGCGGATCATCTTGACGCGCTGCGCCTCGCCGCCCGACAGCGTGCCCGCGGGCCGGTCGAGCGAGAGATAGCCGAGACCGATCTCCACGAACGAGTCGAGGGCCTGCTGCAGCGCGGCGAGCAGCGGGGCCACCGACGGCTCGTCGAGTCCGCGGACCCATTCGGTCAGGTCGCGGATCTCCATCGCGCAGGCGTCCGCGATGGAGACCTTGCCGATCTTCGACGAGCGGGCCCCTTCGCTGAGCCGGGTGCCGTCGCACTCGGGGCAGGTGGCGAAGGTGACCGCCCGCTCCACGAACGCCCGGATGTGCGGCTGCATCGACTCCTTGTCCTTGGACAGGAACGACTTCTGGATCTTCGGGATCAGTCCTTCGTAGGTGAGGTTGACGCCGTTGACCTTGACCTTGACGGGCTCTCCGTAGAGGAAGTCCTGCAACTGCTTCTTGGTGTACTCGCGGATCGGCTTGTCCGGGTCGACGAAGCCGGACTGGGCGTAGACCTGCACGGTCCACTGGCTGTCCGACTTCCAGCCGGGGATGGTGAACGCGCCCTCGGAGAGGGACTTGGAGTCGTCGTAGAGCTGGCTGAGGTCGATGTCGGAGACCGAGCCCCGGCCCTCGCAGCGCGTACACATGCCGCCGGTTCGGTTGAAGGTCGCCTTGACCGTCTTCCTGGCTCCGCGCTCGACGGTGATCGCGCCGCTGGCACGGACGGAGGCGGTGTTGAAGGAGTAAGCGCTGGGCGGACCGATGTGCGGTGTGCCGAGGCGGCTGAAGAGGATGCGCAGCATCGCGTTGGCATCGGTGGCGGTGCCCACGGTGGAGCGCGGGTCGGAGCCCATCCGCTGCTGGTCGACGGTGATCACGGTGGTCAGCCCGTCGAGGACGTCGACCTCGGGGCGGGCCAGGGTCGGCATGAAGCCCTGGAGGAAGGCGCTGTAGGTCTCGTTGATCATCCGCTGCGACTCGGCGGCGATCGTGTTGAACACGAGTGAGCTCTTGCCCGAGCCGGAGACACCGGTGAACACGGTCAGGCGGCGCTTGGGGATCTCGATGCTGACGTCTTTGAGGTTGTTCTCGCGTGCGCCGTGCACACGGATCAGGTCATGGCTGTCGGCAGCGTGCGGCGCGGACGACTGTGTGTCGGTCCTCGGGGCCATGCTCATCATGTCTCCATCTGTTGATCTGTCGCTCTGTCGACCTGTTGACCTGTTCGCGCCTGTACGCGGCTGTTGCGCCCGCCGGGCCGTTCAGCGCAGCTCCTGGATGCGGATCATGTTGCCCGCGGGATCGAGGAAGGCACAGTCCCGGACGCCGTGCGGCCGCTCGGCCGGTTCCTGGACGATCTCGCCGCTGCCGGCCGCCCGCACCCGCTCGAAGGTGGTGTCGAGGTCGGGGGTGGCCAGGAGGATGCCCGCGTACGCGCCCTTCGCCATCATCTCCGCGACGGTGCGACGCTCGTCCTCGGTGACGCCGGGGTCGGTGACCGGCGGCTCCAGGACGAGGGACGGGCCGGGCCGGCCGGCGGCCCCGAACGTGATCCGGCGCGTCGCGCCGTGGCCGACGTCGTCGCGGACCTCGAAGCCGAGGGCGTCCCGGTAGAAGGCCAGGGACGCGTCCGGATCCGTGTGCGGGAGGAAGCTCGCGTACAGGGTGACGTCCATGGCAGTCACGCTAGACGCGGCACCGGGGTCGGCGCTTCTCGATTCCTGATCGATCCGGGTGCCCCGCGCCCGGCCGGCGTCCCTACCCGCCCGGGGTGGTGATGCGGGTGATCGCCTCAAGGGTCAGGGCACGGTCGTGGGGCTCGTTGTCCAGGGCGCGGTGGAGGGTCAGCCCCTCGATCAGGGCGTCGAGTTGGCGTGCCGTGTCCGGGTCGAAGTGCTTCTCCAGATGGGTGCGGCTGCGGCCCATCCACTCGTGGGTCAGTTGCCGGTAGACCGGCCGGCGCGCGGCGAGGGTGTACAGCTCCTGGGTGAGTACGAGGTCGCGCTGGCTCCCCTCCGACAGCACATGGACCAGATCCGCCACGGCCCGACGGGCCTGGTCGCGGTCGGCCGGAGCCGAGAGGTGGGCGTCGAAGACGGCGACGATGTGGTCGGCGAAGCGGGTGAACGCCTCCCGGAGCAGCTCGTCCATACCGCTGAAGTGGTAAGTCATCGACCCCAGCGGGACACCGGCCCGCGCGGCGATCTTCCGGTGGGAGACGCTGGCGATCCCCTCCTCGGCGATGAGATCGAGGGTCGCTGCGATGATGCGTTCGCGGCGCTGCGGGTCGGTGTGTCCGGTGGCCATGACGGGAGCCTTCAGAGGGTGCGGACCGGGCGGGCGGGGTTGCCGACTGCGACGACGCCGGCGGGCACGTCCTTCGTCACCACGGCCCCGGCGCCGATGACGGAGTTGTCCCCGATGGTGACACCGGGCAGCACGATGGCGCCTCCCCCCAGCCACACATTGTTCCCGATGGTGATCGGCCGGGCGGCCTCCAGCTTGTCGCGCCGGGGGTCCGGCTCCAAGGGGTGGGTGGGGGTGAGCAGTTGGACGTTCGGGCCGATCTGGCAGTCCTCGCCGATGGTGATCGCCGCGACGTCCAGGGCGGTCAGGTTGTAGTTGACGAAGGTGCGCGCGCCGATCGTGATGTTGCTGCCGTAGTCGACGTACAGCGGCGGCCGCAGGTGTACGTCGGGCCCGAGGGAGCCGAGCAGTTCGGCGAGGAGCGGGCGGGCCCCTTCGGTGTCTTCGAGATAGGCGGCCTGATAGCGGGCGGCCAACCGTACGGCCCGCTCGTACCGGCGGACGATCTCCGGGTCGTCGGCGATGTAGTGATCGCCCGCCATCATGCGTTCGAGATGCGTACGGGGATCCTGGGCGAAGTAGTCCGTCGACATGCGTACGATCGTACACTCGACGTCGGACCGCTGCCCGGGAAACGTGCACGTGGGGGTGGTTACCGGCCCTGGCGGCGGCCGGGCTGCAGCACTCCGGCGAGCAGGAGCACGAGCACTCCGGCGAGGGGCACCACGAGCAGACCCACCCGCAGACCGGCCGCGTCCGCGACGAGGCCGACGACCGGCGGGGAGAGCAGGAAGCCCAGGCGCATCAGCCAGGAGACGATGGCGAGCCCCGAGCCGGGCTTGAGGCCGGGCAGCTCGTCGGCTTCGTGCATCGCCGCGGGGACAAGGGTGGCCACGCCGAACCCGGCCGCGGCGAACCCGAGGATCGTGCCGGGCACCGTGGGCACGGCCAGCGCCAGGCCCATGCCGGCCACGACGACGAGGCCGCCCGCGCGGGCCACCGTGCGCTGGCCGAACCGGTCGACGAGGCGGTCGCCGATGATGCGGCCGACGAACTGGGCCCCGACCAGGGCGATGTAGCCGGAGGCGGCCAGCGTCACCGACGCGGACAGCGAACCGGAGAGGTAGAGCGCGGCCCAGGAGCTGCCCGCGTCCTCGACGAGCGTGCCGGCCGTGGCGATGAGCACGAGGGCGGCCAGCACGTACGCGGTACGCCGACCCGGCGTCGGACGCGCGATGCGCCGCCCCTCTCCACTGCTTCCGGCACCGGACTCCCCTGCCGGGTCCGCCACGGACTCGACCCTGGCGCCACCCTCGGACTCGGACTCGGCTTCGGCCTCGGGGCCGGACAGGCAGAACCGGAGCGCGACGCACGCGGCCACCGCGAACACCACCGCCGAGATCGTCAGATGCTGCCCGCGGGAGAGGTCGAGCGCTATCGCCGCCGCGGCCATGGCTCCGCCGGTGACTGCGCCGATGGACCAGATCGCGTGGAAGGAGTTGATGATGGAACGTCCGTAGCGTCGCTGCACGCGCAGTCCGTGGGCGTTCTGCGCCACATCGGTGACCGCGTCCATCGCTCCGGCCAGGAACAGCGCCGCCGCGAACATCACGACCGAGTCGGCCAGCCCCGCGAGGAGGATCCACGCTCCGGTCAGCAGGGTGCCGGCCACCGCCGCCCGCGCCGAGCCCATGCGGCGGATCACCACGCCCGCGGCGAGACCGGCCGCGATGGCGCCCGCCGGGAACGCGGCGACGGCCAGACCGTAGGCGGCGTTCCCGATGCCGAGATCCGCCTTGATCTGCGGATACCTCGGCAGGAGGTTGGCGAACAGGGCTCCGTTGGTGAAGAACAGCACGGCGACGGCCACCCGGGCCTGCCGTTCGGCCGACGCGGGTCGGCGCAGTACGTCAACAGTCATGAGGGGGAGCCTATAGCGGGAGCGTACGAACGTACACTCTCAATGCTCGGCAGGTCAGGACGCACGGCGGGGGGGACCGGCATGTGCGCCGGTCCCGCCCCGTCCCGCCTCTGCGCGATCGTCCCGCCTCCGGGCGATCGCTCGTGTGTGACCTACTTGCTCGCGGCGAAGCGCATCAGGGCCTGCTCGTCGCCCTGCTTGATCTTCCCGGTCTCGTTGATCACCTGCAGCTTCCAGGCCCCGCCGACCCGGATCGCCTTGGCGACGGCGCAGCCGTTGTCGTTGCTGAGGAGGCTGGGCCAGATGTCCGCGACCTGCTGCGTGCTGCCACCGCTGGCGTCGTACACCTTGAAGCTGATGTTCCGCGCCTTCTGGAAGGAGCTGCTCTTCTTGTAGGCGGCGGCGACGAAGACGATCGAGGTGATGTTCGCCGGGACACGGGAGAACTCGACGGTCACCGTCTCGTCGTCACCGTCGCCCTTGCCGGTCTGGTTGTCGCCGGTGTGCACCAACGAGCCGTTGCCCAGCGGGTCCAGGGAGTCGAGGCCCGCCAGCCGGACCGGGTCCGAGCCCTGCATGGCGATGGCGATCAGGTCGAGGTCCGTGCCGGTCTTCTGGCGCAGCTTGCCGATCAGTCCGCCGCTGCTGCCGACGGTGGGGTCCCAGGACACCCCGATCGACAGATGGGTCACTCCGTCGAGATCCGCCGGGCCGTCTTCCTTCGTAAGCGTGATCATGCCTGTTCCTCTTGATCGTGAGAATGCCTGTATGCAGTGTGCCTGCCCCGTGTCACACCACATAGCCCGGGACCCACACGAATCACCAGATCCCCGCCCCGCTCGGGGCACAGGCGCCCCGATACGCCCATCGCGCGGTCCGTCCCGTCGCCGCGATCCCTCCTGTCACTGCGGGGCGACTCACTGCCCCGTCTGGATGTCACCCCGCGTGGAGGACGCGATCGTCTCGCGGTGGGCGAAGTCGCCCGGGGGGATGCCGGGGTGGTGGCCGAGGCGGGTGGACGGTTCGGTGGCGGAGGGGTCGAGGGTGAGGCGGGAGACGATGCGGTAGCGGTCGCCGCGGTAGATCGAGTGGACGTACTCGACGGGTCGGCCCGTGGTGTCCGAGGTGAGCCGCTCGAAGAGCAGCGCCGGGGACAGTTCGGGCACATCGAGCAGTTCGGCCTCGGCGCGGGTGACGACGGTCGGCTCGATGGCCTGCACGGCCTCCTGGACATGTACGCCGTGCTGTTCGCGCAGATGCTCGTACAGGTCGCCGGCTTCCAGTTCCTGTGCGGACAGGGTGGGGACCAGGTCGGCCCTGATGTGCAGGTGCTCGATGGCCATCGGGGCGCCGTCGACGAGGCGCAGCCGTGCCACGTACACGATCTCGGCGGCGGGTGACATCCGCAGTTTGCGGCCCACGCGTGCGCCGGCCGCGAAGGTGGTGAACTCCAGCAGACGGCTCGACCAGGTCCCGGAGGCCTGAGGCGCCGTCATGGTCTGCTGACCGGAGACGAGTTCCTGGGTGATCTTCTCGGGCGCGACGAACATGCCCCGGCCGTGCTCCCGCACCAGGAGGCCCGCGGCCACGAGTTCGTCGACCGCCGCGCGCAGGGTCGGGCGGGACACTCCCAGACGGGCGCACAGGGAGCGCTCGGAGGGGATCGCGTCACCCGGGCTGCGCGACTCGACGAGGTCGAGGATGAAGTCGCGGACCCGCTCCCGTTTCAGCACCGCACCCGATGCGTCTTCCCTCATGCCGCTCCCACCCTCGCACCGCTCCCCGCCATGACGCCCCCCATGCTGTGCCCCTCATGCTGTCGTGCGCGACATCCCCTTTACCAGTTGACCAGTTGTCGCACGCCCTGTCACTCCTGGTCGGGCGAAGTGTAACCGCTGTCTATGGATCGACGCCCGAGTACTGACCCACGCGGGCGTCAACAACCCATGCAGCAGCAGGGGTTGACGACGTCGATTGGTCTATGCCAGTTTCATCCCCGCATCGAGAGGTGAGCTGTCCAGTGGGCTTCACTGGTCAGGTGGTCTGCTCATGTCCTCCAGAGGTGAACCGTGAAGCTCCGCTTGTTCGCCGGTGTGTCCGCGCTCGTCGTGACCGCCGGGCTGAGTGCCTGCAGCAGTTCCTCCGACGCCTCCGACGGGAGCACCGCCATCGACGTCTGGCTGATGCGCGACAGCGTCTCGGACCGGTTCCAGAAGGACTTCGTCAAGAGCTTCGAGGCCGCGCACCCCGACATCGACGTCAAGGTGCAGATCCAGGAGTGGGACGGCATCGGCGAGAAGGTCACGGCTGCCCTCGCCAGCAGCGACGCACCCGACGTCATCGAGACCGGCAACACCCAGGTCGCCCAGTTCGCGCAGAGCGGGGGCCTGCTCGACCTCAGCGACAAGGTCGACGAACTCGGCGGGAAGGACTGGCTCAAGGGCCTCGCCGAGCCCGGCGCCTTCGAGGGCAAGCAGTACGGCATCCCGTACTACGCCGCCAACCGCGTCGTCATCTACCGCACCGACCTCTTCGAGAAGGCGGGCGTCGACCCGGCCGCGATCAAGACCCGTGACCAGTGGATCGCCGCGACGAAGAAGCTCAACACCGGTGGCACGCAGGGCATTTATCTGCCCGGTCAGAACTGGTACACCCTCGCGGGCTTCGTCTGGGACGAGGGCGGCGACCTCGCCACCGAGTCCGGCGGCAAGTGGAAGGGCTCACTGGACACCCCGGAAGCCGTCCGCGGCATGGAGTTCTACAAGAAGCTGCAGGCACTCGGCAGAGGCCCCAAGGACTCCGACGAGGCCAATCCCCCGCAGGCGGACGTGATGGCCAAGGGGAAGGTCGCCCAGGTCGTGTCGTCCCCGGGCGGCGCCAACACGGTCGTCGAGAACAACCCCGCGCTCAAGGACAAGCTCGGCTTCTTCCCGATCCCGGGGAGGACCGCCGACGTCCCCGGCGCCGTCTTCACCGGCGGCTCGGACCTCGTCATCCCCACGGCCTCCGCGAAGCAGGACGCGGCCTACACCTTCGTCAAGGAACTCACCGGCGACACCTGGCAGAAGAAGCTCGCCGTCGCCATGAGCTACGTACCGAACAAGACCACTCTGTCCGACGCGGTCGCCTCCGATCCGGGCGCCTCGGCCATGGCGGTCGGCGCAGCCGAGGGCCACGCCACGCCCAACACACCCGGCTGGGCCGCCGTCGAGGCCAAGAACCCGATCAAGGACTATCTGACCGCCGTACTCACCGGAGGCGACGCGCGCAAGGAAGCCGCCAAGGCCTCCGAAGCCATCACCACGGCGATGAACTCCGGCACCTGAACCGCCCGGCCCCTCAACCGTCCCCGCACCGGCCGTCCGCGCCGGTGCCGCGCTGGAGGAAGTGTGCCGTGACGGCCGTCCGAGAGCAGACCGCACCCCATCCCCCGCCGAGCGCCGGTCGCCCCCGGCGCTCCCCCGGCCCAGGACCGCGCCGCCCGTCGAAGGACGGCGGGCCCGGCGTCTGGCCGTACGTCCTGATCGCACCCGCCGTCCTCGGCACGCTCTACCTGCTCGTCTATCCACTGGTCCGCGCGGTGGTGATCTCGCTGCAGGACTTCGGACTGCGCCAACTCATCCTGGGCGACGCGCGGTTCGTCGGACTCGACAACTACGGGACGCTGCTGGGCGACAGCCGCTTCTGGGAGGTCGTGCGCCGCACCTTCCTCTTCATGGCGGTCAACGTCGCCCTGATCATGGTGCTGTCCACGCTGGTCGCGCTGATGATCGAACGGCTCGGCCGGTTCGGCCGGACCGCGGTCCTCAGCTCACTCGTCCTGACCTGGGCGATGCCCGTCATCGCGGCGACCACCGTCTTCCAGTGGCTGTTCCACTCGGAGTTCGGGATCGTCAACGCGGTCCTGAAGGATCTGGGGTTCGAGTCCTTCGACCGCTACGCCTGGTTCGCCCACGGGCCGGCCGCCTTCGCCATCCTGATCGCCCTCATCGTGTGGCAGTCCGTGCCGTTCGCGGCGATCACCCTGTACTCGGCGCTCACCACCGTGCCCGTCGAGCTGTACGAGTCGGCGCGGCTCGACGGGGCGTCGGGAACGCGGATCTTCCGGTCCATCACCTTCCCGGTCGTACGGCCCATCTTCCTGCTGGTGTTCTCGCTCGAAGTGATCTGGACGTTCAAGGCGTTCGTGCAGATCTGGGTGATGACCAACGGCGGCCCCGGCGACGCGACCACGATCCTGCCCGTGTACGCGGTCCAGACCGCCCTGTCGAGCCAGCGTTACGACCTCGGGTCGGCGGCCTCCATGGTGACCGTAGTACTGATGTCGGGCGTGCTCGTCCTCTACTTCCGCCAGATGTTCCGCCAGGAGGACGAGCTCGCATGAGCACCACCCGACCCCGCATGCGCCGCATCCCTCTCAACGCCGCCGCCGTCGTCACGGTCGCGCTCTGTCTGTTCCCGGTCTACTGGATGGTCGCGACCGCGTTCACCCCGGCCCGCGACATCCAGTCCGACACTCCGCGGCTCGTCCCGCGGACCTGGACGCTCGACCACTTCCGCACCGCCGTCGGCGCCGACGGCTTCGGTCTGTTCTGGCGCAACAGCCTTCTCGTCACGCTGAGCGCCGTCCTGCTCTCCCTCGTCGTCGCGCTCGGCTCCGCCTACGCCGTCGCCCGCATGCGGTGGAAGGGGCGCCGACACTTCATGCTCATGGTCTTCATCGCGCAGATGGCACCCTGGGAGTCACTGATCATCCCGGTGTACATCATCTCGCGGGACACCGGCATGCTGGACCGGCTGCCGACCCTGACCCTCGTCTACTTCATGATGACCCTGCCCTTCACGGTCATCGTGCTGCGCGGCTTCATCGTCACGATCCCGCCGGAGCTGGAGGAGTCCGCGCAGGTCGACGGCTGCACCCGGCTCGGAGCGTTCCGGCACATCGCGTTCCCGCTGCTGGCACCTGGTCTCATGGCTACCTCGCTCTTCGGCTACATCACCGCCTGGAACGAGTTCGCCTACGCCAACTTCCTCATCATCAAACAGCAGGACAACCGCACCCTGCCCGTGTGGCTGTCCTCCTTCCAGAACGTCTTCGGCACCGACTGGGGCGCCACCATGGCCGCCTCGACCCTCTTCGCGGCCCCGGCGCTCGTGGTGTTCCTGCTGCTGCAACGCCATGTCACGTCCGGCTTCGCCGCGGGCGCGGTCAAGGGCTGACCCCTGCCACTCCCCCCATGTACTCGGCTGCACCCAGCTCCGGAGGCGATCCGTGCCCGCACAGCCACCCGCGCCCACCCTCGTCCCCCGCCCGACCGAGGCCGCGTTCCGGCCGGGACACTTCACGCTCGACGCCGACACGGCGCTGCGGATCGGCGGAGGCGCCGAACCCGCCGCGGACCTGCTGCGCACCCTGCTCGCCCCCGCCACCGGGCTGCCCCTGCGCCCCTCCCCGGAGGGGCGGTTCACCCTGACACTCGACCCCGGCCACGGTGGTCCGGGCGACTTCGGTGGCCCGGGCGACTTCGGTGGCCCGGGTGGCTCCGGTGGTCTGGGCGAGGAGGGATACGTACTCACCGTCGACCCGCACACCGTGCTGCTGCGCGCCGCACACCCCACCGGGCTGCTCCGCGGCATCCAGACGGTCCGTCAACTCCTGCCCCCGGCCGCCCTGTCGGCCGACCCGCAGCCCGGCACCCGGTGGTCGCTGCCCTGCGTCGACATCACCGACGTCCCCCGGCACCCCTGGCGCGGCGCGATGCTGGACGTGGCACGCCACTTCCAGCCCGTCTCCTATCTGCGCCGGTACGTCGACCTGCTCGCCCTGCACAAGATCAGCGTCTTCCATCTCCACCTCACGGACGACCAGGGCTGGCGCATGCCGGTCGCCGCCCACCCCGAGCTCACCGAGATCGGCGGCCACCGCGCCGAGTCGCAGCAGGGCCCGGCCGGCAGCGGCACGTACGACGGAATCCCGCACGGTGGGGCGTACACGCGGAGTGAACTGACCGGTCTGGTCCGGTACGCCGCCGCCCGTGGTGTCACCGTCGTGCCGGAGATAGAGATGCCCGGGCATGTACGGGCCGCCCTCGCCGCCTGTCCCTCCTTGGGCAACCGCCCCGAGCGCACCCTCGACGTGTGGACGCGCTGGGGTGTGTGCGACACCGTCCTCGGCGTCCACGACGAGGTCCTCGACTTCTGCCGCGGTGTCCTCGATGAGGTCATGGACGTCTTCCCCTCGCCGTACATCCACCTCGGCGGCGAGGAGTGCCCGACCGCCGAGTGGACGCACAGCGCCGCCGCACGTGAACGAGCGGCGGCGGAGGGCCTGTCGGGTCCCGAGGCGCTGCACGGCTGGTTCCTCGGGAAGGTCGGCGAGCATGTCGTCAAGAACGGGCGCAGGCCGGTCGGCTGGGCCGAGACCGGTGCCGAACTGCCCCCCGAGTTCACCGTGATGACCTGGCGCGACCCGGCCCACACCCTGGCGGCGGCCCGCCGCGGCCACTTTGTGATCAACGCTCATCACCGGGCCACCTATCTCGACTACGCCCAGTCCGGGGACCCGACGGAACCGCAGGCGCAGCCGGGAGCCGTCGTCGATCTGCGCGCCGTCCACGCCCACGACCCGGTGCCCGAGCACGCGGACGCGGAGGCCGCCGGGCGGGTGCTGGGCACCCAGGCCCAGTTGTGGACCGAGTTCGTCGCGACGCCCGCGCACATCGAATACCTCACCTATCCGCGGCTGTGCGCCCTCGCCGACCGCGGCTGGAGCGGCGCCACCGACTGGTCCGACTTCCGGACCCGGCTCGACGGCCACCTGCCCCGGCTGGACGCGCTCGGCGTCCACCGCCACCCCTGACCTCCCCCTGTCCAACCCACCCCCCTGTCCCCCATCCCCCGACCCGTCCGTTTCCGGGAATCACCCCACCTTTCTGGAGAGGAACCACCATGAGATTCGCGAAGAACCGGCTGCGCGCCACCGCACACAGCGCCGTCGCGGTGGCCCTGGGCGCCGCCGCGCTCACCGCACTCCCGGCCACCGCGAGCGCGGCGGCCGACGGACTGAGCGTCCAGTACCGTACGAGCGCCACCGGAGCCGGCGCCGACCAGGCCGAGCCCTGGTTCAAGGTGAAGAACACCGGTACCGCGACCGTGCAGTTGAGCAGCGTCAAGGTCCGGTACTACTTCAAGGCCGACTCGGCGGGCGCGAGCTACCGCTTCGCCTGTTCCTGGGCGGTCAAGGGCTGCGGCAACGTCACGGGCACCTTCGGCACGCTCGCCAACCCGACCGCCACCGCCGACCGCTATCTGGAGATCGGCTTCACCTCCGGGGCCGGGTCGCTCGCCCCGGGCGCCGACACCGGCGATCTGCAACTGCGGTTCTACCAGTCGACCTGGGCGTCACTGAACCAGAGCGACGACTACTCCTTCGGCGCCTCCCAGACCTCGTACGGCGACTGGTCCAAGGTCACCGCCCAGCTGGGCGGCACCACCGTGTGGGGTCAGGCGCCCGCGGGCAACGGGCCCACGGATCCGCCCACCGACCCGCCGACCGATCCTCCGGCCGACGCCGCCACGCTGTTCGACGACTTCAACTACAGCGGCTACAGCGACCCGCGGATCTCGGCGAACGGCTGGACCGTACGCTCCAACTCCGGTGGCCCCGGCGTGCCCGGCGCGACCTGGGCGCCCGACAAGGTCACCTTCGCCACCACGGGCGGCAACTCCATCATGAACCTGGAGACCTCGACCGCCGGCACCGCGGCCAGCACCAAGCAGACCGAGATCCTCACCAAGGCGACGAAGTTCAAGAACGGCACCTACGCGGCACGGGTCCGGTTCAACGACGCGCCCAAGTACGGCCCGGACGGCGACCGACTCGTCCAGACGTTCTTCACCATCAACGACCTCAAGGCGCCCCTGGCGGACGACTACTCCGAGTACGACTTCGAGTACCTGCCCAACGGCGGCTGGGGCGAGCCGTCCAACATCCTCTACACGACGTCCTGGGAGACCTACCAGGCCGAGCCGTGGGTGGCGGTCAACGAGCACACCGAGTCGAGGCAGAGCTTCAGCGGCTGGCACGACCTGGTGCTGACCATCGACAACAGCACCATCAAGTACTACATCGACGGGCAGCTCTTCGGTACGCACGGCTCCGCGTATCTGCCGGAGCGGCCCATGTCGATCAACTTCAACCAGTGGCTGATCGACCTCGCGGGCCAGACCAGCACCACGGCCCGGGCGTACGACCAGCAGGTCGACTACGTCCTGCATGTGAAGGACCAGGTCCTCACGCCGGCACAGGTCACCACGAAGCTGAACGCCTACCGCAGCGCGGGCACCACGTTCCAGGACACCGTCCCCGGCAGCTGACCGCCCGCTCGGGCCCGGGTCCAAGCGACCCGGGCCCGAGCCTGACGGGGCCCTCCAGGGGCGCGGGGAACTGCGCGACGGAGGTTCGGGGGCGGAGCCCCCAGGCAGTGACGGGACGGGTGGACGGGTAGGGGCGGCGGGGGCGAAACCCACCGTCATCCGGCCGCCTCTCCGCACCGCGCCACACCGCGACTCGTCCGAACGGCCGAGGTCCCGCTCCCCCGTCCTCCCACCGCGGTCCCCCCTTCGTTGACTCCTGCCGCAACCCTCCTCAACGAAAGGTTGAGCCGACCACACCCCTGGGCTCGACCGGATGTGTACGGGGGAAATCGACCGGCTGATCGATGACATGCGTCAGAAGGGCTGAAATACTGAACCCCTGCAAATTCAGCCACGCTTTCTGGAACAGCGCGGCTTTGACGCCGGTCCTTCCATGAAGCAGCACATCGCGCAGCACACAACGGGGGAACAGCTTGCGGATCAACATTCTGGGACCTGTGTCCATCAGCATGGACGGCAAGCATGACACCATACGTGCTCACAAAGTACGGGCATTTCTCGCCCTTCTCGCACTGGAAGCCGGCCGGGCCGTGTCGAACGAGGACCTGGCGGAAGAACTATGGTCCGGGCATCTGGTGGGCAACACCCGGAATGCCTTACAGGCGCATGCGACGCGGCTGCGCAAGGTGATCGTCAGCTCCGCCCAGCAGCGCCAGGGCGCCTCCGTCCTGCGGGCCGTGCACAACGGCTACCTTCTCGAAGTGGAGCCGGAGTGCGTCGACAGCAACAGGTTCCTCGACCTGGCCGCGCGAGGCGCCGCCGAGTTGCCGGTCCGTCCGGACCGCTCACTGGAACTCCTGCAACAGGCTCTCAAACTCTGGCAGGGACCCGCGCTGCTCGACGCCGGTGACGGACCGCGGGCCCGCGGCGCGGCCGCCCTTCTCGACGAGCGCAGGCTCACGGCCTGGGAGAACCTGGTCAGCGCCTATCTGGCCCTGGGGGACGACGCGGGCGCGATCGCGGAGCTTCGCCAGCTCGTCGCCCGGTACCCGCTGCGCGAGCGGTTCTGCGAACTGCTCATGCTGGCGCTGTACCGGACCGGCCGGCAGGGTGAGGCCCTTGATCTGTTCCAGTGGGCCAGAAGGCGACTGGACGAGGAGCTGGGAGTACGGCCGGGCGCCCCGCTCCAGCGCCGTCACACGGAGATCCTCGCCCAGGACCCGTCACTGACGCTCCCCTCCGCGGTCATCCCGGGCCGGCGGGAGCCCGCGGCCGCCAGAAACTGACGTGTGCGGGACCGCGTCTTCCCTGCGGCCGGCATTCCCCCCCTCCGTAATTCACTGTTCTCCGACTTTCCGCTCTCACGGAATTCTTGAACCGTCGGCCGGGCCAACCAGCGGGAGTGTTCAGACATCATGCGGTTCGATTCGGCGGAACCCGTGGCGATCGTGGGTATCGCCGCCCTGTACCCGGGTGTGCAGGGACCCGAAGAGTACTGGCAGTTGCTGAATGCGGAATTTCCCGTCTCGACGACCTCCCGTGCGACGCGGGGTCTCGACGACGTAGAGGTGGATGTCGCGCGGTTCGGCATTCCCCCGGCCCAGGCGCGTTCCATGGCCCGCATGCAGATCCTCATGCTTGAGGCCGCCCGGCAGTGCCTGGCGGACGCGGGCCATCCCGGACGTGCTCTGCCCGTTGAGCGGACGGATGTCATCACCGGTACCTGCTTCGGCCTGGACCGCCAGCACGCCAACGCGCTGCGCGTCGAGGCGAGTCGGTACGTCCGCGAAGTCGAACGCGCGGCTCTCTCCGCGGGCGCCGACTCCGACAGCGCGCGGCAGGCCGCCGAGGAACTGCGGCTGCTCCTGGCCCGGCGCCTGCACGGTTCCCCGCACGACCGGGTCGGGGAGATGGCGAGCACGATCCCGGCACGTATCGCGACGGCGTTCAAGTTCCACGGCAGGACGCTGGCCATGGAGTCCGCGGACGCGACCTCGTACGTGGGTGTCGCCCAGGCCGTGCTCAATCTCCGCGGCGGGCTGTCCGACGCGGCGCTCGTCGTCGCCGGGCAGCGCCGGGAGAGCCCGCTGTTCGCCAGGGCCCTCGACGCCAAGGGGCTCATCTCCAGCACGAGCCACCCCTTCGCGACGAACGGCACCGGTTCAGACTCCGGCTCCGGCCTCGATCCCGACTCCAACTCCGGCTCCGGTTCCGGCTTCGTGCTCGGTGAGGGTGTCGGGGCGCTTCTGCTCAAGCGCCTGTCCACGGCCGTGGAGGACGGTGACCGGATCTACGCCACGATCCTCGACTGCTCGCTGCGTCACGACCCCCGCCCGGGCCCCTTCGCCGCCTCGCCGTCAGTCGGGCTTCGCCACTCGACGGCCGTCGGCTCCCTGCGTACGGCGGCGGTGCGCCCGGAGACGATCCAGTACGTCGAGTGCGTCGGATCCGGTGTCGCCCACGAGGTCCGCGTGGAGCTGGAGGCGCTCGCCGCGCTCCACGAGGGCGCCGGCGCCGGATCCGTGGCCGTCGGAAGCGTGAAGGACCGGCTCGGGCACACCTTCGCCAACGCGGGAATCGCCGCACTCAGCAAGGTCGCGCTCGCGTTGCACCATGGCAGGATCCCACCCCAGCTGGAGCCGGCCGACGCGGTGGAGTTCGCACGCTCCGGCACACCGCTCAGGAACGCCGGCGCGGGCCTGCGGTGGCCGCCGGGCGAGGACGGCCACCCGCGTAGGGCGACCGTGCACGGCACCTCCCTCACCGGCACGCTCTGCCACCTCGTACTCGAAGAACACGACCGGAAGGGCTCGCACGACCGGACGGGCCTGCACGGCCGCACGCCGGACGTCGAGGCCACGCGTCCGACCCGACCGCCCCAGCCGACGCAGCTGACCCGGCTGCCCGGAGACGGCCCCACAGCCCGGTACGCGGTCGGGAACACGGCGTCGGACGCCGAGCCGATCGCGGTGGTGGGCCTGGCGGGGTGGTTCGCGGACTCGCCCGACGCGGAGAGCTTCTGGGAGGCCATCCGCTCGGGCGTCAGCAGGATCGGCCCGGTGCCGGAGAGCGTCCTCGACCGGGACCTGTACCACGCCCCGGGCGCGCTGAGCCTCACCCACAGCTACACCGACCAGGGCGGTCACACGACGCCGCCGACCGTTCCCCCGTCCGGTCTGCGGATCTCGCCCTCGCGCCACGCCTCCATGGACGGCGCGCAGCGCCTGGCTCTCGGTGTCGCCGCACAACTCCTCGCCGGACGCGACACGACCGTTCCGCACGGCCGCGGGCTGATCGCCGTGGGCACCAATCTCGGTCTGTCCCGCGAGCGCCGTCTGAACGCCGAGTCGTCGCTGCAGGATCTGGAGGACACGGTCGCCCGTCTCGACGCGCTGGGTGGCCTGTCCGCGCTGCAGAGGAAGTCGCTCCTCACGTCACTGCGCGAGCACACGGGGCCGCCGGACGAGGGCGTGCTGCCGGATCTGCTCGACGGCTGCCTGGCCGGCGGGATCGCCGCTCTCCTCGCCAACGAGTACGGGCTCGACGCGGTCCCCCTCGCCGTGGAGGCGGCGTGCGCCTCCTCCCTCGCGGCGATCGACGTGGCGGTGGGCGCGCTGCGCGCGGGAACCGCCGACTTCGCGATCGCCGGCGGCGTCGAACTGGCCTGCAACGCCCGGGACATGGTTCTGTGCTCCGCACTCGGTCTGCTGTCGCACAGCAGGAACGCGCCGTTCGACGCGGGCGCCGACGGTTTCACGCCGGGCGACGGCTGTGGTCTGTTCCTGCTCAAGCGCTACGGTGACGCGCTGCGCGACGGCGACGAGATCGCCGGTCTCGTCCGGGGTGTCGGGGCGTCCAACGACGCCAAGTCCCTGATCGCGCCCGATGTCGCGGGACAGACACGCGCGATGGAACGGGCCTTCGCGCAGGTCGACTTCGATCCCTCGGCGGTCGACTACCTGGAGGCGCACGGCACCGGCACGAAGGTGGGTGACCGGGTGGAGATCGCCGCGGTGGCCAAGGTCTACGGCGGGGCCGGGCGCGTCCGTCCGCTGGAGATCGGATCGGCGAAGTCGTTCTACGGCCACACCTTCGCCGCCGCCGGGAGCGCCGGACTGCTGCGCACCCTGCTGGCGATGCGGGCGCGGACGCTGCCGCCCAACACGAACCTGCACACCCTCAATCCGGCGCTCGATCTGGCCGCCGTTCCCGCCGTGGTCTCGACCGGGCCCTCCGCGTGGAACAGGCGGCCCGGGCGGCCGAGGCGCGCTGCCGTGAGCTCGTTCGGCACGGGCGGCATCAACTACCACGTACTCGTCGAGGAGCACGCAGAGCACATGGACGGATCACGATGAACTTCGAGTTCGACCCGGACGTCGAGGAGATGCGCGCCATGACGGTGGCGTTCGCCCGGCGCGAACTGGAGGGCCGGGACGGGGAGTCCGGCGCGGCCTTCGACGCCGACGAGTTCCGCAGGCGCTGGCTCCTCGCGGGCAAGCAGGGTGTGGTCGGTGGCGTCGTCCCCGTCGAGTACGGGGGCAGCGGCCTGGACGCGGTCGCCGCGTCAGCGGTCATGGAGGCTCTCGGGTACGGCTCCTCCGACACGGGTTTCGCCTTCTCCGTCGCGGCGCACCTGTTCGCGTCGCTGATGCCGATCGTGGAGTTCGGTACGGAGGAGCAGAAGCGGCGTCTGCTGCCGGCGCTCTGCTCGGGAGAGCGCATCGCGGCACATGCCATCACGGAGCCGGAGGCGGGTTCGGACGCGCTGAACCTGCGTACGCGCGCCGAGTTCCGGGGCGACCACTATGTGCTGCACGGCAGCAAATGCTTCACCACGAACGCGCCGGTCGCCGATGTGTTCGTCGTGCAGGCGGCGACCGAGCCGGGCCGTGGCTTCTTCGGTCTGACGGCGTTCGTCGTCGAGGCGGGCACACCCGGGCTGGTCGTGGGGCCGCCCTACGCCAAGGTCGGGCTGCGGGGCTCCCCGACGGCCGATGTCCACTTCGACGGGTGTGTGGTGCCGTCGGCGGATGTGCTCGGGGCCCGGGGCGCGGGGGCGAGTGTGTTCTCCTCGTCGATGAAGTGGGAGCGCACCTGTCTCTTCGCCGCCTATCTCGGTGCCATGCAGCGGGTCCTGGAGTCGACGGTCGAGTACGCGGGAGAGCGTGAGCAGTTCGGTGCCCCCATCGGCAGTTTTCAGGCGGTGGGTCATCGTCTCGTCGACATGACCCTGCGGCTGGAGTCCGCCCGGCTCCTGCTCTACCGGGCCGCGTGGGGGCTGGCGCGGGGCTCGGAGGACGAGGTGGCTCCCGCGCTGGCGAAGCTGGCGGTCAGCGAGGCCGCCGTGCAGTTGGGTCTCGACGCGATCCAGGTGCGCGGTGCGCTGGGCGTCCTCGAAGGGGAGGCCGAGACGCTGTTGCGCGACGCGCTCCCCGCTCGGATCTTCTCCGGCACCAACGAGATCCAGAAGAACAACATCGCCCGGGCGCTGGGCCTGAACGGCAGGCGTCGCCGGGCCGGGCGGCGCTGATCCACCGGTTACTCCGGCAATCACTCGTCCCGCTTCGGCAACCACTCTTCCTGCCTCGTCGGCAACCACTCGTCGGACCGGTCGTCCTGTCCGGCCCGGAACGGAGTACACCATGACGATCATCGTTCACCGGATCCGTCTGCTCGACGGGGTGGCACCGGACCGCTTCGAGACCTGGGTGCGGGATGTCGACTACGCCACCTGCCCGGAGCTGCCCAGCGTCAGGTCGTTCAGCGTCCAGCGGGTGATCGGGCCGGCGGTGGACGGACAGGCCGGCGCCGAGCCTCTCGCCTACGTCGAAATCATCGACGTATCCAGCCTCGCGGACTTCGAGATCGACATGCAGAGCCCGCCATTTCGAAAGCTGGTCTCCGACTTCGACCAGATGGCAGAGGTCGTGTCCGAGACGGTGGGCAACCGTATCGGAGACGGCTATCGCGCGTAAATAGCGGAGCCGACTTCCGTGTCGAAAGGCGTATTGATTTGCAGTCGTCAGCTCCGGTCCGAGCCCTTTGAATTCTGTTCAATGGCCGCCATGAGTCCGGTCTCGTAGGCGACGGCCACCGCTTGGGCGCGACTTCCGACACCCAGTTTCCTCAGCAAATGGTGAACGTGGGAACGAACAGTCGCCGTGGAAACCGATAGTTTCTCCGCTATCTCCGCATTGGACTTTCCCTGCGTGAGCAGGGCGATCACCTCGGTCTCCCGTGGCGTCAGCGAGGGTACGACGCTCGCGGCGAGCGCGGAGGCAGGGCGCTGCGGCAGATGGTCGAGGCTCCTGCGGGCCGCTTCGGGGATGACCATCGCGCTGCCCGCGCTGACCGTCCGCAGGACGTGGATCAGCTCGTCGGCGGAGGTGTCGGGGGCGAGGACGGCACGGACACCGAGACGCAGGATCTCGATCGAACGGCTCGCGTTCTCGGCCTTCGTGATGTGGATGACCTTGGTCAGTGCCGCGAGGGCGGTCAGCTCCCGCTTGTCCTCGATGGTCAGGGCGGGGGCCACGACCACGGTGACGTCGGGTGCCGAGTCGGCGGCGGCGGCCTCCGAGTCCGTCCCGGTCGAGTACCCGATGACAGCGATGTCGGGCTGCTGGTCGAGCAGGGCTCGCATACCGGCGCCCACGATCGATCCCTCACAGCAGAGCAGCACCCGGATGCCGCGTGCGGCACCACCGCCCGGGGTGGTGTGATGTGCCGGAGAGACAGACCAGTCGTCCCGCACGGCTCGATGTCCCGGCCTCCGCCGGTGGACGCTCATCGCTCGGCGATCAGGTAGGTCGTCCACGCGAAACGATGCGTGGCCTTGAGGCCCGTTCGCCGAGAGCAGTGCAAGGTTCGTTCCTCCCCCGAGATTGACGCGACCCTGCGTGTTCCAGGAGACCCTCGCTGCTTATCGGTCTCGCAACATCGAGGCCGCATGGCATATGCAGGGTAACACAAGAGACACATGTTCACGGGGGTCCGAGGATCTCATGGAGTTTTACCACCGAGTAACCTCGTGCCTTATCTGTCCGGTATTTGGTGGCTGGTTCTGACAACGCACAGGAGAATTTCACGAGACCTTTGGGCGCCGTGTCGGATCGTGGTCAGATCGTGCATACGGCACGGACTCCTATCCGGCGTGGTGGCGGCGGGAAATCTGTGAGAGGGCGCCCCAATCTGCTCACGAAGAAGGTCCGGCCCGGCAGTCCCAGCCGGTCCTGGAGCTCCTTTCGTACGTCGTCGTGCTGCAGGACGACACTGACGGGGTGCAGCGCGAGCCCCGCCCGGGTGGCCCGCAGCCAGTACTCGGCCAGGCGGGCTCCGCCGCGCACGGTGGCCTCGACACCGGGAGACGCGTCGGCGAGCCCCAGGGCGACGACGGCCGGCGTCGGCCGTACGACGCGGGCGAGCTGGCGGGCTAGCACGCGGTGGTAGCCCGCGTGACTGAGCACGCTCATCGTGGTGGGTGCCAGCGCGAGGCGCAGGGCGTGGCGCCGGGGCGCCGAGAGCGGTCCGAACAGCTGGCTGAGGGGGAAGCCGTCGCCGCGTGCCCGGGCCTCGGCCTCGTCCCGGCGCACGAACGAGTATGTCTCGCGCCAGGCCTGTCGATGGCTGAAGTCGCGTCCCCCGTGGCGGGCCACGAGGTCGGCGAAGGCCGCGCGCTCACGGTCGGCCATGAGATGCCGGACGGTGACGTCCGCGCCGGCGGCGACGCCGGTCGACGGGGCGGACAGCCCTTCCAGGAGGGCCGGTTCGACCGTTTCGGGGCGGTAGGGCGCGCGGTTGGTCCGCCGGGCCAGGGCGGTGCGGCGGAGGTCGGCGAGAGAGCCGTCCGGCTCGTCCGTGCGGCGCAGCCGGACCGCGCACAGCGGTGACCATGACACCGGCCAGGTGTCGCCGAGGAGGCGGCACACCTCGCGCGCCCCGCCCGTCCGTCCGCCGGCGAGCGGTTCGACGAAGTGGATACGGTCGGTCGACCAGCTCTGGTGGGCCAGGGAGCGCGACAGGATCTGCAGGTACGCGCCACAGCTGACCAGCATCTCGACGGCGTGCGCGGGGAGGGAGGTGAGTTCACGCTCCCGGTCGAGGGCCAGGATGACGTACTCGTCCGTGTCACCTCCAGCGGTTCTGCTCTCACCGGAGCTGCCGTCAGGGGCTTCGGGGCCGTCGGTGGGAGCCTCCTCGACGAGCCGTTCCGCTGCCCGGCGCGCACCACGGCCGGTGGCCCAGGCGACGCCCCAGGGTTGGCAGTTGTGCGACGACGGGCTGTGCGCGGCGATGTCGGCCGCTTCGCGCAGCGCGTGTTCGAAGGGCACCCGGCGTTCCGCGGAGGGCGTCCTGGGTGTCGAGGTGGGTGAGCTGGTCACGGTGTCCGTTCTCCTCACTGCCGCACGGGTCTTCTCACTGCCACACGAGTGCCAGGGCGTATCCGTCGACTTCCCGGGCCCAGCTGTCGAAGCGGGAACCGTCGGCCGCGGGTGCGTGGCGGCGCAGTTCCGGCCCGGCCCGCCAGGCGAACCGGCCGTCGGGCCACCACTGGGTGAGCCGCACCTCGCGGCTGTCCACCCGCAGGCCGAAGCCGAAGTGCTTGAGCACCGCCTCCTTGCAGGCCCACCGCAGGGGCAGCGGCATGGCGCCCACTCCCCCGAGGCGGGGATCCGCCGCGATCTCCGGGGCCCGTGTGAGCAGTTCCGCGAGCGGTGGTGGCACCTGGCGGCTGCGCTCGACGTCGATCCCGACGGCGCGCGGCCCGCAGACGGCGACGGCGAAGTCCGCCGAGTGGGACAGACCGACCTCCACGCGGGCGTCGACGACGGGCTTTCCGGCGCGGAGTCCGTCCGGGACGACACCGACCGTGATGTCGCGGGGGCGCACCGAGGTGCCGGCGTGCCGCCGCTGATAGGCGCACACGCTGTGCTTGATGGCCAGACGTCCCGCCAGCCACTCCAAACGCCTTTTGACCAGGCGCAGTTGTGCCGCCTGTCGGTTCTCTTCGTCGCTCAGGTGCCGGGCGGCGATCGTCGCGCGGTCCGTCTCGTCGCGTCCGCGCAGCCAGGCGATCGACACCACGGCGACCGTCAGGGGGCCGCGGGCGTGAGTGACGTACAGGGGACGCGCGGGGTCGAGCGCCATGCTGTCGTCGAGGCTGCGGGCCGCGACGCGGTCCGGCGAGGTGATCGCCATCGCCGGGCCTTCAGCGCTCCACGCGCGGGGGCAGCAGGAACGGGTAGGTGCGCCGTCTGATCCGGTGGTGCCAGAAGCGGTCGGCCTGCCGCAGCCGCTGGATGAGCTCCCACATCCGGGCGTCGTCGCGGTAGTACGCGGCCACCTCCTCCACGGTGATCGGCTCGGAGAGGCGGGCGTTGGCCTGTTCCAGGAACGCCGGTACGAGCTCGTGGAGCCGTTCCTTGTACAGGTTGCCGAGGAAGTCCAGCAGGACGCCACGGGTCTCGTAGAACTTGTCGAAGATCGACCTGGTCATCGAGATACGGACGGCGTCGCGCAGGGCCCAGGGCAGCGAGCTGAAGAAGAGGCGGACGTCCAGCCGTTCGCGGTTGCGGGCGTCCCGCATGAGGGGCGTCGTGACATCGAGGTACACCAGCTCACCGCCGACGTCCATCCAGTTGTTGGCCTGTGCGTCCAGACCGAGGGTGGGCTCCACGGCGTGTTCGACCCGGTCGAGGAACCGGGAGAAGAAATCCTTGATCCAGATGTCGTCCTCGGTGTGCAGCAGCCTGGAACACAGCCGGTGCGAGGGCAGTTCGCGCTGCACGCAGTAGGCCGTGATCCGCCCCGACGGCAGCCGTGTGTGCCACAGCTCGGTGTCGGCGACGGTGAGGCCGTTGTCGCCGAGCCTCCTCAGATACTCGCGGAGGCCTTCCTCGTACCGTTCGAGGCGTGCTCGGTCGGGGAACACCGGCAGTCGCTTGCACGCGAACACGTCGTCGCCGCTCTGCAGCCGTAGCACCAGGCTGACTTCGCCGTAGCCGAGCACGTCGAGGGCGCTGTCGTCCATGGTCCTGAGCGCGGCTCGAACCCGGTCTTCGAGCTGTGCGAGTTCGTCGTGCGGAACGGTGAAGGACATGGCATGACCCTTAGCTCTGGTTGTCCGTCCTGGCCCGCGAGGGTGCCGCGGCGGACGGGGACGGTGTGCGCCGGTGCCGCACGAGGAGGTAGATGGCCGCGGCGAAGAACGCGGCGTCGAGCACGAGGATCTGCGGCACGCTGCTGACGAGGATGACGACCAGGCAGACCAGCATGAGCAGTTGGCCGTAGAGCGCGGCGACGACCAGGTACCGGTCGAGGATCAGGAAGACCCCGCTGACGATCATCGCCGCCGCGACGAACACGGTGACGGCGGTGGGGTGTTCGGCGAGCCGGTCGGTGAAGGGACCGAGGACGGCGACACCGTCGTTGCCGTCCGCGGCGCCGTCGAGGCGCTCCTCGACCGACTCGATCTCCGGGAAGAACTTGCCGATGCCGGCGATGACGTAGAGGACGCCCACTATGCGCTGGAGGATCAGGTCTCGTTTGGTCACCCGATGGAGTCTTCCGGTGTCGTGGCCTGGCGGCCGGGGCTTTTTCGGACGAGATCCACTGATGGTGCGATCCGGTGTTCGTGGGTACGCCGGATCAGGCGGCCGTGATCACCAGGACCGCGTTCTGACCGCCGAAGCCGAACGAGTTGCTCACCGCGACCTCCACCTTCCGTTCCCGGGGCGATCCGGCGACGATGTCCAACTCGACCTCGGGGTCCTGCCGTTCGAGGTTGGCGGTCGGCGGGATGGTGCCGTTCTCGACGGTCAGTACGGTCAGCGCGGCCTCGATCGCGCCGGCGGCTCCCAGGGTGTGGCCGGTCACCCCCTTGGTGGAGGTGACCGCAGGGCGTTCGCCGAGGAGCCCTCTCAGCACCCTGGCCTCCGCCGCGTCGTTGAGCGGTGTGGAGGTGCCGTGGGCGTTGACGTGGTCGACCTCCTCGGGTGTGACGCCCGCTCCCGACAGGGCCGTGCGCAACGCCCGCAGAACCCCCGCGCCCTCGGGGTCGGGGGCGGTCATGTGGTAGGCGTCGGCGGAGGCCCCGTACCCGGCGATCCGTGCCCGGACCGTCGCCCGGCGTGCCCGGGCGTCCGCCTCGCGTTCGAGGACGAGCATGCCGCTGCCCTCGCCGATGACGAAACCGTCGCGGTCCGCGTCGAAGGGGCGGGACGCGGCGGACGGTGCGTCGAGCCTCCGGGACAGTGCGCCCATCTGCGCGAATCCCGTCACCATCAGGGGACTGACCCCGGCCTCGGCGCCGCCCGTGACGACCACGTCGCAGCTTCCGTCGCGCAGCAGGTGCAGGGCCGTGCCGATCGCCGTGGCACCGGAGGCGCAGGCAGTCGCCGTGACCAGGTTCGGACCCTTGGCGTGCAGGTCCATCGCCAGGTGTCCGGCGGCCATGTTGGGCACGAGCATCGGGATCAGCAGGGCAGAGACCGCCTCCGGGCCCTTCTCCAGCATTCTCCGGTGCTGGGTCTCCCAGGTCGCCACTCCCCCGAGGCCGCAGCCGACGACGACACCGACGCGGACGCCGTCCCAGGTACGGGGGTCGAGCCCGGCGTCGGCGACCGCCTCACGGGCCGCGGTGATGCAGAGCTGGCTGAAGCGGTCGTGCGCGAGGGAGCTGCGCCGGCCCACGTGCTCGCGGGCGGAGAAGCCGGGCACGGTGCAGGAGATGTCCACGGGAAGTCCGGCCAGCGAGGGGTTCCTGGCCGCCGGGGAGCGGCCCGCGCACACACCCTTCCAGGTGTCGTCCGCGCCGATGCCGGCCGAGGTGACCAGTCCGACGCCCGTGACCGCGATGGGCGGTGAAGGCGACCCGGTGGTGGTCATGCCGGGCCCTCGTCGGGGGAAGCGGCGTCGTCATCGACGACCAGCCTGCCGTACCTCACGCTCATGCGTCCCTCTCGCCCTCGCGTCCCTGTCGCCCTTGTGTCCTTCGCGCCGTTGCGATGCGCCCTGCCTTTCCGGCGCTCGCAAGGAGCCGCCGCGGCATTTCGCCACCGAGTGTGGGCGCCCGGGCTGACCGCCCGCTGACCGATGACTGACCGCGCGCTGACGGACCGGCACCCATCGGCACAGGGGTGCTGTGTCAGTCATCGGTCAGTGCCTCGTCAGCGATCGGTCAGCCCCTCCGACCAGACTCGGCCCGGACATCGCCCATGACCGCCCGGAACACCTGACCGTCCGCACCGCACGACCGTCCGCACCACATGGATCTCCGGAGCACACGGCCGTCCGGAAGACGAGGAGCACTCGCGTGGTTGCACGTCTTCGCGACCGACCGACACCTCGGTACGTCACCGGTGACCGCCGCGGTCGGCCGAGCCGGGACGGTGTCAGGTGAGCCGGGCCGCCGTGCTGACGGGGGTCGGCAGCTGCCTGCCGCCCAGAGCCGTCCCGAACGACGAACTCGCCGCCGGGCTGGACAGTTCCGAGGAATGGATCCGCTCACGCACAGGCATCGAGCAGCGGTACTTCGCGGAGCAGGGCACGGCGACCTCCGATCTGGCCGTCGGGGCGGGCGAGAGAGCCCTGAAGAGCGCGGGCGTCTCCACCGTGGACACGGTGCTCGTCGCGACGACCACCCCGGACCGCCCCTGTCCGGCGACCGCCCCCGTGGTGGCCGCCCGGCTCGGTATGAGGGGAACGGCCGCCTACGACGTGTCCGCCGTCTGCACCGGATTCGTGTACGGGCTCGCGACCGCGGCGGGGCTGATCTCCGCGGGCGTCGCGGACCGCGTGCTGGTGATCGGCGCGGAGACGTTCTCCACCCTGCTCGATCCCGAGGACCGGTCCACGGCTGTGATCTTCGGGGACGGCGCCGGAGCGGTCGTCCTGCGTTCGGGCGATGCGGCGGAGCCCGGCGCGCTCGGCCCGTTCGACCTGGGCAGCGACGGCGACGGCGAGGACCTGATCACCGTGCCCGCGGGCGGCTCACGCCAGCGCCTGTCCGGGCTGCCGCCGGCGGCCGGCGAACGGTACTTCGCCATGTCGGGCAAGGAGGTCTTCCGGCACGCGGTGCTGCGGATGACCGGGTCGGCCCGCACGGTCCTCGCCCGGGCGGGCTGGCGGGCGCGGGACGTCGACCATCTGGTGAGCCACCAGGCGAACCTCCGGATCACCAATCATGTCGCCGACGACCTCGGGATTCCCCGCAACCGCTGCGTCAGCAACATCGCCGAGGTCGGCAACACCGCGGCGGCCTCCATCCCCCTCGCCCTCGACCAGGCGCACACCGAAGGTGCGTTGCGGCCGGGCGGGCGGATGCTGCTCACCGCGTTCGGCGGCGGGCTCACCTGGGGGTCCGCGGTACTGACCTGGCCGGACCTGGACCCGGCCCGCGCATGAGCGGCAGTACCGGCGCCGGTACCGACAGGAGCGCGAGTACGAGCACAAGAACGAGCAGGAGCGAAGGAGCAGACGGCATGAGTGTGATGTACGGCAGGCTGGTCGATCTGCTGGTCGACCGTTTCGAGGTGGACCGTGCGGAGATCGGCCCTGACACCACGTTCGAGGACCTCGACATGGACTCGTTGTTCCTCGTCGAGCTGTTGCTCGTCATCCAGTCCGACTTCGGTGTGCACGTCGACGACGACGCCGCTTCCCCCGGGGACACGGTCACGCAGGTCGCCGACCTGATCGAGCGCCTCGCCTCCGCCGAGGTCCCCACCGGGCCGTGACCAGGCCGCAGCCAGCCGCGGCCCACCGACGACCAGGCAGCCGAGCAGCCGGGGCCGGAGTCCGCCGGAAAACGAGTCGAGGACGACCATGAGCACCCAGCAGTCAATCATCAACTACATCGCCGGTGTGTGGCTCGACGGTGACGCCGAGGGCCTCGACGCGCAGGTCCCCCTCGCCGAGCTCAACATCATCGACTCGGCGGGGATCTTCGACCTCGTGCACTACATGCAGGACGACTTCCGTATCACCGTGCCCCTGCAGGAGATCTCCCCGGCGAACTTCCGCACGGTCGACACGATGGCAGCGCTGGTCGAGCGGCTGCGGCGAGAGGGGGAGACCGTCCGATGACGAACGTCACTGGGGACAGGCCGGACAGCCACGACCGGCGGACCGGGCAGGACGGGCAGGACGGCGGCGGTGTCCGGCGTCAGGTCGTCGACATCATCGCCTCACGGACGCTGTACGACGAGTCCTACCTCCTTCCCGACAGCCACTTCGAGGCGGAACTCGGTATCGACTCGGTCATCTTCGAGTCGATCCTGGCCTCGGTGAAGGAGCAGTTCTCACTGGTGGCGCCGCTGCCGTCGGGCCTCGTGACGGTCGGCGACCTCGTCCGCGCGGTCGAGCAGGCCTGCGAGGTCCCCGCTGGGGACGTTCCCCGGCCGACGGACACCGCACCGGGTGGCTCGCTCCTGGAGACGGTCGTCACCACCACCATGCGGCACACCCAGTACCAGCGCGATCAGCTGGCGCCCGGCGCCGACTTCGAGAGCGAACTGGGCATCGACTCGGTGGTCCTGGCCTCGATCGTGGCCGACGCCGCGCGTGGGCTCGGCCTTCCCCCCGACCTGGCGGGCACCGTCACCGCGACGACCCTGGACGAGTTGGTGGAGGCCCTGCGTCCGTACCACGAGGGCGCACACCGGGTGGGCCGGTCGCTCACCGAACCCGGTCGGAGTGCGGCGCGGATCCCGGACGAGCGAGCCGCCGACGAACGGGCCGCGGACGAGTCGGACCCGGCCTGGGACGGCCGCTCCATGAAGGACTTCGTGGAGGAACGCGACGGCGACCTGTTCGCCAAGACCCGCAGCTTCGGCAGGTATCTGCGGCGGCGCGAGGCCGAGCGGCTCTACTGGTACGGCATGCCGCTGCACTCCCGCTGCTCGAACCGGGCCGTCATCTTCGACGAACTGGAGGGCCGCGAACGCGAGTTCCTGATGTTCGCGTCGAACAACTACCTGGGCCTGGCCAACCACCCCAAGGTGATCGAGGCGGTCTGCGACGCCACGCACCGGTACGGGGCCACGCACACCGGCTCCCGGTTCATCGGCGGGACCAACATGCTCCACAAGGAACTGGAGCGGCGCCTCGCGGCCTTCAAGCAGCGGCCGGCCTGCATCGTCTATCCCGGTGGCTACGCGGCGAACATCGGCGCGATCTCGGCGCTGGTCAAGAGCTACGACACCGTCGTCGTCGACAAGCTCAACCATATGAGCATCGTCGACGGCGCCCGGCTCTCCGGCGCCACCCGCCGGATCTACCAGCACAACGACATGGCCGACCTGGAGCGCATCCTGAAGCGCTGCGACGAGGGGTCCGGCGGCAAACTCATCGTGGCCGACGGCGTGTTCAGCATGCACGGCGACATCTGCGACCTGCCCGAGATCGTCCGCCTGGCCAAGGACCACGGCGCCAGAGTCATGATCGACGACGCGCATTCCACGGGCGTCCTCGGCCGGCGTGGCTCGGGCACGGCCGAGCACTTCGGGCTCAAGGGCGAGGTGGACCTGGAACTCGGCACGATGAGCAAGACGCTCGCGGGCATGGGCGGGTTCGTCGTCGGCGACGAGGAGGTCGTCGAGTACCTCCGCTTCTACTCGAACTCGTACGTCTTCGCCGCGAACATTCCCGCGGGTGTCGCCGCCGGGCTCATCGCGTCCATCGACGTCATCGAGTCGGAGCCCGAACGCATCACGAAGCTGTGGCACAACATCCGGCTGCTGCGGAGCCAGTTGGCGGACGCCGGCTTCGATCTGGAGAACACCCGCAGCGCGATCCTTCCCCTGGTCATCGGCGACGAGCGCAAGGCGATGGAGATGGGCCGCGCGGTCCGGGACAGAGGGCTCTACTGCCAGACCGTGGTGTTCCCGGGCGTGCCGCTCGGTGACGCGCGGCTGCGGGTCAGCGTCACCTCGGAGCACACCCCCGAGGACCTGGAGACCGCAGCGGGCATCTTCGTCGAGGCCGGCCGCGAGGTCGGTGTCCTGCCGTCGGCGGGGTGAGGCGACGATGACGGAAACAGCCCTGACGCGGATGCCGTACGGCCGCGATCCCTCACTGGCCGACTCCGGTATCCCGTCGAACGAGTCCGACGACACCGCGCTGATCCGGTTGCCGCGGTCGCTGTCCCCCGAGCAGGCGGCCCGGCCCGCGTTCATCGGCGCACAGCCCCTCACATACGGCCAGTTGCAGGTGAACGTCACCGGTGTCGCGTCCGGCCTGCTCGGACTCGGCGCGACGCTCGGCGACCGGGTGGCCATCTGGATGGACAAGTCGCCCCGCTACGCCGAGGCGATTCTCGCGGCCCTGCGGGCCGGTTGCGCCTATGTCCCCCTCGACGGGGGCCAGCCGCCCGCACGCGTGGAGCACATCCTCACGGACTGCGAACCCGTGGTCCTCCTCACCGACCACCGGCACCTGGAACTGCTCGCGGGTCGTGAACTGCCTTCCTCCGTACGGGCGATCGTGGTGGCCGACTTCGCCGCTGAGGAAGTGAACGGGGCCACGTCGAGGCCGACGGCACCTGTCCGGCCGTGGGCCGACTTCGCCGCGACGGCAACAGGCGAGGCGGCTCATGTCGAGTCACTCCCCACCCCGGACCGCGACGACCTCGCGGCGATCCTCTACACCTCCGGCTCGACCGGCACGCCGAAAGGGGTGCGGATCACCTACCGGAACCTGGCGAACTTCATCCGCTGGGCCCGTACCGAACTGGCCGTGGGACCGGACGACGTGTTCGCCAACCACGCCTCCTTCAACTTCGACCTGTCGACCTTCGACCTCTTCACCGCGCTGTCGGTGGGCGCCGGGGTCTGGATCGTCGCCGACGACCAGGCACGCGACGTCGCGGCGCTGGCCAGGGGGATACGCGAGCACGGCGTGACGGTGTGGTACTCCGTCCCCTCCGTGCTGAACCTCCTGACCCGCTCGGGAGCGCTCACCCCGGACACGGTACGCACCCTGCGGTACGTCCTCTTCGCGGGCGAGGTGTACCCGATCGGCCAGTTGCGCTCGCTCGCGGCCCGGCTGGCCGAGGAGACGACGCTCTACAACCTGTACGGGCCGACCGAGACCAACGTCTGCACCTACCACCGGGTCCGCGCGGAGGACCTGGCCCGGGACGAGCCCGTACCGATCGGCACCCCGGTACCCGGCGCCCGTGTGTCCGTCGTGGACGAGGACGGACACACCCTGCACGGACCCGATGCGTTCGGCGAGCTGATCGTGGAAGGTGACTGTGTCACGCCCGGCTACTGGCGACGGGAGTCGCACACGGCCGACGCCGGAGACGCTGCCGCCCGAAACACTGCTGCCCTAGAAACCGCTGCCGGACACGGGAAGGGCCGTCACGCCACCGGCGACCTGGTGAGCTACCAGGGAGCCGGCCTCGTCTACCGCGGACGCCGGGACCGGATGGTCAAACTCAGCGGTTACCGCGTGGAGTTGGGCGAGATCGAGGCCGCGGTGCTCAAGCACCCGGCCGTCGCGTCCGCCGCCGTCGTGGTCGACACACAGGGCCCGGAGCCACGGATCGCCCTCCACTACACCCTCGGTCCGGGCGCCCGCAGACCGAACCTCATCGAGATCAAGCGGCACTGCGCACAGCACCTGCCCCGCTACATGCTGCCCCAGCTGGCCACCTGCCTCGACGAACTGCCCCACAACGCCAACGGCAAGACCGACTACCACCGCCTGGGCAGCGGGACGGCCGGTCCTGTCCGGCACTCGCAGGCCGTGCCCGGCAACTGACGGAGACGCTCATGAACCAGGATCCCGACAAGACCCCCTGGCAACCCTGGCAGGGGAAAGAGCCGAAGACCGTCGCCGGGCTGCTGCGCCGCCATCTCGAACACCGTCCGGACGCGCTCGCCTACCGCTTCCTCGCCGGAACCGACACGGGAGGGACAGGAGAACCGGGCGAGACGGAACAGGGCGAGTCATGGAACTACCGTGAGCTCGACCTCCGCACCCGGGCCGTGGCCGCGCTCCTCCAACGCGAAGGCCTCACCGGCAGGCCGGTCCTGCTGCTCCACCCCCCGGGGCTCGACTACATCGCCGGCTTCCTCGGCTGCCTGTACGCCGGAGCCATCGCCGTACCCGCCTACCCGCCGGACACCCGGCGCTTCGGCCAGACCATGCCTCGTCTCGCGGCCATCGCCCGGGACTCCGGTGCCACCCACGCCCTCACGACCGCGGCCCTGTCGCGCTTCGCGGCCACGAAACGACGCGAGATGGACTCGCTCGGGCTCGCCGGTCTGCGCTGGCTGGCGCTGTCCGAGCTGGACGACGCCGGAGCCGACGACTGGCGCGAGCCGTCCGTCGGGAGCGATGCGACGGCCTTCCTCCAGTACACGTCGGGCTCGACCTCGTCCCCCAAGGGCGTCATGGTCAGCAACGGCAACCTGCTGCACAACCTCCGTTCGATCCACCGCAGGCTGGAGCACGACGCCGACTCGGGCATGGTGTCCTGGCTGCCCCCGTACCACGACATGGGTCTCATCGGCGGCATCCTCACGCCCCTGTACGGCGGGTTTCCCGCTCACCTGATGGCCGCGATGTCCTTCGTGCGGCAGCCGCTGCTGTGGCTGGAGACGCTGTCGCGGACCGGGGCGTCCACCAGCGTGGCCCCCAACTTCGGCTTCGAGCACTGCGTGCGCCGGATCACGGACGAGCAGCGGGACGGCCTGGACCTGAGCCACTGGAGGCTGGCGCTGAACGGGGCCGAGCCGGTACGCGCCGACACCCTCGACCTGTTCACCGAGCGGTTCGCGCCCTGCGGTTTCGAACGCCGTGCCCTGCTGCCCTGCTACGGCCTCGCGGAGGCGACGCTGATGGTGACGGGGGTCGGCGCGCACGAACCGCCGCCGGTCGGCGCGTTCGCGTCCGCCGCGCTGGGCACGGGGGTCGCCGAGTCCGCGCGGGGCGAGCGGGCGGTCCGGCTGGTCGGCTGCGGCCCCGCAGTCGACGGGGTGGACGTAGCGATCGTCGATCCCGGTACCCGACGGCGGATCGACTCCGAGGGGCACGTCGGTGAGATCTGGATCGCGGGCGGGAGCGTGGCGCACGGCTACTGGGGCCGCCCCGAGACCAGCGAGGCCACCTTCCGGGCCCGTATCGAGGGCGAGGGGCCGACGCCCTTCCTGCGCAGCGGCGATCTCGGCTTCCTGAAGGACGGCCACCTCCATGTCGTCGGCCGTATCAAGGACGTCGTCATCGTGCAGGGCCGCAACCACTACCCGCAGGACGTCGAACTCACCGTCGAGCGGGCCGACGAGGCGGTCCGGGCGGGGTCGGGCGCGGCCTTCTCGGTCGAGGTCGACGGCGCCGAGGAACTCGTCGTCGTGCACGAGGTGGAGAGCAGGCGCCTCGACGGGGCGCAGGCGCTCCTGGCGAAGCTGCGCACGGCCATCGCCGAGGAGCACGACGTGGCACCCCACGCCGTCGTCCTCCTCAAGAGGTCGACGGTCCACAGGACGACCAGCGGAAAGATCCAACGACAGGCGTGCAGGCGGGACTTCCTCGGACTCGGGCTCACCGTGGTGGCGGCCAGCGTCACGCGGGACCCTGAGACACCTCTCCCCGCCGGGGACCTCGCCGGCCTGTCCGTCGCCGCGCGCCGGCAGCGGGTGGTCGACGCGGTCACCGAGATCCTGACGGGTGTCCCGGCCACGGCCGACGCGCCGGACGTGACCGGCTGGACGTTCCGCGAACTCGACCTGGACTACCCGGCGCTCCTCGTCGCCGTACGCGCCCTGGAGGAGCGGCTCGGCACCAGGATTCCCGTGGGCGCGCTGCTGACACGTCCGAGGGTCGACACCCTGATCGGCCTGTTCCTCGGCGAGGACCCCGGTCGTGAGTCGCTCTCCGGGGACCGGGCGGCCGATCCGTGGGACGCGGACGCCGTCGAGGCCTGGCTGGTCGGGGAGGTGGCGACGCGCCTCGGCCTGTCCGCCGCCTCGGTCGACGTCACCAGGCCCCTGGCCTCGTTGGGCCTGGACTCGAAGCAGGCCGTGGCGATCCTCGCGGAACTCGGCGCGCGGACGGGGCGCGCGATGAGCACGGGCACCGCTTTCGAGCACCCGACCATCCGGGCCGTCGCAACCCACGTCGGTGCAACCCACGTCGGTGCCGCCGGGCGCGCGACGGGCACGGCGGGCACAACAGGCACTACGGCGGCGCCACCGCCACCCAGATCGCAGCCGTTGCGGCGACCGGCACGGCAGCAGGACACCGGGTACGAGCCCGTCGCCGTCATCGGCATGGGGTGCCGTTTCCCGGGGGCCCCGGACCCGGACAGCTACTGGCGGCTCCTGGTGGACGGGCGCGACGCGATCACCGGGGTACCGGGCGGCCGGTGGGCCGCCGAGCAGGTGGACGCGCCCGCGTTCGGCGGGTTCGTCGATCGCGTGGACGAGTTCGACGCCCGCTTCTTCGGCCTGTCGGCGCGGGAGGCGGCGCGGATGGACCCCCAGCAGCGGCTGCTCCTGGAGACGGCCTGGCAGACCGTGGAGGACGCGGGCCTCGACCCGACCGGCCTGGCGGGCAGCGCGACCGGGGTGTTCGTCGGCATCAGCAGCCATGACTACTCCGCGCTGCAGATGAGCCGGCTGGAGACGATCGACGTCCACGCGGCCACCGGCAACGCGCACTCCATCGCCGCGAACCGGCTGTCGTACACGCTCGATCTGCGCGGGCCGAGTCTCGCCGTGGACACCGCGTGCTCGTCGTCGCTGCTGGCGGTGCACCTCGCCTGCGAGAGCATGCGGCGCGGCGAGTGCGACACGGCTCTGGCCGGCGGGGTCAACCTGCTGCTCTCGCCGGGCCTCTCGGTGGCGTTCGCCCAGGGCAACATGCTCTCC
The DNA here is from genome assembly GCF_018070025.1 of Streptomyces liliiviolaceus. Classification (NCBI taxonomy): domain Bacteria; kingdom Bacillati; phylum Actinomycetota; class Actinomycetes; order Kitasatosporales; family Streptomycetaceae; genus Streptomyces; species Streptomyces liliiviolaceus. The sequence goes on from NZ_JAGPYQ010000002.1 coordinate 1,904,462, forward strand.
CCGGACGGACGGTGCCGTACGTTCGACGACTCGGCGAACGGCTACGTACGCGGGGAGGGCGTGGGCCTGGTCCTCCTCAAGCCGCTCTCCGCGGCGCTCGCGGACGGCGACCCGGTCCACGCCGTGATCCGCGGGTCGGCCACCGCCCACGGCGGCAGGAGCAACGGCCTGACGGCGCCGAGGGGTTCGGCCCAGCGGTCCGTGATCGAACGGGCCCTGGCCCAGGCGGGTCTGAGCGGTCCGGACATCGACTACGTGGAGGCGCACGGCACCGGCACCTCGCTCGGCGACCCCGTCGAATGGGAAGGTCTCGCCGCCGCCTACGGCCGGGGCAGGCCCGAGGGCAGCCGCTGTCTGGTGGGGTCGGTCAAGACCAACATCGGCCACCTGGAGTCGGCGGCGGGCATCGCCGGGCTCATCAAGGCCGCCCTCGTCGTACGGCACCGCCAGGTTCCGCCGACACTCCATCTGCGTACCCCGAACCGCCGTCTCGCCTGGGACGACGCCGGGCTCGACGTGCCGACCCGGCTCACCGGCCTGCCGGACACCGGCAGCGTACGGGCAGGGGTCAGTTCGTTCGGGTTCGGCGGGGCGAACGCGCACGTGGTGCTCGAATCGGCTCCCGATCCCGACCCGATCGACGCGGTGGCTCCGAAGCGGCCCACCCACGCCCTGTGTCTGTCGGCGCACACACCGACGGCTCTCACCACGCTGGCGCAGCGCTGGCGCACCCATCTGGCCGCCCACCCCGACGCGGAACTCGCGGACCTGTGCCACACGGCCAACACCGGCCGGGCCCGGCTCGCCTTCCGGGCGGTCGTCACCGGCGGTTCCCAGGAGGCGTTCGACACCGCGCTCGACGCCCTGGCCCGCGGCGGACCGTCCACCGCCGTGGTGCGCGGCCGGTCCCGGCCGGGACCGGCGCCGAAGGTCGCGTTCCTCTTCAGCGGCCAGGGCACGCAGTACACCGGCATGGGCAAGGGTCTGTACGACACGCACGGCGGGTTCGCCCGCACCCTGGAACGCGCCGACCGCGTCCTGCGCCCGCACCTCGGCGTCCCGCTGACGGAACTGCTGTTCGGGGAGGGGAGCGCCGACCGGCTGGCGAGCACCCGGTACTGCCAGGCCGCGCTGGTGGCGCTGGAGGTCGCGCTCGCCGAGCTGTGGATCTCGCTGGGTGTGCGGCCCACCGCTCTGCTCGGACACAGCATCGGCGCGTACGGTGCCGCCTGTGTCGCCGGGGTGATGTCCCTGGAGGACGCCCTGACACTGGCCGTGGTGCGGGGCAGGCACATGGCCGACCAGCCCGGCGAGGGCGCGATGATCGCCTGCGCCGGGGACGCGGAGACGATCCGCGCCGAGGCCGCCGCCGAGGACTCCGTCGCGGTCGCCGCCGTCAACGCCCCCGGGCAGCTGGTGCTGTCCGGACCCCGCACGGAGATCGACCGGGTACGGGAGCGGCTGGAGAGCCGGTCCGTCGTCGTCAGGCCTCTCACGGTGTCCCACGCCTTCCACTCCCCGCTGATGGCCGGTGCGGCCGAGCCGCTGCGCTCCGCGGCGGACGGTGTCGCCTTCCGGCGGCCGGAGATCCCCTGGGTCTTCGACGCCACGGGCGACCTGGTCACCGGGCAGGTCGGGGCCGACGACTGGGCGCGGCACATGCTGGGTCCGGTGCGTTTCGCCGACGGCTTCGCGACCCTGCGCGGCCTCGGCTGCGACGCCTTCGTGGAGATCGGCCCGCATCCGACCCTGCTCAACATGGCACGCACCATGACGACCCGGGACGACGAGGAGTCGGTGTTGTGGCTGCCCTCGCTGCGCCGCGCACGCGGCGGCCCGGCGGGCGACGGTGACTGGCAGACGCTTCTCCAGTCGCTCGGCCGGCTGCACTGCGCGGGCGGGCCGGTGGACTGGGCCGCGCTGGACGAGGGCGCGCGCAGGCCGCGGATCCCGGTACCGCACGCGGTGCTCGAAGGGCGGCCGTACTGGTTCTCGGCGCAATCGCCGACGACGGGCGGTGGGGCGCGGGACGGTGTCACGGATCCCGGTCCGGCCTCCGCTGTCGCCGCGCCCCCGGTCACAACCACTCCTCCGGCTCCTGCCGCCCCGGCCCCTCCGGCCACCGGCAACGTCCGCAGCGAGGTGGTCGACCAGGTGGCCCGTGCCTGCGCCTTCCCGCCCGAGCAGATCCCCCTGGACGCACGCCTGGGCGCGGACCTCGGTTTCGACTCACTGATGCGCACCGAGCTCGAACGCGCCCTCGCCCGCCGCTTCCCCGAGCAGCTGGCCACGTACCGGGAATCGGTGCCCGAGGACCCGACCGTCGGCCAGCTCGTGGCGCTGCTGGACACCGGTGACCGGCCGCCGGTCCACGGGAACGGCACTCCCCCGGCCGCCGTCGACGGTCCCCCGGTGAAGCAGGAGCGCGCGTTCGAGGAGTGGGCCGAGTACGCGGAACTGCAGGGCCGCCTCCGCCAGACGACGGCGAGCGGCTCCAACCCGTACGGCCGGATCCACGAGGGCCACAACTCCGGCCGTGTCTCCATCGAGGGTCGCCCGGTCGTCAACTTCTCCTCCTTCAACTACCTCGCGCTGTCGCACCACCCGCGGGTGCGCAGGGCGGCGCAGGAGGCCGTCGACCGGTACGGCACCTCCAGTTCGGCCACGCCCCTGCTGTTCGGCGAGACGCCGCTGCACCACGAACTCGACGCGGAGATCGCCTCGTTCCTCGGTACGGAGGCCGCGATCGTCTTCGCCGGTGGCCACGCCACGAACGTGGCGACCATCGGGCACCTCTTCGGGCCCGAGGACCTGGTGCTGCACGACGAGTGGATCCACGACAGCGCGCTGCGGGGCTGCATGCTCTCGGGTGCGCGGCGCCGGCCCTTCCCGCACAACGACTGGCGCGCGCTTGACTCACTGCTGGGCACACTGCGCCTGCAGCACCGGCGGGCCCTGGTGCTCATCGAGGGCGCGTACAGCCAGGACGGCGACCTCCCCGACCTGCGCAGGTTCATCGACGTGAAGAAGCGCCACGGCGCGATGCTGATGATCGACGAAGCCCACTCGATCGGTGTCCTCGGGCGCACGGGCCGGGGCATCGGCGAGTACTTCGGCGTCGACCGGCGTGACGTCGACCTGTGGATGGGCACGCTGAGCAAGGCGCTCGGCAGCCTCGGCGGGTACATCGCGGCCCGCGAACCGATCGTCGAGTACCTCCGGTTCACCGCGCCGCTGCACATCTTCAGCACCGGTATCTCACCCGCGAACACGGCCGCCGCCCTGGAGGCGATCCGGGTCCTCCGGGACGAGCCACAGCGCGTGGCCCGGGTGCGGCGGCTCGCCGAGCACTTCCGCGACTCGGCCCGTGCGCGCGGCTTCGACATCGGTGTGTCCCGCGCCTCGGCGGTGATCCCGGTCGTCATCGGCGACTGGGAGAAGACGATGGCACTCTCCAACTCCCTGCTGGAGCGCGGCGTGAACGTGATGCCGATCGGCTATCCGGCCGTCGCACGCGACGAGTGCCGGCTGCGTTTCTTCGTCAACGCGGACCACACCGAAGAAGACCTGGAACACTCCCTCGACCTCCTGGGACGAGCCATGGCGGAACACACCCACGCAACCCCATCCCCCTCCCCCGGCCCCGCGGAGCACCCGACCGCGACCTCACGCCCGACCGCTCCCGCTCCCGCCGCTCACCCTGGCCCGTCGGGCGACTCCGTCGCGGACGTCCTGGTCACCGGCGCGAGCGGGTTCATCGGCGGGCATCTGACGCGCCGGCTGACCGAACACGGCCACCGCGTACGGGTGTTGGTGCGCGAGGGCAGTGACCGTTCCGCCTTCGCGGGTCTGGACGTCGAGGTGGCGACCGGTGATCTGAGCGACCCGGAGAGCCTGCGCCGCGCCGCGTCCGGCGTCCGGCACGTCTACAACTGTGCGGGCCTGTCGGCCGACTGGGGCCCGTGGGAGGAGTTCAGGCGGATCAACGTCGACGGCAGCCGCAACCTCGTCGAGGCCGCCCACCAAGCGGGAACCGTGGAGCGTCTCCTCCACCTCAGCACCACCGACGTGTACGGCTATCCGGTCACCCCCTGCGACGAGAGCGCGGAACCCAGGGACATCGGACTGCCGTACAACCGCAGCAAGGTGCTGGGCGAGCGAGCCGTGCGGCAGGCCGCCGAGCGGACCGGGCTGCCGGTCACCGTCGTACGGCCGGTGTCGGTCTACGGGCCGCGCAGCAAGGACTTCGTGATCGAGATAGCGACGCTGCTGCTGAGCCGCCAGATGGTCTACGTCCGCGGCGGCGCCGTACCGGCGGGGCTCGTCTACGTGGGCAACCTCGTCGACGGAATGATCGCGGCGTGCGCGTCGGACACGGCGATCGGCAAGGCGTACAACATGCGGGACCCCGATCCGACGACCTGGCGGGAGTACGTGGAGGCGCTGGCTCGCGGTCTGGGCGTGAAGCCCCCCGCGTTCAGTCTGCCGACCCCGGTGGCGCGGGGCGTGGCCACGGTGTCCGAGAGGGTCTACGACGCCCTGGGGATCAAGTCCCGCCCGGTGCTCACCCGCCATGCCGTCCATCTCTTCGACCGCGATCAGTCCTACGCCGTCGACCGGGCGCGCGACGACTTCGGGTTCAAGAGCGAGGTGGGCTTCGAGGAGGGCATCGAGCTGACGCTGGCCTGGCTGGACTCGCCGGAGGGCCGTGCGCTCGTCAGCCGCTGACCCCGACCGAGAGGATCCACGTGCACACGATCGAGCGGCCGGCGGCGAGGGGCCCTTCGGCTCCGCGACCACCCACTGCTGGCTGGTTCCCCGGCTTCGGCCCGAGCACGACCACAGACACAGCCACAGCCATGGGTGCCGGGGCTCGCAGCGCGCCCCTGCGTCTCGTCTGTCTGCCGTACGCGGGCGGCACACCGTCCGTCTACCGGAACTGGGCGGCGCACCTCGGTGACGATGTGCACGTCGTCCCCGTCCTCCTGCCCGGCCGGGGACTGCGTGCCAAGGAGGCGCCGTACACCGCCATGGGCGCGCTGGTCACGGACCTCACGGACGCACTGATCGAGCACGGACTCGTCGATGATTACGCCCTGTTCGGGCACAGCATGGGAGCGCTGCTCGCCTACGAGGTGGCCCGTGAGCTGCGGGACCGCGGGCTGCCCGAGCCGGCGCACCTGTTCGTGTCGGGCAGCAAGGCGCCGCACCTGTACGGCGACCGCCGCGACCACACGCTCTCCGACGCGGAGCTGCGGCAGTTGGTACGCGACCTCGGAGGCCTGGGGGCCGACGACACCATCGGCGGCTCGTACCTGGAACGGCGGCTGCCGGTGCTGCGCGCCGACCTCACCGTCTGCGAGACCTACCGCTGGGCCCCGCGCCGGCCCTTGAACTGCCCGATGACCGCGTTCTCCGCCACCCGTGACCCGATCGCGCCCGCGCATGAGATGGAGGCGTGGCGCGTCCACACCCGGGGCTCGCTCCTGCGCCACCACGTGGAGGGCGACCACTTCTTCCTCAACGGCGCGTCCAGGCCGTACCTCCTGCGCGAGATCCGTGCCGAACTCGCCCGCCACCTCGACCACCGCCGCGGCCGCCGCCCCGACCGCCCACTGTGAAGAGGGAACCCTCATGGATCTACTGAGCCTGGCCAGGACCGTCAAGGACCGGGTGGAGGCACCGATCACGGACGCGCTGGCCGTGGCGAAGGTCGTCACGGACCCGCGGACCCCGCTGCTGCTGGCGCTCTCCACGGTGGTGGTGACGCCCCTGTACCGGGCGGCCTTCCTGGCGTCCGCCTCGGGCTCGGGTGTGCTCCAGTGCCTGGCGGTCCGGCCCTGCGACCTGGACAGCCTGGTCGAGTATCTGGAGGTGCCGCAGGACCGGGAGCGGCTGCGCGCGTGGCTCGACACCGGTGTCCGTCTCGGTGAACTCGATGTACGCGAGGGGTGTTACCGCCTCCGCAGCACGCCGGCCAAGCTCCTGGCCCGCGCGGGGAACGACGCGGTGGCCGCCGCCCTCGAAGAGATCATGCGTTTCCATGTGCCCGCGCTGCTGGACGCGCCCCGGATGCTCAAGGAGGGCCGTCGTTTCTCCCTCGGCGACCAGGACGGCACGGTCATCGCCCGGTCCTCCCTGGCGCTGCAGGGCATGGTGCGGGAGGCCGTCGACCGGCACCTGGAGCGCGCCACCCCGGTCAGGCTGCTGGAGATCGGCTGCGGGACCGGGGCGTACGTCCGTCACGCCGCAGGGCTCAACCCGCGCCTGACCGCCCTCGCGGTCGACCTCCAGCCGGAGGTCGCCGCGCGGGCCGCCGCCAACATGGCCGAGTGGGGGCTGACCGACCGCGTGGAGACCCGCCAGGGTGATCTGCGCACCCTCGAACTCCAGCCCCAGTTCGATCTCGTCACCCTGCACAACAACATCTACTACTTCCCCGAGGCCGAGCGCGTCGAGGTGCTGGAGCGGGCCCGTTCCTTCCTGGCGCCGGGCGGCCGGCTGCTCCTCACCTCCTCGTGCCAGGGCGGCGGCAACGCCGGACTCGACGTGCTCAACCTCTGGTTCGAGTACGCCGACTTCGGTGGCCCGCTGCCGCGGGAGGACGAGCTGGTCGCCCAGTTGGAGAAGGCGGGGTTCACGGACGTCCGGGCCGCCGGGATCGTCCCCACACAGCCGTTCCGCGTGTTCGTCGCGACCAACGGCGCAGGCAGCGTCGACGGCAGCCACGGCACCCACGTTCAGGCCTGACGGGCCAGGAGACCTCATCATGGACACACGCACGGCAAGCACTCCGGCCCCCGCCGTCTCTCCCGCCTCACTCGTGGTCGTACTCGGTCGCACGACGGGCGTCGGCAGCGAGACACTGGGCGGCAAGGCCGCCCGGCTCGGCGAGATGATCGAGGCGGGGCTGCCCGTCCCGCCCGCGTTCTGCCTCACCACCGGACTGTTCGACCTGTTCCTGCGCGAGACGGGCCTCGGCGCGGAGATCCGGGCCGCCGAGGCGCGCGGCACGGACCCCGGGGTCATCCGTGAGCTGATCACGGCCCGGGACATACCCGAGCCCCTCACCCATGCCATCGTGGCCGCCTACGAGGAACTGGGCAGGCCCCGGGTCGCGGTCCGTTCGTCGGCCTGCCGGGAGGACTCCGCCGCCCAGTCCTTCGCGGGCCAGCACGACACCGTCCTCGATGTGTCGGGCGACCAGGACCTGCTCGACGCGGTCAAGGTCTGCTGGGCCTCCCTGTGGTCGGACCGCGCGGCCGCCTACCGCGACGGGACGGGTCCCGCGGGCTCCATCGCCGTGGTCGTGCAGGAGATGGTCCAGGCGGACGTCAGCGGGGTGCTGTTCACCGTCGACCCCGTCGGCGCACGGCCCAACCGCCTGGTCGTGGAGGCCTGTTGCGGTCTCGGCGAGGGACTGGTCTCCGGACGGGTGTCCAGTGACTTCTTCGTCGTCGACGACCGCACGCTGGAGGTCATCGAGGAACATGTGCGATACAAGGTGACCAAGTGCGCGCCCCTCACCCCCGGCCGTATCGGTATGACGAAGGTCGACGCCGCCGACCGCAACGCGCCCTGTCTGACCCGGGAGCAGCTGGGTGTGCTCGCCGGGCTCGCGGTCGAGGTCCGTGCGCACTACGGCACCGAGCAGGACATCGAGTGGGCCATGCGCGACGGAGAGCTCCACCTCCTCCAGGCCAGGCCGGTCACCACGCGTCCGCCGGACAGGGCGACGGCGGACGGGGAGCGCAGCCCGTATCTCAAGCGGCAGAGCGACCCCGTGCAGCACGGCACGCTCTGGTCGCGGATGGACATCGGCGAGATCTTCGTGGGACTGATGTCGCCGCTCGGTCTGAGCTTCGCGCAGTACTACCAGCGCCATGTGCACGGGGACTGCGCCGCCGCGCTCGGGGTGCGGGACACCGGTGACGTGGGTCTGCAGATGGGCTTCTTCCAGGGGCATGTGTACCTGAACATCTCCTACACCGCCTATCTGCTCGGGCAGTGTCTGCCCACCCGCGACCAGCGCCACTTCACCAAGCGCTTCGTCAGCGAGGAGGTCGACCTCGCCGCGTACAGGAACCCCTTCGGTACCTTTCCCGGGGGTGTGGAGGATCTGCTCTCGACGGTGCACTGGGTGCAGGCCACGGCCACCGAGATGCTGAGCATGAAGCAGCGTGCCGAGGAGATGGCCGGCTCGCGGCTCTACGAGTTCGACCGGGCCCGGCAGCTCGACCTGACGCGGATGAGCCGCCGGGAACTCGATGCCGAACTGTCCCGCTACCTGGGCTACTTCCACGACGCGCACGTCGGCTACATGCCGTACTACATCAACGCGTTCGGGTTCTACGGCATCCTCACCGAGCTGTGCGCGAGCTGGCTCGGTGCCGACGGCGACAACCTGCAGAACCGCATCAAGACCGACATGTCGAGCCTGCGGACCGTCGCGTCGGCGCAGGAGATCTGGGGTGTGGCCCAGGCCGCCAAGGCCAGGCCCCGTGTACTGAAGATCATCGACGAGGCGCCCCTCGACGAGATCGAGGAACGGCTGCGCGGCGACGCCGAGGGCCGGGCGTTCTGGGACGCGCAGGTGGAGCCGTTCCTGCGTGCCAACGGCACCCGTGGGCGCCAGGAGATGGAGCTGACCCATCCGCGCTGGATCGACGACCCGTCGTACATCTTCCAGATGATCCGCCGTTACGCCGCCGACGGGATCTCCGTGGACGACCTCATGGGGCGCAGCCGTGCCCACGCTGAGGGCGACGGCCGGGCGGCCCTGGAGAAGCTGCCGCTGGCCAAGCGGAAGGTCCTGGAGACCGTCATCTCGATGTACAGCCTGTGCAGCGAGCTCCGCGAGACCACCCGTATGTCGATGATCACCTCGATCTGGCTGGTCAGGAACGTGGTGTACGAGGTGGGCCGGCGGCTCGTCGCGGAGGGCGTCCTGCACTCCCTGGACGAGGTCGCCTTCCTCGAATTCGAGGACGTACGGGCCTATCTGGCCGGTGGGGCCACGGAACGTGAGGCGTTCTCGCGGGCCGAACTGGACGAACGGCGGCGTCTGCACGAGTACCACAACCGGCTGCCCGAGCCGCCGCTCACGTTCGTCGGCGAGCACGACATCACCCAGGCGGTGCGGCCCACGGCCGACGGGACCCGGCTGGAAGGGCTGGGCTCCAGCCCGGGGCGGATCATGGGCCGCGCGCGGATCGTGGAGGACCTGGTCTGGCAGGCGGACGAGTTCCAGCCCGGCGAGGTGCTGGTCACCCGCTACACCGACGCGTCCTGGACTCCGCTCTTCGCCATCGCCGGCGCGGTGGTCACCGACATCGGTTCGATGCTCTCCCACAGCTCGATCGTGTCGCGGGAGTTCAACGTGCCGTCCGTGGTCAACACCAAGCACGCCACGCAGCGCATCAACACGGGCGACCTGATCGTCGTCGACGGCGACACGGGTGTCGTGGAGGTCATCGAAGGCTGAACCTCCCCCGTCCGCCAGCGATCAGTGCCGCTCCCGTGAAGCGGTCACCCCCAGGAAGGCAGCGAGATGATCCCCAATCAGTGGTACCCGATCCTTCAGACCGGTGACATCGAACGCGACAAACCCACCGGTGTACGACGTATGGGCGAGGAGCTCATCCTCTGGCGCGACCTCGGCGGCACCCTCGTCTGCCAGAGCGCGCGATGCCCGCACAAGGGCGCCGACATCGCCGGGGGCCGGCTCAAGGGAAACACGGTCGAATGCCCGTACCACGGCTTCCGTTACGACGCCGAGGGCACCTGCAAGGTCGTCCCCGCACTCGGTGCGAACGCCCGGATACCCCAGTCGCTCCAGCTGAAGACCTACCCGGTGCGCGAGCAGCACGGGCTGGTGTGGCTGTGGTGGGGCGAGGCGCGGGAACAGCTCCCCGAGATCGAGCTGCCCCACGAACTGGTGGGCAATCCGCGCCCGCACGAGACGATCTCCTGGACCCGGCCGGTCCACTACACCCGGTACATCGAGAGCCTTCTTGAGTTCTACCACGTGACCTTCGTGCACCGGGATCACTGGACGAACAACATCGACTACACCTTCATGTACGGCACCGCCCGCAATCTGTGGATGGACGGCCGGGAGCGCTACCTCGCCGCGAACAAGATCGTCAACCATGAGGTCGAGGTGGACGGCACCACGATCCGCTCCACCTTCGACCAGTGCGAGGAGGCGAACCCCGCCAACAGCTCGCACTTCGACCTCATCTACCAGGCGCCGGGACTGACCCACGTCAAGACCGGTCTGCTGGAGATCACGACCTGGCTCACGCCGATCGACGACGAGAACACGCTGGCGATCATGCGCCTGTACGAGTACCCGCAGTTGCGGACCATGGTGCCCATCAAGCCACTCAGGCCCTGGGTGTTGCGCGCGTCGCTCCTGATGGAGAAGCTCGTCCAGGACCCACAGGACGTGGGCATCATGCTCCGGCAGGAGCCCAAGGTCAGTGAGCGCGGCGTGAACAAGTTCATCGCCGTGGACGAGATGAACGCCAAGTTCCTGCAGATGCGGGACCGGCTCAAGGCCGAGGCGCAGGCGGGGGCGGGGACGGAGGCCGGGGCCGAGGCGAAGGCAGCACCCACACCCACGGACACCCCGGAGACCCCTGTGGCACAGACGGCCAAGACACCTCCCACGACCAACGGCACTGGCACTGGCACTGGCACTGGCAACGGCAACGGCACTGGCAACGGTTCGAAGGGCACGCACGGCGCCCGACGCAAGCGCGCCGGGTCGGGCGACCGTGAGGACGGCCTGACGAAGGCCCGTTCCTGATGTACGGCGGGTACGACGCCTCGACCGGTCCCAAGATCCTGGTGACCACGTGCAACGCGCTGGCCGTGGCCGCGGCGGGGTGGTTCCTGTCCGGTGGCACCGACGCGGTCGACGCCGAACCGCTGCGCCGGGGGCTGCTGTTCGCCCTCTCGGCGATCTACCTGCTGCGCTTCGTCGCCACGACCTTCGTCATGCTGAAGAGGAGCATGGAGTGGTCCGAGGCCGCGACCGTGGGCGTCTGGGTCGTCGTCATCCACGGCACGATGGCGTACCTGGGCGGCACCAACTCCGCCTCCGTGGGCGTGGTCACCTGGCTCGGGATACTGCTCTATCTCGTGGGTTCGTACCTCAACACGGGCTCGGAGTACCAGCGCAAGCTGTGGAAGCGGGCGCCGGAGCACAAGGGCAAGCTCTACACCGAGGGTCTCTTCAAGTACTCCATGCACATCAACTACTTCGGTGACGTCGTGCTCTTCACCGGATTCGCCCTGGTGACGGGCAGCCTCTGGGCCCTGGTCATCCCGGTGATCATGGCGTGCATGTTCTCGTTCATGAACATCCCCATGCTCGACAAGTACCTGGCCGAGCGGTACGGGACAGCGTTCGACGAGTACGCGAAGAAGACGGCCAAGCTGGTCCCCTTCGTCTACTGACTCGGCCGTTGACCGGCAACACACCGGACGGCACACCGCACGACGCAGGAGGAGGAGCGCATGGGCGAGGCGGACGACGGACGGTCCGGGACCGCGCAGGAACGGGTGAGCCCGGCCGAGTTGTTCACGGAAGTGATCGCCCAGGGGCTGCTGACTCTCGCGCGGGGCCGCGACCTCGTCGACCGGTGTCTCACGGACGAGCAGAGCGTCGACGACTTCGGCTTCGATCCCGAACTCACCGACGAGATGATCCTCGCCCCCTTCCGGCCCCTGTACGAGAAGTACTTCCGGGTGACGGTGGAGGGACTGGAGAACGTGCCGGACGAGGGCGGCGCCCTGGTGGTGGCCAACCACTCGGGCACGCTCCCGCTGGACGCCTTGATGCTGCAGGTGGCCCTGCGCGACCGCCACCCCGCCCAGCGCGCGCTGCGCCTGCTCGCCGCGGACCTGGTGTTCGACCTGCCCGTGCTGCGCACGCTGGCCCGCCGGGCCGGGCACGCCCAGGCCCGTATGGACAACGCGTTGCGGCTGCTGGAACGCGGCGAACTGGTCGGCGTGATGCCGGAGGGCTACAAGGGCCTCGGCAAGCCCTTCGGCGAGCGGTACCGGCTGCGGCGCTTCGGCCGGGGCGGCTTCGCCTCCGCCGCTCTGCGCACGGGGACGCCGATCGTGCCGTGCGCCGTCGTGGGCGCCGAGGAGATCTACCCGATGGTCGCCGACGCCCGCCCCCTGGCCAGGCTCCTGCGGCTGCCGTACTTTCCGATCACTCCCACGTTCCCCCTGCTCGGACCGCTCGGCGCGATCCCCCTGCCGACGAAGTGGACGATCCGTTTCGGTACGCCCCTGCCGACCGCCTCCTACGCGCAGGACTCGCTGGACGACCCGATGTTCGTCCACAAGATCTCCGACGAGGTCCGGGACACCGTCCAGGACATGCTCACCAAGATGGTCGGCGAGCGCCGGTCGCTGTTCGGGTAGGCCCTGCGGGCGCGTTCAGGTGCATTCAGTCGCCGTCATGCGGGCCGTGAGCGGAAAGTACGGCGGTAGGTGTCCGGCGGTACGCCCAGCGTGTGGTTGAAGTGGCGGCGCAGTGTCGTGGCGGTCCCCATGCCGGTGGCCTCCGCGATGGCCTCGACACCGCTGTCGGTGGTCTCCAGCAACTCCTGGGCGCGGCGGATGCGTTGGGACAGCAGCCATTGGAGCGGGGTGGTGCCGGTCGCCGCCCTGAAGTGCCGGCCGAGGTGGCGCGCACTCATCCCCGCCCGGCGTGCCAGATCGTCCACGGTCAGCGGCTGGTCGAGGCGTTCGATCACCCAGGGCAGCAGCGCGGCGAGCGGGTGGTCGTCCCGGGCGGGTACGGGCGCGGCGACGAACTGGGCCTGACCGCCGGCCCGGTGGGGCGGTACGACCAGGCGGCGGGCCACCGCGTTGGCGACCGCCGAACCGTGGTCGCGGCGGACGAGATGGAGGCACAGGTCCATCGCCGCGGCCTTGCCCGCGGAGGTGAGCACGCTGCCGTTGTCCACGTAGAGCACGTCCGGGTCGACCTGTACGCGGGGGTGGCGGGCGGCGAGTACGTCGGTGTGCGCCCAGTGCGTGGTGGCGCGTCTGCCGTCCAGCAGTCCGGCGGCGGCGAGCACGAAGGCGCCCGTGCACAGGGAGGCCACCCGTGCGCCCGCCTCGTGGGCCGCGCGCACCGCGTCGACCAGGTCGCCGGGCGGGTCCTCGTCGACGTCGGCCCAGGCCGGTACGAGGACCGTGTCGGCGTGCGGCAGCCGGTCGAGCCCGTGGTCGGGCTCCAGCCGGAACCGGCCGACCCGTACGGCGGCGGACCCGCAGACCTCGACGTCGTACCAGGGGACGTCCACGCCCGCCGGGGCGCTGCCGAACACCTCGCAGGCCACCGACAGTTCGAAGTGCAGCATTCCCTCGGTGGCGACCACCGCGACAGAACCCATGTCCGTAATTGTACGCAGCATGTCGTTCCGGACACTCACGATCAGGCACCGGCGCTCGACAGGATGATCACAACGGATCCGAGCAGCGGATCCGTTCAACCGGTCCGTTCAACGGATCCTGACGGACCTTCGAGCACGGGGAGCAGTCATGAACACGGTCATGAACACGAGTCCGGGACACACCGTGGCGGTGTACGGCGCGTACGGGCACACCGGGCGGTTCGTGGTGGCGGAGCTGCTGGCGCGCGGGTTCGTGCCGGTGCTGTCCGGCCGCGACGAGGGCAAGCTGCGGGCGCTGGCGGCAGCCCGTCCCGGGCTCGACGTCCGGCCCGCCCCGGTCGACGATCCGGCCGCGCTCGACCGCGCCCTGGCCGGTGCGGCGGCGGTGATCAACTGTGCCGGTCCCTTCACCACCACGGCGGCCCCCGTGATCGAGGCGGCCCTGCGCGCCGGTGTCCCGTACGTCGATGTGGCGGCCGAGATCGAGGCGAACGCGGACACGCTCGCGCACTTCGCGGACCGTGCCCGCGCCGCCGAAACCGTGATCGTGCCCGCGATGGCCTTCTACGGCGGACTCGGCGATCTGCTGGTGACCGCGGCGATGGGTGACTGGACCGCGGCCGACGAGGCGCACATCGCCTACGGGCTGAGCGGCTGGCACCCCACCGCCGGGACGCGCGTCGCGGGCGCGGCCGTCCACGCGCGGCGCAACGGGCAGCGCGTCCGCTTCCGGCAGGGGCGGCTTGAGTACCACCGGGACGACCTGCCCACCCTCGACTGGCACTTCCCCGCCCCGATGGGCACGCGGGCCGTCGTCGGGGAGTTCACGATGGCCGATGTCGTCACCGTGCCCAGCCACCTGTCCATCCCGGAGGTGCGCACCTACATGTCCACCGAGGCGGCCGGCGACCTGGCGACCCCGGACACCCCGGCGCCCACCGCCGTCGACGGCAGCGGACGGTCCGCGCAGACCTTCCTCGTCGATGTCGTCGTACGCTCCGGCGGCACCGAGCGCCGTGCCACGGCCTCGGGTCAGGACATCTACGCCGTCACCGCGCCCCTCGCCGTGGAGGCCGTCCACCGCGTCCTCGACGGACGGACCGGCCGGACGGGTGTCGCCTTCGCCGGTGCCGTCTTCGACGCCCCCGACTTCCTCGACGCGCTCGCCCCGCACATCACGTACTCGACGACAAAGTAGCCTTCGGCGCCGGGTCGTGGGGCGGCAACTACCCACCGGAGTACAGCGATTGGCTCTATGCATAGGGTGTGGGCTGCGACAGCCGCCCACACCGGTGCGGCGGTCACGCACGAGTACGCAGTCGAGGGGAAAACCGCCGTCCGATGAACCAGATCCTGTTTGCCGGGGCCATAGGCCTGTTCCTGACACTCGGCGGCACACCACTGCTGATCAAGCTGCTGGCCCGCAAGGGCTACGGCCAGTTCATCCGTGACGACGGGCCCCGCGGCCACCTCGGCAAGCGCGGCACGCCCACCATGGGCGGCATCGCCTTCATCCTGTCCACCCTCGCCGCGTACGTCCTGACCAAGGTCATCACCGGTGAGCCGCCGACCTTCCCCGGTGTCCTGGTGCTGTTCCTGATGGCGGGCATGGGTGTCGTCGGTTTCCTCGACGACTACATCAAGATCGTGAAGCGGCGTTCGCTGGGGCTGCGGGCCGGTGCCAAGATGGCGGGCCAGCTGATCGTCGGCATCCTGTTCGCCGTCCTGGCGATCCGGTTCGCCGACGACCGCGGACTGACTCCCGCCTCGCTGAAGTTGTCGTTCGTGACGGACTTCGGCTGGACCATCGGGCCGGTCCTGTTCGTCGTGTGGGCCCTGTTCATGATCCTGGCCATGTCCAACGGCGTGAACCTGACCGACGGCCTGGACGGGCTGGCCACCGGCGCCTCGGCGATGGTCCTCGCCGGCTACACCTTCATCGGGCTGTGGCAGTTCCAGAACTCGTGCGCCAACGCGATGAACCTCACCGATCCCGGCTCCTGCATCGAGGTGCGCGATCCGCTCGACCTGGCCGTCGTCGCCTCCGCGCTGATGGGTGCCTGCATCGGGTTCCTCTGGTGGAACACCTCACCCGCCAAGATCTTCATGGGTGACACCGGTTCGCTCGCCCTGGGCGGTGCGCTGGCGGGTCTGGCCATCTGCTCCCGCACCCAGCTGCTGCTCGCCCTGCTGGGCGGGCTCTTCGTGCTGATCACCCTGTCCGTGGTCATCCAGGTCGGCTCGTTCAAGCTGACCGGCAAACGGGTCTTCAAGATGGCTCCCCTGCAGCACCACTTCGAGCTGAAGGGCTGGTCCGAGGTCCTGGTCGTGGTCCGCTTCTGGACCATCCAGGGGATCTGCGTGATCCTCGGGATCGGCGTGTTCTACGCGGGCTGGGTGGCGGGCTGAGCCCCTTCCGCCCCGCCCGGATGCCGGAAGGCACGGCGACCCCTGCTTCCCGATACGGCGACCGCCGCCTGATGGTTCTTCATCCGGCGACCGCCGCACGTGGTTCCTCGTGCGGCGACCGTCGTCTCGGCTAACCTCCCCGTGTGAGCACCGGACGGGAAGACCCGGAGACCGAGGGATGGCTGGCGGACACCCGGGCGTCCTACAACGCCGACGCCGTCGGCTACGCGGACGAGACACGGAACCTCCTGGCGGAACTGCCGCCCGAGCAAGAGGTCATGGCACTGTTCGCCGGGTCCGTACGGGCGGCCGGCGGCGGGCCCGTCGCGGACGTGGGGTGCGGGCCCGGGCGGATCACCGCCCACCTGCGGGACCTCGGCGTGGACGCCTTCGGTATCGACCTGTCGCCCAGGATGATCGAGGTGGCCCGGAGCGAGCACCCCGGCCTGCGGTTCGAGGTGGGCTCGATGACCGAACTCGCCCTGGCGGACGGTTCCTTGACCGCTCTGCTCGCCTGGTACGCGATCATGCACATCCCCGATGTGGCGATCGGCGACGTCCTCGCCGGCTTCCATCGGGTGCTGCGGCCCGGCGGCCTGCTGCTCCTGGGTTTCCACGCCGCCGGCACCTCACCGCCCAAGCCGCAGGACGGCGACGGAAGTTGGCCGGAGTCCTACGGCCGCCTCCGCGAGCCGGGCCAGGTGGCCACGTGGCTCACCGAGGCGGGCTTCACGGTCGAGACCCACCCCACCATCACCTCGGCGGCCCGCACGCTCGGCGGAGTACTGCTGGCACGCCGCTGACACTCCGGCCGGGACGGTCCACCGGCGCCCGGGGCGGCCCGCAGCCGGGCCGACGCGCTACGCGTCCTGTTGTGCGGAGTGGGTCGAGGCGTCCGCGCTGAGCGGGGTCAGCCAGTGGATCTCCAGGTCCTCGCGCAGGTACTCCATGCGGGTCTCCTGGAAGCGGACGAGCTCGGGCCGGGCGAGGTGACTGCGCAGATCGTCACCGGAGCGCCACAGCTCGTAGAAGACCAGCGTGGTGGGGTCGGCGGCGTCGCGGTGCACCTGGTACTGCCAGGAGCCCGGCTCGGCGCGGGTCGACTCGACGAACGAGAGCAGCAGACGTTCCAGTTCCTCGGCGCGTTCCGGGCGGGAGCGGGCGAATCCGTGGATGCCGATGGGACCAGATGCTTCAGGTATGACGATGTCCATACCTCGGAGGCTAGTCAAGCATCGAGGTATGATGCAAGCCGTACCTGAAGTGTGCCGCCCGGAGGAGGATCGTGGATCTCGGCAAAGTGTTCGCCGCGCTGGCGGACGACTCCCGGCGCAAGGTGATCGCCTCGCTCGCGGCCGACTCCGAGGATCAGGAGCACGCCTGCGGGTCGTTCGACCTGCCGGTCAAGAAGGCCACGCGTACGCATCACTTCCGGGTGCTGCGGGAGGCGGGCCTGGTCGTGCAGCGCGACCACGGCAACGGAAGCACCCTGCGCCTGCGCAGGACGGACATCGAGGAGCACTGCCCCGGTCTGCTCCGGATCCTCGTCACCGAACGCGACGATCAGGCCGGCCTGGGCGACTCGGGCGGCCCCGGCGCCCCGGGCGAGGGCAGAACCGAGCCGTGACCGAGGAGTCGCTCTTTGGCGAAAAGGCCGCCTGCCTACTTCACATTGCCGGTGAACACGGCGGTCCTCGATTCGTAGTCGGGTGCGACCTCCACCTGTAAGTACTGCTGGTCCTTGGGGAGTTCGCAGGCCCAGACGACGGAAAGGGAGCGCCCGGCGAGGATGCGGGTCTCGGGAAGGCCGTCGAGCCCTTCGTCGAAGATGGCGTCACCCTCCTTGCCCTCGTCGCCGTAGGCGCAGTTGACGCTGAGTTCGTCGGCGTTGACGCTCTCGTCGGACCCGTTCACGATCTTGATGGTGAACTTGGCGTAGGGCGTGTTCCCCGGGGAGGCGTAGTCGCTCGACGTGCCCCGCGAGAACTTCGACAGGCTGACTTCCACGTCGTTGTCGTAGGCGGCCGGTTCACTGAGGCCGTGGACGCCGTCGCCGGGCTCCTCGGCGGCCGGTCGGGCGTCGTCCCCGGCCACGGCGTGCGCGTCGCCCGGAGTGGCGACCTCGGTGACCGTGACGGTCGGTCCCGGCTCGGCCGCCCCGTCACGGCTGCCGCTCACCGCGAGGCCCGTGGTGACGACGGCGACGACGACGGCAGCCGCGGAGCCGATGACGACCGCGTTCGAGTGGTTCTTCTTCGCGGGCGGCGGAGGCAGGGGCGGCGGCAGGAGGCCCGGCACGGGCGGCGGTGTCGACTCGTGGCTCATGTGTCCCCCTGAGCGGTGCTGCTGAGGGATGCATCATGACGTTGCGAGCGAGCCTTGTGGACCCTCTGTGGCCAAATAGTTCCCATGAGGCGCGAGCGATGTCCGAATCCGGTACCGGGCGGTCGGCGACGGCGGCTCAGGACCCCGCCAACCGGCGTGCCAGATAGGGCGCCGTAGCGCTGCGGCGGGCTTTCGCGACCTTTGCCGGAGGGCCTTCGGCGATCACCCGGCCGCCCGCGTCCCCGCCGCCGGGGCCCAGGTCGACGACCCAGTCGGCGGTGGCGATCGTGTCCAGGTCGTGTTCGACCACGACGACCGTGTTGCCCGCGTCGACGAGCCGGTGCAACTGCCGCAGCAGCAGGGCGACATCGGCCGGGTGGAGTCCGGCCGTCGGCTCGTCGAGGAGGTAGAGCGCGTGGCCGCGACGGGCCCGCTGGAGCTCCGTGGACAGTTTGATGCGCTGGGCCTCACCGCCGCTCAGCTCCGTCGCGGGCTGCCCCAGCCTCAGATATCCCAGCCCCACTTCCCGCAGCGTCTCCAGGCTCCGGGAGGCCGCCGGGAGATCGGCGAGGAACCCTGCGGCCTCGTCCACGGGCATGGCCAGCACGTCGGCGATGTTCTTTCCCCTGTACGTGACTTCGAGCGTCCCGGCGTCGTAGCGCGCCGTGGCAGGCAGGGCACGGGGCGTACGTGCCGGGCAGGAACAGCAGCTCGACCTCGACGAACCCCTCCCCCTGGCAGGTCTCGCAGCGGCCCTGCGCGACGTTGAAGGAGAACCGCCCCGCGGAGTACCCGCGCTCCCGTGCCTCGTCGGTCGCCGCGTACAGCTTGCGGACCGCGTCGAACATGCCGGTGTACGTGGCCAGGTTGGAGCGGGGCGTCCGGCCGATGGGCCGCTGGTCGACCCGTACCAGCCGGTCGAAGGAGTCGAGCCCCGACGCGTCCCGCAGGTCGACCTCCAGCTCCGCGCCGTCCCCGTCGCCTCCGTCCTCGTCGCTTCCGTTCCCGTCCGGGCCCTGGCTCAGGTGGCGGCGTACGACCTCGGCGAGCACCTGGGTCACCAGCGTGGACTTCCCGGATCCGGACACGCCTGTCACCGCGGTCAGCACCCGCAGCGGGATGTCGACCGAGACGTCCCTCAGGTTGTGCCGCGAGACGCCGCTCAGCCGCAGCCGGCCCCGTGGCGTCCGCGGGCGGTGCTCGACCGGTGGCGCGTGTCCGAACAGACAGCGGCCGGTGGCGGACTCCGCGACCCCTTCGAGGCCGGACACCGGACCGCTGTACAGGACCCGTCCGCCGCCCTCACCCGCCTCCGGCCCGATGTCCACCACCCAGTCCGCCCGTCGCACGACGTCCATGTCGTGCTCCACGACGAAGAGCGAGTTGCCCGCCGCCTTGAGCCGGTCCAGCACGTCCAGCAGGGGCTCCGCGTCGGCCGGGTGCAGCCCGGCGGAGGGCTCGTCGAGGACGTAGACGACGCCGAAGAGTCCGGAACGGAGCTGGGTGGCGATGCGCAGCCGTTGCGCCTCACCTGGCGACAGGGTCGTCGAGCGGCGCCCCAGACCGAGGTAGCCGAGGCCGAGTCCGAGCAGTACTTCGATCCGGGCGACCAGGTCCTCACAGATCCGTACCGCGACCTCGCTCGCCTCCCCGGCCGGGTCCGTCGTGGTGGCCGCCCCGGTCCCGGGCAGTTCGGCGACGGGCCGCAGCAGCGCGACGACCTCGGTGAGGGGCAGCGCGTTGACCTCGGCGATGGAGCGCCCGGCAAAGGTCACGGCCAGGGCCTCCTGCCGCAGCCCGCTGCCCTCGCACCGCGGGCAGGGCACGCTCCGGACGAAGCGCATCGCCCGTTCCCGCATCCGCTCGCTCTTGGAGTCGGCGAGGACATGCATGACATGGGCGCGGGCGCTCCAGAACGTGCCGTAGTAGCCGTAATCGATCCGGTCGGCCTCCGGCTCGATCAGCACGGACGGCTGTTCATCGGTGTACAGCAGCCATTCCCGGTCCTTCTTCCGCAGCCGGCGCCACGGCTTGTCGATGTCGATGCCCAGACCGCTGACGACGCTGCGCAGGTTCGCACCTTGCCAGGCGCCGGGCCAGGCCGCGATAGCGCCGTCGCGGATGCTCAGGGAGGGGTCCGGTACGAGCAGGTCCTCGGCGACGTCGACGACGACCCCCAGTCCGTGGCACCGCGTACAGGCACCGGCGGCGGTATTGGGCGAGAACGCCTCGGCGGCCAGCCGCGGGGCCCCGTCCGGATGGGTGCCGGCGCGGGAGTACAGGATGCGCAGCAGGTTGCTCAGCGTGGTGAGCGTGCCGACCGTGGACCGCGAGCTGGGGGCACCGTGCCGCTGCTGGAGAGCGACGGCGGGCGGCAGCCCGGAGATCTCCTGGACGTGCGGCGCACCGACCTGCTGGAGCAGCCGCCGGGCGTAGGGCGCGACGGACTCGAAGTACCGGCGCTGGGCCTCGGCGTACAGCGTGCCGAAGGCCAGCGAGGACTTGCCCGACCCGGAGATCCCGGTGAAGGCGACCATCGCGTCACGGGGAACATCCACGTCGACGTTCTTGAGATTGTGCTCGCTGGCACCTCTGACATGCACGAACGGGTCGGACGGGACACGCTCCACAACCCCTCCTCACCGGACGACTCCGCCCCTCACATCCACCCTGACGCTCCTGCGCCGGTTCAGCACCTGGGGGAGGAACAGGGGCGCAGCCCCGTTCCTCCAGGGGCGCGGGGAACTGCGCGACCGGCCCCCACCGAACCCGCACCCGCCCCGCAACCCAGCTCCCACACCCCCGAAAAAGACCCCGCTTGCCCACCCAGGTACCTACTAGGTACCATCCGCATATGCCGTCCTTGAACATCACCTACAGCGACGAGGAGATGCAGGAACTGCGCGCCGCAGCCGCAGCCGCAGGCACCTCCCTCAAGCAGTACGTCCACGACCTCTCCCTCCGCGAACGCCAGCGCCAGCAGTTCGTGCGCTACGCCGTCTCCTGGGGCGAGTTGCAGCGCGCCGAGTTCGACGAGGCGTTCCCGGACGAGATCCCGCCGGCCGGCCGCCACCAGGGAGCCGAAGCCGCCTGATGCTCCATGTCGACATCGCCTGGCTGCTCGACATCCAGGAGCAGGCCGTCCCCGAGGACGTGACGGTCGGGGACTACTCGGCCCTGGTGGCCGCGGTCGCCCGCCACAAGACCCGCATCCCCCGCCCCGGCCTCGCCACGCCGGACGCGTCCTGGCGGGCGGCGGCGCTCCTGCACACGATCGTCCGGCTGGAGCCCCTGCCGTACCGGAACTCCCTGTACGCCTGCCAGGTCGCCGTCGCCTACATGCACACCTCCGCCGAGGGCATCGATCCGCCCTACGGGGCGCTGGTGGAGCTGGTGCGCGACATACAGGCCCGCAAGGCCACGGTCTACCAGGCCGCCGACCGGATCCGTACCTGGCGCATCTGACGCCGGGCAGGCCGGTCGGCGGACACATGGCAGCGCACGGGGGCCGCCCGGTGAGCGGCGGGGAGGCATCCCACCGGGCGGCCCTGGCGCACGACGTCAGACGCAGCCCGCGGGGATCGCCCGGGACACGTCGTCGATCAGGGCCTCGTGCGCCGCCCTCACCCGCGCCACATCGGGCTTGACGACCGCGCGGTCGTACGTGATCAGCCCGTTCAGCTCGCCCTCGACGTCCGCGATCTGGGTGTACACCGCGCCGTTGCCGCCCTTGCAGGCCAGCGCGTGCACCTCGGCGAGCTTGGTGAGGTAGTCGTCGGTGTACGTGGCCGGGTCGACGTCGACATAGGACTGCTGCACCGACCAGGCATGTCCGGGCACGGCGAGTCCGAGACCGCCGTACTCCCCCATGACCAGCGCCCGTTTGCCGTCCGGATGCGGTGGCAGCGCGGGGCTCGGATAGCCGTGCTCGTCCATGATGTCGCCCGTACCGCCGTCGGCGCCGAGGTTGAGGCCCGACTGGTTGTTGACCAGTCGCGTCGGGTCCCAGGCCTTGGCCTGTGCGGCGATGCGGCCCACGTCGTACTGGCCCCACCCTTCGTTGAAAGTGACCCACATGACGATCGACGGGCTGCTGATGTGCTCGTCGATCATCTGCTTCATCTCGCGCTCGTAGGTGGCGCGGGCGGTGGCGGACGGGTTCACGCCCGCCGTCATGGCCGGCATGTCCTGCCACACCATCAGGCCGAGCTTGTCGGCCCAGTAGAACCAGCGGTCGGGCTCGACCTTGATGTGCTTGCGGACCGAGTTGAAGCCCATGGCCTTGTGCATCTTCAGGTCGTACGCCAGGGCCTTGTCACTCGGCGCGGTGTGCAGTCCGTCCGGCCAGAAACCCTGGTCGAGGGTGGCCATCATGAAGACCGGCTTGCCGTTGAGGACGGTACGAGGGGTGCCCTCGACGTTCTCCACGGCGATGGACCGCATACCGAAGTAGCTGCCGACACGATCGGAGCCGACGGCGACCTTCAGGTCGTACAGGAACGGGTCGTCCGGCGACCACAGCCGCGCGTCACGGATCTTCAGGGTGAGCGGGCTGCCCGTGCGGCCGGAGACGGTGGCCACCTTGCGCTTGCCCTCGTACGCCGTCGCGGTGACCGGGACTCCGTCGCGTACGCCCTTCGGCGCGACCGTCAGCGTGCCGGCGGTCACGTCCGGGGTGAGGGCGAGCGAGTCGACGTGGTCGGCGGCGACGGGCTCCATCCACACGGTCTGCCAGATACCGGAGGACGGGGTGTACCAGATGCCGCTCGGGTCGAGGCGCTGTTTTCCGATCGGCGGGTTCTCGCCGTTCGCGGCGTCCGTCGGGTCGTAGACGCCGACGATCAGCTCCTGGGTGCGACCCGGCTTGAGGGCGTCGGTGACGTCGGCGCCGAACTTGTCGTACCCGCCCTGGTGGTCGGCGACCTTCGTGCCGTTGACGTAGACCTCGGAACGCCAGTCGACCGCGCCGAAGTTGAGCCGCAGCCGCTGCTTCGAGCCGATCTTCCAGTCCTTCGGGACGGTGAAGGTGCGGCGGTACCACATCCGGTCCTCGTGCCGTTCGATGCCCGACAGCTGGGACTCGACGGGATACGGGACGAGGATCTTCTCGGCGAGCTTCTTCCCCACCGGGGGCTGCTCCCCCGCCTCGGCGGCGGCGAACTGCCAGCTGCCGTTGAGGTTCTCCCAGTTGTCGCGGGTGAGCTGTGGCCTCGGGTACTCGCGGTGGGCGTTGGCCGGGGTGACGTCCTTGCCCCACTTGGTGCTCAACTGATGGGTCGACCGGTTGGTGCCGCTGCTCCAGAACGGCTTGACAACGTTGCCGTCCTTGGCGGAGAGGCCCCCTTCCCCGTCGTAGCGCACATCGGCGCTGCCGCGCGCGGTGCCCGTCTTGTTGCCGACCACGGGCTCCTTGAGCTCGATCAGCAGGGACTTGGAGTCGGCCGGGTCGAGCTTGATGCGGCCGAGCGGCCAGGTGGCGCCGCCGATGACCGCGTCCAGGTGGTCGATCAGACCGGCCGCGGGCGCCTTGAGTTCCTGGGCGAAGTCGAGCCGCAGGGTGCGGCCGTCCTTGAGGACGGTGGTGGCGATGGCGCCGTCGTAGTCGTAGCCCGCGGGCAGCAGGAACGCCGACTGCGGGATCGCGGTCTTGGTGCCGCCGGGCGGGGTCCAGCGCAGATGGAGGTTGGAGCCTCCGTAGTGCTCGAAGTACTCGACCTTGATGTCGTAGGCCGTGCCGGCCGTCAGCTCCACCGGCTCCGCGGTCTGTTCGCGGTCCCAGTCGTCGACCCAGTGGTCGATGGTGAGTTTCCCGTCGACCCAGAGGCGGAAGCCGTTGTCCCCGATGATGGAGAAGGTGGTGGGGCCGGTTTTCTCGGGCACGATCCGGCCGGTCCAGCGCACGCTGACGTCGTCCGACTTCCCGGTCGCGGCGCGCAGCCGGGACTCCAGATTGTCGAAGTCGAGCTGCGCGTCCATGCCGGTGGCCTTGAGCTCGTGGAAATCGAAGGCGCCGGGGGCGGACTGGGTGTAGTACTCCCCCTTGAGGCCGTGGACCTCGACAGGATCCTCCACGGCCGTCGCGACCGATGCGGCGGCCAGTCCCGCGGCCCCCAGTAATACCGCGAGGAACAGGGCGAGTCGTTGTCTGAGCTGTATGCGTGATCTGAGCGATCCGAGTGACTTGAGTGAGGTGATGCGCACGAATCCTCCTAGGGAGCTTCTGACGAATCTCCGCGGCGCCGGGACACCCGGTCGTGGCGGTGTCGCGACGCCCGGCACGCGCCCCCCGCCCGGGGACCGGTCTCACCCGGCCCGGTCAGGGGTCCCACGCCCTTCAGGCAGTGCGGAAGCACCGGACGCCACTCCCCCACGGAAGGCCCACCGGAAACCCCCCGGGCCATGTCCGGAGAGTTCCGCCCGCCCCGCGGTCCGGGCGGGCGACGGGCCTCTGCGGACACGTCCTAGGGTGAGGAAGGGTGGCGGCTCGGAGCTTCAGTCTGTACAACGTTGGAAGCAGAGGCAGTTGGCATGAGAGCACGGGCTCCCACCCGCTGTCCAGGTTCATGACACAGCTCCGGTCGCGGAGTTCCCGTCGATGCCGAGGAGATCCCTTGCGGGTCAGCCTGAAGGACGTGGCCGAACGGGCCGGCGTCTCGATCAAGACCGTTTCCAACGTCGTGAACAACTATCCGCACATCACCCCAGCGATGCGCGCCAAGGTCCAGGAGGCGATCGACGAACTCGGCTACCGGCCGAACCTCACCGCACGACATTTGCGCAAAGGCCGTACGGGCATCATCGCGCTGGCCGTTCCCGAGCTGGGCAACCCCTATTTCGCCGAGCTGGCGGGCGCGGTGATCGACGCCGCCGCCGAGCACGAGTTCACCGTCCTGCTCGACCACACACGGGGCGAGCGCCAGCAGGAACTGCTGGTCAGCCAGGGTTTCCGGGCCCGGGTGATCGACGGACTGATCCTGAGCCCGCTGGAGCTGGAGGCCGAGGACCTGCAGGGCCGGGCCGACGACGTGCCCCTGGTGCTGCTCGGCGAGCGCGAGTACGGTCTGCCCTTCGACCACATCGCGATCGACAACGTCGCCGCCGCCCGGGCGGCGGTGCGTCACCTGCTCGACCGCGGCCGGACCCGGATCGCCTATCTCGGGGTCCGTACGGACTCCGCGAACCGTCCCGCCCATCTGCGGCTCGACGGCTGGCGTGCGGAGTTGGCGGCGGCGGGCCTCACCCCCGACGAGGACCTGATCGTGCCCGTCGGCGGCTGGAACCGGGACGACGGCGCCCGGGCCATGGCCGAGCTGCTGGACGCGGGCCACCGGCCCGACGCGGTCTTCGCCTTCAACGACCTCATCGCGATCGGCGCCATGCGGGTGCTGCACGAACGTGGGCTCAGGGTGCCGTGGGACATCGCCGTGGTCGGCTTCGACGACATCGCCGAGAGCCGGTTCGGGGCGGTTTCGCTGACCACCATCGCGCCCGACAAACAAGCCATCGCCCGCCTCGCCGTGGCCTCGCTGCTGCGCAGTCTTTCCGGCCGCCAGGACCCCGGCGGACGGGAACTCACGGCGGAGTTCCGGCTGGTGGAGCGGGAGAGCACCCTCGGGCGGCGCTGACGGCGGGTCGAACCAATCGGTCGAGATTTCGGACGGAGGGGTTTACACGACCTCTCCAACGATGTAAAAACCTCCCCTGAACGCCGTGCACGCCGTATCGACCGTCAAGTGCCGAACTCCCGGGAGCGCTCTCAGCTCCAGGGCCGCGCCGTTTGGGGATCTCCATGAAGTCGACCGCATCTTCTCGTCGCACCACCGCTCGCGCTCTCCTCGCCACCGGCATCCTCACGAGCCTGGCACTCACCGGATGCACCAAGTCCGAGGACTCCTCCGACGACAAGGCCACCGAGCAGCAGGCCGACGCGGGCCAGGAGGTCGCCTCGCCGAGTGCCGGCTCCGGGCCCTCCTGCACCATCGACACGTTCGGGGGCGAGAAGCTCGACCTCAAGAACGCCACGGTCGGTTTCTCGCAGTCCGAGAAGGAGGCCAACCCCTTCCGGATCGCCGAGACCGCCTCAATCAAGGCCGAGGCGAAGAAGCGCGGCATCAAGCTCCTCACCGCCAACGCCCAGTCGCAGTTCTCCAAGCAGATCAGCGACGTCCAGGACCTCATCGCCAAGGGCGCCGACGTGCTGGTCGTCGCGCCGCTCAACTCGGACGGCTGGGAGCCGGTGCTGAAGACGGCGTCGGCCAAGCACATCCCGATCGTCACGGTCGACCGCAAGATCAACGCCGAGGCGTGCAAGGACTATGTGAGCTTCATCGGCTCCGACTTCGTGGAGCAGGGCAAGCGGGCCGCCGACCAGATGATCGAGGCGACCGGCGGCAAGGGCGAGATCGCCATCCTGCTCGGCGCGGCGGGCAACAACGTCACCACCGAGCGCACCAAGGGCTTCGTGGACCAGATCAAGGCGGAGGCCCCCGGCCTCAAGGTGGTCTTCCAGCAGACCGGTGAGTTCGCCCGTGAGAAGGGCCAGTCGGTCACCGAGAACCTCATCCAGTCCAAGCCCGGCATCAAGGGCATCTACGCCGAGAACGACGAGATGGGCCTCGGCGCCGTCAACGCCCTCAAGGGCGCCGGCAAGAAGGCCGGCGACGTGAAGATCGTGACCATCGACGGCACGCGCAACGCCGTCCAGGGCATCGTGGACGGCTGGATCAGCGGTGTGGTCGAGTCCAACCCGCGCTTCGGTCCGCTCGCCTTCCAGACCCTCGACAGCTTCACCAAGGGCGACGAGGTGTCGCAGGACATCGTCATCAAGGACACCGAGTACACCGAGGCCAACGCCGAGTCGGACATCGCCAAGGCCTACTGAGATGCTCTCCGTCACTGGCGTGTCCAAGCACTTCCCCGGCGTGAAGGCGTTGTCCGACGTGGACTTCACCGCCCGCGCCGGGGAGGTGCACGCCCTCGTCGGCGAGAACGGCGCGGGCAAGTCGACCCTGATCAAAGTACTCACCGGCGTCTACCAGCCGGACACCGGCGAGGTCGTCCACAACGGCTCACCGGTCCGCTTCACGACCCCCCTGCAGGCCCAGCAGGCAGGCATCTCCACCATCTACCAGGAGGTCAACCTCGTCCCGCTGATGAGCGTGGCGCGCAACCTCCTCCTCGGCCGCGAACCGCGCGGCCGGCTCGGACTCATCGACTTCCGCCGTATGCACCGGGAGGCCGACGAGGCGCTGCGGGGCCTCGGCATCCGGGTCGACGTGAGCCGGCCGCTGCGTGAACTGGGCGTCGGCGCCCAGCAGATGGTGGCTCTCGCGCGGGCCGTCGCCATCGACGCACGTGTCGTGATCATGGACGAGCCCACCTCGTCGCTCGAACCGCGCGAGGTGCGCACCCTGTTCGACGTGATCGGCATGCTCCGCGAGCGCGGCATCGCGGTGGTCTACGTGAGCCACCGCATGGACGAGCTGTACGAGATCTGCGACGCCGTCACCGTGCTGCGGGACGGCCGGGTGGTGCACACCGGGCGGCTCGCCGACCTCGACCGGCTGCGACTGGTCTCGCTGATGCTGGGCCGGGAGATCGGCGAGGTCCGCAGCGAGGGCCTGACCAAGTTCACCGGATCGCACCAGGCGGCGGCCGAACCGGTGCTGCGCGCCAAGGGACTGACGATCCGTCATCAGTTGCACGACGTGTCGCTCGACATCCGTCCGGGTGAGGTGGTGGGTCTCGGCGGGCTCCTCGGCTCGGGCCGCAGTGAGACCGCGAGGGCTATCGCGGGGGCGCTGCCGGCCGACTCCGGCCGGGTGTCGGTCGGTGGCACGCCCGTGCGGACCGGCTCCACACCGGCCGCGATCCGCGCCGGCATCAGCCTGCTGCCGGAGGACCGCAAGGCCGAGGGCATCTCGCCCGGCCTCTCCGTGCGGGAGAACATCGCGCTCGCCGCCCTGCCCGGACTCTCACGGTTCGGTCTGGTGGACAACGCCCGTGTCGACAAGGTCGTCGACATGTTCGTGAAGCGGCTGCGCATCAAGTCGGCGGGGCCGCACCAGAAGGTCGGCGAGCTCTCCGGCGGCAACCAGCAGAAGGTGCTGCTGGCCCGCTGGCTGGCCATGCACCCGAAGGTGCTGCTCCTCGACGAGCCCACCCGGGGCATCGACGTGGGGGCCAAGGCGGAGGTCCAGTCCCTCATCGACGAACTCGCCGAGGAGGGGCTCGCCGTGCTGCTGATCTCCTCCGACACCGAGGAACTGATCGAGGGCAGCGACCGGATCGTCGTCCTCAAGGACGGTGTGGTGGTCGACGAGCTGACCGGCGACGCCGTCACCGAGGACGCGCTGATGCGCGCCATCGCCGCCGAACCCCCGGCCCCCTCCGAAGCGGCGGACCACCCGGCCTCGCCGGATCTCTCGAAGAACGCGGATTCCGCTGGGAGTTCCCATGACTGACCTGACGCTGACCCGCGGTCAGGTGGACCGCGAGCGGCTGCTGCGCCTGCTCCAGGAGTACGGCGTCTACGCGGGCGTCGCGGCCCTGCTCGTCTTCAACTTCGTCTTCACCTCGAACTTCGTGTCGGCGGAGAACTTCCGCACCCAGGCCGTCCAGGTCGCGCCGGTCCTCATCGTCGCGCTCGGCATGGCCCTGGCGATCGGCACCGAGGGCGTCGACCTGTCGGTGGGCTCGGTGATGGCCCTGTCCACCTCGCTCCTGTCCCTGTATCTCGGCTACGGCCCGTGGATCGCCGTCCTGATGGCGGTGGCGGGCGGCATCGTGATCGGCCTGGCGAACGGTTCGCTGATCGCCTTCCTGGGCGTCCAGCCGATCGTCGCCACGCTGGCCCTCATGGTCGCCGGCCGCGGGATCGCCCTGGTGCTGCTCCCGCAGCTGGAGGACGTACGCGATCCGGGCATGGCGTCGCTCGGCTCCGGTGACGTGCTGGGCGTGCCGTACCTCGTCCTCATCGCGGCGGCCCTGGCGCTGCTGGTGGCCTTCGTGGTGCGCCGCACCACCTTCGGACGCCAGTTGCTCGCCGTCGGCGACAGCAGGCCCGCGGCGCGCCTCGCGGGGCTGCCGGTGCGCCGGGTCCTCATCGTGGTGTACGCGTGCTCCGGTGCGCTGGCCGCGGTGGCGGGCGTCCTGGCCACCGCCCGGCTGACGGCCAGCGATCCCACCTCGCTGGGCAACCTCATGGAACTGTCGGCGATCACGGCGGTGGTCGTCGGCGGCACTCCCCTGTCCGGGGGCCGCGTACGCATCGGCGGCACGGTCGCCGGGGCCGTGCTGATCCAGCTGCTGACCACCACGCTCATCAAGCACGACCTGCAACCGTCGTGGACGCAGATGGCCCAGGCCGTGGTGATCATCGCCGCCGTCTACGCGGCCCGTGAACGGGGGAAGCGATGACCATCGGGACCACAGAGGCCGAGATGCGGCCGGCCCCCGTCCACCAGGAGCCCGACAAGGCCGACGCCCCCACCCGCGCCGAACGCTTCAGCGCGCTCGCGCAGCAGCACGGCGCCCTGGTCACCCTCCTGGTGGCCATGGTCGCGGCGTCGCTGAGCTTCGACACCTTCCTGACCGGTGACAATCTGGAGAACATGGCGCTGTCCTCGGCCTTCCTGGCCGTGGTCGCGCTCGGGATGACGTTCGTCATCGTCACCGGCGGGATCGACCTGTCGGTCGGCTCGCTCTTCGCCCTCGGCGGGGTGCTGGCGGCCTGGGGCTCGCAGTACGGCACGGCGGTGGCCCTGCTGCTCCCGCTCGCGGTGTGCGGGCTCATCGGGGTCGTCAACGGCCTCCTCATCGCCCGGTCGGGGCTGGCCCCCTTCATCGTGACCCTGGCCGCGATGCTCGGGGCGCGCGGCATCCTGCTGGCGATCACCGACGAGGGCTCGAAGACGTACCTCGTCGACAAGGACTCGTTCTTCGCGACCCTCGGGCAGGGCTCGCTGCTCGGCATCGGCGTACCGATCTGGATCACGGTGGTGCTGTTCGTCCTGGGCGCCGTCGTCCTGCGGCTCACCAGATTCGGCCAGTACGTGTACGCGGTCGGCGGCAACGAGGACGCGGCGGCCCTGATGGGCGCCCCCGTGGCCCGTACGAAGATCGCCGTGTACGCCCTGTCGGGACTGTGCGCCGGTCTCGCGGGCGCGCTCAACGCGGCCTGGCTGGTGTCGGGCGTGACGATCCTCGGGTCGGGAATGGAGCTGGAGGCCATCTCGGCCGTCGTCATCGGCGGCACCCTGCTCTCCGGCGGCTTCGGCTTCGTCAGCGGTTCCCTGGTGGGCGTGCTGCTGCTGAAGGTGATCCAGAACGTCATCAACCAGATCGGCTCCCTGGACTCCGCGTACCAGCAGGTGGTCAGCGGTGCCTTCCTCGCCGTGGTCGTGGTGGCCCAGACCTGGCTGGGGCGCAGGCGCCGGGTGCTGTGAACCGGCCCCGTGCGGGCGGCGTCGCTGCCGCCCGCACGGGGCCGAGCCATGCCGGACACCCCGTGCACGTCCTCGTCGTCCTGTCCCCCGTGCCCCGCGTGGCAGAGCCGCGCGGGGCACACGCACGCCCTCTCGGCTGCCGGGTGTCCTGCCGCTGTTCCAGGGCATTCGGAACCGCGGGAGGAGTTGGCTGCCTCCGCCTTCCCGGCATTCTGCGTCGTCGCCCCCGACGACCCTCATGAGAGGCCTTGTCACGTGCGTACCGTGGGAGTTGAAGAGGAACTTCTCCTGGTCGATCCCGAGACCGGCGAACCACAGGCGCTGTCCGCCGCGGTACTCGCTCGCGCCGCCAGGGACGATCCGTCGGAGGAGACGTTCGAGAAGGAACTGCACACCCAGCAGCTCGAATTCGCGACGCACCCGCGGGCGGACATGACCGAACTCGGCGCGGAGATCGTCCGGTGCCGCAAGGAGGCGGCGCGGGTCGCGGGGGACATCGGAGCCACGGTCGTCGCGCTCGCCACGTCCCCCCTGCCGGTCAGTCCGTCGGTCAGTCCGAACGCCCGGTACCAGTGGATGGTCGAGGAGTTCGGCCTGCCTGCCCGGGAGCAGCTCGTCTGCGGCTGCCACATCCATGTGTCGGTGGAATCCGACGACGAGGGCGCCGCGGTACTGGACCGCGTCCGCCCCTGGCTCTCCGTGCTGACGGCGCTCAGCACGAACTCCCCCTTCTGGCAGGGAAAGGACAGCCTCTACAGCAGTTACCGGAGCCGGGTGTGGATGCGCTGGCCGATGGCCGGCCCCACGGAACTCTTCGGTACGGCGGACGCCTACCACCGGCGGATCGACGCCATGGTGGCCACGGGGGTGCTCAAGGACAGGGGCATGGTCTATTACGACGCGCGGATCGCCGAGCGGTACCCCACCGTCGAGATCCGTGTGTCGGACGTCTGCCTGGAGGCGAGCACCGCGACCCTGCTGGCCACCCTCACCCGTGGACTCGTCGAGACGGCGGCGCGCGAGTGGCGGGCTGGAACCGCCCCGGCGGCGCACCCCGTGGAGCTGTTGCGGCTGGCCGCCTGGCGGGCCGCACGGTCGGGGCTTGAGGAGGAACTGCTGCACCCCGCGACCATGCGGCCGGCACCGGCCGGGGACGTGGTGCGCGCGCTGCTGGAACATGTCGGCCCCGCCCTGGACGACAGCGGCGACACCGACTGGGTGCACACGACCGCGTCGCAACTGCTGCGGGACGGCAACGGCGCCCGGGTCCAGCGGGAGACCCTGGAGCGGACCGGAAGCCTGGGTGACGTGGTCAAGGAGTGCGTGCGGCGCACGCAGACCTGAGCACACCGCACCGCACCGCACCGACCGCACCGACCGCACCGACGGATCGCGTGTGCTCGGTGCGGTCGGTTCACCGCACGGTCAGTGCACGGTCTCCCGCGTGGGCCCGTCGTCGAGGAAGCCGCCCGACTGGTGCTGCCAGAGCTTGGCGTAGGCGCCGGCCGAGGCGAGCAGTTCCTGGTGGGTGCCCTGTTCGACGATGCGCCCGCGGTCGAGGACGACGAGCTGGTCCATGGTGGCGACCGTGCTCAGCCGGTGCGCCACCACGAGCGCCGTCCGCCCCTCCATGAGCCTCCACAACGCTTCCTGGACCAGGACCTCGCTCTCGGAGTCCAGGGCGCTGGTGGCCTCGTCGAGCAGCAGGATCGGCGCGTCACGAAGGATCGCCCTGGCGAGCGCGACCCGCTGGCGCTGTCCGCCCGACAGCTTCACCCCGCGCTCGCCCACCATCGTGTCGAAGCCGTCCGGCAGGGCGTCGGCGAACTCCGTGACGTGCGCGATCTCGGCCGCGCGCCGGATCTCCCGGTCCGTGGCGTCCGGGCGGGCGAACGCGATGTTGTCCCGCAGCGAGCGGTGGAACATCGCCGGATCCTGCGGCACGTAGGCGATGAGACTGCGCAACTCGGCCTGGCGCAGCCTGCTGATGTCCTGTCCGCCGATCAGGATGCGGCCGGCGTCGAGGTCCGTCATCCTCAGCAGCAGCCGACTGAGTGTGGTCTTGCCGCCGCCGGACCGGCCGACGAGGCCGATCTTCGTGCCGCTGGGCACCGCCAGTTCGAGCCCCTGGAAGAGTGGCCCCGCCCCCGCGTGGGCGAAGGTCACCTCCTCGAAGCGGACGTCGGCGGCCTGGGACAGCAGCGGCTCATGCGGCACCGGGTCCAGCACGGTCGGCGGCGACAGCAGCAGTTCGGTGAACTGCCCCGCCTCCGTCATCGAACTCTCCAGACGGCGGTACACCTGGTTGAACTCGAACATGATCCGCGTCGCGTTCGAGTAGTACGTGAAGGCCACCACGACCGCCTCCACACCGTGCCCGCTGCCGGCGAGGGCGACCGCGAGCAACAGGCCCAGCGCGTTGGTGAGTACGGACATGGGTGCGACGAACGTGTCGATGCGCAGGTTGCCGTAGTCCCAGGCCCTCAGGGTGAGTCGCCTCGACTCGGCGACCCGGGACCGGTGTTCGGCGGCTTCGCGTTCCTCGGCCGCGAACGCGCGGACCGTGTCCATGTTCATCAGGCTGTCGGCGACATGGCCCGACACCCGGGCGATCGCCTCCTCGCGCCGGTCGACCAGCGCCTGGCGGCGGCGGATGAGGGGCACCACGCACAGCGCGGTCAGCACGAGCATCGTCAACAGGCCGACGACGAGCAGCGGTTCGTACCGCCAGAGGATCACCGATCCGAACGCGAGGGGCACCACGCGGCCCACGACCTGGAACGTCAGCGTGTCGACGAACTCCTCGAATCGGGAGGCGAAGCTCAGCACCCGCTTGGTCAGCGACCCGGCGAAGTTGTCGTGGAAGAAGGCGGCGTCCTTGGCGAACAGTTCGTCCATGCCGATCACGTACAGGTTCTCGATACCGCGCGCGGCGAGCCGGTTCAGACAGTGCAGGCCCAGGCGCCACAGCGCTTCCCCGAGCAACAGGACGCCGGCGAAGCCGAGGACGTAAGGGAGCGCTTCGGTGACGGTGATGCCGCCTTCGGTGGCGATCCTGGCGACGAGTTTCGCGACGATGAGCGGCGCGACGTAGTTGATGCCGATGTTGCCCATCGCCGGCAGCAGCATGGCCGGACCCGAGAACAGCCGTAACCGGGCGAGCTCGCGTCCGTAGTGACGAAGTGCCAGCAGCACCGCACCCCTGCGTGGTTGAACCCTGCGTGTATCAGGCGATCCCATCCCACCCCCGAGTGGTCGTCAGGCGGCCCGTCGCCCGTTTCTCCGGTGAATCGCCGTCGCGGCACGCCGACGACAGGTGCGAGTACGGGTGGGCCGGAACTGGAATTGTCCCGCGACAACACCCGCCGAGTCCAAGTGTTTTGCGGCCCCGTACACCCATACGCATGTGCGAAGTCGGTGGCCGGACTCCCCTTCCGTCAACACAGCGCCACAGCCCTCACACCTCGCGGGAGGCACACCTTGAGAAGCGGGCATACAGTGCGACCGAGGGTCCGTACGGATACGAGTGGGGGATACGACGTGGTGCGCACACTTGTCATCGGTGGTGGGATCGCCGGCACGGCTGCCGCGCTGGCGCTGCACAAGGCAGGTTCGGACGTCACCGTGTACGAGGCCCATCCCGACTCGGCCGAGGACATCGGGGCGTTCCTCACCCTCGCGAGCAACGGCATGCGGGCCCTCGCCCAGATCGACGCCTCCGCCGCGGTCACCGCCGTCGGCTTCCCCCTGCGTTCGATGCGTGTCCTCGACGACACGGGCGCGACGATGGCCCATGTGCCGCTCGGCGAGGCCGGCGACCCGCTGCTGCGGTACCGGTGCCTGCATCGTGGTGAACTCGCCGGCGCGCTGCAGGCGGAGGCCGCTCGCCGGGGCATCGGCATCCGGCACGGAGCACGTCTCGCGTCCGTCGAGGACACCCGGGACGCGGTCACCGCGCACTTCACCGACGGCAGCACCGCGACCGGTGACCTGCTCGTCGGGGCGGACGGACTGAACTCCGTCGTACGGCAGTCGTTCGCCCCCGGAGTACAGCCTTGTCACGCGGGTCAGCGGGTCTTCTACGGCTACACCGACGACGCGCTCCTGGCCGAGGAGAACGCCGGGGAGAGCGAGCGCATCACCATGGTGCGGGGCAGCGGGGCCGCCTTCGGCCACGCGGTGTCGCCGGCCGGGGAGACGTACTGGTTCGCGCGCGTGGCCGGTGAGCCGCTGGCCGCCGAGGAGATCGCCCACGGCACACCCGGCCGGTGGCGCGAGCTGCTCCTGCCGCTGCTGCGCAAGGACACCACTCCTGCCGCGGGTGTCGTCGCGGCCACCACCGACCGCCTCATGGTCACCAACGCCACGGAGATCCCCACCGGTACCCCCTGGCGCTCCGGCCGCGTCCTCACCATCGGTGACGCGGCCCATGCCGCCTCCCCCGCGACCGGCCAGGGTGCCTCGATGGCCCTGGAGGACGCGGTCGTTCTCGCGAAGTCACTGCGCGACGCACCCGACACCGAGGCCGCGCTCTCCCTGTACGAGTCACTGCGTCGTCCCCGGGTCGAGGACAACGTCACCGTGAGCGGAAACATCTCCCGAGGCACTCCCACGACACCCCGTCCCGGCCGGGGCGCCCCCGCGTCGCGGCCGGGCGACGACGACCTCGTCCGGCACCTGGACTGGCACACCGACCTGTGGACCCGATACGGGGGCGGCGCACCGGGATCGCCCGCTCACTAGTCATGTCGAGGCAGGCATCAGGAACTACCCGTTCCACCCATGCGTACTATCTCTACACTGGCGCAAAGCGCGCAGTTGAGTCCTTCGGACGGACCAGCCCTGACAGACACCATCCCGCTCTTCCCTCGCACACGGACGTGCAGCCCCATTTCGCACCTGTGCCGGCGGACCGAGAAAGGCTCCACTCATGTCTGAGAACCAGATCTCCACCACAGAACTCACCTCGCAGTACATCGCACAGGTGACCAGCGACCTGGAGCGCAACGGCAAGGAGCAGGAGCGCATCGCGACGGACATCGCGGCCCTGCAGGAGCAGTTGCTGGCTCTGCAGCACGACCACACGGTGCTGGTGACCATGCACCAGGCGCTCGGTGGTACGAGCCCCGTCGCCGGGACCACCTCCGCGGTGCCCTCCGTGCCGAGTCAGTCCTCCGCCCGGACCAAGCAGCCCAAGGCCGCCAAGGAGGTCAAGGAGGTCAAGACCGCCAAGCCGAAGAAGGCGGCTGCCACGATCGCGAAGAAGGCGGAGCCCAAGAAGGCCGGGGCCAAGAAGCCCGCGACCGGCGGGACCGCGGCCAAGGCGTCCAAGGCGACCGCTCAGCCGAGCCTCGTCGACCTGATCCGCGGCCACCTCGAAGCGCAGAACGAGCCGCGCTCCGCCGCCGAGATCACCACCGCGCTCACCGCGGCCCACCCGGAGCGCACCATCAAGACCACCGTCGTGCGGACCACCCTCGAAAACCTGGTCGCCCGGAGCAGCGCCCACCGCAACAAGCAGGGCTCCTCCGTCTTCTACACCGCCGCCACCGAGGCCGCCGCCAAGGCCGAGCCCGCCGCGGCGGCCAACTGACCTTCCTCGTCGGCGTCCTGCCCCGCGGCCGGTCATGTCACCGTGGGACCGGCCGGGTGCAGGCGGGCGAACTCGTCGGCGAGTACGCCCATCATGACCACGTCGTGATGCCGGCCGGCGAAGTACACCTGGTCGCGCAGCCGCCCCTCCTCGACGAGACCTAGTCTGCGTTGCAGTGACAGCGACGCCTCGTTGTGCGCGAAGACCCGTGCCTGGCACTTGTGGAAGCGCCGCTCGGCGAACATGTAACGCAGCAGCAGTGTCGCGGCCTCCGTCGCGTATCCCCTGCGCCGGTGCTCCGCGCCCAGGGAGATGCCGTACTCGAACCAGCCCGCGCGCGCGTCGGCGTGGTGCGAGCCGACCACACCGACCGGCTGTCCCGTGTCGACGGCTTCGACCACCAGGACGAAGCGGTCGCCGTCGGGCCCGGCGAGCGCCAGTTCCTTCGCCCGGGCACGATGGCCCTCGGCGGAGCGGGGAGCCTGCACCAGGTCGCCCAGCCGCTCCTCGTCCGCCTCGAAGCGCATGAGCGCCGTCCAGTCGTCGGGCTCGACACCACGCAGTCGTACGCGTTCACCGGTCCAGAACGATGTCATCCTCCATTGGAGCACGTCGTGTCAGGCGCCCGAGCCGGAGCCGTTGTCAGTGGTGGCAGGCAGGATGACCCTCATGACCTCACCAGTTGCAGTGATCGTGGATGCCGTCGCCTACGCACAGGCCGTCGAGGACGCCGTGAAGGCGTCGGCCGCCTACTACACGGGCGGCACCTCGCCGATGGACGACGACACCTATGACCGGCTCGTGCGCGCCATCACCGCCTGGGAGGCGGAGCATCCCGACGAGGTGCTGCCCGGCTCGCCGAGCGGGAAGGTCGCCGGCGGCGCGGTGGACGGTGATGTGCCGCACACGGTGGCGATGCTCAGTCTGGACAACGTGTTCTCGGCCGACGAGTTCACCGCCTGGACGGCGTCGCTGGCCCGGCGCGTCGGCCATGACGTGGAGCGGTTCAGCGTCGAACCGAAGCTCGACGGCCTGGCGATCGCCGCCCGTTACACGGCAGGACGCCTGGAGCGGCTGATCACTCGTGGGGACGGGACGGCCGGGGAGGACGTCTCGCACGCGATCGGTACCGTCGAGGGCCTGCCGGAGGTCCTGGCCGAGCCCGTGACGGTGGAGGTGCGCGGTGAGGTCCTGATGACCACGGCCCAGTTCGAGCACGCCAACGAGGTGCGCACGGCACACGGCGGGCAGCCCTTCGCGAACCCGCGCGGCGCCTCGGCGGGCACCCTGAGAGCCAAGGAGCGTGCCTACACCGTGCCGATGACGTTCTTCGGCTACGGTCTGCTGCCCCTGCCGGACACGGACGCCGAGTCGGCCGGGCGGCTGCACGAGCTGTCCCACAGCGAACTGATGGACCGCGCCGCGGAACTGGGGGTGAACACCACCGCGGGCACCGCCGTGCCCGGCACCACCGCCGAGACGGCCGAGCAGGTGCTGGCCCGGGTGCAGGAGATCGCCGCGCTGCGCGCCTCCCTGCCGTTCGGTATCGACGGGATCGTCATCAAGGCCGACCTGGCCGCCGACCAGCAGGCCGCCGGATCCGGTTCGCGCGCCCCGCGCTGGGCCATCGCCTACAAGCTGCCCGCGGTGGAGAAGATCACCCGACTCCTTGAGGTCGAGTGGAACGTGGGCCGGACCGGCATCATCGCCCCCCGCGCCGTCCTCGAACCGGTCGTCATCGACGGGGCCACCATCACCTACGCCACCCTCCACAACCCTGCCGACATCACCCGCCGCGATCTGCGCCTGGGCGACCATGTCATGGTCCACCGCGCCGGTGACGTCATCCCCCGTATCGAGGCCCCCGTCGCCCATCTGCGCACGGGGGACGAACAGCCCATCGTCTTCCCCGAGGTGTGCCCGCGGTGCGGGAGCGCCATCGACACCGGCGAGCAGCGCTGGCGCTGCGAGAACGGCCGCGACTGCCACCTGGTCGCCTCCCTCTCGTACGCGGCCGGCCGCGACCAGCTCGACATCGAGGGTCTCGGTCACACCCGTGTCGTCCAGCTCGTCGAGGCGAAGCTGGTGGCCGATCTCGCGGATCTGTTCACCCTCACCCGCGACCAGCTCCTGGGGCTGGAGCGGATGGGTGACACGAGCACCGACAACCTCCTCGCGGCGCTCACCACGGCCAAGGGGCGTCCGCTGTCACGGGTGTTGTGCGCCCTCGGCGTACGGGGGACGGGGCGGTCCATGTCCCGGCGCATCGCCCGTCACTTCGCCACGATGGACCACGTCCGCGCGGCCGACGCCGCGTCGATGCAGCAGGTGGAGGGCATCGGGACGGAGAAGGCGCCGTCCATCGTCTCCGAACTCGCCGAACTGGCCCCGCTCATCGACAAGCTCGTCGCCGCCGGGGTGAACATGACCGAGCCGGGTGCCACTCCGCCGAGCCCGCCGACGGACGCCTCGGGCAGCTCCCAGGACGCCGAGGCCCCGGCCGGTTCAGGAGGTCCTGAGGATGCGGAGGGTACGGAGGGATCGGCGCCGGCCGGCGGGCCGCTGGCCGGGATGACGGTGGTGGTCACCGGCGCGATGACCGGCGTACTGGAGAAGCTCAGCCGCAACCAGATGAACGAACTGATCGAACGGGCCGGGGGCCGCTCCTCCTCCAGCGTCTCCAAGAAGACCACCCTGGTGGTCGCGGGAGAGGGCGCCGGATCCAAGCGCGCCAAGGCCGAGGCCCTCGGCATCCGCCTGGCCACCCCCGACGAGTTCGCCAAGCTCGTCACCGACCACCTCGAACAGCCCGCTCAGTAGTTCACCCCCGGCCGGCCGTGCTCCGGACGCTTCCGGCCGGGGCCGCTGGCGCAGGACCGGGCCGCCGTGACAGGCTCTGCGTCGCTCGTGAACAGGCTGTTGGTGAGGGGAAAATCCGTGGACACCCAGACGTGGGACGCACTGGTCGCATCGATGAAGAACGCGTACACCGCGGATCTGGCTCAGGGGAGGGCGCCCCGCCCGGTCATCATGCCGCTGGTCCGCGGCGAACTGGTCGGGCTCGTCTGGCTCCGCCCGGCCGAGACCGGCGAGGACGCCATGACCGCGATCGTCGAACTCTCGAACGTCGCCGCGGCGGCAGGCGCGGACGAGGTCGTGCTCGCCTGGGACACCGAGAACGTGGCGGCCGAATGCGGCCTTCCGGTCGTCGGCCCGGCGCCCTGCCTGAACCTGGTGCACGCCACCAAGGACGGCCACGTCCTGCATCAACTCCCCTGCACGCACCAGCCGGTGAAGTCCACGCCCGAGGGGTCCACGTCCGAGGGGTCCACGTCCGAGGTTCCGGACGCGGTCGAGCCCCTGTGGCTCTCCGCCCCGGCGCCGCAGCCCGGTGGCGAGCTGGCCCCGCCGATCCAGGCGGCCCTCACCTACTCCTTCACTCCCCTCGATCTCGACCACCCCTCCCCTTTCGGAGTCACCGTGCTCCTCATGGAGGACGACGGCTACGCC
The DNA here is from genome assembly GCF_018070025.1 of Streptomyces liliiviolaceus. NCBI lineage: Bacteria > Bacillati > Actinomycetota > Actinomycetes > Kitasatosporales > Streptomycetaceae > Streptomyces > Streptomyces liliiviolaceus. The sequence goes on from NZ_JAGPYQ010000002.1 coordinate 1,944,169, forward strand.
GTGCACCTCACCGACACCTTCGCCCTGTGACCCAGGTGCCTCACCAGGCTGTCTCCACCAGGTTCCGGGCAAGAGCGGAGGCCGGTGGCCGTTGTGGTCTCCCCGCGGCGGGGTATACGGACCTGTGCACGGACCGCACCACCGCCCCCGGCCCAGGAGTAGAGCCATGGCAGGCATCATGAACAAGATCAAGCAGTTCGCCCGGAGCCCGCAGGGACGGCGCACCATCGAGCAGGCACGCCGCGCCTCCGCCGATCCGCGGCGCCGGGCCCAGGCGCAGCGACTGCTGGGCAAACTGCGCGGACGACGCTGACCGCGATCGAGCGGTCGGCCCCCGGCCAACGCGAAGACCCCACCCGAGGAGATCGGGTGGGGTCTTGTCGAGCGCCGGGCAGGCCTTGCACCTGCATTTCCCCGCAGGAAGCGGGGCGTCTTTCCTTGGACCACCGACGCGAGGCGAGCCCGTACCGGGCGGCTCGCTCAAGATCGAGTCTAGCAGCATTTCCGGCCCGCTCTGCACACGCGTGCGACGGGGAGGCGTGAAGGCCGTGAAGGCGTAGAAAACAATTCCCGTTTGCCGAACGCAGAGCCGGATACCCGGTGTTCATGGCTGGAGCGAACAACAAAACCACGAACGGACAGTCGCCCACCGCGCATGCGCGAGCGGCGAAGACCACCGTGACCGAAGGTGCCAAGGCGCCCGCGAAGGAGTCACAGAAGGCCGCCACCGAGGCGGTGAAGAACGCCGGGGACGCCGCCGGGGCCGTCGGCCGTGGCAGCAGGGAAGCCCTGGTGAACCTCGGCGGAGCCGCGTCGCAGAAGGCCAAGGAAACGGCCAGGACGGTGCAGGGCGGTGTTTCCACGGCCGCGCACCAGACGGTCGGGAAGGCCGGTCTTGTCTGGACCCTCGTGAAAGCCAGAAAGGTCGTCGCGGCCGGCGCCGCCGCGGGGACAGCGGCAGTGGTCCTCGGCTCCTACACCGTGGGCCGGCGTGCCGGTCTGCGGCAGCGAGGTCCGCTCTCCCGTCTCAGCGGCGGTCGTCTCTGAGCGACAGGACGCCGCAAGGGCACCTGCTCACAGGCCCGTAGAAGCTTCTGCTTCTACGGGCCTGTCGGCGTGCGGCCGTCCCGTCCTCCCCCGGTGCACCCACCCTCCCCCGGGCGAAGGGCTCGCTGCCGGAACCCGATCACCGCGCCGAGCGTCGTTACAGGCACGTCGTGTCCATGACGCGAGGTTGAAGCGGGGTTCATGGCGCTGGGTTCATGACGCGGGGCGAAGAACGGTTCCGGAGCGGATGCGGGATCCCGGGACGGATACGGGTGGGGCTTGGTGGAGCGCACGGAGGACGGCAGTGCGGCAACGAGGACGAGGACGAAGGCCGCGATAGCGGCGTCGGCGTCGGCGTCCGGACGGTGGCATCGCAAGCTCTCCTGGCGACACCTCCTCCGGCGGCATCGGGGCCCGGACGCGGACGGGCGGTCGTCCTGGGCGCGTGGGCGTGTGGTGGCGTCGCTCGCCGTACTGACCGCCGCCCTGCTGGCCTTCCCCTCGGTGGTGCCCAACAGGGTGGGCCGCTTCGGCAGCCTGCTGGAGACGTTCCTGCCCTGGCTCGGCCTGGCCGTACCGCTGTTGCTGGTTCTCGCCCTGCTGCGCCGCTCGGCGACCGCGCTGGTGGCCCTGGTGCTGCCCGTGGCCGTGTGGGGGCAGGCGTTCGGCGGACGGTTCCTGCCGGAGGGCCGCGGCGCGCACGACCTCACGGTGGTCCAGCACAACGTCAGTGACGTGAACACCGATCCCGCGGGCACCGCGGCGGCCCTGATCGAGGCCGCACCGGACCTCGTCGCCCTGGAGGAACTGACCCCTGCCGCACTGTCGGCCTACGAGAAGGCCCTGGCGGCGGACTACCCCCACCACGCGGTCGAGGGAACGGTCGGGCTGTGGTCGAGGCATCCCCTGGCGGACGTTCGCCGGGTGGACATCAGACCGGCGGCGATCGAGGAGGGCTGGAGCCGCGGGATACGGTCCACGGCTCGCACTCCCTGGGGCGACATCGCCGTGTACGTCGCCCACCTGCCCTCGATCCGCCTCGGCTGGAGCGGTCTCGGTTCCGGTCCGCGGGACGAGAGCGCCGGACTGCTGGGAGCGGCCCTGGCCGCCGAGGAGCTGGACCGGGTGATCCTGCTCGGTGACCTCAACAGCACGCTGGACGACCGGGGTCTGGATCCGGTGACCTCGCGGATGGACCGTACGGACCCGACACGGCAGGCCTTCGCCTTCAGCTGGCCCGCCTCCTTCCCCGTGTCCCGGATCGACCAGGTCCTGGCCCGCTCGGCCACCGTCTCGAACGTGCGGACCCTGCCCGCCACCGGCAGCGACCACCTCCCCGTCACCGCCGACATCAGGCTGGAACGCGGTTCCGACGACTCGCCGACGGCTCCCTGACACACCTCCCCCGCGCGCGTTCCTACGTCTGCTGCAACGGCTCGTAGGCCTCCGCGCCGACGCCGAACGTCCATGCCACGCCCTCGCGGGCCGTGCGGGTCGACGGCGGCACCCTCAGCCAGTAGGTGCGGCTCGTACCGTCCGGTTCCGGGGTGGAGTTGACGACCTCGACCATCACCACGTCCTCGTCACCGACGAGTTGGACCCGCCACAGCACACCCGTCTCGTCGCGGTGGACGGGGACCGCGCCGGACTCGTCCAGATAGCGGTCGTAGCCGTAGTACTCCAGCATCACGCGGCGCAGTTCGGCGTTCTCCTCGCCGCGGATCCGCTCCGGTGTCAGTCTGGTCAGCTCGTCGAGGAAGTCGCGCGGGACGGGCATTCCGCGCCACGCGTACAGCTCGAACCCGTCCGCGTAACCGAGTGCCGGGCCGTCGCCGCGGTCCAGGCGGCCGGCCTCGTCGCGGTGCAGGGTCAGGGGGCGTTCGCTGATGACCGCCACCTTCTCGTAGGGCCACCACCAGCCCGCGTGGCGCGCCACCGCAGCCAGGCCCTCCAGGGGGCTCCCGTCCCCGGAGCCGAACGCGCACAGCCAGGCCGCGTCGTGCTGTCCCAGTGCCGCGTCCAGCAGAAGGAGGCGGACCTGTGTCTCCTGACCCCGGTCACCGGCGAGTTCGTCGACAATGCCCGCCCGCACCCGGTCGACCAGGGTGCGGGTCGACTCCCACAGTCCCGCTCCCGTGGCACGCCAGTGGCCGCTCCACCCCTGCGGACCCAGCTCCGCGTGCAGCCGCGCCCGCTCGGCGGCCCAGGGGTCACCCAGCACCGCGTCGCGGACACTCGCCCCGAGGGCGGCCGTCTCCGGGGCGTCCGGACGCGCCGTCGTCATGAGTGTCCGTACCGCCTCGCGCGGGGAGCGTGTCCATACGATCCGCTCCGGTTCGGCCAGTCCTGCCCGCCGGTAGGCGAGCCGTACGCCCTCCTCGGCCGCCGCCCGGTCCCCCGGCCCCGTCGCCGCCGCCGTCGTCCGCCAACTGCCCTGCTCCGTCAACGCCGTTCCTCTCCCCGAGTACCGTGCCGGGCCGCATCCCCGTGCCGCCCGGTCCTGCGCCGTGCTGTCCTGCGTCCTGCTGTCCTGCTTCGTTCCGTCCTGCGTCGCTCTGACCGCGCGAACGATGTGTGTCTACCGATGTGTCTCTCGTCAGTCGGCGACGATGCGCACCGAGCCCGGCACGTACTCCCGTTGCCTGATCACCCGGTACCAGCCCTTCGGGAGGGAGATCGCCGCGTGTTCCTCGTGGACGACGCGGGCGCCGTCGGGCACGTGCAGCAGCATCGGTCCGAACAGGCCGGCCTCGCGGACGAGCCGTCCGGGACCGACCACCGCATGGGCGTGGCCGGTGACTTCGCCGAGCGCCAGGACGAGCCTGCCGCGGCCGTCGCGCGGTTCGGACGCCGCGTCGGCCGCGTGCTCCGGCACCGCGCTCTCGGCCAGCGCCACGATCAGGACGTCTCCTTGCCGGTACATGGGTCTCCTCCCGCTGCGGCACACCGTGTGCCATGGGAAGGACCGTAGAGGCGACCACTGACAATCGCCCTCGCCCGCAGGTCACACGCCCTGTGCGGGGCGAGGGCCGCCGCAGGAGCACCCCTGATCCACGCGATGTCAGTGGGACTTGGTAGAACTCCGGTACCTGGATGCGGTCGGCGCGCGCCGGGATCAGGACCCATGACTGCCGAGTCCACCGACCTCAGCACGAAGGAGCAGGCGCGCATGACCATCGGTGACCACCTCAAGGAGTTCCACGGGCTGCCGGCCTTCAGCTTCCCGGGCGTCGACGACCCGAAGCCGGACCCGTCGTCGCTTCCGTCTCCCGAGTCCGTGGCCTGGCACATCGCGGTGAACTCCTACGACTCCGACGAGCAGTGGGAGGAGGCCTTCGGCCGCTTCGTGGCGGCCGTCGACACCGAGCGGGTGCGGGCGATCGTCGTGGGCGCGTGGAGCGACGTGTACGACTCCGCCCCCGACGAGGTGATCGAGGCGCTGGTGGCGGCCCGCGACCGGCTGCCCGCCCTGCGCGCGCTGTTCGTCGGCGACATCGTGATGGAGGAGGCCGAGATCTCCTGGATCACCCAGGGCGACATGGGTCCGCTCCTCGCGGCCTTCCCCGATCTGGAGGAGTTCGGGATCCGCGGCGGCAACGGCCTGGTCTTCCCCGCCACCCGTCATGAGCGGCTGCGGAAGCTGACCGTCGAGACCGGCGGACTGCCCGTCGGGGTGGTGCGCGGCATCGCCGCGAGCGACCTGCCCGCCCTCGTCGAACTCGACCTGTGGCTCGGCACCTCCGAGTACGGCGGGGACTGCGACATCGCCGACCTCGAACCGTTCTTCGCGGGCACCAGGCTGCCCGCCCTCACCCGGCTCGCCCTGCACAACAGCGAGATCCAGGACGCCATCTGCTCCGCCCTCGCGTCCGCGCCGGTGGTGGCGCGCCTGGAGGAACTCGACGTCTCCATGGGCGTGCTCACCGACGACGGCGCGACGGCGCTGCTGACCGGCCAGCCGCTGACACACCTCAAGAAGCTCGACCTCCACCACAACTACCTCAGCGCCGCCCTGAGCACCCGGCTGCTGGAGACCCTCGAACCCGCGGGTGTGCTCGTCGACACCGACAAGGAGGACGCCGAGGACGACGAGGACGACGACGGCGAGGTCTGGCGTTTCGTAGCGGTGGGCGAGTAGCGCGCCGCGAGGTCCGGACCAGGGAGGGGGAACGGCATGCGCCGTACGGGATCGGCGGACGCACCGCCGAAGTGGGTGGTCGTCGCCAACGGGGACAACCGCAGGGTGGGGCTGTTCACCGCGGCCGCCGAGGCCGCCGGTCACGGCACACCCCGGGTCGTGGAGTGGCTCGACGTCCTGCGCGACGGCGGGCACGCCTTCGCCGACGACGAGGTCGTGCGCCTCGACTCCCCCGGTGAGAACGCGGGCGTGGACGCCTTGCTGCGGGGTGTGGACGATCCGACGCGGGTGGAGGGTTCCGCGCGGTGGTACGCGCGGTTCCTGGACTGCGTGGCCTCGCTGCGCGGCGGCGTACGGCTCGACGACCCGGCGGAGCTGGCCGTGATGTTCGACAAACGGCTGTGTCACGACCGGCTCGCCCGCGCGGACGTGCCGGTGCCGCCGTCCCCCACGTCCGGTTCCGGCGACCTCCCGCCGGTCGGGGGGTGGTCGGACGTACGGGACATGATGGCGGCGGCGGGCATGCGGCGCGCCTTCGTCAAGCTCGCCCACGGCTCGTCCGCCTCCGGTGTCCTGGCCGTCGAGACGGCCGCTTCGGGCCGGATCCGTGCGACGACCTCGGTGGAGCGCGCCGAGGACGGCCGGCTGTACAACTCCCTGCGGGTGCGCCGCTACACGTCGGAGTCGGAGATCGCCGCGATCGTCGACACCCTGGCCCCCGACGGACTGCATGTCGAGCGCTGGCTGCCGAAGGCCTCCCTCGGCGGCCGGTCGGCCGATCTGCGCATCGTGGTCGTGGCCGGCCGGGCCACCCATGCCGTGGTCCGCACCAGCCGTTCGCCGCTGACCAATCTCCATCTCGGCGGGACGCGTGGCGATCTGGCGGCCGTGCGCGCGCTGGCGGGTGACCGGTGGGCCACGGCGATCGAGGTGAGTGAGCGGGCCGCCGCCTGTTTCCCCGGCACGCTCTGTGTCGGGGTCGACCTGCTGCCCGCCCTCGGCTGGCGCCGTTTCGCCGTCGGCGAGGTCAACGCGTTCGGCGACCTGCTGCCCCGCCTCACCGGCCTGCCGGGCAGCGGGGCGGAGGGCCGGGACACGTACGCGGCGCAGATCGCCGCGGCGGGCTCCTTCCGGCGCGGCCCGCAACCCGCTCCCGCCGCACCGACCGGGGAGGCCGGCCCGCCCGCTTCACCGCACGACCTGCCAAGGACAGCCCATGCCACAGCCTGACCCCGTACCGCCCACGGGCGACCGCCCCGACGCCTCGGCCGGTACGTCCACCGCCGCACCGGACATGAACGAGGTCGTGGGCCGGGACGATCTGCTCCTGCTCACCCTGGACACCCTCCGCCACGACGTGGCGGTCGAGCTCGCGGCGGCCGGCCGGCTGCCCCACCTGACCGCCCATCTCCCGGGCGGCGTGTGGGAGGAGCGGCACGCGCCGGGGAACTTCACCTACGCCTCCCATCAGGCGATGTTCGCCGGTTTCCTCCCCACGCCCGCCGGGCCCGGACCGCATCCGCGTCTGTTCGCGGCCCGGTTCGCGGGCAGCGAGACCACCGCGGACGGCACGTTCGTCTTCGAGACCCCGGACATCGTGTCCGCCCTGGCCGCGCGCGGCTATCGCACGGTGTGCATCGGCGGGGTCGGCTTCTTCAACAAGCAGGGCGCCCTGGGCGACGTACTGCCCGGCTACTTCCAGGAGAGCCACTGGGAGCCCGAGTTCTCCGTGGCCTCGCCGACCTCCTTCGAGGCGCAGGTGGCGCGGGCCGAGAAGACGGTCTCCGAACTGCCGCCGGAGCAGAAGCTGTTCCTCTTCCTGAACGCCTCCGCGCTGCACCAGCCGAACTGGTTCCACCTCCCCGGCGCGACCCGGGAGGCGGGTGACAGCCGCCTCACCCACGCCGCGGCGCTGGAGTACATCGACCGTCATGTGGGGCGGCTGTTCAGCGCGATGAGTTCGCGCCGCCGCTGCTTCGCGATCGTCTGCTCCGACCACGGCACCGCCTACGGGGACGACGGCTACACCGGCCACCGCCTCGGCCACGAATCCGTGTGGACCGTGCCCTACGGCCACTTCTTCCTGGAGCCGCCCGCATGACCGTCGCCACCTCCGCGGGCAGCACCGCGAGCAGCCCTTCGAACCCCGCCGCGGGCCTGTCCGCGGGCGCCTCCGTCGCCGTACCACGCCCCTACCAGAGCTATACGTACGCGTATCCGCACAAGACCGCCTACCGGCCGCTCGCCCCGCGGCCCCGGCTCGCGGACCTGTGGGCCGGGGAGTCCCGGCAGGCGCTCTCGCTGTATCTGCACATCCCGTTCTGCGAGATCCGCTGCGGTTTCTGCAACCTCTTCACCCGCATCGGCGCGCCGGACGGGCTGACAGGCCGCTATCTGGATGCTGTACGGCGCCAGGCCGCCGCCGTGCGCGAGGCTCTGGGCGACGAGGAGCCGCCGCGGTTCGCCAACGCGGCGTTCGGCGGCGGGACTCCGACCTATCTGGAGGCCGCCGAGCTGGAGCGGCTGTGCGACATCGCCGAGCGGGAGATGGGCGTGGACCTGCGGGCCGTCCCCCTGTCCGTGGAGGCGTCCCCGTCCACCGCGACGGCCGACCGGCTGGCCGTCCTGGCGGAGCGGGGCACCACGCGCCTGAGCCTCGGGGTGCAGAGCTTCGTCGAGGAGGAGTCGCGCGCCGCCGTACGCCCGCAGCGCAGGAGCGATGTCGAGGCGGCGCTGACCCGCATCCGCGAGGCCGCGATCCCGGTCCTGAACATCGACCTGATCTACGGCATCGACGGCCAGACGGCGGCCAGTTGGCGGTACTCCCTCGACGCGGCCCTGTCCTGGCGGCCCGAGGAGATCTACCTCTACCCGCTCTACATACGTCCGCTCACCGGTCTCGGCCGCCACACCGACCGGCGCACGGCCGACCGGCAGTGGGACGAGGAACGGCTGCGCCGCTACCGGGAGGGCCGCGACCATCTGCTCTCCCAGGGGTACGAGCAGGTGTCGATGCGGATGTTCCGGCGGGCGGACGCGCCGCCGCAGGGGCCGGACGACTACGCGTGCCAGACCGACGGCATGATCGGCCTGGGCTGCGGCGCGCGCTCGTACACCTCGCGGCTGCACTACTCCTTCGACTACGCGGTGTCGATGCGCGAGATCCGCGGCATCATCGACGACTACACCGCCACCGAGGACTTCTCCCGCGCCCTGCACGGCAGGTGGGTCGACGAGGACGAGGCACGGCGGCGGCATCTGCTGCAGTCGCTGCTCCAGGCGGAGGGCCTGCCCGTCGAGGACTACCGTCTGCGGTTCGGTACGGACCCGTACGACGACTTCCCGGCGGAGCTGGACGCCCTCGTCGGCCGCGGCTGGCTCGACGACACCCGGCCCGGGCTGCTGCGCCTCTCCCCCGAGGGACTCGCCCACTCGGACGCCATCGGCCCCGAGCTGTTCTCACCGGCCGTGCGCGAGGCCATGGCCGCCTACGAGACGAAGTGAGCGCCGATGGACCTCACCCTGCTGTACCGCGGCCCCCTTTCCTCCTGCGACTACGACTGTCCGTACTGCCCGTTCGCGAAGCGGCGCGACTCCACGGCCCAGCTGCGCGCCGACCGCGCGGCACTTGAGCGCTTCGGCGCGTGGGCGCACGAGCAGCGGCAGGACCGTCTCTCGGTGCTGTTCACCCCGTGGGGCGAGGGTCTGGTGCGCTCCTGGTACCGCCGCGCCCTCGTGGAGCTGTCGAACCAGCCGCACATACAGCGGGTCGCCATCCAGACCAATCTGAGCTGCCGGACCGACTGGCTGAGGGACGCGGATCCCGACACCGTCGCCCTGTGGTGCACCTACCACCCCGGACAGACACCGTACGAACGTTTCCTGGCCAAGACGCACGCGCTGGCCGGTCTCGGGGTCCGGTTCAGTGTCGGGATCGTCGGCGTGCCCGACCACCTTGAGCACGCGCGACGGCTGCGCGCGGAGCTGCCGCCCCACGTCTACCTGTGGGTCAACGCCGCCGAGGGACACACCTATACGGACGCCCAGGCTGCCGAGTGGACCGAGTTGGACCCGCTCTTCCCGTTCAGCCGCCACCCGCACCGCTCCGCGGGCATGCCGTGCCGCACGGGCGAGTCGGTCCTGTCGGTCGACGGCGAGGGCACGGTCCGCCGCTGCCATTTCGTGCGCACCGAACTGGGCAACCTCTACGACGGCTCCTACCGTGCCGCGCTCGGCCCCCGGGCCTGCCCCAAGGACCTGTGCGACTGCCACATCGGATACGTCCACCTGGAGACGCTGCCGCTGTACGACGTGTTCGCCGGCGGCATCCTGGAACGCGTGCCGTCGGCCCTCCCCGACCGCCCCCTCCTGCCGCTCATATCCACAACCGGGCCCGTCTGACGCCCAGTTGACGGTCACACCGTCAAGCATCGCCCTTCGGCCGCGGGCGGCGCGGCTGGCAGGATGTCGCCGTTGACCCCTTTGCGCCGCACATGACAGCGTCGATCCGCCCCGGCCATCAGGCTCCGGGCGGCAGACTCCGGGCACATCCACAGAGGGGACCGATCAGCATGAGCGGCAGACAGGTCACGTACGCGGCGGCAGTCACGGCGGCCGTACTCTTCCTCGGCGTCTCGGGCACCGCGGCCTCGGCCGTCACCGGACCGGCCGCGGCTCCGGCACCCTCGACCGCGGCGGCGGAGGCGGCGTTCGGACAGAGCAGCTTCACCCCGGAGGAGGAGGCCCATCTGCGCGAGGTGGCCGCGGCCATCTGGAACGCGGACCTGGCCGCCGGCTGGAACATGAACCCCGAGGTCGCCGACGTGCTCTCCACGGCGACCGGGGAGATCCTCCGGTGTTCCGAGGCCTTCGCCCTCGTGCCCCGTCCGGCCGGCTTCGTCCCGGGCGTCGGCTATCTGCTCAGCTACTGGAAGAACCTCAAGGACTACTTCCTCGCGGTGAAGGACAACCGCACCTACCGCGCCTGCGTGGTGACCGCGTCGGCGAACTACCGGTCGGCGATCGAGATGGCCTCCATGGGCATCTGACCCACGGAGACCGGCTCCGGGACGGCGGTAGTGCCGTCGGCCGGGCAGGCCGTGCACGAGACTGGGAGGCGGGACCGCGACCGGTGGGCGCACACTTCGCTCACCGGCACCGTCCCGCCCCGCCGGACACGGCCCGCCCGAAAGGAACCACCGCATGATCATCTTTGGCACCAAGGGGTACCTCTACCAGCTCGCGATACTGACCCTGGTGTGCGGCCGGTGCGGGAATCCGGCCGCGCACACGCTCAGCAAGCGCGTCACGAAGTTCACCCTGTTCTTCGTCCCGCTGTTCCCCGTCTCGACGAAGTACGCGACCCAGTGCACGTTCTGCGGCGCACAGCAGAAGATCACCAAGGAGCAGGCGGAGCAGTTGCAGGTCCAGGGCGCGGGCAGTCAGCCCCACGGCCGGCAGCCGCAGCAGCAGCCCTACCAGGGCTGATCCGGCATCCTGCTCCCGACGTTCGGCCCACCGCCCCGGGCCCCGGCCCGGGGCGGGCCCGAACTCGCCCGCTGCGGACCACTGTTGCGCCCGGCTTCGCGACGACGTTCCCCCGACTCTGCGGCAACGAACGTTACGTGTGAGAAACCTTGACGATCACTCCCGTGGGTGCCACGATTCCGGCGCCGCCATGTTTACGTAAACATCACCACCGACCCAGCCCTGGCCGAGATGTCGGCCGGGGCAGCTTCGGGCCTTCGATGTTTACGTAAACATCTTAGAAAGGGCACGATGATGCGCAGAACATCCGCCGGTTCCCGCTCCACCCACCGACTGCGCGCCACCGTGGTGGCCCTGGCGATCGCCGCGAGCAGCGGTACGGGCATCGCCGCCGCCCCTGCCGCCACCGCCGCGCCGCGCGTCGACACGACGCAGTTCAAGGGCGTGAACTGGGCCGATCCCCGCGACAACTTCGCCGACGATCCCGTCGTGCTCTCCGGCCTGTCGACCTCCGACAGCTATGCCCGCACCTACGCCAAGGCGACCCGGGTCATCTCGGCGTTCCGCGCGAACCTCGGTGCCAACACGGTCCGGCTGCCGATCAACCCGTACACCGTCGACGGCTCGTACTGGAAGTCCTATCGCGGGGTCATCGACGCGGCGTCGGACAAGGGCTTCAAGGTGATCCTGTCCTACTGGGAGGGCACGGGCCCGCGCAAGGACGGCTTCATCGACGACCCCGCCACCTTCTGGCCCATGTGGAACACCGTGGTCAAGGCGTACAAGGACGACAGGCGCGTCTACTTCGAGCCGATGAACGAGCCGCACGGTTACACGGACACCGAGTGGGCCGACATAGCGGCGAAGTGGCTGGACACGTACCGGAACGTGCCCCGCGACCGGGTGTTCGTCAGCGGCGCCGGCTACAACGACCACGTCACGTCCGTCTGCGCCGACCCGCGGCTGAAGGGCACGTACCTGTCGCTGCACCACTACGGGTTCTGGAAGGAGTACGCGACCTACGACGAGTGGGTCGCCGACCTCAAGGTGCGCATCGGTGACTGCGCCGGCCGGACCGTGGCGGACGAGTTCGGCTCCCCGATGACCACCGGGCTCGACTACGACAGGCCGACGCCCGACGACAACTTCGTCAACTACCTGCAGGCCGTCACCGACACGTTCCGCGAGCTCAAGATGGGTTCCGTGTACTGGCCGGGTCTGCGCACCGACGACACGTACTCGCTGCAGACCCTGGTCGGTGACCCCGCCCGGCCGTGGCTGGTCACCACCAACCGGTCCGGCGCCGACCGGCTGGCCTGGGCCTGGGGACGCGGCAAGCCCGTCCGGCCCTGACCACGCCCTGATCGCGCCACGGCCTCTCCCCGGCCGCTCCCTCCGCGAGGCCGTGGCCGTGACCCCTGGGACCCGGTCAAACCTCCCTTGCGCTTGTGGCCTCGCGAGGGGTACGGAGAGGGAATACTGGGCTGGAAACGACGACACTCCAGGGGTGGTCAGCGTGGACAGAGCGTGGGAGGCGGACCTCGCCGACGGCCCGCCGGACGTGTCGTCCGCACGGTCCACGGGCACCCTCCAGGTGCGCCCGCTGGCGGACCGTACGGGCTGGCAGGCCGCGGGCGAGGTCAGTCTGGCGACCCGCACCGCCTGGGAACGGGCGCTGGACCGGCTGGCTCTGGAGGATGTGGAGGTGTGCCACTTGGAGCTCTCGGCGGTCACCTTCGTCGACGTCGCCGGTGTCTCCGCCCTCGCGGCGGCGGCGCAAGGGCTTCCCGAAGGACGTCGCCTCATGATCGAACAGCCGCCTGCCGCCGTGGGACGGGTACTGGACATGTTCTGGCCCGACCTGCCGGGCGTCGAGGTGGTGGCGCGATGACGGCCCCGCTCTCCGAGCCGTTCGTGCATCCCGCCCTCTTCTACCGGGGCGAGGAGGAGTACGTGGACGCCACCGTGCCGTTCATCCGTGAGGGTCTGGCGGCCGGCGAACCGGTGGCGGTGGCCGTGCCCGGCCCGAAGCTGGACGTTCTGCGTTCGGCTCTGGGCGACGGCTCGACGGACGTGCGCTTCATCGACCTGACGCAGGCGGGACGCAATCCCGGACGGATCATTCCCAGGGTGCTGAGTGTGTTCGCCGACGCCCACCCGAAGGCGCGGGTCCGGATCATCGGGGAGCCGGTCTGGCCCGGGCGCACCGGCGTGGAGTACCCGGCCTGTGTGCAGCACGAGGCGCTGATCAACTCCGCGTTCGAGGGGCGGGACGCGATGATCCTGTGTCCGTACGACGAGGCTGGGTTCAGCGAGCAGGTGCTGACCGACGCGTATGCGACGCATCCCGTCGTGATCTCGGGCGGCCGGTGGCGGACCAGCCCGTCGTACGCGCCGGAGGCGGTGGTCGAGCGGTACAACGAACCCCTGCCGGTGGTGGAGGGGGCGGAGGGGTACGTCTTCGGGGCGGACGAGCTGCCTGCCGCCCGGTACTTCGTGGCCGAGCGGGCCGCGCGGTTCGGTCTGTCCGGTGTCCGGCTGGACGATCTGGCGCTGGTCGTGGCCGAGCTGACCACCAACAGCGTGGTGCACGGGGGTGGTTCGGGCACGGTGTACGTGTGGGGCGAGGGTGGGCAGGTGGTGTGCGAGGTGCGCGACGAGGGGGAGCTCAAGGATCAGCTCGCGGGGCGGCGCCCTTCGCCTCCGGCGCAGGTGGGTGGGCGGGGGTTGTTGTTGGTGAACTACCTCATGGATCTGGTGCGTGTGCGTACCGGGGCTGAGGGCACGGTTGTTCGCTGCTACGTCGACGTCTGAGGGTGCGCCCACCGGGGTGGGTGGGTTGGTTGTAGGTGCGTTTGCGGGTGCGGGTTCGTTGGGGCTGGGTGCGCAGTTCCCCGCGCCCCTGGGAGGTTGGGGTCCCGCCTGATGGACAGGGCGCCCGAGTGAGGGCGTGCGATTGTGGGTGCCGGTTCGTTGTGGCTGGTCGCGCAGTTCTCCGCGTCCCTCGGGGGCGTCGGTGCATGGGGTGGGCCGGGTGGGATACCCGGGGGCCATGTCGAGGTCACCTGAATCCGAGCAGCAGGCTCCTGGTCCGGCGGAGCAGGTCGAGGAGCGGGCGCCGGACACGCTCCGCGAGTTGCCGAAGCGGTCCTGGCTTGCCGTTCTGAAAGGCACGGTCAAGGAGTTCCAGGACGACGAGCTCGCCGACAGGGCGGCGGCACTGACGTACTACGGGGTGCTCTCGCTGTTCCCGGCGCTGCTGCTCCTGGTCTCGCTGCTGGGCATCGCGGGGAAGTCCGCGACCCAGGAGGTCCTGGACAACCTCAGGAAGCTGGCTCCCGGTTCCGCCCGGGACATCATCAGCGACGCGGTGACGCAACTGCAGGGCCGGGGCGGTGTCGGCTCGGTCATGGCCGTGGTCGGTGTCGTGCTCGCCGTGTGGTCGGCCTCCGGTTACGTGGCGGCCTTCATCCGCTCCGCCAACGCCGTCTACGACATGCCGGAGGGGCGCCCCGTCTGGAAGGTGCTGCCCATCCGCGTGGGGGTGACGGTCGTGCTGCTGGTGCTGACGGTGATCAGCGCGCTGATCGTGGTGTTCACCGGTGGGCTGGCCCGTGAGGCGGGCGGTGCGCTCGGGATCGGCGACACGGCGCTGACCGTGTGGTCGATCGCGAAGTGGCCGGTGCTGGTCGTGCTCGTCACGGTCATGATCGCCCTGCTCTACTGGGCGACACCGAACGTGAAGGGCCGCGGCTTCAAGTGGATCACTCCCGGTAGCGTGCTGGCCCTGCTGATCTGGATGGTCGCCTCGGCCGGGTTCGCGTTCTACGTGGCGAACTTCGGCTCGTACAACAAGACCTACGGCACGCTCGCCGGTGTCATCGTCTTCCTCGTCTGGCTGTGGATCAGCAATATCGCGATCCTGCTCGGGCTGGAGTTCGACTCCGAGATGGCACGGCAACGCGCCATCGCGGGAGGTCTGCCGGACACCGAGGAGCCCTATGTGCCGCCCCGGGACACCCGCGCCTGGAGCGACGAGGAGCAGCGCCGGATGGAATGACGAGCAGGGAGAAGGGGATGGGGGCGCCTGCCGGTCATCCCGCCGTGCGTGCGATCTCGGCGACGGCCTCCACCGCCCGGTCCAGTTCGGCATGGGTGTTGTAGTAGTGCGGTGAGAGGCGTACGAGGGGGTGGACGTCCCGCACCTCCGTGTCGAACTGGGTGTGTTCGGGGACGGTCGTGCTCACGTTGATGCCCTGCCGTGCGAGCGCCGCAGCGACGTCGGCGGTGGGCACGGCGTCGACCTTCGCGGTCACGATGGCGCACCGGACCCGGCCGAGGTCGTACGTGCTGACGCCGGGCAGGGCGTCGAGGGCGTCGCGCAGATACGCGCCGAGGGCGACGGCCCGCTCCCCGATCGGGTCCATGCCCAGGTCCAGGGCCTGACGGACGGCCACTCCGAGGCCCAGGACATTGGCGTAGCTCGCTTCCCAGCTCTCGAAGCGCCGTGCGCCGGCGTGCCAGGTGAAGCCCCGCTCGCCGTCCCAGGTGGCCGCCTCGATGTCGCTGACGAACGGATCGAGGTAGTCCAGGGCCTCACGGCGGACCCACAGGAAGCCGGTGCCGCGGGGGCCCCGCAGGAACTTGCGGCCGGTGGCGGTGAGCATGTCGCAGCCGATCCGGGTGACGTCGACGGGGAACTGGCCCACGGACTGTGTGGCGTCGAGCAGGAACGGCACGCCGGCGGCCCGTGCGATCCGGCCGATCTCGTGCGCCGGATTGACCAGGCCGCCGCTGGTGGGGATGTGGGTGACGCCGATGAGCCGGGTGCGCTCGTCGATCAGCGCGGTCAGCGCCGCGGTGTCGAGCTGCCCGTACGCGTCGTCGGGGACCACCACGATCTCCGCGCCGGACCGCCGGGCGGTCTGCAGATACGCCAGTACGCTGCTGCCGTACTCCGAACGACCGGTCAGGATGCGGTCGCCCGGCTTGAAGGTCATCGAGTAGAAGGCGGCGTTCCACGCGTGCGTGGAGTTGTCGAAGAGCGCGATCTCGTCGGGCCGCCCGCCCACGAGTCGGGCGAGGTCCGTGCGGGTGGCGTCGATGCGGTCCCGTTCCTGGCGGGCGGCCTCGTATCCGCCGATGTCCGCCTCCAGCTCCAGGTGGGAGGTCATCGCCGTCAGAGTCCGCCGGGAGAGCAGCCCGGCCCCGGCGTTGTTGAGGTGCACCCGGTGCGCGGTACCCGGGGCCTCGGCGCGGAGCGCCTCGATGTCCAGGCCGTGATGTTCCACGCTGCCGCTTTCCACACTGCTTCCCTCCACACTGCTGCCCTCCACGGTGCCGTCTCCAACGCTGGTGGGTTCCATGACGGTGTGTTTCCATCCGCCCGGCGTTCGTATGCCTTCCCCGCGCTCCCGGGGCCCGCACGTGGGCCGTCGATCCTCCACCGCCCCGACACCACCCCCTTGCCCGCGACCGACCCCGCGTCGGCGGCCGGTGCCGTTCCCGGGCGGTTTCACCTCCTGACGTTGCCGCCCCGCCCGGGCCGAAGCCCTCCCCCGGGCACCCCGCCCGCGAACAGCGCCGGAAAGAAGTCGTGTCCGACGGGTTGCCGAGCAGTTGATTCATTACTTAAATCAACACCTGAACTAAGCGTCATCGCACCGGCATCGGGTTCCCCACCGCAATGGTCCGGGTTCCCCCCGACCGTTCCCCGCCCTCCACACCCGCACGGAGTCAACGTATGAGACGTCAACGTTTGCGACTCAGATCCCTGGGGTTCGCGCTCGCCACCACGGCCGCGCTCATCACCCTCCCCGCCCAGCTACCGGCCGCCGCGGCCCAAGCGCCCCTCTCCCCCGACAGCACCGCCGCCTCCTCGGCCGCCGGCAACACCAAGGCCGCCGCGGCCTGTTCGACCGCCAACGCCGCCCAGGGCAAGCCGGCCACCGCGTCGTCCACGGAGAACGCGGGCACCCCCGCCGCGTCCGCCTTCGACGGCAACAACGGCACCCGCTGGTCCAGCCAGGCGTCCGACCCGCAGTGGGTGCGGGTCGACCTCGGCTCGGTCCAGGACATCTGCAAGGTCGACCTCAACTGGGAGGCCGCCTACGGCAAGGACTTCACCATCCAGGCCTCGGCCAACGGCCAGGACTGGACGACGCTGAAGTCCGTCACAGGCGGCACCGGCGGCACCGCCTCCTACGACGTCAGCGGCTCGGGCCGGTACGTCCGGATCAACGGGACGGCCCGCGGCACCGGTTACGGCTACTCGCTGTGGGAGGTCGCGGTGCACACCGGCACCGGCGGCGGCACCCCGCCCGTCGAGGGTGGCGGCGACCTCGGTCCCAACGTCATCGTCGTGGACCCGAGCACACCGAATCTGCAGGCCAAGTTCGACCAGGTCTTCACCCAGCAGGAGTCCAACCAGTTCGGCTCCGGCCGCTACCAGTTCCTGATGAAGCCGGGCACGTACAACGGCATCAACGCGCAACTGGGCTTCTACACCTCGATCTCCGGGCTCGGTCTCAACCCCGACGACGTGAAGATCAACGGTGACATCACCGTGGACGCGGGCTGGTTCAACGGCAACGCCACCCAGAACTTCTGGCGTTCGGCGGAGAATCTGTCGATCAGGCCCGTCAACGGCACGGACCGCTGGGCGGTGGCCCAGGCCGCGCCGTTCCGCCGGATCCATGTCGAGGGCGGCCTCAACCTCGCGCCGGCGGGCTACGGCTGGGCCTCCGGCGGCTACATCGCCGACTCGAAGATCGACGGCACGGTCGGTCCGTACTCGCAGCAGCAGTGGTACACCCGCGAGAGCTCGGTCGGCGGCTGGACCAACGGCGTCTGGAACATGACGTTCTCCGGTGTGCAGGGCGCCCCTGCGACCAACTTCGACACCGGTCCGTACACGACGCTGGACACCACGCCGATCTCGCGCGAGAAGCCGTTCCTGTACCTGGACGGCAACGACTACAAGGTGTTCGTGCCCGCCAAGCGCACCAACGCCCGTGGTGTGTCGTGGCCGGCGAACGCGGGCGGCACCTCGCTCCCGCTCAGCCAGTTCTACGTCGTGAAGCCCGGCGCGACCGCCGCCACCATCAACGCGGCGCTGGCGCAGGGCCTCAACCTGCTGTTCACGCCCGGTGTCTACCACCTCGACCAGACCATCAACGTGAACCGCGCCAACACCGTCGTCCTCGGGCTCGGTCTCGCCACGATCGTCCCCGACAACGGCGTGGACGCGATGCACGTCGCCGATGTCGACGGGGTCAGGCTGGCGGGCTTCCTCATCGACGCCGGTGCCACCAAGTCCGACACCCTGCTCCAGGTCGGCGCGCCCGGCTCCTCGGCCGACCACGCCGCCAACCCGACCACCGTGCAGGACGTGTTCGTCCGGATCGGCGGGGCAGGACCCGGTCTGGCCACCCACTCCATGGTCATCAACAGCGACGACGCCATCGTCGACCACACGTGGATCTGGCGGGCGGACCACGGCGCGGGCGTCGGCTGGGAGACCAACCGCGCCGACTACGGGCTTGAGGTCAACGGCGACGACGTCCTCGCCACGGGCCTGTTCGTCGAGCACTTCAACAAGTACGACGTGGTCTGGAGCGGCGAACGCGGCCGGACGATCTTCTTCCAGAACGAGAAGGCCTACGACGTGCCGAACTCCGCCGCCATCACCCATGACGGCATCGTCGGCTACGCCGCCTACAAGGTGGCCGACAGCGTCAACACCCATGAGGCGTGGGGCCTGGGCAGCTACTGCAACTTCACGTCCGACTCGACCATCGTCCAGCACCACGGGTTCCAGGTGCCGGTCAAGTCGGGCGTCAAGCTGCACAGCATCCAGGTGATCTCGCTGGGAGGGAAGGGCCAGTACGCGCACGTCGTGAACAACACGGGTGCGCCGACCTCGGGCTCGGACACCATCCCGTCGAAGATCACCAGCTTCCCGTGACGGTGACAGCGACAGCGACAGCGACAGCGACAACCGGCTGAACAGTGTCCGCGGCCCGTCCTCCCCACCGGGAGGGCGGGCCGCGTGCGGAGCGAGATCATCGACCGTTTATCATATGAGCACCGCCTAGCTCGAAAGATAAACCTGTGACTGTCAATGACGACTCGTTCACCAATTGGAAGAACCGCGAGGAGATCGCGGAGTCGATGATCCCGATCATCGGGAAGCTGCACCGCGAGCGGGACGTCACCGTCCTGCTGCACAGCCGCTCCTTGGTGAACAAGTCGGTGGTCAGCATCCTCAAGACCCACCGGTTCGCCCGGCAGATCACCGGGGTGGAGCTGTCGGTCACCGAGACCCTGCCCTATCTGCGGGCTCTGACCACGCTCGACCTCGGCCCCTCCCAGATCGACATCGGGATGCTCGCCGCCACGCACCGCGGCGACGACCGCGGTCTCACGGTCGAGGCCTTCACCGCCGAGGCCGTCGCCGGTGCCACGGGCGCCGACAAGATCGAGAGCCGCTCGGGTCGCGATGTCGTCCTGTACGGCTTCGGCCGCATCGGGCGCCTGGTCGCCCGCCTGCTCATCGAGAAGGCCGGTTCCGGCAACGGTCTGCGCCTGCGGGCCGTCGTCGTCCGCCGGGGCGGGGCCCAGGACATCGTGAAGCGCGCCTCGCTGCTGCGCCGCGACTCGATCCACGGCCAGTTCCAGGGCACGATCACCGTCGACGAGGCGAGCAGCACGATCTTCGCCAACGGCAACGCGATCAAGGTGATCTACGCGAACGACCCCTCCGAGGTCGACTACACGGCGTACGGCATCAAGGACGCCGTCCTCATCGACAACACCGGTATCTGGCGCGACCGCGAGGGCCTGTCCCAGCATCTGCGCCCCGGCATCGACAAGGTCGTGCTGACCGCGCCGGGCAAGGGTGACGTGCCCAACATCGTGCACGGCGTCAACCACGACATGATCAAGCCGGACGAGCAGATCCTGTCCTGCGCGTCCTGCACCACGAACGCGATCGTCCCGCCGCTGAAGGCGATGGCCGACGAGTACGGCGTGCTGCGCGGGCACGTGGAGACCGTCCACTCGTTCACCAACGACCAGAACCTGCTGGACAATTACCACAAGGCCGACCGCCGTGGCCGCTCGGCGCCGCTCAACATGGTGATCACCGAGACGGGCGCGGCCTCCGCCGTGGCGAAGGCGCTGCCCGACCTGGACGCGCCGATCACCGGCAGCTCGATCCGGGTGCCGGTGCCGGACGTGTCGATCGCGATCCTCAGCCTGCGGCTCGGCCGCGAGACCACCCGCGAGGAAGTCCTCGGGTATCTGCGGAACGTGTCGCTGACCTCAGCGCTGAAGCGGCAGATCGACTTCACCACCGCCCCCGACGCGGTCTCCAGCGACTTCATGGGCTCGCGCCACGCCTCGATCGTCGACGCCGGCGCCACCAAGGTCGACGGCGACAACGCGATCCTCTACCTCTGGTACGACAACGAGTTCGGCTACTCCTGCCAGGTCGTCCGGGTGGTCCAGCATGTGACGGGGGTCGAGTACCCGACGTACCCGGCGCCCGCGGTCTGATCGCACCCGGGTGCCCCGGGACGGAATCCCGGGGCACCCGGCAGTCGGACTACGCCCTACGACGCGGTCGAGCGGAAGGTCCAGCTGCCGGAGCCGACCTCGTACACCGCCTCGCCCTGCTCCGTACGCACCGGACGTATCCCGGCGGGCGCGGTGGCCCTGCCGCCGAACAGCGGCACATGCACCTCCGCCGTGCTCCCCGCCGGCACGTCCACGGTGAGCCGGAACCGGCCGCCGTCCCGCTTCCACTCCGTCCGCGCGATCCCGTACGGGGTGCGGTACGAGCCGGTGGCCGAGGTCAGGTCGCCCTCGACGGCGGGGTCGACGAGGAGTTCGGAGTAGCCGACCGAGTCGGCGGTCTGGCCGATGCCCGCGACCCGGGTGGTGAACCAGGAGTCGATGGCGCCGAGCATGAAGTGGTTCTGCGACTGGCCGGGCCCGCCGTCCCAGGACTCGCCGAGCGTGGTGTTGCCGGCCCGCACCTGGTAGCCGTAGCTCGGGCTGGTCGTCTGCGTGGCGATCTCGTGCACGATGTCGTCGCGGCCGTTGGCGGACAGCACCCGGAACGCGGCGGGCAGGGAGATCTCGCCGAGTGTCAGATGGTAGCCCGCGGCCTCGACGGCGCCGCTGAAGTGGTCGAGCAGCCGGTCCTTCTCCCCCGCCGGGTACGCGCCCATGTCGAGGGCCAGGGCTTCGGCGCCCTGGCCTCCGCCGCCGAAGGTGCCGGTGGTGGAGTCGTAGTACTTGGCGGCCAGGGCGGTGGCGCTCGCGTCGGCCTTCGCCCGGTAGGTGTCGGCCGCGTCCTGGTCGCCGAGGACGGCCGCCGTACTGCTGAGCGCGTCGAGCACGCGCCAGTAGCCGTAGGTGCCCGCGACCGCGCGCGGGAAGGTGCGGTCCGGGGTGAACCAGTCGCCGAGACCGTAGTCGAGAATGCCGCCGGAGACCTGCGTCTGAAGGAAGTCCGCGTACTGCCGCATCCGCGGGTAGTACGTGGCCATCGTGTCCCGGTCCCCGTAGGTGGTGTAGAGCTGCCAGGGGACGAGGACGAACGCGCCGCCCCAGTTGGAGTCGTTGCGGTAGGCGCCGGGCAGGTTCGTGTACTCGGGCACGGTGCTGGGGATCAGCCCGTCCGTGGTCTGTGCGTCGGCCATGTCGCGCACGATCTTGCGCAGGTAGGACCGCATGTCGTAGTTGCCCGCGAGCGCCGGGAACACGAGCTGGTTCTGCTCCAGCCAGCCCAGCTTCTCCCGGCTGGGGCAGTCGGTGAGGACGCTCATCATGTTGCCCTCGATCGCCCGGCGGATCAGCGAGTGGATGTCGTTGACGAGCGGGTCGGAGCTGGTGAAGTCGCCGGCCGAGGTGTTGTCGGTGCGCAGCACCTTGCCGCGTACGGTGACCGTCGCGCCCTCGGGGACGCCCCTCAGTTCCAGGTAGCGGAAGCCGTGGTAGCTGAAGCGCGGGTGCCAGGTCTCGGTGCGGGCGCCCCGGGTGGTGTAGCTGTCCCACAGGGGTGCGCCCACGTTGCTGATGGACTGGAACGCGTGCCCGTCTTTGAGGCTTTCGGCCGGGTAGAGACGGATGTCCGTGCCCGCGGGCGCGCTGACGGTGATCTCGGGCCAGCCGGCGATGTTGCGGCCCAGGTCGAAGACCCTGCTGTCGGCGGCGCCTTCGACCTCCTTGCCCTTGAGGGTCTCGACGACCCTGATGGGTTCGGTCTCGCGGGCGCTGAGTACGGCGGGTTTCTCGGCCGTGCCGGGACCGGCCACCGCGACGGCCTTGTCCCAGTCGCGGCGGTCGCCGCTCGGCTCGTCCCAGTGGGAGCTCTCGCGGCGGGCGTCGTAGTCCTCGCCGCCGTACCAGTTGGAGGAGGTGGTGGGCCCGAGGGTGGTCCGCCAGTCGTCGCCGCTCGTGACGGTACGGACGCTGCCGTCGGCGAGAGTCACCTCAAGGCGGGCGATCAGCTTGGGGTCGCTCAGGTTGCCGTACAGCTTGCGGTAGCGGTCGGCGGTGCTGACGACGTTGGACATGCCGTTGCCGAGGGCCACACCGAGGGTGTTGGCACCGGTCTTGAGACGGTCGGTGACATCGTAGGTGGCGTACTGGACGCGTTCCGCGTAGTCGGTGTTGGCGGGTTCCAGGACGGCGTCGCCCACCGGTTCGCCGTTGAGGGTCGCGTCGTAGATGCCCAGTCCCCCGATGTACAGCCGGGCGCTGCGCACCTTCTTGGGGAGCTTGAAGTCGTCGGTGAGCAGGGGCAGTCCGGCCGGGAGGTAGGGCTCGGGTGCCTTCTGCCCGGCCACGTCGGCGAGTGCGGTGAACGGTCCTGCGGCGTTGTCGCCGCTCGAAAGGGCGTAGTCCACGGGGAAGTTGGGGACACGGCCGTCCGCGGTGAGGACGTCGGCGCGCGGATACAGCGCCACCTCGTCGAAGGTCTTCGCCGACTTGAGGTCGAGGGTGAGGACCACGGGTGTACCGGAGACGTCGGCGCCGGTGTGGGCGGCGCTCGCGTAGCCGGCGGCCGTCTGCAGGGCGCTGTTGGGCAGACCGTCGACGGCGAGGGCCGGTTCCCAGGTCTTGCGCAGGGTGTTGGTCTCGGAGGCGGTCACGGCGGCGCCGCGGGCGAGACCGGTGGTGGAGGTGGCGGAGTCACGTACGTCGATCTCGCCGAGCTGGAGGCGCCAGGTGCGCTCGGGGAAGGCTTCTTCGAGGGGAAGTCCCAGCTTCGTGACGTCCAGCCGTACGTAACGGGCCGTGGTGCGGGGGACCTTGACGACTATGGGCTCGACCATGCGCTCGCTCAGCCGCCAGTCGGGGTGAGTGATCCACCGGGCGTCGCCGTCGGTGGTCCAGTCCGACTGCCGGGTCAGGCCGGTCTCGAAGACGGCGGTGTCGCTCCAGCCGGAGTCGCGCGACCCGTGCGACGACCAGAGCATGACGCGCCAGTACACGCGGTCGCGGGAACCCAGTTTCTTCCCCGCGTACGTGGTCTCGGGCACCGTGGAGCGGACCTTGCCCGAGTCCCACAGGTCGGGCCGGCCGCGGCGCAGCAGGTCCGGGGAACTGGCCGCCTGGACGCGGTAGGCGGCCTGGCGGGTGTTCGTGGCGCGGGCCTCGGTCTCCCAGCTGAGGTCGGGCGTGGTGTCGTCGATGCCCAGGGCCCGGCTCAGGTGCTGGGTGCGCAGCCGGTCCGGGGTGATGGTGGCGCTGTTTCCGGTGGTGGTGGCATCGGCGGTGACGGCGCCGGCCAGCACGGTCGCGAACGCGGTCAGTCCGGCGAGCAGTACGGGTAGGGGCCGCCGGTGTCCGCTGCGGGGACGCGGTCGCGAACGGGGTCTGCGCATGAGGGCTCCATGAAGTGCGTGCGGGGCGGGAAGGAGGCGAAAGGCAGGGTCAGTCGCGGGTGAGGTCGACGGTGAGGTGGCGTCGGAAGCGCAGGGTCACCGGTCCGAGCAGGCCGGACGGCAGGGGCTTGTTGCGCTCGTTGGAGAGCGTGTTGGCGACGCGCACGGCGAGGGAGTTGCGGCCGGGCTTCACCAGCCGGGTGATGTCGACGGTCCACGGCGCCCACAGCAGCGGCGGGAGGGCGGTGCCGTTGAGGGTGACGGCCGCCACGTCACGGACCTCGCCGAGGTCGAGCAGGACGCGGCGCCCGTCGAGGAGCGCGCGCTCGACGTCGAGGTCCTTGGTGTAGGTGCCGCTGCCGGAGAAGAGCCGGTCGTGCTCGACCCAGCTGCCCAGGGGCCCGGTGACCGGTGTGGAGCCTTCGCGTTCCAGGGTGAGGGTCCAGTCGCCGTCCACGGTGACCGGGGTGAGGGGGTCGTCGGTGCGGGCCGTACCGCGGTAGGTGTGGGAGCCGTCGGTTCCGGTGAACCGGTGACTGCCGGGCGCCGAGGCCTCCACCGTCGCCCGCAGGCCCTTCCCGTGCCGCTCGACCGCGAGGACGGGCAGCGGTGCGGCCGTCAGGTGCGGCACCGCCCGTGCGTCGTGGCGTACGACGACGATCCGGGTCTGGTACGGCTCCAGGGTCAGGGGCAGTTGGATGCCGTTCCTGCCGCTGCGGTGCACCGGCGCGGTGCCGGTGCCGCCCGTCGCGGGGTCCCACAGCTCGGGGACGCCGGTGGCCGGCAGGGTCGCGGTCGTCTCGACGGGCTCGCCGCCCTCGTTGTTGACGATGAAGGCGGTGTCCTCGCCGCGGTGGACCCGTAGGACGCGGACCGCGTCCTGGGGTGTCTCCAATACGGCCGCGGCGACCCCTGCCTCGTGGGTCGCGGCGCGCAGACCCTCCACATCGGCGACCCGCACGGCGTGCCCGCGGCCGACCGTCCGGCGGCCGGGAACCCGCTCGCCGAACAGGTCCGTCAGGGCGCGGGCCAGGGACCGGTCCTTGTGGGCCGCCTCCTCGGCGGCGAGGGCGCCGACGGCCACGACGGTGCCGCCGGCCCGCGCGAACTCCGCGAGGACGCGCACGGACGCCACGTCCAGGGTCGGGGTCACGGGCACCACCACGAGGTCGTAGCGGGCCGCGCCCACGGTCAGCCGGCCGCTTCGTACGTCCGCGTGGCTCAGCAGGTCGGGGTCGCCGGTCAGGGCGCCCTCGTGGACGAGGTCGAAGTCGACCTGGGCTCGCTCCAGCGCGTAGGCGGCGTCGGAGAGCGCGCCGTCGACCTCGCCCTGCCGGTCGGTGCCGGTCCACTGTTCGGCGGCGCGCTGCGGTTGCAGTAGGGCGGTGCGGGCCCCGGAGGTGCCGCGTCCGGCCTCCATGACGCGGCCGATCCACTCGGCGAGCGGCCGCATCGCCCACCACCAGGGGGCGCGGGGTCCGAACGGCGGCGGGAAGTAGACGCGGACCTCGTCGGTCCACAGGGCGTGCAGGACCGTCAGGTTGACGCCCCGGGCGGCCTGCGCGCCGACCGTGGTGTGCACGAACCCGGGCGTCACCTGCCAGCCCATGTTGCCGAACATCTCCAACAGGGCGCGCTCCCGGCCCATTTGATGCGCGACGGAGACCGGATTGCGGGGAATCATCGTGGGCTCGCCGGCCACGTACTCGGCGGTGATGATGTCGCCGCCGGGCACATGGGCCCACTGGTTGACCTTGTGCAGATCCCCGGTGGAGGGGATGCGCTTGGCGGGGGACGTCTCGTCGTAGAGCGGGTTGGTGATCAGGGCGACGTCGCGCTGCTCGTACCAGCGGGCCTGCTTCCGGAAGGAGCGGGCGAAGCGGTTGGACACGGCCTGCCAGTAGCGGCCCCGGGCGATCCGGCCGTCGCGGCCCAGGTCGTCGAAGGCGCAGGCGTAGGCGATGCCCGGCTCGACGTCCACCGCGCGCAGTGCCTTGTCGAGGGTGGGCGACCAGGGCAGGCGCTTGAAGTGCGCCTCGGCCGAGGCGAAGAACGGCTCGTCGTCCCAGAAGCCGGGGATGACCGTACCGAAGTAGCGGCGGAAGCGGCGGTGGTACTCGCCCGGGACGATGTCGAGGAACAGGTCCACGGGCTCGTCGTCGAGCAGGTCGACGTAACTGCGGCTGTAGCCCTGGCTGTCGTCGACGAGCGGGGAGCCGCCGAACAGGTCGAGCTGCCAGCGGCCCGCCGGGACCTGCCAGGTGTGCGCGCCGCCCAACCGGGCGGTCAGGTCGACGACTTCGGTGGCCTCGGTCGTGCCCACCGGGCGGGCCGCGGCGGCGACGGCCGTGGCGTCGGCGGCGAGCCGGGTCCGGTCGGGGAAGTCCCCCGCGTCGGCCGGGTCGTCGAAGGCCGTGGTGTGGAGGGAGGTGCCGTCGGCGCCCGTGACCGTGAAGGTGTCCCACAGGGAGCGCTGGTCGGCGACGGCCCGTACGCCCGCCCCGCCGGTCGCGTACCGGTCGTCGGTGACCGTGCCCTTGTCCTTGCCGTCGAGGGTGACGGACAGGGTGTCCGCGCGGACGGTGACGGCCACCGTGTGGAACTTGGTCTTGTTGAAGCCGTCGGTGCGGGTGCTGCGCAGCAGTTCGGCCGGGTCCGTGCCGCGCGCCAGACGCAGGACGGTGACGACGCCGGTCTGGTCGAAGGTGACGGCGTACCCGTCGAGTCCGTCGGCGGAGGCGCGGACGACGAGACCGGCCGCGGTGTGGTCGGCCTTGGCGCTGCCGGTGACGGTGTAGTCCGTCCAGCCGTCGCCGCCGCGCAGTACGGCGGCGCCGTCGAGCACGGCCGCGTCGGCGACCAGTTGTCCGGCCGCCACGCCCACCCCGCTGCTGCGGCGCAGGTCGACGGTGGCGGGTCCCTCGACGACGGTGGTCGAGCGCCAGAGCGCCTTCAGGCGCAGCTCGGGCCGCGGCTCGTACGTACGGGAGCCGACCGTGCCGCCCTTGACGATGTACTCCCCGGCGCGACCGCTGGGGAAGTGGTCGTCGTTGAACAGCCACACGCGCATGCCGGTGCGTTCCGCGGTGCGCAGTACGTGCCCGACGATGTCGAACCATTCCTCGGTGAAGAACACCGGCTGCATCTCGGCGTTGTCGAACGGGAAGAGCACCACCTCGTACATGCCCTTGTCCCGCAGGTCGGCCAGCTGCCGGTCCACGAGTTCGGGGGTGACGGGCCCGTTCCAGTACCAGTAGACGGTCGGCCTGCTGTCCCGCCGGGGATCGGCGAAGTGCCGTGCCGAGAAGGAGCGTTCGGGGCTCGGGGCCGCAGCGCCGGTGGCGCCTTCTCCCGCGGCGTGGGCGGCATCGGGCAAGCCGACCGCGAGAACGGTGCCCGCGGCACCGGCCGCGGCCACGAAGCGGCGTCTGGACAGGTCGTCGTGAGACATGTGGGACATGGGTGAACTCCTGCGTGAACGGCGGGCACCGGGGCGTCCGCCGGACGGAACGGTGTGCTGGGGGTATCCGGGAGATCGGGGTGACGAGGGGGGCCGGTGCTCGGTGGAGCGCCGGAGACCGGAGACGGCGGATCAGCCGGCCGCCAGGCGCGCCGCCTCGGACGCGCTCAGGGCCCGGTTGTGGAGGCGGAAGTCACGGACAGCGCCGTGCAGATAGGGGTGGGTGCTGTTCTGGGAGCGGCCCAGGTGGTTGCGGGTGCTCGCGCCGAGCAGGAGCGGGCTCGCGACCATGGCGTCGTTGCGTCCCGCCTCGACACCGTCGAGGTAGAGGACACCCGTGCCGCCGCCGAGGGTGAGGGCCACGTGGACCCACTGGCCGACGGGGAGCGGACCACCCGCGTCGATGACGTCCTCCGACTCCATGCCGGCGATCTTCAGCGCGGCGCGGGCGCGCCGAGCTCCGGTGGTCGCCGCCAGGAACAGGTACGTGTCCTTGTGGTAGCCCAGGTCGAAGACGCGGGCGGAGGCGACGAAGGTGTCCACGCGGACCCGGACGCTCACGGTCAGTTCGTCAAGTCCGCCGGGCAGTCCGGCCGGGAGGACGACATGCGCGCCCTTCCCGTCCAGGGACACGGACCGCACGCCGTCCGCCTCGGTCCAGGTGGCACCCGACGCGAGGGTCGCGTCGGCGAAGGTGCGGGTACGGTCGGCCGCCGAGGTGCCGGTCCCCTCGTCGAAGGGGTAGCGCGCGATGTCCCGTTCGCGCGCGGGCCGCGGCCGCACGGCCCAGTAGACGTTGTAGCGCTGGTGGTGCACCTCGTGGAACGGGCGCAGTGACACGTGCCGCCCGTCGGCGACAGCGGTGAACGCCGTGCGACTGCCGGACACCGGGCGCAGGGTCTGCGGCCGGATCGCCGGGAGGGTGGCGAGCGCGGTGTCGCCGTACTCCCCCGCGAGGACCAGGGGCCCGTACGAGACCGACTTCACCTGCGGGTTGTCGGGGGCGGCCCGCCAGACGGGCCGTCGGGGCAGGACGAGTTCCACGGTGTCCCCGGGACGCCAGTGCCGTTCCACGGCGGCGTACGTGCCCGGCTTCAGCCGGCCCGGGAAGGGGCGGCCGTTGACCTCAAGCCGGGGTTCCCGGCCACTGTCAGCAACCCAGGCGGGAACACGCAGCCTCAGCGTGAAGCGGGCGTCTCCCCCGGTGACGGTGAGGCGGGTGCGGTCGGTTGTGGGGTAGCCGGTTTCCTGACGCACCGTCACACCGACGTCTCGCCAACGCAGTTCGGAGGGAATGAACAGGTTGACGTACAGCGAGGGGCCGCGGGAGTCACGGTCCCGGAAGTAGATGCTGTCGGCGAACTTGGTGTGGGTCTCCAGACCCGAGCCGTGGTCGCAGGAGAAATTGTCGTAGTCGCCGCTGTAACTGCCGGGCGCCGAGCCGAGGCCGCCCTTGGGCTGCCGCTCCGAACCCGCCCACAGTCCGGTGTAGTAGGTGACGAACCCGTGCGCGGAGTCGGGATCCTGCTCCCCGAGCATCTGGTTGTAGAGCGTCCACTCGTAGTGGTCCATGTACGCCGCTCGGGAGGGGCGGTGCAGGAACAGGTGCCGGCCGAGCTTGAGCATGTTGTAGCTGTTGCAGTTCTCGCAGGTCACCTCGGACAGGCGGCTCACGATCTCGCCGGGCGGCCCGAACAGCTCCTGGTTGGAGTTGCCGCCGATGGCGTACGAATGGTCCCGCACGACCGTCGTCCAGAAGTGGTCGGCGATGTCGAGGTAGCGCCTCTCGCCCGTGGCCTCGTAACTCGGGACCGCTCCCACGACCTTGGCGATCTCGGTGTTGGCGTGGCGGCCCGCGAGTTCGTCCCGGCCTGCGGCCAGCGGGGCGTACAGCTCCTCGTGGTCGAAGCGCCGGGCGGTCCGCAGCTGCGCCGGGTCGCCCGTCAGCAGGTGGAGGCGGGCGAGTACGTCGTTCATCCCGCCGAACTCGACCTTCAGCAGCGTCTGCATCCGCTCGGCGGAGAGCGGCGCGGTGCGGGCGTCCACCCAGGCCGCCATGTCCAGCAGCACGGCCAACGCCTGCTTGTCACCGCCCAGTTCGTACTGGTCGAGCAGCCCCGCCATGATCTTGTGGATGGTGTAGTACGGGGCCCAGGGCTTGCCGCCGGCCTCCAGCTGGTCGAAGACGGACTCGGGGAACGCGGACAGATATCCCGCGTGGTACCCGGCCGCCGGAGCCGCCCGCTGGCACTCGGCCAGGGCGGACACCAGGGAACGGGCCTTGGCCGCGTAGGCGTCGTCGCCGGTGTTGGCGTACGCCTGGGCCAGTGCGCTGAGCAGATGTCCGGTGGTGTGGCCGCGCAGCTGGATGCCCGGCGCCTCCCAGCCGCCGCAGGGTTCGGCGGTGGAGGGCAGCCCCACGTTCAGCCGGAAGGTGTGCAGCAGCCTGTCGGTGCCGACGAAGAGCAGATACGCGCAGGTGCGCCGCATGTTGGCGAGGAACGGGCTCTCCAGCAGCCGGACGTCGGACAGCCGGAAGGCGGTGAGGACCGATCGCGGTCCGGTCGTCGCGGCAGCGGCTTCCCGCGGCGCGAACGAGGCGAGCGAGGTGGCCGCGGCCGCCGCGGACGCGGCGGCCAGGATCCGGCGGCGGGACGGGCGAGGCAGGTCGTGCGGTGCGGGCAAGACGCCGTGCTCCTTCCGGGCAGGGGAAGTACCAGACGGAAAGCAGAGGGGGCGAACCGAAGAGACTTGAATCGTTTTACATCGTCCGCGGGAGACGGTAAGTGTGCACACCACAAGCGTCAAGGGTTCGCGCACGGAGGGATGTTGCCAGGTAGGCACCCTCTGATTTGAAACGTTCAAAGTGATCAAGAAAGCTTTGTGGGCGGGCGTGCCGGAATCCGGGGACGGCGTGATCACCAGGCGGCAGAATGGCGGGGACGACGGTTGGGTGCCGCCACGGCGGCCGCAGACGCCCAGGACACGCGCGGCGGGTCCGCGGGTGTCCGGGAGAGGAAAGACATGAGTGAGAACCAGGCCCCGTCCAGCGGTTCCGGGAGGCTCAACACCGGGGTGGCGCACAACGCCCGGGTCTGGAACTACTGGATCGGCGGCAAGGACAACTACGAGGTCGACCAGGCCGTCGGCGACCAGGTCGCCGGGATGTTCCCGGTGATCCGCGACGTGGCCCGCGCCGACCGGGAGTTCCTCGGGCGTGCGGTCCGGCACCTGGTCGAGGAGCACGGGGTCCGGCAGTTCCTGGACATCGGCACCGGTCTGCCGACGCTGGACAACACCCACGAGATAGCTCAGCGCTCCGCGCCCGACGCGCGCATCGTGTACGTCGACAACGACCCGATCGTGCTCGCCCACGCCCGGACGCTGCTGACCAGCACGCGCGAGGGTGCCACCGACTACATCGACGCCGACGTCCACCACCCCGAGGGCATCATCGAGCGCGCCTCGGCGACCCTGGACCTCGACCGGCCCGTCGCGGTGATGATGCTGGGCATCCTCAACTTCGTCCTCGACACCGAAAAGGCCCAGGACATCGTGCGCCAGGTCCTGGCGGCCGTCCCGTCCGGCAGCTATCTGGTGCTCACCCATCCCACCACCGACCCCGACCTCGGCGGCGAGGGCAACGTGGCGGCGATGGAGTTCTGGAACGAGAACGCCACCCCGCCGATCACCGCCCGCACCCGCGCGGAGGTCACCGCCTTCTTCGACGGTCTGGAGTTCCTCGAACCGGGCCTGGTCTCCTGCACGCAGTGGCACCCCGGGACCGCCTCCCCCGTGACGGTCCCGCAGTTCGGCGCGGTGGCCGTGAAGCCCTGACCTTCGGGGCCGGGCCCGCCCGGCGTGGCGGCGGCGCCGAGTGGCAGGGGCGCCGAGTGGCGAGGGCGAACGCGGGGCACGAGGATGCAGTCGCGGGAGATCCTCACCCTGCGGGCCCGCCCAGATGGAGGAGTGCACATGTCCAAGCCGCCGCTTCCGCCCGAGGCCGTCGAACTGCTGAGCCGTCCGAACGCGGCCGTCATCGCCACGGTGCGTTCGGACGGCGCGCCCGTGTCCACCCCCACCTGGTACCTGTGGGAGGACGACCGCGCGCTGATCAGCATGGACCTGGGCCGGGTGCGCCTGAAACACCTGCGCCGCGACCCCCGCGTGACGCTCACCGTCCTCGACGGCGACGACTGGTACACCCATGTCACCCTCTTGGGCCAGGTGACGGACATGAAGGACGACGAGGGCCTGGTCGACATCGACCGCATCTCCCGGCACTACACCGGTGAGGCCTATCCCGACCGCGTCCGCGACCGGGTCAGCGCCTTCATCGAGGTCGACCGGTGGCACGGCTGGGGCGCGCTCAAGGACAACGACCAGGCCTCGACGTAACGGCCGTAGCGATCGGCGGAAGTGCGCGATCAGTAGAAGCGGCGGACGAACACGTCCGACGTGCCGTTGGTGTCGCCGGGCACGAGGTCGTCGGCCGTGGAGTGGAAGACCACGTCACGCCCACCGGTGCTGACCGCGTCGGTCCCGGCCGAGGCGGGCTGCTCCGAGACGATCTCGTCGGTGCCCGTCACCAGGTCGCGCAGCACGAGCGACGGTCCGCTCGTGTCCCGCGGGGCGTACAGCAGATAGCGGCCGGTGGGGTCGATGGCCAGGCCCCGCGCGTCAGGCACCAGTTGCTCACTGCCCGAGCTCTCGTCCTGGACGTAGGTGTCGGAGCCCGAGAGGTACACGATCCTGCTGCCGTCCCTGCTGAGCTGGACGAGTGTCGCCGCCTCGGACGGGCCCTCGATCGGGCCGGCGGAGGTGTCGTCGGTCCGGTCCCACACGAAGACGTCCTGGGCCTGGCCGTCCTCGAAGGCGACGAACCGGCCGTCACCGCTGATGGACGGCCGGGACGGGAGGATGTGGTCGAACTCGAAGACGGTCTGCGTGGTGTTG
The DNA here is from genome assembly GCF_018070025.1 of Streptomyces liliiviolaceus. Lineage (NCBI taxonomy): Bacteria > Bacillati > Actinomycetota > Actinomycetes > Kitasatosporales > Streptomycetaceae > Streptomyces > Streptomyces liliiviolaceus. The sequence continues at coordinate 1,976,156 of NZ_JAGPYQ010000002.1, forward strand.
GCGTGCCAGTCCTGCACCTCGATGCGCTGCCGGACCGCCGGCCGCCCGGAGGTGCCGACCTGGGCGACGTAGCGGCCGTCCTCGCTCAGCGACGGCTGACTGCAGCTGAGGCCCGAGCAGTTGATGCCGATCGTGCCCTGCGACTCCAGCTGGGACAGGAACGACTTCGTGTCCCGCTGTATCAGCCCCCAGTGGGCGATGTACTCCCCGTCACCGCTGATCACCGGCCGTCGCTCGATCGGGGGCGCGCTGGTGCTCATCTGTAAGGTCTGGCTCGTCCGCCGGTCGCGGACGAACACCTTCTCGTAGGTCATCGGGAACCCCGTCGTGAGGTTCTGGGCCACCGACGAGAAGGCGATCCGCCGGCCGTCGGACGTGATCGTGCCGCCGACGGAGGCGCCGTCGCCCTGGGTGCCGTCGGACGCGACACTGACCCGCTCGACCCCGGCTCCGAGCGCGCCGCGCGCAGGCTCGGCCGAGGCGGCTCCCGGCAGCACCGCCGTGACCGCGCAGACCGCGGCCGACACGCTCACGGCGGCTCTCACCCGTCTTGTGGTGCCCCAGCCCGTACGCATCATCGTTTCCCCCCACACTCGGCATGCCGTGTCCCCCGGCTCCCCGCCGGAGGTCCAGATGCATGCAACCGTGATGGAGCATTGGGGTCAATGCGTCACATGACGTAGTGAGGGGCTCTTTTTCGGTCATGTGGGAGCGGTGCACGGTGGCGCGTTCTCAGGAGACGGCGGCCGGTTTCCGGGGCGGGATCCAGCGCAGGTGGACGGCCTGTCCGGGGTCCTCGGCCCGCAGCAGGGACAGACGTGGGCGGACGGCGTCGGTACGGGCGCTCGGCGGCTTGCGGGCACCGGCCCGGTACGGGAGCGGCCACTGGCCGGCGCTGTCGCGGTACTCCTGCTCGGCCGCCGCGTGCAGGGTCCAGTGCGGATCGTAGAGATGGGTGCGGCCGAGGGCGCACAGGTCGGCGCGGCCCGCGAGGAGGATCGAGTTCACGTCGTCGTAGGACGCGATGGCGCCGACCGCGATGACGGCCGTGCCGGTGGCCGCGGCGACCTCGTGGCGGATCCGGTCGGCGAACGGCGTCTGGTACGAGCGGCCGTACGCGGGGCGTTCGTCCTTGGTGACCTGCCCGGAGGAGACGTCGATCGCGTCCGCGCCGTGCGCGATGAAGGCGCGGGCGATCTCCACGGCGTCGTGCTCGGTGTTGCCGTCCGGGGCCCAGTCCGTCGCGGAGATCCGTACGATCACCGGCCGTTCGGCGGGCCAGACGGCACGGACCGCGTCGAAGACCTCCAGGGGGAAGCGGAGCCGGTTCCGCAGCGGACCGCCGTACTCGTCGGTGCGGTGGTTCGCCGTAGGCGAGAGGAACGAGGACAGCAGATAGCCGTGGGCGCAGTGGAGTTCGAGGAGGTCGAACCCCGCCTCGGCGCCGCGGCGGGCGGCGGCGACGAAGTCGGCGACCAGGGCGTCCAGGTCGGCACGGTCCAGCTCGCGGGGAACGGCCGACCCAGGTCCGTACGGCAGCGGAGAGGGGCCGACGGGCTCCCAGTTGCCGTCCGGCAGCGGGTCGTCCATGCCCTCCCACATGATCCGGGTGGAGCCCTTGCGGCCGGAGTGACCGAGCTGCAGCCCGATCCGGGCGGAGCTGCGCTCATGGACGAAGGACACGATCCGCTCCCACGAGTCGCGCTGTTCGTCGCTCCACAGTCCCGTGCAGCCGGGTGTGATGCGGCCCTCGGGCGACACGCACACCATCTCCGTCATCACCAGTCCGGCGCCGCCCATCGCCTTCGAGCCGAGGTGGACGAGGTGGAAGTCGCCGGGGACGCCGTCGACGGCCGAGTACATGTCCATCGGGGACACGATCACCCGGTTCTTCAGCTCCAGTTCCCCGAGCCGAAAGGGCTGGAACATCGCCGGAGCGGTCTCGGGCAGTCCCTGGGAGACCGCGAAGGCCGCGTCGACCCGGTCGGCGAACTCACTGTCGCGGGTGCGGAGGTTGTCGTACGTGATGCGGCGGGACCGGGTCAGCAGGTTGAAGCAGAACTGGGTCGGCTCCTGATGGGCGTACATGCCGATGTTCTCGAACCACTCCAGGGAGGCCTGGGCGGCCCGCTGCGTCGACTCGACGACGGGGCGTCTCTCCGCCTCGTACGCCCTCAACGCGCCCTCGGTGTCCGGGTGTTCGTGCAGACACGCGGCGAGGGCGAGGGAGTCCTCCATCGCCAGTTTGGTGCCCGATCCGATCGAGAAGTGCGCGGTGTGCGCGGCGTCCCCGACGAGGACGAGATTGCCGTGGTGCCAGCGTTCGTTGCGTACGGTGGTGAAGCCGAGCCACTTCGAGTTGTTCGCGAACACCCGGTGCCCGGCCAGTTCCTCGGCGAAGAGACCGCGGACGCGCTCGACGGCCCGCTCGTCGGAGACACCCGGCGCGAAGGCGGTCTCCTCGGTGACGTCGAAGCCGGCCCGGCGCCACACGTCCTCGTGCATCTCGACGATGAAGGTGGAGCCGGTCTCGGAGTAGGGGTAGCCGTGCACCTGCATGGTGCCCCACTCCGTCTGCTTGACGAAGAACTGGAACGCCTCGAAGACCCGGTCCGTGCCCAGCCACATGTATTTGTTGTGCCGCTGGTCCAGCGTGGGACGGAAGATGTCCCGGTGGGCGTCCCTGACCTGCGAGTTCACTCCGTCCGCACCCACCACGAGGTCGTACGAGGCGCGCAGGGCGTCGGTGTCGGGGGCGGCCGTGGAGAAGCGGACGCGCACGCCGAGGTCGTGGCAGCGGCGTTGCAGCAGTCCGAGCAGTTCCCGGCGGCCCATCGCGGCGAAGCCCTGGCCGCCCACGGTGTGGGTCCGGCCGCGGTAGTGGATGTCGATGTCGGTCCAGCGGGCGAAGCGGCGGGCCATGGCGTCGGCGAACTCGCGGTCCGCGTTCTCGATGCCGCCGAGCGTCTCGTCGGAGAACACCACGCCGAAGCCGAAGGTGTCGTCCGGGGCGTTGCGCTCCCACACGGTGATCTCATGAGCCGGGTCGAGCTGTTTCATGAGAGCGGCGAAGTAGAGGCCGCCGGGGCCACCGCCAACGATCGCGATCTTCACGGGGGTTCCTCTTTCAGTGCTCGCCGTCGGCCGCGGCGGTCCGTTCGTCCTCGACGGCCGCGCGGAGTGCGAAACGCTGCAGTTTGCCGCTGGCGTTGCGCGGCAGGGACGCACGGAACCGCACGTCCCGCGGGTACTTGTAGGGCGCGATGACCTGTTTGACGTGGTCCTGGATCTCCTTGGCCTTGGCGGCGTCACCGCCCACGCCGTCCCGCAGGACGACGAAGGCGCAGACAACCTCGCCTCGTTCGGCGTCGCTGCGCCCCACGACGGCGCACTCCAGGACGTCGGGGTGGGTGTCTATGGCGGCCTCCACCTCGGGGCCGCCGATGTTGTAGCCGGAGGAGACGATCATGTTGTCGCCGCGGGCGTGGTAGTGGAAGTAGCCGTCCTCGTCGCGGTGGAAGACGTCACCGGTGACGTTCCAGCCGTTGACGACGTAGTCCTTCTGGCGTTCGTCGTCGAGGTAGCGGCAGCCGACCGGGCCGATGACTCCCAGCCTGCCCGGTTCGCCGGGGCCCAGTTCCGTGCCGTCGGGGCCGAGGATCGTGGCGCGGAAGCCCGGCACCGGCTTCCCGGTGGCGCCGGGGCGGATGTCGTCACCGGCCGCCGAGATGAAGATGTGCAGCAGTTCGGTGGCGCCGATCCCGTCGACGACCCGCAGTCCGATGCGGTCGCGCAACTGCTCCCAGGTGCCGACCGGTATGTGCTCGCCGGCCGAGACGCCGACACGCAGTCCGGCGAGCTGCTGTTCACGCCCCTCGCGCAGGATCGCCTTGTACGCCGTGGGCGCCGTCGCGAGGACGGTGACGCCCTGCCGCTCCACGAGTTCCGCCATGCCCGGCGGGGTCACGGCCTCGGTCAGCAGCGCGCAGGCGCCGGCCCGCAGCGGGAAGACGACGAGCATGCCGAGGCCGAAGGTGAAGGCGAAGGGGGCGCTGCAGGCGACCAGGTCGTCCGGGAGCAGCCGCAGCACATGGCGGCCGAAGGTGTCGTCGATGGCCAGGACGTCCCGGTGGAAGTGCATGGTGATCTTCGGGGTGCCGGTGCTGCCGGAGGTGGGCGCGAGGAGCGCCACGTCGTCGGCGGCGGTGTCCACGGCGGTGAACTCGCCGGACTTCGCCGAGGCGCGGGCCACGAGGTCGCCCGGCCCGCCGCCGCCGAACTCGACGACCCTCAGCGAGGGCAGCACGGTGTCGCGTACGACATGGACGTCCTCGGCGCAGCGGTGGTCGACCAGGGCCAGGGCGGGCAGGGTCCGTTCGGCGACCGGGGCGATCTCCCGGGCGCGCAGCGCGGCCATGACGGTGACGACGACTCCCCCGGCCTTGAGCACGCCGAGCCAACTGGCGACCGTCCAGGGGGTGTTGGGCGAGCGGAGCAGGACCCGCTGTCCCGGGACCAGGCCGAGGTCCTCGGTGAGCACCTGGGCCACCTGGTTGGCGCGGGTCCGCAGCTCCCCGTAGGTCCACATCTCCCCGGCCGGCGTGCGCAGCGCCGGACGGTCGGCCCCGAACGCCGACGTGGGACGGTCGATGAGTTCGGCGGCGGCGTTGAGCCGTTCGGGGTGGCGCGGTCCGGGCGTGGTGAACTCGATCGTCGGCCACAGGTGGGCGGGCGGGAGATGGTCGCGGGCGAACGTGTCCTCGTACGCCGAGGAGGACGGCGGCCGGGAGGGCCTCGGTGGGTGCGGTGGGTGCGGTGGCGGAAGAGTCAACGGAGGAGTCCTTCCGGGAGCCCGTCGGTGCCGGGCGGGGCCGCTCGGTACCGGACGAGGCCGGCCGGGCCGGGCCGTACCGGGCGGCGGATCAGGCGGGGCGGATCATGCCCTCCTGGACGACGGTGGCCAGGTGGCGGTGGTCGCGGGTGAAGAAGCGGCCGGTGCCCAGTCCGCGGCCCGCGTCGGCGGCGACCGCTTCCTGGACGTAGAGGAGCCAGTCGCCGACCGGCCCGGAGCGGTGGAACCACATGGCGTGGTCGAGGCTTGCGGTGACGAGCCCGGGATCGGCCCAGGCCAGGTCCAGGACGCGCAGGACGGGTTCGAGGATCGTGTAGTCGCAGACGTACGCCAGCGCGGCGAGGTCCCTTTGGACGTCGGTCAGTCCTTCGACGGTACGCAGCCTGTCGAACGGCCGCACCCACAGCGCCTGTTGGGGCAGTCGTTTGCCCTCGACGGTGAGGTAGACCGGGCCGGGCACGTGCCGCATGTCGAAGCTGCGGCCGGCCGACCAGTAGGCCTTCGACTCGTCGGTCATCGAGCCGCCGCTGCGCTCTTCGAGGTACGCCGCCGAGCTGGGCAGGTCCTCCGGGTCGGGGACGACCTCGCCGAACTCGGCATGGAAGGTGCCGCCGGGCTCCCCCGCGGCGAAGTTGGCGAGGCACACGTAGAGCGGTTTGCCGTTCTGGTAGCCGCGCACCTGCCGGGTGCTGTAGCCGCGGCCGTCGCGCAGCACCTCCACCTCGTAGCGCACCTGGGCGCCGATGTCGGCGGGGCGCAGGAAGTAGCTGTGCATCGAGTGCAGCGTCTTGGCGTCGGTCACCGACCGCATGGCCGCCGCCGCTGCCGCCGCGACGAGGTCGCCGCCGTACGCCTTGGGCCAGGGGCAGGGCTGGGTGACGGCGGTGAAGGCCAGGTCGAAGTGCTCGGCCGCGGTGGGCGTGAGCGCGACGGCGTCCGTGAAGAAGGCCGAGGTGGGCGGCGTACCGCTGGGCGTCGGTCCGGGACCCGGCGTCATCGGTCGAGCCAGTCGCGCAGATCGGCGTCGGGGACGTCGGTCAGGTTGACGACGATGTTCTCCGGCGTCCGGGTGGTCATCCAGGTCAGCGGCTCGCTGCGGGAGAGGTTGCACTCGATGTGCGGCATGAACGGCGGGACGAAGACCCAGTCGCCCTCCGCCATGTCGACGTAGTCCTCGAACTTCTCGCCGAAGTAGATGCGGGCCCGCCCCGACAGGACGTAACCGCCGGTCTCGGCCTCGCCGTGGTGGTGGGTGACCGAGCGGTAGCCGGGTTCGTTGCTGACCTTGCCGAACCACAGCTTCGTGGCGGGGGTGTGCTGGATGCTGACGCCCGAGATCCGGACGGCCCCGCCGGAGTCTGCGGTGTTCCCGCTCTCCGATCCGGCGCGCGTGACCACGGGGGCGACGATCCCGCTGGGCAGCCGGTACATCGAGGCGTCACCCTCCAGGCGGTACTTGCTGAGGTCGGGCTCCATGGGGGCTGGCTCCGTTCCGGTCGTGCGGTTTCGGGAGCGGGCGATCGGTGGCACGGTACGTGTGGTATCTCGTTTTTTTCACGACCGTCATTTATTGTCAATACAGCATGCCGCACCCGACCGGAGACGGCCCGTCGGACCGGGCCGCGAACTTGAACCGGAGGCCACGTGACTCCCATCGCCGTGAACCCGGGAGCGCTGCCGACGCCCCGTGGCTACTCGCACGGAACTCTCGCGGGGAACACGCTCCATCTGGGCGGGCAGACCGCTCTCGACGCCGACATGAAGATCGTGCCGGGTGGGATCGTCGAGCAGTTCCGCCAGGCGTTCGGCAACGTCCTGACGACGCTGCGCGAGGTTGGCGGGGAGCCGGGGGATCTGGTGAGCGTGACGATCTACCTCACCGACATCCCCGACTACCAGGCGCACGGCAAGGAGATCGGGCGGGTGTGGCGGGAGCTTGCGGGGCCGGTCTATCCGGCGATGGCCGGGATCGGCTGCACGGCGCTGTGGCAACCGGAGGCGATGATCGAGATCACGGGCGTGGCGGTGATCCCCTCCGACCGCCTGACACTCCGCCCGTAACCCCCGTCTCGGCCCCGTCAAAGATTGCGCAGTTCCCCGCGCCCCTAAGGAAACCGGCCGCACCCCCTGCCTTTTAGGGGCGCGGGGAACTGCGCGGCCAGCCCCCACCGGCCCGCAGGCAAAAGCAACTCCGCACGCCCGGCTGCTTTTAGGGGCGCGGGGAACGGCGCAGCTAGGTACGTTGTTACCGTTCGCGGATGTCCGACTCTTCACGCGACACCGCGGCCGGCGCAGGCTGGGGCAGCACCGAACGCGGCGCGTACACGCACCTGATGCCACAACGGACCGAGAAGTTGTCCTGGGTGAACCCCAAAACCCTGTGGCCCGCCCGCAACGGCACACTCGCCTCCCTCTTCGGCGACCCGACCGCCCACACCCGCAACCGCTGGGTGGAGCAACGAACGGCCGCCGGAGCCCCGGCAGACAAGGTGTTCAGACACCCCGCCCCGGACAACTTCTCCTTCATGGTCATAGGGGACACCGGCGAAGGCGACGAACCCCAGTACGCCGTCGTACCGGGCTTCCTGAGAGCCGGTCAGGACACGGAGTTCGCCGTGCTCGCCAGCGACGTGATCTACCCGGTCGGCGCCACCGACGACTACGGCACGAAGTTCTTCCGCCCGTACCAGGACTACCAGGCACCGATCTACGCGATACCCGGCAACCACGACTGGTACGAGGACCTGGACGGCTTCATGCGCGTCTTCTGCGACGCGCGGCCCCTCCCACCACAGCCCCGGCCCCGCCCCCTGTCGTCCGCCTGGTGGCGCTCACTGCTGTGGCACAAACCGCGCGCCCCCGACGAACAACGCCTGGCGGAGGCGCGGAAGTTGCGCTCGGCCCCCGCCCAACAGGCCGTCCAGCCGGGCCCGTACTGGGCCGTCGACGCGGGCCCGGTGCGGATCATAGGCATCGACACCGGACTGCTGGGAACCATCGACGCCGAGCAGGGCCGCTGGCTCCGCGAGGTCTCCCAGGGCGACACCCCCAAGATCCTCGTCACCGGCTCCCCCCTGTACGTGGACGCCGAGCACCACCCCTGCCAGATCGACGGCGGCGGCACGGTCGACGACATCGTGCGCGATCCCGCCCATCACTACGTGGCCGCGATAGGCGGTGACATCCACAACTACCAGCGCTATCCGGTGGAGGTGGACGGCCGCACCATCCAGTACGTGGTCGCCGGTGGCGGCGGAGCCTTCATGCACGCCACCCACACCATGCCGCGCGTCTCCATCGGCGGTGTCACCGAGGCCGACTTCCGCTGCTATCCGCTGCGCGGCGACTCGCTGGCCTTCTACAGCGGGCTCTACGGGCGCCGGCTGCGGATGCGGCGCTTCTTCACGCTCACCGAGGACCAGGCGACCGCCGTCGTCTCCGAACGTCTCGGCATCCCCCGGACCCGGGCCAGAGCCGGGGCCGAGGCCGGGGCCACCCGTGTCACCGCGCGCACCCGCCTCGTAGCGAGCCTGCTGGGCGCGGGCGGCCGACCCGACCGCACCTCACGCATGCGCCTGCCGGTGCGCAAGGCCTACACGCAGCTCTTCTCGCCGGGGTCGGCGACGTACAGTCCGCCGTTCTTCAAGTGCTTCCTGCGCCTGGACGTCAGTCCGGAGTCCGTCCGGCTGCGCTGCTTCTCGGCGACCGGGAACCTGCCGCAGGAACTCGATCCGCCCGTCGAGGACGAGGTCGTCATCCCCCTGGTGTGACGCGGGGTGATCCACCGGGCGGTTCCCCCGATTGGCGGCGCCCGGCTTGCGGGCGGACGATGAGGAGGAAAGGGCCCAGAGGCCGCGGAACACGCTGAATTGGAGGGACCGTCATGATGGAGATCAAGGCGGTCGAGAAACCGGACGAACGGCGGGACTTCCCGCACGGTCACCTGGAGGCCGTACACCTCACCGGCCTCGACTTCGCCGTGGCGACGTTCGAGCCGGGCTGGCGCTGGTCCGAGTCCGTGGGACCGATCGCGGGCACCGGGAGCTGCCAGGTCCACCACAACGGATACGTCCTCCAGGGCCGTATGCGGATCCGGATGGACGACGGCGCCGAGGGCGAGGTCGGCCCCGGAGACGTCTTCGTCTGCCCGCCCGGCCACGACGCCTGGGTCGTGGGGGACGAACCCACCGTGGTGTTCGACTTCGCCGGAGGGATGGCACAGGAGTACGCGAAGGCCACCGACTGACCCCTCCCGGACCGGCACGCAGATCGACTCCGACACAGCATCTCCCCCTCGGCACGGGGTCATTCGGAGCCGCCACGTCTATTCTGGGGTCGCATGGAGGGGGCAGCGGGCAGCGGGGCGACCGGTGAACCGCCGGAGTCCAGTGCGTCGTTCGGCCCGCTCGTGGTCTCGTCGCCGATTCTGCGGGCCGCGCACGTCGTCCTGCCCGAGGAGAGCCCCGACCCCGTGCTGCTGCCGTCGATCACCCTGCTCGACCGGGCGGCGTCCCACGGGGGCGGCCGGGACGAACTGCCCCTGCCCTCGGGGCGACTGCTCGCGGGACAGTACCGGCTGATCCGGCCGCTGGGCTACGGCGGGATGGGCGAGGTCTACCTGGCGCTCGACACCAAGGTCGACAACCGCGAGGTCGCCATCAAGATCCTCCACCCGCAGCAGGCGGCGACCTCGTCGGGTGCCCTGGCCCAGGAGCGGCGGGCCCTGGTCGATCTCAGCCACGGCGACATCATCCGTGTCTTCAACTACGGGCACCATCCGGAGGTCGGCGACTTCCTCGTCCTGCAGTACGTGGACGGTCTCACGCTCGAAGAGGTACGGGCCCGGGTCCAGGTGAACGCGGACGAGTTCGGCGGCGGCCGGTTCCACGAGTTCGTACTCGCCTACGGGGTAAGGATCCTGGCCGCTCTCGGGCATCTGCACGCCGACCGGCCCGGCAAGGTCTACGGCGACCTCAAGCCGGACAACGTGATGCACGACGGCACCGCCACGAAGATCATCGACGTGGGGAGCGTCCGCTCGGCCGGACTGCCCGGCCACACCACGGAGGGCTTCCGGGCTCCGACCGTCGGCCCGAACGGCCAGTCCACCGGCCAGGACGACCTGTTCAGCCTCGGGGAGACCCTGCGGCGGCTGAGCGGGCTGGGGCGCTGCCCCGGCGACCTGGCGGAGCTGGGCCGCCTGGACATGATCGGCCCGACGACGACCGGCACGCCGGAGTCGACCGGATCACCGAAGTCAGCGGAGTCACCGGAGTCACCGGGCGGGGACGAGCCCCTCCGGATCTCCGGGGCACCCTCCATGACCGCGCCGCCTCCGCACGGACTCGGCCTGGTGTCGCTGGCCCGGGTCCTGCACCGTGCCACCCGCGCCGAACGGGCCGAACGGTTCGCCACCGCGCGCGAGATGGAGGAACAACTGCGCGGTGTCTTCCGGGAGTTGCGGTCGCTGCGGACCGGTCTTGAGACCTTCGAGCCGTCCCCGCTCTTCTTCCAGTCGCCGTACGCGCTCGACGCGGCCCTCGGTTCGGCACCGCCCGTCACCCGGTGGGCGGCGCCGGACGCGCCCGCCCCGTACGCACCGCCGTCGCCCGCCGAGGTCGCCAGCCGGCTGCCCGTGCCGCGCCCCGATCCGCAGGACCTCCACCACGCCGAGCTGAGCCGGCTGGCCGACGCCGCTCCCGAGGCGCTGCTCCAGCACACCGGGGACTGGCGGGACTCGCCGGAGGTCCTGCTGCTGCGCTGCCGTCTGCGGTTGCGCAGCGCCGGGAGCGGGACCTCGGCCGCCGAACGGGAACTGCGGTCCGCCGAGACCCTGATCGGCGCCGAGCACGCCCCGCACGACTGGCGGCTCGGCTGGCACCGCGGACTGCTCGCGCTCGGACAGGACCGGGTCGGGGCGGCCCGGCGCCACTTCGACGAGGTGTTCGCGGCGATCCCGGGCGAGTACGCGCCGAAACTGGCCCTCGGCTACTGCGCCGAGCGCCTCGGCCGCTGGCAGGAGGCGCTGACGTTCTACGAGGCGGTCCGGCTGCGCAACCCGTCGCTGGGCAGCGCCGCGTTCGGCGCGGCGCGGGCCCGTCTCGCCCTGGGCGGGGAACGGGCGTGGGACGACGCCGTACGGGCCCTGGACGCGGTGCCGCAGCACTCCCGGCACCGGACCGCCGCACGGACGGCCGCCGTACGCGTCGGCGTCGAGCACGTGCGCACCGCCGAGCGCCCGGACGAGGCGGCCGACCGGCTCCGCGAGGTGCTGGCCGCACTGGCCCGGCTGTTCCACGCGCACGGCCTGACGGACGAGCAGGCCAGGGTCCGGATGACGGCGGAGGTGTGGGAGGCGGTACGGGGAGCCCTCGTCCGGGGTGCGATCGACGCGGCGGGACTGGCCGGGCTCGCCGCGGACGCCGACGCACGGCTGGGCCTGCCGTCCGACGAACCCGGGCTGCGCAGAGAGCTCTCCCGCCTCTATCTCACCCTCGCGCACCAGGCCGCCCGTTCCGCCGGAGCCGAGGACGGGGCCGTCGCCGAGACCCTGCTGGACCGTGCCTACGCGGTCCGCCCGCTCGCCTTCCGGCACCACCGGGACAGCCCGTGGCTCGGGAAGAGAGCGACGGCCTGGCTGCGCACGATCGCCCATACGCCGTCACAGGGATCGCAGAGGTCGCCGAGGTCACAGGGGTCGCAGAGGCCTCAAGGATCCCCGGAGCCGCAGGAGCCGCAGTCGCAGTCGCAGTCGCAGTCGCAGTCGCAGGAAGAGAACGTCCGGACGGCCCGCGAGTGACCGGTTCGGCACGACGCGGACGTACGGCCCGGGGCGCGGGTGCCGCGACCGCGCCGCGCGCGACCCCACTGCCCGCACGTCTGCGCCGGGCCGCGCGGGGAGCGGTGGTCGTCGTCACCGAACTCGCCCGCCGGCTCTGGCGCTACCTGTGGCCCTCGCCCACCGGCCGCCGCAACCGCGCGTACCTGCGGGACCGCCTCATCGCGCTGCCCCTGCTCATCGTGGTGGCGTTCGGCACGCTCGGGTGGGCGTACCTGGACGTGCGGGACGACTCGGCGTATCTGCGGGACCGGCTGGCGCCCGCGCTGGTCGGCCTCGCGAACGCCAAGGCGTCGCTGTTCATCGCGCAGGGCGAGGCCGAGAAGAACCTCGCCGAGGCGGGGGCGGCCGAACTGGGCGGCCTCAGCGAGCGGTACCGCACGCGGGTGGCGCGGGCGACGCAGAGCCTCAACCAGGTGACCCGCAGCGGAGCCCTGACGGTGGTCGAGGAGCAGGAGCTGCGTGTGGTGTCCGCGCTGGTCGTCGACTACACGGGGTGGATCGGCCGGGCGCAGGGCCACGCGAGCGACGCCGTGCTGCGGGACGCCGAGCTGACGTACGCGCGCAGCATGCTCTGTTCGGAGCCGGTCGCCGCCGCGGACCGGCAGGACCGTTATCCGCCGTGTCCGCCGGCGACCGGTTCCGGGGCGACCTCGATCGTGGACCGCGTCACGGGGCTGGAGCGGGAGTTGCACGAACGGCTCGCGGAACGGGCCGCCTGGGGCCCGGGCGTGCTCACCGCGACCGTGGTCTCCGCTTTCGCCCTCGTGCTGGTCGCCGTCGGGCTCTGGCGCACCGTGGTGTTCCTGCGCCGCCGTTTCCGCATCCGGCTCAGTGTTCCGCTGGCGGCAGCCGCCCTGCCGCTGCTCGCCGTACCGCTCCTGGCGGCCGACGCGCTGCTCGCGCAGCACGCCCAGGCGCGGGCCGTTCCGCTGGCCGACACGCTCGCCGAACGGACCTCTCCGGAGACGGAGACGATCGCCGAGGAACGCCCCTTCGACGGCCCCGACCCACAAGCCATCGAGGTGCTGGAGGCCCGGATCGACAAGACGCTGTCCGACGGCCGGCTCCCCTTCCTCGACGGGGTCGCGCCCTTCGTCCTCCCCGCGGGTCTGCTCGCCGCCGGTCTCGTCGGCGGCGCCCTGCACGCGTACCGCCGCGAGTATCTCGTGGTCGCCCGCCCGGGAGCCGTCTCATGACCCGCCCGCCGACCGCCCCGCCCGGGACGCGTGTCCTGCGAGGGCTGCGGGTCCTGATGGCCGGATGTCTGCTCGCCCTGGTTCCCGGCTGTGCCTCGGACGCCCCCGACCCCCTCGTCGTGCTCGGCCCGTGGACCGGCAAGGAGGGCGAGGCCTTCGAGGCCGCGCTCCAGCGGCTCGACGACGGGACCGGCAGGACCTACACCTACGAGGGCACGCGCTCCCTGCGCGAGACCCTCGTCTCACAGCTGGAGGCGGACACCCCGCCGGACGTGGCGGTCCTCAACAGCATCGGCGAACTCACCGAGTACGCCCGCCGCGACAAGCTGAAGCCGCTCACCGAGCCGACCCGCGAACGCGCCTTCTCCCCGTGGTCGCCGGAACTCCTGGTGGACGGCAGCAGCCGTACCTACTGGGTGCCGCTGAAAGTCGACCTGAAGAGCCTGGTGTGGAGCAAGAAGGGCACACCGAGCGACGATCCGGCGTGGTGCGTGGGGCTCGCCTCGCAGGCCACCTCGGGCTGGCCCGGTACGGACTGGATCGAGGACATCCTGCTCCACCAGGCGGGTCCCGGCCGGTACGAGCAGTGGGCCACGAGCAGGCTCAGCTGGCGCGACCCGGACGTCGTACGGGCGTGGACGACCTGGGCGGAACTGCTCGACGGCCGCTCCGACGCCTCCGTCGAGCAGTCGCTGACCACGTCGTACGAAGGCACGTCCGGACCGGCCGGGCCCCGCGGGCTGCTGAACTCCCCCGGCTTCGCGTGCACCCACGAACACCAGAGCGCCTTCATCCGGTACGTGTACGCGGGCGACGACATCCGGGTGGAGCCGTCGGCCCGGTTCCTGCGCGGGCGGGCCGAGAACCGCGACGCGTTCGAGGTCGCCGGTGACATGGCCGCCGTCTTCAGCGACGACCCCGACGCCCAGGAACTGGTCGAGCGGCTGTCGAGTCCGGCCGGGCGGGCGCGGTGGCGGGCCGAGGCGGACCCGGCGGTGCGTCCGCTGTTCCCCGACACGAAGGGGCTGCCTCCCACGGAGCCGGCGAACACCGTCGAGCAGGAGATCGACGGCCTGCTCAACTCGACGGCCCGGACCCTGTGTTTCGACGCCTCCGACGTGATGCCACCCGAACTGCGGGACGCCTTCCACCGTGCGGTCCTGGAGTTCTTCCGCGACCCCGCGAAGAAGCATCTCGACTCGCTGCTCAGGCAGTTGGAGACCATACGGGTCCAGGTGGACGAGGACGCGGACGACGCCCGCTCGTTCCGGCCGCCCGAGCACATCTGCGCCGGCCCCGGCGGCTGAATCCCGTGCGCCGGTGGTACGCCCTCGGCCGGCTCCCGGTGCGGAGGAGCCGGCCGAGGGGACCCGGTGCGGGCCCTTCAGGCTCTCAGGAGGCGGGGCACTCCTTCCATGCCAGGTGGTAGATGGTGCTGAGTTCACCGTCCGTCGAGTCCATGGTCATGAAGCTGGTACTGCTCGGAGCCGACGTGCCCGCGTTGACGCGTATCTCGGTGTTGATGTTGAAGTTCCGCTGGACACCGCAGGGCGCCCAGACCAGTTGCGCCCACTCCGTGGTGTCCGTGGCCTGCCAGTTGTCGTCGAGGGGGCCTCTGAAGGGGTGCGTGATGGAGGCCGTGTTCGACGAGCCCTGGAAGTAGTACGAGGCCTTCTCGGTGCTGGTCGCCCCCGCCTTGAGCGAGGCGAAGCCGCGGTAGTCCGCGCTGGCGATGGCGTACGTGAAGCCGCCCGGTACGGCGACGACCAGGTTGAGCTGGCAGTTCTTGCGGAACGCGGTGGGATCGGAGTTGCCTCCCACCTGGGCGAGGTAGTCGCTGTAGGTCACCGTGAACGCGGTGTTGTCCGGGGACACGGCGACGGCGGCGGTGCCCGCGGGACAGCCGGAGCCGTTCACGGTGGCGACATTGATGACGATCTTGTCCGGGGGCGGGTCGACGATCGCGCTCGACGGGTCGTGCGCGGGCAGTGCGGTGGCGAACAGAGCGGCGATCGCGCCGCTCAGCAGCAGTCCACCGGTCATGGTGCTCCAATCCGTTGCGTCGGTGTTCCGGCGGCGGGGTGCGTGCCCCGCCGCGAAATGGGGGGTGCGGCCCCCGTGTACGGAGGCCGTCGCGGACCAGGTGCTTGGGATCAGACAGTCAGGCAGGCAGTCAGGCAGCGATGGAACGGTGGAGCGCACCATCGATAGACAAGTCATGAACATGTCAATTCATCAACTACAGGCTCATCACTCGAAGGCACGCCCGCACCCGACCCTGTGAAGGTTCAATGAAGAGGCTGTGAAGGCCGGGAGCGATCGCATCGTACGAAGCCCGACCGTGACGAGCCAGGGCGAACTCCGGCCAATTGTGCGCACGGCCGTCGGCAGGTCCGCCGACGGCCGTGCGCGCTTCGCGCCGGTCAGCCCTCGTACTCCGTCAGGTCGATCGTCCACAGCCGGAGGTCGTGTCCGTGGACCGGGTCCTGTACGGCGCCCTCCCTCTTCATGCCGAGCTTCTCCAGTACGTTCGCGGAGGCGCTGTCGCCCGGCCGGGGCGCGGCGACAACCCGGTCGATGCCACGGTCCTGGAGGGCGAACTCAAGCGCGGCGTGGGCGGCCTCGGACGCGTATCCCTGTCCCCAGTAGACCCGTCCGAGCCGCCAGGTGATGGCGATCCGGTCCGCGATCTCGGGCGGGGAGTCGGCGACGTACAGGCCGACGGCTCCGGCGAGTTCTCCCGAGCCGAGGAGTTCGACGGCGAAGACCCCGAAACCCTCGTCGTCCCACTCCTCCTCCCACGCCTCGATGTCCTCGGCGGTCTCCTCCAGGGACCGCGGCCGGCCGTCGCCGATCCACTGCATCACCGTGGGGTCGGCGTGGATCTCGGACAGGGGCAGGAGGTCGTCGTCCTGCCAGCGGCGCAGCAGCAGGCGGGGGGTACGGATGTCGTTCATGCCCCCATCCTGTCGACACGCGGGCCGAGCGCGAAATCCGCACCGGCGGTTCTACCGCGTGAGCCAGATGATCAGGGCGATGACGATCACGGCCAGCAGCAGTACTGCCGGGAGGGCTCGTTTCAGGACCGCGCCGCGGGCCACGCTCATCAGGTTCAAGGGTTGCACCGCTGCCGGGGCGGGCGGCGGGGACGCGGGGCGGACCCCGTTCGACACGGGGGTGACGGGAGCCGCCGGGCTCGCCGGAGCGGGCTCCTGCACGGTTCCGGTCGTGGAAGCGTCCGCTGCGGTGCCGTTCGCCGTGGCGGCGGCCGGTACCGCGGTCTCCGCGCCGGGGGCCGGGCCGGTGTCCGTCCCCGCCGCGGCCGGTCCGGGCGCGGCACCAGACGTGGCCGCAGGCGCAGACGCCGGTGCCGGCGAAGACGCCGATGCAGGTGCAGGCGCCAGTGGTTCGCCGGCTCCGGTCGCGGCCCGCCCCCGGCGTCGGTCCGCCGCGAGCTGCCCCTCCAGGTTGTCGACGAACTGGGCCAGCAGCCGCCCGCTGATCTCCTCGATCATCCCCTTGCCGAACTGCGCGACCCGGCCCGTGATGGTGAGGCGGGTGTCCACCGTGACCCGCGTTCCGGAGTCGTCCGGGACCAGGCGGGCGGTGACGCGGGCGTCGGCGTTGCCCTGCCCCCGGGTGTCACGGCCGCGCGCGTGCAGCACCGCCGTGCGCCCCGCCTCGTCCTTCTCCTCGAAGGAGACGACCCCCTTGTACTGGACGGTCATGGGTCCGACCTTGACCTTCACGACCCCGTTGTACGCGTCGCCGTCCACGCCGGTGAGCTGGGCGCCCGGCATACAGGGAGCGATCCGCTCCACGTCGGTCAGCAGGTCCCAGGCCTCGTCGGGCGGCAGGTTCACTCGGAACTCATTGGTGAAGTCCATGACGGACACACGATGGGCGCGGCCCGCCGGACCGTCAACGTGCTCTTCAGTCTTTGCTTAAGACGCCGGGCGACCCCGTCCGGCGGGCGTGGCGGACGTCAGCTCCAGATGGTGACGTGGACCGGCGGACGGAACTCGTTCATGGGCACCCCGTTGGACCGCGTCAGCACCGCCTGCGTCGCGGCCGGTGTCGTCACGAAGCGGCACAGCGCGGCGGCCGTCGTCGAACGGCGTTCGCCGATGAGCGCGCTCGCGTACAGCATGCCGCTCAGCCGGGCGCCCGTGACATCGAGCCGGATCAGCGACCCGCGCCGCAGGTCGTCGCGTACGACGTGCAGGAAGGCCACGGACAGACCGGCCCCGGCGGCCACCGCGTTGAGCGAGGCGGTGACGCTGGGGAAGGCCTTCGCGCCGGTCGCCTCGACTCCGACGTGGGCCAGGAAGGCGCCCGACAGTGTGTCCGGGTCGAGCCCGGCCGGGCCCAGCAGCCATGGTTCGTGGGCCAGTTGGGCGGGGCCCAGCCGTTGCCCGTGTTTCAGCGGATGGTCCGGCGCCGCGACGACGGCTAGTTGGAAGCGCAGGAACGGTATCGACTCGACGGCCGGTGCCGGACGCGGGGCCGGACCGATGGTGACATCGGCACGCCGGTCGCGGAGCAGGTCGCCGAAGACCGCCACCGGCACGGCGAGGGTCTCCACGTCCAGGTCGGGCTGCCTGCGCCCGAAGGACGTCAGCAGTGCGGGGAGCACCTGCTCGACGCCGGCCTCGGTGGACGCCACCCGCAGATGGGCGGTACCGGAACTCGCCTGGCGGACCCGGTGCCGGGTCTCCTCGGCGAGACCGACGATCTCGGCGGCGCCCGCGGCCAGCCTGCTGCCGCCCGGGGTGAGACTGATCCCGCCGGCGGCCCGGATGAAGAGCACGTCGCCCAGTTCGCGGCGGAGCACGGCGACCGCCCCGGAGACGGCGGCCTCGGTGACTCCGAGCGCCTGAGCCGCGCCTTTCACGGAACCCAGTCGGGCCACTGTGACGAATGCGCGCAGCTGAGTCAGCGTCATGTCCGCCATTACAACGGCTGTTCGGCCGGTAGGACCCGTTCCGTCGCCGACCGACTTAAGCATTCGCTTGAGTCGCCGTTGACCGGCCCGTACGACCGCGCGATTGTTCCCCCGGACCGGCCGCCGGACCGTCGCATCGCAAGGCACCGGCCCGGTCCTCAAGGGAGGGAGCGTGCCGTGCAGGTACCCGCTTCGTTCGACTACCGGCGTGCGACGAGCGTGGCCGAGGCGCTGGAGCTGCTGCGGCGCTACGGCGAGGAGGCGCGGGTCGTGGCCGGCGGACACAGTCTGCTGCCCATGATGAAGCTGCGCCTCGCCGGCCCCGAACTGCTCGTCGACATCAACGACCTGCACGAACTCGACCACATCGAGCTGGTCGGGGACGAGCTGCGCGTCGGCGCGCTGACCCGGCACCGCACCCTCCTGGAGTCGCCGCTGGTCGGCCGGTACTTCCCCATCGTCCACGACGCGGAGAAGGTGATCGCCGACCCGCCGGTCCGCAACCGGGGCACGATCGGCGGCTCCCTGTGCCAGGCGGACCCGTCGGAGGACCTGTCGGCGGTGTGCGGGGCGCTGCACGCGCGGGTCGTGATCCGCGGGGAGGGCGGCGAACGGGTCGTGCCCATGGCCGACTTCCACCAGGGCCCGTACGAGACGGCGGTGGGCGTCGGCGAGATGCTGGTCCAGGTGCGGATCCCCGTCCTGCCGGGGGCGGGCAGCGCGTACGAGAAGGTCGAGCGCAAGTCCGGCGACTGGGCCGTCGCCGCCGCCGGGGTCGCGCTGACCCTGCGCGAGGGGCGGATCGCCGACGCGGGCGTGGGTCTGGCCGCGGTGGGCGCGGGCGCGCTGAACCTCGACGCGGTGCAGGAGCTGCTGAACGGCGGCGAACCGTCCGAGGCACTGTACGAGGAGGCGGCCCTGCTGGCCTCCGCGAACTGTTCGCCGGTCACCGACGGCCGGGGCAGCGCCGAGTACAAGCGGCATCTGGCCGGCGAACTCACCAGGCGGGCCCTGCGGCGGTCCGTCGCAAGGGCACGGACCGCCCAGGGCACCACAGGGGAGGCGTGAGACGTATGCGGATCACCGTCAACGTCAACGGTGAGGACCGGACCCGGGAGGTCGAACCCCGTCATCTGCTCGTACGTTTCCTCCGCGACGACCTGGAGCTGACGGGCACGCACTGGGGGTGCGACACCAGCAACTGCGGCACCTGTGTGGTGCTGATGGACGGCGAGCCCGTGAAGAGCTGCACGGTTCTCGCGGTGATGGCGGCCGGCCATGAGATCCGTACGGTCGAGGACCTGGCGGACGGCGACCGGCTCGACCCCGTGCAGCAGGGGTTCATCGAACAGCACGGTCTGCAGTGCGGGTTCTGCACGCCGGGCATGATGCTGACCGGCCGGGCGCTCCTCGACCGCAATCCGGACCCCTCCGACCAGGAGATCCGGGAGGCCATCTCCGGCCAGCTGTGCCGGTGCACCGGCTATCTGAACATCGTGAGGTCCATCCGGTGGGCGGCCAGGGAAGAGGCCGCCGTCGCCGCCCCGGAAGCCACGACCCCGGCCACAGCCACAGCCACCACCGGGAGCCAGGCATGACCGCCGTCGACGAACCCCCGGTGACACCGCAGGAGCCGGCACAGGGACAGGAGCCCGAACGGCCCATCGGCTTCGGCCGGATGAAGCGCAAGGAGGACCCCCGCTTCGTCCGCGGCAGGGGCCGCTACGTCGACGACATCCAGCTGCCCGGCATGCTGCACGGCGCGGTCCTGCGCAGCCCGTTCGCGCACGCCCGCATCCTCTCCGTGGACACGTCCGCCGCCGAGGCGCATCCCAAGGTCACAGCGGTGATCACCGGCGAGACCCTGGCCGGTCTGGGGCTCGCCTGGATGCCCACCCTGTCGATGGACACCCAGGCGGTGCTCGCCACCGACAAGGTCCGTTTCCAGGGCCAGGAGGTCGCGTTCGTCGTCGCCGAGGACCACTACGCGGCGCGCGACGCGATCGAGCTGATCGACGTCGAGTACGAGCCCCTGGACCCGGTCGTCAACGCCCGGCACGCCCTCGCCCCCGAGGCGCCCGTCATCCGGGACGACCTGGAGGGACGTACGGACAACCACGTCTTCGACTGGGAGGCGGGCGACAGCGCGGCCACCGAGGAGGCTTTCGCGCGGGCCGACGTCGTCGTGGAGCAGACCATGCTCTATCCGCGGGTGCACCCCGCCCCGCTGGAGACCTGCGGGGCGGTCGCCTCGATGGACCCGGTCGACGGCAAGCTCACCCTCTACTCCACCTCCCAGGCCCCGCACGCCCACCGCACGCTCTACGCGATGGTGGCGGGCATCCCCGAGCACAAGATCCGGGTCGTGGCCCCCGACATCGGCGGCGGTTTCGGCAACAAGGTCGGCATCTATCCGGGATACGTCTGCGCGATCGTGGGATCGATCGTCACCGGGCGGCCCGTGAAGTGGATGGAGGACCGCTCCGAGAACCTGATGAGCACGTCCTTCGCCCGCGACTACCACATGGCCGGCGAGATCGCGGCGACACGGGAGGGGAAGATCCTGGGCGTGCGGGTCAAGGTCCTCGCCGACCACGGCGCCTTCAACTCCACGGCGCAGCCCACCAAGTACCCGGCCGGCTTCTTCCACATCTTCACCGGCTCGTACGACATCGAGGCCGCGCACTGCCGGGTCACGGGCGTCTACACCAACAAGGCCCCCGGCGGTGTCGCGTACGCCTGCTCGTTCCGGGTCACCGAGGCGGTCTATCTCATCGAGCGCCTGGTGGACTGCCTCGCCGACGAACTGGGCGCCGACCCGGCCGAGTTGAGGATGCGCAATCTGCTGCGGCCGGAGCAGTTCCCGTACGAGAACAAGACCGGCTGGACGTACGACTCCGGGGACTACCCCGCCTGTCTGCGCAAGGCGATGGATCTCGCGGGGTACGAGGAGCTGCGCAAGGAGCAGAGCGAGAAGCGGGCCCGGGGCGAACTCATGGGCGTGGGGCTCTCGTTCTTCACCGAGACGGTCGGCGCCGGGCCCCGCAAGCACATGGACATCCTCGGTCTCGGCATGGCGGACGGCTGTGAGCTGCGTGTCCATCCGACGGGCAAGGCGGTCGTACGGCTGAGTGTGCAGACACAGGGGCAGGGCCACGAGACGACGTTCGCGCAGATCGTCGCGGAGGAGCTGGGCATCCCGCCCGAGGACATCGACGTCGTGCACGGCGACACCGACCAGACGCCGTTCGGACTCGGCACGTACGGCAGCCGCTCCACGCCGGTGTCGGGGGCCGCGGCGGCCGTGGTGGCGCGCAAGGTGCGGGACAAGGCGCGGATCATCGCGGGCGCGATGCTGGAGGTCGCCCCGGACGATCTCGCCTGGACGAAGGGCCGTTGGTCGGTCAAGGGCGATCCCTCCATGACCACGACCATCCAGGAGATCGCGCTCGCCGCGCACGGTTCGCTGGAGCTGCCGGACGGCGTGGAGGGCCATCTGGAGGCGACGACCGTCTACAACCCGCCCGAGATGACGTACCCGTTCGGCGCGTACGTCTGCGTGGTCGACGTCGATCCCGGCACGGGCTCGGTGAAGGTGCGGCGGTTCGTGGCGGTGGACGACTGCGGGACCCGTATCAACCCGATGATCATCGAGGGGCAGGTGCACGGCGGTCTCGCCGACGGCATCGGGATGGCGCTGATGGAGATCATCGGCTTCGACGAGGACGGCAACTGTCTCTCCGGGTCCTTCATGGACTATCTGCTGCCGACCGCGCTGGAGGTGCCCGCCTGGGAGCTGGACCACACCGTCACGCCGTCCCCGCACCATCCGTTCGGGGCGAAGGGCATCGGCGAGTCCGCGACCGTCGGTTCCCCGCCGGCCGTCGTCAACGCGGTCCTCGACGCCATCGGCGTACGCCATGCCGACATGCCGCTGACGCCGAGCCGGGTGTGGCAGGCGCTGCAGGGCGGCGAGGTGGAGGCACCGCAATGAGCCGCGTCGTACCCGTCGTCCCCGTCACTCCCGTCGGACCGTCGCGGGCCGGGCCGCTCGAAGCGCGCATGGCCGAACTGACGGGCCGGCGGGTGCCGTTCGTGAAGGCCACCGTCGTCCGCGCCCGCCGTCCGGCGAGCGCGCGCCCCGGCGACACCGCGCTGGTCCTCGCCGACGGCAGGATCGAGGGTTTCGTCGGTGGGGTCTGCGCGGAGGCCACGGTACGGGTCCAGGCCCTGCGGACCCTGCGCGACGGCGAGTCCCTGCTGCTGCGCATCTCGCCGGAGGAGACGGCCGACGGCACCGGGGAACCCGTCGTCGAGGAGGGCGCGGTCAGCGTCCGCAACCCGTGTCTGTCCGGCGGCGAACTGGAGATCTTCCTCGAACCGCTGCGGCCCGCGCCCCGCGTGCTGGTGTTCGGCGAGTCCCCCATCGCACGGACCCTGCTCGACTTCGGACCGGCGCTCGGTTACGCGATCTCGTCGGTGTCCGGTGCCGACGCGCTCGACACCCCGGGCGCCGAGGCACTGGCCGGCACCCGTGCCGTGGTGATCGCCTCGCACGGCCGCGACGAGGAACGTGCCCTGCTGTCAGCGGTACGGGCCGGGGTGCCGTACGTCGGACTGGTGGCCAGTCCCCGGCGCGGGGCGGCGGTGCTGGCCGGGCTCGCCCACGAGCTGGACGAGGAGCAGCGGGCCCGCGTCCGCACTCCGGCGGGCCTGTGGATCGGGGCCCGTACACCGGGCGAGATCGCGCTGTCGATCCTGGCGGAGGTGGTCCAGGCGGTCCGTCTGCCGACGGCCGCGGCGGAAGAGGCCCGGGTGGGCGCCCCGGTGACGGTGACGGCCACCGACCCGGTCTGCGGGATGGAGGTCGCCGGCTCGGCGGCCACCACCCCGTACTCGGACGCGGGCGGCGCGGGCAGGCAGTGGTTCTGCCGCCCCTCCTGCCGAGAGGCGTACGAGAAGGACCCCGGCCGGTACACGAAGGCGCGGGCGGCGGCGGAGACGGAGGCCGGGACTTCGTGAGCGAGTACGTCGAGCGCGCTCTCCCCGATGTCGGGAGTCTGCGCGCCGCGCTGGACGCACTGGGCTATCTCGCCGACGACGGCCTGGTCACCGCCCTGTTCCTGGCGCTGCGCCTCCCCCAGCCGCTGCTGCTTGAGGGGGAGGCGGGGGTCGGCAAGACCGAGGCGGCCAAGTCGGTGGCCGCGATCCTGGGCGGCCCGCTGATCCGGCTGCAGTGCTACGACGGCCTGGACGCGGCCGAGGCGCTGTACGAGTGGAACCATCCCCGCCAGTTGCTCGGCATCCGGCTCGCCGAGGCACGGCACGAACAGATCGGCGAGGACGACCTGTTCAGCGAGGCGTATCTGCTGCGTCGGCCGGTGCTCGCCGCGCTCAGCCATCCCGGGCCCGCGCCCGCCGTCCTGCTCATCGACGAGATCGACCGCGCCGACGACGACTTCGAGGCGTTCCTGCTGGAGGTGCTCGCCGAGGCCGCCGTCACGATTCCGGAGCTGGGCACCGTACGGGCCACGGTGCCGCCCGTCGTGCTGCTCACCTCCAACCGCACGCGTGACCTCCACGACGCGCTCAAACGGCGGTGTCTGTACCACTGGATCGACTATCCGGAGACCGAGCGGCTCATCGAGATCGTGCGCCGCCGGGTGCCCGGCACGTCACGCGAGCTGGCGGTCGCGGTGGCGGCGGCCGTAGGGCGGCTGCGGGCGCTGGAGCTGCAGAAGCCGCCGGGCATCGCCGAGACCATCGACTGGATCTCCGCGCTGAGGCTGCTCGGTGTGGACGTCCTGGACGCGCAGATCGCCGGGAGCACCCTCGGCTCGCTGCTCAAGTACCGGGAGGACCAGCAGTCGGTGCGCGAGCGCGGTCCGGACTGGCTGGTCGCGGGCCGCCGGCCGTGACCGCGGCGCGGGTGCCGGTCTTCGACCGGGCGGAGTTCGGCGTCCGGCTGGGCGCGGAACTGCGCCGCGCCGGGGTGGCGGTGACACCGGAGCGGTCGGTGCGGTTCCTGGAGGCCTTGCGTCTGCTGCCGCCGGTGGACCGGGCGGCGCTGTACTGGGCGGCGCGGCTGGCCTTCGTGACGGGGCGCGAGCAGATCGGTCCGTTCGACCGGGTCTTCGAGAGGGTCTTCGGGGGCCTCCCGCGGTCGGTGTCGCTCTCCGTACGCAAGGACCGGGGGCGGCCTGGGGCGGGGGTCGAGCCGGATCCCGTGGGCGGGCGGGCCGCAGTGCCGCGCGGGGCCGGTCCGGACGCCGTCGCCGCGCCTCTGCCGAGCGGCGCCCTCCGGGCGGTGTCGGACCGCGGGGTCCTGAGACCGGGCCGGGACCGGCGGACCGAGGCGCTGCCCTCCGTGGGCAGCGCGGCCGAAGTCCTCGGGCACAAGGACTTCGCCGCTCTCGACGCCGGTGAGCTGGCCGAAGTGGAGCGGCTGCTCGCCCTGTTGGTGCTGCGGACGCCGTTGCGCCGCGGTCGCCGCCAGGAGACCGGCAGGCGGGGGCGCCGCGTCGATCTGCGCCGCACCCTGCGCGCCGGACAGCGCACTGGGGGCGAGGTGCTGTCCCTGACGCACAGCCGCGACCGGCTGCGGCGGCGACGGCTGGTGCTGCTGTGCGACGTCTCCCGCTCGATGGAACCGTACACACGTGCCTACCTGCGGCTCTTTCCGCGCGCGGCGGCCGGGGGCGCGGCGGAGGCGTTCGTCTTCGCGACCCGGCTCACCCGGCTCACCCCGGTGCTGCGGCACACCGGTCCTTCCGGTGTGGACGCGGCGCTGCGCCGGGTGGGCGGCGCGGCCTCCGACTGGTCGGGCGGCACCCGGATCGGCCATGCGCTGGCCGAGTTCAACAACCGCTACGGCCGCCGGGGCATGGCGCGCGGGGCGGTGGTGGTGGTCTTCTCCGACGGGTGGGAGGGCGAGGATCCCGGTGCGGTCGGGCGCGAGATGTCCCGCCTCGCACGGCTCGCGCACCGGATCGTCTGGGTCAACCCGCGCAGGGCGGCGCCCGGTTACGCCCCGCGCACCGGCGGGATGGCCGCCGCCCTCCCCCACTGCGACGCGTTCGTGAGCGGGCACAGCCTCAGGGCACTCGCCGAGGTGGCCGAGGCGATCGCGGACGACGGGAACCGGCGGGCCCGCCGGCGGTGAGCCGGGCCGTCGGCGTGCCGCCGGTCCGGCCGGGGCTTCCCCCGTTCAGGGTTTGCGTGCGACGCCGCCCAACGCGATCACGTCGCCGACGGAGCGGGCCTCCCCCAGGTCGGGGCGCCAGTCGTCGATGGGGACCACACCCGGGGCGAGCAGCTCCAACCCGTCGAAGAATCCGGCCAGTTGCCGCGGGCTGCGCAGGTGGTACGGTGCCGCGCCGCTCTGGTTGTAGAGCCGGGTGGCCTCGGCGTTGGCCTTGTTGGTGTCGACGCTGTCGTTGAACGCGAACCAGCTGCCGGAGGGGAGCGCCGCCATCAGCGTGCCGACGATGCGGCGTGCCTCGTCGTAGTCGGCGATGTGTCCGCTGACCTGCATCAGCGTCAACGCGACCGGCCGGGTGAGGTCCAGGGTCCTCGACGCCTCCCGCAGGACGGTCGCGGGGTCGTGCAGGTCGGCGTCGACGTAGTCCGTCGCCCCTTCGGGGCTGCTGGTCAGCAGGACCCGGGCATGGGTGAGGACCAGGGGGTCGTTGTCCACGTAGACGATGCGTGCCTCGGGGGCCACCCGCTGGGCGATCTCATGGGTGTTGTCGACCGTCGGCAGTCCGGTGCCGACGTCGAGGAACTGCCGGATCCCGGCCTCGCCTGCCAGATGGCGCACGGCCCGGCCGAGGAAGGCCCGGGAGCCGCGGGCGAGGTCGGTGATACCGGCGAAGACCTCGCGGAACGCGTCTCCCGCCACGTGGTCGACGGGGTAGTTGTCCTTCCCGCCGAGCCAGTAGTTCCAGATCCGGGCCGAATGCGGCACCGTCGAGTCGATCTTCGCTAACGCCGCTTTGTCAGGAGCGGACGAGTCCTGGGTCACCGGCAACCTCCTTGAGGACACACACCGTTGGTCGTGGAGTATGTCAGTGCTCCGGGCCCGGCGGACCCGTCCCGTACGGCAGGTCGTCGACCGGCAGGTGTCCCTCGATCAGTGCGAGACCCAGCGGAGTCAGGGTGTGCCGTGCGGTGTCGGCGCTCCGGTGGGTGGCGATCAGACCGGTGCTCCGCAGGACGGCGGTGTGTTCGCCCGCCGACACGGGTGACATGCCGAGCCGCCGCGCGATGTCTTCCTCCGTCGTTCCACCGGACAGGGCGATCTCCTCCAGCACGGACGCCCGGTCCTGTCCCAGCAGCCGGGCCAGCGCCGAGCGGCCCGGCCGTTCGGGTCCGGTGAGCAGGTGCAGGCCGCGGTTGGCCGGATAGACGAGGACCGGTGTCAGCTCCTCGTCGAGCAGGGTGATGGGCCTTCGCCAGCAGAAGTACGAGGGAACCAACCGCAGTCCCCTGCCCCGGAGACGCAACTGCTGGTCGAGGGGGTAGTCCACCGTCAGCACCGGGGCCTCCCAGCGGGCCGACGGTCCGAGGCCGCCGAGCAGCCCCTCGGCTCCGCCGTCCAGGAAGTCGCGGGCGCGCAGGGTCCGTTCGGCCTCGGTCACCGCGCGGATGCGGTTCCAGCGACGGGCGAGCACACGGTCGTGGTAGCGGTTGAGGGCGCTGCCGAGCTTGCCCATCGTCTCGGCGTCGCCCTCCGCCATCAGCCGCGTCCAGGAGGGTGTCCGGCGCCGGACGGCGAACTGCGCGAGGTCGGCACGCAGCTGCCTGCGGCCGGTGCTGAGCACGGCGTCCACGGCGGAGCGCACGTCGGGGGCACCGGAGGGGGTGAGGAAGTCGGGCGAGTAGCCGCGGGGCGGCGCCAGCGCGAGCAGCATGCGCGTCGAGGAGTCGACGCGGGTCAGCGTCTCGGACCTCCAGGGGCCGAAGACCACGTGATCGGCCGGGCCGCCCAGAGCATGCAGGCTCAGCAGGATCTCCCAGGCCGGATCCGGCTCCTGGGCGATGCGGATCCGGCTCAGATCCGCCGTGGAGAAATGTATGTGGAGCACGGATGATCCCCCCGAGTCACAGACCTCCTGCCGCAGGAGCAGGATCTCACGGCTCCTGCGCCGGCCCGGGGTTCCGGTCGTGCACGGTCCGATCACGAACTCAATGAACGCAAATGATCAAGCCATGGGTTTTCGCCGCGCCCCTCCTTAGCATCGGCCCCGTCGCGCAACGGTGCGCCGACCAGGAGAGGGAGAGCACGTCATGGACAGGACGAGGCCGAGTACGTCGGAGATCCAGGGCGGGTCCGGTTTCCTCCGGCGCCGCCGGGCGGCGGTGGCCGCCGGCATCGCGGGAATCCTCCTCGGCACGCTCTCCGGGCCTGCCTCCGCGACGACGACCACGGACGCGAGCGCACCGGCGGTCGTGGAGTGCCCGGCGAACCTCGCGGGGAAGGCCACCTGCTACACCGGCCGGGACGCCGACGGCGCCTACTACGCGATGGCCGTCCCGAAGAACTGGAACAGGTCCCTCGTCGTGCACGCGCACGGCGGCCCCGACCTCGGCGCGGAGTCCGACCCGGAGCGCAGCACGGGTGACCTGGAGCGCTGGTCGGTGATGGTGGACGAGGGCTACGCGTGGGCGGGCTCCTCGTACCGTCGCGGTGGGTACGGAACCCGGATGGCGGCAGCCGACACGGAGAAGGTGCGCCGGCTGTTCGTCGAGGAGTTCGGCACACCGAAGCGGACGTACGTGCACGGTCAGTCGTGGGGCGGCGACGTCGCCGCGAAGGTCGTGGAGACGTACGGCGCGGGCAAGCGCGGCCCCTACGACGGGGCGCTGCTGACCAACGGTGTCCTCGGCGGTGGGTCGCGCGG
This sequence comes from Streptomyces liliiviolaceus, assembly GCF_018070025.1. Taxonomy (NCBI): domain Bacteria; kingdom Bacillati; phylum Actinomycetota; class Actinomycetes; order Kitasatosporales; family Streptomycetaceae; genus Streptomyces; species Streptomyces liliiviolaceus. Next base: position 2,003,892 of record NZ_JAGPYQ010000002.1, read on the forward strand.
CTACGACTACCGCGTGGATCTGCGCGTGGTCTACCAGTACTACTGCCAGAACCATCCTCGTCCCACCGAGGTCCAGTACCCGCTGTGGGAGGGGCTGCGGGAGGGCTCGACGATGACGTCCGCCGGGCTCGGCGCCCGGTTGCAGGAGTGCACGGGCTTCGAGTCCGCGCCGCAGGACCGGACCGCCGTGCAGCAGCGCAACCTGGACGACATCCTCGGCGTCACGGGAGTGCCCGAGCGCACGCTGGAGTCGCATCTGCGGTTCGCCACCTTCACCTTCCGCGACATCGTGCACAACCGGCTCGGCGGCCGCAATCCGTTCAGCAACCAGGGCGTGCGCTACTCCGGGTCCCATGACGACAAGGCGCTCAACGCGGGCGTCGAGCGCTTCTCCGCCGACCCCACCGCCGTACGCGACCTGTCGTACGACAGTGATCTGACGGGCAAGGTCGACATCCCGGTGCTCACGCTCCACGCCATCGACGACCCGACGGCGTTCGTCGAGCACGAGTCGGCGTACCGGGACAGCCTGCGGGGCGCGGGCCGGGACCGGCACCTCGTGCAGACCTTCTCCCGGGAGAGCGAGCACAGCGGGCTGAGCGACTCCGAGTACGCCAACTCGATCGCCGCGCTGGACTCCTGGGTGCGCACCGGCAGGAAGCCGACGCCGAAGTCGGTCGCCGCGTCCTGCCCCGCCTTCGACGCCGTCCACGGCACCGGCTGCTTCTACGACCCGGGTTTCCGGCCCGGTTCGTACGCCTCGAAGGTCGACGCCCGGCCGGGCGGACTGCGTTGGCCGGCCATGACGTCCGGCCAGGAGAAGGCCTGGAGCCGGATCGACGGCGTGGGCATCGCTCCCTGAGCGACCTCTCCACCCCGTACGCCCTGTAGGCGCTGTGCGTCCGCCCGCGCGGCCCCCGGTCAGCCGTGATCGCCCTCCGGATCCACATGGGGCATGATCCGGTCGAGCCAGCCGGGGGTCCACCAGGCGTGACGGCCCAGCAGGGTCATGACGGCGGGGACGAGGAGCAGGCGCACGACGGTCGCGTCGATCAGGACGCTCACCGCAAGGCCGAGTCCGAGCATCTTGACGACGATGTTGTCGCTGACGATGAACGCGGCGAAGACGCTCACCATGATCAGGGCGGCGCAGGTGATGACACGGGCGGTGATCTCCAGGGCGTGGGCGACGCTCGCCCTCGCGTCGCCGGTGCGCAGCCAGGCCTCGTGCACCCGGGACAGCAGGAAGATCTCGTAGTCCATGCTGAGGCCGAAGATGATGGCGAACATCATCATCGGTACGTAGCTCTCGATGGGGACCTTCCCGTCCACGCCGAGCGCCGGGCCGCCCCAGCCCCATTGGAAGACGGCGACGACCACACCGTACGAGGCGGCGATCGACAGGACGTTGAGGACCGCCGCCTTGAGTGCGACCAGCACGCCGCGGAAGACCATCAGGATGATCAGGAAGGCCAGGGCGACGACCACCGCGATGATCAGCGGGAGGCGTTCCGCGACGATGTCCCGGAAGTCGACCTGGGCCGCGGTGGTACCGGTGACATAGCCCTTGGCATCGGTTCCGGCGACGGCCGCGGGCAGGGTCTCGTCGACCAGGCGGTTGGTCAGGTCGGTGGTGTCGGCGCTCTGCGGGGCCTGTTTCGAGTAGACGGTGGCGATCAGCACGTCCGTGTCCTGGGTGGACGTGAGCGGGGTGGTCGTGGCGGCGCCCGGCACATCGGTGAGTGACTTCTGCACCTGCGTCTTGAGCGAGGACCGCTGGTCGGAGGGCACACCCGTCTGGTCGACGACGACGGTCAGCGGGCCGTTGGAGCCGGGCCCGAAAGCCTGCGCCATGATGTCGTAGGCCCGCCGGTCCGTGAACGACCTCGGGTCCGCGCCGTCCCCGATGTGACCCAGCTGGATCGAGAGCAGCGGAACGGCGAGGACGAGCACGGTGACGGTGCCGCCCGCCAGGAACCACCAGGGCCGCCGCTGTACGCGCCGGGCGTAGCGGTGCCAGGTGCCGTGGGCGGGGGCTCCCGGCTCGGCGTCCGTCTCGGCGACGGGGCGGCGTACCCGGTAGCGGTCGACGCGGTGGCCGATGAGGCCCAGGAGGGCGGGGACGAGGGTCAGCGCGCCGGCGACGGCGGAGACGACCGTCACGGCGGCGGCGACGCCCAGTTTCCCGATGAATCCGGCGCCGGAGACCGACAGTCCGGCCAGGGCCACGATGACCGTGCAGCCGGAGACGAGTACCGCCCGGCCGCTCGTGGCGGTGGCCCGTCCCGCCGCCCGCACCGGATCGTCGCCGTCCATGAGGTTCTGCCGGTGCCGGGTGATGAGGAAGAGCGCGTAGTCGATGCCGACGCCGAGCCCGATCATCGTGGCCAGCGTCGGTGACACCGTGGCGAAGGTGAAGGCCGCGGCGAGCAGTCCCAGGCAGGCCAGCCCTCCCAGGACGCTGACCAGGGCCGTCAGCAGCGGGAGGCCCGCCGCAAGGACGCTGCCGAAGCCGACGAGCAGGACCACGATCGCCACGCCGAATCCGATCAGCTCGCTGACCCGGTCGTCGGGGGCGGGTCGGGCGAGTTCGCCGAGCGGTCCGCCGTACTCGACGTCGACGCCCGCTCCTCGCAGGGGCTCGACCGAGGTGTCCACCCCGTCGAGGTACGAGTCGCCGAGCGTGGACGGCTGTACGTCGAAGCGGACGGTGATGTATCCGGTCTTTCCGTCACCGGAGAGCGGGCCCACGTTCTGCTGCGAGGAGTTCTGTTGCGAGGAACTCTGCTGCGAGGAGCTCTGGGCCGCCGTCAGCGGGTTCTGCACGGCCAGGACGTGCGGCAGTTTCTGCAGGTCGGTGACCGTCTGGCCCAGCTGCGCACTCACCGAGGCCAGCGGTTGCTTCGCGTCGCGCAGCACGATCTGGCTGCTGTAGCCGCCCGCCGCCGGGTCGTGCCGTCTCAGGACGTCCTGGCCCTGCTGCGACTGGACCCCGGAGAGGGAGAAGTCGTCCGAGTACTCCCCACCGAACGACCGGTTCAGGACCTGTACGGCCGCGAGGGCGACGAGCCAGGCCACGATGACGATCACGAAATGCCGGGCACACCATTCCCCCAGCCGGCGCAGTCTCCCCGCTGCCCCCGACCCCCCTCCTGAGCTGGACTCCGTCGCTGACATACGCACTCCCACGACGTCATGGGTCGGACTCGTCCATTGAACAACGTCTCGATCACGTCGTCCTGCGGAAGCCCTCGCGTGGAACGCGGCGCTGCGCGCCGGGCCGGACCCGACCGGTCCGGCGCGCGTCTCTTCGGCGGGTTGTCCGGGCAGCCGGCCCGTCAGCCGACCGGCAGCGGTTCCAACCGGCCGTCCAGCCATTCCCGCCATGGCTTCGCGCGGGGAGCCGGCCCCGCTTCCATGGGCCGTCCCTCCCAGCCGGCCACCGGACGGATTCCGTGCAGGGCGTTCACCAGCCACACCTCCCGGCCTGCCAGCTGGTCCAGGGTTCGTTCGCGGTGGGCCAGCTGGACCCCGCCGCGCAGGGCGTGCTCCTGGATGAGGCCCGTGGTGATGCCGGCCAGGATCGGCAGCTGCGGCGGGGGCAGGCACAGGACGTCGTCCTCCCACCACAGGACGCTGGAGGTGGCCGCCTCCAGTACGAGGCCGGACGGCGCGATCAGCACCGCCTCCTGCGCGCCCTGTCCGGCCGCCCGCTGCCGGACCCGGGCCAGGACGTCCAGGTCCGGCCCCTTGCGTCGGGGCACGGTACGCGGATCGGGCTGGCCGGCCGCCCACACCCGCACATCCGGGGCGAGCGGCGGGGCGTGCCGCAGGAGCAGTCTCAGCTGGAGAGAGCCGGCCACCAGCTCGACGCGCGGGAACCAGGATCCCGTGCGGGGCAGCGCCGCCGTCATGTCCCGCCAGAACTCGGTCAGTTGTTGGAGAGATGGCCCTCCGCAGTCGCCGCAGGCCCGCAGGAACCGCTCGCGGTGCCGGTCGAGGCCGCGCACCTGCCCGTCCCTGAGCAGCCAGGAGTCCGCGACCAGCAGTTGTGTGTCGGCCGCGAGACCCGCGATCAGCCCGTGGCCGGGCACCCACGCCAACAGTCCTTCTGCGGTTGCCGGTTGTGTCATCAAAGAATCTCTCCTCTCAGTACAACCGTCAGTACGTCCGCCGACGCGTCCGGATTCATCTCCGGCGTGTCCGCATGATCAATACTTCCGGCCGGCACGCACCGATGAGCCGTGTCCGGGGCCGTGAGGAGCCTGCTCCAGCCAGGCCCCGCACCGGCCACCCGCCATCTCCACCGGCGCCAGCCGTCAGCCACCGGCCACCGAGCACGGGTCACCGCGGTCGCGGCGCCCCCGCGCTGTCCCGCACCACGAGCCGGGTCGGGACCAGCGTCGTGCCGTGCTCGGGGGTGTCCTGGCCCATCTGCCGCAGCACACCCTCGACGCAGCGTCGCCCCACCTCGGCGAAGTCCTGGTGGACGGTGGTCAGGGGCGGGAGGAAGGAACCCGCCTCGGGGATGTCGTCGAAGCCGATCACACTGACGTCGTCGGGCACGTACCGCCCGCGTTCGTGCAGTGCCCGCAGCAGGCCCAGCGCCATCTGGTCGTTGGCGGCGAACACGGCGGTGCAGTCCGGCTGTTCGGCCAGTTCGAGACCGGCCCGGTAGCCGGACTCGGCCGACCAGTCGCCCCGTACCAGCGGGGGTGTGGCGCGGCCCGCCCCGGTGAGCTCGGCGCGCCAGGCGTCGGCCCGGCGCTGGGCGGCGAAGGACTCCTCGGGGCCCGCCAGGTGCCAGACCGTCTCGTGGCCGAGGCCCAGCAGATACCGCACGGCGTCACGGCTGCCGCCCGCCTGGTCGGTGTCGACCACGGTGTACCGGTCACCGGCGTCCGAGTCGGCCACCACGACCTTGATGTGGGGCGGCAGGGAGAGGGTCACCGCGTCGAGGAGGTGCACCTCCAGGATGACGATGACGGCGTCGACGGCCAGCTCCCCCAGTCGGGAGAACGCGCCGCGCACCTCGTCCTGGGTGGGCACGGCGACGGGCAGCAGCGTCACGGCGTAGCCCTCGTGCGCGGCGGAGGTCGCGATCGCCTCCAGGGTGCGGACGTTACCGGTGGTCGACAGACCGAAGGTGATCACGCCTATGGTGCGGAACTCGCCACGCTTGAGCGCACGGGCGGCGCTGTTGGGCCGGTAGCCCAGCTCGCGCATGGCCTCCAGCACCTGCTGGCGCGTCTCCTCGTTCACACCCGCGTAACCGTTGGAGACCCGCGAGACGGTCTGCGAGGAGACGCCGGCCAGCCGGGCCACGTCCGCCATCGAGGCGCTCGCCGTCCGGCGGGAAGCCCGTTTCCTGGTGCGCGCCGCGGCCTGCGGTCTGCTCGCCGAGGCGCTGTCCGCTGTGTCCACCCGTCCCCCTCGTCGTTCCGAACCGTAGTTTCCTCAAATGACCCTTGACCACCGTCAACGGGGCAGTGTAGACATGCCGCCATCAGATGTTTACGTAAACATAACAGGCCACGGGCCTTCGAGGGTCTTCGTGTTTACGCAAACATCATCGGCGCAGGACGCCGGGTTTTCGCGAGAGGGACGAGCGAGGAACGACATGACGACGCTACAACCGCCGGCGGCCGCCAAGCCGCGCAAGTCACGGCCTCCGGCACAGGGTGACCGCCGCTCCTGGACGGGGTGGGGTTTCATCGGTCCCTTCGTGGCCGTGTTCGCCCTCGTCTTCCTGGCACCGATCGCCTACTCGATCTATCTCAGCCTGTTCCGGGACCAGTTGATCGGCGGCACCCAGTTCGTCGGCTTCGACAACTACCAGCAGGCGCTGCAGGACGAACGGTTCTGGGACTCGCTCGGCAGGGTCTCGCTCTTCCTCGCCGTCCAGGTGCCGATCATGCTCTTCATCGGCCTGCTGATCGCCCTCGCGCTGGACAGCGGCCGTCTCTACGGCACGGACTTCTTCCGCATCACGATCTTCCTGCCGTACGCCGTGCCCGCCGTGGTCGCCACCCTGATGTGGGGCTTCATGTACGGCACCAAGTACGGGCTGGTGGGTGACATCAACAGCGCGTTCGGGGTCACGCTGCCCGACCCGCTCTCCAGCGATCTGGTGCTGGCCTCCATCGGCAACATCGTGACCTGGGAGTTCATCGGCTACAACATGCTGATCTTCTACTCCGCGCTGAAGGTCATCCCGAACTCGCTCTACGAGGCCGCGGAGATCGACGGGGCCGGACAGTTCCGGGTCATCACCGCCATCAAGCTCCCCGCCATCCGCGGCGCCCTCGTGATCGCGACCATCTTCTCGATCATCGGCAGCTTCCAGCTCTTCAACGAGCCGAGCATCCTGCGGCCGCTGGCGCGCAACGCCATCACGACCGACTTCACCCCGAACTTCTACACGTACTCGCTGTCCTTCAACGGCCAGCAGCACAACTACTCCGCGGCGGTCGCCATCATCATGGGGCTGATCACCATGGTCATCGCCTACGTCGTGCAGCTTCGCGGCATGCGCAAGGGAGCGTGACCAGCAATGAGCAGCATGAGCGGCACGAGCAGTTCCGCCACCTCCGCCTCCCCGTCCGCATCCGCCGCGGCCACCGGTACGACCAGGGCCGTGCCCCGGCTGCGCAAGCGCCGTGAGCACTCCGCCGGGCGCCCGAGGCGCAGCGTCCTGCTGACCGTGCTCACCGGTCTGATCCTGGTCTACACCGTGGTTCCGCTGCTGTGGCTGGTGATCAGCGCGACCAAGACCCAGGAGGGGCTCGCCGACTCGTCCGGACTGTGGTTCGCCGACGACTTCGCCCTCTGGTCCAACATCCACGACACGTTCACGTACCACGACGGCATCTTCGTCCGCTGGCTGCTGAACACGCTGCTGTACGTGGGACTCGGGGCCGGCGGTGCCACGTTCCTGGCGATCCTGGGCGGTTACGCGCTGGCCAAGTTCGACTTCCCCGGCAAGCGCGGTGTGTTCGCCGTGGTCATCGGTGCCGTCGCCGTCCCGGGCACCGCGCTCGCGGTGCCGACCTTCCTGATGTTCAGCAAGATGGGACTGACCGACACCCCGTGGGCGGTCATCATCCCCTCGCTGGTCTCGCCCTTCGGTCTGTATCTGATGTGGGTCTTCGCCACCGAGGCGATCCCCGTCGAACTGCTGGAGGCCGCCCGGATCGACGGGGCGGGCGAGGCGCGCACCTTCTTCAAGGTCGCCCTGCCGCTGCTCGCTCCCGGCATCGTGACGGTCCTGCTCTTCACCACGGTCGCGACCTGGAACAACTACTTCCTGCCGCTGATCATGCTGAAGGACCCCGACTGGTACCCGCTGACCCTGGGTCTGGACGCCTGGAACAACCAGGCCCAGACGATCGGCGGAGACGTGATCTTCAACCTGGTGATCACCGGTTCGCTGCTCACCATCGTGCCGCTGATCGCCGCGTTCCTGCTGCTGCAGAAGTACTGGCAGTCCGGCCTCGCCGCCGGAAGCGTCAAGGAATGACGCACCACTCACAGGCCACCACCCCCCAGAGCCGCATTTCCACCCTCACCCTGTCCCGCCCACGAAGAAGTGGAAGCACCTCCATGCGCAGAACGACCAGCCGCCTGATGCGCGGCCTCGCCGTCCTCTCCGTCCTCGCCCTGGGCGCGACCGCCTGCGGTGGCTCCGACGACGACAGCTCCGGCTCGAAGCCGGTCTCCTCCGGTGACATCCAGGCGGCCCTCAAGAAGGGCGGCTCGGTCACGGTCTGGGCCTGGGAGCCCACGCTGAAGACGGTCGCCGCCGACTTCCAGAAGAAGTACCCCAAGGTCAAGATCAACCTCGTCGCCGAGCGGTCGGGCGACAAGCACTACACCGCGCTGTCGAACGCCATCTCGGCCGAGAAGGGCGTTCCCGACGTCGCGCAGGTCGAGTACTTCGCGCTCGGGCAGTACGCCCTGACCAAGGGGCTCAGCGACCTGGCCCCCTACGGCGCCGACAAGCTGAAGTCCAAGTACACCGCCGGCCCGTGGAACGCCGTGACCCAGGGCAGCGACAAGGTCTGGGGCCTGCCCATGGACTCGGGCCCCATGGCGCTGTACTACAACAAGAAGGTCTTCGACAAGTACAAGATCGCGGTGCCGACCACCTGGGACGAGTACGTCGAGGCGGCCCGCAAGCTGCACAAGGCCGACCCGAAGGTCTACATCGCCAACGACGCGGGCGACGCCGGCTTCACCACCAGCATGCTGTGGCAGGCCGGTTCGCGTCCCTACAAGGTCGACGGCACCAAGGTGAGCGTCGACTTCTCCGACGCGGGCGCCAAGAAGTACACGGACACCTGGCAGAAGCTGATCGACGAGAAGCTCCTCGCGCCGATCAACGGCTGGACCGACGACTGGTACAAGGGCCTGGGCGACGGCACCATCGCCACCCTCGCCAGCGGTGCCTGGATGCCCGCCAACTTCGTCACCGGCGTCCCGAACGCCGCCGGTGACTGGCGCGCGGCGCCCATGCCGGCCTGGACCAAGGGCGACAAGGCGAGCGCGGAGAACGGCGGCAGCTCGCTGACCCTGCCCGAGCTCGGCAAGAACAAGGAACTCGCCTACGCCTTCGTCGAGTACGCCAACTCCGGCGCCGGTGTGCAGAGCCGGGTCAAGGAGGGCGCCTTCCCGGCGACCAACGCGGAGCTCCAGGCGGACTCGTTCCTCAACACCGAGTTCGAGTACTTCGGCGGCCAGAAGGCCAACGAGATCTTCGCGGACTCCGCCGCCAACGTCGCCGACGACTGGTCGTACCTGCCCTTCCAGCAGTACGCCAACTCGATCTTCAACGACACCGTCGGCAAGGCCTACGTCGGCAACACCAAGCTCACCGATGGCCTGAAGTCCTGGCAGGACGCCTCCGTCAAGTACGGCAAGGAGCAGGGCTTCACCGTCGAGTAGACGAGCCCAGCCCCCACCGCCTCCCCCAGGTCCTGCCGTCGCGTTCCCGTCCACCGGGAACGCGACGGCGGGCCCCAGTGCAACCCCGGAAGGACCACGATGATCTCCACCCTCCTGTCCCAGCTGGACGGGCCGGACGGTGACCGCACCCCGCGTCTCGCGTACGGCGCCGACTACAACCCCGAGCAGTGGCCTCGCGAGGTGTGGGAGGAGGACGTCCGGCTGATGCAGGAGGCCGGCGTCAACCTGGTCTCCGTGGGGATCTTCTCCTGGGCCCGCATCCAGCCGGACCGGGACCAGTGGGACTTCGCCTGGCTCGACGAGGTCATGGACCTCCTGCACGCGGGCGGCATCGGCGTCGACCTGGCCACCGCCACCGCGTCCCCGCCGCCCTGGCTCACCACCGCGCACCCGGAGATCCTGCCGGTGACCGCCTCCGGTGAGACGGTGTGGCCGGGGGCGCGCCAGCACTGGCGTCCCACCTCGCCCGTCTTCCGCGACCACGCGCTGCGCCTGGTACGCACGATGGCCGAGCGGTACGCGAACCACCCGGCGCTGGTGGCCTGGCACGTCTCGAACGAGCTGGGCTGCCACAACATCTACGACTACTCGGACGACGCGGCCCACGCCTTCCGCGACTGGCTGCGCGCCCGCTACACCACCCTCGACGCCCTCAACCACGCCTGGGGCACGGCCTTCTGGTCGCAGCGGTACAGCGACTGGGGGCAGATCCTGCCGCCCCGGCTGGCCGGCTCCCACCCCAACCCCACGCAGCAGCTCGACTTCAAGCGCTTCTCCTCCGACGCGCTGAAGGAGTACCTGATCGCGGAGCGGGAGGTACTGCGGGAGATCACGCCGAACGTGCCGGTCACCACCAACTTCATGGTGATGGGCAACACCAAGGGCATGAACTACCCCGACTGGGCGGGCGAGATCGACTTCGTCTCCAACGACCACTACGTCCACCCGGGCCCGCAGGACCGCGACGAGCTGTCCTTCTCCGCCAACCTCACCAGCGGGATAGCGGGCGGGCAGCCGTGGTTCCTGATGGAGCACTCCACCAGCGCGGTCAACTGGCAGCCCGTCAACGTGGCCAAGCGGCCGGGCGACCTGGCCCGCGACTCGCTGCTGCACGTCGCCCACGGCGCCGACGCCGTGTGCTTCTTCCAGTGGCGCCAGTCGGCGGCGGGCGCCGAGAAGTACCACTCCGCGATGGTGCCGCACGCCGGCGCCGACAGCGAGGTCTTCCGCGCGGTCGTCGAACTGGGGCAGACCCTCAAGGCGCTGGCACCGGTCGCGGGCTCCGAGCGCGAACCGGCCCGCGTGGGCATCGTCTACGACTGGGAGTCGTGGTGGGCGAGCGAGCAGGACTCGCACCCCACCGCCCTCCTCGACTACCGCCAGGAGGCCCTGGACTGGTACTCGGCGCTGCACACCCTCGGCATCCGCGCCGACGTGGTGACCACCACGACCGACCTCGACCGGTACGACGTCCTGATCACCCCGGTGCTGCACGTGGTCCCGGCCCCGCTCGCCAAGGAGCTCACGCGGTACGCGGAGGCCGGCGGCCACCTCGTCACCACGTACTTCTCGGGCGTCGTCGACGAGAACGACCACGTCTGGCTCGGCGGTCACCCGGGCGCCCTGCGTGACCTGCTCGGCATCCGCATCGAGGAGTTCGGGCCGCTGCTCGACGGTGACTCCGTGGAGCTGGACGGCGCCGCCACGGGCACCCTGTGGACCGACCGGATCGACGTCACCGACCCCGCGGTAAAGGTGCTGGCGCACTACCGCAGCGGCGCGTACGCCGGGCGGCCCGCGGTCACCCGCCGTGCGGTGGGCCAGGGTTCGGCCGCGTACGTCTCCACCCGGCTCGGTGCCGAAGGGCTCGCCGGGCTGCTGCCCGCGCTGCTCGGCCCGGCGGGCGTCGAGAGCGAACTGCCCGCCGAGGCACGGGGATCGGTCGAGCAGACCGTGCGCCGCGGCCCCGACGGCCGTTTCCTGTTCCTGGTCAACCGGACCGACGAGGACGTGACCCTGACGTCTCTCGCCGGAGAGGTCCTGGTGGGCGGCACCGACGCCGGGGGCGGTCTCGTCCTCGGGCCCCGGGGTGTCGCCGTGGTGCGCCGGCCCAGCGCCTGACCGCACCCGCTCCGCCCTCCCCGCACCCCTCCCCCGCACCTCCGCATTCCACCGCGCAGCGACCACACCTCAGTTGGGAGCACACGATGGCACGCCGTACCCGCAGCAGACGTCTCCTCGGAGCCGCCGGACTCACCGCGCTGGCCACCGGGGCCGCCCTCACCCTGGCGCCCCCGTCCACCGCGCAGGCCCCGGCGGCGGACATCCCGTCGGTCACCGTCCGGCCCGACCCCTCGTACGCACAGCAGAAGTTCGAGGGGTGGGGCACCAGCCTGGTCTGGTTCGCCAACGTGACCGGCGGCTATCCGAAAGAGATACGCGAGAAGCTCGCGAAGCTCCTCTTCGGGGACGACGGACTGGCGCTGAACATCGCCCGGTACAACATCGGCGGTGGCAACGCCCCGGACGTCGAGGACTATCTGCGGGCCGGTGGTGCGGTGGAGGGCTGGTGGCGGGCGCCGGCCGGCACCACCCGCGAGGACACCGACTGGTGGAGCGCCGACGATCCGGCCGACTGGAACAAGGACGCCGACGCCACCCAGCGCTGGTGGGTCGACCGGATCAAGGACGACATCGACCACTGGGAGACGTTCAGCAACTCCCCGCCGTGGTTCATGACGAAGAGCGGCTATGTGTCGGGCGGCTTCGACGCCACCGAGGACCAGCTCAAGACGGAGTCCGTGGACGACTTCGCCGCCTATCTGGCGGGTGCCACCAGGCGACTTGAGAAGGCCGAGGGCATCGAGGTCGACACCGTCGACCCGTTCAACGAGCCGAACACCACCTACTGGAGCACCCGGCTGGGCGCCGACGGCGAGCCCGTCGGCGGCCGTCAGGAAGGGGCGCACATCGGCCCCGGGCTCCAGCAGAAGGTGATCGCCGCCCTGGCCCCGGCGCTGAAGAAGGCGAAGACCAGGGCGGAGATCTCGGCGATGGACGAGACCAACCCGTCCATCTTCGCGACGAACTGGAACACCTACCCGCAGGAAGTGCGGGACCTGGTCGGCCAGTTGAACGTGCACACCTACGGCACCGGCCAGCGCACCACCGTACGGGACCTGGCGAAGGCGGCCGACAAGCCGCTGTGGCAGAGCGAGGTCGAGGGCGACTGGGGCGACGGGCAGAGCTTCACAGACATGCGTCCGGGCCTGGGTCTCGCCCAGCGCATCGTCGACGATCTGCGTGAACTGGAGCCCAGGGCCTGGGTGTTCTGGCAGCCCGTCGAGGACTACGACAACATGAAGCCGGGCGGCGAGTCCGCCAAGGGCGGCAACTGGGGCAGCATCCAGCTCTCGTTCGGCTGCACCTCGAAGGACACCCTGAAGTCGTGCCCCGTCTACACGAACACGAAGTTCGACACGGCCCGCAACTTTACGCACTACATCAAGCCCGGTGACCGGCTGATCAAGACGGACGACACGTCGAGCGCCGCCGCCGTCGCCAAGAAGGGCGACAGGGCGACGGTCGTCCACGTCAACAGCACCACCGAGTCCCGTACCGTCACGGTCGATCTGTCGAAGTTCGGCAAGGTCGGCCGCAACGCCACCGTCACCCCCGTCGTCACCAGCGTCGACGGCAAACTGGAGCGCCACAGGGCCATCGAGGTCGGCGACCGCAGGGCCACCTTCACCGTGCCCGCCCAGTCCGTGACCTCCTTCCTGGTCAAGGGCGTCTCGGGGGTCGCGGAGGACGCCGCCGAACTGCGCAAGGGCCACTCCTACGCGCTGACCGGCGTCCAGAGCGGCAAGGCCCTCACGGTCGCCGACAACGGCACGGGCCTCGTCATCAGAAGCGCGACGGCCGACGCGCCCGGTCAGCAGTGGAAGCTGCGCCAGATATCCGGCGACACGGGCAACCGCCAGCGGTACGTGTTCAGCAACCCGGTGGAGGGCAAGCGGCTGGCCGTGCGTGACGGCGCCCCGGTGCTGGAGGCCGACACCGGCCCACGCGACCGGGCCACCCAGTGGATCATGTCGTCGACCGGCGACGGCACCTGGACCCTCGTCAACGCGGCCACCGGACGGCTCCTCGAAGTCGGCGGCCAGGCCACGAACGAGGGCGCGGCCGTGACGCTGTGGACACCCAACTCCGGTGCCAACCAGCGCTGGAAGGTCGCGGAGGTGGCCAACCCGGCCGCCTAGCGGCCGCGTTGTCCGTGATCCCGTTCCCTACGATGACCCGGTGACCAGTGACACCGCGTCGGAGCCGGGCTTCGCAGCCGGCTCCGACGCCGACGCGCGTACGAAGACCGTGCACCCGGAACCCGGCGCCTGGGCGGAGCGGTTGCGCCGCTTCGGGTTCGTGGCGCTCCCGCGCACCGACACCCGGGATCTCCTCGTTCCGCCGTTCCCGGAGCCCGGTACCCGCTTCGGGGAGGCCCTCGGTCTCGGCCCGGTGGCGGCCCACCGGCTCGCCAGGGCCATGGGCTGGCTGGGCCCGCTCCTGGTGGCCGCCCTGGCGGGAGCGATCCGCTTCTGGCATCTCGGCCGCCCCCGGCGTCTCGTCTTCGACGAGACGTACTACGCCAAGGACGCCTGGTCGCTGCTCCGGCTCGGTTACGAGGGCACCTGGCCGGACCGCAAGGTCGCCGACCCGCAGGTTCTCGCGGACCCTCAGGTGATCCCGCTCTCCGACGCCGGGGCCTTCGTCGCGCATCCGCCGCTGGGCAAGTGGGTGATCGCCGTCGGCGAGTGGATGTTCGGCCTCGATCCGTTCGGCTGGCGCTTCATGGTGGCGCTGCTCGGCACGCTGTCGGTGCTGATGCTGTGCCGGACTGGCCGCAGGCTGTTCCGTTCGACGACGCTGGGCTGTCTGGCCGGATTGCTGATGGCCCTGGACGGCCTGCACTTCGTGATGAGCCGCATGGCGCTGCTCGACCTCGTCGTCATGTTCTTCGTGCTGGCGGCGTTCGGCGCCCTGCTCATCGACCGCGACCGGGCCCGGGCCCGTCTCGCGGCGGGTCTGCCGGTGGACGAGGACGGCTTCGCGGGCCCCGACGCTGACACGGCCGAACGGGTGGGCACGGGCGTACGGCCGTGGCGTGTCGCGGCCGGGCTCCTCCTCGGCCTGGCCGCCGCCTGCAAGTGGAACGGCCTCTATTTCCTGGCCTTCTTCCTGGTGATAACCCTGCTGTGGGACGTCGGCTCACGCCGCGTCGCCGGGGCCCGTCGGCCGTACCTCGCCGTGCTGCGCAAGGACGCCGGCTGGTCGGTACTGTCCGTGGTGCCGGTGGCCGTGGCCGCCTATCTCGCCACCTGGACCGGCTGGTTCCTGTCCGACGGCGGCTGGGGGCGGCACTGGGCGGAGGGCCGCGGTGGCCCGTGGTCATGGATACCGGCCGCCCTGCGCAGCCTGTGGCACTACGAGAGCCGGGTCTACGACTTCAACGTGGGACTCAGCTCGCCGCACCCGTACGAGTCGAATCCCTGGAGCTGGCTGGTGCAGGGCCGTCCGGTGGCCTACGCGTACGAGACGGACTTCGTCCAGGACGGCTGTCGCACGGCCTCGGGCTGTTCCCGGGCGGTCCTCGCGCTGGGCACACCGCTGCTGTGGTGGTCCGCGTGTCTGGCGCTGCTGTATCTGCTCTTCCGGTGGGCCCTGCGCCGCGACTGGCGGGCGGGGGCCGTCCTGTGCGGGGTGGCGGCGGGCTATCTGCCGTGGTTCCACTACCAGGACCGTACGATCTTCGCCTTCTACGCGGTCGTCCTCGTGCCGTTCCTGTGCCTGGCGGTCGCGATGGCGATGGGCGCGCTGGTGGGGCCACCGGGGACGGCCGGCGGACGCAGGACGCTGGGGACGGTCGCTGCGGGGGCCGTGGTGCTACTGATCGTCTGGAACTTCGTCTACTTCTTCCCGATCTACTCGGGCGCGACGATCCCGTACTCGGAGTGGCACTCCAGGATGTGGTTCGACACCTGGGTATGACCGGTCGGGCGGGGCCACGACGTGCGGACCGCACGGCGACAAGGCGTCACCGTGCGGTCCGTTCCCGCGCCGTGTGCTCCCGCGTCGTGCACTCTCGTGTCAGGCGCGAGCCTCGACGGCGTCTCGCACCTCACCGCCTGCGGCTCCGGCTCCCCCACCCGGTGCCCACCCCGGCGACGTGCAGCGCCAGCACCGTCAGACCGATGAGCATCACGTTCGTCGAGGTGAAGGTGTCGTTGGTCGCGATGTCCGCGGCGTTGATCAGGAACGCGATGAAGAACAGGACTGCAGCTGCTATGCCGAGCACGGATTCTCCTCTTTCCGGTCACGGAACGGGAGCGGCTCCCGTCCCCGACCTCCGTGTGCCCCGGCCAGGCCGAAACAGACGCGGGAATAAGCGGCGGACAAGCACCCATGACTCGGTCCGATCGTGGTACTCGCCGAGCACACAGGGATCACCAGAGACCACTGCGTTCCGGTTCACCTACCATCCCCACCGGACCCGGACGAGTAGACCCCTCGCCGACGGGAAGCAGCAGCGGTGGAAGCACAGGATCAGCACAGCCCCGTGGGGAGTGGGCTGGGGAAGGCGCAATGGCGATCGAGCCGCGTTGGGACGACAAACTGCCTTCTGAGGAGATGTACACCCGGACGACCACCTTTCCCGGCGAGCTGCCCAATGTGACGGGCGCGCGACTCGCCGCGGAGGAGTTCCTCCTTGCGCTCACGCGCACCGCGCCACCGTCCGCACCCGAGCACTGGGACGACATCCTGCTGGTCGTCACGGAGCTGGCGGCCAACGCGGTGCAGTACGCGCCGGGCCCGTTCGAGCTGCGGCTGCGGCGTACGTTCGACGGCGTGCACGTGACCATGCACGACACCAGCACCACACCGCCCGCGCCGCGGCCGTTCCATCCCGGCCGGGGTGACGGGGGTGTCGGGTGGCATCTGATCCACACGCTGTGCGACCAGGTGAGCGTGGTGGTGACCGACAAGGGCAAGGACATCCATGTGTTCCTGCCCTGGTGAGCACCCCCGCTCGGCAGGAACCGTCGCGGAACGGCCTCGGACGCGAAGCGTCCGAGGCCGTCGGCGTACCGGTGCCGGCCCTCAGACGAGCCGCACCAGCACGCTGACGGTCTTGCCGCCGCCCGGACGCAGGTCGACGGCGATGTCGCACGCCAGCCGGATGATGACCGGCCAGCCGTAGCCGTTGCCGTGGTGCTGCGTCGGCAGGCTTCCCGCGCCGAAGGCGGCGGCGGGGACGACGTCACTGTTGTCGTGCACGGCCAGCCGCACTCCCTCAGGCGTGGGCGTCACCTCGAACCCGGCCAGCCCTCCCCCGTGCCGGACGGCGTTCGCGGCCAGCTCCGAGACGACCAGCGAGAGATCGATGAGGGCCGCCTCCGTCGCCGTGCGGTCCGCGTTGTTCCACTGTTCGAGCACCACGCTCCGGGCGTACGCGCGGGCCGTCGCCGCGGTCGTGACGGGGGCCGGCGCATCCGCCGCGGCCGTGACCGGGGCGGGCGCCGAGGCCATCACCTCTGGCGGACTGTCCGCGGACGCGAGGGCGGTCGTGTCGATTCGGTCCATATGCGTCGTGTCCCTGCACTCCGGTTCTTCGATGCCCGGTGCCGGTCCGGAGCCGTCGAGCGGCTTCACGGACCGGTCACCGTCCCCGGCACCGCCATCACCTGCGCCTCGTCGCGGGGACGAGTGGCCGCGCGGTCGTGATCGGCATCATCGCTGTCTCCTCGCTCCGCGCCTCTACGGGCTCCTCCTTCCCGCTGAATCGCCATCCATTGCAGCGGACGCGTCGCGCCGGCTCAGGTCGTGGTCGCCTGCCGCGGGGGCAGGCTCCGGTAGTAGTGGCCCACTCCGGTGAGATATTCGGGGTCCAGCGTCTCGCGGTCGGTCTTGAACCGGGGCGCGGCCTTGATCTCGTCCTCGGTGCACGCCACCTTGATCTCCCGGGCCTCCGGATCGATGAAGGTGACCAGGCCGACGGGGACCAGCACGCTCCTGCCGAACACCCAGCCACCGGTGTCGACGATCAGATGCCGCATCCCGGACTGGTCCACCTGCCGGTCGACGTGCCCGAAGGTCCCGTCGACCGCGGCGACCGTGAACCCCGTGAGCAGCAGTCCCTCCGCGTATCCGCTGGTCTGTGCGTACGACCAGATGCTGTCGGTGGTCACGTCGCTGCTTCCTTCCCGTGGTCGAGTTGCGATCGGAGGACCGCGGCCGGTGTGCGCCGCCCGCCGTCCTCCTCGGGCAGCCCAATACCCCGATGTCCGGCACCCATTCCCAGTGATTTGCGCGCAGTGGCCTCGCCGTCCCGCGCGGGCCGTCCGGCTCATGGTCCGCCGTCCGGCTCACGATCCGCAAAAGGACGGGCGGCGGCCGGTGACGGCCGGGACGAGAAAGGCGCACCGCCCCGAAAAGAACAGGCGTACCACCAGGAAAGCCGGGAACCAGAAGCGCTGGAGGTCGATAACAATGGTTCCCGTCATTCTTGTTCTTCTGCTCGCCCTACTCCTTTTCGGTGCGGGTTTCGCACTCAAGGCACTGTGGTGGATCGCGGTCGTCGTGCTGGTCGTCTGGCTGCTCGGCTTCGTCGTACGGCCGACCGCGTCCGGGGGCCGCCGTGGACGCTGGTACCGCTGGTAGCACCACCTCGCGCAACGAATTCCCAAGGAGGAACGAAGAATGACGTCGTCCCGAACCGAGCCCAAATACACTGTTCCCGGACTGAGCGTCCAGGACGGCGGGAGGCTTGTCGAACTGCTCCGCCTGCGACTGCACGCGCTGAATGACCTCTCGCTCACCCTGAAGCACATTCACTGGAATGTGGTCGGCCCGCATTTCATCGCCATTCACGAAATGCTCGACCCGCAGGTCGACCGGGTCCGGGCCATGGCCGACGACACCGCCGAGCGGGTCTCGGCGCTGGGCGGAGTGCCCCTGGGGACGCCCGGCGCCCTCGTCGCCGAGCGGACCTGGGACGACTACGACATCGGGCGGGCGGACGCGATCGCCCATCTCGGCGCCCTCGACCTGGTCTACACGGGCATCGTCGAGAGCCATCGTGCGGCGCTGGCCGAGGTCGGCAAGTTCGACCCGGTGACGGAGGATCTCCTCATCGGGCAGCTGCGCTCCCTCGAACAGTTCCAGTGGTTCGTGCGCGCGCACCTCGAAAGCTCCGGTGGCGACCTCGCCACGGCGGGCGCCCGCACCGAGAACGAGGCCGCGCGCTCGGCGCACGAGGACGGGGTCCGGTAACAGGCAGGGATCGTGACGCGAAAGGGGCCCGGATCCGTCACGGATCCGGGCCCCTGCGCATGCTTCAGGCGCGTGAGACGTAACTGCGGATCGTCGTGCCGGCGTCGTCGGTGTGCAGGCGCACCAGATCCGAGAGGTAGTGCACGAGCAGGAGGCCACGGCCACCGATCTGGCCGGGGTGCGCGGGGCGACGCCCCGCGAGGGGGTCGGCCAGCCGGCCGACGTCCTGCACCTGGCAGACGATCTGCTCGTCCTCCGCCCACAGGCGCAGTGTCCCCGTGCCACCCGCGTGCACCACGCTGTTCGTGGTCAGCTCGGCGACGACCAGGGCCAGATCCTGCAGACGGACCGCGCTCATCCCCCGCTTCCGCGCCTGCGCGAGGGCGAAGTCACGGGCAGCGGGCAGCGTTTTCGCGTCGTAGCGGAAGGTCGCCGCGCCGGGCAGCGGGGACAGCGGTTCGTTGCAGCGCGCGAGCACCTTGTCCGGGTCGTACGTCTCACTGGGCCGCTCGCGTCCCGCGGCGATGAGGACGGGGTGGGTGGCATGGGCGTCGGCGAGCACGTCCCGCGGCAGGGACCGGGCGTCGTACGGGCACAGGATGGTCACCTCCCGGCCGCTGAACGCCTCGTTGATGAGGGCCTCGTGCTGGAGGCAGGCGGGATACTCCACGGCCGTGCGGCCGGGCCAGATCGGCTCGCCGATGATACGGACGCGGACGCCCGGGCGGGCGTCGGCGAAGGCTCGCAGGACCGAGGGGATGATCCGGCCGGGGTTGCGGCCGGCCAGGGTCATGTCGACGAGATGCACGCCCTCCGCCACCGGGCCCAGTGCCGCCGTGATGAGTTCGAGCCGCGCGGCGGGAGCGGCCACCGCCACGGGCTCCGAGGCCGCCAGCCCCTCCCGTACGAAGGGAACCGTGCCCGCCAGGTACTCCTGGTCGTCACGGTAGAAGAGCGCGGGATGCACGAAGGGCGCGCCGGTCGTCGGCTCGGTGGCCGTCGTCGTCACGTCGGCGCTCCTGTCGGGGGCCGGACGGCCCCGTCCTTGCGGCGGCTGCGCGGCGGGATCCGGACGGGGTGGGAGGCAGGCGCCGGGGGTGCCGTCGGCCGGACGGTTCGCGTCGGTTCGCCGTCGTCCGACGGCGCCATCGCCGACAAGCCGTCCGTGCCGTTCCTCAGATCCACCGGTCTCACCCCGGGGCCCACCCTACGCCGTCGCACGGACGTTCCCTCGTCACTCGGGTGTTCCCCCTGCACACGCCGGGCCGGTCGCAACCGGGTGTGACACGCGAGTGCGACCGGCTCGGAGAACGCGCCGGACGCCGGTCTCGCCCGCGTCGTCGGGACCGCGGTGCCGCGTCAGGCGGCGCCCGTCCCGCCGTCGGCGTTCCCACGGCCGGGGCGGGCCTGTGCGCCCAGCGCCTCGTCCCTCACCCGTGCGCAGCTGCGGGTGATGAGCCGGGAGACGTGCATCTGGGAGATGCCGAGCTGATCGGCTATGCGGTTCTGCGTCATGTCCTCGAAGAAGCGCATGTAGAGGATGTTCCGCTCGCGCTCCGGCAGCCGGCGCAGCCCTTCCTTCGCGGCTTCGCGGTCGACGACCATGTCGTAGGAGGAGTCGAGATCGCCCAGGGTGTCCGCGAGGCTGTAGTTGTCGTCGGCGGACGACAGTTCGGCGTCCAGGGACAGGGTGCTGAAGCTCTCCATCGCCTCCATCCCCGCGCCGACCTCGTCCTCCGTCAGCCCGGCGTGCGCCGCGATCTCGGCCGTCGTCGGCTCGGGGGTACCGGGGTTCATCGTGAGATCGCGCCGGGCGATGCGCACCTTGTTGCGCAGTTCCTGAACCCGGCGCGGCACCCTCAGGGCCCACATGCGGTCCCTGAAGTGGCGCTTGACCTCACCGGTGATGGTGGGCACCGCGTAACTCTCGAAGGCCCCGCGGGAGGGGTCGAACCGGTCGATGGCCTTCACCAGGCCGACGGCCGCGACCTGCCGCAGGTCCTCTATGTTCTCGCCCCGGTCACGGAACCGGCCGGCGATGCGGTGGGCCATGGGCAGCCAGGCCTTCGTCAACTCGTCGCGGACCGCGTCCCGCTCGGGCCCCTCCTCCAGGGCGGCCAGTCGGGCGAAGTCGGTCGCCGAATCAGGAGCGTCGTCGTGCGGGTGCCTCGCCGTGGCGGTCCGGGCCGAGGGACCCGACGCGGTGGTGGTCGCCGTGGACATGGACCGCGCCTCGGCAGGTACGGACTCCTCCGGGCTGTTTATCGACAAGTCGATGCTCATGTGGATTCGCTCCTGAACAAGTGACGTGCGAGGGGATGCCGCAGGGACGATGACTTCCGGGGGCGCCGGAGGGCCACCGCGGTCGGCTGGGCCGTTCCCGCGGGCGTGCCTCCGGTCCGAAGCACGAAATTCCGGTTGCCCTTGCCTGCCGAGAGGAAACACCCGGTCTCGAAATCGACGCCCCGTCACGGTCCCGTCGCGGTGCCGTCGCGGCGTCCCGCGACGCGCGGAACGGCGTACGGCCCACCCGTGCGCACGGTCGGTGGGCGGTTCGTGCGAGAGTTCTCCGACGAGGAACGACCACGTCGGAGCGTCGACTTCTGGCCAGATCCTCGGTGGTTCCGATCTCTTTCGAAATGAGGTGGCATGAGCCGCGAGAAGCAGGGCACACGGCGTATGTCATCAACAGCGACGGTGAGTGGGGTGGGCGGCATGGCAGCCGTGACGGCAGACGGGGCAACGGCCACGGCACAGGGGACCCGGACGGCGCAGGAGACGGAACTGCCTCTCATCGAGGACCCGTCGCGCGTCAGGCCGAAGGACGCCCGGGAGCTGTCGCGGCAGTTCTTCGACCGTCTGGCCGTGCTGGAGGAAGGCACCCACGACTACCAGTACGCCCGCAACACCCTGATCGAGATGAACCTCTCCCTCGTCCGGTACGCGGCCTCCCGGTTCCGCGGCCGGGGCGACTCGATGGAGGACATCGTCCAGGTCGGCACCATCGGGCTGATCAAGGCCATCGACCGGTTCGAGCTGTCGCGCGAGGTGGAGTTCACCTCCTTCGCCGTCCCCTACATCGTCGGCGAGATCAAGCGTTTCTTCCGTGACACGAGCTGGGCCGTCCATGTGCCGCGGCGGCTGCAGGAGGCCCGGGTCGAGCTGGCGAAGGCCACGGAGGAACTGCGGACCCGGCTGGGCCGCGCCCCCACGACCGCCGAGCTGTCCCACCTCATGTCGCTGCCCGAGGCGGAGGTCATCGAGGCCCGCAAGGCGGCGAACTGCTACAACTCCTCGTCGCTCGACGCGGCCCTGACCTCCGACAGCGGCTCGCACGGCGAGTCCGTCCTGGCCGACTTCATCGGCGAGGACGACCGGTCGCTCGAACTGGTGGAGGACCTGAACTCGCTGGCGCCGCTGGTCGCCGAGCTCGACGAGCGCGAGCGCCGCATCATCCACCTGCGGTTCGTCGAGGAGCGCACCCAGGCCGAGATCGGCGAACTGCTCGGTATCTCCCAGATGCATGTGTCGCGTCTGATCAGCCGCATCATCAAGCGGCTCCGCGCCGGGCTGCTCGACCCCTCGGTGGCCTGACACCCCCTAACCCCCTCCTCACCGGCAACCCCCCGCCGGTGACCGAGCCCGCCGTCGCGGTCCCCACGAGCCCCCGCTCACCGGACCACGACGGCGGGCTCGGTCGTGGGGTCCCTTGAGATGCGTCGGCCGCGACCTCCGATGCGTCCGATCCGGGCACCGCGTCACCCTCGTCACAGCGCCCTCACGCCTCCCGGACACCCCTCTGGCCTCGGCTTGTCCCCGCCTTGAGGCCGCCCTGTCCTCGGCTTGGCGATTTTGGCACCACACTTTGTTCACAACCTCACTTACGGGTTAGCCTGCGGCGTATTTCCTCGTCGGGCGGTCCCGTACAACAGGGAGTCCGACGAGGGTGTGGTCCGGCAGTGGGCCTGTAGTTCCGCGTCCCTTTCGCACAGGTTGCACAGGGACCTAAGAGGCATGGAACGAGGGTGCGCATGACCAGCCAGACGACCACCGACACCGTCGACCGCACGCCGGGCGACCAGGAGCTGCGCCAGCTGCTGGCCGGCCTCACGGCGGTACGGGACGGCGACTTCGGTACGCGTCTGCCGGACGACGGGGACGGCCTTCTGGGTGACATCGCCACCGTCTTCAACGGCATGGTCGACCAGCTGTCCGTGTTCACGTCCGAAGTCACCCGCGTCGCGCGCGAGGTCGGCACCGAAGGCACCCTCGGCGGCCAGGCGGAGGTGCCGGGCGTCTCCGGCACCTGGGCCGATCTCACCGACTCGGTCAACGCCATGTCGGGCAACCTCACGACCCAGGTGCGTGACATCGCCCAGGTGGCCACCGCGGTGGCCAAGGGCGACCTGTCGCAGAAGATCGACGTGCCGGCCCGGGGCGAGATCCTCCAGCTCAAGGAGACCGTCAACACGATGGTCGACCAGCTGTCCGCCTTCGCCGACGAAGTCACCCGCGTCGCCCGCGAGGTCGGCAGCGAGGGGCGGCTCGGCGGTCAGGCCCAGGTGCCCGGTGTCGGCGGTGTCTGGCGCGACCTCACCGACTCGGTCAACCTGATGGCGGGCAACCTCACCGCACAGGTCCGCAACGTCGCCCAGGTGACGACCGCGGTGGCCCGCGGCGACCTCTCGCAGAAGATCACAGTGGACGCCCGCGGCGAGATCCTCGAACTCAAGAACACCATCAACATCATGGTCGACCAGCTGTCCGCCTTCGCCGACGAGGTCACCCGCGTCGCCCGCGAGGTCGGCACCGAGGGACGGCTCGGCGGCCAGGCGGACGTCAAGGGCGTCAAGGGCACCTGGCGCGACCTCACCGACTCGGTGAACTTCATGGCGGGCAACCTCACCGCGCAGGTCCGCAACGTCGCCCAGGTGGCGACGGCGGTGGCCAGGGGCGACCTGTCGCAGAAGATCACCGTGGACGCCCGCGGCGAGATCCTCGCCCTGAAGGAGACCCTCAACACGATGGTGGACCAGCTGTCCGCCTTCGCCGACGAGGTGACCCGGGTGGCCCGCGAGGTCGGCACCGCTGGCAACCTGGGCGGACAGGCCACCGTCCGCGGGGTCTCGGGAACCTGGAAGGACCTCACCGACAACGTCAACGTGATGGCGTCGAACCTGACGGGCCAGGTCCGCTCGATCGCCCAGGTCGCGACGGCCGTGGCCCGCGGCGACCTCAGCCAGAAGATCACCGTCGAGGCCAAGGGCGAGGTCGCCGCCCTGGCGGACGTCATCAACACGATGGTCGACACACTGTCCGCGTTCGCCGACGAGGTCACCCGCGTCGCCCGCGAGGTCGGCACCGAGGGACGGCTCGGCGGCCAGGCCCAGGTGCCGAACGTGGCGGGCACCTGGAAGGACCTCACCGACAACGTCAACTCGATGGCCAACAACCTCACCGGCCAGGTGCGCAACATCGCCCTGGTGACGACGGCGGTGGCCAAGGGCGACCTGTCCAAGAAGATCGACGTCGACGCCCGCGGCGAGATCCTCGAACTCAAGACCACCATCAACACGATGGTCGACCAGCTCTCCGCGTTCGCCGCGGAGGTCACCCGCGTCGCCCGTGAGGTCGGCAGCGAGGGACGGCTCGGCGGCCAGGCCGAGGTGGAGGGCGTCTCCGGCACCTGGAAGCGCCTGACGGAGAACGTCAACGAACTCGCGGGCAACCTGACCCGGCAGGTCCGCGCGATCGCCGAGGTCACCAGCGCCGTCGCCGAGGGCGACCTGACCCGCTCGATCACCGTCGAGGCCTCGGGCGAGGTCGCCGAGCTCAAGGACAACATCAACTCCATGGTGGAGTCCCTGCGCGAGACCACACGGGCCAACCAGGAGCAGGACTGGCTCAAGACCAACCTGGCACGGGCCTCCGGACTCATGCAGGGCCACCGGGACCTGTCCGTGGTGGCCGAGCTCATCATGGACGAGCTCGCGCCCCTCGCCTCCGCCCAGTACGGCGCGTTCTACCTCGCGGAGGAGACCGGGAACGGCAGCGAGCTGCGGCTCGTCGGCTCGTACGGATATCCCGACGAGGACGACCGGCCCGACCGCATCCCCTTCGGGCGCTCGCTGGTCGGCCAGGCCGCGCGCAGCCGGCGCGCCATCACCGTCGACGAGCTGCCGCCGAACTACGTGTCCATCTCCTCGGGGCTCGGCCGGACCGTGCCGACCGCCCTGGTGGTGCTGCCCATCATGGTCGAGGACCAGGTGCTGGGAGTCATCGAGCTGGCGTCGGTCACCCGCTTCACCCAGATCCACCTGGACTTCCTGGGCCAGCTGATGGAGACCATCGGCGTCAATGTCAACACCATCGTGGCCAACGCACGTACCGACGAACTGCTCGACGAGTCCCAGCGGCTGACCGCCGAACTGCAGGCCCGCTCCGAGGAGTTGCAGGTCCAGCAGGACGAACTGCAGCGCTCCAACGAGGAGCTGGAGGACAAGGCCTCCCTGCTGGCCGCGCAGAACAGCGACATCGAGGCGAAGAACCTGCAGATCGAGCAGGCCCGCCAGGAGCTGGAGACCCGGGCGCAGCAGCTGTCGCTGGCCTCCAAGTACAAGTCGGAGTTCCTGGCGAACATGAGCCACGAACTGCGTACCCCCCTGAACAGCCTGCTGATCCTCGCCCAGTTGCTGGCGCAGAACCCCTCCCGCAACCTCACGCCGAAGCAGGTCGAGTACGCGGGCATCATCCACTCGGCGGGCTCCGACCTGCTCCAGCTGATCAACGACATCCTCGACCTGTCGAAGGTCGAGGCCGGGAAGATGGACGTCAGCCCCGAGGTCGTGCCGCTGCGCCAGCTCCTGGAGTACGTCGAGGCGACGTTCCGGCCGATGACGACCCAGAAGAGCCTCGACTTCACCGTGCGTACCGCGCCCGGCGCACCCGCCGACCTGCTCACCGACGACTCCCGGCTGCGTCAGGTCCTGCGCAACCTGCTGTCGAACGCGGTCAAATTCACCGAGCAGGGCGGCGTCGAGCTGCGGATCGAGCCGGCGGCGGACCACGAGGTGCCCAGCGGGGTGTTCCGCGGCGGCACCATCGTCGCCTTCCGGGTGCAGGACACCGGGATCGGTATCCCCGAGCAGCATCTGGAGACGATCTTCGGCGCCTTCCAGCAGGCGGACGGCACCACGAGCCGCAAATACGGTGGCACCGGTCTCGGCCTGTCCATCACCCGCGAGATCGCGCATCTGCTCGGCGGTGCCGTCACGGTCGACAGCACGCCGGGACAGGGCAGCACGTTCACGCTGTTCCTGCCCGTGGCGCGCCCCGACTACGAGACCCTGGTCATCGACGACCGCCCCCGGGAGCTGCCGCCGGGCGCGTCCGCCTCCGAGGAGCCGACGGCCGGTGTCCCGCTGTCGGGCCCGGTGGCCCCGGCCAGGCGCCAACGACGCCGGCTGCTCGTCGTCGAGGAGCGGCAGCGCGGACTGCTGACCCTGGTCGCGGAGAGCGCGGTCTCGGACGTCACCCGCGGCCAGGACGCCGGTGACCCGCGCGGCACGGTGGACGTCATCACCGCTTCCGGAGCCCACGAGGCGGCGAGCGCGCTGGCCGCGGGTCCCTGCCACTGTGTCGTCCTCGAACTCGGCATGCCCGGCGGCGAGGCGCCCCGCTTCCTGGACGCGATGCAGGGCGACTCCGCGCTCGCGAACGTCCCGGTGCTCGTCCACAGCGGCCACCGAGCGGACCTGGCGCAGGAACAGGAGCTCCAGGCGCGCTCCGGCACCCGTGCCCTGGAGTTCCTGTCGAGTCTCGACGAACTGCGGGAGCGCATCGCCCTCCACCTGTCGGCCGAGGAGCTGGGGGACGTGCCGTCCCTGGCCCGCGCGGAGGAGCCGCAGCCCGGTTCGCCCCGGGCCGTCGAGGACGCCTTCGTCGGCCGTACGGTCCTGGTGGTCGACGACGACGCGCGCAACCTCTTCGCACTGAGCGGGATCCTGGAACTCCAGGGGTTCCACGTCCTGCACGCGGACAACGGCCGCAAGGGCATCGAGACGCTGGTCAACCACCCCGACATCGCCCTCGTCCTGATGGACGTGATGATGCCGGAGATGGACGGCTACGCCGCCACGGCCGAGATCCGCAGGATGCCCCGGTACGCGGGGCTTCCCATCATCGCCGTCACGGCGAAGGCGATGCCCGGCGACCGGGAGAAGTCGCTCGCTTCCGGGGCCAGTGACTACGTCACCAAGCCGGTCGACACCGAGGACCTCATCGCCTGCGTCCGCCGTTGGCTGCCTGCGTGAGCGACCGCGCCCGGCCGTGTGCGCGCACCGGCCGGGCGCAGGTCCCCGCGACCCGCCCCCATGGGCATCCCCGCCGAGGAGCAAGCGCATCGTGAGCCTTCCAGAAGAACACCCTGACCCCGCCGGCGAGAGCGGCGACGCCGCCGCCGTCGACCCGAACGCGGACGTGGTGGCCACGGATGTCGACGTGGTGGCCACCGACGTCGACAAGGTGGCCGACAAGGACACCGCCCTCAGCACCGACTACCCCGTGGGCAGGCTGGCCGCGACGGTGGAGCGGCTGCGCCGTGAGGTGCGGTCGGCGCAGGCAGAGGCCGACGGACGCGCTCTGATCGAACTCGCCAAGGGCATCCTGGTCGAGCGGCTGGGCTGCGGTCCGGCCCAGGCCGCCCGGCAGCTCGCCGAGCTGGCCGAACAGGCGAAGGTGACACCGCTCGAACTCGCCGTCGACGTCATCAACCAGTCCGCCCGCGACCGCCTGTCGGACGTGACCGGCGCCTTCCTGGCCGGGGCGCAGGGCAACGAGAGCCCGTCGGCCCCTCGCGCCGGGAGCGAGCGCTCCGCCGCGGTACGGCTGCGGGAGGCCGAGAGCGGCGCTCTGGCGGCCCCCGACACCCAGGCCGTCGCCGACTCGCTCCTGCAGCACGCGCTGACCCCGCTCGGCGCGGTGGCCGTGGCCATCTGGACCGCGGGGTCCGACGGTTCGCTGACGCTGGCGGGCAGCGCCGGGTTCTCCCCCGCGGAGGCCGGACGCTGGCGCTATGTGCCCCCCGGGGTGATGACGGTGGCCCGTACGAGCCTCACCGAGCGCTCGGGGCAGTGGATCGGCTCCCTGTCGGCGACAGGTCTCCCCTCCATCGGCCAGCACCACTATCCCGACGGGGGCAGGGCCGCCCTTCTCGCCGGCACCGGCGGGCGTGTCCACGGCGTCCTCGAAGTCGTCTGGCCCACTCCCCTGGCACCGCAGTCGCCGCAGGTGATCCGTCAGGTGGAGGCGCTGGCGGAACTGTGCGCCCACACCCTGGAGACGTACGCGTTCGTGCACGGCGGCGAGAGCACCGGGGAACCCCGTGTCCTGCCGGACGCCGCCGAACTGATGGATCTGGCCGACGGGCTGCACGATCCCGCGCTGGTCCTCGTCCCGTACCTCGACGGCGGTCAGCTCGTCGACTTCCACATCCATCACGTCAACAGCCGTTTCCTGGATCCGGCCGGCCGGCCGCGCGGCCTCATCAGCGGCTCCCTGTTGCTGGAGGCCTACCCGATGGCCGCCGGGGAGAGCGAACTCTTCCAGCGGGTCGAGCGCGTCTACGCCACCGGGGAGCCGTTCCGCGCCCAGCGCATGAACCTCACGGCCCTCGTCGACCAGGTGGCCCTGGCGTCCGTGGCCGACATCAGCATCAGCCGCCACGGCAACAGCGTGCTGCTCATCTGGCGCGTCGAGGACGAGACGGCACGGCTGGCGAGCCTGCTCCAGCACGCCCAGCGCCTGGGCCGTATCGGCGGTTTCGAGGAGAACCTGCTCACGGGCGAGATCACCTGGAACGGCCAGCTCTTCAGCCTGTACGGAAGAGCGCCGTCGAGCGGTCCCGTGCCGCTGGAGGAGCTGTCCCTGCACGCCCACCCGGACGACGCCGTCGCCATCGGCCGCTTCCTGCGCACCCTGCTCCACCACCGGCGCCCCGCCGCCGCGGCGTTCCGGCTCCAGCGTCCCGACGAGGTGACCCGCCACATCCGGGTGGTGGCGGAGCCGGTGCTCGACGCCGACGGTCGGCCGTTCGTCGTGCGCGGGGCCTATCAGGACATCTCGGCCCAGCACTGGACGGAGGTCGCGCTGGCCGCCACGCGCGACCAGCTCGCGCACTCCGAGCAGCAGGCGGCCGAGCGCAACCGGCTGACGCTGCAGTTGCAGCACGCCATCATGCCCCCGACCCACGCGCCGCTGCAGGCGCCCCGGCTCGACGTGGCCGTCCGCTACCGGCCCGCCGAGACCGAACAGCTCGTGGGCGGCGACTGGTACGACGCGGTCGTGCTGCCGTCCGGTCTGGTGCTCCTGTGCGTGGGCGACGTGGCCGGGCACGGCATAGAGGCCGCGACGAGCATGGTCGTGCTGCGCAACGCCCTGCGCGGGCTCGCGGTGACAGGGGCGGGCCCCGGCCAGCTGCTGACCTGGCTCAACAGCGTGGCGCACCATCTGTCGGGGTCCATCACGGCCACCGCGGTCTGCGGCATCTACGACCCGGACACCCGTACGCTGCGCTGGGCGCGGGCAGGTCATCTGCCGCCCGTCCTTGTGCGGGACGCGGAGGCGGTGTCGCTGCCCCTCCTCAAGGGCCTGCTGCTGGGCGCCGTGCCCGATGTGGCGTACGGCGAGGACGAGGTGCAACTGGCGGTCGACGACACGCTGTTGATGTACACGGACGGTCTGATCGAGCGGCGGGACCGCACGATGGAGGAGTCCATGACCCAGCTGCTCACCACGGTCCGTACGGCGCCGTGCACGCTCGACCAGCAGCTGGACCGGCTCCTCACGTACAGCAGGTCGGACACCGACGACGACACCTGCATCGTGGGCATCCGTGTGTCCTAGGACGTGTCCGCGAAGCCTCTTCGCGGACCATGGACGAAAAGGTCCGCATGCGGCGGCGCAGCCGGGGTAGACGCGCGGGCATGTGCGACGAGAGACACAGACCCGCTGGTGAGGCCCCTGCCCGCGCGTGCCGCAAGCAACCGCCGACGAGAGTTTGATCACGTCGCGCGGGCCGTCGGCGACGGCATCGAATGCACGTACGGGGGTAGCCGCCCCAGACCGTTATGAATTTGTGGGAGGTACTTGTGTCCATAGCCCAGAACCCGTTGTCCGTAGAGGTCTCCCTGCCTCGCGAGGACGTCGTCCTGCTCACGGTCGAGGGACATCTGGACATCGACACCTCGACAGGACTCCAGCACCATCTGGCGAACCAGTTCCAGCACGGTCGTCGTCACTTCCTGCTGGACCTCTCGGCCGTCCCCTTCATGGACTCGTCCGGTATGAACATCATCATCAGGGCGTATCAGCAGACGCGGGAGCTCGATGGGAGCGTGCACATCATCTCGCCGACGGCGCCCGTGCGACGGATCCTCGACCTCACCGGGGTGAGCATCACCGTGCCCGTGTCCAACAGCGTCGAGGACTCGCTCGCGCTCGTGGACAAGCAGCAGCGCGGCGACGACTCCGCCTGAGCCTCACACACGCTCCGCCATCGGGGGACGGCGGAGCACCGTCATGTACGACAGTTGTTGTCTGACAACATTTGACCAAGGCAAGGAACACGCGCGCCGGCATGACGGCGCGCGATGCGAGCAGCTCCGCCCGGCCCGTAGGGGACGACATCGACGTCGCCGCACCGGCCCCCACTCCGTCGGACCGCACACCATGATTCGTACCTGGCACATCTCCACCGTCCCCGACGCCGCTCGGGCCCGTGTCGACACGGCACGCCTGGCCGCCGCGCACGGGGTGTCCGCCATGGAGCGGACCCGTCTGACGGCCGCGCTCAGCGCACAGCTGCGGCAGTGCCTCACCCGGGGCGGCACCTGGCGGCTGGAGCTGGAGACGGCCACGGAACCGCCCGGGGACGCGCTGCTGCGGGCCGTCGTGACCTCGGCCGACGACGCGGACGCGAACGCGGACGGCGAGGGGCGGCCGACGTGGCACATGACGGTCGCCTGCGCCGGGGGTGCGCGAACGACGGACGCCGGGCCCGCGGCGGACGACCAAGAGACGCTGGCGGAGGCGCTGCTGGGCGCCGACGAGGACACGGCCCTGGTGCTGGAGAGACTCGGCGAGCAGGAGGACCTGGTCACCTTCCACCGGGAGGAACTGGATCAGACCAACCAGGGCGTACTGGCCCTGCACGCCGAGCTGGACGCGGCCGGCCGGTCCCAGCGCGACCTCCTGGTCGCCGAGCGCAAGGCGCGCAGCGAAGCGGAGACCGCCCGCCGAAGACTGACGTTCCTGGCCGACGCCAGCGCGGTGCTGACGGCCTCGCTCAACCACGACGAGGTGATCCGCCGGCTGGAGAGCCTGCTGGTCCCGGAGTACGCCGGCAGTGTCGACGTATGGCTCTTCGACGGGGACGAGGAGGAGCGGGTGAACGCGCCGCGTCCGGCCGCCGCCCTGGTCGCGGCCCGCACCGGGCGCCCGCAGTACGCCGCCGACCATCCGGGCGACCTGCCCGGTGTCGACGACCATCCCTCCACGACGCCGCTTCCCGCGGCGCCCCTGCTGTGCATCCCGCTGGGGACCCGGCGGGATGCACAGGGCGTACTGATCCTCACGCCGCCGGCCGCGCGGTGGGGCTCCGACGACGTCGTCATGCTGATCGAGCTCACCCGCCGGGCCGGCGTGGCGATCGACAACGCCCGGCGCTTCGAGCACAACCGGGACATCGCCGAGACCCTGCAGCGGGCCCTGCTCACGGAGCTGCCCACCACCCCGGGACTGCATCTGGCCGCGCGCTATCTGCCGGCCACCCACGGTCTGAACATCGGCGGCGACTGGTACGACGCCTTCCGCCAGCCCGACGGCAGCCTCATCACCGTCATCGGCGACGTGACCGGGCACGGACTGCACGCGGCCGTCATGATGAGCCAGCTGCGCACCGCGCTGCGCGCGTACGCCGTCGACGGCGGCACCCCGGGCCAGCTCCTCACCAAGCTGCACATCTTCCTGCACCACCTCCAGCCCGATCTGTACGCCACCGCCGTCATCGCGCGCTTCCACCCCGACGACCCGACGCTCACCTGGGCCGCGGCGGGCCATCCGCCCCCCGTGCTGCGCACCCCCGACGGGCAGGTGCGCACGCTCGACGCCAAACCCGGTGCGATGCTCGGCATCCCGCTGCAGCAGGTGATCCAGGACCACACCGTGACCCTCACGCCCGGTTCGACCCTGGCGCTCTACACGGACGGTCTGGTCGAGCGCCGCGCCCAGGGCATCGACCCGGGAATCGAGCGGCTGGCCGCGGCGCTCGGCACCTTCCGTTCAGCGGACCTGGACGCCGACCTCGACGCCTCGGCCGACAGTCTGCTGCACCCGTTGCTGGCCGATTCCGAGCGGGACGACGACGTGTGCCTGCTGCTCTGCCATCTGCACAGCCGGGCGGCCGAACTGGCGAGGACCCCCACCAAGCTGGCGTTCTGAGCCGACCCGTCCGAGCGGCGGTGGCCGTACGGCCTGCCGTCAGCCGGTGGCCAGGGCGGCCTTGAGCACGGCGATCGCCTGGCTGATGGCGGCCTCGGCGGCGTGGGTCCCGCGCAGGGCGTTGAGCATCACGAAGTCGTGGATGATGCCCTGGTAGCGGACCGCGGTGACCGGGACACCGGCCTCGCGCAGCTTGTTCGCGTACGCCTCGCCCTCGTCGCGCAGGACGTCGGCCTCGCCGGTGATGACCAGGGCCGGCGGCAGCCCGGTGAGCTGTTCGGTGGTGGCGCGCAGCGGGGACGCGGTGATCTCGGCGCGCTGCTTCTCGTCCGTCGTGTACTGGTCCCAGAACCACTGCATGCCGTCGCGGCGCAGGAAGTAGCCCTCGGCGAACTGGTGGTACGAGCCGGTGTCGAAGGAGGCGTCGGTGACCGGGTAGAACAGCACCTGCTGGACGAGCGCGACATCGCCGCGCTCCTTGGCCATCAGCGTCAGGGCCGCGGCCATGTTGCCGCCGACGGAGTCGCCCACCACCGCGATGCGGGAGGCGTCGAGCCCGTGGTCGGCGCCGGTGGTGGCGACCCACCGGGCGACGGTCCAGTTCTGCTCGATGGCGACGGGGTAGCGCGCCTCGGGCGAGAGGTCGTACTCGGGGAAGACGACCGCGGCGTTCGCGCCGACGGCCAGTTCGCGCACCAGGCGGTCGTGGGTGTGGGCGTTGCCGAAGACCCAGCCGGCGCCGTGGATGTAGACGATGACCGGGAGGGTGCCGGTCGCTCCCGCGGGGCGCACGATCCGGGTGCGGACCTCGCCGGTGGGGCCGCCGGGGACGGTGATCCACTCCTCGTCGACGGACGGCAGGGCGATCTCGCCCGACTGGACCTCGTCGACGGCCTTGCGGCCTTCGGCCGGGCCGAGGTCGAACAGGTAGGGCGGGTTGGCGGTCGCCTCGGCGAAGGCCGCGGCGGCGGGCTCCAGGACGGGGCGGACTCCGGTGGTGTCGGTCATGACGATCTCCTCGGATCTGGTGCCGCGGGCACGCTCCTCGCGGGCTTCGCCGGGAGCGGGGGCACGTCCAGAACAGTAGCTCACGACTAAGTCGTGCACAACTCATTAGGGCGCGATACGATCGGGAGGACTCGATGACGGGTTCGGCGATAGGGTATGGATCACCGAGGCAGATCGAGGTAGATCACGTAGATCACCGAGTACGGAGGTACGCCGTGAGCACCGCCGGAGCCGAATCGACGCAGGGAGCCGCGCCCGTGGCGCCGCAGGGAGGATCGCTCCTGCTGGAGGACCAGCTCTGCTTCGCCCTGTACGCGGCCTCCCGGGCGGTCACCGCCCGCTACCGCCCCCTGCTGGACGAGCTGGGACTGACCTATCCGCAGTACCTGGTGATGCTCGCGCTGTGGGAGCAGGACTCGATCTCCGTACGCGACCTGGGCACGGCGCTCCAGCTGGAGTCCAGCACCCTGTCACCGCTCCTCAAGCGCCTGGAGGCGAACGGGCTGCTGCGGCGCGAACGCCGGGCGGAGGACGAGCGTTCGGTCGCCCTGCACCTCACCGAGGCCGGGCTGCGCCTCCAGGACCGCGCGAACACGGTCCCCCTGGCGATGGGCGACGCCATGGCTCTGACCCCCGAACAGGACGCCACAGCAAAACACTTGCTCCGCCTCCTGACGACAAACGTCAGCACCACTTAGGGGGCAGGCAGGCGGGCAGCCCCGCCGTCCAAGGGGCGCGGGGCCGGGCAGGGGCGCAGCCCCGCACGTCAGGGGCGCGGGGAACTGCGCGACCAGCCCCCACCGGGCCCGCAGCCAAAGGGGGTGGGCAGGGGCACGGCCCCGCCTACCATCGAGCCATGCTGCTGGAAACCCCCAGACTCCTCCTGCGCCGCTTCCGCCCCGAGGACGCCGCACCGCTGGCGAAGTACCGCTCCGACCCCGCCGTGGCCCGCTACCAGGGCTGGACCGCGCCGCTGTCCCTGGACACGGCCGACCAGTTCGTACGGACACTCGCCGAGGGGTCGCCGGAGCGCCCGGGCTGGTTCCAGTACGCGATCGAGCTCAAGGCCGACCGGTGCCTGGTGGGCGACGTGGGGGTCCGGCTGCACGAGAACCTCATGCAGGCCGAGATCGGGTTCACGCTGGCCGGCGACCGGCAGGGCCACGGCTACGCCGCGGAAGCCGTCACGGCGGTGCTCGACGACCTGTTCGGGCGCCGCGGGCTGCACCGGGTGTCCGCCGAGTGCGACGCCCGCAACACCCGTTCGGCCCGGCTGCTGCGGCGGCTCGGATTCGTACAGGAGGGCCTTCTCCGGCAGGCCACTTGGCTCAAGGGCGAGTGGACGGACGACCTGCAGTTCGGCCTGCTCGCCTCGGACCGCCGGGCCTGAGCCCGGGCACCCGGGCAGGACGCGAGACCCACGTCACATTCCCCCTCCCCATGTCACATCGCGCGCGCCGTTCCCGTCATGACTGTGCAACTCCCTACAACGACTGAGGAGCACATCATGGAAGCCCGACTGAACCTCATGGGCAGCCCGGCCGCGGCCACGTTCGTCAAGCACCTGGCCTCCGCGGGCAAGGTCGTCTCCGACTCGGGGCTGCCGACCCTGACGCAGGAGCTGGTGAAGATCCGCGCGAGCCAGATCAACGGCTGCGGTTTCTGCACCGACATGCACACCAAGGAGGCCACCGCCGCGGGCGAGACCCCGACCCGGCTCAACCTCATTGCGGCCTGGCGTGAGGCCAAGGTCTTCACCGAGGCCGAGCGCGCCGCGCTGGAACTGGCGGAGCAGGGCACCCGTATCGCCGACGCGGCCGGCGGGGTCACGGACGAGGCCTGGGAGAACGCCGCCAAGCACTACGACGAGCAGCAGCTGGGCGGCCTGGTGTTCCTGATCTCCCTCATCAACGCCTTCAACCGGGCGAACGTCATCGTCCAGCAGCCCGCCGGTGACTACCGCGTCGGCCAGTTCGGCTAGTCGGCAGGCACCACCGCGCCGGCCGGACGCCGGTCACGCACCGGCTCACGCGTCGGCCGCCGCGTACACCCGGCGGCCGTCGACGAAGGTCTGCAGGACGCGGGTGGCGGCGATCTCCTCGGGGGGTCCGGCGAAGGGGTCGCGGTCCAGGACCACGAGGTCGGCCAGCTTGCCCACGCCGATGCTGCCGGTGTCGTCGTCGAGATGGTTGGCGTGGGCGCTGCCCGCGGTGTACGCGGCGAGGGCGGCGCCCAGGTCGAGCCGCTGGCCGGGCAGGAAGGGCGGGGTGCCCTCGGGCGCGTCGGGGGCGATCCGGTTGACGGCGACATGGATCGCGGCGAGGGGGTCGGGGCTGCTGACCGGCCAGTCGCTGCCCGCGGCGAGGGTCGCCCCGGCCCGCAGCAGGTCCCCGAACGGGTACTGCCACGCGGCCCGTTCGGGGCCGAGGAAGGGAATGGTGAGGTCGTCCATCTGCGGTTCGTGCGCCGCCCACAGCGCCTGCAGATTGGCGCTCGCCCCGAGCGCGCGGAAACGCGGTACGTCCTCGGGGTGCACGACCTGGAGGTGTGCGAGGTGATGGCGGGTGTCCCGCCACCCGTTGGCCGTGCGGGCGGCCTCCACGGCGTCCAGCGCCTCCCGCACCGCCCGGTCGCCGAGCGCGTGGAAGTGCACCTGGAAGTCGAGCGCGTCGAGTTCGGTGACGTACTTCTTCAGCTCGGCCGGCTCGACGAAACTGATCCCCGAGTTGTCGGAGGCGCACCCGCAGCGGGTGAGGTACGGGCCGAGCAGCGCGGCGGTGTGGTTCTCCGCGATGCCGTCCTGCATGACCTTGACGCTGGTGGCCCGGAACCGCCCGCGGCTCGACCCGGCCCGGCGGGCGACGAGTTCGGGAATCTGCTCGGCGCCCCTGGCCCGGTCCCACCACAGCGCCCCGACGACCCGGGCGGTGAGGAGACCGCGGTCGGCCGCCGCGTGATAGGCGGGCGTCGGATCGATCATGTTCGCGTACGTGCCGACGATGGCGTCCTGCCAGGCCGTGACCCCGTACGAGTGCAGCACGGCCTGGGCCCGTAGCAGCGCGGCGAGTTGTTCGTCGGGCGTGGGGGCGGGCAGCAGGCGGCCCACGAGGTGCGCCGCGCCTTCCTGGAGCATGCCGGTGGGGTTTCCGTCGGCGTCCCGCTCGATGCGTCCGTCGGCCGGGTCGGGGGTGCGGGCGTCGATCCCGGCGCGTCGCAGGGCGAGGGAGTTGACCCACACGCCGTGGTGGTCGCGGTTGGGCAGGAACACCGGCCGGTCGGGGACGACCGAGTCGAGCAGCGCGGCGGTGGGCGTACCGCCGGGGAAGGCCTCCATGGACCAGCCGCCACCGGTGATCCACTCGGCGTCGGGGTGGTCGTCGGCGTAGGCCTTCACCCGCCGCAGGTACTCCCGCGGGTCGACGGTGTCGTTGAGGTGGCACAGGCCCAGTTCGGTGCCCGCGCCCAGGGGGTGGACGTGGGCGTCCTGGAAGCCGGGCAGCAGCAGTCGTCCGGCGAGGTCGACGACCTCGGTGCCCGGTCCGATGAGTTCATGGACCTCGTGGTGGCCGACGGCGACGATCCGTCCGTCGCGCACGGCCACGGCGGTGGCCCGGCCGCGCGCGGCGTCGACGGTGTGCACGGGCCCGCCGGTGAGGACGAGGTCGGCGGCCTGGGGGTGGGACATGGGGTCAGCGCTCCGGGGGGTGAGGGGGCTCAGACGCCGGTGTGGTCCATCGGCAGGGAGAGGGCGTCGGCGTCCGTGCCGCGTCCGGTGGTGAAGTAGGGCGAGCGCCGGACGTACTTGGCGACGGCCGCCATGACGAGGCCGCTCAGCACGATGGTGACGGGCAGGGAGAGCATGAACCAGCCGTTGTCGGGGCTGAGTTCGATGTGGTCGCTCATGGTCAGGTAGGAGTAGGCGAGGTAGCCGCCGAGGCCGAGCAGGATCAGGCCGGAGGCGGCCGGGACGCCGACGGCGAGCAGGGCCTCGCGCGGGCCGTCGCGGCGGGCGGCGCGGAAGCGTACGGCGCAGGCGAGCGCGGTGAGGCCGTAGTAGAGGGCGACGACCAGGCCGATGGCGTTGACCGCGGCGAGCAGCATGTCGCTCAGCTCGGGGATGGCCATGGCGAGCAGGGCGATGGCGGTCGCGATCGACATGACGACCACGGTTCCGGCGGCGGGTGTGCCGTACCTGGGATGGATACGGGTCCACAGCGGGCCCATCGTGCGGTCGCGGCCCATGGCGAGCAGGCCGCGGGCGGTGGGGATGACGGAGGACTGGACGGAGGCGACGGCGGAGAACATCAGGGCCAGCAGCGGCAGGCTGGCCCAGGGTTCGGCGGCGAGCTCGGCGCCGAGGTACGGGAGGGCCTGGGGGCCGTTGGCGATGAGTTCGGGCAGGCTCATCTCCCGCTGGAAGGCGACCGAGGCGAAGATGAAGAGCCCGAGCATGGCGAAGAGGGCGATGAAGCCGCCGCGGGCCGAGTCGCCGGGGTCGCGGGTCTCCTCGGTGACGCTGAAGGCCGCGTCCCAGCCCCAGAAGAAGAACACCGCGAGGACCATGCCCTGGGCGAAGGCCGTGCCGCTGGATATCTCGAAGGGGTTGAACCACGACCAGGAGAAGTCCTGCCGGCCGGTGACCAGGGCCCAGGTGCAGAAGACCAGCAGGACGGCGTACTCGAAGACCAGCAGGCCGAACTGGAGCCGGGTCGCGGCACGCACCCCGGTGATCGCGAGGGCGGTGACCCCGGCGAGGACCACCAGACCGACGACCGTGCTCACGGCGGTGGACGTCGGATCGAGGGCGATCCCGGCGAGGGAGTGCAGACCCGCCTTGTTGGCGAAGATCAGCACGACCGAGCCGGTCACCGCGCTCGTGTAGCCGAGGAAGACGACCGAGCCGACGAGGGTCACCCAGCCGGCCAGGAAGCCGGGCCAGGGGCCCAGCGACGTGCCGACCCAGGTGTAGCCGTTGCCGCAGTTGGGCTCCGAGCGGTTGAGGCGGGCGAAGGCGGTGGCGATGCCGAGGACGGGCAGGAACGCCAGCAGCAGGAGGGCCGGGGCCTGGAGTCCGACGATCGTGCCGATGGCGCCCATGCCGATGGCGATGCTGGTGGTGGCGGCCGTGCTGGAGGCGGCGATGGCGACGCCGTCGAGGACGCCGAGGGAGCGGCGCAGCTCCGTCGGCGGACGGTCCTGGGCACTTCGGCCTGCGGTGGCCTGGCCCGGGGTGAGAGACATCAAGGGCTCCTCACGGGGAGGGAGAGGGACGGGAGGAAGAGCCGTGTGGGGGTGCGATGGATGGAACAGCGTCCGCACACTTTGCGTCAATGGCGTTGACATAAGGCGGCGGCCGGCCGTTCACTGAATCCGCGGCGGTCCATCGGCAGGTACAGCCGTGGCACCCGTCCCGGCCGTCTCCCGGCACGAGAGGAATCACCCGCCATGCCCACCCGCGCCCCACAGGAACGCCGACGGCGTCGCCCCACCGCGGCAGGCGTCCTGCTCTCCAGGGAACTGATCACCGAGACCGCGCTGCGCCTCATCGGCGAACACGGTCCGGAGGCGCTGAGCGTGCGCCGTCTGGGAGCAGCCCTCGGCTGCGATCCGAGCGCGCTCTACCGCTACTTCCGCAACACCGACGAACTGCTGCTGGCCGTCTCCGACCGGATCATCGGCGATGCCATGGCGGGGTTCGTGCCCGGTCCCGACTGGGTGGCCTCGCTGCGCGAGATGGCGATGCGGGTGCGCGACGGATACCTCGCCCATCCGCGGGCCGCCGCCATGGCCTCGTACCGCATCACGCGTCGGGAGAACGAGTTCCGTGCCGTGGAGACCGGGGTGGGTCTGCTGCTGTCCGCCGGGTTCCCGCCCGGCCACGCCGTGCGGCTCTACCTGGCCTTCATCGACACGGTCCTCGGCCATGCCGCCCTGGACGCCGCGTGCCAGGCGCTCCCCCGCGAGCGCCGCGAGGCCGACGAGCGGGCCTGGACGTCGGCCTACCGGTCGGTCGACCCGGAGTCCTACCCGGCGCTGGGCGAGGTGCGGGACGAGCTGTACGCCATGGCCGGCAGCTCCTTCGAACTCGCGGTGGACCTGCTGCTCGACTCCCTGGCGGCCCGGGCCGCCGCCCTCCCCACAAGGACATGACAGGGTCACCAGCACGATCAGGTCATCGGCACGGAACGGAGCACGTATGACGACGGACAGAGGTACCCGGATCGACGTCAGGCCGGCCGCCGGCCACATCGGCGCCGAGATCGTCGGCGTCGACCTGGCGGAGGACCTGGACGACACGGTGGTCGCCGAGATCCGGGCCGCGATGCTGCGCTGGAAGGTGGTGTTCTTCCGCGGGCAGCACCTCGACCATGCCTCGCACGTGGCGTTCGCCCGCCGGTTCGGCGAACCGGTCCGGCTGCGCAAGCGCGGCAGCGCGTCACCCGCCGACGTCCCGGAGATCGAGACGACGGCCGACCGGCTGGAACTCGGCGGGCGGTACGGCATGGAGCACGACGAGTGGCTGCGCAGGCGCCGCCACTCGCTGCTGCGCGGCTGGCACTGCGACCACGGCGCCCGCGTCGATCCGCCGGCGGCGACGATCCTGCGCGCCGAGACCGTGCCCCCGTACGGCGGCGACACCACCTGGTCGAATCTGGCCGCCGCCTACGCCGGTCTCTCGGCACCGCTGCGGGGCTTCCTCGACGGGCTGCGCGCCGAGCACCGCCTCGGGGTCGGCTACCAGACCCGGCCCGGCGAGGACGCGTACGCACGCCATCTGCTGGACCGGCAGATCGCCACCGAGCATCCGCTGGTGCGGGTGCATCCCGAGACGGGCGAGCGTGTGCTGTTCGTCAACGGCTACTACGTCGAACAGATCCTGGGGCTGTCGCGGATGGAGAGCGCGCCCCTGCTGGAGATGCTGGTGGAGCAGGCGACGCGGCCCGAGTACACCGTGCGGTTCCGCTGGGAGCCGGGGAGCGTGGCCTTCTGGGACAACCGGGCCACCATCCACCTGGCCCCGAGCGACACCACGCAGGTCGACCATCCGCGGGTCATGCACCGGGTGATGCTCGCGGGCGAGGTCCCCGCCGGTGTGGACGGCAGACCCTCGGAGCCCGTCGTGGGGAGCGGACCGGGAGTCTGGTGAGGGGCCTTCGGGGCGGTCGCCCGGGTGTCGTGGTTGCGACATGTCCCACCTGTGCCACCGGAATCGAGTGACATGACATCGAGTGCCACCGGATTCTGTCCAGCGCATGAACTTCTCTGTGCGTACGACGGAAGGCACGGCACTGATGAGACGGATTCGCCTGCTGGCGGCGATATCGACAGGACTCGCCCTGGCTGCCGGCGCGGTGGCGCCGGTGGCCGCTCGCGGCGGTACGGGGCCCACGGCGACGGCGGCGGCCGACGTTCCCGCGCCGAAGAGCCTCGGCACCGTGCGCCTGATCACCGGTGACCGGGTGACCGTGGGCGCCGACTCCGAGGGACGGCGGACCGCTTCGGTCACGCCCGGGCCCGGGCGGCGGCACCTCCTCTTCCGGACCTACGAGCAGGACGGGCGGCTGACGGTCCTGCCGTCCGACGCCGGGGAGCTGGTCTCGGCGGGACGCCTGGACCGGGGGCTGTTCGACGTGGGCGCGCTCCTCGACCAGCGGTACGACGAGGCGCACAGCGACGCGCTTCCGCTGATCGTGGCGGGGGCGGACGGCGCGGCGGAGTCCGCCGTCCGGCGGCTGACCTCGCTCGCCGAGGACGGGTCGCCGGTCCGCCGCCTGGACAGCATCGGGGCGCGGTCGGTGCGGGTCGCCGAGGACGACCTCGGCCGGTTCTGGAAGCAACTGGCCGCGGACCAGGGCACGTCGAGCACGGCACGGGCCTCCGACGCTCCCCGGGTGTGGCTCGACGGGCGGGTGAACGCCTCGCTGGACCGCAGCGTCCCGCAGATCGGCGCGCCCGCCGTGTGGCAGGCCGGCCAGCGGGGCGAGTCCGTCAAGGTCGCCGTCCTGGACACCGGCGCGGACCGGTCCCACCCGGATCTCGCCGGACGGATCTCCGAGGCCAGGGACTTCTCCGGCAGTTCCGGTACCGGGGACGCCTTCGGGCACGGCACGCATGTCGCGTCCATCGTGGGCGGCAGCGGAGCCGCGTCCGCCGGCGGCAAGGGCGGCAAGGGTGTCGCGCCGGGCGCCGATCTGCTCGTCGGCAAGGTGCTGGGCGACGACGGCTACGGCAGCGAGTCCCAGGTGATCGCCGGCATGGAGTGGGCGGCGGCCTCGGGCGCCAAGGTCGTCAACATGAGCCTGGGTTCGGACAGCCCGAGCGACGGCACGGACCCGATGAGTCTCGCGCTGAACGAACTCACCGAGCGCACGGGCACGTTGTTCGTCGTCGCGGCGGGTAACAGCGGCGAGCAGGGCATGAGCACCATCGGCTCCCCCGGTGCCGCGGACGCGGCCCTCACCGTCGGCGCGGTCGACCGGGCCGGTGCCCTCGCCCCGTTCTCCAGCCGCGGCCCGCGCTCCGGTGACGACGCGGTCAAGCCCGACGTGACGGCACCCGGCGTCGGCATCGTGGCGGCCCGCGCGGCCGGCACGACCATGGGCGACCCGGTCGACGCACAGCACGTGGCGGCCTCCGGTACGTCGATGGCGACCCCGCACGTGGCGGGCGCCGCCGCGCTGCTCGCCCAGCGGCATCCCGGCTGGAGCGCGGCGCAGTTGAAGGACGCGCTGGTCAGCACGGCCCGTACGG
The DNA here is from genome assembly GCF_018070025.1 of Streptomyces liliiviolaceus. Lineage (NCBI taxonomy): Bacteria > Bacillati > Actinomycetota > Actinomycetes > Kitasatosporales > Streptomycetaceae > Streptomyces > Streptomyces liliiviolaceus. Next base: position 2,045,439 of record NZ_JAGPYQ010000002.1, read on the forward strand.
CCGCGGGACAGGAGGTCACCGAGCAGGGCGGCGGTCTCATCGACGTGGCCGCGGCGGCGCTGGGTCCGGTCACCGCCACGGGGACCGTGGCCCTGGGTCCGTTCCAGACCGGTGGCGGCGAGACCCGTACGACGAAACTCACGTACACCAACACCTCGGGGGCGGCAGTCACGTTGGCGCTCGGCGTGCGGTTGGCCACGGCGGGCGGGCGGACCCCGGCGGAAGGGGCGGTGAAGCTCGGCTCCGGTTCGGTGCGTGTGCCCGCGGGTGCCACCGCCGAGGTTCCGCTGACGGTCGATCCGGCCCGGGTGGAGCGGGGCGACTACTACGGGTACGTGACCGCGGCCTCCGCCGACGGGAAGGTCACCGTGCACACCACGGTGAGCCTGGCCGTGCAGGGGCCGGTCCACCGGTTCAGCGTCCGGACCGTCGACCTCAAGGGCAAGCAGATCCAGGCGCTGCCGACGATCTGGGGCAGCGACGGCTTCGTGGGCTACACCGACCCGGGCAGCGGCACCGAACCGGCCGTCGCCGAGGTCGAGGAGGGCACCTACCAGGTGGACCACTCGTCCCTGGACACGGTCGCCGACGGCCAGGAACTGCGACACGTGGTCCTGCCCGAGGTGAAGGTCACCAAGGACATGTCCGTCACGCTCGACGAGCGCAGGACGACCCTGGTCGACATCCGTACGCCCCGGCCGGCCGAGCAGCGCGGCATCCTCAGCTACCAGACGTACCGGAAGATCGACGGACACAGCCTGACCCAGGGGACGATGTACTTCGACCTCGGCAAGCGGCTGTACGTGAGTCCGACCTCCACCGTCACCGACGGCACCTTCGAGTTCGCCTCGCGCTGGCAGCTCGTCGCACCGCTGCTCGACATGGCGGTGTCGGGCGGCAAGGGTGGCGAGGAGACGCCGGACGCCTACTACATGCCCTCCTCTCCGCTCTTCGACGAGAAGGCGACCGCCGGGAAGGGGGCGCGCCTGACCGCGGTCGCCGCGGGTGACGCCGCCTCTCCGGTCTTCGCCCGGGCCCGCGGCAAGCTCGCGGTCCTCACCAACGAACAGAACGTCAACGAAAGGGAGTTGGCCGAGAAGGCGGCAGCGGCGGGGGTTCGCGGGATCGTGCTGGTCCACTTCAGTGACATCGCGTGGACCCGCTGGCATCCGGAGGGCGACCGCTGGGGCGTACCGACCGTCCGGATCGGCGCGAAGGCGGGAGCCGACCTGCTGAAGCGGATCGGCAAGGGGCGGACCACGGTGGACTTCACCGGCACGGCCCGCAGCCCGTACCTGTACGACGTCATGCAGGTGTCGTCGCAGCGCGTCCCCGAGAAGGTGGTGCACACCGTGTCCGAGCGCAACAGCGCGGTGGTGAAGGCCCGGTACGCCGACAACGGCGGCGCGCGGTGGGCCGCCGAGCAGCGCTTCGCACGGCGGCCGTACCAGGACACCGCCTGGCTGCAGTACACGCGCTATGTGCCGACCGGCTTCGACCGGACCGAGTACGTGAGTTCCGGTGACACGCAGTGGAAGCACTTCGTGCACCACGAGACCACGTTCGACGTGGACACCCCGCTGGTCGTCGGCATGGCGGACGCGGCGCGCACCTACCGGGCGGGCGAGCGGACGAGCGACACCTGGCAGGGGGCCGTCGTCCGGCCGTCGATCCCGCGCGGCACCACGGCTCCGTCCGTGCGCTCGGGTGACGTACTGAGCCTGCGGATACCGGAGTTCACCGATTCGCAGGCGGGTCACCGGTCGCGGCTGCTCGAAGGGGGCGGCGGCATCGGAACCTCGGCCGCGGCGCAGGGCGACTCGGCCGCCGCCGTGCTGTACCGCAACGGCCGGAAGGCCGCGGAGGCGGCCGGCGGGTACGCGGACTTCGAGGTCCCGTCCGGCGCGGCCGACTACCGGCTGGACCTCACGACCTCGCGGGTGTCCGGTGAATGGGCGTACGGGACCGGCACCGAGACGTCCTGGTCGTTCCGCTCGGGCAGCACGGGCGCGGCGACGGCCCTGCCGCTGCTCCAGCTCGACTACGACGTCCCGGTCGACGCGTACAACGCGGTCCGCTCCGCTCGTACGCACTCGGTCGGACTGTCGGTCCGCGCCCAGGACGGGCTGGCCGTGCCGCGCGGGGTGAGCGTCCAGGTGGAGGCGTCGTACGACGACGGCGCGAGCTGGAGCCGGGCGACGGTGAAGGACCGCGGGCACAACACGTTCGAGGTCGGCGTGACGAAGCCGTCGCGGGTACGCGGTGACGCGTACGTGACACTGAGAGTGACGGCTCGCGACGCGGCGGGCGACTCCGTGCGGCAGACCGTGCAACGGGCCTACCTGCACCGCGGATAGGCGCTCGGTCGCACAGCGGGGGTGAGCGGGGCGCAGGCCGTCCCGCTCACCCTCACCGCCTGTAACACCCGTGGAGTACGGTGTCCGATCAGTGAAACCGGTCGGTCTCGGGGAGGGCGCCATGACGCTGGAGGCTGCAGGGGTGTCGGACGCCGAGGAGTCCGTCTACCGGCATCTGGTGACGGCGGGCCAGGCGTCGGCGGGTGATGTCGCCGCGCGCACCGGGCTGAGTCCGGCGGAGGCCGAGGCGGTGCTCGAAGCGCTGGCGGTCAAGGGCATGGCGAGCCACACCGATGTGCTGCCGCGGCACTTCCGGGCCACTCCCCCGGACGTGGCGCTGATCCCCCGGCTGAAGCGGAACGCCGACGCGCTCGATCTCGCCCGCGCGGAGGCCACCAGCCTGCTGCAGGTGTACCGCGACACCATGCGGCGGCGGGACGCGGGCGAGCTGATCGAGGTGATCACGGGCGCCGAGGCGCTGCGCCAGCATCTGCGGCAGATCCAGGCGAGCGCCCAGGACGAGATGCTGTGGTTCTGCAAGGCCCAGTACGTGGCGATGCCGTCGGGCAGCAACAGTTCGGAGTTCGAGGCGCTGGCGCGCGGGGTGCGCTACCGGGTGCTGTACGAGAAGGCGTTCTTCGACGACGAGGGAGCCGTTGACAACGTTGTTGCGGGGGTGCGCGCCGGGGAGACCGCCCGCGCGGTGCCGCATCTGCCGCTGCGCCTCGCGGTCGCGGACCGGGCCATCGCGGTCTGCCCGCTGGTGCCCGGCGGCCCCCAGGGCAACCCGGACGAGCCCACCGCCGCCCTCGTACGGGACAGCAATCTGCTCGCCGCCCTCGTCGCCCTGTTCGAGCGCTACTGGGAGGACGCCGTCCCGCTGGACGTCGACGACTCGGGCGCGGTCGCCGGGACGGACGGGGTCGGCGGTCCCGATCCGCTGTCCACGGTCGACCGGCGGCTGCTCGCCCTGCTGGTCGCCGGGGTCACCGACAAGGCGGTGGCCACCCAACTAGGCCTGAGCCGCCGCACGGTGCAGCGTCACATCCAGCGCATGATGGAGCTGGCGGGCGCGGCGACCCGGATGCAACTGGCCTGGCAGGCCGCGCGCCGGGGCTGGCTGTGACGGACGCCCGCCGACCGCGGGCCAAAGGGCGAGAAATGGCCAAAGTGGCTGATGAAAGCCGTGTTGCCGACGCGTAAAGGCCCATGTGATCCACTGCGCGCGGCGATGCTCAGGGCCGCCGCCTGCTGACCGTATTCCGGACAACGATCTCCGCAGTGGTGACACCCGGCCGTTCCGCTGAAACGATCCAGTGACCGCACGGTCGTCTCTCACCCCCCTCTCCCGCCGGGGAGCCCTGCCCCCGGCACTGATCTGACGTGCCGTCACTCGACGGCCGGACACCAGGAGTTGCTGCAGTGACGGACACCCTCCGTACGACCGGGACGACGACCTCGCCCCCTGGTCCCACCCCCTCCCGCCGTCGCACCCTCGCTCGTTCGCGCACGACGGCGATCGCGGCCTTCGCGCTGGGCGCGCTTCTCGGCTCGGCGCTCCCCGCGTGGAGCGCCACACCCGGGGCCGCCCGCGCGGACAAGGCTCCCCGTCAGATCGAGGCGGAGCCCAGACCCGGCGCCAGAACGCTCGAACTCTCCCCGGCACAACGCGGGAAGCTGCTCGACGCGGCGGCCGACTCCCGTACGGCCACGGCGCGTGCACTGAAGCTGGGTGAGCGGGAGAAGCTGATACCGAAGGACGTCGTCAAGGACGCCGACGGGACCGTTCACACGCGTTACGAGCGTACGTTCGCCGGACTGCCCGTCCTCGGCGGCGATCTGGTGGTCCACGAGCGCGGCACGGCCCGCAGCGTCTCCAGGTCGTCGCCGGCGACGATCTCGGTACCGACGACCAAGGCCTCCGTACCGGCCGCGAAGGCCCGGAAGTCGGCGCTGGCCGCCGCCGAGTCGGAGAAGACCGAGGAGGCAGTGGCCGAAGGGGCACCGCGGCTCGTCGTCTGGGCGGGCGAGGGCGCCGCCGCACCCGTGCTCGCCTGGGAGAGTGTCGTCGACGGCGTTCAGGAGGACGGGACGCCGAGCAGCCTGCGGGTGGTGACCGACGCCGGGAGCGGTGCGCGGCTGGGGAGCTTCGAGCAGATCCACGCCGGTGAGGGGGTGAGCCAGTACAGCGGCACCGTGCAGGTCGGCTCCGTGCGCGACGGCGACCTCTACCGGCTCACCGATCCCCAGCGCGGCGGCCACACGACGTACGACATCAGCGCGGGCGGCAGCGGCACGCCTCTGACGGATGACAACGATGTCTGGGGCGACGGGACCCCCGCCGACCGGCAGACGGCGGCCGTGGACGCCGCCTACGGGGCGCAGAAGACCTGGGACTTCTACCACGACAGGTTCGGCCGCAACGGCATAGCCGACGACGGCGTGGGTGCCCGTTCCCGGGTGCACTACGGCAAGGGGTACGCCAACGCCTTCTGGGACGACCTCTGCTTCTGCATGACGTACGGCGACGGTCTGGACGACGCCCGGCCGCTCACCGAACTCGACATCGCCGCCCACGAGATGACCCACGGCGTCACCTCCGCGACCGCGGACCTCGTCTACTCCGGTGAGTCGGGCGGCCTCAACGAGGCCACCAGCGACATCATGGGCACCGCCGTGGAGTTCTTCGCCGACAGCGCCGAGGACGTGCCGGACTACCGGATCGGCGAACTGGCCGACGTACGCGGCACCGGGAAGCCCCTGCGGTACATGGACCAGCCCTCCAAGGACGCCTCCGCGAAGGGCACTTCGCAGGACCACTGGACCGCGCAGACCCGCAAGCTCGACCCGCACTTCAGCTCCGGCGTGGGCAACCACTTCTTCTACCTGCTCGCCGAGGGCAGCGGCGAGAAGACCGTCGAGGGCATCGCCTACGACAGCCCCACCTACGACGGTCTGCCGGTCGCGGGCCTGGGCCTGCACAACGCCACCAACGTCTGGTACCGGGCCCTGACCCGCTACATGACCAGCACCACCGACTACGCGGGGGCCCGCACCGCCACGCTCCAGGCGGCGGCCGACCTGTTCGGCACGACGAGCGACGCGTACGAGGCCGTCGGCAACGCGTGGGCAGCCGTCAATGTCGGCCCGCGGTACGTCAACCACATCGCCGCGGCTTCGCCCTCCGCCCGGGACTCCGCGGTGGGGCAGCCGGTCAGCCGGGCGTTCGAGGCGACGAGCACCCGGCCCGGCGCCCTGACGTACTCCGCCACCGGCCTGCCGGACGGCCTGTCCGTCGATCCCGTCACCGGGCTCGTCTCCGGCACCCCGACGGTGGCCGGCGCCTTCCCCGCCGCCGTCACGATCAGGAACTCCGCGGCGGAGACCCGCACCCTGTCCTTCACCTGGACTGTCCTGGCTTCCGGCGGCGACCACTTCGTCAACCCCGACCGCTTCGACATCCCCAACTGGCGGACCGTCGAGTCGCCGATCGTCGTCAGCGGCCGCGAGGGCAACGCCTCCGCCGACCTCAAGGTCACCGTCGACCTGGTGCACGACTTCATCGGCGGCCAGGTCATCCACCTGGTCGGTGAGGACGGCACGGTGCTGCTGGTGAAGGACTTCGTTTGGGACACCGGTACCGAACTGCACGCGACGTTCACGGTCGACGCGTCGGCGCTTGCGGCCGACGGCACGTGGAGACTGCGCGTCACGGACAACACACCTGGCATCTTCACCGTCGATCCGGGCTACCTGGACGGCTGGAGCATCACGTTCTGAGGCGTGGCTCCCCCGGGGTGTCCGTCGTGACCCGGTGGTCGCGGCCCGGGGGACGGCCACGGTGAAGTACTTGCATTCGCCGTCGCCCTGGCGGGCCGCCAGGGCGACGGCCGCCGCGTACGCCGTGAGAGCGGGCCGGGTGTCGGCTGCGGGCCCGGTGGGGGCTTGTCGCGCCGTTCCCCGCGCCCCTTACGGGGCCCGGACCGTTGCACGATTCCGCGGGCCGGTGGGGGTTACTCGCGCAGTTCCTCGCGCCCCATACGGGGCCTGGACCATTGCATGATTCTGCGGGCCGGTGGGGGTTGCCCGCGCCGTTCCCCGCGCCCCTTACGGGGCCCGGACCGTCGCATGACTCCGCGGGCCCGGTGGGGGTTGCCCGCGCCCCTGAAGGGCGAAAAGCCGGGGCGCAGCCCCGCTTTTAGGGGCGCGGGGAACTGCGCGGCCAGCCCCCACCGGGGCCGCACCCGCCGTGCCGGTTCCCGGACCAGGGAGCGCCGGGAACCGGTGCGACCACCGCGCCGTGCGCCACAAGCCGCGGTCGTGCCCCGCCGTCAGCGGACCACGGGAACCCGGGGAACCCCCGGTGTCACGGACCGCGCGCGCACCCACCCGTACAGCACCAGCGAGCACACCGCCGCGAACGCGCACCACGTCGAGATGAACTCCGCCTCCCACAGCGCCCAGCAGGTCGCCGCCCCCACGGTCACCAGGACGCCCAGGATCCGCAGGTGCCGGTCGCCGGAGAGGAGCAGCGAGCCGATCGTGGCCAGCAGATAGCCCGCCACGAGCAGTTCCGAGGCGGGCAGGGAGACGGCGTAGCCGACGGTGTGGCCGCGGATCTCCGCCGTCACCCCGTGGGTGGCGAGGCAGTACGAGAGCACGGCCGCGGTGACGACTCCCGCGGCGAGCGGGATCGTCAGCCGTCGCCGCGCGCCCGGCGGCGCCACGCACAGCACGGCCACCGGCACCCACACCGCGAGCAACGGCAGGGCGATCGCCGCCCAGGCCACGGTGGCGGGGCCCGAACCGCCACCCGACCGCCAGACCAGGGACTCGACGATCTGATGGGCGCCTAGGATCAGGGGCAGCGCGGCCAGCGGCAGATCGACCGTGCGGCGGGTGCGCGCCACGCAGGCCACTCCCACGGCGGCGATGCCGCAGCCCGCCACGAGATCGGCCGTCGCACTGAAGCACATCGCGCCACCAGGGGTTCGTGTCGAATTCGTGTGGGGTCCGTATCACCGGTTTGCGGCTTGCCATGCTCACGCTACGGTCCGCGCCGCCGGACGCCGTACCTGATGCCTCCATTCGGACCCCTCCCCGACATCCGGAGACATTGCCGAGGGCAGTAAGCGCTCTCTATGATCAGGCGTGATGGATTCGGACAGCGCTCTCGACGACTCCTACTTCGGCCACTGCCCCTGGGACTTCGGCTCTCGTGCCTCCCCCGCGCAACGGGACGCCCAGACCGCCCATCAGAAGCGGCTGACGGACGACGGTGCGAGCATCGGCCCGCGCTGTTTCGTCTCGCCCGCCGCCGGTGTCTTCACCGACACGCTGCGGCTCGGCGAGAACTCGTACATCGCCGGGCACGCCTACGTCACCGGCGAGATCACCACCGGCTCCGACTGCACCGTCAATCCGTACGCCACCGTGCGGGGCCGGATCGTACTGGGGGACGGGGTGCGGATCGGCGCCCACAGTTCGCTGCTCGGCTTCAACCACGGGTTCGGGCCCGACCTCCCCGTGCACCGGCAACCCCTCACCAGCAAGGGCATCACCGTCGGCGACGACGTGTGGATCGGCTCGAACGTCGTCGTCCTGGACGGGGTGACCATCGGCGACCACTGCGTGGTGGGCGCCGGAGCGGTGGTGACCAAGGATCTGCCGCCCTGGTCGGTCGCCGCGGGCAATCCGGCCCGCAGGCTGCGCGACCGGCGCGACACCGGCCCCGCCCGGCGCGGGCCCGCGGAGGCCGGTGACGGACTCGGGGACCAGGTCGCCCGGTTCGCCGACCGGGCCCGCGCGCAGGCCGCGGGCCTCCTCGCACGCGCCTGGGACGCCGACGCGGGCCGGTACCGCGACCGCCCCGGCGCACCGCTGACCGTCCGTGCCCACTGCGACGCCGTGGAGATCGCCGATCTGCTCCTCGGCTCGGCTCCGCCGCAGTTGTCCGCCGCCGGGCACGCCGAGCGGCTGCGCGCGCTGCAGGACCCGGCCGAGGGCATGGTGCCCGAACTCGCCGACGACGGTGGCCCCGGCGTGCTGCCCGCTCGCGCGGCGGACGGCTGGATCGACGACGGCGCCGCCGAGTACCACGTGCTGTCCGTGGGCTACGCGCTGGAGCTGCTGGGTTCGCGCTTCGCCCACCCGGTCCGCCCCGTGGAGCGTACGACGGCGGGCGGACTCATCGCCCGCCTGGAGTCGCTGCCGTGGCGGACCCGGGCGTGGACGGCCGGTGCCTGGGTCGACTGCTGGGCCACCGGCGCGCACCACAACCTCGGGCTGGGCGCCGCGGCGGGCGAACCGGGCGCCCTGGAGGCGCTGTTCGGCTGGCTGAGCACCCGGGTGGATCCGTGGACCGGGATGTGGGGCGGGGCGTCCTCGCCGGCCGAGGGCCGGCTGCAGCTCGTCAACGGCCACTACCGGCTCACGCGCGGTTCGTTCGCCCAGTTCGGAATCCAACTGCCGTATCCGGAGCGGGTGGTGGACACCGTGCTGGACCACGGCGCGGATCCGCGCTGGTTCGCCGCGGGCCGTCAGAACGCGTGCAACGTGCTGGACGTGGCCCACCCGCTGTGGCTCGTCGGCCGGCGGAGCGACCACCGGGCCGCCGAGGTGCGGGCGTGGGCCGGGCAGCAGCTGACGCACGCGCTGGGGCAGTGGCGGGACGGTACCGGCTTCGGCTTCGGCCCGCCGGGCGAGGGCGGTACGGGACCCGGCAGGGAGCCCGGCCTCCAGGGCACCGAGATGTGGCTGGCCATCGTGTGGCTGCTGGCCGATCTGGTGGGAGTGGCGGACCGGCTGGGGTACCGGCCGCGTGGCGTCCACCGCCCCGAGGCCGCCCGCTCACCCGCGCCGGGACCGCCGGGTCAGCCGGTCCTAGTCGACAAGACGCTGTAGTAGAAGCTGTGGTCCGAGTTGACCGTCCGGAACGTGCCGGTGCAGTGCCAGCGCCCTGACGCGCCTCGGCCCCAGCTGAACAGGTAGTCGATCTTGCGGCCGTCGTCGTAGGTCGGCCGGAGGTACGACGGCCCGCTCTCGCGGAGGCCGCTCGCCTCGCGGCCGTTGCCGCTGTACAGGACGTCGAGTTCCGGTGCGTCGGGCGGTGCGTTCAGGTCGCCCGCGAGGAGGACCGGGCCCTCGGCGCCGAGCCGGTGGACGCCGTCCGGCCTCCACTCGTCGTGGATGAACCCGGTCTGCGCCCGCCGCTCCCCGTCCTTGGCTCCGCCGACGGTCAGGTGGGTGCTGCACGCCGTGACCGGCGGCCCCGCCGAGTGTGGCCGGCCCGCGGCACGGACGACCGCGCAGACGATGCCCCGCTCGCCGCCTCTGCCGTCCGGGTTGGGCAGCAGTGCCGGCGGCAGGATCCTGGCGGCCGAGTGGAACAGGAGGGTGTTCCCGTACGGCTGGCCGTCGGCGCATTTCGTACCGGTGTCGACGAAGGCGCTGCGCAGGCCCAACTCCCGTGCGAAGCGTTCCCCTTGGGCCTTGCAGACTTCCTGGAGGCCGATGAACAGCCACCGGTCGGTGTCGCCGAGGGTGAGGTCCCGGACGGCGTCGGCCTCGTCCCTGATCCAGTCGCCGGCGTCGCCCCGGTGGCCGATGTTCCCGTAGATGTTGAACGTGCCGACGTACAGGTCACGGGTGGTGTCCGGTGCGGAGGCGGCCGCCTCCGGCGCGGCGCCGCTCCTCGCGGGGAGTGCCACCAGTACGCACAGGAGGGCCGTCACGATCGCCCTGGCCGCGCCGCGTCTCCTCGCGGGACTCGTACGACGCGTCGTCATGACGCGACCGTACCCTCGCCACGACCGAACAGGACGGGCGCGAGCGGCAGTTGTGACTGAACAGTCCTTCAGTGGCGGTCCCCGCGTGACAGCCCGTGACGGCCCTTGTCAGCGGCGCCGGAACACCGTGATCGAGTGGCCGACGTCGTCGATCGGCGTACTGGTGTCGAGCAGCGCGGCCAGCCGCCCGTCCGCCTTCGCCACCGCGGAGTCGGAGACCACCAGCAGTCCGTGCACCTCGCCGAGGGGAGCCCTGAGCGGGTCGGACGCGTCGATGCCGTAGTACGAGGGCACACCCGCGCCCTTGTAGACCAGCCAGACCCGCTCACCGGGATGACGCCGGTCGAGGTGGTCCGCGAGACGGCCCAGATCCTGGCCCCAGTCGACGTTCGAGTCGTGCAGCCGCAGATGGGTCTTCGACGGTCCGCCGAACGCCTCGTTGGAGTACGGCAGGTAGTACGGGTAGGTGCGCAGCGAGCTGACCGCCACGAGGCAGACCAGCGCCGCCGTCGCCCAGTGGGCCGGTCGCCGCCGCCAGAGCGTCACTCCGGCGGTGGCGACCGCCAGGAGCATCGGCATGAACACGGCGTAGCGCACGCCGAGATCCCGGGCGCCGTGCATGGCGATGGCCAGGAGTACGGCGGCGGGGACGAGGACGTACGGAACGGCCGGGCGCAGTGCCCGTACGGCGAGCATCGCGACCGAGCCCGCGGTCCACAGGGCGAGCGCGCCGAGGGGGGTCTTCACCAGGAGCGCGGCCGGCAGGTAGTACCAGAGGGAGCCCTCGTAGAGCCGCCCGAACAGGAAGCCCTGCCAGATGTCGTACTCGAAGCCGAACTGGATCCGCATGCCGTCGCGGTAGGCCTCGGGGAACGGCAGCCAGGCCGCGACGGTGCCGCGCGTGCCGCGGATGTCCGGCACGTTCTCGGGGGCCGCCCAGCGCATCCGCGGGTCGACGACGAGATAGGTGGCCCATACGACGGCGCCCGCGATCACCGCCATTCCTACGGCGGCCACCGCCCCGTGGGCGAGGAGCCTGATCCGGGCGCGGATGTCGAGCCGCGGGGGCCGAGTCCGGGTGTCGGGTTCCGGGGCCCGCACCTCAGGTCCTGGGGTCCGCGGCTCAGTTCCCGGTGTCCGCACCTCAGGTCCCGGTGTCCGCGGCTCAGTTCCCGGTGTCCGGCGGGCGTGCCGGTACGACAGGACGCCCAGCAGCATCAGGACCGGGATCACCGGCAGCACGCTCATCCTGGTGGCCGCCGCAGCGCCCAGGGCCACCCCGGCGAGCGGGAGGCACAGGTACGGTCGGCGCCGGGCCCGCCACAGCAGCCACAGGGCCGTGAGCAGGAACCCGGTCGCCGGCACGTCGAGCGTGGCCAGCGAGCCGTTGGCGATGACGTCCGGCGAGAACGCGTACAGGGCCAGGGCCACGAGGCCGCCGGGCGGGCCGGTGAGGTCGCGGGCGAAGGCCAGGACGACCAGCCCGAACAGCAGCGTCAGGACGATCACCGGCAGGCGTGCGTAGAGCATCAGGCGGGCGGGGTCGTTGCCCGACTCGTACAGGACGTGGCGTCCGAGTGCCGTCTGGCTTCCGACGAAGTCCGCGTCGAGGTGCGCGTCGGTGAACACCAGGCCGGACGCGATGATCAGCTTGCCCAGGGGCGGGTGTTCGGGGTTGTAACGGAAGCTGCGTTCCTTGAGGTACACCTCGGCGGAGGCCACGTACACGGGTTCGTCGATGGTGGGGGTCTGCTCGACGGCCGTGGTGACCATCGCGACGGCCATCTGGGCGAGGAGTGCGACGACGGCCAGCGCGTAGAGCCATCGCCGGTGCCGCGCCGACCGGACGTATCGCAGCAATCCGCCGAAGCGGCACGGTCGTTCACTCTCAGCCGCCGGCTCCGGCGGGCGGGGTGCGGTGTGCCCGTCACCCGCCGGGCGGGTGGCCTGCGGCGCGCTCATGCGGCACAGCTTTCCATCAACCCTCCACGTGTGTGACGTTCTTGGGCCGGTTGAGCGACAAGTGTTGGGCGCTGCGTAACCGTTGTGCCCTCTGGGGCCTCTTGGCACGCGAGTGAAAATCCGCGACCCTGAACTGCACATGTCACAAAGGGCGTTGGCCTGCACGGGGCCGATGAGGAGGACACCTGTGAACGGCAGACCGGCATCGAAGTCCCTCGGATCCCGGCGTCTGGGCCGGAAGTCGCTCGGCGTACTCGCGGGCGCCGCGGCTCTGGTCCTCGTATTCCCGGCCACCGCCCTGGCGGCGCCGCCCCCCGCGCTGCCCGCGAACGCGGACGCGCTGGACTCGACGTTCCAGCCCACGTACGACTACGACACGGACGGCTGCTACGCCACGTCGGCCATCGGCCCCGACGGGACGGTCAACGGCGGGCTCAACCCGAGCGGCGCCCTGAACGGCCAGTGCCGTGACGCGTCCGACCTGGACAGCGTCAACACCTACTCGCGCTCCAAGTGCAACAACGGCTGGTGCGCGATCGTCTACGGGTCCTACTTCGAGAAGGACCAGGCGGTGGCCGGCAGCGGGCTCGGCGGGCACCGGCACGACTGGGAGCACGTCGTGGTCTGGGTGCAGAACAACGAGGCCCAGTACGTCTCGACGTCCAACCACGGCTCGTTCACGGTCCACAACCGCTCGGCGATCCGCTGGGACGGCACGCACGCCAAGGTCGTCTACCACAAGGACGGGATCAGCACGCACTGCTTCCGTGCCGCGACCGCGGGCGACGAGCCGCCGGAGAACCACAAGGGGACCTGGCAGCGGCCCCCGCTGGTCGGCTGGAACGGTTACCCGGGCAGCCTGCGTGACACCCTGACCTCGTACAACTTCGGGAGTGCGACGCTCGGCATCAAGGACAGCACGTTCAACTCGCACCTCTCGTCGGCGAAGCCGTCGGGCATCGCGTTCGACCCCAACGCGTGATCCGCGTCAGCCCTTGATCAGCGTCAGCGCCTGCTGAGCGTCAGCGCCTGATCGACGTCTGATCGCACGTCAGACACGGGGTGCTGCCCGGCCGTCGGGACGGCGGGCAGCACCTCGGCGGCGAAGGCCGCGACGTCCTGGACGAGCCGTTCGGGCTCCTCCCAGTACAGGGCGTGACCCGCGCCCTCGTACACGACGAGCCTCGCGTCGAAGAGGGTGTCGAGGATCCGCTGCTGGTCGGCGCGCGGCAGGACGGCGTCGGCGTCGCCCCAGAGCACGAGCGTGGGGACGAGGATTCCCTTCAGGGTGGCCGCCAGGTCCGTCTCCAGCAGGCCGCGCAGGGTCTCCCGCCACACCCGCACGGGCACCTTCAGGTTCTCCTCGGCGATCGTCGCGAGGAGTCCGCGTCCGAGCGGGCGGGCCGTGAGACCGGCGAGCAGTTCCTCGACGAGGGCGCGCGGCACGGGGTCGGCCAGGTCCTCGACCCGCTCCCCCAGGGCGATGGCGGCCGGCTTGTCGGCGAGGGTGGCCGGGACGCCCGCCAGGACCAGACCCGCCACCCGGTCGGGATGGCTGCCCGCGACCAGCCGCGCGGCCACACCGCCGCTCGACGCGCCGACCAGGACGGCCCGGCGGATGCCCGTGGCGTCGAGGAACTCCACCAGGTCGCCCGCGAAGTCCTCCGGGCCGTAGCCGTCGGGGGGCCGCTCGGCGTCGCCGTGGCCGCGCTGGGTGGGGGCGTACCCGCGCAGCGCGGCGGGGAGCTGTCTGAGCAGGGGCTCGAACGCCCACCAGGAGTCCGCGAGGCCGTGCACGAAGACGACGGGGGCGCCCTCCGGGTACCCCGCCTCCGCGTACGGGAGGACGAGTCCGCTCCTCAACCGGGCGGCCTTGACCGCGATCGTGCTCACGGCGGCCCTCCTGACGTCGGTCGGCCCCCTCGCACACCGACCATGGGGCGGCGCGACGATCTCCTTCATCGTAGTGACGGGTCCCGCGGACCGCCCCTCCAGAGACCAGGCCGCCTTCAATTCCTCGCACGCTCCGGGCGATTGCCGGCCGTCTTTGCTTCACATCTTGACGAGTTTGGTTCAGACCTTTAGGTTCACCGATCGCCGAGATTCCACGAATGCGCTCATCGTTCACGTCCTTGAACGCATTCACCGCATTCCTGAACGTCGTCTTCTCACCCCCCACCCCCCACGCACAGGAGAATCCGTGTTCGGATCGACAGGATCACCGGCCGGATCGCCGGTCGGATCACCGAGGTCGCCAAGATCACCGGGCCGCCGGATGCCCCGGACATCCGCCCTGCTCACCGCCCTCGCCCTGGTGGCGTCGGCGGCGGGCGCCGTGGCGGCGGCCCCGCCCGCGCCACGGGCCGAACAGTTCGCCGCGGCCCTCCCCACCGGCTGGGCCACCGTCGTCAACGCGGGCAGCGGCAAGTGCGTCGACGCCCGGGGCGCCGGAACGGCCGACGGCACCGCCGTCCAGCAGTACGCGTGCAACAGCAGCCAGGCCCAGCAGTGGCAGCTGCGCGACACCTCCGACGGACGGGTACGGGTCGACAACCGCGCCGACGCCACCAAGACCTGGGACGTCGCCGACGTGTCGGTCGCCGACGGCGCGGCCGTGCAGCTGTGGACGTACGGCGGCGGGACGAACCAGCAGTGGCAGCCGGTCGCGGACGCGTCCGGGACGACCTATCACTTCGTGAACCGCAACAGCGGCAAGTGCCTCGACGTGCCGAGCGCGTCGACCGCCGACGGCGTCCAGCTCCAGCAGTGGACCTGCAACGGTTCCGCGGCCCAGTCCTTCCGCGTCGATCCCGTGGACGTCCAACAGCCGCCCGGCACACCGGACCTGGGCCCGAACGTCACCGTGTTCGACCCGTCCACCCCGGCCGCCACGATCCAGAACAGCCTGAACGCGGCCTTCGCCCAGCAGGAGACCAACCAGTTCGGCACGGCCCGCAAGGCCTTCCTCTTCAAGCCGGGCACCTACGACGCGAACGCCAACGTCGGCTTCTACACCCAGGTCGCGGGGCTCGGCCTCTCCCCCGACGACGTCACCATCCGGGGCGCGGTGCACGCCGAGGCCGACTGGTTCCAGGGCAACGCCACCCAGAACTTCTGGCGTTCGGCGGAGAACCTGTCGGTGACACCGACCTCGGGCACCGACCGCTGGGCCGTCTCGCAGGCGGCCCCGTACCGGCGGATGCATCTGCGCGGCAACCTCCAGCTCGACGACGGCGGCTGGTCGAGCGGCGGCTACATGGCCGACACGAAGATCGACGGGCAGGTCAGGTCGGGCTCGCAGCAGCAGTGGCTGTCACGGAACACCGAGTGGTCGAGCTGGACGGGCTCCAACTGGAACATGGTCTTCGTCGGCGCGCAGAACGCCCCCGCGAACACCTTCCCCAGCCCCCCGTACACCACGGTCGACCGCACGCCCGTCTCCCGCGAGAAGCCCTTCCTGTACGTCGACGCGGCCGGCGCCTACAAGGTGTTCGTCCCCGCCGTGCGCACCGACTCGCGCGGCACCACCTGGGCGGCCGGCACCCCGGCGGGCACCTCGCTGCCCCTGTCGGACTTCTTCGTCGTCAAGCCCGGCGCGACCGCGGCACAACTGAACGGCGCCCTCGCGCAGGGCAAGAACCTGCTGGTCACCCCCGGCGTCTACCACTTGAACCAGACCCTGAAGGTGACCCGCCCCGACACCGTCGTACTGGGTCTCGGCCTCGCCACCTTCATCCCGGACAACGGTGTGACGGCCATGACGGTCGCGGACGTGGACGGCGTCAAGCTCGCCGGGATCCTCTTCGACGCGGGCACCACCAACTCGGCGCAGCTCCTGGAGATGGGCCCGGGCGGCTCGTCCGCCGACCACGGCGCGAACCCCAGCTCCCTGCACGACGTGTTCTTCCGGGTCGGCGGCGCGGCCGTCGGCAAGGCCACCACCAGTCTCACGGTCAACAGCGACGACGTCATCGGCGACCATCTGTGGATCTGGCGCGCGGACCACGGCAACGGCGTCGGCTGGAACACCAACACCGCCGACACGGGGCTCGTGGTCAACGGCGACGACGTCACCATGTACGGCCTGTTCGTCGAGCACTACCAGAAGCACCAGACGATCTGGAACGGCAACGGCGGGCGCACGTACTTCTACCAGAACGAGATGCCCTACGACCCGCCCGACCAGGCGGCCTGGATGAACGGCTCCACACAGGGCTACGCCGCCTACAAGGTCGCCAACTCCGTGACCAGCCATCAGGTGTACGGCTTCGGCAGCTACTGCTACTTCAACGTGAACCCGGCCGTCACCGCCGAACACGCCATCGAGGCACCGAACTCGGCGAGCGTGCGCTTCCGCAGCATGGTGACGGTCTCGCTCGGCGGCACCGGCACGATCCGCCACGTCGTCAACGACCGCGGCGGCCCGTCCAACTCCTCGACCAACGTCGCCAACCTCGTCAGTTACCCGTGACCGCGCGCACCCACCCCAAGTCGACGTACAGGAAGGGGCACATCATGGACGGCATCAGAACGTCCGGACCGGTACGCATCGCCCTGCAGGTGCTCGTCCTGCTGGCGACCCTGCTGGGACTGGCGGCGCCACCCGCCCACGCGGCCCCGAAGGCGGCACCCTTCAAGGTGCTCGCCCTCTACAGCGGTACGTGGGACGCCGCGCACATCAGCTTCACCCGCGAGGCCAACCAGTGGTTCCCCGCCCGCGCCGCCGAGAACGGCTTCACCTATACGGCGAGTACCAACTGGAACCTGCTGTCCAACGGGGGCGTCGACGCGTACCAGGTCGTCCTCTTCCTCGACGACCTGCCGCAGAGCGCCGCCCAGCGGTCCGGCTTCGAGCGGTACATGCGCGCGGGCGGCGGCTGGCTGGGCTTCCACGTCTCCGCCTTCACGACCGAGGCGCAGCAATGGCCCTGGTACCACCAGCAGTTCCTCGGCAGCGGCAATTTCAAGTCGAACACCTGGGGCCCGACGTCGGCCACTCTGCGGGTGGAGGACCGCACCCATCCCTCCACCGGCAACCTGCCCGCCACCTTCGCGTCATCGGTCAACGAGTGGTACAGCTGGTCGAACGACCTACGGCGCAATCCGGACATCAGGATCCTGGCCTCCATCGACCAGAGCAGCTTCCCGGTGGGCACTGATCCGAACCAGACCTGGTACAGCGGTTACTACCCGGTTCTGTGGACCAACACGAAGTACCGGATGCTCTACGCGAACGTCGGTCACAACGCGATGGACTACGCGACGAACACCCCGCTGTCGTCGACCTTCGCCAGTGCCTCCCAGAACCGTTTTCTGCTCGACGGACTGAAGTGGCTCGGTGGCGCAGCGCAACGAGATCAGGACAGGTCGATCGTCCGTTCGTGACCCAACTCCCGCCGTCGTGGGCTAGATTTCGAACGCCCTCGATTCCGGACTCCATCGGAGGGGCGCTCTGAGGAGATTCTGGAGCGGCACATGCACCCCTTGGAAGTATCCAGACAGGCCTCGCCCCTGATGCAGGGCGGGCTCGCGGACAGTCTCTTCGAGACAGCCGAACGCGATCCCTTCCTGCCGCAACTGGCACGCCGCTCCGACACCTCTCCCGCAGCCTGGTCGCAGGTCACCGCGATCGAGCTGCGGGACCAGGTGCTCGACGTGGCACGGGGGTTCATCGCGGCCGGGATCTTCCCGGGCCACCGCGTGGCCGTCATGGCACGCACCCGCTACGAGTGGACCGTTCTCAGCTACGCCCTGTGGACGGTGGGCGCCGAGATCGTCCCGATCTATCCGACCTCCTCGCACGAGCAGGTCGCGTGGATCCTCAAGGACGCGGGCTGCGTCGCCGTGGTGGTGGAGGACGAGCAGGGCATCATGACGGTCGGCTCGGTGTGCGCCACACTGCCGGCCCTGCGGCACGTCTGGCAGCTCGACGCCGGGGCGCTGGCGGACCTGGCCGAGGCGGGCCTGTCGGTGCCGGTCACCACCGTCGAGTCGATGCGCAGGATCGTGCTGCCGGACTCGACGGCCGTCATCGCCTACACCTCGGGCACGACGGGACACCCCAAGGGCTGCGCGCTGAGCCACAGCAGCCTGGCGAGCCCCTGCGACACCCTGCTGGCAGGGTGGGGACACACCGCCGCGCCGCCCGGGCAGCAGCCCGCCGTCCTGGCCTTCCTGCCCTTCTCCCATGTGTACGGCCTCATGATCCAGGGGCTGTGCATGCGCGGCGGGATCCTCATGGGCCATGAGCCCGACCTGCGCGCGGAGACCCTGGCCGAGGCCCTGCTGTCGTTCCGGCCCACCTACCTCTACGCCGTCCCGTACGTCTTCGAGAAGCTGTACAAGAATTTCCTCCGCAAGGCCGAGGAGACGGGCAAGAGCGCCCTGTTCGAGCGTGCCGTGCGGACCGCGCAGGACTTCGCCGCGGCGACCGAGCGGCAGCGGCTGGGCACGGGGCCCGGCCCCGGCCTCGATCTGCGGCTGCAGCACGCCGTCTACGACAAGACGGTGTACCGCAAGCTGCGCGCGGCCCTGGGCGGCCGGGTGTGCGGGGCCGTCTCGGGCGGTTCGCCCCTCAACCGTGAACTGGCCCTGTTCTACTCGGGGATCGGGATCTTCGTCCACGACGGGTACGGGCTCACGGAGACGAGCGGCGGCATCACGGCCCAGCCCGTCGGCCGCGAGAAGTTCGGCACCGTGGGACAGCCGCTGCCCGACACGGAGCTCCATGTGGCCGACGACGGGGAGATCCTCGTCCGGGGGCCCTCGGTCTTCCAGGGCTATGTCAACGACGAGGAGGGCAACCGGGCCGCGCTCCACAACGGCTGGCTGGCCACCGGCGACATCGGACAGCTCGACCACGAGGGCTATCTGAGCATCACGGGCCGCAAGAAGGACATCGTCATCACGAGCGGCGGCAAGAGTGTCGCCCCCGCGGCTCTCGAAGAGCGTCTGCGGGTCCATCCGCTGGTCCACCAGGCGGTCGTCGTGGGTGACAACCGGCCCTGTGTGGGGGCCCTGATCACCCTCGATCCCGAGTACCTGGCCCACTGGCGCTCGATCCACGCCGTGCCGGGCGACGCCCACGACCGCGAACTGCGCGAGGAGCACGCCCTGCGGGAAGAGATCAACCGCGCTGTCGGCGCGGCCAACTCCACCGTGTCGCGCTCGGAGTCCATCCGGGTGTACCGGGTGCTGCCGGAGGCGTTCGACCTGGCCAACGGGCTGCTCACGCCGTCGATGAAGTTGCGCAGGGACGCCATCGCGGAGCGGTACGCGGCCGAGATCGAGGCGATGTACCAGTCGTCGTCGCGCACGCCCCGGGCCCTGCCGCCCGCGCCCACCACCGATCCCTTCAGCTGGGACGAGACGGACAACGTCTTCGGGTGATCCGGCGCCGCCGACTCGTGATCCCATGGACCGTGCCCGCACGGCGAGCCCGGGGAGACACATGCGACGCGTACAGGGTGCCCACTGGCAGCTCCGGGCGGCGACGGCCGCTGCGGTCGCACTGCTGACGTCCACCGCCGCCTGCGGGGGCGCGGACACCGGGGCCGAGGGTGCGGGCGCCGGGGACACCGGCAGCGGCTCCCCCGCCCCGTCGCACGCCCGCTTCGCCGAGGACGTCCCGTGGTCCGACGGCGGCCGCGTGGGCCTGTACTACGCGGCCGGACGCGGCCTCATGGAGCAGCACCAGGACACCGCGGGCGGCCCGTGGAGCACACCCCGACTGGTGTACGCGACCGAGGGCGACGCCTGTCAGAGCATCACGCTCAAGGCCTTCCGTGACACGGTCACGGTGATCGCGAACTGGGGTGCGTACTGCGCGGACGGCGAACCGCCGACGGAGTCGGTCGCGGCGGTCGGTACGCGGAACCTGGCGACCTGGGACACGCGGGTGACCGAGGACTTCGACGGCTGGGAGAAGGCCGCGCCCGTGGCCGGCACCGGAGACCTGCTGTTCACGAGATCGTCCACCGAGTGGCTCACGCGGCTGCGCTGGAGCCCGACAGGCGGCTTCGGCGAGGTCGAGGACATCCGCCGCTAGCACGCTGCCGGCGGGTTGTCCGGCCCGGCCGCGCAGAAATTTGTGTCGTGCGCGCTTCTTGACGCCTCTTGATCGAGCGACTTACTTTCGCAGCGTCGTAGCGATTAAAACGATTCAACTCTCCCTGGCCCCTCAGGGGTCTTCTTTGTGCTGCCCTCCAAGAGTGGACAAGAACCATGAACGACCACACCGCAGTTCCCCGGACGGGGCTCCCCCGCCGTACCGTCCTCGCCGCCGCGGCGGCCACGGCCGCCGCCGCCGGCGTCATCGACTGGGCGGCGCCCGGCAGCGCCTCGGCCGCGACCTCGGCCGCCACCGCGGGAGCCACCGGCTCCTCCTCCCTGCGTTTCGCCGAGCCGGGCCGCGCGGTGCGCCCGAAGTTCCGCTGGTGGTGGCCCGACGGCCTGGTGCAGCCGGACGAGATCAGACGGGAGATCGACCAGATCGCCGACGCGGGCTTCGGCGGCGCCGAGATAGCCGCCGTCCACCACAGCGTCAGCGACACCTCCTCGCTGGACACGGCCCGGCACGGCTGGGGAACCGCCGCCTGGGTCGCGGGAGTCGAGGCCGCGCTGAGCCAGGCCGCCCGGCGCGGACTGACCGTGGACCTCACCGTCGGGCCCAGCTGGCCCGCCGCCGTGCCCGGCATCACCCCCGACAGCGACGCGGCCGTCAAGGAACTCGCCCACGGAGCGGCCACCCTGGCCCCGGGCGCCACGTTCTCGGGACCCGTCCCGAAGCCCGTGCACGAGGCCGCCTCGGGTGTGACCGCGCAGCGGCTGCTCCTGGTGCAGGCGGCCCGGGTGAACACCGCGAACTCCACCCGCAAGGAGACCGGCCTCGACCTGGACTCGGTCCGCGACCTCACCTCCACCGTCAGCGGCGGCTCCCTGGACTGGACCGCGCCCGACGACGGCACCTGGGTCGTGATCTCGTACTGGGTGCGAGGCTCCGGCCAGACCCCGGAGGCCGGACCGCACACCGACCCGCCCGCCTACGTCGTCGACCACTTCAGCGCGGCCGGCACGCGCGCGGTGACCGACTTCTGGGAGAAGCACATCCTGACGAAGTCCGTCCGCCGTCTGCTGAAGGTGTCCGGCGGCGCGCTCTTCGAGGACTCCATCGAGCTGGAGACCGACGGACTGCAGTGGACACCGGGCCTGCCCGACGCGTTCCGCGACCACACCGGCCGCTCCCTGCTGCCGCTGCTGCCCGCCCTGGTCCTGGACAACAGCAACCAGGTGTACGCCTTCGAGGCCGCCGTCACCCGCCAGATCCGGCACGACTTCTGGGAGACGGTCTCCACCCTCTTCAACAAGCACCACGTCACGGCGCTGCGCACCTGGGCCCACTCGCTCGGACTCCAACTGCGGTCCCAGCCCTACGGGTTGCAGACCGACGCCATCGCCTCGGCCGCCGTCCTCGACATCCCCGAGGGCGAGTCGCTGGGCTTCAAGAACCTCGACGACTACCGCTGCCTGGCCGGCGGCCGTGACATGGCCGGCAACACGGTGCTCTCGTGCGAGGCCGGCGCGTACGCGGGCGGCGCGTACAGCACCACCTGGCAGAAGTTCCTGCGCACCATGGGCGGCGCCTATGCCGCCGGGGTCAACCAGACGGTCGTCCACGGCTTCTCCTACGCCGAGTTCCCCGGCGTCAACTGGCCGGGCTACGCGGCCTTCACCCCGTACAAGGGGGTGGCCGGGTACGGCGAGTCCTGGGGTCCCAGGCACCCCACCTGGAAGCACGTCCCGGACGTCGCCGGCTACCTCGGCCGGGTCCACCAGGTGCTGCAGACGGGCAGGGCCAGGGCGGACGTGGCGGTGTTCCGGCAGACCGGCTACACGGCCACCGGTATCGGCGCGTCCTGGTTCACCGCGACGGGCATCACCCTCGGCTGGAGCCACCAGTTCCTCAGCGGCCCGCTGCTCGACCTGCCCTCGGCCGTCGTGCGCAAGGGACGGCTCGCACCGGACGGCCCCGCGTACAAGGCCCTGTTCGTCGAGGGCGACTTCTTCTACGGGTCCACGGTGACGCTCGCCCTGCGCGACGCGCGCGCCCTGTTGCGGTTCAGCCGGGCCGGACTTCCGATCGTGCTGCTCGGCGCCTGGGACACGGTGGTGCC
Source organism: Streptomyces liliiviolaceus (assembly GCF_018070025.1). Classification (NCBI taxonomy): domain Bacteria; kingdom Bacillati; phylum Actinomycetota; class Actinomycetes; order Kitasatosporales; family Streptomycetaceae; genus Streptomyces; species Streptomyces liliiviolaceus. Next base: position 2,067,717 of record NZ_JAGPYQ010000002.1, read on the forward strand.
GCCCGGCGTCCCGGACACCGGCGAGAGCGACGAACTGCGCTCCGTGGTCAAGGAGTTGCTGGCCCGGCCGCTGGTCCGCACGGTCACCGACAAGACCCTGGTCGGCGACGCGCTCACCGCGCTCGGAGTGCGGCCCGACGTCACGTACGCGAGTGCCTCGACGCTTCTCAACGCCCACCGGGTGGCCGACGGTGTCGACTACTACTACCTGTGCAACGGCAAGCACGCCGAGACGGTCAAGCCGGCGGTCGGCGCGATCGACCACGAGGTCACTTTGCACCGCACCACGGCCAAGGCTGTGCCGTACCTGCTGGACCCGTGGACCGGGAAGGCGGAGCGCGTCGCCCGGTACACGGAGGACGGCGACTCGGTGACCGTGCGGGTCACGCTCCAGCCCGCGGAGACCCTGATCGTCGCCATCGGGAGGCCGGGGCTCTTCGGCGACCGCAACGGCTCCCGCCCGTACGCCGTCGCCAGCGAGGCCGAGGAGGTGCGCTTCACCGACGCCGGTCTCACCGTGCGGGCCACGGCCGCGGGCACGTACCGGACCTCGCTCTCCAAGGGGCGCGCCGTCAGTGCCACGCTGAAGGACATCCCGGAGCCGAGCGAGCTGACGTCGTGGAAGCTGCGTGTCCAGGACTGGCGTCCGGGTGCCTCGGCCACCCGGACGTTCGTCGTCGAGCACGAGGTGACGCTGGACGCGCTGGTGCCCTGGTCGCAGATCCCCGAACTGGCGGACGTCTCGGGCATCGGCCGCTACCGCACGACCTTCACCCTCGGCCGCGGTTGGACCGGCGGACACCGTGCGCGTCTGGAGCTGGGCTCGGTCACGGACACCTGCCGGGTGACGGTCAACGGCCATCGGCTCGACCCGGTCGATCAGATCCACCCCGTGGTGGACCTGGGCGACCTGCTGGAACGCGGCACGAACACCATCGAGGTCGAGGTGGCCACCCCGCTCGCCAACCGCCTGCGCATCAGCGACCCCGCGGTGTACGGCGGTCTGACCCGGGCGGCGTACGGCCTGCTGGGCCCGGTCCGGCTGGTCCCGTACGGGGAGGCGCGGATCGCCTGATCGGACCATCGGCCGACCGGGGCGCCGCGCCCGCGGCGTCCGGTCGGTCTCTTCGAACGGCAGACCGACGGCCCGCGACCGCCCAGGCGGTGGCGGGCCGAACGGCCGTCGTCACTCGGTCGCCGCGCCCACCAGCGGCTCCTCGGGCGCCGGCGCCGCCACGGCCGGTACCGGCAACTCGCGGGGCGCGTGCCGGGATTCGCGCAGGCTGGGCGCGGGGGTGGTCGGGACCAGCGGGGAGCGTTCCATGGCACGGGCCCGGCGGGAGAACCAGACGATCCGTCCGCCGCTGCCGGTGGCACAGCACCCCCAGCCGTCGCTCAGCGCGGCGACGTGCGCCAGCCAGCCCCGCGTCGCGGCCTCCGGGTGGGACTTCCCGTCGATGTCAGCGATCGCGGTGATGAGGTGCTGGCCGTTCCACCACATCTCCAGCGTGGTGTTCTTGTCCGTCGCGTGCGCGTCGATCGTCCGCAGGAGCAGCTCCGCGCAGTGACAGACGGGCTCGACGAGGTTCTCCAGGTTCCAGTACCGGAGGTGGGCGGCCAGAATGCGCCTGACCCGATCGACCCGCTCCGGACTGACCTCCACGTCGAGGTGGTAGTAGCAGGGGACTACGGTCTTCATCGTCGTTGGCTCCTCACCGGCAACCGGCGAAGCTCTCGCTCCTCCTCGCCCCGGGGCCTGGGCCCTCAGTGCAGAGCGTGAGCAGTGATCGCTTCTGAGTCATTCCCACAGTGCGAGCGGTACTCCATTCGTGCAACCCGAGCGACGGCCCCATGTGGTTGAAGCGACAACAGGACGTTGAGTGGCCGCACGTGCACCATGAGTGAGGGTGTCGGCCGACGTGGTCGGTCGATGTCTCCGCGTGCACGGTCATCACGCACATCCGGGCGAACCGTGCGCATCCGAGGGAATGGAAGGTGACCGGTGAGATGCTGCTGCCTGCCAAGGACGAGGTCGCCAGGCTGCTGGAGCTGTACCGGACCTGGGAACGCATGATGCTCGCGGCCCCCGCCGACCACGGCGCGCGAGGCAAGTTCGAGGACACGGGCTACACGCTCTGCGTCCTCATGGGCAAACGCTGCGCACGCGAGGCGGTGCACGCGGCCGAGCGCTATCTGTCGGCCACTTCGGCCCGGCGCCGCGAACGGGCCGGTCACAGCCCGCCTGTCAGTGCGCTTCCGGGGCATTCCGGCCGGCTCGCGGTGAGCCCCGCGACCTAGGGAAGAGCCCTCCGACCCGTGGGCCTCCACCGACCTGGACCAGGACATCGACGACGGAGATGAATCACATGACCGAGAACCCGGCCGGCGGCCACCTCCCCCCAGTCGGCCGCACGACCGGCGTTCGGATCGGCCGCGTCCCCGTCGTCGACGTCCGTCCGGCCGTCGACCGCGGCAACCGCCCCGCGAAGGCGGTGGTGGGCGAGACCTTCCAGGTCAGCGCCGTCCTGTTCGGTGAGGGCCACGACGTCGTCGCCGCGAACGTCGTCCTGCGCGGCCCCGACGGGCGCACCGGCCCGTGGACTCCGCTGCGGGAACTGGCCCCCGGTACGGACCGCTGGGGCGCCGACGTCACGCCCACGGCGGTGGGCGAGTGGACCTACTGGGTGGAGGCGTGGTCGGACCCGGTGTCCGGCTGGCGGCGGTCGGCCCGCATAAAGATCCCGGCGGGCATCGACGTGGGCCTGGTCCTGGAGGAGGGCGCCGAGTTGTACGAGCGGGCCGCTTCCGGGGTGCCGCGTGACGCCGGCCGAGCGGCGGTCCTGGCCGCCGCGGACGCCCTGCGCGACGATGCCCGGCCCCCGTCCGCCCGTCTCGCCGCCGCCCTGACCCCGGACGTGGACACGGCACTGGCCGCGCACCCCCTGCGGGAGCGGATCACACGGTCGGCCCCGCTCCCCCTGTCGGTGGAACGGGAGCGGGCGTTGTTCGGCTCCTGGTACGAGTTCTTCCCGCGCTCGGAGGGCGCGGTGGTCGAGCCCGGGAAACCGCCGGTCAGCGGTACGTTCAAGACGGCGGCCCGGCGGCTGCCCGCGATCGCCGGCATGGGTTTCGACGTCGTCTATCTGCCGCCGATCCACCCCATCGGGACGACCTTCCGCAAGGGACCCAACAACAACCTCTCGGCGCATCGCGAGGATGTCGGGGTGCCGTGGGCGATCGGCTCACCGGAGGGCGGGCACGACGCGATCCACCCGGATCTCGGCACGATCGACGACTTCGACGACTTCGTACGCACCGCCACCTCTCTCCAACTCGAAGTCGCCCTCGATTTCGCGCTCCAGTGCTCCCCCGACCATCCGTGGGTGGAGAAGCACCCGGAGTGGTTCCAGCACCGGGCGGACGGCACGATCGCCTACGCGGAGAACCCGCCGAAGAAGTACCAGGACATCTATCCGATCGCCTTCGACGAGGACATGCCGGGCCTGGTCGAGGAAACCCTCGGCATTCTGCGGTTCTGGATGGGGCACGGGGTGCGGATCTTCCGCGTGGACAATCCGCATACGAAGCCGGTCATGTTCTGGGAGGAGGTGATCGGGGAGATCAATCGCACCGATCCCGATGTGATCTTCCTGGCCGAGGCGTTCACCCGCCCGGCGATGATGCACACGCTCGGCGCGATCGGCTTCCAGCAGTCCTATACATATTTCACCTGGCGCAACACCAAAGAGGAACTGACCGAATACCTCACCGAACTCTCCGGTGACGCGGCCGCCCATATGCGGCCCAACTTCTTCGTCAACACCCCCGACATCCTCCCGGAGTTCCTTCAGCACGGCGGCCGGCCCGCTTTCGAGATCCGGGCCGTGCTGGCGGCGACTCTCTCGCCCACCTGGGGGATGTACGCGGGATACGAGCTGTGCGAGAACACCGCGGCGAGGGCAGGTACCGAGGACTATCTCGACTCGGAGAAATACCAGCTGCGACCGCGGGACTGGGAATCAGCCGAGCGGGCGGGCACGTCCCTCGCACCGCTCATCGGTTCGCTGAACAGGATCCGGCGGGAACACCCCGCGCTGCGCCGGCTCCGCAACGTCCACTTCCACCAGGCCGACAACGACGCCGTGATCGCGTACAGCAAGCGCGACGGCACGGACACGGTTCTGGTGGTCGTGAACCTCGACCCCCACCACACCCAGGAAGCCACCATCTCGTTGGACATGCCACGACTCGGCCTCGACTGGCACGCGTCGCTGCCGGTACGCGACGAGCTCTCCGGCGAGGTCTACCCCTGGGGCAGGACCAACTACGTACGCCTCACCCCCGGTCACCGGGCCGCGCACGTACTGACCGTCCTGCGACCGTCCTCACCGCCCACCGGAGGGTCACCCACATGATCGTCAACGAACCCGTCCCGGACACCTTCGAGGACACCCCCGCAAAAGACCGGGACCCCGAATGGTTCAAACGCGCCGTCTTCTACGAAGTCCTCGTCCGCTCCTTCCAGGACAGCAACGGCGACGGCATCGGCGACCTCAAAGGCCTCACCGCCAAACTCGACTACCTCCAATGGCTCGGCGTCGACTGCCTGTGGCTGCCCCCCTTCTTCCAGTCCCCCCTCAGGGACGGCGGCTACGACGTCTCCGACTACACCGCCGTCCTGCCCGAATTCGGCGACCTCGCCGACTTCGTCGAATTCGTCGACGCCGCCCACCAGCGCGGCATGCGCGTCATCATCGACTTCGTCATGAACCACACCAGCGACCAGCACCCCTGGTTCCAGGCCTCCCGCAACGACCCCGACGGACCCTACGGCGACTACTACATGTGGGCCGACGACGACCAGCAGTACGCCGACGCCCGCATCATCTTCGTCGACACCGAAGCCTCCAACTGGACCTTCGACCCCATCCGCAAGCAGTACTACTTCCACCGCTTCTTCTCCCACCAGCCCGACCTCAACTTCGAAAACCCCGCCGTCGTCGAGGAAATCGTCTCCGCCCTGCGCTTCTGGCTCGACCTGGGCATCGACGGCTTCCGCCTCGACGCCGTCCCCTACCTCTTCGCCGAAGAGGGCACCGACTGCGAGAACCTCCCCGCCACCCACCAGGTCCTCAAACAGGTCCGCGCCGAGATCGACGCCCACTACCCCGACACCGTCCTGCTCGCCGAGGCCAACCAATGGCCCGAGGACGTCGTCGACTACTTCGGCGACTACACCGCCGGCGGCGACGAATGCCACATGGCCTTCCACTTCCCCGTCATGCCCCGCATCTTCATGGCCGTCCGCCGCGAATCCCGGTATCCGGTGTCGGAGATCCTGGCGAAGACCCCCGCGATCCCCTCCGGCTGCCAGTGGGGCATCTTCCTGCGCAACCACGACGAGCTCACCCTCGAAATGGTCACCGACGAAGAACGCGACTACATGTACGCGGAATACGCCAAAGACCCCCGCATGCGCGCCAACATCGGCATCCGCCGACGCCTCGCCACCCTCCTGGACAACGACCGCAACCAGATCGAACTCTTCACCGCCCTGCTCCTGTCGCTGCCCGGCTCACCGATCCTCTACTACGGCGACGAGATCGGCATGGGCGACAACATCTGGCTCGGCGACCGCGACGCGGTGCGCACCCCCATGCAGTGGACCCCGGACCGCAACGCCGGCTTCTCCTCCTGCGACCCCGGACGCCTCTACCTCCCCACGATCATGGACCCGGTCCACGGCTACCAGGTCACCAACGTCGAAGCCTCCATGAGCAACCCCTCCTCACTGCTCCACTGGACCCGCCGCATGATCGAGATCCGCAAACAGAACCCCGCCTTCGGCCTCGGCTCCTACACCGAACTCCCCTCCTCCAACCCCGCCGTCATCGCCTTCCTGCGCGAATACAAGGACGACCTCGTCCTGTGCGTCCACAACTTCTCCCGCTTCGCCCAACCCACCGAACTCGACCTCCAGACCTTCAACGGACGCCACCCCGTCGAACTCATCGGCGGCGTCCGCTTCCCCGCCATCGGCGAACTCCCCTACCTCCTCACCCTCGCCGGCCACGGCTTCTACTGGTTCCGCCTGCACAAGGACAGCGCCCCGCTCGCCACCAAACGCCGATTGACGGTGTGCTCCTGAAAGGACGGGTCGACATGCGCAAGGTCGTAGCACCCCGCCCCAGCGGCCACAGTCCGGCCCATCTGCTGACATCGCTCGCCGACCTGCTTCAGGCGTGGCTGCCCGAACAACGGTGGTTCGCGGGCAAGGGCCGACGGGTCACGGACCTCTCCCTGCTCTCGGTGACCGAGCTGCATCCGGCGTGCCTGCATCTCCTGGTCAGTACCGGGGACGGTTCCTCCCCGTCCCGGCCCGGGGACTGCTACCAACTGCTCCTCGGTGTCGGGGAGGTCCTGCCTCCCCGGCTGGCCCACGCCCGTATCGGGCGCGCGAGCCAAGGGCCGCTGGCCGGTCTGACGGTGTACGACGCCCTGCAGGAGCCGAGGTCGGCCGACCTGCTCCTGGAGCGGCTGCGCACACCGGGAACGGCGGGGCCGCTGCGGTTCGAACGTGACGCGAAGGTGACCGTCCCCGCCGGTCTGACTCCGCGTCTGCTGGACGTGGAGCAGTCCAACACCAGCCTGGTCTACGGGAACGCGTACATCCTCAAGATCTTCCGGCGGGTCCGGCCCGGCATCAATCCGGACCTGGAGGTGCCCTGGGCGCTGGCCCGTCAGGGGTGCACCCGGGTACCGGCCCCCGTGGCGTGGTTCCGTACCTCGGATCCGCAGCCTGCGACGCTCGGGGTGCTCCAGCCGTTCCTGCCGGACGCCGTCGACGGGTGGACCCTGGCGCTCGAATCGCTCACCGCGGGACGGGACTTCGGGGAGGAGGCGTACGAACTGGGGCGGGCGACGGCCGAGGTGCATCTCGCGCTGGCCGCGGCGTTCGCCCTCGACGCGCCGACCGCGGACGGGAACCGGCGGCTCGCGGCCGCGATGCTCGAACGCCTGGACACGACGAGCCGTTCGGTGCCGGAGCTGCTGCCCCACGTGGACGGGCTGCGGGGCGCCTTCGACGAGCTGGCGGCGCTCGACTCGGGCCGTCCGGTGCAGCGGATCCACGGCGATCTGCATCTCGGCCAGGTGCTGTGGGCCAAGGAGCGCTGGTCCGTCATCGACTTCGAGGGCGAACCGGCCCGCCCCATCGCCGAACGCCGGCAATCGCAGTCCCCCGTACGCGATGTCGCGGGCATGCTGCGGTCCTTCGACTACGCCGCCCGCAGCCGCCACCCGTGGCGTCCCGAGTGGGCGCGGCGCTGCCGTGACGCCTACTGCGCGGGATACGCCGTACAGGCGCGGTGGGACCCGCGTGCGCAGCGGGCGTTGCTGCGGGCGCACGAGACCGACCGGGCCGTGTACGAGGCCCTGTACGAGGCGCGGCACCGGCCCGACTGGCTGCCCGTGCCGATGGCGGCGATCGCCCGGCTCGCCGAGCACGCCCCTTCCCCGTCCGGCGGTCCGCACACGCCGGTTCCTTCCTTCCACAGCGCTCAAGGAGGCTGAAAACCGTGGCAGCCCGCGATATCTCCGTACCCCTGGACCCGCCGCCGTCCGAGGACGTCCGGTCCGTCGAGGCCGGTCCGTGCGAACCGGGGCCGGGGGGACCCGGCGGGCGACCGCCGGTGTCCTCGATGGAGGTGGCGGACCGGGAGCGGCTGCTGGCGGGGACCCATCACGATCCGCACGCGCTGCTCGGGGCGCATCCGGTGGCGGAGGGTGTCATCGTCCGTGCGCTGCGGCCGTTCGCCGAGTCGGTGGCGGTGGCGCTGCCGGACGGTCTGCGGATGCTGCTGGACAGCGAGGGCGACGGTCTCTTCTCCGGGGTGCTGCCGCTCGACGCGGTTCCCGCGTACACGCTGGTGGTCAGATACGCGGGCGGTGTCGAGCTGGAGGTGGAGGATCCGTACCGCTTCCTGCCCGCGCTCGGCGAGCTGGATCTGCACCTCGTCCGTGAAGGCCGGCACGAGCAGCTGTGGCGGGCGCTCGGGGCCGAGCCGATGGAGCACCAGGGCGTGGCGGGCACCCGCTTCACGGTGTGGGCGCCGAACGCGCAAGGGGTGCGCGTCGCCGGGGACTTCACGTTCTGGGACGGTACGCAGTTTCCGATGCGCTCGCTGGGCGCGGCCGGGGTGTGGGAGCTGTTCCTGCCCGGTGTGGGCGAGGGCGCGCGGTACAAGTTCGAGATCACGTCCCGGAACGGCGACCGGTTCCTGAAGGCGGACCCGATGGCGCGCCGGGCCGAGGTGCCGCCCGACACGGCGTCCGTGGTCACGGTCTCGCACTACGAGTGGAACGACGCGCAGTGGCTGGCCCACCGCGGGGACACGCCGGTGCACGAGGCGCCGTTCTCCGTGTACGAGGTCCATCTCGCCTCCTGGCGACCGTGCCTGACATACCGTCAGCTCGCGGACGAGCTGCCCGCGTACGTCAACGACCTCGGATTCACCCATGTCGAGCTGATGCCGGTCGCCGAGCACCCCTTCGGCGGCTCCTGGGGCTACCAGGTCACCGGCTTCTACGCCCCCACCTCACGGCTGGGCACGCCCGACGACTTCAAGTACCTCGTCGACGCGCTGCACCGGGCCGGCATCGGCGTGATCATGGACTGGGTGCCCGCGCACTTTCCGAAGGACGACTGGGCGCTGGGGCGCTTCGACGGGGAGCCGCTGTACGAGCCCGGGGACGGCCGGCGGGCCGAGCACCCGGACTGGGGCACGTACGAGTTCGACTACGGCCGCGTGGAGGTGCGCAACTTCCTGGTCGCCAACGCCGTGTACTGGTGCGAGGAGTTCCACATCGACGGACTGCGCGTCGACGCGGTCGCCTCGATGCTCTACCTCGACTACTCCCGGGACTCCGGTCAGTGGACGCCGAACGTCTTCGGCGGCCGGGAGGACCTCGACGCGATGGCGTTCCTCCAGGAGATGAACGCGACGCTGTACCGGCGGGTGCCGGGGATCGTGACCATCGCGGAGGAGTCGACCGCCTGGAACGGGGTGACCCGGCCCACCACCGACGGCGGCCTCGGCTTCGGGCTGAAGTGGAACATGGGCTGGATGCACGACTCGCTGGAGTACATCAAGCACGAGCCGGTGCACCGCAAGTACCACCACGACGAGATGACGTTCTCGATGGTGTACGCGTACAGCGAGAACTACGTCCTGCCCATCTCGCACGACGAAGTCGTCCACGGCAAGCGGGCGCTGGTGTCGAAGATGCCGGGTGACTGGTGGCAGCAGCGCGCCACCCACCGCGCCTATCTGGGCTTCATGTGGGCCCACCCCGGCAAGCAACTCCTCTTCATGGGCCAGGAGTTCGCTCAGGGCGCCGAGTGGTCCGAGGCGCACGGGCCCGACTGGTGGCTCCTCGATCCGTCGTACGGGGCCGAGGCCGACCACCGGGGGGTGCGTGACCTCGTCCGCGAGCTGAATCTTCAGTACCGGGCTTCCGGGGCGCTCTGGGAGCGGGACACCGAGCCCGCCGGGTTCGCGTGGGTCGCGGGGGATGCGGCGGAGGACAACGTCTTCGCGTTCCTGCGCTTCGGGGCGGACGGGTCGCCGCTGCTCGCGGTCTCCAACTTCTCACCCGTCGTACGGCACGAGTACCGGCTCGGGGTGCCCGACGACGTGCCTGCGTGGCAGGAGGTGCTCAACACGGATGCGCTGTGCTTCGGCGGGGGTGGTGTCGCGAACGCCGGTCCCGTGCAAGCGGACGATCAGGCGTGGCACGGCCGTCCGGCCGGGATCCGCCTGACGCTGCCGCCGCTCGCGACGATCTGGCTGCGTCCGGCCTAGGCCCGGATTCCTTCGCCCCCGCCGCCCCTACCCGTTCCCGTCCACGACTCGGGGGCGCTGCCCCCGAACCCCCGGTCCTCAAACGCCGGACGGGCTGACAGTCGGGGCGCAGCCCCACTCTCAGGGGCGCGGGGAACTGCGCGACCAGCCCCCACCGGGCCCGCAGACGACCCTCCAGCCCCACCAGGGCACGTCCACCCGTTCGTTGCTACGGTCGCCGCTCCGGCAATGACCCGCACAGATTGGACTCCCGTGGCCGACAACACCTCCCCCTGGCCCCACTCCCCCGTCAAGGTCGGCCTGGTCGGCGCCGGCCCGTGGGCCCGCGGAGTGCACGCACCCGTGCTCGCCGCCGGGCCCGAGACGGAGCTGACGGCGGTGTGGGCGCGGCGCCCAGAAGCGGCGCGGGAGACCGCCGAGCCGTACGGGGCCGTCGCGGTGGCACGTTTCGAGGAGTTGCTGGACCGGTGCGAGGCGGTGGCCTTCGCGGTGCCGCCGGACGTCCAGGCGGATCTCGCCGGGCGTGCGGCCAAGGCGGGCAAGGCCCTGCTGCTGGAGAAGCCGATCGGCCTCGACGTGCCGTCCGCGCGGCGGCTCGTCGACACGATCGACGAGGCCGGGGTCGTCTCGCAGGTGGTCCTGACCAACCGCTATCACCCCGTCGCGCAGGAGTTCCTGCGGGCCGCGCGGGACATCGAGGTGTCGGGCGCCCGCTCGGCCGGTCTGAGCGGCGCCTTCCTCGGCGGCGACTTCGCGACTCCCTGGCGTCTTGAGCACGGCGCGCTGCTGGACATCGGGCCCCATGTCCTGGACCTGTTGGACGCCGCCGTCGGCCCCGTCGTGCGGGTCCGCGGCACCGGGGACTCGCGCCGGTGGATCGAGCTGACCTGCGAGCACGAGAGCGGCGCGGTCAGCCAGGCCTCGCTGTCCGGGTCGGTCGACGTGGATCCCGGGATCATGCGGGTCGAGCTGTTCGGCCCTCGTCCCGGGCTCGTGTACGACAGTGCGGACCTGGACCACGACGAGTGCTGGCCCGTACTGCGCCAGGCCTTCGCCACGGCGGTGCGGACGGGGGTCTCCGGCGAGCTCGACGCCCGCCGCGGCCTCTACCTCCAGGAACTCATCGCGCAGGCCGCGGCGGGCGTCCAGGGCTGAGCCCCAGCCTCAAGCCCCAAGCCCTCAGCCCTTCATGCGCTCGTCCAGCTCGTCCGCGTCGGCGACGAACCACGTCTGCCGCCCGCGGTTGCACTCCCGTACGAAGTCGCGCAGCGCCGAACTGTCGGCCGTGTGGCGGGAGATGTCCCCGAGGACCACGAGCCCGAGGCGGTAGTTCGCGAACTTCTGGACGATGTCCCCGGCGACGCGCGTGCTGAGCTTGAAGAACGTCTCGTCCAGGCGCTCGGCGGGGACGACGGCCCACCGCGCGCCCTGGTAGGAGGCCTCGCCGATGACGTCCAGGGCTTCCCGTTCGCCGCCGATGGGCTCGCCTTCGGCGGCGCACAGGAAGACGGGCACGTCATGGATCGTCCGCAAGGTGTTCATGGACGGCGAGGCTAGTTCGCCGCGCGCACGGAAGCGACGTAATTCATCGGCGGTGACTCAGGTGGTCGCACTGTAGCGGCGCAGCGCGGGCATGGCCGCCGCCAGGACCAGCATGGAGACGACGACCAGCAGGCCGCCGCCCGCGACCGCCGTCCGGGCGCCCAGTGCCGATCCGGCCGTGCCGTGCAGCACGTCGGCCAGTCGCGGGCCGCCCGCGACGACGACCGTGAAGACGCCCTGCATGCGGCCCCGGAGTTCGTCGGTGACCGCCGAGAGGAGGATGGCCCCGCGGAAGACCATGGAGACCATGTCGGCGACTCCGGCGGCGGCGAGGAACGCCACGGCGACCCACAGGTTGGCGCTCAGCCCGAATCCGGTGATGGCCACTCCCCAGGCGACCACCGCGACGATGACCATGAGGCCGTGTCGGCGTGCCCGCGAGAAGGTGCCCGACATGAGTCCGCCGAGCACCGCGCCGATGGGGACCGCCGCGAAGAGCAGTCCGAGCGCCAGGCCCTCGCCGTACGGCGCGTACGTCTGCGAGGCGAGCTGGGGGAAGAGCGCGCGGGGCATGCCGAAGACCATCGCGATGATGTCGGCGAGGAAGGACAGCAGCAGCACCTGGTTGAGCGAGATGTAGCGGAAGCCCTCCGCGATGCCCTTCAGGCCCGCCCGGCCGGCCGCCGCGGTGGCGGTGGCCAGGGGCGGCAGCGCGGGCAGCCGGTAGACGGCCCATACGGTGGCGCACAGGGCCACGGCGTCGATCAGGTAGAGCTCGGCGAGGCCCACGACGGGTATGAGCGCTCCGGCGAGCAGCGGTCCCGCGACCAGGCCGGTCTGCATGACGGTCGAGCCGAGCGCGTTGGCGGCGGCCAGCTCCTCCTTCGGTACGAGCCGGGCGATGGAGGCCTGGCGGGCCGGGGAGTTGAGGCCGAAGAACGCCTGCTGGACGGCGAGCAGCACCATCAGGACGGCCACCGAGCCGAGTCCGGTGACGGCCTGGATCCAGAAAAGCAAGGAGGTGACGGCTATGCCGGTGTTGGTGACGAGGAGGAGCTTGCGCCGGTCCACGGTGTCGGCGATCGCACCGCCCCAGAGCGCGAAGACCACGAGGGGCAGCAGCCCGGCGAAGCTCGCGTAGCCGACCCAGGCCGAGGATCCGGTGATGTCGTAGATCTGCTTGGGTACGGCGACGGCGGTGAGCTGGCTGCCGACGGCGGTGACGATGGTCGAGGACCACAGGCGCCGGTACGCGGGGCGGCGCAGCGGCCGGGTGTCCATGGCCCAGCGGCGCCACCCGCGCCGCGGCCCGTTCCCCGGGTCCGCGGGGAGCGACGGCTCCTCGGTCCCGGTCCGTGGTTCCGCGTTGTCGTCCGCACTGCTCCTGCTGGTGTCCACACCCATCCTGCTCGCTCTGCCCGCTCTGATTGTCAGATACATCTTTCGATCGGAGGTTCACTATCGCCGATGCGGAGCGATCTTCGCGCGGTGGGTCGGTCCGTGGACAGGACGAGAGGACGACAGGACGAAAAGTGGCAGGTGTCCGGTCAGCGGGCCAGGAGGGCCGCCGCCTGCTCGCGGGCGTGCTCCAGCGCCCCGGGGAAGATGCGCAGGCCGAAGGCGACGAGCGCGCCCTCGTGGAGCAGCATCAGGCTCCGGCCCAGCGACGCGGCCGAGTCGGGCGCGAGCGGGCGTACGAGATCGGTGAACAGGGCGAGCATCCACTGCTTCTGGCCGGTGATGATCGCGTACGCGGGGTGGGACGGGTGGTCGATCTCCGCATGGGCGTTGACCATGCTGCAGCCCCGGGGGCTGTTGGCGTCCATCCACGCGCGGGACACGTCGAAGACGGTCAGGACGCTGTCCAGCGGTGACGCGCAGACGTCGAGGCGGGCGGCGAGATACGCGCGCCAGCGCTCGTCGCGGTCGGCGAGGTACTCGACGACGAGCTGCTCCTTGGAGCCGAACCGGTCGTAGAGCGTCTTCTTCGTGACGCCGGCCTCGGCGGCGATCAGATCGACGCCGACGGCGTGGATCCCCCGTTCGTAGAACAGTCGCCCCGCCGCGGCCAGGGCGCGGCGGGCGGCAGGGGTCAGCGGTACTCGGCGGGGCGCGTCCGTGCTGCTCATCCTCCCATTGTAGACAGATCTGTATACTCGGCCGAAACGGGTATACAGATCTGTCTACTCCTGGAGGTGTGCGGTGTCGTGAACATCCTTCTGTCGATCGCGTTCGTGGGTGCCTGGAGTTCCGGCTTCATCGGGGCGAAGCTCGGGTCGGGCAGCGCCCCGACGGTCACGCTCCTCATGTGGCGCTTCCTGCCGCTGGCCCTCGTCCTCGGCGTGGCGGCCCTGAGCACCGCCCGGTCCCGGTCCTCCTGGCGCGGCCTCGGACCCCGCGACCTGTTCCGGCAGGCCGGCGTCGGGCTCCTGTCGCAGAGCGGCTATCTGCTGACCGTCTACTACGCGATAGAGCTGGGCGTCTCCAGCGGGACGACCGCCCTCATCGACGGTACGCAGCCACTGGTGGCCGGAGCGCTGGCCGGACCACTGCTGGGCGTGGCCGTCTCGCGTACGCAGTGGCTCGGCCTCGGGCTGGGTGTGGCCGGGGTCGCCGTCGTCACCACGGCCGACGCGGGCGCCGCGGCGGGCGCCGCGTGGTGGGCGTACCTCGTGCCGTTCCTCGGCATGCTCAGCCTGGTCGCGGCGACGTTCCTGGACCGGAGGTCCCGCGCGGACGTCGGCCCGATGGTGTCGATGACGGTGCACGCCGTCACCAGCGCCGTCGTGTTCACGGTGCTCGCCGCCCTCGGCGGAGGCCTGACGCCCCCGGCGGACGGCGACTTCTGGACCGCGGTGGTGTGGCTGGTGACGCTCTCCACGTTCGGCGGGTACGGGCTGTACTGGCTGATCCTCCGGCGCTCCGGGGTGACCAAGGTCAACACGCTCATGTTCCTGATGGCCCCGGTCACGGCCGTGTGGGGCGCGCTGATGTTCGGCGAGCCCTTCGGGGCGCAGACGGCGGCGGGGCTCGGACTCGGTCTGCTGGCCGTCGCCGTCGTGCACCGGGGCGACCGGGGTGGCCGGAGCGACCTGCGTACGAAAGGTGGCCGCCGGCGGTTCACGGTGGCCGGCCCCGTCACACCCCGGCGATCAGCGTGGCTCCGAGCACGATCATCGTCGCGGCGATCAGAGCGTCCAGTACCCGCCACGCCGACGGGCGGGCCAGCAGAGGGCTGAGCAGCCGGGCGCCGAAGCCCAGGGCCGCGAACCAGACCAGGCTGGCGGCCACCGCGCCGAGGCCGAAGGTCCAGCGCCAGGGCCCGCGGTCGGCCGCGATGGAGCCGAGCAGGAACACGGTGTCCAGGTAGACGTGCGGGTTGAGCCAGGTCATCGCCAGACAGGTGAGCACGGCCCGGCGGCGCGAGCTTCCCGATCCCGCCACGCCGGCCAGGTCCGCCACGCCGGCCGCACCGGACGCTCCCGCCGATCCCGGCTCCAGGGTCAGCGCCGACGGTTTCAGGACCCGGCGGGCGGCGAGGCAGCCGTAGCCGATCAGGAAGAGGCCGCCGACCAGCCCGACCGCGGTGAGCACAGACGGCCAGGCCACCACGACCGCGCCGACACCGCCGACGCCCAGTGCGATGAGTGCCGCGTCGGAGAGGGCGCAGATGGCCACCACGGCGAACACCGCGTCCCGGCGGACGCCCTGGCGCAGGACGAAGGCGTTCTGGGCGCCGATGGCGACGATCAGGGAGAGGCCGGTGCCGAACCCGGCGGCCGTGGCGGTCAGAGCGCTGTTCACACCGTCCACGCTAGGAACCCGGCCGGGGAGAAGTACAGCTAAAGATTCTTACGTATCCTTAGCATTCGTGATGACAGATCTTCCCCTGGACCAGGTGCGGACCCTGCTGACCGTGGTGGACGAGGGCACCTTCGACGCCGCGGCCGCCGTGCTCCATGTGACGCCGTCCGCGGTGAGCCAGCGGGTCAAGGCCCTCGAACAGCGCACGGGGCGCGTGCTGTTGATGCGTACGAAGCCGGTCCGGCCGACCGAGTCCGGGGAGGCAGTGGTGCGCTTCGCACGGCAGCTGGCCCGGCTGGAGCGCGACACGCGCGCCGAACTGGGCATGTCCGGGACGGAGGAACCGGCCCGGCTGTCGATCGCGGTGAACGCCGACTCGCTGGCGACCTGGTTCCTGCCCGCCCTCTCGCGCGTGTCCGAGGACCTGCCCGTCTGTTACGAGCTGCGCCGCGAGGACCAGGACCACACGGCCGCACTGCTGCGGGAGGGCCTGGTGATGGCGGCCGTCACCTCGTCGCCGGACGCGGTGACGGGCTGCTCCGTGCGCCGTCTGGGCCGGATGCGGTACGTCCCGGTGGCGGGCCCCGCCTTCGCCGCGCGCTGGTTCGAAGACAGGCCGGGCGGCGCGCCGCGGGACGCGTTCGCCGTCGCGCCCGTGGTGACCTTCGACCGGCGGGACGACATCCAGGACGCCTTCGTGCGCACGCTCGTACGCGGCGCCCACGGTCCCCGGGGTGCGAGTGCGGTGCGGCATCTCGTGCCGACCTCCGAGGGCTTCGTCGAGGCCGTCGCCGCAGGGATGGGCTGGGGCATGGTCCCCGAGGTGCAGGCGGCACCCCTGCTCGGCGCGGGACGGCTCGTCCGGCTCGCGCCGGACCGGCAGATCGACGTTCCCCTGTTCTGGCAGCAGTGGAAGCTCGACTTCCCGGCGCTGGCCGCCGTCGCCGAGGCCGTGACCGCGGAGGCCGCCGAGGCCCTGGACGGCGATCCGACCGCTTGAAAACCCGTGAACCGCGGCCGGACGCAGGACTCAGGCCGCCGGACCGGACCCCGCTTCCCTCTCCAGGTAACTGATCACCTGGGCGGCGAGGCTGTCCTGCGCGGAGTCGGCACGGGCGCACACGGCCACGGACGACTCCTGCGAGCCGATACCGCCCGACCACAGGTACCGCTCCGTCCACTCGTCGTCGACCTTCAACTGCACCTGGATGTCGACCAATGACAGGCAGTTCTCCGGAGCGGCGGCGTACAGGACGGAGGTGACCCGGCGCAGCGGGTAGACGTCGAAGCCCTCGATGAACTGGGAGTTGCGCCAGTCCAGGAACGCGCTCTCGCCGTCGGTGCCGACCCGGACGTCGAGTTGGCCGTCCTCCAGATGAATACCGAAGTGCACATTCGTACGGTTCTCGACGGTCACCCGGAACCGGAAGTAGACGAGGCCCTCGGCCGCGTCGTCACGCCCCCGCGGCGGCTCGGCCTTCTCCACACCATGAACCCGAACGCGCAGGCCGGCATGCCCGTCGTCGTACTCCTGCCAGTCCCCGACCACATTCGGCTCGTACACGCTCCACCTCTCGACCCCAGAGGGCTGCTTCCTATCTGGGCGGGCGACGGGGTGTCAAATGGGCAGAATGGGCGTTGGCCAGGGATTTCACCCCACTTGATCATCGATCAAGCCGTGCGCAGCCAGAACCCTCGCCCCAGGTGTCCCGGGCGCCCTCCCGACGTGCTGTACATCACGTCCCGCACCCTCCACCGGGAGGTCGCTTCCGGCCCTGCGTGCGGGACGGCCGGGCCCCTCCCACCTGCTGACAAATCGGACTGTCGTGTTGACGAAGGGGCCGTCCAGGTGCGGAGATGCTCCTGCGACATGACGGCCGAGCGTGAGGCAGGGCGAGCGAGCGATGGCATTGCAGATCAGCGCCACCAACCCGGAGCATCCCGCGCTCCTGCTCGACCTGCCGTGGGACATCCCTCTGGAGGAGTGGCCCGAGCACCATCTGGTGCCGCTGCCGCGGGGCATCTCGCGGCACGTGGTGCGGTACGCGCGCGCCGGCACGGAGGTCGTGGCGGTCAAGGAGCTGGCCGAACGGCCCGCCCTGCGCGAGTACGAGCTGCTGCGCGGCCTCGACCGGCTGAACATCCCCTCGGTGGACCCCCTCGCCGTGGTCACCGGCCGCACCGACAAGGCCGGCGATCCACTGGAGTCGGTCCTCATCACCCGGCACCTGGGCGGCTCGATGCCCTACCGGTCGATGTTCGAGACGACCATGCGGCCCGCCACCATGCACCGGCTCATGGACGCGCTGGCCGTCCTGCTGGTGCGGCTGCATCTCGCGGGGTTCGCCTGGGGCGACTGCTCGCTGTCCAACACGCTGTTCCGCCGGGACGCCGGGGCGTACGCCGCGTATCTCGTCGACGCCGAGACGGGCGAGGTGCATCCGCGACTGAGCCCGGGGCAGCGGGAGTACGACCTCGATCTGGCACGGGTCAACATCAGCGGCGAGCTGCTCGACCTGGAGGCCTCGGGGGCGCTGCACCCTTCGGTGGACCCGATCGAGTTCGGCATGGAGATCTGCAAGCGCTACGACGGGCTGTGGCGGGAGCTGACCCGCACGTCCGTGTACCCGGCGGGCAAGCACCACTACATCGACCGCCGGATCCGGCGCCTGAACGAACTCGGCTTCGACGTCGCCGAGATGCAGATCGCGCACTCCTCGAACGGCGACACCGTCACGTTCGTGCCGAAGGTCGTCGACGCCGGTCATCATCAGCGTCAGCTGCTGCGGCTGACCGGGCTCGACACCGAGGAGAACCAGGCCCGGCGGCTGCTGAACGACCTGGAGAGCTGGATGGCCACCCAGGACGACTACGCGCCGGGCGATCCCCTGGCCGCCCGGCCCGAGGTGCTGGCCCACCGGTGGGTCCGGGACGTCTTCCGGCCCACCGTGCGGGCCATACCGCTGGACCTGCGCGGCTCCATGGACCCCGCCGAGCTGTACCACGAGCTGCTCGAACACCGCTGGTACCTGTCCGAGCGGGCGCAGCACGACATCGACCTGGACACGGTCGTCCGGGACTACGTCACGAACATCCTGCCCGGGATGCGGGACACGCTGTCGCCCGCGTCGGGCGGCGGCGGGGCGAACGCTCAGGCCGGCGGGACGACCGCCACCGGCGAGGGCGCGTGATGGACGACCGCGTGGGCGACCGAACCGATCCGTGAGCCCACGGCCGAGCGGTGCGCCCGCCGGCCGACCACCGTCAGCTGGGCGCGGGCCGCCGCGGAGAGCAGCACCTCGCCCGCGCTGCCCATCTCGACGTGCTGGACCACCTTCACGTCGGGGAAGCGTTCCAGCCACGGCTGAAGCGCTTCCGCGAGCGCCTTCTTCTCGTACTGCTCCAGGCCGCCGGCCTCGTCGGCGAGCGCCAGTGAGGCGGGGCTGTAGGTGAAGACGGTGGGCAGCGCCCAGGCGCGTACGACCCGCAGGTCGGCGCCGCGGGTCGCCGCCGCCTCGAAGGCGAAGCCCAGCGCGGCGGCGCTGTCGTCGGGGCCGCCCTGCTGGCCGACGACGATCTCGCGGCCCGCCGCCTCCGACTCGGGCCGGTCGGTGGCGCGTACGAGGACGACGGGGCGCGTCGACTCGGCGATGACCTGCTGGCCGACGGAGCCGAGCAGGAAGCCGACGATCGCGCCGTGGCCGCGGGAGCCGAGCACCAGCGTCTCGGCCTCGGCGGCGGCGACGAGGAGCGCCTGGACCGGGACGCCGTCGACGAGGTCGGTGGTCACCGTCAGCCCGGGGTGGTGTCCGGTGACGTCGCCCGCGGTCCGCGTCAGGGCCTCGCGGACGTCGGCCTCCTGGGCGTCCGCCGTCCCCTCGTCGCCGTCGGCCTTCGGCCGGGCGTGCACGATGCGCAGCGGAAGGTCGCGGCGTACCGCTTCCCTGGCCGCCCAGTGCACGGCGGCCAGGGATTCGGCGGTACCGTCTGCTCCCACGGTGATCGGGCGGGTCATGTGATGGCCTCCGTAGCGTCGGTCGAGGTGCCCACGCTACCCAGGGCCGGGCGGAGGGTTCCCGTCAGCCTGCCAGGAGGGCGAGTTCGGTCCCGGCCAGCAGGAACGCGCCGACGCCGAAGTCCGCGGTGGTGTCGTAGGTGACGGGCTGGCTGGACTCCGGGCGGTCGCCCACGTTCTGGACGTAGCCGAGGAATCCGTCGGGGTGGACGGCGGTGGTGATCAGTCCCTGCCAGGCCCGTGCCGCCACCGGCAGGAACGCGGCCCGGTCCACGAGTCGGGAGCGGATCGCGTAGGCCGTGCCGTAGGCGAAGAAGGAGGTGCCGCTCGTCTCGGGTCCCGGCAGATGCGCGGCGTCGGCGAGGTTGACGTTCCAGAAGCCGTCCGCGCGCTGTACGCGGGCCAGCGCGGTGACCAGTTTCGTCAGGGTCTCCCGGTACTCGCCGGTGTGCCGCTCGCTGCCCGGCAGGGCCTTGAGGGTCTTGACGTGTCCGCCCGCCACCCAGCCGTTGCCGCGCGACCAGACCACGGGATTGCCGGAGGGGGACAGGATGCCGCCGGGCAGGAACCGCTTGTCGCGGTACCAGAGGCCGGTGGCGGTGTCGTACAGGCCGGGGCCGCCCTCGGTGCGCTTGGTGTGGCTGTAGAGGGCGTACACCTTCTCCCAGTACTGGAGGTCCTTGCGCAGGACGCCGATGCGGGCGAACGGCGGCATGGCCATGTGGAGGGCGTCGTCCCACCACCAGTCGTCGCTCTTCGCCGGCTGGTCCGTGTACACCATGCGGTGCAGGGACTCCTCGATCGCGGCGATCTTCTGCGCCTCCGGCTCGATCTCGTAGAGGTCGAGGTAGGCCTGACCGGCGTTGTGGTTGTCGGCGTGCCGGGTCGTCACGCCGCTGCGCAGCCCGTACGCGTGCTTCTCGGCCCAGCCGCGGGCGTACGCGAGGTAGCGGGCGCTACCGGTCAGCCGGTGCAGGGCGAGCAGGCCGCTGAAGAACGTGGCGTTGGCCCAGCCGTTGTCGCCGGGGTCGGTGTGGGCGCCGATCCA
This sequence comes from Streptomyces liliiviolaceus, assembly GCF_018070025.1. Classification (NCBI taxonomy): domain Bacteria; kingdom Bacillati; phylum Actinomycetota; class Actinomycetes; order Kitasatosporales; family Streptomycetaceae; genus Streptomyces; species Streptomyces liliiviolaceus. Next base: position 2,087,989 of record NZ_JAGPYQ010000002.1, read on the forward strand.
GTGGTCGGCGACCCGGCGCAGGTCGCGGATGATCGCGGCTCGGGACGGGAGGGCCGGTGCTAGGTGCGGGGCGGGGGGTGCGGGAGCTTCGGCGGCGGACGCGGACGTGGGGAGCAGAGCGGCGGAGGCCGAGAGAGCGGCACCGCCGGCCAACAGCTGGCGTCTATCCATGTGAACGACTCCTCTCCATGTGAAACCCATGTGAGGCACATCCTGAACTCCCGCCCCAGCGGTGTCCACGGCCCGGACTCGACTTGGTCAACTTGGCCTGAACCAAGTCGAGTTCACGGAACCGGCCGTAGTTCACATCAAGGGACGTCCATCGTGGACGTCCGGTCGCAGCGCAGGCTGTCGAGGTCGACCGAGTCGGCCATCGCCTGCATGCCCTTGTCGTTGGGATGCAGCCGGTCGCCGCCGTCGAAGACCGGCATGATGCGCTCGTGGTCGTAGGGGCTGCGCAGGATGCGGTCGAAGTCGGTGACGGCGTCGAACTCCCCGCTGCTCCTGATGAAGTGATTGACCTCCTGCCGTACGGACTCGGCTGCCGTGTCCCACTCGGACCAGCCCTTGAAGGGCGCGACGGTGGCGCCGACGACGCATTTCCCCGCCTGATGGGCGCGGGCGATGATCTCGCGGTATCCCGCGATCAGGTCGGCGCCCGTGACGCCGGTGTGCGCCTTGATGTCGTTGACGCCCTCGAAGAGGAACACCGTACGGACGCCGGGGTGGGACAGGACGTCACGGTCCAGCCGGTTGAGGGCGCTCTGTCCGGCCCCGTCGGCCAACACCTTGTTCCCGGAGATGCCCTCGTTGGCAACTCCTCTGACCGGACTGTCGGTTGCTCCCAGGCGCCGGGCGAGATAGTCGGGCCAGCGGCGGTTCAGGTCGCCGCTGGACTGCCAGCCGTCCGTGATGGAGTCCCCGAGCGCGACGACCGCGCCGACGGCTGCGCTCGTGCGGACGGTGACCGCGTCGAGGTAGAACCAGGAGCCGGTGCGTTCGGTCCAGTTGGCCGCCCCGTCCTCCCCCGTGTGGTCGCCGGTGGCGGCATACGACGTCTGCATGGCCATGCCGTGGCCGGTCGCGGGGCCGCCCGCCGTCTGCGTGTGCACACTGACGACGAGGTCGGCCGCGGCGGGCAGTCTGCCGGGCAGCGGGTCGCTGTAGGCGGTGGCCCCGGCCGGGACGGTGACGGAGTGCGTGCCGCCGAAGGTCAGCCGCTTGTTGGTGCCCGGGACCAGCTCGGCGCCCGTCTGCCGGAGACCGGCGTAGGCGCTGTCGAAGGTCAGCGGCCGGTCGCCGAGGGCGTTGGAGAGCCGGATGCGCAGGTTGTCCCCGGCCACGCTGGTGCGCACGACGAGGCGGTAGCTGCGGTCGGCGACCGCGTCCCCGACCCGGTCCGCGCTCGCACCCCAGGTGACCACGTCGTGCCGCCCGGCGGGGATGGCCGGGGCGGCGGTCGCGGGGGTGACCTGGACGGCGGCGGCGGTCAGCAGAAGCACCACCGGAGCCAGGAGACGGCTCACCCGGCCCGCCCGGCCCGCCCGGGAGAGACCGGCGCTCATCGGGTGAAGTCCCGCAGCGTGACGGAGGCGCCCGGCTTCAGGGTCACCCTGCGCGACGAGCGGCCGTACGCGACCGTGGTCGTCCGCCCGCCGACGCTGCGGATGCGTGCCTCGGTCGGTCTGCCGTCGCGCCAGCGCAGGTCGACGACGAAGCCGCCCCTGGCGCCGACTCCCGTGACGGAACCGGACTCCGCCCATGCGTCGGGCAGGGCCGGGAGCAGTTCCAGGTGACCTGGACGGGAGTACAGGAGCATCTCGATCATCGCCGCGGGGGTGCCGAAGTTGGCGTCGATCTGGAAGATGCCGCGGCCCTTCTCGACCTCGTAGATGTCGAAGAGGTTCGGCGCGGAACCGTTGCCGCCGTCGGTCGAGGGGCGGAGGTTGTTGACGATCAGCTGATAGGCGTTCTCGGCGTTCTTGAGCCGGGCCCAGCACAGGCTGCGCCAGGCGTTCGCCCAGCCGAAGCTCTCCATGCCGCGCGCGGTCAGCAGGGCCGTCGCGCCCTCGACGATCTCGGCGGGGGTGGAGTCGTCGGGCCGGATGCGGTCGCCGGGGAAGAGTCCGATGAGCGGGGACAGGTGCCGGTGGGTGGTCTCGCCGAGGTTGTCGGGCGACATCCACTCCTCCAGCCAGCCCGTCTTCTCGCTCACCTTCGGCAGATACAGCCGCTCCTGGAGGCCGCCGATGGTCGTCGCGTAGGCGGCGTCCTTCTTCAACTCCTTCGCCGCCGTGCGGTAGTTGTCGAAGAGCGCCCACACCAGTTCCTGGGCGTAGGTGATGCCCTTGGCGTCCTGCGGGCCGTGCTCGGGCGACCAGTCGCTGTCGTCCACGAGCACTTCCTTCGAGGTGCCGGGGAGTGTCGTGGTGATCAGCCGCGCCTCCCAGAACTCGCAGGCGCTCTTCAGGAGCGGGTAGATCTTCGTCAGATGGGAGCGGGAGCGGGTGAACTCGTAGTGCTCCCACAGGCTCGCGCACAGCCAGGCGTTGCCCGCCGGATGCCACCACCAGCCGCTGCCGCCATGGATGTTGGTGGAGAACGCGACGGCCCAGCCGGCGACCTTCCCGGTGGAGTTGCGGTAGCGGTTGCGCGGGTCGTTGAAGAGGTCGTGGGTGAGCTTCTGCCACGACGGGAACTGGGCGAGACAGTAGTCGGTGAGCGCGTCGAAGCTCTGCGACAGGCCTGCCCGGTCGGCCATCCAGTAGTTCATCTGGATGTTGATGTCGGTGTGGTAGTCGCCCATCCAGTCGGGGTCGTTGCCGTCCAGCCACAGCCCCTGGAGGTTCAGCGGCAGACTGCCCCGGGACCCGGAGATCATCAGATAGCGGCCGAACTGAAGGTAGGCGGCCTCCAGTTCGGGATCGGGCACGTCGTCGCGGGCGCGCGCCCTGATCCGCTCCCAGGTGTCCAGGGAGCGCTGCTCGGCGGACGAGGTGCCGAGCGAGAGGTCCAGCTGCTCGAACAGTGCCTTGTGGTCGGCCACATGGGTGCGCAGGAGCGTGTCCGCCGAGTGGACCGCCGCGGCGGCGACCTTGGTACGGGCGAGCTTCTCCGGGTCGAGGGACGGATCGCGGTAGTGGGCGGAGACGTCGGGCGCGTAGTTGGTGCCGCCGCTCACCACCACGGTGAGGTCCTTGCACCCGGTGAACTCGATCAGCGCGCCCTTCACCCGGACGCTGCCACCGGTCCCGTACGCCTTCACGGCCGCGCCGTAGCGCAGCCCGTTCGGGAAGGCGGCGCCGAAGGAGGTGCCCTGGACGGTCTCGTCGTGTGTCCCGTCCAGGGTCACGCTGCCGGTGTAGCGGCCGCCGCCGCTCTGGGTGAAGTGCAGGACGATCGCGTCGTCGGGACGGCTGGCGAACACCTGCCGCTCGTAGGTGACTCCGGAGCGGACGTACGACGTGTCGATCACACCCCGGTCGAGGTCCAGGGTGCGGCGGTAGCCGGAGACGGCCGACAGGTCGTGGTCCGGGATGTCGACGGTGAGACGGCCCAGCAGGGTGAAGGAGCCGAAGTTGTCGCGGTCGTAGGGAAATTGGCCGTCGGAGTCGAGGGTGTCGTTGAGGCCGCCGGTCCACATCGTGGCGTCCGTGATGAGCAGTAGCTCACGGCCGGGGTCGTTGCTCGCGAGGGCGCCGAGGCGGCCGTTGCCGACGGGCAGGCCCTGCTCGATCATCGAGTGCTCGTCGCCGGGCGCCTGCCACCACAGCCGGTTGTGCGAACTCCCCTTCGGGAGCGGCGAGTCGGTGGGCCGCTGCGGTGCGGCGGTCGCGGTGAAGGCGGGCAGGCCGCCGAGTGCGGTGGCGACGCCGGTCGCGGCGGCGAGGGAGAGGAGTCTTCGTCTGCTGGGCTCGGCGGGACGGCTCTTGTCCATGGTGCGGCTCCAGGGGAAGAGAGGTGGGGAGTACGGCGATCAGGACGACTTCGGTACGTCGATGCGGTCGATGTCCGGGGCGTAGCCGGAGCCGCTGTCGAAGGTGATGGTGTTGGCGCCCGCCTTGAGCTGGACGGGCACGCTGACGGTGTCGGCGGTCCCCCAGTCGCCGGTGGAGGGGAACTTGTGACTCGTCGAGCCGTTGCCGTTCGCGGAGACCTCGACCGAGCGGGGGTCACCGCTGACGTAGGCGACCTTCACCTGGTACGTGCCGGCCTTGGCGACGACGACGTCGTTGAAGCGGAGCGAGCCGCCGACGTAGAGGTTGCCGACCTTCTTGCCGCCCGAGCAGGCGGAGCAGTCGGCCAACGAGGCGTTTCCGCCGAGGGTGTTGGCGGCGGCCTCGGCCTCGAAACCGGTCGTGGTGAGCGCGGTGCCGCGCGGGGTCACGGTGAACAGCCGGGAGCCGTGCGCGGGCAGCGCCTGGGTCACCTTGTCCTTGTAGGTGCCGAGGTTCTCGCGGTTCCACAGGTCCCGTACGGCGGCCTTGCCGGTGAAGCCGAGGGCGGCCCAGTCGGCGGAGACGGCGGCGGGCCTGTCGGCGAGGTTGAACAGGGCCACGGTGTAGCTGCCGTCGGTGTTCTTCGCGGCCCACACCTGCTGCGGGTCGGACGGGGTGATCGGCCGGGCGGGCGGCATGCTGCCCTGGTTGAGGGCGATGACCTCGCGGTTGGTCAGCAGCGACACCCCGTAGGAGTCCAGCTTGGTCAGGTCGTCACCGGTGTAGAGCGGGGACTTGGCGATGGCCCACAGGGTCGCGTAGCTCTGGCGCTCCGCCTTGGTGAGGCCGTCCATCTCACCGTTGCCGACGTCCAGGGAGTCCAGGTCGTTCCAGCCGCCGGGGCCCGCGTGGCGGGTCCAGCCGGGGAGGTCGTCCCAGCGGTCGTCGACCGAGTTCTCCCAGCTGACGAGGGTGTTGCAGTAGCACTCGACGTCGGTGTCGATGCGCCAGCCGTCGGAGTACTTCTTCCAGTCGGCGATCCTGCCTATGTCCAGCGACCAGGAGACCTCAAGGTGGATGGGGCGGCCGGTGGCGGCGATGGCCTTGTTCCAGGCGGCGACGTCGGCAACGTTGTCGTACTGGTCGCCGTTCTTGCCGGAACCCGGCCCGACGCCGTCCAGTTTCAGGAAGTCGTAGCCCCAGTCGGCGAAGAGCCGCGCCTGCGAGTCGACGTACTTCTGTGCGCAGGGATCGGAGAAGTCGAGCTTGTAGGCGCTGTCCCAGCCGTTGGTGGTGCGCAGGTCGCCGTACACGACGTCGGCGGTCGTGCAGTCACCGGCGTTCCAGATCGGCACCTCGCCCTCGCCGTACGCCTCCTTCTGCAGACCGACGGGCAGGTAGATGCCCGCCTTGAGCCCCTTGCCGTGGATGTGGTCGGCGACGGGCTTCATCCCGCGCGGGAAGCGTCCCGGGTCCGCCTTCTGGCGGCCGTATCCGTCGAAGCCCGGCTTCCAGGCCTGGTCCATCCACCAGCCGGCGTCGAGGTTGACGTACTCGTAGCCGAACGGCTTGAGCTTGGCCGCCAGCGCGTCCGCCTGCTTGAGGACGTTCTTCTCGGTGAGGTAGCTGTAGTCGCCGTCGGGGTTGAGCCCCGGGTACTTCGAGGACTGCATGCTCCAACTCGACCAGCCCATGTACGGCTTGGCCGCGAGGGCCGACGTGGAGGCGGCCGGGGTGACGGTAGGGGTCGGCGTGGCCGCCCGCGCCGACGGGAGGGCGGCGGCCGTCGCGGCGGTCAGCGCCAGGACGAGGAGGGCTCTGAGGGAACGGCGGGCGGGGACCGTGGGGGCGTACGAGGATGACCGCATGGGTCGGAACCTCCTGTGAGGGGTCGGGCTGTGCGGGGGTGTGGTGCCGCGGCTCGGCGACCGCGTCGGGGTGTACGGCGTGTGCGGCTGTGCCGTGGGAGGCGGTGGCTCACCCCGTGCCGTGGGGCGGGCCGCCGATGAAGGACTGGATCGCGGTGGCCGCCGCGCCGCGGGCCCACTCGTCGAAGGGCAACGGCCGGGTCAGCAGGTCGCAGCGGGCGGCGGTACCGAAGGCGGACGCGGCGAAGGCGTCGCGGATCTGCCCGGCGAACAGGTCGTACGCCGCCAGGCCCTCACCGGAGATGATCACGCGTTCGGGTCCCATGAGGTTGGCGACGGTCGCGATGGCCCGGCCGATCGCGTCCCCGGCCCGTGCGTAGACCTCTCGTGCGCCGGGGTCGCCCCGGCGGGCCAGTTCGACGGCCTGCGCCGCGTCGGCCACCGGTCGACCGGTCGCCTCGCGGACCGCGGTGACGATCGCGGGGTCGGCGGCGATCGCCTCCGCGCAGCCCCGGTTCCCGCAGTGGCAGAGCGGGCCGGTGGGGTCGATGACCACGTGCCCGATCTCCCCGGCGACACCGTGCGCGCCCGAGACGACCTTGCCGTGCACCACCAGGCCGCAGCCGATGCCCGCTCCCACCGTGACCACGGCGAAGTCGGACAGGCCGACGCCCGCGCCGAACCACTGCTCGGCGACGGTCAGGGCCCGCACGTCGTTGTCGACGGTGACCGGCAGTCCGGTCGTCATCTCCACCAGCTCGGCGAGCGGCAGGTCGTGCCAGTCGAGGAAGGGCGACAGACGCACCTCGCCCGCGGCCCGGTCCACGTCGCCGGAGACGGCGACACCGATCCCCTGCACCTGGACGCCGAACCCGTCGGCCTCCGCGAGGAGTTCCTGGACGAGGTCGGCGACGGCGGTCAGCACGGGCTGCGGTTCACGGGCCCGCAGAGGCACATGACGGGCGACCCGGATCCGGCAGCACAGGTCCGTCAGTACGGCGATGATCTCGTCGCCGGTCACCTTGACACCGATGAACAGGGCCCGGCCGCCGTCCACGCGCACGGAGTTGGCGGGCCGTCCCAGCGCGGGCCGCGCCTCGTCCCCGGCCTCCTCCACCAGGTATCCGGCCTCGATCAGAGGCCGGACCGCCTTGGTGACGGCGGCGGCCGACAGCCCCGCCCGCCCGGCCATGTCGGAGCGGGTGAGCGGGCCGTGGGACAGCACGGTGGTGAAGATCTGGGCAGCGGCCGGCGTGTGGGCCGGGAACGCCTCGGTGCGAGGAGTCGAGCGCATGCCCGGAACCTAGGTCGATTCTTTTCCATCGTCAATGAAAGAAACAAAGATCGTTTTAAGTGAGGTCTCATTACCTTGCTGACTTGCAAGTATGCGCATAGAAGGCCGACTTACCAGTGAAACAGAGGTCATGCCGGTGCCCTCGTCGATACGGGTCCGCCGTCGGCGTCCCCCTGGCATGCTGCCCCCATGCCGACGACACCGACAGGACTCCGCGTTCAGGCTCGCCGGCTCACCCAGCGGGTGCGCGGAGCGGGGCGCGTGCTGCACGACGTGTCGGTCGACATCGCCCCCGGACGGATCGTCGTGATCGCGGGCAGCAGCGGGGCGGGCAAGACGGTCCTGCTGGAATCGCTGGCGGGACTGCGCGCCGCCGACGAGGGAACGGTCCTGCACGACGGCGCCCGACCGGGCGCGCCGGGACCGGAGTTCGGGTTCGTCCCGCAGGAGGACATCCTGCACCGGGACCTGCCGCTGCACCGGACCCTGGTGTACGCCGCCGGTCTGCGGATGCCCGCGGGCACCTCCGCCACGGAGGTCACCGCGGCCGTGGACCGGGTCCTGGTCTCCCTGGGGCTTTCCCACCGGGCGGGCACACCGGTGCGCGCGCTCAGCGGCGGGGAGCGCAAACGGGCCGGTATCGCCGCCGAGTTGCTCACCGGCCCGAGGGCGCTCTTCCTCGACGAACCGACCTCCGGACTCGATCCGGTGACCGGGGCCGCCCTGCTGCGGACCCTGCGTTCGCTGGCCGAGGGCGGCACCACCGTCGTACTGACCACGCACGTCCTCGCCGATCTGCTGCGCGGCGACCACGTCGTGTTCCTCTCCCCCGACGGGCAGGTCGCGTACGCGGGTGAACCGGGCCGCCTGTGCGGGGCGTTCGGGGTGGACACGGTGGAGGACGTGTACGGCGTGGTGGCCGAAGGAGCCGTACCCGTCGGCGCCGTGGCCGCCGGGGGCGCATCCGCCGGCGCCCTGCCCGATGGCGCCGGCTCCGACGGTACGGTCTCCGACGGCGCCGGCTCCGACGGTGTGCGGGTCGGACCGGCGCCGGACGGGCCCGCCGTTCCCCGCGCCCGCCCGGCGGCGCGGCCCGTGCCACGGCGGCGCGTCGGCGCGGTACGGCAGTGGTCCCTGCTCACGCGGCGCGGCAGCGCCCTGCTGCTGCACAGCCGGCTCTCGGTCGCCGTGCTGGCGGGCTCGCCCGTGATGATCGTGGCGATGTTCGCGGTGCTCTTCCGCGCGGGGGCGTTCGACCCGGCGGACCCCGATCCGGGGTCCACCGCGATGATCATGTTCTGGATCGCGTTCGGCGCCTTCTTCTTCGGGCTGACGTACGGGCTGCTGCAGATCTGCACGGAGCTGCCCGTGCTGCGCCGCGAGTGGCTGGCGGGCCTGCGGATCGGCCCGTACGTCGCCTCGAAGCTCACGATCATGCTGCCGGTGCTCGCCGCCGCGGACGCCCTGCTGCTCGCCGTGCTGCGCGCCCTGGACCGGCTGCCCGCGGCGGGCTGGGACGTCTACCTCTCCCTGTTCGTGTCGAGTGTGCTGGCTTCCGCGGCCGCGCTCGCGCTGGGCCTGCTCGCCTCGGCCGCGGTGACCGACCCGGGACAGGCGACGCTGATGCTGCCGCTGCTGTGCTTCCCCCAGGTGCTCTTCTCCGGGGCCTTCGTACCCGTTCCCCGGATGACGGCGGCCGGGGAGGCGATCAGCTGGGCCATGACGAACCGCTGGGCGTTCGAGGCACTCGGCGCGGGGATCGGCCTGGAAGCGCTGTGGCGCGACGGGGCCTCCCGGCTGGGCCCGCCCCTGCTCGACGCGTACGGCGACTCGTTCGCCGGGCCCGCCCGGCACGGCTGGCTGATCCTGACGGGGTTCACGCTGGTGTTCCTGGCCGCGACCTGGGCGGTCCTGGTGCGCAAGTGCCGGGGCGGTGTGGTGCGCGACCGGGCGGGAGGCTGAGGCACCGCGCCGACCCGTCTCCGGCCCCCGACCGTCGGCCCCGTCCGCCGGCCCTCGTCCATTCGCTGCAGCCGCCGCCCGTCTCTCAGCAGCCGGTTCTCGCCTCCAGACCGGTCGCGCCCGGCACCCGGTCCCGGTAGGTCTCCCGGACGAACCTCAGGAACGTGTCGATGTCCCCGGGCTGTGACGACAGGCCGAGCGAGACACGGACCGCGCCCGCCGACGGCAGGCGCAGCAGCTCCAGGTACTCCTCCAGGGATGTGAGCCGGCGGCGGGCGGCCGAGCGCAGCAGGCGGAGCGGCAGGGCGAAGGCCGCCTCGCCCGCGCCCGGATTGCAGAAGCAGCCCGTGCGCAGGGAGATGCCGCGCGCGGCGCTGTCGCGGGTGACGACCCGTTCGTCGACGACGCGGCCGTCGGCGTCCAGCAGATTGAGCGCGACGGTTCCGCCGCGGGCCACGAGGTCGCGCGGGCCGTACACCCTCACCAGCGGAGAGCCGTCGCTGTGCCGCAACGCCGTGAGTCCCGCGAGGAGTTGGGCGGTCAGCTCGGTCACATGCGTGTGCACCCGCTCCATGCCGACGGCGTCGATCCACTCCAGCCCGGCCGTCACGTCGGGGATGGAGAGGAAGTTGACCGTGCCGTCCTCGAAGGCCGCCTCGTCGTCGGCGAGGACGTGCCACTGCGCCTGGGCGCTGACCGCGTAGATCGTGCCTCCGGAGAACCAGGGCCGGCGCAGCCGGGCGAGCGCGTCCCGGCGGGCGATCAGACTGCCGACGCCGGTGGGGTGGCCGAAGACCTTGTACCAGCTGACGACGGTGAAATCGGGGTGGTAGCGGCTCAGATCGAGGGAGTTGGCGGGGACGAAGGCGGCCGCGTCGAGCAGGACGTCGTAACCGCGCTCCTGGGCCGTCGCGATCCAGGCGAGCGGATGCTGGACGCCGGTGAAATTGCTCTGCGCCGGGTACGCGAGCAGCCCCTGTCTGCGCTCGCCCGGTCGCGCGGGGCGTCGGCCGACACCGCGTCCGCGTCCGCGCTCGGGCAGAGCTGCCCGCAGCCGCCGTTCGTCCACGCGGAGACCGGGGCCGTCCACGGGGACGTACGTCGTGCGCGCGCCGCGTGAACGCGCGTACTCCCGCAGGCCGTTGACCGAGTTGTGGTTGTCCAGCGGCATGACCAGCCTGCTGCGGCGGCTGAAGGGGTACGCCTCGCCGACCAGGCGCAGGGCACCCGTCGCGTTCGGGGTGAAGATCACGGCGTATTCGGCCGGGTCGGCGTGGAAGTGGCGGAGCACCGCCCGGCGCGCCCGGGCCAGCAGGAGTCCCGAGGCGCGGGAGGCCGGGCTCTCGGAGTGCGGGTTCCCGAAGACACCGCCGGTGATCCGTGCGGCGCTCCCCCGGACGAGTGAGGTCGGGGCGAGGCCGGCTCCCGTGTGATCGAGGTAGGTGTGACCGCCGGCGTCGAGATAGCCGAACTCCTGACTCCTGAGTTCCGCGAGGTCGGTGAGATCGGTGAGATCGGTGGCATGGTGCGTCGGGTCCGCCGGATCCGCCGGATCCGCGCGTCGCACGGGTTGTGCGCGTCGCGCGGGCTCCTCGGCGCCCATCGCGCGGGCGTCGCCTTCGGGTGTGCGGCCGGTGGTCCCTGTCCTGTCCACGGATCCTCCCCCAAGAAACCGGGCCCGCCCCGCTAGCCAGGGCGGGGCGCCGTCCTCCTCACATCATGCTGAGATCCGCCCGCACAGGAAGGGGTTGCCGATGAACGGCGCGTCCGCCCCCGCCCGGACGCGCAGGGACGACCGCCCGGTCGCGGGGGCCGGGGGCCTGCGCGACGATGCGTGGGGGGGCAGGGGAAGGGGCCGGACGAAGGAGTGAACGGCGATGACCGACCTGCTGGGCTCCCTGCCCGAGGACCAGGCGCGGCTGCTCCGTCACGCGGTTCCCGGCGTCGAGCTCGCCTCCCGGCCGATGCTCGCCACGCTCAGCGACCGGCGCGACTTCCCCGGGGACTGGATCTTCGAGCGCAAACTCGACGGCGTCCGCGTGCTGGCGGTGCGCGAGGGGGAACGGGTCCGTCTGCTCTCGCGCGCCGGCAACCGCCTCGACGCGACCTACCCGGAGATCGTGGACGCGCTCGCCGCCCAGCCCTGCACGGACTTCACCGTGGACGGGGAGATCGTCGCGTTCACGCGGGGCCGCACCGACTTCGCCCGTCTTCAGCAGCGCATGGGACTCACCCGCCGCCGGGACGTCGAGGCGAGCGAGGTCGCCGTGACGTACTGCCTCTTCGATCTGCTCGGGCTGGAGGGCGCGGACACGACACGGCTGCCGCTGCGCACCCGCAAGTCGCTGCTCCGTCGCGCCCTGACCTACCGCGCGCCGCTGCGCCTGACGACCCACCGCAACGAGGGAGGCGCCGATCTCCTGGCCGACGCCTGCGCCCGCGGCTGGGAGGGGCTCATCGCCAAGCGCGCCAACAGCCCTTATTCGCCCCGCCGTTCACCGGACTGGCTCAAGCTGAAGTGTTCCCTGGAGCAGGAGTTCGTGATCGGCGGGTTCAGCGCACCGGGCGGCAGCCGCGCCGGGTTCGGCGCCCTGCTCCTGGGCCACTTCGAGGGCGAGGACCTGCGGTACGCGGGCAAGGTGGGTACGGGGTTCGACCGCCGTACGCTCCTCGCGCTGCGGGGCGCCCTGGACCAACTAGCCCTGCCCGCCTCGCCGTTCACCGACCGGGTACGTGAGGCGGGCGCCCACTGGGCCGAGCCGGCACTGGTCGCGCAGATCGCGTTCACGGAGTGGACGCGGGACGGCATGCTCCGCCATCCGCGCTTCCTCGGACTGCGCTACGACAAGCCGCCGCGGGACGTCGTCCGCGAGAGGCCGTCGTAGGGGCGGGACAGGGCTCGGGGAGCGCTCCTCGAAGTGGTCCCCGGCGGTCGGGCAGGACACGGAGGTCAGCGGGACACGGCAGTCAGCACGTCCGTTCGGCCCTGATGACCACCAGCTCCTCGTTCTCCTCGCATGCCGCGATCCGGCCGGACTCCCTCAGCCACGGCAGACGCGAGCGGAGGACGGGCCCGAACGGGATGTACGCCCGGTCGCCGACCGTGGCCCGCAGTCCCGATCCGGCCAGCCGGTCCAGGGTCTCGTCGGTGCCGCTCAGCCCCGACTGGGCGATGAGCAGGACACCGCCGGGCCGCAGGACGCGCGGCGCATCGGCGCAGATGCGGTCCAGGATCGCCCGCCCGTCGAGCCCGGCGTTCCAGGCCCGCTCACGGCTGTGGCCGGCCGACTGCCGCGACGGCGGCGTGGGAACGTACGGCGGATTGCTGATGATCAGGTCGAAGGACCGTCCCCGTACGGGCTCCAGGAGGTCGCCGCGGTGGACCGTGAGGCGCTGCCGGGACCGCAGGGCGTTGAGCCGGGCGGTGAGCACGGCCCGCCAGGCGATGTCGACCGCCGTGACACGTGCGCCCTTTCGCGCGGCACAGATGGCCAGGGTTCCGGTGCCGGTCCCGAGATCGAGGACCTCCATGCCGGGGGCGGGGCCCTCGCGGTAGAGCGCCCGGGCCAGCAGGAAGGTGTCGGCCTGCGGCGCGTAGACGCCCGGGGGCGCCATCAGAGGGCCGGGCGGGCGCGTCGGATCGACGAGAAAAGCCATGAGGGAAGTCCTCCGTCCGAGCGCCCCTGTCGGGTGCGGGAGGTGGGTGCACACGGCCGGTGAACGCCTGGTCGGGCACGTCTTTGCAGCGGTCGAGTGCCCATGGATCACTCCTCCACACCTCTTCCGCCACGGACGCCTCGCAGGTGGCGGCCGGTGACGGGCGGTGGCGCCCCGTCGTGCGGACGCGGCAACGCCCCCGGCGGTCGCGGCGGGAACCGGTGACCGTTCGGGGGCGTACTCGCGAATGGGCCGACGCTCTACCGGCCGGACTGCTTCATGTGGCCGGCGGCCCGGTCCTTGAGCTCCTCGGCCTTGCCCGCCATCTGCTCGCCCCGGCCCTCGCCCTCCATGGACTTGTCGTCCATGGCCTTGCCGGTGGCCTCCTTCATCTTGCCCTTCATCTGCTTGGCCTTGCTCTTCGCCTTGCTCATGGTGTTCCGCCTTCGTACGGGGGTTGGACTGCCGTCTTCACCCTGCGCCCCACGGGCAACCTTCGCAATCCGTGAGCTTCCGTGACCCTGGGTGACGAGCGCCCGCTCTGAACGAGACACTCGACCCGTACGGACCCGCCCTGCGGCCGGGATATGACCCACCACCATGACAAGGGCGTTTTGTTCAGGCCCTGTTGGTTACTTCGGTGAGTGGCAGGCCGCTGGCAAACCGCTCCCGGGAGGGTTCGGCAGTGAGCTCGCCACACAGCCGCCCGGCTCGGGAGCACCACCCCGGGGCGGGCGGCTGGGTTCGTGGGACCCGGCCGTCCGGGTATGCCCCCGGTCACTGTCCTCGTCGTGTTCGTGATCGGCGAGCGCCTCGTCGCGCACCTTCGCGCAGCAGCCGCTGAGCAGCCGGGAGACATGCATCTGCGAGATGCCCAGGTGCTCCGCGATGCTCCCCTGGGTCATCCCCCTGAAGAAGCGCAGATAGAGGATGGTCCGCTCGCGCTCGGGGAGCGCCGCGATACAGGGCTTCACCGCCTCGCGGTCGATGACCAGGTCGAATCCGGTGTCGGACTCTCCGAGGGCGTCCCCGAGCGCGTAACCGTCGTCGCTGCCGGGCAGTTCGGCGTCGAGGGACAGGGCGGTGAAGCTGTCGAGGGCTTCGAATCCGGCCCGTACGTCGTCCTCGGTCATCTGTGCGTGCGCGGCGATCTCGGCGACGGTCGGTCTGCGGCCCGGGATGGCCTGCGACAGTTCCTTCGCGGCGGCGCGGACCCGGTTGCGCAGGTCCTGGACGCGCCGCGGCACGTGCAGAACCCACATGTGGTCGCGGAAGTGGCGCTTGATCTCACCGGTGATGGTCGGGATGGCGTAGCTCTCGAAGGCGCTGCCGCGCTCGGGGTCGTAGCGGTCGACGGCCTTGACGAGGCCGAGCGCCGCCACCTGGGCGAGATCCTCGGTGGACTCGCCCCTCCCCCGGTACCGCATGGCGATCCTGTTCGCCATGGGCAGCCAGTCCCGCACCAGGTCGTCGCGCAGGGTCTGCCGGTCGGCCCCTTCGGGAAGGGCCGCGAGCCGTTCGAAGGCCGCGGCCGTGTCGGGGGCGTCGTCATGGGGATGCTGCTTCGTCCTGACGGTGATTGGCATGCTGCGTCGCATCTCCCTCAGAGGGTGCTCACGGAACAGTCACCGTGGGAGGGCGCGCAAACGGGCCCGGCCGGGACACAACCGAGGTCTGGTTCACCAGCTCCCGCGGACGTGCCTCCAGTCCGAAGCACTGTGGATATTTTTCCCCGAAGCGGACATCCCCAAACTTTTCATTACATAACATGACTTTACGATTTTCGCCGCTTCTGCAAATAAATATCCCATCCACACCACTATGACGTGGTAGGGAACAGCTATTCGGGGAACCCAGCCACCCAGGAGGTGGAGGCCATGGTTCCGATTCTCTTGGTCCTGCTGCTGGTCCTGATCCTTTTCGGGGCCGGATTCGCCGTGAAAGTGCTCTGGTGGATCGCGATCGCGGTGCTCGTCATCTGGTTGCTCGGCTTCCTGATGCGGGGCACGACGGGCTCGGGAGGCAGGTCACGCTGGTACAGATGGTGAGGGAGAGCCGCATCGAGCCGGCTCCCGGACACACGCCGTCCGGGAGCCGTCGCTCGTTCCGGTCCGGGCCGGCGGGCGGGCCGCCGGGCGCGGAACCCCTGTTTCGGCTGGTGGGGCCGGGTACTCGGGGGAAATGGACTTCAACGCGACACCCCTGGCCGCTTCCGGCGCCGCCGTGGGCGGAATCGTGCCGTTCCTGATCGGCGTCATCCTCGTCGGCGGCCTGATCTGGGCCGTGGTGTGGGGCCGTCGGCAGCGCTCCCGCCAGCCCGCGCCGCCCCGCCCCGAGGAACAGCCCCGCCTTCCGGACTCCGGGCCGGTCGGCCCGGTGACCGAGCAGCGCGAGCCCGACGGGATCGCCGAGGGCCAGGACCGCCTGACCCCGCACCAACTGGGCGGCGACTCCTCGCACCGCTCGGCCGACCAGGAACGCCCGACCTGGAGCGACAACGACAGTGGAGGCTTCGGCAGCGGAGGCCCCGGGCGCACCTGACCCGCGCCCTGCTCACGCCCGCACACGCAGGCACGCACCCACGTACGTACGTAGGCACGCACGCCAGCACGCCAGCGCGCCGGACGACGAAAAGGCCACCCGGACCCCGCGGGCATCTGCTTCACTCGGCGCATGCTGAAGATCGGGTCCGTCGTACTGGGTGTGTCGGACGTCCGGCGCGCCGCCGCGTTCTGGACGCAGGCGCTCGGCTACGAGCCGCGCGAGGCGGCCGAGGACGACTGGGTGGTGCTGGTCCCCGTGGACGGCACCGGCTTCCAGGTGTCCCTCGGCCTGAGCGACACACCGGTGCAGGAACATCCCCGGGTCCACCTCGACCTGTACGCCGGCGACGCCGCCGACCAGGCCGCCGAGGTCGAGCGGCTGGTGTCCCTCGGCGCGCGGCGGGTCGACTGGGACCTGTATCCCGAGGATCCGGACTTCGTCGTCCTCGCGGACCCCGACGGGAACCGCTTCTGCGTCATCGACACAGGGCGCGGCTGATCCGGCGACCACCGCCGCGTCCGGAGTGGGTCCGCGGGTGAGTCCGCGGGTGAGTCCCCGCAGGTGAGGGCTCCTCGATCACGGGTACCCGGAAGCCATGGAACCAGCAGCCGAGCGCCCGTACGCGGAACCGGACCTCCCGCCGGGCCGGGGAGAGATCTCCGCGGCGCTCATCGAGTATCTGCGCGGCACGGGACCGCTGCCCGGCGACGCCGTTCTCACCGGTGCCGAGCCGCTCGGCGACGATCTTCAGCTGGCGCTCTACCTCTGTTACGAGCTGCACTACCGGGGCTTCGCGGGGGTCGACGGCGCCCGCGAGTGGGACCCCGGGCTGCTGCGGGTCCGCGCCGCGCTGGAGAAGCCGTTCCTGGCGGCCCTGCGCGCCGGGGCGACCCGGCACACCCGCGCGGACGAGGCGCTGGACGAGTTGCTCGTGGAACCCGTCGACGGTGAGGGCGTCTCCCATTTCCTGCGGGACGAGGGCGAGTTGTGGCAGCTGCGCGAGTACGCCGCCCAGCGCTCGGTCTACCACCTCAAGGAAGCCGATCCGCACGCCTGGGTCCTGCCGCGCCTCTGGGGGCGCGCCAAGGCGGGCATGGCGGCGGTGGAGTTCGACGAGTGGGGAGCGGGGCGCGCCGAGCGCGTGCACGCCCGGTTGTTCGCCGACCTCATGACCGACCTCGGCCTGGACCCGTCGTACGGGCGTTATCTCGACGCGTGCGGCGACGAGGCGCTGGCCGTCGTCAACCTGATGTCGCTCTTCGGTCTGCACCGCGCACTGCGTGGCGCGCTGGTGGGCCACTTCGCCGCGGTGGAGACCACCTCCTCCCCCGGCTCCAGGCGGCTCGCGAGCGCGATGCGGCGCACCGGGGCGGGCCCGGCGGCCGAGCACTTCTACACCGAGCACGTCGAGGCGGACGCGGTGCACGAACAGGTTGTACGCCGTGAGGTCGTGGCCGGCCTGCTGGAGCAGGAACCGCATCTCGACGCCGACATCGCGTTCGGTGTCGATGCCACCGGATGGGTCGAGGACCGGCTCGCGAACCGCCTGCTGGAGGCCTGGCGGTCCGGCCGGTCCTCGTTGCGCACCGCCGTGTGACCGCCACGGCGCAGGCCCCCTGCGAAGCGCTCACAGCACGTCGTCGAGAGAGACGTGAGAACCGAGAGAGTCGGAACAGTCGGGACAGTCGACAGAAAGGCGGTGAACGGCCGTGCCGGAGAGCCCCGCCGAACGCCCGCGCCGGATCGTCGCCCACCGCGAGGGCCCCATGCTCGTCGAAGGGCCGGTCGAGGTCGTCCTGGAGGACGGCACGACCGTGTCCTCCGACCGCTTCTGCGTCGCCCTGTGCACCTGTCGGCGCAGCCGCGTCTTCCCCTGGTGCGACACCAGCCACCGCCGCCATGCGCCGAGCGGGCGTCCCGGCGCCGATCACTGAGCGGGGCAGATCGCCGAAGCACCCGAGGTGACCCTCGACATTCGATTAGCACACCTATTCGAATCACCGGGTAGCCTGGAGACATGTCCACGCACCTTCAGGGATCACTGTTCGACCAGAGCGACGCCATCCGCCTCGGCCCGCTCACCGGGCTGCGCCGGACCGCGCTCGGCGACGGGGCGTGGATCGACCTGTTGCCCGGCTGGCTCCACGGCGCGGACCCGCTCTTCGGCCGGCTCGCCGAGGAGGTCCCCTGGCGGGCGGAACGGCGACAGATGTACGAGCAGGTGGTGGACGTACCGCGGCTGCTGGCGTTCTACCGTGCGGAGCACGCGCTGCCGCATCCCGTGCTGGACGAGGCGCGGGACGCCCTGTCCTGCCACTACGCGGACGAGCTGGGGGAACCGTTCACCACGGCCGGGCTCTGCTACTACCGGGACGGCCGGGACAGCGTGGCCTGGCACGGGGACCGGACGGGGCGCGGCGCACACCGGGACACGATGGTCGCGATCGTCTCCGTGGGGGCCCCGCGGGATCTGCTCCTGCGACCCCGGCGCGGCGGCGGCACGGTACGGCGTCCGCTCGGGCACGGCGACCTGATCGTGATGGGCGGTTCCTGCCAGCGCACCTGGGAGCACGCGATCCCCAAGAGCGCGCGGGCGGCGGGTCCCCGCGTGAGCATCCAGTTCCGGCCGCACGGCGTGCAGTGAGCAGACGGGTGCCGCGACCGCGGGGGCGCCTGCGGGCGCCCCCGACGCGTCACGGACGGCCCACCGACTCCACCGACCGCGTCAGCCGCACCGGCTTCGCCCGCGTCCGATCGCGGCGGAACCATTTACGGGGTCGGCGCGGCTCCTGGTCCGGCAGCCAGCCGAAGGCGAGGCAGCTGCCGACGACACCGAGGAGGAGGCCGATGAGGAAGCCGCCCAGGTTCGAGGTGATCCAGGAGCCCAGGGAGAACAGGACGCCGAGGATCGAGTAGAAGAGTCGCTGCGCGGGGTTGAAGAGGATCAGCAGTCCGCAGATCACCATCAGGACCGGCAGGAGATAGCCGGCCAGGCCCTGCATGCCGATGTGCATGACGACCTTCAGCGACGCCTTCTGCGTGAGGAGGATCTCCGCCCCGCCCAGGGTGAGCAGCAGCCCGCCCAGGAACGGGCGGTCCGCACGCCAGCGCCGGAAGGCGGCCATCAGCAGCCCTTGTCGCTGAAGCTCAGCTTCAGACCGGGAAGCTTGAACACGGCGGCCGTGGTGGCGTAGTTGGTCTGCCGCAGATTGCCGATGTGGACGGTGTCGGCCTGCTGGCTGAAGACGCCCTTGGGGCCGCGCGTGTGGGACTTGTCGAGCGTGCTGGCGTCGTTGCCGATCTCGATGTTGTCGAAGGACGCGTTGCCGGACAGTTCGGTGGAGTCGGTGGTGAGGTTGGTCGCGGAGACCTTCTGCGATCCCTCCCCGGCCCTGATGAGCAGGTTGGTGCCACCGAGGTCGACGCTCTGGCAGAGCTTCTCCAGGGTCGCCTTCTTGATCGCGGAGACCACCACCAGGACCTGGCCGCCGGTGTCGCCCTCGTTCGGGCTGCCCTCGGCCATCTGGTCGAGGCCGCCGAACTGTGCGAAGCCCTCACCGTCGAGATTGGTCGCGGTGACCGTGAACGGCATGCCGGAGATCGCGAACTGCACACCCAGGGCCCCCTGGGCGGTGAGGATCATGAGGCCCGCGGCGATCACGGTGGCGGGAACCGCCATCACCGCGGCGCGGCGTGGACGGACCCGCCCACGTCTCGCGGAGCTTGCGGGTGTCTCCGCCGTGGAACCGCTTTCCGGTGCTTCGGAGGGCTCGGGGGTGGAACCGGCGGACGGGTTGGCGTCCGAGGACGAGGCCATATTTCTGCTCCCAGGGGCATGGTCAACGCTAGGTGGGGCTTCGGGCGGCACGTTGTCCTGGCGCGGACAGCGGATGCGGCGCACGTCTCCTCACAACTCCCGGCGGGTGCAAGGGCTTTCACGTTACGCAGCAGTAGCCGCGACGGAAGTTACCCGCGGTAAGTGTCGAGGGTCAAGCACCTTGTGCAAAAAGGAAGTCGGAGATGTGGCGAAGCGATGGAGGCCCCCTGATTGAACGTCAACTTCCTTACTGCGTCTTGACGTTGAACATCGTTCAGGTCTACAACTCTCCCTGGCTGCGCATGGATCCGTGGCGCCGGATCCGATCGACGGCGTATGCCGTTCCCGGGCTTCATCCCGTTCGCACGGCACCGCATCCCGTCGCACGGCGCTCCGGACCGCCACTCGGCCGCACGAGCGCCCTTCGCGGACCCACCACCTGTGCGCTCCGCGTCCACTCCTGCACGGCACCGGCACGGCCACTTCCCCCCTGGGCCGCGTCCGGCCGCCCCGACCGCCGGTCATGTGCCGGAGGTTGTCCTTCGACACCTCCGGCCGACCTTCCGGCAGCTGCCGTCGGCCCGTCACGTTCGGAGAAGGCGTGACGGGCCGGCGGCGGCCACCTCTGGCACCCCCACTCCTGGAAACGAGGCACCCGCATGCGTACTCGGACTTCCCTCACCCTGGCCGCCGCCGTCACGACCCTCGCCCTCTCGGCGGCCGGGCCGGCCTCCGCGGCCGACGGCTCGGTCCTGACCACCGGCGGCGCCGGTGGAACGGCGGTCGCCGCCGGCGACGTGCTCAGCGCGTCCCTGGCCGGCGGCACGAACGCCACGCTCTACTCCAGCGCCACCGGCACGAGCGGCATCTCCTGCTCGTCGTCGGCCTTCGTCGCCACGGTGGTCGACAACCCGGCCGCGCCCGGCACGGCCACCGAGTCGGTCACCAGCCACACCTTCGACAGCGCGAGTTGCTCCAGCAACGTGGTCGGCGTCCTCGGTGTCACCAGCATCAAGGTCGACAACCTGCCCTACACCACGACCGTGACCTCGGGCGGCGCCCTCACCATCACCCCGGCCGCCGGTTCGTCCATCCAGACAACCGCCGTGCTGCGTACGCTGCTCGGCAGCATCACCTGCGTCTACCGGGCACCCAGCCTGTCGGGCACGGCGAACAACGCCGACAACAGCATCTCGTTCACGAACCAGCAGTTCACGAAGTTCTCAGGCTCGTCGCTGTGCTTCAGCAACGGCTTCTTCACCGCCAAGTACGCCCCGGTCGCCGACACCACGCAGAGCGGCAGCCCGGCGGTCTTCGTCAACTGACGCCGACCCCCACGCACGGGTGCGGGGCAGGGAGACGACTCTCCCTGCCCCGCACCCGTGCGTGAACCGCTCGCGCGACCTACTTCAGGTCGCTCTCCTTGATGTAGCCCGAGTCCACCAGCACCTGCTGGTAGTTGGCCTTGTCCACGCCCACCGGCTCCAGGAGGTACGCGGGCACGACCTTCTTGCCGTTGTTGTACGTCCTGGTGTCGTTGAGCGCCGGCTTCTTGCCGTGGACCACGGAGTTGACCATGTACGCGGTGACCAGCGCCAGCTCACGGGTGTCCTTGTAGACGGTCTGCGACTGCTCGCCGTCCATCATCGACTTGATCGAGGGCACCTCGGCGTCCTGGCCCGTGACGAGGGGCAGCGGCTTGGCGGCGGTGCCGTAGCCGTGCGCCTTGAGCGCCTTGATGATGCCGAGCGACATACCGTCGTACGGGGAGAGGACCGCGTCGATGTCCTGGTCGGAGTACTCCGCGTCGAGCAGCTTGTTCATGCGCTTCTCCGCCGTGGGGCCGTCCCAGCGCAGGGTGGTGATCTCCTTGAGCTCGGTCTCCCCGGATCTGACGATCAGGTCGCCGCTCTGGATGTACGGCTCCAGGACCTCCATGGCGGCCTCGTAGAAGTACTTGGTGTTGTTGTCGTCGGGGGATCCCGCGAAGAGCTCGACGGTGAACGGGCCCTTGCCGCTGCCGTTGACGAGCCCGAGGCCCTCCGAGATGTAGTCGGCCTGCAGGGTGCCGACCTTCACGTTGTCGAAGGTCGCGTAGTAGTCGACGTTCGGGCTGCCGAGGATCAGCCGGTCGTAGGAGATCACCGGCACGTTGGCCGAGTTCGCCTTCTCCAGGACGTCGGTGAACACCTTGCCGTCGACCGAGGCTATGACCAGCGCGTCGACGCCGCTTTCGATCATGGCCTCGACCTGTGCGACCTGGTTCTTCGGGTCGTTGTCGGCGTACTTGAGGGTGGTGGTGTAGCCGAACCCCTTGAGCTCGTCGACCATGTTCTGGCCGTCGTTGATCCACCGCTGGGACGTCTTCGTGGGCATGGCGATACCCACGGACGCGGCCTTTCCGTCGCTCCCACTGTCGGATCCCTCGCCACAGCCGGCGAGAGAGAGGGACAGGACCGTCGAAAGGGCCGCAGCTACGGTGGTGCGGGCGCGCATGCTCATTGTTCCTCACTGGATGAAAGGCAGTCGGCGGTACTCGGCGGCCGGCTGTGCACCTGAGGGCGTCCGATCCCGGCCGGACCGGCAGGTCCTGGTGGAGCCGTCCGCGGCGCACGGTTCCTGGCGGAGTCCGTGGTGCGTTCTTTTCGGTGCCGAGTTCGAGCCGAGGCTGCCCTGACGGGGGTTCGGGACGCCCTGCCTGAAGGCCCGCACTGCGTGTACGGACCGACGGAGGACGCCAAGTCTGATCGGTGCCCGGCCGCGTGGAGCCTTCCGGGGGTGGACTGGGTTCACCGGGTTGCGGTGAGGGGTGGAACGTCAGACCGGACGGTATGTCTCTCGCGTTGGGGCTCTGCCGAACCCGCACACGAACAGGCCGGGATGACCGGCCCCCCACGTGCGCGGACTCGAACGTGGGGTGCGCGGGGCAGCGTATCCCGACGTGGGGTCACTGTGGCGCTCTTTCGTCACATTAGTTGCGCCGGCGCACGATCGATGCTGTCAAGGCGCATGACGCTTGGTGCGTTTTGCGGACGATCCCGTTCCAACCGCCGCGCCGCAGCTACGCGTTGTCTGATCACTCGGACGCCGCGTGTCCGGATGGTGCCGCGAGAGCGCACGCGACCGCGGGGGCGTGCGCCCGAACCGGCAACGAACGCGGGCACCACAACTTGTTCGAATACCTTGGCCCGCCGTTCGACACGGAGCCGGACAGCCGGATCGATCGCGGACATGCACGCCGGATCGTGCTCCTGGGCCGGCGGGACGGTCTCAGAAGCCCGCGTCGCAGCACCCCTCACGTCGCATCAGCCGCCCCGCCTCCAGCCAGTCCACCTCTTGCGCCGCACGGCGGACGGCGGGCGCGGACACGGGCTCGTACGCGGCCACGAGGTCGTCCGTCGTGTACGGGACCCCGCCCCGGAGCACGGCGACCGTACGGACGAGGGTGTCGAAGTCGGTGAAGGGGTCGCCGTCGACCACGGTCAGGTCGGCGAGCCTGCCGGGCCGGACCGTGCCGAGGTCGCCTTCGAGGCCGAAGAGCCGGGCGGGCAGCACGGTCACCGTCCGCAGCGCCTCGGCCGGGGAGAGGCCGCCCCGGTGCAGGGCGCGCAGGCCGAGGTGGAGGGAGAGGCCGACCGGCACGAGCGGCTGGTCGGTGCCGAGGGCGACGAGTCCGCCCGCGGCAAGGATCCGCCGGTAGATGTCGGTCTCCGTGCGCAGGGTGGCGAGTTGGGCCGCGGTCGGCGGCACGGTCGCCCCCTGCTGGACGAGCGCGCTGTCCCAGGGCGGCATCACGGCCGTCACTCTGGGATCGTCCGCCAGTCCCGGGTCCGCGCCGAGCAGGGGCGCGGAGGTGAAGGGGGTGGCGATGAGGCCGAAGTCGACGCCCCGGGCGGTGTAGATCTCCAGCAGGTCCTGGTAGGCACGGCCCGTCGAGGTGGTCGCATGGCCGAACTCGTAGCGCTGGGTGGCCTGCAGATGGGTCGTCAGGTCCTGGCCCAGCTGCACGCCGGGCGAGAGCAGATGGCTGCCCGAGCGCACGCCGAGCCGTTCGTGTCCGAACCGCGCCGCCTCCTCCATCACCCAACTCGGCGCCCTGACATAGGTTTTGACGAAGTCCCAGTCGAGCGCGGCGCCCCGCTCCAGCGAGCGTCGCAGCCCGTCCCTCGTCCGGTGGGCGCGTCCCATGCTGTAGGCGACCCGGGAGCCGTCGAGGAGTTCGCCGGTGGTCAGCAGGCGCGGTCCGGCGAGCTGATGGGCCGTCACCGCCTCGCGGATGCGGGCCTGTTCGTACGCGAAGCCGCCGAGGGACACGGCGGTGGTGATGCCGTAGGTGAGCTGGCCGACCGTCTGGCGGCCTCCGTAGGTGGCCTGCCAGGGGTGGGTGTGGGTGTCCCAGAGTCCGGGGACGACGGTCTTGTCCGAGGCGTCGACGCCGGTCGTCGCCGCACGTCTGCGGTGCGGTTCGACGGCGGTGACACGTCCGCCGCGTACGACGATGTCGACGTCCTCCCGTACGGAGTCGCCCGTGCCGTCCCAGAGCCGCCCGGCGTGCACCACGGTGTCGGCGGGTACGGGCCTGCGCCGGTCCAGGGGCACGCGGACGGTACGGGCCGGTCCGCCGCCGATGTCGATCAGCCGCAGTGCGGCTCCGGAGAGGTACAGCAGGGTCCGCGAGTCGCCGGACCAGGAGGGGTGGTCGGCCGGTTCGGTGGTGAGGGTGCGCAGGGCGCCGCGCGGGGTCCCGTCGGGGGTGACGGGCAGCAGGCAGAGCGCGGATTCGACGATGACCGCCATCCAGCGGCCGTCGGGCGACCAGACGGGGCCCGAGTCGTACCGGTCGGCGATCGACCCGTGCGGTGCCACCCCGTGCAGCCGGTCCTTCCCGGTCGTGGTGTCGACGACCCGGACGAGGTTGTAGCCCTCCCGGAAGCGGAGGTTGAGCCGGTTGCGGTCGCAGAACGCCACGTACCGGCCGTCGGGCGACCAGCTGGGCCGCCCGGGCAGCCCTCCCGCGCCGAGCGGGGTCGCGAGCACCTTCTCCGTGCCGCCTTCGAGGTCGCGGACGACGAGCCGTCCGGTCAGGTCCAGGCAGGCGAGGTGTGTCCCGTCGGGCGAGAGCGCGGGATGGACCCGTCCGCCGGTCGCGAGGGCGCTCTCCTCGCCGGTGGCCGGATCCAGCCGGTACACACCGAGCAGGCCGTCCCGGTCGTCCGCGTACAGGAGCGTACGTCCGTCGCGCGACCACGAGGGCCCGAGCAGATACTCCGTGGCCGCCGCCCGGCGCAGCCGCTTCGGCGCCGCGCCGCCCGAACTGTTCGCCAGCCAGAGCGAGTTGAGCGCGGCGAAGGCGATGTGCCGCCCGTCGGGCGAGAGCGCGGGCAGATGGATCCCCCGCACCGGCCGGGCCCGCCCCTCCCCCAGGTCGTACTCCTTGACCTCGTACCGCGGCCGGTCCACGGGCAGCACCCCCTCGAAGGGGATGGTGTCCGGCCGCGTCGGGTTCTCCGGTCGTACGAGGGTGAAGTCGCCGTCGACGGTGAGCAGCAGCTCGCCCTCGGGCGTCCAGCGGGGCGGTACGGGTGCGAGGTCCCCGGCGAGGGCGACGGGCCGGCCGTCGACGACGAGTGCGCAGGAGCCGTTCGGGGCCGCGGTGGTGCGCAGATACGCCAGGCGGCGGCCGTCCGGCGAGAGGGCCGGGGTCAGGAGCTGGGCGGTCGTGGTGTCGGTGTGCTCCACGACGACCGGTCCCGTGCCGGAGGCGGGGACGGCGGCGACGGTCCGGGCGTCGAGTCCCACGCCGTTCGCGGTGGTGACGCCCTTCGCGCGCACGAACAGGATGCGCTCCCCGTCCGGCGACCAGGTGGGGTCGAAGTCCTCCCAGGCCCCGTCCTGCACGGGTCCGTTCTGGCCGGGCAGTCCCGTCACCCGGTGGATGCCGCCGGTGCGCAGGTCCAGTACGTGGATGCGGTACGGGCTGCCGGTCACCGGGTCGCCGCCGCGCTCGGAGGCGAAGGCGATACGGGTGCCGTCGGGCGACCAGGCGGGGCCGCGGTCGTCGAAGGGCCCGTCGGTGCGCCTGCGTACGTCGGACCCGTCGGGCCGCATCGTCCAGAGGTGGAAGCCGCCGCCCCGGTAGGCGCAGAAGGCGACGAGGCCGCCGTCCGGCGCGTACACGGGCCGGTTCGGTTCGAGGCCCGCCGGGGTGAGCGGGACTGCTCCGCCTCCGGTGCGCGGGAGCGACCACAGGACGTTCTGGATCTCGGCGATCAGCCGGTCCCCGCCGGGCGCGAGGGTCGCCGCGCCGTTGGTGGCCCCGGTGAAGGACAGGGAGAGCCCGGTACGCGGCTGCGCGGCGGCGGGTGCGAGGCCGATGGCGGTGACGGCACCGGCGGCGCCCGCGGCCGCGAGGAGCCGGCGGCGGGAGAGGGAGAGGGCGGCGTCGCCCCGGTCTCGGTCCATGACTCAGCACGCTCGCGCATCATCCGGCCCGTGGGCAACACCGCCATTCCCGCCAATGAGGTGCTCTGTTGACGAGGTGTCAGCCCTTGGCGGCGGTGCCGTGCAGGGTGCGTGCCAGCTTCGGGCCCAGCCAGCGCTTGAGCCTGCGCAGGGATTCGAGCCGCCCGGCCGCCCGGTCGAGCCGGTAGTAGAGCTGCGGCGGCACGTACGGCAGCAGGGGCGAGTGCCGCTGGCCGAGGAGCGCGAACATCTGCGCCGGAGGCAGGTCGATGTACCGCGGCAGGTTCTCGTACCACAGGGCGCTGTGGCGGGCCGCGCTCTGCACGGACAGCAGCTCGGCCTTGCGCACCTTCTCGTACGCGGCGAGGGCCGGGGCGAGTCCGGCCCGCCCGGGCTCGCTCGCGGGCCGCTTGCCCAGCGCGTCGGCCAGGGCGATGGCGTCCTCCAGGGCGAGGGTGGTGCCCGCGCCGATGGAGTAGTGCGTGGTGTGGGCGGCGTCGCCGAGCAGGACGACGTTCCCGTGGGACCAGGAGCGGTTGGTGAGGGTGCGGAAGTTCAGCCACTGCGCGCTGCCGCCCGCGGTCGCCCGTCCGATGAGCCGGTGGCCGTCCAGCAGCTTGACGAAGAGCTCTTCGAGGCGGGCGAGCCCCTCGGCCTCGTCGGCCCGGTCGAGGCCGAGCCCCGTCCAGGTCTCGGGCGAGCACTCGACGACACAGGTGCTGCGGTCGTCGCCGAACCCGTAGGCGTAGCACCAGATCCAGCCGTGCGGGGTCCGGACGAAGGCGAAGGTGAACGCGTCGAAGACCTTCGTGGTGCCCAGCCAGATGTACCGGTTGCGGCCGAGCGCGGTCTCGGTGCCGAAGCGGTCGGCGTGGCGCTCGCGCACCCCGCTGCGCACGCCGTCGCAGGCGACGACCAGGTCGGCGTCGGGCAGCGCGGCCCCGTCGGCGACCTCGTCCTCGAACTCGACGCGTACGCCCAGGGAGCGGGCCCGCTCGGCGAGGATGTCCAGCAGCCGGCCGCGTCCGATGCCGAACCCCTCGTCGCCGTGGTGGGTGGTCGTACGGTCGCCGACGTGCGCGACACCATCGCTCCAGCGGACCGAGTTCTCCCGCACGACCCGCGCCGACTCGGGGTCGCCCGCCTCCAGCTTGTCGAGCAGGCTCCCCCAGTACGTCACCCCCCATCCGTAGGTCGAACCGGCCGGGTTGCGTTCATGGACGGTGATCTCGTGGTCCGGGTCCTGACGCTTCATCAGGATCGAGAGGTACAGGCCGGCGGGCCCACCGCCGACGCAGGCGATCTTCACGCGCGCATCCCACCTTCATCAGTCGATTGTCACTCAAGGTCGTCGATCGACAGCAAAGAGTAGGGGTGCGGCGGGCGGCCCCGGGACGCACCGCGCCGCGTGTCGGACCGGCCCGGCTGTGATGGCAGGGTGAACCTGGGCATCCGGACAACAGCACCGGACGCGCCTGGGAAGGGCTCATGGACACCAACTTGTGGATTCTGGTCATCGCCGCCGCGGTCGTACTGGCGGCGGCACTCGCGGGGGCGGTCGTCCTGACCGTCCGCCTGGTCCGCACGCGGCGGAACCTGCGCCGCGCCGGACTGCCGACGGGTCCCCGCTGGGTCTTCTGGGGAGCGATCGCCTATGTCGTGCTGCCGACCGACCTGATGCCCGACCCGGCCTATTTCGACGACATCGCCGTACTGCTGCTGGCGTTGCGGTCGATGCGCGCTTCGTCCGCCCCGCTGCGCCGGGACGGCCGCGAGTCTGCTTGGCTGGCTCCGTCAGACAAGGACCTCTAGGGCCGGGACGATCATGCAGGCAGACATCCGTCAAGTCGCCGACGGCATCCATCTCGTGCACGGCAGCAACACCAACTGGGTGATCCTCACCGAGGGGGACGCCGTCACCCTCGTGGACACCGGCTATCCCGGCGACCGCGAGAAGGTGCTCGCGTCCCTGGCGGCCGTGGGCAGTTCACCCGAGGCCGTCACGGCCGTCCTCGTGACGCACGCCCACAACGACCACCTCGGGTCGGCCGAGTACCTCAGCAGCACCTACGGCACGCCCGTGTACACCCACGAGGCCGAAGTCCCGCACGCGCGCCGGGACTTCCTCCACCAGGTGACCGTCGGACAGGTCCTGAGGAACGCCTGGCGGCCCGGTGTGGTGCCGTGGGCCGTGCACGCGCTGCGGTCCGGCGGCACCGCCCATGTGCCGGTCGCGCAGCCGCGGGCGTTCCCGGGCGAGGGGGCGCTCGATCTGCCCGGCCGTCCCGTGCCCGTGCACACCCCCGGGCACACGGCCGGCCACTGCGCCTTCCATCTGCCCGAGGCGGGCGTGGTGATATCGGGCGACGGGCTGGTCAACGGCCACCCCACCTCACGTCTGGAGGGACCGCAACTGCTGCCTGTCATGTTCCATCACGACCGGGGCGGGGCGCTGGCCTCCCTCGACGCGTTCGAGGCACTGCCGGGCGACATTCTGCTGCCCGGGCACGGTCCCGTGTACCGCGGCTCCGTACGGGAGGCGGCGGGGCGGGCGCGGGAACGGGCGGCGTGACGCGGTCCGGCTCAGCCCCGAAGTACCTTTCGGATCAAGCCTGTTGAGCTCTGCTCTGTTCGGCCGCGCCCTGTTCGGTGGCGGGTGGGTCGTCGCCGCGTACCGTCGCCAGGTACGCGGCGATGGCGTCCCGGTTGCGGGCGAGGCAGTCGATGCGGCGGGTCATGCGGTCGAGTTCGCATTCGAGGGTGGCCAGCATCTCCGGGGTCGGGTCGGGGAAATGGATGGTGCTGGGCCTGTCGAGGCAGGGCAGGATCTGCTTGATGATCCGGGTCGGCAGTCCGGCGTCGAGCAGGCCCCGGATCTGCTGCACCCGGTCCACGAGGCGTTCGTCGTAGGAGCGGTAGCCGTTCGTGCAGCGCTCGGGGGTGATCAGTCCCTGCTCCTCGTAGTAGCGCAGCAGCCGTGGGGGCGTGCCCGTGCGCTTCGACAGCTCTCCGATCCGCATGCGACCGACCTCGCGCTTCACCACTTGACCTTCACACCGATGTGAGGGTTCGAGCATACGCGGCATGACTACGCGGATCACTGGAACCCGTAACTCCGAACCGACCGCCCCTCCACCTGACGTCGCCCGTGCCGGCCTGCCCCTGGCCGCTCTTCTGGCCCTGGCCACCGCCGTGTTCGTCACCAGCCTCACCGAAACCCTGCCCGCGGGTGTGCTGCCCGCGATGAGCTCCGACCTCGGGGTCGGCGAGTCCGCGATGGGGCAGTCGGTGACCGTCTACGCGGCCGGGACCGCGCTCACCGCGATACCGCTGTCCGCGGCCACCGCCGGGTGGCGGCGCAAGCGCCTGCTGCTCACGGCGACGGCGGGCTTCGCCGTCGCCAACACGGTGACCGCCGTGTCCGCGAACTATCCCCTGACCATGGTGGCGCGGTTCCTCGCCGGGGTGGCCGCGGGGCTGGCCTGGGCGCTGCTCGCGGGGTACGCGCGGCGGCTGGTCCCCGTGCCGCTGCAAGGGCGGGCCGTCGCCGTGGTGATGACCGGGATTCCCGTCGCGCTGTCGCTGGGGGTGCCCGCGGGGACCTTTCTCGGGGAGACGCTCGGCTGGCGGGTGACGTTCTCGCTCATGACCGTGCTCGCCGTCGTCCTGCTCGGGTGGATCGGCGTGGCCGTGCCGGATCTGCCGGGGCGGCGCGGGGAGGGGCGGGTGCCGATGCTGGGGGCGTTGCGGGTTCCCGGGGTGTCACCGGTGCTGTTCGTCACGCTGGCCTTCGTGCTGGCCCACACGATTCTGTACACGTACATCGCCACGTTTCTCGACCGGCTGGGCATGGGTGGGTCGACCGATGTCGTGCTGCTGGTGTTCGGGGCGGCGTCACTGGTGAGCATCTGGTTCACGGGGGCGCGGATCGACCGGTGGTTGCGGGCTCTGACGCTGGCGAGCGTTCTGCTGGTCGCGGTGGCGGCTGGCCTGCTGGCCGTGCCGGCCGACAGCCCCGCCCTCGTCCACGCGGCGGCGGCGCTGTGGGGGCTCGGCTGGGGCGGCGCGCCCACGCTCCTGCAGACGGCGGTGGCGGATGCGGGCGGGGAGTCCGCGGATGCGGCGCAGGCGCTGCTGGTGACGCTGTGGAACGCGGCGATGGCCGGGGGCGGGGTGGTGGGGGGTGTCCTCCTGAACCGCTTCGGCGCGGGGGCGTTCCCTTGGAGCGCGGGGGTTCTGCTGGTGCCGGTGATTGTGACGGTGTGGATGGCCCGGGGCCATGGGTTCCCACCCCGGGGGACGAGGTAGCTCCGCTGCTGCGGCCCGGACACGGCTGGCCGCGCAGTTCCCCGCGCCCCTGAGGGGGCGGGGGGACAGGCTCGTACCTGGCTGCAGGTCCGTCGTGGCTGAGCGCGCAGTTCCCCGCGCCCCTAAAAGCACGGGCCTGCGCGCACCCCATGTCTTTAGGGGCGCGAGGAACCGCGCGACCAACCACAACCGGCCCGCAGACACACACGAGCCCGATGGACCCCACCCCTCAGGGGCGCGAGGAACCGCGCGACCAACCACAACCGGCCCGCAGACACACACAAGCCCGATGGACCCCACCCCTCAGGGGCGCGGGGAACTGCGCGACCAGCCACAACCGGCCCGCAGCCGCGCACGATCCAGCCGCACCCCGCCCAAGGGGCCCGCTACCAGCGCGATTCGACCTGCGTCCTGATCCGGCGGTCGTACAGCGCCGAGATCGCCGACAGCGTCTCCGCCGGCAGCGGTCCAAGCTTCCCCGCCGCCGCGTTCGCCCGCGCCTGCTCAGGCGTGCGCGCGCCGGGGATGACCGACGTCACGCCCGGCTGCTGCACGATCCACGCCAGCGCGAGCTGCGCCGGAGTGACCCCCTCCGGAGCGAGCGCGGAGAACTCCGCCGCCGCCTCCACCCCGGTGGCGTAGTCGACGCCGGAGAACGTCTCGCCCTGGTCGAACGCCTCCCCGTGCCGGTTGAACGTCCGGTGGTCGTTCGCCGCGAACACCGTGTCCTTCGTGTACTTGCCGGACAGGAGCCCGGAGGCGAGCGGCACGCGGGCGATGATGCCGACCCCGGCCTCCCGCGCCGCCGGCAGCACCCGCTCCAGCGGCTTCATCCGGAACGGATTGAGGATGATCTGCACACTCGCCACACCCGGCCGCGCGATCGCCGTCAGCGCCTCGTCGACGGTCTCCACGCTCACGCCGTACGCCGCGACGCGCTCCTCCTCGACCAGCGTGTCGAGCGCGTCGAACACCTCGTCCGACGAGTACACCGCGGTCGGCGGGCAGTGCAGCTGCACCAGGTCGATCCGGTCGACGCCGAGGTTGCGGCGCGAACGGTCGTTCCAGGCACGGAAGTTGTCGAGGACGTAGTTCTCCGGGACCTGGTCGAGCCGGCGGCCCATCTTCGTCGCGACCAGCACGTGCAGATCGGGCCGGCCGCTGAGGAACGCGGCGATGGTCTCCTCGCTGCGCCCGTCGCCGTACACGTCCGCCGTGTCGAAGAACGTCACCCCCGACTCCGCGGCGGTCTCCAGGACCGCCAGCGCGTCCTTGTCGTCCACGTCGCCCCAGTCGGCACCGAGTTGCCAGGTGCCGAGTCCGACGACCGATGCGTGCTGTCCTGACCTGCTGAATTCGCGCTCGTCCATGGGGTCAGTCTGGCACCCGTCCGGCGCCGCGCCGGACGCCGCCCCCGTGGGACGGGGCCGTTCAGGCGACGGCCGCGGGGAGGGCCACGCCGGTCAGCCGCTCGGACTCGGCCCACAGCCTGCGGTTGGTGCCGGTGTCGAGGGCGCGCCGGGTGACCCGGGTGGTGGCGGTCGGGCCGACCAGGCCGAACCTGCGGCCGGGCCCGTAGTAGCCGCCGGCCGTCGCCTCGGGGCTGGTGGCCGCGTACAGCAGCGGTTCGGTGCCCTCCTCGACCTGCTGCTTGGGCAGAAGGAGGCCGAGCCGGAGCATCACGGTGCGTTCGGGCTTGTCGCGGCCGAGGGTGGCGCCCGCCGTCTGGAGGTTGGTCACGGTGTAGCCGGGGTGGGCGGCCGTGCTGAGGAGGTTCCAGCCGCGCTCGGCGGCGAGGTCCGCCAGATGCCTGGCCAGCATCAGGTCGGCCAGCTTGGACTGGGCGTACGACCGGTTGGGGTTGTAGCGGCGGCGCTCCCACTGGAGGTCGTCGAAGTCGATGCGGCCGAAGTTCGCCATGCCGCTGCTCATGGTGGTCACGCGGGGCGCCGGCGCGGCGAGCAGCGCCGGCAGCAGGCGCACGGTGAGGGCGAACGGGCCGAGGTAGTTGCTGCCCAGCTGGAGCTCGAAGCCGTCCGCGGTGGTCAGCCGGGTGGGCGGGGCCATCACTCCCGCGTTGTTCACGAGCAGGTCGAGCGGGGTGCCGTCGGCGAGGATCCCGTCGGCGAACGTCTCGACGGAGGCCAGGTCGGCGAGGTCCACGCGCCGCACCTCCAGCTGCGCGTGCGGATGCCGGGCAAGGATCTCGGCGCGGGCCTGCTCCCCCTTGGCGACGGTGCGCACGGCCATCACCACGCGCGCCCCGGCCGCCGCGAGCCGCCGTGCGGCCTCCTTGCCCGTGCCGCTGTTGGCACCGGTGACGACGGCGGACTGTCCCGTCCGATCAGGGACGACGTATGACGTGGGCACGGGGACTCCTTGTGTGTGCGGCACTCCCAGGATTAGGAGACCGGCGGTCTGATGTGATTCAAGCTAGCAGACCACCAGTCTGATAACAACAGACCGGGGGTCTGCTGTCCGGCGTCCACAGATCGCCGGTCGGTAGACTGCGGCCATGCCAGACACCTTCCAACGCGCCCGCAGCGAGGAGCAGCGCGCCGTCCGCCGCAGGGCGATCCTCGACACCACGGCCGCGATGCTCGGTGAGATGCCGGTGGCGAAGGTGAGCCTGAACGAACTGAGCCGCCGGGTGGGGCTCGCGAAGTCGAACGTGCTGCGCTACTTCGAGTCCCGCGAGGCCGTCCTGCTGGAACTGCTCGCCACCGCCACGCAGGAACTGCTCGACCACCTCGACACCGCGCTGCCCGAGGCCGTCGACGCGGGCGCCCCCGTCTTCGAGCGCGCGGACCAGGTCGCCGCGACCCTCGCGGACGCCCTCGCCGCGCGCCCGGTGCTGTGCGACCTGATCAGCGCTCAGGCCGCGGTCCTGGAGCGGAACGTGTCGACGCAGGTCGCCGCCGAGCACAAACGCTCCTCCATCGGCCACGCGTTCGCCCTGGCGCACCGGGTCCGTCTGCACGTGCCCGAACTGGACGAGCGGGACGCCGTACGGTTCACCGCCGGGGCGCTCATGATGGCCACGGCGGCCTGGCCGCACGCCCATCCGTCGCCCGCCGTCCTCGCGGTCTACGAGTCCGAACCCGAACTGACGGTCCTGCGGATCGACTTCACCGCGGCCCTGCGCGAGTCGCTCGAAGTGCTGCTGTCCGGACTGCTGGCACGAGCCGCGCGAGCCGCACGCTGACTGACCGGCGGAAATTCACTCCCGCCGATGCAACCCGCAGGCAGGTCCTGCGCGTAGAGAAGATGACGGCACCGTGATCCGCGGTGCCGCCTGCACGTGTTCCGCATTGCGGACGACTACGGGGAGAACCACACAGATGGTCTCAAGAATGATGGGCCGGGGTACGGCGAGGGGCACGGCGGCACTGGGAGCGGTCCTGCTGTCCGTGCTCGCGGTCCCGGCGACCGACGCGACCGCGGCACCCGCCGACACCGGCGACCGTGCCGTGAGCGGCACCCGGGCGGCGGCCGAGAACCTCGCGGCGCCCGACGTGGAAGGACTGCGCGAGGTGCTGCGGACGGCGCTGACGCAGGGCGCGCCCGGTGCCATGGCGCGGATCGACGACAACGGCACGGTCCACAAGGTCGCCGAGGGCGTCGCGGACCGGACCACCGGACGGGCCCTCGACAACGCCGACCGCTTCCGCGTCGGCAGTGTCACCAAGAGCTTCACGGCCGTGGTCCTGCTGCAGCTCGTCGACGAGGGCGTGCTCGACCTGGACACCTCGGTCAACACCTACCTGCCGGGCCTGCTGCCCGACGACGGCATCACGGTGCGCCATGTCCTGAGCCACCGCAGCGGTCTGTACGACTACACCAACGACATGTTCGCCGACACGGTCCCGGGCTTCGAGGCCGTACGCAACAAGGTCTTCAGCTACCAGGAGCTGGTGGACCTGTCCCTGAAGCAGCCTCTCGGCAACGCGCCGGGCGCCGCCTACTCGTACTCCAACACCAACTTCGTGGTGGGGGGCATGCTCATCGAGAAGCTCACCGGGAAATCCGTGCGGTCCGCGTACAAGAGCCGCATCATCAAGCCGCTCGGCCTGAAGGACACCTCCTACGTACACCCGAGCACGGCGATCGCCGGCCGGCACACCATGGGCTACCTGCCGCCCGACGTGGCCGACGGGACGCTCGTCGACTCGACCGAGCAGACCGTGTCGTGGGCGCAGAGCGCGGGCGCGGTCATCTCCAGCACCCGGGACCTGGACACCTTCTTCTCGGCCCTGCTGCGCGGCAGGCTGACCTCGGCCGCGCAGCTCGATCAGATGCAGCAGTGGACGCCCGTGAACAGCACCCAGGGGTACGGGCTCGGTCTGCGCCGCCGTGACCTGTCGTGCGGGGTCTCGGTGTACGGCCACACGGGCACCGTGCAGGGTTACTACACGTACGCGTTCACGTCGAAGGACGGTTCGCGCACCGTCACGGCGCTCGCCAACACCTCCAACAACGGGACCGTGCTCAACACCATGGCCCGCACCCTGGAGTCCGCCTTCTGCGGCAAACCGGTGAAGACCGCGACCGCCCGCAGCCAGGCGCCCGTGGAGCGGTACGAGGACATCGCTCCCGGGGTCGCCCTCGACTGACCGGTGACCGGTTCCTGGTGCCGGGCGCCCGGCACCAGGAACCCGCGCACACCCGTGGGGCGTTGTCCTGTCGACGCCCCACGGGGCGCGCACAGCGAACCGGCACCTGGACGGGCGGCACGATGGACGAGTTGGTACCCGGCGGCAATCTGCCCCTGCCCGGCGGCGCCCTGACCCTCGCGGTCCCCGGCCCGTTCGACGTGTCGGCGCTCGTCACCGACGGCGGCGGCAAGGTGCGCGGGGACGCCGACTTCGTGTTCTACAACCAGCCGGCCGCCCCCGGCGCACGGCTGAGCGGGCAGACCCTCACGGTCGATCCGGCCGCGCTGCGGGCGGGGGCCGACCGCGTCACCGTGGTCGTCAGTCCCGCCGAGCCCGGCACCCCGCTGGGACGGCTGCCCACCCCGACCTTGCAGGTCACCGACTCCGGCGGCCGGGTCCTCGCCCGTTTCACGCCGTCGCGCCCGCAGCGGGAGACCGTGCTGCTGCTCGCGGAGATCTACCGCCGCGGAACCACCTGGAAGCTGCGCGCACTGGGCCAGGGGTACGCCGACGGGCTGGCCGGGATCGCACGGGACTTCGGCGTGGAGGTGGCCGAGGACATCGACACGGGTCCGGGCCAGGGGACAGGGGCCGCCGCCGCGCCCCGAACCACCGGAGCCGGGGCCGGAGCCGGAGCCGGAGCCGGAGCCGGGGCCGATCCCCACACCGACGGCTTCCTCCCGCTCGTGAACTCCGCCCGTGCCGCCGCCGGCTCCCCGGCCGTCGTCCTGGACGGGCGGCTGACCGCCGCGGCGCGGGCGCATGCCGCGGACATGGCGGCGCGCGGGCGTCTCGGGTCGGAGGGGGCCGACGGGCTGTCCGTGCACCAGCGCGTGACCGCCGCGGGCTACGCGTATCTGACGGTCGGCGAGCATCTCGTATCCGGGCCGCGTGACGCGGCGGAGTTCGTGGAGTACTGCCTCTCGGGCGAGCGGACCCGGCGGACGCTCCAGGACCCGGCCTTCACCGGGGCCGGAGTGGCCTGCGTGCCCGACAACCGGTCCGGGACGCTCTACTGGACGGCGCTGTGGGCCGGCCCCCTGACCCCGGGCGGGCTGGCGCGGACCGCCGCCGAGGTCCTCGCGCTCACCAACGCCGAGCGGGCCGCCGCCGGTCTGCCCCCGCTCGCCGACGACCCGCTGCTCACCCGGGCGGCACAGGCGCACAGCGCGGACATGGTGGCACGCGCGTTCTACTCCCACACGGCACCCGACGGCAGCGAGCCCTGGGACCGGGCCGCCGCCGCGGGCAGCCCCCGCCGCACCATCGGCGAGAACATCGCCTGCGGCCAGCGCTCCCCCGCCGAGGTCGTACGGGGCTGGATGGACAGCCCCGGCCATCGCGCCAACATCCTCAAGCCCGCCTTCACCCACCTGGGTGTCGGTTTCGCGGGCGGCGGCTCGGCGGGCACGTACTGGACACAGCTCTTCGGCGCCTGACCCCACCGCGCGGCAGTCCCCGACCCTGAACACATCACCGCAGGTCAGCGGCGCACTAACGATGATGACAACGGTCACCGATGCAGCCTTTGCCGATCTCCGCGAGGTGCGCTTCACTGCGGGTGTCGGACACCCGTCGGACACCGCAACGAGGGGGACTCTCATGAGCGCGCACCACGGCCACGAGCACGGGTCGGGCGGGCACGCGGGGCACTCGCACGGGGTGACCGCGGACGCGGACCGCCGCTGGCTCGCGATCGCGCTGACCCTGATCGCGACGTTCATGGCGATCGAGGTCGTCATCGGCATCGTCGCCCAGTCGCTCGCCCTGATCTCCGACGCGGCGCACATGCTCACCGACGCCGTGTCCATCGTGCTGGCCCTGATCGCGATGCGGCTCGCCGAGCGTCCGGCCCGCGGCGGCTTCACGTACGGCCTGAAGCGGGCCGAGATCCTCTCCGCGCAGGCGAACGGACTGACGCTGCTGCTGCTCGGTGCCTGGCTGGCGTACGAGGCGGTGCGGCGGCTGTTCGATCCGCCCGCGGTCGAGGGCGGGCTGATGTTCTACACGGCGCTCGCGGGCATCGCGGTGAACGTGGCGGCGGCCTGGTGCATCTCGAAGGCCAACCGCACCTCGCTCAACGTCGAGGGCGCCTACCAGCACATACTCAACGACCTGTTCGCGTTCATCGGCACCGCGATCGCCGGCCTCGTGGTCCTGCTGACCGGCTTCGTCCGCGCCGACGCCATCGCCACGCTGGTCGTGGTGGCCCTGATGTTCAAGGCCGGCTACGCGCTCGTACGGGAGTCGGGGCGGATCTTCCTGGAGGCGGCGCCCGCGCATCTCGACCCGGACGCCATCGGGGACCGGCTGGCCGCGCACTCCTCGGTCGCCGAGGTGCACGACCTGCACGTGTGGACCATCACGTCGGGGACGCCCGCGCTGTCCGCGCACGTCCTGGTCGAACCGGTCGCGGACTGCCACACCGTGCGCCGGGACCTGGAGAAGATCCTGCAGTGCGACTACGACGTCAGCCACACCACCCTCCAGGTCGACCACGCCCCGCAGGACCTCCTGGACGTCCGCACCGGCGGCGACCCCGCCGACGACACGCACTGCGAGGCCGCGCACGGTCCGGTGCACCGGGACGAACCGCATCTGCACTGACGATCCCCGTCCGCACCGAGGCCGGGACCGGTGATTCGCCGAGGGCAGAACGCGGCGGGGTGCCCGAAACGGGCCGGACTTCCTAGGGTGGAGGCGTGAGCAGCCACGCGTCGAACCGAGCCCGCGTCATTCCCCTGCGACCCGTCCCGGCCGAGCCGGCGGCGCCTTCGGAGCCGGCCGAACCGGCACCCAGGGAGCCCTTGTGGCGGGACGTCGTGGGTGAGGTCCTGCGGCGGGAGCGGCTCGCGCAGGAGCGGACGCTCAAGGAGGTCGCCGAGGCGGCCCGTATCTCGATGCCTTACCTCTCCGAGCTGGAGCGCGGCCGCAAGGAGGCCTCGTCCGAGGTCCTCGCGGCCGCCGCGCACGCGCTCGGGCTCGGCCTCGCCGATCTGCTCGCCCTGTCGCACCGCCGCCTCGTGCGCCAGGAGCGGCCCCGCCCCCTCAGGTCGCGTACAGCGCCCCGGCGAACGGAGGCCACCTCCCGGTACGGCGAGGTCCGGCTCGCCGCCTGACGCCCGGGAGGGGCTCGGTACTCCTCAGGCGGCGACCGCGGTCAGGCGCCGGCTCAGCACCTCGTCGGCGAGTCCGTACGCCACCGCCTCCTGCGCGGTGAAGACCTTGTCGCGGTCCATGTCGGCGCGCAGGGTCTCGACGGAGTGATGGGTGTGCAGGGACAGCACCTCCTCCACCTGGGAGCGGATCCGGATCATCTCCTTGGCCTGGAGGCCCAGGTCGGAGACGGTGCCCCGCGCGCCGCCGCTCGCGGGCTGGCCGAGCAGCACCCGCGCGTGCTCCAGGATGAAGCGCCGGCCGGGGTCCCCGCCCGCCAGGAGCACCGCCGCGGTCGAGGCGGCCTGGCCGACGCAGAACGTCGAGATGGGCGCGCTGACGAAGCTCATCGTGTCGTAGATCGCCATCAGCGAGGTGAACGAGCCGCCCGGTGAGTTGAGGTAGACGGCGATCTCCTGCTCGGGCGCCGCCGACTCCAGGTGGAGGAGCTGGGCGATGACGACGTTGGCCACGCCGTCGTCGATCTCGGTGCCGAGGAAGATGATCCGCTCGGCGAGCAGCTTGCTGTAGATGTCGTACGCGCGCTCGCCCTGCGGGGTGCGTTCGACGACGTTGGGGATCGTGTACGAGCTCATGCGCGTCGCGTGCTGGTGCATGTCAGAGTCCCATCCGTCGCTTCGAGGAGGCCGGCCGGACGTCGTCGAGCGATTCGACGACCCGGTCGACCATGCCGTACTCCCTTGCCTGTTCGGCCGTGAACCAGCGGTCGCGGTCGCCGTCGCGGGAGATGGTCTCCACGCTCTGGCCGGTGTGTTCGGCGGTGATGCGCTCGATGGTCTCCTTGGTGAACTGGAGGTTCTCGGCCTGGATGGCGATGTCCGCGGTGGTGCCGCCGATGCCCGCCGAGGGCTGGTGCATCATGATCCGCGCGTTCGGGAGCGAGTAGCGCTTGCCGGGGGTGCCCACGGTGAGCAGGAACTGCCCCATGCTCGCGGCGAATCCCATGGCGAGGGTCGACACGTCGTTCGGGATGAGCCGCATGGTGTCGTAGATCGCGAGGCCCGCGTGGACGGAGCCGCCCGGACTGTTGACGTAGAGGCCGATGTCGGTGCGGGGGTCCTCGGCGGAGAGCAGGAGCAGCTGCGCGCAGACCCGGTTGGCGGAGACCTCGTCGACCTGGGTGCCGAGGAAGATGATGCGCTGGTTGAGGAGTTGGGCGGCGAGGTGGTCGTCGAACCGTGACGGAGGGGTGTCCCCCTCCTCGGCCCGCGGCCCTGGGTGGAATCCGGTGCTGCTGAGTGCCATCGCTCCTCCTGGTGGTGGCGCGGCCAGGTGCGCCGCGGTGCCTCCACCCTCGGTCCGCCGTCGGCGACGCGGAAGGAATCTCGGCTCTCGGCAGATTCGCCGACGGCAGAGCGGACGAGGAGAGCGGACCGGCGGAGCGGACCGGGAGAGCGCACCGGGAGAGCGCATGGCGTCACACGGCAGGCGCGGGCGCTACTTGGTCACCACCAGCGAGAACTCGTACAGGTCGCCCCGGCACAGCGATTCGCCGTACTCGACGACGTGGCCCGTCCCGTCGAACGCCGTGCGGCGCACCAGCAGGGCGGCGGAGCCCTCCTTGACGCCGAGCAGGCGGGCCTGGCGGCCGGTGACGTTCACCGCGCGGATCTGCTGGGTGGCCCGTACGACCCGCACGCCCTGGGTGTTCTGCAGGGCTTCGGAGAGTGAGCCCTTGAGCAGGGACTCGTCGAGGTCGGGGAAGCGCTCGGCGGAGAGGTAGACGGTCTCCAGACAGATGGGGAAGCCGTCACCGAGGCGCAGGCGTTCGATGCGGTGGAGGGTGGTGCCGGGGTCGACGCCCAGGGCCGTGGAGTGGTGCAGGTCGGCCTCCACCAGCTCCGCCGCGAGGAGTTCGGCGCTGGGCCGGTAGCCGCGTGAGCGCAGGTCCTCGGAGAACGAGGTGAGCGTCGACGTCTTGGTGACGTGGGGGTGGGAGACGAACGTTCCCACGCCCCGCACGCTGCGGATGAGGCCGTCCTCGCGGAGGGCCTGGAGCGCGCGCCGGGCGGTCGCCCGGCTGACGTCGTACCGTTCGGCGAGCCGCCGTTCGGTGGGCAGCGCCTCGTCTGGGCGCATCCGGGCGATGTCGGCCTGGAGCCGCCGCCGCAGCGCCTCGTGCTTGAAGGAGTCCGCCTCGAAGGAATCCGTTCCGCCGGAGTCCGCCTCGAAGGAATCCGTTCCGCCGGAGTCCGCCTCGAAGGAATCCGTTTCGCCAGAGTCCGCTTCGACGGAGTCCGTCTTGAGGGAGTCCGTCGCCGGGCCGTCGTCTGGGCGCCTGTCCTCGACCGTCACATTCACTCCGCGGTTCGCACCTGTCCGCCATCTCCGCCTCCTCCTCGAAGGACGCGGTAGCGGGGCATCAGAGTACGCACCACGTCAAGGGTCGTTCCCGCGGTGTCCGCCTCCGGTGTCGTCGTCGCGCTCCGCCCGGCCACCCACCGCTCCTCCTGCGCGAGCAGGGAGGCCTCGAACTCCTCGGCGCGGTAAGGGTTTCCGGTCTCCAGCGCCCGCGCGATGTGCTCGTACCAGCTGCGCCAGCGCGGCAGGTGGAACGTGCCGACCAGGCCGGCCCAGTGGCGGCCGGAGTAGTCGTGCAGCTTGCTGTGGCGGTGTCCCCAGAGAGTGAGCAGGCGGCGCGCGTCGGTCTCGTACAGGTCGGCCTCGGCCGGGGTGGTGGCCCAGGCGCGGGCATCGGCCAGCCAGCCGTCCAGCCGGTGTTCGGGGCGGGTGGCCAGCAGCGTGTCCAGGTCCTCGATGGTGGTGAGCAGTGCGCGGGCGGCCCGGTGGAAACCTTCCGCGTCGCGGGCGAAGGCCGCGTCCGCCGCCCGCCACTGCCGTTCGCACGCCACATGGGTGAGCACCTGCGCGGTGACGTCGCACAGGTCCCGGCCGAGCGGTCCCGCACTGTCCTGCGCTGTCGTCTCGTCGGCCAGGAGCTCCCAGGCCTCGGCGAGCGCAGGTGGCACGTGGGGCGACGGCGGGTCGGCCAGGTGCACCGGCAGTTCGTGCCGCAGATCGCCTTCGAGCGTGGGCCGGCCGATGATCACCGAGCCGGGCGGCCCGGGCCCGTCGGACGCGTAGACGCTGTGGTGCAGCAGGTCCCAGGCCCGCAGCAGCCCGGGAGTCGTCCGCCCGTACCGGGCCCGCGTCCAGGTCTCAAGCCATGCCTGTACGTCGTCGACGGCGCCCTGCCAGGCGACGTCGGCCAGGAGCTCGTACAGGACCGGGTCGCCGCCGAAGGCCTCCATGCTCGCGCCGATCCCGGAGAGCGAGCCGCCGCGTGCGTCGGCGTGCGCGCGGGCGGGTCCTGTGGCGATCTCGTCCAGCTTTCCGTAGAGCCCGGGCCGGCCGCCGAGGCTGTGGAGCATGCACCACACCCAGGGCTTCTTGCGGTAGCCGTCGGTGCGCCGCCAGACCGGCCGGTGCTCGGCCCACAGGTCGAGGACGAGCATTCCGTCGTCGGGGATGGCGTCGAGGAAAGCCGCGGTGCGCTCCGGTGTCCAGTAGCGGGCGCGGTAGGAGAAGGGCCAGGCCTGGAGCACCCAGGTGGCCCGCTCGTCCACCGCCGTCATCACGCCGTGCACCGCCCGTGCGACCCGGGCGAGGTCGGCGGGGTCGGTCACCGGGGGTGTCGTCTCGATGAACGGGTCGGCGGCGTAGAGGTGGTCGGTGCCGAACAGGCGGTTCTGCTCGGTCAGCAGGGTGGTGCCGAACTCCTCGAAGAGCGGGTCGCGCGGGTCCAGCATGCCGACCTCGAAGTCCCACCAGGGCAGCGTCGTCGACCGGGCGCCCCGGCTCGCGATCAGTTCCTCGGGGACGTGCCCGGAGAAGCCCTGGAGGACCGGTCGCATGCCCAGGGCGCGTTCGCGGTCGAGGATGCGGCGGCCGAGGTCGAGGTGTCCGTCGATCCAGCTCTGCGGCAGCGGACCGGACCAGCCGTCGAGGGAGGCGAGCCAGTTCCACGGCAGGTAGGCCGGTCCGCCGAGGAAGCTCCGGGCGGTGCTGTCGTCGAGGCCGGTGCTCATGAGGGCACGCTGCCAGGCCGCTTCCAGGCCGGTCATCGCCAGCGGGGTGGTCACGCCGTGCAGGGCCATCCAGTCGATGTGGCGTTCCCAGCGCGCCCAGTCCCAGTAGGCGGTGGTGTAGCCGAAGGTGCAGACGTTGAAGTGGTAGCGGTGCAGGTGGGGGGAGGTCGTGCGGGGTGTCGTGCCGGTGCGCGGCAGCCGGTCCGGCAGCCGGGGGACGGGCGCGTCCCAGGTGATCTGCGTGCCGCAGGCGCTCCGGAGATACCAGCGCAGCGCCGAGGCGACCGCGACCCCGCTGGACCCGCGCAGGACCACTCCCCCGGGCCCGGCGTCGATCTCGTACCAGTCGGGTCCGGCGCCTGCGGGCACCACTTCGGCGGTGAACTCCGCGGCCCGCTCCCCCAGGAGGCGCCGCAGCAGTCGCCGGGCGGCCGGGGTTCCCGTGCCCGCTTCCTCGGGAGGTGTCATCGTCCGGACCACTCCTGTGAGTCGTGGTACGTACCACAGAACTCTCGAAGCTAGCCGTGCCACTCGGGGCGG
This sequence comes from Streptomyces liliiviolaceus, assembly GCF_018070025.1. Lineage (NCBI taxonomy): Bacteria > Bacillati > Actinomycetota > Actinomycetes > Kitasatosporales > Streptomycetaceae > Streptomyces > Streptomyces liliiviolaceus. The sequence goes on from NZ_JAGPYQ010000002.1 coordinate 2,130,239, forward strand.
TCAAGGAAGTCGACCGGAAAGAAGGCCGGTCGGTCGCAGGGCTGGGCATGCCCGAACCCCTCTGGTACGGTCCACAGCCACATCAGCGGCTCCGTTCGACACCTCGGGTGGCCTCGACACGATGAACGCCGACCTCGTCTATTTCGCCGCTCTTCAGGAGAACCTCACCGCGCTGGCCACCGCCGAGCGGCCCGCGATCGAGCGTGCGGCCCGGGCCGTCGCGAGCAGCATCGCGGCCGGAGGTGTCGTCCACTACTTCGGCAGCGGCCACTCTCAACTCGTCGCCGTCGAACCGCTGCAGCGCGCCGGCGGACTCGCGCCGGTCAACGTCATCGCCGACCCCGCGCTCTCCCCCGTCGCCCCGCGCCACGCCGGCGCGGCCGAACGCGTCAGCGGCTACGCGGCGGCCGTCCTCCGTACGGCTGACATCAGGGCGGGTGAAGTGGTGGTCGTGATCTCCAACTCCGGGATCAACGCCGTGCCCGTCGAATTCGCGCTGGGCGCACGGGAGTCGGGGGCGACCGTCGTCGCCGTCACCAGCCGGGCGCACTCCCTGGCGGCCGAGTCGCGGCACCCCGGCGGACAGCGGCTGCTCGACGTCGCCGACATCGTCATCGACACCCACGGCAGCCCCGGTGACACGGTGGTGCCCCTGGGCGACCTGGCCGTGGGAGCCCTGTCGACCGTGCTGGGGGCGGCTCTCGTCAACGCGCTGACCTGCCGGGCGGCCCAGCTGCTCGTCGAACACCACAAGCAGACACCGCCGTTGATCGTCAGCCAGAACACCGACGGCGACGCCGGGCGACGCAACGACGAGCTGCTGGAGCGGTACAAGGACCGCTGCCCGCGAGACTGACGTACCGATCCGACCGACGAGGCCATGCAAGGAGGCCGATGATGGACAGCACACACCGGGTGCGGCGCCGCATCGCCGCGACGGTCTGCGCCGTCGCCCTCGTGCTGCCGCTCGCGGCGTGCGACGCGCTCACCCCGGGCAGCGCGACGGCGGTGCCGGGCCCCACCAGCGTGCCGTCGTCGACCGCCGTGCCGGCCGGGGACGTCACGCTGCATCTCCAGTTCGCCGACGCCCCGTTGATGGTCGACGCGCTGATCGCCGCGTTCGAGAAGGACCACCCCGACATCACCGTGGAGCCGCAGTACAAGACGTTCTCGGACTACGTGCAGAACCTGAAGCTGACGATGACCTCCGACACCGCGCCCGACATCGCGCAGTACGCGGTCGGTATGACGGACCTCGCGGCGGACGGCCACATCCTCGATCTGGCGCCCTACCGGGAGGCGTACGGCTGGGACGAGGCCATTCCGCCGGTCAGCCTCGACCAGCTCACGGCGGGGCAGACCAGTGAGGCCACCGGCGGGCGGGCTCTGTTCGGGGTCCCGGCCGGACTGTCCATGACGGGCATCTACTACAACAAGGAACTCGCGGAGAAGGCCGGGATAGACGCTCCCCCGAAGACGCTGGGCGAGTTCGAGAAGCAGCTCGCCTCGGCCGAGGACGCGGACCTCACCCCGCTCGGGGTGGGCGCGCTCGACTCGGGCGGACTGCATCTGTGGGCCGCCCTGCTCAACCAGCTGATGCCCACGGACGAGTACTGGGACTGGGTCAACGGCCGGAAGGGCGCCACGATGGAGAACCCGGCGGCGGTCGAGGCCAGCGAACTCGTGATCGACTGGGGCCGCAAGGGGTACTACAACGAGTCCGCGAACGGCACCGCACAGGTCGACTCGACGGCCCAGTTCGCCAAGGGCGACAGCGTCTTCCTGATCAACGGAAACTGGGCGGCCGGGCAGCTCGCCACCGTCATGGGGGACAACGTCGGGTTCTTCCCGATGCCCGGCGAGCAGGCGGGCTCCCCCACGGTGGCCTCGGGGTTCAGCGTGTCGTACGCCGTGTCGGCCAAGACCGAACACCCTCAGGCGGCGGGCGCGTTCCTCGACTTCCTGACCTCTCCCGAGGCGGGCCAGATCATCAGCGACAACGGTTTCATGCCGCCGAATCCGGACGCGGTGAAGAAGCCGACGGGCGTGCTCGCGGACATCGCGGAGGGGCACCGGCGGGCCGTCGCCGACGACGGCATCACCACGTTCCCCGACTTCGCGGCGCCCGCGATGCTCGACAGGCTGCGCTCCGGCGTCCAGAAGCTCATCGCGGACCGCGTGACGCCCGCGGACTACCTCGACTCTCTTCAGGACGAGTGGGAGGACCATCATGGGGAGTAGGCCGCCCGTCCGGAACCGGGAGGCCCGCAGGCGGTGGCGCGGGTACGTGTACGTGCTGCCCGCGTTCGCCGTCTACGTCGCCTTCGCGGTGCTGCCCGCCCTGCACACGGCGTATCTGTCGCTGTTCGACTGGGACGGGGTCACGCTCGGCGAATGGGTCGGGCTCGGCAACTACGCGGAGATCTTCCAGGACTCGATCCTGCGCCGCTCGGTGTTCAACGCCCTGGTGCTGGTGGTGTTCTTCTCCTTCGTGCCGATCGTGCTCGGACTGCTGTCGGCGGGGCTGCTGGCCCGGTACCGGCGGCCCGGCATGGGCGCGTACCGCTTCCTGTTCATGCTGCCGCAGGTCGTGCCGCTCGTCGCGGTCGGTGTGACCTGGCGGTGGCTGTACGGGGACGACGGGGTGGTCAACCAGGCGTTGCGCGCGGTGGGCCTCGACAGTGTGGCGCGGGCGTGGCTGGGCGACTTCGACTTCGCGCTGATCGCGGTGGGGCTCGTCGGCACCTGGGTGCTGAGCGGGCTGTGCATGATGCTCTTCCTCAGCGGGGTGCAGAAGGTGGACCCGAGCCTGTACGAGGCAGCCCGGATCGACGGGGCGGGCCCGGTCCGCGAGTTCCTGTCCGTGACGCTGCCGCATCTGCGCGGTGAGCTGGCCGTCGCCATGACCGTGACGACGGTGGCCGCGCTCGCCAGCTTCGACATCGTGTACGTGACGACGAACGGCGGTCCGGGCGAGCAGACGACGGTCCCCGGGCTCCTCGTGTACCGGCTGGCGTTCTCCGAGGGCAAGGTGGGGCTCGCCGCCGCCCTGGCCGTCGTCCTGGGCGTCCTGATACTCGCGATCGTCTACCTCATCAACCGACTGTCGAGGGACCGGACATGAAGACCGTCGCGCGCTCGGAACGCTGGTCCGGCTATGCGCTGCTGACCGTCATGGCGATCGTCGTCGTGATCCCGTTCCTCAGTGTCTTCCTCGCCTCGCTCCAGCCCGCGGGCACGCCGGTGGTGGGTCTGACCTGGCCGGAGCGGTGGAGCTGGGACAACTACGAGACGGCTTGGTCGGTGGCCGGGTTCTCCGACCTCATCCGGCACAGTCTGATCATCGCGGTCGGCGTCGTGCCCGCCTGTCTGGTCCTCGCCGCACTGGCGGGGTACGCGCTGGGCACGATGAGGCTTCCCGGCGGCAACGCGATGGCGGCGTTCTTCATCGCTGGCCTCACGATCCCGGTCGAACTGATCGTGGTGCCCCTCTACTTCGACCTGCGCAATCTCGGGCTGACCAACTCGTACCTGGGTGTGATCCTGGTGGAGATCGCGCTGTTCATGCCGTTCAGCGTGTTCTGGATGCGTACGCACTTCCTGTCGACGCCCATGTCACTGGTGGAGGCGGCGCGGATGGACGGGGCGTCGTCGGCGACGATCCTGGTCCGCATCCTGCTGCCGCTGGCCCGGCCGTCCCTGATGACGCTCGGGCTGCTGGTCTTCATGTGGTCGTGGAACCAGTTCCTGCTGGTGCTGGTCCTCATCCAGGACACCACGAAGCACACGGCCCCCGCGGGTCTCGGGTTCTTCGTCGGTCAGAACAGCACGGACATCCCCACGCTGGCGGCGGGGACGATCATCGTGATGCTGCCGATCCTGATCCTCTTCGTCGTCTTCCAGCGCAGTTTCCTCGCGGGACTGCTGCAGGGGGCGATGAAGGGCTGAGCGGTGGGGGCCGAGGGGTGAAGGGGCGAGCGGTGCGGCGGGGTTGTCGACGGGGTGCGGCGGCGGACCGGTCGGTCAGGCCGCCTGCGTGGAGTCGGCGTGCGCGTCGGCCCGGGGGGCGGCGGCCGCCCACTCCAGGACCAGTCGCTGGTAGTCCCGCCGCTGCTCACCGCTCAGTGTTCCGCCGGCCCGGAGCCACAGGGCCCGGATCTCTTCGTTGACCTCGGCGGCTGATCTTTGCGTGGCTCCCGGCGCACGACGGTGAGTGGTGGACATAGCGTGAATCATACGGGGCTGTGCGTGAAGACCATGTGAGTGGAGACTGTGATCCTTACCGCCTTCCGGCGGCTGTGACAAGCACCACGGTGTCAATTCCCCGTATCGGACGGCCGTACCGGTCGGACCGTCAGCCGGAGCCGGAGCCCAGGACCAGCGTCTGGATGGCCAGTACGGCGCCGCCGCGCGCCCAGTCGTGGAAGTCGGACACCTTCGTCTCCAGGTTGACCGGGTCGGCCTGCGGATGGCGGTTGGCCAGGACCGCCTGTTCGACCACCGGACCGGCCACGTCGACCAGGCCCACCCCCTCACCGGCGAGGAGGATCTTCTCGGGCATGGCGAAGTTGGCGATCTGCGCGACGAGGGTGCCCAGGGCGCGCGCCGCCTCGTCGACGACCCGGGCGGCCAGGGGTTCGCCCTCGGCGGCCAGCGCGAGGACCTCGTCGTAGGAGACGTCGCGGCCGGTGGCGGCGCGGACCTGGTAGCGGATGCTCGGGATGGTCAGCAGGGAGATGGCGCTGCCGCGTTCGCCCTCGGGGGTGAGCGGGCCGTTCGGGTTCACCATCCAGAAGCGGCCGACCCCGCGTCCGTCCTCGGCGGTCACCACCCGCTTGCCGCCGCTGACCAGGCCGTAGCCGAGGCCCGCGCCGATGGTGAGGACCGCGAACCGGTCGAGGCCACGGCCGGCGCCGAACCAGCTCTCGGCCTCGACGAGCGCGTTCACGTCGTTCTCGACGACCACGGGCAGTCCGGTGCGCTCCTGGAGGAGCCGCGCCAGTGGGACGTCGCGCCAGCCGAGGAAGGCGGACTCGTCGACGACGGAGCGGTCCGAGGCGCGCCCGCCCAGTCCGATGCCGATCCCGGCGAGGCCGGGGAACTCCCGGGCGAACTCCTTGGTGACCGCCTGGAGCACATCCACCACGTGCTGCGGATCGTGGCCGGTCAGGGGCAGGTCGTGGCGGGCGACGATCTCGCTCCTGAGGGTCGTGACGACCCCGTAGACCATGTCCTCGGTGATCTTGAAGCCGATGAAGGTGCGGGATTCGGCGACGATGTCGAGGGGCTGGGAAGGCCGGCCCTGGCGGACCTCGGCGTCGGGGAGCGCGTTGCCCTCGGGGACCTCGACCAACAGGCCCGACTCGATGAGCGGTTTGGTGAGCCGGGTCAGGCTGCCCGCGGACAGGTCGAGCCGGCGGGCGATGTCGCTGCGCGACAGAGGGCCGTGGGTCAGGACCTCGATCGCCACGGAGCGTTCACCGGGACTGAGCGGCAGCCAGCTGGCGGCGCGTGCGGTCATGACCGACCCCCTCGTCGTTTCTTTCGGTGCAGAAGTAATCATGCCACCACGGAGCACGTAAGCCCATCCGATCCTGGAAGTAAAAGTTATGCGCAGACCTCTTGACGGCTGGATTCTTTCGGCCCAAAAGTAAGTGGGGCCCGAGGACGAGCCGCAGACGAGGGAGTCTCCCGATGACCGTCGCCTCAAGCAGCCCACCGTCGCGTCTGTCACCGCGCGACGTCGAGGGGACAGCTCCGCAGCCGAGGAGCGGCAGGAAGCGAGAACACGGCGGTGGCGGTGACGGGGCCCTGGCGGCGCTGTTCATCGCTCCGGCCATGCTCGGTTTCCTGCTCTTCCTGTTCTGGCCCACCCTGCGCGGCATCTATCTGAGCTTCACCCGCTTCAACCTGCTGACCCCGGCCGAGTGGGTCGGCCTCGACAACTACCGGCGCATGGTCAACGACCCCATCTTCTGGGACTCGCTGAAGGTCACCGTCGAGTACGTGTTCATCAACATCGGGGTCCAGACGGTCTCCGCGCTGGCCATCGCCGTCCTCCTGCAGCGTCTCACCCAGTCCGCGGTGCTGCGCGGGGTCGTACTCACCCCGTATCTGATGTCGAACGTCGTGGCGGGCATCGTCTGGCTGTGGATGCTCGACACCCAGCTCGGCATCGGCAACGAGATCATCGCGGGCCTGGGCCTCGACCGCATCCCGTTCCTGGCGGACGAGACGTGGGCGATCCCGACGATCGCGCTGATCAACGTGTGGCGGCACGTCGGCTACACCGCCCTGCTGCTCTTCGCCGGACTCCAGGCCATCCCGAACGACATGTACGAGGCCGCGAAGGTCGACGGCGCGAGCGAGTGGCGGATGTTCTGGCGCATCACCATGCCGCTGCTGCGGCCGGTGCTGGCGGTGGTGCTGATCATGACCGTGATCGGCTCGTTCCAGGTCTTCGACACGGTGGCGGTGACGACCAACGGCGGCCCCGCCAACGCCACCAACGTCCTCCAGTTCTACATCTACGGCTCGGCGTTCGGCCGCTTCCAGTTCGGCTACGCCTCCGCGATGTCCGTGGCGCTGCTGGCCGTGCTCAGCGCGATCACCATCCTCCAGTACCGGCTCACCCGGGCCGGCCAGACCGACCTCGGCTGACGAAGGGAGCGACCGACATGACCGCCGTGACGGCAACGACGACGAAGGTACGGCCACAGCGCCGAAGGCTCTCCCCGGGGAAGGTGCTGGCCTGGACGGTGATGGCCGCTATGGTCCTCATCACCCTGCTGCCGTTCTACTGGATCCTGCGCACCGCGCTGTCCTCGAACGCGGCGCTCGCGGCCCACCCCGGTGACGTGCTGCCCGTGGACCCGACGACCGGAGGTTTCGAGCGGGCGCTGGGTCTGCAGTCCACCGAGGAGGCGATCGCCCAGGGCGGTTCGGGCGGTGGGCTGAAGTTCTGGCGCTATCTGCTCAACTCGGTGGTCGTGTCCACCCTGATCACCGTCTGCCAGATCCTCTTCTCCGCCATGGCCGCGTACGCCTTCGCCCGGCTGCGGTGGCGCGGGCGGGACAAGGTGTTCGGGCTGTTCCTGGCCGGGCTGATGGTGCCCACCATCTTCACGCTGCTGCCGAACTTCGTCCTCATCAAGCAACTCGGCCTGGTGGACAGCCTGCTGGGCATCTCCCTGCCGACGATGTTCATGACCCCGTTCGCGGTGTTCTTCATGCGCCAGTTCTTCATGAACGTGCCCCGGGAGGTCGAGGAGGCGGCCCTGCTCGACGGGGCCGGGAAGATCCGGATCTTCTTCCGCGTCATGCTGCCGATGGCGTCCTCGCCCATCCTCACCCTGGGCGTCCTGACGTACATCACCTCCTGGAACGACTACTTCTGGCCGCTGATGGTGTCCTACAGCGACAGCTCGCGCGTGCTCACCGTGGCCCTGGCCATCTTCCGGGCACAGACACCGCAGACCGGTTACGACTGGTCCGGTCTGATGGCGGCGACCCTCATCGCCGCTCTCCCGATGCTCGTGCTCTTCGGCTTCTTCGCACGCCGCATCGTCAGCACCATCAGCTTCACCGGCATCAAGTAAGGGGACGGGCATGCGAATTCGTACGCGTACGGTCGTGGCACTGACCGGGGCGCTGGCGCTGTCCCTGGTCACGGGCTGCGCACAGGGCGGAGCCGCCGGGGCGGGCGCGAACACGGTGACGTACTGGCTCTGGGACGCCAACCAGCTGCCCGCCTACCAGGCCTGCGCCAAGGACTTCGAGAAGCAGAACCCGGGCCTGGACGTGAAGATCACACAGATGGGCTGGGCCGACTACTGGACCAAGCTCACCGCGAGCTTCATCGCGGGCACCGAGCCCGACGTGTTCACCGACCACATCCAGAAGTTCGGTCAGTTCGCCGATCTGAACGTGCTCGAACCGCTGGACGACCTGGGTATCGACGAGTCCGCCTACCAGCCGGGGCTCGCCGCCAACTGGACCGGCCAGGACGGTCACCGCTACGGCGCCCCGAAGGACTGGGACACCGTCGCCCTCTTCTATAACAAGAAGCTGACCGAGAAGGCCGGGCTGGCCGCCGAGGAGATGGGCGACCTCTCCTGGAACCCCGAGGACGGCGGCACCTTCGAGAAGGCCATCGCGCATCTGACCGTCGACAAGAACGGCAGGCGCGGCGACGAGGAGGGCTTCGACAGGAAGAACGTCGAGGTGTACGGACTCGCCACCGGCGGCGCCGGCGACAGCGACGGGCAGACCACCTGGAGCCCGTTCGCCGCCTCGGCGGGCTGGAAGTACACGGACAAGGCCCGCTGGGGCACCGAGTACCAGTACGACAGCAAGACCTTCCAGAAGGTGGTCGACTGGTACTTCGGCCTCGCGAAGAAGGGGTACCTCGCCCCGTTCACCGACTACACCGACGGCGCCAACCCGGCCAACGCCCAGGTCGCCTCCGGCAGGGCGGCGACCGCCTTCGACGGCGCCTGGATGATCTCCACGTACTACGGCACCAAGGGCCTCGACGTCGGGACGGCCGTCACCCCGGCCGGTCCGACGGGCAAGCGGGCCACCATGATGAACGGCCTCGCCGACTCCATCACCAAGAACGCCCACAACAAGGCGGGCGCGAAGAAGTGGGTTCGCTATCTGGCCTCCGACGAGTGCCAGCGGACCGTCGGCGGCTACGGCATCGTCTTCCCGGCGACCCCGGGCGGTACCGAGGCGGCCGTGGCCGCGTACGAGAAGAAGGACATCGACGTGTCCGCGTTCACCGGGCCCGTCGCGGACAAGAAGGACTTCACCACCTTCTCGTTCCCCGTCACCGACTACGCGGCGGACGTGTACGCCCTGATGCGTCCCGCGATGCAGGACGTCTTCGCCAACAACGCCCCGGTGAAGGGCCTGACCAAGACCAACGACCAGATCAACTTCATCCTCGGCCAGTGACCCGGGCCATGACTCGCACAGTGAAAGGCACACACTCCATGACGTTCTCCCTCGGCATCGTCGGCGCCGGCCAGTTCTCCGGCCAGTTCGCGAAGCTGTTCCTCGCCCACCCGGGTGTCGGCGACGTGTACGTCACCGATCTGCTGCCGGAGCGCGCCGAGCAACTGGCCGCCGCCGAAGGACTGGCGGGCACGTTCCCCTCGTACCAGGCGATGCTGGAGTCGGAGGCGGTGGACGCCGTCGCGATCTTCACCCAGCGCTGGACCCACGGCCCGCTGGTGATCCAGGGCCTGAACGCGGGCAAGCACGTCTACTCGGCGGTCCCGATGGCGATCACCCACGAGGAGATCGCCTCGATCATCGACACGGTACGGGCCACCGGGCTGACCTACATGATGGGTGAGACCAGCCAGTACAACCCGGCTACCGTCCACGCCCGCAACCAGATCGCGGACGGCTCCTTCGGCCGGCTCTTCTACGCCGAGGGCGACTACGTGCACGACATGGACCTCGGCTTCTACGAGGCCTATCAGTACAGCGGCGGCGAGAACTGGAAGGCGACCGCCAGCTATCCCCCGCTGCTCTACCCCACGCACTCGGTGGGCGGGGTCCTCGGGGCGTGGCAGACGCACGCGGTGAGCGTGTCCGCGATCGGGGTCAGGGACGACCGCGGGGACGGCGTCTTCGACGAGGAGATCAGCCAGTTCGGCAACGACTTCTCGAACGCCACCGCGCTGTTCGAGGTCGCGGGCGGCGGCTCGTTCCGTACCAACGAGTTCCGGCGGGTGGGCTATCCCTCGCACATCCGGGAGTCGCGGTTCCGGTTCTTCGGCACGGACGCCAGCATGGAGCAGCTCGCCACGGTGGCCTTCTGGCAGGACAAGAAGGGGGTCAAGGACATCAGCGAACTCCTTGAGCCCAAGCCCACCATGTCCCCCGACGACCCCTCCCTCCAGCACATCGCGCCGGAGCTGCGAGCCGCCTTCACCTCGGGCTCTGCCCCGGTGCACGACCGCTCACGGCTGCCGAGGGAGTTCGACAACCTGCACAACGGTCACGAGGGCAGCCACCACTTCCTGGTGGACGACTTCGTGACCGCCGTCAACACCCGCACCCTGCCGTCGGTGAACGCGTGGGTGGCGGCCCGCTACACCCTGCCGGGCATCGTCGCGCACGAGTCGGCGCGGCAGGGCGGGGCCCGGCTGGAGATCCCGGACTTCGGGGACGCGCCGGAGGTGTGAGCGGTCTTCACGTGGAGGGGGCCGGTGCCGGACGGCACCGGCCCCCTCCACGTGGTCCCGGTGTCCCGGTTCATTCGGACGAGGTCGGGGACCCACCGATCCCTGCGTCTCGGGCCCGGGCGACGGCCGCGGCTCGGTCGGAGACCTGGAGCTTGAACAGGATGGCGGAGACGTGGTTGCGGACCGTCTTCTCCGACAGGACCAGCCGGCCGGCGATCTGGTGATTGCCGTGCCCGAGGGCGACCAGGTCCAGCACCTCCCTTTCGCGCTCGGTCAGTTCGGGGAAGACCTGGGCGGCGTACGCGCGATGGGCTCCGGTGAAGAAGGCGATGATGCGGTGGGCCACCGCCCGGCCGTAGACCGCGTCCCCGGCGGCGACGGTGAGTACGGCCCGGACGATGTCCGCGCTGTCGGCGTCCTTGAGGAGGTACCCCCGGGCTCCGGCCCGCAGCGCCCCGAAAAGGGCCTGGTCGTCCTCGTGCATCGTCAGCACCAGTACGCCGAGGGACGGGTGGCGGGCCAGCAGGGCACGCGTGGCCGCGGTGCCGTCCAGACCGGGCATGGCCAGGTCGGTCACCACGACGTCGGGTGATGTGCGCTCGACGGCCGCCAGCAGGTCGTCGCCGTTGCCGGCCTCGCCCACGACGTCCACGGTCCCGCTGGTGGCGAGCACGGCGGCCAGGCCGTAGCGGTACATGGGGTGGTCGTCGGCGATGACGACGCGGACGGCCCGGCGGCCGGCTCCGTCGTTCATCGCCTCTCCCCGGTCCTGGTCGGTGCCCCTGTCCGCGGAACCCGTGTCCCGTTCCTGGCGGACCGTCCTCCCGGCACCGACGGGACCTGCGCATCAGGACGGCGGCGCGGCGGGCGGCGACCCTGTCGTGTACTCCGCGCCGAGCCCGGCGCCAGAATCGAGGGAGCACCTTGTCGATCTTCCCGCCTCAGTTCGCCGTAAGTCCTCGAACGACAGCCACCCTGCAGTCCCTTCCTCCCCTGCTGACCGCCGTGCTCACATTGCTGCTGCACACGACCGACGCCGAGCAGATCGCCCAGGTCGGCGCCTGCGCGTTCGGACTCATCCTGGCCGGTCTGCCCGTGCTGCAGCGCTCCACCAACGCCGACTGCCGGCGGGCCGCCGGGCCACCCGGCGAGAGCACGCGGATCGTCGGTCCGCGGCCGCGGATCGAGCCGAGCACCACCACCGTCGTACTGACCGTGGCACTCGGGGTCGCCGCGTTCTGGCTCCTCGACCTGGTCGCCACCTGGGTGGGTCTGGGCAGCCTGGGCTACTGGAGCGGCAAGCATCCCAGCGACCAGTCGGAGATCTACCGCTCGGTCGCCCTGCGCGGCTTCCCGATCCTGGGGTTCGGGGTCTTCGCCGTCGCCGTCGCCATGGCACACCGCCTGCACGACCGCGCGCGGCCGGCCCTGTTCCTCACGAGCGTCCTGTACACCGTCTCCCTGCTCGTCACCAACGCGGTAATGGTGAGCCACTGGGACAGCGAGCCACTGCCGGAGAACGTCTATCTGCCCGTCCTGCTCGGTGCGCTGGCGTGGCTCGTCTCCGATGTGGGGCGCCGGTACGCCGAGCGCACCCAGGTGCTCTTCGACCTCGTCCAGGCGATCAAGCTGCAGTTGCGCCGGGACGCGCAGGATCCGGGTACCGGGGCGCCCGTGGCGGCGCGGCGGGGGTGAAGCCGTGCGGGGCACGGGGTTCGTGTCCCGCACGGATGAAGGGCGCGGGACACGAACCGCGTCGCACCTCATCGGTCCATCAGCAGCGTCATCGCCCTCTCGACGCTGACGAGCCCCGCACCTGTCGCGCCGGCACGGGCGGACCGACCACCGGTGTCCTCGTTGCTCCATCCCCGGTCGACCGGACGTGCGGTCGCCTTGAGCAGGCTCCGCACCTCGCGCGGTGACAGGTCGGGGTTCCGCTCCAGCAGCAGCGCGCAGACTCCAGCCACCTGCGGTGCGGCGGCGGACGTACCGCTCAGCAGCGCCCAGCCGTCACCGGGCGTCGTGCCGTCCGAGGCCTTCCTCGACTGCTCCTGGTCGATCGTGGAGCCACGGGGAGTGGGCAGCAGGATGTAGGTCGCGTCGGGGCGCATCCCCACGAGACCGCACACGTCGGGAACTTTGCGGTCCCGGTAGAAAGCGCTGGTGAACGCGCTGGCGTAGTTCGACGCCTCCAGTTGTTCGAACTCGTCCCGGTAGACGCCCCCGACGGCGATGGTGTCGGGATGCTGGGCCGGGAACGCGTAGTGGCCGTTGCCCGCGGCACACACCACGACGATGCCCTTCTTCACCGCGAGCGACACCGCCGCCGCCAGGAACGGATCGAGGGCCGACAGGTCCGCCTTGCGGTCGTACTCCAGGCTCATGTTGATGATCTGCGGCTGGGGTTTCTGCTGAGCCGCCTCGATGAACGCCCCGAGGAGATTGGTGTCCAGCGCCTTGACCATGGTGAAGTCGATACCTGGTGCCAGCGCGAAGGCGTTGGCCGACTCGCTGGTGCCGTGTCCGTCCTCGTCGATCTCCCGATCGCTGGTGCCGGGCCCCAGGACGACGGTGCCCTTCAACGACCTCTCGACGAAATACGGATGCTCCTCCCATCCGGTGTCCACCATGGTCAGCCGGACGCCTGTGCCCAGGATGTGCCGGCCGTGCACCGTGCGTGCGCCCAGGTACTCGGCGACCTGGTCGGTGGTGAGATGCCAGTAGTCGAGCTTCGGCAGGGGGCCGGCGCCGCGCAGCGTGGTGGCCGGCTGCTCCAGTGCCACGCCTTCCAGGAACTGGGCCGCCGGCAGCCCCTCCGTCGAGATGAGACCGGGCAGATCGGCCCTGGCCGTGTCGATGTACGTGCGGGTCCTGCGCAGATTCACCGCGCCGGGCTGGATGACCTCGCGCTCCTCCGTGACCAGGATCGTATCGAAGTAGTCCTCGTAGGCGTCCGGCGGACCGACGATGTTGATGCTCACCGTGCTGCTGTCGTCGGTGGTGCCGAGGACGGTGAAGCCGGCCCTGGTGAGTTCCTGCTTCGCGCGCTGGACGACGCTGTCGTCCGAGACGAACTGCTCCGCGTTCTCCGTCGTGATCGTGCCGGCGTCGAAGAGGGAGACCCCGCCTCGCGAAAGGGGCGACGCGTGCGCGTACACCCTGCCGGGCAGACGGTTCTCGATGCTGTAGGCCATGTGCGTGTACCCCCGATGAGTCAGGGCCGGGTGGCCGGGACGGCCAGAGCCACGTTCCTGGGGCCGTCCCTGAAGACGAGCCCGGCTTCCGCGAATTCGTTCAGGACGTGCTGCACCCCGTCCACCGGTCCGTGCAGTCCCAGCCGCTCGTGCACCGCGGCCGCCGTCACGGGGCGGTCGCAGCAGGCGAGGTACAGGTCCGCCGTCGGGCCTTCGAGGACGTAGGTGCCCTCGTCCTCCTTCCTTCTGCCGTCGTGGATCTGGACGTAGTGCGGCGCCTGCCGGTACTCCAGTACGGGTGGCTCGGCGTCGCCCAGCCACGCGCCCTGCCAATCGGCGACGGCCTCGCGCAGGGACCTGTAGTCGTCGTCGGGGAGTGCTCCCTCCATCTCGCAGCGGAAGAAGTACGCGACGAGATCGAGGTCGATGTCCGCGGGATACACCCGTGCGTAGGCGGGCTCGGGACGCAGGTCGCGCAGGATCTCGTCCCGGTCTGTGAACAGGGGGCTGAACCGCTCCATGGTGAGACGGCCGGCGTCCCCCGGCGGTGTCAGATGCCAGAGGTCCCTCAAGGCGGCGGCCTGCTCGTCGCAGTCCCGCGGGCTCTCGCCGGGAAATCCCCAGAGGAGGTTCCACTGCACGTCCATCCCGTGATGGCGCGCCCAGCGCAGGAGATTCACGTTCTGCGCGGCCGTCACGCCTTTGCGCATGAGACTCAGCACACGGGAACTGAACGACTCGATTCCGGGCTGGATCTGTGAAACACCGGCGTCCGCGAGCAGTTTGATCTGGGCCCGGGAAAGATTGGCCTTGACTTCGTAGAAGATCTCGTAGTGTGCGCCGCTTTCGACCAGCGCGGGAAACAACGTCCGGAAGTAGCGCATGTCGAGGATGTTGTCGACCGCCTCGAATCGAAAACTGCCGTATCGACGGGTCTGGCAGGCGAATTCGTCGACAACTCGCTGGGCCGATTTGGAGCGGAAGTGCATGGTCTCCCCGTTGAGGCCGCAGAAAGTGCAGTGGTGTTTCATCCCCCACCAGCAGCCGCGGGCGGTCTCCAGAGGAAGGTGGACGGCGCGGGACGCCGCGCGGGGCTGCAGCCGAAGGTTCTCGGCGCGTCGGAAGTACTCGTCGTAGTCCGGCATCGGCAGGTCGTCGAGATTCTGGACGAGCCGTGCCGACGGCCCCGTCACCACGCGCCCGGCCTTCCTGCGGGCCAGCCCGGGCACGCCGTCGAGGTCCCTGTCGCCGGCCAGCGCTTCCAGCAGCATCGGGAAGGCCGCGTCCGCCTCCCCGATGACCGCCGCGTCGATGCTGTCGACCGCGCGTACCCACTCCTGCCCCATGGGAGCGTCGAAGTTGGCGCCGCCGAAGAGGGTGAACAGCTCCGGGTGCCGCTGCTTGAGCCGTCGGGCCAGCGCCATCGAGGCCGCGTTCTGCTGGAACGTCGAGGTGAAACCGACTACACGGAACCGGTCCCACGGGTACGCGTCGACGAGGGCGTCCAGATAGGCCGGGACTTCGTCGCACCTGATGCGCACGAGCCGTTCGCGCAACCGGTCCACGGGGGTACCGAGGGCCGGTGCGAGGTCTTCGGCGTACAGGTCGACGGACTCGTTCCGCGGATCGGGCGCAGCAGCGCCGAACGCCTCCAGGGAGAACAGCCAGTCCCCGACCAGGCGTCCGGAGTTGTCGGCGAGAGCGCGGTACATGTCCACGCCGAGGCCCGCGGCGAAATCCAGGTTGGCGTGGAGGGTGGTCGCGGGGAACCCGTGCGTCCAGGCAAGGGCGCTCAGCAGCCCTGCCTGGAGGGAGGGGCGCCGGTCGTCCATGAAGGGCATGCACACCAGGACGACGGGCCATTCGCCACGCCGCGGATCGCTCACACTCGACATCTCGGAGCCCGGGCTACTTCCTGGTCGGCCCGGACTTCGGTGGCTCATTCGCCAACCGGTCGTTCCGCTCGCCCCGGTCTCCCCGGTCTGCCCCGTCGTCCTGCGCCGAGTAAAGTCGGTTCACTTTGAACGCGGCCCGGGACCTGCGTGAGTCACGCCCGCGCTTGAAGCGCGTACCCAGAAGCTGCGCCTCCATCCTGCCGGTGAGCTGATCACCGGCAGCCTCGAACACTAATTCCAAAGCCCTTTTGTCGGCCTCGGAGAGTTTGTCCCCCGCCCGCACCACCGCGTTCGCGAGACGCTCTATGTCCTGCCAATCAACTGTATTCCCGTCCACGACGCCCCTTTCCGAACATTAATTGGCAACACTGAACGCCGGGGAGTCTGGTGGCGGGACACCCTTCCGTCAAGGGGCCTTGTTTTGCGGCACCCCGGCCTCCACTTCGGCGGCGAGGCGAGCCCGCACCTGGGCGGCCTGCCGGTGTCCGAGTTCCTCCAGCAGCACCGCCGCCCTCCCCCACGCCGCGCCCGCCGCGCCCCGGTCGCCGGTGGCCAGGAGCACATCACCGAGGGAAGAGAGCGTGTCGGCCTCGTTGTACAGGTCGCCGATCTCCCGGTAGATGGTGAGCGCCCGTTCATACCTCTCGGCGGCCTGTTCGTACTGCTTGAGGTCGAGGTGGATGTGGCCGAGGCTGTCCAGGGTGTCGGCCTGGTCGAACCGGTCCCCCACTTCCTCCAGCAGGTCGAGCGCCGCCACGCAGTGGTCCAGCGCCTCCCGGTGACGGCCCAGCCGGGAGCAGAACCAGCCCACCGCGTTCAGCGCCCGCGCCCGACCGGTACGGTGACCGACCGCCTCGAAGGACTCCAGCGCTCTACGGGCATGGTCGAGCCCTTCTTCGTACTGCCCTTCCTCGTCCTTGAGCCAGGAAAGCGTCCGATGCACGTGCGCCTGACCGAGGACGTCTCCGAGCGCCTCGTACAGGTCGAGTGCCTGCCGCATGTGGGTGGCGACGTCCTCATACCGGCTGAGCCTCATGTACGCATAGGCGACGCACCCATGGCTGACCGCTTTGCCGTGGGCACTCCCCTCACGATGCGCGGCCTCAAGGGCCCGTTCGTGTGCGGCGGCGGAGTCGTGCCAGTGTCCGGCCCGGTCGAAGTAGGGCTGCAGTGCCCAGGCCAGCTGCCAGACGTGGGTGTGGAACCGGCTGCGCCCGGCCTCCTGCTGCATCGCCAGCAGCACGGCGTGTTCCCGCAGGAACCAGGACAGCGCCTCGTCGTGGTCAGCGAAGTTCTCACCGGTGACCGATGGCAGCGGCGGGACGAGAGTGATGGGGTCGTCCCGGTACGGACTCACGTACAGGCTGGCCCGGTAGGCGCTGTGCACATAGTGGTCGAGCATGCGCTGCGTCGCGGTCAGCCGGTCGACGGGCAGGTCTCGTGTCAGGGCGAGTTCGCCGGCGTAGGCGCGCAGCAGGTCGTGCAGTTCGTAGCGGTCGCCCGACGGAGAGGCCAGAAGGTGACTTGCCGTCAGTTCGTCGAGCAGCGTCCGGGCTTCCGCGAGGGACAGGCCTGCCAGACTCGACGCGGCGGCCGCGCCGATGTCGGGGCCGGGGTGCAGTCCGAGCAGCCGGAACAGTCGGGCGGCCGGTTCGGAAAGACGCTCGTAGGACCAGGAGAACACCTTCCGGACGTTGGTGGCGGAGTCGCCGCCGTCGAGCAGGTCCAGTGCGCTGCCCGCGGCGTGCAGTTCCTTCGCCACCGCTTCGAGCGGCTGTTGGCGGCGGGTGGCGGCGTGGGCTCCCACGATGGCCAGGGCGAGCGGAAGACGCGCGCAGGAGGCGATGATGTCCCGCACCGCGTCGGGGTCGGCGGCGAGACGGTCCGTACCGATACGGCGGCCCAGTACGGCTTTCGCCTCGGCGTGGGACATCAGGCCGAGGCCGAGCGGCTGAGCCCCGTGGGTGATCATCAGTCCGGTGAGCAGATTGCGGCTGGTGACGACGCTGAAGCACTCCGGCGAGCCGGGCAGGAGGGGGCGTACCTGATCCGCGTCCTGTGCGTTGTCCAGGACGACGAGCATGCGCCGGTTCGCCAGCAGGCTGCGGTAGAGGGCCGCTTGGCCGTCCGTGTCGACGGGGATGCGCCGGGCCGGCACCCCGAGCGCGTCCAGGAATCCGCGGATCGCCTCGGCCGGATGCATGGCAGTGCCGCTCGGGTCGAAGCCGCGCAGGTTGACGTAGAGCTGTCCGTCGGGGAAGCGCTCGCGGACCCGGTGGGCCCAGTGCACGGCCAGGGTGGTCTTGCCGACCCCTGCCGTGCCGCCGATCGCCGTGATGACGACGGTCCCGCCGTCGCCGCCCGGCCCCGCGCCCGCCCCCGGCAGGAAGGAGTCGAGCCGGTCGATCGCCTCCTCCCGGCCGACGAAACCGGCGACCGGATGTGGGAGTTGGGCGGGTACGACGGTCGTCGGCAGGCCGGTGTCGGCCGGGGCGCGCGGCGCGCGGCCCTGCGGCGCCTCGGTCGGTCCGCGATCGTCCGGGCCCGTGCCGAGCGCCGGATCGTCGGCCAGGATCCTCGCGTGCAGGCGGCGCAGCCGCTGTCCCGGCTCGATGCCGAGTTCGTCGCGCAGCAGGCGGCGGGCGCGGTGGAAGGCGGCCAGCGCCTCCGCCTGCCGCCCTGCACGGTGCAGGGCCAGCATGAGCAGACCGTGGAAGCCCTCCCGCAGCGGGTGTTCGACGGTGAGCCGGTGTGTCTCGCCCACGAGGTCGAAGTCGTCGCCGAGGGACAGGTCGACCTCGATGCGCTCCTCCAGGACGCTGAGGCGCCGCTCCGCGAGCCGGTCGCGCTCGGCGTCGACCAGCGGTCCCGTCATGCCCTCGCAGAGCCGGCCGTGCCACAGGCCCAGGGCCGCGTGCAGAGCCTCGGCGGTCCCGGCCCGGTCGCCCCTGGCGCGGGCCAGGTGCGCCCGTTCGATGAGGCCGTCAAAAGCCCGTACGTCCAGCTGTGCCGGTCCCGGTGTCAGCAGATAGCCGGCCTCGGTCCACGCGAGCAGTCCCGAGGGCGCGCGGGGCGGACGTTCGGGTTCCAGGACGCGACGCAGTCCGGAGACGTGCCGTTGCAGCAGGTTGGCCGCGCGCGCCGGTACGGCCCATCCCCACACGGCGTCGACGAGCTGGTCCCGGCCGATCGGGGTGTCGGCGTGCAGGAGCAGCACGGCGAGCACCACACGCTGCTGCATCTGTCCCAGGTCCAGCTCGGTCGTACCCCGCCATGCCCGCAGCGGTCCGAGCAGTTGGAAACGCAGTCCGGTGAACGGCTCAGGCCCAGTCATCACGGGCTCCCACCTCAAGCGGCACCTGCCGTCCACGCTAGCGCCAAACCGGTGTGAACACCGCTGCCCGGACTGCAACGGCTCCTGCAGCGGGGGCTGCAACCCCCGCCCGCAGCCTGGTGTCAGGGGCCGGGCGGGAGGTGACGCACCCCTCCCTCTCGGCTCCCCCAGCACAGACACCGACAGCAGCAGCGACGCCGAAGCCGACACCGACTCCGACATCGCGTCGGCTTCGACACCGGCTTCAGCCATCCACGAGCACGGGGGCATCCATGACCGACCTACTGACCGCGGCCCGGGCCGAGGCGCTGTTCAGCAGCGACCTGGCCACCGGATCCGAGCCGACGCGGACCGAGATCACCGAGGCGATCCGGCGGGCGATCCGCAGCAACGGCGGCAGCCTGGGCTGCGCGGGCGCGCTCGCGTGCGCCTACGGCGAGCGCCCGGAGACCGCCGTGCCCCGGATGCGCTGGGCCCTGCGCCAGGTGCGGGCCGCCCACCCGCGGACGGCCGGGTGGCGGGCCGGATACACGGTGAGGACCCCCCACCCGTGAGGACCAGGCCGCGGGCCGTCGTGGCCGTGCCGGTCTGCCTGGCCCTTCAGCTCGCCGCCGTCGGCTGCTTCTCGGCACGGGCCGACGTGGCTCTGGCCCTCTACGGCATCGGGGCACTGTGTGCGGCGCTCACCGCCATGGTCCCCGCCCTGCTGCGCCGCGGCCCGTCCGACGTACACGTCCGGCAGGCCGTCGCCGTGGAGCGCACCCGGATCCGGCACGACCTCCATGACGGGCTCGGTCCCCTGCTGTCGGGGATAGCGCTGTGCGCCCGGGCCCTGTCGGACCGGCTGGAGGGGCGCGGTCTGGACATCGAGCGCACTCTGGTGCACCGGATCCGTACGGAGGTGTCCAACGCCGTGGTGGAGGTCCGCCGTCTGGTCGACGCGCTGCCTCCCGCCGCGGTCGCCTCGCTGGGGCTCGTCGGGGCGTTGCGCGACCACGCCCGGTTCGTTCCGCCGCCGACGGACGTCGAGATCGTGACGTGTGCGCTGCCCGCGCTGCCGTCGGCCGTGGAGAGCGCGGTGTACCGGATCGTCACGGAGGCGATGACCAACGTCGTGCGGCACGCCGACGCCCGGCACGCGCGGGTCACCCTGGCCGCGGGGCCCCGCTCGCTGCTGGTCACGATCGCCGACGACGGACGCGGTATCGCCTGCGCGACGGCCGGGGTGGGGCTGACGTCGATACGGCAGCGCGCCGAGGCCGCGGGCGGAACCCTCTCCGTGCGTACGGTCCGGGGCAGCGGCACCGAGGTGCGCGTACACCTCCCGCTGCCCCGGGCGGCCTGAACAGGTTCCCCCTCCACTCCACCGCCCGAGCGCGTCCCACGGCTGCCGGGACGGCGTCCCGGCCCGGACAGGACGCCTGCCTCTGCTGCGGACGGGCCGGGCGCCGCACCGTGGGAGATGTCCACAACCGGCCAGTATCCGACAAGGAGTCATCGCATGGCCTCTGGAACCTTCCAGTCCCTTCCGGTCCCGACCACGGCACTCGACGGCCGCATCAGCGCCATCGTCCTGGACCCCGGCGGCAACCCCGCCGATGTCGTCAACAAGGGCACGCCGGTCACCGTACGGGTCGAGTGGAACCTCACCGGTTTCCTCGTGCCGCTGCTGGCGGGCACCTGGAACCTGCACGTCAGCGTGGACGAGATCGGCGGCCCGCACGACTTCAACGAGCCGTCGACGCCGGTGCCCGTCCCGCTCAACGGCAATCCCGACTACCGGCAGGAGATCGTCCTGTCGTCGCTGCAGGCCGGGCGCACCTACTCGCTCGTCGCCTCGCTGGCCTACCGCAATCCCGCCGGGTCGCCCGCACCGCTGGGCGGCTACGTGAACGTCGGCACCGTGAACGTCCTGCTCTGACCGATCGACCATTTCCGCAGGGGGGAGTCCGCGTCCCGCCCCACCGAAACCGGTGGGGCGGGACTCGGGCGTTCACCCGCCGCGCGCGGTCGGTGCGTGCGGCCGGTGCGTGCGGCCGGTGCGGCTCAGGTGCCCGGCTTGCGGCCGTACACGTAGACGTCGTCGTTCTTCTTCAGGAGCGACCAGTACTTCTTGGCCGTCGTCTTCGTCATGTTGACGCAGCCGTGCGAGCCGGGCGGGTTCCACATGCTCACGCCGACCGAGTGGAAGGCCTGGCCGCCGTCGAAGAACTGGCTGTAGGGCATGGGCACGTCGTAGATGGACGAGACGTGGTCGATGTGCCGCCAGTAGATCTTCTTCAGGCCGGTACGGGTCTCGTAGCCGTCGCGGCCCGTGCGCACCGGCACCGGTCCGTACACGAGCTTCTTGCCGTCCTGGATCCAGCTGAGCTGGAGCGTCAGGTTCACGCAGGCGATACGGCCCTTGTTGACCGGGCATTTGCCGTCTTTGTTCGGGTTCGTCCCGACGGCCTTCTGCTTGGTCATCAGATCCATCACGCCCCAGGTGATGGAACCGGCGTAGCCGATGTTCGGGGTGATGCCGTGCTGGGTCTGGAAGGCCTTGATCGCCTTGCAGTCGGCGGTGGACTGCTTGCCGTCGACCGGCCGGCCGAGGAACTTCTCCACTTTCTTCTGGTACGGGCCGCTCGACGTGGTGCAACTGGCCGCCTGCGCGGGCGCCGCGCCCAGTGCGACGGTCAGCGGCACCACCATCCCGGTGATCCCCAGTGCGACGGTTACCCGTCTGCGAATGTCCCCCATGGCCAGGCCTTTCCTCTTCGGTTCCGCTTCGGTTCCACTTGGGTGCTTCTTCGATCCGGTCGATCTCTGCCAGCTAGACACACACCGCGGGACATCGGTTGTGGTGCCTGACCAGCTGGAACGAAACGGTGACATGATCTTGAACCGGGTCATTCGGCACACGGGACGACGGTACGGAACCGTACGGGACGCCACGCGAGCGGCTTCCCCCGCTCCGGGGCGGGGCCGGTTCCCCGGGACGGGGCCAGTTCCCCGCGATTGGCCCCTGCTTCCCGCTCACCTGCCCGCCTACGCTGCCGCCATGCATCCCGCACTCGCCGGCGATCTCTCCCGGCTCCCCGAACTCCTCCAGTCCGCCCGTGACTTCGCCGCCCGCGAGGTGTCAGGGATCGACGCCCGGCCCGTGGTCCAGCAGGGCAAGGCGCCGGATCCGCGGCCGCTTCCGGCCGAGGGCGCGGGTGCGGAGGGCGCCCTCGCCCGGTTCGCCGCGTCGTGGGCGCCCGGCTTCGCCGCCACCTCGGGACCCCGCTATCTCGGCTTCGTGACCGGCGGCGCGACCCCGGCCGCGGTCGCCGGGGACTGGCTGACCGGCGCCTACGACCAGAACGCCGCCGGCGGCGACGATTCCTCGGCGGCCGCGCTGGAGCGGGAGACGCTGGGCTGGCTGCGGGAGCTGTTCGGGCTCGGCCCGGCGCACAGCGGCTCCTTCGTGACGGGCGCGACCATGTCGAACACCGTCGGCCTCGCCCTGGCGCGCGAGTGGCTGGGCGACCGCAAGGGAGTGCGCGTGTCCGAGGCGGGCGTCGCCGCGCTCGGCCCGGTCGACGTGCTCTCCGGCAGCCCGCACTCCAGCATCCCGAAAGCCCTGTCCGTCCTGGGCATCGGCCGCGACCGGCTGCGTACGGTGCCGGTGCTGACCGGGGGCCGGGAGGCCGTCGACGTGGCGCGGCTGGCGGAGGCACTGGAGGCGCTGGACGGGCGCCCGGCCGTGGTGGTGGCCAACGCGGGCACGGTGAACACGGTCGACTTCGACGATCTGCGGGCGATCGCGGCGCTCAAGGAGCGGTACGACTTCTGGCTGCATGTGGACGCCGCCTTCGGCGGGTTCGCCGCGCTGTCCCCCGAGCACGCGCACCTGACCGACGGCATCGACGCCGCCGACTCGGTCTGCGTCGATCTGCACAAGTGGCTCAACGTCCCGTACGACGCCGCTGTGCAGTTCACCCGGCACCGGGAGCTTCAGGTGCGGGTCTTCCACAACGCGTCGCCGTACCTCGGACTGCCCACCGGGGAGCCCGACTTCGTCCATCTCACACCGGAGAACTCGCGTCGGCTGCGCGCGCTTCCGGCCTGGTTCTCGCTCACCGCGTACGGCCGTGAGGGGCATCGCGAGATCGTCGAGCGGAACGTGGCCGAGGCCCGGCGGCTCGGCGAGGGGATCGCGCGCGTACCGGGGCTGCGCCTGCTCGCGCCGGTCCGGCTGAACGTCGTCTGCTTCACCCTCGCCGGGTCCGCCACCGAGGAGCGGGTGCACGCGCTGGGCCGGGCGGTCGCCGGGTCCGGGGAGGCGTTCCTGACGCCGACCTTCCTGGACGGGACCCATGCGCTGCGGGCCGCGTTCAGCAACTGGCGGACGACCGGGGCCGACACGGACCGGGTGCTCGCGGCCGTGACGCGGGCCGCCGGGGAGCTGGAGCGGTAGTCCCGGCAGGTAGCCGAGGGCGCGCCCGGGCCCTTCCACCCTGCGGTCCGCTGTGCTTGTCTGGGGGCCGTTTTCGGTGGCTGGGGCGGGAGTTGCCGTATGAGCAGGCCGTGGATCGGTGGAGTACTGGCGGGATTACTGCTGCTCAGCGCGTGCGGGGATCCTTCGTCGGAGCCCGAGACCGCGTCCACGCCCTCGTCCCCGAGAACAGCCTCGACCACGCATCAGCGCCCGGCCGCCACGCCCGGGGCGAGCGCCGGAGGCGACACCGGAGGGGCCGACGCCCGAGGGACCGACACCGCAGGAGCCGACACCCAAGGAGCCCCCGCCGAGCGCCCCACCGTCCTCTATCTCGGCGACTCCCTCGCCATGGAGAACCAGAAGGTCCTCGGCGGACTCCTGCGGGACGAGAAGAAGGCGCGCTACACCAGCGCCCCCTACTCCGGCACCACGCTGTGCGACTACCTGGAGGGCAGCGGCGAGGACTCCCTCGTCCCGCCGAAGGACAAGGCCGCCGCCCTGGTGCGCCGGCTGCGGCCGGACTTCGTGGTGCTCCAGTTCTGGGGGAACGCCTGGGGCTACACGCCCTGCATGGACGGCATCACGTACGACAAGGAGCGGGACGAGTACTTCGCGCGCTACACCGCCGACGCCGGGCGGCTGACGGACCAGATCGCGGAGGCCGCGAGCGGGGCGAGGATCGTCTGGGTGCTCCAGGGACCCGACCCGATCACTCCCGACCGGGTCCGGCGTGTCAACGCGGTGTACGAGCGGCAGGCGCGGGCCTCCGGCGGTCTGCTCGCGGACGCCGGAAAGACGGTGAGCGCGGCCTCGGCCCGCTACACCTGGACCCAGTACCTGCCGTGCACCGCGTACGAGCGTGAGCACGGCGCGTACTGCACGCAGCCGGGCAGTGGCCGCACCGCACTGCACCGCGACGACGACTACCTGCACTTCTGCCTGGCACCCACCACGTCGACGCCCAAGCCCTGTCCGGTCCGCTCCCCCGGCATCCTGCGCATCACCCGGGCGATCAGCCAGGCGATCGGCCGGGCCGTGGCCGCGCCGGCGGACTGAGAACCAAGCCACCGGACTCAGGCACCGGACTCAGCGTCCGCCGGTCCCCAGCTCCGTCTCCACCAGCCGGTACATGTGCCGGCGCGCGTCCTCCGTGCTCAGCGGCGGCGCCTGCCGCAGCCGCTGGAGGGCGAGGCCGTCGGAGAGGGCGGCGAAGCGGACGGTGAACCCGGCGGGGTCGGCGCAGACGAACTCGCCGTCGGCGACGCCCCGTTCGACCAGTGCGCGGATCTGCCCGTGCCAGTCCTCGTACCGTTTGGCCTGGCCGCCCGCGAAGGCCTGTTCGGGGTCCTGGTCGCGGTCGCCGGCGCTCCAGTAGTCGAACCACATCCGCCAGTGCCGGTCGGTGTCCTCGGTGAACAGCGCGTCGATCAGCAGCCGCAGCGCCTCGGCTGCGCCGGACGCCTCCTCTGCGGCCTCGTTCAGCGCCGCGTAGTAGCGCTCGATGTTCAGCACCATGGCCTCGGAGAGGATCTCCTGGACCGAGCCGAAGTGGTACGTGACCGTGCCCACCGACACCCCGGCCGCGGCGGCGACGTCCCGTACGCCCACGGACGCGTAGCCCCGCTCGGCGATGAGCGGGACGGCCGCCTCCACGATGAGCCGGCGGCGAACCTCGGTGGGCTGCCGTGTGCGGTCGGCCGCGGCGACCGCACGGCGGGGCGTCTTCGCGGCCTTCACGCGGACGTCCTCGGGGTGGTGCGGTGCCATGCGCGCTTGACCACTGTCTCTCCGTCCGCCCGTGCTTCCATCCGGCTGTCCATGATGAACTCCGTGGCCGTGGCCCGCAGCTCCGTACGCGTGATGATCTCAGCGTCCCAGTCGTCGCCGCGCCGCAGCCGGATCGCCCACTCGGAGACCGCCCGCGCGGACAGGGGGTCGTCGGAGCGGATCGTGTACGTCTCGCGGGCGCTCTCGTCGTAGCGCAGCCCGTCCGGGTAGACCCGTGAGCCGCCGTAGTTGGGGTCGACCTCCAGGGTCCACTCCCCCTCGGCCACGTCATGCGTGACCAGCCGCTCCGGCCCCGGGTCGGCCGCCCGCTCGTGCTCGACGGCCAGCGGTACGGCCTGCTCGGGTTCCTCGAAGCGGATGGGCGCGCGGCCCTCGTCGGACGCGGGGTCCCGCACGGGCAGGAGTACGGCGCTCTCGGCGGGCAGCACGGTCAGCTCGCCGCGTTCGCCGTGCGGCCACACCCACGGCCAGTACGCGTCGGAGACGGCGACCCTGACGCGATGCCCCGGCGGAAAGGCATAGCCCACGCCATTGAGCTCGAACTCCACGGTCTCGTACGTCCCCGGGGTCCACTCCACGGCCCGGTCGCGCCCGTGTCTGCTGAGCAGGTTGAGGACACCGCGGGTGACGAGCGTGGACGAGCCGTCGGGGGCCACGTCGCAGATCCGGGCGACGACATGGGCGCGGGGTGTGGCGCTGTCGAGACGGAGCCGGACGCGCGGCCGGCCGAGGATCTCCACCCGTTCGTCCAGCGGCTCCGAGTCGAAGCACACGGAACGGCCGTCCTCCTCCCGCTGGTCGGGCGGCAGATCGCTCGCGTTGCCGAACGGGAAGAACCGGCCGGCGTCGAGACCGGTGTGCTGGGGGGAGCGTACGAGGACGGGGGTGGTGCCCCGCCCCAGGGGGCGCGCGTCCCAACTGACTGACGGGGAGGGCCAGTTGTCCTCCCCCACCCATCGTCCAGGCATCACGTCGTACGAAGTGGCGGGCGGGACCGGGTCGTTGAGCCAGGCGCGCAGCAGTGGCTCGCGCATGATGCCGGTGTCCTCGCCCTTCAGGTGCTGGTCCCACCAGCGCAGGGTCTCCTGGAGGAAGCCGATCGCCGGGCCGGGCGGCAGGCCGCGGTCCGGGTACTGGTGCGACCAGGGCCCGACGAGTCCGCGTACGCGGTCGTCGGGCAGGTGCTCCACGAGCCGCAGCACGGTGTCCCGGTACGGGTCGTTCCAGCCGCCGACGGCGAGGACCGCCGCGTCGATCGCCGTGTAGTCCTCGCAGACGCTGCCGTGCCGCCAGTAGTCGTCGCGCTGCTGGTGGGCCAGCCAGGTGTGCAGGAAGGGTTCGAGGTTTTCGAGGCGGTCGCGCCACATCGGCAGCCAGCGGTCCGCGCCCACGCTGGTGGGGTCCGGCGGGCGCGAGGCGAACGCGAGCATCGTGCCCGCCCAGGCGAGCATGTCCACTCCGAGGACGGCGCCGCCCGTGTAGTGCACGTCGTTGTCGTAGCGGTCGTCCGTCGAGCAGACGGTGACGATCGCCTTGAGGGGTTCGGGGGCGAGGGCGGCGATCTGGAGGGCGTTGAAGCCGCCCCAGGAGATGCCGAACATGCCTACTTTGCCGGTGCACCAGGGCTGCTCGGCCAGCCAGTTGACGACGTCCACGCCGTCCGCGAGTTCCTGGGCGTCGTACTCGTCGCCGGGGGTGCCCTCGCTGTCGCCGTGGCCGCGGATGTCGACGCGGACGGAGGCGTAGCCGTGGCCCGCGTACCAGGGGTGGCGTTGGGCGTCCCTGGGGGCCGTCCAGTCGGTCTTGCGGTAGGGGAGGTATTCGAGGAGGGCGGGGACGGGGGCCGTGTCGGCGTCCGTGGGGCGCCAGATGCGGGCGTGCAGGTGGGTGTGCGGGTCGCGGGTGGGGATCCAGACGTCCTCGACGGTGACCTGCCGGTCGAAGTGCTCTCGGTAGTGCAACTTGGCTCCTTGTTCGGGTGGGGTGGGGGTTGAGCTGGGGTGTTCTCGCCCCCGCCGCCCCTACCCGTTCCCGTCAACGACTCGGGGGCCAGCCCCCGAACCCCCGGTCCTCAAACGCCGGACGGGCTGAAAACGATTCAGCCCGTCCGGCGTTTGAGGACGAGCGCGAAGCGCGATACGGGGGGCAAGGGGGCGCAGCCCCCATACGGGAACGGGAACGGGTAGGGGCGGCGGGGGCGAGGAAAGTCCGTTACCCCACCGCCCGCCACCGCCGCACGCGATGCCCCCCGGCAGAGGTGACCCACAGGTCACCGCCCTCCGCCGCATCCACCCACTCCGGCACATCCCCCGTCACGAACCGCGCCTCCGGATCGGGCTCCAGCACAGCAGCCATCAGCTGCCGCGTGTACGGGTGCCCCGGCGAGGAGAAGACCGAGTCCGTCGGCCCCTCCTCCACCACCACCCCCCGCCACAGCACGACCACCCGATCCGCGATCCCCCGTACGACGGCGAGGTCGTGGCTGATGAACAGGCACGCAAGCGACCGCTCCCGCCGCAGATCGTCGAGCAGGCGCAGCACGTCGGCCTGCACGGACACGTCCAGCGCCGTCGTGATCTCGTCCGCGATCAACACGTCCGGCTCGCCCGCCAGCGCCCGCGCGATGCCGATCCGCTGCCGCTGCCCGCCGGAGAGCTGCGCGGGCAGGCGTTCGGCGAGGGCGGGGTCGAGGCGGACGTCGGAGATGAGCTGCCGGGCGCGTACGACGGTCTCGGCACGCGAGTCCGTCGTGCCGAAGAAACGCAGGGGCCGCCGCACCGCGTCCCCGACGGACCGGCGCGGGTTGAGGGAGGTGTCGGCGTTCTGGAAGACGAGCTGGACCCGCCGCCGCAACGCCGACGGCCGCTTCCCGGCGGGCCGGGCGAGGTCACCGGAATCCGAGCCGGAGCCGAAGCCGGAGCGGAAGCCGGAGTCAGAGCCGGGACCGGAACCGCCACCTGAGCCGTGCGTCATCGTGCCGCCGGACGGCGTACGCAGCCCCGCCAGCGCCCAGGCGAGCGTGGACTTCCCGCTCCCCGACTCGCCGACCAGCGCGAGGACTTCGCCACGCCGGACGTCGAAGGAGACCCCGTCCACGGCACGACTGGACCCGTAGTCGATCGTGATGTCCCGGGCGGTCACGGCCACGGGAGCCTCCTCGGGGATCACCGCCCGAGGCCGCACCTCCCGCTCACCGCCCTCGCCCACCCGCGCGAGCCCTTCGTCGTCGAGGCGCGGCACGCTCGCCAGCAGGCGCTTGGTGTACGGGTCCTGGGGCAGCGCGAAGAGCCGGCCCGTCGCAGCCGCCTCCACGATCCGGCCGGACCGCAGGACCACCACCTCGTCGGCCATGTGCGCGACGACGCCGAGGTCATGGCTCACCAGCACGGCGGACAGGCCGAGTTCGTCGCGCAGGGTGCCGATCAGGTCGAGGACTCCGCGCTGGGTGACGACGTCGAGTCCGGTGGTCGGCTCGTCGAGGACGAGGACCTTGGGGCGGGCCGCGATCGCCATGGCGATGGCGACGCGCTGCTGCTGGCCGCCGGAGAGTTCGTGCGGGTAGCGGCGGGCGAGTTCGGCGGGGCGGGGCAGCCGGACCTGTTCGAGGAGGTCCACCACGGGTACGTCACCGCCGGCCTCCGCGATCTGGCGTCCGATGCGCATGGAGGGGGTCAGGGCGTGGCCCGCGTTCTGCGCGACCATGGCGACCGTGCCGCCCCGCAGCCGCCGCAACTCCCGTGCGGGCAGGGCGAACACGTCGGCCCCGTCGACCCGTACCGAGCCGCCCGTGACCCGCGAGCCGTGCCGCAGATGTCCGAGCAGCGTGGCCGCGACGGTCGACTTGCCGCTTCCCGACTCGCCGACCAGGGCGAGGGTCCGGCCCGGCAGCACCTCCAGGGACACCTCGCTCACGACCGGCACGTCACGGCCGCCCGAACGGTAGGCCACGGACAGCGAGTTCACGGACACCGGGGATGTCGTCGAAACGACGGCGGCGGTCATCAGGACCCCTCCCTGATCCGGTCGACGCCCCATGCCTTGGAGAGGCCGTCGGCCGCGAGGTTGAGCCCCACCACGAGTGTGGCCAGGGCGATGATCGGTGCGAGGCTCGCCATCGGGACGACGGTGATGGCGGTGCGGTTCTCGGCCACCATCAGGCCCCAGTCGGGCGTCGGCGGGTCGGCGCCGAAGCCGAGGAAGGACAGCGACGAGATCAGCAGCACGACCCAGGAGGCCCGCATGGCGAACTCGACGCACACCACGTCGGTGATGTTCGGCAGGATCTCGCGGCGCAGGATCGCCCAGGTGCTCTCGCCCCGGGCCCGCGCGGCGGTCACGTAGTCGGCGGGTGCGACCGCGAGGGCGGCGCCCCGGACGACGCGTACGACCTGGGGCACGTACACGACCGCGATGGCGAGGACGATGACCGAGGGGCCCGTGCCCAGTGCGGTGACGACGACCAGCAGGGCCAGTACCGACGGGATGGAGAGCACCGCGTCGAGGACCCGGCCCAGCACGTCGTCGAACCAGCCGCCCCGCAGGGCCGCGGCGCAGCCGACGACCGTGCCGATCAGGAGGGTGACGAGGGTCGCGGCGACGGAGACACCGATCGCGTACCGGCCGCCGTACAGGACGCGGGCCAGGACGTCACGGCCGTACTGGTCCGTGCCCGCCCAGTGGCTCCCGCTGGGGCCGAGCAGCGCCTGGTCGGCGTTGTTGGCGATCGGGTCGTACGAGGTGAGGACCGGTGCCAGCAGGGCGATCAGGACGTGTACGGCGACGATCGCGAGGCCGATGGCGGCTGCCCGTGAGGAGCGCACGGTGCGCCAGGCGCGGGCCGCCGCGGACGGTGGTGCGGCGGGGGCCGCGGGTGCGTCCGCCGGGGTGTCGAGGGTGGTCATCGGGTCCTCCCGCGCGTACGGAGCTTGGGGTTGAGGGCCATGGCGCCGAGGTCGGCGGCCAGGTTGCAGACGACGTACACGACCGCGCTGATCAGGGCGATGGCCTGGATGACGGGCAGGTCCCGGTTCTGGACGGAGGAGAGCATCAGCTTTCCGATGCCGGGGTAGTTGAAGACGTTCTCGACGACGGCGACGCCGCCCGCGAGCCAGGCCACGTTCAGGGCGATGACGTGCAGGGTCGGCAGCAGGGCGCTCGGCAGTGCGTGCCGGGTGACGACCCGCCAGCTCGACAGCCCCTTGAGGCGGGCGGTGGTGACGTACTCGCTCGCCATGACGTCGATGACCGAGGTGCGGGCCATCCGGACGATGTACGCGGCCATGACGACCGCGAGGGCGAGGGCGGGCAGCCAGACGGCGGGCATGAGCTGGCCGACGGTGGCCTCGGGGCCGTACAGGACGACCGCGGGGAACCACGGGAGGGCGACCGAGAAGCAGAGGACGAGCACGGTGGCGACGACGAACTCGGGGACGCTCATCCCGACCAGGCTGACCGTGGAGATGAGGTGGTCGGGCCAGCGGTCGCGGTACAGGCCGGCGAGGATGCCGAGGACGATCGAGCCGGTGACGGCGAACAGGACGGTCACCAGGGCGATGAGCGCGGAGTTGCCGAGGTACATGCCGACTTCGCCGCCGACCGCCTTGCCGGAGACGAGGGAGAGTCCGAAGTCGCCGTGCAGGGCGCCGCCGATCCAGTCGGCGTACCGCTCCCAGGCGGGTTGGTCGAGTTTCAGTTTCTCGCGGAGGGCGGCGACCGCGTCGGGGGTGGCGTCCTTGCCGAGGACCTGGGTGGCCACGTCGCCGGGCAGGGCCTGGACGGCGAGGAAGACCAGGACGGAGGAGAGGACGAGGGTGCCGAGGGCGGCGAGGACGCGGCGGGCGATGAACGAGAGCATGGTCAGGCTCCCTTCAGGCCGATGCCGAGGTAGTCGAACTCGAAGCCGTGCTCGGCGTATCCGCGTACCTTCCGCGAGATGCCGACGAGCCGGTCGGCGAACATCGGGGTCATCGCCCCGCCCTTTTCGACGACGAAGGTCTGCGCCTCGCCGTACAGTTCGCGCCGCCGTTCGTCGTCGGTCTCCTGCCTGGCCCGGTCGAGCAGCGCGTCGAACGCCTTGTCCGACCAGGCGGTCTCGTTGTAGGAGGAGCCGCCGCGGAAGACCTGCGTGAACAGCTGGTCGACGGGTCTGCCGGTGTACCAGTAGGTGGCCATGAGCGGCTTCTTCATCCAGATCTGCGTGTAATACGAGTCCGCCGAGGCAGTCTTCACCCGCACGCGGATCCCGGCGCGCTTGGCCGAGTCCTGGTAGGCGAGGGCCATGGGCGTGAAGACCGGGTCGTACGAGGAGGTGTAGAGGTCGACCGTCAGGCCCTCGTGGCCCGCCTTCTTCAGCAGGTGGCGGGCCTGTTCCGGGTCGTGCTCCGGGTGTGCGGCGACATGGGCCGGGTCGCTCGGCGGTACGGGGTTGTCCCAGCCGGGTGTGCCCGCGCCCTGGAGGGCGACCTTCACCACGTGCTCGGGGTCGTAGGCCAGTTTCATCGCCTGCCGGACGCGTACGTCGGTGAAGGGCTTCTCCGTGGTGAGCATCGGCAGCACGTACCACTGCGCGTTCTCGACGCGGGCGATCGTCGCGCGGTCGGAGGCGGCGACGACGCGGGCGGTCGCGAAGTCGAGGTTGGTCTGCGAGAGGAGGTCGACCTGGCCCGCGAGCAGGGCGTTCGAGCGGGCCGACATGTCGGCGACGGAGTAGAAGTCGATGGCGTCCAGGACCGGGCGGCCCGCCCAGTGGTCCGTGAACGCGGTGATGCGGCCGGGGCCCGCGGGCGCGAAGGACTCCAGTTTGAAGGGGCCCGTGCCGATGCCGGTGCGGCCGATGCCGCGGGCGCTGCCGTCGGGGACGACGTAACAGTTGTAGTGCGTGAGCAGGCTCGGGAACTCCGCGTTGGGGGTCTTCAGCGGTACGACGAGCGTGTGGGCGTCGGGGGTGCGCAGCTTCGCCGGGTCGATGAGCGGGGCGAGGACGGCTGCCTGCGGGGACGCCGTCGCCTTGTCGAGGATGTGGCGCAGGGTGTACGCGGCGTCGGCGGAGGTGAGTTCGCGGCCGTCGTGGAAGGTGACGCCCTTGCGGAGTCGGAAGGTCCAGGTGCGGGCCTTGGCGTCCGGTTCCCAGGACTCGGCGAGGTCGGGGGCGAGTTCGCCGTTCGCGCCGATGCGGACGAGCCGGTTGTAGAGGGCGCCGAGGTATTCGTACGCGGACAGGGCGCTCGCCGGGTCCAGGGTCTCGGCCTCGGAGGCGGGCGGCCGGGCGATGCGGAGCGTGCCGCCGCGGTCGGGGGTGCCCGCCTTCGCGCCTTCGGGCAGAGCGGGGGCGGCCGAGGCGCCCGTGCAGCCGGTGAGCAGCCAGGACGCACCGAGCGACGCGCTGCCCGCGGCTGCCGCGGCAAGGACGGAGCGCCGTCCGGGGTGATGGGTGTCGGGCATGGGCCGACCGTCCCTCTCGCTATGCGTTCGCTATTCGTTCAGCGGAACGATTGAGTGAAGTGCGTGAACGATAACCAGCCGCCAGTGGTCCGCCAACCCTCGGAGCGCGGAAATTTACGTCGGAAACCGAGCCGTTACGTGGCTGGAGGCGGCCGGAGGAAGCCGGACCCCGACGGGGACAGGTGATCGCGGGGCGGAGGGTGTAGGTGATCGAGGGATGGGGAGAAAGCGCTTGCCCCGTGTTCACCACTCCCTGAGGAGGGACGGCCGGCATGGCCTCGTGGGAGAAACCGCTCGACCACCGCTACCGCGGCGAGCACCCGATCCGCACCCTCGTCTATCTGTTCCGGGCCGACCGGTGGAAGCTCGCCGCCGCCTTCGTCGTCTTCACCGTCAAGCACAGCCCGGTCTGGCTGCTGCCCCTGATCACCGCGACCATCATCGACACGGTCGTCCGGCACGGACCGATAGCCGACCTCTGGCTCAGCGCCGGAGTCATCCTGGCGATCCTGATCGTCAACATGCCGCTGCACCTGCTGTACGTGCGGCTGCTCTACGGCAGCGTGCGCCGCATGGGCACGGCCCTGCGCTCCGCGCTCTGCACGCGGATGCAGCACCTCTCCATCGGCTACCACTCACGCGTCAGCGCCGGTGTGCTCCAGGCGAAGGTCGTCCGTGACGTGGAGACGGTCGAGCAGATGGTCCAGCAGACCGCCGAGACGGGGCTCGGCGCGGTCACCGTGCTCACCGGCGGGCTGATCATCATCGCCGTGCGCACACCCGAGTTCGTCCCCGTGTTCCTGTGCGTGGTGCCGGTCGCGGCGCTGCTCGTGGCGCGGCTGCGGAGCCGGTTGCGCGTCCACAACGAGGACTTCCGGCACGAGGTCGAGCATCTGTCCTCGCGGGTCACGGAGATGACGCGGCTCATCTCGGTCACGCGGGCGCACGGTCTGGAGGGCAAGGCCCTGCGGCGCATGGACGGCACCCTGCACAAGGTGCTGACCTCGGGGCTGCGGCTCGACCTCCTCAACGGCCGCTTCGCCTCACTGGCCTGGGTGTTCCTGAACATGATCGGGGTCGTCTTCCTCACCGCGGCCGCGCTGGTCGCGTACTACGGCGTGTGGGCCGTCTCCCCCGGTGACGTCGTCATGCTCAGCGCGTTCCTCACCACCCTCACCAACTCCACGACCACCCTGGCCGGGCTGACCCCGGTCATCACCAAGGGCCTGGAGTCCGTACGGTCCGTCGGTGAGGTGCTCCAGGCCCCCGAACTGGAGGACAACGAGGGTAGGGCGCGGCTCTCATCGGTGCGCGGGGCGGTCGAGTTCGAGGGCGTGGGCTACGCGTACGAGGACGCGGACCGGCCCGCCGTACGGGACTTCAGCCTCTCCGTCGCGCCGGGCGAGACGATCGCCCTCGTCGGCGCTTCGGGTGCGGGCAAGTCCACGGTGCTCAGTCTCGTCATCGGGTTCATCCGGCCGACCTCGGGCCGGGTGCTGCTCGACGGGGCCGACATGAACACCCTGGACCTGCGGACCTACCGGCGTTTCGTGTCGGTGGTGCCACAGGAGTCGATCCTGTTCGACGGCACCGTGCGGGAGAACGTCGCGTACGGCATGGACGACGCGGACGCCGACGAGGCGACCGTGCGCGCGGCGCTGCGGGACGCCAACGCGCTGGAGTTCGTGGACCGGCTGCCGCGGGGGCTCGACACGGTGGTGGGCGAGCACGGGGCGCGCCTTTCGGGCGGTCAGCGGCAGCGCCTCGCCATCGCGCGGGCCCTCATCCGCAATCCACGCGTCCTGATCCTCGACGAGGCGACGTCCGCGCTGGACACCCAGTCCGAGGCGCTGGTCCAGCAGGCCCTGGCCCGTCTGGTGCACGGGCGCACGACCTTCGTGGTGGCGCACCGCCTGTCGACGATCCGGGGCGCGGACCGGATCGTGGTGATGGGGGACGGCACGGTCCGGGAGATCGGGTCGCACGAGGAACTGATGTCCCGGGCGGGCGCGTACACGGCACTGCACGACGGCAGCGGCCTGCCGGCCTGAAGGCGGGGTGGGGCGGCGGCCGGCCTGCGGGGGCGGCCGGGTCCGCCTCCTCGGTCCGGGGCCGCGGAGGCCGTGCGCGCCCGGGGCAGGTGGCGGCCGTGCGCGCCCAGGGGTGGGCGGCGGCCGTCGCGCGGTACGTGCCGGAGGTGTCGGACGGCGGCCGTCTCGCCGGACAGGTCGGGAGACCTCCGCCGCGCCGCGCCTGCCCGGACGGCCGCCACCGCACCGCGCTCACCGGACGGCGAGCGCCACGCCGCGTCAGCCGGACGGCTGCCAGCGCACCGCGCCTACCGGACGGCCACGATCGAGGCCGGACGTCGTGCCGAAAGCGGCCGTCGTGCCGCATGTACCGGACGGCGACCGCCGGCGTCGCGTCTGCCGGACGGACGGCCGGACACCAACCTGGCTGGACGTCCCGAAAGCGGCCGTCGCGGTGCTCCTGCCGGACCGCCGCCGGTGTGCCGCACACGCCGGACCGCCGCCGGCGCGGCGCCGGCCATCGGACGGCGGCCGTCGTGCGGTGGCGGGCGCCTCGCCCCCCGGCGGGCGCCCCACCCCTGGCGGACGCCGTCCCTCCGGCGTACGCCTCACTCCCCGGCGTACGCCTTCTCCAGGGCCGCGAGGTCGAGCTTGTGCATCTTCAGCATCGCCGTCATGGCGCGGCCCGCCTTCTGCTGGTCCGAGTCGCTGATCATCTCGGTCAGCCTGGTCGGCACGACCTGCCAGGAGAGGCCGAACCTGTCCTTCACCCAGCCGCAGGGGCCCTGCTCGCCGCCGCCCTCGATGAGCGCGTTCGAGTAGAAGTCGACCTCGGTCTGGTCCGCGCAGTCGATCGTGAAGGAGATGGCCTCGGTGAACTTGAACTCCGGTCCGCCGTTCAGCCCGACGAACCTCTGGCCGTTGGCCACGAACTCGACGGTGACGACGGAGCCGGCCGGGCCGGGCCCGGCCTCCGTGGCACGGACCGTCTTCCCGAGCTCGGAGTTCTTGAAGAGCGACACGTAGAAGTTCGCGGCCTCCTCGGCCTGGCCGTCGAACCACAGACACGTGGTGAATCCGTCGGTGCTCATGAGTGCCTCCTGGAGCGGAGCGGGAACGCTGTCGTCCTTACCGACCGATCCTCGGCGGAAAACTCATCGGTGGCGCGCCGACTTTCCAGCCGCTTTTTATGCACAGGACCGATGTGCGCGACCGAACTAGCATGGGCCGCCATGATCTTCCCGCACGACGACAGCGTTCAGCCCGGCAGCGGGCTCCGTCCCTTCCGTATCGACATCCCCCAGGCCGACCTCGACGATCTGCACGCGCGCCTGGACCTCACGCGGTGGCCGGACGAGCTGCCGGGGGTGGACTGGGCCTACGGGGTGCCGCGGACCTATCTCAAGGAGCTCGCGGAGTACTGGCGGCACTCCTACGACTGGCGCGCGGCGGAGGCCCGGCTCAACGAGTGGCCGCAGTTCACGACGGTCGTCGACGGGGCCGACCTGCACTTCGCGCACATCCGCTCGCCGGAGCCCGACGCGACCCCGCTGATCGTCACCCACGGCTGGCCCGGCTCGATCGCGGAGTTCCTGGACGTCGTGGGCCCGTTGACCGATCCGCGCGCCCACGCCGGTGATCCCTCCGACGCCTTCCACGTGGTGGTGCCGAGCATCCCCGGGTTCGGCCTGTCGGGGCCCACGCGCGACACCGGCTGGGAGTACCGCCGTATCGCCGCCGCGTTCGCCGTGCTGATGGACCGACTCGGCTACCGGCGGTTCGGAGCGCAGGGCGGCGACTGGGGCGCGGCGATCTCCCACGAGCTGGGCCGCACCCACCCGGAGCGGGTGATCGGCGTCCATCTGAACCTGCTGCCCGGCGCCCAGGCCACCTCCGAGCCGACCGCCGAGGAGCTGGCGGCGCTGCACCCCGGGGAACGCGAACGCGCCCTCGCCTCCTGGCGGCGCCACCAGGAGTGGACGCGCGAACGGCAGGGTTACGCCGACCTCCAGTCGACCCGGCCGCAGACGCTCGCCTACGGGCTCACGGACTCACCCGTCGGCCAACTCGCCTGGATCGTCGAGAAGTTCAAGGAGTGGACGGACTCGGACACGCGTCCCGAGGACGCGGTCGACCGGGACCAGCTGCTCACGAACGTGATGCTGTACTGGCTCACGGGCACGGCGGGATCGTCCGCGCGGATCTACTACGAGCGCGCGCACGCCGACGGCGGGAACGCGCCCGCGCAGCCGTCGACCGCACCGACCGCGCTCGCCGTCTTCCCCCGGGACAACTTCATCCCGCTGCGGCACCGCGCGGAGCGCACGGACACCATCGTGCGCTGGACGGAGTACGACCGGGGCGGCCACTTCGCCGCGATGGAGCAGCCGGACCTGCTCGTCGGGGACGTACGGGCGTTCTTCCGTCAGGTACGGGGCGACGGCGGCAGCGCGAGGTGATGGGGGCCGGGCGGACCTGCCTGCCCGCGGCCCCCGACCGACCCGGCGGCAACAACGACAGCGGCGGCGACAGCAGATGTGAACGGCATCGGAATTCCCGTACAACCCTTGGGCCCCATGCGATGTCAAACAGGGCGCCGGACAAGGAACGGGCCCTTTCCGGACACCCCCGCGCTGCCCAGCCGTTCTTCCTGACAGGAGCCGACTCATGCGCAAGAACCGTTCCACAGCACTCGCCGCGGCATCATTTCTTCTGCTGGCGGGACTGGGCATCGCATCCGCGCCCTCCGCGTACGCGGGCACTCCCGGCGGTACGCGGGCCTCCGACCGCAACAGCGACTTCAACGGCGACGGCTACGAGGACGTGCTGGTGGGCGCCCCCGGCGCGACCGTCAGCGGCAAGAAGGGCGCGGGACTCGTGACCGTGCAGTACGGCTCGTCGCGGGGCATCGGCACGACCGGCGCCGCCCTCTTCAGCCAGTCCACCGCGGGCGTCGCGGGAGCGGCGGAGACGGGCGACGGCTTCGGCAAGGCGGTCGGCACCGGCGACCTGGACGGGGACGGGTACGACGACGCGATCGTCGGCATCCCCGGCGAGGACCTCGGCACGGTCGCGGACGCGGGCGGTGCCGTGATCCTGTGGGGCTCGAAGGCGGGCCTGACCGGGGCGGCCAGCGACTGGCTGGAGACCCAGGAGCCCGTCACCGGCGAGCAGTTCGGTGCGGGCCTAGCCGCGGGGCACTTCACGAACGAGACGCCGGGCGACCTGCTGGCCGTCATGGACCACAACGGCCTGGAGCTGTTCGCCTACGACTCCGCCGCGCCCGGTTCGCTGGAGCGGCGCTCGTCCGCGCCTCTCTCCGCCCGGGCCCAGGAGCGGAACATCCTGCCCAAGTCGCTGACCACGGGCGACTACGACAAGAACGGGTTCGCGGACCTCGTCGTCTCGGGCGTGACGGTCGGCGACGAACCGGGACACGGCTGGTCGACGTACCTCTCCGGGCAGGCGGACGGGCTGACGTACGAGCGGGATGTGCGCGGCGGCCCGGTCACCGCGTCCGGTGACATCGACAACGACGGCTACGACGACCTGGTGACCGGCGAGCCGAACTCCCCCGACGACGGCGGCGAGACCATGACCGGCGGTCTGGTGGGCGTGCGCTACGGCGGCGAGAACGGGCCGGCGGACGAGGTCCAGTGGTGGACGCAGGACTCCCCCGGCGTTCCCGGCACGGCCGAGCGGGGCGACGGCTGGGGCACGGACCTGTCCGTGGCGGACACGGACGGCGACGGGTACGCGGACGTGGCGATCGGCGCCGCGGGCGAGGACATCGGCACGGTCGCCGACGCGGGCGCGGTGTGGGTGCTGCGCGGGACGTCCGCCGGTCTGACCGCGACGGGCGCCAAGTCGTGGGACCAGGACTCGGCCGATGTGTCCGGTGTGCCCGAGAAGGGCGACAAGTGGGGCGGCCAGGTCCGTCTCACCGACCCGAACGCGGACGGCCGCTTCGGGCTGCTGGCCTCGGCGCCGGGCGAGAACGCGGGCGACGGCTTCGTCTGGGTGCTGTCGGCCGGGGCGGGCGGCATCACGGCCGCGGGGTCGTGGACGTACGGGGCCGACACGCTCGGCGCACCCTCCCTGGGCGCCGCGTTCGGCGCCGCGATCGACGAGTAGCCCGCGGCAGGCTCCTCACAGTCCCGGAGAGGTCGCGGCCGACTCCGGGACGCCGTGACTCGCGGCCGACTCCGTCGTCGTACCGGACGCGTCGTCGGGCGCGGGCTCGGAGGAGTCCGGCGCCGGCGGTGCGGACGACGGCGACCCGGACTCCTCGGAGGGCGACGACGGCGTGGCCGGGGAAGAGGAGGTCGAGGGGCAGGGGCTCGCCGAACCGCCCGGCGGCACGGTCGCGCCGTCCCCCACGGACACGCAGGGCGACGGGGAGTCCGACGAGGGCGGCGGGGAACTCATCGACGGGGACGGCTGGTGCGCCGGAGGATCGGTCCTGCGGTCCTTGCCGCCGGTGTCGCCCTGGTGCCGGGTGAACCAGTCGCCGCTGTCCGCGTCGAAGATCACGAAGATGTCGACGACCTGGGTCGAGGGCGAGACGACCACGACGTCCGAGGGCCGGTACGACGGCCAGGAGTCCCCGGTCGTCCTCGGTGTGGTCTTCAGCGCGACCGGCGGCAGCAGCGGGTTGCCGCAGGCGCAGCGCACCCGGGGAACACCGCGGTCGTCGACGAGGACAGCGGTGCCGGCCTGCAGGACCGCCTGATAGCTCGTGGCTCCTCCGTCGCGGTAGCCGTGGTTGGTGACGCGGGTGTCCATCCGCAGCTGTACGGGGGTGAGCGAGCGCAGATACGCGGGCACCGCGGAGGTCTTGAGGTCGAGCACCTTGGCGAACGCCTGCTTCTTGTCGGGCGCCCGGTCCAGCGCCGAGATCTGCTTCTCGACGTCGCAGCTGCCCCTGTCACGGGTTCCGCCGTAGAGGCCGGGCGCCGAACCGTCCACGCCCCGTGTCACATTGGCCGACCCGGAGGTGTCTGTGGGCGAGGGCGTCACGGGTGCGGTGGAACCGTCCCGTGCCGTGGAGCCGGTGAACGGGTCGGGCCCCGACTTGCCCGCCGCCTGGAGGAAGACCTCGCCGTCCGAGGACTTGGCGGTGGTCGTGCCGTCGGGCCGGGTGAGGACCACGGCCAGGACCACGGCGACGACGACCGCGGCGGCGATGAGGGCGACCCGCGGGACCGACTTCCACCAGGGCCGTTCGGGGCCCTGGCCCGCGCCCGGCCCGGACGGACCGGAGGACCCGCCGTCACCCGGTCCGCCTCCCGATCCGCCGCCCTGTCCGCCGCCGCCCGCACCGGCTCCGCCCCACTCGCCCGGTCCTCCGGTCGACGAGCCCGTGGGAACGCGTCCGTCCGGAGGGGGTACGGGGTTCGGCCGGGTCGGCCCCGACAGAGGGCCGGAGGGGGGTCCTGTGGGGCGGCCTGAGGACGGCGGTTCGACGCTCACGAGCTCCTCTTCCCGGCGTAGCGACACAGCGGCATCACGACACTGCCACTTCGATCCACTTTGCTGCGTTTCACGGGCTTTGATTCCACGATCAGCCCATTGTGTGCTCCGGTCCCGTACCGCCCGCAAGCCGACGCGGTCGGCCCTCCCGGCAGGCGCGCCGCCACAGGCCTGCCTAGCGTGGCAGCGTGAGCCTCTCTACAGCCCCTGACCAGGCGGTGTCCCGGCACGGCTGGGTCCAGGCCCTGGCCACGGTCCTCGCCGGACTGATCGCCATGCTCGTGATCGCCGCGCTCGGACTGTGGGCGGCGGGGGCCGCCGACCTGCCGGACGGCGCGTTCCCGCGGGTCGTCGCCGCGACGGTGGTGACGGCGGTCGGCGGTTCGGTGAAGTTCGCCGGGAACGCCGGAGCGATCGCCGGGACCCGGGCGGGTCTGACGGTGCTCCCGCTCTCGGTGACGCTGACCGGAGCCCTGGTCGTCGCCGCCGGTTTCCTGCGGCCGTTGCGCCACCGGGCCGTCGCGGGCCTGCCCGAACTGGCGGGCTGGGCCGGCCGCATCGCGGTCCTGTGGCTGCTCGCCCTGACCGCGCTGGCGCTGTCGGCCCGCCGGACCTTCGCGGTCTCCCTCGGTGACGGCGCGCTCTCCGACCTCGGCGATCTGTTCGGCGCCTCGTCACCGCGGGTCGGGTTCGAGACCGATGTGCCGGTGACGCTGCCCTTCGGCCTTCTGTGGCTGGCCGGCGTCCTCGTCCTCGCGCTGCTCGTCTCGCCCAGGGCGCCGCTCCCGCCCCGGCTGCTGCGCTTCCAGGAGTCGGTACGGCCGGCCGCGTACGCCATGGTCGTGCTGCTGCTCGCGTACGTGGTCCTGGGCGTGGTCGTCGCGCTGGTGGTGGCGGTGACGCGGGGGCATGCCGCCCAGACGCTCGCGGTGGTGCTCCTGGGGCTGCCGAACCTCGTCTGGCCCGTCTTCACGATCGGTCTGGGGGCGACCTGGGACGGCAGGGTCGAGGGACCGTTCGGGCTGCCGATGCCGCAGGTGCTGGATCGTGTGCTGCGTACGCCGGACCTCTCGACCCTGAATCTGCGCACACTCTCCGAGCAGGACGGCAGGGTGTGGTGGCTGGTGGTCGTCGACGCGGTGCTCCTGCTGGCCGTCGCCTTCCTGATGGCCTCACGCTCGCCTGCCCGGATGCGGGCCTGGCGGCACGGCCTGCACATGGCCGTCGCCCTCGCGCTCACGGTGCTCACCGTCTGCCTGCTCGGCCGGATCGACGCGCACTACGGGCTGTCGCTGTTCGGCATCGGAGACCTCGGCGGCGGACTGTCCGGCGAACTCTTCCTGCGGCCACGGCTGTGGGGCGCGCTCGGTCTCGCCCTGCTCTGGGGCCTGGTCGCCGGCTTCCTGGGCGCACTGCTCGCCTCCCGCACGCGTCATCACGGCGAGTTGGAGAATCCCAAGGACTGAGGACCGCGGGCCGTACTACCGTACGCATCCATGATCGAGCCGGACTTCCTTCACACCACCCGGGCGGCCTACGACACGTGGGCCGCCCGTTA
Source organism: Streptomyces liliiviolaceus (assembly GCF_018070025.1). Classification (NCBI taxonomy): domain Bacteria; kingdom Bacillati; phylum Actinomycetota; class Actinomycetes; order Kitasatosporales; family Streptomycetaceae; genus Streptomyces; species Streptomyces liliiviolaceus. The sequence goes on from NZ_JAGPYQ010000002.1 coordinate 2,171,614, forward strand.
CGCCGAGCTTTTCGCCAACGGGTTGGAGGACTTCCCGCTGGACCGGGCGATGCTCGGCGCATTCGCCGCCTTCGTGCGCGCGGACGGCGGCGGACCGGTGGCCGACCTGGGCTGCGGCCCGGGTCATGTGACCTCCCTGCTGGACTCGCTCGGCCTGGATGTGTCCGGCATCGACCTGTCCCCGGAGATGATCGCCATCGCCCGGGCGGCCCGTCCGGACCTGCGGTTCGAGGTGGGCTCGATGACCGCGCTGGATCGTGCGGACGGCGAGCTGGCCGGTGTGCTGGCCCGTTACTCGATCATCCACACCCCGCCGGAGCAACTGCCTCTGGTGCTCACGGAGTTCCAGCGCGTGCTGGCGCCCGGCGGTCACTTGCTGCTCGCGTTCCAGGCCCACGACGACCCCGCGGAGCTGGCGGAGTCCTTCGACCACAAAGTGGCCCTCGCCTACCGCTGGTCCCCCGACCGCGTGGCCGCCCTGCTGACGGAGACGGGTTTCACGGAGAAGGCCCGCCTCGTCAGGGCCCCACTGGAGGACGAACGCCAGTTCCCGCACGCCCACTTGCTGCTCACGAAGACCCCCACACCGTAGGGTCCGCGCCCACCATCGCCCCGTGAGGGGCGCGGGGAACTGCGCGACCAGCCCCCACCGGCCCGCACCTGACGTACATCCCTACGGGCCCCCGGCATCCGGAACCACACACCGAGCCCAAGCCGGAGGCAAGGGCGGAGCCCAACCCCGCTCGGGCTCCCCCACCGCCGCCGCCCGCAACGCCGCGACAAACGCGAGACACGACCCGTACCGGTCATCGGGACTCTTCGCGAGAGCCTTCGCCAGGACGCCGTCGACGCCCCCGGCGAGTTCGGGCCGCTTCCCGGACACCGCCGGCGGCACGTCGTACTGGTGCGCCCACAACAGCGCCATGTCGTCGTCGCGCCGGAACGGCGGCCCGCCCGCCAGGGTCTCGTACACGACACAGGCGAGGCTGTAGACGTCGCAGCGGCCGTCGACGGGGCGCCCGGAGATCTGCTCGGGCGCCACGTAGTCGAGCGTGCCGACGAACTGGCCGACGGTCGTGAACCCGGTCAGGGACAGCGACTTCTTCGTCAGCCCGAAGTCGGTGAGGTAGACGTGCTCGGGGTGGTCGCTGTCCGTGCCCGGCGCGACCAGGATGTTGCCGGGTTTGACGTCCCGGTGGACCAGCCCGTGGTCGTGGGCGGCGTCGAGCGCGGACGCCACCTGTACGGCGATGCGGGTGGCTGTCGTGATGGCCAACGGCCCCTCCTTGTCGAGGAGATGACGCAGGTCGCGGCCCGCGACGTACCGCATGGCGATGTAGAGGACGCCGTCCGTCTCGCCCGCCTCGAAGACCGGCACGATGTGGGGGTGGTCGATCGCGGCGGCCACCCGTGACTCGTAGGTGAAGCGTCTGCGGAACGTGTCGTTGCGGGCGAGTTCCGGGGCGAGCAGTTTCAGGGCGACCGTGCGGTCGAGGCGCAGGTCCTTGGCGCGGTAGACGACGGCCATGCCGCCCCGGCCGACCTCGCGCTCGATCCGGTACCCCGCGATCTGCCTGCCGACCAGCTCGGAGGCCCGCCCGGCGTGCGGACTCGTGTCGTACGCCATCACCGGTCACCGCGCCCGGCACTGTCGACGTGACCAGCACTGCCGCCGTGACCGGCGCTGTCGCCGTCCCCCGTGACGAGCCGGGTCGGGGCGTGCCGGATGCCCTCCTGGCCCTCGGGCGACTCCGGCCCCGCGCCCGCGTCACCCCGGGCCGGCTCCGGCTCAACGCTCCGCGCGAGTGGTGCGGGCTCCGGTGCGGGTTCCGCCGGGCCCACGCCCCGTACGACCTGCGTGGGCGCGTGGCCGCCCGCGACAGGCGGCTCCGGGCCCGGCGCCGCAGGTCCGGGAGGGGACGCGGCGTCGGACGGGCCCGGGCCGGGCCCGGTGGGTGGCTCGGGTCGGAACTCGGCTGCCGGGAGGTCCGAGCCCGCCGCGGACGGCGGCTGCCCCGTCGCGTACGTGCTCACGCGGGTGCCGTCGCAGTACACCCACCGCTCGTGCTCGGCCTCGTACAGCCAGACGGACTCCCCCTCCACGACGATCCCGACGCGCATCCCCGTCGTCAGGTCGTGGAACGCCTCCCGGTCGAGGCGTCCGGCCGCCAGTTCCTCGACGTGCTGCCGGTAGCGGCGCAGCGTCTCCTCGACGCGGGCCAGCAGCGGGCGCGGATCGGCGGTGCGGGCGAGCGGCTGTCCGGCGGCGGGCGGGTCCTGCGGGACGGCGACCAGCAGCCGGCCGTCGACCCACGCGGACCAGCCGTTGGCGCACAACACGTGCCCCCAGTCGCCGCGCCGCTCGACGAGCCGCACGGGCAGGAGGGCGTCGAGCGGCACGGTGGGCCGGACCGGGTCGGGGGCGTCCCAGGCGGGCATGCCGTCCGGCGGAACCACATGGGTGGGGCGGAATCCGGGAGTGGTCGTCGTCATCGCGTCCGGCTCCCCTTCCTACTTCCGCATGACCGCGGGTTCGTGCCGTCTGAGCAGCCGGGCCACGAGGAGGCCGAAGACGGCCGAGAGGACGACGAGCATGCCCATGTTGAGCAGCCACACCCCGGCCGAGTGCCGGAACAGCGGGTCGGCGGTCAGGTCGCCCGGGACGAGCCGGGCCAGTCCGACGGTGCCCGCCATGGCGCCGAGCGCCCAGCGCGAGGGCACCAGCCACGAGAGCTGTTCGATGCCGGGGACGCCGTCGAGTCTGAGCAGCGCGCCGCAGAACACGACCTGCACGATGGCGAGGAGCACGAGCAGCGGCATCGTGACCTCCTCCTTGCGTACCAGCGCGGAGACGAGGAGCCCGAGCATCATCGCGGTGAAGGCGAGCAGGGCCACGGCGACCGTGATCTCGGCGAGGGGCGGCAGGAGGACGCCCTCGCCGCCGGGCGCGTTCAGGTCGACGCCGAGCAGGGCCACCAGGGTCAGGACGACGGCCTGGAGCACGGTGACCGTGCCGAGGACGACGACCTTGGACATCAGGTACGCCGATCTGGACAGGCCGACGGCCCGTTCCCGCTGGTAGATCACCCGTTCCTTGACCAGTTCGCGCACGGCGTTGGCCGCGCCCGTCAGCACTCCGCCGACGCAGAGGATGAGCAGCGCGTTCATCGCCGTCTCCTGCGTGAGCCTGCTGCCCGCGAGGGCCCGCGCCATCGCTCCCATGACGAAGGGCAGGGCGATCATGATGGCGAGGAAGGTACGGTCGGCGCCGAGCGCGGCGGCGTACCGGCGCACGAGGGTGCCCAGCTGCGAACCCCAGCTCTGCGCCTTGGGCGGCCGCGCGACCCCGCCGGAGGCGGGTGCGGCCTGCGGCAGGCGTGGCTGGGCGGTGGAGTCGACGATGTACCGGCGGTACTGGGCCGACACGCGATAGTCCCCGGCCCAGTCCCTCTCCCGGTCCCGCTCGAACGCCTCGAACGCCTCCGGCCACTGTTCGTAGCCGAAAAAGGCGAGCGTCTCGTCGGGCGGCCCGTAGTAGGCGACCTTGCCGCCGGGCGCGAGGACGAGCAGCCGGTCGCAGACGTCGAGGCTGAGGACGCTGTGGGTGACGACCACGACCGTCCGCCCGTCGTCGGCCAGCCCGCGCAGCATGTGCATCACGGAGCGGTCCATACCGGGGTCGAGGCCGGAGGTCGGCTCGTCTAGGAAGAGCAGGGACGGCTTGGTGAGCAGTTCCAGGGCCACGCTGACGCGTTTGCGCTGGCCGCCGGAGAGGCTGTGGATGGGCTGCCCGGCACGTTGTCCGAGACCGAGTTCGCGGATCACCTCGTCGACGCGGGCCTCGCGCTCCGCCTTCGCGGTGTCCTGGGGGAAGCGCAGCTCGGCGGCGTAGGCGAGGGCGCGCCGCACGGTGAGCTGGGCGTGCAGGATATCCTCCTGCGGTACGAGTCCGATGCGCCGCCGCAGCTCGGCGTAGTCCCGGTAGAGGTCGCGGCCGTCGTAGAGGACCGTGCCCCGGTCGGCGGGGCGCTGCCCGGTCAGGGCGTTGAGGAGCGTGGACTTGCCCGCGCCGCTGGGTCCGACGACGGCCAGCAGGCACTTCTCGCCGACGGGGAAGGAGACCCGGTCGAGGAGCGTTTTGCGGCCCCGGTCCACGGCGACGACGAGGTCCTGCACGTCGAGCGAGACCTCGCCGGTGTCGACGTACTCCTGGAGCTGGTCGCCGACCAGGGAGAACGCCGAGTGGCCGATGCCGACGATGTCGCCCGCGTCGATACGGGCGCGGGTGACGGGCTGCCCGTTGAGGAACGTGCCGTTGTGGCTGCCCAGGTCGACGATCTCGTACGTCCCGTCCGGCAGCGCCCGCAGTTCCGCGTGGCTCCGGGAGACGCCGAGGTCGTCGACGACGAGGTCGTTGTCGCCGCCGCGGCCGATCCGGACGGTGCGGGAGGGCAGCGGCCGCACGCTGGTGGGCCGGCGGAAGGTGCCGGTCGCGGCGGGCACGGAGACGGCCGAGGGCCGTTCGGGGGCGGGCGGGGCACGGTCGGCGAGCACCGCGCACGGGCCGTCGGCGGGGGCGCCGAAGCGCAGGACGCTGCCGGCTCCGACGTCCCACTCGTGGACGCGGCGGCCGTCGGCGTACGTGCCGTTCGTGCTGTTCTCGTCCTCCAGCGTCCAGTGGTCGGTGCCCGGCCGCAGGACCGCGTGGTGCCAGGAGACCCGGGCGTCCTCGATGACGATGTCGCTGAGCGGGTCCCGGCCGACGTGGTACGCGTGGTCCGGGGTCATCACCGTGGAGCCCGTCTCCGTTTCGAGGACGAGTTCGGGCACCGCCGACCGCTCTCCCATGCCTGAATTCTAGCTATTCGTCCGCATATGCGCCTGCCGCAGGCGCGGAGGCCAGGCCATCGAGGGAGGGCCGCGGGCTCGGCTCAGGCGGCCGGGGCGGACAGGTGGGGCAGGGTCCGCTGCATCCGCAGGGCGTCGATGGACTCCGCGAGCAGTTCGTACTCGGTGGTCTCGTCGCTGGCGGCGATGCGCACCAGATGTCCGGCGGCCAACTCCTCGGCGGTCAGCTCCTGTTGCGCGTCGTCGCCGCACCAGCCGCGCAGCAGGCCGGGCACATCGGGGGTCGTGCCCGCGACGGGCGCCATCGAGTTCGGCGGGAAGTAGGGGGCGTCGGGATCGGGATCCAGGCGCTCGGCGATCCAGGACGCCCGGTCCCGTAACCACCACATGGCCAGGGCCAGGGTGGGCGCCCGGTAGGTGCCGAGCGGTACGCCGACCCACATTCCGCCACAGACTCCGTACGCGGTGACGTGGCACAGGAATTCATCGTGCACGATCACTCCCCATCGCATCCGCTCGCCGCCTGTCGGCCTCTCTTCCCGGTCTTTCCCGCGGCTCGTTCCGGCGTGCACCGTGGCGCTGTTCCGATGAGTGGTGAAGGGTGAATTGCCCTAGCCTTCGAGTATCGCCACTCCTGACACAGTGTCACCACACCTTTCCAGCCAGTCTCCTGGCATATTCACGGCCTTCTTTGGCCGAAACGGCTCGGATCGTCTCCGTCCGTACGGAATCCGTGCTCGGCGGCCCATTACCCGCGGGGTAATCGACGGTCCCGGCGGCGCCCGGCATGGTTGCGGTACCGCATCCCGAAGACCTCGATGGAGGCTGATTCCTCATGTCCGTGAACGTGTCCGCGAACGAGAACCGTTACGAGACCGCCGTCGCCCGTTACTTCGAGGCGTGGAACGCGGACGGGGCCGAGGCCCTGGCGAAGGCGGTGGCCGCCGCCTGGACCGCGGACGGCGGGTACACCGACCCGCTCGCCGATGTGCGCGGGCACGACGCGATCGCTGCGGTGATCGCCGCGGCCCACGAGCAGTTCCCCGGTTTCGTGTTCCGCCCGGCCGGTCCGGTGGACGGCCACCACGACATCGTCCGTTTCACCTGGGAACTGGTGAACCCCACGGACGGCTCGGCCCCGGTGGCCGGCTCCGACGTCATCACCCTGACCGAGGACGCCCGAATCCACACGGTATCCGGCTTCCTGGACCGGCTCCCGGCACCGGAATAACCGAATCCGACCGCCCCCACGGACCGGCACCCGACCCACAACACCAGCCCCCTCAAGGGGCGCGGGGAACTGCGCGGCCGACCCCCACCGGCCCGCAGCCAACCCACAACGCCCCCACCCCAAAGCGGAGCGCTACCGCGGAGCGTTACCGCTGAACGAGCGAGTCGATCCGATCAAGCTCGTCCTGCGAGAACTCCAGATTCCCCGTGGCGGCCACACTGTCCTCCAGCTGCTGCGGACTGCTCGCACCGATCAGCGCGGAAGTGACCCGCCCACCCCGCAGCACCCACGCCAGCGCCATCTGCGCGAGCGACTGCCCGCGGGACTTCGCGATGTCGTTCAGCGCGCGCAGATCGGCGACCAGCTCCTCGGTCAGCTTGTCCGCGCTCAGGAAGGGGCTGTCGCTCGCGGCCCGCGACCCCTCCGGGATCCCGTCCAGGTAGCGGCCCGTGAGCAGCCCCTGCTCCAGCGGCGAGTAGGCGATGGACCCGATCCGCAGCTCGTCGAGCGCGTCCAGGAGCCCTTCCTCCTCGGGGCGCCGGTCGAGGATCGAGTAGCGCGGCTGGTGGATGAGGAGCGGGGTGCCCAGCTCGCCCAGGATGCGGGCGGCCTCGCGGGTCTGCTCCGGAGAGTAGTTGGAGACACCGACGTACAGCGCCTTGCCCTGCTGGACGGCCGAGTGCAGGGCGCCCATCGTCTCCTCAAGGGGCGTCTCGGGGTCGGGGCGGTGCGAGTAGAAGATGTCGACGTAGTCGAGGCCCATGCGGTTCAGGCTCTGGTCGAGCGAGGACAGCAGGTACTTGCGCGAGCCCCACTCCCCGTACGGACCCGGCCACATCAGGTAGCCGGCCTTGGAGGAGATGACCAGCTCGTCACGGTACGGCCCGAAGTCCGCCTTCAGCGCCTCGCCGAGGGCCGACTCGGCGGCGCCGGGCGGGGGCCCGTAGTTGTTGGCGAGGTCGAAGTGGGTGACACCCAGGTCGAACGCTCGCCGCAGGATCGCGCGCTGGGTGTCCACCGGCCGGTCGGGGCCGAAGTTGTGCCACAGGCCCAGGGAGAGGGCGGGCAGCTTCAGGCCGCTGCGTCCGGTGCGCCGGTAGGGCATGTCCGCGTAGCGGTCGGTGTGTGCGGTGTACAACGCGTTCTCCAGAGGGGTCGGTACGGAGTGGACCACGGTCCACTCTCGCCTGCCCCACCGACAGTGGTCCAACAGGAGAATCGGATGGGATTCAGCGGATACGCTTCTCAATCATGGAATTGCGCCACCTTCAGCATTTCGTCGCGGTCGCCGAGGACCAGCACTTCACCCGGGCGGCCGAACGCCTCATGGTGTCGCAGTCCGGCCTGTCCGCCTCCATCCGGGCCCTGGAGCGCGAGCTGCGCGCGCCGCTGTTCGTCCGTACCACCCGCCGGGTCACGCTCACCGAGGCCGGGCGGGCGCTGCTGACCGAGGCGGAGCGGATCCTGGCGCAGGTCCGCGCGGCCCACGACGCGGTGGCCGCCGTACAGGGGGTACTGCGCGGCACGCTGTCGCTGGGCACCGAGCAGTGCATCGCTGGCGTGCACGTGGCTCCCCTGCTGGCCGAGTTCCGCAGACGCCATCCGGACGTGGAGATCCGGCTGCGACAGGCCGGCTCGGGCGCGCTCGCGGAGGACGTCGCCGCGGGCCGGCTGGACCTGGCGTTCGCGGTGACGACCCGCGCCGACACGGAGCAGCTGCGCAGTCTGCCGCTGACCCGAGAGCCGATGACCGTCGTCTGCCATCCCTCGCACCCGCTGGCGGGCGGCGGCCCCGTCACCCCGCACGAGCTGGGCGGCGAGGCCTTCGTCGACTTCCACCCCGACTGGGGGCCGCGCCGCACCACCGACGCGGCCTTCGCGGCGGCGCGGGTGCAGCGCACGGTCACCCTGGAGGTGAACGACGTGCACAGCCTGCTCGACCTCGTCGAGGAGGGCCTCGGCATCGCCGTCGTACCGCGTCACTTCGCCCACAAGCGGCCGGCCCTCCCGGCCCTCCCGCTCAAGGCCGACACCGAGACGCCGTACGAGACGGTCGCGATGCTGCCGCCGCCGGAGGCGACCAGCCCGGCGGCGAGGGCGTTCATGTCCCTGCTCGACACGGAGGTTCTGGCGGTCGAAACGGTCGGCTCATCGGCCAGGATCAGCGGTTAGTTGGCTGAAAATGCACGCTGTGAATCGAAGGTGACGAAGTTTCGAACATGACGCCCGGGCGGCAAAGCGCATGAAAATGACGACTGCCGCATGTCATCCCCCAGTTGACGTCAACTCAGTTCATCTACCACACAGTGATGTCGTGGTAGCCATTTCCCGACGAAGTGAAGTCGTGCGAGTGATGAGCGCCCTGTCGGTCCTGTCCACCGGCCGCGGTGACTAGCATGAGGGCGCGCTTGATCCGGAGGAGGGCCTACCATCTTCCGGACTCCCGGCGATGTTTCACCTGTGGACTTAACTCCTGCTCGCACGGACCGAGGGACCGCGGAATGCCAGTGCCTGCTCGCCCCCGTCAACGCCGATCTGCGCAGAAGACGGGTTCCACTCCGGTCGTGTTCCCCGCGGTCCTGCTCGTCACGGCCGCAGGTGCCGGAGCGGCCGTCGGCCTCGCCCCCGAGAGCGCCCGCCCCTGGGTGGCGGGCACGGCGATCGCCGCCTGGGGCTGCATAGCGGCCGTCGTCGCCCTCGCCTCCGCCCGGTTGCGCAAGGCCCACCGCCAGACGGTGTCGCGCACCGGCGAACTGGAGATGACCAAGAACAACTGGAGCCAGCACGGCGCCGAGACGGACCAGTTGGTCAACGTGACCCTGCCGGCGGTGGCCGAACAGCTGAAGAACGGCGTAGGCGCCGACAAGGTGCTGGCAGGTCTGCCCACCCCCTCCGACCCGTATCTGCGCCGGATGCTGCATGTCTTCACCACCGAGGTCGCCCAGTCCGTGCTGCGGACCGCCGACGCGCAGTCGGACCTCGACGTGATGCGGCGCGAACTGGCCAACGGGACGCAGGAGCTTGAGCGGCTGACCCACGACACCCTGCCCGCCGCGGTGTCCCTGCTGCGCGAGGGCAGTTCGGCCGACACCGTGCTCGCCAAGCTCGACTGGCCGAGCAATCCGCTGCTGCGCTCGCCCGCGGAATCGTTCATCCGTGAACTGGCGTACAGCGAGCGCCGGTCCGCCGCCGCCCAGGCCGCCTCCGCGAAGGCCCTCAGCCGGGTCCAGGCCAAGACCGTCGGCATGCTCGCCGACCTCCGCGACATGCAGGACCGCCACGGCGGGGAGATCTTCGGCGATCTGCTGCGGCTGGACCACAGCACCTCCCAGCTGGGCCTCATGACCGACCGGCTCGCCCTGCTGATGGGCGGTCGCTCCAGCCGCGTGTGGAACAAGCCGATCGTCATGGAGAGCATCCTGCGCGGCTCCGTCGGCCGGATCGCCGCGTACCGGCGGGTGCGGCTGCACAACTCCAGCAAGGCCTCCATCGCGGGCTTCGCCGCCGAGGGCGTGATGCACCTGCTGGCCGAACTCATGGACAACGCCGCCAACTTCTCGCCGCCGATCGACGAGGTCCACGTGTACGTGGAGGAGCGCAGCGCCGGTCTCGTCGTCACCATCGAGGACAGCGGCCTGAAGATGTCCGGCGCCTCCATGCGCCGGGCCGAGGAGTCGGTGTCGGGCCAGGTCACCGACCTCGCCTCGCTCCAGGGCACCCGCCTGGGCCTGAGCGTGGTGGGACGGCTCGCCGCCAAGCACGGCATCAGCGTCAACTACCGCCCCTCCTCGCGCGGCGGCACCGGTGTCGTCGTCCTGCTGCCGCCCCAACTGGTGGCCCAGCAGCGCGAACCGGTCGGTCCCGAGCGTCCGGCCGCTGCCGCACCGGCCGCACCCCCGGCCCCCGCGCCGGTCCCCGCGGCCGAGGAATCGTTTCCGGTACGCACTCCGCAGGCGGCCGCGCCCGTGGACGAGGCGCCCCCGGTCGACATCCCCCGCCGGCGCGGCGCGGCCACTCCGGGCGGACTGCCCGTCCGGGCTCCCGGCCGCACCATGGCCGAGGCGGAACGCGGACGGGCGAAGAACCCTCCCGAGGCGCCCAAGGCGGAGCCCGACGTGAACGCTCCGCCGCGCGACGCCGGAAGCCGGTTCGGCGCCTTCCACCGCGGCCGGCACGCCGGAGGGGCCGCCGACGGCTCCCCCGCCGCGCCCGGCGAGGACGCCGGACCCGAGACCGAGACCGGGCCCGAGGCGAACGGCTAGATCGCCTCCGCACCTTCGCACAGCTCCGCAAGCCCACCCCGCACTGATTCGCCGCACCCCGTTGGATTGGAGGAACGGGCCGGGTGACCACCGACTGGTCATCGCCCGACCCGCCCATCATGGAGACCACTGACAACAGCCTCACCTGGCTCTTGATGAACCTCTTGGAGCGCACGCCGGGCACCCGCCACGCACTCGTCCTGTCCCGGGACGGTCTGAAACTGTGCTGGACGGAGCACCTGACCCTCGACCAGGCCGACCAGCTGTCGGCGATCTGCTCCGGCATCCAGGCTCTCGCCCAGGGCGCGTCCGTGGAGTTCGGCGACGGAACCGGCGGCGTCCGGCACTCCATGACCGAGTTCCACGGGGGCCTGCTGTTCATCGTGGAGGCCGGCCAGGGCGCGCACCTCGCGCTCGTCGCCGAGGAGAGCGCCGACCCGGGCGTCGTCGGCCATCAGATGACCGAGCTGGTGGAGCAGATCGGCGACCATCTGCGGGCCGAACCCCGTACGCCCGTCACCAGCAGGGGTGCCTCGGCGTGAGCCGCAAACCCGTGGACATCGGCGACCCGGACCGGCTCTACACGGTCACGGGCGGACGCAGCGAAGCCGATGACGCCTTCGACCTGGTCACGCTGATCGTCAGCGAGTGCGAGCCCACCGCCGGGATGCAGTCCGAGCACGTCCGGATCCTTGAGCTGTGCCGCCATCCCACGGCACTGGTCGAGGTCTCGGCCGAGCTCAAACTGCCCATCACCGTCGTGCGGATCCTCCTCGGCGACCTCCATGCCATGGGCAAGGTGAGCGCCCGTCACCCCCGCGCGGCCGATTCCGTCGCGACCCTCCCCGAAACCGCACTGCTGCAGGAGGTGCTCCATGGGCTCCGCAACCTCTGAGCTGCCCGCCCAGCGCACGCCGCTGGCCGATGCCGCCGAGACCGGACTGAAGATAGTCGTCGTGGGCGGTTTCGGCGCCGGCAAGACCACCCTGGTCCGCTCGGTCAGCGAGATCCGGCCGCTGAACACCGAAGAGGTGATGACGCAGGCGGGGCAGGGCGTCGACGAGACGGCGGGTGTGGAGCGCAAGACCACGACCACCGTCGCCTTCGACTTCGGGCGCATCAGCCTCAACCAGCGGATGGTGCTCTACCTGTTCGGCGCACCGGGCCAGGAGCGTTTCTGGTTCCTGTGGGACCGGCTGTTCTCCGGCACCCTGGGCGCGATCGTCCTCGTCGACACCCGGCGCATGGAGGACTCCTGGTACGCGATAGACAGGCTCGAACACCACAAGACGCCGTTCGTGGTGGCCGTCAACCGCTTCGACGACGACGAACAGCGGTTCTCGCTCGACGAGATCCGGCAGGCGCTCGCGCTGGGCGACCATGTGCCCATGGTCGACTGCGACGCGCGGGTCAGGTCGTCGGGCAAGGAAGTCCTGATCACTCTCGTGGACCATCTCTACGCACTGGCCCTGTCCCAGGAAGGGACGTCGTGAGCGACACCACCGGCTCCACTTCGTCGAAGACCCCTCCACCGGGCTGCCCGGCGCACGGTTCCGCCGTGCAGCTGGGCGGTCTGGAGTACCAGCAGACGCCCTCGCAGCTGTACCGCACGATGCGCCGGGAGCACGGCGCGGTGGCTCCGGTCTTCCTCGACGGCGACATCCCGGCCTGGCTCGTCCTCGGTTATCCCGAGGTCAGCTATGTGACCAGCCATGACGAGCTGTTCGCGCGGGACTCCCGGCGCTGGAACCAGTGGCCGAACATTCCGGCGGACTGGCCCCTGATGCCGTTCGTCGGCTACCAGCCGTCGGTGCTGTTCACCGAGGGCCCGGAGCACCAGCGCCGGGCCGGTGTCATCACGCAGGCGCTGGAGGGGGTCGACCAGTTCGAACTGGCCCGCGAGTGCCAGTCGATCGCCGAGTCGCTGATCGCCTCGTTCGGCGGCAGCGGGCAGACCGAGCTGATGAGCACGTACGCGCACGCCCTGCCCGCCCGTGCCGTGCTGTGGATGTGCGGTATGCCGCAGGGCAGCGCGGACACCGAGCAGCTCGTCGACGATCTGCGGATCTCGCTCGACGCCGGTGAGGGCGACGACCCGGTGGCGGCGTACATGCGCGTCGGGGAGCGCATCATGCAGCTGGTGAAGGAGAAGCGGGACCGGCCGGGTCCCGATGTCACCTCCCGGATGCTGCAGGACGCGGCGGGGCTCAGCGACGAGGAGATCGTGCAGGACCTGATCTCCGTCATCGCCGCCGCCCAGCAGCCGACCGCCAACTGGATCTGCAACACCCTGCGTCTGCTGCTGACCGACGAGCGGTTCGCGGTGAACGTCTCCGGCGGCCGGGTCAGTGTCGGCGACGCGCTGAACGAGGTGCTGTGGCTGGACACGCCGACCCAGAACTTCATCGGCCGCTGGGCCGTGCGCGACACGCAGCTCGGCGGGCGCCTCATCCGTGAGGGCGACTGCCTCGTCCTCGGTCTCGCGGCGGCCAACACGGACCCGCAGATCTGGCCCGAGTCGCACGTCGGTGCGGAGAACTCCTCGCACCTGTCGTTCAGCAACGGCGAGCACCGCTGCCCGTATCCGGCGCCGCTCCTCGCGGACGTGATGGCCCGTACGGCGGTGGAGACGCTGCTGGAGCGGCTGCCCGACCTGGTGCTGGGGGTCGATCCCTCGGAGCTGACGTGGCGGCCGTCGATCTGGATGCGGGGGCTGAACTCCTTGCCGGTGCAGTTCACTCCGGCCGTGCATTAGCGCTCCGCTGGGTTCAGCTGGATATCTGCGGGTGTGTTGCATGCCTGCGGGTGCGTTGTGGCTGGGCGCGCCCACGCGGCGGAGCCGCACAATGTCACAGCCCCGCGCCCCTTCGGGGCGCCCAGCCTTCCGCGTGCCCGGAATCCGGGCACGCGGAGGACGTGGGTGGTCAGACGCCGGCCGGGGTGAACCGGACCGGCAGTGACTGGGGGCCCCGGGTGAAGACGCCCTGTTCCACGGGGTCGAAGCCCTCGGCGAGGCGCAGGTCCGGCATCGCGTCGAGCAGTTGGTTCATCCCTATCTCGACCTCCGCCTTGGCCAGCAGCGCGCCGACGCAGAAGTGCCGGCCCAGCGCGAACGCGAGGTGGTCGGCCGCGGCCGAGAACGCCGAGGTCGTGGTGAGGTCGTCCCGGAATATGTCGAACCGGTCGGGGTCGCCGTAGCGGCGCTCGTCACGGTTGGCGGCTCCGATGAGGCACGTCACCGTGGCCCCCTGCGGGATGGTGCCGCCGGACACCTCGACGTCGGTGGCCGACTGCCGCATGATCATGTGGACCGGAGGGGTGTAGCGCAGCGTCTCCGCGAAGGCGGCGGGGATGAGGCTGCGGTCCTCGTAGACGGCCGCCAACTGCTCGGGATTCATCAGCAGGTTGGCGAGAATGCTGGCGATCGCCTTGTCCGTGGTCTCCCCGCCGGCGGCGAGCAGCAGGCTGCAGAACGCCTTGATGTCCTCGTCGCTCATCCGGACACCGTCGACCTCGGCGGCACAGAGCGTCGACAGCAGGTCGTCGCCCAGGTTGTCGCGCCGGTCGCGGATGATCGGGATCATGTATTCGGCGAACTCCCGGCGGGTGCGCTCACCGGCGGCGGTCACCTCGGCGTCACCGGAGAGGTTGCCGAGGAAGGCGATGACGGCGGTGTACCAGCCGTGGAAGCGGGCGTGGTCGGCCTTGTCCAGGCCCAGCATGTCCGCGATGACGTTGACCGGGAACCGGGTCGCGTAGTCGGTGACGATGTCCGCCGAACCGGTCTCGCGGAAGGCGTCTATGAGCGCGAGCGAGTTGCGCTCGATGACCGGCAGGAACTTCTCCTGGAGGTCGCTGCCGCGGAACGCCGGGGCGACGAGTGCGCGCCGCACCGCGTGCTCACGGCCGCTGAGCTGGAGGATCGTCTTGCCGTGGACCGGCTCCAGCTGCCAGTCGTAGTTGCCGGTCGTGAACTCGGACTTCTTGTCCTTGAAAACCCGTTCGACATCGTCGTAGCGGGAAATGATGTAGCTCTGGGTGGCCTCGTGCCAGATCAGGGGATTTTTCTCTCGCATCGCCGCGTACGCGGGGTAGGGATCCGCGGCGAACTCGGGAGAGAGGATGTCGGGCGCCTGCTGGGCAGTGGACACGGAACTCCTCGTGTTGGATGCGTGCCGTCGAAGAACAGGTTAATGATCTTTCGATGGCTCAAACAGTCCAGTCCTGGCCGAAGTTGAATGCCCGACCTTTCCGTGCCGCACACGCCTCCCCCTCATGATTTACGACGGAGCCCCTCCCATGATCCGAGAGTTTTGAGCCGGAATGCCGGAGTCCGGTGGTCGTCCTGTCGCCGGGAGAGCGGCGGTTCACCCTGCGGCGAACCGCCGCTCCCGGAGCCGGAGAACGATTTCGGCCACGACTCATTCGACACGTGTCAGCCGGGACCTGTCGGCGCGGGACCGTCGGCTCAAGACCGTCAGCGCAGGACGGTCGGCGCGGGAAGGTCAGCGCGTCGCGAGGTCGTACCCCGGCAGGACGACGTCCCGGATCAGCGCGTTGCGCTCGTCGAACGGGATGAACGCGCTCTTGAGGGCGTTGACCGTGACCGTACGGAGGTCGCCGAGGGTCCAGCCCGCCTCCTCGACGAGCAGGGACATCTCGCGGGTCATGGTCGTGCCGGAGACCAGCCGGTTGTCGGTGTTGAGGGTGACGCGGAAGCCCAGGTCGCGCAGCCGGGTGATCGGGTGGTCCGCGATCGAGGTGGCCGCGCCGGTCTGGAGGTTGGAGGTGGGGCACATCTCCAGGGCGATCCGGCGGTCGCGTATCCACTCGGCGACGCGGCCGAGCTTGCCGTCCACGATGTCGTCGGTGATCCGGACGCCGTGGCCGATGCGCTGGGCGCCGCAGACCTGGAGGGCCTGGTGGATGCTGGGCAGGCCGTGCGCCTCACCGGCGTGGATGGTGAACGGGACGTTCTCGGCGCGCAGGTGCGCGAACGCGTCGAGGTGGTCGGCGGGCGGGAAGCCGTCCTCGGCGCCCGCGATGTCGAAGCCGACGACACCCGCGTCCCGGAACGCAACGGCCAGGTCCGCGATCTCGCGGCTGCGGTCGAACATCCGCATGCCGCACAGCAGCGTGCCGACCCGGACGGGCGTACCGGCGTCCGCCGCCTTCGCCATGCCGGCGGCCAGGCCCTCCTGCACGGTCTCGACGACCTCGGGCAGGGTGAGCCCGCCGTCGAGCATCAGCTCGGGGGCGTAGCGGACCTCGCCGTAGACGACGCCGTCCGCGGCGAGGTCGAGCACGTACTCCTCGGCGGTGCGCAGCAGGCCCTCGCGGGTCTGCATGACCGCGAGGGTGTGCTCGAAGGTGGCGATGTAGCAGACGAGGTCGCCCGAGTTGGCCGCCTCGTAGTACCAGGCGGCGAGCGCGTCCGGGTCGGTGGTGGGGAGGGTGTGGCCGACCGCGGCGGCGAGTTCGACGAGCGTCGCGGGGCGCAGACCGCCGTCGAGGTGGTCGTGCAGGACGGCCTTGGGGAGCCGGCGGACGGTGTCCGTGTCGGGACGGACGTCGGGACGGACGTCGTTACGGGAGTCGGTGGGAGACGCGGTCATGCGGTGTTTCCTCGGCAGGTTCTCTGGGGGCGGGAGGGGACGGGATGGACTACTGGGCGGGCGTGTCGGGGGCGGCAGGCTGCAGGAGGTCCCACCGGTTCCCGTACAGGTCCTGGAAGACGGCGACCGAACCGTACGTCTCGTGCCGCGGCTCCTCCAGGAAGGTCACGCCGGCGGCGGTCATCCGGGCATGGTCGCGGGCGAAGTCGTCGGTGTGCAGGAAGAAGCCGACCCGGCCGCCGGTCTGGTCGCCGATCCGCTCGCGCTGTGTCTCGCCCTTGGCGCGGGCCAGCAGGAGCCCGGTGCCGTGGCCGGCGGTGTCCGGCTCCACGACGACCCAGCGGGATCCGTCGGGCCGCGGGGTGTCCTCGGCGAGCCGGAATCCGAGGGCTTCGGTGTAGAAGCGGATCGCCTCGTCGTAGTCGTCGACGACGAGGGTGACCAGGGCAACGCGTCGCATCAGGGACCTCTCCGGGGTGTCGCTGCGGCAAGGAGCCGGCAGTGCGGCCGGCTGCAAGGGGGAACAGCAGGGGTTATACGTAACACGCGAGGATACGCCATCGCCGGGGGGTCGCCTGCCCGCGCGGCATCCGCCTCCTGCATGCTGGGGGAAGGATCAAGAGACAGGAGTGACACACCATGTCCGAGACGCCCAGGTCGACCGGGGCACCCGCCCATCAGAACGTCACCTTCCCGAGCGGCGGCACCACCGCGCACGGTTACCTGGCACTGCCACCGGCCGGACGAGGGCCCGGTGTCATCGTCATCCAGGAGTGGTGGGGCCTGACCGACCACATCGCCGACGTCACCGAGCGGCTGGCGAAGGAGGGCTTCGTGGCTCTGGCCCCGGACCTCTACGGCGGCAATGTCGCCCATGAGAGCTCCGAGGCGTACCGGATGATGCAGGAGCTGCCCGTGCCGCGCGGGGTCGAGCTGCTGTCCGGCGCCGTCGACCATCTGCTGGCCATGCCGGAGGTCACCTCCGACACCGTCGGCTCGGTCGGCTTCTGCATGGGCGGCGGTTTCGTCCTCTACCAGGCGGCCACCGACCCCCGCGTCCGCGCCGCCGTACCGTTCTACGGCGTCATCCAGGGCGAGGCCCCGGACTTCTCCGGCCTCAAGGCCCAGATCCTCGGGCACTACGGCGAGCGCGACTCCGCCATCCCCGTGGACTCCCTCACCACGCTCGGCGAGACGATCCGCGAGCAGTCCGGCATCACCCCGGACTTCCGCGTCTACCCGGCCGACCACGCCTTCTTCAACGACGGCCGCCCGGAGGTCCACGACCCCGAGTCGTCCGCGCAGGCCTGGCGCAGCACGGTCGAGTTCCTGCACGCGCAGCTGGGCTGACCGTATGCCGCTGCCCCCGGTTCCGCCGGGGGCAGCGGCGCACGTCGGCACGTGCGAATCACTACGTGTTCGCGTTCAGTACGTGTTCATAGTCAGTCAGTACGTGTACGTGTTCAGCGTCGCCACCGCCGAGGCCGGTGAGCCGAGGTCGTACCGGTCCACCGCGAGGAAGTTGGGCTTCTTGCGGGCGGCGGGCTGGCAGAACCGCTGCGCCCGGTCGGTGAGTTTGGTGTTGTCGGTGGTGGCGGTCGAGGCGATCGCCGCGTCCCGGAAATGGTTCATCACGAAGAGCGGGCGGAAGGGCGACGCCGTCGCCGTGAGGGGGACGTTGGTGTTCGCGTCGTACCAGCGGCTGTAGCAGGACCAGTCGGAGCTGCCGAGGCCAGAGCCCATGGACCAGTAGTTCTCCACGGTCCACTCGCGCTGGTACATGACGCCGAAGCTGTCCCGGGTGAGCCCGGCGGACTCGTCGGCGGAGCGGCTGTGGTCGGTGAAGAGGAGCAGCCGGTCGTTGGCGGCGATCAGGTCCGCCACCTTCGGCCAGCCGTTCGCGCGTACGCCGGCCCGGTCCGGGCGGTAGAGGACGTCGGACAGGCCGTTCACCTTGGCCAGTTCACTGCGCAGAACCCCCGGGTCGACGTAGTCCTCCAGGAACACCGTGACGATTTCGCTCGGGTTCTGCCGCAGGAAGTCGACCATGCGCTGGAGGTCCACGTTCAGGGCCACGGGCCGGCTGACGAGGGTGCAGCTGTTGTGGCAGAGGATCGCGCCGTCCGGGGTCTGGTGGATGTCCAGCATGAACCCGCGTACGCCGTCGGTGAGTTGCTGGTTGATGCCCCGGCTCTGGTTCGGGACGAGGTTGACGAAGGGCGGGGCGAACCCGCCGTCGACGCCGTTCGCGTAGGCGTTGTGGGAGGTGAGGAACGTGACCTGGTCCAGGGTGCGCTGGCCCGCGGAGGGCATCGGGGAGGTCGGGGACGTCACCGGGGTCAGGTACCAGGCGGCCGGGTCGCCCGCCGCGCCGACGACGAGCTGCGCGGGGTAGTTGGCGCCGGAGGCCTTGGCGCCGACGGTCAGGTACTGGTCGGCGCCGGGCACCTTGAGCCGGTAGCGGTCGGTGCCCGTCGACGTGATCTCCCACGAGGCGTCGGCACTCGTGCAGGCGACGGTCCTCGCCTGTCCCCCGGACCGGCCCAGGCAGCTGCCGGCCGTGTCGGTGTTCTCCAGGACGTACGAGGTGCCGGTGGCCCGGAGCGTCCACTGCTGGCGGTCCTCGTTGCCCTTGGGGTTGCGCTGGACGACCGCTCCCCCGCTGTCGGCGGCGTTCAGGCCGGTGACCGCGCTCTGTACGTAGAACACGCCCGCCGTCGGTACCTCCGCGGCGTGGGAGGGAACGGCCAGGGCGGTGGTCAGTGCCGCTGCGGCGGCGGTGAGGGCGAGCAGGGGGCGGAATCTCCGCATGGCGGTGAGGTCCCTTCGGCAGCGCGGCGGCGCCTGGTCGGCGGCCGGGAAAGTGGGGGGTCTGCGCGGGACACTCAATCGGGTTGGTATGTACCGGTCAATAGCGCGGTGTTTCGCGGGGCCTGTGCCGGGCACCGCGTTACCCCTACGGGGAAAGAGACGATCACCGCACCGGGAGGCCGAACATGAGCGACGACCACATGGCCGACGACGTCCACCAGCCCACGGGGACCAACGAGGAGCAGGCGGACGCGGCGCCGCTGGATCTCCAGGACGCGGTGGACGAACGTACGTACGACGATGTGCTCGACGAGGGCTATTCACCGCCCGAGAAGCCGCTGGGGGTCACCAAGAGCGGTGTCACGGCGGCCGAGCAGCACGAGGGCGAGAGCCTCGACGAACGGCTGCGCCAGGAGGTCCCCGACGAGGAGACCCCGGTCGGCGACGCCGTCGGGGACCTGCCCTACGGAGAAGGCGAGGCGACCGACCCCGGGGCCGGCGACGAGCGCGCGGGGCGGCTGGTGGCGCCCGACGAGGGCGCGCACGAGGACAGGACGAAGGAGGCCGTCGCCTCGGACATCGGCATCGACGGCGGAGCCGCCGGTGCCGAGGAGGCCGCGGTCCATCTCATCCCCGAGGAGGAGGAGCTGCCGCCGACACCACTGCGGCGGGACTGATCCCGCGGCTGGTCGGTCCCGGCGGTCGGTCGGTCCCGGCGGTCGGTCAGTGCTGGAAGGCACCGGCCCGTACATGCTTCATGACCGCGCTCGCCACCCGGTACCGGCCGTTGGGCAGGTCCGGTGACCGGGTGACGTGCACGGTCAGCGGGCCGGCCCATTCATAGCCCTGCTTCTCCCCGTACCGCAGCAGGCTGTCGGTGAGCACCTGGTCTATCCGCCCGCCGTTGCGCTCCAGCTCCTCGTGGGCGAACTCGGCCAGCTCGACCTCGTAGGCGTTGGGCACGACGGTCCGGCTCTCGCTGCACACCACGATGTGGTCGTCGCACTCCTTGTGCAGGGCCTCGATCAGCTCGACCGGCTCCTTGTGGCGAAAATGCGCGAGCAGGGACCCCCCGAGGCGTTCCATGGCTCGTTCCAGACCAGTGAGTGTGCTCACGCTTCAACTTCTCCTCGATGGTGTCGTGGCATTCCGTCTCGCGGCGTGCCGTCCCGTGGTGTGCCGCGCGGGGCGCTCCCTCTCCTCCTCCGGGTGCCCGGCCGGTGGAAAAAGACGCGTCCGACCGCCTCAAGCGGGTCCCGTGGCTCCGTCCCGCTCCAGGTACGGGAGAAGACCTGGCGACCTTCCCGTTCTTCGCGGAACAGACGGAAGCCGTGGGGTACCCCTGAGCGACAGGGCGAATCTCCGCCGCGCCGCTCGGACTGTGGCTCGGCATCGCGGACATCGTGGTGCTCGCCGTCCTCACGGCGGTGAACGGCGGCACGTCGTGGAGCGTCCTCGGCTGACGCAGCACACGCGGAAGCGCTGTGGGGCGGCCGGTGGTGAACCGGCCGCCCCACAGCGCTCAAGTGGTGTGTCAGCGGTACAGCGAGTGGTGGGTCAGCAGTACAGGTTGTTGCCCGCCGTCGTGCCGAGGATCCCGACGAACCGCTGGTAGCTGTCGACGCGGCTCTGGACCTGGGCCGGGTTCTTGCCGTCGCACTCCAGCGAACCGTTGATGGAGCGGATGGTCTGGCCGAAGCCCGCGCCGTTGACCATCGCGTTGTGGCCGGTCATGGAGCCGGGACCGGACTGCGTGTTCCAGTACCAGAGGCCGGTCTTCCAGGCGACCGCCGAGTCGTTCTGCACGAGCCAGGGGTTGTTCAGGAGGTCGATGCCGAGCGCGTCGCCCGCGGCCTTGTAGTTGAAGTTCCAGCTGAGCTGGATGGGGCCGCGGCCGTAGTACGCGGCCTGGCCGGCCGGGCAGCCGTAGGGCTGGCCCCAGTCGCAGTAGTGCGGGTAGTTGGCGGTGTTCTGCTCGACGATGTGGACCAGGCCGCCGGTCTCGTGGTTCACGTTGGCGAGGAAGGCCGCGGCCTCCTGCTTCTTCACCGTGTCGCTGCCGGTGTTCGCGAAGGCCGGGTAGGCGCTCATCGCGGCCTTGAGCCCGCTGTAGCTGTAGAAGGAGTTCCGGTTCGGGAACATCTGGTTGAACTGTGCCTCGCTGACGACGAACCCGGAGGGGTTGGTGGGTCCGTTGTCGCAGGCGTACGGCTCCCAGTACCAGGTGCTGATGGTGGGGTCGTAGCCAGGGTTGTCGTGCTCGGCTATGTAGGCCTTGCCGTCGGTGTACCGGACGATGTTGCCGGTCACGTAGGACTTGCCGGCCACCCAGCTCGGGTAGCTCGAACAGGCCGCGGCGGACGCGCCCGAGGCCGGCAACAGCACCGGTGCGGCGGTTCCGAGGACGATCGCGGCCACGAACGCGGAGAGACGGCGCCTGGACACAGGGGCAACTCCTTCACGGAGCACGGCCGCGGACCCGTACGGGGGCAGCGCGGGGCGGACCTTGTACGCGTGTGCCGGCGGGGCCGGCCGCGGCGTACGGGGCAGCCGTGGTGGGGGGTGGTGAGGCACACTCCACCACCTTGGTCTGGACCAGTCAAGGGTGTAGACCAGTCAACTCGCCCCGGCGCCGGGCCGCTTCAGGTCACAGGCTCGCGCCCGTCCGCCGCCTCAGCTCAGCGGCTTCTCCAGTACCGCCTTGCGGTGGCTGAACGTCTCGATCGAGTAGCGGCCGTGGTAGTTGCCCATGCCGCTCTCCCCCACTCCGCCGAAGGGGAGGTCGGAGACGGTGAGATGGGCGAGCGGCAGACCGAGACCCAGGCCGCCGGACGAGGTCTCGGCGGCGAGCCGCTCCCGGGTGGTGTCCGACTCGGTGAAGGCGTACAGGGCGAGGGGCTTGTCGCGGTCGTTGATGAAGTCGATGGCCTCGTCGAGACCGGGGACGGTGACGATCGGCAGGACCGGGCCGAAGATCTCCTCGCGCATGACGGGCGCGTCGGGGTCGACGTCGGCCAGGACGGTCGGCGCGATGTACTTCGTCGCACGGTCGGTGCCGCCGCCGACGACGATCCGGCCGGAGTCGAGCAGCCCACTGAGCCGGTCGAAGTGCCGCTCGTTGATGATCCGGCCGTACTCGGCGGAGGTGGACGCGTCGGCCCCGTACAGCTTCTCGACGGCCTCGGTCAGTACGGGCTCCAGGGCGCGGGCGGTCTCGGGGTCGGTGAGGACGTAGTCGGGTGCGACACAGGTCTGTCCGGCGTTGAGGAACTTGCCGCGTGCCAGGCGCTCGGCGACGACGGTCAGGTCGGCGCCGCGGTCGACGAAGGCCGGGGACTTGCCGCCGAGTTCGAGGGTGACCGGGGTGAGGTGCCGGGCGGCGGCGGTCATCACGATGCGACCGACCGTGCCGTTGCCGGTGTAGAAGATGTGGTCGAAGCGCTCGGCGAGCAGGGCCGTGGTCTCCGGGATGCCGCCCTCGACGACGGCGACGGCGTCGGTGTCGAGGTAGCGGGGCAGCAGCCGGGCCAGTTCGGCGGAGGTGGCGGGGGCCATTTCGCTGGGCTTGACGACCACCGCGTTGCCCGCGGCGAGCGCGCCGAGCATCGGGGCCAGCAGGAGCTGCGCCGGGTAGTTCCAGGGGGCGATGACCAGGACGACGCCGAGCGCGTCGTAGCGCGTCCAGCCGGTCGCGTCGGCGCCGAGGTGCGCGGGGACCGGGGCGGGCTCGGGGCGCAGCCACTCTTCGAGGTGTTCGAGGGTGTGGTCGATCTCCCGCACGACGAAGTCGATCTCCGTGCGGAAGGCCTCGGTGGAGCTCTTGCCCAGGTCTGCGTGGAGGGCGGCGGCGAGTGCGGCACCGTACGTGGTGAGCATCTCGCGCAGGCGGCTCAGCTGGCCGGTGCGCCACTCGACGGGCTTGGTGCGGCCGGAGCGGAAGGTGGCGCGCAGCCGGGCCACGACGTCGGCGGGCTGCTCGGGGGTGGGCTGGTTCACGGTGCCTCGCTGGTCGGGGCGGGTTCGTGACCCGCACTCGGTACATCGAGCGGCAAGCTCGATGTATATGCCAACCATTTATACGGCATCGTCATTCCGCCCCGGCCGAAGACACCGCCCGTGATCGTGAGGTCACCCCGAGGGGACAGGGGGTCCGCTCAGACGGACGATTCCGCCGCCGCCCCGTCGAGCTCGTCCACCAGCCGGAGCAGCAGGCCGCGCAGCAGTTCCTCGTCGCCGTCGCCACCGCTCAGGGCGGGCCACCGGGTGCGCACGTCGCGGTCGACGCGCCGCCAGTACGTCGCACCGCGCGGGGTGAGGTGGGCCAGGATGCGCCGCCGGTCGAGCGGGTCGATCCGCCGGTGGACCAGGTTCTGGTCGACGAGGTGGTCGACCAGTTTGGTGAGGGTCGCCGGCGGCAGGAAGGCCTCTTCGGCGACCGCCGTCATGGGGTGCCCCTCGCCGTCGGAGAGCAGGGAGAGCACGCGCCAGGCGTCGAGGGTGCAGCCGTGTTCCTCCAGGGCGCTCTGGAGGAGGCGCGCCGCCAGCCGTTCGGCCCGCGTCAGGAGGTGCGCGAGGTCCTCGGACCGGCGCGGAGACGGGGTCGGCATCCTGCTCCTCACTCCCGAGATCGACGCTCCAGGGGCCCCGCGAGGGGCCCTCGCATCGTACAAGTCGTGCTTTCCCCGGGGATCTCCCCCGTGCGGCGGGTGCGGGGCCGACCGTACCCCGAGACGGACTGGAGTTCACCGGACGTTCCCGCAATCATGCCCCCATGGTCCGGCCCGACCCGCTTCCGCCCGCCCCCTCCCCGCTCGGCCTCCCTCCGCCCGACTGGTTCACGGCCGACGACTCGGTCGTCAGCGTGGCGCTGGTCTTCCCCCTGCAGGGCGCGGCCGGAATCTTCGGACCCACCTGCGAGTTGTGCGCGCGGCTCGCCGCGGAGCAGGTCAACCGCTCGGGCGGAGTGCTCGGCAAGGAGCTGCGGCTGCTGCCGGTGGACGGCGGCGCCGAACCGCGGCGCGTCGCCGAGAACGTGGAGGCGCTGGTCGGTCTCGGCATCGTGCAGGGCGTCACCGGCTGGCACATCTCCTCCGTACGCCAGGCGATCGCGCCGCGGATCGCCCACCGGGTGCCCTATGTGTATACGGCGCTGTACGAGGGCGGGGAGCACACGGCGGGCGTGTTCCTCACGAGCGAGACGCCGGACGCCCAACTCCGACCGGCCATGGGCCTGTTGGCCCGCGAGCACGGGGTGCGCCGCTGGTTCGTCGTGGGCAACGACTATGTGTGGCCGCGCCGCACGGCCAGGGCCTCGCACCGCTACGCGCGCGAGTCGGGCGGCGCCGTCTGCGCGGAGGCGTATCTGCCGCTGGGCACCCATGACTTCGACGCGGTGCTGAGGCGCATCGAGCGGTCGGAGGCGACCGGGGTGCTGATGCTGCTCGTGGGCAGCGACGCGGTGCGCTTCAACCGGGCGTTCGCCGCGTCCGGGCTCGACGAGCGGTGTCTGCGCCTGAGCACCCTGATGGACGAGAACATGCTGATGGCGAGCGGCCCGACGGCCACCGCCGGCCTCTACAGCACGGCCGGGTTCTTCGCCTCCCTCGCCAACCAGGACACGCTGGACTTCCACGGCCAGTACGCCGGGCGGTACGGCGTTCAGGCACCGGCGCTCGGCAGTCTCGGTGAATCGTGTTACGAGGGCGTGCTGTTGCTCGCCGCGCTCATCGACCGGGCCGGGACCCTGGACGTCACAGCGATCGGCGCCGCCGCGGACACCGTCTCCTACGAGGGCCCGCGCGGGCTGCTGAGGCTGCGCGGCGGCCATGTGCGCCAGCGGATCTACCTGGCGCGGGCGGACGGCGTGGACTTCGACGTGGTGGCCCAGCTGAATCCGGACGCCTCCCGCTCTTGACATGTTCCCGCTTGCGCGAAGATACTTCCCACAGGAAGTAATCAGAATGCCTTGGGCGAACTGTGAATTCATTTCACTAATTCCGTCCGGGGCATTTTTTGTTTCGCGACGAGAAGCGGATGAGAGTCGGAAGATACCGCCGGGAAAGTAATGCGAAACAGCTTGGAAACAGGCTGACTTGAGGCTGTGGACCGCACGCCAGGAGGAGGTTGTCCTCCCAGCCCGAGGGGGTCCATTTGTCCAGCGGTTCCAGTGGTTCCAGCGCTTTCCATCGGTCCGGTTCCAGCGCTTTTCGTCCGTCCGGTACCAGCGCTTCCCGTTCGTCCCGGCGCCGGGTGATCGCGGGCGCCGCCGCATTCGCCGCCGCCGTCGCGCTCACCGCGTGCGGCGCCAAGACCGACGCCGCGGGCGGCTCGTCCGACCGGGCCGCGAAGGCCGACACGAGCGGCGACACCGTCAAGGTCGGCCTGCTCAACTCGCTCTCCGGCACCATGGCGATCAGCGAGGTGACCGTACGCGACTCCCTGAAGCTGGCGATCGAGGAGATCAACGCCTCCGGCGGAGTCCTCGGCAAGAAGATCGAACCGGTCAGCGAGGACGGCGCCTCCGACTGGCCGACCTTCGCCGAGAAGGCGGCCAAGCTCATCAAGGAGGACCGGGTCGCGGCCACCTTCGGCTGCTGGACCTCCGCGAGCCGCAAAGCGGTGAAACCCGTCTTCGAGAAGAACAAGTCCCTGCTGTTCTATCCCGTGCAGTACGAGGGCCTTGAGGAGTCCCCGTACATCTTCTACACGGGGGCGACCACCAATCAGCAGATCGTTCCGGCGCTCGACTATCTCAAGAGCCGGGGCGAGAAGAGCATTTATCTCGTCGGCAGCGACTATGTCTTCCCGCGCACCGCCAACAAGATCATCAAGGCGTACGCGAAGGCCAACGGCATGAAGGTGCTCGGCGAGGACTACGCGCCGCTGGGCTCCACGGAGTTCAGCACGATCGCCAACAAGGTGAAGGCGTCCAAGGCCGACGCGGTCTTCAACACCCTCAACGGCGACTCGAACGTGGCCTTCTTCAAGGAGTACAAGTCGGCGGGTCTCACCGCCAGGAGCATGCCGGTCGTCTCGGTGTCGATCGCCGAGGAGGAGGTGAAGTCGATCGGACCGCAGTACCTGGCGGGCCAGTTGACGGCCTGGAACTACTACCAGACGACGTCCGGCGCGGCGAACACCGCGTTCGTGAAGGCGTACAAGGCCAAGTACGGCCAGGACAAGCCGACCAGTGACCCGATGGAGGCCGCGTACACCTCGGTCCATCTGTGGAAGGCCATGGTCGAGAAGGCGAAGTCCTTCGATCCGGAGAAGGTCAAGGCGGCCTCGGACGGCATCACCTTCGACGCCCCCGAGGGCACGGTCACCGTGGACGGCGCGAGCCAGCACATCCACAAGACCGCCCGGATCGGGAAGATCGGCACCGACGGGCTCATCGAGCAGGTGTGGGACTCCGGCAAGCCGATCGAGCCCGACCCGTTCCTCAAGGGCTACGACTGGGCCTCCGGCCTCTCCTGACCGACCGCGCGTGGGGGCCTTCCCGCGAGGCCCCCGCGTCCTGCCTCCTCGGAGCCGCCGTATGACCGTGATCCTCGGTCAGACCTTCACCGGCATCAGCATCGGTGCCGTCCTGCTGCTCATCGCGCTCGGACTCTCGCTCACCTTCGGCCAGATGAACGTCATCAACATGGCCCACGGCGAGTTCATCATGGCCGGCGCCTACACCACGTACGTCCTCCAGAAGTCCATCTCCGGCGCCGGCCTGTCCCTCCTCGTGGCGCTGCCCGTCGCCTTCCTGGTGGCGGGCGCGCTCGGCGCGCTGCTGGAGTGGGTGCTCATCCGGCGTCTGTATCTGCGCCCGCTCGACACGCTGCTCGTCACCTGGGGTGTGTCGCTGATGCTCCAGCAGCTCGCCCGCGACATCTTCGGCGCGCCCAACGTGCAGACCCGCGCGCCCGACTGGCTCACCGGGAACATCACCGTCCTCGGCGGCGACGACCCGCTGACCTTCGCCAACAGCCGGCTGTTCATCCTCGCCCTCGCGGTGGCGGCCGTCGTCGCGCTGTCGCTCACACTGCGGCTGACCTCGCTCGGCCGCCGGATCCGCGGGGTCGTGCAGAACAGGGACCTGGCCGAGGTGTCGGGCATCTCCACCTCGCGGGTGGACCGGACCGCGTTCTTCCTCGGCTCCGGGCTCGCCGGGGTCGCGGGTGTCGCGCTGACGCTGGTCGGCCCGATCGGACCCACGATGGGCACCAACATCATCATCGACGCGTTCCTGGTGATCGTGGTCGGCGGCATCGGACAGCTCAAGGGCACGGTGATCGTCGCGTTCGCCCTCGGAGTCATGCAGTCCGTCCTGGAGTACTCCACCACCGTCAGCGTGGCGAAGGTGCTCGTCCTCGTGGCCATCGTCGCCTTCCTCCAGTGGCGGCCCCAGGGGCTGTACACCCTGCGTACGAGGAGTCTCGTATGACCCTGTTCAAAGGCGCCCCGGCGCTCAAGGGCCCGTCGGTGTCCACCGGCCGCCCGGCCCGCGCGTGGGCCGGGTTCGCCGCCGCGGCCGTCGCCCTGTTCGCGCTCGCGCCGCTGGCGCTCTCCGACTTCCGGCTCGGGCTGCTCGCCAAGTACCTGTGCACCGCGATGGTCGCCGTCGGCATCTGTCTGGCCTGGGGCCGCGGCGGCCTGCTCACGCTCGGCCAGGGCGTGTTCTTCGGGCTCGGCGGCTACGCCATGGCGATGCATCTGAAGATCGCGGACGCGGGCCCCGGCAACCTCCCCGACTTCATGCAGCTGTACGGCACCGCCACCGAACTCCCCTGGTGGTGGCGGCCGTTCGGGAACCCGCTGTTCGCCCTCGCGGCCACCGTGCTGCTGCCCATGGCCGTCGCCGCGATCCTCGGTTCGTTCATCTTCCGCCGCCGGGTCAAGGGCGCGTACTTCGCGATCCTGAGCCAGGCGCTCGCGGCGGCCTTCGCGATCTGGCTGATCGGCCAGCAGGCGACGACCGGCGGCACCAACGGACTCACCGACATCCAGGGCTTCTTCGGCTACGACCTCGACGACCCGGTCAACCAGCGGATGGTGTACTTCGTCATCGCCGCCGTCCTGCTGCTCCTGATCGCCCTGGTCCGGCAGCTGATCCACAGCCGCTACGGCGAACTCCTCGTCGCCGTGCGGGACTCGGAGGAGCGGGTGCGCTTCCTCGGGTACGACCCGGCGAACGTGAAGCTCGTCGCGTACGTCGTCGCGGCCGGCACCGCCGGGCTCGCGGGGGCACTGTTCGTGCCCGCGGTCGGCATCATCTCCCCCGCGATGATCGGCATCGTGCCGTCGATCGAGTTCGTCATCGGCGCCGCGGTCGGCGGCCGGGCGAGCCTCGCCGGGGCGGTGCTGGGCGCGATCGGGGTGGCGTGGGCGAAGACGGCCCTGTCGGAGGAGTTCCCGGCGGCCTGGACGTACTTCCAGGGGCTGTTGTTCATCGTGGCCCTGGCGTTCCTGCCGGGCGGTCTCGTCTCCCTGGCCCAGATCGTACGGCGGCGCAGAGCCTCGCACACGAGCGGGGACGCCGAGGGAGACGGCGATGCGGACCCGGACACGAACGCGGAGACGGATGGGGGCGCCGGCAGGGAGAAGTCGTCCGCCCTTCCGCTGGGAGGAGCGGTATGAGTGAGCTCTCGGGGCTGGAGATACGCGGACTGCGGGTGTCCTTCGACGGGTTCACCGCGGTCGACGGGGTGGATCTCGACGTGACGCCGGGCGACCTCCGCTTTCTGATCGGGCCGAACGGCGCGGGCAAGACCACGCTCGTCGACGCCGTCACCGGACTCGTGAAGGCACAGGGCTCGGTCCTCTTCGGGGGCGCGGAACTGCTCGGCCGGAGCGTGCACCGGATCGCCCGGTCGGGCATCGGCCGGACCTTCCAGACCGCCACCGTCTTCGAGGAGCTGACGGTCCTGCAGAACCTGGACATCGCGGCCGGCGCCGGGCGCGGCATGTTGACGATGCTGCGGCGCCGCAAGGGCGTGCCGGAGCCCGTCGCCCGCGCGCTGGAGACGGTCGGGCTCACCGACCAGGCCGACAGCCTCGCCGGCACGCTCGCGCACGGCCAGAAGCAGTGGCTGGAGATCGGCATGCTGCTCGTGCAGGACGTGCGGCTGCTGCTGCTCGACGAGCCGGTCGCCGGGATGAGCCACGACGAACGGGAGGCCACGGGCGAGCTGTTGGAGCACATCAGCGAGGAGCGGACCGTGGTCGTCATCGAGCACGACATGGACTTCATGCGGTCCTTCGCGCGCAGCGTCAGCGTGCTGCACGCGGGACGGGTGCTCAGCGAGGGGACCGTGGCCGAGGTCCAGGCCGACCCCAGGGTGCAGGAGGTGTACCTCGGTCACGCGGCCGGCGGTGCCGTGGCGAGCGCGACCGTACCGGAGGTGGGAGGCGTATGAAGCTGGAGATCGACGACATCCGGGTCGGCTACCACCGGAGCCTCGTCCTGCACGGAGTCTCCGTGGACGTGCCGGACGACGGCGTCGCGGCGGTGCTCGGGCACAACGGCGCGGGCAAGAGCACCCTGCTGCGGGCGGCCGTCGGACTGCTCACCCCGTCGAGCGGGGCGATCAGGCTCGACGGCGAGGACATCACCCGCCGCAGACCGCACGAGCGGGTGGCACGCGGTATGGCGTACGTGCCGCAGGGACAGCAGGCCTTCCCCCATCTCACGACGGCGGAGAACCTCCAGCTCGTCGCCGACGGCCGCGGACGGGGCAAGGCCGCGGTCTCGGAGGCGCTGGACCTGTTCCCGGTGCTGCGCAGCCTGTCGACGCGGCGGGCGGGACTGCTCTCGGGCGGACAACGGCAGCAACTCGCCATAGCGCGTGCCCTGGTGACGGACCCTCGGATCCTGCTGCTCGACGAGCCGACAGAAGGCATCCAGCCCTCGGTCGTGGCGGAGATCGAGGAGACGGTCCTCGCCCTGGCCGCGCGCGGCGGGCTCTCCGTGCTCCTCGTCGAGCAGCACGTCGGCTTCGCGATGCGGGCGGCCCAGCGGTACTACGTCCTGGAGGCGGGGCGGGTCACGTCGTCGGGCGAGGGAGGTCAGGAGGCCGAGCGGTCGGTGCGGGAGGCGCTGAGCGTCTGAGTTCCTGAGTTCCTGAGTTCCTGAGTGTCTGAACGCAGCCGCTCACGGTCCGGACCGCGTGTAGTACGCGGCCCGGACCCGGCGCAGCCACGCCTCGGCGGGGGCCTCGTCGGGCTGGTCCGGCAGTGCGCTGCGGGTCTTGTCGAAGGCCGCCTCGTACCGCTGGAGCAGGGGCAGCGCGACCATCGCGTCCGCCGCCACCTGCTCGCCGAAGCGGTGGTAGTCGTCCGGGTCCTCGACGCGGATGGTGAGGGCGCCGCCGGCGTACAGCTCGAAGCCCTGGTGGCACAGGCGGCGCAGATGCCGGGCGTGCTTGGCGGTGCGCCTGCGGGTCTCCGCGCTGGCGGAGGCTGAGGCGGCCCCGCGGTCGTAGAGCCGCTTGAACTGCTGGGTGGCGTAGCCGAGATAGGCGTCGCGGACCCGTTTCGCGCTGAGCAGGGTCGTGCGGATGCCGATCAGTTCGTCGCCGAGCGGGGTGCGGACCTCGTACAACTCGTCGGGCAGCCACACCAGTTCGGTCACGGTCGGGTTGCCGCCCAGGGCGAGCCTGCACCACTTGGCCGCTTCGTGGAGGGTGTTGTCGGGCTTGGTCGTGACGTGGGTCTCCTTCGGCCCGTGCAGGCCGTGGAAGTCCTCGGTGGGGGCGGCGAACATGCCGAGCCGGTCCACGTCGGAGCCCTCGCGGGCCAGTCCGTACGCGGTCGAACCGACGATGCCGGACAACAGGATGTTCTGGGTGTCCACAGCCGTCCCCCTTCTCCCCCGCGGCCCCGCTGCCTTGTGCGAGCCGGGCGGCTCGCACAAGGTCATCACCCGGGGGACGGTCGCGTACAGCGATTTTCCCGGGAGTACGGGGGCCGGGCGGGGGCGCCGGGGACGGATGACCGGGACGGTACCGGTGCTCAGCTCGCGAACGGGACCTGTGCCGAGGGAGCCGGCCGGGCGGCGAACGGATGCTGCCACAGGCCCTGTGCGGCGAGCCGGGGCAGGACGCCCTCGCCGAACCAGTACGCCTCCTCCAGGTGCGGGTAGCCGGAGAGCACGAACTCGTCGATGCCCAGGCGGTGGTACTCGCCGATGCGTTCGGCGACCTCGTCGTGGCTGCCGACCAGGGCGGTGCCCGCGCCGCCGCGCACGAGGCCGATGCCCGCCCAGAGGTTGGGGTGGATCTCCAGGCCGTCCCGGCTGCCGCCGCCGTGCAGGGCGAGCATGCGCTGCTGGCCCTCGGACTCGCTGCGGGCCAGTCCGGCCTGTACGGACTTCACGGTCTCCGGGTCGAACCCGGCGAGCAGCCGTTCCGCCTCCGCCCACGCCTGCTCGGATGTGTCCCGGGTGATGACGTGCAGCCGGATGCCGAACCGGACGGTGCGGCCCTCCTTCTCGGCCAGCGCGCGCACCCACGCGATCTTCTCGGCGACCTGCGCGGGCGGCTCGCCCCAGGTGAGGTAGACGTCCACGTGCTTGGCGGCGACCTCACCGGCGACGGGCGAGGAGCCGCCGAAGTACACCTCGGGGACCGGGTCGGGCACACGGGCCAGTGTGGCGTCCTCGACCTTGAGGAACTCGCCGTCCAGATCGACGGTCCTGCCCTCCCACAGACCGCGGACGATCTCCAGGAACTCTCCGGTACGGCGGTAGCGGGCGTCCTTGTCGAGGAAGTCGCCGTACGCGCGCTGCTCGTGGCTCTCGCCGCCGGTGACGACGTTGAGGAGGAGGCGTCCGCCGGACTGGCGCTGGAAGGTGGACGCCATCTGCGCGGCGAGCGTCGGCGAGACGAACCCGGGCCGGAAGGCGACCAGGAACTTCAGCCGCTCGGTGTGCTGGCTGACCATCGCGGTGGTCAGCCAGGCGTCCTCGCACCATGCGCCGGTGGGCGTGAGCGCGCCGACGAAGCCGAGGTCCTCGGCCGCGCGGGCGATCTGGCTCAGATACGCGACCGTCGGCGGCCGGTCCCGGCCGGACACCGTGGCCGGGGTGCCGTGGCCGCCGCCGACGACATGGCGGCTGTCGCCGTTGGTGGGCAGGAACCAGTGGAAGGTGAGGGACACGGGTGCGTTCTCCGATCGGGCGCGGGGCGGTGTGCGGGGCGGCTCTGCGGTTTCGGCTGGGCGCCTTTCGGCTGGCGCTTTCGGCTCAGAGGAGTCCGTGGCGTGGCGGCAGGGTGCCGTTCAGTACGTACCGGCCGATGTGCTGGATCTTCCAGCGGGCCGGATCGTGCAGGGTGTGGGTGCGTGCGTCGCGCCAGTGCCGGTGCAGATTGAGGGAGTCGAGGGCGGACCGGGTGCCGGACACCTCGAAGAGCGCGCTCGACACCTCGACGGCGGTGGCCGCCGCGTGCGCCTTGGCGGCGGCGACCGCGACGGACGCCTCGGCGGCCGACTCCTCGGTGAGGCCGGCGCGGGCCGTGTCGATCTCGCGGGCCGCCACGCCGAGCAGCGCCTCGGTGGCCCGCACCTGGACGGCCAGTTCCCCGAACCGCTGGATGAGCAGCGGGTCCTCGGCCGCGGTCTCGAAGCCGCTCTCGAACCACGGGCGGCTCTTGGTGCGGACGAAGTCCACGGCCTCCGAGAGCGCGCCCGCGGCGATCCCGGCGTCGATGGCGGCGTGCAGCAACTGGGCGACGGCTCCGTGCAGTTGCGGCCCCTGGAAAGTGAGATGGTGCGGGAGGACCCGGTCGGCGGGGACCTGCACGGCGTCGAGGCGGACCGTACCGCTGGCGGTGGTGCGCTGGCCCATGCCGTCCCAGTCGTCGACGACCGTCAGGCCCTCGGCGTCCCTGGGCACGTAGGCGACGTGCAGGGCATCGTCCTCGGTGCGGGCGAGGACGGGGATCCAGTCGGCGAAGAGGGCGCCCGTGGAGTACTGCTTGACGCCGGTGAGGACGTACGAGCCGTCCGGCCGCCGTGCCAGCCGGGTGCGGATGTCCTGGACGTGCTTCGTGCCGGCCTCCGACTGGGCGTTGCCGAGGCGGCGCCCGGCCAGCACCTCGCCGAAGAAGAACGCGCGCTGCTGCGCGGTCCCCTGGCGGCGGATCACGTTGACGTAGACGAAGTGGCTCTGCGGGATCTGGGCGAGGCTGGCGTCGGCGGAGGCGAGGAGGCGGAAGATCTCGGCGAGCGTCTGCTGGGTCACGTCGGCGCCGCCGTGCTCGGCGGGCACGGTGACGGCGAGCAGGCCGGAGCCGGAGAGGCGGTCCAGCTCCTCGCGCGGGAGCCTGCGTCCGGCGTCCCGGTCGGAGGCCCCGGACCGGAACTCGTCGGCGAGGGCGGCGGCCACGGCCAGGGCTTCGGCGTCGTCGGCGATGACCTCGGCGGCGCCCCGTCCGGGAGCGGTCTCGGTGGCGCCCCGTTCCGGAGCCGTCTCGGTGGTGCCCCGTTCGGGAGGGGTCTCGGTGGTGGTGTCCGCTGACATGGTCAGCTCGCCGCGGCCAGGACGGGCCGGCGGCCCAGCGCCTCGGAGAACTGGTCGAGGACCAGGGTCAGTGCCTCGGTGGCCGCGGGTGCCACGGTGAGGCCGCCGTCCTCGCCGACCACGATGTCCTTGTCGAGGGTGAACCAGCCCTGAACTATGTGTTGGGCACCCATGGAGCTGAGCACCGGGCGCAGCGCGTAGTCGATGGCCAGCACATGTGCCGTCGTCCCACCGGTGGCCAGGGGCAGCACGGTCTTGCCGGTGAGGGCGTACTGCGGGAGGAGGTCGAGCAGTGCCTTGAGCACCCCGGAGTAGGCGGCCTTGTAGACGGGCGTGCCGATGACGACGCCGTCGGCCCGTGCGACGAGGGCGGTGGCCTCGACGATCGCCGGATGCCGGAAGTCGGCGCCGAGCAGCGCCTCGGCGGGGATCGTACGGACGTCGAGCGGGATCACCTCGTGGCCCTGTGCGGTCAGCCGGTTGTCGAGGTGGCGCAGCAGGCGGTTGGTGCGGGAGGAGGCGGAGGGGCTGCCGGAGACGGACAGGACGGTGGCCATGGGTCCTCTTTCGGGACGGGGCGGGTGCGGGCGGCTGCCCTTCGGAGGGGCGGCGGAGGCGGACCGGCTCAGACGTGGGCGGGCGCGGACGCGGCCCGCGTATCCGGGAGTTGGGCCTCCAGTTCGCGGACGAGGGGCAGGACGCGGCGGCCGAAGTACTCGACCTCCTCGTGGTAGTGGAGGAAGCCCAGGAGGAGGAGGTCGACGCCGAGGCGCTTGTAGGCGACGATCCGCTCGGCGATCTGCTCCGGGGTGCCGATGAGCCCCGTACGGAAGCCGTCGTTGTACTGGACCAGGTCCTCGAAGGAGGAGTCCTGCCACATGCCCTTGCCGTCGCCGGTGGACTGTCCGGCCTGCTTGACCGCGGCGCCGAAGCCCTCGACGGCCTCGCGGTCGGCGTGCGCGACGATCTCGCGGAGGGTCTCGCGGGCCTCGGCCTCGGTGTCGCGGGCGATGAGGAAGCCGTTGAGGCCGAACTTCGGTGGTGTACGGCCGACCTGGGCCGCCGAGGCCCGTACGTCCGCGAGCTGTTCGACGACTCCGTCGAAGTCCTTGCCGTTGGAGAAGTACCAGTCGGAGACCCGGCCCGCCATGGCGCGCGCGGCGCTGGAGTTGCCGCCCTGGAAGATCTCCGGGTGCGGGCGCTCGGGGGTGTTGAGGGGCTTGGGCTTGAGGGAGAAGTCGCGCAACCGGTAGAAGTCCCCGGCGAGTTCGGTGTGGTCCTCGGTCCAGATCCGGCGCAGGGCCTCGATGAACTCCTCGGAGCGGCGGTAGCGCTCGTCGTGCTCAAGCCAGGGTTCGCCGAGGGCGGTGAACTCGCCCTTGAACCAGCCGGACACGACGTTCACGGCGAAGCGGCCGTTCGACAGGTGGTCGGCGGTGGCGCCGAGCTTGGCGAGGACGCCCGGGTGCCACAGGCCCGGGTGGACCGCGGCGATCACCTTCAGGCGCTGGGTGGCGAGCAGCAGGGCGAGGCTGAAGCTGGTCGACTCGTGCTGGAACTCGGCGCCGTAACTGGCCATGTAGCGGACCTGGCTGAGGGCGTAGTCGAAGCCGTTGTTCTCGGCGAGGACGGCGAGTTCGCGGTTGTAGTCGTAGCCCCAGTCGGTGCGCTGTTCGATGGTGCTGGTGACCAGGCCGCCACTGACGTTGGGGACCCAGTAGGCGAAACGGACGGGGTCTGCGGAAAGGTTCTCGGCAGGCATGGGGAACTCCTGTTGCGGGAATTCGGGCAGGCCGAATTCAGGGGTCGATTCAGCGGTGTCGGCGGCGCTCGGTGAATCGTCGAATTCGGGCGGCGGAATGCGTAACACGGAGGCCGACGGCGATCGGCCGTACTCGGTCGCGGTCGGGGCCGTGGGAGGAACGTGGTGGGGCGCGGCGGGCCCGGCGAATCGGGCCGCGGATCCGGTGGATCAGGCCACGGAGCAACAGGCGGCACTGGAGACACGCGCGAGGTCGACATGGCGTCGCCGCGTGAGGTCCAGTCGCATCATCATGTGCTCGATCGTGGCAGCCCGCGGTCCGGACCGTCAAGGAATACCCGATCGGTCTCGTATCCCGGACCGGCGAATTTCACGAAGGCGTGACAGGGCAACCCTTGAACGGGGCGGTACGGGCCCCGCATTCTGACCGGGTGCGAATAGAGCAGCTGGAATACATCACGGCGGTCACCCGGCTCGGCTCTCTGCGCCGGGCCGCCGAGGAACTCCACCTCTCGCAGCCCGCGCTGAGCGAGACCGTCCGCAATCTTGAGCGGGAACTGGGGGTCGACCTCCTGGAACGGAAACGCTCCGGGGCGAAGATGAGCGCGGAGGGGCGGGAGCTGCTGCCCCACATCATCACGGTGCTGGAGGCGGTGGACCGGCTGCGGGGCGCGGCGGGCGAGCAGCACCGCATCAGCCGCATGGTGCGCGTCGGCACGGTGAACGCGGCGACGGTCCCGCTCCTCTTCCCGGCCGTGAGCGAGTTCAGGGCCTCGCATCCGGGAACGCAGGTGGAGGTGGTCGGCGCCCAGCAGTCCGACATCCACCGGACCCTGCTGGAGGGCGGCTTCGACCTGGGTCTGGTGAACCACCTGGAGGGCGACGACGTGGCCGCCGACTTCGAGTACACGGAACTGCTGTGGGGGCGGCCGGTGGTGTGCGTCCGGCCCGACAGCCCGCTGGCTTCCCTGTCCGTGGTGAGCGTGTCGGACCTGCTCGCACAGCCGCTCATCGCGATGCGCTCCGGCTATGTGATGAACCGGTTCGTGCACCGGCTCCTGGGCGACCGCGAGCCGTCCTTCTCCTACTCCACGGACGGCGCGGAGATGGGCAAGCTGATGGTCGCGGAGGGGCTGGGTGCCACCGTGCTGCCCGACTTCAGCGTGATCGACGATCCGCTGACCCGACAGGGAGCGATCACCTGCCGCCCGCTGGCCGGCGACTCGACGCGGGTGCTGCTGATGCTCCAGCGGCGCAGGGCGGACTCGGTGCCGCGGGCCGCGCACGATCTGCACGAGGTGTTCGTGCGCCGGGCGGCGGCGCTCGGCGGAACGATGACCCGGGCCACCTGACCGCCCCGGGAACGGCGCCGGGCGCTCAGTCCCCGTCGTGCGCCGGGACCACCACGAGGAACGCGTCCGACTCCAGATCCATCACCACGGCCGCGGGCTCGCCCTCGGCACGGCGGCGCGCCGCGTACTCCTCCGCGGGCCACGAACCACGCGGGGCTCCCGCGGGAAACTGCTCCAGCACCTTCGCACCCATGACGGCCGCCTTCCGTAAGAACCGACGCCTCTGTGCAAACCCGTCTGCCCCCGATCTCGCCGCACATGTAACCCAAGTGGCCCACACGGCGCATCCGCGGAGGGCCGTCACGGGGAAGGGGTGACGAGGAGGAGATCGAACAGAGCTGCGCACAGTCGCACGGAGCCGAAGAGAAGGGCCGGAACACCATGAGCGGTGACGACGCCGGAGCCGGGCTGCGCTGCCTGGTGACGGGCGCGACGGGGTACATCGGGGGCCGTCTGGTCCCGGAGCTCCTCGCCGAGGGGCACCGGGTGCGCTGTGTGGCCCGCTCCCCCGGCGCGCTACGGGACCATCCGTGGGCCGGTGACGTCGAGGTGGTGCGCGGTGACGTCACGGACGCGGACTCGGTGACCGCCGCGATGCGGGACATCGATGTCGCGTACTACCTGGTGCACGCGCTGGGCACCGGCAAGGGCTTCGAGGAGACCGACCGCAGGGCGGCACGGATCTTCGGCGAGCAGGCCCGCGCGGCGGGCGTGCGCCGGATCGTCTATCTGGGCGGGCTCACCCCCGTCGGGGTGCCGGACAGTGAACTCTCGCCGCATCTGCGCTCCCGCGCCGAGGTCGGCCGCGTCCTCCTGGACTCCGGTGTCCCGACGACCGTGCTGCGGGCGGCCGTCATCATCGGTTCGGGCTCGGCCTCCTTCGAGATGCTGCGGTATCTCACCGAGCGGCTTCCGGTGATGGTCACGCCCAACTGGGTCCACACCCGGATCCAGCCGATCGCGGTGCGGGACGTCCTGCGCACGCTCGTGGGCAGCGCGCGGATGCCG
Source organism: Streptomyces liliiviolaceus (assembly GCF_018070025.1). NCBI lineage: Bacteria > Bacillati > Actinomycetota > Actinomycetes > Kitasatosporales > Streptomycetaceae > Streptomyces > Streptomyces liliiviolaceus. Next base: position 2,209,012 of record NZ_JAGPYQ010000002.1, read on the forward strand.
GACGACGTCAGCAGGGCCTTCGACATCGGCGGCCCGGAGATCCTCACGTACCGGCAGATGATGGTGCGGTACGCGGCCCTGGCCGGACTCCCCAGGCGGCTCATCGTGCCCGTGCCCGTGCTGACGCCGAGGCTCTCCAGCCACTGGGTCGGCCTGGTCACGCCCGTGCCGCGGTCCATCGCGCGCCCGCTGACCGAGTCGCTGCGCCACGAGGTGGTCTGCCACGAGCACGACATCGCCCGGTACGTGCCCGACCCGCCGGGCCGGCCGATCCCCTTCGACGAGTCGGTGCGCCTGGCCCTGCAGCGCATCCAGGACGCCCGGGTCACCACCCGCTGGTCGTCCGCCTCGCTGCCCGGCGCCCCCAGCGACCCCCTGCCGACGGACCCCGACTGGGCGGGTGGCAGCCTGTACACGGACCGGCGCGAACGCGTCGTCGACGCCTCGCCCGAGGCGCTGTGGCGGGTGATCGAGGGCATCGGCGGCGACAACGGCTGGTACTCCTTCCCCCTCGCCTGGGCGGCGCGCGGGCTCCTCGACCGGCTGGTGGGCGGGGTGGGCCTGCGCCGGGGGCGGCGCGACGCGGCACGGCTGCGGGTCGGCGACTCGCTCGACTTCTGGCGCGTCGAGGAGATCGAACCGGGCCGGCTGCTGCGCCTGCGCGCCGAGATGCGGCTGCCGGGCCTGGCCTGGCTGGAGATGTACGCGGAGACCGACGACGACGGCCGCGTCCGCTACCGCCAGCGCGCCCTCTTCCATCCGCACGGGCTGCTGGGCCACGCCTACTGGTGGAGCGTGTCGCCGTTCCACGCCGTCGTCTTCGGCGGCATGGCCCGCAACATCGCGCGCACCGCCGAGAAGGCGGGTCCCCGCGCGGCGTCGCCGTCGCGCGCACCCGCCGGCTGACACGGGGCCGCCGGTCGACACGGGACCGCCGGTCGAGGCGGGGTCGCTGCCCGCGGCCTCCCGCCGACTGCCGCATCCGTCCGGCGCCCCGGCGCGGAAGTACTTGATGGCCGCAGGCAACCACGGCCGTGCCCGCCCCTCTGTGCCCGTCCCCCTCTCTGCCCGTCCCGTCCCGGAGCTCCGGAGTCCCGTCATGAACGTCTCGGTCGTCCTGTTCACCTCCGACCTTCGGCTGCACGACCATCCGCCGCTGCGCGCGGCGCTCGACGGCTCGCGCACGGTGGTGCCGCTCTTCGTGCGCGACCGGGCCGTCGACAGGGCCGGTTTCGCCGCCCCCAACCGGCTGGCGTTCCTCGCCGACTGTCTGCGGGACCTGGACGCGGGTCTGCGCGAGCGCGGCGGCCGGCTCGTGTACCGCTCGGGCGATCTCGTCGACGAGGTCTGCAAGGTGGTCACCGAGACCGACGCCGACGAGGTGCACATGGCGGCCGGGGTCTCCGCCCACGCCCACCGGCGCGAGGAACGGCTGCGGGCCGCGCTGGAGAGCGACGGGCGCCGGCTGCACGTCCACGACGAGGTGGTCACCGCGCTGGCCCCGGGCGCGGTCACACCGGCGTCCTCGGACCACTTCGCCGTGTTCACCCCGTACTTCCGGCACTGGGAGCGGTACCACCAGCGTCAGGTGCTCGGCGCGCCGCGCGCGGTGCGCGTACCGGAGGACGTCGGTTCGGAGCGGCTGCCCACGCGCGGGGAGCTGTCCGGCCTGTCCGAGGGGCTCGCCACGGGCGGCGAGCGGGAGGGCAGGAAACGGCTCACGGCCTGGCTCCGCAGCGGGATTCACTCGTACGTGGACGGCCACGACGATCTCGCCGGGGACGCCACCTCGCGCCTGTCCCCGCACCTCCACTTCGGCACGCTGTCCGCCGTGGAGGTCGCCCACCGGGCCCGTAAGGCGGGCGGTCCGGGCGCCGACGCGTTCGTACGGCAGCTCGCGTGGCGGGACTTCCACCACCAGGTGCTCGCCGCGCGGCCCGCCTCCTCCACCAAGGACCTCCGCACCCGCAACGACCTGTGGCGCTCACCCGACTCGGCCGCCCAGGAGATCGAGGACTGGAAGGAGGGGCGGACCGGCTATCCCGTCGTCGACGCGGCCATGCGGCAGCTGCGGCACGAGGGCTGGATGCACAACCGCGGACGCCTGCTGACCGCGAGTTTCCTCGCCAAGACGCTGTACGTCGACTGGCGGGTGGGCGCCGACCACTTCCTCGGCCTTCTCGTCGACGGCGACATCGCCAACAACCAGCTCAACTGGCAGTGGGTGGCGGGGACGGGCACCGACAGCCGCCCCAACCGGGTCCTCAACCCCGTCGTCCAGGGCAAGCGGTACGACCCCGAGGGCGCGTACGTACGACGCTGGGTGCCCGAACTCGAAGGACTCGCCGGGTCCGCCGTGCACGAGCCGTGGAAGCTCAAGGGGCCCGAACGGGCCGCCTACGACTACCCGGAGCCCATCGTCGACCTCTCCGAGGCGCTGGCGCGCTTCAAGCACGCCCGCGGGCGCGACTGAGACGGCCGCCGGCCCACCTGCGCGTCGGCCCACCGATGTGTCAGCCCACCGGCACGCCGCTCTCGTAGCGGGCCTTGAGGACGGACAGTGCCTCGTTCAGGCTCGGCGGGCGCAGCATGCCCTGGGCCGAGCGGCCGGCCCAGCCGGGGCCGCCGAGCACGACCATCGGATGCCTGCGCGCGCCTCGCACGCCCCACTGCGTGGCGGCGACGTGCCGGGCCAGGGGAAGGCTCGCCGTGGATCGGGCCTGGGCCCACAGGACGACGGCCGCGGGCCCGAGGCGGCGGACCGCCGCGGTGAGTGCTTCCGCCGGCACCGCGGCGCCGAACATCCTGGTGGGCATGCCGTGTTCCGTGAGCCCGGCGTTGAGCGCCTCCAGGGGCAGGGTGTGCTGCTCACCGGGTACGCAGGCCAGGACCACGGGCCCCGGCGCGCTGTCCGGTACGCCCGTGCGCGAGACCGGTGTGACCCGGCGGAGCACGGTGGAGATGTGCCAGGACAGCATGTGTTCGACCTCGACGTAGCGGTCGCCGGACGACGCCCATTTGCGGCCGACGGCGTGCAGGGTCGGCACCATCACCTCCTCCCAGGCGACGGCGAGACCGTACCGCTGGACGGCCGAGGTCAGCTGGCTGTCCACGGCGGGGGCGTCGAGGCGTACGGCCGACCTGGCCAGTCCGCGGCACTCCTGGCGCACGTCGCCGAGGGGCAGGGTGGCCGCCGCCTGCCCGCGACGGCCGCTCCCGGACGGCCGGTCGTCGGCCGGGAGCGCCGCCGAGGACGCGACCTGGGGCGCGGGCGGGCGCGGCGGGTTCTGCACTTCCGGGGCCGCCCGGCGCTCGTGGGTCACCGTCCCGGCGGCTGCCTCCCGGGCGGCGCGTGCCGCCTCTGCGGGCGGGACCCCCGCCGAGGTGAGCCGGCACATCGCCTCCAACACCGCCACGTCCTGGGGTGTCCAGCGGCGGTGCCGTCCGTCGGCGCGGACCGCGGGACCCAGTCCGTAGCGGCGGTCCCAGGAGCGCAGCGTGGTCGGCGACACCCCGAGGCGGCGTGCGAGGCCCCCGGTCGTCATCCCCGTACCGCCCGCCGCGGTCTCCTTCGTATCGGGCTCAGGGGGACCCGGATCCCCCGTCGGCTCATCCATGGACCGACTATACGACGCAGAATCGACGCGGTTTGAAGGCTTCGCCCGATCGCTCCCAGGATGACCGCACCGGGCCGCCCCGCGCGGCCGGGACGCCGACGTCCGAGGCGAGGAGCCGTGAGCCATGACCGGACAATCGATGCCCGCACAGCTGTCCGCGCCCCGGCGGGTGCTGCTGGAGGAACCGCTCAGCGACGAGGAGGTGGCCCGGGGGCTGGTGCGCGGCGACGAGTCCTGTCTCGCCGCCGCCCATGACCGGTGGTCGCCCCTGGTGCACACGCTCGCCCGGCGGGCGCTGGGTGACGAGAGGGAGGCCGAGGACGTCACGCAGCAGGTGTTCCTGGGCATGTGGCGCGGCCGCCACGGCTACCGGCCCGAGCGGGGCGCGATCGCCGGCTGGATCGTCGGCATCACCAAGCGCAAGATCGCCGACGCCCTCGCGGCCCGGACGCGCCGCGCCGAGCTGGTCGCTTCGGCGGGGGCCGTCCTGGTGCTCGCCGATCCGGTGGCGGAGCGGCCCGAGGCGGTGCTCGACCGGGTGCTGGTGGGACGGGAGATGGCCAAGTTGCCCACCTCCCAGCAGCGGGTCCTGCGCCTCGCCTTCTACGAGGACCTCACCCAGACCCAGATCGCCCGGCGCACCGGTCTGCCGCTGGGGACCGTCAAGAGCCATGCCCGCCGTGGGCTGCATCAGCTGAAGCACGGACTGCGCCGCGAAGCGAGCGGCTGACATGACCGCCGTCGAACGGGTACACGACTCTCGTGATCCCGTTCGATGCAAAAACGATGCACACTTTTTCGCGCCATCACAAACTGGACCAACTTCGCTTCACTTCGTGGCGTTTTCGTTTCGATCCATGCCTCTTTCGCTTCGGAACGTATCGATGTCGCGCGAGTGCATCCGTCTTCCTCGTATCTCCGGAAGAGCGGACGACAAGGGGTGGCGCGGTCCGGGATCCCGGACCGCGGGCGCGGACAGCCGTGCCGCCGCTCCTTCGGACCCTCCTCCCGGGGCAGTCGGCTGTTCCGGGAGGGGAGGCCGCTCCGGCGTTCGGCCCGCCGGTGCGGCCCAGCAGTCCGGGGCTCCGTCCCAGACCATCGACGGCGCCCCGGGCTCGGGCTTCGGCCGACGCGTCCCGGCGGACGGACGGACAGAGAGATCCACCCCCGACCAATCCGCCGGTGCCCCGGCAACGGATTCCAGCCGTACGAAGCTCGCCTCCCGGAGGACCCCCTCGTGAAAGAAGCCGTGCACATCGGCAAGAACCCCTCGGCGGAGCCGGATCTGCAGGAGCTGATGGGCAGTGTCGCCCTCGGTGACCAGCAGGCCTTCGCCGGGCTCTACGACGTCGTGGCGGGTCCCGTCATCGGCGTCGTGCGCGGCGTGCTGCGCGATCAGGCCCAGTCGGAGGAAGTGGCCCAGGAAGTACTCGTCGAGGTGTGGCGGTCCGCCGCCCGCTACCGGCGCGAACGCGGTTCGGTCATCAACTGGGTGCTCACGCTCGCCCATCAGCGTGCCGTCGACCGGGTCCGCTCGGTCGAGGCTTCCGCCGCACGTGAGCACAGGGCGGCCCTGCTCGACCACGCCCCCGAGTACGACGAGGTGACGGAACAGGTGGAAGCCCGGCTGGAACGCGAACAGGTCCGACGCTGTCTGCGCACACTGACGGAACTGCAGCGTCAGTCGGTGACGCTCGCGTACTACCGCGGTATGACCTACCGCGAGGTGGCCGAGTCGCTGGCCCTGCCGCTCGGCACGGTCAAGACCCGGCTGCGCGACGGCCTGATCCGCCTGCGTGACTGCCTGGGGGTGACCGCATGAGCACGGTCGACCTGCACACACTGACGGGCGCGTACGCCCTGCACGCGCTCTCCGACGACGAGCGGAGCGAGTTCGAACGGCACGCCGCGGACTGCGAGGCCTGCACGCAGGAGGCCCTCGAACTGAGCGAGACCGCGGCCAGGCTCGGTCTGGCGGTCTCCGCCGCCTCGCCCGCCGCTCTCAAGAGCAAGGTCATGCGGCGGATCACGACGGTCCGCCAGGACAGCCCGCGCGTGGTGCCGCTGACGCGGCCCCCGGGCGGTGGCGTCCGGGCCCGCCGGCTCTCCCGGTGGGCGCTCGCCGCCTGTGCGGCCGGGGTGGCCGCGTTCGGCGGCACGACCGTGTGGCAGTACGACCGGGCGCAGGACGCGAACGAGCAGGCACGGCAGTCGGAGCAACGTACGGACGCGATCGCGTCGGTGCTGGCCGCCTCCGACGCCAGGACGAGCAGCGCCGAACTGGCGGACGGGGCCCGCGGCACGGTCGTGGTCTCCAAGAGCCGTGACGAGGCGGTCTTCATCGCCTCGGGCATGGCGGCCCCGCCGAGCGGCAAGGTCTATCAGCTGTGGTTCAACGACGACGGCACCATGCGGTCCGCCGGGTTGATGGACTCGCACCGGACGGCCGAGGCGGTCCTCCTGGAGGGGGACGTGGACAACGCGTCCGGCATGGGCATCACCGTCGAACCGGCCGGCGGCTCGGCCGAACCGACCTCGGATCCCGTCGCCCTCATGAAGTTCCCCGCCTGACCCCCGAACCGACTGTGCCGTTCCTTCCCCGGCGGGGGAGGGAACGGCACAGTCAGTCGTGGGCAGATCCTCAGGAGGACATCAGCCGAGCTTCTTCGGGGGGCGCGGGAAGAAGCCGCTGGTCCTCGCCCGGTACTCGGCGAATCCAGGACGTTCGGACATGTGCCGCTCCAGCATGGGCTTCCCGCTGCCGTTCATGAGCAGGAAGCTCATGACGAGAGGGGACACGACGCCCACCGCGGCGGCCACGCCCGAGTCGCAGGCCAGCAGAAACAGGCCCCACCACACGCAGAAGTCACCGAAGTAGTTGGGGTGCCGGGTCCAGCTCCACAGACCGCGGTCCATGATCTTTCCCCGGTTCGCGGGATCGGCCTTGAAGCGGGCGAGCTGGAAGTCGCCGACCGTCTCGAAGAACATCCCGAGCGCCCACAGCGCGACCCCGGCCCACACGAATCCGCTCAGGGAGCCGGACACGTACTGCGCGGCCTGGACCGGCAGGGACACCAGCCATACCAGGGCGCCCTGCAGCAGGTAGACCATGCGCAGCGCGTAGAGGTCGCGGTTGCCGGGGGCCTTGGCGAGCATCGCGTCGTAGCGCGGATCCTCGCCGTGGCCCCGGCCGCGCCAGGCGATGTGCGCGGCGAGGCGCAGCCCCCACACCGCGGTCAGTACGGTGACCAGGAGGCGTCGCCCGTCGTCCCCCTCACCGGCGGACGCGAGGTACGACACGAGGGCGACGGCGGTGAAGCCGAGCCCCCAGGCCACGTCCACCACGCGGTGCATGCCCTTGCGGACGGCGACGGCGAACGTGACGAGCATGACGGTCAGCGCGGCGCCGGCCGCGAAGGCGAGGTTCTGGGCGAAGGCCGCCCAGGGGAACCCGTTCATCGTGCGTCCAGGGCCGCGTACCAGGAGCGCTGCGAGGGCGGCATTCCGCTGTCCCCGCCCGGCGCGGGACGGGTGCTGAGGATCTGGTCGACGCCCATGCGTCCCTCCTCGAACGCGAGGGCGGAGCCGACCATGTACAGCCGCCACACCCGGGCGGTCTCCTCGCCGACGAGGCGCACGAACGCGTCCCAGTTGTCCTCAAGGGTGCGGTGCCAGCCCTCGATGGTGCGGACGTAGTGCTCGCGCATCGCCTCCACGGACCGTACTTCGAGTCCGGCGTCCTCCAGCAGGCCGACCGTCTGCCCCATGGGCCGCATGTGCATGTCGGGCGCGATGTACGCCTCGATGAACTCGCCGCCGCCCGGGGCGTTGCTGCCCCGCGACATCTGCTGGACGAGGACTCGGCCGCGCGGTCGCACCATGCGGTGCAGGGCGGCGGCGAACGCCGGGTACTCGGCGTCCCCCACGTGCTCGCCCATCTCGACCGTGGCGACCGCGTCGTAGTCGCCGCCCGTGATGTCGCGGTAGTCCTGGCACACCACGTCGACCTGGTCCTCCAGACCGCGCTCGCGGACCTGCTCCCGGATGTACGCGGCCTGTTCGCGGGCCAGGGTGACGGCGGTGACCTGCGCCTTGTGCTGTTCGGCGGCGTACAGGGTGAGGGAGCCCCAGCCGCAGCCGATGTCGAGCAGCCGGGCGCCCGGGACGAGATCGAGCTTGCGGCAGATCAGTTCCAGCTTGGCCCGCTGGGCGTCGGCGTCGGTGAACTCGGGATCGTCGCCGGCCCAGTAGCCGCACGAGTACGCCATGGTCTCGTCGAGGAGCAGCCGGTAGAAGTCGTTCGACAGGTCGTAGTGGTGGCTGATGGCGGCGCGGTCGCGGGCCTTGCTGTGCAGTCCGCCCCGCAGGCGTGCCTGGGAGGCGGGGGTGGCGGGGCGCGGGCCGACGGCTCCCAGCCGCAGGGCGGTCCCGGCCGCCCTGACGCGGTCGGCCGGGGTGAACCGGGGCGCGTGCACGCCCCGTTCGCGGACGGCTCCCCACATGGTCCGCAGCCCCTGGCCGAGGTCGCCCTCGACGTCGAGTTCGCCGGTGACGTAGGCCTGGGCCAGGCCCAGTTCGCCGGGCTGCCACAGCAGCCGGCGCAGGGCGCGCCGGGAGCGTACGACGACGACGGGGGCGCCGGCGGGGCCGGTCTCGCTGCCGTCCCAGGCGCGCAGCCGGACCGGGAGACGGCCGCCGAGCGCGTCCTCGGCCAGCGCGGCGAGCCGGTGGGCGGCCCCGGGTCGGGCGGGGCGGGCGGTACTCATCGGGACGGGTTCTCCTTCGTGAACAGGAAGTGCTGGACGTCGAGGTAGCCGGAGCGGAACCCGGCTTCCGAGTAGGACAGGTAGAAGGTCCACATCCGGCGGAAGGTCTCGTCGAAGCCGAGCGCGTCGACCTCGTCGGCGCGTTCGGTGAAGCGTTCACGCCACAGGCGGAGGGTCTCGGCGTAGTGCGCGCCGTGGGCGTCGCGCCGGGTGACGTCCAGCCGCGTGTGGTCGCGGACGGTCTCCTCGACCGCCTCGACGGAGGGCACCTGGCCGCCGGGGAAGATGTACTTCTGGATCCAGGTGAAGGTGTGCCGGGCGGCCATCATCCGCTCGTGCGGCATGGTGATGGCCTGGAGTGCGGCGCGTCCGCCGGGGGCCAGGCGGGCGTCGATCGTACGGAAGTAGACGGGCCAGAACTCGACGCCGACCGCCTCGATCATCTCGACGCTCACCACCGCGTCGTACGTCCCCGTGGCCTCGCGGTAGTCACACAGCTCGACGGAGACCCGGTCGGCGTGCCCGGCCTCGCGGATGCGCTCACGGGCCAGGTCGCGCTGCTCGCTGGAGAGGGTGAGGGAGGTGACGTGGGCGCCGCGGGCGGCGGCGCGCAGGGCCAGTTCGCCCCAGCCGGTGCCGATCTCAAGGAGCCGGGTGCCCTCGCCGACCTCGGCGAGGTCCAGGAGCCGGTCGATCTTCCGGTGCTGTGCGGTGGCCAGGAGCGGCCAGGTCGCGGGGAAGCCCCGGAAGAGGGCCGCCGAATAGCTGAGGGTGTCGTCCAGGAAGAGCGCGAACAGGTCGTTGGACAGGTCGTAGTGGCGGCTGATGTTGTCGCGGGCGCCGCCGGGTGTGTTGCGCTGGGCGCCCGGCTGCTTGGGGGCCCACAGTCCGCGCAGTCGCTGGAGCGGCGCGGGGATCAGCTCCGCGAGGCTGCCGGCGAGGACGGTGAGTGCGGCGACCAGGTCGGGCGCGTCCCACTCCCCCGCCATGTAGGACTCGCCGAAGCCGATCAGGCCCTGGGTGCCGATACGGCGGTGGAACGCCTCCGGGTCGTGGATCTCGACGAGCGGTCCGCCCGCGCCGAGCTGCGTCCCGTCGGGGAACCGCACGCGCAGCGGCAGGCGTTCGAGCGCTCGGCGCACCAGGGCCCGGGTGACAGCGGTCCGGGCGCGCGAGGCGCCCGGCCGGTCGACCACGTCCGGCCAGAGCTCGGGGTCCACGTCCATGCGCCGTCCGGCGATGGAGCCGGGCTCTGCTGTCCTCATTCGGCACTCTCCTGGGATCGATGACGGGGGCGGGGCTGGACGGGCAGTCCCCGCAGGAAAAGACGTATGCCGTGGAAGCGGATGGCGGCCGAGACGACCGCGGTGGACCACGGGTGGCGCAGGGCCTCGCGCACCAGCGCGCCCCGGGTGGCGGGGCGGCGGGTGCCGTGGACGGTCGCGGTGAACGGCCGGCCGCCCTCGCGCTCCAGCCGCACGCTCAGGTCGAGCCGGTCGTGCGGGGCGGGCAGGCGCATGCGGTAGGCGCCGTCGACGGGGAAGAACGGCGAGACGTAGAACTCCTTGTCGGTGCGCGCCACACCGGCCTCGTCGGGGGTCAGCAGATAGCTGTGCCGCTCCCCGTAGGTGTTGTGGACCTCGGCGACGACGCAGCGCAGCTCGCCCTGGGGGTCGTGGCACCAGTAGAGGCTGAGCGGGTTGAAGACATGGCCCAGTACGCGGGCGTGGGCGAGCATCACCACGGGCCCGCCCGCGAGGTCGACGCCGCGCGAGGCGAGGAAGCGGTCCAGGCCCGCGCGGATCGTCGGCGCGCCGCCGCCGAAGTGGTCGCGGGCGTCGAACCTGGCCAGCGGGCGCAGGTACCAAGGCAGTTCGGGCGGCCGGTCGGGGTCGATGAGCCACAGGTAGGTGCGGTGGCGCATGGAGTACCGGGTCGGGGCCGTACGGACGTGGGTGACCGTGCACGGGTAGAGGGCGGGCGTGGCGGTTCCCGGGCGGGGGCCGGACGCGCCGGTGCCGGGTCGCGGGGTCGGGGTGTCGGCGCCGGGGTGCGGGGCAGGTGTGCGGGTCACCAGGTCACCCCCAGCGCCTCGGCGGCCGTCACGCCGGAGCGGCAGCCGTCCTCGTGGAAACCCCAGCCGTGGTAGGCGCCGGCGTACGCGGTGACGGCGGTGTTCAGCGCGGGCAGCCGCCGCTGGGCGGCCACCGACTCGGGGGTGTAGACGGGGTGTTCGTACACCATGCGGGCGAGGACCTGGTCCGGGTCGACGCGGTCGAGACCGCCCAGGGTGACGACGTACGTCTCCGGTGCGTCGAGGCGCTGGAGCCGGCTCATGTCGTAGCTGACCCTGACCCGGTCGGCGCCCGCGGCGCACGACGGCATCAGGTAGTTCCACGAGGCGCGCGCTCCAGGGGCGCGCGGCAGCGGTGAGGTGTCGGTGTGCAGGAGGGTGGTGTTGCGGGAGTAGCGGAACGCGCCGAGCACCTCCCGCTCCTCGTCGGTGGGGTCGGCCAGCAGACGCAGCGCCTGGTCGGGGTGGGCGGCCAGCACCACCGAGTCGTACGTGTCGGTGGTGCCGTCCTCCGCGGTGATCTCGACACGGTCGTGGTGTCGGCGGATCGCGCGGACCGGGGTCGAGGTGTGCACCGCGTCGATGTGTTTGGCGACCCGGTCGACGTATGCGCGCGAGCCGCCGGTCACGGTGCGCCAGGCCGGCGAGCCGCCGATCGACAGCAGTCCGTGGTTCGCCAGGAACCGGAACAGATAGGCGGCCGGATACCGCTGGGCCGTCTCGGCGTCGCAGGACCACACCGCCGACACCATGGGGGTCATGAAGTGGGCGACGAAGTAGGCGGAGAATCGCTGCCGGGCCAGGAACTCGCCCAGGGTGAGGGTGTCGTCCTCTCCCCCGGTGCCCGCGTCCGCCCGGGCCAGCAGTCGCCGCGCGGCCCGGTGGAAGCGCGGCACCTCGGCGAGCATGCGCAGGTACCGGCCGCGCAGGGCGTTCCGGGGCTGGGCGAAGAGTCCCGCGGGGCCGAGCGCGCCCGCGTATTCGAGGCCGCAGCCGTCGCAGCGTACGGACATGCTCATCTCCGACTCCTGCGTGGCGACGCCGAGTTCGGTGAAGAGCCGGAGCAGGTTCGGATAGGTGCGGCGGTTGTGCACGATGAAGCCGGAGTCGACCCGGTGCACCCGGCCGTCCGACGAGGTCAGCTCATGGGTGTGGGCGTGTCCGCCGAGCCGCTCGTCCGCCTCGTACAGGGACACCCGGTGCGTACGTCCGAGGATGTACGCGGCGGTGAGCCCGGCGACGCCCGAGCCGACGACGGCCGTACGGATGGTCCGCCCCGGTATGTCCTCCCCGTCCCCCGCCATGGCGTCCCGTGACGCTGCTGCCATCGTGCTTCCTCCCAGCCGTCTCCACACGGAGTCGTCATGGGTATTCCGAAGCTGCGGCGGACCTGGATTGGCCTGGTGGCCTGCGGATATGCCCACGGGCCGGACCGCCCGCAGATATATCCGCAGATGTCTACACATAAGGGAAAAATAAGCGCAAACTGGATTCAAGCGGCGTCCGTCGCGGATCACCCGGTCGCGGCCGGGCCCGCGGAGACAGCGGAGACGGCAGAGACAAAGGAGTCGAGTCATGGCCAACGTCTCGAACACCAGAGGTGACATCACCCGTCACCCCGATGTGCCCGAGATGCGGGATCGCTATGCCCGCATGCTCGGTGGTCGCGATGTGGCGCTCGTGGACGGACCGGTGTTCCTGCTCGGTCTGTACTGCGCCGCCTCGCCGTGGATCCTCCACTACACGGCGAGCCAGCCCGCCATGATGACGCACAACCTCATCATGGGGATCGCCATCGGCCTGCTGGCTCTGGGATTCACCGTCAACCCGGCACGGATGTACGGCCTGAGCTGGGCCATGTGCGCCATGGGTGTGTGGATGATCGTGGCGCCCTGGATCGTGGGCAGCAGTCCCGACGCGGGTGTGGTGCTCAACAACATCGTGATCGGCGTCCTGGCGGTGGTCATGGGGTTCCTGTGCGCGACCGCCGCGGCGAAGAGCACACCGCAGACCTAGAGGACGGGACGGCGAGATAGGAACGGACGAGGACGGTCGGCCGGTCCGCGTGCCAGGCGCCGCGGACCGGCCGACGCACGACCTTCACCGCGCCCCCGACCAGCGCCCGCGATCAGTGCCCGCGATCAGTCCTCTGGGACCAGCCACGGCTCCTGCGGCAGCGGCTTTCCGGTTTCCAGGAGCGACTTCAGGTTGGCCAGGACGGCCGGCCAGCCGAGGGAGACCTGCTGGACCGCGGTCTCGTCGGCCAGGTCCTCGTGGGTGACGGTGAGCCGGACGATGTCGCCGTGCGGCTTGATGTCGTAGGTGACCCTTGAGTGCTTGTCCTGCTGCCCCTCCTCCTCGGGCGAGGCCCAGGTGGCCACCAGGCGGGTGGGCCGCTCGCTCTCCACGACGGTGCCGACCACGTCGGCGACGCCGGTTCCGTCCGTGCGCCGGTGCTCCCACCGCGAGCCGGGGCGCCAGTCCTCGGAGACGTTGCTGTGACCCCAGTAGGCGGCGGTCAGATCGGCGTCCGTGAGCGCGTCCCAGACCTTCTCCGGCGTACTGGCGATGTAGGTGACGTACACGAATGTCGGCTTGTCGCTCATGTCTTCCTCGGCTCGTCGCTTGAGTGCGCTCAGCGCGCGAAGGCGCGGACGCTCGAACTTGTCGATCCACCGCTCCTGGATCTCGTGGAGCGGTACGGGGTTGAGGTAGTGCAGCTTTTCCCGTCCCCGGCGGACGGTGGCGACCAGGTTGGCCGCCTCCAGTACGGACAGGTGCTGGGTCACCGACTGGCGGGTCATGTCGATGTGCTCGCAGAGCTCCCCCAGCGTCTGCCCGCCGTGCTCGTGCAGCCTGTCGAGCAGCCGTCTGCGTGTCCCGTCGGCCAGCGCCTTGAAGACCTGGTCCACCTCCGGGCCGTTGTTCGGGCCCGGCCCGCTCTCCGCCTCTGTTCCCTCATCCGATCTCACACTCAAAGTTATGCAGGCAATTGCCTGCATGTCAATCGGGGCAGGCCGGGCGGGGTACGGGGGCGGAGGGCGTCCGGGGACAAATTCGCTGGCCACGCCCGGCTCCGCTCGCTCACACTGTCGCGGTGAGCCGAACTTTCAGCGCGTGGGTGACGTCCGGTGAGGACTTTCTCGGAGTCGTCGGCCCCTTCGCCGTCGACGGACCGTGGTGGGCCCAGGTCGAACCGGTCGTCCTGCGACTGCGACAGGCCCTGAACGTAAGGGTGCTGGTACTGCGCCTCCTGTCCGTGGACGGTGGGGAGGGCGGGCGCGACGGCCATGTGACCTACCACGTCGAGGCGTTGGAGCGACCGCATGTGCTGCTCCGGCTCCCCGCCGACCCGGGGCTGCTGGTGGGCCAGGAGGCACTGCGGGCGCCATGGGCCGACATCGACGGGCTGCGGGGGCTCCTCGACTGGTCGACGCGCACCCTGGCCGCGGCGGGCCGGCCGGTGACCGGGCCTGTGGAGCAGACGCGCACCTGGAACCTCGCCGGGCTCTTCCGGCTGCCGACCGACCGCGGGACGGTCTGGCTCAAGGCCACCCCGGCCTTCGCCGCGGACGAGGCCGAGGTGATCGGCGCGTTCGCCCGCGCCGACCCGGGTCTCGTGCCCGCCGTCGTGGGCTCCGCCGAGGGGCGCTTACTGATGGAGCACGTCCCCGGCGAGGACTGCTGGCAGGCGTCGACACGGACGGCCGCCTCGGGGGTACGCCGGTTCGTCGCCGCGCAGGCGGCCCTCGCCCGCAGGCCTCGGGAACGACCCTCCTCCCTACCGGACCGCCGGGTGTCCGTCCTCGCCGAACGTGTGGGCCGGCTCCTCGACGGACCGGTGTCCGCCGAGCTGACCGCGCAAGAAGTCGATGCGGCAAGGAAGTTGGCCGATCGCTGGCGGCTGCTGGCGGAGTGCGGTCTGCCGGACACGGTCGTGCACGGCGACTTCCACCCCGGCAACTGGCGTGCCGGGGGCGGGCCGCCGGTCGTGGTCGACTTCGCCGACGCACACTGGGGCAACCCGGTCCTCGACGCTCTGCGCCTGTGCTCCTTCCTGCCCGGTCCGGTGCGCGCGAACACCGCGCGCGTCTGGGCCGGCGCGTGGCGGGAGCGAGTTCCGGACAGTGATCCGGCCCGCGCCCTGGCCCTCGCCGAACCGCTCGCGCCTCTCGCGTCCGCCCTGCGCTACCAGGAGTTCCTGGACGGCGTCGAACCGTCGGAAAGGGCCTACCACCAGGGCGATCCCGCGTCCGCGATCCGCGAGGCGGTACGCCGTGCGGCCGCCCCCGACCCCTGTCTCGCGGGACCGGGGCGCACCCTGGCGGGGTGGGCCTGAGCCACGCGCCCTTGGCCACCCACCCGTGCGCGGGGCAGGATCACCCCATGGACAGTCCGCTGACACTCGACGCCCCCTCACAGCTCCGTCTCGAAGGGGAGGGAGTTCACCTGCGCGAATGGTCCGAGGACGACCTGGACGCGCTGATCGCGCTGTACGACGACCCCGAGATCGCCCGCTGGACACCTGTGGCCTCGCCGTTCGACCCCACCGCGGCACAGATATATCTCGCCGAGGCGCAGGAGGCCCGGGCGCAGGGACGCAAGGTGCAGCTCGCGATCACCACGGACGGTGGCCTGCCACGGGGCGAGGTGCTGCTGTTCCCCAGCAAGGCCGACGAACGGGACGCCGAGATCGCGTACGGGGTCGGCGCCGCCCACCGCGGCCGGGGCCTGGCCTCCCGGGCCGTCCGGCTGCTCTCCGCCTACGCCCTGGGCCGTACGGGAGCCCGCCGCGTGGTGCTGTGCATCGAGGAGGCCAACGCGGCGAGTGCGGCCGTCGCCCTGCGCGCCGGATTCGTCCTCACCGACGACGAGCCCCTCCTGCGGATGTCACGAGGACGTGAGATCGCGCTGCGGACCTGGAGTCTCACCGGTACTCCCTGAGCGTCTGCGACCGGCAGCCCGCGCACTCGGGAGATGCGGAGGTCCCGCTTCCCGTCTGCTTCTCGTCTGCTTCTCGGCTGGCTGGCCGGTGAGTTGGGAAACGGCTCGGACTGCACTCGGCTCCAGGGGGAAGTCCTATTCGTAAGGAGTCCGACGAAGAGGGGCTGAGATGGAGATCTCGGGCATCATCAGTGCCATCGTGATCGGCATTGTCATCGGTGTGCTGGGCCGGCTCGTGGTTCCGGGCCGTCAGCGGATCGGCATTCTGTGGACGATCGCGGTGGGCATCGTGGCCGCACTCATCGGCTCGGCGCTCGCGAACGCGTTCGACGTGGGCGACACCGACGGGGTGGACTGGATCGAGTGGCTGATCCAGATCGGGCTCGCGGCGCTCGGTGTCGCGGCGCTGGACCGCTCGAAGGCGGGCCGTCGCTGACGCAAGCAGACACGGGAGCGGACGGCGGCGGCACACCGCACGCCGTTCGGACCCCCAGCGCGGCGTCACGGCTCCCGCCGGGGAGTCACGGCGCCGCGTGGACGTACGGGACGGTCGTGGTGAGCGGGGCGAAACCCAGCCGCTGGAGAATGGGGCGGCTCTGGTCGGAGGCGTCGACCTGGAGGTAGGGGTAGCCGCGGTCGACGGCGATCCGGGCGCGGTGGGCGATCAGCGCACGGTAGATGCCCCGGCCCCGCCAGGCCTCGACGGTGCCGCCGCCCCACAGCCCCGCGAACCGCGTGCCCGGGACGAGTTCCATCCGGGCCGAGCTGACCGGAAGGTCATCCGCGAGGGCCACGACCGCGACGACGGTGTTCGGAGCCTCGTCGAGCAGGTCGAGCAACTGGTGGCGCAGCGCGGTGCCGGGCGTGCCGAAGGCCTGCTCGTGGACGTCGACCATGAGGTCGACCCCGGCGGCGTCGGTGACGGGCCGCAGCTCGACACCCGGCGGTGGCTCGGCGTCGAGCTCCAGTTCCCCGGCCTCGATGACCATCAGGGTCTCCGCCGGTTCGGGGGTGAACCCGGCGGCCAGCAGGCGTTGCCCCAGATCCCGCGGCCCGTCGTGCCCGTACAGCTTCCACTCGAACTCGCGGCCGAGCCGTGCGAAGTAGCGTCGCTGCTCGGCGATCGCCGCGTCCGCGTCGGCCTCCGTGAGGTCCGACCAGAGCACTCCGTTCCAGCCCTGCTCCGATCCCACGTGCCGGACCACCCCGCCGACGCGCTCCACGACGGAGTCGGTGCCGAAGGGGCGCGCGTTCTCACGCATGTCCCGGTCGAACAGTGCCAGTACCGCTGTGTGATCCATCCCGCCACTCCAGCATCCGCGGACGGGCCGGGCAACGGAGTTTCGGGGCCGCGCGACCTCCGCAGTTCGCGTCGGCCGCCGCGCCCAGGGCCTGGATCGGCTCCCGGAGCGGGCTCATGCCTTGCCTTCACACTGATGTGAGTGTTCCAGCCTGGCCCGATGACGACCGCCTCTGTCTCCGGTGGCACCGGGACGCCCTCCGCCGCGCCACCGCTGCCGCTCTCCGGGCTGCTCGCGCTGTCCACGGCAGCCTTCACCGCCGTCCTGACGGAACTGCTTCCGGCGGGTCTGCTGCCCCGGATGGCTCCGGATCTCGGCGTCTCCGAGGCACGGGTGGGCTTCCTGGTCACCGGGTACGCCCTCGCGTCGTTCCTC
This sequence comes from Streptomyces liliiviolaceus, assembly GCF_018070025.1. NCBI lineage: Bacteria > Bacillati > Actinomycetota > Actinomycetes > Kitasatosporales > Streptomycetaceae > Streptomyces > Streptomyces liliiviolaceus. Next base: position 2,226,089 of record NZ_JAGPYQ010000002.1, read on the forward strand.
GCCGCGATCCCGCTCACGGCCGCGCTGCGGGGGCTGCCCCGGCGCCCCGTGCTCATCGGCGCGCTCCTCGGCTTCGCGGCGGCCAACACCGTCACCGCCCTGTCCTCGTCGTACGGGCTGACGTTCGCCGCGCGGCTGACCGCCGGGGTCATGGGCGGGACGCTGTGGGCCATGCTCGTCGGGTACGCGGCCCGGATGGTGCCCGCGGAGCGGCGCGGCCGGGCCATCGCGATCGTCCTGGCGGGCATCACGCTCGCCCTCTCGCTGGGCCTTCCCGCGGGTACGGCGCTGGCCGGCGCGCTCGGCTGGCGTGCCGCGTTCGCCGCGCCCGCGGTGTCGGCCGTGCTGCTCGTGGTGTGGATACGGCGCCGGGTGCCGGGCTTCCCGGGCGAGCCGCCCGGACAGCGCGTGCCGCTGGTACGCGTCGCCGCGCTCCCCGGGATCTGCACGGTGCTGTCCGTCACGCTGGCGCTGCTCGTCGGCCATCAGGTGATGTACACGTACATCGCGCCCTTCGCGGAGGACGCCGGTTTCGGCCGGACGGCGCTCGTGCTGCTGGTGTTCGGTGCCGCGACCGTCGCCGGGATCTGGCTCACCGGCGTCCTGGTCGACCGGCACCTGCGGCGGACCCTGCTGGGAGCGCTCGCCCTGTTCGCGGCGGCGATGCTCGCGCTGGGTGCCTGGGCCGCGCATGCCGCCGTCGTGCCGGCGGCGGTCGCCCTGTGGGGTGTGGCGTTCGGCGGGGCTCCGACGCTGATCCAGACCGCCCTGGTCGACGCCTCCGGGACCGCGAACGCCGATGTGGCCACCTCGCTCCAGACCACCGTCTACAACGCGGGCATCGCGGCCGGTTCCCTCACCGGCGGGCTGGTCCTGGAGAGTTCCGGCTCCACGGCCCTGCCCTGGACGACGCTCCTGCTGGTCACCGTGGCCCTCGCGACCGTCGCCGCGGGCCGCCGCCGCGCCTTTCCGTCCGAACGCCCCTTCGGCGTACGTGCGAACGCGGGAGACGACTGAGCCGTACGTGAGGGGGCAGGCGGGAGAGATCGGCTCACCGCCACCGAGGCCAGGAGATGTGGTGCCGCACGATCTGTCAGCCCCCGCGCCGACCGCGCCACGGGACGGCCTCGGCGCGGCCCCGGCCAAGGCGGCGTCCGCCCGCAGGGATCCGTACTTCGACAACGCGAAGTACCTCACCATCGTGCTGGTGGCCTGTGGCCACGCCTGGGAGCCCCTGACCCACGGAAGCCGGTTCGCGACCGCCGCGTATCTGACCGTCTACGCCTTCCACATGCCCGCGTTCGCCCTCGTCTCCGGCTATTTCTCGCGGAGTTTCGACATGGCGCCGGGCCGGGTTCGGCGGCTCCTGACGAGTGTCGTCGTGCCGTATCTGGTCTTCGAGACCGCGTACACGCTGTTCTACCGGTGGGCGCAGGACGACCCCGGCTATCCGCTGAGTCTGCTGGACCCCTGGTACGTGATGTGGTTCCTGCTCGCGCTCTTCATCTGGCGGATCACCACTCCTCTCTGGCTGATGCTCCGTCATCCGGTCCTGGTCGCGATGGCGTTGGCCGTGCTGGCCGCCGTCTCGCCGGATCTGGGCGGGGACATCTCCATCCAGCGGGTCCTGGGGTTCCTGCCGTTCTTCGTGCTCGGTCTGACGTTGCGCGCCGAGCATTTCGAACGGCTGCGGACCTGGCGCGTACGGCTGTTCGCGCTGCCGGTGGGGGCCGCGGCGCTGGTCACCGCGTATCTGGTGGCGCCCTGGTTCGGCGCCGGCTGGCTCTACCACCGGGGCAGCGTCACGGGCCAGGGCGTACCGAACTGGGTGGGCCTGTTCACCACTCCGGCGCTGTTCTGCCTCGCCCTGGTCCTGACCGCCTGCTTCCTGTCCTGGGTCCCCGGACGGCACCTGTGGTGCACGGCGCTGGGCGCGGGCACGATGTACGGCTATCTGCTGCACGGTTTCGTCATCAAGGCGTCCCGCTTCTGGGACTGGTACGACCACCCCTGGCTGCACACCGCGCTCGGTGAACTGGCCGTCACCGCGGCCGCCGTGGGCCTCATCACCGCACTGTGCTCCGCCCCGGTCCGCCGGGTGTTCCGGTTCGCCGTCGAGCCACGCATGGAGTGGATGTTCCGGCGCCGCGACGAGGTCCCGCCGGGACGAACCCCCAGGACCCCCGGAACCCCCAAGGATGCCTAACCCAGTTCCAGCGTCGTGACCACGTACACGCGGTCCGTGGCGTAAGGCCGGACCGGACCCGTGTACATCCGGGCCGTCTCGAACGACGGGGTGAGGCCGTGCTCCTCGGCGAGGGCGACGGCCGACGTGTGCGTCTCGGGGATGTCGGCGCTGATGCGTCGGCCGCCGGATCCGGCGATCAGCGCGGTGAAGAGCGCGCGGGCGTCGTCCGGGGTGTCCGCGAACAGCGGGCCCATGCGCAGGGAGTCGGCGGCGGGCCGGAGCACGCCGTAGCCGGTGAGCCGCCCGTCGACCACCCGGACCAGGGCGCGGTGCCCGGGGGCACCGAGCCAACTCGCCACGAAGCGCGGCCGGTCGGCGGGGTGACAGCCGCTGTCGTACGCGACGACCGCGTCGAGGTCGGCCGCCTCCGCGTCGCGCACGCCGGAAGCGGCGGCCGTGGCGGCGGTCGCGCCGGCCGCGCCCGCGGTCGGGACTCCGCCGAACCGGAAGGTCTTGTGGGCGAGTTCGAACCCCGACTTCCGGTAGTTGCCCTGCTGCGCGACCACGCCGTCCAGGCCGACGGTCCGCCCGCCCGCGTGCGCGAGGGCCGTCCTCCAGGTGGTGATCCCGTGGCCGCGGCCGCGCAGGTCCGGGCAGACGAGGTAGCAGCCCAGGAAGGCGTAGTCGGCGCCGTGGTTGACGACGGAGATCGCCGAGACCGGTTCGCCGTCGATCCGGCCGAGGAAGAAGCCCTCCGGGTCCTGGGCGAAGAAGCACGGCCCGTCCGACTCGCCCGGGTCCCAGCCCTCCGCCCTCGCCCAGGCCTTGATCACCGGCCAGTCGTCGAGGGCGGCCCGGGTGACGACAAGGCCTTCGGGGTGCGAAGAGGGGGAGATCGAAGAGGGTGAGGTCATCGAGCCGCTCCGTTCATGACCGGGCACACACGACAAGGGCCTGTCGTCAAATTCCCGGCGTCCGCCCGGAGGGCGGGCCGGGCGGCGTCTGGTGCGTGCTCTCGGTGTGCCGGGCGGAAGTCCGCGTACTGGACGTACTCGGGCTTTCGCCCGGTGCGGCGAGAGTGCGTGCCAGGCGTCGCCCGGCAGGCGGGAATTTGACGACAGGCCCTAGGGCACCGTACGGGTCCGGGCTCGTGCCCGGACCCGTACGTGCCGGTGACTTCGGGTCAGTGCCCGTCCCGGCGCCCCGACCGCTGTGCGGCGGGCCGGAAACGGCGGTGCAGCGCGACTCCGCCCAGCAGCAGCGCGGCGCTCGCGGCGGCCGTCGGACCCATCAGGTCCGTACCGGTCTGCGCCAGGGCGGCCCTGGGGACCGCCTGCGGCAGGATCTGCGGCCCCTCGGCCTCCACCGGGTCCGCGGGGTCGGCGGGGTCGGCCGGGTCCACGGGCGGCTCCGACGGCTGGGCAGGCTTCGGACCGGACGGCGTCTGAGGGACCTGCGGCCCCTCGCCCGAGGTGTTCGTGGATTCGTTGCCGACGGCGGGGTTGCCGATGCCGACCACGCTCACCGAGTTGCCGGTGACGTTCACGGGGAGCTGGACCGGGAGGTGCACGCCGTTGCCGGAGATCAGGCCCGGGGAGTCCTTCTCGGCGCCCTCGGCGACCGCGCCCGCGGAGCCGTCGTGGCCGCTTCCCTTGCCGCCGCCCTCGCTGGCGCAGCTGTTGCCGGCCGCGGGGTTGAGGAGCCCGACCACGTTCACGGTGTTCCCGCACGCGTTCACCGGCACGTCGACCGGGAGCTGGATGGTGTTGCCGGAGATCACCCCGGGCGAGTGGGCCGTGCCGCCGTCGGCCGCGGAGTCCGCGTACGCCGGCATGGTCACGCCCACGGCGCCGGAGGCGGCGGCCACGATGATCAAACCACTTCGGGCAACCCGTTTCATAGGTTCCCTGCCTTCCAGGACATGATCGCGAGCAGGCGCCCGCACCGTTTAAACGCGGGCAAACCACTCAGGTTATGGCTGATCCGGCAAACGCCCCCCTTCGAGCGGACGACCGAACGCGGCCGAGCGGGCGGCCACTGAGCGGGCGTTGGCCGGGCGGGCGGCGACCGAGCGGACGTTGGCCGAGCAGGCGCTGGCCGAGCGGGGGCGCAGGATAAGGCCTGGTCCGGCGCCCCGCTCGCCGAGAGGCGTGGCCGCGGGTGCCCCCTTATCGTGATCGAGGGGAAGATCCCGGCCGTGGGCCGGGGCGTCCCGGGAGGCCTGATGCTGTCAACGCGCCAACGCCGTGCCTTCACCTGTGCCATGACGCTGGCCCTGCTGGGAGCAGGGCTGCCGTCGGTGGCCGCGGCCGCCGCCGACCGACCCGACCTGTCCCGCTTCCACGACCAGACCATCAAGTGGTCGGCCTGCCCGGGCGACGGACTGCCCGACGGCCTGCAGTGCGGGAAGGTGACCGTCCCCGTCGACTACGCGAACCCCACAGGCGGGACGCTCGACCTGGCCATGGCCAGATTCCGGGCGACCGGCAAGTCCAGAGGCTCGGTGCTGCTGAACTTCGGCGGCCCCGGCGGTCCGGGAGTCGGCGAACTCGCCGACGGCGGCAAGGACTTCATGGGGCTCACGAACGGCTACGACGTGGTGACCTTCGATCCGCGCGGCGTCGGCAGGAGCTCGCCGGTCAGCTGCGGCGAGGGCATGGACGACGGAACGCAGGCCCCCGACCCCGACGCGGAGACCGGGGCCGAGGCGGAAGCGGACGAGAGCGACGATCCGAGGGCCGCACTCGAAGTGCTGCGCGAGCTCGCCGCGGACTGCGTCGAGCACTCCGGGCCGGTGCTTCGGCACATCGGCACGGTCGACGCCTCGCGCGACCTCGACGTGATGCGGGCGGCCCTCGGCGACAAGAAGCTCAACTACCTCGGGTTCTCGTACGGGACGCGGCTGGGCGCGGTGTACGCGGCCCAGTTCCCCGACAGGACCGGCCGTATGGTCCTCGACGGCGTGGACACCCTCACCGAACCGCTCAGCGAGCAGGGCGTCACCGGCGCCCAGGGCCAGCAGACCGCCCTGGAGGACTTCCTCGACTGGTGCACCGAGGACGTCGACTGCGCGTTCGGCCAGGACCCGCGCTCGGCCCGGGAGGAGGTGCTGCGGCTGATCGGCTCACTCGACGCGGACCCGGTGCCGTCGGACTTCGGCATACCGTTCTCCGGCCAGGACCTGGTGGGCGCGATAGGCCAGGCCCTCTACAGCAAGGAGCTGTGGCCGGCCCTGTCGCACGCGCTCACTTCGCTGGTCCAGGACGGGGACACACGGGGCATCATGGGGTTCTACGTGGGCGGCAGTGCGCTCCCGCGCAACGAACTCCCCCACAAGGACCTCTCCCGTCCGGGTCTCCCCCGTGAGGACGGCGGTCTCGTCGACGAGGGCGAGATCCCGCTCGACAACCTCCCGGCCGCGCTCATGGCCGTCAACTGCGCCGACGACCCCGACCGGCCCACCGCCGACCAGGTAGTCGGGAATCTCGGCAGGCTGCGTGCCGCGTACGAGCAGGCGTCTCCGGTCTTCGGCCGGTACCGGCTGGCCCAGGCCCTGATGTGCTACGGACGCCCCAAGGGCACCTCGTACATCCGCGACGAGGTACGGGACGTCGACACCCCGAAGATGCTCCTCGTCGGGACCCGCGGCGACCCCGCCACGCCGTACCGCTGGACCACCGAGACCGCGGACCGGCTCGGCCCGTCGGCCGTCGTCCTCGACAACAAGGGCGAGGGCCACACCGGTTACTCCTCGTCGAAGTGCGTGCACCGGAAGATCGACGACTTCCTGCTGTACGGGCGACTGCCGGCCGACGGCAGCTCGTGCGGCTCGGAGGAGTGAGCCACGTACACGTACGACACACGCGGGCGGCCGGTTCAGAAGTCGACCGGGTCGCGGACGATCGGGCACGTCATGCAGTGCCCGCCGCCCCTCCCCCGCCCCAGCTCGGCGCCGACGATGGTGATGACCTCGACGCCCGCCTCGCGCAGCAGGGCGTTGGTCTGGGTGTTGCGGTCGTACGTGAACACCACGCCGGGCTCAAGCGCGACGGCGTTGTTGCCGCTGTCCCACTGCTGGCGCTCCGAGGCGTAGACGTCGCCGCCCGTCTCGACGACCCGCAGTGCGGGAAGTCCGAGGGCCTTGGCCACGACGTCCACGAAGGGGCGGGAGCCCTCGTCGGTCAGTTCGACGCCGGGTGCCTTGTCGGCGGGCCGCAGGGAGAAGGTGTGGACCTTGTCCATGATGGTCGGGTACAGGGTCACGAGGTCGCGGTCGGCGAAGGTGAACACGGTGTCGAGGTGCATCGCGGACCGCAGTCTGGGCATGCCCGCGACGATCACGTGCTCGGCGGCCCCCTGGGCGAACAGGGCGGCCGCGACCTGGGTGATGGCCTGGCGGGAGGTGCGCTCGCTCATGCCCATGAGGACCACGCCGTTGCCGACGGGCATGATGTCGCCGCCCTCGAACGTGGCCTGCCCCCAGTCGAGTTCGGGATCCCCCCACCACACCGTGGAGCCCCGGTAGTCCGGGTGGAAGGTGTAGATCGCCTTCATGAGGAGCGTCTCGTCGTGCCGGGCGGGCCAGTACAGCGGGTTGAAGGTGAGCCCGCCGTAGAGCCAGCAGGTCGTGTCCCGGGTGTAGAGGGTGTTCGGCAGCGGCGGCATCAAGTACTCGCGTGCGCCGGTCGATTCGCGGGCCAGCGCCACGTAGCCGTCGCGGAACTCGTCGGGCAGGTCGACGGTGGACAGGCCGCCGATCAGGTACTCGGCGAGTCCGCGGGGCTCCAGTGACTCCAGGAAGGCGCGGGTGTCGTCGAGGAGTCCGAGGCCGACCTCGTTCGCGGTGATCTTCCGGTCGAGCAGCCAGTCGCGTGCCTGCGGGTCGGCGACGGTCTGTGCGAGCAGGTCGTGCAGTTCGACGACGTCGACGTCCCGTTCGCGCATCTTGTCGACGAAGTCGGCGTGGTCGCGCTGGGCGTTCTCCACCCACATGACGTCGTCGAAGAGCAGGTCGTCGGAGTTGGTGGGGGTGAGTCTGCGGTGGGCGAGGCCGGGTGCGCAGACCAGTACCTTGCGCAGTCTGCCGACCTCGGAGTGGACGCCGTACGCGGGCCGGGTCGGGGTGTCCTGTGGGGTCACGGGCTGCCTTTCGCGGAGTGGGTCCGGGTCTGCGGGGTCAGAGGCTGATCCAGCCGCGCGCGAGCGCGACGACGCCCACGACGGCCCCGGCCACCGAGACCGCGAGGATGACGAGTTCGCGGGGCGAGAAGAGCCGGCGGCCCTGTTCACGGCGGGCCATGACGAACAGGATCGTGGCGGGGGCGTAGACGATGAGGGACACGAGGAGGTACTTGAGGCCGGCCGCGTAGATGAGGAACGCGGTGTAGACGGTGGCCAGGGCGGCGACCGGGAGGTCCCACCGGCCCGCGCCGCCGGACCGCGCGACCATGACGGCGAACGCGGCGGCCAGCAGGAACGGGATGAGGGTCAGGGCGCTGGTCAGATCGAGCGCGAAGTTGAACGCGTCGTCCGAGAAGAGCGTGACGACGAGCACGATCTGGGTCAGCACGGTGGTGATCAGCAGGGCGGGCACGGGCACGTCGGCCGCCGTGGAGCGCCCCAGGAAGCGGGGCATGTCCTCGTCCTTCGCGGCGACGAAGAGCACTTCGGCGGCCATCAGGGTCCAGGCGAGGTAGGCGCCGAGGACGGAGACGATCAGGCCGACGCTGACGAACACCTTGCCCCAGGTGCCGACCGCCTCCTCCAGGACGCCCGCCATGGACGGCTGCCGCAGCTCGGCGATCTCGCTCATCGGCAGGATGCCGTACGACACGACGGTGACCGAGGCGAAGATCGCGAAGACGCTGAGGAAGCCCAGGACGGTCGCGCGTCCGACGTCCTCGCGGCGTCTGGCGTGCCGGGAGTAGACGCTGGCGCCCTCGACCCCGAGGAACACGAAGACCGTGGCCAGCATGGTGCCCTTGACCTGCTGGAACAGTGATCCGGCGTAGTCGGCGCCGGTGAAGTTCTCGGCGAAGACACTGGGCTTGAGGCAGAACAGCGCGATGAGGACGAAGACCAGGATGGGCACGACCTTGGCGACCGTGACGATCCGGTTGATGGCCGCGGCCTCCTTGACCCCGCGGCTGATGAGCAGGAAGAACGCCCACAGGCCGGCGGAGGAGAGCAGCATGGCGAGGACCGTGTCGCCGTCGCCGAGCGCCGGGGCGATCGCCCCGATCGTCGACATGATGAGGACCCAGTACGTCACGTTGCCGACGCAGGCGCTCGCCCAGTAGCCGAAGGCGGCGAAGAAGCCGAGGTACTCGCCGAAGCCCGCCTTCGCGTAGGCGTAGACACCGGCGTCGAGGTCGGGTCTGCGCAGCGCGAGCCGCTGGAAGACGAAGGCCAGCATGAGCATGCCGGCGCCGGCCACCGCCCAGGCGATGAGCGCGCCGGCCACGCCGGTCTCCTGGCCGAAGCGGCGGGGCAGCGAGAAGACGCCCGCACCGACCATGGAGCCGACGACCATCGTGGTCAGCGTGGGCAGGGTCAGTTTGGCTGCGGATGTCCGGGGCTCGGTTCCGTTTCCGGTCCCGTTTCCGGCCCCGGTTCCGGTCCCTTTTCCGGTCTCGGCCTGGCTCATGGAGGTCCTCGGGCGTGGCAGGGAGACACGACGCGACTGCCCGGTGACATTAACAGCGAATTGCCCCCTTTGCCCGACCTGATTCCTCCGCATGACTCGCCGCCGATTCAGTCATATGGTGCATCTATGGAGCATCTTCTGAGCCCCGCCACCCTCACCGAGCTGCGCCGGCCGCGGCCCTACCCGGCGGTGTCGGTGCTGACGCCGACCCACCGCAGGGAGCCCGACAACGCGCAGGACCCCGTCCGGTTGCGCAATGTGCTGGCCGAGGCGAAGAAGCAACTGGAGGCCGATCCCGCGGTCACCCGTGAGCGGCGGACGGACGTCGTCGAGCAGCTCGAACAGGCGCTGGCGGAGGTCGATCTGAGCCACTCCGAGGACGGCCTCGCGATCTTCGCGGCCCCCGGGGAGCACCAGGTGTGGTCGCTGGCCCGGACCGTTCCTGAGCGCGTCGTCCTGTCGGACACGTTCCTGACCCGCAATCTCGTCGCCGCGCAGGCCGCCGAGAGCCCGTTCTGGGTGCTGACGGTCTCCGCCGACCGGATCTCGCTGTGGAGCGGCGGCGCGGAACGCGTCACCGAGGCGGCGACGGCGGGCTTCCCGATGGCGCGGAGCCTGGAACCGCAGGACGTCGAGCGCGAGGAACGGGTCGGCGAGGTGCCCAGCACCTTCCGCGACGAGGAGACACGTCACTTCCTGCGGGACGCGGACACCGTCCTCGCCGCCGTCCTGCGCTCCGACCCGCGGCCCGTGTACGTGGCCGGTGAACAGGCCGCGCTCTCACTCCTCGGCGAGGTCGGCAACGTCACCAAGGACGCCGTTCACGTGCCGCACGGCGGTCTCGGGCACGCCGGGGCCGAGGCGGTGTGGCAGGCGGTCCGTCCGCTGGTCACGGCCGAGGACCGGAGGAACGTCGAGAACGTGACGGCCGAACTGGAGAACGCCAAGGGCCGCCGGGCGTTCGCGGCGGGCGTCGACGAGCTCTGGCAGCACGCGACCGCCGGCCGCGTGGGTCTGCTGGCCGTCGAGGAGAACTACCGGGTGACGGTACGCGACGACGGCGGCGACCATCTCGTGCCGGCCGACGGCGACGATCTCGACGCCCGGCACGACATCGTGGACGAGATCGTCGAGCAGTGCCTGGACACCGGCGCGCAGGTCCGCTTCGTTCCGGACGGGACGCTGGCCGAGGCGCGGGGCATCGCGGGTGTGCTCCGGTACTGAGGGCCGCTGCGCTCAGCCCAGTTCCGCGCTTCCGAGGTGCTGCAGGAGCTGGTCGGTGGTCAGCGGGTGGAACGGTCCGCTGCGCGCGTCGCGGTACAGCCTCTCCAGCGGGTGACCGCGGCGGTAGGCGCCGCCGCCGACCAGGCGCATGCCGATGTCGACGACTTGGATCGCGTTCTCGGTCGCCACGACCTTCGGGATCTCCAGCGCGCCGAGCCTCAGCGCCGGGTCGTCGGGCAGGTCGCGCCGCTCGTTGAGGCGCGCGGCGGCGACCTCGATCGTGTTGGCCGCGGCCTCGATGAGGACGCGCATCTCCCCGACACCGACCTGCACCAGTTGCTGGTCGCCGACCCTGACGTCGGCGGCCTCGGGCACCGCGCCGAGCCGTTTCGTCCGCAGGATCGCGCGCGTCTCGTCGTACGCCCGGCGTGCGAGCCCGAGGTACACCGACGCGAAGGTCAGCGTCTGCCATTCCAGGTTCGCGAACAGACCCGGCCGGAACTCCGGCGACACCAGGTCGGCGGCCGGTACGAACACGTCCTCGAACACCACGGTCTCGGTGCCCGTCGCGCGCATGCCCAGGGCGTCCCAGGTCTTGTCGACGCGCACACCCTCGGCCGAGGCCGGGCAGACCAGCAGCACCTCGCGTGTCGCGCGGACCGCGTGGTCGGCCGGCAGTTCGCCGTCGGGCTCGGTGATCGTCGCGTTGAGTGTGTGGAAGTCGGCCACCGGCGCCAGGGTGCCCCAGCTCTTGCGCCCGCTGACACGGAAGCCGCCATCGACCGGCACGGCTCGGGTGTCGGCCAGGCCGATCACACCGGCGCGGGTCTCGCTGTACGCGCCGTCGAAGAGGTGTCCGTCGCGGGCCACGCCCGGGAAGAAGCGCTCCTGGTGTTCCTCGCTCCACATGCCGCGGAAGAAGCCGATCACGCCCCAGTGCATGTTGAAGGCCAGGGCGATCGCCGGATCTCCGTACGCCAGCAGTTCGACGCACCGGGCGGTGGTGGCGATGTCGGCGCCCCAACCGCCGTACCGCTTGGGCACGTTGAGGCCGGGGAGCCGCAGCGCGCGTACGCGCTCGGCCAGTTCGTACGGGAACGTGTTCTCCGCGTCGTGCCGCGGCCCGGCCTTGCCGAACTCCTCGGCCAGTTGGCGGCAGGTCTCGTACGCCTGCTCGCGCTCGGCGGAGGTCATCTCGACGACGTGCACCGGTGGGGCCATCACGTCCTCCTCGCTCGCGACGGCGCGGAACGCCGCCGGACTCTGCGGGGCTGCGGGGCTGCGGGGCTGCGGGGCTGCGGGGCTACGGGGCTACGGGGCTACGGGGCTACGGGGCTACGGCAGGGTCGTGCGGGAATCACCTACAGCAGAATCAAATACCGCAGGCCTCGCCCAGGCCGCAAGAACGCCTGCCCGACCTGTCCGAAACGGTCTTGTGGCCGGGGCCGGGGCCGGGGCCGGAGCGGGACCGGGTCAGTCGCGCTCCGCGTTGAGCCGGTCCACCGCGGCCTTCGCGTCCCCGACGGTCAGGTAGTCGACGGCGACGAAGTTGACCGGCCCACCCCTCACCCGTTCGCACCGGTGCGCGCGGTCCAGCACGGCCTGGCGGGTGTTGATGGCGCCCGCGTCGAGACGGCTGCCGCCGTCGGCGGTGATGAAGTGGTTGAGCAGGAACAGCCGCTTGCCCGTGCCACCCCGGTGCGGGACACAGCTCAGTTCGCCGGGGGAACGGAAGGCGAACGGCGTCTCCATGGCGTACCGGTAGAAGTTGCGGTACCAGGGCGCCGGCCCGTCGGCCCGCTCGGCGAAGACCACGAGCCGGCGCCCGCTGTCGATCATCTCGCCGAGTGTCGGCCAGGGCCGGTCCGGATCCTCGTCCGGGGTGAACACCAGGTCCCCCAGACCCGCTTCGCGGAACGCGCCCTCCGTGTCCTCGCCGCTGACGGCGTCCTGGACGATCAGTGTGAGGACGTCGCCCGGGTGGGCTCGCAGCCAGTCGCCGATCTGCCGCAGCGTCGGCACGAGTTCGATCGCGCCCGCACGGCAGACGGAGTGACAGAGCCACAGGCCAGGCCTCGGCGGGTTGAGCCCCTGGACGGCGGCGGTGATCTGGCGGCGCAGCTCGGGCGGGAAGTCCGACTCGTCGAGCCGGTCGGTCACTTCCTCGGGCCGTTCCCAGCGGTAGGTGTCGAGTTGCAGGGCCCGTACGCCCGCGTCGAGCTGATCGGCGATGAGGGGGTCCTGGAGGGGGCCGATGAACCTGTCGGCGGTGGTGGACATGGCGTTGTGCGAGGTGAGGTGGGCGACCTCGTCGTACCGCCGGTCGCACAGCCGCGGGCTGCCCTGGCAGCTGCGTGGGGCGTCGTCGGAGAAGGCGATCGGCACGAGTGCGACGCCCGCGAGGGCGAGGGCCGTCGCGCCGGCCGCGGGCCACAGCCCCGGCCGCCACGCGCGTGCGGGCATCTTGCGCCGCTCCCCCGCCCAGGCCAGGCCGACCAGGAGGGCGCCGGCCACCACCGGCACGAGGGCCGCGGTCAGCATTCCCGCGAGGAAGCGGTCGACCGCGGTGGTCTGCAGGTCGTCGAGCAGCCGGACCGCCGACTCCGGCCAGGCCGCGGAGATCTCCACCGGATCGCGGCCCACGGTCCACAGGATCACGAGCGCGACGAGCGCCGTGCACAGTCCGCCGGCCGCGAGCGCCCAGCCGAGGTGCCTCAGCCGCCGGGGCCGGGAGTCGGGGCCGGTGAACCAGAGTGCGGCGAGGGCCGCGATGCCGAGGGCGGCGGCCAGGGGTTCGACGACGTCGAGGGTGAGGTGGGTGGCCGCGCGGACCCGACGTACCTCGTCGAGTTCGAGGTCGGCGGCGATGTCCCAGGTCCCGCCGTCCGCGGCCGTGCGCAGCCGGGCGGCGGCGGCGCGGGTGCGCTCCGAGAAGGCCGCCGGTCCGACGGCGGCGAGGGCGGTGGCCACGTCGCCGTTCTGCAGGGCGACCGTGACCTCCGGGCGCAGCGTGCCGCGTACGTCCTCGGGGGCGGCCCGCAGCAGGGCGTCGGCGGCGGTGGCCGCCTGGGTCTTCGTCAGGGCCAGCGACGGCAGGCCTTCCGGGGGCTCTCCGGCACCGACCTGACCCACCGCGTCCTTCAGGTCGGCGAGGAAGGCCGGAAAGTCCGGTTCCCGCTGCTCCTGGAGCGAGGAGACCATGTCGCCGAAGTACGCCCTGGTCAGGCCGGTGACGTTGGCGATGACCGGCCGCAGGTCGACGGAGAGCCGCAGGTCGTCCCTGTTTCCGCGCAGGTAGTCGACGAGGTGCCCGATCTGTTCGTCCGTCAGCGCGCGCAGGGTCTCGGGCGGGAGAACCGTCTTGAGGTTGGAGGTCAGCACGGCCTCGGGCACCGGCAGCCGTCCCAGCAGGTCGCGGGTGACGGGCGTGATCCGCGGGTCGACCAGCACCTGGTTGTAGAGCCGGTCGTACGCGTGTTCGTCGGCCAGCACCGAACGGTGGAAGCCCGCGCTCAGTACGGTGCTGCGCGCGGTGGCCGTCAGCGCGACGACCGCGACGCACAGGACCGCGCAGATCCAGGCCCCGCAGCGCAGCGCTCGTATCCGGGTCGACCCGACCATGCCCTCATGCTGCGCCAAGGGTCACGCGGTGGCGAGCCGTGGGGCGGAACGGGTGAGGCGTTTTCGGACGGCCCCGCGGCCTGCGGACCCACACGGCATGCCTGAGCGGATTTTCCGACATAAAGTGCATTTCGACCGACGCCCGATTTCCCCGGCTCATCGACAACAACAGCGACAGCGACACGGCGACAGCGAGGACAGCACTCGATGAACACACCACCGTCCCCGGAGCGGCCCCTCGGACCCCGCGGGCCCCGCCGACCGGGCCGTACGCGTTCGACCGTCGTCGCGGTGGCGGTCCTGGCCGCGGTCGTGGGCGCCGTCACCTCGTGCAGCACCGACAGCGGCTCGGACACCTCCACCCCCTCCTTCAGCGAACGCCCCTCGCCTCCCGACACCGCGTCCTTCTCGGGAACGGCTCCCTCGATGAAGGAGTCGGTCGTCGAGTCCGCGCGCGCCGCGGCCTCCGCGGCGGCGTCCTCCGCCTCGGCCGCGGCCTCCTCCTTCGAGGCGTCCGTGTCGGCCGAGACGGAACGGGCCGACAAGGCCGCGGAGAAGGCGCTCAAGGACGTCGACGGCCAGGGAAACGCGATGTCCGACGTCTCCATGACCGGCAAACCCCGGTCCGGGACCGGCGGCCTGCTCGTCGTCATGGTGAACATCACCAACAAGACCGACAGCGAGGCCTCGTACGCCGCGCGGGTCGATTTCCTCGACTCCTCCGGCAAGACGGTGGAAACAAGGTACGTCGGCGCGGAGAACCTCGCCCCCGGCGAACGCGCCCAGCCGCTCGCCGTCAGCCGCAAACCGGCCGATCCACCCCTGACCCCGAAACTGTCCCAGGCCCAGCGGTACTGACGACCACACACCCGAGAACACCGGGCGGAGCACGGCCCGCACTTCCAGATGGACTCGTGCACAAGAAGGGCTGGCCGACCCTGATGCCATCGGGGCACAGCGCGCGCACCGGCACGCGTTCACCACGTGGTACGCGTCGGTGCGGGAGCTCGCGCCGTGCGCGGACGCGCTCTACGCGCAGTTGCAGGCACCCGAGCACTGGGTGCCGTACGCGGACACGCGGTCCACGCTCGCACGGCTGACCGACGCGGAGGTCTCGCACGCCTGCCGCGAGTTGGGGGTCGTGCCCGCCGAGACTCTGATGGTGGGTGATCATCCGGCGAAGGACGGTGGGGCGGCGGGTGCCGGGCTCCGTGCCTACGTGCTGCCCGTCGGCGCCGTGCCGGGCGCGCCCCGGGGGCTGGACGCCGTGCTGCGGCTGGCAGGAGCGGCCGGGGTGGGTCGCGCTCCCTCGGCTCCCCGTGTCGAGTACGACCGTTGAGTACGGTCCGACCGTCGATCCGCGTACCGGATTCGCCCCGGTCAGCTCCCGCGGCAGGACGGTGGCACGTGCCAGCGGCACCACCCTGTCGTGTGTTGCCGAATCCCTTACAGCGCGTCGCAGGCTGTGCAACAGTCGTAACGGTCCTTCCCTCTGCCTTGGTCGTACCGTGCCTGTATCGGAGTACGTCATGCCGTCCCATCTCTCGGCGGACCACCCTGCCGCCCAGCCGCCTGAGCGCGGCTCGGTCGACGCGCTCATCTCGCAGACGCGCCGGCTCCGGGGCGACATGGACGCCGTACGACGTGACGCGCCGGCCGACGGCACGGACCCGGAGCGGCGCTGGCAGCGCGCCCTGTGCGACCTGGCCATGCATCAGCTCGACGACCTCGACGCGCACTTGGCGCAGTTGCGGGACGGTCCCTCGACCGTGCCCGCCGAGCGGGAGGCGGCACTCCCCGTCGTACAGGCGGTGCCGCCCGCTTCCCCCGGGGGCGGCTCGCTGATCAGCCGGGTCGGCAGTGCCGAGTGGAACCTGCTGACGGACGAGGCGACCTGGTCCGGTGAGCTGTACCAGATCCTCGGCAGGGACCCCGCCGCTCCCCCGCTCACCCTCGACGAACTGCCCTCCGTCGTCCTGGACGAGGACCGGCCGAGGCTGACCTCGATGGTCACGGACTGTCTGATCGACGGCAAGCCGATCGACGGGGAGTTCGGCATGGTCCGGCCCGACGGCGGCGTACGGACCGTGCACATGATGGGTGAGCCGGTGCTCGACGCGGACGGCAGCACCGCCTCCATGTGGGCCGTCCTGCGGGACGTCAGCGAACTGCGCCGCAGCCAGCGGACCGTGACGGAGACCTGTGACTCGCTGCAGCGCCAACGGCAGGCCGCGCAGACCGAACACCGCCTCGCGGTCGAGTTGCAGGAAGCCGTCCTGCCGCCGTGGCGCGGCTCCCCGACACTCCCGCGGCAGGGCCCGGGAACACTGGATCTGGCCGCCCGTTATCTGCCCTCCTCCACCAGCACGCTGATCGGCGGCAATTGGTACGACGCCCTCGACATGCCCGACGGGCAGACGCTGTTGAGCGTCGGCGACCTCACCGGCCACGGCGTCGCCGTCACCTCGGGCATGGCGATGCTGCTCGGCGCGCTGCGCGGCATGGCCGTGGCGGGCACCGAACCCGGCCAGCTGATGTCCTGGCTCAACCAGTTACTCGACGCCTCCGTCCAGCCCGCCCTGGGCAGCGCGGTGTGCTGCCGCTACCGGCCCCAGAGCCGGACCCTCGTGTGGGCGCAGGCCGGACACCCCGCCCCGCTGCTGTTCCGCAACGGGACGGGGCGGATGCTCGCCCCGCCCGACGGCGTCCTGCTCGGGGCCACCTCGGGTGCCGTCTACGGGCAGGCCGAAGTGCCCCTCGAACCGGGCGACCTGCTCCTCCTGCACACCGACGGACTGGTCCCCGCACGGTGGGGGTGCCGCCCGGACGCGACCGGCACGGTGGAGAGCACCGCGGACGTCAGCCGCCTGCTCGACCTCGCCCCCCGCTTCCAGGAGGCCCGCAGCGCACAGGACTGCGTACGGATCGTGGTGGAGGAGTTCGGTGAGACGCAGCGCGAGGACGACGCCTGCGTACTCGTCGCCCGGGTCACCACCTGAGGAATCCTGAGGCAGGCGGCCCGGGTCGTCCCGTCGCTCTCGTCGTTCTCTCTCGGCGGTCTCGGTCTCTCGGCGGTCTCGGCGCGCAAGCCCCCTATGCCCGCGCGCCGCCTGCGCCGCCCCTCGGCTTCGACGAACCGGACTTCAACGAGCCCTTGGGCAGGGACAGTTTGATCTCCTCACGCAGCTCGTGGATCTTCGGATAGCTGGAGTACTGCCCCGTCAGCCGGTACATCTCGCGGAGCCGGTCCCAGGTGCGATGGGAGGAGTTCGACCCCATCGACGTCAGGGCCAGGCGTGCGTACCGGTCGGCCTGTTCGGGGTCGTCGGCGATGAAACAGGCGGAGGCGAGCGAGAGATGGTCGAAGATCTTCGACCGGTCCCGGCCCTTCTCCCGGAGCGCCAGGGCCTCCTTGGCATGGCGCTGCGCGACGGCGGCCGCGGCCGGGTCGTGCTCCGCCAGCGTCCGGTAGGCCAGGGCCTGCATCCCGTGCATGTCCGCCTCGTCGAAGAGCTGCATCCAACTCGGCGGCGGCACGTCGCCCTTGTCCGAGACGAAGAGGTCCTCCGCCTCGCCCAGGGTGCGCCGCATGGCCTGGCCCTTGCCCAGTGACGCCTGCGCCCAGGCCTCGATGGTGCAGAGCATGGCCCGCGTACGCGGCAGGACCTCGTCGCCCGATCCCGACTTGGCGAGGTTCATGAGGTCGAGCGCGTCGTCGGGCCGGCCCAGGTGCACCATCTGACGGGCCGCCCGCGAGAGCGCCTCGCCCGCACGGGGCCGGTCACCGCCTTCCCGGGCCGCGTGCGCGGCGATGATGAAGTACTTCTGAGCCGTGGGCTCCAGGCCGACGTCGTGCGACATCCAGCCCGCGAGCACGGCGAGATTGGCGGCGACGCCCCACAGGCGCCGCTGCAGATGGTCGGGGTGCCGGTAGGAGAGCATGCCTCCCACTTCGTTGAGCTGTCCTACGACAGCCTTTCTCTGCAGGCCGCCACCGCGGGACGCGTCCCAGGCCCGGAACACCTCGACCGAGCGCTCCAGTTCCTCGATCTCCTGCGACCCGATGGGGGCGGCCTCGTAACGGTCGAACCCGGCGGGGTCGGCGTGCAGGGGATCGTCGGTGTCAGGGGCGTCGGCCACCAGGGCCGGATCGGTGTGCAGCCACTCGTGCATGGAGCTGCTGATGGCGGATCCTGCGGCGAGCGCGGCGCCCGCGCCCACCAAGCCGCGTCGGTTGAGCATGAGGTCCATTCCCGTGAATTCGGTGAGGACCGCGGCAGTCCGCTCGGGCGCCCACGGCACACCGTCGGGATGTTCAGCACTCCCGCCGCTTGGCCGTTTCCCCGTACGCCCGTGCCGGACCAGACCGAGATCCTCGATGGTCACGACACGGCCGAGACGCTCGGTGAACAGTGCTGCCAGCACCCGTGGCACCGGATCGCGCGGGATCTCTCCCGTGTCGATCCACCGCCGCACCCTTGAGGTGTCCGTCGCCAGCTGGGGGTGGCCCATGGCCGCCGCCTGCCGGTTGACCAGCCTCGCGAGTTCGCCCTTGGACCAGCCGGCCAGGCCGAACAGGTCCGACAGTCGGGTGTTGGGTTGTCCGCTCACGTCAAGCCCCCAGGTTCTCGGCTGAGTTGACAGTAACCGTCTGTCAGTTGCTGAGCGACTATTCGCCAGGGTTCGCCAGGGCACGCCAGATGGTGTGCCAGTGGGCGCCGGGTGTCAGGTAGGAACGCGCCACCCCGACCCGGTCGCCGAGGGACATTCCCCAGGGTGTACCGGCGCGACCGGGGCGGGTAGCGCGGCAACTCGCCGGCACACGAAGGGATCTGTCTCGCCCATGTACACAGCATCGTCCTCCGTGTCCGCCCCACCCCGGTCGCTGCACGCCCGCCCGGTCGGCGGCGGCCCGTACCTCGACCCCGCGCGTCCCGCGGCGGCCCCCGTGCTCGGTGCCGGCCGGACGCGGCGCATTCCGGGGCTCGGGACGCCACCGCTCAGCGGGAGACTCGACTTGTCCGGCCCCCAGGGAGCCCAGTTGCGTACGGCGATCGCGTCGGTGCACCGGATCTGCCCGGAGTTCGCTCCGGTGCAGGTGCTGCGCCGCAGCGGACGCTCCGTGCTCCTGGTGGGCACGACAGGGCGCAGCACCGCGGTGGCCAAGTGTTTACTGGACCACTCTCCCGTGTGGACCGAGCGGATCCGGCACGAGATAGCGGCATACCGCTCGTTCGTGCGGCACCGGCCGCCGGTGCGGGTACCCCGGCTGATCGCGGCGGACCCGGACAACTGCACCCTGGTGATCGAGCGGATGCCGGGACGGGTGGCGGCGCTGAACCGGCATCCGGTGGAGGCCCCGCCCCGTGCGGACATCAGGGCCGCGCTCGGCGCGATCTGCCGGCTGAACGCGTGGCGTCCGCCGGCGGGGACGTTCGACGCCCCGCTGGACTACGCGGCGCGGATCTCCCGGTACCACGAACTGGGGCTGCTCACCGACCGGGACATGGGCGACCTGCAGAAACTGGTGCACGGCATCGCGCATTCGGCCGGCCGCCAGGGCATGGGCCAGTTCTGTCACGGCGATTCCCTCCTGTCGAACATGCTCCTGTCACCGGCCGGTCCAGTGCTGGTGGACTGGGAGCACGCGGGTTGGTATCTGCCGGGGTACGACCTGGCGACGCTGTGGGCGGTCCTCGGGGAGGCGCCCGTCGCCCGCCGGCAGATCAGCCAGCTGGCCCAGTCGGCGGGTCCCGCGGCGCGTGACGCGTTCCTGGTGAACCTGATGCTCGTCCTGACCAGGGAGATCCGTACGTACGAGACGGCCGTGCAGCGGTCGATGCAGGATGCGACTCCGGCGGCACCGGGACCGGCCCACCCGGGCGCCGCGCCGTCCGGTGAGGAACAGCGGCTGCTGCTGAGGCGGCTGCACGACGACTGCCAGATGGCCCGCAAGGCCGTTCGCGCGGCGGTCGGTACTCGCTGACGGGGACGAAGGCCCGCGGTACGCCCAGGGACAGGGCGCACCGCGGGCCTTCTCCGTGTCCGCAGCCTGTTCTGCGGGCGGTCCGCCGCCTGTTCCGCGGCCCGTCCGCCGCCTTTCCGCCGCGTCGCTTCGCGGCCCCTCCCACCGCCTCGGCATCAGAGGTCCACTCCACTGACGCCTCGCAGGCCGGGTCACCACCGCACCGAAAGCGGTGAATCCCCCACCGCTGACGTGGGAAATCATCCGCCTCTGGGAATGATTGACGGATCGTCGGACAGCCGGTACCACTGACGCACACCCGCCCCCGTACGCACCGTCACGCCCGATCGTCCCAGGAGGCCTGCTTTGCGAGGATCCCCCACCGACCCCAGCACTTCCGCCCGGCACAGACGTGCCCGCCGGACCGCGGGTGCCGTCGCCTCGGCCGCACTGCTGCTGCCCCTGCTCGGTGCCGCCCCGTACGACGGCGACGGCAGCCCGGCGTCCGCGCCCTCCGCGCGTCTGCAGAATGCTTTCGCCGACGCCGCCGATGACTACGACGTACCGCAGAGCGTGCTCCTGGCCGTCTCCTATCTGCAGTCCCGGTGGGACGCGCACGAGGGGGCTCCGAGCGTCACGGGCGGCTACGGCCCGATGCATCTGACCGACGCCCGCACGGCGATCGCCCGGACCGTGGCACCGCACCACAGCGACGGTACGGAGGACGCGCGGGGCGACGACTCCCGCGGCCCCCGCCTGCCCGACGCTCAGGATCCGGACACGCGGGAGTCGGGCACGCAGGAGTCGGGCACGCCGGAGTCGGACACGCGGGTTCCGGCGAACGCCGAGCTTCCGGCGCGCCTCAAGACGCTGACGAAGGCCGCCGAGCTGAGCGGCCTTCCCGCGGAGCGGCTGCGGACGGACGCCGCGGCGAACGTGGCGGGCGGTGCCGCGCTGCTGGCGGCGGCCCAGAAGCAGCTGGGCGAGCCGCTCAGTGCCGACACGGCCGACTGGTACGGAGCGGTGGCGCGCTACTCGGGCGCCGACGACACGGCGACGGCGGCGACGTACGCCGACGACGTCTTCGACGTGATCCGCCGCGGCGAGGAGCGCACGACGGACTCGGGGCAGCGGATCACGCTCGCCGCTCAGCCCCGATTGCGGCCGGCGACCGCCCAGTTGAGGGCGGCGGGGCTGCGGGCTCCGGCGGCGGGCACCACCGAGTGTCCGTCGACGGTGTCCTGCGAGTGGATTCCGGCGCCGTACGAGGAGTTCGGGGACGGCGACTACGGCAACCACGACCTGGGGAACCGGCCGAAGTCCCAGAGCATCAAGTACATCGTCGTCCATGACACCGAGGGCGCCTGGGACGGCGTCCTCAACCTGGTGCAGGACCCGACCTATGTGTCGTGGCAGTACACCCTGCGCTCCACCGACGGGCACATCGCCCAGCACGTGAAGGCCAAGGACGTGGCCTGGCACGCGGGCAACTGGTACATCAACGCCAAGTCGATCGGCCTGGAGCACGAGGGGTTCCTGACCGCGCCCGACACCTGGTACACGGAGGCGATGTACCGGTCGTCCGCGCGTCTGGTGACGTACCTGGCCAAGAAGTACGGCATCCCGCTGGACCGGCAGCACATCCTCGGCCACGACACCGTGCCCGGTACGACGACCGCGACCATCCCGGGGATGCACACGGACCCGGGCCCGTACTGGGACTGGCAGCACTACTTCGCGCTGCTCGGCAAGCCGCTGCACGCGACGGCCGGGCCGAAGGGCGGGCTGGTGACCGTCGCGCCGAAGTTCGCCGTGAACCAGCCGGTGTTCACCGGGTGCGTCACGGCGGGTCAGCCCTGTGCCGCCCACGGATCCAGCGCCGTACGCCTCTACACCGAGCCGCGCGAGGACGCCCCGCTGATCAAGGACATCGGTCTGCGGCCCGGCGGCGGTGACTCCACCACCGATGTGAACGACCTGGGTTCGCGGGTCTCCACCGGTCAGCGGTACGCGGTCGCCGGGCGCGACGGCGACTGGACCGCGATCTGGTACCTCGGCCAGAAGGCCTGGTTCAAGAACCCGGCCAAGCAGCCGACGGCGGTGGACGCGGCCGGTGCCGTCATCACCCCGAAGGCCGGGCTGACCGACATCCCGGTGTACGGGCGGGCGTACCCGGAGAAGGAGGCGTACCCGGAGGGTGTGCCCGTCCAGTCGGTGTCGCCGCTGCCGTACAAGCTGCTCGCGGGGCAGAAGTACGCGGTCGGTGACAAGGTGCCCGGCGAGTACTTCTACGCGCCGACCTTCGACACGACACCGCACCGGGTGGTACGGGGTTCGGACATGTACTACGAGATCCAGTTCGGGCACCGGGTGGCGTTCGTCCGGGCCGCCGATGTGCGGGTGATGCCGTCCGCGTGAGCCGGGGGCGGGCTGTGCCGGGTCTCAGGACTCGATCCGGCGCAGCCGCTCGGCGTCGCAGGTGCGCGGGCAGGTGGCGCAGGCCTCGGCGGGGCGGATCGTGTAGTAGAGGCAGCAGCCCATACGGGTGCGGGTCGGGTGTTGCCGGCCGTCGCCGCCGGTGAGATGGCGGAAGTCCGCGCCACCGGGGAAGGGCGCGACGGCGGAGGGCAGCAGCGCGGTGGCGGCCCGCACGGAGTCCGGTTCCCGGCCGAGCATGCGGCCGAGGTACCAGATACCGGAGACGAGGTCGTCGGTGACCAGGCCCCACAGCGCGCGCGGGCCGCGCCGGATGTAGGGACCGATCGCGGAGAGCAGCGGCTCCATGTGGTCGGCGACGGCGACCCTCAACTCCGCCCGCAGTGCTTCCTCGTGAGGAACAGTCAGAACGCCGGGGAGCACGCCGGCCGAGTCGTCCGGCAGACAGGCCAGGTCCGACCCGGGGGTGATCTCGAACGTGCCGGACGACAGCTCGATCCACACGTCCTCGGGGCGCACACGCGGCACCCGGCCGGTGAGATACCAGACGCCGCTCATCAGCAGGCCGACCGACCACGCGTAGTCGTGCAGGGCGCGGGACGCGGCGACATCGCGGCGCGGGACGTGGTCGTAGCGTTCCCGGATGCGGGAGTCCTCGGCCGACAGGAACGCCTCAAGGGCCTCCTGATTCTTCGTCAACTCCGCGCCGCTCAGGCCCGTTCGAGTGAAGTCCGATGCCGGGTCCGCCATGCGCACCGTCAACGCCGGGCACACCTGGACCAGTTGCCGATACGTGTCGGAGAGCAGGCCTGACACGGTCGTGGGCGCACCGGTCGACACGGTCTCCAGGGCCACGGTCATCGGTACTCCTGTGCATGGGGGAAAGCAGGAAAAGCAGGTAAGCCTTACCTTAGTATAGAGATCGCTAACAGCGGTGCGTGACGACACCCCCTGAGCAACGATCAAGGGAGGCGCACGTCACAGCACGTCCATGGCCGGTTGAGAAACAGAACATGCCTAACCTGATTTCACTTAATGTGACTGCGCCCGAACAGGCCGCACCTGCGCGGGCAGAGCCCTGCCTCACCACGCCCCACCGGCCTGCCGCTCGTCCTCACCCGCCCACCCACGAGCGGAAGTTGTTCTCCCGCGTGCGTATGTACCTGCTTGCCCGTAACCCCACCGACTCCGTCACCGAGGGGTTTCTGCCCGCCGCGGCACGGCTCGGCCTCGACGTGACCGTGCTCACCGACCAGCCGGACACCCATCGGCGCGTGTACCCGGAGACGGACATCGTGGAGTGCGACGTCCGCGACTTCCGTTCCGTCGTCACCGCCGTCTCGACGCTCGGCCGCCCCGACGCGATCTTCTCCAACAGCGACCATCTGCAGACCCAGACCGCGCTGGCCGCCGACTACTTCGGTCTGCCGGGCAAGGACTGGCGGGTCGCCCTGCGGACCAAGGACAAGGCGGAGATGCGGCGCCGTCTCGCGTCCGCCGGCCTGGACGCGGTGTGGTCGGCGGAGGTCGCCGAGGACACGGACGTGGCCGCCCTCGCCGCGCCGTTCCCGTGTGTCGTCAAGCCGCGTGAGGGCGTGGCCAGCGAGGACGTCGTACGCGTCGAGGACCTCGGGGAGCTGGTGGCCCGCTGCGCGGAGATCCATGGCCGACGTCCCGGGGCCGCCCTGGTCGTCGAGGAGTATCTGCCCGGCGAGCTGTACACCCTGGAGACGCTCGGCGACGGCCGAATCCGCCATGTCCTGGGCGGCTTCCACACCGTGCTGTCCCCGCCGCCGTACTTCATCGAGGAGCGACTGACCTTCGTCGCGGCCCATCCCGAGCCGGTCGTCGCCCAGGTGCTCGCCCAACTCGACGCACTCGGGGTCGGTTTCGGCGCCTGTCACACCGAGTTCGTGGTGCACGAGGGACGCGCGAGGATCATCGAGGTCAACTACCGTGCCATAGGCGACCAGTGCGATCTGCTGCTGGCACACCTGCTGGATGTCCCGCTCTTCGAGCACATCCTGCGTACGCACCTGGGTGAGCCCCTGCCCGCCTCGCTCGGAGCGCGGCGCGACGGCGTGGCCCGCCTGGACTACCCGTACGCCGAGAGCGCGGGCACGCTGACGGCGGCCCCGGCCGCGACCGAACTCGACTCCGGCGGGGTGCGGTTGACCTACCGGCCGCTCCGCGAGATCGGTGAGCGGCACGAGGTGTACCGCACCAACCGCGACTTCCTCGGCGTGGTGCGGGCCATCGGGACCGTCCAGGAGGACGTGGACAAGGCTGTGGCCGGGTTCCTGGCCGGTCAGCGGTGGGACATCCAGCCGTGATCGGTTCCGAGGGCGCACTGGTGATCCGGGTGCTCGGCGCCCTGCTGCGCGAGGACGTCGTCGGCCTGCGCTCGTCGGGCAGACTCGTGCACCGCCCGGACGGCGCCTGGCTGCGACGGGACGCCGGTGAGGGGCAGGCGTTTCTGCTGCCGGTCGTCGAGGACGGGTTCCAGTGCGAGTACGCGGCACGACTGCCGTTGCTCGTAGCGGAGTTCAGTGGCTCCGAGGAGTCCGTGTCCTACCTGTCGTGCGACACGATCCTCGCCGCCCTGCGCGGTCTCGCCCACCCCCTCGACCGGGACGGATTCGACGCGTTCGCCGAGGAGTGCCGTCAGACGCTGGCCACCATGCGGCTGCACACGGCGGTCCGCGACGAGGTGGCCGGGCGGCTGACGGACACTCATGGACATTCGCCCGCAGGCTGGTCGGGGATGTCCGGAGGGCTGGCGTACGACACCCTCGCCGCCCACCTGGACCATCCCGTCTACCCCACGGCCCGCGGCCGATCCGGGCTGGACGAGCGCCAACTCCGCTCGTACGCGCCGGAGATGGCTCCGCGCTTCGCACTGCGCTGGCTCGCGCTGCCGCAAGACGCTGTCGCGGTCACCGGAACGCTTCCGGAGGGCTGGCCCACCCCCGCGCGGCTCGGGCTCACGGGCCTCGACGGCACGCATGTGGCCCTGCCCGTGCACCCGTTGACCGTCGGGCCCGCGCTGGAGGAGGCCCTGCGCGCGACCGGGGCGGCGGACCGGGCCGTGCTCGCCGACCGGGCCCACCTCGACGTCGTACCGACCCTGTCGATGCGTACCGTGGCCCTGACCGCCCAGCCGCTCCTGCACGTCAAACTCCCTTTGGCCACCGCCAGCTTGGGGCTGCGCAACCGGCGGACCATCAAGCCCGGCACGCTCCTCGACGGGGCCGCGGGACAGCGTCTGATCGAGCAGATCGTCGACCGCGAGCCGCGCTTCGCGCGCACGATCCTGCACGCCGACGAGACCGTGTACGCGCATGCCGGGCACGAACTGCTCGCCGCCCTGTTCCGCCGGTACCCCGACGGCCTCCAGGACTCCGCCGTCGTACCCATGGCCGCCCTCCTGGCCGAAGCACCGGGCGGACGGCTGGTCGCCGACCACCTCGCCGACCGTTTCTACGACGGTGACGTCCTCGGGCTGCTCGACGCGTGTCTGACCCTGCTCTTCGACTGGCAGACCACCCTGTTCGGGTACGGGATCGCGCTTGAGTCGCACCAGCAGAACATCTCGCTGGTGCTGGACCGGCGGCCCGACGGCCGTACCCGGCTGCGGCTGCTGTTGAAGGACAACGACGGGCCGCGCATCAACGGCGCGCGGCTGGGCGAGCGGCTGGGGGCCGCGGCGCCGGGCCCCGCGGACTTCGACGACGTCAGGACCTTCACCGACGGCGACCGGCCGGTCGTCGACCTGTTCACCACCATCACGGTCCATCTGTGCGCGGGCGCCTACGCCTTCGGGCTCGCGGGGCACGGCCGGGCACCCCTGCCGGTGCTGCTGCGGCTCGTGCGCGACCGGCTCGCCGAGGCGATCGAACGACTCGGTACGGGGACCGGCGAACCCGGTGCCGTGCTGCGGGCCCAGGTGCTGGACGCGCCGCGCCTGCCGGTCAAGGCGATGGTCACCGCCGGAACGCTCCTCAGCAAGGAACGCTCGGGCGCGGCGGACATCAACAAGCACTACACCAGCGGGCCCAACTACCTGCTCCGCGCCGGGACTTCGGCATGAGCGTCGAGGCGCGGCGCTGCCGGCCCCCGCCCCGGCCGACGCCCCGATCTTCGGACGCTCGACCGTTCTTCGCTCTCTTCGCACTTGCTGGAGCCGCACATGCCCCCGCTGACCGACTCGCTCGGTAGCACCTCCCTCGCCACCCCCCGCCGTACCCCCAGCCCCGCTCCCGACCCCGCGCCGCAGGCTCACCTCCCCACCGCCGACGAGGTCGTGGCGCACACGCTCCTCAACTGCCTGTTGCGCGAGGTGTCGGCCCCCGAGCACCAGACCGCCCTCACCGACCGCCATCTGCTGCTGCGGCTGCCCCGCCGCGGTGTGCTGCTGCGGGTCGCGCTGCGGCGTACGTCGATGCTCGGCGCGCACCGCTTCACCGGGCCGGTGAGTGAGCGGACGGCCGATGGCGGCTGGAGCGAGATCGGCTGGCGGCGGCTGGCGGAGCACACACAGGACGAGCTGTCCCTGCGGACCGGTGTGCGCAACGAGGAGTTCCTGGAGCAGATCGACTCCAGCCACCGGAGTATCGCCGCGTCCTTCGCCGTACGGGCCGGGGCTCACCGCGTGCGGCGCGGTACCGGCCCGGCAGCGGCGGACACACCCGTCGCCGCCTATCTGGCCTCCGAGCAGTCGCTGCTGTTCGGGCACCGCTTCCACCCCACACCCAAGGCCCGCACCGGGGACGCGGACTCCTGGCCCGCCTACGCGCCGGAGGCCGGCGCGGCCTTCCCGCTGCGCCACCTCGCCGTGCGCGAACACCTGATCGCGGAGGAGTCCGCGGAGCCCGGCGCCCTGGACGCACTCGACCGGCTGACCGCGCCCACCTCACTCCCCCAGGGCTACCGGCTGCTGCCCGCGCACCCCTGGCAGTACGAGATGCTGCGCGAGCACCCGACACTGCGCGCGGCTCTGGGACGCGGGGACATCCTCGACCTCGGGCAGACCGGCAGGCCGTTCGCCGCCACGGCGTCCGTGCGGACCCTGTACGACGGCGAGTCGTTCCTGAAGTTCAGCCTGAACATCAGGATCACCAACTGCCTGCGCAAGAACGCCAGTTACGAGCTGTCCGGCGCCGTCGCGCTCACCCGGGTACTGGGTCCGGTCCTGGCCGACCTGGCCGAGCGGTTCCCCGGCAGCGCGGTGCTCCGCGAGCCCGCCTACCGCAGTCTCGCCCTGGCAGGACCCGACGGAACACCGGACCGCGAGCTGCTCGAAGGCTTCGGCGTCATCGTCCGCGAGGGCCTGGCCCACCGGCTCCTGCCCGGCACCACCCCACTGCTCGCGGGCGCCGTGGCGGACGAGTACCCCACCAGCGCCGCGCACATCTCCCGGCTCCTCGACGGGGCCGGACCGCGGGCCGCACTCGACTGGTGGGCGGCCTACCTCAGGCTCCTCGTGCCGCCCGTGCTCGCCGCCTACTTCGACCACGGCCTCGTACTGGAACCCCACTTGCAGAACGTGCTGATCTGCGTCGACGGCGACGGCATGCCCGCCCAGGTCCTCTTCCGTGACCTGGAGGGCACCAAGCTCGTGCCCGAGCGGCACGCCGAGACCCTCGCCTCGCTGCCGCCCGAGGTCGCGGGCCCGATGACGTACGACGCGCAGCGCGGCTGGGACCGGGTCGTCTACTGCCTGCTCGTGAACCACGTCGCCGAACTGCTCGCGGCCATCGCCGATCTCCATCCCCGCGCCGAGGCCGCGTTGTGGGCCGAGGTCCGCGGCGCCCTGCGCACGTACGCCGACCGCTACGGCTGCCCTCCGCCGCTGGCCGCCCTGCTCGCGGGAGTGCCCCTGCCCGCCAAGACGAACCTGCTGACCCGCTGGGCGCGCAAGGCCGACCGCGAGGCCGGATACGTCCGTCTGCCCTCGCCCCTCGGCGAACCGGTCACTGCCGCCGCCACCGCCCCCGGGAGCGCCCGATGACTGACCCCACCGACGCCGTACGGGACCGGGTGCTCGCCCTCCCCTCCGGTGAACTTCCGGCTTACGTCTACGACTTGGCGGCGCTGCGTGCTCACGCGGCGGCCGTGCGGGCCTGTCTGCCCGAGCGCGTCGAGCTGTACTACGCGGCGAAGGCCAACCCGGAGCCGGAGATCCTGGCCGCGCTGAGTGCGTACGTGGACGGTTACGAGGTCGCGTCGGGCGGCGAACTCGCCCATGTCGCCGAGGCGGTGCCGGGCCGCCCGCTGGCCTTCGGCGGTCCCGGCAAGACTCCCGCCGAGATCGTGGCCGCGCTGGACCTCGGTGTGGAGCGCTTCCATGTGGAGAGCGAGTACGAGCTGCGCATGCTGGCCGAACTGGCCCGGCAGGTGCGCCCCGGCGGCCGGGTGGGAGTGCTGCCGCGTTTCAATCTTCCGGTCGCCGCGGGCTCGTTGGCGGGGAGTTCCCTCGCCATGGGCGGGCGCCCCTCCCCCTTCGGCCTGGACCCGGCCCGGGCCGACACGGTCATGGGCCTGCTCACCGACGGCACGTATCCTCATCTCGAACTCAAGGGTGTGCACGCCCACCTGGTCAGCGGACTGAGGGCTCCTGAGCTGCTCGCGGTGGCCGAGTCGATCGTGGACTGGTCCGTGCGGCTGGCGGAGCGGCACGGGGTACACCTGGCGGAGGTGAATGTCGGCGGGGGCATGACGGTCGATTACGCGGCCCCCGACGAACGCTTCGACTGGGCCGCGTACGGGACCGGTCTCGCCCGACTTCTGGCACGGCACAGCGATCTGACGTTGCGTATCGAACCAGGGCGGGCGCTGACGGCGTACTGCGGCTGGTACGCGACCGAGGTCCTGGACGTGAAGCCGAGTCACGGCGAGGAGTTCGCGGTGGTCCGCGGCGGCACGCATCACCTGCGCACTCCGGCGACCAAGGGGCACGACCAGCCCTGCACCCTGCTCAAGGTGGAGGACTGGCCGCATCCGTGGGACCGGCCGGTCGTGCGAGGCGAACTCGTCACACTCGCAGGCCAGTTGTGCACCCCGAAGGACGTCCTGGCCAGGAACGTCCCCGCATCGGAACTGCGCGCCGGCGATCGTGTGGCGTTCGGGCTGGCGGGTGCCTACGCGTGGAACATCTCCCACCACGACTTCCTCATGCACCCGCGACCCGGTTTCCACTTCCTCGGTGCGCCGGGCCGAGTGTCCGGTCGGCACCGGGTTCCTCAAGCGCCGGGCGGTGCGCCCCAGACGTAGGTCCGGCCCGCGATCGCCTTGAACGTGGTCTCGCCGTCGGGCACCAGCCCGCTGCGGACGGTGAGGCGTCGCGTGCGGGAGGCGGTCAGGGCGACGCGGGTCGCGCGGCCGTCGGCCCATGCGATGTCGACGGTGGCGCCGCCGCGGGCGCGCAGCCCGCTGACCGAGCCGTCCCGCCAGGCGGCGGGCAGCGCGGGGAGAATCTCGATGATGTCGTACTGGCTCTGCAGCAGCATCTCGACGACTCCGGACGTCGCTCCGAAGTTGCCGTCGATCTGGAACGGCGGATGCGTGTCCCAGAGGTTGGGCAGGGTCGAGGACTTGAGCTGTTCGGCGAGCATCTTGTGCGCGTGGTCGCCGTCGCGCAGCCGCGCCCAGAAGTTGATCTTCCAGGCCTTGGACCAGCCGGTGCCGCCGTCCCCGCGTGCCGTGAGCGAGACCTTCGCGGCGTCGGCCCACGCGCTGCCGGGCTCGACCTGGCGGCCGGGGTGCAGCGCGTAGAGGTGGGAGACGTGCCGGTGGTCGTCCGCCGGGTCGTCCAGATCGGCCTTCCACTCCTGGAGCTGACCCCAGGAGCCGATACGCAGGCCGGGGTCCAGGTCGGCGAGGGTCCTCTCCAGTTCCGCGCGGAACGCGGGGCTGTCGCCCAGGGTGCGGGCCGCCTCCAGGGTGTTGGTCAGCAGGTCGTGCACGATCTGCTGGGACATGGCCGCGCCCGCGGTGAAGTCGCCGTGCTCGGGCGAGTAGCTGGGCGTGACGACGAGCGTGCCGTCGCGGGGATCGGTGCGCAGGTTGTCGAGCCAGAACTCGGCGGCCTCCTTCATCACCGGGTACGCCGTCGAGCGCAGATACTCCACGGACCCGCCGAACCGGTAGTGCTCGTACAGCTGTTGCGTCAGCCACGCGGCGGCCTCGGGGAACCAGAAGGCGGTGGGCCAGTCGTGCACGCCGGTGAAGCCGTACGGGTTGGTCTCGTTGTGCACGACCCAGCCCCGCGAGCCGAACATCTCCTTCGCCATAAGGCGTCCGGGTGCGCGCAGCGCCTCGACGAAGCGGTCGTAGGGCGCCGTGGTCTCGGCGAGGTTCGCGGCCTCGGCGGGCCAGTAGTTCATCTGCAGGTTGATGTTGACGTGGTAGTCGGCCGACCAGGGCGGTGACGTGCTGTTGTTCCAGAGGCCCTGGAGGTTGGCGGGCAGTGAGCCGGGGCGTGAGGAGGCGATCAGGAGGTAGCGGCCGTACTGGAAGTAGAGAGCTTCCAGGGCGCGGTCCGTGGCCGTGGCGCCGCCGGTGTAGTTCGCCAGCAGCTGGTCCGTCGGGACGTCGGGGACCTCGGCGCGTACGTCCAGCGCCACGCGGCCGAACAGGGCCCGGTGATCTCGTACATGACGGGCCATCAACGTCTCGAAGCGTTCGCCGCCCGCCTTGTCGACGGCCCGGGTGACGGCCGCGTGCGGGTCCTCGCCCCGGTAGCCGGGGTACGTGTCGGCGTAGTCCGTACCGGCGGCCAGCACGAACCAGGCGCTGTCGGCGTCCGTCACGGTCAGAGTGCCGTCGGAGTTCGCGGTGACGGCGCCGCGCTCGCCGCTCACGCGGACGCGGAGCTGCGCCTCGAAGCGCAGTCCGTTGTCGGCCAGGGCGCCGCGCACCGTCAGCCTTCCGCCGGCCGCGGTGGTGGCGGACGTGACGGTGAAGTCGGTGCGGGGCGAGGTGTAACGGAGGGTGAGGGCGACACTGCCCGGCCGGTCCGCGCTCAGCCGTCCCGCGATCACCCCGTCGGGGTGCGAGGCGAAGAACTCCCGCCGGTGGCTCACCTCTTGGTGGGTGTGGACGACGGTCGCCACGGCGTCGGCGATGTCGAGTGCGCGTCGGTAGGTGTCCGGGGGCGTCGCCGGTGCGTCCGGCACGTCGATGTGGAGGTCGCCGAAGGTCTGGTGGGCGCCGTACCCGGCCTTCGGCTGGCCGAGTTCATCGGCGACGGCCTCGGGGTCGAGACGGGTCCCCGCGTCGATGCGGTCCTGCACGGCGGTGATCGCGCCGGGACGGGCGTCGCGCCAGTTGCCGTGGTCGTACCCCTGGACCGAACCGGGGCCGCCGGTCCAGAGGGTCTTCTCGTTGAGCTGCAGTCGCTCGGAGGCGAGCGTCCCGAAAACCGTGGCGCCGAGGGCGCCGTTGCCGATGGGCAGCGCCTCACGCTCCCAGTCGTCGGCCGGGGCGGTGTACCAGAGGGACGAGAGTCCGGGTGACGGTGGTGACGCCACCGCCGACACATCCGATGTATTTGGCGTATCCGCAGCCACCGCCTCTCCGGAACCAAGGGCGCCGGACCCCAGGGCGATACCGGCCGCACCGCCAACTGCGGTCCTCAGCGTGGCTCTTCGGGAGGGTAGGGAGAGTTCTCGGGTCGATCGCGCGTCGCGTGGTTCAGATGACTGAAACGACATGACCCCTGACGCTAGAGGTCCGATCACCCGAGCGGCAAGGGTCATGACAAAGACGGTGTGCGGCGGAGAGGTGGCTCACCCGCTGGAGGGGTTCAGGAGGTTCAGCCCTGCTGGAACAGCTCCGCGGGCAGCGGCTTGAGGAGCGCGTACAGGTCGTCGGTGATGGGGCGGTCCCAGGCGGCGATCGTCACGAGGACCTTGTCGCTGCGGTCGAACTGCACACACGAGATACGCGTCTCGGAGAGCTTCAGCCGGCGCACGATGAGGAGGTTGTCCCCCTGCATGACCGGCATGTCCTCGGCGCCGGTGACGACGACCTCTTCGTCGTTCTCCAGCGCCTGCAGCAGCTGGGCCACCTCGAACGGGACCTCTCCCTCGGCGACCTCCCGGGCCGGGGAGCCCTCCGGCAGATTGCCGATGATCATCGCCGGACCGCGGCCGCCGAACAGGTCGTAACGCAGGAACACACCCTGGCAGCTGCCATCGGGGGCGGGCAGCAGGCCCGCGCCGAGATTGCCCGGCCAGTCGCCCGGATCCATGGCCAGAACGTCGAAGTCTGGCCCGGCGGGAGTGGCGCTACGGCGGCGGAGGAAGGACATGCCGCAATGGTACGTGCATCGGAGGGCGTACGGCCGTGGGGTCGGCGGCCACCCACGGAGATCGTCAGACAGGGCCTAAGCCCCGGGGCTCTCCCTTCTCGCCGTCCCCAACGCCGCTCGCAGCCCCGTCCGCTCCGTCCCCACCTTTCGGTAGACCGCCGACAGCAGCCGTACCACCGTCGTCTCCTCCGTGCGGAGCTGTTCGGCGATGGTGGCCGTGGTGAGGCCCCGCACGGCCAGTTCCGCGACCGCGGACTCCCGGGCGGTGAGCGTGTCCGTCTCGGCGCTGTGCAGGCGGCGGGGCCGCAGTCCGGCGGCCTCCAGCTCGTCGCGCGCCGTCTCGGCCAGCCCGTCGGCGCCGCACTGCACGGCCGCGTCGAGCCCCCGGTAGAGGTGCTCGGCGGCCTCCCCGGGACGGCTGCCGCGGCGCAGCTCCGCGCCGAGGGCGACCAGCGCGCACGCCAGTTCGTACGCCGCCGGGGAGCGCTCCAGCTGGTCGACGGACTCTTCGAGGAGGTTGACGCGGGCCAGGCCGGAGGAGACGTCGGCCGCCGCGCGCAGCGCCTGGCCGACCGCCGACGGCGCTCCGTACAGCCGGGCCCGCCGCACCGCGTCGGCCGCCGTGGCGACTGCCCGCTCGGGAGCGTCGTGGCTCTCGGCGCGGGCCAGGTGCAGCTGCCACGGGCACCAGGCGGGGTTGCGCATGCCGCGCGGATCGAGGCGGCGCCCGGCCGCGGCGAGTTCGGCGGCGGCGTCCCCGGTCAGGCCCCTGGCCAGCAGCAGCTCGCCGTGCACGGTCTGGGAATCGGGGAAGACGACGGCGGCGGGGAACGGTTCCTCGAAGGCGTGGTCCTCGGCGAGCTGCGCGGCCTCGGTGAGCCGGCCGCGGGCGAGAAGGACCTCGACGAGGATGCCGACCGCGTACCAGTGGGCCGGGGTGCCGGGGCCGACCCGTTCGGCGAGCCTGAGCCCCGCGCGGACGAAGTCCTCGGCCTCGGCGAGCCGGCCGCGGCGGAAGCGTACGTACGCGAGCAGGGTGTAGCCGAAGGAGAGGTGGGCGCCGTGCCAGCCCTGCCGTTCGAAGTCGGCGATCCCGGCGGCGAACAGTTCCTCGGTGCGCCCCGGCCGGTCGGCGTACATGAAGGTGAGGGCGACGAGGACGGGCACCTCGAAGCCGCGGTCGGCCTCGGCCCAGCCGAAACCGCCGGCCAGGGCGCGCTCCGCGTGGTGGACCGCGATGTGGGCGGGTTCGCCGCGCAGGGTGGCGTCCCAGGCGCGCAGGCCGATCACATAGCGCTCGGTGAGATCGCGGCCGGTGAGCCGGTCGGCGAGCCGGGCCAGCCGGCGGGAGCGGGCCGGCGATTCGGGTTCGTCGGCCCGGAAGGCGTCCCACATGAACTGCTCCGACTGCATCCGCAGCCGTACGCGTACGTCCCCGGTCACCTTGATCTCGCGGGCGAGAGTGTCGGAAGCCTCGCCGAGCCGGTCGCTGTGGGCGAGGACCTGGGAGAGCCGGTAGACGACGTTGTGGCGCAGCGCGGGGTCGTCGATCGGCTCTTCGAGGGCGGCCCGCAGATGGTTGACGGTGGTCGCCGGTTCGGTGAGCAGGGAGGCGCAGCCCAGTTCGTAGAGGACGGCGGCGCGTTCCGCGAGGGGCGGGGGTTCGCGCAGGGCGCGGGCCAGGTGGCGGCGCGCGGCGTCGGGTGCTCCGGCGCGCAGGGTCTCGCGGGCGGCGGCCCGCAGTTGCTGGACGACCCAGGTGTCGCCGTCGGGATGGGTCTCCATGAGGTGTCGGGCGGCGGCGGACGGACCGAGCCCCGCGTCGATGACGCACCAGGCGGCCTGTCCGTGCAGGGCGACCCGGAAGCCGCCGGGGATGGCGCGGTAGACGGCGGTGGCGATGAGCGGGTGGACGAATTCGAGAAGGCCCTCGTCCGTCCCGGAGCCGGTGAGGATACGGGCGTCGCGCAGGGCGTCCGCCGCGTCGGCGGCCTCCTCGGCGCCGAGGCCCGCCACGGCCGCGGCGAGCGTCGGGGAGATCTCGGTGCCGAGGAGGGCGCAGGCCCAGGCGAAGCGGACGGTGGAGGTGCCGAGGCGTTCGAGGCGGGCGATGAGCCCGCTGCCCTTGACCGCGGCGGCCAGGTCACGCAGCAGGTGCGCGCCCGGTTCGGTCGGGGCCAGGCCGCGGTCGCGTACCTTCGCGGTGAGTTCGACGGTCTCGAACGGGTTGCCCGCGGTGACGGCCCAGCACTCCCGGCAGAACGCGTCGTCGGCCCGCGTACCGAGGCTCTCGCGCACCAGGCGCGCCACGGCGTCGGCGCTCAGCGGTTCCAGATCGAGGGGGCGTCCGCCCGCACGGCCGGGCAGGCCCCTGAACGCCTCGGCGTGGTCCGGGAGTTCGTCGGGGCGGTAGGCGACGACGAGGAGCAGCGGCAGTTGCTCGGCGCGGGGCGCGAACGCGGCGAGCCACCGCAGCGACTCCGGGTCGGCCCAGTGCGCGTCGTCGAGGACGAGCACCATCGGGGCGCGGCGCACGGCGAGGTGGGTGAGGACCCAGTCGAGTCCGTCGCGCAGGCCCTGCTGGTCGGGCGGCGAGCCCTCGGTGGTCGCGCACAGTCCGAGCGCGGGTCCGACGATGGCGTACCAACTGCCCAGCGTGGTACGGAGTTCTGCCTCGGGAACGCCCGCCAGCTGGGGTTGGAGGAGTTGGCGTGCGACGTGGAAGGCGACGCGCTGTTCCTGGTCGCCGCCTCGTGCGGACAGGACCGTGCAGCCCTTGGCCTCGGCGCGCCTGCGCACTTCGGCGAGGAGGCTCGTCTTGCCGATTCCGGCGCGTCCGGCGAAGGCGAGCAGTCCGCCGCGGGGCCGGCCGGGCGGCTCGGCGCCGTCCCTGGGAGGGGTGCCGTCCCTGGTAGGGAGGGCGTCCCTGGTAGGGAGGGCGTCCCTGGTAGGGAGGGCGTCCCTGGTAGGGAGGGCGTCCCTGGTGGGGAGGGCGTTTTTGGGAGGGACGGTGTTCTTGGGAAGGGCGGCGTCCCGCTGTGGCGCGGCGTCTTCTCGGTGGGGCCCGGCACCAGATCGGTCGGGCCGGTGGGTCCCGGGGATGTCCGTGCGGACGCCGGTGGCGATCGCACGGAGTCCGAGAGGGTCCGCGCCGAGTCCGAAGGTGCCCGTGCGCAGCCCGGTCACCTCGCCCAACGCCTCGTCCACCGCGGCGAGTTCCATCTCGCGTTCGAAGAGCGTTCTACTGCTCCGCATGCCCTGCCGCCCCATGCTGCACCCCCTGCCACGGTGGTGCGGCCGACGCGGGGAGACGGTGCGCACCGTGGCTTACAGGCACCTCAGCGTACGCCGGGGGCGAGTGCCGCGGGCCCGTCCGGGTGTTACCGCCCGGAGCGTTCGGCCAGCTGTTCCAGCAGGGCCACGGCCTCGGCGGCCCGCTCGTGCGGGACGAAGAGGTGGTCGTGGTGGAAGCCCGCGACGACGTTGCAGCTCAGGCCCTCTTCGGCGAGGGCCCGGGCGACGGCGGCCGTGAGTCCGACGGCGTCCAGCGCCGAGTGGATGCGCAGGGTGATCCACCCGGCCACATAGTCGTAGGCCAGGCGTGCCGCGTCGGCGCCCTCCTGTTCGACGACGAGGGTCAGGCCCTCGTCCTCGACGACGGTGACGACGGGCGAGAGACCCGGGGGTGCCGTGCGGCCGGGGACCGTGGTGAAGACGTAGCGGCCGGGGTGCAGGGCGGGTTCCATACCGCTCAGCAGCCGACCGAGATCACGTT
The DNA here is from genome assembly GCF_018070025.1 of Streptomyces liliiviolaceus. Lineage (NCBI taxonomy): Bacteria > Bacillati > Actinomycetota > Actinomycetes > Kitasatosporales > Streptomycetaceae > Streptomyces > Streptomyces liliiviolaceus. Next base: position 2,262,256 of record NZ_JAGPYQ010000002.1, read on the forward strand.
CCGCGCCCGTTCCACCGCTCGCTCCGCTCATGCCAGGAGGTTATGCCGTTTTCCTGTGCCGTTCGTGGTGCCGGGGTCCGCCGACCGTACGCGAGGGCATGATGCAGGCCTTCGGGCCCGTTCAGCCCTCCGCAGTCTCCGCCGTCTCTGGCGTCTCCGGCGTCTCCGGCGTCTCCGGCGGAATCACCGCCACCGGGCTCGCCGCGTGCAGCAGTACCGCCTGGGTGACCGAGCCCATCATGCGGGCGGGTGCGAGCAGGCGCCGGCGGTGGCGGCCCACCACCACGAGGTCCGCCCCTCGGGAGGCCGCGACGAGCTGGCCCGCCGCGTCGCCGGGCAGTACGTACAGGTCGACGCCGACCCCGGGATGCCGCTCGGCGTGCGGTGCGACGAAGCCCGCGGTCAGGGTCCTCGTCTCGGACTCGATGGCGTCCTCGTCGACGACCGGCGACGGGACGAGGTCGCCGGACTGCACCGGCCAGGGGAACACGGCGAGCACCTGGAGGCGGGCCTCGCGCCGCGCGGCCTCGGCGAACGCGAACGCGAGGGCCTCGCTGTTCGGGCTGTCCACGTGCAGCCCGACGACCACCCGTGGCCCTGGGGTGACGAGTTCCGAGTCGTGCACCTCGCGTCCGGGCCTGGGGACCACCACGACGGGGCACTCCGCGTCGCGCGCGGCGGCCGTGCCGTTCGAACCGAGGAGCAGGCTCGCGAAACCGCCGCGGCCCCGGGAGCCGAACACCATCAGCTGCGCGTCGGAGCCCAGGCCGGGCAGCAGACCCGCGGGGGCGCCGTCCAGCGCGAGGTACTCCGTGACCGGCGCGTCCTCGCCCAGCCCCTTGAGCCGGTCACGGACCAGGTCGAGCACCTGATCGGTGTCCGGCTCGGGCTGGACGGCGGCCAGTGTCTCCGGCCGCAGCAGAGGCCCGTACTCCCGCACATGGACCACGCGCAGGGGCGCCTCGCGTCTGCGGGCCGCGTCGAGGGCCCAGTCGAGGGCGCGCAGGCTGTCGTCCGATCCGTCGACCGCAGCGATGACCGGCAGGGTGTTCATGGAATTCTCGCCTCCGGAACGTCTTCTTCCGCTTCCTGTGGCCAGCCTCGCTCAGGCCGGGCCCCAGGAAGGGGTCGAAGATCGCGTGTCCGGAAAAAGGGACGGGAAACTCCCCCCTCGGGCGGGACCGGATCTCAGGTGAGGTCGAACTCCCCCTCCCGTGCCCCCGACACGAACGCGCCCCACTCCGCGGGCGTGAAGATCAAGGACGGGCTTTCCGGGCGGCCGCTGTTGCGCATCGCGATGAAACCCTCGACAAAGGCGATCTGGACATCCCCCTGCCCGCGGCTGCTCGAATGCCAGTCGGCGCTGCTGAGGTCAAGCTCCGGCTTGTCCCAGCCCGCGAGCGGGTGCTGCTGGATGGTGCTCTCGGCCACGTCCGTGCTCCTCCCGGTTCGTCGTCCGCGGCCAGCCTAGCTTTCGGCACCTGCCGCGCACAGGCCACGTAAGAAGGACATTCACGAGGTGGGCGGCGCCGCTCCGACCAGCCACATCGAGAAGAACTGGGAGCCGCCGCCGTACGCGTGCCCGAGGACCCGGCGTGCGCCGTCGACCTGGTGTTCTCCGGCCTGCCCACGCACCTGGAGTGCGGCTTCGGCGAAGCGGATCATCCCGGAGGCACCGATGGGGTTGGTGGAGAGCACCCCGCCCGACATGTTCACCGGAAGGTCGCCGTCCAGTTCCGTGACCCCGGACTCGGTGAGTTTCCAGCCCTCGCCCTCGTCGGCGAAGCCCAGATTCTCCAGCCACATGGGCTCGTACCAGGAGAACGGGACGTACATCTCGACCGCGTCGATGTCCCGGCGGGGGTCCGCGATGCCCGCCTGCCGGTACACGTCGGCCGCGCAGTCCTTGCCGGCCTGCGGGGAGACGAAGTCCTTGCCCGCGAAGAGCGTCGGTTCGCTGCGCATCGCGCCGCCGTGCATCCAGGCGGCCGGCCGCGGCGAACGGGCCGCGCCCGCCCGGTCGGTGAGGACCATCGCGCAGGCGCCGTCGGAGGACGGGCAGGTCTCCGAGTAGCGGATCGGATCCCAGAGCATCGGCGAGGCCTGGACCTTCTCCAGCGTGATGTCGTGCTCGTGCAGATGCGCGTACGGGTTCTTGAGCGCGTTGCGGCGGTCCTTGTACGCGACCAGGGAGCCGACCGTGTCGGGGGCGCCGGTGCGCCGCATGTAGGCGCGCACGTGCGGGGCGAAGAAGCCGCCCGCTCCGGCGAGCAGGGGCTGCTGGAAGGGGATCGGCAGGGACAGGCCCCACATGGCGTTCGACTCGGACTGCTTCTCGTAGGCGAGGGTCAGTACGGTGCCGTGGACACGGCCCGCGATCAGGTTCGTGGCGACGAGCGCGGTCGAGCCGCCCACGGAGCCCGCGGTGTGGACGCGCAGCATCGGTTTGCCGACCGCGCCGAGGGCGTCGGCGAGGTACAGCTCGGGCATCATGACGCCCTCGAAGAAGTCGGGCGCCTTGCCGATGACGACGGCGTCGATGTCGGCCCAGGTCAACTCGGCGTCGTCGAGGGCGCGTCGGGCGGCCTCACGGACGAGTCCCGCGATCGACACGTCCCGTCGGGCCGCCACGTGCTTGGTCTGGCCGATCCCGACGACGGCCACGGGCTCCTTGCCCGTCGCGGGGCCCGTCGCGGGGCTCGTCCCAGGGCTCGCTGCGGGGCTCATCGCGGGTCTCCTTCCAGTACGGCGACCAGGTTCTGTTGCAGACAGGGCCCCGAAGTGGCGTGTGCCAGTGCCCGGTCGGAGTCACCGCGCCCGATCCGGGCGGCGGCCTCGCCGATCCGGATGAGGCCCGCGGCCATGATGGGGTGGGCGGCGAGCGCTCCCCCGGACGGATTGACGTCGACGTCGTCGCCCAGCCGCAGGGCTTTGCGCAGCACCACTTCCTGGGAGCTGAAGGGCGCGTGCAACTCGGCCGTGTCCACGGGCCGTTCGAAGGCGCCCGCCCGTTCCGCCGCCAGCCGCGCGGAGGGCGAGTCGGTCAGGTCCCGTACACCCAGGCCGTGCGCCTCGATGCGGTGGTCGATGCCCCGTATCCAGGCGGGCCGCTCGCACAGTTCACGGGCCCGCTCCCCCGCGGCGAGGATCACGGCGGCGGCTCCGTCGCCGATGGGCGGACAGTCCCCGGTACGCAGAGGGCGTACGGCGTACTCGCCGTGCGGCACCGAACCACGCAGCTGCGCATGGGAGTTGTCGGTCGCCGCGGCCCGGCTGCGGGTGGCGACGGCGGCGAGCGCCGGCTCGTCGGTGTCGCCCGCGTCGATGAGCGCCTGCGCCTGGAGGGCGGCCAGCGCGACGGAGTCGGGCCACAGGGGGGCCACGTAGTACGGGTCGAGCTGCCGGGTCAGCACATCGCGTACGGAGCCGGGGGACGACTTGCCGTACGCGTACACCAGCGCGGTGTCCGCGTCGCCGGTGAGGAGCTTCGTCCAGGCCTCGTACAGGGCCCACGCGCCGTCCATCTCCACATGCGACTCGGAGATCGGCGGCCAGGCCCCCACACCGTCCAGGGCCATGGTGAAGGAGAAGGCCCGGCCCGCGAGATAGTCCGTGGAGCCGGAGCAGGTGAAGCCGATGTCGCTGGTCCTCAGCCCGGTCTGCGCCAGCACCTGGTGCAGGACCGGCATGAGCATCTCCACCTCGGAGAGCTCGTCGCTGGTGCGCCGGTGGTCGGTCTGCGCGAAGGCGACGACGGCGATGTCCCTGAGCGGGCGGGGTGCGGACCTCGGTGCGGGCATCTACAACAGCTCCTTGTACGTCTCGTAGTCCGCGTCGGGTTCGCCGGTGGGCCGGTAGTGGTCGGGGTGGCCGCCCCCGTCCGACCAGACGGGCTCGACCCGCAGCCCCATGCGCACCTGGTCGTAGGGGATGCCGCCGATCCGGCCGTGCAGGGCGAGGTCGGCGCCGTCGAGAGCGATGTGCGCGTAGACGTACGGCACTTCGATGTCGAGGTTCTTCGCCTTGATGTTGACGATGCAGTAGGTGGTCACTGTGCCGCGCGGACCTACTTCGACCCGTTCCGATGTGGCCACACCACATGTGGGGCACGCACCCCTCGGCGGGACGTACACCTTGCGGCACGACGGGCAGCGCTCCCCGACGACCCGCCGTTCGGCGAGCGCGTGGAGGTAGGCGCTCTGGGCACGGCCCGGCGAGTACGTGTAGTCGAGCCGGGCGGGTGCGACGATGCCGGTCACCAGATCCTCGAACCGGCCGTCGCTGCCGGCGAGTTCGGCGGTGGCCTCGTCGTGGGGCTCGAAGCAGGCGATGTCCGTGATGGCGCCGGAGCGTTCGCCGGCCCAGCGGACCCGGACACGCATACCGGTGTGCACGGAGTCGGGGCCGCCGGGGGCGTCGAGCACGTGCAGCAGCCCGGTGTCGGCCCCGTCGAGCCGCACCAGCACCCAGGCGAACGGCCGGTCCAGCGGCTGCCCCCGGCGGGGTTCGTGATTCCAGGCCCAGGTGGTGACGGTCCCGGTGGCCGCGACCTCGACGAGCTCGCTCAACTCCTCCGAGGTGACGGGGTCGTACTCGACGGGCGGCACCAGCGTGCGCCCGTCGGCGGTCCTCACCCCCAGGACGACGCGCTCGCGCAGCCCGGTGAGAAACGCGCTCTGGACGGGCCCGAGGGACCGGGTGAAGGGAAACTCGACGACAAGGGGAGCTTTGAGAACTTCGGGCACGGATTCTCCTCACACGCAGAGGGGACTTTCGCCCCCGTCAGGGGCAGCGCCCCGTACGGGGCGCGGGGAACTGCGCGACCAGCCACGACGGACCCGCAGCGACGAACCGACCTCCCGCGAAGCGGCACAACGGCGAGGCGAAGCGCGGCGGGGGCGGGGGCGAGGGCGGGCCACGACACGCCACGGCGAGGCTCACTGCCGCCGATACACCGCGGGCCGCCGCTCGGCAAAGGCCCGAGCCCCTTCCTTCGCATCAGCGGTGTCGAACACCGGCCACCCCCGCTTCAGCTCGGCGGCCAGCCCCTCCGACTCCCCCATCTCCGCGGTCTCGTACACGGACGCCTTCACCGCTTCCACGGCCAGCGGCCCGCACGCGTTGACCTGCTCCGCGATACCCAGCGCCTTCTCCAGCGCGGTCCCGTCGGGCACGACATGCCCGATCAGCCCGATGTCGGCGGCTTCCCGCGCCGAGTACGGCCGCCCGGTCAGCAGCATCTCCAGCGCGTGCGTACGCGGAATCTGCCGCTGGAGCCGCACCGTCGAGCCCCCGATCGGAAACAGCCCGCGCCGCACCTCGAAGAGCCCGAACGTGGCGGACTCCCCCGCGACCCGGATGTCGGTCCCCTGGAGGATCTCGGTACCGCCGGCCACACAGTGGCCCTCGACCGCTGCGATCACGGGTTTGCGCGGCCGGTGATGACGCAGCATCGCCTTCCAGTGCAGATCGGGGTCGGCCGTGAGGCGCTCCCGGTGCTGCTGCCCCTCCATCCCCTTGCCCGCGAGGGCCTTGAGGTCCATGCCCGCGCAGAACGCGCCGCCCGCACCGGTCAGGACGATCGAGCGGATGGCGTCGTCCTCGTCGGCCTCGACCCAGCCGTCGTACAGGCCGACCAGCATCGGCAGCGAGAGCGCGTTCTTGGCCTCGGGCCTGTTGAGCGTGAGCACCAGTGTGGCGCCTTCGCGCTGCACGGTGAGGTGTTCCGTCCCACCCATAGCCGTCCTCCCGTCTCAGGAACGAGAACAGGTTGCAGGAGGCGCCGAAGCAGTTCAAGGGTTTTCTGACAGACAGTCAGATTTCTTGTGCGCGGACCCTTCACAGTTGTGGCGGGCTTTGCTCTGATGACCGGCGAAGCGATGACGCACGTCCCTTCATCGACGCGCGGCCGATACGCCCCACGCCCGTCTCGGCGCACGTCGATGTCCGTCGATGCTTGCCGGGGCCTGCTCCGGGGTCTGGAGGAGCGGTGGAGTACAACCTTGCCGACCTGTTCGAGTCGGTCGTCGACGCGGTCCCCGACCGTGAGGCGCTGGTCCACCTCGACCATCCCGGTACGGGAGCCGAGCGCCGCCTCACCTACGCCGAGCTGGACGCGGCGGCCAACCGCGTCGCCCACCACCTGATCGACAGCGGCATCCGCCCCGGAGAGCACCTCGGACTGCACCTCTACAACGGCATCGAGTACCTGCAGACCGTCCTCGGGTGCCTGAAGGCCAGGATCGTGCCGGTCAACGTCAACTACCGTTATGTCGAAGAGGAGTTGATCTACCTCTACAAGGACGCCGACCTGGTGGCGCTGGTCTTCGACGCGGAGTTCACCGACCGGGTGGCGGCGGCCCTGCCCCGCACCCCGGCACTGCGCCTCCTCGTGCGCGTGGGAGTTCCGGACCCGGACGCGCCCGCGCTGCCGGCGCTGGACTTCGCGGCCGCCGAAGCCACCGGATCCCCCGGGCGGGGCTTCCCGGAGCGGTCGGCCGACGACCAGTTCATCATCTACACCGGCGGCACGACCGGGATGCCCAAGGGTGTGATGTGGCGTCAGGAGGACCTGTTCTTCTCGGGGTTGGGAGGAGGAGCTCCGACCGGCGAGCCGGTGAAGAAGCCGGAGGAGCTGGCCGAGCGGGTGGCGGCCGGCGGCGACGGGATCACCTTCTTCCCCACGGCTCCGCTCATGCACGGCACCTCGACCCTCACCGCGTTCATCGGCTTCCACTTCGGTCAACGCGTGGTGATCCACAGCAAGTTCGTGCCCGACCAGGTGCTGCGGACCATCGAGAAGGAGAAGGTGACCAGCGTGTCGCTGGTCGGCGACGCGATGCTGCGGCCACTGATCGACGCGCTCAACGGGTCCATGAAGGGCACCGACTGCTCCTCCCTGTTCAGCGTCTCCTCGTCCGGCGCGATCATGTCGGAGACGGTGCGCGCCCAGTTCCAGGCCCTCGTGCCGAACGTGATGCTGCTCAACAACTTCGGCTCCTCGGAGTCCGGCTTCAACGGCACGGCGACCGCCGACTCGGGCCCCGGCCGAGGCTTCCGCATCCAGGTCAACTCCCGTACGCAGGTGGTGGACCCGGCGACGTACGAGCCGGTCCCGGTCGGCGAACCCGGGCGCATCGCACAGCGCGGGCACGTGCCCCTCGGCTACTACAACGACCCGAGGAAAACCGCCGAGACCTTCTTCGAGAAGGACGGCGAGCGCTGGGTGCTGCTCGGCGACATGGCGACGGTCGACGAGGAGGGCGTCGTCACCGTGCTGGGCCGCGGCTCGCAGTGCATCAACACCGGTGGGGAGAAGGTGTATCCGGAGGAGGTCGAGCAGGCGCTCAAGTCGCACCCCGACGTGTACGACGCGCTGGTGGCCGGAGTGCCCGACGAGACCTGGGGCAACCATGTGGCGGCCGTGGTGCAGCTGCGCGAAGGCGGCGGAAGGCCCTCCCTGGACGAGATCCAGACCCACTGCCGTACCCATCTGGCGGGCTACAAGATCCCGCGCCAGCTGGTGATCACCGACTCCATCCAGCGGTCCCCGAGCGGCAAGGCGGACTACCGGTGGGCACGGTCGGTGGCGGCGGACGCGGCGCAGACCCCACGCTGACGGGCCGGTTCAGGTGTTGAAGGGCCGGTAGTGGACGAGGGCGAGGCCGTCGCTGCCGTCCCGCAACGTCAGCTCCACCGCCACGGCGCCCCCTTCGGCGTACGGGTCCAGGGTCAGCACCCCGCAGCGGTCGGCGTCCTCCTGGACGCAGCCCGTACGCAACTCCATGTCGGGGTAGGCGTCGGCCAGCCAGGTGTCGAGGTCGGTCCGCGGGATACGGAACCGGACGTCGTACAACGTGTCGATGCCGTGCTGCACGACGCAGGACGCGTCCTTCGCCCCGGCCGGCAGCCGCTCCTGATCCGCGAACCGCAACGCCTCCCGGCACGGCACCTTCACCCCTGCGACCCGCGGGTCCTCGGTCCGCGTACCCCCGGTCCGTACACCGCCGGTCCGCGCGTCCTCACCCTCGCCGGGCCCGGCGGAGGCCGTCGCCCACACCGCCCAGCCGAGACAGGCCAGCGCCAGCACGGCGACCAGCCCGCCCACCCCGGCGACCCTTCCCCCAGTACGTGACACCCGCGGTCCTCCTTCTCATACTCCTGCGCCTGGACACCGCTCGCCCGCTCGTCCGCTCGGCAGGGAAGAGGGGTGATCGGCGGACCCGGTTCCCGTCGCACGCCTTGACGGCCGCCCGTACGGCTGGATTACTTGATCCGCAAGGACACGACCGAATGATCGGTCGCCCGAAATGGTCCAGGGGTGAGGGAGAAGGCCTGTGGCGGATGTGACGGACCTGCTGGACGCGGGCGAGCGGCTCGACGCCGACGGCCTGCGCGCGCTCCAGCTGGAGCGGCTGCGGACCACCCTGCGGCACGCGTACGAGAACGTGCCGTTCTACCGCGACTCCTTCGACAAGGCGGGGCTGCGGCCCGAGGACTGCCACTCACTTGCCGATCTGGCCCGCTTCCCCTTCACCACGAAGGCGGACCTGCGCGACAACTATCCGTACGGGATGTTCGCCGTGCCGCGGGACCGTATTCGCCGTATCCATGCCTCCAGTGGCACCACAGGGCTCCCCACGGTCGTCGGATACACCGAGAACGACCTCTCCATGTGGTCCGACATGGTGGCCCGCTCGATCCGCGCGGCGGGCGGCCGGCCCGGTGACATCGCCCATGTGGCCTACGGCTATGGCCTGTTCACCGGTGGGCTCGGCGCACACTACGGCGCCGAACGGCTCGGCTGTACGGTCGTCCCCGCGTCCGGCGGCATGACCGCGCGCCAGGTCCAGCTGATCCAGGACCTGAAGCCCGGGATCATCATGGTGACGCCCTCCTACATGCTGACGATTCTCGACGAGTTCGAGCGGCAGGGTGTGGATCCGCGCCACACCTCGCTCCGCGTGGGCATCTTCGGTGCCGAGCCCTGGACCGAGGAGATGCGCCGGGAGATCGAGGAGCGGTTCGCCATCGACGCGGTCGACATATACGGGCTGTCGGAGGTGATCGGCCCCGGGGTGGCCCAGGAGTGCGTGGAGACGAAGGACGGACTGCACATCTGGGAGGACCACTTCTACCCGGAGGTCGTCGATCCGCTCACGGGCGAGGTGCTGCCGGACGGCGAGGAGGGCGAGCTGGTGTTCACCTCCCTCACCAAGGAGGCCATGCCGGTGATCCGCTACCGGACCCGGGACCTGACCACGCTGATGCCCGGGACGGCCCGGGTCTTCCGCCGGATGCGGAAGATCACCGGCCGCAGCGACGACCTGGTCATCGTGCGCGGGGTGAACCTCTTCCCCACCCAGGTCGAGGAGATCGTCCTGCGCACACCGGGCGTCGCCCCGCACTTCCAGCTGCGGCTGACCCGCGAGGGCCGCCTCGACTCGCTCACCGTACGGGCCGAGGCCCGCACGGGCGCCACCCCGGAGATCCGCGACGAGGCCGCGCGCTCCATCGCGGCGGCCGTGAAGGACGGCATCGGCGTCTCGGCGCGGGTCGAGATCGTCGAACCGGAGTCGCTGGAACGGTCGGTGGGCAAGATCAGGCGCATCGTGGACCTGCGCCCGCGATAGCACCACACCGAAGGGCATGTGGGTCCGGACCACATGGATCCGGACCCACATGTGTGCGGGAGTTACTAAACCCCCTACGGGTGGGGCGTCGAGCCGTACGCCATCAGGAAGCGGTCGCGGAAGGAGTCCATCCGCCAGACCGGCGCCGTGTCGTCGGGCTTGAGGCCCTCGGTCCAGTTCCAGTCGTCGATCTTGTCGAGTACGGACTTGTCGTGGGCGACGATCGAGACCGGCACGTCCCGGTTGGCGTCGTCGCCGCTCACCCTGGCCAGGGGCTGGTGGTCGCCCAGGAAGACCAGCACGGTGTTCTTGTTGCCGTACTTGACCACGTAGTCGATGAGGCTGGTCACGGAGTACTCGACGGACTTGCCGTACTCCTCCTTGACCTTGGTCGAGTCGTAGAAGACGTCCGCGGGCTTCTTGCCCTCCTTCTGGATGTCCTTGTAGACCGAGCCGTCGCCGACCTCGTCCCAGGGGATCGTCCTGGGGATCGGGGCCCAGGGCTGGTGGCTGGAGGTCAGGATGATCTCCGACATCAGCGGCTTGTCGCGCTTCTTGCCGTGCTCAAGGCGCTGGTAGGCGCTGAGGGCGTACTGGTCGGGCATGGTCGACCAGCTGAACTTGGGGCCCTTGTAGCCGAGTTCCCGTGAGTCGTAGACGTTGTCGAGGCCGTAGAACGAGCCCTCGGGCCAGTTCTTCTGGACGCCCGGCATGATGCCCACGGTCCGCCAGTCGCCGGTGCGCTGGAAGGCACCGGTGAGCGTCAGGTGATCGCCCGCGGTGACGGTGCGGTAGCGGGCCTGGTTGCTGATCCACAGCCCGGACAGGAACGTGGAGTGGCCGAGCCAGCTGCTGCCGCCGTACGTCGCCGAGGTGAGCCAGCCGCTCTTGGCCGCGTACCCGGCCTCGGTCAGCTCCGCCGTCTTGTCGTCGAGCACGGCGTCGACCCCGGGCGCCATGACCGGGTCCTCGATGGCGCTGCGGCCGTAACTCTCGATGAAGGCGAAGATGACGTCCTTGCCGCGCAGATCGGGGACGAGCTGGTCCGGCGGTGTCTTCGCGAACTTGTCCTTCTTGGCGATCTTGGCGAACTCCGCCTCGTCCTTGAGGGTCGCCTGCACCCGGTCCACCCGGTTCTGGACGGCGCCGGCGGTGCTGCGGGCCGCGAACTGCACCCCCGCGAACTGCACGCCGAGCGCCGAGCAGGCCACCCAGACCGTGCCGGCGACCAGCGTGGCACGGGTCGCACGCCCGCTCTGCCGGGCCAGCAGGTTGCCGAGCCGGACGACGGAGAGGGCCATCAGCGCGAATATGGCGACGACGAGCACGATGACCGCGATCACGACGGCGACCGCCCCGGTCTTGCCCATCGAGTCCTCAAGGTACGTCCGGGCGTCGTTGAACAGGGTCCAGTCGAGTACGACGTTGAAGCCGCGTCCGAGGAATTCGTTGAAGCCGAGGTCGAGGAGGTTCAGGACGGTCATCGCGCCCAGGCTCAGACCGGCGAGGACGGCGGTGATCAGCCTCAGCGTCTTCGGCAGGACCATGAGGACGGCCGCGCCGAAGATCGCCTCCACCGGCAGCCGCAGGAACACGGCGGGCCGGAAGCGGTCGGGGTCGTTCGGCATGAGCAGCGCGAAGAGCACGAGCAGCGCGGCGAGGGAGGTGATCGTGTACGTCACGGTCCGGGCGGCGCCGGGGTGCTTGGCGCGCCAGCCGCGGGGGGTGGGGGGTGCCTCGGCCGTCTCCTCGGCGCCGGTTGTGGCGTCCTCGTCGGCGTCGGCGGGCGCCTCCGCGTCGGTGGATATGTGCGCGCTGGCGGGTGCGGCCTCATCCTCCCCGGCGGGGGCCTCTTCGTCCTCGGCCTCGACAGGGGCGACCGCCGCACCGGTCGGCGCGTCCGCTGCCTCGGCGGGCTTCCCGACCCCGTCGGCGGCCGGGGCTGCCGGCTCGGCGGAAGGGTCCGCCTTCTCCGTGGATGTGCTGTCCGCCGGAGGCACTGCCTCGGGCATCTCGGGTTCCTTCGGGGTTGTCCGGTCCAGGTCCGGCAATGAGTGAGAGTTCGTGGTGCTAGACAACCCGAAGGTCCTTCCGTGCGAAACCCGGTGGTGGCTGGGCGGACCAGGCTCGGGTGGTCGGACCGCCGTAACGTAACTGGTACGGCCCACCGGCGGATTCAGTTCAGTGGGGCGGGGGTTCGCCCGGCAAAGATTCGGTCACCGGTGAGTCAAGGTCGCCAGGGGCCGCCACCTGGGAACCCTCCCCGAACCGGTCCCGCAGTTCCCGCTTGAGGATCTTCCCGCTCGCGTTGCGCGGCAGCTCGTCCACGAACACCACCCGCTTGGGCGCCTTGAAGTGGGCAAGCTTCTCCCGGGCGTGGGCGAGCAGTTCGTCCTCCGTGACCTCGCCGCGGCGTACGACGACCGCGGTGACGGCCTCGATCCACCGCTCGTCGGGCAGCCCGACCACCGCGGCCTCGGCCACCTCGGGGTGGGTGTAGAGCGCGTCCTCGACCTGCCGTGAAGCGACCAGTACACCGCCGGAGTTGATGACGTCCTTCACCCTGTCGACGACGGTGAAGTACCCCTCGGCGTCCCGCACCACCAGATCGCCGGAGTGGAACCAGCCGTCCTGGAAGGCCTCGGCCGTCTCCTCGGGCTTGTCCCAGTAGCCCTCGCAGAGCTGCGGCGAGCGGTAGACGACCTCACCTGAGGTGCCGTCGGGCACGTCCTTGCCGTCCTCGTCGACCACCCGCGCGTCCACGAAGAGCACCGGACGTCCGCAGGAGTCCAGCCGCTTCTTCCGGTGCTCGTGCGGCCCGAGGACCATGGACAGCGGACCGATCTCGCTCTGGCCGAAGCAGTTGTAGAAGGCCAGCTTCGGCAGCCGGGCCCGCAGCCGTTCCAGGACGGGCACCGGCATGATCGACGCCCCGTAGTACGCCTTGCGCAGTCCGCTCAGGTCGCGGGTGGCGAAGTCGGGGCGGTTCGACAGACCGATCCACACGGTGGGCGGCGCGAAGAGGCTGTCCGCCCGGCCGGCCTCGACGAGGTCGAACAACAGGTCCCCGTCGGGGGCGTCGAGGATGGTGTTGGAGGCGCCGACCGCGAGGTACGGCAGCAGGAACACATGCATCTGCGCCGAGTGGTAGAGCGGCAGCGAGTGCACGGGCAGATCCCCCGCGCTCAGGTCGAGGGCGGTGATCGCGCTCAGGTACTCGTGCACCAGCGCGCGGTGGGTCAGCATCGCGCCCTTGGGCAGGGCCGTCGTGCCCGAGGTGTAGAGCAGCTGCGCCAGGTCCTCGGTGCGCGGCTCGGGGCCGTCGTAGGCGGGTGTCGACTCCAGCCGGGCGAGCAGCGAGTCCTCGGCGTCGCGCAGCGGCAGCACCCGTACGCCGTCGGGGAGCCGGTCCGCGAGATCCGGGTCGGCCAGGACCAGGGTGCTGCCCGACTGGCCGACGATGTACGCGAGATCGTCGCCCGTGAGGTTCTGGTTCACCGGCACATGGACGAGCCCGGCGCGGGCGCAGGCCAGGAAGCCGATGAGGTACGCGTCGGAGTTGTGCCCGTAGGCGCCGACGCGGTCGCCCGGGGCGAGTCCCGAGGAGCGCAGTACCTCGGCCGCGCGGGAGACGGCCTCGTCGAGTTCGGCGTAGGTCCAGGTGCGTTCGCGGTAGGTGACCGCTGCGCGAGCCGGGGTGCGCCGGGCGCTGCGTCGCAGTACCCCGTCAACCGTGCTGCCGTGTCCAGGCGTCATGGGACTTGATCCTGGTTCCGTCCAGGTCGCAGGTCAAGCCGGGCGGCACGGGCTCCGGGACCGGCTCCGGGACGGGCGATGGGGACGGTCTCCTGTGGCATGGGGTGGCATGGGACCACACAGGACCGGAGCGCATACGGGCCGGTAGCACATGGCACCGGAGCACATGTGGGCCGAAGCCGTATGGCACCGACCCACATCCGTGCCGGGGCCTCACACCGGTCGCGTACGACCCTCCCAGTACGGTTCCCGGAGCCGTCGTTTGTACAGCTTCCCGTTCGGGTCGCGTGGCATCGTCTCGATGAAGTCGACGCTCCCCGGGCGCTTGTACCCGGCGAGTTGCTGTGCGCAGTGTTCGAGGATCCGCGCGGCCAGCGCCTCGCCCGCTTCGAAGCCGGGCGCGGGTTCGACGACCGCCTTCACCGCCTCGCCCCAGTCGTCGTGCGGGATCCCGAAGGCGGCCGCGTCGGCGACGGCGGGGTGGGTGAGCAGCGCGGCCTCGATCTCGGCGGGATAGATGTTGACCCCGCCGGAGATGATCATGTCGATCTTGCGGTCGCGGAGGAAGAGATAGCCGTCCTCGTCGAGATATCCCAGGTCGCCGACGGTGAAGAAGTCCCCGATGCGGTTCTTCCTCGTCTTGGTCTCGTCCTTGTGGTAGGAGAATCCGCCGGTGCTCATCTTCATGTAGACGGTGCCGAGTTCGCCGGACGGCAGCCTGTTGCCGTCGTCGTCGAAGACGGCGAGTTCGCTGATGGGCCACGCCCTGCCGACCGTGCCGGGTTTCTTCAGCCAGTCCTCGGCGGTGGCGAAGGCCCCACCGCCCTCGCTGGCCGCGTAGTACTCCTCGACGCTGTGGCCCCACCACTCGATCATGGCCCGTTTCACATGGTCCGGGCAGGGGGCGGCGCCATGGATGGCGTGTCGCATGGACGACACGTCGTAGGCCTCTCTGGTGTGTTGCGGCAACGCGAGCAGGCGGTGGAACTGGGTCGGCACCATATGGGTGTGGGTGCACCGATGGGTGTCGATGAGCCGGAGCATCTCCTCGGGCGTCCACTTGTCCATCAGCACCAGCCGGTGCCCGATGTGCAGGGACGCGCCCGCGAACTGCAGGACCGCCGTGTGGTAGAGCGGCGAGCACACCAGATGCACATTGCCGTCGAACGGCTTGATCCCGAAGATGCCGAGGAAACCGCCGAGATACGTCTCCTCGGGGAGCTTGCCGGGCAGCGGTCGGCGGATGCCGCGCGGTCGCCCCGTGGTGCCGGAGGTGTAGTTCATGACCCAGCCGAGCGTCCGGTCCGCGGGCACGGTCCCGGGCTGCCCGTCGAGGAGGTCGCCGTACGGCCGGAACCCCTCGATCGCACCGGCCGTGCTCGTCGTACCGGCCGCACCGACCGCGTACCGCCGGTCCGCGGGGAGCTCCGCCTCGTCGGCCGCGTGGCGTGCGGCGTCGCCGAACCGCTCGTGCGCGATGAGGGCCTTGGCCCCGGAGTCGGCCACGATCCAGGCGATCTCGGGGCCGACCAGATGGTGGTTGACGGGCACGAGGTAGAAGCCGGCCTGGGAGGCGGCGAGGTAGACGGTGAGGAACTCGACGCCGTTGGGCAGCACGACGGCGAAGGAGTCGCCGCGTTCGAGTCCGGCGGCGCGCAGTCCGTGGACCAGGCGGTTGGCCTCGGCGTGCAGCCGTCCGGCGGTCCACTCCTCGCCGTCGGTCGCGACGAGCACGATGCGTTCAGGGTCGGCGGTGGCCTGGGACCAGAAGCCGTTGGGGGGCTGGCTCACTCGTGGCTCCTTCCGGCGATGCGGTCGAGTCGGTCCACGGCCTCCTCGAAGCCGCGGGTGAGGTCGTCGACGACCTCCTGGACTGCGCGTTCGCTGTTCATGCGGCCGACGATCTGGCCCACGGGTGTGCCGAGCAGCGGTTCCACCTCGTGCTTCTGGATCCGTGAGAGCGCCTCGGCGACCAGGAGTCCCTGCAGGGGCATGGGGAGCGTGCCGGGCCCGTTCGGGTCGTCCCAGGCGTCGGTCCATTCGGTACGCAGCTGCCGTGCGGGTTTCCCGGTCAGAGCGCGCGAGCGGACGGTGTCGCCGGACCCGGCGGCCAGGAGTTTCCGGGTCACGGCGCGCGAGTGCATATCGGCTTCTGTGGTGGTCAGCCATATGGAGCCGAGCCACACACCCTGGGCACCGAGTGTGAGCGCTGCAGCCATCTGCTGTCCGCTGCCGATGCCCCCCGCGGCGAGCACGGGCAGGGGCGCCACGGCCTCGACGACCTCCGGGGTCAGCACCATGGAGCCGATCTCGCCGGTGTGTCCGCCGCCCTCGTAGCCCTGGGCGACGACGATGTCGATGCCCGCCTCGGCGTGCTTGCGCGCGTGCCGGGCGCTGCCCGCGAGGGCGGCGACGAGCACGCCCTTCTCGTGGGCGCGCTCGATGACGTCGGCGGGCGGCGAGCCGAGCGCGTTGGCCAGCAGCTTGATCGGGTAGTCGAAGGCGACGTCCAGCTGGGTGCGGGCGACCTGTTCCATCCAGCCGGTGATGCGCCAGCCGGAGGCCTCCCCCTCGTCGAGTTCGGGCACCGCGTACTTGGCCAGGGTGTCCCTGACGAACTGGCGGTGCCCCTCGGGGATCATCGCCTCGACGTCGGCCTCGGTGACACCCTCGACCTTCTTGGCGGGCATGACGACATCGAGCCCGTACGGCATCGAGTCGACGTGTGCCTCGATCCAGTCGAGGTCCCGTTTGAGTTCATCGGGGTCGGCGTAGCGGACCGCGCCGAGCACACCGAATCCACCGGCCCGGCTGATGGCAGCGGCGACGGCGGGGAACGGCGTGAAGCCGAAGAGGGCGTGCTCGACTCCCAGTTTCTTGCTCAACTCCGTCTGCATGGGCGCAGGATGCCGCAGTCCCGTGGACGAGGGAAGAGCTTTTCTGATGGACCGTCAGTTTTTTGGACCGTGGACGAGTCGGAGCGCCACCGTTGACACCGCCCTCCTCTGACACAAAAGTTTCACCGGGCACGGTGTGGGCGGAAAAATACTTTCAAGCGGCGTGACGGCGTGACGGGAGGCTCTTCAATGGCATCGATGTCATCGACGGGGGACAGAGCGGACGGCGGGCCGACCCGCCGTCAAGTGGGGCGCGGTCTGACGGCGTTGGGAGGCGCGTTGATCCTGGCGCCTCTGCCCGCGGCGTCGGCTGCGCCCGGCACGGGCAAGGGCGACGGAGCCGGGGGCTCCAAGCACCCGACCCTGCGCCACGGCTCCGCCGAACGCGCCGGCCTGCTGCCTGGCCCGCTGCGCCAACTCGTCACCGACGCCGAGTCGTTCCTCGCACCCTCCCCCAAGTACCCCTGGTACGCGGGTGCCGTGCTGCTCGCGGGCCGCGGCGCTACGGTCGCCCTGCACGAGCCGATCGGCAAGGCGGTGCGCTACTCGGCGTACGACGAGAAGACCGACACCGCCGTGGAGTTCCCCGCGGAGCGGCAGATCGCGATGGCCGAGGACACGGTCTTCGACCTGGCCTCGGTGTCCAAGCTGTTCACATCGATCCTCGCCGTGCAGCAGATCGAGCGCGGCACGCTGGAACTGGAGGGCAAGGTCGCCTCGTACCTCCCGGACTTCGGCGGCGCGGGCAAGCAGGACATCACGATCCGCCAACTGCTCACCCACACCTCGGGGTTCCGCGCCTGGATCCCGCTCTACAGCGCGCCGACGTACGAGGAGAAGCTCCAACTCGTCTGGAAGGAGGCGCCCCTCAATCCGCCGGGCACCAAGTACCTCTACTCGGACCTCAATCTGATCTCGCTGCAGCTGGTCCTGGAGAAGATCACCGGCCGCGCCCTGGACGTCCTGCTCCGCACCGAGATCACCGCGCCGCTCGGCATGCGCCGCACCCGATACAACCCGCCGGCCTCCTGGAAGCCGGGGATCGCCGCCACCGAGGACGCCCGCAAGCCGTGGTCGGGGCTCGACCGGGGGCTCGTATGGGGTGAGGTGCACGACGAGAACGCGTACAGCCTGGGCGGTGTCGCGGGGCACGCCGGTGTCTTCTCCACCGCGTGGGACCTCGCGGTACTCGGCCGGACGCTGCTCAACGGCGGGGTGTACGGCAGGGCGCGCATCCTGGAGCCGGAGTCCGTGGACCTGATGTTCACGGACTTCAACACGGCCTTCCCCGGCGACGAGCACGGTCTCGGCTTCGAGCTCTACCAGCACTGGTACATGGGCGCGATGGCCACTCCGCGCACCGCGGGGCACACGGGCTTCACGGGGACCTCGCTCGTCCTCGACCCGACGACCGACTCGTTCCTCGTCCTCCTCGGCAACTCCGTTCATCCGGTGCGCAGTTGGCGCTCCGGTTCGGCTCCCCGGGTCGCCGCCGCCAACAACCTGGCCCGCGCTGTTCCGGTCCGGCCCGCGCGGGGGCGTGCGGCCTGGTTCTCCGGCATGGCGACCGCGGCCTCCGCGACGCTGACACTGCCCGCGCTGGACGTGGGCGCCGGCGGGCGGCTGCGGTGCGCGCTGTGGTGGGACACCGAACCGCAGGCGGACGCGCTCTTCCTGGAGTCGTCGGCGGACGGCGGGGAGACGTGGCAGGCGGTGCCGTTCACGACCGTCCGCGACGGTGAGGCTCCCGCCGGGCATCCGGCCGGATCGGTGACCGGCTGGTCGGGCCGGGTGTGGCACCGGGTCGGCGCGGACCTTCCCGCTGCCGCGCGGCTCGTCCTGCGGTGGCGGTACACGACGGACCGGCTGTATGTGGGGCGGGGTGCGTACGTGGACGCGCTGCGGGTCGGTGACGACGGGCGTGTCCTGTTCGACGACGGCCGTCCGGCGGACTCGGCGCGCGTCGAGGCCGTGGGGTGGGTGGTGTCCTCGGACTGAGCGGGCCCGGCCCCACGACCTGCCGCGTCCGCCGCCGGCTCTGCCGTAGCGGATGCGGCTGCGGGTCGTGGGGGTCGCCCGCGCAGTTCCCCGCGCCCCCTGGGGCGGCCGCCCGCCGTCGGCCCTGCCCTAGCGGACGCGGCTGCGGGTCGTGGTGGGTCACCCGCGCCGTTCCCCGCGCCCCTGAACAGCCCCCGCCGTTGGTCCTGCCGTAGCGGATGCGACCGCGGGTCGTGGGGGTTGCTCGCGCCGTTCCCCGCGCCCCTGAGGCGCCCCTACGGGGCTTCCAGGAGGGCCATGGCCGCGTTGTGGCCCGGTACCCCGCTCACTCCTCCGCCCCGCACCGCGCCCGCGCCGCAGAGGAGGATGTTGGGGTGGGCGGTCTCGACGCCCCAGCGGCCCGTCTCCTCCTGGGTGTGGGGGAAGGCGAGGTCGCGGTGGAAGATGTTGCCGCCGGGGAGCCGCAGGTCGCGTTCCAGGTCGAGGGGGGTCTTGGCCTCGATGCACAGACGGCCGTCCCCGTCGGTCGCCAGGCAGTCGACGATCGGTTCGGCGAGGTGTGCGTCCAGTTGCGCCAGGGTCGACTTCAGCAGTTCGCGGCGTACGCCGTCGTTGTCCTGGGCGAAGAGCCGGGCGGGTGTGTGCAGCCCGAAGAGGGTCAGCGTGTGGTAGCCCTGCTGTTGGAGGTCGGGGCCCAGGATCGTGGGATCGGTCAGCGAGTGGCAGTAGATCTCGGAGGGCGGCGCCTCGGGCAGCACACCGGACGAGGCCTGCGCGTGCGCGGTCGCCAGCTGCTCGTACCCCTCGGCGATGTGGAAGGTCCC
This sequence comes from Streptomyces liliiviolaceus, assembly GCF_018070025.1. NCBI lineage: Bacteria > Bacillati > Actinomycetota > Actinomycetes > Kitasatosporales > Streptomycetaceae > Streptomyces > Streptomyces liliiviolaceus. Next base: position 2,281,363 of record NZ_JAGPYQ010000002.1, read on the forward strand.
GGCGAAGGCCTCCCGCGGGTCGACGGAGGTGTCGCGCAGCCGGGGCAGCCGCTTCAGCAACATGTTGACCTTGAGCTGGGCGCCCTCGGCGGGGGTGGGCGCCTCGTCGCCGGTCAGTCGCGCGAGTTCCTGCGGGGAGGCGTTGACGAGCACGTGCCGGGCTGCGACGGTTCCCTCGCCGTCCGCGGTCCGGTAGGTGACCTCGGCGGCGCGTCCGTCGGTCTCCACCCGGAGCGCCTCGTGTCCGGTGGCAAGGACCGCGCCGGCGTTGCGCGCGGCGGTGGCCAGCGCGTGGGTGAGGGCGCCCATGCCGCCGACCGGGACGTCCCAGGCTCCGGTGCCGCCGCCGATCACGTGGTAGAGGAAGCAGCGGTTCTGCCGCAGGGTGGGGTCGTGGGCGTCGGCGAAGGTGCCGATGAGGGCGTCGGTGAGGACGACTCCGCGGACGAGGTCGTCGGCGAAGGTGTCCTCGACGGCGATCCCCAGCGGTTCCTCGAAGAGGATGCGCCAGGCCTCCTCGTCGTCGATGCGGCGGCGCAGTTCGTCGCGGGTGGGGAGCGGTTCGGTGAGGGTGGGGAAGACCTTCTTGGCGAGGCGGCCGGTCATGCCGTAGAAGCGCTGCCAGGCCTGGTACTCACTGCCCGAGCCGGTGAGCTTGGCGAAGGCCTCCCGGGTGCGCCGTTCGCCGCCCCCGACGAGCAGTCCGGCGGGCCGGCCGCCGCGCTCGGTGGGGGTGTACGAGGACACGTTGCGGCCGCGGACCCGGAAGTCCAGGCCCAGGTCCCGGACGATCTTCCGGGGCAGCAGGCTGACCAGATAGGAGTAGCGCGACAGCCGGGCGTCGACCCCGGCGAACGGCCGCGTCGACACGGCGGCGCCGCCGGTGTTCGCCAGCCGCTCCAGAACGAGCACGGACTTCCCCGCGCGGGCCAGATAGGCGGCGGCCACCAGCCCGTTGTGCCCTCCGCCGACAATGACGACGTCGTGTTCCCGGTATCCCTCGTGAGCACCCATCCCCCTAGGTAACACGCAAAGATCCACACCGACCACCCCCACACGCACCCGGCGGACACCCATGTGGGGGCGCCCCAGCCCCTAAGGGCCGCGGGGAACGGCGCGCCCAGCCACGGACAGCCCGCACCCGGCAAATCCGCCCGGCCCCCACCCACCCAGGGCCGCGGGGAACTGCGCGACCAGCCACGGCCGACCCGCACCCAAAAGAACCCGCCCACCCCCACCCCCCTCAGGGGCGCGGGGAACGGCGCGCCCAGCCACGGACAGCCCGCACCCGGCAAATCCGCCCGACCCCCACCCACCCAGGGGCGCGGGGAACGGCGCGCCCAGCCCCCACCGGCCCGCACCCGAAAACAACCGGGGGGCCGGGGGGGCGCAGCCCCACGTGAGCCGAAAGACAGCCCGGTGCCTCACCAGGCCCCGGAAACCCGCTGCTGACGCAACGCAGCCACCCTCCGGTACAACGCCGCCGCCTCCCCCGCCCGCCCCAACTGCTCCAGACAGTGCGCCTCGTCGTTCCGGCTGGCCAGCGCGTCGGGATGGTCGGCGCCGAGCACCCGCTCACGCGCCCCGGCCACCTGCCGGTACTCCGCGAGCGCGTCCCCCCACCGGCCGAGCCAGCCGAGCCCGACGGCGACCTCGCGACGGCTCACCAGGGTGTCCGGGTGATCGGGCCCGAGGACCCGTTCCCGGATGGCGCACACGTCACGGGACTCGGCGAGCGCCTCCTCCCACCGGCCGAGCCGCCCGAGGTTGACCCCGAGGCCGTGCCGGGCGCGCAGGGTCTCGGGATGGGCGGGCCCGTGCACCCGGGTCCGGTCGTCGATCAGCCCCCGGTACAGCTCCAGGGCCTGCGCGCTGTGCCCGAGCCTGCCGAGGCTGATGCCGACCTCGTAGCGGGCGGCGAGCGTGTCCGGGTGGTCGGGCCCGAGGGCCTGCGCCCGGGCTCCCGCGACCTCCTGGTAGGTGCCCAGCGCCTCGGTCCACCGCCCCAACTGGCCGAGTGCGTAGGCGACTTCGTACCGGGTGACGAGGGTGTCTGGATGGTTCGCGCCGAGCACGCGGGCGCGCGCCGTGGCGACCTCGCTCGCCATCCGGTACGAGTCGTCGAGGCGTCCGAGCCTGCTGAGGTTGAAGGCGAGGTTGTGGCGGCAGCGCAGGGTGTCCGGGTGGTCGGGTCCCATGGCGCGTTCCCGGGTGGCGAGCACGCCCGTATAGACCTGGTGCGCCTCGAAGTGACGGCCCAACTGGCCGAGTACGTACGCCATTTCCTGGCGGGCGGCCAGGGTGTCCGGGTGTTCGGGGCCGAGTACGTGCTCCCTGGTGCGGGCCACGTGCGTGTACTCGCGCAGCGCGTCGGCGGGGCGGCCCGTGCGGCTGAGGGTGAAGCCGACCTCGTAGCGGCTGGCCAGGGTGTCGGGGTGGTCGGGCCCCAGGGCGTGCTCGCGTTCGGCGGCGACGGCGCGGTGCACCTCGCCCGCCTCCGCCCAGCGGCTCAGCCGGCCGAGGCTCAGCCCCGCGTTGTGGCGGCCGGTGAGCGCGGTGAGCAACTCGGGTGCCGGGGTGGGCCGTTCGGCGGGCGCCGGGTCCGGGGCGCCGCGGGTGTCGGTGCGGGCGATCCAGTCGCCGGTGAGGCCCGCGGCGGCATCCGGCGGTGTGGCGCGCAGCCCCGCGCCGGTCCCGGTCGCCTTGTGGCCGGTGGTCATGCCGCGGGTCCAGGACGGCAGCCGCGCCTCGCGGGCGACGGGCCGCCCGGCCGTCCCAGGGCTCCCCGCCCCTTCAGGACGTGCCGTCGTCCCAGGGCGTCCCGCCGCCTCGGGCCACTCCCGTACCTCGGGCCACCTCACCGCCTCGGGCCGCAGGGGCGCCGACACCATGGTCGGCACGTACGCCGGTGTGGTGCGGCCCGCGCCGATCCGGCGGCCCAGCTCGCGGGCGTCGTGCGGGCGCCGTCCGGGCTCCTTGGCCAGCAGGTCGAGGATGATCCGGTCGAGGAACTCGGGGAGTTCGGCCCGGTGGCTGCGCGGCGGCTCGGGTGCCGTGTCCCGGTGTCCGACGAGGACCGCCCACGCGTCGTCGAGGTCGAACGGCGGGGCGCCGGTGGCGATCTCGTACAGGACGCAGCCGAAGGAGTAGAGGTCGCTGCGCTGGTCGACCTCGGTGCCGCCGATCTGCTCGGGCGACATGTAGTGCGGGGTGCCCATGGCTATGCCGGTGCCGGTGAGGCGTGAGGTGAAGCCGATGTCGTGGCCGAGGCGGGCGATGCCGAAGTCGCAGATCTTCACCGCGCCGTCGTCGAGCCGCATGATGTTGGCGGGCTTCAGATCGCGGTGCACGATGCCCTGCTGGTGGGTGTAGGCGAGGGCGGCGGCGACCTGTTCGGCGACGTCCACGATGTCGCCGACCGGCAGGGGATGCTGTTTGTTGTCCTCCAGGAGCTGGCTCAGATTGCGGCCGTCGAGCAGCTCCATCACCAGGTACAGGACACCGTCGGACTCACCGAAGTCGTGGACGACGGTCACCCCGCGGTGCTGGAGGGCCGCGGCGACCCTGGCCTCGCGCCGGAACCGCTCCCGCAGCACCCGCGTGAACGCGTTGTCATGCTGCTGGCCCAGTGGTTTGAGGCACTTGACGGCGACCTGTCTGCCCAGCGACTCGTCCCGCGCCCGCCACACCTCTCCCATGCCGCCCCGACCTATCAGGTCGAGCAATCGGTACCGGCCCTGGATGAGCCTGGTCTCCCCCATCTCCCGCGATCGCCCCCGTCGTCCGGACCCGCCCTCCCCTGGCCCGCCCAGTATGACGAGCTATGGTCCGACTTTGTACGGTGCGGGGCGCGAGCCGGGGCCGAGCCGTGACATGGCGCGGATAATGTGTTTGGGCGGCAGTTGCCAGCGCAGACGTGCGGGAACGCAGCGCAGCACGGTGCCCGTGAGGCGCAGCCGGCGGGTCACCGCCCGGGTCGACCGTACGGATCTTCCGTACAACTCATGGGCGTGGGGCGGCAGTGAGGCGTACGCGGTCTGCGCCACCCAGCGCCACAGCAGGGCCCGCGCCGGGACCAGCAGCGGGTGGACGGGCGGTCTGCGCAGGAAGTCGTCGACGTCCCGCGCCTCCGGTCCTGCGGTCAGTTCCGGCCGCGTCTTCTCGAAGTAGGCGGCCAGTTCCGCCTGGTCGGACGGTACGTCGGCGGGGTCGAGGCCCACCAGGCGTGCGCTGACGCGGTGTTCGCCGATGTACCGGTCGGCCTGCGCGTCCGTGAGCCGGAGGCCGGAGCGGCGCAGGACGTGCAGATAGGAGTCGATCTCGGCGCAGTGGACCCACAGCAGCAGCGCGGGTTCGTCGATGCCGTAGCGCTCGCCCGTGCCGGGGTCGGTCGCCGTGAGCATCGTGTGGATCCTCCGCACGCGCGCACCCGCCTTCTCGGCCGCCTCCTTCGTCCCGTACGTGGTGGTGCCGACGAAGTGGGCCGTCCTCATCAGCCGGCCCCAGGCGTCCTTGCGGAAGTCGGAGTTCTGCATGACACCGCGCACCGCGCGCGGATGGAGCGCCTGGAGGTAGAGCGCGCGGATCCCGGCGACCCACATCATGGGGTCGCCGTGCAGTTGCCAGGTCACGGAGTCCGGACCGAACAGACCCGGATCGCCGTGGTGCTCCCCATCCATGGATGCAACCGTAACGGCCCTTTCTGCTTACCGACACGCATATGGCGCGGGCACCGTCGCGGTGATAGCCATGAGTGGACGTCACCGATCGGCACAGGCCGGTGGTACGAGCCGGCACCCCGTACGGAGGGAGACGGCGCATGCCGCGTCTTGCCCGTTCCGAGTGGTACGACCTGACCCGTGACATGAACTGGTCCCTGTCCTATGTCAAGGAGGAGGAGGTCTGGCCGGCCGAGCTCTCCGACGGCTTCGGGCTGCCGGCCGAGGCGTGGTGGGTGTGGGACGAGCCGTACAAGGTCACGTACCCGGAGTACGTGCACAACCAGTACGGCAAGGACGCCGGTGTCTACGCGGTCAACGCCGTCATCGGGCGGTCGAAGGTGTACGAGCAGCTGGATCCGGGGTGGAAGTCGGCGATCATCGCGCACTACGGCGTGATCGCGATCCCGGAGTACCTGGCGAGTCTCGCGGAGTCCCGGATGGGCCGGTTCGGGCGCGCGGCTGCGTGGCGGAACATGGCGACCTTCGGCACCCTCGACGAGATGCGCCACGGCCAGATCCAGACCTACTTCCCCCACGGGCTGCTGGCCAGGGAGCCGCGGGCGGACTGGGCGCACAAGGCGCTGCACACGAACGAGTGGGGCGCGGTCGCCGCCCGCAGCCTGTTCGACGACATGTTCACCGCGAACGACGCGGTGTCCACGGCCGTCCAGCTGACCTTCACGTTCGAGACCGGGTTCACCAACCTGCAGTTCCTCGGGATGGCGGCGGACGCCATGAAGGTCGGGGACGTGGACTTCGGGGCGCTGATCTCGTCGATCCAGACCGACGAGGCCCGGCACTCCCAGCAGGGGGAACCGACCATCAAGCTCCTGGTGGAGCACGGCCGCAAGGATGCCGCGCAGCAGCTGGTGGACCACATGTTCTGGCGGTCGTGGCGGCTCTTCGCCCTGCTGACCGGGCTGTCGATGGACTACTACACGCCGCTGGAGCACCGCGGCCACTCCTTCAAGGAGTTCATGCAGGAGTGGATCTGCAAGCAGTTCCTGGACCAGTTCCGTGACTTCGGCCTGGAGAAGCCCTGGTACTGGGACGAGCACTTCCTGCCCGAACTCGACTGGTACCACCACGCCCTTCAGCTCGGCATCTGGTACTGGCGCCCGACCGTCTGGTGGAACCCCGACGCGGGTGTCGCTCCCGAGGAGCGGGAGTGGCTCGAAGAGAAGTACCCGGGCTGGCACGACACCTTCGGCGGGCACTGGGACGTCATCGCCGCGAACCTCAGGGCGGGCCGTCCGGAGGCCACCCTGCCCGAGACGTTCCCCATGATCTGCAATCTGTGTCATGTCCCGGTGGTGGCGCCCGCCGGATACCGGGCGGGCAGGCTCGCCAGCCCGCTGCCGAAGATCCTCGACCGGGACGGGCGCCGGTACGTCTTCTGCTCGGCGCCCTGCCAGTGGGTCTTCGAACAGGCTCCGCGGCGCTTCCAGGGGCACACCACCGTCATCGACCGGTTCCTCGGCGGGCAGATCCAGCCGCCGACGATGGAGGGCGCGCTGGCCTACATGAGCCTGTCGCCGGAGGAGATGGGCCGGGACGCCACCGACTACGCCTGGGCGCAGGCCGCACCCGACGACCACGCCGCCGCCCGCGGCTGACGCCGGGGCCGACGACTCGAACGAACCGGATGTACGTGATGACCCGGCCGACCCGGGCGGAAGGGAAGGCTCGGCGATGGCGCTGTTTCCTCTGCAGGCCCTGTTCGACGGGGACCTGGTGGTGCTGCTGGTCCCGGTGGACGACGCGGACCCGATGACCGTGGTCGCCGACAAGGTGGCCCACCATGTGGTCGACCGCCGGGTGGCGGCGCAGGACCGGCCGCTGCGGGTGCGGCACGACGGGAGGACACTGCCCGACGACGCCACCGTGGTGAGCGCGGGTGTGAAGCCGCTGGACGTGGTGGTCGTGGGGTACGCCTCATGAGCGGCGCTCCGGTGCGGTGGTTCGACGTGCCGGAGGCCGAGGGGCTGTGGGAGGGCGATCTCGTCGAGGCCGAGGTCGCCGGTGAGCGGGTGCTCGTCGTGCACCACGTCGACGGGTCCTTCGCCGCCTACCAGGGGATGTGCCCGCACCAGGAGTTCCCGCTGGCCTACGGCAAGTGGGACGAGGAGGAGAACACCCTCACCTGCGCCGGACACGGCTGGGAGTTCGACCTGACCTCCGGCGCGGGCATCAACCCGTCCGGATGCCGGCTCCACCGGTACCCGATCCGGGCCACCGACGCGGGCGCCGTACGGATCGGTATCCCACAGGACGGCGAGGCCCGCCACGACAGCTCCCGAGAAGCGTGAGGACGAGACGATGACCGTATCCGGCACCGGTGCCGACAAGCGGGTGGGACCCGTGATCCGCGGCATCGACGGCGACCTCGCCGAGGCGGTGGCCGCCGCGATCGAACAGGACAATCCCGACGCCGAGGTGGCGGTCGACGATCAGGGCGGATACGTACGGATCAGCGTTCCCCGGCGGTGCGTGCTGACCCGCGCCAGCCTGGAGGAGGAGCTGGGCCGGGCGTTCCCGCTGAGTGAACTGGAGCCCGCGCTGGCGGCGTTCGCCGGGCGCCTCAAGCAGACCGACGAGCAGTTGGTCTGGTACCTGGAGAGGCAGGACTGAGCCATGACCGGTGCGGCGGACAGGCGGCAGCAGAGGACCTGGAGCATGTTCGGGGACGTCCGGCGCAGGCCGACGCCCTACGAGGTGGTCACCGGCAGGTTCCACTACCACTTCCGGCGCGATCCGGTCCCCTTCGAGATGTCCCCCGAGTGGACCCTGAACAAGTGGTACCTCGCGCACCGGGAGGGGTCGCCGCTCCAGGTGGACGACTGGGAGGGCTTCCGCGACCCGGCGAAACTGACCTACCGCGACTATGTCGCGCTCCAGCACGACCGCGAGATCTACCTGGACGCGCTCGTCGACCGGTACGAGGAAAACGGGACCGCGGCGGCGCAGGCCCCCGGACGGTCCGACTCCGGACAGCCCGGCCTCGCAAGTCCCGACTCCGGACGGTCCGACCCGGGCTGGGTGGACACGTTACGGACGCTGTTCGTCCCCTTGCGCTTCCCGCTGCACGTGCTGCAGATGGTCAGCCTGTACGTCGGGCAGATGGCGCCCTCGTCGTACATCACCAACTGCGCGCACTTCCAGGCCGCCGACGAGATGCGCCGGATCCAGCGGATCGCCTACTGGACCAGGGTGCTGGCCGACGCGCACGGCGACGACCTGGCACGGACCGCCACCGCCCGCCGGGCCTGGGAGGACGGCCCCGCCTGGCAGCCGCTGCGGCAGACCCTGGAACACCTCCTGATCGCGTACGACTGGGGCGAGGCCTTCGCCGGGCTCAATCTCGCGGTCAAACCCGCGGTGGACACCCTCGTCAACGAGATGTTCGGGCGGCTGGCCGAGGCCAACGGGGACCGGTTCCTCGCCGAGCTGTGCACCGAGTTCGGCAGGGACGCCCGCCGCAGCCAGGACTGGACGCAGGCCCTGACGGGCTACGCGATCGAGCGGCGGCCGGACCTGGCCGGGGTGCTCGACGACTGGGTGGCCAAGTGGCGGCCCCGCGCCGACGAGGGTGTCGAGGGCCTGGCCGAGCTGTTCGCCGCCGCGCCCCGGCCGCTGGCCGCCGCCGACGTGATCGCGCGCGTCCGCGAGGTCCACGACGAATTCCTCGTCGGCACCTCCATCTGACGGCACCGCCCACGCATCGGCTAGCGCCGCACCCTCGGCATCCCCAGGCCGATCCACGAGATGATCTCCCGCTGGATCTCGTTGTTTCCGCCGCCGAAGGTGAAGATGACGGCCGAGCGGTAGCCGCGCTCCAGGTCGCCGTGGAGGACCGCGCCCGCCGACCCCTCCTTGAGGACGCCCGCGACGGCGACGACCTCCATGAGCCAGGCGTACGCGTCACGGCGGGCCTCGGACCCGTACACCTTGACCGCGGAGGCGTCCTGCGGGGTGAGGGTGCCCTCCTGGACGGCGTTCACCATCTGCCAGTTGAGGAGCTTCATCGCGTCGAGCCTGATGTGGGTCCGGGCGAGGGTCCGGCGCACCCAGGGCAGGTCGGCGACCCGGCTGCCGTCGGCGAGTTTGGTCTCCATGGCCCAGCGCTGTACGTCGTGCAGGGCGCGGATGGCCATGGTGCCGTGGGCGGCGAGCGTGACGCGCTCGTGGTTGAGCTGGTTGGTGATCAGCCGCCAGCCCTTGTTCTCCTCGCCGACCCGGCGCGAGGCGGGGACGCGGATGTTCTCGTAGTAGCTGGCGGTGGTGTCGTGCGAGGCGAGGGTGTTGATGAGCGTGCAGGAGTAGCCGGGGTCGGAGGTCGGCACGAGGAGCATGGTGATGCCCTTGTGCGGCGGGGCGTCGGGGTCGGTGCGGACGGCGAGCCAGACCCAGTCGGCCGTGTCGCCGTTCGTCGTCCAGATCTTCTGCCCGTCGACCGTGTAGTGGCCGCTGTCCTCGTCGCCCTCCCTGACCGCCCGTGTCCTGAGGGCGGCCAGGTCCGTGCCCGCGTCGGGTTCGCTGTAGCCGATCGCGAAGTCGATCTCGCCGGAGAGGATCTTCGGGAGGAAGTACGCCTTCTGCTCGTCCGTGCCGAACCTCATGATGGTCGGACCGACCGTGTTCAGCGCCATCAGCGGCAGCGGTACGCCGGCCTGGGCGGCCTCGTCGAAGAAGATGAACTGCTCCATCGGCGTCAGACCGCGTCCGCCGTACTCCTTCGGCCAGCCGACGCCCAGCCAGCCGTCGGCGCCCAGCCGGCGGATGGTGTCACGGTAGAAGCGCTTCTGCGCGGCCGGGTCGTCGTAGCGGGCGTGCACGTCGTCCGGTACGAGTTCGGTGAAATAGGCGCGCAGTTCGGTGCGCAACCGCTGCTGCTCCGGCGTGTATTCGAGATGCACGGCGCCTCCCTGGTTCCCCGGCCCGCTGCCGCGGGCGCCCGGACCTGACGGCGCACACCGTAGAACGTGTTCCAGAAATAGGGAATGCCGGTGACGGGCCCGGGTGGGTCACCTCAGCCGGGCGAGGAACTCCGTACAGGCACGGGCGCAGTCGCGGCAGGCCTGGGCGCTCCCCTCGGAATCGGGGACGAGGTCGAAGACGTGGGCGGTTTCGAGGCAGACGGTGCGGCACCACTCGACCTGGGAGCGCATCGTGTCCTCGGACTGGGTGACCTGCTCCGCGAGGAGTCGGCAGGTCGCGTCGCAGACCTCCGTGCACAGGATGCTCTTGCGCCGGATCAGCTGCTGGTCCTCGGGACCGTCGATGTCGGCGAGGCTCGCACGCAGGGCACACGCCCTCGCGCACTCGGTGCAGGCCTGCGCACAGGCGAACCGGTCCTCAAGGAAGCGAACGAGTTCCTGAAGCTCTGTCACTGACACATGGTCCGGGTAGCCGGACACCGCCGCGCCAAACCCGGCGGCAACGAGCGCGCCGCGAGTGGCCGGGCGGGGCGGAAGGGCCGGATGGACTGGATGGGCGAGGCGGGTCGCGCGGGTCGGGCGTGCCGAAGTTATTGACGTGGTCACGACCGCGCTCTACGTTCTGACCGGCTCACCGAACCTTGTTCGACATATCGACAGATCTCTCCGGGGGCGACCATGTGCCCCGGCAACCAACCCGGTGCGGGCGACCACTGATCCGCGACGACATACGGATCGGATCGGCAGACAAGGAGGCCTCGTGCGCACTGCGGGCATGCTCACAGGGACAGCGCTGAGTGCAGTACTGGCGGCCGTGGTGACCCCGGCTCCGGCGACGGCCGTCCCGGCCGCGCCCAACGCATCGACCACATCGACCGCGGCGACCGCGGCGACCATCGTGGTGGCGGTCGACGGCGACGACTCCGCCGCGGGCACCCTCGGACAACCGCTGCGGACCGTCCAGCAGGCCGTCGACAGGGCGGGGCCCGGTGACGTCATCGCGGTGCGCGGCGGCACCTACACGCTGACCGACAACATCACCGTCACCACCTCGGGAACGGCGTCGCAGCCGATCTCCCTGGGCCCCTACCAGGGCGAACGGGTCGTCATCGACGGCGACCAGTTGCCGGCCAGTCACACACCGGTCGGCGGCAGCATCCCGCGCGCCGAACGTGGCGCCGTCCACCAGGAGGCCTCGTACTGGAAGGTCTCCGGTCTGGAGATCGTCAACGGGCCGTACGGCTATTACTGCGACGGTTGCGACAACAACGTGTTCTCCCGTCTCATCACGCACGACAACTACGAGTCCGGCTTCCAGCTCCAGGGCGCCTCGGCGGGCAACCAGATCCTGGACCTGGACAGTTACGGCAACCGCGACCCGCGCAAGAACGGCGAGAGCGCCGACGGGCTGGCCATCAAGGAGGGCGGCGGGGCCGGCAACGTCGTGCGGGGCGCGCGGCTGTGGAACAACGTGGACGACGGTTACGACGCCTGGAAGTTCACCTCGCCGGTCGTGGTGGAGAACACGATCGCGTACGGCAACGGCTACAACCGCTGGGGCTTCCCCGACTTCGCGGGCGACGGCAACGGCTTCAAGCTGGGCGGCGGGAGTCCGGCCCCGGCGGTGGCCCACACGCTGCGCAACTCGGTCGCGTACCGGAACGCGGCGCACGGCGTCACCGACAACGGCAATCCCGGCGCGCTCGCCCTGAGTCGCAACACGACGTTCCGCAACACGGGCACGGGCTTCGACGCGGACGGCTCGGGCGGGACGGCGGTCCTCACCGCCAACCTCTCCGTCGCGGACTCCCGGGCCGCCGCCCTAGGCCCCGCGACCACGTCCTCGGGCAACTCCTGGGATCTGGGCGGCACTTGGGGCGAGTCATCGGTCGTGAGCACGGACCCGGCCGCCGTCACCGGCCCGCGTGCGTCCGACGGCTCACTGCCCCCGGCGCGGGACTTCCTGGTCCCGCGGGACGGCACGCCGATCGGCGCGAGGTTCTGAACCGACCGACTGAACCGCCCGCCTCAACCGGCCCCTGAGCCATACGCCTGAGCAGCCATACGCCTGAGCCTGTCACCTGAGCCAGTCACCTGAACCGCCGCACCCGAACCACCAGCCCCACTGCCCACCGCCCACCGCCCACCGCACCACGAACGGCAGGCACGCGCCCCCTAGGAGAGCCGCACATGATCACGCCAGACAGACCCGCCGGATTCCCCGGATCCGCCGCCACGCCGGACGCGACCGGTACGCCCCGGCCCTTCACCCCCTCGCGCCGGAGCCTGCTGCGGGCCATGGCCGCCGTACCGGTCTCGGCCCTCGCCGTGGGCGGACTGCCGGGGCTGCTCGGTCCGGCCGTGGCGGCAGCCCCGCCCAGCGGCTCCGCCACCCGCTACACCATCGTGCCGTTCCTCAACAGCAACGACGGCACGGTGAACGTCTACCAGTCGGACGACGCGACGGACTTCCGGCTCCTCAGGGCCTCCGCGTACACCCCGCCGGCGAACCGGATCCGGGACGCCAGCATCCTCAAGCACACCGACGGCTACTACTACATCACCTACACGACCCACACCTGGCAGGACACCAGCACCACCATCGGCTTCGCCCGCAGCTCGGACCGGAGCAACTGGACGTTCCTGTACGACTATCCGGTCCCCATCTCCAACCTGTCGCGCGCCTGGGCGCCGGAGTGGTTCGTCGACAGCGACGGCAGCGTGAACATCCTGGTGTCCTGCTCTACCGCCAACGACGAGTGGATCTTCACCCCTTACCGGCTGCGGGCCACCAACTCGGCTCTCACTGCCTGGAGTTCACCGGTCGCACTGTCCGGCATCGGCACCAACCACATCGACACGTTCGTGGTACGGACCGGCTCGACGTACCACGCCTTCACGAAGAACGAGACGTCGAAGTACATCGAGTACGCCACGGCCGGCGCGCTCACCGGGCCGTACACCATCAGCCGGACCGGCAACTGGGCGGGCTGGGGCGGCACTCGCGAAGGCGCCGCGCTGATCCAGCTCGACAACGGCGCGTGGCGCATCTTCTTCGACGGGTACGGCGACGGCAGTTACTACTACAGCGACAGCTACGACACCTTCACCACCTGGAGCGCGCCCCGGGCTCTGCCGGGCATCTCCGGTACCGCGCGCCACTTCACCGTGGTCAAGGAGACGGTCTCCGGCGGGGTGAGCCTGCCGACAGGGGTGACCCGCTCGCTCCGGTCGGGCAACTACACCACCCGCTACTGGCAGGACCAGTCCGCCCTACTCAACCTCCCCGTGGTGACCTCGTCCAGCACGGCCGCCGAGAAGCAGGCGTCCACGTTCACGATCGTGGCGGGGCTCGCCGACGGGAACGGCTACTCCTTCCGCAACGCGGCCGGCAACTACCTGCGGCACTGGGACTTCCGGGGCCGTTTCGACGCGAACGACGGCTCGTCCACGTTCGCCAGGGACGCCACGTTCATCGCGCGCACGGGCAGCGCCACCGGCTCGGTCCGGCTGGAGTCGTACAACTATCCCGGCTACTACCTGCGCCACTACAACTACCAGCTGCGCGTGGACGCACCGGACGGCACCGATCTCTTCCGGCAGGACAGTTCGTTCGTGGCCACGACCGCCTGGGCCTAGAGGCGACCTGGGCCGAGAGGCATCCTGGGTCCGGAGGTCATCCGGCCCCACGGACACGCAGCAGCCTCCGGCCGGACAAGCGTCCGGCGGCCGGGCGAACCTCCATGGGGGAAGAGAGGTCCGTCCGGCCGCCGGATGTCAGCGTGCTCATGGGTGGTGTCCGGGCCGGTGCTTCCGGGTGGGGCCGGAAGCGTCGTCCGGGGCGGAGCTTCTGGTCGAGCGGAACTCAGTGGCGCTTCTCGCGTTCGCGGTGCCGGATGCAGGTCACGCTGATGAACCGGAACGTATTCGGTAAGCGCTTTCTAGTCAACGGCTCACGCAGTCCGTATCCGGCCAACTCCGCCCGACGCGTGGCCAGATGCCCCGGGGGCCCTGCCGCACCCCGCCCGCACCGGAACCCGGCGTCCGGCGAGTGGAATCGGCCGGGGTGTAATGGGAGGCCAGAGACCGAACCACCGGGAGTGTCCATGGCAGCCGACCGGCCCAGACTGCTGTTCGTGACCGATCTGGCCTACCCCGCCAAGGGCCGCCGGTACTGCGACGAGGACATCTTCCTGACCTCCCGGCTCCGCGAGGACTTCGACCTCGCCCTGTGCCACCCGCTCGACGCGCCCGCGCTGATGGACTCCCCCGGCTTCGACGCGGTCGTGGTCCGCAACAGCGGGCCCGTCCTGCACCACCAGGCCGCGTACGACGCCTTCCGCGACCGGGCGACGGGCCGCGGGGTACCCGTCTGCACCCAGCTGACGGGCAAGGGCGACCAGGCCGGGAAGCAGTACCTCGTCGACCTCACCGCCCAGGGCTTTCCCGTGATCCCGACCGTCGACCGGCCCCAGGACCTCGGACTGCTTCCGGAAGCGGCCGAATACGTCGTGAAGCCGAAGCTCGGCGCGGACTCGATAGGCCTGGAGTTCGTCCCCCGGGAGCGGCTGCGGACCCTGGCGTTCGACGACGGCCCGGGCCTCCTCGTCCAGCCGCGCGTCGACTTCCGCTACGAGGTGTCGTTCTACTACGTCGACCACACCTTCCAGTACGCCCTGTACGCGCCCCGCCCCGACCGGCGCTGGCACCTCGAACGCTACGAACCGACGCCCGCCGACCTGGACTTCGCGGCGCGGTTCATCGACTGGAACGACATCGACCACGGCATCCAGCGGGTCGACGCCTGCCGCGCCCCGGACGGCGCGCTGCTGCTGGTCGAGCTGGAGGATCTCAACCCCTATCTGTCCCTGGACCTCCTCGACGACACGACCCGTGACTCCTTCGTGGTGAGCTTCAAGGCCTCGCTGCACCGCCTGCTCGGCCGCACCTGATCTCCGCCGTACGCACCCGGGAGGAACCGTGCGACCCGGCGCGACCTGGGGCGGCGGCGCCCGTCACGCTCGATAAAGGTCTACCCAAGGGCTCTTGACACGCCCGGACCAGGTCGATTTACTCCATCCAACGCCAGCCGAGCACCTGGCGCGAGAGGGACGCCCAGCCGGTAGACGGTCCACGCACCGTGAGCCCGGACAAAGTCGCCAGGACGGCCGCACAGCGGCGGATTCCGAGGCGGGGACGTACCCCCCGGTCTCTGGAGCTCATCATGTTCCTCCCCCTCCCCCACCGGACGGTCTCGTTCGGCGGCCGCGTGAGCGTGGCCGGGCGCCAGGGACCGACCTCTCCGCGCGTGCGGCACCGTACGCGCTGATCGTCCCGGCGCCGCCCGCGCTCCGCGCATCGCGCACTCCGTGTTTTCGGGCAACCCGCTCTACCGGCCACCCCGGTACCGCCGTTGCCGCCGGTGGCGGCGCGCGTCACCTCACCGAACCGCACCGCCGGCCGTGTCGTGGCGCCCCGCACCACCGTCCCGTACCGCCGTCCCGTAACCGCCTCACGCACGTACTCCTGGGGGCTCATATGGCCGCAGCACATCGCCCGAGCGGCACTTCTGCACGTCCGACCCGTCGCACGGTGCTGCGGCGCAGCGCGGCCGTGGTGGGAGGGGCCGCTGCGTCGGCGGCCCTGTCGGCCTGCGCGGGAGAGGGCAGCGGTGTCGACGCCGACGGCCGGGTCAGGATCGAGGTGTGGCACGGACAGACCGACACCGGCCGGGCCGCGATCGAAAGCCTGACGGCCGAGTTCAACCGGACGCATCCGCGGATCCGGGTCGACCTCGGCGGCGGTGTCCTCTCGGACGCGATGCTGCAGAAGATCACCGCCGCCCTCGCCTCCGGTTCGTTCCCGGACATCGCCTACATCTTCGGCTCCGACCTGGCGAGCGTCGCCCGCAGTCCCTCCGTGGTGGACCTGACGGACACGTTCCACTCAGGTCCCGTTCCGTGGAAGGACTTCTGGGCGCCGGCCCGCGAGGCGGTCACCCTCAACGGGCAGGTGCGGGCCGCGCCCGCGCTCATCGACTCCCTCGCGGTCGTGTGCAACAAGAAGCTCTTCCGTGACGCCGGGCTGCCGCTGCCCCGGCCCGGCTGGAGCTGGGACGACTTCACGAGGACGGCGGCCAAGCTCACCGACCGCGGGCGCGGTGTCTTCGGCACGGGCTGGCCCGGCGTGGGCGACGAGGACACCGTGTGGCGGCTGTGGCCGATGATCTGGGACCTCGGAGGTGACGTCACCAGCAAGGACGGACGGCGGATCGGCTTCGAGGACACCGGACTGCGGGCCCTGCGGACGGTCGAGGACCTGGTGAGGACACGGAGCGTCTACATCGACGCCAAGACCGGCAGCGAGCAGATGTACCGGGTCTTCCTGTCGGGCCGTATGGGCATGGCCGTCACCGGGCCGTGGCAACTCCCCGACATCCGGCAGGCGAAGGTCGACTACCACGTCGTACCGCTGCCCAGTTACAGCGGCCGGCCCATCACCATCTCCGGGCCGGACACCTGGACCGTCTTCGACAACGGCACGGCCCGCGTGGAGGCCGCCCGCACCTTCGTGACCTGGCTGTCGCGGCCCGCCCAGGACGTGCAGTGGGACATCGAGGCAGGCAGCCTGCCCATGAGCCGGGGCACCCAGGCGCTGCCGGCCTGGCAGAAGCAGGAGGACGAGACCCCGGGGCTCCAGGTGTTCACCAAGACCCTGGAGTCGGCGCGGGTGCGGCCGGTGCATCCGGCGTATCCGCAGATCTCGCAGTCGCTCGGCCAGGCGATCACCGCCGTGCTCCTCGGCCGCAGCTCCCCCGCCGACGCCCTGCGCGACTGCGTGGACGAAGCCAACGCCGCCCTGCTCATACCGCGTTGAGAGGACCTGTCATGCCCCGCCTGCCCACCCCCGTGACGCTCCCGGACCGGGGCGAGAAGCGCAGCCCCCGTACGCGGACACGCCCCCTCCTCGGCAAGGCCGGTACCGCGCCGGGCGCCCCGCCGGGCCGTCACACACCACGCCGCCGGATGCGGCAGGAGACGGCGACCGCCTGGGCGTTCGTCGCGCCGTCCGTCCTCGTCATCCTCGGACTGAGTGTCGTCCCCGTGGTCTGGTCGCTCCTGCTGTCCTTCCAGGCCGACGATCTCGTGACGCCGAGCCGATGGGTCGGCCTCGACAACTACCGGGCCCTCGCCCAGGACCCGCACTTCGACCAGGCGGTCCGCAACACCATCGTGTACACGGTGCTGTACGTACCGCTGAGCATCGGCTTCGGCCTGCTGCTCGCGCTCGCCCTGAACCGGCGCATCCGGCTCGTCGGGCTCTACCGGACCCTCATCTTCGTGCCGTTCGTCATCTCGGCCGCCGCGCAGGGAGTGCTGTTCTCCTTCATCCTCGACCCGGAGTTCGGAGCGGCCAACGCCGTCCTGGACAAGATCGGGATCTCCCCCCAGGGCTTCCTCAACGACCCCGGCCAGGCGCTCGCCGCCCTGCTCGCGATCTCCCTGTGGAGCGGCACCGGCTTCTGCGTGGTGGTGCTGCTGGCGGCGCTGCAGGACGTCCCGCCGTCCCTCATCGAGGCGGCCCGTCTCGACGGGGCCGGGCGGCTGCACCTGCTGCGCCATGTCGTCCTTCCCTCGCTCGGACCCGTCATGGTCTTCCTCCTGCTGTGGCAGGCCATCACCTCCCTCCAGGTCTTCGACCTCGTCTACGTCACGACGAAGGGCGGCCCCCTGGGATCCACCACGGTGATCGTCTACTTCATCTGGGAGCAGGCGTTCAAGAACTTCACGGCAGGTTACGGCGCGGCGGCGGCGTACGCCCTGGCGCTCGCCCTGCTGGTGCTCGCCGCGCTGCCGCGGCTGACGCGCAGCGTGCGCGACCGGGCCCGCACGGACCGGCACCTCGAAGGAGCCGCACGATGACGACCGCTTCCCCCTCGCCGGCAGCATCTCCCTCGTCGGCCGCGTCCACCTCGTCCGCCGTGTCCGCCTCGGGCCCCGTGTACGCCGGTGCCGCTGGTCCCGCGCCCGCCGGATCTGCCGAGGGACCGGGCCGGCGCCGGAGGCTGCTGCCGTTCAGTCCCTGGCACCTCCTGCTCGCCCCGCTCTGTCTGGTCTTCGCGATCCCGTTGATCTGGCTGCTGCTCAGTTCCGTCATGAGCGACGCCGAGATCAACCGGTTCCCGCCGTCGCTGTGGCCGTCGGGGATCGACCTGGAGGGCTACCGGTACGTCATCGGCAACGCGATGTTCCCCCGGTGGTTCGCCAACTCGCTGATCGTGTCCCTGACCGCGGTGGCGTCCAACCTGGTGCTGGGCTCCCTGGGCGGTTACGCCTTCGCCCGGATGCGGTTCGCCGGTTCGCGGATCCTGCTCGCCCTCATGCTCGCCACGATGGCGATCCCGTTCCAGCTGACGATGATCCCGACCTTCCTGGTCATGAAGCGCCTTGGACTCATCGACTCGCTGGGCGCGTTGATCGTCCCCTCGCTGGTCACGCCGTTCGCGGTGTTCCTGCTGCGCCAGTTCTTCCTGTCGCTGCCCAGGGAGTTGGAGGAGGCGGCCTGGCTCGACGGCTGCTCACGGCTGGGCGTGCTCTGGCGGATCGTGCTGCCGCTGTCCCGGCCGGCGCTGAGCACCGTGGCCGTCCTGACGTTCCTCACCACGTGGAACGACCTGACCTGGCCGTTGATCGCCATCAACCACGACACCCAGTACACCCTGCAGCTGGGCCTGACGACCTTCCAGGGACAGCACCACACCAGGTGGTCCGCGGTCATGGCGGGCAACATGATCACCGTGCTGCCCGTGCTGCTGGCCTTCCTGTTCGCCCAGAAGACCTTCATCCAGTCGATCACGTCGAGCGGCCTCAAGGGATAGTCCGCCCCGTCCGGCGTCACTCCCACTCCGCCCGGTCCGGCGCCCGGTTCTCCGCCCGGTCCGCCGTCCGGTTCTCGGTCCGGTTCGAAGCCCGGTCCACCGCCCGGCCGCCCACCGCGGTTCCGCCCGTACGCCCCCGCACCCGCACCCCCTCTCAGGAAGACGTATGCCGCACACCTTCGACTTCGACCTGCTCGTCATCGGGGACGCCAACCCCGATGTCGTCCTCGGTCCCCTCGACGCGCCACTGTCCTTCGGGCAGCACGAGCAACTCGTCGACTCCGGACTCCTCACCCTCGGTGGCTCGGCCGCCATCATGGCCTGT
This sequence comes from Streptomyces liliiviolaceus, assembly GCF_018070025.1. NCBI lineage: Bacteria > Bacillati > Actinomycetota > Actinomycetes > Kitasatosporales > Streptomycetaceae > Streptomyces > Streptomyces liliiviolaceus. The sequence goes on from NZ_JAGPYQ010000002.1 coordinate 2,300,224, forward strand.
GGCGCGGCCCGGCTCGGTCTCAAGGTGGCCTTCGCCGGACGCATCGGTGACGACGACGCGGGCCGTTTCGTACGGACCGCTCTGGACGAACGCGGGGTGGACACCACCGCCCTGCGCGTCGACCCGACACTGGCCACTCCCCTGACCGTCGTCCTGACCCGGCCGGACGGCGACCGGGCGATCCTCACCTCCCCCGGCACACTGACCGCCACCGGACCGGAAGACGTACCCGAGTCCCTGCTCCACGCCGCCCGGCACGTCCACGCTGCTTCGTACTTCCTGCTGCCTCAACTGGCCGCGGCGCTGCCGGAGTTGTTCGGCGCGGCCCGTTCCCGAGGAGCCACCACCTCCCTCGACACCAACGACGACCCCTCGGGGGGCTGGGCGCCGGACGCGCTGCCGGCCACGCTCGCCGTCACCGACTTCCTCCTGCCCAACGCCCAGGAGGCCCTGGCCCTTTCGGCGGCCGCCGCCGTACCGAGTGCCGTCTCGTCGAGTGCCCTCTCGTCAAGTGCCGTCTCGTCGCGTATCACCTCGTCGCACACCGCCTCGTCGAGCGCTGCCGGAACAGCGCCGGACTCCATCGAGGCGGCAGCCGCGGCCCTGGCCGCGCACGGCACACACGTGATCGTCAAGAACGGTGCGGACGGGGCCGTCGCCCACGACGGCTTCACCGTGCTGCGCACGGACGGCATCCCCGCCCGGCCGGTGGACACCGTCGGAGCGGGCGACAGTTTCGACGCCGGCTTCGTCGCCGCGCACCTGCGCGGTCTGTCCACCGCCGACGCCCTCGCCCTCGCCGCGGCGTGCGGCGCGCTGTCCACCCGCGCCCATGGCGGCACTCCGGCCCAGCCCACCTGGGACGAGGCCGTGGCCGCACTCTCCCGTAACGGAAAGAACCTGTGATGACTCTCAGTACCCCGAAGATCGTGTTCGTCGGCGCGGGCAGTGTCGTGTTCACCCAGGGCCTGCTGGCCGATCTGCTGGCCTTCCCCGAACTGCGGGGCGCCCACATCGCGCTGCACGACATCGACACCGAGCGCCTCGCCACCGCCGAGGGCGCGGCCCGGCAGATCGCGGACCGGCTGACCGGGACGGGCAGCGGCTCTGCCCACCCCCGCGTGACCGCTCACCTCGATCGCCGCGCCGCTCTCCAGGACGCCGACTTCGTCATCAACATCGTGCAGGTCGGCATGGGCGAGGCCACCCGGACCGACTTCGAGGTCCCGCAGCGCCACGGCCTGCGGCAGACCATCGGCGACACCCTGGGCATCGGCGGCATCTTCCGCGCGCTGCGCACCTTCCCCGTGCTGAAGTCGCTCGCCGCCGACATCGCCGAACTCTGCCCGGACGCCTGGCTGCTCAACTACACCAACCCCATGGCCATGAACGTCCAGTACCTGACCCGGGCCACCGGGCTGACCCGCGTGGTGGGACTGTGCCACTCGGTGTACTGGACCATCCACGACCTGGGCGAACTGCTCGGCGTCCCGCACGAGGAGATCACCTACCGTGCCGCCGGGGTCAACCACCAGGCGTGGGTGCTGCGCCTGGAGCACCAGGGCAACGACCTCTACCCGCTCCTGGACAAACTGATCGAGCAGGACCCGCAGTTGCGGCGCCGGGTCCGCGTCGACATGTACCGGCGCCTCGGTTTCTATCCGACCGAGACGAGCGAGCACTCCTCCGAGTACGTCCCCTGGTACCTGCACCACGACAGCGAGATCGAACGGCTCAGGCTCCCCATCGGCGCGTACCTCGGCATCGTCGACGAGAACGTCGCGGCCTACGAGGAGACCCGCCAGGCACTCGCCGCCGGTACGCCCCTCACCGTCGAGGGCACCATGGAGTACGCGCCGCAGATCATCCACAGCATCGTGACCGGCACCCCGCGCACGGTCTACGGCAACGTCCCCAACCACGGTCTGATCGACAACCTCCCGGCCTCCGGAATCGTCGAAGTGCCCTGCCTGGTCGACGACTTGGGGGTCCAGCCGACCAGGGTCGGCCCGCTGCCCGCCCAGTTGGCGGCGCTCAACCGCAACTACCTGAGCATGAACGAGCTGGTGGTCCGCGCCGCGGTCGAGGACGACCCCCGGTCGATCCGCCAGGCCGCCATGGCCGATCCCGCGACCGCCGCCGCCCTGCCGGTCGAGCGCATCTGGGACCTGTGCGACGACATGGTACGAGCCCACGGTGACCTCCTCCAGCCGTCGCTGCGGGTCACTCTGGGCCACTGAGGCCGAGCCGATGTAGTGCGTGGGCACCAGGACACGGGTGCGGCTGGTCCGTTCGCACCAGGGAAGGACGGCGGCGGGGAACGATGCCCGGCAGGGGCGCCGGAGGGAAGTGTGGGAGACGCGTGAAACGCACGCGTCCCCCCTTCCTCACGGTGTCTGGAGTGATCTGCAGGTGGCAACTTTTCTCTACCGGATCGGACGGTGGGCCTTCCGGCGCCGGCGGCTCGTCGGTGGTCTGTGGCTGGGTGTGCTGATCCTGGCCGTGGCCGCCGCCGCACTGGCGCCCGCCGGGGAGGAGGAAGACCTCTCCATGCCCGGCACCGAGTCGCAGAAGGCGTTCGACCTGCTCGACGAGCGCTTCCCCGAGAGCAACTCCCAGGGAGCCGAGGCCCGGTTGGTGTTCCGCGCCCCCGACGGGCAGCGGGTGACCGCCCAGAAGAACAGGGCGGCCGTCGAGGACACCCTCGGCTCGCTCGACGGGAGCGGTCAGGTCGCGTCGGCCTCCGACCCCTACAAGTCCGGCGCCGTCAGCGAGGACGGCACCATCGCCTACTCCACGATCACCTACACCGTGGACGCCGTCGACCTGACCGAACCGACCAAGAGCGCCCTCGAAAGCGCCGCGAGCCGGGCCCGGGACGCGGGACTGACCGTGGAGATCGGCGGCTCCGCCCTGGACTCGGAGGAGGAGCCGGGCGGCACGACGGAGATCATCGGCGTGGCCGTGGCGGCGGTGGTCCTGATCCTCGCCCTCGGATCGCTGGTCGCCGCCGGGCTGTCGCTGCTGACCGCCGTCGTGGGCGTGGCCATCGCCTTCGGCCTGGTCTCCGCGCTGGCGGTGCCGCTGGGCCTGACGTCCACCGTCGCCATCCTGGCGCTGATGCTGGGCCTCGCCGTCGGCATCGACTACGCCCTCTTCATCACCTCCCGCTTCCGCGACGAGTGCGCCCGGGGCGGCGACCCGCAGGAGGCCGCCGGGCGGGCGGTGGGCACGGCCGGCTCCGCCGTCGTCTTCGCCGGCGCGACCGTCTTCATCGCCCTGGTCGGCCTGGGTGTCGTCGGCATCCCCGAACTCACCAAGATGGGCCTGGGCGGCGCGGGCGCCGTGGCCCTCGCCGTACTCGTCGCACTGACCCTGGTACCCGCGCTGTTCGGCTTCTTCGGCCGGCGGGTACTGTCCCGTGCCGTCCGCAGGGCCGACCGGCCGGGCGGCGAGCACGCACACCAGGCGCCCACCGTCGCGGCCGGCCGCGACGGGCTCGGCACCCGCTGGGCGCGGTTCGTGCTGCGCCGGCCGGGAGCCGTGCTGCTGACCGCCGTACTCGGTCTCGGGGCGGTCGCCCTGCCGGCGCTGAGCCTCGAACTCGGGCTGCCCGGCGACGAGTCCAAGTCGGTGGAGACCACCCAGCGCCGTGCCTACGACTTGCTGTCGGAAGGCTTCGGCCCCGGCTTCAACGGCCCGCTGACCGTGGTCGTGGACACCTCGGAGTCCAAGGACGCCCGGACCGCCACGGACCTGGTCGCCAGGACAGTACGAGGAGTGGAGGGGGTCGCGTCGGTCGGCGATCCGACGCTCAGCCGGACGAAGGACACGGCCGTCCTCACCGCCGTCCCGCGGACCGCGCCGAACAGCGGCGAGACCAAGGAGCTGGTGCAGGCGATCCGGGACGCGGTCTCCGGCGTAGAGGCCGGCACGGGCGCCACCGTCCTGGTGACCGGCACCACCGCGCTGAACATCGACATCTCCGAAGCCATGTCCGACGCCCTCCTCCCCTATCTGACCGTGGTCATCGGCCTGGCGGTCCTCCTGCTGGCGGTGGTCTTCCGCTCGCTCCTGGTCCCGGTCAAGGCCGCGCTCGGCTTCCTGCTGTCGGTGGGTGCCGCCTTCGGCGTCCTGGTCGCCGTCTTCCAGTGGGGCTGGGCGGCGGACCTGCTCGGCATCGAGCAGACCGGACCGGTCATGTCACTGATGCCGATCCTCATCATCGGCATCGTGTTCGGCCTCGCGATGGACTACGAGGTCTTCCTCCTCACCCGGATGCGGGAGGCCTACGTGCATGGCGCGTCCCCCGGCGAGGCGGTCGTCACCGGCTTCCGGCACAGCGGACGCGTGGTGGCCGCGGCGGCGATCATCATGATCAGCGTGTTCGGCGGTTTCGTCGGGATGAGCAGCCCGACCATCCAGACGATGGGCGTCGGTCTGGCCGCCGCCGTGGCCTTCGACGCCTTCGTGGTCCGGATGGCGATCGCCCCCGCGGTCCTGGCGCTGCTCGGCCACCGGGCCTGGTGGCTGCCCCGTATCCTGAACCGCGTGCTGCCGAATGTGGACATCGAGGGTGAGGCACTGAGCAGGCATGCTCCGGCCCCCGCGACCGGACCGGGCGCGGCGGTGCCGCAGTTCCCCGCCGGCCGGCACTGAACCGGCCATGGCGAGCACAGGTGCCGGTGGCCCGCGCTCACCCCGCACGTGGTGGCGGCAGGGCGCGGTCCCGGCGACGGCGTTCGTGCTCTGCCTGCTCGGCGGTGTGATCCAGGTCGACGACACGCTGTCGGCACCGCCCCTCGCCGCCTGGTTCGTCGCCGTGGTGTCCTGTGCCGTGCTGCCGCTGCGGCACCGGGCACCCCTTGCCGCCCTGGCGGCCACGACCGCGGCCGCCGCCCTCGTACAGCCCCTGGGCCTTCTGCTGAGCCCGCTCACCGCGGCTCCCGCCGTGATCACCGCCTACTCCTACTCGCTCGCCGCGCGCACCGAACGGCGCGCGGCGGGCGCGGTGGCGCTCGGTGCCGTCGTGCTGCTGGTGGCGTCCATCCCCGTGACCGGGGACCTGTCGTGGCAGGACGCGAGCAGGATAGGGGCGATGGCGGCGTTCCCGCTGATGGCCGGCGTGCTCGGCCATTCGGTGCGCAACCGCCGGGCCTATCTGGCGGCCGTGGAGGAGCGGGCCCGGCGGGCCGAGGAGAGCCGGGACACCGAGGCGCGCCGGAGAGTCGCCGAGGAACGGGTGCGTATCGCCCGCGAGCTGCACGATCTCGTGGCCCATCAGATCACCCTGGCCAACGCGCAGGCCACGGTCGCCGCCCACCTCTTCGACACGCGCCCGGAGCAGACCCGTAAAAGCCTCGGGGAGCTGATCGAGACCACCGGGCACGCGCTCGACGAACTGCGGTCCACGGTCGGTCTGTTGCGGCAGTCCGGGGACGCGGCCGCGCCCGCCGAACCGGCGCCCGGGCTGTCCCGGCTGCCCACGCTCATCGAGTCCTTCCACCGCGCGGGTCTTGAGGTGTCGGTGCACCAGGAGGGCACGGCCAGGCCGCTGCCGCCGGGAGTGGACCTCACCGCCTACCGCATCGTCCAGGAGGCCCTGACCAACGTGACCAAACACTCCGGTACCCGCAGCGCCCGGGTGCGCCTGGCCTGGAACCGCGATCGGGTGACCGTCACGGTCGCCGACGACGGAGGGGGTGCCCGCGCGGTACCGAGCGCGTCCGCGTCCCCGGACCGTCCGCCGCCCGGTTTCGGTCTGATCGGCATGCGTGAGCGGGCCACCGCGGTGGGAGGTCAGCTCTCCGCGGGCAGGCGCGCGGAGGGCGGTTTCCTGGTCTCCGCACAGCTGCCGCTCCCGCCTGCCAAGGACACCGGGGCCGGCGGGCACAGCGGAGCCGACGGAACCGACGGGAATAGCGGGGACAGCGAGGACGACAAGGTCGGCGGGGATGCGTCATGACGCTCAGGGTGCTCCTCGCCGACGATCAGGCACTGCTCCGCGGTGCCTTCCGGCTGCTCCTCGACAGCGCCGACGACATCACCGTGGTCGGCGAGGCGGGCGACGGCAGGGAGGCGGTGCGGCTCACCCGGGAGCTGCGCCCCGACGTGGTGATCATGGACATCCGTATGCCCGAGGTGGACGGGCTCACCGCCACCTCGGAGATCTGCGCGGACCCGGAACTGCGGACCAGCCGCATCCTGATCCTCACCACGTACGAGACCGACGAATACGTCGCCCAGGCGCTGCGCGCGGGGGCCGGCGGCTTCATCGGCAAGGGCATCGGGGCCGAGGACCTGCTGGACGCCGTGCGGACCATCGCCGACGGTGACACTCTGCTGTCCCCCGCCGCGACCCGTTCCCTGGTGGCACGTTTCCTGGCCACGCCGGACAACGCCCTGCCGCAGCACTCCGAACAGCTCGCCGTACTCACCCCGCGCGAACGCGAGATGGTGGCGCTGGTCGCGACCGGGCTGTCCAACCAGGAGATCGCCGAGCGGATGTTCCTCAGCCCGTTCACCGTACGGGCCCATGTGCAGCGCGCCATGACGAAGCTGGAGGCCCGCGACCGGGCCCAACTCGTCGTCATCGCCTACCGGACGGGGCTGGCCCACGCCGCCCCCGACGGCCTGTCGTGATCCGCCGCCGGGGGCCGGCCGTTCTCACGGCTGGTTCTCACGGCTGGTTCTCACGCCTGGTTCTCACGACTAGAGGGCGAACTCGGGCAGTGTGAGGGCCGAATGGGCCGCTCGGGCCGGAGGTGAGGGCAGGGTGACGAGGTCGCGCAGCTTGGCGTTGCGTTGCTCCAACGCCCGTGCCGTGGTGGGGAAGAGCGAGGCCCCGCCCTTGTCGACCAGTGCCTGGTTCATGGCCACGAACCCACGCGTGTCGCGTTCGTAGGCGGCGAAGGCCGCCGTGTGGTCCCGGTGCGTGGCCAGTGCGTGGGCGAGCATGTAGGCGCCGACCAGTGCGAGGCTCGATCCCTGTCCGGTGAGGAACGAGGGCGCGTACGCGGCGTCGCCGACGAGCGCGACACGGCCACGAGACCAGTGAGGCATACGGATCTGACCGGCCGTGTCGAAGAACAGGTCGTCCGCGTGACGCATGGCGTCGACGAGGTCGGGGACCTTCCATCCCGCGCCCTCGAAGGCCGCGGCGACCAACTGCTTCTGGGCGCCGGGGTCGCGGAGGGCAGCGAACGGTGGTTGCGGCCTGTGGAAGTTCAGGAAGGCGTGCAGTTCGTCGCCGTCCCCGACGGCGTACAGGGCCGCGGCCTTTCCCGGGGTGTTCCACAGCATGACTTCACGGGAGAGCCCGAAGGAATTCGGCATGGTGAACAGGGCGAAGCAGTAACCGAGATAGTGGTGGAACCGTTCCTCGGGGCCGAACACCAGCTCCCGGGTGTGCGAGCGCATGCCGTCGGCGCCGACCACCAGGTCGAACGTACGCCGTCGCCCGCTGCGGAAGGTGACGTCGACCCCTTGTCCGTACGGGCCGGGGGCATCGGGGGCATCGGGGGTGTTGAGCGTGTCGGGGGTGTCGAGGGTGTCTATGGAGTCGTCGAACAGGAACTCCACGTCGTCGCGGACCAGCGCGTGGAGCAGCGCGGCCAGGTCCCCGCGGCGCACCTCCAGGTCCTGTCCCTCGACACCGCCGGCGACGGCGCTCGGGCTGACCGATGTCACCGTGCCGCCGTCGGAGTCGAGGAACGTGCAGCGGCGCGAGTCGATGTGGGCGTCCCGCAACCGCGGCAGTATCCCCATCCCCCGGACGACCTCGATCGCGGTGCCGCGGATGTCGATCGGGTAACCGCCCGCGCGCAGTGCGCCCGCCTTCTCCACCACGGTGACCGCCCATCCGGACCGGTGGAGCCAGTACGCCAGCGCGGGTCCGGAGATGCTGGCCCCGGAGATCAGGACGTTCCGCTGCACCGGGTTCCTCGTGTTCCCCGTGTTCTTATTTCCCGGACTCTTCGTGTCCATCGTGTTCCTCATGTCCTTCGACGGACCGGTCGGTGTCGATGTCATGCCTGGGCTCCCTTTTTCGTGAGACGGACAACGAGCAGTGCCAGTGCGGCGACGAGACCGGCGACGGCGAACCCCGTGGCGAAGGCCGTTTCGGCGGGCAGGCCCGTCGTCGGCCCGGCCCCGGCGTCGAGGATCGCGCCGGCCACCTGGGCGCCCAGCGCGACGCCGATCACGCGTGTCACGACGAGCAGGCTGGTGGCGATGCCGATGTCCTTGGTCGCGATGGCGGTGGCGGTCCCGGCGAGCAGGGCCGTGGTGCCGACGCCCGCGGCGAACGCGGCCAGCACCTTCGCGAGGACGAGCTGCCACTCCGCGCTGTGCAGCCAGGCCAGGGCGATCATCGTGGCCGCCGTGGCGACGGAGCCCACGACGACCACGGCACGCGAGCCGAAGCGCCGCACCGCGAGCCCGCCGACCGAGTCGCTGACCGCTCCCGCGATGGCGCCGGGCAGCAGAAACAGGCCGATGTCGGTGGTGTCCGCTCCAAAGCCGTAGCCGTCGGCCGACACGGCGAACAGCTGCGGGAGCAGGAACAGCACCATCCCGGAGCTGACGGTCATGACGAAGGTGAGTACGCACGCCTGCCACATCGCGGGCTTCGCCAGCATGCGCAGATCGACCATCGGCGAGGCCGCCCGGCGCTCGACGGCCACCCATCCGGCGGCGAGCGCGGCGACGACCACCGCGACGGCACCGACCGCCAGGGGCGGCAGACCGCCGTCCCTCGTCACCGTCACGAGCCCGAGCATGAACGCGAGCAGCGTGCCACTGAGCAGCACCACACCGGGCCAGTCGATCCCGTGGTCAGAGAGGGCCGGCGGATCGTGCGGCATGAGCCGGCTCACGGCCACCGTCGCCGCGATGATCGCGATCGTCGGCAGCGCGAACATCCAGTGCCAGGACAGTCCTTCCGCGACCGGCCCGGCGAACAGCATGCCCACCATGCCGCCGCCCGTGAACAGCGCGACGACCACTCCGATCGCCACCTGTGACTCCCCTGGCGGGAGATGCTTGCGCACCAGGATGAAGGAGAGGGGCAGCGCGCCCACCATCACACCCTGCAACACCTGACCGAGCAGCAGCACCGGCAGGTTCGGCGCCAGGCCGGCCAGCAGGCCACCGGCCGAGACCACGGCCATCAGCCAGATCAGCACCCGTTTCCCGCCGTAGCGGTCACCGAGCTTGCCCGCGACGGGTGTGATGACCGCGCCCGTGACGAGTAACGTGTTGCCGACCAGCGCCCCTTCGGCGGGACTGACTCCCAACTCGCTCTGCAGCAGCGGGAGCGCGGGCTCCACCACCGACTGCAGGGCGCCGAGGGCCAGTGCCAGGACGCCGAGGGCGGCGATCGACACTTTCCCGAGGCGGGCCGGGGGAAGTGCGGCTTCGGGCAGAGACGTCGTTGTTGTCGTCACCTGTTGATCACTCCAGACACCGGAAGGAAGTGGGGGGTCACGTGAGATGCACGCGTCTCCCACACTCCCCTCCGGCGCCCGTGCCGGGCATCGTCCCCAGCCGCCGTCTCCCTCTGGTGCACCTGGACCAGCCACTCACCTGACCTGGTGCCTACGCACTACGGATGCGCCATGGGCCGACCCGCAGCACGCCGTCGAGGTCCCCCGTGGGCAGCACCTTGGTCGAGTCGTGTTCGCGCAGGGAGTGCACCACCTGCGCGGACTGACGGTTGCGCCACCCGAGTTGGCCGTGCCCCACTATCCTCAGGACGTCCAACTGGGTTGCCTGTCACAGGAGTTGCGATCCGGCACGACTCCGACGTTCTCGGCGCCCCGGAAGCGACCGAAGACGTAACCCTGACGCTCTGACGTTATGACGTTCTGACAGGAAAATCTGACATTGTCAGGTAAATCTCCTCCTGCCAAAGAAGCGCTTGTCTCACTAGCGTCGTTCCCGGCGACGAAGAGCGCGGCCCGCGCCCCCATTCGACGGGGCGAAGGGCGTGCCGCGACGCAGCGTGCCGACTTCGGTCCGGCCGACGCTCTCGCCTTTCACCGAGGAACATCGAAGGAGACATCCCGTGTTCGAACGCATGGCCGAATTGGCGATCCGCCGATCTCGGCTGGTCCTGGTCGTCGCCACCCTGACCGTGGCCCTCTTGGGCGTGGTGGGCGCAGGCGCCTTCGAGAAGCTGAAGGGCGGCGGCTTCGACGACCCCGCCTCCCAGTCCACCCGAGCGGCGAACGTCATCGACGAGAAGTTCGGCGGCGAGGTCAACCTCGTACTGCTGGTCCGCTCCCCCGACGGACGTATCGACACCCCCGCGTCCAAGGAGAGCGGCCGGGCCCTGGCGGCCGACCTCAAGAAGGACGAGCGGCTCAGCAACGTCGTCTCGTACTGGGAGACGAACAGCCCCGACCTGCGCTCGAAGGACGGCCGCGAGGCCATGGTGCTCGCCCATGTGCGGGGCGACCCGACCGAACAGCGGGAGAACGCCAAGGAGGTCATCGACACCTTCAGCGGCACGTACAAGGACACGCTCACCGTCCAGGCCGGAGGAGGCGCGGCCGTCGGCGCGGACCTGTCGAAGCAGGTGGTCGACGACCTGATCCTCGCCGAGGCGATCGCCATACCCCTGACCCTCGTACTGCTCCTGTTCGTCTTCGGCAGTGTGGTCGCGGCCCTGCTGCCGCTGGTCATCGCGATCATCGCCATCATGGGTTCGTTCGCCCAGCTCTTCCTGCTCGGCAGTGTCACCGATGTCGCCGACACCGCGACCAACCTCACCACCGCCCTGGGCCTCGGACTGGGCATCGACTACGCCCTTCTGATGGTCAGCCGCTTCCGGGAGCAGCTCGCGGCCGGGGCGAGCGTGGACGACGCCGTCCGGCGCACGGTGCACACGGCGGGCCGTACGGTCGCCTTCTCCGCCGCGACGGTCGCGGCGGCCCTGGCGGCACTGCTGGTGTTCCCGCAGTACTTCCTGCGCTCGTTCGGCTTCGCCGGGGTCGGTGTCGTCGCCATCGCCGCCCTCAGCACCCTGTTCGTGATGCCGGCCCTGCTGAAGGTGCTGGGGCACCGGGTCAACAGCGGGCGGCTGCCGTGGGCCAAGTCGCAGCGGTCCGACGCCCGTACGCCTCTGTGGGGACGGCTGGCCCGTACCGTCATGCGGCGGCCCGCCCTCACCGCGCTGCCCGTCCTCGCCGTGCTGCTGTTCGTGGCGAGCCCGCTGCTGAACATCACCTTCGGTACGCCGGACGAACGCGTGCTGCCCAAGGACGCCGGGAGCCGCCAGGTCTCACAGGTGCTGCGGGAGAACTTCGGGGGCAGTGAGGACTCGGCCCTGAACATCGCCATCGACCAGCCCGTGGACAAGGAGCCGCTCGCGTCGTACGCGGGTCGGCTGGCCGCGCTCAAGGGTGTGCTGAGGGTCGAGACCAGCGGGGGCACCTACAGCGAGGGACGGTCCGCGGCGAGCGGGCCCGCCAACTCCGCCCTCGGCCGGCCCGACGCACAGCGGATCAGCGTGGTGAGCGGCCTGACGCCGAAGTCGGACGACGCCCAGGACCTGGTCGAGCAGGTCCGCTCGCTCGCCCCGCCCGCCGGGACGCACCCCCTGGTCGGAGGGCCGGACGCCGTACTCGTCGACGCCAAGCAGTCCGTGGCCGACCGGCTTCCCCTCGCGGTGGCCCTGGTCGTCCTCACCACGTTCGTGCTGCTCTTCCTGTTCACCGGCAGCGTCGTGCACCCGTTGCGCGCACTGGTCCTGAACGCGATCAGCCTCGCGGCCACCCTCGGCGTGATGACCTGGATCTTCCAGGACGGCCACCTCTCCTCCCCGCTCGGCTTCACCGCGCAGCCGATGGAGGTGTCGATGACCGTGCTGATGTTCTGCATCGCCTTCGGCCTCTCGATGGACTACGAGGTCTTCGTCACCAGCCGCATCAAGGAACTCCACGACCAGGGCGAGGACAACGAGTCCGCGGTGGTCAACGGTCTCGGCCACACCGGGCGCATCGTGAGCGCGGCGGCCTGTCTGCTGGCGGTGAGCTTCTTCGCCTTCGGCACGGCCAAGCTCAGCTTCATGCAGATGTTCGGCCTCGGCAGCGGACTCGCGGTCCTCCTCGACGCCATCGCCGTACGCGGTGTCCTCGTACCCGCGGCAATGCGTCTGCTCGGCAACTCCGCCTGGTACGCGCCCGGTTTCCTGCGCGCCTTCCACGGAAGGTACGGCCTCAGCGAAGGCGGTCCCGCGCCGGCGCCCGCACCCGCCGGGCCGGCGACGGCGGCTTCGACGGACACGAAGAGCTCGGCGGGGGTCTGACTCCCCCGGTCCCAGGCCTCGGGCGTCGCACGGCGCCCGAGGCCTGATCGCGAGCGGCGGCGGCTGTGCGGTACTCCGGCACCGCCGCGAAGGCAGTGGGACCTTTCCTGGCGAGAACGCGAACCGGACTCCTACGCGGGCAGCACGCCGTTCTGTGCCGCCTTGCGGTGGCGCGCGGACAGGCGGGAGCCGGACTCGCGCCGGGCGGCGCGGCGCAGCAGGGGCACCGCGAGGAGGAATCCGAGGACCGCCCAGGCGGCCAGGACCAGGGCGACCATCGGCAGTTCCCAGGAACCGGCCGCCTCGGCGGTCCGCGCGGAGTCCGGGAGCAGCGCCGAACGCAGGCCCTGTGCCATCCACTTGAGCGGGAAGACCGAGGCCACCTGCTGGACCGGCACGGGCAGCGAGGTGATCGGGAACACCGTTCCGGAGGTGAACAGGAGCGCCATCGTCGGCAGCATGATCAGCGCCAGTGCCTCGCGCGGGTTGGGCAGCACGGCGCCGATGGCCGCACCCAGCGGTACGACGGCGAGCAGTCCGAGCGTGGTGACCCACAGCAGTGTCAGCCAGCCGCCGGGCCCGTGCGGCAGCGGCCCGTCCGCCAGCAGCGCCGCGACGGCCAGGAGCAGGGCCAGGGTGCCGGTCGCCATGACGACCACCAGCACGCTCTTGGCGACGAGGTAGGCCGGTATCCCGCCGGGGGTGGCGCGCAGCCGCAGCAGGGTGCCCTCCTCCCGTTCGGTCACGAGGATCTGTGGGAGGTTGACCAGTCCGATCTGGAACAGCAGGTAGGCGGCGAAGCCCGCGAGGAGGAGGTGTGCCATCGGCACATGTGTGCCGGGCACATCGCCGGTGACGTAGGCGGCGATCGCCAGGGCGACGACCACATTGGTCACATGGCCGGACATCTCCTTGGGATTGCGCAGGAGGTGCCGCAGTTCGATACGGCCGCGCTGGATCCCGGCACGCCAGGCGTTCGTCATGGGTGTCCCTTTCACGCGGCCTGTGCCGTGACGTCGGTGCCGTCGGGTTCCCGGTGCAGCATGTGGAGGTAGGTGTCTTCCAGCGTCGGGCGGCGGACCTCCAGGCCGGCGATCGGGCCGTCGGCGTGCCGGTGGAGTTCCCAGACCAGCCGCGAGGGGTCCGCGGTGCGCTCGCGGCGGGGCGTCCCGTCATCGGCCGTCCAGCGGACCTCGGCCCGGGCGGCGGCCTGCCGGGCCAGTTCCGCGGGCGTTCCGCAGGCCCGGATCCGGCCGCCGACGAGCATGGCGATCCGGTCGGCGAGCCGTTCGGCCTCCATCAGGTCGTGCGTGGTGAGCAGCACGGTGACGCCATCCTCCCGGGCCAGGCGTTCGACCAGTACGTGGAACTCGTGCCGCGCCTCGGGGTCGAAGCCGGTGGTCGGCTCGTCCAGGAAGAGGAGTTCGGGGCGGCCGACGATGCCGAGCGCGACGTCCAGCCGTCGGCGCTGGCCCCCGGACAGCCGCTCCACCGGGCGGCCCGCGTGCTCGGTGAGACCGACCAGGGCGAGCAGCTCGGCCGGGTCGCGCGGGTCGGGATAGTAGGTGGCGAAGTGCGTGAGCAGTTCGGCGACCCGCCAGCGGCGGTGGTCGCGCCAGGACTGCAGGACGAGTCCGATCCGGCCGCGCCACGCGTCGTCGCCGCGCTCCGGGTCCGCGCCCAGGACGCTCACCTCGCCGGCGGAGCGCCGCCGGAAGCCCTCCAGGATCTCGACCGTCGTGGTCTTCCCGGCGCCGTTGGGGCCGAGGAGCGCGAAGATCTCGCCGCGGTGGATGTCCAGATCGATGCCGTGCAGGACATCGACGGCGCCGTACGTCATCGTCAGGTCCCGCGCGCGGACGACGGGCTGGGCGTGCCCGACAGGCCGGGCAGGTCGGCGCTTCGGTGTCATCGCCCCGCCCCCGAGTCGTGCCGCTGCCGTGGCGGTGGTGGCGCTGTTCCGCCCGCCGCTGCGGGACCGGCGCCCTCGACGATCGCGCGGAGGGCCGCGACGTGCCCCTCGAAGGCGGCACGGCCGTGGTCCGTCAACCGCACTCTGGTACGCCGCTTGCGGCCGCCCCCTTCCTTGTGGAGCTCCAGGTATCCGGCCTCCTCCAGGGTGTGCAGCTGCTTGGAGAGCGCGGAGTCGCTGAGCGAGAGGCTGTCGCGGACGAACGCGAAGTCCGCCCATTCGGTGGCGGCGAGCAGCGCGACCACCGACAGCCGGGTGGCGGGATGGATCAACTCGTCGAACCCGACGGGAATGCTCATCGCTCCACTCCCGCGCCGCCCGTGCCCGTGCCTTCGGCATGCGTGCCGCGGCCCCGCGCAGACCCGGCCGACCAGCGGCTCGTCCGCCCGACGAACAGCACGAACACCGCCGCCGAGACCGTGGCCTGGATCAGACTGCCGGGCATCGGCTCCAGCGAGTCGACGAGCCGGCCGGACAGCAGGACCGTGCCGCCGGTCACCACCGCCCCCGCGACGAAGGTGGCGAACATCCGCGGCGTGCACCGGGTGTGATGCAGGCGCACCCGGCTGCGTCGGTCGTGGAGCACCGCCACCCCGCCCAGCAGCGCGGCGTACGCGGCCATGACCAGCCCCACGGCCCAGCCGGGCAGGTCCAGGCCGAGCACGGCCAGGAAGAGCCACATGAGCGCGGCCGTGGCCCAGAGGTCTCCCGGACTGCCCGCGGCGGACCGCTCGACCTCGTCGTACACCCGCTCCTGCGGCACCCGGATGCGCTGCAGATCCCGCCACGCCTGTTCGGCATCCATCGCCATGCCCATGCCTCACTCACCCGTCACCACTCGACTTTCCCACCAGGAAAGCTATCTCCGACTTTCCCGATGGGCAAGTCGGCGAGCGGGAGGCTGTGTGCCCTTGTCGGTCGAGGATCGGCAGGATCTCGTGCGGCGTCCTGTCGCCCTCTCCGCGGGTGCAGATCAGGCCGAGGAGAGCTGGTTGGTGATCTCCTTCTCCCAGGCGGTCTGCTGTGCGGGGTCGTTGAGCGACGCCGCCCACTCCTCCGGTGACTGCTTGTGCTGGGTCGGGCCTGCCTTGAGGACCCCGAGCAGCGCGCGTGCCGATTCACGGACGTCGTCGGGTGTGTTGCTGCTCGCGGGCACGTCGGGGCCGGCCGCGAGAGCGTAGAGCTTCTGCGCCATGTAGTGACGCTCGCCCTGCTGGACGGATTTCGTCACCTTGAAGAACTCCTTCAACGCGTCGCCGCGGGTGGCCGGTTCGGGCGTGGACACCGACGCGGCGGCCTCGGGCCCGTCCGTCGCGGCCTCGGCCTGAGCCGGCGTGGGCCTGGCCCACCGGTCGGGGTGCCGCGCGGCGACATACCGGTTGCTGCCCGCCCTGGCTCCCTTGTAGAGGGCGCCGCTGACCAGGAGGGCCGCCGCCGTGCCGGCCACGGCGGGTGCGGCCGGGCCGGCGATCGCTCCGGCTGCGGCGGCGATCGCGAGGCCACCGCCTGCGGTACGCACGGTGTTGCCCCCGAGGCTGGCGATGCGCTTGCCCATCTTGGTGTGCTGCTTGTGCCGCGCGTACTGGATTATCTGGGCCAGTTCGGCATGCAGTTGCTGGTTGAGTTCGAGGACGCCCGCCCCCAGCTGTGTGGCGGCCGTGCCCACTTCCGCCGCGACGACGTCCGACCCGTCGCCCTCCTGCTCCCGCGAGGCCGCCCTGGCCGTCTGCTGCTGCACCTCGCCCAGCCGGTCGTGCACGTCCTGGAGCCGACCCTCGTTTACCGGCGTCTCGCCGGAGGGTCCCTCCGCCAGGCCCTTGAGTGCGCGGTTCTTGTTGTAGGTCTTCCAGATGACCGTGGAGTCACGGGCCGCGATCACCGTGGAGTAGAACATGCTGAAAGCGCCGGTCGCCTCGCCGAGAGCGGCCACCCCGCCCAGCTGGCCAGCGTTCCGCACGGCGGCGTTGGCCATGCCGGTGGCGTCGCCGCCGACCATGCCGACGTTCTGCGCCAGGCCGAGCGGCTTGCCGCGCATGTCCTTCCTGGGCTTGTGGGACTCCGGTCCCACGCCCTTGCGGCCCTTGCGCGCGGCGTTCAGAGCACGCGCGTCGTTGACCACGCCCAGGACGTCGGTCACCGCGTTGATCGCGGTGTCGACCTGGGTGACGATCGCGGTGGCCTGCACCTGACTCGTGTCCCCCGTGGACTGGCCGTGCGTCCGGACGCCGCCCTCCGTGGGCGCGTTGAAGCGGTTGGCCACCGTGTCGGGCTGGTCGAGGACCTTCTTCGCCTTGTCGGTCTTGGAGGTGGAGAAGAGCTGCCCTATCTTCCCGGCGACCTTCTTGAGCTTCCCCCCGGCACGGGCCAGGCGCCGAAGCCCTCTTCGATGCTGCTTGGTCTCCGGCTGTACCGTCTCAGGCTCACTCCGGTCCGGCTGATCCTCGCCCTGCGCAGCCACAGCTTCCGCAGCCGCCGCTTCCTGCCGACGCCGCTCCTCGGCCGCGGCCGCTTCCTCCTCCTCGCGGCGGTGCTGTTCCTCAGCGGCGGCCGCTTCCTCTTCCTCCCGGCGGCGCTGCTCGGCAGCGGCCGCCTCTTCCTCCTGCCGGCGACGCTCCTCCACGGCCGGGTCTTCACGCTCGGTCCGCTCTTCCACGTCAGTGACTTCTTGGACTTCCTGACGCTCAGGCCGTACGTAGGCCGCCACATTTACCCGATGGCGCTCAGGCAGTACCGGCACCGCCATGAATTGTCGTTGCTCGGGCTCTTCCCGTGCGGCCTCCGCGGCTTCCTGCCGACGACGCCCCTCCGCAGCAGCATCCGACGCCACCGCACCGACCCGACGCCGACGCTCCTCCAACACCCCCGGCCGACGAGCACCCTCCGCCGCCGCATCCACCGCAACCGCCGCAACCCGACGGCGCTCCCCCGCCTCTTCCTCCCGACGACGCCCCTCCGCAGCAGCATCCGACGCCACCGCACCGACCCGACGCCGACGCTCCTCCAACACCCCCGGCCGACGAGCACCCTCCGCCGCCGCATCCACCGCAACCGCCGCAACCCGACGGCGCTCCCCCGCCTCTTCCTCCCGACGACGCCCCTCCGCAGCAGCATCCGACGCCACCGCACCAACGCGACGCCGACGCTCCTCCAACACCCCCGGCCGACGACCGCCTTCAGCCGCCGCGTCTGCCGCCACCTGTCGGTACGCCGCCGTCCGACGGCTCTCCTCGGGCGTCTCCTGACCCTCCCGGGAGGACTGCGACGGTTCGGCGACCGGGTTCAGGTCGGCGGGGGCGGAGTTCGACCGGCCCCTGCCGATCACCAAGGCGTCCACCGCGGAGGAGCCCGCCTCCCGCTGATCCGCGCCCGCGGAACCCGGGCGAGCACCGCTCGACGCACGCTGGATCGCCGCCGCGACAGCTCGGTTGCCCGCTGCGCCCTGCAAGGAGGCCAGCGAGGGCTGCGGCCTCTGCGGGCGGCCTTTGGCCGGATCGGCGGCGTCCGTGCGACGTGTCTTCGTTTCGCGCGGGCGGTCCAGCACGGACAGCTCCTTCTGGTCTAAGGATTCAGGGCGGCAGGACAAAAGGAATTTCAGGCATAAATTGCTCTATACCGAAAAAGAACGCGGCGTGAACAGCGGAACACGACAGCGTTTCGGGCAACCTACCCTTGCCGGACGAGTCGCATGTTTCCTTTGTGTTTATTGTTGAAGCGAGATGTGTTCCGGCGTTGTTCAGGTGGTTCCGCCGACACACCGGCTTCGAGGAGCGGACACACCCCGGCCCGGCCCGCCCATCGGTCGGGACGACCTGGCGAGAGTTCGAGGCACCGAACAGCGGTCCGCCCTGCCGAAGCGTCGAGCAGGGCGCGTGACCTTCGCCGCCTCAAGGTCGATACTGCCGATGACGGCACTCCCACCGACCCCCATACAGCTGCCCCGGAGAACTGACGGCCCGCCAAGGTCCACCGCCCGCGCATACCCTTCGAACAGCACGAACGCAGGCAGGACGCCCGCCTGCCAGGCCCTCCAGGAGGTACGGATGAAGATGCTCATCAACGTCCCGTAGTTTGGCGCGGCCGCAGGTCACGGCCATGCTGTGGGGCCACTGGTCAGCAAAGTCCCAGCATGAGTCAGGAGACGTGCAGTTGCCGACCCAACTCCCACGCGGCATGGGCAGCTTCCTCAAGAGCTGCACCTGCGTGCGACAGAACCGCTGCCGGCACCCCTACGTCATTCGCTACCGCGACGCCACCGGCCGCCAGCGCGAGGAAACGGGGTACAGCACACAGCAGTCGGCACTCGACCGGCTGACGAAGGTGTACGAGGAGAAGCGCAGCACCCCGCGCGCGACGGCCGACCTGAAGCGCGAGATTGGGCAACAGCGCCTCGGGGCCTACGCCTCCTCCTGGCTCGCCCGGCAGCGCCACTACGCACCCGGCAGCATCCGGTCGGTCAAGCAAGTGCTCCACGGTCAGGTACTTCCGGTCCTGGAGTCTCGCCGGGTGAACACGTTCACTTCAACAGTAGTTGAAGACTTCATCATGTCTATGGAGGAACGTTCCGTCGGACTGGCCGCTCAGCAGAACGCCTTCGACACCCTGAAGAAGATCGTCCTCGACGCACACCGGCGGGGCGGCTTGCCTCAGAACCCCTTCGAGGGCGTGGTCCCGCCGGAGTACGTCCCGCGAAAGATCACCATCCCGACTCTGGACGAGGTCCACTCCATCAAGGCAGTGGCAAGTGATGAGCTCCGCGTCATCATCGACCTCATGTCCGGCTGCGGCCTTCGAAACGGTGAAGCCTTCGCCGCCAACACCGACCGGATGGTCTCGGACGACGTGTACCGCGTCACGGAACAGATCGAAGGGAAGACGCGTCAACAAGCACGCCTCAAACATCGCAAGGCCGGAGAGTTCCGCGAGACTCCGATGCCAAGGACCGTGCGCAAGTCACTCCTGCGCTTCATGAACGAGAAGGGCACCGACGACGACGGCTACCTGCTCCGTACCCAGCGGTCCGCACACTGGGCACACACGACCCTGGGCTATCAGTGGAGTGCAGCCAAGAAGCGGGCAGGCATCACGCACCGCCTGACTGCCTACTCCCTGCGCCATTTCTTTGCGTCCAACTGCCTGGCCAATGGCATACCCATTACGGACGTCGCCGACTGGATGGGCCATAAGAACATCAACATGACGTTCCGGATCTACCGTCATCTTATGCCGGCGTCGATCGGCCGCGCCGCAAAGGTTCTCAATCAGGGCCTGTAACGACAGCGGGGCCGGGAGGATCCTCCCGGCCCCGCTCATGACATCTTCTGCTGCCGTGCCCAACTGTCCAGATCTCCGACCCGGAACCTGAGCTTTCCGCCGAAGTAGTAGCGGGGCAACCCATGACGTTGGGACTCCCGGTACATCCAGCGCCGACTCATACCGAGGTACGAGGCTGCCTCATCAACCCTCAGATACTGGCATTCGACCTCCGTTTCGCGGCCGCCATGCGTTGAGCCATGTTCTTTCAAGTCGAGTCCTTCATACGCTCATCCCGCGATGAGGTACCCAAACCTGGCGAGCCATCAACTCTGTTGCGTCGTTCGCGTCGCAACAGCTTCTTGACGTGCGGCTCGGACACCTTCAGGGCGGCGGAAACACGGTGAAGCGGCGCCGCGGTTAGAATCGCGATGCGAACGAGTTCCTTCCGCTCAACTCTGTTGAGAAATACATCTCTTCCCGACAGCGCCGCTTCGACGCGTGCAGGATTGCAACGCAACTGAAATCGGGCTCCACCAGCGCCACGCTCCTCCTCTGTCGTACCACCACGGATGCCATGGGCATCGCCGGACTCCAGGGCGCTCTCAAGACAGGCGCCTTGCACGGGACAGGTTGAGCAGATCCGCTTTGCTATACCTATCCGCTCGCCGTCCTTTCCAGCCGGAAAAAACAGGTCAGGATCTGCCGCCACCTCAGCGGCCGTGGCACACGCCGCCGCCACCTGCCATGTCTGATCTCCCCTTAGCCGGAACTCCTCGGGCCTTTCATCGTGCACGCATACATCCTTGTTCGAAGTCTCTGCAGTTTGCGGACCACAAACGGTCCCGTACTGCACAGCATCCGCAGCATCGCCGGTTTCCCTAACCGGCAATGCTGAGCTATATTGCGCGACTTGGCCGGCCGCCGCGGGTCCATCCCCGCGTGTCCGGGGAGCAGCCCTCGTCGTCGTACGTGCCGGAGTCCTCGTGGGGTCCATCCCCGTATGCGCGGGGAGCAGTTGGCCAGCCAGTCCAGCCACCCCGCACTGGGTCCATCCCCATGCGCGGGGAGCAGCTCGGCCGGAACATGGCCGACCTGGGCGGCACGGGTCCATCCCCGCGTGCGCGGGGAGCAGTACAACGACCGGCTGTTCACCAGCTGGTACGGGGGTCCATCCCCACGTGCGCGGGGAGCAGGTGACGGGCTGGGCGAGGGCCAGGAGCCCCGTGGGTCCATCCCCGCGTGCGCGGGGAGCAGGGGGCTTGGATCAGCTCGGGGCCGTCTTCCTTGGGTCCATCCCCGCGTGCGCGGGGAGCAGCAGGGCGCGGCGCCGGCTGACGCCGAGGGGGCGGGTCCATCCCCGCGTGCGCGGGGAGCAGTCGTACGCGTTGCGCGCCATCGGCCCGGCGTGGGGTCCATCCCCGCGTGCGCGGGGAGCAGGAGCTGCGCGCCGCCTGCCTGGACTGGTCGCGGGGTCCATCCCCGCGTGCGCGGGGAGCAGCCGCCCTCGTTGTAGCCCTCTACGGGCGGGTTGGGTCCATCCCCGCGTGCGCGGGGAGCAGGTCCGGTCGTGGGTGCGGGCCTGCTCCGGATGGGGTCCATCCCCGCGTGCGCGGGGAGCAGTTCAACCCGGGAGACTGCCAGGTCACCCGCATGGGTCCATCCCCGCGTGCGCGGGGAGCAGATCCCGACCGTGCGGCTCACCTCAGGTGACGCGGGTCCATCCCCGCGTGCGCGGGGAGCAGACCCCGCAGGGCGTGCTCGCTCTGGCGCAGCAGGGTCCATCCCCGCGTGCGTGGGGAGCAGATTGGCAACTACGAATCCGAGCTACACGAACAGGGTCCATCCCCGCGTGCGTGGGGAGCAGGAAGCCCGCGCTCTCGCCGACCACCTCGTCGAGGGTCCATCCCCGCGTGCGTGGGGAGCAGATCTCCAGCGACCAGATCGCCGACGGGATCTTGGGTCCATCCCCGCGTGCGTGGGGAGCAGGATGTAGGTCTCCAGGCGGCGGATGCCGTCCTGGGTCCATCCCCGCGTGCGTGGGGAGCAGCACTCTGTCGACCGGGCTGCCGCGCGTCGCAAGGGTCCATCCCCGCGTGCGTGGGGAGCAGTGGCCGACCAGAAGCCGACCGTGGGACGGATCGGGTCCATCCCCGCGTGCGTGGGGAGCAGCATGAAGGTCAAACAGTGGTCGGGAGGGCGGGGGGTCCATCCCCGCGTGCGTGGGGAGCAGGTACGTCTCGCCGACTTCCCCGCCTGCGACTCGGGTCCATCCCCGCGTGCGTGGGGAGCAGACTGCGTGACCTGGGACTTTACTGTCGCTCCGCTCGGTTTCCGAGCAGTTTCATCGATTCCGGCAAACAGGTCATAACAGAGGCTCGTTCGGGTCGTAGTGTGCAGCGGGCTCTGCCCGGTGGAAGAGCCATCGGCGGATGATACGGCTTGTCGTGTGCGGGCACGCTGATTGCGCAGGAATGGCTTCCTCGGTCAATGGATTTTCCTCGTATGCCGGTTGTGGCCTGCGATTTGGCTGTATGCATCAGGGATGACGGGTGGAGGGGAGCTCCGGTCGGGGCTGAGCGGGCGGTTGTCGGGCCCGGTGCGGAGCGTGTGGGCCAAGCACGATCGGGACACCGAGGGCTGGTTGCCTCTGTGGTGCCATATGGAGGACAGCGGCTCCGTGGCCGGGCTGTTGTGGGATCGCTGGGTGTCCTCGAACGTGCGGGCTCTGGTGGCCGAGGCGTTGCCCGGCGGGGAGGAGGACGCCCGGCTTCTCGCGGTGTGGCTGGCGGTCGTGCACGACATCGGCAAGGCCACTCCCGCTTTCGCCTGTCAGGTCGATCAGCTCGCCGACCGGATGCGTCGGGAGGGCCTGGAGATGCCCACCCGGCGGCAGTTCGGCGCCGACCGCAAACTGGCCCCGCACGGTCTGGCGGGGCAGGTGCTGCTTGGTGAGTGGCTCGAAGAGCGTCATGGCTGGACGCGGAAGCAGTCCGGGCAGTTCGGCATCGTGCCGGGCGGCCATCACGGGGTGCCTCCGGAGCATGGGCAGATCAAGGAACTGGACGACCGCCCGCATCTGCTGCGTACCCCCGGCCCCAGCCGCCCGGTGTGGCAGCGGGTGCAGGACGAGTTGCTCGACGCGTGCGCCGACGAATACGGCGTACGCCGGCGCCTGGGTGCGTGGCGGGCGGTGAAGTTGCCGCAGCCGGTTCAGGTGCTGCTGACGGCTCTGGTGATCATGGCCGACTGGATTGCCAGCAATCCCGAGCTGTTTCCGTATTTTCCGCAGGAGATCCACCGTACGGGCCAGGAGCGGATGGCCGCTGCCTGGCGGGGGCTGAGCCTGCCGCCGCCCTGGCGGCCCGTCGAGCCGGCCGGGGACGTAGAGGAGGTTTTCGCGTCCCGTTTCGATCTGCCGCCGGGGGCGAAGGTCCGGCCCGTGCAGGAGGCGGCGGTCCGGTTGGCCCGCTCGATGCCCGCGCCGGGTCTGATGGTGATCGAGGCGCCGATGGGTGAGGGGAAGACGGAGGCCGCGCTGGCCGTTGCCGAGATCTTCGCGGCCCGCTCCGGCGCGGGCGGTGTGCTTCTCGCGTTGCCGACCATGGCCACCGGCAACGCGATGTTTCCCCGTCTGCTGGACTGGCTGGAGCGGCTGCCCGCCGAGGAAGGCGCCCGGCTGTCCGTTCTGCTGGCGCACTCCAAGGCTGCCCTCAACGACGACTACGCCGGTCTGATGCGCGAAAGCCGGCAGCAGATCACCGCCGTGGACACGGACGCCGAGACACCCGAGTGGCGGCCACGGCACGAAAAGCGGTCCGCTCCCGCGGAGTTGGTCGCGCACGAGTGGCTGCGGGGCCGCAAGAAGGCAATGCTGTCGTCGTTCGTCGCCGGGACCGTCGATCAACTGCTGTTCGCCGGGCTGAAGAGCCGGCACCTGGCGCTGCGCCATCTCGCGGTCGCGGGCAAGGTCGTCGTGATCGACGAGGCGCACGCGTACGACACGTACATGAGCGTCTATCTGGACCGGGTGCTGTCGTGGCTGGGTGCCTACCGGGTTCCGGTGGTGGTGCTGTCCGCGACGCTGCCCGCGGCCCGGCGCCGTCAGCTCGCCGAGGCCTACGCGGGAGCGGTCACCGTGGCCGGTTCGGGCGCCGGTGCCGCGGAGTTCGAGGCAGTGGCGCAGACCGACGCCTATCCCCTGCTGACCGCCGTTGCGGCCGGACGGCACCCCGTGATGGAGCGCCCCGCCGCGTCCGCGCGGGGCGGTGCCGTTCACGTCGAGCCTCTCGACGAGGATCTGGATGTCCTGGCCGACCGGCTCGCCGCCGAACTCGACCGCGGCGGCTGTGTCCTGGTGGTCCGTAACACCGTCCGGCGAGTCCTGGACACCGCCCGGGTGCTGCGCGAGCGGTTCGGTGACGAGCACGTGACCGTCGCGCACTCGTGCTTCCTCGACATCGACCGGGCGGCCAACGACGCCGACCTGCTGGTCCGCTTCGGCCCGCCCGGGAAGACAGGAGACCGTCGCCCGGTCAAGCACATCGTGGTCGCCAGCCAGGTGGCCGAACAGTCCCTCGATGTCGACTTCGACCTGCTCGTCACCGACCTGTGCCCGGTCGACCTGCTGCTCCAGCGCATGGGACGTCTCCACCGCCACCAACGGGGCCCAGGGCAGGGACACCGGCCCGAAGGATTGCGCACGGCGAACTGCCTGGTGACCGGCGTGGACTGGGGTAGCGAGGTGCCGACGCCGGTGCGGGGCTCGGTCGCCGTGTACGGGGCGTACGCGCTGCTGCGCTCGGCGGCCGTGCTGCTGCCCCACCTTGAGGGTGCGCGCCGACCGGTGCAACTGCCCCGCGACATCAGCGCGCTGGTGCAGGAAGCGTACGGCGACGCGCCGACCGGCCCCGAGGGCTGGGCCGAGGCGATGACAAAGGCACTTGAGCAGCAGAAGCGGCACCGCACGGATCAGGCGGAGCGCGCCCAGGTGTTCCGCCTCGGCGACGTCCAAAAGCCAGGGCGGCCGCTCATCGGCTGGATCGCGGCCGGAGCGGGCGACGCGGACGACACCCGTGCGGGCAGGGCCCAGGTGCGGGACAGCAAGGAAAGCCTGGAAGTCGTCGTCGTACAGCGCCGCTTGGACGGGTCGTTGGCCACGGTGCCGTGGCTGGACAAGGGCAGGGGCGGGCTGGAACTGCCCCTGGACCGGGTCCCGTCGCCGAAGGCGGCCCGGGCGGCCGCCGGGTGCGGGCTACGTCTGCCCATCCAGTTCTCGTACGGCGACGTGATGGACCGGGCGATCACAGAACTCGAAAAGCTCTACGTGCCTGCCTGGCAGGCGAAGGACAGCCCCTGGCTCGCCGGCCAGCTGATTCTCGCGCTCGACGCCGATTGTCAGACCCGCCTGGCAGGCTTCTCCCTCCACTACAGCCAGCGGGACGGCCTTGAGGTGAGCAGTGACTGAAGCAAGCACGGCGAGCACCGCGCGCATGGCGGAAGACGAGTTGGTGTCCGAGGCGCCGTCCCGGGTGTCGTTCGATCTGACCACCCGGCCGTGGATACCGGTCCAGCAACTGGACGGCACCCAGACTGAGCTCTCCCTGCACGAGGTTTTCACCCAGGCTGACGGACTGCGCCGGATCGTCGGGGACCTTCCCACGCAGGAGTTCGCCCTCCTGCGCCTCCTCCTCGCCCTCGCCCATGACGCTCTCGACGGGCCGCGGGACATCGAGCACTGGTCGGACCTGTGGGCCGATGACAACTGCTTCGCACCCGTTCCCGCATACCTTGCGCAGCACCGCGACCGATTTGACCTGCTGCACCCGGTGACACCGTTCTTCCAGGTCGCGGACCTGCGCACGGCACGGGACGAAGTCTTCTCCCTCAACCGGATCGTCGCCGACGTCCCGAACGGCGAGCCCTTCTTCAGCTCCCGCCAGCCGGCCGTCGACCGTCTCGGCTTCGCCGAGGCCGCCCGCTGGATCGTCCACACACACGCCTACGACACCTCCGGCATCAAGACCGGCGTCGACGGCGACGACCGCGCCAAGAACGGCAAGGTGTATCCGCTGGGGGTCGGCTGGACCGGCACCCTCGGAGGGGTCTTCGCCGAAGGCAGCACCCTGCGGGAAACCCTGCTGCTGAACCTGATCGCCGCGGACACCACCGGCCTGCGGTTCGACCCCGATGACCGCCCCGCCTGGCGCCGGGAACCATCAGGTCCCGGCGTCCACGGAGCGCGGCATCCCTCGGGCGTACGGGACTTGTACACCTGGCAGACGCGGCGGTTGCGGCTCCACTTCGACGCGGACGGAGCGTACGGCGTCGTCCTCGGTTACGGTGACCCGCTCACCGCACACAACATGCACACCCACGAGCCGATGACCGCATGGCGGCGCAGTCCCGCGCAGGAGAAGAAACGCGGTGAGTCACTGGTCTACCTGCCGCGCGAGCACGATCCCGCACGTGCCGCATGGCGAGGGCTTGCTGCTTTGATCGTCAACCGCACGGAGAGCACTCAGGGTTCCGAGGCTGCCCAGGGGTTGCGGCCGGGTGTCCTCGAATGGGTGGCCCGGCTGGTGACCGAGGGAGAGCTGCCGCGCGGCTTTCTCATCCGGGCTCGTGTCATCGGCCCTCTCTACGGCACCCAGCAGTCCGTGATCGACGAGATCGCTGACGACCGTCTCGCCCTGGCGGTCAGGCTCCTCCACCAGCAAGACCGTGCGTACGCGCAGCAGGCCATCGATGCGGTCTCCGACGCGGAAGGAGCCGTCACCGCCCTCGGTGACCTTGCCACCGACCTGGCCCGCGCCTCAGGTATCGAATCGGAGGCGCTCCGGGGTACCGCTCGCGATCTCGGTTTCGCCGCGCTGGACGGCCCGTACCGCACCTGGCTCCACGACCTCGCCCAGGCCGACGACCCGTACGAGCAGCGCAAGGTCTGGCAGCGGGACGCGCACCGCCTGATCACACGGCTGGGCGAGCAGCAGCTGGCCCAGGCGGGCGCGGCCGCGTGGGAAGGCCGGACCATCGAGGCGAAGAAGGGCTCCCTGTGGCTGAACTCCGCGCTCGCCGACCAATGGTTCCGCAGCCGCCTCAACAAAGCCCTCAGCTATCCGTACTCCGGCCGGGAAACCGGTTCCGGCCCCGCGCTCGGCTCTGACTCCTGTGCTGCGAAGGAGCACGCATGACCACCGTTACCGCCACTGTGCCGACCATTCAGCGATGGTTCGCACAGATCACCGGCGAGAGCACCGGCGAGATCATCGCCCCGTTTCAACGGGGCTATCTCACGGACCAGGCCCATGCGGTGGCAGCGCTGGCCAGGCTGCGCCGCGGAGCGGGCAAGAAGTACGAGCAGGTACCGGACCTGTGGGGCCTGGCCGACACGGGCCCGCTCCACAGGAAACTGCACGACTGCGGGCGCCCCCCGAGCGAGGACGAGCTGACCCGCGCGGAGGACGCCGTCCATGTCGCCCTCACCCTGTGGGCCCTGCACCAGCAGTCACGCCCAACGGCGATGCACCTGCGCCACCGCCGCGAGAAGCCGAGGGGCCTGGGCGCTGCTGTGCGAGGTCTGATGCCAAAGGATGAGATCGCCGAGCCGGTCCGCAAACGCCTGGTCCGCGCCGGCACCGCGCCAGATCTGCCCTCCCTCGCCCAGCGGCTGCGCGACCTCGTCCTGCTGCTGCGCGGCAACGACATCGCTCTCGACTACGCGCTGCTCGCCGAGCAGCTCTACCGCTGGCAGCAACCGGGCGGCCAGGACGCCGTACGCCGCGCCTGGGGCCGCTCGTTCCACGCCTACCGCGCCCCCGACGACAAGCACGACCCCGAAGACAGCGCGTCCAGCACTTCGCCCCTCTCCGCCGACACCTCCGACAAGGACGCCTCGTGAACCGCATCTTCCTCGATGTACATGCTCTGCAGACCGTCCCGCCCAGTAACCTGAACCGCGACGACACGGGCGCGCCGAAGTCCGCCCTGTACGGCGGAGTACCCCGGGCCCGTGTCTCCAGTCAGGCGTGGAAGCGTGCCACCCGCTCATACTTCGGCGACGAGCAGCTCCTGGACCCGAGCGAGCTGGGCGTCCGGACGAAGAAGGTCGCCGAAGTCCTCGCCGCCCGCATCACCGCGCTGGAGCCCTCACTGGGGGATGCCGAGGCTCTCCTGCTCGCAGCCGAGGTGATCCAGGGGGCCACGGGATCCAAGATTGAAGTGCCCAGGCGGAAGGCGAACGAGGAGAAGAACGGCGCGGAGGAGCCCCCGCCTCAGTCCAAGTACCTGATGTTCCTCAGTGCCCGGCAGCTCGACGGTCTCGCCGCGTTCGCCGTCGAAGGTGCCGCCGACATCAAGGAATTCCTCAAGGACAAGGACAACAAGGCCCGCGCCAAGCAGATCGCCGACACCCGTCACTCCGTCGACATCGCTCTGTTCGGCCGCATGGTCGCCGACTCCGCCGACATCAATGTCGATGCCGCCGTCCAGGTCGCCCACGCGATCAGCGTGCACCGGGTGGACAACGAATCCGACTACTACACGGCCGTAGACGACCGCAACACCGACGCGGAGCCCGGAGCCGGAATGATCGGTGCCGTCGACTTCAACTCCGCCACCCTTTACCGCTACGCCGCGCTCGGCGTCCACCAGCTCGTCGCCAACCTCGGCGAAGGGCTGCGGGCGGACGAACCCCGCATTGCTCCGGTGCGCCGAGCGGTCGAGGCATTTCTGCACGGCTTCGTCGCCTCTCTGCCCACTGGGAAGATCAACACCTTCGGCAACCACACCCTCCCCGACGCGGTCGTCATCAAGCTCCGCACCACTCGCCCCATCAGTTTCGTCGCGGCCTTCGAAGAGCCCGTATCCGCCGAACAGGGAAGCGGACATCTGTGGGAGGCAGCCGCGCGCCTGGCCAACTACATCTCCGATATCGAGCGGGCTTACGGCGACGGGGAGTCGACCCTGACCTGGGTGCTGCGCGTCGGCCCGAACACCAAGAAGCTCGCAGGGATCGGCACGGAAGCCGGCAGTCTTACTGCGCTCGTCGAGGCGGTCGGCGAGGCGGTCGCCGACCGCATGGAACAGTCCGCATGAGCGTGCTCAGCCTGCGGCTGGCCGGCCCTCTGCAAGCGTGGGGGGCCTCTGCCCGCTTCATTCGGCGTACCACCGAGTCGGCCCCGACCAAGAGCGGGGTGATCGGCATGCTGGCTGCTGCCCAGGGCCTCCAACGCGGTGACGACGCCGGGCTGGCACCGTTGAGCGCCCTGCGCTTCGGCGTGCGCATTGACCAGCCGGGCACGCGCATACGGGATTTCCAGACCGCCCACCACGCGGTCACCGGCAAGTCCATGCCGCTCTCTGAACGCTTCTACCTCGCCGACGCCGTCTTCGTCGCCGCCCTCGAAGGCGACCACACACTCCTCACCACACTCCACACCGCGCTGCGCGCACCGGTCTACCCGCCCTACCTCGGCCGGCGCTCCTGCCCGCCCTCCCTCCCGGTCGAACTCGGCGTCCACCCCGGCATCAGTCTCGACCAGGCGCTGCGCAACGAGCCCTGGCAGGCGTCCGCCTGGCACCAAAAACGCCACCGCGACCGGCCCACGGTGACGCTGGTGATCCTGCGGGAGGCCACCAGCGCCGAACGCGACGGGCAGGAAGACGTACTGCGTGACCAGCCGCTCAGCTTCGCCGCCGAACACCGCCGGCACGCCCTGCGCACCGTGCTCAGCACGACCGTGAACGTCCCCAACCCACTGGCACGCCCCGCACGCCCGCCCGGGCACACCGTGCCGCACCATGACCCGCTCGATGGACTGGAGGAGGAGACCGCCTGATGTATCTGACCCGTTTCCGCGTGAACACCGGACGCCCAGGCGCCCGCCGGCTGCTCTCCTCACCCCAGTCGCTGCACGCCGCGGCCATGTCGTCCTTTCCCGGCCTGCTGCCGACCACAACCGACGGGCCGAGAGTGCTGTGGCGCCTCGACCACAACGCGCGCGCCGAAGTCTTCCTGTACATCGTCAGCCCCGAGCGGCCCGACCTGACCCACCTCGTCGAACAGGCCGGCTGGCCCACCGCCGCCCTCGACCCTGACACACCCGGCTGGCAGACCCGCCCCTACGCCCCGTTCCTCGAACGCCTCACCAAGGGCGGCACCTGGGCGTTCCGGCTCACCGCCAACCCGGTCCACTACATCCGCCGCAAAGACGGCGAACCGACCAAGCGCACCGCCCACCGCACCCCCGTCCACCAGAAGGCATGGCTCCTCGACCGCCAAGAACGCTCAGGCTTCCGGATCGTGGAGAAGAGCGACGAGAACCGGCTCCTGCCCAGCGGCACAACACATAAAGGCCACCGTCACCACGGTGACCGGCACGAGCTGACCGTCCGTGAGCCACGCTCCCTGGCATTCTCCAAATCCGACGAAGCCGGCCCGAAACGGCACCGCGTGACGGTGGTGACCGCCACCTTCGACGGCCGCCTCGAAGTCACCGACCCCGAGGCCCTGCGCCACACCCTCACCCAGGGTCTCGGCAAAGCCAAGGCATACGGCTGCGGCCTGATGACCCTCGCCCCGCTGCCCACGACCACCGAGTGAGCCCGTGACAACCGTCGGCAAACGCACCGCACTCACCCCACGCCACCTCACCCGCACCGCAGAACGTCTCTCCTTCATCTACCTGGAACGCTGCACCATCCACCGGGACGCCAACGCCATCACCGCCGAAGACGCCGACGGCACCACCCACATCCCCTCCGCCACCATCGGCACCCTCCTCCTCGGCCCCGGCACCCGCATCACCCACCAGGCAATGAGCGTCCTCGGCGAAACCGGCGCAGGCGTCGTCTGGGTCGGTGAACACGGCGTCCGCTACTACGCCGGCGGCAGGGCACTGAGCCGCTCCGCCGCCCTCCTCGAAGCCCAGGCCACCAGGTGGGCCAACATGAGCAGCCGCCTCGCCGTCGCCCGCGCCATGTACCGGCTGCGCTTCCCCGACGAAGATCCGGACGGCCTGACCCGCCAACAGCTGCTCGGCCGCGAAGGCGACCGCGTCAAAGACTGCTACCGCGTCCAAGCCGCCCGCACCGGCGTCCGCTGGTCAGGCAGGAAGTACACCCCCGGCGACTTCACCAGCGGCGACCCCGTCAACCAGGCCATCACCGCCGCCGCCCAGTGCATGTACGGCATCGCCCACGCCGTCGTCACCTCCCTGGGATGCAGCCCCGGACTCGGCTTCGTCCACTCCGGCCACGAGCTCTCCTTCGTCCTGGACATCGCCGACCTCTACAAAACCGAGATCGGCATCCCCCTCGCCTTCGACATCGCGGCCGAAGCAGACGAGGACGTCGGCCCCCGCACCCGCCGCGCCCTACGGGACCGCATCAACGACACCGGGCTGCTGAACCGCTGCGTCAACGACATCAAACACCTCCTCCTGCCGAACGACACGAGCAGCAACAGGCACAGCGACGAAGACCGCGTCACGCTCCAGACTGACGGCGGCCACGAAGTCGCCGCCGGACGGAACTACGGTGACGCCGACGAAGCAGTCATCTGGTGACCGTCATCGTCCTCACCAACTGCCCGCCCGGCCTCCGCGGATTCCTGACCCGCTGGCTCCTGGAAATCTCCGCAGGCGTCTTCATCGGCAACCCGTCAGCCAGAATCCGCGACGCCCTGTGGGACGAAGTCCAGCAATACGCCGGCCAAGGCCGCGCCCTACTCGCCCACACCACCAACAACGAACAGGGCTTCACCTTCCGCACCCACGACCACGCCTGGCACCCCACCGACCACGAAGGCCTCACCCTCATCCGACGCCCGAACAACAACACCCCACCCCAGAACAGCGAACCCCCACCCGGCTGGAGCAAAGCATCAAAGCGCCGCCGATTCGGCAGAAACTAAATGCAACCAATGCCCAATTCAAGCAAATTGCCAGAGTCAGTGAAAGTACTCAGAAACCGAGCTGGATTACGGTAAACGCGCAGGTCACGGAGCTGCTCCCCATGCACGCAGGGATGGACCCCGCGCCTCCGGCGACACCGTCGCGGTGCAGCTCTGCTCCCCACGCAGGCGGGGATGGACCCCCGGAGACGCCCTGCTGGGCCGTCGACATGACCTGCTCCCCACGCACGGGGGGATGGACCCGACCTGAAGGAAGCGGCGTCGCAGCTGCGGGACTGCTCCCCACGCACGCGGAGATGGACCCTGGAACCGGACGTCACCAAGTCCCTCCACGGCCTGCTCCCCACGCACGCGGGGATGGACCCGCGATCCGGTGGAGGGTGTAGCTGAGGATGCGCTGCTGCCCACGCACGCGGGGATGGACCCGCCACGACCGGCAGGCCCTGCTCGATGGCGTACTGCTCCCCACACACGCGGGGAGGCCCCCGGCTCATGCGGTGACTGGTTGCCCTCGCAGGCTACTCTCCGCGAATGCGGGCATGGCCCCGTCGGAATGCGAGCGTGGGTATACGGATCAAGTGCCACCTCCGCCCATACAGTGGTGAGCCGTACGCAGCATCCGCGACCTGTCTCTACAGTTGTCGCTTCGGTCAAAATTTTTCGCACTTTCCGACGAGACGATCAATCTGCTAACCATTTAGAAAACCCAACAGGCAAGGCGTCAGCAACATGCAATCGTCTGACGTATGAAAAGCACCGGACACACCTGCTCCCCTGCCCATCGCACACGGAAGCGTCCGCCAGGCAGGAGCTTAATTTTTCCGTAACCCGAAAATATTTCGAGAATGCACGAATTCCTCGCTAGAGCGGGGATGGCCCCAGGCAGGGCGTCAGTTTCACATACTCCCCGCGCGTGCGGGGATGGCATCGGTTGGCTTGCCGAGGTAGTCGCGAAGGTCTGTTCCACGTGCCCGCAGGGGATGGACTAATCCAGGCGATCCTCGGCAACTGGTTCCCGCACTCATAGGAATGCTTTCGCCCGCGAGTTCGTCGGGATCCTGTAGGGGCTCTGTTGTCGTACCGTTCGCTTGGCTGCGACCGAAACTTCGGTGCCAAGGCAGCTGGAGGGAATTTCGACAGACGGCGGCCAGCCGCGGTGCGGGCATTGAGACAGAGCGCGGTAGCGGCTATCAGTGCGGCCGCTCGGCTCGCCCAGAGAACAGCCGGCCCCAAGCCGCGGTTCCAGGCCGCAAGGGGAGCAGCTCCGGCGACCACCGGCCCGTGGCCGAGCATCTTGGCGTTCGCGGCGTGGATCTCGTGGTTCTCCACCATGGTCCTTGTCAGCTGTGCCACACAGGATGCCAAGCAGACGCAAGTTATCTATTCTGACGAGGGGTCATACAGGCGGGGGCGGAATGACATCGGGGGAAGCGGGGCCGGAAGCCGACGAGGTCCGTCGCGAGTTCGCGCTGGAGAGGTACCGGTACATCCTTCAACAGATCAACGCGGTCAACGAGAATGCGCACCGCTTCTTGGCGCTCTATCAGACGCTGGCCACGGCACTTGTCAGTGCGGCACTGGCCCTCTTCGTCGGCTACCGGAACTGGGACGTGCCGGCCTCCACCGCACGAGGCGGGGTCATCGGGTTGCTGATCCTAGCTACGGTGGTTGCCGCCTTCACCAGCACGCTCATCCTGGTGGGAGCCCTGGCCTGGCTCGATTTCCGCAATGAGGAGTGCGATATCACCGACGAGGTGGTCGGTCCCGGATTCCGTAAGCGTCCGCGTCCGGGCAACTTCCTGCGCTGGTACGAGACCTATGTGCTGCTCTTCATCATCGTCTCGGTGATCGCCATGTGGGTGCTCGCCGCACTTCTCCTTCTGCCGGCTATGAGGTGACTGTTCACGGTGCCCGAGCACAGCTACACCAGCACGTCCCTGTGGCGCGAAACTCTCTCCGCACGTCCTGACGGGGACATCCACGCCGAACAGCGCGAGCAGCTCCGTACGTCGTATGTCGAGCTGCGCCGTAAGGCCGCGGTTCTCCTCAAGGAGAACGAGCACAGCATGCCCGACTTCACAGTGCACGACATCAGTCATGTCGATGCCCTGTGGGAAACGGCCGATCTCGTGTGCGGGGGCGAGGTGATGCTCAACCCCGCCGAGGCGTACGTGCTGGCCTGCGCCTTCGTCCTGCACGACACGGCGATGGGGGCCGCAGCGTACGGGACGAGCGTGCAAGAGACTCTGGGCGGCAAGCGCTGGCATGATCTGGTGTCGGTGGCCTACTACGACCGGAGGGGCTGCTGGCCCGAGCCGGACGAGTTGAACGCGCCGCCTGCGGAAATAGCCGAGGCATGCCGGGCGGCCGCGATCCGTCAAACGCATGCGGAGCAGGCACGGCGGCTGGTGGACCAGCCCTGGCCTACCAGCACCGGCAACGAGATCCACCTCATCGGAGAGGTCCCCCTTCGCGAGGTGTACGGCCCCCTGATCGGCGACCTCGCCGCCAGCCACTGGTGGCCTGTAAGCCGGTTGCCAGGCGAGTTCCGCCACACGATTGGGTCGCTGCCCTGGCAGCCAAGTGAATGGACCATCGAGCCGCTCAAGCTGGCCTGCGTCCTCCGGCTGGCCGACGCGACCCAGATCGACAGCCGCCGGGCTCCAACTCTGTTGTTTTCCCTGCGTGATCCACAGGGCACGGCACGCGAGCACTGGCGCTTCCAGGAGCACGTCAGTCGCCCGCGTCGCGAGGGCGACCGCGTCCGGTACACCTCGTTGCGCCCTTTCACCCCGCGAGATGCCGCCTCTTGGTGGCTGGCTCTCGAATATCTCCGCGGTGTGGACCGGGAATTGAGGTCGGTCGACTCCCTCCTGCACGACCTCGGCCGGGACCGATTGGCGGCTCGTGCGGTCGCCGGAGTGGACTCCCCCGAGCGCTTCGCCGAACTCTTCCGCGTACAGGGCTGGCGTCCCATCGACGCGACGATCAAGGTCTCGGACATTCCCGCACTGGTCAAAGGGCTGGGCGGCGAACAGCTGTACGGGGACGAACCCGAGGTTGGCGTCCGGGAACTGTTGCAGAACGCCCAGGACGCGGTCCAGGCCCGGCGCGCCTTGCAACCCGGCTTCGCTGACGGACGCATCGAGGTCAAACTCACCGAAGCTGACGGCGCCTGGTGCTTCGAAATGCGCGATAACGGCGTGGGCATGGATGAGGAGACTCTCATTCACGGTCTCCTCGACTTCGGCAGGAGCGGTTGGAGCTCCCCCGACATCCGCAATAAGCTCCCCGGACTGGCCGACGGCGGTT
Organism: Streptomyces liliiviolaceus; assembly: GCF_018070025.1. Lineage (NCBI taxonomy): Bacteria > Bacillati > Actinomycetota > Actinomycetes > Kitasatosporales > Streptomycetaceae > Streptomyces > Streptomyces liliiviolaceus. Next base: position 2,334,982 of record NZ_JAGPYQ010000002.1, read on the forward strand.
TCCAGCCCAGCGGCCGGTTCGGCATCGGCTTCTTCTCCGTCTTCCTGCTAGGTGACCGCATCGAGCTGATCACCCGCCGCTATGACTCCTCCACGCAGGACGCCCGACGCCTCTCCTTCGAGGGCCCCTCCCATCGCCCCCTCCTGACACCACTGCCCTTGCACGACTGGGTCCCGGAGGGGACAACCGTCCGTGTCACACTCAAGAGAAGTCCCAACGACGTACTTGGCTTGCTCTATAAAACCGAGGATGACCTACTCACCCAGCTCGTCCGCCGGTTGGCCCTGGAGAACTCAGTTCCCATCCACACCTGGGAGCCCGGTTCCACCGACCCCGATATCCTCACCCCGTTCTCGCTGGCTGCGGGATCACCAGAGGAAGTCTTCGACCGCCTCTACCCCCCCTCAGCCGTCAGCCGGCGCACCGGGGAGGAAAAGCAGCGCCTTCAGGTACGAGATGACTTCACCAGCCAAGCCACCGAATTACTGGACGACAAAGGACAACGCATCGGGCTCGCCACACTCTGGAACAGCCTGCGTCACACGACACGGCGCACCTTCAGGGGCACTGTCACAGTGAACGGCCTGCTCGCCGACACGTCGACGTCCTTCTCCGGATATCTCGCCGGCCGGCCCAGTCGCGCCTCCCGGGACAAGGCGCAACTCGTCGCGGACCAAGACCAGGTCCGGCTCTGGATGCGACGACAGGAACAGCGACTGCGTGAGAACGGAGAGTTCGGCGACCCCGTGCAACTTGAGTTGGCCAACACCTTCACGAAGGCGTTCAACGAACTCCCCGGCGACATCGCCTTCGCTCTCATATCAGAGGGTGTACTGAGACCAGACGATATAGCCGACTGGGCCGCAAGCAAGACCGAGATTTTTTTGGCCGCCGGTACACCTCTGGCCCTGCGGAGCCGACCCCCAGTGGCTTACATCTTCGCGTCCGGGAAAACAGTCAGGCTGCCCGACAACTGGCTCGCCATCTTCAACTCGATACTCGCCCCACCCTTGGCCGATGTCTTCCCAAGCGTCACGGCGTGCGACCCTGCTTACGAATCGGCCCGCAATGACCGCACGCTCACCTGGCAGAAGCAGTGGTGGCGTTGGTCGGGAGACCTGTACGGACTCTTCCTGCGAGCGCTGTGCCAAGCATGGTCGTGCACGATCGAGTCCTTGCTCGCACCCATCCAGCAACGCGACTGGTCAGACGCCCGTTTTCTAGCGAACGAGGATCTGGGCCCGATCTCCGGTTACCTCCTGACCCGCCCCCTACCTGAACGACGAAAGTGAGCATGGTCGACGGCAGCAGCGCGACTATCTGCGCGCCATCGATCAGACTGTTGTCTCCATTCACGTCATGCACCAGAAGATCGCAGTGATCGACGAACGCACCGTGATGCTCGGCAGCCTCAACGCACTCTCCCAGAGCAACACGCGTGAGGTCATACTGACGATGCGCGGCTGATACTTAGCTTGGCGTTTAACGTCTGCGGTCGAACGCGGCCTCGAGCTTGCTGGACGTTCGGGTTGTGCGCCGGACGTGAGAGTGGCCTTCGTCTGATCCTGTGTTCCGTCACAGATGCACTTGACCAGTACGAAGGCCGTAGCGACGGGCGTACAGGTATGCATCGAATTGGCCGATACGAGGCCACACCCGCAGCCGCGGCGAGATCGAGGACCGCCTCGGTTCGATGTCGGTCGCCGTCGGCGATGAAACTGAGTGCTGGGCGGGTGGTTCGAGGGAAGCGGCGCTAATCGTGAGCGTCATGTCCGGCAGGTGTGCCAGCGGCCGGCCTTATTGTCCTGGCCTCCCTCGCGTCGTTATAACTGCTCAGAGCGCCGGGAGCGGTGAGGTAGCCATGGATACCTGCGGCCGAGTAGTCCATGACGGGGTGCGGCAGGCCGGTAAGGGGGAACCAGCGTACGGCCGCGCATTTGTCAGGCTCGCGGTTTCGTAGGGCCCCTTGCCAGGTGCGCGCCTCGAAGAACACGCCGAGGTGGTCGGTAGCACCATGCCGCATATGGACCGTTTGAGCGACGGCGAGGTCGCCGGCATCGATAGTGATGCCGAGTTCTTCGGTGGCCTCGCGTACGGCAGCTTCGGCCAGCGTCTCGCCGGGGTGGACCTTGCCGCAGGGCGCGGCCCACTGGCCGCTGCCGTAGATATCGCCAGCCCGCAAGGCAAGGAGGATCTCCGAGCCCTGGCGGAGGATGACGTGAACGTCGAGGTCGGCTGTCGCGGTGGTCATGAGGCGGCCGGCTGCGGGGCCGACGACAGTTCCGCAGCAGCGCCGCCAGCGGTGCGGTAGTGCGTGGAGACCTGCTGAAGCCAGGGCACTTCGCTGTCGAAGTTGCCGCCGGAGGCGGAGGAGAAGTCGGCTTGTGTAGGAGCGGGCGAGGTGCTTCGGGCTTTGAGTGCGAGTGCGGTACGGATCCAGTAGGCCTCAGCGACGGCAGCTATGTCCGTGTCGGTGGCTTCCCGTGCGGCGTGATCGCGGGCGTACTGCTGGGCTTGGTCGAGGAGATCGGCTGGGGCGTAGTACTGGAGTTCAGCGATGGCGTCTCGGATCTCGGTGACGTACCGAGCCAGGCGATCATTGGCGGACTGGTCCAAACGGAATATGTCGTGGAGGCGGTCGGCGGTGGCTCCGAGCTTGGACCGAGTCGGCTTGAGCATGATCGGGCCGGGGAAAGCGACGGCCAGGTCACGCCACAACGGGTGCAGGCGGGCGAGCGCAGTGAGGGCGCGAACATGGTCGACGAGCGCACGCGACGCAGGAACGGTGAGGCCGAGCAGCAGCAGCGGGAACAGCGCGGTTTGCAGGGGCTCGGTGATGCTCTCCTGAAGGTCTGCGATCTGATCGGTAGGGGTGGCTACCGTGACGTAGAAGACGTACGCGGTGCGGATCAGGGCGTAGAGGACGGCCAGGCCCATGGAGGTGCACATCATGCCGAGCGCAACACGCATGAGCCGGTTCGTGGTTCGGCGGACGGCACTGCCCCACTGGTAAGCGGCGACTGCTGCGGCGCCGCTCATGTAGAGGTACACAAGCGACATGTAGACCGTCATGCCGATCTCGCCGGCGTGACCGGTGACAAAGTGTTCGGTCGGTTTACCACGGTCGATGGTGAATGCGAACAGCAAGATAAGGCAGGCGATAGTGACGAGGGCCGCCTTCAGTGCGACCTTTGACGCAATGCGGGAGACGCGTACGTACCGCTCACCCGAAGCCTCGTCCTGGCTGCCGTACATGGCGAGGACGTAGCTGAGTAGCGAGTAGATCCCGCCGATCGCGATGACGTGCTTGACGATGCTCGACAGGTCGTTGATACCGCTGTGGTCCATGCCGTAGTCGACCAGCGGCGTCTTCAGCGTCCAGACCGCCGCGAAGGCGATGACCATACCCCATAGGGCACGGCGGCGGTGGTCGCCCCAGAGCGCTGAGGACAGACGCCAGAAGGCGGATAACCAGAACAGGAGTGCGACGACATACGGGGCGATACTCATTGGTTCTTCCTTCTTTTTCGGCGGGCGAACGGGTGGGACAGACTGGCTTCTAAGCGGCCGACCAGGTCGTCGGTGGCTCGGTTCTGGCGCGCGGCAAGATCGCGGATGATGTTGGCGCAAACCTCCGTGGCGAGTTCCTGTTCGGACTCGTACGTGGTGCGCGCTGCGATGGGGATATCGCGGGTGAAGCGTCTGATCAGGTTGGTACCCACGTGTGGGGTCATCCGCTGGAACTCCACGGGGCTGATGGTGCCGCCGTGGTCGAACCACTCGTGGACGAGTTCGTGCAGAATGACGTGCTCTTGGTGGTACTGGGTGCTGCGCAGGGGAAACAGAACCAGGCTTGCCCCGTTGGCCATCTTCACGCGGAGCCCGCATGCCGATCCGGGCGCGGTGAGCTCTGGCGGCATGGGCCGTAATAGGATCCGGCGGTCGAGCTGCCCTTCCATCGCTCGGATCAGAGCGGGGATGCTGAAGGGCTGAGGGATGGGGAAGCCGTCGAGGTCTTCTACAAGCTGTTTGCGCAGCCGGCGCAGGGAAGACATTAGGCACCTCGGGTGGGAGAGCGCGGGGTCTTTGCCCGCTCAGGAACGCTTCTCGGGACGCAGGTCAACAGCAGGGCGCTTCACGCGCTACGACGGCGGTGTGTCGTCGGACAGTTCGGCTGCCACGTCGTTGAGATAGGCGAGAAGGTCAGCCGACAGGCCGCTGGTGACTCCACGGCCGGCGAGACCCTGCACATCGCCGCGGTGCACTGCGCGCAGGAAGTTGAGCGACTCGAAGACTCGTTTCACGACCTCGTGCTGCGGCTTGAAGAACAGCGGGTCAACGTCGAAGAACTCCGCGACGGCGTTGATGATGGGCTGTCCGGGAACGTACGGCCCCGAGGTGCTCCCATCGATGGCACCGGACCGCATCTTGCCCATGGTGGCGTGCGAGACAACCGTGCGCCGGTGAAAGCCGTTGATGGCCGCCGCGACAGCACGGTCGGAGGCTCTGTCACCCCAGGGCGCTTCACCCGGCGCGAAGGCGTTGTCGATCAAATATTCCATCTTCTCGGCCAGGGTCTGCGGCTCTTGCTCGGGTTCCCGACCATCCATTGCGCTCCCCACGGATAGATCACGGTCCGCCAGACATCGCGCAAGGCAGGACCGTGTAGGCGCCAACCCACCTCCGGCGTAGGCGACTTGCGAGCACGAGGAGTCGTGCAACGGCGCAGGTCGGGTGACGGTGCCCGGCAAGCGGGTGGTGCACGTTAGCTAGTTGCGCGATCACTCTACGCCACTGTTAAATCAATTTTCCACATGGGAATGGGCAGCACGCATATGCCTCACTCGGCTCCCCTGCCGCAGCACTAGAGAGGAACTCACTTGCCTACAGGCCTACTTGGCGCAGACGCCGACCGCCACCTCGCGGCGAACACGACGTCCAGGTGCGACCCCTCGAAGCGGCAACGTCACTCGCATGCGGCCGGAAGCCTCATCCCACGCTCCCGCCCCTCGGCACGCTCACCACTACCGAACCACGCTCGATCACGCGCCATCCGACAGGACGGAACGACTGTGGCGACCCCCGACGCCACGCCCCTGCCCTCCACCCTGCGGACAACTGCAGCCGGGACGACACCCACCGCGCCTCACATTCTCGGCATGGAGAACTTCCTAGAATTCCGGATCGGCCCCGAACACGGGGCCGCCGACACCATGCGCCGTTCGGACCGGTTCGCTGCCATGAAGCTGCCGGCACTGCTCACCGATGCGCCCAATGCCAACGTTGTCGAGGAGAAGGCTCTCGCCGTATTGACCTGGCGCGTCGACGTCACCGCACCGCACCGGCATCGACTGAGTGGCCAGATTTCGCACGGCGGGATTCCCTTCCTGATCACTATCGGAGAGATGAATCAACCACTACCTGACTCGGAGGAGGCTTGTTCCTCGTGCCCCGCCTCACTGCCGAGATCGGGCAGTACCGCGGAGACGAAGCCGGGCACGCGACCTGGGCACACGTGCCGGTCCGGTCAAGGGTCCAAAGCTTTCGGTCGAGTACGTCTTAGCCCGTAAGAACAACTGGAGGTTCCTCCGTGACTGCCGCCTCAGAGACGACGGCGTCCAGCGCGCCATGCTCGGTATCGCACGATTGCGCAACCTCGCCCTCGCCGGATAGCCACTCGCCGTACAGCAGCTCACCATGCCCGAAGCCACTCAGAGATCATTTACGAGACAACCCTTTAGCCGCTGGTCCTCAGGGAAGCCCAGGAGACGGCCGATGACGCCAATCGGCAGCGGGTATGCCAGGTGTATGCGAGGGGCCATGAAATCCGGCGAGACCACTCGCCGCAGACACCGATGGTGGCCAGCGGATGCGGTGATTTTGCTGTTTACTGCCGTCCGCAACTGGAGCGGCCAGGCTTCAACAGTGTCCGCTCAGGAAAGCTAGTGGCGCTTGCGATCCTTGAAGACATCGGGATTCGTCGAGAGCATCTTGACGAGGTGGCATCGGACACCCCACACCTTCCCTCGAAAGGTCGAATTGGGTGACCGGTCCCCGTAGGAGGAGTTCATCGTTCTCGCCATGGTGGCCGAGCCTGACGGGCAGGTATTTGAGTGGCTGGGTAGGCCGAGGCCCGCAGCGCCAGTCCCATCCGAATTTTGCAATGCGCGTCATGAATGCCGGTTTGGCTGGCGATCTTCATCTACCGTGCGCACGCGTTTGGCCAGCCAACTCCCTGACGCTCTCGTTGCGGCAGCGCCGGGCGAGTGAATCCCTCCCCTGCGCTTCCTAGCATGTAGAGGCGTTAAGAACTGTCTCGCGACTCTCTGCGCTCTCGCACCCGCAGCTCACACGACTTCTACAGAGTTTGAGAACTAAGTCTGGACCTTGGTAGAGAGCCGTGCGTATGTTCGTCGTCCCCCGCCAGGCAGGCCGTCTGCGCGAACAAGCAGAAAACCAGGAAAACGCCAGCCTGCATAAGCCCAGCAGTACATAAGGTGCCGGTGCCCGAAAGCAGCAACTTTCGGGCACCGACCCCTGAATGGCATGCCGCCCCGGCAAGGGCGGACATCGCCACCATCACCACGCTGATCCCTTCCACGGGGCGTCTCAGCGTGGCAACACCGAAGGAGATCCTCGCATGCCTCCTAGCCTACGCAGAAGACCCATATGTTTCGTCTGGGCGGCAGTCATCTCCGTCTCGGCGCCTTTGCGCACTGGGCCTAAGCACACCCCACCCGCTGCGATGCACCAACAGTCTCGCCGCGTTACTGGGAGCGGCCGATGAGTAGCGAAGCCCGCGAGTGGGTCTGGGAGCACAGCTCCAGCCGAGGGGCAGCGCGACTGGTCCTGCTGTCGATCGCCGACCGGGTGGCCGACGACCAGTGCATCTCCTGGGCTTCGCTGACCAGCCTGGCCAAGCGTACGCGTGCCTCGGTCTCTACGGTGCGCGAAGCCATCGAACGGCTGCTCGTCGCTGGCGAACTCGAACAGCTTGACGACCTGGTAGGCCCGCAGCGCAGCACCGTCTACCGCCTGCCCCTTGCCGCCGAAGCAGCCGCGCAGGCCAGGCGAGAACAGCAGCGGGAGAAGGTGGAGGACGGCAACGCAGTGGTGTCCGACGAGCCCGTCGGGCCTGTGAGGATCCGACTCTCGGCTCTGCGGAGGTACGGAATCGGCCCGCGTGAGGTGCCGGAATCCCCTACGAGGGTCCGGGATCCGGCAGTACCGGAAACCGGCAGGTCCAGAAGGAAACCGGCACAGCGACGTATCGGCCACCGGCATAGCGATGTACCGGTCACCGGCATACAGAACCGTAGTGAACCTGATTTGAACCGGAGGTACAGCAGTGGTGGCGCTGCCGTCATCTCAGCCGCCGAGTGGCAGGTCGACCCAGCAACCCACGCTTGGGCCCGCCAGCACGGGCACCTCGACCGCCTCGGCGAGCAGGGTCTGCAGGCCGCCGACGCGAAGTGGCGTGCCCACCGGGCTGGTCACACGCCGAAATCGGCGGATGCCTGGGCTACCGACTGGTGCTCCTGGATCGCCCGAGAGCACGCCCCCAGGCGCCCGAACCTCTACGCCGTGCCCGGAAAGAACACCGCCGCGCCCGGAGGCATGACGCGGGTGGAGGCCCACACCGCCGCCCTCCTGGCCGCCCTCGACGAGCCGACCGGAACGGAGTAGCCACCCATGGATCGCCGCGAAATCGCCGCCCTGCTGGCCTACATCGGCCGCCTCGACCCCCGCACCATACGCACCGATCAGGGCGAAGCCCGCGACCAGCTCGCCCAGTGGCACGAGCTGATCGGCGACGTGCCGATGACCACCCAGCACGGCTGGGATGCCCGCGTCGCCGCCCGACAGCACATCCGCACCTCGCCGTACCAGATGCTGCCCGCGGACATCGCCCGGCCCTGGGAGAACTACCGGCATGACCGGCTGGCCCGGCATACCGACCCCACGCCGTCCGCCGATCCGGACGACCAGGCCGCCTGGACCGCCGAACTCCTCGGCACCCGCCGTGCGGTCGCCGCCGGCACCGCACAACCCGCCCAGGCACGGGCGATCACCAGCGGTCGCAACGGCATCGACCCCCGGCTGAAGGCGCGGCTGAATGAGATCGGCTCCTGTATACCGCCCGCCGCCCGCGCAGCACTGGCCCCACACCGGCCTGCCCGCGCAGCCCGTGAAGCCGCCATCGCGCAGGGCCTGCCCGACGCCCTGAGTGTCCGCTGCGAGTGGTGCCAGGCCCCGGCCGGTGAGCCGTGCCGCCGCCGTCGGATCGGCCCCGACGCCAACGTTCGCATCACCGCCCCGCGGGCCACTCCACACCCCGGCCGCCTCGACCTCGCCACCGCCCGACAGCCGGATCGGGCCCAGCAGTCCACGCGGACCTGACCAGCGCAACCAGCCGTCGTGCGTCCTGCGGAGAACCCGCTCCACATCACACTCCCGCTCCGGATGCGGGCACGCCTGATGCCGCATCTGACCCAAGCCGGGTCCCGACTTCCGCCTCGCACCGCACAGTGCGGTCTGGCAGCACATTCGGAGATTGCATTGCGTCACATCACCGCGCACGAGAAACCGAACACCGGTCTGCGGAGCATCGCCGGCACCAGTTGGCACACCCGCGCAGCGTGCCACGGCATGGACTTCGAGGACGCCGACGCCGTGTTCTTCCCCCTCCCCCGGGACCATGAGGCCATCGCCGAAGCGAAGGAGCTGTGCGGCTGGTGCCCCGTGCGTGGCGACTGCTTCGACTTCGCCCTGGAAAACGGCCTCAAAGAAGGCATCTGGGGCGGGCTCACGGAGGCCGAGCGTCGACCGTGGCACGAGGGGCTGTCCCAGCGCATCGACTACCAGCGTGTGACGGCTTTCTTCAACGGACGCGACGTGCATCTGACCAAGGCCGAAAGACAGGTCGTCATCGACCACGCCTACGTCCGCGGCTGGCGTCCCGACCGGCTCGCCGGCGCCCTGCAGATCAGCCACAAACACGCCCGTGACCTGCTTCGGAAGGCCGCCAACAGAGTCTTCGACCGCGACCGCACCTACGGCGTGCCACGGCCTAAGAACCAGCGAAAGAAGGCTGGCCCAAACAAAGCCGGTTCCGCTCCCGCTAAACCCGGCACACGGCAGCCGGTGTCCCGCCCAGCGGCGTCGGCATCGACGCCTGCGTCTCTCGGAAAGGCCGAATGCCCAACCTCATGATCCTCGGTGCCACTCCGAACCTGCCTTTCCTCCTCACCGTCGGCGTGACCGGCACCCTCGCTCTGGTGCTGACGACCTGGGCGGTGCGGCGTCGGAGCATCCGCCCGCGGAAACATCCAACCAACTCGGCGGTGAAGGTCGCTGCACTCGCAGCCCTTGGTTGCACCGCCTACAGCGCCGACACCTCATGGCGTTTCGCCGCCGACTATCTCAACATGGCCGGCACCGCAGAACGTATCGGCATGTTCGCAGCAGCCGAACTCGCTCTCTTCGCGACCGCGCTGATGGCCCGTCAGAACCTGGCTGTGCAAGGATCCCCCGGTCTCCCCGGCACCCTGGTCTGGGCAATCACCGGCGTGCAGATCATCCCCGCCTACGCCGAGAGCGGTCTCATCGGCGGTACCGTCCGCGCCGTCGTCGGCCCGGTGATGGCGGCGATGCTGTGGCACCAGGCCATGGGCATCGAGCTGCGCCTGCGCACCCCCGGCGCCGCTTCCCATGGCCTGCTCGCCGTCCTGGGACGAGAGGCGCGCGAGCGACTGCTGTCCCGCCTGGGTATCGCTACACGCGACCGGGACGCCGCGCAGATCACCAGGGACCGGGCGACCATCCACGCCGTCACGCTGGCCGCCCGCCTTGCCGAGCGCACGTCCGAGCAGCAGCACAACTGGCGCGGACGGCGGCTGTCCCGGCGGCTGTCGAAGGCAGTCGGCAGGGCCTCGGTCGGCACGGATCCTGCGCAACGGGCGCAGTTGCTCGACCAGCTCGCCGCGCGTCGGCATGCACTCGCGCTCGCCACGGTTGCGCTTCCCTCTCCCTGGTCCCCGGTCCCCGGCGCCCCCAGGGCAGCGACGATCCCCTCGCCAAAGACCTCGGAAACTCCAGCTCACGGAGCCGGTTCTCTCAGTCCCGGCAAGGTAACCGGGCACCGCAGACCGCTCCCGCCGAAGGAGCCTGTCCCTGAGAACGAGGGGACCACCGTTCCGGGAGGCATGGCAGCGCACGGTGACGACACAGTACGCGGAACGGGGACCAGGGCTACGGACATGGAGGCTGCTAAGCAGGACACCAGCAACGCTGGGACGAGTCCCCCTACGCGAGAAGTTCCTGCTAAGAGCCTCGAACCGCATCGGGGCACGGGGACCGGCACGGGGACCGGCACGGGGACCGGCACGGGGACCGGCACGGGGACCGGCACGGGGACCGGCACGGGGACCGGCACGGGGACCGGCACGGGGACCGGCACGGGGCCCGGCACGGGGACCGGCACGGGGACCGGCACGGGGACCGGCACGGGGACCGGCACGGGGACCGGCACGGGGACCGGCACGGGGACCGGCACGGGGACCGGCACGGGGACCGGCACGGGGACCGGCACGGGGACCGGCACGGGGACCGGCACGGGGACCGGCACGGGGACCGGCACGGGGACCGGCACGGGGACCGGCACGGGGACCGGCACGGGGACCGGCACGGGGACCGGCACGGGGACCGGCACGGGGACCGGCACGGGGACCGGCACGGGGACCGGCACGGGGACCGGCACGGGGACCGGCACGGGGACCGGCACGGGGACCGGCACGGGGACCGGCACGGGGACCGGCACGGGGACCGGCACGGGGACCGGCACGGGGACCGGCACGGGGACCGGCACGGGGACCGGCACGGGGACCGGCACGGGGACCGGCACGGGGACCGGCACGGGGCAGCAAAACGGCTATCAGACCAGCATCCCACAGATGCGGCGCCGGCCGCGCGAGCCGGAGCAGTCGGTGGAGCAGCTCATCCAGAAGGTCCGTCCCCATGTTCCCGCCGTGCTTGAACGAGACGGTAATGAGTCCATCACCCGGGTCCAGCTACGGGAGATTCTCCGCCGCGAAAACTTGAAAGGGGGCCGGAACGACCGTCTGAGTCTCGTTCTCCAGGGGCTGCGAAGTAACGCCACCACGACGACAAGGAGCACCGCGCGTTGAAGACCTGCCGCCGGTTCAATACCGTCCGTTCACGGTACGAGCGGGAGCTCCGTTTCATGCTCGCTCACTCCGATCCGCACAAAGGCAAGCCGGCAGCGAGTTGAGCGCGAAGCGGGCCGTTTCGACGAAGCAGCAGATGGCTCGGGTTCTGAGCCGTCACGTCGAGTGCTGCCTCGAATGCGGCTGAACTGCCCAGCGCCGCAGTCCGGCGCTTCTATCTGTACCGGGTGCCTGACTTCCGCAGCGGGCCTCATCTCAACTCAAGGAGACAAAACTTGATGGAGCGTCCTGAGCGCTTTACCAGTCCACGGCTGCCGAGGCCGGTGTCTGGACGGACGTCCTGATCCGCCGGCGACTGCAACACGTTGCCGTCCTCGCGCCGACCGGCCAGTGCTTTGTCGAGGGGCCCGAAAGGTCTGTCCGTGTCTTTCCGGAACTGGCTGACGTAGACGCGCCTCCTGCCATTATCCAGCGCCGCGTCCTACTGATCTCTTCGGGATGTTGTCGGGTGGTGGGTCAGCTGTAGTCCGGTGCCGGTGAGGCAGCCGTCGATCAGGTGTGGGCGGTGTTGGATGTGTCGCAGGCCGCGGCGGAGGGTGCGTTCGAGGTGGTCGTCGTCGGTGAAGGCGATGTTGGCCAGCGGGCCGCGCCGCAGCAGTGACCACACGCCTTCCACCGGGTTGAGGTCCGGTGCATAGGAAGGCAGTTGCACGATGGTGAGCCAGTCGTGGGCGGCGGCGTACTGGCGCATTCCGGCAGCTCGGTGGGTGTTGAGATTGTCCCAGATGAGGACGATGGGGGCCTTGAGCTGGATGTGGGCGCGGACGATCAGGTCGCGGTAATCGGTCCAGGCGAAGCTGTTGCGTCCCACACCGCGGTACTTGTGGTGCCGGCGGGGCCGGTAGATCAGTCGGGAGGACTCGCCGGGCCGGTAGCAGCACAGGGCGGCGATCGAGTAGCGGCGCCAGGACCGGCCGCGCGCCCGCACCAGCGGTGTCTGCCCGCGTCGGCCCCAGGTCCGAGCCCGTGCCGCAGTCATCCCGAACCCGGCTTCGTCTTCGAAGACGATGAACGCCCCCAGCTCCGCCGCGGTCATTCCGCCTGCGGCCACACGTCCTTCTTCCACAACCCGACAGCGTCCTCGTCTCGTTCCAGAGCCCGGCGGGTGGGCGACTGCCAGGACCAGCCGTGCCGGTGCATCAACCGCCACACCGCCGCCGCCGAGACGTCCAGCTGGAACCGCCATGAGATCAGTGCCCGGATTCTTGCCAGGGTCCAGCGCTGGTCCTCCCAGCCGTGCTCGGCCGGGCCCCGGGCCAGCTCTTTCTCGAGTTCGGTGAACCGGTCATCACTGAGCTTGGGCAGTTTCGGCGCTCCCGCAGATGCGAGCGCGGCCCTGCCGCCCTCACGCCAGGCCCGCCGCCAGCGCTCCACCGACCGCTCGCTCACCCGCAGGTCCTTCGCAATGGCCGCATTTCTCTCGCCCTGCTCGAACCGATCACCGGCCTCGAACCGGATCTGTTCCCTGAACTGCCGCCGCTCGGCGGTCAGCCCGCCGCCCTGCGCATACCTCATACCACCGGCCTACCGCAGGGATCACCCCCCGTCAGCCCCTCCGACAACACCCCGAATAGATCAGTAACCACAATGAGGTCAGAATCTCGATGACGAACCCGCCCGAACACGGCTCCACCCCGAGACCCGCTCCCGACTCCACCTCGGTCCCGGGGCGAGCAAGTTATCGGCCAAGACACTCTTCCCCGGTGGGGAAGGCGTCTTGGCCGGAGCCCGCCCCTGGGGTGGCGGGAGCGGTCCAGCACCGGGGGGCGCTGGACCGGGAGGCAGTAACCGAAAGAGGATCGCAGCCACAGGAGCCGAGACCCCGCGAGCGCCGCGCCACGAAGAAGCCCTCGCGCAAGCGCTCGCCGAAGCCACCTGCCCACAAACGCACCTACGTATGCAGCGTTCGCTTGAACGACTCCGAGAAGAAAAGACTCGTCGCCGCCGCGACCACCGCACGTACCACCCTGCCCGCCTTCCTCGCCCGCAGCGGCCTCGCTGCCGCTCACGACCTCGACGCGACCACCGCCGCCATTGCCAGCCACCGTGAACTCGTCGCCGAACTGTTCGCCGCCCGTCGCCATCTCGGCCATGTCGGCAACAACCTCAACCAGGTCACGCGCGCGATCAACGCCGGCGCTCACCCGCCCGAACTGGACGCCGTCATCGCCGCCACCCGGCGCGCTGTCCAGCGCGTCCAGCGCGCCACCGACCAGCTCCTCCAGCAGGACCAGGACGCAGCACCGGCATGATCCCGAGGATCCACAAACGCGGGCAACGCACCCTCGGACTCCTGTACTACCTCTACGGGCCAGGCAAGTTCGAGGAGCACACCGACCCCCACCTCGTCGCATCCTGGGACAGCAACGCTCTCGATCCCGGCCGCGACCAGAACGCCACGCTCAAACAGCTCCAGCAGCTACTCGACCAGCCTCTGGAGAACATCGATGCATCCGAGCGGCCGAAGAAGCACGTCTGGCATGTGTCCGTACGCAACGCCGCCGAAGACCGCATCCTGGACGACCAGGAGTGGGGCGACATCGCCCGCCGCATGGTCACCGCTGCGGGTATCGACGACCCCGAGCAGGGGGCAGGATGCCGCTGGGTGGCCGTCCGTCACGCCGACGACCACATCCACATCATCGCCACGCTTGTCCGTGAGGACGGCTACAAGCCTGACCTCCACAACGACGCCGCCCGGGTCCAGGCCCAGGCCCGCACGCTCGAAGCCGAACTGGGCCTGCGCCAGCTCAACAAGGGCGACAAAACCGCAGCGCAGCGCCCGACCAGTGCGGAGCGCCACAAGGCCAAGCGCCTGGGCCGGCAGCGCACTGCGCGGGAGGAGCTGCGCGAGACGGTGCGGCATGCGGTGGCCGGAACATCCGGCGAGGTGGAGTTCTTCGGCCGACTGGCCGCCGCCGGCCTCCTTGTCCGCAAGCGAGCCGCTCCCTCCGGCGACCTGCTCGGCTACAAGGTCGCTCTGCCTGAGGACCGCAACAAGGACGGAGAGCCGGTGTTCTACCCCGGCGCCCGCCTCGCCCCCGACCTCTCTCTGCCCCGTATCCGGGAGCGCTGGTCCACCAGCGCCCTCGAACAGCCCTCGGCCGTCCCCGCGGGGGCCTCGCCTGCGGCAGGGGGTGGCCCGGCCGGCGCCCGGCGACGCACGACTTCGGCCGCGTGGCAGGCGGTGCTGATCGTCGACCATGGCCCGGATGCGGTCGCCGCCGCGCACATCGCCGCGGCCGGCGAGGTCTTGGACGCCCTCGCCCTGACTTCGGCCGCCCACACTTGGCACTCGCTGCGCGAAGCTGCCGCCGTCTTCGAGCGCGCCTCCCGCTCCCACGTCCGGGCCGAGCGCGGCCACGACCGGGGGCTGCGGCAGGCAGCCCGCGACCTCCTTCACAGCGGTCCCGCGCTGGACCGCGGCGAGGACGGCGCAACCACCGCCATGGTCATCGACATGCTGTTCTTCCTCGTCACCGCAATCGGCCACTGGCACGCCAAGAAAAGCCACGCCCAGCAGGCCGCCGCCGCCCATCAGGCAGCCCAACACCTGCGCACCGCCTACCAATCCGCCAGCACCCCTCCTCTCAGTGCCCTCCACCAGCATGGTCGGCATCTGAGCCGCCTCCTGCTACAACGGCAAGCCACACTGCTGCACGAAACGCTGCCGGATCTGGCTGAACAGGTCATCGCCGAACCCGGCTGGTACGCACTCGCCGCCACCCTCGCCGACACCGAAGCAGCCGGACACGACCCGGCCGCCCTCCTGGCCCACGCCGCCAGCCGCCGGGAACTGGGCACCGCAGACTCCGTCAGCGACGTCCTCGTCTGGCGGCTACGCCGCACCGCCAATCTCCCCGCCGACACCAGCGACGCCATACCCGTCACGCCTAAGGCGCAGAGACCCAACCGCCGGGCAGCCGGACGACCACCCCGTCGGCCAACACCACGACGTGGGCATTCCTGACTGTGGAATTTGTGACTTGAAGACGTCTGAGACTCCGGGGCACGATCACGACGCGAGGAGGACAAGGCCGAGGAGGACCATGAGAGTGCTCAACCGGATGCGCCCCAGGAGCAACACAGACTTCACCGAGCACCTCCGCATGCACCAGCAGCTGCGGGGCAAACGGCCGGGCCAGGTGCCCGAGGAGTCGCAGATGTCGGCCGGGCACCAGAAAGTCGATCGACAGACGACCGTCGTCGACGATTTCCTCCCACCGGACCTACGCGTCCCCAGCCATGACCAGGTGGCCGGCCGGATGACGGCGTGGCCGTGGCCGCTCGTCCTCGACGAGCAGATGATCGCCTGCACCAAGTGCGGTACGTACCGGGACTGGCTCATCATCTCAAGCCGCGACCAGATCTGGCTGCGCTGCCGGGCTGGACACCAGCAACACGAGTCACGCCTCGACACCGCCTGGTACAACCGCAGCACCGGCCCCGCCGACGCGACTCACGCCACGTTCGAGGACTGCCTGCGTCACCTCGGGCGCTGACCACCACTCCTACGACCCCGCCGGGCCCCAGGGCTCGCACTGCCCAGCCCATGCCAAGCACAAGGGGTTAACTCCGCATGCGCGTTCGCATCGCCGCCATCCTCGGCACCACCGCCCTTGCCCTCGCCCTGCCCGCCTGCTCCCCCGGAGCCACCACCCAGCCCGCGACCACGGCACCAGTCGCCAGCCCTCGGCATCAGGGCGACGGCAGCACCAACCCTCCCTTGTCGTCGACCGCGTTGCGAGCACGGCTGCTTACGCGTCACGATCTCGGCGACGGCTACGTCCTCAAGCCCCAAAGCCCCACCAGGCACAGCGAGGTGACCGTCCTGGGCTGCCCGGCGCTGGACGAGCTGGGCGACGACACGGCCATGTTCGGCTCGCTCGGCTTTCCCCGGCAGGCGAAAGCCTCCTTCGTTTACGACGACGGCAGCGACGGCGAGCTGTCTGAGGAGTTGTACAGCGACACCAGCAAGAAGCTGTCCACCGGAGCCGGAAAGATCTTCGGTGCCATGACCGGCTGCTCCGCGTACCAGGTCCTCGTTGACGGCACCGCGATCGACGTCAGCACCCAGGAGCTGGCCGCGCCCCGGCTCGGCACCGAGCGGTGGAGCCAACTCCTGACCTTCACGACCGGCGGGCGGACAACCACGGTGAAACAGACGGCGATCCGCACGGACACCGTCCTCATGGTCCTCTCGGGCTCCCCGACCCTCGTCGAGTTCCACCTCGACAAAGCCCTCGCCAAGGTGACAGAACCCCGCTGACGCCCCGACCTGTACGCCGCATGCCCGTGGGGCCGGACCACCCCTCTACAGGGTGGTCCGGCCCCACGGGCATATATGAGGGCTGCCCACCCCGCCGTACGGCTGCTGTCAGGTAGCCGGGGCACGCAGGAGCCGCTCCCGCGTACTGTCGGGCAGCACACGGCGCAGGACCGGTACGGTCGAGCTGAGGAAGTCGGCGAACGCGGCAACGAGGTCGTGGGGCACGCTGGCGCTGAAAGAGGCCGCCCACAGGCAGCCCTCACCCGGCACCGGTTCGGACCATGCCTGCCAGCCGGCCAATCCCGGCTCATCCACCTCGCCGGTCAAGGTCCATGGATCGGCATCCTGGATGAGCGGCGGGATCTCACCGAGGCGGATGTGCGTGGCGAACGTCGGGTCGATCGCTGTCGTAGCAGGCTGGTCGATGTCGCGGATCCAGCCGCGCGAGCTGACCACGTCGAGCACCCGCCCAGGGTCACCGAGTGGAGTGGCGGGCTGCTCACGGGCATCGAGGGCGGTGAGAAAGTCGGCGAGGACTTCTCCGGGCAGGTCGGGAGTGAAGTAGGCGGACCACTGGGCAAGCGGGCTGCTCACGTCCTGGCGGGCGCTGACCTGCCAGGCGATCGGCAGGCCGCCAAGGTGGAACGGCTCGTCCGCCAAAACCCACTGCGCCCATCGCAGCCTGTCAGGGCTGAGGTGCAGCACGGTGCTGCGCAGGACCTGCCGGTCATCCGGATCCTCGTCCGGCTCCCGCCGTCCGCGGACGATCGTCAGGCTCGTCCAGCCGAGGCCAGCGAGCGTGTCGGCGACGGTGTCGCAGAGGCGTCCGTCATCACCGCTCAGATGACGAGGGCCGACCCAGTACATGCGCTGGGCCGGGTTCGGGAGGGACGGGCCGAGGGAAAAGTCGGTGTTCAGGGGCGCCTCCAAAGGCTGAGTGAGTCAATTGCCGCCGGCGCGGCGTCGAGGGCGGCGCGGGGGCGGCTGAACCGGGGACTGCCAGGCCAGCAGCACAGCCACCTCGGGCGGAAGATGCCCGAGCTGAGTTTCTGCGTCCCGGCCTTCAGCGAGATAGACGACCATTTGCCCCTCCTTGTCCGTGAACGGCACTACCTGTTCGAGGCGGTGAGCCATGGGGAAAAAGGGGTTCATGGCTTGCCGTACGGGAGCGGAACGGTCGCAGCCGGACAGAAAATCGATAAGCTCACCAACGGTCATTTCTTTATGTGTCACGGACATCTCCTTGAAGGGGTTACGGACAGGACAGCGATATTGCCTGCGCCAGCGAGTTCACCGCAGCAACAATATCGACCAGCGTGGTCACGCCGAAGAGCACCAGACAGCCATGTGCGCGGACCATGCCAGTGATGTGACGCCGTCGGCTCTGCGACGACCGGCGGGAACCAATCGAGGAAAAGCCTTTCTCTTTGCTACAGACACGATAATCGGCGCGGACGTCCTCAGTGAAGCTGGAACTGCCAGCAAAGAACCGACCCAAAAAATGGACCAAACAGCCCAAGTCGCCCCTCATGCAGGAATAGGCGCAGCAGATCAACGATGATGCCAAAATACTCGACTCACCGGAGCGTAAATCACGAAGCACCACCTATTTAACCGGAACTTCCTACAAGAAGACACCCACGTTGACATGCTGTCGAAGCGTTGGCCAGTCTTTCGGTGATTTTCCCTGTCTGCCTCCGGCGAAATACTGCCTCTACTCAGCTGTAGGTTCTCGAAAATCGTGCCACATTCTCTGCACTGACTAGATAGCAGCACCACTTATGGCGTCTCCATGAGACCCTAGTTCAGCAGGGCCCCTCATTCGGCCAGAGTGAAACCAACTTTCAACCTGCCGTATGCGGCACCGTTGGCCATTGGTTGCTATCGCCCCCGGGCGGCAAGATGCTACGGGCAGGGGCCGGGGCTTGTCGTCGGCGGAGGCAGTGCCTGCGTCCCATGCCAAGAGGTACGCACGCCGTGGATACTCCCGCCGTAGCAGTCAGCGTCCGCTTCCGCCACGCTCCAAGAGCCCGAAAGCGCGCCCGCGACCACTCGTCCACGGCTTCGGGAGCCTGAAGTGAGAAATCGGCGGGCTTCGTCGCGGTCCACGGGGCGCTGTCATTTGTCGGCGGCGCGGCAGCCGCCAGCGTGGGCCTCGACCGTGAGGTCGGATGGGGCACCTTTCAGGTCCAAGTACGCCTGACCTGGAGCCAGTACCGTGTGAGTCCCGGAGTTGCAGACTCCGGGACTCACGTATTTGGGGTGCTACGAGCCGAGGACATGACCCTTGCGTAGTTCGCGGACCATGCAGGTGTAGAGGGGAGCATCGGGCCACGGATGGGATGTGCCGATGGGCTGGTAGCCCCATGCGGTGTAGGCGGACTGCGCGGCGGTGGCTTCGGGCTCGGGCCGCACAGTTAGGGTGACCCGCTCGGCGCCGACTTCGTCGAGGAGCTGCGTGTGAAGACCGGCTGCGATACTGCGGCGGCGCCACGCCTTGCGTACCGCGAGTTCAATGATCACGAATGTGCGAAAGCCGGTCTCGTGCATGAACTCTTTGGGTAGTTTGACGTCTATGAGGTTGCGCCACCACCGAGTCTCGGCATCGAGGTAGTACCCGTAGGTGAAGCCGACGATCTCGGCACCGTCCTGGGCCAGGACGAGGCGCATGCCTGGCCTGGCGGCGTGTGTCCCGTAGTGCTCGATGAACTCGGCGACGTCTCGCGGTCCTTCGCTGTACGGGGGTTCTGCGTAGACCTCCTCGTACGCAGAAATAAACGTGTCAAGTTGGTCGGCTGCTTCGCCGTTGTTATACCGGTGGTACGAAATCGCGTTCGTCATGCTGCTGCCCTTTCCTCTACGTATTCCGCGAGGGCCTCGGAAGCCTCGCGGGCTGCGACAGCATCTTCGCTGTCGAGGCTCGCCCGCACCTCGCCGAGTCGGCGCAGGACACGGCCGGACTCGACCTCGTCGAGGTGGCCGAGGCTGCTGACGGCATGGTCGGCGCCTTCGTCGACCTCACCGGCGCCAATCAGGCTCCGGGAGAGTGTGAGCCGGTAGAGGGCGCGGTTGCGACCGTAGATGCGGTCCTGATGTTCGAGCGAGGCGCGCAGAAAGGAAACAGCACGGCCGTGGTGTCCGAGCTCGGCCCACATGAGGCCCTGGTGGTATTCGAGTTCGGCGTGCCCGTGGAAGGCAGCCCACTGAGGGCCAGGCCTGCCACCGCGGCCAGCGCGGTCCACCAATCTCATTGAGTCGGCGAGCTGCTGGCGGGCTGACGTCGCATCGTGCAGCACAGAGAGAGCACGGGCCCGCCGCGAGGCCATGACCGATTGCAGGATGGGTGAGTCAAAGGCAGCGGCGCGTTCCTGTGCAGCTCGGGCAAGGTCGTGTCCCTCTCGGGGACGGCCCTCGTAACTGGCCTGCAGACTCAGACCGGACATAACGAGGATCTCCAGCGACGAATCGCGGATCATCGCCGCCGTGGTGAGCGCTTCGCCCCAGTAGGCACGGGCCTGCGCTTGGCGGTCGCCGTCGTAGGCGAGCCATGCACAGTGCTCCGCGGTCTCCCCTGCAAGCAGATGCAGCTGCTTGCCGATCGTGTCGGGGTATCGGCCGGTGTTAATGACACGGCGCACCCGCCGCAGGTGCCGTTCCGCGAGACGGAAGACGTCCCCGCCGCCATACGCATTGTCGAGGTGGTAGAGCGAGCGCAGGCCCTCACGCAGTTCAAGCAGGTGCGGAGTGCCGACGGCGTCGGACCGGCCGGACGGTGCTCTCGTCAGTCCGGATTGCGGCAAACCGACAGACGCGGCGGCTCCAATCGAGTCGGCCAGAAAATCGCGTCGGCCCACAGTGAGATTCTCCTGAGTAATGCGGGGCGGGGCATAGCCCACCGCCACACCCGGTGGAGGGCCGGGTAACCCCAGCTCTTGCGGGCTCACTCCGAACATCGCGTGCAGGACGCGCCAAGAGCGCGCACGGGGGCCGGGAGGCTTCGGAAGACGCCACCGCCGGAACTGGCGTTCCGTCAACGTGACGGCCTCGCCGAGCACGTTCGCGGTCATGTCGAATGCTCGCAGGAAGTCCGTGGGCTTGTCCCAACCATGTGCTGAGCATGCGAGATCGAAGTTCGTCGGGTCGGTCACTTCGTGCCTCCGGTGCTACGTCGTATCCCGACGGTAGCGGTAATGAATCGTCACGAGTCCTTCCATGCGGAAAGTCCGGCCAAAAGTCCGGGGCGAAGTCCGGCGTCATCTCACTCACAGCGGTTGCCTTGAAGAGAGCGAGATCCAGCGATGGGAGTTCGAGCATGAACAGCAAACGAAGGCCCGCAGCGACGCAAGGTGACGCGGCCGAGGTCGAAGGTCCGGGACCAGTGTTGACGAGTGCAGTCCTCACCGCGACAGCCCTGTTCGGCAAAAGAGTCCGCCCGAGTGCGTCCAACAGCGCCCGCCCCGTGCCGGAGGCGTCGCCATGACCGATGCACTCCAACGAATGAACACCGAGCTGGAAGTCGACGATACTGACCAAACGAAGCTGGCCGAGGCTGACGACGCAACTGCTGTCATGACCTCGCGGGAACGGCAGCTGGCCGTCTCACACTGGCTGTTGTGCGCGGCACCGGACATGGGGCTTGCTCGCGTTCAGTGGGCCGAGCGGGGAATCACCATCCTCGCCTGTGGCGGAATCTTGTCCGCGGTCCGCGTCCCCGCATCGATGGTGTGGGCCGCTGCGGGGACGTCGCAGTTCGACGAGGTGGACGTCTACCTCGCGCAAAAACTGCACGGGGGCCCCGTGTTCATGGACATGCATGCCCACTACTACTACGCCTTGGTGCCGGGCCATACCTCGCTGCGCTGGCGCGGGCTTCCTGGCGTCGCGTGCTTCGGCCGCGACACCATCCTTGGCGTGCCGGCCGTAACCCGTCTAGACCCGACTGGCCGCTCGTACTGGTGCGTGCCCATGGACTCCCCTGGCGAGCTGTGCAACCCGGCCGACGTCGTGACACTCATCCAGCAGGCGCAGGCCAGCCAGAGGGTGGGAGGCGTCCTCTTATGAGCGCGCTCAACCCCGTACGGGCAGCGATCCCCACGCCGCGCATGACGCTTGCTTCCCTCGCGGCCGATGGTGGACGTGACATGCACCTCGTTGCTGCATCCGCAGACGAGTGCAGCATCACACCGATAGTCGACAGTGGCGAGGCCGTCTGGGTCACCTTGGTCAACAACGAAGCCCAGTCCGCACACGACGCACTGACGCTATCCCTCATCTTCTGAGAAGGATCGGACATGGAGTACGTCCCGGTGCTAGCCCTGTTCCCGGGTATGGGCGTTGCCGGTACCTTCGTGCAACGTCCGCAGGCTTGTGAGCGGCGCTTCCCCCTCGCGCCGAATGCCGTGCTGCTCGCTCGGTTGCACAGCCGAACACGGCTCACGACCATGGACTGGCACGGGGATCAGGACAAGGCCTTGCTCATCATCGACGAGCTGATGGACAACGCTATCGAGGATGTCGAACCACAGCTTCCGGCAGAAGAGATCGGCCTCGCTCTGTCCGTTGATGGAGAAGAAGCACTGCTGATCTCTGTGGCAGACCCGAGTCCCGCGTTCCCGAACTTCGAGGAAGCCCGAGCCGCGGAGGACAAGGGTTTCGCCCTCGTACTGTGCCTCGGCGGCGAACTCAGCTGGTTCATTTCAGAGGACGGCATGACGAAGACCGTCCAGGCACTGATCAGTTACCGCCCCACGCCGGGCGACACCCACTAGTCGGCCGCCGGGCCGCAGCCCTCCGCCTCTGATTCCCCCTATGTGATCAGAGGTCTCCGGACTGTCGCTCGGCGGCTCTCAGCCCCCTGCTTTGAGGACTCAACCCCCATGCCGTTCTTACGCGCACCAGGCCAGTGCGCTCCTTTGGTTCACCCCTTTCGTCCGAGGCGGGGGTGTGCCGATGTTCAGAAGTGACATGGCCTTGGCAACTCCTCACCCGGCTGGTCGGGACACGCGGCTGAGCCGTGCTCTGGAGGATCTTCGACTGGGCCGGTGGCTGGAGACGAAGACCCTGCTGGAGGACACGAACACCTGGGACCTGTGGTGCAGCCGCAGCCAGGTCCTCGGCCGTGGCGCGGTCGGAACCGGTGCTATCGCGGCATGGTGCGAGGAGGAACCCGACAACTACAACGCGTGGATGATGCGGGCCCGTGAACTGTCGGAGGCCGTGGTCATCGCCCACAAAAAAGGGGTCGACCGTCGGGACCTCATGCAGGCCGTCCTCGCAGCCCGGTACGCGTGCGACATCGCCGAGGAGCGGTGGCCGCAGAGTCCGGTACCCCACCTGAGCCGTATGGCTCTGGCGCAGGTCGATCTCGACCCGAGGGACCCTCACGACCCGATGAACTGGCTGGACCGCAAGGACATGCTGCCGCGGGGGCCCTGGAGGCTGTTGCGTCGGGTGGACGAGCTGGACCCGCACAACCGTGAGGGCTTCCACCGGATGCTTGCCCTCTTCCACGCCCGCGGCGACGAGGGGGTCAGCTACGCGCAGTACGTAGCGACCTCCGTACCTGACGGATCGCCGCTGAAGCTGCTGCCGCACTACGCCTTTGTCGAGCAGTTCCGCCTCCGGTGGGAGGACAAGCAGACCTTGAGTGTGCTCGCGTACTGGGTCAGCGAGGACAAAGTCCACTACATCCGAAGGGCCCTGGAGGACTGGTTCGAGCTGACCCAGCCTGAGAAGGGTCACCCGGACACCAGGTCACTGCTGGACCTGAACCACCTCGCCCACGGTTTGACGGCCACGGGCGTGGGTCGCGCGACCGACGTGTTCGACGCGATCGGCCCCCATGTGACCAAAGCGCCATGGGCCCAGGTCGCCCATACCCCGGGCGAGTGGCGTGAGGACTTCCTCAAGGCCCGCCGCCCTGCCCTGGAAGCCAGGGGCCGCCGATGAATATCCGAGGCCCACCACCACCCCACCCCAGGCGTCATATCTCGTCCGACTCGTTCAGAGGATTCTCCCGTTGCACTTACACCGCACTGCGCGGAGGCCGATCCGTGCCGCCCGCCGCGTGTTCCGTATCTCGCTGGCCCTGCTCCTGACCGGCGGCGTGTCGCTGGTCTTTCAGGGGCCCGCCTCCAGCGCATCCGCCAACACGCGAACGCTCTGCCCGCTTCCCTCCTCACCGGAGGTGCACGGTGCCATTCAGGCGATCAGTTAGCGCGGTACTGACAGACATTGCCGAACTGCGCAGCATCGGCTACCCGCCCGAGGTCGCGCTGACGTTCAGCCTCTTCACCGGCCTGGCGTTGATCACCAGGGGCCTCCCTGACAACGCTGCCGCCCCTCACGCCCTCTCCACCCCTCCTTCTCTTCCGAGGTGCCTGGTGAATCACAGACGATCAAGTAGCCGCCTGCCGGACAACGCCGTGCTGCGCAAGCTCGGCTACAAGTCCGAACTGGCCCGTGGCATGGGCGGATTCGGCAACTTCGCGGTCAGCTTCAGCGTGATCTGTGTCCTGGCCGGCGGCCTGACCCTGTTCGGGTACGGCATGAACACCGGCGGTCCCGCCGTCATGCTGTGGGGCTGGGTCGGCATCGGCGCCATGACGCTGATCCTCGGTCTGTGTCTGGCCGAGGTCACGTCCGTCTATCCCACCTCGGGCGGCCTGTACTACATGGCCCACCGGCTCGGTGGCCCGCGCTGGGCGTGGGTGACCGGCTGGCTCAACCTGCTGGGCCTGCTCGGCGCGATCGCCGGTATCGACTACGGGTGCGCGCTGTTCGTCGGGGCGTTCGCGAACCTGCAGTGGGGCCTGGTGCCCACGCCCGAGACGACGATGCTGATATTCGCCGGCATCCTGCTACTGCACGGGACCCTCAACTCGCTGGGCATCAAGCTGGTCACCGTCCTCAATTCGATATCGGTGTGGTGGCAGCTCGGCGGTGTCGCGCTGATCGTCGGACTGCTCGCCTTCGCCCCGGGTGAGCGGCAGAGCGCGGACTTCGTGTTCACGCACTTCAACAACGGGACCGGTTTCGACAACCCCGTCTATGTGGCCGCGCTGGGCTGTCTGCTGGCCGCGTACACGTTCTGCGGCTATGACGCCTCCTCTCACCTGTCGGAGGAGACCAGGGACGCGCAGATGGCGGCCCCCAAGGGCATCGTCCGCGCCATCGCCTGGTCGTGGGCGGCCGGGTTCGTGCTGCTGGCCGGGCTGCTGTTCGCGATCGAGGACTATGCGGGCACCCTGGGCACCAGCACCGGCGTGCCGCCCGCGCAGATCTTCATCGACGTCCTGGGCACCGGCGTCGCCAAGGGCCTGCTCCTGGTCGTGATCGTCGCCCAGCTGTTCTGCGGGAACGCCGAGACGGCCGCCGCGTCCCGCATGGTGTACGCGTTCTCGCGGGACGGGGCGCTGTGGGGCTCCACGACCTGGCGGCGCGTCACCAGCCGCACCAAGACCCCCGTGTACGCGGTGTGGCTGTCCGTCGGCGTCGCGCTGTTCCTGGCCGCGCCCAGCCTGTACTCGCCGACCGCGTACGCGGCGGTGACCGCGATCAACGTCATCGGAATCACGCCCGCGTACGTGATCCCGGTTTACCTGCGGCGGCGCTACCCCGGGGCCTTCACGCCGGGCCCGTGGAACCTCGGCCGCTGGAGCAAGCCGCTCGGCTGGATCTCCGTCGTCTACGTGGTCGTGCTGACCGTGGTGTTCTGCCTGCCGCAGGCCTCAC
This sequence comes from Streptomyces liliiviolaceus, assembly GCF_018070025.1. Lineage (NCBI taxonomy): Bacteria > Bacillati > Actinomycetota > Actinomycetes > Kitasatosporales > Streptomycetaceae > Streptomyces > Streptomyces liliiviolaceus. The sequence goes on from NZ_JAGPYQ010000002.1 coordinate 2,360,230, forward strand.
CGATCACCACGACCTCGTTCAACTACGCGGGCGTCGCCCTCCTGGCCGTCCTGTTCGTCGCGTGGCTCACCTGGATGACCAAGGGCAAGCGCTCCTACAAGATTCCGCCGCTGGGCACCGACGCCGAAACCGTGGCCCTGTCCGAAGGCGTGGTGTGATGACCAGCGCAACCAGCTCAGATCCCCTGTACGTCGCCCATCCGCCGCTTCTGAAGCCGGAAGAGCTGGAGCGTTTGGTACGGGACGGTGAGATCACGACCGTGGTGCTCGCGGTCCCCGACATGCAGGGCCGCCTCAAGGGCAAACTCCACGACGCCCGCGGCTTCATGCACCGCTTTGGCGGGTCGGAGATGTGCGCCTACGTGCTCGCCACGGACGTCGACATGAACCCGCAGCCGGGATATGCCCTCACGGGCTGGCACGACGGTTTCGGTGACCTGCGTGCCGTCCCCGACGGTCAGGCCATGCGCCGCCTGCCCTACCTGCCCGGTACCGTCCTGGTCCACGGCGACGCCGTTCACCACGACGGCCGGCCCGTCGACGTCGCCCCACGGCAGATGCTCCACAGGCAACTCCAGGCTCTCCGCTCCTTCGGCCTGGAGGCCAAAGCCGGCGTGGAGAGCGAATACATGCTCTACAACGGCACCCAGGCGCAGGTGCGCCGCCGCGGGTACCGGGGGCTCACGCCCGTCTCGCCCTACAACCTCGACTATGCGCTCGACCACCCGCCGGCCGTGAGTGCGTTCTTCGAAGATCTCCGGTCGGCACTGCACGGGGCCGGATGCCCGCCCGAGGCGTTCAAGACGGAAGGGGCCCCCGGGCAGGTCGAGGTGACGTGGCCGTACGGGGATCCGATGCGGGCCTGCGATGACTACACCGTCCACAAGCACGCCGTGCGCCACCTCGCCGAACGGCACGAGATGGTTCCTACGTTCATGGCCGCCCCGCGGACCGGCGTAGGCAGTGGTCTGCACCTGCACGTGTCCCTGTGGCACGACGACGAGGACCCGGCGTTCTATGCGCCGCAGCCCGACGTGCTGCCCTCCGAACTCATGCAGCACTCCATCGCCGGGCTCATTGCGGCACTGCCGCACATGGTCCCGTTGTTCGCGCCCTTTGCGAACTCGTACAAGCGGTACAGGCCGCGCTCGTTCGCGCCGACGCGTTTCACCTGGGGGCGTGACAACCGCTCCTGTGCCGTCCGGGTCATCGGCGAGGAGACGAACCCGCACCTGGAGGTGCGCCTGGCGGGTGCCGATGCGAACCCGTACCTGGCCCTGGCCGCGGTGATCGCAGCGATCAACTACGGCCTGCGCAACGAGCCGAAACTCCCGGAACCCTGCACCGGGGACGGCTACAGCGCCGACGACGCACTGCCGGTGCCCAACAACCTGGACGAAGCCCTCACCGACTTCGCGGAGAGCGAGATCGCGCAGAACGCATTCGGCGCCTCCGCCGTGGACCACTACGCCCACGCCGCCGAGATCGAACTCGCCGTGGCCGAGGGACAGGTCACGGACTGGGAACTGCGACGGGGGTTCGACCGTGCCTGACCCCACCATCGGAGAGCGCACCCGGGGAGCGTTCCGCGACAAGAACGCGTTACCTCCCAAAGCAGCCAATTTCTCCCTGACCGCCACGCCGGCGGGGCGAGTGCTGGGAGAACTGGCGGGGCTGCTGCTGCTCGCCTCCCTGGGGAGCCTGATCAACGGGGCGGCGATGGTGGCCGCCATGTATGGCGTGCAGTGGGAGGTGAGTGACCTCCTTGGGGACGACCCAACTCGCCTGCAGCGCTGTACTGGGCGCCTGGCTCACCTGGAGAGTCAGGCAACGGCGGGACTCGAAGGGCACACCGCGATGGTGGCCTCAACTCCGCACGCGCGCGGCAGGGCTTCTCTCCACCACGGTCTTCTTCACGGCCATCCCCGTCGACGACATGCTGCACGACGACGTGGGCCCTGCGCTGTTCGGGTGCGCGGTGGCATGGCTGGCCGTGGAAGTCTGCCGGGCGCACGGGGTGTGGGCGGACAACGGGGCGCCCTACACGACCGTTCAGCGGCTGCACGCCTGGCAGATCGCACAGATGGGGTTCGTCGCCTGCGCCGCGGCAGGCTTCCTCTTCGGATGGCTGGCAACGTTGCTCCTGTGGATCGGCCCGGACTCCGTGCCGATCATGCAGGACGATCAGATGAGCACACTCGGCATCAGCAGTCCGACGGAGCTCGTCCTCGCCGTCGTGCGCGCCGTGGTGATCGAGGACGTCATCATCGTCGCGGCCACGGTCACGCTGATGAAGGCTGTCCGCAGACCCACGTGGGAGATCTACACCCTGATCTGCCTCATCGAGGTCGCACTGCACGCCTACTTCGGCCTTCCCGCCATCGGCGCCGCTGCCATGGCCGCCGGCCGTGTCTGGCTGTACCTGCGCTACCGCAGCCTCCTGCCGCTGATGGTCTCGCACGCCCTGTGGGACTTCGTGCCCACGCTCCAGCCGCCGCTCCAGTCGCTTCCCCTCATTCCTCGGGTAGCGCTCCTTCTCTGTCTGAGCCTCGCCTTCAGCTTGGTCGACATGCGGCTGAAGAAGGCCACGGGCAAGGGGAAAAAGTCGGCGCCCTCCCCGGGGTCCTCAACCGCTGCTGCGAGCGACGAGGCGAGAACCCCATGACCGAACCCCGCTGGTCCATCCCCATGCATCCAGCCCTGACACCGGGCGAAAGCGAAGGTGCCGCATGACGAACAGACTCATACCGACCACTTCCTGAGAGCGGCCGTTCGGTGGGCCAGGGTCGCACGCTCCGGCCCACCGACGGCACCGCACTACCCATAACCACCCGCCCCAACAGCCCCCGCAAGACAGGAACCTTCGTGACCCAGCTCATCGTCCTCGACGAGACCCGCCGTAACCCGGACCTACGCGATCGGGTCCTCGAAGTCCTGGACAAGGTGGCCCCGCTCGTGGCGGAGATCACCGACCTTCCCTTACCTGCCACGGTCCGCTTCCGCCTGCTGGCCCCGAAAGCGTGGCGAGAGGAAGTCCGCCTGTACCCGCAGCGGACTCTGGCCAAGGAGATCGGCGACCTGGAACCACCAGAGATCAAGGCCGGCCGGGTAATAGTCAAAGTCGCGGGATTTACCCCGCCCCTGGTCTGGCCCCTTGTGCTCGGAAGCACTCAGGAAGCCAAAGATGGCCAGTGCGAAACCATCAGCACTCCCGCGACCTGGCGCCACGCCGGAGTGCTGGCCAGCGACCCTGCCCTCCACCAGGTGATAGCCCACGAGCTGGTGCACCAGGTGCAGAGGGAGGCCCGCATCGGCGCGGTGTGGACAAGCCTCTTCCCACACAAGCACGGGCTGGGCAGGGCCTCGCGAAAAAGCATCTCGTTTGTCCTTGAAGGACATGCGGACTGGGCTGACCGGATGGTCACCACCCGTCTGTTCGGTACGCCGGCCAATCACCGTAAGGCGCGGAAGTCCTTGCGCTACCGGCTGCACGACAACCCCCTCATCCGCCGCTTCGGCCCCGACCGCGAAGCGTACGAACAAGGGGGCGCAATGATCGAACACGTTGTGGGGCTCCACGGTGCACACACAGTGAACCGAGTCTGGGAAGACATCTCGCTCCTTCCCACCAAGGCGGAGGTCGCGGACCCCGATGCCTGGGGCCGCCGCCTGAAGCTGGACCACGGCCCGCACACGGTACCGGCCGTTTCCTGAGACCGGCCGGTGGGTGGGCTGGGGCCTCGCATTCCAGCCCACCCACCGGCAGCACCCCGCTCTCCAAGATTCGGCGTCCCGCCCTGATGCCGGGCGAAATCGGAGGTACGGCATGAAAAACAGACTCACCGCGCTGCTGTGGAACTTCGAGAACAACGGCGGCGACAACCGCCCCAAGCGCATACGGGCCCACAAGAGGCTGGCATCCCTCGACCCGCATCTCGTGCTGCGCCAGGAGATGCCGAACGCGGACCTCAGCGGCAAAGCGACCATGTACGAACTGGAGACCATCCTGCGCCTGCGCGGATGGCTCGGCGCGAAGTCGTGCACCGCGCTCTTCGCCCACCCCCAGCACTTCCAGCCCGTGCGGGAGTGGCCACCGCTCGCCTCCGGGCCGGTGACCCCCGCGCCCTCGTGGGAACTGCCACCCACCGCGCTCGCCATGCGCTACCTGCCAGCCAGTCCCGACGCCACACCGATCGTCCTAGGCTCCTACCACCTCGACTACTCATCCAGCAGTCAACGCCTCACCGAAGCACAGTGGCTGTCCAGGCTCGCCGACAAAAGGTGGACCACCCCGGAAGGCCAGACCGTACGAATGCCCTGCCTCCTCGGCGGGGACAACAACAGCTATCCCGTCCCCGGCACCCCAGGCGACCCCCCGCTGCCCGTACTGGAGAACATCCAGGACCGGCGCCACCGCCTGCACCGCTCGTACATCGGCCCGGACGGCAAACGACGAATGGACGACCGCCCCGACGAGACGCTGCGCACCGCCGGCCTGCAGGACGTGGCCCGCTACAGAGCAGCGACCTACGGGGAACGGACCGCGGTCACCCGCACGGTCAGCAGATGTGCCACACACGGGCCGGACGCCCGCATCGACCGCTACTACGCCACCCCCGACATAGCGGAAGTGGTGCTCAGCGTCGACGTGATCGAAGTGCACGAAAAGGAATCCGACCACCACATCGTCCGGGCCGTCATCGACGGCGACGGCCTATCGGACGTCCTCAACCTGAGGCGGAGCCAGCACGGGTTGCCGACCGCTTCCTGAGACCGGCCGTCGGTAGACGGACGCCGGCAGGCGTCCAGGAACAGCAGACAAGATCCCCGCTTAGGAGCTGTACCGCACATGCCACATGTTGTACGTCAGGAAGCCGGCCCCGAATTCGACCAACTCGGCGGCCGCCTGTCGGCCATAGCCGAGGTCACCAGCCCCTTGATCGAGACCGTCACGGGTTTACAGCTGCCCGATCCCGCAGTCATCCACCTCATGACGTTCAACGACTGGAAGAAGGCGCATGAGGAGCGTTCATTGCAGCGCCTCCGCGACGAAGCCGCACAGTTCGGCGTCGGTGCCGGGGGCAAGATGAAGGCTCATAACAGGCGCGCGGTCCTGCTCGCCATGCGCTTCAAGTTCTGGCCGATGATGGTCGGCGAAGCCGTCGACCTCGTTCCCGGCTGTCCGGAACTGGTCATCGTTCCCGAAGCGCTCCAGCATGCGGGCCTGCTCAATGACGACCCCGTCCTGCACAAGATGCTGGCCCACGAGGGGACACACCTGGCGCAGTACACGGCCAGCGGCGGCGGAATATGGGACGAGCAGGAAAGTTTCTTCCCGCAGGAGCGCGGAGTCGCAGGCCGAAACTACGCCTTCCTCCTCGAAGGACACGCGTACTGGGCGGACGCGCATGTCACCACCAAGATCTTCAGTGCGCCAGTCCTGAACGGCGGGACATCCCCGGACGCCTCCGAGCTGTGGCGCGAACTCGCCAGCCACTCCGCTCCGGAGGAGATCAAGGCAGGTCTCCTCCGGAGCACTGGTGCCGTGGCGCAGCTCATCGACGCCGTGGGCCTCGACGTGTTCAACCGGGTATGGACCGAGCCCGATCTCCTGCCGACGATGGCGGATGGCGATCCGGAAGCCTGGCGCCAGCGCTTCGAACCCGGCCACCGGCCAGCCGCACCCCGATAGAGCCCTCGGTGGGGCGTCCCATGACCGCCGCCTCTGGCCTCTGTTCGCGGGCGGCGACGTCCGGTGCAAGGGCTGCCCACTCAACATGAGAAGGAGATGACATGGCGCTATCGCCTCTCTGCGTCGTCAGCTACAACACACTCAATGGCGGCCGTGACCGCGACGGCTCGCTGCACCGGCTGATCGACCAGCTGGACATGCTCAAGGAACTCGCACCGGACGTGGTGTGTCTGCAGGAGGGCAAGCTCTGGGACGAGAACGGCGGCGAAACAGTCAACGCGGTCGCCGCGGCGCTGGAGATGGAGCCCCGGCTCGCTCGCTCGGCCAGTCACGGCTGCCACCTCATCACCCTGGTCCGGCCGCCGCGAGTGCGCTTTCTGCACTTCTACCCGGACATCGCGGAGGGGAATTTCCACCACACGGTCTCCCTTGCCGTCCTCCAGGTGGAGGGGGTGGGAACGCCGCTGCGTGTCCTGCACACTCACCTCGACCCCTTCTCCCCAGCGGACCGGGGGGGCCGAGGCCAGATGGCTCACGCAGTACGCAGACCGGGACGACACACTCCTCGTCGGCGACCTCAACACCGAAGCCCCCGGTGATCCCGAGCCCATGACCTGGGACTGGCTCCCGCCCACGCAGTATTCGGGCAATCGGATTCAGCATCCGGACGGCAGCTACGGAGACCTGGACAAGGCCGCGATGAGTGCGCTGCTGGCCGCCGGATTCGTCGACCCCGCCGCCGATCTGGGGCTGGACTTCGCCAGAACCGCCGGCCACTGGCGCGAGGGCGACCGCGACCACCGGTCCGACTACATCCTGCCCACGAAGCACTTCTCCTGGCGGGTGCAGTCCTACACCGTGATCGACACGCCCCGCGCACGTGCCGCCGCGGACCATCTCCCGGTGGTGGCGCACCTCCACAGAACCTTCTGACCATTTCCCGAAAGAAGCCAAGGACAACGGTGCGCCCCGACCATCCCGCTTTCCTTCATCCCGGCGCTCGAACCCAGCATCGCCAAGCCCCAGGGACGTCTGCGGGTGGCCGGGAACCGCATCCCCAAAAGCACCCGCGTCGCCTGTTGGCGGGCGACGCGGGGCGGCACGGGATGCCGCAGTCCACAGAGCGCGCATCCCGCCCGATAACGTCGCCACTAACCATCTTGAGCAGGGAGAACCGCGTGCACCCCACATCTCTGACCACGCTTGCCGACGTCGTCGGCGGTCGTCTGGCCGACGTCCTCGACCCCGAGGCCCAGGTCACGCAGCCCGCCGTGTTCGACTCCCGCGAAGTCGTCCCCGGATCGCTGTTCCTCGCGCTGAGGGGAGAGCACACGGACGGGCACGCCTACGCGGAAGCCGCCGTCAACAAGGGTGCCGCCGTGGCCCTGGTCACCAAGCCCGTCGGAGTTCCTGCCATCGTCGTCGACGACGTCCTGGCCGCCATGGGGCGTCTCGGCCGCTTCCTCCTCCACGATGCGTTCGGCACCGCGAGGGTGGTGGCCATCACCGGATCGGCCGGTAAGACGAGCACGAAGGACCTCATCGCCCAGGTGCTCCCCGGCGACGTGGTGGCGACTCCGCAGTCGTTCAACAACGAGATCGGTCTCCCGCTGACCATCACCATGGCCACCGCGGGCACCGACTACCTCGTCCTGGAGATGGGGGCCCGCCACATCGGCGACATCCGTGACCTCACCCGGATCGCCGAGCCGGACATCAGCGTCATCACCAACGTGGGCACGGCACATGTCGGCGAATTCGGCGGGCGGGAGAACATCGCGCAGGCCAAGGGCGAGATCGTGGAAGCCCTGCAACCGGGCGGGCTCGCCGTTCTCAACGCAGACGACGACTTTGTGCGCGACATGGGCCACCGTACCCGCGGGCGCATCGTCACCTACGGCCTCGACGAACAAGCCGCCATTCGAGCCGTGGACATCACGATCGACGGGCACGGATGCCCCTCGTACACCCTCACCACCCCCGAAGGCAGTGCCCGCGTCCGCCTGCAGTTCGTCGGAGAAGTCCAGGTGCACAACAGCCTGGCTGCGGCAGCCGTCGCCCGCGAGGCCGGGCTCGACGTCGAGCAGATCGCAGCCGGCCTGTCCGAAGCCCTTCCCCGCTCGCGCTGGCGGATGGAGACCACCACCCGGGCGGACGGCGTCACGATCGTCAATGACGCCTACAACGCGAACCCGCACTCGATGCGTCACTCCCTGAACGCCCTTGCCTCCATGACCCGTGGTCACGACCAGCGCTCTGTCGCTGTTCTCGGCCGAATGAACGAACTCGGCCAGGACGAGCGCACCGCGCACGAGGAAATCGGCCGATACGCCGCCGAGCTGGGCCTGGACCAGATCATCCTGGTGGGAGGAGAAGAAGCCGGATGGATGCAGCAGGGAGCAAGCAGCACCGGAGCGACGGCCGTCCATCTTCCCGACCAGGACGCCGCCCTGCACTTGCTCCGCACCACCCTGCAGCCCGGCGACGTCGTCCTGATCAAGGCAAGCCGAGGGGTCCAGTTGCAGCAGCTCGCCCAGGCGCTGCTGCAACTGAACCCCAGCTCCGGCGACGCTTAGGCAGCTGCAGCGATCACGCGGCCGAGTACGGCCAGCAGCACCGGCCCCGACTCCACGAGGTCACCGGAGCCCATCAGCACGACCACGTCACCGGGCCGCGCCGACGCAGCCGCATGCCTGACGGCCTCGGCGCGGCCCGGCAGCACGTGCCGGGCGTAGCCGCCCTCGCCGCGCACACGAGCCGAAAGCAGCTCCAGCGCGGTCAACGCCACCCCGTGCGTGCTGTCGGTCAGCACGACCTCGTCGCAGGCGGCCAGGGCCTTTCCGAACTCCACGTTGAACGCGTCGAGACGGGCCTGGTCGGAGGGCTGGAACACCGCGACCACTCGGCCGCCCCCGACGACCAGGGAGCGCGCGGCCGCAAGGTCCGCACGCACCTCGTCGGGGTGGTGCGCGTACGAGTCGAAGACCCGCACCCCGGCCGCTTCGCCGGCCGGGGTCATGCGCCGCGCCACACCGTCGAAGTAGCGCAACTGCTGCGCCGCGAGGTCGTAGTCCTGCCCCACGGCGTGGAGCGTGCCGATCGCGGCAGCCGCGTTCAGGAGCTGGTGGACACCCGGCACCCGCAGCGTCAGGTTGAACTCCTGCCCGTCCGGCCCGAGCAGCACCGCAGTGCTGCGGCCCTGCTCGCTGCCCCTTTCCGTCAGCCGCCAGTGGGCCGCCGACGACGTACCGAACGTCACCACACGCGGACCGTCGTCGGTCATGGCGAACCGGGAGGCCAGTTCACGGCAGCCAGCAGAGTCGATGTTGAGCAGCAGAGTGCCGTTCTCGTGCAGACCGAGGCGGACGCACTGCTCGTACGCGTCGACGTGGTCGGTCTGTTCGGCGTAGTTCTGCAGGTGGTCGTGCCCGATGTTCGTGATCACCGCCACGCGCATGCGGACGCCGATGTGCGAACGGTCCGACTCGTCGACCTCGGCGACGAAAAATCCGCCCTTCCCGGCATGACCTCCGCTGCCCGCACCGTCGAGGTCAGCACCGACGACGTACGAGGGTTCCTGTCCCATACGGGCGAGAGCGAACGCGACCATGCCCGACGTGCTCGACTTTCCGTGTGTCCCCATGACGGCGATGGGCGTACGCCGGGTGGCCATGAGCGCGTTGAGCACGGCCGAACGGTGCACCAGCGGGATGCCGCGCCGTCGGGCCTCGCAAATCTCCGGGTTGTCCTCCCCGACGGCGTGGGTGAACACGACCGCGGTTGCGCCCGCCGGTACGTGGGCGGACGCGTGTCCGACATGGATATCGACGCCCAGGCGAGTCAGTTCCTCCAGTCCCTGTGTCGATCGGGAATCGCTGCCGGACACGGTGAATCCCGACTGCGCGCACGCGCGCGCCACCGGCAGCATGCCCGTGCCGGCGATGCCGACGAAGTGCGCACGGGTCAGGTCGACCGGGCCGGCGGCCGATACATCCGGGTTGATCTTCGGGACTGCGGTTTCTGCCATGAGAGTGCCTCCTTCAAGGCGGCCTCAGCCGCCTCCGAGCGCCTCCTCGTTGGGAGGCGCACCGCAACCGTCCCGCTCCCCTGCGTAAACCGTCTACGACCTGCGGTGTTGCGAAAGCGTTCGCAACGCGGAGCGCTATGAGGACCCCGAACTATCCCCTTGCGGTCGCCCTCGCTGAGGCTGGATGGAACAACAGCGAGACGGCCCGCCGCATCAACTGCCGCGCTCTCCAGCACGGACACCGTGCTGTTGCTGTCGACCGCTCTCGCGTCAGCCGGTGGATACGCCACGGCGAGAAACCCCGGCCGCCTGTCCCCGGCCTGCTCGCTGAACTCCTCACGGAGCACCTGGGCAGGCCCTACAGCCCGCAGCTCCTGGGCATTGGCCCCGCGCGTGGTGTGCTCGTCTTCTTGGACCCGAAGGAGTACCACGGTCTCGCGGTGAAGGCCGCCGCCGCGAACATGCTGCTGGAGCATTACGTGCACGAGCTGATACGGGACTCCATCTCGCGCTGCCCACCCGCATAGGAGTTCGCCGGCAGACGGCGGACAGGTGTAACAGAACACGGCCGTTGGCGTTCCAGGGGTGATGGAGGTTGCGCTTTACGTCAACCTCCCAGTGAACCGGGGAACGGTGACGGCCGCGACACCCCCCCTCTCGCCTGAGACCGGCCGCTCTCATCTGGCCTCCGGCGGTCACTCCGTCCATGGAAGCGGCCAGCCATGGACACTCGGCCAGGACGTGATGTATCGCCGCCGGGAAGAAATGGGTCGTCACAGGTAGGGCTCCTGTTGACGGAAGACGGAATGCCGAAGCGATGCGAGCGCGGCTCAGCGAGCGCGGGTACCACTTCGGGCGACCGCAACGGCGCGAGACGGGGCCGCGGCGTGGGCCGCCCCGCGGCCGGGCGCCGATGCGGTCCAGGCGCCGGGGAACCAGACGGTGCTGTACTGCTCGATGGCGTCGCGCAGCCCATTGGTGACGGCCCCGTCCCACGGCGGTCGGCCTGTGGGGCGGTATGTTCCGAAGGTGCCGTACTGCTTGGTGTTCGGGTGGGTGTTGGCTGCTTCGTCGCGGCGGTGGAAGGTGCCGTGGTCTACGAAGCTGAGCGTCACCGCGTCGATTTCACCGCGGTCGGGGTGGACGACTGCAAGGCGTAAACCGCCGTAGGTGTTCGCGTAGATGGTGCGGCTGAAGTCGATCCGCAACCGCAGAGGCGTGCCTGGGACGGGAGCGGCGAAATAGGTGTTGCCCACAACGGCATGATCGAGGAAGGGGAGATACAACTCGGCGTAGAATTCGCTAGCTTGCAGGGACAAGAGAGGTCTCCGATCAGGGTGGGGCTGGCGTCAGCGGCGTGGGCCGGGCAGAGCAGGACGGCTGGTGGTACTCCAGCGCGGGACGCTGGCCGCGGGCAGCGCAGCCGGGCGGCGGGACGCGAAGGCCCTCTGCACGTCGAGCGGGGTGGGGGCCGGCGGCCTGGGCGGAAGGATCGAGGTGAGCTGGGCCATGTCCTTCATGTAGCTGAAGGTCTCCTTACGCCATCGGGGCAGCGGAGCCGGGTCGGCGACGCACTGGGTGACGGCGGCGAGCAGGGCGACGGGGGTGTCGGTGCTGGCCGTGGCGTACCAGGCGGGCCGGTCGATGGACTTGCCCGCCCACAGCTGCCAGCGGGCATCCCGCGTGGTCAGCTCGGCTTCCGGGTCGAGGTGGCCGGTGGTGAACTCCAGGCCGGCGAGCCCGTCGGGGGCCTGTACCGCGAGGACGCCCCAGCGCGGATGGTCGATCTCCCATCCCTGTTTCAGGAGCGGGACGATGGCGAGGAAGGGGTCGTGTTCGTCGGTACCGGAGTCCGGCCGGGCGAGGTATGCGTCCGGCCCCTGCTCGTAGGCCGTGGCAAGGGCAGTCGTGAATGCCTGGACGAATTCGGTGGGAACGCGGTCATTGAAACAGACGCCCCACGCCGGCAAACCGAACAGGTCCTTATGAGCATTGGTGTAGGCGTTGATGCGCCAGAGCCCGTCATCCTCGCCTTCGGGCAGGTAGCCCAGGCGCACCCGCTCGTCGGGGGCATTCACGTACACGTTGCCGAGGTCGTCGTGGCGGAGGTCCCAGCTGAGGGCAAGGAGTGGTTCAAGGGCGGGGTCGCCGGGATAGGTGGCAGCAGCGAGGTAGCGCGGGGTGACGTAGACGTCCCCGTCGATGTCGGGCTGCTGGGTGGCCTGAGGGCTCATCGGTCCGCCTGCATGGTGAGGGTGATCTCGTCGGCGACCGTGTCGAGCCGTTGGGTCACCTCGGGAGTGCTGCGTCCGGTGACGATGAAGAATCCGGCTCGGGCGGTGAACAGGTTGCCGCCATCCTGTGGCAAGAGAAGCCGGTGCCCGGGACGGCGCTGGAAGTGCAACCGGTCCAGCCACGGCCGGCGGGGTCCCGTGTGCCGCAGGCGGGTGAGTGTGCCGGATGCCATGGGGTAGATCAGGCGGATGGCGGCGGTCTGGAAGCGGGTGGGGGTGAGGTTGGGTGCCCGGCCGCAGGCCAGGTCGGCGGCGGCGCGCGGCAGGTCGATGCCGGTGGCCAGGTGGACGAGGTGACCGATCATGTCTCCGGCGAGGCGGCCGTTGACCTCGACCAGGCGCGGCTGGTCATCGACCAGCCGTATCTCGACGTGGCTGATGCCGTCGGTGATTCCCAGTGCCTGGATGGCGGCCCGTGCGGTAGGGGCCACGGTGTCAAGGAGCGGATCGTTGGCGTCGACGCAGTGCGCGAGTTGCTCGAAGTGGGGGGGCTCGCTGATGGTCTTGCGGTTGACCGCTATCACGGTGGTGACACTGCGGTAGGTGACGCACTCGACGGAGATTTCCGGGCCATCGAGGAACTCTTCCACCAGCACGGCATTGTTCTCGGCCGTCGGCTTGGCCGTCTGGTGCGCGGCGCGGTAGGCGGCGGCGAGCTGGGCAGGGGTGTCGACACGGAGCACCCCCACGGCGCCGGCGTGAGCGGCAGGCTTGAGGACGACCGGGTATCCGATCCACGAAGCAGCGGCCTGGGCCTCCTCCAAGGTACGCACCCTCGTAGAGGCGGCCGACGGAACCTGGTGGCGAGCGAAGAGAGTTCGGGCAGTGGCCTTGTCGCGGCATGCTCTAGCTGCCTGGACGGTGTGTGAGGGCAGGCCGAGGGCACGGGCAAGGCGCGCGGTCGGAAGGAGAAGCCACTCATCCCATGTGAGGACACCGGCGAGGTCGTGGCGGTCCGCCAGAGCCTGCCCCGCGGCGAGCAGGGCGTCGGTGTCGTGGAGATCGACGACGGCGTGGTCGACGATGTGCACTTTCTCCCATGACGGCTCGGTGCCGGTCAGCAGGACGATGTCGTACGCGGTGGCGACCTGCTCCAGGCAGTAGCCGCGGTATGCCTCATCGCCTGGGGAGACGACGAGTACGAGGGGGCGAGCGGACAAGAGGAATTCTCCGATCAGTGAGCGGCAGGAAGCTGAGAGCAGGAAGGCGTCAGTCGGCCCGGCGGCAGCGCAGTTCGAACGCAGGGGCCCAATCGGGATGGTTTTCGATCAGGCGGCGGGCGTAGAGGGCGGTGTAGTTGTTGTTCAGCCCGGTGACGCCGGGCGGGAGCCGGCGACGCAGGTCCTCGAAGAGGTCTTTGAGGCTGATACGCGTGGCGCCGCCAGCCAGGCGCCGGGCGGCCATGCGTCCAGTGCGCGGTAGACGTGAGGGTGGTGGTCGCCGAGGGCGCAGAACTGCTCGGTGATCGTTTTCCCGGCCTGGGATGGCCGGCCGAGCCCGGGAAGGGCGTCCTGTGTACCGAGGGACATGGGCGTTGTGGGGCTCCGCTCATACCGGGGCGGTTCACTTCTGGGTTCTGGGCAGGTGTCGAAGGTGGGCGAAGGCGGCCACGAGGCCGAAGGTCTGCAGCAGGGCGGCGGCGGTGATGGCATGGCCGAGCTGGGTGGCCGAGAGGGTCGCGACAAGGAGACCGGCGGCGGGGTAGGGCAGCAGGAGCAGCAGGATGGTCGCGGCGAGGGTGCTGCCGAACCGGTCGGCCGGGATGAGGTAGGAGCGCACGGTGCGCAGGACGACGGTGAGACCGCCTTCTGCGGCCATCAGAACGGCGATCAGCAGGAAGTAGTCCTGATACGTGTCGGCGTGGGCGATGGCGAGCGTCGCGGTGGCCGCCACGGTGCCGGCAGCAACGCCAACCGGCCACAGGCCCCAGCAGTCGATGGCCCGGCGGGATGCCGTGACGGCGAGCAGGGAAGTGACGGCTGCGGCGGACCAGATGAGTCCGGCGTCCGCGCTGGAGTGGTCAAGCTCCGTGACGACGATGACAGGCACGGCGGCCTGCAGCAGGGCGACAGCGCCGTTGGAGACGGTGAGACCGCCCACCAGCCAGGCCAGCATCGGCAACGAGCGCAGTGTCGCCCACCCCGCACTGAGTCCCTGCTTCGGGGCCACCGCCTGGGACGGAACCAGGTCGTGGCCCAGGCCGCGGGCAGCGGCGAGGAGGGAGAAGACCGCGAGGGTGCCGAGCATGGCGGCGGGTCCGCCGTGCTCGATGAGCAGGCCCGCGGCGACGGGACCAGCCAGCAGGGCGGTCTGATCGATCGTGATGAGCGTGGACTGCACACGGTGCGCGCGGGTTTCGGCCGCCCGGCTGGCCTGGCCTCCGGCGGTTTCCGCCGCCACGTAGCTGAACTCGGAGAGGAATCCGGTGGACGCCGCCAGCAACATCACCGTAACCGTCGCGGCCAGAGTCCGGGCGTCGAGCAGGGTGAGCGCGCCCGCCGCCGTGAGCGCGGCCACGGTCCGTGCCAGATTCGCAGCCCGGAAGACGCGGGCACTGCCGTAGCGGTCGACCAAGCCACCTGCCACCGTGAACGCGCCGATGCGCGGCAGCGCCCCCAGCGCGAAAACCAGCCCGGTCCGGGCCACCGACCCGGTGGTGGCCAGGACCAACAGGGGAATGCCGTAGGTGATCATGGCGGATGCAGCCGCATCTGCCCCGCGGGGAAAGTAAAGGCTGTTGAGGAGGCGCACTCGTGGGCGCCGTATCGCCTGGAGGGTCACGCGGCAGCGCCGTACATGCTCTGGTCGTGCTGCCGCTGGTAGGTGTCGACCCATTCGCGCAACAGCAGGCCGACCTCGTGAAGGCCGGCGGCCTCCCCATCCTTCAGCTGCGGCTGTGTCTCAGCCGGTTCCGACAGCAGGGTGAGGACGTGGCGGATCCGGTCGCTGAACGTACTGGTGTGGTGCGGGTAGTCGTGGTGACGGGCCCAGCGGGCGGCAGCATCGTAAAAGCTGGCGAGGTCAGCTCCGGCTTCGGTGAGTGCGAGACCGGAGCAGGAGCCATCCAGAAGGACGAGCATGTCCGCCTGCTTTCTGGCCTGCTTGGCCTGTGTCCTGGACAGGCCGGTGAGCGTGCGGGCCAGGGCGCGGGGCGGGATGGGCCCGTGGTCGTCGATCTCACTGACCAGGCGGATCAAACCCACCGAGGACAGACTCTGACAGGCATGCTGGACCCGGGGCGGGGAGAGAGCCGCGTTCATCGGCGAATTCCTCCAGTCGGCAGGGCCAGTGCCGGGCGTACCGGGGCGGGGTGGGAGAACAAGTCGGTGTTCTGCCCGTGCGTGCGTTGTGCAGGCTGGGTCTGCACCATGGGATCCGGCCGTGTGCGCGCTGCCGGCGTACGGACCTGCTGGCTGGCCGAGGTGTGTGAATCGGCGGTGAGGGTTGGGCCCCAGACGGGATGCCGGGCGGCCTGCGTGAACGGCTGTCCTGCCGACCAGGTAGACAGCGCGGCCAGGACCGGTGCGAGGCCCTCGCCGGCGCTGGACAGACGGTAGGGCTGTCCCTTGCCGTCGGTGTCGACCAGCCCGTCGGCCACCAACTGCCGCAGCGGAGAGTAGATGTTGGTCCACCTTTGGGCGGGAACGGCTCGTGTGGCCAAAGCCCGGCCGCTCGTCTCGCCCCGGACCTTGAGCGTCCACAAGATCGCAGCGGCGTGCCGCCGGGTGAGGAGCGTGAGGCTGTCCTCGATCTGCTCGATCGCGCTCTGCGGCCCTTCCGGCTGTTCGAGGTACTGCTCGGCCCAACTGACGATCAACGGCAATACGGGCAAGAGGGCCTTGGCGCGGCCAGTGTGCCCGTAGGTGACGTGCCGGGCATCGAGCGCGCTGCGCTGGAGAAGGCCGGCGTCGCATAAAGACCGCAGCTTGAGGTGGAGCTGGCTCTTGTACAGCCAGGCGCACCTGTTCACGATCTCGCTGTGGCGCAGCGGCGGCCCCGAAAGGGCCAGCAGGATACGCACGTTCCAGCGTGGAGTGATCATCGTGAGGGCCTCGGAAACCCGGGCGATATCGGCGTCGGTGTCAGCTGGCAGACCGGTGAGGGACAAGACGGGAACTCCTGGGATGAGAATTTGGGAAGTCGAGGCGGAGCCGTTCAGCGGCTTCGGAGGGCTCCGGTGTTCGCGACGGGAGGAGTGAGCGCCGGCAGAGCCGGAGCAGCGGCCGGTTCAGGCTCGGCAACACGTCCGAGGCTTTGGAGCACGGCCTGGGCCGTCCGTGCCTGGACATCGCGGACCGTGACGGCTGCGGCCAGGCGGCGGGTGCAGTCCAGGACGTGGGACATCTCGTGCGGGCCGATCTGGCGGTCCGGATGGACAAGTTGAGTGAGTCGGTCGCGTTGGACGGCGATGCTGCCTTCGGCGAGGGCAAGGTCGTGGTGCATCGCCAACAGCGCGGCGAGCATGCCGGGCGGCTGGGTTTCGGCATGGGATGTGAGGTCGGCGAGCGGTAAGCCGTACAAGTCTTCGATCCGCCCGGCTATGTCAGTGGACGTCATGTGGGGCATGCGGCCGGGGCTTTCACGGTCGGCGGGCTCGGCCCGTCCCAGCACGCTGGGGTGTCAGGGAGGCCGGAGGCAGGGAAGCGGTCATCGTCGGCTGGGCCAGGTGCACGGGCCGCGCGGGTACACGGGGAGATGGCAGGGTGAGCAGCAGGCCGTCGAGAGCGGTGCGGTAGCTGTCCCGGGCTTCGAGGGCCACCTGAAGCCACTCGGCATCCATGCGCAGGTTGTCGGCAGACAACTCCCCCATGTCCCGCTCGGGGTCCATGGCGCTGTACACGCGGTCGCGGACCCGGGCAACCTGTTCCTCGGCCAGGGCGAGGAACGACCGCACTTGCAGGGCACGGTCCAGGCCGGCGGGGGCATCGGCGCCGACGGCCCTCTCGTACAGGTCTGCCACCGGGGCACCGAAGACATCGCTCAGCTGGTCATCTGCGGAGCTGGGCATGGTCCGAGCGCTCACCGCACCGCGCTCCGCCCCGGCTGCGGGGCACTCGCCGCAGGTGGTGCAGTGGTCGGCGCGGCCGATATCTCCCGGAGTGTTCCGCGCGAGCGAGCCGGCTGCCCGGCTGCCACGTCGTGCTCACCGGATGCGTCCGACTTCAGCAGCCATCGGACGACCAGAGCGCGCCCTTCATGTGAGGCCGCAGCCGCAGCAACACGGTCGATCAGGTCCTGGGAGGGACTTGAATCGTCCGAGGGCACGGACTGCAGCACTGTGAAGAGGTCCTGCTCCGCACGCTCGAACGCCGCCTGCGAGTCGAGGACCATGCCATGCCACTTGACCACCTCACTGGCAGCGGTAGCCGGGGTCCCAACCGGGGCGGCGTCCACCGCTTTCTTCAACTGGTCCATGCTCATTCCGAAATGGCCTTCGATCTGCGCGGTGAGCACGCCCACGACATCGCCGTCGGATGCGTAGTCGGACAACGGAGAACTCCCCCTCATTTGGCTGGATGACAGAATCTCGGCGCAGGGTGCGGGAAGACGGGCAGAGCCGTCAGGACATCGCGAACGCGGCTTGGTCTGGCGGCACTTCAGTTGAGGCACGGCGGACACCGCGGTAGACGCACGTGCCCTAGACCCGGCTCTGAACCCGCTGCTCTTGGCGCCGATACAGCACCGGTTGTCGCTGCTCCCGTGCACGGCGAGCACGGTGGACCCCGTGGTGGCCTGGGAGTGGATGGGGACGGCTGCGGCGTGAACCGTGTACGGCAGCGGCGAGCGGCTGCTGCACCTGCTGACGGCGCTCCCCAACGCACTGGCGGCCGGCGCGGCGCTGGCGGCGGAAAGCACTGGCAGAGCAAGTGCGGAGAGCACCGTAACGGATACGGCTAATCGCGTGGCAGGCATGCGGGCAAACCTCCGTGCGGTAAAACGAGGTCAAACGGATGAGTTGGCTGGAGAGTTGTTCCTGCGGCCGGTCTCAGGGTCCGGAGAATCGCCGGTTTGGCCAACCGGCGATCGTCGGTTATATTCCGCCGCGCCAGTCGCGATGCGCTCTCAGGGGGCGCGGACCGATGGGCGGGAAGCGGCTGATTTCGGGGCGGTAGTCGGCCGTGAATGTGCGGACCTCGGGCGAACCGGCGGGAGGGGCCGGGCAGCACCTTCGAGACGGTCGCGGGACCAGTCCATAGCCTCTCCTACCGTGCCGAAGCCGCCCTCCCGCAGGGTGTGCGTCCCCGTATCGAAATCGACCTCCTCGACCAGGACGCGGAACGGGGACGGGGCATGTTCGTCCCGGGCCCGCAGGACTGCCAGCGTGACGTGGTCGTCGGGGTCGTCGCTGGTGTAGGACCAGCCGAGCGCGTAGTGGTCACCAACGCTCATGAGCCGCTCCTGCAGAGCTCTTGTCGCTTCGTCGGCTGGTTTCGTACCGCGGTCGGGGTCGAGCGCGATGGCCTCGGACGGGCAGCCGCGGTGGATCAGCCAGGACTGAGCCATGGAGGGCAGTGGCAGCACTGTCCGTTCAAAACGGAACGTTCGGTTCTGGACGTCACGTTGCAGGTGGAGAGCGATGAACTGCGGCTCGCCTGGGTGGTCCCAGGTCGCTGTGTGGTCGTACAGGACGAAGAAGCTGTGGGCGTCGTCGGCACTGTGGTGCTGGGCGAGCGGGTCGAGCATGTCGTCATTGACACTGACCGCGTCATAGAACGCCCGGCTGATCTGCTCGTCGCCGTCCAGTTGCGTAACCCTGAAGTCCAGGTAGGGGCGTGGCTCTCCACCGGCAGGGAAGGGCGTTTGGTCTGGAGTCATGCGGTCCTGTGGGTCAGTGGCGCGGTTTGGGGCTGGCCGGCCGTGTTCCGGGCCGCGGCAGCGGTGTCTGCTCGCGGACTTGCTGAGGGCAGCGGCCGGTCAGCGCCACCCGCACGGCTGCGGTCAGGACGACCGGCCGTCCGGCACAGGCGGGATGGGTGGTGTCGACATCGAGCAGACCCGTGGCCTGCGAGCGCTGTAGGTCGGCCGGGGAGACGCGGGCACCTGAGGCGGTGTCCACCGACATGGGCTCCTTGCGGTCATCAGTGGGCGGGACGGTATGCCGGGCTCTGGGCAGGTCGGGGCAGGCCAGGCATCGCGGAAGGCAGCGGTGGCCGATAATCAGGGGCACGTGTGATGAGTTGCGGTGAGCGAGAGCGTGCGGCATGGGTACGGGCGCTCAGCGGTCGCCGGGCCATGCCCAGGCGGCGTCCGACCTCGTCGTAGACGTCGTTGTCCGCCCGTGGCCGGACAGCGACGACATGGACCTCCCGCTGGTGCAGGGCTCCCTCCGGCGCGAAGCGCAGGCCGTAGACGACGCGCCACTGTCTGCGGGAGTCCACGACCAGCTTGCGGTAGCCCTCCAGATCACCAGTGAGACGCAGGCCGAAGTGTCTGGCGTTCACGATGTCCTGTAACTGGGCCAGGGTGAGGTCGCGGATATCGCTGGGGGCCTGGAGCAGGTCGGTCAGGGCGCGGGGGTCGAAGCTCAGGCCGAAGGCCGACTTCTGCTGCCCCTGGCTCATGAGACCGGCTCGGGCGTTTCACCGGACGCGGCCGGCTCGGGTTCCGCCGGCTTGGTCGAGCGGGTCGAGGGCGGCGGGCCGGGCAGGATCCGGTGCGCCGGGCGGTCCGGGGAGGTCATGCACGCCGACAGCGGACCGCCGGGTGCGCGGATCGCCGCGATGGCGTGGGTGAGGAAGTCCCGGTGCCACACCAACAGCCCGGACAGACCCGCCTCCGGATCCTTGTGCTGCTGGTAGGCCAGCCACAGAGCGTGGAGCCAGGCCACGACGTCGTCGTGCTCCTGCCAGCTCAGGCACCAGGGCGCCGCCGTAGTGACCTCCGCTCCGTAGACCGGGAGCAGGAAGTCATCGACCCAGTCGCTGAGGGCGTCGATTTCGTCCTCGTACTCCTCGCCCTCCAGCTCCAGAATCGGGCGGGGCTCCGGTGGCACTGTCGGAGACGGGCCGTTGAAGGCAGGCATGCCGAACGCCGCGAACGGCGATCCGCCGGAAGCCGGCAGGGGCGGCTCAGAAGCCAGGTGGTCGAGCTGCGGTGTCTGCTGCGCCGACCGCTCCATCAGCCGCCGGACACTGGCCTCGATTCCCTCCAGCTGCGCATCCGGGACCCGGACCGGTTCCATCTCCCCCTCGGATAAGGGTTCCACAGGGTCAGACATGAAAGAACCAACCTCCTACAAGGCATGAAAATAAGGACGTACAGGAAGGTGCCGCTGAGCGACCCTCCATTCCCAATGGCCTGGGAGTGGCCGTCAGGTGACGAGGGTCATGTCGTCCTGGGTGAGGGTCTGTCGGACCGTTTCGGTGAGCCGGTCGGCCGCGACGGACGCGTAGTGCTTGGTCTTCTCCACCCCGATGAAGTCGCGGCCCTCCACCAGAGCGGCGACGCCGGTGGAACCCGAGCCGGCGCAGAAGTCCAGGACGGTGCCTGCGTCGGGGCAGATCTTGACCAGCTCGCGCATCACCTCGACGGGCTTCTGTGTGATGTGCCGGCGCTGGCCCCCCGACGGCTGCGAAGCGCTGTAGAGGCCGGGCAGGTAGACCGGGTTGCGGGCGGCGTCGATCGCGCCGTTGGACGCCCAGACCACGAACTCGCAGTTCTGGGTGAAGCGGCCCTTCTGGGGACGGGCCGTGGGCTTGTGCCAGGCCAGCACGCCACGCCACAGCCAGCCGGCCGCCTGGATCGCGTCCGTGGTGACCGGAAGCTGGCGCCAGTCGGTGAACAGCAACGCCGTCCCGCCGACCTTGGTGAGCCGGTGGGCTTCGGTCATGATCTGCGTCAGCCAGAAGCCGTAGCTGCGCTGGTCCATGTTCTCGCCGGTGAAGTCGGCCAGGGTGTGCTTGGCGTCGGCGGAGGTGTACTTCTGCTTCGCGCTGCGGCTGGTGCGCTCCTGCGCGGTCCGCCCACCGGAGTTGTACGGCGGGTCGGTGATCACCGAATCGACGCAGTCGTCCGGCAGGCCGGACAGGACGCTCAGCGCGTCGCCGTGGTGCAGGGAAAAAGGCAAAGAGAAGCCCCGATTCGGGTAGAGAGAGCACGGAAAGGAAGTCGCTCCCGTAGGGCGCCGCTAGCCCCGGAAAACGGCATAGGAATGCCCGGGGCTGCAGAACCGCGGGTGGCGAAGACGGCGATAAAACGGTAGGGGCGATTGCGCCGACGACCAAAAAGTCGGCCGTGAGGTGCCGATTACCGGCACCTCACGGCCGACTTTTTGGTGAGCCGCCAATTCGCCTCTACGGTTTTGGAACCGCCCGGCGCATGCCTCTGCCGAGCGGTCCTGCTCTTTTCCTGTGCGGGGTTTTCCCCTGCACAGACATGTTCAGATCCGCTGCCAACGCGCCTGCCGGTCGACGCTCTTGTCGCCCCGGCCGCCGTGATTTTGCCCGTCGCTGCCCACGGCGGCCGGGCACTTACCCGAAGGGAATCCGTTCATGACGATGCGTTACCCGATCCGCCCTCTGCCCGACGCCGGTGGCCGGCGAGTGCCCCGCACCGGGTGAAGGCGCTCGCCGCCGGCGTCGCCGCCGTCTTCCTCTCGCCGCTCCTCCTGGCCGGCACCGCCCTGGTGGTGGCAACCTCCAGTGAAGCGGCCCACTCTTCCGCCCTGGACTGTCTCTCCGACATGGACACTGCACACGTCACTGAGCAGGTCGCCCGGATCCTCGACGGCGCGGACGCCTCCGCTGTCCGTGTCGCGGGGCTGGACCTGCCTGCCGAGCAGATCCCCCATGCGCAGACCATTGTCGCCACCGGTATCAGCCTCGACGTTCCCGGCCGCGGCCGGATCATCGCCCTGGCCACCGCCCTGCAGGAGAGCCGGCTGCGCAACCTCGCCTACGGTGACCGTGATTCCCTGGGCCTGTTTCAGCAGCGGCCCAGCCAGAACTGGGGCACCGCCGAACAGATCCGCGACCCGGTCCACGCCTCCCAGCAGTTCTACAAGGCGTTGCTCAAGGTCAACGGCTGGCAGCAGATGCCCCTTGCCCAGGCCGCCCAGAGCGTGCAGCGGTCCGCCTATCCGGATGCGTACGCGCAGTGGGAACTGCTGGCAACCGCGCTGCAGAAGGCCATCGCAGCTTCCCTGCCCGATTACAACAGCAACCAGACCAACAAGGGGAACGAGGAGCTGACCGCTCAGGCAGGCTGCGAGGGGGCTGAGGACGGGTCGTCCTTCACAACGATCCCCGAGGGCACCGTCCCGGACGGGTACGCGATCCCGGCAGACACCGGCCCGCGGGCTCGCAAGGCGATTGTCTGGGCGATGCACCAGCTCGGCACGATGTATCAGTGGGGCGGCAGTTGCACCGCGCCGCGCGGGCCCGACCCGATGGGCCGCTGCGACTGCAGTTCGCTGATCCAGCAGGCGTACGCCCACGCCGGCGTCCCCCTCACCCGCACGACATACACCCAGGTCCGCGAGGGCACGGCCGTCTCGCCCAAGGCAATCAAGGCCGGTGACCTGCTCTTCAGCCGCAGGAGCGCGGACCGTCCCGAGCACGTCGGCATGTACCTCGGCAAGGGCCTGGTCATCGAGGCGCCCCGCACCGGCAAGCCGGTGCGCATCACCGCGGTCAAGGACTGGGACGTCCTGGCTGTCCGCCGCGTCACCTGAGGCCCGCACTTCCTCACGGCTCCGCCCGCCCACCCGTGCCCTCTTCCTTCCCGCTGTCCCGTTCGCCGGTAGTGCCGGCCCGCGTATACAAGGAGCACCACTCACTCGTGGCATCGATTCCCGACCGTCTCCTCCAGCTCGCCTACGACCCGGGCATCTCCCCCAAGGGTGGCGGCCTGCCGGGCCTGGCTGTCCTGAAGAGCGTCGTCAACAGCATCAACCTGTTCGGCATCATCGCCGTCGTCGGTGCCCTCGCCGTCTCCCTCGGTGTCTGGGCCTGGGGCCATCACAGCGGTGGCCACCAGGCCGAGGCCAACGGCAAGAAGGGTGCAGTCGTCGCGGCCGGCGCCGCGCTCGGGCTCGGTGCCGCCAACGGCATCGTCGCCTTCTTCAGCGCCCTGGGATCGCAGGTCCGCTGATGTGGAAACGACTCTCCTCCTACGCATCCGGCCAGCCGGCCAAGCGCCGCATCACCTGGGCCGCAGCAGGGCTGGCCTGCCTGCTCGCCCTTGCCCTGGTGATCGCCCTCCTCACTGCCCGCAGCGACCAGCCTCCCGCGACGGCCGGCGCCTCGGCCACTCCCTCGGGTGCTGCCTCCCTGTCCGCCACGGCAGATTCGGCAGTCCGTGGCGGTGAAGTGGCCGACCCGCCGCGCACCTCCGATCCGGTGGCCTTCGCCAAGGCCGCCGCCGCCATGCTCTGGTCCTACGACACCCGTACCACCAGCCGCAGCCAGCAGCTCGCCGGCATGCAGGCGTGGATGACGGGCGAGGACGCCTACGGAGACTGGACGTCGGTCCTGGCCCAGGTGCCGGATCCGACGTTGTGGTCGCGGATGGCCGACCAGGAGCAGCGTTCCACGGCCGCGATCGTCGAGGGGCACTACCCGGCCGCGTTCCGGCAGGCCCTCGCCGAAAACCCCTCCCAGATCACGAAGGCGTACATCTACGCCGTGACCGTCACCGGCAAGGTGACCCTCGCGTGGAAGAGGGCCGAGGCCGGCGGTACGGAGGAACGCTCGCTCACCCTCGCCGTGCAGTGCCGGCCATCGGCCGACTGCTCGCTGGTGGCCATCGCCCCGACCGTCGCACCGTGAGCGAAAGGACGCTGTTGCATGGGCTTTTGTGACCTCCCCCTCGCCGGAGCGGTCTGCTCGGTCGGCGACGCAGCCGACTTCGTCACCGACCCGGGCGAGGCGATCGGCAACTGGCTAGCGAAGAGCGCCGGTGAACTCGCCGCCACAGCCGTCGACTTGGCGGCCAAGGCCGTCGACTCCACCACAACCGTCAACCTCAACGCCCCATGGTTTCGCGACAACTACGAGACACTCCTGCCGATCGGCCTGATCATCCTGGTGGGCACCTTCTGCGCACAGCTCGTGCGCGCCGCATTCCGGCGCGACGGACAGTCCCTCACCCAGGCGTTCACCGGCACCGCGTCCGGTGTGCTCTTCGCGTTCGCCGCCATCCCCTGCACGACGATCGCCCTCGAAGTAGTTGACGCCCTGTCTGCGGGCCTGCTCCAAGCGGCGAACACCGACGTCGCCTCCGCGGTCCGCCGCATCCTCAAGGTCAGTGCGCTGCTGTCGATCAGCCACCTGGGATGGATGGTGTCCGTTCTCGCCGCCCTGGGAGCAGCCCTGGGGGCCGTCCTGTACTGGTGCGTGATGATGGTCCGCAAGGTGGGCATCCTCGTCATGGTGACCCTGGCCGTCTTCGCCGGAGCCGGCGGCGGCTGGGAGGCCGCCCGCCGCTGGCGCAAGGGCTGGATCGAGGCCACCGTCACCCTTGTCGTGTCCAAACTGCTGATGACGATCATCTTCGTGCTCGGGATCGCCGCCATGGGCAGAACCGAGACCAAGGACGGTCTGGGCGCCCTCGCCGACATCCTCGCAGGCATCGTGATCATGGTGCTGGTCCTGTTGTGCCCGTACGCGACGTTCAAGTTCGTGCACTGGGCCGCCGAAGGATCCGACGGCGAGTCGCTGCACCGGGCCGGTGGCGCCGGCGCCCAGGTCGTGCGACAGCACGCCGAACGGGCCGGCCGCAAGGCCGCCGCGATGACAGCCACCGGCGGCGCTGCAGCGGCAGGCGCCGCCCCGCAAGGACCGGACTCGGCACCTGAAGTGGGCGGATTCCCCGGCGACATCGCACCCCACTCGTCCGGCCACGACCAGGACAGCACGGAGAACGCAGGCTCTGGCACGGCCGGGACCGCGTCCGGTCTCGAACAGAGCCTCCAGCCTCCGACGCCCCAGGCCACCGACGGCACCAGCACCCAGGCAGGCGGCACCTCGACTACGAACACGCCCGACAGCAGCGCCGTAGCCGCCCACCACGCTGTCTCGCAGTCGGCTCCGCCGACCACCACCCCGCCGCCGCAGGGCGCGGCGCCGTCACCGGGGATACAGGCCGGCGCCCCGCCGAGCGGGCCGAGTTCTCCGCCGGCTTCACCGACCGGCCCCTGACCACCTGCCCACTCCCCGAGGACGGGAGGTGAACTCTCCTCCCGTCCCCGGACCTCAAGCCCACCAGGACCGCTCGTGCCCGAACTGACCACGGCTCCGGTGACGGTGAGGTTCCCTCACCGCTCCCGGCGGGGCATCCTCCTCGGCCTCACCCTGCCTCAACTCCTCCTCGTCGCCGCCACGCTGGCCTTGCTGCTGGTGACCGTCGTCTCCACCGGACTGCTCGGCGTCTTCGTCCTCACCCCCCTGTGGACGGTGGCCGGCGCCCTGGTCGCCGTCCGCCGCAACGGCCGGTCCCTGATCGACTGGGCCCCCGTCGTCGTACGTCACACCTGGCGCCGCGGCACCGGACAGACCCTGTGGCTGGCCCGTCCGGTCACCCGGCCCCGGCGGGACGGGCTCCTGCACCTGCCCGGCAGCGCCGCTTCCCTGACGGTCGTCACGCCCGGCGACTCCGCGAACGGTGCCGCCGCCGTCCACGACCCGCACCACCAGACCCTCACCGCCGTCGCCCGTGTCACCTCCCGTGCCTTCGCCCTCCTGGACCCCACGACGCAGAACCACAGCGTCACCGGCTGGGGCCGGGCCCTGGCCGGTATCGCCCGCACCGGGCACGTCGCCGCCGTGCAGGTCCTGGAACGCACCGTCCCTGACTCCGGTGACACCCTCACCCGGCACTGGACCCGGCATGGCCGACCTCATGCGCCCCTCGCCGCAGAGGTCTATGCCGACCTGGTGGCGTCCGCCGGTCCGGCTGCCGCCCCGCACGAGACCTACCTCGCCATCGCCCTCGACCTGAAGGCCGCCAAACGCCTCATTGGCCAAGCTGGCGGCGGGCTCCCCGGTGCCTTCACCGTCATGCAGCAGACCACCACCTCGATCGCCCAGGCCGCCCGCAACGCCGGTCTGATGGTGACCGGCTGGCTCAGCGCTGCCGAGATCGCCGCCGTCATCCGCACCGCCTACGACCCGAAGGCGCTCGGCGCCCTGCAGCAGTGGTCCGACACGGGACGCGCCGAAGCAGACGCGGCTGCCGCCGGGCCCGTCGTCCAGATCGAGGAGGACGACCGGCTCACCACCGACACCGCCCGCCACACCACGTACTGGGTGGAGAACTGGCCGCGCATCGAGATGGGCGCCGGATTCCTCCACGGCCTGATGTTCACCGCCGGAGTACGCCGCAGCCTCTCCCTCATCTACGTGCCCCAGGCTCTGGAGTCCGCGCTGCGCGACATCCAGCGCAAGAAAGCCGCCATCATCTCCGACGCCAACGAACGCACACGCCGCGGCCAGGTCGACAGCGAGGAAGACTCCGCGGAATACGCCGACGTCAAGGCCCGCGAGCGGCAGCTCATCGCCGGCCACGCCGACGTGGCACTGACCGGCCTGGTCACCGTCACCGCGACCACCGACGCCCTCCTGGACGCCGCCTGCGCACAGATCGAGACCGCCGCCGCCACCGCCGGTGTCGACCTGCGCCGTCTCACCTACCAGCAGCCCGACGCCTTCACCGCCGCCGCACTCCCCCTGGCCCGCACCACCCTCTGAACCCCGCTCCCGCCGGTGGCAGAAAGGACTTCCGCCCCCATTGACCTCACCTGAACGCCGCGACGACGCACACCCCTACCTCCGGGCCGCCAGCGCCGGCGTCCGCCACCACACCCGCGCCCTTAACCGCTCATCACCGCCCGCACCGGCAGACCGGTCCCACCTCGACATCCTCCACGCCCACCTCGCCGAATTGCACCGCCTCCTGGACCACCTCGCCCAAGCCACCCGCCCCCCGCTCCCCGGAGCAGGCCGGCACCTGGCCGAGGCCCACACCCGGCTGTGGCAGGCCATGACCGCCATCCACGCCGCCTTCCACCTCCTGCCTGCCGCTGCCGCGGACTCCGGGTGCCGCGCCGGCCGGCTGCCCGAGGGACCGCCCTTGCTGACCATCTGCCAACGGCAACTGAGTACCGGACACATCGTCCGCCGCACGACCACCCCCACCGACCTTCAGCGTCCGCACACCACCCACTGCGTGCGATGAACGCCACCCGCCGAAACGAGGGCTGTAAGTGAACAACCGGTCCGCCCGCCGCGCCTTCGCCAGCCCTCTGTTCACCCCGCACGGCACCGGCCGCGCCGACCGAAAAGCCGCCCGCCGTCAACTGGCCGCAGCCGCCGCAGCCCGCGCCGACACCACGACCCACCTCGCCGACGCCCTTCCCACCGAGCACACGATGCCCACACCGCTCTACCCGGCCGGCGGGCGCCCCGGCCCCGCCTCAGCCCTGGGCAACCGGCTCAAACTGCCCGCACACCGGATGACCACCGCCGTCGCCGCAGGGGCATACCCCTTCCTCGCCGAAGGCGGCCTGGGCGCCGACGGCGTCTACATCGGCCGCGACATGCACGCCGAAGCCTCCTTCGTCTTCGACCCCTTCGCCCTGTACGGCAGAGTCGAGGGCTTCACCAACCCCAACCTGCTCCTGGCCGGCATCATCGGCCAGGGCAAGTCCGCGCTCGCCAAGAGCTTCGCGCTGCGCTCGGTCGCCTTCGGCTACCGCATCTACGTCCCCTGCGACCCGAAAGGCGAATGGACCCCCGTCGCCGACGCCCTGGGCGGCACCTCCGTCGCCCTCGGCCCCAGGCTGCCCGGCCGGCTCAACCCACTGGACGCAGCCCCGCAGCCCGCCTCCGCCAGCGAAACCGAGTGGGAAGGCGAGATCCGCAAGCGGCGCCTGCTCCTGCTCGGTTCACTGGCCCGCACCGTACTCGGCCGGGACCTGATGCCGATGGAGCACACCGCACTCGACATCGCCCTGGACATCGCGGTCGCCCAAGCCCGCGCCTCCAGCCGTCCGCCGCTCCTTGGCGACGTCACCACCGCCCTCAACCGTCCCGCCCAGCTCGACGAAGCGGCCGGGACGATGTCCGGCCGGCTGGGCGAAGCCGCCCGCGACCTCGCCCACGCCATGCGCCGCCTCGTCCACGGCGACCTGGCCGGCATGTTCGACGCCCCCTCCACCGTCCGCTTCGACCCCGACGCGCCGATGCTGACCATCGACCTGTCCCAACTCGGCGGATCCGGCGACGACACCGCCCTCGTCCTCGCCATGACCTGCGCCTCCGCCTGGATGGAATCCGCCCTCACCGACCCCCACGGCGGCCGACGCTGGATCGTCTACGACGAGGCATGGCGCCTGATGCGCCACGTCGGCCTGCTCCAGCGCATGCAGGCCCAGTGGAAACTCAGCCGCGGCCTGGGCATCGCCAACCTCATGGTCATCCACCGGCTGTCCGACCTGCTCACCGCCGGCGACGCCGGCTCCCAGGGCCGGGCCCTGGCCGAAGGACTCCTCGCCGACTGCTCCACCCGGATCATCTACCGCCAGGAATCCGACCAACTCCACGCCGCCGCCTCGCTGCTGGGCCTGACCACCGTCGAAACCGAGGCCATCGCCCACCTCAACCGCGGACGCGGCCTGTGGAAGGTCGCCGGACGCTCCTTCATCGTCCAACACCTCCTCCACCCCCGCGAACTGGCGCTCTTCGACACCGACGCCCGCATGCACTGAAAACCCAGTGGGTTCACCCCAACTGAAGGATTCCCAATTCCGATGCGTACCAGGGAGCTGCAGCGATGAGTCTACGTGGGGTCGTGGGTTCCCGAGTCGTGCTCGGTCGTAGCTATCGGTTTGGGGTCATCCAAGACGCTCCGGTATCGCAGAGCGGCGTCGATTCCGATGTCGAAGAAGTCGCAGAGGCGGCGTACGTCGCCGCCGGTGGCATAGATCTCCTGGAGAATGCGGTCGTCGCGCAGGGACTGCGCGGTGATGTTCAGCATGCGCCAGGGGAACTGCTTGCTGACTGGCTTGGTCCGGGCCTGGGTCTTGTTGTTGACGAACAGGTGCGGGTTGATCGTCTGCGGCCACTTGCGTGCGCGGTGGTCAAGGTATGCGGCCAGCCGGGCTCTGACGGGGACTGCGAGCGGAATGATGCGAGGCCCGAGCCGAAGACGGCCGTCGACGATGTCGGTCAATTCCAGCTTCTGCAGCTCCCGTCCGTTCAGTGCGTGGAAGGCCACCAGGGCGACGGCGAGAGCGCACGTCGGGTCCGGCGAGTTCAGCGCGTCTCGGATCTTCTGGGTGTCGAGTGGGAGCGGGACGGTGACATTGGGTCGGGTGGCCTTCATCCCGCGCATCGGGTTGCTGAACACCTGTCGGTGGGCCTTGAGCACGGTGAACAGGGAACGCAGTCCCTGTTCGGCGAAGATCCGGTTCGAGCCCTTGGCCGGCAGCTCCCGGGTGACGTCTTCGGCCGTGATCTCGGCGAACGACTCGTGGCCTTGCTGGGCCCACGCACGCCAGATCGGCGCCATGCCGACGATGTGGATGTGGATCGTTTCCACGTTCCGGGCTCGACGCCTGGGCGCCGTGCTGCGGCCCTGGAGCATGGTGTCGAACCACAGCTGGAGCTGGTTGGTCATGGCGGCGGGCAAGTCCGCGCTGTGCTGGGCGAAGTAGCGCTCGACGGCCAGGGCGCGGTCGTCTTCGAGGAGACCGACGGTGTCGAGGACTTCCAGGGTCGAGATCGCGGTGGCGCCGTAGCGGATGGCTGCCAGGACGTCACTGCTACGGATCTTGGAACTCGGGGTGTCCTGGAGGGCATCGAGGAGTTTGAGGGTGTGGGCGACGCCGTTCACCAGCCGCTTGCTCCAGCCGTGCCGCAGGGCGTGCTCGCGCAGCGTCTGATCGCAGTGCCGCAGCAGCGGCGAGTCCTGTGTCAGGGCGCGCTTCTTGATCGCTCCTTTGCCCGGCGGCATGCGGAACAGCAGCGGCTGACGGTGGTTGGCAAGGGCCAAGGGCGCGGACGGCGGCTGCAGTCGGCGATGGTGCCGCTCGCGGGCGATGCGGCGCCGGCGGGCGCCGGTGGTGTCGTACTGCAGGTTGGCGAGGAACAGTTGCTGCCCGTGCTGGTTGGCTTCGGTGAGGTTGATGGCGTGGCCGGGCTCCTGGACGCGCCGGGCGTTTTCCCAGCACAGGCGGCAGGCTCCGGAGCCGTTGATGTAGGTCTCCCGCGTGCAGAAGGCGCAGATTCCGACCGGATAGTGGCCGTGCCACCAGCGGCAGGTCCAGCACAGCCAGCTGTGACGACGGTAGACGCCCCAGGCCAGGCAGCCGTGGCACGCGCCCAGGTAGAGCGGGGCTCCGGGGTGGCAGCGTTCGCACCGGCCCTGACTGAAGTAGGACTCGCGGGTTCCGCAGGTTCGACATGGCGGCGGGGTGAACGGCCCGCCGGGCAGGCATGCGTAGCAGAAGTCGACGCGCGGGTTCGTCCAGGCGGCTCGATTGACCCTGCAGGCAGGGCACTTGGGTGGTGGCGGTGTGACGCTCATAGCGGTGGCTCGGATCGCCTGTTGCCAAAACGAGGCGCGACGACCGGGGACGCGGAAGAGGCGGAGGCGGCCTGCTGTCGGTCCGGCCGGCGCTCGGCCACTTTGTTCGGTTCGCGGATCAGCAGGTCCGATGGTTCACAGTCCAGGATGGCGCAGATCACGTCCAGCTCGTCCAGGCGGACGATGTTGGGGGTGCCGGTCCAGAGCTGGGACATCTTGCCCGCGCTGATCTCCACGCCGGCCTCGGCGAGCAGGCGCCGCATCTCGGTCGACTTCCAGATGCCGCGCTCGGCAGCCTTCATGCGCAGGTTCCACTGCACGGTGTCACGCCTCCTCGAAGCGGGCTTCCAGCCGCTGGTTGGCCTCGGTCCACGCCCGTTCGATGTGCTCGCTGTGGACGTGGATGTAACGGGTCGTGGTCGAGAGCCACTCGTGACCGAGCAGCTCCTGCAGTGCCTTGAGGTCCATGCCCTCGGCGTACAGCGACGAGGCGCAGTAGTGGCGCAGCACATGCGGGGTAATGCGACCGGTCCAGGCGGGCAGCCACGTGTTCGTCGCCGCGGCCAGGCTCTTGCGCAGCGGGTCTGCGGTGACACGCAGGCAGCCGCCGAAGTCAGGGTCGCGCCGCTCGCTGGGCAGCAGGGGTGCGTCCGGGTTGGACCAGTCGCTGCCGAACTGGTGCCGGACGTCGCCGAGCCACCAGTCGATCAGTCGGTCCGCGCCATTGATCGCGGGGATCAGGCGGGGCTTGGGGCCGCGGCCCCGGCTGCCCTTGCCGTGTCGCACGTGCAGTTTCCCGAAGGCACCCAGATCTGGGCGCCAGTCCCGGATGTCGAGCATCACCGACTCGTTGATCCTCAAGCCGAGTCGACGCCACAGGGACGCCGCGAAGTAGTCCCGGGCTGCAGGCAGGTACTTGCGGGCCTCGGTGATCGACGTGCGCCACTGACCGAAGAGCAGATCCATCTCCGTCTCGGAGGGCGGCACTCTCACGTCCGCATAGAGCGGGCTGCGCGGACGGTTGTACTCATCGATCGGCTGCTCGACGACGCAGCCGGTCAAGGCGTGGACATCACCCTGGTAGCGCCTGATCACGAAGTCGTAGAAGTAGGCGAGCAGTCCGGCCTTGCCCGCGCGGGTGCTGTGAGCGTGTCCGGCGAGGCGCTGCTGAGCAAGGAACCGGTCTCCGTCGTCGCAAGACGCGGTCCATATGGGCCCGTTGAGGAAACGCGCGAACTCGAAGATCACGGCGCGTGCGTTGCCGATGTGGCTGTCCGAGAGGTTCGCAGCGGCCATGGCGATGGCGTACTGGTCGACGATTTCCTGCTCGAAGTCCTCTACATCACGCGGCGTTCGCAGGGCGCGCGCGGACGAGAGGTTGCGGACCACGGCCAGGTTCATCGACCACTCCCTTCACCGAGAGTGCCGTCATGTCGATGCTACCGACTGAACTTCACTGTGGATGAGGGAACTTCAAAACTCGTCCTTGCCATCGGACACCCCGGAGGAGCTGGCAAGGGTTCGCAGCTCCTACGAGAAGTGAGGGACAAACCCGCGGCCCTACAAACAAAGGTCCGGGAGTTCACGCCTTCCGCGCCCCTGATTCCCATGAGCCCAAGGCCAGATGGCCATTGCGGACAGGTCGCAGATTCGGCGGACGTCGCCGCCAGTCCCGCGCACTCCCTGCCACCCGGCCTGCAGCCCGCTCCCAGCGAGCCGCCCCTGAACACGGACAGCGGCCCACAGACAAACCGAAAGAGACCCTTGAATCCCAGCTACCACCGCGAACTGATACCGCGCGAGGACGTCCTGCGCCTGATCGACGAGTTCAGCGCGATGAAAGAAACATTCGCCAGCAAGACCGAGCAGTGGCAACTCCTGGACAGAAGTGGCCGTGTGCCGGCTGCCCTCTCCTTCACCGAGTTGTTCCAGCACGTCACCGACGCGCAGGAACTGTCCCGCGACGTTCTTAAGGCCACGACCGACTTCGCCGCGAGACCCCACATCGCGAACCCCGCCGGCCGCGACACCTTGGCCCATCTTTCGACAGCGAGCTTCCTGTCGGCCCATGCAGTGCCGCACTTCGCCCAGACAGCACACGCCGTCCTCACCCTGCGGAGACTGCCCGACCCAACGGACCAGCATTACCTGAAGAACGAGATGGTCATCGATCACGCCACGGCGCGCAACTACCTGCTGCGCACCTCACAGTCCCTCCGCGACGCGGCCCAGACATTGCACGAGCACCTCCAGCTCCACCGCTTCTTCTCCGCACCTGCCCTCAGCGACAGGCCCGTGCCGCCACCGCCCGGGCCCAAGGGTCACAGCCGCTGATCCGACCCTCCTGGAGGAGCCCGGTGAACCACCTCGCCCACCTCAGCGACAGCGGCCCGTTCGAACACCAGCGGTGCCAGGCCGATCAGGACGAACCCATGTCACAGAGCGTCGATCACCAACCCCGGATGGACCACGAGCAGAGCGCCACCCACGACAACGCCGAACTCGGCTTCCGTCCGGAACCGAAGCCGGAAGCGGACACCACGCGCCGACTGCCCAACCGCACGGATCGTCGGCCTTCTCCCACAGGCAGGAACCATGGCCGTTGACGAACAGGGCACTCCAGACGCGCGCCACGCCGCTCCGCTCGCACCGCTGCCCGACCATCGCCATGTGAACACCGCGTTGTGGCAGGAACTGTGGCGTCAGCACGCACACATCACCACGCCGCTGCGAGAGCGCGGGCTGAAGTGCGACATCGAGTTCGGCCTCAGCGCCTACATCGTGCGTGTGCAGCTCCCCGACGACAGTCACCTGATCGTCAGCCCGCCGCAGGAGCCCTCTTCCGATCGTACACCGGGAGACCCAGAAGGCTGGATCGCACTCCACGAACCACTCGACGACCAGTCTTCGTTCGTCGTGTTCTATGACTCAGCTCCCACTGACGACCCCCGTGCCGTGCACCGGCCCGAGGCCCGCAACGGCGGCAGCGTCCCGCCCCTGATCGCGGCGATCGACCATCACCTCGCACAGCTCGGGCTGCTGCCGCCTCCCCTTGCACCTGCCGACGCCCTGCACCCGCCGTCCCCCCACTCCGGCGCCCCGCCTGCCCACCGTCCCTGACGGCACCGACGCTGACCGCGCCCCGGTCTACACCTACGGCGACGCACTACGTGCTCTCACCGACCAACTCAACGCAGCCCAGTCGTATGCGGACGCCGCTGCCCTGCTGCACCAGATCCTGGAACCCACCAACGGCCTGCTGGCGCAGCTCGGCGACTTCTTCGAAGCCGCCGAAGAAAAAGCCAAGGAAGCCGAAGAAAACGACGGCTTCGACCTGTCCTACGAACTCGCCGACGCCGTCGCCGAGATCCGCAACCTCGCACACGCCCTGGACGCGGCCGAGGACCGGATGCGCGCGCTAACCCCACCCGGGCCCGCATCACAGCTTCCCTCCGCTGCGGCCAGTTCGCCGCCCCTCCCCCCGCCGGCGCAGCAGCACAGGCGCTGACGCCGGACCACCGCTTCGCTCCAGGAATACATGCCCCGCTACCAGCAGGCCCTGCGACAAGCACTCACCAACGCAGCGGCCCAGCCCGAACCTTTGCACCGGGCCGGCCCGCCGCAGGTCGACCAGGTCCTCACCCTGACCTTGTACAGCGACGGAGCACTCGGCGCACCGTACGAGAGCGTGCCGGGGATGCCCGCACGACGCTGTACGCCCACCGCTTCCAGCACCACCTGCACCGGGCGGCGTTCCTCCTGCCCGCCGCCTACGGGGACAGCACTCGCGCCCTTCTCGTCCACGGCGTGGTCCAGGAACTCACGGCCAAGGGCATCGGCGTGAACCTGCGCCGCTCGATGCCCGCCACCAGCACCCATCGTCCGCCGGCGGCACCGACGTCCAGCCCCTCGGCCGGCCGTACCCGCTGATCCGCCCCCCCCTTCCCGCAGACCCTTGGAGCCATCATCCGCATCACTCGCCCCGCCCTGCCTCTGTTCTCCGGCGCCGCCTGCCTCGCCCTTGTCCTCACCGGCTGCACCAGCGAAGACGGCACCTCTCCCTCCCGGCAGACGCCCAGCGCCAGCGCGGCCCCCAGGCCCGCTCCCGCCCTCACCGCCACTCAGGCCCGCGACGCCATCAGCCGCTACTCGAAGACCAACAACAAGGCCAACACCGACCGCAACCGGCGCCTGCTCGGCACAGTCGAGGACGGACCGCTGTACGCGATGTCTGTCTCGGACTACACCGAGACCGAAGGACTTCCCGCGGCGGACCGCACCCCGTACAAGCCGTGGTCCTACGACGCGGCGAACGCCACGCTGTACATCCCCCGTCTGAAGGCGGGACAGGACCGCTGGTTCGCCGCCGCGCTCTCGGGCCAGAAGGGCAAGGCACCCTCGCGTCTCGGAGTGTTCGCCGAACATCCCCGGCACCAGCGCTGGGAGATGGTCTCCGTCGTCGACCTCGACAGCCACGAACTGCCGGACATCGCCCTCGACCACAACGGATACGCCACGGCCGTTCCCGCCGACGGCAACAAGCAGCTGGCAGCCGACGCCGATGTGCTGCGCACCGCGGTGCTCGACAACTTCGCCACCGGAGGCACGCGCACCGGGAAGAAGACCCTCGCCCCGACCAAGGCGAGCAAGCGGCAGATCAAAGTCCACGACAAGACCGGCACCCGCTACGGGAACCAGGCCACCACCGTCTTCGCCGGCGCCGCCAACCGGCACACGGACGCCTACGCCCTCAAGACCACCGACGGCGGCGCGCTGGTCCTCTTTTCCCACACGCACACCCAGACCGACACCGTCGCGCACTCCGGTCTGCAGCTCAACCCTGGCGAGGACGAACGGGCCTGGCTCCACGACCTGCCCCGCACCTCCATCACGTACACGTTCGTGTGCAACGACGCCGCCACCGTCCCCGCGAAGGCCGCACCCTCCCGGCTGATCGGTTACACCTGCGCCCGCACCGACGCCGCCGGTCCCCCGGCCGGGTCCTGGTCGAACCGCGCGTAGACACACTCGTCGTGCCGCGCTGTGCGCCGCCTCGACGACTGGCCGACGTCCTTCACCCTCCTGCCCGATCCGGACAATGCCCTGCCCCCACGTCGCTTCATCCCACCACCGGCACGGGACGCAGGGGACTTCACGTCCACCTCAACGGTGTGACGAGACCGCCCGTGAGCGTGTCCGTCGAAGGTCCTCCCGGTGCCGCGCAGCCCGCTTCCGGCGCTGCCCGCACACGGCGGCCTTCGTCCCGTCCGCCCCACTGAACCCTGGAGCCCGTCATACGCAACCCCGACTTCGAGCTGTACGACAACGTCGGCCGTGACGCCGAGCAGATCGCCGCCGCACGGCTCGGCATCGCCACCCACGATGACCTGTTGCGCTGGGCCAAACGCGACGCCGAAGCCTTCCTCACCGAGCACCCGCTGCCCAGCGAGCCGATGCCGGCACCGGACCCGGCCCCCTACCTCGCCGCCCTCGCCGCAGCGACCACGACTGCCCACGCCAGCGCCATCACCCAGCACCTCCTGGACGCCGCGCAGCCAGCCCTGCACGCGGTCAGCGACATCCTGGCGGCCATCGCCCGCTGGGACGACCGCCACCGCAACGCCGAGCCGGGGACCCCGCCCAAGATGCTGATGGAGGCGGCCAGCCGCAGCCTGTCCGTGCTGGGCCTCGCCGACGCAGCGGACCTGGCACTCCTGCGTGCCGAGTACGACCCGGCTCCACCGCCGCCCCCGGCAAAGAAGCGGGCCGCCTCCAACCTTCCCCCGACACCGCCCAGTACCCCGCCCGCCGGACCGGCCCCAGGCCGGTAGAACCAGCCCCGGAGACTCTGCCGTTGTCGACGCACTCCTTCCTCGCCCGCCCCACCCTCACCGGGTACACCGGCATCTATGTACATTTCGACGGCCAGCCAGGCGCGAAGCTGCCTCTGCTGCTGGCCGTCTACCAGTACCGCTTCGGCCGTGACCTGGAGGCGATGACACGCCATCTCGTGGACGACGTCGCCGTCGGCTGGGACGAGCTGGGCACCGACCTTCTCGACGGCGCACCGCCGCAGACCATCGCCGCTCTGACCGGCGGCGAGCAGTGGCCCAGCCGCACACTGGACCACCTGACCACGGCGGATGGTGCGCCACCGTCGCGGATGACGGTGACCGAGGCGACCGCTGCCGGCCAGGGCCTGGAGTGGGGGTACGTCCTGCGCCCGCAGGGCATCGAGGTGATCCCCGCCCTGTTCCGGACGTCCGGCCCCGTCATTGCGTGGGGGACCGACCCGCTCGGCGACTTCAGCGCTTCCGCCATCAGCCGGGCTCTGACGCCCTCTCGCGGGCCCGGACCGGTCACTTCCCGTCCCGACGGCGCAGACACCGCCACCCGCACGTCCGCCCGTCGCTGACCTTGCTTCCCTCTCACCATCCGGAGCCCGCTCTGCCAACCCCCTCCGCCGTCATCACCCTGTGCACCAGCCGCACGCTGGGACTCGTCGTCACCACCTACGGCGAGGAGTTCCGAAAGGCCGGTGACGTCCTGCGCGACGCCGGGCTGCGCCGACTGCCCAACGGTGCATTCGTCGCGCCCCTGGCCGATACACAAACCGCTCGGGCCACCGCCAGCGCTCTGGTGCATCACGCCCACGAGCACGGTGTCACTCTCGCCACGAGCAGCCGCCCGTACCTGGGCGACATCGGCACCGAGATCGCCGCCCGCCTGCCCGGCACCTGGAGTGCCGAACTGCAGATCTACAGCCATCCCGAGTGGCAGCAGGACCTCTGGACCGGGCTGTGGTCAGCCGGGGAGATCCATCAGGCCCTGGAAGACCACCTCATCCCCTTCGCGTCGGTGCTGACCAGCGACGCCGGCACCGAGCTGCTGCTGGTCGAACGCCCCGGCCACCACAACGGCTACCTCATCGGCGCCCTCGCAGACGACACGGACCACACGCAGCACGCGCACGATGACCCCACCAGGCCGCGCAGCATCGTGCTGCCGGACGATCCCGCCCTGGCCGCCCAAGCCGTCGTGCGCACGTTCCTGCCCGCCGTGCAGCGCGCCCTGCACAACCGGAACCTCGAAACCGTCCTGGCAGCGCTGACCCGTATTCGGCGCGAACATCAGGCTCTCCAAGACATCAAAGGCTCCGGTCCTGCCCATGGTTCCGGCTCGCGCCTGATCGAGGGCATGGAAAGGGACTTCGCCGACCACGCATGGCTCTCCTTTCGCCACGTGCTGGAATACGCGCCGCCCCTGCTCGCTCGCTGCCGTCCATCCGCCACCTCCTGGCCCGAGGACTCCGCCGCACTAACACGACTGCGCGACGCCCTCACCACCAGCCAGGACGCCTGGACCAAATGGAACGACCTGCGCGACGAGTTGCAGTCGATTGCGCAGACTCTGCCGGCCCACGAGTGGAGCCGCGTCCGCACCGAGCTCGGCATCGCCGTCCTGCCGGCCATGCAAACCTGGCTCACCGACACCCAGCCCTTCGAACGCCAGGCCCGAGCAGCAGAACCCGGCAACCCGGGCACCCCCTCAGGCCCCAGCCCACGCCGGCTCTCCCCACGCCCCGCTCCCAGCGCCCCGCACCAAGGACCGGCAACACATCACTGAGGCCGCGTAGCCAGTCGTCGACCGCCGGCTGACCGCTTCCGCGCCACCTGATGCCGTCCTCTCCCACAGGCCACGCCCGATCACCCGGCCAGCTCCTGGATGGACCGGCCGACAGCGCCCCAACCAGCCCTGAAAATCTCCGGCCTGGTGCAGCTCACTGACGCCGTCGCCCCGCCGGGCCATGACCTGAAGCACACCCTCGAACGCGCACTACCCATCCACCGCTGCGCACAGCCGTGAACGGCCGAGCATGTCGCCCTGACCCGGTTCACCACGACCACGTACGGCCACCACATCACCGCTGCCCCCTACCGCGAGGAACCCTCCCCTTTGGCCACCTCTTCACACTTCGCCATCGGCACCCACCCGCAGCACGGTCTCGTCGCCGCAGCCACCGACCCCGCCATCCCCCCGCAGCTGGCCCACTGGCTGCTGACACTGGAGCGGTTCCAACCCGTACCGGACACACCGGGTCTGTTCCGTCTCCCTGATCCCGAACGTGACGGCTCGCGCAGGGCCGCGCGCGCCGCACGCAACCTGCGCCACCTCGGCTACGCGGTACACACCGACTACAACCTCGCCTCTGAGGACAGCCCCCGGCCGACGCGTACGAACCTCCGGGGCCGACTGGTTCAGGCCGCCGCCCGCATGTCACCTCAGCTACGCACAGAACCCGCCGCCAAACTCTCGTCCGCGCGAGCGCTCCCGCCGAAGCCCGCTTACGCCCCCACCGTCCACCTGCACGCCACACGGTCCTGGTGACGCCCGGCACAGAACCGGTCCGTATCCCTTGAAAGGAGCGCGGCACAGGCAAAGGCGCCAGCCCCTGGCCACGCCCCCGCACGTCTCCCTTGACCACGGGCTTTGCTGTCCCAGCCCACCCGTGCCGGACCCGCACGTCGGCAAGCCCGCCAGCACCCGCTGTTGCACGCGCACTTCGACAAGATCACCCATGACCGTTGTTGGTACACCCGGCCATCAGAGCATGCGGAAGGGCGAGTCAGGTAGCTGCGGAGCGGTGGGCCCGCCCTGGAGCCTGTCGGCAGCCAGTGCCCACCGTTCGCGGTCCAGCCACGCAGCGTTGATGTGCTGGAAGCTCCGGGCCCGCCTCGCCTTCACCCAACACCGCACCGCTTTCCCGCCACCACCGATAGGAGATCCGCCTTGCCCGAAGCACCAGGAGAGCCGTTCATGGCGATCCGGCACTCCGTCACTGGCGAGGTCACCACCACCGGCTACAACGCCGCCGCGCGGCGGATCCTGCTCCAGGACGGCTTCGAAGAGGCGCCAGGCTGCGCCTGCCGAGCGACGGCACCCGGTACGGAGCTGGCGAGTTGCTCGTCGCCGGCCACCCCCTGCACCGGGACCGAGCCCTCGGCCGGCCGGTGAGCGCCGACGGTACGCCCCGGTTGGGCCGGTCGCTGATGTCGGCACAGTCCGTGATCCGCTCCGAGAGCGGCCAGCCTCTCCTGCGCATCGCCAACCCCGCCCGCACCCGCACCTGTTGAAGGGGCCCTCGCTTTGACCACGCCCGGAACGCCCACCAGTTCAGCCCGCACCAAGGCCGGCGAGCTACGGGCCAAGGTGGCCCGGCTGCTGGCCGACCGGCCGGCGGACACGCTCACCATCGGGGAGATGGCCAGGCAGCTGGGCCACTCCCACGGCGCCGTCCGTAACGCCGCCCTCACTCTGGTGCTACGCGGCGAGGCCGACCAAGGCGGAACCGGGCAACCGGAGTTCCGCGCGAACGCGAAGACCGCCGCAGCCGCGCAGAGCGCTGTGATCAGCCCACCGGGCACCCACTCTCCCCGCGCCCAGGCGGCCACGGCCCGCACGACCATTACCGCAGCAGCCACGCCCAGGCAGACCGGCCCGATCCGCCGCGCGGGGGGCCAGCTCTACCACCCCCGGGAGCTGGCCGATCTGCCCGACGTCGAGGCGCTGAATCGCCTGCGCGACGCCGACGTGCCGGTGCTGCTCTACGGCCCTCCGGGCACCGGCAAGACGAGTCTGGTCGAGGCGGCGTTCGAGGACCTGCTCACCGTCGCCGGCGACGGTGACACCACGGTCGGCGACTTGATCGGCGAGTACACGCAAGCCGACAGCGGAGGCTACGTCTTCCAGTACGGTCCGCTGGTCACCGCGATGACCGAGGGCCGCGCCCTGCTGATCGACGATGCCACCTTGATCTCACCGAAGGTCCTGGCGGCGCTGTATCCCGCGATGGACGGGCGCAGGCAGATCCAGGTCAAGGCCCACAAGGGCGAGACCATCAAGGCCGAGCCGGGCTTCTACGTGGTGGCGGGCCACAATCCCGGCGTCCACGGCGCGGTGCTGACGGAGGCGCTCGCGAGCCGGTTCAGCGTGCAGATCCAGATCGGCACGGACTATGACCTCGCCCTGGCCTTGAGGATCGATCCACGGGTGGTTCGGGTCGCCCGAAACCTCGCCCACCAGGTCGAACTCGGCGAGCTGGGCTGGGCCCCCCAACTGCGGGAACTGCTCAGCTACCAGAAGACCGAAGCCGTCCTCGGCACCAACGCCGCGCTCGCGAACCTGGTAGGCATCGCTCCTGTGGAGGATCGCGACACCGTCGCCGCCGCCGTCATCAAGGCTGCCGGCGTCAAGAAGATCGCGCCCCTCACCCTTGGCAAGCAGCTCCCCGTCTCAGCCGCCCGGCAGCCCCCGGGCAGCACCGGCTCCGCACACCGGGGCCACGCGCGATGAGCGCCCACCACCACGTCCAGTCCCCCGCCACCACGCCGGACGACGACGCCGACCTCGCGCGCTGGGACGACGACGGCGCCCCGCCAGCGCAACCCCGTTCCTCCCCGGCCGCGTGGCTGCGCGTGGGAGCCGAACTCGGCGACCGGCTGGTCGATCTCTCCGGCCGCCAGGACCTCCTCGTCACCTGCCGCCCCGGCACGCGCAGCGGCGCACCGGCCGCGTTCTTCCCCACGCTGGGCGAGGTCGAGTTCGACGCCCGCCTGTTCGCCCCGTTACAGCCCCACGAGATCCATCCGCGGATCGTGGGCGACGAGGAGCGGTATCCCGCCGCCTGGGGCGTGTTCGTCCACGAGGCCGCGCACGCGGCCCACTCCGTCTGGACACAGCCTGCCGGAGCGGACCCCCGTGTCGTCGAGGCCGCGCTCCTGCTGGAGGAGAGCCGTGTCGAAGGCGCACACCTGATCACGCGGCCCACGGACCGCACGTACCTGCGCACCAGTGCCCGGACCCTGGTCATGCCCGACATCGCCCACCCCACCCTCCAGGGCATCGAGCACGCCGCCGCCGTGGCGGCCCTGGTCCTCGGCCGCCGGGACGTCGGCATCCTGGACGCCGGCGAGACCCGGGCCGTCGCCGATCTGTGCGAAAAGGTGCTGGGCGCCAACCTGCTGGCCACCCTCACCCGCATCTGGACCGCAGCCCACCAGTGCGCCGACCACGACGCCACGACCATGCTCGCGCACGCTCAACAATGGTGCGAGGCTCTGGACACCACGGCCCCCGCCCTGCCCGTGCCGGAGAACCTCACCGATCTGCTGTCCGGCGCCGTGGGGGTCGTCATGGACAGCACGGCCGCCACCGACGCCGCCGACCTCGCGGCACAGGTCGCAGCGGCCAACGCCGTGGCCGCGCAGTCCAAGGCGCAGGCACAGGACCGCGCCCAGCGGGCCGGCCAGCGACGCAAAGCCGCCGCCACCGCCACGTCGGTCTTCAACACCCGTGGCACCACCGTCACCCCCGACGGCACACCGGCGCCCCACGACAACCCGGTCACCGGCACCCGCAGGCCCACCGCCGCCGAGCACAGTGCCGCCGCGCGCCTGAGCCGCGCCCTGCGCGCCGCCGCCTACCGCGAGCGGACCGAGGAGCGAGTCACCAGCCCCACCCCGCCCGGCCGCCTCAACATGCGCGCGGCCCTCGCCCGCGACGCTCAGCGCGCGGCCGGATCGGTCCCCACCGCACAACCGTTCACCCACACCCGCCGCCGGAACTCCCCCACCCCACCGCTGCGTGTGGGTATCGCCGTCGACGTCTCCGGCTCCATGCGTGCCGCCACCGCGCCCGTCGCGTCCGCTGCCTGGATCGTGGCACGCGCAGCAGCCCTGACCGACCCCGACTCCCGTACCGCCACCATCGCCTATGACATGCACCTGACCGCATTGACCCGACCCACCCACCGAGCACCGAAGCGCGTGACCTTGTTCGCCGCCAACGGCGGCGACCACAACCTCGGCGACGCCATCGACGCACTCGACCACGGCCTCGAACTCAGCCGCCCCGGCGCCGGCCGCCTCCTCGTGATCGTCACCGACGCCCGGTACGGCAGCGACGAAACCGCTCAAGCCGTCACCCGCGTCAAGCGGCTCACGACCGCCGGCTGCGCCGTACTCCAGCTCACCCTCACCGCGAAGTCCCGCCACCTGCCGGGGACCACCTTGCTGCACCTGCCCCGGCCCTCCAGCGCTCCCGCCGCCATCGCTGCGGCGGCCACAGACGCCATCCGCAGGACACGCTGAGACGACGCGGAAGACAGAAAGCAGGAACAACCACATGACAGTGCGCACCTCCTGGACTGTCCAGCACCCGTGCGGTCACGAGGTCACGCATGACCTGTCCGGCCGTCCCGCCGACCGCCGGGCCGGATTCGCCCGCTGGCTCGCCGGCAAGGACTGCACGGACTGCTGGAGGAGCACCCGCGGTGCCGATACGCAGTCCAAGGAGCAGTGGCTAGCCGCCAAACGCGCCGAGGAACAGCAGGCCGCCGCCGAGTGGGCCGCCCGGTTCGACATGCCGCCGCTCGACGGGCCTGAGCGTGCCCTGGACTGGGGCGAGCGATCCCGCCACCAGTTGATGAGCGCCGCGCACGCCGTGCTCGTCATCGAGGGCTCCTGGAGCGAGACGGACTGGGCGGACCTGGAGGAGAAGGCCCGCACCGTCACCCGGGCCGGATGGTGGATCGACCAGCGTGATGCCGAAGGCACTGACCTGCTGGAACTCCTCGATGCGACCACCGAGGCGGACCATGGCACGGAGAACCCATTTCGCTGATCGCGGCGGACTATAACCGGGAAACGCCGGTTAGCCAAACCGGCGTTCCTGCGGACCATTGTTCCTCCCACCCCGGCACCGATTGCGTGGAAGGAACTCATGCCAGATACCCCACCCACTTCGGCATTCGCGCCGACTCCCGACCCGCTCACCCCCGAGCGGGACATCACCCACGCCCACTTCCGGGCCGGCGACACGGTCGTCGTCCTCAAGGGGGTGGCCGGCAACGAACTGTGGGGCGACGCGATGCGTCTTGTGGCCCCGTCGTGGCACACCCCGACCGACGAGAACGGGTGGAGGCTGCGGAATGCGACCGGCGGCGCCCGCTCCTACGTGACCGCCCATCCCCGCTACCTCGTACACCTCGCGCGCCGCTGCCCGGACTGCCTGATCTACCTGCGGGCCATGGAGGACGCGCTGCTGCCGCGGTACGCCGGCCGCAACGAACTGATCAACTGCGGCTGGTACACCACCACCGCCCTGGGCGAGTTGGTGCACATCGCTGACGTCCGGGGCGGCCGGTGATCCCCCGCCTGGACGAACGGACCCGCGTTCCGGACGAACCGCTCGCCGAGGCGCTGGGACAGACGCTCTCCTCAAGCGAGGGCCTGACGCAATACATGGTCGTTGCCTACCCGCGCCGGACCTGGAGGTGATCGCCCGCCGCCTTCACCTCATTGGGCAGGACCTGGACAGCATCGCGGCCCACCTGCTCCAGCCCCGGGGCGCCGCCACCCCGACCACCGCCCGGCATACCACGCACCGATCTTCGTGAGGGACGTTCCTCCTTGCCTCGTACCAGCCGATACCTCGCCATCCGCCGCGACCCGCACTCGAACGAACTCCTCGCCCGGGGCGGGGACTCCGAGGCGTACAGCATCCTTCAGCGTGCGGGATTCATCCCCGTCGTGCGTCTGCACGAGACCTACCACCGGGTCCCCACCGGCCTGGCCGACGCCGACGCGTCGTCACTCGCCATCAACGCCGTCGCCCGCCTGCGAGCAGTGGGATACCTCGTCGACTGCGACTCAGGTTTCGAGACCGACGCCCGTCCGGCCAGTTTCCTGCCGCTCGGCGCTTCCGTCGCCCACCTCGCCGAGCGTCTTCGCGACGCCACCACCACGGATGAGGCGGCCGACGTGCTGACCGAACTGACGGCCTCCCACGACGGCATCCTCACTGCGCTGCAGGAAGTACTCACCGCCACAGCCGAGTTCCACGACGGTCTCGGCCAGCCCGCCGATCCGCACACCGCCC
Organism: Streptomyces liliiviolaceus; assembly: GCF_018070025.1. Lineage (NCBI taxonomy): Bacteria > Bacillati > Actinomycetota > Actinomycetes > Kitasatosporales > Streptomycetaceae > Streptomyces > Streptomyces liliiviolaceus. The sequence continues at coordinate 2,404,705 of NZ_JAGPYQ010000002.1, forward strand.
GGCGGCTGCGCTACCTCGCCGACGAGTACCTCGACGTCATCCGCACCGACCTGATCCACACCCGCAACGCACTCGCCGACCGGCACTGTCCGCATCCCGGCCGCAGCGCCTGTACCGAGAAGGTCCCTGCCACCGAACACGAGCGATCCGCTGTGTGCACCTGCCCGCCTGCAGCCTCGCCGCGCACGCTCCCGGCCCCGCCGCCCCCGGGCGCCGCCGGACTCCACCGCTGACCCCACCTCCTCGACCAAGGACACCATGCGCGATCACGACACTTCCGAGCGCCTTGCCTCATTCGCCGACATCCTCGCCGGCGAACTGCCCGGCACCTGGCACAGCACGCACCTCCCGCCGGAGGAGAAGGACGACCTCGTCGAACTGGCCGACCGAATATGGGACCTGGACCTGGTCGCCGCCTCACTGGCCGAGCACCCGCTCCAGCAGGCAGCCGTCCTGAGCCGCCCCGACGGCGCCCAGCTCGCCCTCCTCGACCGGAACGACGAACGCCACAGCTTTCTCATCGCCGCCCTCGCCCCCCTCAGCCTGCCCGCCGAGGCATACCGCTGCGTCCGCGAGCCCAACGGCATCGCGCTGACGGACGATCCGTTCCTGAGCGCCGAGCGCGTCGCAGACGACCTGCTCGCCCGCTACGACCGCGCGCTCGCCCAGGCCCGGCATGCCCTGGCCGGCATCCAGCCCTCCCAGCCGGATCTGGTCGTCCTGACCTGGCAGCCGGACGGCAGCATCGCCACCGTCCCCTTCGACGACCGTGCCGGCGAGATCCTCATCGCCCACTGCTTCACCCGAGACCCGCAGGGCGGCGTCTACCGCCTCAAGGGCGACGACACCCAGGCCCAGGCCCGCGCCCTGCGGGAGATCGGCCCGCACCTGGACACGCTCGGCATCGGCACCGCCCTGCAGCACCCCGCAGGCCGGACCTCACGCACCTCCGCCCCGGCCACCGCGCCTTCGGCCCCGGCCGGCACCCGTACCCCGGCCACTCGGGCTCGATGACGGTCAAGGAGCCCGACTTCTGGGTGCTGGAGTACGTCACCATCACCCAGGATCCGCGTACGGACCTGGTGGTTGCCATCGGCGGCACCGAAAAGGCGGCGGACATCCTCCAGCGAACCGGGGGCTTCATCACTGCTCCGGGACCGCGCGGGGACTACCACCGCCTTCCCCACGGCCTGCCCGTCGAGCAGCAGCGTCTGAAGGCGACCACCGCCTCGCACGCCCTGCTCGCCGCCGGTCACAGCGTCCACCTCGACCCCGCCCTGAACGCGCTGGCCACGCCGAACGACGATTACGACGCGGCCCTGCGCTACCTCGCCCATCTCGCCGCACGAGTCTTTGCCGCCGAGACCAGCACTGAGATCGCCGAGGTACTGACCGAGATCGCCGCTCCCGTCCACGGGCTGCTGCCTCTCCTCAGGGAAGTCGTCGTCTTGGCCGGGATCGTTGCCAGTGACCTCCAGGGGACTGCTCCCGGCGAGGAACCCGAACCCCTCGCACGCCTCGGGGACATCGCCAATTCCATGAGCCAGGCCGCAGACCTGATCCTGCACGCCCGCAACCACACCGCGCGCGCACCGCAACCGCCGCCAGGCACCGCCCGGCCCTCGACCTTGCGCCACCGTTGACCCTGGAGACAGACGCATGGCCAACCTGGCCGACGAGTACGGCACGGACGTCGAGATCTACATCAAGGCCCCGACGACCACCATCCACGCGGACACTGCGAGCGGCGCTCCCGCCGAACTCCACAGCCTGCTGGAACAGCTCGGCCTGGAACGTCACGAGCAGCCCGCCGGCGCGCCGCTCTTCATCTGGCACACCGTGCCTGAACACCTCGATGCCGACGAGCAGAAGCGACTGGCGACCCGGGCCATCGCCACCCTGCTGCTGGCCGAGTACGAGGTCAACTGTGCGCCCGACGTCTTCGACGAAGCCGCCTTCCGGCAGGCCGTACAGGAAGCCCGCACCGGCCCAGAGCGCCTCGCCGTGCAGAAGCCGACCCCGGTTCCCCGCCCTTCGGCCCCCGCGTCAGTCCGACGCGCCCCGTAGGGGACACGGACAGCGGCTGAGCCACCGGCGCGCTCAGTTCCCGAAGGACCGGAAGCACCTCGTACACCTCCACTGATCAGCCACCGGTTCAAGTCCTTGCCGACAGCGGATCTGCTACCTGAGCACCTGTATCCCCACCGGCTCCTGGCACCACGCTGGCCGGTGCCCGTCCAAAAGCCGTTCTCGCCAAGACCCAGCACCCATGGCCACCACGATCACCGCATGGCCGGACTCACCCGCCGGCCCGGAGGACTATGTCTCACCCCACGCCTGACCCGATCGCCCTGGCCGACGACATCACCAGGCAACTCGGCCGACTCACCGACCGGCTCGCCCATCTCCCCCCACCCCAGGCCACACGGGTCATCGCCCGCGTCCGGGACCCGGACAACGGTGTCTTCGGCGGCATCACCCATCTCCTCATCACCGGCAGCAGGTTCGCCAAGGACCAGGCCGAGCAGGGCACGCTCCCTGCCCAGGTGTGGCGCGCGCTGGGCCGGGCCGCGAACGAGCTCAACGACATCGCCCTCGACCTGGACGAACACCACGACGCCCTGCGCCGCCTCACCAACCAGCCCGCCCCCACAACGGCGGCGCTTGCCATCCCTGCCCCGCTGACCGGCGGACGGCGCCGGTGAAGGCAAAACCACGCGCGGGCCTGCACACCACGGCACAGCCCGAACAGCACTACCTCATCCGCCCACGTGCGCTCGCCGGTGGCGGCGACATCCGCCACGTCTCCGAATTCCTGCGCGTCTCCGGCTGGCGGGACAAGTCCCCACGACACGGTCCCCTGATCATGGAAAGCCAGGACCGCACGGTCCGTGTCTCCTACAACCCTCATGTCATGCCCGGCGGATGGACCATCAGCGGCGCGGCGCACGGCCAGCAGGCCGCGTGGAATGCGGTGCTCGGCTCGCAGACGCCGGTGGAGATCATCGCCGGCCTCACCGACGCGCTGACCCAGCCGCGGTCCGCGCACGCCCCCACCGCCTGGGCGCCGCTGAAGCAGCAGCACTGGTCCATCGCCCGTCGTGGCGGGCAGTTCACCGCTGAAAGTCCGGACGGCACGTCCTGGATGCAGTTCCACGAGGACCCGCCCGCCTCGCCGGTGTGGTGGTCCGGGGCGGGGGACCAGCAGGGCAACGGCTGGACAGCCACGTTCACCGCGACCACGCCGCTGCATCTCGTGCAAGCCTTCACCACCGCGCTGGCCAGTCCGGAGCCCGTGATGCGCCCCCGCGGGCGCGTCCCGCACAGCATGCGTATCTTCACCACCTCCGTCTCGGTTCTCCCCTCTCAGCTCGCCGTCTGGCGGCAGGCCCGCATCCAGGCTGCCGGCGCCGCCGCATGGGCCCGGAACGCGGGTGCCGGCCAGCCCCGCACCGCCCTGCGCTTCAACGCCGCCGGCCGCCGCGCCCGCCGCTGACCCAGCCGATCACAAGGACCACCGTGCCCGCATTGATCCGCACCGCTTCCACCGCCGGCACCGGGCAACCTGGCCCGGCCGGGGCATCCGCGCGTACCTCCTTCCCTCCGGTCAAGCCGGTACGGCTGCCCGGTCGGCTCACCGAGTCCTCGGGTGTCTGTGTCCTGGCGAACGCTGCGGGAGGTGGCCGGTGCCGGTAAGCGAACGCCAACTCGCCGAGTTCGCCGACAAGCACGCCTGGCAGGTACCGCTGGACACCAGCCCCCGCCACCTGGCCGGCCCCGGGGATGCCCGGCACGTCACCCACGGTCTCGCAGCGGCCGGATGGACCCGCATCTCCGACCCCTTCAGCACGCACATGACGCTGGCCGGCCCCGACCACCGCCATCTTCTGGAATTCACCCCGGAGACGGGGTCTTTGGCCCGCTGGTGGCACATCTCCACCAGACTCTCCGGCCGCGACGAGCCGTACTGGAACGCCTCCTTCGGGGCGCTCGCTCCCGCCGAGGTCATCGCCCATATGACCGACGCCCTCACCGCCCCACCACCGGCCGCACCACCCGACCCGTGGCATGCGGTGGAGGCAGCCGGCTGGCTCCGGGACGCGCACGGCGCTGCCCGCTCCGCCGACGGCATGTGCCACATCGAACAACACCGACGCAGCGAGTCCCGCGACACGCCCGACTGGTCGGTCTATGTACGCGAACCCAGCGTCAACGGCTATCTGGGGCCCCTCCTGTGGCATGCCCGATTCCGCTACAACACCCCCGCGCACCTGGTGGACGCCTTCCTCACGGCGCTGACGGACACCGCTCCTCTGCAGCGCGGCAAGTTCGACCAAACAGCCCACCGATCGGCCCTCCAGACAGCAAGCCTGCTCTCCCCCGCGCAGGTGGTCACCGCCCACACCAAGCGGATCACGACCATCGCCGCCCAGACACGCACCACCCGCCACCCCCACCAGCCGGGCACATCCCGCACACCCGCACCGCCCACCGGCGCTGCACCGCCGCACCTGCGCCCGGCGCACTGACCCAGCCGACCAGCTCAAGGACCTCCATGCCCGAACTGACCAGCACCGCCCCCACCGAGCACCTGCACCACGACCCGCACCCGGCCAGACCACCCGCTCCGCCCGGGCGCACCAGCTGGCCTGGCCAGGTCCCAGGACCCGCGCGCGCTTCCGCCTCGGGGAACACCGCGGGATGTGGCTCGTGGCAGTGAGCGAACGGCAGGTCGCCGCCTTCGCCGACAAGCTCGCCGGGCAGATCCCCTTCGACACCAGCCCTCGCCACCTCGCCGGCCCCGGGGATATCCGCCACGTCACCCACGGTCTGGCCGCCGCCGGATGGAGCGCCGTCTCCGACCCGCTGAGCGCCGAGATCCTCCTGCGCAGTCCTGATCAGCGTCACCGCCTGCAGTTCGACCCGCAGTCCAACACCTCCGCATGGTGGCGGCTGCGGGCCGGACCCACCGACACCGAGCCCGGCTGGTACGCCGAGTTCGGCGAACTGGTGCCCGCCGAGGTCCTCACCGGCTTCACCGACGCCCTCATCGCCCCGCCTGTACACCAGCAGGACCCGTGGCAGCCGGTGACCTCGGCGAACTGGCACCGCGACGCAGACGACACGGCGCACTCGCCGGACTCCATGTGCCACATCGCACTGCGCGCCCTGAGCGAATTCCACGACCGGCCGTCCTGGCACATCAAAACCCGCGAGCCCAACGACGGACCGTGGCTCGGCTCCCAGATCTGGCACGCCTACTTCGACGAGCGCACGCCCACTCACCTCGTCGGCGCCTTTCTCACCGCGCTGGCCGACCGCAGCCCGCTCCAGCGCGGCATGTACGACCGCACCGGCCACTACAACGCCGTAAATGAGCCCAGCCTGCTGAGCCCGCAGCAGGTGGCCGGCGCGTACACCGCGCGTATCGAGTCGCTCCGTGCCCGGGCGCGCTCTGCCCGCCGGCAGCAGACGAACCCCGCAACGACCCCGGCGAAGGCCCACACCTCCCAGTCCGCCGTCCACCGCTGAAACGACGGGACTTCACTCTCATCTCCCCCGACCATGACGCACACCGCGACCTCCTGCGCCGCCTCGACGACTACGTGAGAGACAGCAAGGAGATCCTCGACTCCTGGGACGCCTACTCCGACGAGCACACCGACCTCGCCGGCTGGCCCCATGACGACGACGCCTATGGCCTGCGCCAGCAGCGACGCGACGCGGACACCGCCGAAGCCTTCGAAACGCTGCACACCGGTGCACGCCGCCTGCTGGAGACCGCGGGCAAACAGCTCTCTGGCATACCGAACGCCCTGATCCAGAGCCGTTGGATCTACCAACTGGACCTTCTGCGCTATGGCCTCGACCGTCTCGATGCCCTGCAGGAGGACTGGCTGGGCACGCGCGACAGCCTCCCCGCCCATGCCCAGCCCGGCACCCCCGTCCACGACACCGCCCTGGCCGAGCATCAGGCCGAGTGCTGGAGCTACCTGGACGACTGGGCCAGCCACGGTCACATCCTGCGTGAAATCAACACCACCGCAACCGCCGCTCCTTCACCGCTGCCCCCGCCGCCCACCGCGCTGCCCGCACCGGCGAACAGCCGCCCGCCCACGGCACGGAGGTGACCATGCCCGCCGACACCGTCAGCGTCGACTTCATCCAGCCGCGGCGCCTGGCCGGCGGCGGCGATCCCGCGTGGATCACCGTGCCCCTGCACGACGCCTGCGGCTGGAGCCACGGCCATGACCCCCTCGCGCCGCGCGTCCTGCTCTCCAGCCCCGACCAGCAGGCCCTCCTGCGGGTGGAGCCCGACCACGACGGACGGTGGTGGACGCTGCAGCATGCCCCCGCACCGAATCGGCCCGCCTGGATCGCCAACTTCGACGCCCGCACACCCGTCGAGATCATCGCGGCGTTCACCGATGCACTGACCGACCCCACCGCCGACCGAGCAGACCACAAGGATCCGCGGAAGCCGCTTTGGGACGCAGGCTGGTCTGCGGTTTACCGCAACAGCCGGCTCGTCGCACCTGACGGCACCGTCCGTGTGGAAGCCGACGAGCCGACAGGCGCCTGGCGGGTCGACATCGCCCTCCGCAGCTTCCGCACGCTCCTGTGGCAGGCCCATTTCAGCGAGCACACCCCAGCGCACCTGATCACCGCGTTCACTGCTGCGCTCGCCGATCCCCGGCCGGTGGCGCGCGCTGCGGGCCTCTCCAGCCTCCCGACGCGCAATGCGAATCTCATCACCGTCTCCCGCAAGGAGGTGCCCGCCACCCAGGTCGCCTCCGCCCTGCCGGACCGTGTCCGCGCCCTCGCCGCCCGCCGCGCCGCAGCGCCGCCCGAGCCCGGCCTTCCCGCACGGCGCACCTCGGGCACCCGCCGCACCCGCTGACACCTCCCCTCCTGCCTGGAGTCCGCGTACCTTGCCTCCTGCCTCCCCCCGCTCCAACGACGGGTACGACATCGCGTTCCGTGTCCTGCTCGGCATCGGCGCGGTCGTCACCCCCCTGTCCCAGCTCGCCTGGCTGTGCGGCAACATCACCGCCCGGCTCACCGGCCACCCCTGGGCCCCCTACCAACCCGTCACCGCCCTGCTCCATCCCGCCCTGCTCTGGCCCCACGCCGGTCCGACAGCCCTCCTGCTCGGCGCCCGCATCGTCCCCGTCGCTGTGCTCCTCGCCCTGGGCGCGGTGGCCGGCCTGCTGTGGTCGCGCCACCAGAGCAGCGGCGCCAGCCGGAAGAAGAAGATCCCCGGGATGGCCAAACCGAAGGACGTCGAGCCTTTGATGGCCAAGGCGATCACCGTCAAAGCCCGCTCCCTGCGCCCGAGCCTGAAGGCCGCGAAGCACATCGCCGCCCGCGATACCGGCGTCCTTCTGGGCAACCTGCAAGGCACCCGGCGCGAGGTACGGATGGGCTACGAGGATGTGGCTGTCGCGATCATGGCACCGCGCTCCGGCAAGACCACGTCGCTGGCGATCCCTTCCATCCTCGCCGCGCCCGGCCCGGTCCTGCTCACCTCCAACAAGGCCGCCGGCGACGCCTACACGGCCACCCTCGACGCCCGCGCCGCGGTGGGGCGGGTGTGGTCGATGGACCCGCAGCAGATCGCCCACGCCGCCCGCGAGATGTGGTGGAACCCCTTGGCCGGCGCGAAGACCCTCGACGGTGCCGGGCGGCTGGCCGGCCACTTCCTCGCCGCCAGCGTGGACGCTTCCCAGCAGGGCGACTTCTGGTCCAAGGCCGGATCCAACATCCTCAGCCAGCTGTTCCTCGCCGCCGCGCTGGACGAGCGGCCCATCACCGATGTGATGCAGTGGCTGGCGTTTCCCGCCGACCGCGCCCCGCTCGACGTCCTGCGCGACCACGGCTTCACCGCGGTCGCCGCCCAGCTCAAGGGCACGGTGGAGGGCCCGCCCGAGACCCGTGACGGTATCTACGAGACCGCCCGCCAGTACGCCGCCGCCCTGTTGGACAGCGAGATCGCCGCCTGGGTCACCCCGCAGAAGGACATCGCCGAGTTCCGCCCGTCGCAGTTCGTCACCTCCACCGACACCCTCTACCTGCTGTCGAAGGACGGAGGCGGCGGCGCCTCGGCACTGATCGCGGCCTGCGCGGACTCGGTGATGCGTGCGGCGACCACGCAGGCCGAGCGGGTGGGCGGCCGTCTCGACCCGCCGATGCTGGCGATCCTGGACGAAGCCGCCAACGTCTGCAAGATCAGCGACCTGCCGGACCTGTACTCCCACCTCGGCTCACGCGGGATCATCCCGATCACCATCCTGCAGTCCTACCGCCAGGGCCAGAAGGTGTGGGGCGACGCCGGCATGGACGCCATGTGGTCCGCCTCCACCGTGAAGGTCATCGGCGCCGGCATCGACGACCCCGACTTCGCCGACAAGCTCTCCCGCCTCATCGGCGACCACGACGTGGAGACCAGCTCCGTCTCCCGCTCGGAATCCGGCAAGTCGACCTCCGTCTCCATGCGCCAGGAACGCATCCTGCCCGCCGACGCGATCCGCGCCCTGCCCAAGGGCACCGCACTGTGCTTCGCCACCGGCATGCGCGCCGCCATGCTCGACCTGCGCCCCTGGTACCTCGAACCCGGCGCAGCAGACCTCTCCGCCGCGTCCGCCTGCGCCTCCGAGGGCATCACCGCCCGCGCCATAGCCAAGGCCACTCCCCAGCCAAGCGACTTCGGCCCCGCCGCCTAACCGCCCCCGAGCCCGGCGGCCGTACCCAACCAGACGGGAGACCATCCCCATTCGCCCCAGCCCGACCACCCGGCGTCGCTCATGACCGAGCCGTCCGCTGAGTCCCTCCTCTTCGACGTAGCACCCCCGCCCACGCCCGTCGAACGGCTGCTCCACCTGGCCGGCCAGTACACCCAGCACAACGATGCGCTCGACCTCCTTCTGCGCGCCGGCGCCCCGCCCGCACCGGATGCCCACGCTGCCTCCGCACAGCAGCTGGCCACCGACACCCTGTCCGCCATCAAGGCGATCCAGGACCAACGGCTGTACAAAAGCGTCGAGTTGGCCGAGACGGTGATGCGGCTCAAGCAACTCGCCTTCCTCACCAGCGCCTCGACCGAACTCAGGACCTTGCCCGCTCGTGAGCTGACCGCGCTGGCCCCGGAAGCCGCCGTCAGCTGCGCCGTGACGCTCGCCGCCGAGACCCGGCGGCGCCGCGGGGCCGCCGCGCCGGCCCCCGACGGCCTGCTGACCACCGTGCAGCACACGGCTCTGGCCGAGATCGCTTGCGGACGCGTCGTGGCCAGCAGCTCTCTGGGCCGCGAATTCACCGGCTCCCGTGAACCCAAGGTGCTGATGAGCACCCTGCGCTCCCTGGAGGCGCAGGGCCTGGCCGAGCGGACCGCGCACGCGGCGCCCTCCGCCTACGTCGGCGGCCCGGCCCTGGACCGCGTGCGGCTCACCCCGGCCGGCATCACCGCCCTGGCCTCGGTCATCGACGCGTCCGGGGCCGGGCCGAGCGCGGCGCCCAGCACCGCACCCCGCCCTCTTCCTGCCGCCACACAAGCAGCCACACGAAGCCGCTGAACCTTCACTGGAGCTATCCCATCCCTACGCCCGCACTCGACCAGCAGAGGACCACCGTCACCGAGCTGGGGCAGCGGGCCCCGGCCCAGCATGACGCCGCGCTGAAGACCGCGGTCACCGCACCGCCCAGGGCGGCCCTCACGCAGGGAGCCCACCGGTGACCTCGCATGCGCCCGACGATCGGGTCATCGTCTCCCCGCGCTACATGGCAGGCGCCGGCGACCGGCTCGCCGACGTGTTCGGCCCCCTGATCCACCTTTTCGGCTGGTCCGCGCAGCACGATGCCGCCACCGGCTACACCACGATCGACAGCCCCGACGGCAGCATGTTCATCGACTTCGACCCCCTCCAGCCCCTCGGCCGGTGGTGGACGATCGCCCATCACGAGCCGTACTGGGACGTGCGATTCAGCCGGCAGGCTCCTCTGGAGGCCGTCGCCGCCGTCACCCAGGCTCTGCCGCAACTGCTCGGCGATACCCGGCATGCCGAGCGCATCCCGATCACGGACATGCCCCTGAACCAGCTCGCGGAGCTCAACGACTGGTCCGTTGAGGACGGTGTCCTGACCTCACCGGACGGTTACTGCCACCTCCTGCCCACACCCGATGAGGACATCGCCTGGCGGGCCGAGCACACCTTCTTCGAGAAGCAGCCGCTGGCCACCTTCACACGTGACGCACCCGAGGGACTCGTCCGGAACTTCTTCGCCCACCTGACGGAACCGGCGGTGGAACGGGACTTCGCCGACATCCTCTTCAGCACGCGATACGAACACAGCGGCCTGATCACCCCGGCCGGCGGAGCCGCGATCAATCCGCACGTCGATCACGCCCTCGCTCAGCTCGTCAGCCCCGGCCGACGCCGCTGAATCACCACCTGCCCCGGAGCCATCCCTGACAGAAAAGACCCTCTCCCTTGAGCCCGCCGAACAACTCCTGACGCTGGCAGCCGACTTCACACTCTTCAACGACGCCCACCTGCCGCACGCTCTCAACGGCACCACACCCACCACGCTGCTCGACACCCAGACCACCTCGGCGCAGAACCTGGCCCATTGCGCCCTGATCATCGTGAACACGCTCAACGCCCAGTCGATGTACCACAGCCCCGACATCCGCGCGGTGTACGCCCGTGTGCGGCAGCTCGCCCATCTCGCGACCGACGCAGCCAACCACCTCATCGACGCCGCCGGGATTCTCGACCACACCCGCGAGGGGCTGCCCATCGAGCTGGGCGACGGCTTCCTGGCGGTCCTGACCGAGCAGCAGGCCCGGCACGAGGCCGGCCGACGCTTCACCCTCGTTGCCAGTCTCACTGCCCTGGGCTCCTCGGACGCTCTGGCAACGGCCGAACTCTTCGTTGCCGAACGCCGGCGCCGCGGCTTCGTGCCCGAGCATCAGCCGCCTGCGCGCTCGCACGCGCAGAGCACCACCCTGCGCGCGGTTGCCCGCGGCGACGTCGCGATCAGCAACGGCAAGCCCTGCCTGCGCCGCGAGGACATCCGCGTCAGCATCAGCACCATCCGTGCCCTGGAAAACCGCGAGCTGGTGGCGCGCGAGGACTGCCCGGACTGGTTCCGCGACGAGCGCCTCCACCTCACCGCGACCGGGCGCCGCGACCTCGCCGCGTCCTTCGCCCAGCCCCGCCGAACCAGCCTGTCCATACGCCCAGCCTCGCTCCCGCCGACGGCCGCCGCCAGCCGTTCGCGCTGAATCTCACCGACGGCCTGAACGACGTCGCCGCCGTCTTCGCCTCTCCCCTGTGCCCCCGCTCACCGTAAGGACCCTCTGCAGGGTGACTACGGCACAGCCTCCTCATCCACCGCTCCGGTCGCATCCCGCCGATCATCCAGGAGACACACCATCGCCATCCAGCTCACTGACGTGCCCGTTCAGATTGACCGACTGCGCCAGCTCGGCGCCGCCTTCACCGCCTTGAAAGACGCCGTCACCGCCCTCGAAGCACGCCCCGGCGCCGACCTGCTGGCACAACTCAGCCCGAAGATCGGCCAGGCCCACCAGCTCATCACCCGCACCCTGCAGCAGCTGAGCGACCTCAGCACGAGCCAGTACGCCGCCATCCCGGGCAGCAGGACTGCTCTGGACGCTCTGCGCGCCGTCGTCGACCCGGCCGCCATGGCTGCCTCGTACCTCGCCTCCGCGGTGGCGGAAAACCCTCTGGACGGCGCCGGCTTGGCCGGCGGTTCGTCGGCGGACGCGGATTCAGTCCGCAAGGCCCGGCATGCCTCGGCCGCTCCTGCCCTGACCGAGGCGCTCACCCGGGCCGCCAACTGTCTCGACCTCAGCGCGACCGGCTGCCTCTATACCGCCTCGGGCGTCAGCCGTGACCTCGCCAGAAGCCCCGAGTACCTGGCGACCTTGCCTCGTCTGACTCCCGCCCAGTACACAGCTCTGGAGAAGATCGCCCAGGGAGGTGCCCGCATCTCCAAGTCGCTGCGCGGCGATCGACACACCATCTGGGCCGGCGACAACAGCACCCTGCACGCCAAGCCCTTCGACGTCCTCGAAAAGCACCACCTCGTCCGTCTCCGGGGCCAGGGCTCGCTCGGCGGCCAGGACATCACGGTCACCGCCGCCGGACACCTGGCTCTGACCGCCCAGAAGCCTCGCACCCAGACCGCATCCGCACAGATGCCGCCCGCCCCGGTCACGGCCGATACGGCCCGAAAGCGGCGATGAGCGGGTTCGCCCCAACAGACCGTGTCCTTGTCTCCCCGCGCCATCTGGCCGGCGCCGGAACCGACCCTCTCCGTGACGCCCTCGGCCCGTTGATCCGCCTGTTCGGCTGGAGCCACACCCACGACGCGGCCACCGGGCACATCACCCTGGACAGCCCGCGCCACGGCGCCTTCATCGACTTCACCCCCTCCAACCCGCACGGCCCCTGGTGGAGCATCAGTCACCACGAGCCCTACTGGCAGGCCCAGTTCGGCCGGCACACACCGATCGAGGCCATCTCCGCCTTCACCCAGGCACTGCCCCAGTTCCTGGGCGACACCCGGCACGCGGACCGCATCCCGCTCTCCACGAACACTCTCGTGGAAAGCGCCCGCCTCAACGGCTGGCACATGACAGCCAATGCGGAAGCAACCGTGTTCACCTCCGCGGACGGCCACTGCGTCCTCACCCATGAACCCCACGCCGACCTCCGCTGGCAGATCCGCCACCGCCTGGCCGACGATGCCGACACCGCCTGGTTCGCCTCCGCCACCCAGGCCACCCCTGCCCGGCTCGTCAGCCAGTTCTTCGCCCAACTGGCCAGCACCACCCCGGTGCAGCGGCTCTTCAAGGACCTGCCCGCCCGCACCCGGACCCACCCGGATGCACAGATCACGCCCGCGGCCGGCGCACCCGCCGAAGCACGCCCCGCGCCCGTGAAGGCCACTCAGGAACCCGCTGCGGCGCGTCATCCCACCGCTCGCACACACCGCCGCTAACACCCCTGCGCCCAGTGGCGCTACCGCCATGCCACCTCTCCCGCAAGGAAGTCCCCATTTCTGCTCTTCCCGCGCTCACCTGCATATCGCTCGGCGCCGGCGTCCAGTCCAGCGCCATGCTCGCCCTCTCCGCCGAAGGAATCCTCCCGAAAGTCGACTACGCCATATTCGCCGACACAGGATGGGAACCCAAGGCCGTCTACACCCATCTCGACCGGCTCGAAAAGGAGATCGCCACACCTGCCGGGATACCCATCCTCCGGGTGTCCTCCGGCAATATCCGCAACGACGCACTCGATCCGGATCACCGGTTCGCCTCCATGCCGCTCTACATCCTCAACCAGGACGGGAAGCAGGGCATGACCAGGCGCCAGTGCACCGGGCAATACAAGATCAAGCCGATCAAGAAGAAGGTCCGGGAACTCCTCGGATACCCCTACCCACAGCGGATCCCGAACGGAATTTTCGTCGAACAGTGGGTCGGCATATCCACCGACGAGTTCCATCGCGCCAAGGACGCCGACGTCCGCTACATGCGCAACCGGCACCCGCTCATAGACCTCAACTGGTCGCGCACGGACGCCACCCGGTACCTGGATTCCATCGGCCTCGAAAGCACTCCGAAGTCGAGCTGCCTGGGCTGTCCGTTCCACGGTAACGCGCAGTGGAGACATATCCGGGACACCAGCCCCGCAGAGTGGCAGGACGTCGTGGAATTCGACGCCGCCATCCGGGCGGGAAACGCCCGGGCGAACGCGAGCGGCAACCCGCTGCTGGGGCAGGCGTTCCTGCACCGCTCCCGCGTGCCCCTCGACCAGGCTCCCATCGACCACGTCACCGCCGCGGAACAGGCCGCGCGCCAGCACGAACCGCCCGACTCCGAGGACGCCGACGAGGTGGAGCAGGGGGTGGTGGACGGCTGCTCGCCGTGGGCGTGCCGCGGGGAGGCGGACGCCGAACTGGTGCAGGACGACTTCGGGCTGACGTCGTGACGGTGGTGGATCTGTTCGCCGGGCCGGGCGGCTGGAGTCACGCCCTGGCCGTTCTGGGGGTCCGTGATGTCGGCCTGGAGTGGGACCGGTGGGCCTGTACCACCCGGGCCCGGGCGGGTCTGTTGACGCTGCGGACGGATGTGGCGCTGTATCCGGTGTGGCCGTGGGTGGGCCGTACGCGGGGGCTGATCGCCAGTCCGCCGTGCCAGGCATGGTCGATGGCCGGCAAGCGTCTCGGACGGGTGGACCAGCCGCTCGTGCATCAGGCGGTCGCCGACCTCGCCGCCGGACGCGATACCCGCGCCGCGCTACTGGCCGCCTGCCGGGACCCGCGCTCCCTGCTGGCCGCCGAGCCCATGCGTTATCTCTACGCCTTGCACCGGGCGGGTGAGCCGGAGTGGGTGGCGATAGAGGAGGTACCCGACGTCCTGCCGCTATGGCGGCAGTACGCGGCCGTCCTGCGCGCCTGGGGATTCTCGGTGTGGGCCGGCATCCTCAACGCCGCCGACTACGGTGTCCCCCAGACCAGACGCCGGGCGATCCTTCTCGCCTCCCGCATCCGCACCGCCCAGCCGCCACCTCCCACGCACGCCCGGGTCGCCGAGCCCGAGTCGCTGTTCGGCGCGGGTCGGGCCCGATGGGTCAGCATGGCCCAGGCCCTCGGCTGGGGCGCCACCGACCGGCCCGTGCCCACCGTGTGCGCCGGCGGCGGGCCCGGCGGCGGCCCCGAGCCCTTCCCCTCCGGCTCCCGCCAGACCCTCATCACCGCCCGCGACCGCGGACTGTGGCTGCCACGCAACACCCCCACCAACGCAGCGCCCCGACCCGCCTCCAGCACGGCCACCCGCTGGAGGTGGGCCCTGCGCAGCAACAACCAGGCCAACGCCACCGTCCGGACGCTGGACGAGCCCGCCGGGACGCTGTTCTTCGGTCACCGCTCCAACGAATGCACCTGGATCGCCGAGCCCGTCCAGGACCCGCCCACCGAGGAGTCCCCGGCGGTGCCGGAACCGATCCGGATCACCGCCCGCGAGGCCGGACTCCTGCAGACCTTTCCCTCCGACTACCCCTGGGCCGGGAACAAGAGCCAGCAGTTCTCCCAGATCGGCAACGCCGTCCCCCCGCTGCTCGCCGCCCATCTACTGGCCCCACACCTCGAAACCCCCCTGGACCCCGACGCCTTCACCCTGGCGGCCTGATGCCCCCTCCTCGCGATCCCGGCCAGGACGACCACCTCGCTCCCGGCACCGTCCCCGCACCGCGAGCGGTCTTCCACGCCGAACAGGCCCTCCTCGGCGCCCTCCTCCTCGAACCGCACCGCCGTGACACCCTCACCAACGTCACCGCCGACTCGTTCTCCACCGTCGAGCACACCGCGGTGTTCGCCGCCATCACCACGCTGCCCGCCCCCGTTCCAGACACCCACGCAACGGACACCACGTGGATCAACCAGGTTCTCGCCACCGCCCGTGAACAGGCCCGGGCGCTCACCGTGCCCTATCTGCACTCCCTCATCCAGGTCTGCCCCTGGCCGCAGCACGCACCGGCCTACGCACGGATGGTCGAGGCCGAACACGCCCGACGCCGTCTGCGCGCCAGCGCCGCGTACCTCCTGCACAGCGTCCACGACATCTCCCTCCCCCACCCCGTACACACCGTGCTCGCCGAAGCCGACACCCTCGCCGCGGTCGTGGACGACATCGCAACCCGTTTCCCACCGCGCGCCGGCCTCCTGCCCCGCACCCCACTCCCCCCGCCCGGCCCCACACCCGACCACGGCGAAGCGGTGCAGGAGGAGGAGCAGGCGCTGCTCGCGACGGCAGCCGCCCGCCCAGCGGACATCGGCTCCACACGATGGCTGCTGCCCGGGGACTTCGCCCAGCCCCTGCACGCCGGACTGTGGCAGTGCCTTATCGCCCTCGACCGCCGAGGCGAGCCCGTCGACCCCGTCACCGTCCTGTGGGAGGCCCAGCAGTACGGCCTGCTAGACGACGGCAGCGCGCCAGACAAGATCTTGCGTCTGCTGGCCCAGCCGACTCCTTCCTCGGAGCACTGGGGCGAGCGCATCCTGCGGCGCTCCCTGCTGGCCACCGCCTCCGATGCCGCCCGCCGCATCACGGCTTACGCCGACGACCCGGCGAACACCCCGTCCCAGCTCGTCGTCGGCGCCCGCCGGGCGCTGGCCGACCTCGGTGCCATCCAAACCCGCTGGCAGCACGCCACCAGTGCAGTCCCGCCGCAGCGACCACGTCCCGCGCCCGCTCCCCGTGCCGGCCCGCCGACCACCACGGCCGCACACGCCACCCACACACCCCGCTGACACAGCCCCACACGCCCAGCCCGACCCCCAGCTCAAGCCCAAGGAGACCACGCTCACGTGAGCACCACACCTCACCTCGACGCGCATGTCCGCCTCGACACCCACCCCCACCACCCCAGCGCCGTCGTCGCCACCCTCACCGGCACCGCCCGGCACATCGCCCAAGCACACCTGAGCATGCGCGGCTTCGAGTCCGTTGCCGCCGACACGCTGGTCATGGCCCGCATCGATCGCGAGGAACCGTACTGGGCAGAACGCGCCGCCGAAGCGCTCACCGCCGAGCGCATCACCTCAGAGATCACGCCCACGTTGCGCGAGGCCATCAACGAGGAGTGGACCTGGCCCGACTACCCCATGAGCTGGTGCACCCGCAGCGAGATCCGTGAAGTCTCCAACGAGGCCCAGAAGATCCACGACGACATCCGCCACGGCCGGCTCATCATCCACGCCCACGCTCACGACGGCTCGACCACCAAGGCCGTCGGCACCTACCGGGACGGCAAAAGCGTCGTCCTGCACGGCGAAAACCACCTGCGCACCGTGGAATCTTCCTTCCACGCAGCTGCCGACGCCCTCGCCGCGTTCGACCGCGTCCACCGTGGCACGGTGCGCTCCGGGCCTCCTCCACAGACCGACGTCGAGCGCCAGGCCGACGAAGCCCGCAGCACCCTCACCACTGCTCTCGTGGACGCCGGGCCGGCCCTCCCGCGCATCGAAACGGTGCCGGCCTATGCCGCCGACCCCGCCGACCACGACGCCGTCCTGGAGGCGTTCGTCAACGAACACGGCGACTGGGCGAAGTGGCGCACCTGGTCCGACCACACCACCCACCTCGTCCACGAGTCACAGACTCTGCGGGCCGAACTCGTCCACGAACCCGACCTCCGCGAGGCTGCCTGGACGTTCGCCGCCTACGAGACCCCCGTCTCCGACCGCATGTGGCACCTCACCCTCACCGCCGCCACCCCCGCCCCCCTGCTCCAGTCCCTCCTGATCAGCCTTGCCCACGGCGACGCCTGGGACACCGCGCTGGGCAGTCCCGCCATCGAGCGGACTGTTTCCGCCGCCACGCGGCCCCTCACCGACGCCGGCTGGAAGCACACCATCGACGGACGCCACATCCGCTGGCAGACCCACCACGGCGACGCCGGCGTCCAGTTCGATGTCTTCGCCGCCCAGGACTCCCACATCCACCTCACCGCCTGGACCCTGTGGGCCGGCCCCGACATCAACCACCCCACCTGGGCCATCCACGCCTCCCGCTACGCCCCCGCCCCGATCCTGGCCGCCCTCACCGAGGACCTCGCCCACAACACCGGCACCCGCCAGACACGCACCACCCGCACCGCACACCGAAAGAACCCCAGCACCACCGCACCGGCCCACCCGCCCGCGGCCGTTGGCCCTGCAGCCGGCCCCGCACGCTGACCCAACCGTCCCGCACGCACAAGCGGCCCACCGGCGCCCCCGGCCGGCACAGGACACTCGCCTCCCCAACGGAGGGAAAGACCATGCCCGGCATGGGGCAGCCCGCCCCAGGAAGCTCCTATTGAGCGTCAAGCCGTTCTCGTCGTCGGCTGAGTTGGTCCTCCAGCTCGGCGCGCAGAGCGTCCGCGAGAACACCGGTGCGGCCCCAGTCGACGATCTGCTGGGAGACGTCACGCACTTTGATGTTGGTCCGCATGGAGACGTCGCGGATGACCAGCCACGCGTCGTCAGGACTTAGCCTTCCCACCGCGAGCACCACGCCGATGGCCTGGTCCACCGTGGCGTGCGACCGCACCGCGCTTTTGAGCTGGTCGACCTCTTCCTGCAACTCCGCCACCTTCTGCGCGGTGGCGCCCGTTTCCGGGGAATTGCCGCCGTCAACGCGCGCGTCAAACATCACGAAGGCCCTCCAGGGTCTGGGGACGGTGCCCTTCACGTCCAGCATCCCTACAGGTCAGCATGGAATCAATCGCCTCCCGTGCCTGTGTTCGATCGTCAAGTGAGCGGAGGTGAGCGGCGGCAGACCTCGCAGGCGGGGAAGCGTTCGAGGCATCGGATGCTGTCCTTCTTGGACAGCCCTTCCGCCATGCCGCAGGGCCCTGAGCCGATCTGTGCAACAGGCACTCAGCGGTGTGGGGGCGGGCTGAAGCGGCTGGTGAAAATGATGATGTCGTCTTCGGGTTCGGTGCCGAAGGTGTCGAGGAGTTCGGTGCACAGGGCGTCGGGTTCTTCGGGGCCCGCCGCAGCGGTGGCGGCCATGAGCGTCAGGCGTTCGTCCAGGATCGTGTCGCGGGTTTCGATGAGCCCGTCACTGATCATGAGGAGTCGGCTGCCTGGCGGGACGGGGTGGGCGGTGGCTGGGGGCTGGGGCAGGCCCAGGCCCAGCAGGGGGCCGTGCTCGCTCAGGTAGCGGGGTGCGGTGCCGGGGGTGAGGAGCAGTGGGGGCAGGTGGCCGGCGTTGGCGATGTGCAGCCGGGTGTTGCCGGGTTCGACGAGGACGATGCAGACGGTGGCGGTCCATCCGGGCTGGTGCAGGCCGAGCAGGTGGTCCAGGTGCTGCAGCAGGATGTGTGGGGGGTGGTCCTGGGCGGCGTAGGCGCGCAGGGCGTGGCGGAGTTCGCCCATGACCATGGCGGCCTGCAGGGAGTGTCCGACCACGTCGCCGACGGCGAGGAGGAGTCCGTGCCGGGTGGTGACGGCTTCGTAGAAGTCGCCGCCGATCTCGGCGGTGGCGGCTGCGGGCAGGTAGCGCACGGCGAGTTCGGCACCGGGGACCTGGGGAAGGGTGGTGGGCAGGAAGGTGCGCTGCAGGGCCAGGGCGAATTCGTGTTCCTGGCTGAAGCGTTCCACGACGTCTTTGTGCTCGACGGTGAGTTCCGCGTACATGGCCATGACGCCGGCGTTGGTCTCGGTCAGTTCCTCGTTCA
The DNA here is from genome assembly GCF_018070025.1 of Streptomyces liliiviolaceus. Lineage (NCBI taxonomy): Bacteria > Bacillati > Actinomycetota > Actinomycetes > Kitasatosporales > Streptomycetaceae > Streptomyces > Streptomyces liliiviolaceus. The sequence goes on from NZ_JAGPYQ010000002.1 coordinate 2,423,958, forward strand.
GGCGTTCCAGTTCGTCGCGCTGGGCGTGGGCTTCCTGGAGTGAGGCCATCAAGTCGCGGGTCTGGGCCCGGAGGTCGTCGATCGCAGTTGCCGGGCTGGCGGTTTCCAGGAGGGAGCGGACCTGGTCGGCCTTCAGGTCCCGGGCGGCGAGTTCGGGGATCGGGGAGGTGATCTCGATCCGGCCGCCGAGCCGGGCTCCGGGGCGCGCGGGGGCTGGTTCGTAGCGGGTCTGGGGCAGCAGGCGGGTGACGGCTGTCAGTGACTCCTGGCTGGGGGTCCGGTCGTCGTCCCACTGCAGCACGGTGTGGAGTACGGCGGGTTCCTGCTGCAGGCTGAAGAGCGCGGTCATCGCTGCGGGGCGCAGCAGGTCGCGTCCCAGTTCGCTCAGTGCGGTGGCCAGGCGTACCTGGTCGCGGCTGTCGAGGCCGACGGCCTCGGTGACGGTCTTGGCGTGGCGGCGCAACGCGAACACGTCGTGCTCGGTTCTGATCGACGTGATCAGGACCGGTGCCGAGCGAGCGCGGTGGCCGGCGCCGGGCGGGGTCACCGGGCCGCCTTGGCTATCACCACGCTGGCGTCGTCGCGGCGGGTTGCGGCCTGGCGCAGCAGGCCCGTGGCGATCACCGCGGGCGGGTGGTGCAGCAGGCCGGCCAGATCTGCTGCGCTCCAGCGGTCGCTGAGCCCGTCGGAGTGCATCACCAGCATCCCCTGGTCGGGCATGCGGTATTCGTGGGTGCGCAGCCGGTGCGTCGTGTGGCCGGCGATTCCCGGGTGGGACAGCAGACTCGCGCGGCTGGTCGGGGTGAGGAGGGTGGCGGTGATGTTGCCGGTGCCGCAGAACAGCACCCGCCCGCCGGGCTCCAGGCGGGCGATCGCGACGGCGGCACCGCGGGTGCCGCGCAGCGCCCGGTGCACCTCCTGCATCACCTGCTCAGGTGTGCGTCCCGTGCCGGTCCGCAAGGCGTTCACGGCCGCCTGCGCAGCCAGCGCGGCCAGCGGTCCGTGGCCCAGCCCGTCACAGGACATGACCAGCAGGCCCTCGCCTGGCCCGGGCACCGCGGCGTGTACCGGCGCGGAGGTGCCGGGACGTAGGGCCGCAGGCGGCTGCGCCTTCCGTACGCCGGTCATCGCCGACCAGTTTGGGCTCGCTGCGGCGGCCGGCTGCGGATCGGCGGGCCCCTCGCTGCTGGGTGCGGCTGCCGGTGTGTCGCTGCCGCTGTCGGTGCGTGCCGCCCAGGCGTCACCGCAGGTCTGCTCACCGCTGATCGGCCTCGTGATGCCTCCGACGGGCGGTTCACTGCTCGCGGCGGATGGTGCGGGGTGCGGCCAGAAGCGGGCCAGCTGGATGGTGCCGGTGCCGGGCCGCGAGTGGACGTCGAAGGTGTCGGCCAGACGCCGGACCGCGCCCAGGCCGATGCCCAGGGTGCCGGTGGTGGACATGCCGTCCCGCAGGGCGGCCGGGACATCCGCCATCCCAGGGCCGCTGTCGACGGCGATCACCTCCACACCGGCCACCACGTCCGCTCCCGGTTCAGGCAGGTGGCGCAGGACGCGCAGCAAAAGGGCGCCGTCGGTGGCGTGCTTGGTGAGATTGGCCGCCAGTTCGGCGACGGCCAGGACCAGTTGGGCGGTGCGCTGCTCGCCCAGGCCGATACGCCGGCCGAGTGTGGCAGCGCTGCCGCGGGCGGCGTGGAAGCCGTCGCGGAACCAGGTCACGTCCTCGCAGTGCGCCAGCGAAAACGCGCGGGCGGTCATCATCGGGCCCACTTGGTGACGGTGACGGTGGTGCCCTGGCCGACGGTGCTGTCCAGGACGAAGTCGCTGACCAGCCGTCTGGAGCCGGACAGCCCCAGTCCCATGCCCCCGCCCGAGGTCCAGCCGTCGGTCAGTGCCAGCTCCACATCCGCGATCCCTGGACCCCGATCGGTGAAGACCAGCCGCACACCGGGCAGGCCGCGTTCTTCCACCACAGAGGCGGTCATGCTGCCGCCGCCTCCGTGTATGAGGGTGTTGCGGGCCAGTTCGCTGGCGGCAGTGATCAGCTTGGTCTGCTCCACGAGGGAGAACCGGCACTCCTGGGCCAGTCCGCGCACCAGCTGACGGGCCTGCACCACCCCGCCGCTGGAGGTGATCTCCAATACCTCCGGGGTTCGGGAGGCGCTGCTCATGCGCCAGCCGCGGCATCCGGCACGGTGCCCTCGATTCCACGCCCGGCACTGCCGTGGCCCAGTATCCGCAGGCCCTTGTCCAAGGTCAGCGCGGTCCGGACACCGCCGAGCGAGAGACCGAGCTCGACCAGGGTGATGGCGACCGCCGGGCGCATGCCCACCACGACGGTCTGCGCGTCCAGCAGCCGCGACAGCGAGGCGATGGTCGACAGCATCCGGCCCACGAACGAGTCGACGATCTCCACGGCGGTGATGTCGATGACCACTCCGTGCGCACCGCTGTCCACCACCGCGGCGGCCAGGTCGTCCTGGAGCTGTACCACGTCCTGGTCGTCCAGGTCGGTCTGGATGGAGACCAGCAGTACCCGCCCGATCCGCAGAACGGGAACCTGCTCACTCACCGGGCACCGGCCTGCGGCGCTGTGCGGGACACGGCGACACCGGAGCGGCGCAGCGCGTGGCGCAGGGCATCGGCGAGCGTGGCTTTGGTGACGATGTCACCGAATTCGATGCCGAGAGCCACGATGGTCTGCGCGATCTGCGGCCGGATGCCGGAAATCGTGCACTCCGCTCCCATCAGGCGGGCCGCCACCACGGTCTTCAGCAGGTGCTGGGCCACCTCGGTGTCCACCGTGGGCACACCGGTGATGTCGATGATGGCCTGCTCGGAGCCGGTGTCGATGAGCGCCTGGAGCATCTTCTCCATCACCACCATGGTGCGCGCCGAGTCCAGCGTGCCGACCAGCGGGACACCGATCACCCCGTCCCACAGCTTCACGACCGGAGTGGACAGCTCCAGCAACTGCTCGGCCTGCGCCGCAATCAGCTCCTCACGGGTACGGGTGTATCCCTCGATGGTGAACAGACCGAGCGTGTCCAGCAGGGCGGTGAACTGCAGATACGCCTGCACGTCAGCGTCCTTGCCGGTCAGCGCCGGCTGCAGGACCTCCTTGAGGGAGAACACGCTCACCGCGGTCTCCGTCGGGGTGAAGCCCTGCAACGCCCGGTTGCGCGACAGTTCGGTCAGCAGCGCACGCACCTCACCGAACGCCTCATCATGCCCGTCCACGCTGCCCGCGCCGAGCGCGGCCACCAGCGCCGTGTAGATCTCCTGCAGTTCACGCTCGACCTCGGCACGGCTGACCCGCCCGCCCAGCGAGCCGGTCACCCTCTGCGCCCACTCCGCGCCCAGATCCTCACCCCGGACCGACAGCAGACCGATCAAACGCTCCGAAACATCCTTGCCAGCCACCGGACACCCCCCTCAAAGGGATCAAGCGACCCCGCCGGGAACACTAAGCCATCATCATGAGCAATGAAGCAGCCGAAACCAGATCGGTAGACACTCCCGCCAGCCCGGTACCAGTACCTCAGCCGTCGTCACCTTCGTGCAGGTCGAGCCGCTGCCCGAGCATCTGCAGAACCATCTGGCCGCCGCAGTCGCCGGACTGCGCGCACGCCGACACTCACACACCAGACCGACGCGTCAGGATGCCGTTGCGGATACCAGCTCAGCAGTCCCGGGAGTGCCTCGCACGCATCCGCTGCCGCAGCCGTGCGCACCCTGCGACCGCAGACCGTCGTTGAGGACGTCAAGCGCAACGGCTCCCTGCGAACGATGCGCTTCGTGTGGACCCGGGCCCGCCCGGCCCCGGGTCCTCGGCCCGGGCGGGGGTCAGGGGACGGGGGTGCGGACGGCGATGAGGGTGATGTCGTCGCGGGTGTCGCCCAGTTCCTGCGCGAGATGGGCGCACAGGCGTGGCAGGGGCAGGTTCTGGTGGGTGTCGAGGTGCTGGCGCAGGCGGGTCATGCCGGTGTCGAGGTTCTGGGTGCGGGATTCGACGAGGCCGTCGGTGTAGAGGACGAGGGTGGCCGCGGGGGGCAGGGTGATGCGGGCGGTGGGGCGTTGCATGGCCGGTCTCAGTCCCAGGAGCATGGCGTGGGGGCCGGTGAGGTAGGTGCTGGTGGTGCCGGCGGCGAGGAGCAGGGGTGGTGGGTGGCCGGCCACGGACCAGGACAGTTCCCAGGTGCCGTCGGGGTGGGGGTGGAGGCGGGCGAGGATGACGGTGGCGGAGTCGGCCAGGTGCAGGTGGGCCTGGGCGGTGTCGAGGCGCTGGAGGATCTGTCCGGGGTTTTCCTCGGGGCGGTCGACGGCCAGGGCGCGCAGCATGTTGCGCAGTTCGCTCATGCGGGAGGCGGCTTTGATGTCGTGGCCGGTGACGTCGCCGATGACCAGGGCGGTGTCGCCGTCGGGCAGGGGGAAGGCGTCGTACCAGTCGCCGCCCACCTCGGCCGCCAGCTGGGCGGGCTGGTAGTGCGCGGCCAGTTCCAGGCCGGGGACGGCGGGCAGGTCGGTGAGCAGGGCGCGCTGGAGGGTGACGGCGATGTCGGCCTGGGCGGCGTGCAGGTGGGTGTTCTCCAGCCCGAGCGCGGTGCGGCGGGCGACCTCCTCGGCGACGATGCGGTCGGTCTCGTTGAACGGCGGGCTGTCCGTGGTGCGGATGAGGGTGAGGGCCCCCAGGGTCGTGGCGCGGATACGCAGCGGCACGACGAGGACGTCGGCGGCCTCGACGAGATGCAGCAGGTCCGCTCCCGTGCCCGGAGCCGGTTCGGGCAGATGCTGCAGACCTGCCCCGTCCCTGATGCGTTGCAGGGCCGCCTGGTGGGCTGGATGCTCCGGCACTGCCATGCTCGCGGTAGCGGCGGGTAGCACGCCGGGAAGGTGGTGCTCCCCGGCTGCCCGGTGCATCGTCGAGCCGCTGGTGAGGTCGATCAGTGCGGTGTCGGCGAAGCGGGGCACCAGCTGGCGCACCAGCCGGTTCAGGACCCGGTCGGCGTCCAGGGTGCTGACCATGGCGAGGGTCAGCTCACCGAGCCAGGTGATCTCGGCCAGGTCGTACTCGGCCTGCTCGCGCATCGTCTCGCTGTGCGCGTACCGGTCCGCCCGCCGGTCGGAACGCTCGCGCTGTGCGGACGTGTCGTGGAAGACGACCACCGCGCCCGGGCCGTGGCCGGCCTCGGGGGGCAACGGCGCCGCGGACCACCACACCGGCAGCGGGCGGCCGTCCGCACGCAGCAGTACCGCCCGGTCACCGCTGATGAGTTTGCCCTGGGCCACATCCTGCAGGACCGGCCGCTGCTCCCGCACGCCTGCGGTGTTGCCGGGCGTGGGGTTGAGCGTGGTGTGCGCGTTCACCCCGAGGAGCGTTCCGGGTTCGTAGCCCAGGAGGCGTTCCGCCCACGGGTTGCAGGCGATCACCATGCCCTGGGCGTCGACGGCGTACACGCCCGACCCGGCTGCCTCGAAGAGAACGGACATCAGCGCCGCGCCCTCCAGCGGGACAGCTCGGACGTCCTGTTCGGGAAAGGAATCCACCTCACGTATTCTGCCAATTCCCTGCCGTCGGACGCACTCAGGGGACCGGTATCGGTTGGCCCGCCGCAGCTCCTCATCCGGCTGCCGGGCCCGCCGCGGACGGCACGTCCGCGTAGACCCCGATGACGGCGTCCAAACCGGTCAGTTCCAGCAGTCGGGACACCTGCGGGCCCACTCCGGCCAGGCGCACCTCGCCCTGACGGGCTTCCGCCGACCGGACCGCAGCCACCAGCACCCCCAGTCCCGCGGAGTCCATGAAGCTCACCTCGCGCAGGTCCCACACCAGATGCACCCGGCCCTCCGCGACCAGCTCGCCGACCACCTCACGCACCCGCGGCACCGCACCCAGGTCGATCTCACCGGACAGAGCCAGCACCGCCCACGCCCCCACATCGCAGGACCGCTCCACGCCCGACACCGGAACCGGCACAGCGGCCCCTCTCACTGGGAATATCCCGATCATCCCACCCCGCATGCACCGGGGACGCCGCGACCACCCCGCCGGCACGGCCCCTGCCTCACTCCGTTTCCAGGAGTGCCCGGACGCGTTTGCCCCACAGGGCTGTGCCAGACCTCAGCAGGCTGTATCCGGTCGCCGCCTGCGACCGCCGGGGATTCTGCCGCAACTTCGGCGACATCGAGCGCGGCCCGGTCGTCGTGGACCCCGCGATCGCCGCCAGGCAGCCGGCTCGCGACGTGCCCGGATGCCGCTGAGTATGTCTGCCGGTGTGAGCAGCCGCGGTACACGAAGTACCGGTCTTGGTCATGGCTGGCTGGTCCGCCGGGCTGTCCGCTTGTGCCCTTCCGCAACGGCCGTTCGCGATAGCGTGAAAGGGCCTTCGGTGGATGCCTTCACCGCTGTGAGCCGGCATCTGATGCCGGCTCGGTGATCATTCACGAAGGGAGTGGCGGCTGTGTCGCCTACGGACGTGTTTGACGGCTCCGAACAGCTGGCTGCCTTTCGCATTGCACGGTGGTTCGCGGATTCACCACGCGAGCGGGGCGCGGGTGCCGGCCGCAGTGTGCCCTCAGCCGAGAGTGGGCGCTGTGGCTGCCGTGCCTGAACTGCCGCGCGAGGAACGGTTCGCTGCCGTGTTCGCCGAACTCTCCGACACCCTGGTGCGGGACTTCGACGTGGTCGACTTCCTGCACACGCTCACCGAGCGCTGTGTGGACCTGCTGGACGTGGCCGCGGCCGGAGTACTGCTGGGGATGCCGCACGGCCAGGTCGTGGACGCCGCCGCCTCCGACGACCGCACCCGTGCTCTGGAGCTGTCCGGTCTCGAATGGGACGAGGGCCCCTGCCGGGACTGCTATTACACCCAGGTCCCGGTCTGCGATGTCCGCCTGGACACCGAGGCCGCCGGCCGGCGCTGGCCCCGCTTCACGCCGCGCGCCCGGCAGCTGGGATACACCTCCGTGGTCGCCGCCCCGCTGCACTGGCAGGGCCAGGTCATCGGAGCTCTCAACCTCTTCCGTGACCGGCGCGGCGCACTCGACGGCAGCCAGCTGCGCCTGGCGCAGGCGTTGGCGAACATCGCCACCCTTGCCGTCCTCCAGCAACGCGCGGTGTACGAGCAGACAAATCCATTCACGCAGACACAGGACACTCTGAACACCAGGGTTGTCGTCGAGCAGGCCAAGGGCTGCCTTGCCCAGCATCATGGCACCGGCATGGACGAGGCGCTCGCGACCATGCGCGTCCACGCCCTCCGGCACAGGCTCAGCCTCGCCGGCGTCGCCCGCCAGATCCTGGACGGCGGTCCCGCGGGGCTCGCCCCGCAGTACCCCGAGCACTGAAACACCCTGCGCCGGCTCCGGGCGACGGTTCGGGCGGGTCCCCGTCCGTGCCATCGCGCGGGGACCGCGGCCCGAAAGCGTGCCGCCCCGGGGGCTGAGGCCGGCGAGCGTCCCGGACGCCTTTGCTGCACGTTGGCGCACGCCTTTGTGGCCCTGGGTGCCAGGCGCAGGTTCAGCCGCTGTGGATTGTCGCCCGCGCTGATGAGGAACTGGCAGGTGGCGCCGCTTCTCCCCCAGCTGCCGCCGACGGCGAACGGCGCTCAGAGCGTCCGACGGTGCGCCTGCGGTACGACCAATGCCCTCACCCGGGTGAGGCGTGGTCCAAGTCCGGGCGGGTCGCAGCCGATCATCGCTAGCAAAGGCTCATGTTCTCGAAGATCGCAGTCACTGCTGCCGCCCTGCTGGCCTTCCCGCTCGCCGCTGTCCCCGCCGCCGCGCACGAAACGCGGGCGGAGTTGCTGCCGCTGACCGAAGCCGTCCAACTCCTGCCCGCCGCGGCCGAGTCCCGGGACGGCTACCAGCGCACGAGTTTCAAACACTGGGTCGACGCCGACCGCGACGGATGCAGCACCCGCGCCGAAGTGCTGATCGCAGAATCCCGGGTGGAGCCGGCCATCGAAGCGGGCTGCAAAGTCGTGGGAGGCGAGTGGTATTCCTACTACGACGGCGTCACCCTCACCGCGCCGGGCGGCCTGGACATCGACCACATGGTGCCGCTCGCCGAAGCCTGGGACTCCGGGGCCTCGGAATGGACGGCGGCCCGGCGGGAGGCGTACGCCGACGACCTGGACGCCGACCGCAGTCTGGTAGCCGTCACCGCCCGCACCAACCGCTCCAAGAGCGATCAGGACCCGGCCGACTGGCAGCCCCCGCTCGCCGACGCCCGCTGCACCTACACCGCCGACTGGGTCGCCACCAAACTCCGCTGGCAGCTGACCATCGACGACCGCGAACGAGCCGCCCTCACCGAACTCGCCGCCGGCTGCGGACAGGAGAGCGTCGACTACCAGCCCGCACCGTAGACACGTTCCCGGACCGGACCGCCGATACCCGCCCACGGCAGGCTGCGGGTACAGGCGGGCGGGCGGACCCGGTCGGGTGAACCCATTCGGCCGGCCCCAGCTCTCGCCTCCGGTGACGCGGCTTGCGGCCGTACCGGACACCTCCGCGGGTCCGGAACCGGGATCAACAGGGCAGGGTCGCCGTATTGCCGGACAAAAACGTGTACTCAGCGTTCCAGGGCCTGGTCCACGGTGAGGTAGCACGCGATGACCGTGTCGAGGCCGACCAATTCCATCACGCGCAGCACGGGGGCCTGGGCGCCCGCTACGCGGACCCAGCCGTCGGTCGCTGCGGCGGCCTGGTGGGCGCTGACGAGGGCGTTGATGCCTGTGGAGTTCATGAAGGTGACGCCGGACAGGTCGGCCACGGTCCGCAACGGTGCGTCCCCGACGGGCAGGGTGAGGACTTTCTCGGCGCGTTCACGAGCGGTGTAGTCCAGTTCGCCGCGCAGGGTGACGACGTGGATGCCGTCGATGCTGGTGGAACTGGCCGACCATCGGCCGGGCTGTACTGGATGCGACGGGTTCACCGTGTCCTCACGATTGCTGATGCGGCCCGGGTTGAGCCCCCGGCCGCGATTCTGCCCCGAAGATAGCGGGGGGCATGCTCGAACAGCCGCTCCAATCGGTGAGAATCGCATGAGGCAGGCCGTACCGGGTACCGGGAACGGACGGGCAAACGCAGAGGCGGCAACACGTGAAGCCAGTCGGCCACACCGGGACGGACGGGCCGGACACTCCTGATGTCATATCCCGTGCGGTGCCGCTGAGCGGCGATCCCGCCCGTCCGATACACCCGGCGAGCCTTCTTTCCCCTGCTGTCCCTCACATTCGGCGGCACAACAGGGCGTATTGCCCACCAAGTCGTTCCCGTGGTAAGAAATTTATGCAGTCCGGCCGCCACCGCGCTGACGAAGCGACGGCCGGAAGCGCGAAGACCGAGACCCCCCGGTCGGTCCTCGCGTGCTCTTCTGGCGATGATGCGAGGCGCCGGAGCTGCCTCGCCGGGTGCGCCAAGAGAGCGGAAGGGCTGGAGCCGTGCGGTCGGCGGCGCGGCTCCGGCCCGGCATTCAGCAGCCACCGCCGCATAAGCCCCATCCCGCAGTGCAGGCGTGTATGCGACGTCAGCCGTATGGGGACTGCTCCCTGACCCCGATATCGGCATATGCCGATACGTCTTTCTTCGTACCGGTTACGTCAAGGCCGCTGCGGTGTCCGGCCGGTTACTTTATGTTCGAAGGGCAGCCGTTCCGCCAGCCAGGCGTTGACAGACAGCGACACTTTCACCCGCGGCAGAGCGAGCCTGTGGCATACAGACACCGGGCCCCGCATTCCTCCCGCAGATGCGGTGCAGGCCCGGCGCGTCCCTCGGAGCATCGAAGTGCCGGGCCATCTACGCCACGGCCACTCGGAGGGAGTCCCCACCGGCCCTGCTCGGGGGAACCGGCGCCGGGCCGGGCACGCGGCCGCCGCATCTGCGGCGGCCGCCGCCACGCCGCCAGAACCCACCCAAGAGGCCGGCCGCCACACCCAGACGCATCACGCATCACGCATCACGCATCACGCATCACGCATCACGCATCACGCATCACGCAAGGGAGCTGTCCCCCATCACCACCCCCTGGCCCGTCAGCCGCGAAAGTGCCGCGTGGTACATCCCCGCGGAGAACGCGACCTCGCCAGCCGCAATGCCTTCGCCCAACTCCTGCAGGGAACCTGCCACACCACCCTGGACGCCGGGCCCAGTCCACCGTCACCTACGAAGCCCACGGACATTCCGTTGTTCCCACCACGACGCCGGAAGGATGCCCGGCCAGGACCCGGGTACGTTCGATACATGAGCCCGTTCTCCCGTCCCGGACCCCGGCGTGGCACTACCGAACAACAGCGTCCGGCGTCACACGACCAGGCGTCCCGCTCCTGCCCCTCCCACACCTCCGGCCGGCCTCCTACTGGGCCGGTAGAAGCGCTGCGGGAGGAGGTCGCGCAGCTGCGCATCGCGATGGAGCGGCGGCCAGTCATCGACATGGCCCGCGGCATCCTCATGGCCCGGTGCTCCTGTACCGAAGACGACGCCTGGGAGCTCCTGGTGGACGTGTCGCAGCACTCCAACACCAAGCTGCACGACATCGCCGAAGCCGTCCTCGCCACCGTCCACGGCGGGCCGCTGCCCGCACCCCTGCAGGACCATCTGGCCGCCGCCGTCACCCGGCTGCGCACACGCTGACAGTCCCCGCAGAACCCGGGCGCGCAGGCGCCGTTGACGTCGGCGAAGCGTGCTTCCCGTCCCCGTGACCTACGCTCGCGAGCCCTCGATACTTGCGCCCCCTGGAGGCTCACTGCCGCCGTCCCGGACGCGCAGGCCGGTCCACGGATCCCCCGTCGGGCGTCCTGCACCACGACGGTCACCGCAGGGGGAAAATAGGATGTATGCCAAGTCCTTCAAGGAAGAGCCCTGTCCGTCTGATAGCGGAATGGACGCATTGTGTCCTGGTGCGGCTGGAAGGTGACCTGGATGCCGCCGGGGACGTGGAGCTGCTGGATCTGGCGGTGCAGTCGGCGGAGCGCTCCGGCAAGCGGGTCGTTGTGGATTTGTCCGGTGTGGCATACCTGGGTTCCGAGGCGTTCAACACCCTGCTGATGCCGCTGCAGCGGGGCCATGCTCTGCCCTGGCTGGTCGGCCCGCTGCCCCAGCAGGTGGAGCACTTGCTGACGGTGACGGGCACGCGGGAACACTTCCGGGTATTCCCCACGCTGCCGCAGGCGGCCGAGGCCGCACGCGACAGCACCCCGGACCGGCCACCGGAACACTGAGCCGCGAGCCCCGGTACCGACATCGGCCGGTACCGGGCACGGACCCCTTCCCCGCCAGGTGAGCAGTCTGGCATGACGGGCCGCACGCCTGCCCCGGAACGACCGCGAGCGCTGCTTGGCAGAGAGGGCGAAAGCCCGGCACGGGCCGAAGCTGACGGTTCGTTCCGGGCGGCCGTTGTGTCGCGGGCTGATCACGGAGTCGATGCTGTGGCGTGACGGGCCACAACCCCCACCCACGCGTCGGTGTTGTGGCGGGCATGAGCCAGCAGCCGCGCCAACGTGACGAATACACCTCCGGCGTGCGCGCCGAACTCCTCGGCGCCTACTGGCAGGACAGCCGCCCCTCGTGCACCGGCCACTGCCAGTGGTGCGCCGAGATGCAGGAAGCCGACGCCAATGCCGCGCGCGCAGGCGGCGCCCGCGAACCCGAGACCGCCTGGCCAGCCGCCGTAAGTGGCCCCACGGGCACGAGCGGCGATGCCACCGGATCATGTGCACCGTCTGCGGACCCCCGGCACGAATGACCCTTCACCGCATGCCGTAAGGAGCAGTATCAGGATCCGGTGCGCAGGACGGTCGACACCGTCGCGGCGATGATCGAGAGAGCGGCGGAGACGATCAGCACTGCCCTCGCCACGGCCGCCCACCGGCCTGTATTGGAGCCGGGAGTCGTGCTGGCTGCAGTCTGCCCGCGCGCGGGACACTGGAACTCCTCCCTCACCGGACAGACCCCAGCGCAACTGCGCTGCCGTACTCCACACATCGCGCAGACGGCCTGCGCCAGCACGGCACCCCGTCCACCCGAACCTGGACCGTCGCGGAAAACTCCCATACCTGTGCAACGACCCACCGCCGCCCAACGATTGGCCGCTCACCCATTCGCCCCACCACCCCCGACAGCCGCCCCCTCCTACACAGCGCACGCGGCAACCCTCCCGTTCAGCCGGCCCCCACCCGTTCGGACACGCCTTGGCAGGGACGAGGCCATAGGACTCAGAGGAGCCGTTCACGCCCCGCGTGGTGCCCCGCACCCGCGGCCCCAGTGAAAGTGCGGGACACCGTCGCCGGCAGGCAGCCAGACGGCGCGCGGCCCGGCCGCGCTCACACGACCAGGTCCCTACGTGGGTTTCCGCCGAGCGTCCCGCCGAAAGCGTCGACTGTCATCCGCACACCGTCGGTGAACCCCTGCCAGGCCGCGGTACGCCCACCAGCCGCCGGTCCGCGGCCTGGCGCATCAGCGGCAGAAGGTTCAAGCAGGTGGAGTCGGCGAACGTGACCGCGCTCAGTTCCAGGACCAGGACAGGCACGGCGGCCGCCGTGCCCTGCAGACACAGGCGCTGATCCGCCAGCGACTCAAGATCGGGATCACCTCGGACCTCCACCACCCACGCCCCACCGCACGCGTACGGCACCCGGGCCGGGAACCGTCGTTGTACTCCACGGTGTCATCCGCTGCGCCTTCCGCGCAGCGGAGGCGAGACGTCTACCTGAAAGGGCCCACCCCTCATGAGTGCCGCACTCTCCGATGATCTTCAGAAGATCATCGATGACACTCCCGTCTTCGCGACGGTGACCACGATCCAGCCCGACGGCAGCCCGCAGTTGTCTGTGACCTGGCTCATGCGGGACGGCGACGACCTGCTGATCTCTACCACCGTGGGCCGCAGGAAGGAACTGAACCTGCGCCGCGACCCGCGGATCACCGTGATGATCAACCCGGCAAACGCGCCGTACACCTTACGCCGAGGTACGCGGTACGGCCACGCTCGACAGCGAGGGCGCCTCGGAGCTGATCAACGAGCTCTCGCGCAAGTACACGGGCAGGGATTACGCGGACTTCAACCCAGCATCCGTCGACGACGGCGACCGCGTCGTTGTCCGGGTCACTCCGCGCAAGGTTGTCGGCTCGCTCTAGGCACTGCGTCAGCACCCCGTGAGGTGGACAGGACGCTGACCCCTTCGAAGCGCAGGGATACCGCCTCACTGGGCCTCACAGCAGGTCTGATACGCCAAGGGCCCTCAGCGCCACAGCTTGATTCGCCCTGGTCTCCAGGAGCGCCCAGACACGTTTGTCCCTCGACCCCACCGGCAAGGGTCAAGCCCGCTGGACCGTGTACTGGAAGACCGCACCGAACGCCTTCGACATGATCTTCGACGGACGCCTCTCCGCAGCCCGTCAGTAACTCCAACAACCCGAGTTACACCGTTCGTTTGACCCCCAACCGGGCGCCCCTGCGGGAGTGGGCACTGCGGGACCGCGAAGCCACCACATCGGAGGCGTAACTGCGCAGGAGGGAAGGGATCGAAGTCGTATGCCGGGACGCCTCGGCCACCTACGCCGAGGCGACCAACCGGGCTCTGCCCAACGCCGAGCAGGTCAGCGACGCTGGCGTCCATGGTGGACCCTGTACGACATAGACACCATTTCAGTTGGCGATCCTGCGGTGGCGTATGAGGGTCGAGGCGATGGCGGTGAACGCAAGGAAGTGTTCCGGCTTGCGCACGTAGCGGCGATGGAGGCGTCGGCAGCCAGACAGCCAGGACACAGTTCGCTCCACGACCCAGCGGTGCCGGCCGAGTCGTTGGGATGACTCGATGCCCCTTCGGGCAAGGCGGTGCCGGATACCTCGGGAGGCCAGCCAGTGCCGCAGGTGGCGGTAGTCGTAGCCCTTGTCACCGCGCAGTTTTCCGGGCCGTCGGCGTCGGGGACCGCGACGCGAGCGGATGGGCGGGATGCCGCGAACCAACGGGATGAGGGCCTGGCTGTCGTGGAGGTTCGCGGCAGAAATGCCGATGGACAGCGGCAGGCCACTGCGGTCAACGATGAGGTAGATTTTCGATCCGCTCTTGCCGCGGTCGGTCGGATTCGGTCCCGTCAACAGCCCCCTTTGAGGGCCCGGACGCTGACGGAGTCGATCGCGCACCGCGACCAGTCCAGCCCACCCCGAGCACCGAGTTCGTCCAGGACCAAGCGGTGGAGCTTGGCCCACACCCGAGCCCTGCTCCACACAGTGAACCGGCGAAAGGCAGTAACACCCGACAGCCCGAAGCCCGGTGGCAACTGGTTCCAGGTGCATCCCGAGGTGGCCACGAAAATGATCGCAGCCAGCACCTCACGGTCCCCTCTACAGCGGTGCCCTCCGCCTTGCGGGCGTTCCGGAGCCAGCGGGACCACTCGCTGGAATAACTCCCACAGATCGTCCGGCGCCAACCGTTCGACGAGCGCAGCAGTCATCACCCCAGACTGCCGCAAGATCACGCCAACTGAAATAGCGTCTAAGACGGTGTCCTACGTGGTGAGGCGGACGTAGAATCCGGTATGGGGCGGGGTACTTGGAGTTGGATCGTTCCGGATGGGTTGTGGGAGATCGCGGAGCCGCTGATCCCACCTTCGAGGGTGCGTCCGCAGGGTGGCGGGACGCCGGACACGCCTGATGAGACGCTGTTTGCGGCCATCATCTATGTGTTGGTCAGTGGTTGCGCCTGCGGGCCTTGCCGCCGTGCTTCGGTATATCGAAGTCCACCGCGCACCGCCGGTTCCTGATCTGGTCCAGAGCCGGTGTCTGGGGCCGGCTGCACCAGGCCGTGCTGCACCGGCTCGACGACGCCGGCCTCGTCGACGTCACCCGCGTTGTCCTCGACACTGCCCACGTCCGGGCGAAAAAAGGGGGCGAACACATAGGTCCGAGCCCCGTGGACCGGCGCAAGCCGGGTATCAAGATGCACGTCCTGTCGGACGCGAACGGGCTGCCCCTCGTCGTCGGGATCTCGGCCGGCAACGTCCACGACAGCGAGGGCCTGAAGCCCATGATCACGGGTCACCAAACGCAACACGACCCCTACCGCGGCCGGTACTTCAAGGCACAGCGGCTGCATGCGGACACGGCGTACGACATACCCCACCTGCGCAGATGGCTGTGGGGAAAACACATCGGCGTGCGCATCGCCCGGAAAGGAATCGAGTCCAGCGAACGATTAGGACGCCGCCGCTGGGTCATCGAGCGCACCCTGTCCTGGCTGTCCGGCTACCACCGCCTCAGCCCCCGCTACGAGCGCAACCCCCGCAACTACCTGGCATTCCTCGGACTCGCCGCCACCCTGTGCTGCTACAAACGACTCGTCCGCCTCACCACGTAGGACACCGTCTAAGCGTCCCGAGCGTGACCGATGTTCTGGACAGGTCCTCGATGAGACGTGTGCCGCTGCCCTTGGTACCTCAGTTCTCCAAGTGGCCCTGGCGGACCGAGCAACAGTCGCTGGATCTGCTGACGGCGGCCTCATGCGGAGGCCCCGCCGACGCAAAACCGGGTGAGCGCGCCCCGATCGCCGGCTGCGTCCGCGCCGCCCATCCCGCCCTCCCTCAATCCTCAACTCCAGCCAGGGCATGGTCGAAGGGGTCGGACACCGACCGTCCGGTGTCGGCCTGCAGGACGAATGATGGCCCGCATGCGAGCCGACTTCGCCCTTCATCCGGGCCGTGCAACGGCGGCAGTGCTGCCCGCCGATGAAACTAACCAGCGCTCTACAACCGACACCGCCCCGCTGCCTCTTCTCCATGTCTCGGCGGCACTCCGTCGTTCAGATCAGCGGCATGGTCCAGTCCAGGGTTGAGGCGGCCCGGGGCAGATCGGCTGTCAGTCGAGGAGGAACCCGCGGAGCACCCCACCAGGCATCCTCGATGAACGCGGCCTCCGCACACGGAGCATGGAACCCCCACGGACCCCAGGCAACGGCCACCTCGGGCACCGTGCGGCTCTCGATCACCCGCAGACGCGAATTCCTCCCACATCAGACGGCTGACCGATCACCCCACCTCAAACATTGTTAACAGTATTGTCGGCAAAGTCATTGACTTTCGCGCAGCATACGCAAAAGTATGGGCTTGCCGTCACGACGTGGTGTCCGGCCCTTGCGGGTGGAAAACAGACATCAGCGGCTTCGTTGTGCCGTCTTCCTCTTCCATCCCTACAAGGAGCACCGGGTGAGTGCAGCACACAGACGAGCCTTACCTGACACCGCCGAATCTCGGCTCGGGCCGGAAGCAAAGAGGCAGCAAGCTACGGCGTTAGCCTCCCAGTAGCAGACAGAGGACCACCGGAAGGGGCACGCACGGCTTCCGGCTGGCCGGAGGGCGAGCATGCCGACCGGTCATGCACAGGCTTCGACCACGCCTGACGTGCTAGTTGGCCCGTGGCTCCGCTCACTCCCCCACGCGCGAACCTTCTTCGCCACCACTGCTAATCCCGCTCCCCAGCCCTGACTGCAACTAGGGCGTTTCAAGGCCCCCTGCGCGCCCTCCACCTCGCATGCCGTTCCGGGGCGCCTACTGCACAGACATGCCCCGGCGCCCTGGAGCGACCAACACCGTCACCACCGCGACCCGAACCCAAGCAGGCATCGCCACGGCGCCCGCTTTCGGCAATCACCAGAGCAGCAGTTCTTGTCCGGTCCACGCGCACCTATGACCTCAAAGTCGGACTTCTGTCCGCTTTAACACCCGAGGAGCGAAAAGCATGAGAAAGATGGCGTATCGATCACTGATGGGGGCCTACGTCGCTATGGTGACTTCGGTAGCCACCGGTTGCGGCACCACGCCTAGCGACTCATCGGCGTCCGCCGGCTCCGAGAACGCCAGCGAGAAGCTCTCGATCACGGCCGTGTACGGATTGTCCAGCGACCCGTTCTGGACGACGCTGGGCTGCGGAGCGAAGAACGAGGCGGCCCGGCTCGGCGTGGCTTACAAGGAGTACACCTCCGCGAACAGCGAAGCCTCCTCGTACGCACAGAAGTTCTCTTTGGCTCGACAGTCGAAGCCCGACGGCATGATCGTCAACCCGAGCGACCCGAACCAGTTCACGAACCAGTACGAGACGCTCATGAGCGATGGGGTTCCGGTCGTGACGATCAACTCCGCTGCCCCCGCCACACAGTACAAAGTCGTGGGCACCGACACCGAGGACCTGGACTTCCTGTCCGATCTGGCCGAGCTCGTTCCGAGCGGTTCAGGTTCGATGGCGATCGTTAACGGTGTCGCCGGACTCGAACCAGTCGACTCACGCCTGGACCCGGTTGTCAGCGCCATCAAAGAAGCGAACCCGAATCTCAGGACCCTGGCACCTAAGTACACCGGTTACGACGTCGCGAAGGCCACTTCCGCAGTTTCCTCACTGCTGGCCGACCATACGGACCTCAAGGTGATCGTTGCCGCCGATGGTCCCGATGGGACAGCCACCGCAGCCGCCGTCCAGCAGGCGGGCAAATCCGGAAGGGTGACGGTGATCGCCCTGGATGCAACGCCGACCGAGGTGCTGGCGCTCAACGCGGGCACCATCACCGCGCTGGTGGCGCAATCCCCGGTGCAGATCGGTGAACAGCAGGTCAAAGCTGTAGTGAACTACCTACGCAAGGGCAGGGGCGGCGCCGTACCTGCGTCCTCCGACAAAATCGGCGTCACGCAAAAGGTACTGACTGCGGACAACATCGACGAATCAGCCGACTGGGTCTACAAGAGTGGTTGCTGATGGATTCGCGCCGTGGG
The DNA here is from genome assembly GCF_018070025.1 of Streptomyces liliiviolaceus. Lineage (NCBI taxonomy): Bacteria > Bacillati > Actinomycetota > Actinomycetes > Kitasatosporales > Streptomycetaceae > Streptomyces > Streptomyces liliiviolaceus. Next base: position 2,441,715 of record NZ_JAGPYQ010000002.1, read on the forward strand.
CTGAACCGGTTGCACCAAACGCGGTCGGTATCTGCGGCCGGGACTGTGTGCCACTCCCTGGGTGAGTAGTAGCACCAGTGAAACCCCGCCGCCGAAGTGAGCGAATCAACCCTGCGCTGGCACCGGTGTGTTGGTTGCTCGAATACATGGGCCCCTTGCGGCACCCACAACCGAATCACACGCGAAGTGAGTCTGGAATGCGTCGTATCCCCCTATCCGTGGTCGCTTCCACGATGGTCCTTTCGCTCGCCGGCTGCGCCCTTCTGGGCAAGTCCGAGGAAGGTCCGAAGACTAGACCGACACAAGTCAACGAGATGACGATCGGTCTGCTGCTGCCCGAGAAGAGCAGTACGCGCCACGATCAGTTCGACTACCCGATCATCAAGAAGACGGTCGCATCTCTCACCAAGGACCAGGGACGAACGGACTATCAGAATGCGGACCAGGACCCGGACGTGCAGGCCGCCCAGATGCAGAAGATGATCACTGAGAAAGTGGACGTCATCCTGCTGGACGCAGTCGACTCACACACGATCGCTCCAATGGTCAGAAAGGCGAAAGCTGCCGACATTCCGGTGATCGCCTACGACCGTCTAGCCGAGGGACCGGTCGATCTGTACGTCTCTTTCGACAACGAACTCGCCGGCGAGGTGCAGGGCCGCTCCCTGATAGACGCAATGGGCCGGGACACGGGCACTGCTGCCAACGTCGTGATGGTGAACGGCTCACTCACCGACCCGAGCGGCCAGCAGGTCAAGAAGGGTGCACTGTCGGAGATCTCCAACCAGGCGAAGATCGTGAAGTCCTATGACACAGCGGGCTGGAACCCGGACATCGCGCAAACCGAAATGGCCGAGGCCATCAACGCGATCGGCAAGGACAACATTGATGGCGTTTACTCTGCCAACGACGCCATGGTGGCAGGCATTATCAGGAGTTTCGAGGCCGCGGGCGTCACCAAACTACCGCCCATTACCGGTCAGGACGCCGAGCTCTCGGCAGTGCAGCGCATCATCACCGGTGAGCAGCTCATGACGGTCTATAAACCATATCCGGATGAGGCCAAGGTTGCCGCAACAGCAGCTGTTCTGAAGGTTCAGGGCGAGAATATTCAGTTCGACGCGCTGGCTACCGACAAGGTCGACAGTCCCACCGATAAGGCCATCCCGACGCACTTGGTGCGCGTGGATCCCCTGACTCGCGCAAACATCATGGACACTGTTGTCGCCGACAAAATTTACACTCTGGAAGAAATCTGTACCGCAGAGTACAAGTCTGCGTGCGCCAAGATCGGCCTGACGTAAAGGCATCGCAGGATTCTTATCGGCTACCCGATGTATGGTTTTCTGCCCGCCCTCGACATGGGATTCCCTCTTCCGTGTAGTCTTCAAAAGTACTTGAGTTGCCCCGGCTGGTTCAGCGGGTCCACGACTGACGGCATGGTCACTCGAAGTTGGTGCCCAAGATGTCGTTTCCATTCCTGCATGACGGTATCCGGGAGGAAGCGTCGCCACGCCGACGACGGAAAGGAGGTGTTCCTGGTTCCGTTCCCAACAGGAGTGCAGGCACCGGTCTCCTCCACTGGCCAGGACATGGCTCGCGTGGCCACCCAGCAGTGTGGCCGCGCGGAAAGGTCCGACGGATGGCTCTGCGACCGTGTGATGCGGTGGCGGAAACCTCGTTCTCGAAGCACTACTTTGTCGGCGCAGAGCTCGGCAGCCGACGGCGGTGGGGACCTCGGCGGGAGCTGATTCGCGGGATCCTACACACCAGCGAGTGCAGGCCCAGGCTGGCGTGTATGTGGGCATCGGTGCTGCCCGAGGACAGTCTCTTCCCGTCCGCAGCGAGGTGGCTCTGCGGCTGGGCCTGAGAAGGCGGTCGGATTCGGCCCAGTCAGCGGACCGTCTACTACCTCCCTGACGCTGACGGCGCCATTGCGCACTGCGCCCCGTCCAGCTCGACCACGTCCGCCGCATTCATCCAGGACAACACGATGCAGCGTGAGCCCGGACCGGTTCTCGGCTCCGCTGGGTGATGAAGGCCGGTAGACCGTGGGCCGGGCCGTCCGAGGGCCGCTGATGGTTGCCGCCGAGTGCGGCCGGGGGTGGCTGCGGACATGATCGCAGAGAGTGTCTTCCGGCCGCCCGCAGGGCTGATCCGGACGGCGACCGAGCGCGCAGAACAGGAGACGAGGCGACCCCCGGGGTGGGGCCGCCTCGAAGCTTCGGACTCTGGCTCGTAAGCCTGTCTGTGGGGATCAGCCAGGCAACTGCACGAACTCTACGAAGGCCGGCTGAGCAACGTGTGTCTCCGTCAGCTCGGTCAAGGTGCCGTCCAGGCTGTCGACGGCGTACGAACGCACGAGGTCCGCCGGCCTGTCCGCGACGAGGAGGAACGTGCCGGTGGGGTCGAAGGCGAAGCTGCGGGCCGCCAGCCCCGGGTGGACCGACTCCGCCAGTGATACGTGTCCGGCCCGCGTGAGTCCACCATCGGAGTCGACCCGGAACCAGACAAGGGTGTCCTCCCCCCGGTTGTTGACATACACGAAGTTGCCAGCCGGATGCACTCTGACCTCAGCGGGCTCGTTGAGGCCGGCATATGTGAGCGGCACCGTGGACGTCTGGGCAAGCAGACGCAGTTGGCCCGAGGACGGGTCGAAGGCGTACGAGGCGATCTCGGAGGAGAACTCGTAGGTGACATAGGCCCGGTCACCGGCCGGTCCGAAGGCGATGTGCCGGGGTCCGGTCTCGGGCGACAGCTGGTACGCATGGGTAGGTTCGAGCCCGTCACCCAGGGTGTAGACGAGGATGCGGTCGTTTCCCTTGTCTCCTACGAGCACGTAGCGGCCAGAAGGGTCGATGACAGCGCAGTGCGCGTGTGCGCTGGCCTGACCGTGGCCGCCTGCTTGGGGTGAGAGGTTCGGGTCTGTCCCGTGGCCTTCCATGACTTGGACGTCGCGCAGAGCGGCGAGCCGGCCGTCGGTCCCGAGCGCGTACAGCAGCACGGTCGAGTCGTCGTAGAGGTACTGCGTGTGCCAGGTTCCGTCGCCGGCCTGCACGACGTGTTCGACGTGGTCGAAGTCGCCGTGGTTCGCGGTGACGAGCACGCCGCTTCGCTCATCGAGTGACAGGAAGGTGGGGCGGGGGCCGGGTGCGGTGAGCCAGTTGAGAGCGCTGAGGCTACCGTCGTGCTCGGACACCGACAGGGCGTGGACGGCGGCGGGGGGTTCAACGGGTCCGCGGCCGTCGGTCTTTCGTTCGTCGACGGCGTACAGCGTCCGTGTGGAGGGGGCGTAGGCCAGATATCCGGCTTCCCGCGGTTCGGCGATGCGGTGGATCGGGGTGAGTTTGCGGCCGTCGGAGGCGACATCAAGGGCGGTGATGCCGCCCGCGGCCGGGTCGCTGTCGCTTCCGTAGGTGCCGATGTAGGCGACGAGACGGCCGCTTCGCTCCTTGTTCGGGGGCGGAGTGGTCATGAGGCGATCAGCCTCCGGAGCATCTCCTGGTGTCGGCGGACCTGGTCCACCTCGTCCATCAGGTCTTCGCGGCCACGGTCCTGGAAGTAACGCTGGCCTTCGTACTCGGAGTTGATGTAACCGTCGAAGCCGCCGGCCTTCAGGGCGCCGATGGCGGCGTCGTAGTCGATGGCGATGTCCTGGTACTGGCCGGGAGCCCCGGCTACTTCGGACATGTTGTTGAACTTGCCGTGGACGTGCGTGACGTGCGGTGCGATCTCACGGAGGGTGTCGGCGGAGGTGCGGGACAGCATGAGTGCTTCCGCGACGGTGCGGTAGTCCGCGTCCTGGGGGTTCTCGACACGGTCCTTGGCGTACTGCTTGACGCCGTCGAACACCTCCAGGAGCTCTGGAGCACACTGTCCGGCGGTCAGGTAGCGGTTGAAGTCGGAGCGCAGGTTGCCGGCGGTGTGGCGGGAGATGGCCGCCAGGTCGAAGGGCGGTTGTCCTCGGCGGATGTCCAGGGCGAGTGCCACGGATGCCGCGGAGGCCGCGGGCTGTGCGCCGCGTCGCTCCAGCCAGGCGAGCAGGACTTCCGACGGCCTGAACTGGAAGATACCCAGGTCGGGAACGATGCCGAGATGCTTGGTCCCGGTGCGGTCCACGACATCGAGGATGTCGCCGACTTCGCGGCCTTCCAGGGTCATGGGCTGGTGGATTTCCTTGCCGAGACGGATGTCGAGCGACTCGGCCACGGGCAGTGCAGAGGTGAGGACCTCGATGGGTACGACCGACAGGACCCGCACGTTGCTGAACCCGAGGGACTTCGCGAGACGGATGTCCTGGCGGAGGCGGTCGGCGCATTCCTCGATGCTCATGACGTGGTCGCGAAATTGCAGGACGTCCATGCCGACGTCCATGGCGACGGGCTTGGTGCCGTGCGTCTGCATCCATTCGAACCACTGGCGGCGGAAGTCGTCGCCCGGCTCGGGGTAGCGCAGGGACATTTCATCGATCAGTTCGATGCCGTCGGCACCGCCGAGGTTCTGGCCGACCTCGCGGATCTGGTCTTCGAGGGTGAGTTCCTTGAAGAACTGGGACTGCTGGTAGCTGTAGAGGGACACGCCGCGGTGGATGGCCATCAGTTCGCCTCCGGTTCGGTGAGGGTGAGGGTGTAGGCGATGATGTCGGGGGCCTTGTCGGACCCCGCTCCGGAGCCTGGTGTGGGCGGGTTCTTCACCCATGCCTCGTCGGTGGGCAGGTAGCCGTAGGCGGCCAGGACGGACTGCTGGAAGCGGACGGTGTGCTCGCCTGCTGCCAGGCCGCCCGGAACGGCGATGTGGAGGATCCCCTCGTCGTCGTAGTTCCAGTGCTCGTGCACGGCGGTGCGGATGTCGTCGAAGGTGCGGGGCGGCTTGCCGTTGATTTCGAAGCTCTGTGCGGTGGTGGGGTATTCGGTGCCGTCGACTTCGACGTAGTAGCCGTTGTGCAGCGAGAGGTAGCAGCCGCGGTAGTTGGCGTGGCGGACGGCGAGGGTGAAGCCGACGGTGTGGCCGTCACGGGTTTCGTTGTGCAGGCTGTCGGGGCGGATCAGGAAGTTTTCGAACATGTCTGTCACCAGGTGTGATCGCGGGGTGGCCGGAGCCGGACCGGCCGGGTCGTGGAGGGCCGGTCCGGGGCGTTGCGGCGCTGCTCGGGTCCTAGCGCGCTTGCTCGGAGCGCTGGTGAAGCGATCCGTTCGCGTGCTCGCGGGCGATGTACTCGCAGGCACGTGCCGTGAGAGCCATGATCGTCAGGGTCGGTCCCACTCCGCCGTTCGACACGTAGGCACTGGCGTCCGTGACGAAGAGATTGGGGACGTCCCACGCCTGGTTGAACTCGTTGAGGATGGACTTGGCCGGGTCGCTGCCCATCCGGGCACCGCCGCACTCGTGGATGGCCGCGCCCATCGCCAGGCTTCGCTTGATCCCGATGCGGAAGATTGCCCGGCTGAGCGGGTCGGCGTCGGGCCAGATCTTCTTCGAGTCCAGGCCGAGTGCCGAGGCGGCGAAGTTGACGCGGTAGCCGCTGGCTTCGGCCATCTCGCGCAGTCCGCGGACCTGGGCACGCATCAGGGCGCGCTCGTTGTCGGTGATCGAGAGGTGGATGCGTGGGATGGGTATGCCCCATGCGTCGGTGCGCCGCGAGTGCACCGTGATGCGGTTGTCGTAGTAGGGCAGCATCTCGCCGAATCCCATCAGGCCTACGACGCCGCCGGCGCCGTCCGGGACGGGCATGCGGCCGATCGTTCCCTGGACCGCCCAGCCGCGGGCGAAGTCACTCCTGGTGGTGCTGTCGAGGTTCTCGAAGCGGGGAATGTACACGCCGCCGATGGGCGGGTAGTACGGGTCGGGCGGCGCCTGGTCCGTCGACTCGGACCCCGGGTGGTTGGGATCGTCGCCGAACAGCAGGCTGGGGGTCTGGTCCATGAAGTAGTGGCCGAGCAGACCGGAGGAGTTGGCCAGTCCGTCCGGGTGGGCGTCGCCTGCCGAGTTGAGCAGCAGCCGGACCGACTCGATCGCTGAGGCGCAGGTCACCACGACATCCGCGTACACGCGGGACTGGGCCTTCGTGTTCCGGTCGATGAAGATCGCGCCGTCGGCGAGACCCGTCTTGGAGTTGACCGTGATCTTCTGCACGATCGCGTCGGTGCGAGTGGTGAGACGTCCTGTCTTGCGTGCCGCGAGGATGCCGAGTGGGACGCGGTGCAGGTTGGGTGCCGCGTACCGCCACGGTGCGACGTGGCGGTTCGACCAGCGGTTTTCGACCGTGGCCTTGAACTTCTTCTCTGCCTCGGTCAGCAGCGACGGCCCGCGGTACTTGCCGTCCGGGAGATTGGGCAGTCCTTCGCTGGTGCCGTAGATGCCGAGGAACTCTTCGACGCGGTCGTAGTAGGGGGCCAGGTCCGCGTAGGAGATGGGCCAGTCCTCGCCGTGTCCGTCGTGCGACGCGGCCTTGAACTCGTGGTCGGAGGAGCGCAGCAGTACGCGTCCGTAGGAGTGGAGGCGTCCGCCGAGCTGGCGGCCTCGGATCCACAGGAATTCGCCGTCGGAGGAGTACGGGTGCTGCCAGTCGTTGACGAGGAACGGACTGGTCTGTTCCTTGAACATGGCACGTCGGGCCTGGACGTACTGGCCCTTGAGGCCGGAGCGCATGCGGCCGCCGAGGCTGATGCTCATCGCCTGGGGCCGGGTCTCGGGCGGCGGAGTGAAGTCAGCTTCGCTGATGTCGCGGCCGGCTTCCAGGAGCAGGACCTCAAGACCCCGCTCGGTCAGTTCCTTGACTGCGATGCTGCCTGCGGCGCCGGAACCGATGACCAGGGCGTCGTAGCGCTTGTCTAGAGATGTCATGGTCAGCACCCGTCCTGTGAACGGGCCGGGCGGGCGGTTCCGTCACCGGTCGGTGTCTGGTTCTGCTCTTCGGTCAGGGGCCGCCTGTTCGAGTGCGGGTTGTGCCTGTTGTTGGCGATCGTGGCGCTGCGGGGGGCTCGCTGTGTTTTCACAGTCCTTCAGCTCTTCTCTGCTTGAGGCCGGGGTCCGCCGCTTGTTGGAGCGGCTCCGGTTGGTTCCGGGGATGACGGCGGGGTGGGTGCCGTGGGACCGCGAACCTCGCGCAGGCCGAGCCGTTGGCTTCGCTCCCAGGCGCTGAAGACCAGGCCCTGGAGGGCGTGCGGTGCGCCCGTATTGAGATGGGAAGCCGTCAGTGGCGGCGTGCGGTCATAGGCATGGTCCGAGTGCCGCATGGTTGCTGCCTGTCCCTTTCCGCTCACTGTCCGGCTCCCGTCCGACGTACTGGATCCTGTTCAGGCTTCGAGGGGCTGGGCCTCCTGGCCGCGGGTGTGTCGGAACAGCAGGGCCCACAGGACCGCTGCCAGTGCGGCCGTGGCGATCGGCAGGGCCCAGACGGCGTTCCAGTCACTGGGGGCCGGGTTGCTCTGTGCACCGACGGTGGCGTTGTAGATCTCGCCGGCGACGAACGAGCCGATGAAGGCGCCGACGCCGGACACCACGAGGATGAGCATGCCCTGGGCCTGGGCGGCGAGTTGGACGGGTGCGACTTGGCCGATGTACAGGGCGGCGAGGACGAGGAAGAAGTCGTTGCAGATGCCCTGCAGCACGATGGCGGTGACGGCGAGCCAGTCGCCGCTGCCTGCTGCTTCGATGAAGAGGAAGAACCGGACCGCCCACATGCACATGCCGAGGAAGAGGGCCCACTTCATCCCGACGCGCTTGAGCACCAGGGGGATGGTCACGATGAACACGACTTCGGAGGCCTGTCCCAGCGCGAGGACTCCGGCGACGTTTCCGATGCCGAGCGCGCTCAGGTAGGTGGCGGCGTAGGTGTTGTAGACACCGAGCGAGACGGCGGTGAGGACGGCGCAGCCCATCAGTACGGCGAAGTTGCGGTGCCGCAGCAGGCGGAAGGCTTTGGCTCCCACGAGGTCACCCAGGGAGAAGCGCGCGCCTCTGGCGGGCGGTGGTGTGGCAGGCAGGGTGAAGGCGTACAGGCCCAGAGCGAAACTCGCGATGGCGGTCACGTAGAAGAGACCGACCGATGCCGACAGGCCGAGCCATCCCACACCGAATCCGGCCACCACCCAGCCCACCGTGCCGAAGACCCTGATGTAAGGGAAGTGGCGCTTGTTCGCGCCGAGGTGGCGGAACGCGATGGCGTTGGCCAGGCCGAGCGTGGGCTGGAAGAACAGCATGTATACGAAGATCAGTGTGAGGGTCAGGGTGCCGTTGCCGGCGCGCACGACGGCCGGCAGCGTCAGCATGACCGCTCCGCCCGCCAGGTGGGCGATGCCAAGGCCCTTGTGCGAGGAGAGGAAACGGTCGCCGAGAGCGCCCAGGAGCATCGGGGCGACGATGGCCGCCACAGCCGCGAGGGTGTAGGCGGTGCCGATGATGGACGCCAGGTTGTTCGTCGCGAGGACGAGTCCGAACGTGGCGAACCAGGAGCCGAAGACGATGAACTCAAGCAGCATCATCACGATGAGCTGAACGAACGTCTTGTTGTTTCCGGTCTGAGCTGCGTCCTGATCAGCGGTGGACGGAGCGGCTACCTGCGATGCTTCATCAAAGCTCGTCGGTTGACTCATCGTTGAGATCCTTTGAACCGTTCGAGTTCTGAACGCTTTTTTGCACGCGAGAACCAGCGACAGGCTGTTTCTCGGGTGGTTCACGCGATTCAGTACCAGCGAGGGTGTTCTCGCGCTGCAAGGGCCCGCTGCCCCGCGCGCCGAGCGCTTTTCCGCTACTGCACCGGAGGTGAGGGACCAGGAAGTGTGTGCCCTGGTTCACCGGACGGTGGCGGCTCACGCTTACCGATATACGTCCCATGCGGCGCGCGGCGATCTTTGTAGGCTGCCGCGCCCTCATTCCTGGTTATCGTATAATTTCAGCAGTGTTTGTCAACGATTTCGCGCCGAACTGTTTGACTTCTGAACAGTTGCCCGACTCCTCGCCCATCCGGGCAGGGTACTGAGGCCCTGGCCCGTCTCGGCCAGGACGAGGGCGGCGCCACCGAGCAGGGTCGCGTCGTCACCCAGGCGTGCCGCGGTGAAGCGGAGGGAGGGGGAGACGGCCCGGAGGCTGTGCACCTCGACCGAGGACTGGATGCTGTCGAAAAGCAGGGGCCCTGCCTCGCTGAGAACGCCGCCGACAGCGATCACGCTGGGAGCCATGAGCTTGGCGGTGTTGGCGAAGGCACGCCCCAGGTGGCGCCCCGCCTCGTACAGCACGCGCCGGCAGGCCGGATCGCCCTTGCGTGCGCCCGCGACGACCTCCCGCAGGTTTTTGCGGGAACTGCCCGAGGCGTCGAGCGCTGCGAGGATGGAGCGTTCCGACACGAATGTCGTGAGGCATCCGCGGCTGCCGCAGAAGCAGACCGGCCCGCTCGTCTCCAGCACCATGTGGCCGATCTCGCCGGCCAGGCCGTCAGCGCCGCGGTAGATCCGGCCGTCGATGACAAGTCCTCCCCCCACTCCCCCGGCGCACATGACGTAGAGGAAGTCAGCCGAGCCCTGGCCTGCTCCCCAGGTCCATTCGGCCAGTGCTGCAAGGTTCGCGTCGTTCTCCGCCACGACGGGGACGCCAAGTGCGTCCGTGAGTGATGCGGCGACCGGAACGTCCGTCCAGGAGGGCAGCTGCAGGCGCGCCCACGAGGAGATGATGCCCGTGTCCCGGGAGATGGGCGCCTGCATGCCTACGGCGATGCCCGCGAGATCCTGCATCTGCAGGCTCGCCTGCCCGGCCAGGGATCGCACCAGGTCCGTGACGAGGCCGGGGTCACCCCCCTGCGCTCCGTCACCCAGCGGCACGTAGGCGTCGGTGCGGGTACGGCTGCCCAAGTCGAACAGGGCCGCACGCACGGCGCCGACATTCACCTGGACCGAGATGACGGCGGCGCTGGTTGAGACGAGAGCGACCAGAGTCTCCCGGCCGTTGACCGGGTACACCTCGGCCACGCCCTCGGCGCGCAGCTTCTTGACGATGCTGTTGACCGTCGCGCGTGACAGATCGGTGCGGCGCGCGAGGGCAGCCTGCGAGGAGGGGCCGCCCAGGCGCAGGGCTTCGAGGACGCGCTGAACGTTTCCCCGGCGGACGCCGGACGTCGGTTTGCTCACGTTGCCGTGCGGGGTGCTGTGGTCATCCTGGCCCTGGCTCACAGGATGACCATACGGCTCGCCGCTCACGGCATGCAGAGCGCGGCCGTCGGCAGGTGAAGCGCGGGCGCGAGGGTGTCACTGATTACTGAAGGCCGCGTCGAAAGCGGCCTGCGGCAGCGGCCACAGGGCCGAGCGGATCTTCCCGACGGCTTCCGCAGCACCGTGCAGCCGGTCCATACCCGCATCCTCCCACTCCACGGAGATGGGGCCGTCGTAGCCAATGGAGGCCAGGGCGCGGAAGGCGTCTTCCCAGGCGATGTCGCCGTGACCGACGGAGACGAAATCCCAGCGTCGCCGCGGGTCGCCCCAGGGCAGGTGGGATCCGAGGATTCCGGCCCGCCCGGAGGCCGGCCTCAGACGGGTGTCCTTGCAGTCGACGTGATAGATGCGATCGGCGAAATCGGTGATGAAACCGACCGGGTCAATGCCCTGCCACAGCATGTGCGAGGGGTCCCAGTTGAAACCGAAGGCCGCGCGCCGGCCGATGGCATCGAGGGCGCGCTCGCTCGTCCAGTAGTCGTAGGCGATCTCCGACGGGTGGACCTCGTGCGCGAACCGCACGCCTTCGTCGTCAAACACATCGAGGATCGGGTTCCAGCGACGCGCGAAATCCTCGTACCCGTCGTCGATCACCGACTGCGGTACAGGCGGGAACATGGCCACGTACTTCCAGATCTTCGATCCAGTGAAGCCCACGACCGTGTCGGCGCCCAGCCCGCGGGCGACACGGGCTGCCCGCTTCATGTCCTCGGCCGCTCGGCGGCGGACACCCTCGGCCTCTCCGTCGCCCCAGATCTCTGGCCGCAGAATCGACTGATGCCGGAAGTCGATCGGGTCATCGCACACGGCCTGCCCACCGAGGTGGTGAGAGATCGCCCAGACCTTCAGGCCGTACCGGTCCAGAATCTCCAGGCGGCCGGAGAGATAACTGGGATCCGCCTCGGCCCGAGCCAGGTCGAGATGGTCACCCGAAGCGGCGATCTCCAGTCCCTCGTACCCCCACTGACTGGCCAGCCGGGCCACCTCCTCGAACGGCAGGTCCGCCCACTGGCCAGTGAAGAGAGTCACCGGCTGGCGGGCCGGTTGCGGGCTCTGTGTCATGTGTGACCTCCTTGGTACTCGCCGCGACTTTAGCTTAATCTAAGCAAAAGTCCAGGGCCGCAACCCCTGCGACATGCCCCTTTTCAACCGATATCCGCAATAGCCCTGCGGGGCAGAGAGCGAGGCGCGCCATGCACCGTCTCCGAGTTGCCGTCGTTGGCACAGGATTCATGGGAGCCGTCCACGCACGTTCCGCAGTCGCGGCGGGCGGCGAGCTCGTGGGCGTCGTGGGATCGACTCCCGGCAAGGGCCAGCAGGCCGCGGCCCGGTGGGGGGCGAGCCACGGCTTCGACTCGGTTCAGGATGCACTGCGGTTCGGGGTGGACGTCGTTCACGTGTGCACGCCCAACGCCACGCATGCGGAGTTCTGCCGCGCCGCACTCAACGCCGGCGTGCCGGTCGTGTGCGAGAAGCCGCTGGCGACCGACGTCACGACGGCACAGGAACTCACCGCGCTGGCGGCCGAGCGCGGCCTGGCCACCGCCGTGCCGTTCGTGTACCGCTACTACGCGTCGGTGCGTGAGGCACGCGCACGCATCACGCGCCCCGGACACCGCCCGCCCTGGCTCATCCACGGTAGCTACCTGCAGGACTGGCTCGCCGACGCGCAGGCCACGAACTGGCGCGTCGACCCGGCGGCCGGCGGCGCCACACGCGCCTTCGGGGATATTGGAGTCCACTGGTGCGACCTTGCCGAGTTCGTCACCGGACAGCGCATCACCAGAGTGAACGCGACGTTCGCACGCGCGGTCGGCGCCCGGCCGACGGCGGGCGGTGCTCCACAGACCGTCGAGACCGAGGACGGCGCGGTGGTGATGCTCGAAACCGACACCGGCGCTGTCGGCTCGGTCGTGGTCAGCCAGGCATCGGCCGGCTACAAGAACTCACTGACGTTCTCTTTCGACGGCCCGGACGCCAGTTACGGCTTCCGCCAGGAAACCCCTGAATCCCTTTGGATCGGCGGCCGGGAGGGCCACCAGGTGCTCGTCCGGGACCCGTCCCGCCCCTCGGCCCCCGTCGGCCGGTCGGCCACGCTTCCTGCCGGACACCCGCAGGGCTACTACGAGTGCTTCGCCGATTTCGTCGCCGACGCTTACGCCGCTATCGGCGGCGAACGGGTCGCCGGACTACCGACGTTCACCGATGGCCTGCGCGCCGCGCGGATCACGCAGGCGGTCGTGGAATCGGCCCGCGACGGCGGCTGGGTCGACGTCGAGGCAGCCTGAGCGCGCCCCGCTTGACACACGGCCACGCCTGCACAACAGACGCCGCCAGCTACAGCACACACTCACCGTGCACGAGATCAGGGAAATGAACTAATTCACCATTCCGCAACATATGACATGACAGAACCCCAGGCAGCAAGTCTGTTCAGTAGAACGACGTCCTGCTATACAGGACACTTCGCGTTGGGCTGCTCAAGGAGGAGTGCTCTATGCCGTCGCGTCCCGGACCCGGCAGAGTCGCGCTGGCCAGTTACATCGGCAGTGTGATCGAGTGGTACGACTTCAACATCTACGGGCTGGCGGCCGCGTTGGTGTTCAGTCAGCAGTTCTTCCCGGAGTTCTCCGATACGGGTGGCACGCTCGCCTCGCTCGCCGCATTCGCGGTCGGGTTCGTTGCGCGGCCCTTCGGGGCGATCGTGGCCGGCCACTTCGGTGACCGACTGGGTCGCAAGTCGATGCTGGTGTTGTCGCTGCTGACGATGGGTGTGGCGACCACGGCGATCGGGCTCCTGCCGACCTATGCGGCGATCGGAGTGTGGGCGCCGATCCTGTTGGTGACACTCCGGCTGGTCCAGGGCATCGGCGTAGGGGGAGAGTGGGGCGGGGCCGCGCTCATGGCGGTGGAGCATGCACCGCCGAATCGGCGCGCGCTGTACGGAGCTTTCCCTCAGGTCGGCATCCCGACCGGCATCCTGCTGTCCCAGCTGGCCTTCCTGCTCATGACGCAGGTTTTCTCTCCGGAAGCGATGCAGGCCTGGGCCTGGCGCCTGCCGTTCCTGTTCAGCGCGGTCCTCATCATCGTCGGACTCGTGGTGCGGATGTCCATCACGGAGACCGGCGAGTTCGAGCATGCCCGCGAGAGCCAGGACATCGCGCGGATACCGCTCTTTGAGGTGTTCCGCCGTTCACCACTGCAGGTGCTGTCAGGAAGCCTGCTGTCCTTGGCCGGTCCCACACTGGGCACGTTCCTGTCGGTTTACATGGTCAGTTACGGGACGAGGCAACTGAGTCTGGAATCGGACACGATGCTGTGGATCACCGTCGCCCTGAGCATCCCGTGGATCGCGATGATGCTGTTCGCCGGTCGCGCGAGTGACCGTCTGGGCAGGAAGCGGATGTTCATGATCGGCACCGGCCTCGCGGTTGTCGCGGTTTGGCCGATGTTCTGGCTGGTGAACACCGCCATGGTGCCGCTGATCTTCGCAGGACTGCTCCTGCTGACTATCGCGAACTCGATCATCAACGGAGCCCAGACAGCCATGCTCACCCTGATGTTTCCGGCTTCGGTGCGCTACAGCGGTGCGTCCCTGTGTTTCCAGGTCGGATCGATCATCGGCGGCGGGCTTGTGCCGCTGGCAGCCGAGTCGCTCTACGCCCGTTTCGGCTCCGCGAACGCCGTGGCAGCGCTGATTGGAGGGGTATGTGCGGTCAGCCTGCTGGCCGTCCTTCCGGTACGGCGCGCACTGCTCGATGTAGGCGTGTCGACAGACGAACCGAAGCCCTTGGGGTCAGGGACTGGACTGACCGAGCTTGATGGAACGAGTGCGCCGGAGGCTGCCCGCGCTGCAGCCCCAGAAGCTCGCTGACGGCAGCCCGGATCTACCCAGGACGAAAGGGCTTACATGCTGGAGCCGGCCACCGCGCCTTTCGCGGCTGTCCGTGCTTCCGATGGACACGGCCGAGGAGAAATTCACCGGAAGCGGTACGAGCGCGGGAAGACCTGCGGCGTGGCCGAGGCCGGTTTACACGAAACCGACGTTGCCCGTGGCCTGCCGCAACCGTCCGGCCACGGCCCAAACTGTGAGCCTCGAAGGGTCGACGTCGGCTCCCTCCACCCGTCTGTGAGGTGGACCGTGAACGAATGGGAACCACCGACCGAGCACCGTCAGTCGCGCGCCAACCGGCTCCGCGGCCCGAGTGGATCCGACGTATGCCGGAACAACCCGCCCGCACCGTTCTGATGTCTGGGCCCTTACATGGACTGCGCCGACGGCGTTTGCCGAAGCTGGCTTCTGCGGCCATGACCTGAGACATGCGGCACACGCCCGCCGGGCTGACCCACCTCGGTGCACGGCCACCCGATGACAGCGATCGGCACGGCACCGTCTGCCCGCCCCGGCACCAGAACTGGACCGCCGCCCTACGCGGGGCATGAGCACTGACGAGCCCCTCGACGCCTCGCCCGCACCTGAGCCGAAGCCCCGACTCGGCATACCAGGCGCCTCTCACCCTGAACTCGCGCAGATCTACGTGAAATCCGCTTGGCCAAAAGCTTTCTGACGCCACATCACACCTATCGAGCAGCACTTCGCCGCGAGCGGCAAGCAGGCACACCTGCGGATATCCATCCTGGGGACGAGGGTCCGCAGTCGGCGTGCAACCACCCGACGGGCGACAAAGCAGGTCGGCAGGCCTCACGTAAAGAGTCTATTCAGCAGAATGAGTGTCTGTTATACAGGACACCTCGTGTTGCCGCTGGCGGAGCCGACGGCAGTACCCCGAGAAGCACGCCGGGCAATGTGGCCCGCGAAGGAGGCACCAGGTGTTCAAAAGCAGCAGACGCAGCAGGTGGATCGGCGCCCTGATGGCCGGGGCCTGCATTGCCCCGATGCTGACCGCGTGCGGAGGAGGGGACTCCGCCAGCGGTTCGGGCGGTAACACGATCCGCTTCCTGGGACACACCGGTCTCCAGGCCTCCATGGACGAAGTCATCAAGGCATTCGAAACAGCACACCCTGACATCCACGTGCAGACGCAGTACGCACCCGCCGGACCGACCTACGGCCAGACACTCATCACCCAGATCCAGGGCGGCAACGCACCGGACGTCTTCTACGGGAACGGTGGTACGGGCGCGACGGAGTCGCTCATTCCGTTGGCGAAGTCCGGCAAACTGCTGGACCTGTCAGGACAGGCCTGGGCGGCTGACATCCCCAAGGCTGCGGAAGGCATGTACAAGGTCGACGGCAAGACGTACGGGCTGATGATGGACGAGTCTCCTCAGGGAATCCTGTACAAGCCGGCAGCCTTCAAGAGCATGGGTCTCAGCACTCCTAAGACCTTCTCGGACGTGCTGGCACTCTGTAAGGCTGCCCGCGGCAAGGACAAGTACGGGATTTCCCTGTCCGGGCAGTCGGCCGGGTACGCGGCAGAGATCGTCGCCGCCAGCCTCGTCTACAGCGCCGAGCCTCAATGGAATACGAAGCGAAACGCCGGGGAGGTCACCTTCTCCGGCACCTCCGGCTGGGAGGAAACCCTGGAGCGGTTCCGGCAGATGCGCAAGGCGGACTGTTTCCAACCGGGTGCGGAATCCGCCAGCACGCCCCAGTCCTTCGAGCCGATGACGTCCGGAAAGGCGCTCATGACCATCGTCCCTTCGGGGGCGCTGGGGGCAGTCGCCGCAGGCAAGCCGAACGACTGGGCCATGGTCGCCTTCCCGGGCGATACGGAGGCTCAGACCAGGGTTTCCGTCGGTTACCAGGATGCGCTCGGCGTGTCGGCTGCCACGAAGAAGAAGACGGCCGCGCTGCAATTCCTCGACTTCGTCGCCGGTGACGGTGCTTCCACACGAGCCGAACTGAGCGGCACGGTCTCGCTGGCGCAGGCCAAGGCCGGCGACCTGCCCAAGACCTTGCAAGGTTTCAAGCAGCCCTACGACAAGAATCTGACGATCGCTCGGCCTCACGACCAGTGGGCGGGCGGCGGCGCCATGAATGCGCTCAGCACTGCTGTCGTGGCCTTCATGACTGGCCAGAGCAGCGCTGTCGACGCTCTCAAGACCGTCGACAAGGCGTGGGGTCAGTAGGATGAGAGCCGAAAAGGCATCAGCCGACGAGACCTGCCGGCGATCGCAAGACGGGGCGGTGCACGAGCCGCTCCAGCACGTCGAAGAAACCGGCATCCGTATAGGGCCCGGGCGCAGCCGTTCGCGCCTGGCCGCTCCGCTGTACTGGGCCGTGCCTGGTGTCGCCTTCGCGGTCGCCGTGCATTTCGTCCTCGTCGGGGCCGGCGCGGTATACGCGTTCACCGACTGGAACGGCACCGGCGAGGCCACCTGGATCGGGCTGGACAACTTCCGCGAGATCGTCCACAGCGTGGGCGCCCGCAGCGCTCTGCTCAACACGATCGTCCTCGCGACTGTCTCGGTCGTTCTGGCCAATGTGATCGGACTGGGCCTGGCTCTGGGCCTCCACCGGACCATCCGCTCACGCAACTTTCTGCGCGCAGTGTTCTTCGCGCCGGTGGTACTCAGTTCCCTGGCCGTCTCCTACATCTGGCAGTTCATCTTCGACGCGCAGGGGCCGCTGAACAGGTTCCTCGCAGTGGTCGGCCTTGAGTCGTGGGCCCGGCCCTGGCTCGCCGACCCGACCTGGGCCAAGTGGACCGTACTGGTCGTCCTTGTGTGGCAGTACTCCGGGCTCGCCATGGCTCTGTACCTCGCCGGACTGCAAGGCGTTCCGGAGGAGATCGAGGAAGCCGCCGCCATCGACGGGGCCTCCACTCTTCGGCGGTTCCGGGCGATCATCCTGCCGCTGCTTGCCCCGGCGATGACGACCAGCATCACCTTGACCACGGTGTTCAGCCTGCGGGTGTTCGACCAGGTCTTGGCCCTCACCGGAGGTGGCCCTGCCGATGCGTCGGAGACGCTGGCGACGCAGGTCTACAAGCAGACATTCGTGTCGGGACGGTTCGGGTACGGAGCTGCCCTCGCCCTTGTCCTGACGGCTCTCGTCGCCTGCGTCTCGATCTTGCAGCTGGTGATTCTGCGCAACCGAGAAAAGAGACTGTGATGGCTATGGCCCGCTATACCGCGCGGACTTTCGCCCGTGAGCTGCTCCTGCTGGCAGTAGCGGCGATCTGGGCAGTGCCCTTCTTTCTGCTGATCCTGGTGTCTCTCAAGCCGTCTGAGGAGATGCTCAGCAGTCCGATGTCCGTTCCTCGGCACCCGGACTTCTCGAACTTCGCCCAGGCATGGGACGGCAGTTCCGGCGTGTCTCTTTCTCAGGCGATGGTCAACAGTCTTGTGATAACGGTCGGCAGCGTTGTGTCGCTGGTCGTCATCGGGGCGCTGTGTGCGTACGTCATCGCCCGGCGCCCCGGCCGGCTCGGCTCCGGGCTCTACGGACTCTTCGTCGTCGGGATCGTCGTTCCCTTTCAGCTGGGAATTGTCCCGGCCTACGCCCTCCTGCGTGAACTGGACCTGGCCGGCACCTACATAGGGATGATCCTGCTCTACACCGGCCTGCTGATGCCGCTGGCAGTCTTCCTGTACACGGGTTTCGTCCGAACGCTGCCGCGGGACTACGAGGAGGCGGCCTACATCGATGGGGCGTCGCGCCTGCAGACGTTCATTCGGATTGTCTTTCCGCTGCTCCGGCCGATCACGGCAACCGTGGCGGTGATCACTGGGGTGATGGTGTGGAACGACTTCTTCGTCCAGCTGATCTTCTTGTCCGGAAGCTCTCTGCAGACCGTTCCGGTGGCCGTGTACTCGTTCGTCGGTGAGTACGTGACGCAGTGGAACATCATCTTCGCCGCAGTAGGCGCGTCCGTTCTTCCCATCCTCGCGTTCTATCTCATCGCACAGCGACAGTTGATTCGCGGGTTCACCGGAGGCATCAAAGCCTGACGTTCCCGGCCGGGCCAGCAGCCCGGGCATAGGCAGCAGCAGCCCGCCGCGGGCGTACCCAGTGGCGGAGCTGCTGCGTTGCCGGTCGGCAGGCCCGTGCCCCGTTCGTGTGCGGCGTCTGCAGTCCGCTCCCGGTGGTGCGTCCGGTCTGTCATGTCGGCCGGGCCGGGAAGCGGTCTGCGTCCACGCGTCGTGCAACGGGGTCGGAGAGCGAGGTGTCGAGGTGCACGGATTCGGCGGACTCAGTGGGGTATGCGTGAGCCTTGCGCGGGTTGCCGTGCGGCAACCACTGACCGAGCATCTGCGGCTGCAGCAGTTCGTCGACGGCCAGCACGGCCGCGCCGAGGATGCCCTCGGCGCGGCCCAGGTCGGCTTCGGCGATGACGAGTTCGTCCGTCGCCAACGGCAGGGACCGTCTGGCCACGGCCTGGGAGATGGGGTCCCGGAAGACCGCCCCAGCCTGCGCCAGCCAGCCGGCGAGGTAGACGGTGGACGGGTTGAAGACACTGACGAGCATCGCCAACTGGGCACCGACCAGTTCCGCTGCTGTGGTGACGAGTTCGAGGCATGTCGAGTCTTCGGCCTCACAACCGTCCAGCACGTCGGTGACGCTCAGGACAGAGGCGGCCCCCTGCAACCGTTCAGCCAGGAAGGGGCTGTCCCCCGCCAGCGCGGCGGCCTGCGCGTCCCGGACCAGGGCCCAGCCGCCTGCGAGCGCCTCCAGGCAGCCGAACTTGCCGCACCTGCACTGGTGCCGGGAGTCCACAGCAATCACGGTGTGCCCCAGGTCACCGGCCGCACCCCGTGCTCCGCGGTGTAGACGTCCTCTGGAGATCAGCCCCATACCGATCCCGGTACTCGCCTTGACGAGCAGCACATTGTCACCAGCCAGCGTCCGCGTTTGGTTCCATGCCCCCAGGGCCATCACATTCGCGTCGTTGTCGACCCAGGCCGGCACCTGGTAATGGGACTCCAGCCGCGCGCGCAGGGGAAATCCGTGCCAGCCCGGCATGATCGGCGGCTGGACGGCGATACCGCGGGCGAAGTCAACCGGTCCGGGAATCCCAACTCCCACAGCCCACAGCCGATGATCGGACTCCGGAGCGAGCAGCTGTGCGGAGACGGTGTGGAGGGTGGCCAGGGATGCTTCGGGGCCTGCACCGATGTCCCAGGCCACACGGCGTTGGGCCAGAACGGTCCCGTCGAGATCGGTGACGGCCACGTGCAGATGAGTGGCGCCGAACACCACGCCCAGGACAACACCACGGCCCGGCGTGATCCGAAGGATCCGGGAGGGTCGTCCGCCTGTGGAGGGCGCGGCTTCCCCTTCGGTGACGAGTCCTGCGCTGATCGCTTGGTCGACCCGCTGGGTGATGACCGTGCGGCCCAACCCGGTACTGCGGGTCAGGTCGGGCCGGGTCACGGCCACTCCCCTTCTGATCATGCTCAGGACCAGTGAGAGCGTTTGGGTGTGGTCGTTCATGCAGCGGAGTCTCCATGGGCCAGAGCCGACGCCACCCCGGCCATCACCTGCACAGGGGCAGAGGGGGCGGCGCGTCCTTGGGAAAAGGACGCGGCGGGACGAGCTTATGATCCTGCCCCGTTCGTTACACACCCCCTGCAGGGAAATGGAATGAGCCGAGAGCCAGGTCCGTTCGGGGAAGGCAGAATTGACGGCATGGATACCCCGCCTGACAGCCTTGGCGAAATGCCGCCGCTGAGCGACCGTGCGACACCTGCCTATCCGATCGCCTCGGTGGAGAACACGCTGCGCATCCTGCTGTTGCTCGGTGAGCGTGACCGGCTGAGCCTCGCCGATGTCGCCGCAGAACTGGACATCGCGCGATCGAGTGCGCACCGCCTCATGGCGATGCTCACGTACTACGACTTCGTGCGCCAGGACTCCGCCTCCCGGGCTTTTCGGCCCGGAGCCGCACTGGTCGATGTCGGCCTGTCCGCCGTCCGCGCCCTCGACATCCGGGCCCTGGCCCGGCCGGTCCTCACCGAGCTGGCCGCCTCGACGGAGATGACCGCGCATCTCGCGCTGCCGCGCGGCCGGGACATTTTGTACGTCGACGGGGTCGAGAGCCGCCGCACTATCAGGGCCGCGCTGCGTACCGGGGACACGCTGCCCGCACACGTGACGGGTGTGGGCAAGGCGCTGCTGGCGACCTTGAGCGACGACCAGCTGCGTCAGATGTACCGGGACGCTCCCCCGCAGGCGGTGACCGACAAGTCCGTCTCCAGTGTGGAGGCGCTGATCAAGGAAGCGCACAAGGCCCGGAAGGCCGGCTACGGCGTCAACCGGGGTGAAAGCGAACCCGGTGTCCTGTCCCTGGGGGTGGCTGTCAGCCTGCCGGAGCCCGGCATGTTCGCCGGTCTCGGTCTCGTCTGTCCGGAAGCGACGGCCGATCCCGAGTGGGAACCGCGCATCGCGGCACGTCTGCAGGCGGCAGCGGCGGAGCTAGCCAGGGAGATGAGCGTCTACCGGTCGTGAAGCAGTGCCTGCGTCGCTGTGCCCGCCCTGGTGGGTGTGGGAGCGGCGGCGCACCAGGCGGCCGCGACCCGTACCGCGTCGCGGTTGGCCGGTACGTTGTGCACTCTGACGGCCCAGGCTCCTGCTGCTGCGGCCAGGGCGGAGACGGCGGTGGTCGCCGTGTCCCGCCCGGCCGCGGGGGTATCGGCACCGGGTTGCACGGTGGTGAGGAAGGATTTCCTCGACGCGCCGATCAGAACGGGAAAGCCGAGCCGGGTGAACGTGGCGAGGTGGGAGAGGAGTGTCCAGTCGTGGCATGGCGTCTTGGCGAATCCCAGGCCCGGGTCGAGCACGATCTGTTCCTCGCGGACGCCATGGTCGGTGAGGGCCTCGACGCGTCGGCGCAGTTCGGTGTGCACATCGGTGACGACATCCTTGTAGTGGGCGTGCTGGCGCATGATGCGGCTCGGCGCACGCCAGTGCATGACCACGTACGGCACGCCGGTGTCTGCGATGACATCGGCCATCAAGGGATCGGCGAGTCCGCCGCTGACGTCGTTGACCATGTATGCCCCGGCCGCGAGGGCGGCCCGCGCCACCGGGGCATGCATGGTGTCGATACTGACCCGCACACCGCCGTCGGCGAGTTCGCGCACGACCGGCAGCACGCGGGCCAGTTCCTCACCGACCGGGACCGGGGTGGCTCCAGGGCGGGTGGATTCCCCGCCGACGTCGACGATGTCGGCTCCTTGCGAGGCCAGGGCGAACCCGTGTGCGACGGCATGTTCGGTGTCCGCGTGCAGGCCGCCGTCGGAGAAGGAGTCCGGTGTCACGTTGAGGATTCCCATTACGAGGCTTGCGCCGCCGGCAGGATGCAGTCCCTGAGCGTCAGTGCGCGGCCCCGGTGCGGTGGCCACTGCGGTCGCGGTCCGATCGGTGGGGAGGGTCGGCGTCACGGTTGCCCTTGCTCGAATGCCACCAGTGTGTTGGCCAGCAGCATGGCGATGGTCATCGGGCCGACCCCGCCGGGCACCGGAGTAAGCAGGCCCGCGTGTCCTTGGAGTTCGCGGCTGCGGACGTCGCCCCTCAAGCCGTGGTCCGTGCGGTGGATGCCGACATCCACCACCGCGGCGCCAGGTTTGACGTGTTCGGCTCCGATGAGGCCGCATACTCCGGCCGCCACCACCAGGACGTCGGCCAGGCGGGTGATGGAGGGGAGATTCACCGTGTGCTTGTGCGCGACGGTGACCGTGGCATCGCGCTGCAGCAGCATGCGGGCCATGGGGCGCCCGACCAGTTCGGAGTGCCCGACCACGACGGCGTGTGCACCGCGCAGTTCGACGCCTTCGGCGTCCAGGAGCCACAGCACGCCGGCCGGAGTGCACGGGCGCAGCCCGTCGGCTCCGCGCGCCAGCAGCCCCGCACTGGCGGTGGTCAGGCCGTCGACGTCCTTCGTGACCGGGATGCGGTCGATCAGCGCGGCGCTGTCCAGGCCTTTGGGCAGCGGCAGTTGCAGGAGGATTCCGCAGACGTCCGGGTCGTCGGCGAGCTGGTCGATCAGGGCGGCGACGGCGGGATAGCTGGCCTCGGCCGGCAGGGTGTGGTGCACATCGCGCATCCCTGCCTCACGGATGGCCTGTCGCTTGGCGGCCACGTAGACGGCGCTGGCCGGGTCGTCGCCGACCAGGATGGTGGCCAGGCCCGGTGCTCGTTTGTGGATGCGGACGCTGTGGGCGACCTTCTCCGCCACCCGTGCCCGGATCCGCAGGGCGGTTGTCGTCCCGTCGATGAGTGTGGTCATGACGGCTGCACCAACCGCCGCGGCAGCGGGCTGCTCATGCGAAGACGATCGTGTGGTTGCCGTGGCGGATCACGCGGTCCTCGGCGTGCCACAGTACGGCCCGGGAGAGTGCGGCGCGCTCCACGTCGGCGCCGCGGCGCTTGAGGTCGGCGGTGGTGTCCGCGTGGGTGACCCGGACGACGTCCTGCTCGATGATCGGGCCCTCGTCGAGGTCCTCGGTCACGTAGTGGGCGGTGGCGCCGATGAGCTTGACGCCGCGTTCCTTGGCCTTGTTGTACGGTCCGGCGCCGATGAAGGCCGGCAGGAACGAGTGGTGGATGTTGATGATGGGCACCCCGACCTGCTGGATGAAGTCTCCGGAGAGGATCTGCATGTAGCGGGCCAGGACGACGAAGTCGACGTTGTCCTGGAGCAGCCGCAGGTGTTCGGCCTCGGCGGCCGACTTGTCGGGGCCCATCGAGGGGACATGGAAGAAGGGGATCCCGAAGGCACGGACCTCGTCTGCGGTGTCGGGGTGGTTGGAGATCACCATGGAGATGCTGACCGGCAGTTCACCGCGCCGGTGCCGCCACAGCAGGTCCAGCAGGCAGTGGTCGGACTTGGATGCGAAGATCGCGACGCGTTTGGGCACCGACATGTCGCGCAGGGTGAAGTCGAGGTCGTAGTCCTTGGCCAGTTCTTCCCGCAGTTCCTGGCGGATGTCCGGCAGGGCTGCCTGCAGGCCGTCGAGGGAGAACAGCGTGCGCTGGAAGAACGCACCGGTGTCCGGAACGGAGTGCTGGTCGAGGGAGAGGATGTTGGCTCCCCGGCGGCTGAGCAGCGTGCCGACGGCGCCGACGATGCCCACCCGGTCGCTTCCCTGGACGATCAGGGAGGCGTGATGGGCGGGTGCCGGGCGCTGGATCGCGGGTGCCGGTGCCTGCTGGGCGAGTGTCACTTGAGGCCTTCCTTCGTGCGGAATCCGTCGATCCATGCAGAGGTGGCGCCCAGTCCGCCGAAGGTGTAGAAGTGCAGCTTCACTTCGCCGTGCGTGGCGGGGTCGTACCGCTCGGCCAGGGTGTGGATGAAGCGGTCCGGGCCGGCTGTGCTCATGAGGTTGGTCAGCGACAGGCCGTACTTCCGGGCGATCGAGGTGCTGGTGCCGACGCCGAACCGGGCCGCATAGGACAACAGCCGCCTCACGCCGGCGGGGCCGGGCACACCCACCCGGACCGGCAGGTTGATACCGCGTCCGCGCAACTCCTCGATCCAGGTCAGGACCGGCTCGGCGTCGAACCCGAACTGGGTGATGATGTCGCCTGCCAGGCCTTCGTCGGCGAGCAGGGCCGCTTTGTGTTCAAGCGCTGCCCACAGGGCCGCCTGCGGGATCTGCGGATGTCCTTCGGGGTATCCGCTCATGCCGATCTGCCGCACACCGTGCTGTTGCAGCAGTCCGGAACGGATGACGTCGAGTGAGTCCGTGTAGGGGCCGTGCGGGTCTGCCGGATCGCCTCCGACGACGAACACGTTCTCTTGTGTCCCGTCGCTCTGCAGGGCGGACAGGAATTCCCGCAGTTGTGCCGGTGAGTCCAGCCGCCTGGCTGAGACGTGCGGGACGGGGGTGAGGCCGAGACGGCTGACCGACTGCGCCGCGGTGCGTCGCAGCGTGAGGTCCTCGTTGCCGAGGTAGGTGACGTTGACTCGGGTGCCCGGGGGAACGGCTGCCGCGGCATCGGCCAGTTTCGGTGTGTCCTTGCCCGTCATTTCGAGCGAGAAGTCGCGCAGCAGCACTGCCGCTCCGGAGACTTGAGGTGTGGAAACGGTGGTCATCGTGCTCCTTGCTCGTATTCGGGGCGCCAGGCGTGGAGAGACGACTGCGGGCGCGCCGGGTCGTGCGCCGACAGCTTCTGATCCGGGTACGGCGGACGGGTGCCGCATCTGAGCTGCGTAATGGTGTGGGACAGGGGTCGTCTCACACGGTGTGCCTGCCACCGCCCCTTCCTCCCTCGGGCCGGGCGGTGGCAGGCGGACGGGAGGCTTTGCCCGGCCGACCGGTGTGCGGAGCGGGGCATGGCACCGGTCGGCCGGAGATGAGGGCTACCGGTCGCGGTAGGTGCTGCGGGCGAACTGCACGTAGGGGGCCGGGGCCACCGTGGCGCGGATGTGCACCTGCCGGTGGCTTTCCACGCCCGGCTTGGCCGAGACGGGGCTCTCGCCCCACACCACGCTCACCTCGGTGCCCGGTTCGCTGTGGGCGAGGTCGACGGTGGCGAGGGAGACCATGGCCCGCTCGTTGGCGATGTAGCCGACGTCCATGGAGATTCCGGCGAGCTGCCCGTCGACGAGCACCTTGTCGCTCTGGTGCAGGGCATAGCGGGCCTTGGGGAATTCGATGAACTTGGCCGGCAGGTCGTCGGACGCGTAGAGCGAGCCGATCGCGGCTGCGACGTCCTGGGCGTTCCACACCAGGGTGACCTTGGTGCGCCGCGGAGACTTGGCGACTTCTTCCAGGGCTTCGCGTCCCACGAAGTCGTGGTCGAAGGCGACGATGTTGCCGTAACCGATGTCGTACGGCGTCACGTAGTAGTCGGTGACGTCCTCGGAGTCCATCGAGCCGCCCAGCGAGCCCATTGCGGCGGTGGGCAGCCACTCCCGGTAGCCCTTGAGCTTGTCACCGGAGAAGACGGCCGGGAACGGGGCCGGCACCCACGCGGATTCGAGGTTGGCCGTGGAGTAGGCCTTGGCGCCGGCCCGCACCAGATCGAACTCGTCACCGGCGGCGAGGATGGCGTCCCGGACCTCCTCGCCCTCCTCCCACGGGCCGAACAGCTCGAAGCCGGGCTGGCCTGCCATGCCGTGTCGCAGTGCGCGTACCTGACGGCCGGCGATGGTGAACGTGGTCATGTGGAAGAACTTGACTGTCGGAACGGGAGCTCCGGTGACCTTCTCCAGCAGAGCGACCGCGTTGGGGCCCTGGACCTCGTAGCGGTACACCTTGGGCGGCCCGGCCACCCGGTCGTAGGAGTTGTCGTCACGCTCGGTGCTGGCGTCGTAGTCGCCGACTTCGAGGTTGTACTGCACCCAGTCCAGCACCATCGGGTGTCCGACGAGGTCGAACTGGTCCTGATCGAGGTGGAACAGCACCGCGTCACCGATGAGGTGTCCGTCGTGGTTGACGGCGACGTACTGCTTGGCACGGCCCGGGCCGAAGTTCTTGAAGCTGTTGACCCCGAGGTCCGACAGCAGCCGCAGCGCGTCGGGCCCCTGAATGTAGAGGTCCGTCATGTGGTGCGACTGGTCCAGCAGGGCGACCGAGTCGCGCCAGGCCCGCTGCTCGGTGCGCCAGTTGGTGAACTCCGCCGCGACCGGGAACGTGTGCGGCCGGATCGGGGAGTTGCGCAGCAGCGCCACGGCCCCGCCCGCTCGCTGGATCGCCTGCTCGACGCTCTCCTGGCTCATGTTCCGCCTTTCCGCCCTGAGCCACCGCATGGGATGCGTCGGCGGCTGCGGAACCATTCACCGCCGCCGCACCCGCAACCCATCTGTCTACTCAGTAGAATGTGTGTCTGTTGTACAGGACAGTAAGGCGTGGTTTACGTCAGCGCAATACAGGAGTCGAAATTGTCAACAATCAGAGGGCGCGCACGGCAGCCGTCCGTCACAGGGCAGCCCGGGCGTGATCCATCGGCGGACTGGTCCTCGACGGGGACACGAGCAACGCGAAGACGGACCCGGCTGCCGAGCCTTCCTCGTCGGCCGTCATCCGCGCGCCGGTGGCCGCTCGGCGCCACCGGTATCGCCGCTGCCCGCGCCGGGCTCGCCACCGCGCTGCCCCTCGCGGCCGGGATCGCGGCCGGGCATCCGGACTATGGCGCGATAGCCGCCATGGGCGCCCTCAACGGTGTCACCAGCGACACCCAGGGCGGCTACCGCGTGCGCACGCTCGGCATCACGGTTCCCCAGGCGGCCTGCGCCGTCGGACTCACCCTGGGCTCCCTGGTGTACGGCCAGGCATGGCTGACCGTCACCGTCGTGACGTGTGTGGCTCTGCTGTCCGGGATGATCTCCGCTCTGGGCCGTATCGCCTCCGTCTCAGGACTTCTGCTCCTGCTCAACACCGTGGTGGGTGCTGGCCTGCCGATGCCAGGTGCCTGGTGGCTGCCAGCGGTGCTGATGACATTGGGGGCACTGTTCTATCTGGCGCTCGCACTGGTCGCGTGGCCGCTGCGGCCCTGGGCCGTCGAGCGGGCCTCCGTCGCACATGCCTACCGGGCCACCGCAGACCTCCTGGCGTCCCGCACGCCGGACACGACGGACTACGACCAGACACGGCGCGCCCTCACCGAGGCCCTGAACAGGGCCTATGAACTGCTCCTGGCTGACCGGGGCGCATCGCGGGAAGGCGACGGCGGACGTACGCGACTGCTCGCGCAGTTGGATGCCCTCGCACCGCTGATCGAGACGGCTCCCACTCTGCTGCTCAGTACCCGGCGTGTGCCGGCCGCAGTTCCCCAAGAACTGCGGGACCTGGCCGATTCCATCGCGACAGGTCGCCAACTGGCCGAACGGAAGGCGCGAACCCCGCTCGGCCGCGCGGATCCCATCCTCGCCCGGGGGCTGGAACACGCAGCCGCGGCCGTTGCCGCCGCCCACGACAGCACACCCGCCGCGGAGAAGGATTCAAAAGCCCCGGCGTCCGCCGGTCCTGGCCGCCCGCGTGCCCTGCTCATACACCAGGCGTCCTGGCGTTACGGTCTGCGGCTGGCTGTGTGCATCGGCCTGGCGCAGACCATCATTTCGCTGGTGCCGATGCCGCGCTCATACTGGGTGCCGCTCACCGTGACGTTCGTCCTGAAGCCTGACTTCGGCTCCGTGTTCTCACGGTCGGTGCTGCGTGTCCTGGGAACTCTCCCAGGGCTGGCCGTCGCGGCCCTCGCTCTGGCGGCGGTGCCACGGGGCTGGTGGGACGTGCCGACCGTCATCGTCCTCGCCGCGCTCGTTCCCCTCCTCACACCGCGCGGGTACGGCCACCAGACGGCCGCCATCACGCCGCTGATCCTCTTGCTGTCCGACCTGCTCAGCAACGAGGGCTCCACGGTGCTCCTGGCCCGCCTGACCGACTCCGTGCTCGGCTGTGCAATCACCTTGGTGGCCGGCTATCTGCTGTGGCCGGAGAGCTGGCGCAGCCGGGTGGGGGCGCACCTGGCAGACACGGTCGAGGACTGCGCGCGGTACGTGGAGCACTCCCTCGGCGGCGCAGGCACGTCCTCCGGCGCGCTGCGGCGTGGTCTCTACCGTGACCTCTCGGCCGTCCGTACCGAGTTCGAGCGGGCGTTGAGCGAGCCCCCGCCTGCCGGTATCAGGGCACGGGCCTGGTGGCCCCTCGTCGGCGCCGCCGAGCGCGTCGTCGACATGACGACCGCGATACGTATCGAGATCGCCCATGGATCCGCGGTGCCCGGCGCCGAGGAGGTCTCCCGGCTGAGCCAGCGCCTCCGTCTGCTGGCGGACCGGCTCAGAGGGCTGTCGCACGGGTCCTCTTCCCTGACCGCCGTATCACTCCCGGTCCCGCTGTCTCTGCCGTCGGCTGTCCTGCAGCCGCTGAGCCGGGAGGTCGCGGCGATGGAAGAGGTGGCGCGCGGCCTTGACCCGGCGGCTGCCGCGTCCCGGAGGGCACGGCGGCGGTAGACGTGCGATACGCCCCGGCCAGGCACAAGGATGTGCCCGGCCGCAGGCTGTGTCAGGCCTGCACGGGCGGGGTGCCGTGGGTGTGGAAGGACTCGATGGTCTTCAGGCCCCAGGCCTGGCCCTTCTTGCGCTCGCTCTCCGTCCAGGTGACCAGCGGCCAGTCGGGGGCCAGTACCAGCCGGGTGAGGGGGTTGCACAGCTCGATCCGGTTGCCGCCGGGCTCGTACACGTACAGGAAGAACGTCTGCTGGATGGCATGCTTGTGCGGGCCCGTCTCGATGAACACACCGGTGTCCAGGGCGAGATCGGCGGCCCGCAGGATGTCCTCACGGGTGTCCGTGGCGAACGCGATGTGGTGCAGGCGCCCGGTCGAGCCGGTCCAGTCCTCGGTGTACACCACGTCGTAGGACTTGTTTGTAAAGGTCAGCCACTGGCCCGCGATGCGCCCGGAGTCCAGTTGGATCTGCTCTGTGGGACGCGCACCGAGCACCTGGCTCTGGAAGCCGCCGTTGGCGGCCACGTCCGCAGCCAAGAAGTTGACGTGATCCAGACGGCGTACGCCCACGCCGTGACCGGGCTTGGCCTGCGGCTGGTTCTTCAGGCCCGGCTTCAGCTCGTCCGGCGCCTGGTACCACTCGCTCTCCCAGTAAAGGGCGATCTCGTGGCCGTCGGGGTCAGCGGTGACATACAGCTGTCCCAGGCCGGGTTCGCCCTCGGTCCACCGGCCCGCGTGCCCAGCATTCTCCAACTCCTTCACCCTGCGGTGGAGAGCTTCTTCGCTGGAGGTGCGCAGTGCGGTGCGCCGGACGCCGGACGTGGTGTGCGCTGTCAGGACGAGACTGTGGTGCTCGTAGTCGTCCCAGGTCCGCAGGTAGACGGAGTCACCTGACTGTCCGCTCACCGTCAGGCCGAGGTAGTCGGTGAAGAAGCCGACGCTCGCGTCCAGGTCCGGGGTGAGCAGTTCGACGTGCCCGAGATGGGCGATGTCACCGAGGGGCGGGGTCATGGGCGTATCTCCTTTTCGGAAGGGGAGGAAGGCGGCGTCGGTGCGGTCGGCTGTGCCGAGTCGCGAAGGGACTGGATGACGCCGGCGATGTGTGCGCGAGCGGCGGTTTCGGCTGCTCGTGGGTCACGAGCCCTGATCCCGTCGATCACTGCCTGGTGCTCTCGCAGGGACTGCTGCGGGCGGCCCGGCCGCAGGGCCAGCTGGAAGTGGTGGCGGATCAGCTGGGCGTTGAGCCGGGCCAGGAGATCGCCGGACGGATGAGGACCTGCCAGCGAGATCCACTGTCCGTGCATCTGGCGGTTCAATTCGGTGTACGAAACGAGGTCGCCGTCGGTCACGGCCGCGGCCATCCGTGCGTTCATGTCGTCGAGTTCATCGATCTGCGCGGCCGTGGCCGCTGTGGCCGCCCTGGCCGCGCACAGACCTTCAAGGGCCATGCGGCATTCGGTGATGGCCACGGCTTCCTTCACGGTGATCACTTTGACCCGCGCCCCCTGATTGAGGACCCGCTCGACCAGCCCTTGGGCAGCAAGGTCGAGAAGGGCCGCACGCACGCTGTTCCTCGTGACGGTCAGCCGTTCGGCGAACTCAGGCTCCAGCAGCCGCTGGCCAGGGGCGAGTTCACCGAGCAGGATCGCCTGCCGCAGGTACTCACGCGCATGCCGGCGAGCGAGCTCACCGGAGCTGGCCCGGATAGGTTGGGACATAGCTGCCTATCTCGTGGAAGTAGGGGAGCTGCGGTGCCCGGCCGCCTTCAGTTGGGGTGGCCGGTGTTTGTGGGCGGAGGCAGCTGAAGCAAGGGGCTCAGACACCGCTCGACGCAATGGCCAGCAGACGTCGGGCCTTGAGTTCGGTCTCGTCCCACTCGCGTTCGGGGTCAGAACCCCAGGTGATGCCGGCGCCCGTGCCGAACCGCAGCAGACCTGCCTGCCGGTCGATCCAGAAAGTACGGATGCCGACAGCAAGTTCACCGCACTTCCGGTCGGCATCGACCCATCCGATCGCACCGCAGTAGGGACCGCGCGGGGACGGTTCGAGCATCCGGATGAGCTGAAGCGCACGCTCTTTGGGCGCTCCCGTCACCGAACCGGGCGGCAGAGCCGCCCCGAGCAGTTCCGGCCACCCCGTCCCCTCAACCAGTTCGCCTTGGACAGAGGAGACGAGGTGAACCAGCCCAGGATGCTTCTCCACGGCACAAAGGTCCGGAACGACTACGCTGCCTGGAGTGCACACTCGGCCCAGATCGTTGCGTACCAGGTCCACGATCATGACGTTCTCCGCGTGATCCTTGTCCAGGAGATCGGCTTCCGTGCGGCCGGTCCCCTTGATGGGGCTCGAAGTTACAGTCCGCCCGCGGCGGCGTAGGAAGAGCTCGGGCGAGGCCGTCGCGATCTCCAGACCCTGACCGGGCAGACGGACGACACCTGCGTAAGGAGCCGGATTGCGCTGTCTCAGAACTCCGGCGAGTGCCTGAATGTCGGCATCCCGGGCGAGAGGCGCTGACAGGACGCGGCACAGGTTGGCCTGGTAGACCTCACCGGCCGCAATGTGATCCCGAATGCGTCCGACTGCGGTGATGTAGGCCTGCCGGTCGAGCGACGTGGACCATTCCTGTCGTCGAGGCCCTGCCCATGGAACCGACACGAGAGCAGGTGCCGGGCGTCTGTGCAGGTCTCTGAAGCGCGCACAGGTCACCTTGCCTTCGAAATCAGCCACCACCACCCAGAACCCACGCGAGTCCAGTGCCGCCGGATCGTCGGTTACATCGAGAAGGCACGTCGCGAACACTCCCTCCCAGCAGGCCAGGGCATCGGCGTTGCGCAGAAGAGACAAAGATCTGCCCTCCTGTCCTCGCCACTGGTCGGGGAATGACCCACTTCGATAGGAGCGGAGCCCTGGCAGAGTCCGCAGCCTCCAGCGTGAGCACCCTGCCGTACTCCTGCCCGCGTGGCCTAGGTCGGCACGAGCCCACCACCCGAGAGAATCTACTCAGCAGAATACCATTCTGTCCAGTAGATTACGTGCTCGTAAGTTCCAGACCCCAACCCCTCTCATCACGAGAGAGCACCACCTACCCTCAGCAGCTGACGATGCCCGCGGGGAATGTTCGGATGCCTGCCCGGACACACCCCCCATAGGTAAGTACCACCCCCTCAACAGAGGCCACCCACAGCACCGACAGCCTGCCCATGTCCGCCAGCGCGCGATCACCGCACCCCGCCTTATCACTCTCGCCCTCAACGGCGCCCACTTGGAACGAGGCATGGTGATCGGCGCCACCGTCGCCGTTAAGGCCGCGCCGCACATCAAGAGCAAGCTCAACGACCTCAGGTCGAAGCTGCACCGCAAGCCCGAGGACACCGCCGAGACGGGCCCCCTCCAGGCCATGCCGGAACCGCCCGCCACGATGGACGAGGAGCCCCCGCGCCAAGGTCGGCACCTGCACGCGGCGTGAGGCCCCCGGCGGACCGCCTGCCGCATGTGCCCTCGCGAGGCAGAGCGGATCCGTAGTCCGTTGAACGTGACGCCCCCGCGGGGCAGTAACGACCGGACGAGCGCGATGCTCGACAGAAAGACAAAGAGGACTCCGCCAGGAGTCACAGCCTTGCTTCGTCGTAACCACGCGAGAACAGCGGCATCCCATGCAGAGAATGCCCAGCACATCAGTGTGAGACGTCGCACTCGATGCGACAATGGGCCTATGACCGGAGGACCGAATCTAATGACAGCGCAGGAGACTCGCGCTCTCGTCAACGCCGCGCTCGCAGACCCCGAACTCGACCTCGGTGTTCCCCTCAGTATGTCACTTGCACTACGCGAAGGCCTACACACCAGAGTCCTCGTCGCTCTGACGCGTGGCGATTACCATCCGGCCGTCGGCGAAGTGCCGGGAACCCTGACCTACCGCGACGGCGACCAGGTCCGCGTCGTTAACCTCTCCCCTGAGTCCGAACTCATCCTGGCCGCCTACCTGGCGCGATGATCCACTCCTTCGCACGATGCGGCGTCTCATGTCGATGCCGAGTCCGCAGCTCTCCTGGCCGTCAGCTGCTCGTACAACAGCTTCTAAAGCGATGATCCCGTTCCTGCCGGGTAGGCCGACTGCCGGAACGCTTCGATCGCCGTACGCACCTCAAGCGCACCGTTCCACTCACCGTGCCATTCCTGGGCGTAGCTGCTGAACCGGCGGAAGACCAGAGCGTGGGCCACATCGGCGACAGCTTCGGGTGGCGCGTAGACGCGGTTCAGGGCGGTGAGTGGTCCGCGCGGGAGCGCTGGTGCGGCGGTGGGTCGGAGCAGGGTGTGGGACCAGCCGGTGTCTTCGTGCCAGGCGCCAGTTGGATGCCGCCCGGGCCAGCGCAGCGGGAGACGTCCCAGGCGAACGTCAGGAACATCGTCACCTCGCGCACGCTGTGGGTGCGTTCGATGCGGACGGTGCCGGGCGGGATGCCGCGGCCGGTGAGCGCTTGGTCGACGGCTTCGGCATAGGGCCAGTGCGGGAGCAGGGTGGGGTCCAGCATTCCGGGCGGTTTCAGCAGCACGTGACGCACTCGCCTCCATAACGGGCTAGGGCCGACAGCGGCAGGGTCTAAAGACGGGGCCCGAACGTCGGCTGGAGTCGGCCGGGGGCCGCTTCCGTGAGCGGCCCCTCCTCTGCCTCGGGCGAGTGCTCAAATCATCGGTTCATGGCGCAGTTCCTTCTCGTGCGCGGGTGCGTGTGCGCGGCTGCGCATGCAGGGCGCGGGTGTGGATGCGCAGGTGTGCACGCGCGGCTGGCGCCCGGCCGGGGCCCGACCAGAACGGGTGCCACCACAGGCGGGACGACAGCACCACCAAGCGACGCCGGAGCACTGC
The DNA here is from genome assembly GCF_018070025.1 of Streptomyces liliiviolaceus. Taxonomy (NCBI): domain Bacteria; kingdom Bacillati; phylum Actinomycetota; class Actinomycetes; order Kitasatosporales; family Streptomycetaceae; genus Streptomyces; species Streptomyces liliiviolaceus. The sequence goes on from NZ_JAGPYQ010000002.1 coordinate 2,474,639, forward strand.
GTGTGCGGTCGTGGGGCGGGGTGCGGCGAGGGCGTCGTAGGTGCGTTGCACGGCTGCCTGCAGCTGGATGAGGTCTTGAGGGAAGGGTGCGCGCTCCATGCCTACACGTTATCGAACTACTATTCGAACACGCGAGTGGCGGGCCTGCCTGGTTCCGCCGGATCGGGAGCGAGAGTATGTTCGACGACCTACCTGCCGACTTGAGCCGACTACTTACGTTGAGGACCTGGCACGCCATGTGTCTACAGTGCATCGACGCAAAGATCGCCACTGTCCGGCAGCGGGAAGCCGAGCAGGAACACCGCCGGCTCACCCGGCCCCCGGGGCCGGAGTGGGTCGTCGAGCTGGGCATCGGCGACGGCCGCCCGCCCGCCCGCCGAAGTCCACGTCGGCCACTGCTACGCCATCGGCAAGCGCCGCCGCCCCATCAGCCGTGACGAAGCCCGCCGACTCCTCAATGCCGGGCTGCGCGCGTGCAGCCACTGCAGCCCGGACACCCTGCTCGACATCCCCTTATCCAACTGCCCGGCCCTTGCCGCCGCGGCGCGCTGACAGCTTCCCGCTCCTTTGCGGCCTGCCACGCTGCACCGCGGTGTCCACCCACTTCCCCACCCCCTGGATAGGACACCCCCGCGATGACCAGCACTCCCGTACCACCGATCAGCGAACCCGACCCCTCCACCTTTAAAACGTCCAGCAGCTACGTCGGCCCCCGCTCCGGCTGTCAGCGCGCCACGCTGAAATACGGCTCCGGTGCGCTGCCCTTGTGCCAGTGGTGCATGGCCACCGCCCGCGACGGTTGGGGGCCCGCCGTGCGCTTCACCAGCACCCGTGCGCGGGACTGACCGCTGCGCCGTCAGTTCAGCGAGGCGAGGGCGCCTTGCCGTGCGCCCTTCTCAGGACATCGTGGCTTCCACCGACTCTTCGTTGCCGTCCGCACTGCGAGAAGTCTTCTGCCACCAGTTCAGGAGACAGCCTCTGGCGATGTACCCGAAGGTGTGGAGATGCATCGGCAGGTCCTTTGCGAGCCACGCGGCATTACCGGCGGCTGACGCGAGGAACGAGGGACGCTCATCCGCTGTCATTCCATGGCCCGCAAACGGCACCTGGCACAGCGGAGACGGGAAGGGTACGCCTCCATGCAGCCGCTCTGACCGGTACGCGTACACCTGGTCGACTGCTTTCCTGAGTTTCGGCCAGGACCAGTCGACCTGCGCATAGACTTCGGGCCGCTTCGGCGGCGGCCCAGGGTGATGCGTCTTGACGAAGGACATGAAACGGGCGGTGGCTCTCACGACCCCTACGAGATCTGAAGCCACTGCTTCGAGGTGCGCTTCACCCCCTGCTTCGAGCAGCTGCTTCGCCAGGTCCGGCTTCTCCTGGCGGAGCAAGTCGGCAGGGGAGGCGCTGCTGAGCGCTTCGCGTTGGGCGATTACCTCAAGCGCGGACACGAGGAAGAGCCAGGCAAGTTCGGGATCGGTGTCGGCCACCCACAGGGCGTCGCGGAATTGGCGAGCGGCCCGGACCAGGGCTACGGCGTCTTCGCAGTCCAGCGCAAGGTACCGGTCCATCCAGCCGTCCAGGGACTCCATACCGATCTTCTCGGGTACGGGGTAGATCGGGTGCTCGGTCGCCGTCCATTCAGGGACGCGGTGGCGCAAGAACTCTGGAGCTCCTCTGGAAGCAGCGTCTGTGAAGCGCCGCACCTGTCCGCCGGATCGCAGACGTATTCCGGCAACGAGAGACAGCACGCACGCAATCTCGTCTTCAAGCGTGAGGTTCAGCCAGGCGGTGACGTCGGTCTTGTCCATCGGCTGCACGTTAAAGGGAGGAAAGTGATCATCCAGGTACAGCGCCAGCACCGGAGCAAGGCGTCCCTTCTCCGGGAAGCCGAACGAGTTGGTCAAGACGTAGGGATGGCAAGCGAGTTCTCTGTCACCTGTCACCTGTCACCTGGGTATCGGAGTACAGCAGGAACTCAGCTCCCCCCGTACGCTCGCACCCGCGCTCCACGAAGTGCCGGGCGTTCCAGCTCCACGGTGCCGAAACGTCGAACACGGTCTGTTCATCCATGGAGGCAACGGTGACGGCAGCAACACCTCCTCCACAACGGATTTGATCGCGATTGCCCCCTCTCATGCGCGCCACCGTGATCGTCAGGTACCGGCTCGGAGATCGGCCACCTGACTGACTCCATCCGCAGCCGCCCTGCAAGGTGGAAGGCTTCCCAGATGTCATGGATGCTGCCGGAGCCGATGCTCACTGCCGCGGCGCGCAGTCCCTCCTTACCGCCACGATCGGCCGCGGAGCCGAAGTTATGGACAGGGTTGAACCTTGTCCGTTGTCCGCGGTGGAGATGGGTACCCCCACGGGGGCACCCGCTGCTGGGCCTCGTGCGACGCCTGCTCGACCGATGCTTGGGCGATCGATGCGGGCAGGCGTACGCCGACGGCAGGCGACGACGGACCGGCGCGGCGCTGCCGGCCACTGACGATCGTGCGGATCGCGGCCATGGTGGACGCTGTCCCCGTCGGTGGGGTCAGTCGAGTCGTCTGCGGTGTCGCGCCGAGAGGACTTGCCGAAGGGCACCGTGTCAGTCGCGGGGTGTTCTGAAGAAGGCGCGGATGTCGTCGACGAACAGGTCGGGAACCTCGAATGCGGGGAAGTGGCCGCCTTCGGCGTGTTCCCGGAAGAAGACGTCGCTGTCGTCGGCTGGGCCGAGAACCTTGCGGACCAGCGGGTCGCTGTAGAACAGGGAGGAGGCCATCGGAACAGCCGAAGGCCCGCCCCATCCGGGGTTGTCGGCGTGGGCCAGTTCCCAGTAGAAGTCGCCTGCCGCGGGCCCGGTCCGGGTGAACCAGTAGAGGCTGGCGGTGATCAGTACGTTCTCGCGGCTGATCGGTGTGGCGGGGTTGGCCCACTGCACGAACTTCTCGGCGATCCAGGCCAACTGCAGAATCGGCGAGTCCGCCAGACCCGCCGAAAGGGCGTTGGGCGCGGTCGAGTGCAGCACCTTGTAGCCCTTCATCTGCGACCAGCCGCGCTGCGCCGCTGCGAGCTTGGTCCGTTCCTCTTGGCTCAGGCCGTCCGGCACCGGGAGGTCCTCGCCGGCCATGCCGAGCTGGAGCCTGTCGCCGTGGGTGTGCGCGCCGATCACCCGGTCGGGCAGCAGTGTCGTCACCCGGCCGGTCACGCCGGCTCCCAGGTCGCCTCCTTCGACGCCGAAGCGCTCATAGCCCAATCGGGTCATCAGCTCCCCGAAAGCCAGGGCGGTGCGCTCCAGGTTCCAGCCGCGCGCCGAGAGCGGGCTGGAGAAGGTGAAGCCGGGCAGGGAAGGAATGACGACATGGAACGCGTCGGCCGGGTCCCCGACGTGCGCGCGCGGATCGGTGAGCGGTCCGCTCGCTTCCAGGAACTCCACGAACGAGGTCGGGTAACTGTGATTGAGCAGCAGCGGCGTGGCGTCCGGCTCCGGCGAACGGATGTGCAGGAAGTGGATGGTCTGCCCGTCGATCTCGGTCAGGAAGTGCGGGAAGGCGTTCAGTCGGGCCTCGTGGGCCCGCCAGTCGAATCCGTCCGCCCAGTAGTCGGCCAGCTCCTGCAGGTAGGCCGACGGGATGCCGTGGTCCCACTCCGATCCGGCGCCGGGGACCGGGTACGGCGAGCGGGTGCGGGCCAGGCGGTCGCGCAGGTCATCGAGATCGGCCTGCGGAATGTCGATCCGGAACGGGCTGATGTCAGCACACATGATCATCAATATACGAACACACTGGATGTATCGCCATGAAAGTGATGCCGGGGAGGTGGCACGTCCATCGGGCCCGTGGCCGCGAGATGGCTCCCGGCGCGGGCGGCTGACGGCACACGGCAGGGGATCTTCGCCATGACGCCTGTTCGACCGTTGAAGCCCCGTGGTGCGGTGGCGTCACCGAAGAGACGCGGTCGGCACGCGTGTCCCGGAGGAGCGGGTGCTATGCGGTGCGGGGATCCGGCAGGTGTGGGGTGACGTCGGCAATGCGCTGCTCGTAGCGGCTCAGCGCGTCGTCCAGTCGGTCCGGAGAAATGCCCTCCGGTTGTTGGTCCGCGGATCGCACGCGCTGGAGGGCGTGTTGGAGCACTGCCTCCGCCGTCGCATGGACCGCTGGGTGGTGGGGAGCGCGTCGTCGGACGGCATCTGCGGCAAAGATCCACATCACGGCAGTCGCGACCTGGTCGTGCGGGGCATCGGAGCCGCGGGCTGGTGGGGCCGGGGCCTCGTGGAGTGCGGTCGTGAAGCGGTCGGCGAGGTCGGCGCCGCAGGTGCGGGCGATCGCGGCGCGGACCTGGTGGGGCTGGCGCAGGGCCCGGCGGCCGAGGAAGTCGCGCAAGGCCTCGCTGGTTCCTTCGAAGATGCGGTAGACCCGCAGATCCCGGTACATGCGGGCGGCCCCGCCTGCTTCGTCGTAGCCACGGCCTCCCATGAGCTGTACCAGGGTGTCGGCGGCTTCGACAGCCCATTCGGCGCCGAAGACCTTGACCGCGATGAGCGGTTCCATCTCCACGGTCTGCCCGGCATCGAGGCGGTCGGCCAGGTCGTAGACCAGCGCCTCCAGAATGTCGGTGCGGTAGATGGTCTCGGCGAGCCACCTGCGGACCCAGGCCCGTTCGCTCAGGGGCAGGCCGCCGATGTGCCGGCGGCGGGCGAAGTGCGTGGCGAGCTGGATGATCCGTTTGAGTGAGCCGATGGCGGCGGCGCCCACGCACAGGCGTGAGGCGTTCATCGAGTCCATCGCCACGGCCCGGCCGTCGCCGCCGGCCAGCACGCTGCTGTCGGGCACGGGTACGTCGGTGAAGTGCATGCGGCTCTGCACCATGCCGCGCTGGCCCAGAGTGAGGTGTTCCTCGCCGAGGTGCACTCCGGGAGCGGAACTGGGCACCGCCAGGGCGACCAGCGAGGTGGACGTAGCCGACGATGCGGGGCAGCGGGCGATGACGGTGGAGACGCCAGCCCAGGTGCCGTTGCCGATGAGGTGTTTGGTGCCGTTGAGGAGCCATCCGCCGTCGGATGGACGTGCCAGGGCGGTGAGTTGGGTGAAGTCGCTGCCGGCGCCGGGTTCGGTCTGGGCGTAGGCGCCGAGGGTGCGGCCGGTGGCCAGTGGGGGCAGCCAGTCTTCTTTCACCTGGTCGCCGGCCCATACCGACAGTGCGCGGGTGCCGGGGAACACTGAGGTGAACACCCAGGTGCCGAGCCCGGTGTCGATCGCGACCAGTTGTTCGTGCACCCGGAGCAGATCACCGAAGCGCAGGGCGCCGCCGCCGTACCGCTCCTCGATGAGGGGTCCGAAGAGCCCGGCGCGGCCGAAGTCCTGGACCAGGTACGGGGGGATGCAGCGTCGCTCGTCGATGAGCCAGGGGTTGATGCGGCGTGGCGCGTACTCGCGCAGCCAGTCGATCTGCTCCTGCGCGCGGCGCCGGCTGACCTCGGCGGGCGCCGCGGCGGTGAGGCGCGCCAGCCCCCAGCGTGCGCTCGACCCCGCCGTGGGTACGTGATCTGCTGCCACCATGTCTGTCCGCCTTTCCGGGTGCTGTACCGGCGCCGTGCCGCACCGCGGATGGTTCGCCGCGGTGGTGTGGTCAGGGTGCGGTGAAGAGCAGGACGGCGTTTTGGCCGCCGAAGCCGCTGGAGTTGCTGAGGGCGAGGCGCACGTGCTGGTTTCGGGCGGCACCGGTCACGACGTCGAGGTCGATCGCGGCATCGAGGCGGTCCAGGTTCGCGGTGGGCGGCACGGTCTGCTCGGCGATGGTGCGCACGGTCAGCGCGGCCTCGATCGCCCCGGCCGCGCCCATGGTGTGGCCGAGGGTTCCCTTGGCGGAGGTGACGCTGGCCTGCCCGCACAGCCGGGCCAGCAGCCGGGCTTCCAGGAGGTCGCCCTTGGGGGTGCCGGTGGCGTGTGCGTTGACGTGGTCCACGTCGGCGGGGGTGGCGCCGGCTTCGGCGAGTGCTGTGGTGATGGCCTGTTCGAGGCCGTAGCTGTGGGGGTGGGGGTCGGTGATGTGGTGGGCGTCCGCGCTGGCCCCGAAGCCGGCCAGGCGGGCCAGTACCGGCGCCCCGCGGGCGCTGGCGTGCGTGGCCCGTTCCAGCACCAGGACCGCCGCGCCCTCGCCCAGGACGAATCCGTCCCGTGCGGCGTCGAAGGGGCGTGAGGCCGCGGCGGGGTTGGTGCAGCGGGAGGACAGCGCGTTCATCCGCGCGAAGGCACCGGACAGGATCCGGGTGACGGGAGCGTCGCTGCCGCCGGCGAGCACCAGGTCGCACGCACCGGAGCGCACCAGTTGCGCGGCCAGTCCGAGCGCGGTGGCCCCGGAGGCGCAGGCAGTGGAGACGGCGAAGGTCGGTCCGTGGATCTGCCAGTGCAGGGCCAGTTGGCCCGGGAGCATGTTGGGAGCGAACATCGGCACGGTGAGGGCGGACACCTTCTCACCGGAGGCCTGCCGGGTGATCTGTTCCTGGAGTGTGCTCACGCCGCCCACGCTGGTGCCGATCACCACCCCGACCCGTGCCGCGTCCCAGCCCTGCGGGTCGAGCCCGGCCGTCCGAAGCGCCTCCGCGCCGGCGATGAAACCCAGCTGGCTGTAGCGATCGGTGCACCTGCCGTCATGCAAGCCCTGAACACTCACCAGCAGGGCCGGGATGCCGGACCATTGGTTCTGACCTGCCGCACCCGCCACTACAACGTCCTCGCTCCCCAGGCGACGGTGCTGGACGCCGCCCACGTCACGGTCGACCCCGTCACCGTCGGCGACGCTCGCACCTACCTGACCGACCGCGCCGTGGACGCCGCCCGCTGGCAGCCCCTGCTCGACCACCTCGCCGCCCGTCCCGGCGGGCTGCTCGCGACCGTGCTGTCCACTCCGTGGCGGCTGTGCCTGACCGCCACCGTCTACCAACGGGACGGCGACCCCGCCGAACTCCTCACCCTCCCGGACGCCGACGCGCTCGACCAGCACCTCCTGGCCCGCTTCATCCCCGCTGTCACCCGCACCAGCCCCAACCCCCGCGGCTACACCCCCGGGGACGTCCACCGCTGGCTCCACCACCTCACCACCCACCTCGACCCCACCGGCACCCTCCACCCCACAGCCCCCGCACGAGCCGAAGCCACCGACCTCGTCCTGCACGAACTGTGGCCCCTCGCCGGACGCATCCGCATCCACAGCACCGACGCCCTCCTCACCAGCCTCACAGTTCTGACCACCCTCCCCCTCGTCTGGACCGCCCCCCAGTCACAGACATGGCCGTTCGCAGTTCTGATCGGCATGTGTGCCGCCGGGGCAGCAAAGGCAGCCCTCCCATCCGCCTCCCCCAACATCGTGAGAAACCCGCTCACACACCCCAACAGACGTCATCACCTTGTGGCCGGGCTCGGGACTGGGTGCGCTAGCGGGGTCATGGCCGGGCCCGGGCTCGGGCTCGGGCTTGGGCCCGCGGTCGGACTCGGGCTCGTAGGCCTACTCTCAGGCGTGCTCAGCTTCGGGCTCATGGCCGAGCAGCAGCCAAGAACAAGCTTCGCCCCCCGGAACGTCATCAGAAGCGATTACTCGGCCGGGCTCGCAACCTGGCTCGCGAGCGGGCTGACGGTCGGGCTCTCAGTCGGACTCGCGTACAAGCCCATGGTCGGGCTCGCAGCCGGACTGACGGGCGGCCTCGCGATCGGGCTTACGGCGGGTGGGGCTGCTTCGCGACGGTACGCCGTGTTCCTGCTCTGCTCACGCCGCCGTCTGCCGTTCCGGCTCGCCCTCTTCCTGGACTGGGCCGCCGACGCAGGACTCATGCGCTATAGCGGCCGCCTACCAATACCGACATCGCGAACTCCAGTACTGGCTCCGCAGACACCCCACACCAGCCCCCTGACAGGAAATCTTCCCGAGTGTACTGGGACCACACAGCTCCGCCCCGTCTTCCAACAGTTGATGCAAGCTTGTACGTGTCGAGTCCAGCCAGCGTGCCGCCGCGGCGCGGGCACAGTACGGAGGAGTGGCTGTGCAGGTCTCCACGAGCTCTGGTCCACTTGTGTGGCCGCGTACCCAGCGTGACTGTCTTTCGAAGAAGATCCAGGCGTCGAGCGCCACCGCGGTCCTTCCGCCTGCGGCCAGGTCTCCTTCCCCCAGCCGCAGATCGCCTCCTCGTCGCGTTCGCCCGTCTGGCCGGCACCTGGCAGGAGAAGCCGTGCCGGATCAGCAGTTTGCGCACCCCTTGCAGGGTGTAGCTCTTGTGGACGCGACGGCCGACCATCGCCTTGATCCTCGACAGTGTCCACCGCTCATCAGGCCAGCCGTGCGCGACCGGCCCCTTGGCCAACTCCGATTCCAGCTGGCCGAACTGGACCTTGCTCAACCGCGGCGGCGAGGCCGAACCCGCCGACCGAAGCGCCCGAGGACCGCCCCTGTCCCACAACCGACGCCACCGCTGCACCGACCGGACGCTGACCCGTAACTCCTTCGCGATCGCCGAACTCGGCTGCCCCACAGAGAACCGCTCGGCCGCCCTCAACCGAATCCCCTCGCGGAACTGCCGGCGCTCGTCCGACAGGCCGCCACCTTACGCATACCTCACAAGAGACGGCGTACCGCGCGGGGGTGGCTCGGCTGCAATGACGTCATGACGGAGACCTACCGCGTGGTCCCCGCCGACGCGGAGGTGGTTCGCAGTGGAGCCGCCACGGCATTCCCCCGGTCCTGCGGTCCCGCTGGCCCGGGGTCGACCCGCCGCCACTCATCAGCCAGTTACTCACCGTGTCTGTAGCGAGAACGGCAGCGCGGTCAATGCTGATCCTCGCCACGCCCGTGCCACTGGAGGTAGCACGTCAATCATCTGCAATGCCTTGACGCTTACCACCCGTGTTCCAAAATGACTCTTCGAATCGCCGATACTCATGATCCAAGGTCACCCTCCCTGTGTATTTGGCGTGCGTTGCAAGGAAGAGACGTGGTCCTGCCCAAGCGCCGGTCGACCACAATTGGATCAACCACGCTGGAGCCGTGCTGATGTCTTGGGACAGTTCAATCCACGAGACCGTGTCAGCGGCATGCTCGCCGTGTGCCATCGACGACCCACTCGTCCAGGCATATCCCTCGATGCCGATTCGATGCTCAAGGTTCTCGCTGAGCCAGTCAATCGAAAGGGAAGTAATCTCGAAGGCTCGAGGCTTCTTCTTCACCGACCAGCCTCGAGTTCTGGCATAACTCACGATGTCGTCGATGTCCTTCGCGGGATCACGGTTTGTGCCGTGCTTGTCCTCGACGTCGCCATCGTTCTCGGTGGACTGGTCGGCATCAGCGACACCGCTGTTGAGCATGTTCTTGAGACGGATGCCCGCCGAGAGTCGTGCGAGGCGACGCGTCAGGGCCCGTTGCAGACGCTCATCAGCGCTGATGGTCGGGTCGATCACCGCTGTGGCCCACAGACACGCCTCGAAGATGCCGCGCGCGACCGAGACCGCGCCCATCAGCGATGCCTCCGCACGAAGCAGGACGGCGAAACCCCGAAGCTGATCGGCGGCGCTGAGGATGTTGACCGCTGATTCGTACCTGAGAATCGTCGCGACCGGTTCAGCGCGGTCACCGAGCAGGACGTCGGGAGCGTTCGTGTCCACTCGCGCCGGGCTCTTTCGCTTCATTTTCCAAGGCTTGAGGCCCAACTGCGTGAATCCAGCTGCTATTTGGTCGACCGTCGCCGCCAGCGCATCGCGACGCTCATGCGCCTCCCGTGTGCTCCGGTTCAACTGGTCGAGGATTTCCATCGCCCACGTCTCGTCGCTCTTGCTGGTATCACCCACGCCTGTCACGCGCTACACCCTGCCAGAAGGCTCAGATCGGGGAAAAGTGTTTTCCGTCATGGGGAGTCGCGCAGGGATGCCGTGAAGGCGCCCACTACCTGACATCAGCAAGGTCCCCACCCACGATGTCGCCGAAGCAGGTCAACGATGACCGTCGCAACTGACTGCTCCCATAAGGGGCCCCGCGCCAGTACAGGCGCCCCAAGGCAGTTCCGGCTACTTGCGTCATTTCGGATCCCGGGCCCCACACACCAACGCAACAGGTCGGACCAAGATCCGGGCCAGGTGCGGGCCAACTCGGTTCAGCAACGGGCGCTTTCACCTGTAGCCGCAGGTCAGAGGCTATGGCGAGCCTGTACCACCAGCAGACGAAGAATCTGCTGGCAGGTCTCCGCCTTCCCCACTAATACCAGTCACTCACCGTGCCTGAAACCGTGCCGCAGGTCGACCGATTCCTCAGCGCATCCAGCGCGCCAGCACAGCCAACTCTGGGGAGAATGAACAGCGCTGGGGAGCTCCTCGGGAGAATGGGCTGCATAACGCCGGACGAATCTGAAAGACACTGCACCAAGCATCGGCACAGGTCAGAAGCTCAGATGGCGGTATAGACGCAGGTCAGCGCCCTCAGGTAGACAATTCCATGGCCATCTCTGCTGGCTGCGAGACGCTCTGGACTTCTTTCGGGCAAGCGTAGACGGCGCCCGCATATAGACGATGAAAGGGGCGCCGAGACCTGGACGGAGTCCTGTCGGCCAGGGCAGGAGGAGCAGCATGCGTCGCATGATCACCGAAACTACCGGCCACCCGTTGGTGCGGCAGCGAACGGGCGGCAGCCGAACGACCTCACTCTACTGCTTCTCTCCTCGAAGCCGTGCCGCCAGTGTGCAACAAGCGCGGTCGATGACCGACCCGGTGCCGCCCCGATGTAGCACTGGGTGACCGCGGCCACGGACACGACAAGCACCGCCACCTCGCTCGCACTCTCGGTGCGAAAACGCTGATTCCTCCGCCACCGCACCGAGCACGGCTCCGGTCCACGCACCCGACGCTGGTTCGTTCAACATGCTTCCGCCCATCTGGGCTGGTTCCGCTACTCAAGGTTCTGCTGGCAGATCCGCGACGACTCGGATCCAGTATCGCTTCTGGGCCGGAATGCCCCCTCCGCGTAAAACTCGCGGGGTGCGGAGAATCAAGAGTGCCAGCGGTTATGGCCGTCGGAGCCAGGGCCGCAGACCATGGGAGTTCCTGCCTTGGTGACGCCAGTCGCCCCTTGGGGAGAACAGAACGAGCCGGGGTGCACGGTGCCGACGCTGCCGCCGCCCGTGGAGCCACCGGAAGAGGACGAGGAGCCTCCACCAGTCGAACCGGAACCTCCAGTGTTACTGCCGCTGTCGTAGTCGGGATCGTTGGTCGGGATGTCGTACGTCGTGTCCTTCGCCTTCGGACAGCGCTGGACGAGGTCGGCGTCGGTCCATCGGCCCAGGTCGAGGCTGACGGTGGTGTCGGAAGTGACGTCGGACCCGTCCTCCGGGGACTGGAAGCACACCCGCCATTCATCACCGTCCTCCGCGGCCTGCTCGGCGCTTGGGGCGTCCAGGTCAAGGTAGACGTCATCGAGCTCGACGCTGTCGAGGTCGATGCCGACCCGCTCCAGGTCCTTCAGGGCCGTGTCGTATGTTGCGCCGACCACATCCGGCATCACGGGCCATGCGAGTGGACCGCCGTCCTTCTCTGGGCACGGTTCATCGCTCTTGACGGCTGCAAAATTGATGCTCTTCGTGGTCGTGTCGACTTCCTGGAAACACACGGTCCACAGAGAGCGCACCATGACCGTGCGCCCCTCTCCGGCGGCATCATGGTGGGTGGTGGTGAATCCGGCGGAATCTACCAACTCCACCGCTTCGTTGAGTGGCTTTTTGGTGTAGTCGGCAGCTTTGAGGACTTTCGGGGCGGGCGAAGCGGTCTTGACGCCCTCGCTTCCCTTGTCCTGCGTGCCGGCCTCCGAGACGATCCCGCCGTCGTCGAGCTGCCCGCCCAGACCTGCGCCGACCGTGAGCAGCACGAGGGCTCCGAACGTCGCACCGGCCTTTGCGAACCAACGCCATCGTGGCAGCACCCACACCGCCACTACGGCAGCGATCATCACGAGAAAGCCGAAACCGAAGCTCAAAGCGCCGATCAGCGCAACTAGGGCAAGGAGGGCGAGTACGGCCGGGATGCTCCTCCACCAGGGCTGAAGCACAGTCGGAGTGTTGTACGGGTTCATGTGGCGCTCTTGCTTCCTCCGGCACGGGCCGGAACTACTGAAACGGGTCCAAGGACGGTGCGGGATGGACCGGTGCACCTTGCTGTCAGCGAGATCCCACTTGCCAGGCCGCAGTGATGCGGCGCATGCAGACAGTGACCACCTTGATGTGGAAAAGGTTGCATGGATCCGTGAAGAAAAAGTGTGCGAGTCCGTCTTGTCCCTACAGACCCGGTGATCGCTTCGGACTTGGTCGTATCAGGAGGACAGGCTTGGTGAGATTGATCCTCAGAGGTGGACACCGGTTTACATACGGCGAGCGACAGCGTGAGGGGCGCGATCAGCCTCAGATCGAACTCGGTCGGCGTGAGATAGCCGAAGACGAAGTGGCGTCGACGCCGACAGTAGCAGGCAGGCCAGCAGAGTAGCCCGAGCCCAGTCTGCGCCTTCGAAGTCCAGCGTCCTCCGTGGAACAACTCTCGCTTGAGTCTCGGGAAGAAAGAACTCAGCCAGGGCCCCGGTGTAGCGATCCACCGCGTCCCATGCCGTGACGGCGACAGGTGAAGGCGAAGGTCCGGCTCATCTGTTGGACACACCTGTCCGTGTGGAAGATGACGCCCTTTGAAAACAAGCCACACACGCATTGAGCGATCTTTAAGCTCCGATGTTGAAGCGCAGGCCGTCCTGGCCCCTCATCGGCGAACGACAGCTTCTTCTCCGAAACCCCCGATTCCAGTCCGCTTGGGCCGGTACGGTCTCCATCCTGTCGTTGGTACGGAATGAGCAAGGAAGGACAGGTACATGCTTCCCGAGGTTTTTGTGGCTTTAGCCGCATCCGGAGGTACCGCGGTGGTGCAGGCCGCAGGGACCGAAGCGTGGGACCAGTTGAGTGCACGGGTGGCTCAGTGGCTCGGTCGGGGACACACCGTGGCGGAGAACGCTGAGCTGGAGCGGCTGAACGGCACTGCAGGGGAACTGCGTTCAGCGAACGGATCGGCGCAGATGAGAGCCGACCAGGAGTCCTTGTGGCGGGATCGTATCGCCAACGTGCTCGAAGGTCTGGAAAGTGACGAACAGCAGCGGGCGGCAGCGGAGTTGCAGCGTCTCCTCGCCCCCTACACGATCCCTCACGCCCGACCGCACGGTGCGGGGGTTGTCGCACAAGGGGACATCACCGTACGGGCCGACAACCAATCCATCGCAGCGTACAACCTGTCCGGAGGTGCGCACATCGGCCTCCCTACGAGGCCGGACCCCTCCCATGGTTGACGGGACCGGCACCCACTAGCCCCGCCTCCGCGCATGCTGAGATCGTCGGAGAACAGCCTTTGAGCGTGAGCGCGCAGGCTGGTGCCGGGGGTATCGCGATCGGCGCGTATCACGCTGTGCCTTACGGCGGCGTGCCGGCCTTTCCCCAGCAGTGGACAGAGCGTCCGCACCAGATCGGGGCCATTCCCCGGGAGGCGGACTGCTATCAACACCGCACCGCCGCCGCGGCGTTGAACCAAGCATCGACCACCGGTCAGCCCACCGGTACTCACGTGCTGACCGGAACGGCCGGGGTCGGCAAAACCCAGCTGGCTGCTCTGTACGTGCGCGATGCGTGGCGGTCCGGCCAACTGGACCTGCTGCTGTGGATCAACGCAAATACCCGGGCCGGCGTCGTCACCGTGTACGCCCAGGCCGCCTCGGAGCTGCTCGGCGCGGATTCCGGCAGCCCGGAACAGGCCGCCGTCACCTTCCTGGCCTGGCTTGAGCACAAGGCACAAGCACAGCCCTGCCGTTGGCTCATCGTGCTGGACGATGTCTGCGACCCGGGCGACTTGCGGCATCTATGGCCCCCGGACAGTCCCTACGGTCGCACGGTCATCACCACTCGACGCCGCGACGCGGCACTGGGCAGCGGCGGCCGGCGCATGGTGCCTGTCGGTCTGTTCGAACCGGAAGAGGCCGTCGCTTATCTGTCCAGCAGTCTGTCCGGTCATGGCAGCAACGAGTCCAAGGACACTCTCGCGGGCCTCGCGAGGGATCTCGGATATCTTCCCCTGGCGCTCTCCCAGGGTGTGGCCTTCATGCTGGATGCCGGCCTGGAGGCGGCTGCCTATCGCAAACTCCTCGCTGACGGGGCCCGCAACCTTGCTGAACTTCTGCCCGAACAGCGGACGCTGCCCGACGACCAGGAGGCCCCCATGGCTGCCGCCTGGGCCTTGTCGATCGACCACGCCAACGGTCTCCGCCCTGAAGGCCTGGCCCGTCCCATACTCCAACTGGCCGCCATGCTCGACGCGAACGGCATCCCCACCGAGGTTCTGACCAGCGGCCCAGCCCTCGATCACCTGTCAGCTTCGGCACGAGGCCGGCATCGGCGGGGACAGCAGCAGGGAGAGTGCACCGGCGAACAGGCTCTCGGAGCCCTGCGAGCGCTCCACCGTCTCAACCTGATCGACCACACGCCAGGCGGCATCCCTCAAGGAGTGCGTGTCCACCAGCTCATCCAGCGCACGGTCCGTGATGCGCTGGCCGGGGCCGACTATGAGCGACTGGTATGGAGGGCCGCTGACGCACTGACAGCCGTATGGCCTGACATCGAACGCGACACCGGCTTCGCCCAGACCCTGCGGGCCAACACCGCCGCGCTGATGCTGCACGGGCAAGAAACCCTGTACCGGCCACACGTTCACCCCGTCCTGCACTGCATCGGGCGAAGCCTCGGCAAGACAGGCCAAGTCAGCGCCGCCCGGGACTACTTCGAGGAACTGACTCACACACTGCAACAGCATTGCGGCCCAGACCATCTCGATACGCTGCTCGCACGGGGCAGGCATGCCCGCTGGCGAGGTGAAGCAGGGGATGCCAGCGGTGCCGCAGACGAAACGGCCGACCTGCTCCGGGACACCCTGCGAGTCCTCGGCCAGGACCACTCCTACACCCTCACCACACTCAGCAACCTCGCCCGGTGGCGAGGCGAGGCAGGCGATCCCGAAGGAGCCGCCACGGCGACGGCCGAGCTGCTCCGGGACCGCACGCGGATTTTAGGGACCGAACACGAGCTCACCCTCTCTACCCGCAGCAACCTCCAGTACTGGCGCGGCCGCACAGGCAACCCAGCGGACGCTGCCGCAGCAACCGGCGAGCTACTGGAAGACATGCTGCGCATACTGGGCCCCGACCACCCTTACACGCTCACAGCACGCAGTCACCTCGCCCACGTACGCGGTCGTGCGGGCGAGCCCAAGGCCGCTGCAGCGGCAACTGCGGAACTCCTTGAGGATCAAGAACGCATCCTGGGCCCCGACCACCCGGACACCCTCACCACTCGCCACGAACTTGCTCGTTGGCACGGAGAAGCCGGTGACGCCCTAGGCGCGGCCAGCTTGCTGACCACACTGCTGAAGGACCGCTCCCGCGTCCTGGGCCCCGACCACCCGCGAACCCTCGCCACCCGCAGCAACCTCGCCTGCTGGCGCAGCGAAGCCGGAGATCGCGAGAGCGCGGTCTCCCTCACGGAGAAACTCCTGCACGACATGCTACGGATCCTGGGCCCCCATCATCCCTATACACGCATCGCCCAGGCCAACCTGACCCGGTGGCGCGAACAGCCGGAGGGCGACGGAACGTCCATCCCCTACTGACTCGTGTCACAGCCATTGCCGACGGCTGACACCACGCTGCGTTCTGGTGCTCTTCGCTGGCCAGTGGTGGGGTGCCGTCAGGATCGTGTCTGCTCCCCGGAAAAGCCATCCACGGTGCGGGGCAAGGGACAGAGTCCCCCTCCTTACGGGTGGTCGTTGAGCTCGGCAGTCCAACATGGGGGCTGTGAGGTAGGAGCCGAGGGACTGAGCGTGCCGCTTCAGGCGAAGTAGCTCGTACCGCCACAGCCAAAGGGATAGCGCTCATGTCTGGTCTTTCCCTGGCGACGGCCTGAGAACGTGCGGATCTTTAACTCGCAGCTTTTGGCTCGGGGGTTCGTTGGTCTGTCATGAGCAGGTTGTATGGGCAACGGGCGCACTGGTATCCAAGTTCGAGGCGATTCTGCCGCACCTTGACGAGCGTCAGCGTCGCTTGTTGATAGGGGCGGAGGCTCAGTCACTCGGCCACGGAGAGATCAGAGCCGTCGCCCGTCCCGCTGGTGTCCGTGGCCACTACGTCTGTCGACGTACGGGAACTCGACTCCGGCCAGGCTCCTTTAACTCCGCACCGTCTCAGAGCAAATCGTCCGCTGGGCCCGCCCCCAGGAACTGCCCGCCCACCTCCAGCCAGAACCGCGGCACCGGATCGAACACGCAGCTCAGACACCACCCACCCATCAGGAGTGACCAGTAGCAAAAAAGGCGCCACGTCCACAGCCGGCTACAGAGAGCGGCCTGTCGTGACGGCCCCTCCCCTGACCTGCCGAAACGACCTTCACGCGCACAGACATCGGCCCGCGCGTGTCTGCCAGAGGTGCAGCCACACCGCGATCGTCGCGTGGTCAGGCGTAGAGGGCTGGTGGGGCCGGCGGGCCCAGGTGTGCAGTGCGGGCGGATAACGCAGGCTTCTTCCTCCTGGCCTGCGTCCAGCGGCGCGTCACACGTAGGTCTGGCGAGTCATGTCCGCTGGCTTGCCCCACCACAGCTCCGCACAACCACCCGTTAGGGGCAATTGTTCTGCGTTCGTAGGGCGAATATTCTCAATCTGCCGTGTGGTGATGACCTGTTGTGGCTGCGACCTTCCGCTGGCAAGGGGGAGCGATGAACTCACTGGTGTTCGACAGCAATGACCTGAGCCTGACGGAGGACTTCCTCAGCCGGGCCTACTCACGCCTGCGCATAGGCCACAGCGGTACCAGCGGCATCAGGACCCGTATACGCCGCGAGGCCATGCCGTCGGTCACCGTGGACGAACTCGACTTCAACTACGAGATGAGCTACGAGGTCGAGCCGCTCGGCAAAATCACCTTATGCACGGTGCACGAAGGCACCATCGCGGACAACACCTTCCACGGTGTCAAGGATACCTACGGCCCCGGTGACATCGCGGTGCTCGCGCCGCCGGAACAGCCGTACTCGGGCCGCGTCTGCAGCACCCGCTACAACGCCATGATGATGGACACCTACCTGCTGAACCAGGTAGCCGACGCCGAACCGTCCGGCGCCCCGGTCAGGCTGACCGCCCACCGGCCCCATTCTCCCGCTGCCGCACGCCAGTTGAAGTGCCTCATCACCCATCTGCGCGACCAGGTGCTCTGCGACCCGCTCCTGCGCGAGGAGCCACTGATCGTCTCGGCCAGCGCGCAGATGCTGGCCGCGAGTGTCCTGGCGGCCTTCCCTCACTCGGCCCGCACCGACGCGAACGCGCAGGACCGCAACGACGCACACACCCTCACCCTGCGCCGAGCCCTCGCCTACATCGACGACCACGCCCAAGAGCCCATCACCATCGCCGATATCGCCGCCGCGGCCCATGTGACCGTTCGTGCTCTGCAGTACGCCTTCCGCCGCCACCTCGACAGCACGCCCACCGCCCACCTGCGCTGGGTTCGCCTGGCGCACGCTCACCGGGACCTGCGTGCGGCCGACCCCGGCACCGGCATCACGGTGACCAGCATCGCGGCCCGGTGGGGATTCCACCAGCCCAGCCGTTTCGCCGCCGCCTACCGTGCCGCGTACGGGGTGTTGCCCTCTCATTCCCTGCACACATGACAGGTGAGGGGTTGAATCAGCAGATCAACTGAACTGAGCGGACACGCGGTCCCCCGAGACGCCCATTGGTCCGGCGAGCGGAGCGCGACGACAGGCGGGGCTCACATAGCCTACAGGAGCGCAGCTGGTGACCGTGCCGGTCGGGAGTTGCTCGCGCTCAGTGTGTCCAGCTTTCGACTCTGAGCCTCCGTAGGCCCATGTTCGAGACTCCTGGCCGTGGCTGAGAGTCGGGCTCGGCGCTCCGTACCGCCTCAACGAGAAAACTTGTGCCAACGCCAACACGGATCCAGAGGCGCGTCCTCATGCCGTCGACGGGGGAGAAACCTGAACTCGACCGGCAGCGGGGTCCAGGCTGCCAGCCGAGCCGGGCGCCCTCAACTGGCAACAGGATCTGCATCGCCAGTCAAGGGATCGCCGTGGATGCCGTCGGCATGAGGTCCATGCTTCCTCTGAAGCAGACGGTCGCGCTGCACGACAAGCGAAACATCGGCCGGGCGATGCCCCGTGGACGAAACACCGGCCGGCTTGCCAGGGAGGATCACCGTTATGCGCTTGGTGAGGTTGTCAATCGAGGCGACGTGGATCATGGCCTCGGAGCTGGCAGGCAGGGTCTCGTAGTCTCGGGCGAGGCGCCGGTGCAGCATGATCCAACTAATACTTCGCTCGACAACCCAGCGCCTTTTGACAACACGGAAGCCGCGAACTCCAGGACTTCTGTTGACGACTTCGGCGTCGATTCCGAGGCGGGCGCCGTGCTCGATGACGGCGTTCTTGAAGCCGGTGTCGACCCAGCTATTGGATATGGTCGGGTAGGTCTTCTTGGCTTGGTCGAGGAGTTGGATTCCGACGGCGTTCTCGGACAGGCTCGCGGCGCTCACAGTCACGGCGAGGATGATCCGATCGCGTCGGTGAGGATGCCCCGTTTCCTGCCGACGATCTTCTTCGCGGCATCGGCTCCCTGGCTGGCCAGCGGCACGTTGGTGGAGGTCTTCACGCTCTGGGTGTCGATCACGGAAGCGGTCGGTTCGGGCTTACGTCCTTCCTTCACGCGGGCCAGGCCGGTCAGGTTGTAGTTGAGCTGAGCGAGGATTCCCTCGTCGCGCCAGGCTGCGTAGTAGGCGTAGACGGTGCCGTGGTTGGGGAAGTCGTGCGGGAGGTATTTCCAGGGGATTCCGGTGCTGTTGATGTAGAGGAGTGCGTTGAATACGTCGCGCAGGTCGACCTTGGCCGACTGCCCGGTGGGCCTGCGGTCGAGCCGAGCCTTTCTCCAGGCCGTCAACGTCGGCTCGATTAAGGCCCACCGGGCGTCGGACAGGTCGCTGGGGTAAGGCTTCCGCTGGCTCACGCCGTAGCGTGATCATGGATGCAGCGGACGGCGCTGTTCCGCTGCTGCTGAGCGTTTCTGCCTGATCTTCAAACCAGACGGACTTCGTGCACGAGAACCGGAGCAAACAGGCGGCCGCGTTCGCAGCTCGGCGGACGCGGGGGCGCACATATGGGGTAAAACGCCTCAAGCCTGGTGGCCATGAAAGTTACTTACCTACATAGACCATCTATAAATACCCACTAAGAGGGCATCTGATCTGGGTAGTTGGTGTTCTGGGATGGTTTTGTGACTGGTGCTCGTGGCGGTCGTTGGATGAGGCGTGAGTGCTCGTCGTCCGTACCGCAGTGACGTGTCCGACGCCCGCTGGGCCTTGATCGAACCGGTCTTCAATGCCTGACAGGCGAGACGGACCGGACCGGGAACGGCGGCCCGGGTACACGATCTGCGAGAGATCGTGAACGCGATCCTTTATGTCAACCGCACCGGCATCAGCCAGATGCACAGGTCGACGGTCCCCGCCCGCGCGTCTCGCTCACGACTGCCGTCCCACTCGGCATGCGCGTCCGCGGACGGCAGGAGCACCCCCGCACGTCCGCGCACGTGACCTTCGCTACCGCAAGGTCGATACTGCCGATGACGGCACTACCAGCAATCCTCATCCGGCCACACAGAAGTACTGACGGGTCGTCAGTAAAGTCAGCATTAGGTCAGCATCAGTACCGCCACAACCCGCTTTCAGCCGCCACGGACCGCCAAGATCCACAATCCTCGCCACACCCTTTGACCAGCAAAAACGCAGGCCGGAAGCCCGCCTGCTAAGCTCCCCAGGAGGTACAGATGAAAATGCTCATCAACGTCGCGGAGACCGTCGTGGCGGACGCGCTGCGGGGTATGGCCGCCGCGCATCCCGAGCTGACCGTGGACGTCGAGAACCGGGTGATCGTGCGGCGGGACGCGCCGGTGGCCGGGAAGGTGGGGCTCGTCTCGGGCGGCGGGTCGGGGCACGAGCCGCTGCACGGCGGATTCGTGGGTCCCGGGATGCTGTCCGCCGCCTGTCCCGGCGAGGTGTTCACCAGCCCGGTTCCGGACCAGATGGTACGGGCCGCCGCGGCCGTGGACAGCGGCGCCGGAGTGCTGTTCATCGTGAAGAACTACACCGGTGACGTCCTCAACTTCGACATGGCCGCGGAGCTGGCCGAGGACGAGGGCATCCAGATCGCCAAGGTGCTCGTCGACGACGACGTGGCGGTCACCGACAGCCTCTACACGGCCGGCCGCCGCGGCACCGGCGCGACGCTGTTCGTGGAGAAGATCGCGGGCGCCGCCGCCGAGGAGGGCCGACCGCTGGAGCGGGTCGAGGCGCTGGCCCGTCAGGTCAACGAGAACTCGCGCAGTTTCGGTGTCGCGCTCAGCGCCTGCTCCACACCCGCCAAGGGCAGCCCCACCTTCGACCTGCCTCCGGGGGAACTGGAGCTGGGCGTCGGGATCCACGGCGAGCCCGGCCGGGAGCGGCGCGCGATGATGACCTCGCGGGAGATCGCCGACTTCTCGGTGAACGCCGTCCTGGAGGACATGAACCCGCGCAACCCCGTCCTGGTCCTGGTGAACGGCATGGGCGCCACTCCCCTGCTGGAGCTGTACGGCTTCAACGCGGAGGTGCAGCGGATCCTGGTCGACCGCGGTGTCCCGGTGGCCCGCACCCTCGTCGGGAACTACGTCACCTCGCTCGACATGGCCGGCGCCTCGGTGACCCTGTGCCAGGTCGACGAGGACCTGCTGCGGCTGTGGGACGCGCCGGTGCGTACCGCGGGTCTGCGCTGGGGCATGTGAGGGGCCGCTCCCCTCCACGCCCTTCCCCGCGTGACCCCGCAACACCCTTACCACGCAAGGAGATCCAGTGCTCGACGCCGACTTCTTCCGCCGTTGGATGACGGCGACCGCCGCGTCCGTGGAACACGAGGCGGAACGGCTCACCGCCCTCGACTCGCCGATCGGCGACGCCGATCACGGCAGCAATCTGCAGCGCGGCTTCCGCGCCGTGGCGACCGCGCTGGAGAAGGAGGAGCCCGGCACCCCGGGTGCTGTCCTGATGCTCGCCGGACGCACGCTGATCTCGACGGTGGGCGGCGCCTCGGGCCCGTTGTACGGGACGCTGCTCCGGCGCACCGGCAAGGCGCTCGGTGACGCCGCCGAGGTCGACGAGGCGGAGTTCGCGCAGGCGCTGCGCACCGGCGTGGACGCCGTGGTGCAGCTCGGTGGCGCGGCGCCCGGCGACAAGACGATGATCGACGCGCTCCTGCCCGCGGTCGACGCGCTGGGGCGGTCCTTCGCCGCGGCCCGCTCCGCCGCCGAGGAGGGCGCCCTGGCGACCACGCCGTTGCAGGCGCGCAAGGGCAGGGCGAGCTATCTGGGCGAACGCAGCATCGGGCACCAGGATCCGGGTGCCACCTCCTCGGCGATCCTGATCGCGGCGCTCGCGGAGACGGCCGGTGAGTGACCTCGTGGACGGTGGGACGGTCGAAGACGAGGGCGGCGCGAAGCTCGTGGGCGTCGTGCTCGTGTCGCACAGTGCCGCGGTGGCCTCCGCGGTCGCCGAACTGGCGACGGGGCTCGCGGGCGGCGGCACGCTCGCCCCGGTCGCGGCGGCGGGCGGTGACGGGGACGGCGGCCTGGGCACCAGTTCCGAGCTGATCTCCGTCGCGGCGGCCGCCGTGGACCGCGGTGCCGGTGTGGCCGTACTGACCGATCTCGGCAGTGCGGTGCTCACGGTGAAGGCCCTGCTGGCCGAGGGCGACGAACTGCCGCCGGACACCCGGCTGGTGGACGCGCCGTTCGTCGAGGGCGCGGTGGCGGCGGTCGTCACGGCGTCCGCCGGGGCGGACCTGGCTGCGGTGGAGGCCGCGGCGGCCGAGGCGTACACGTACCGGAAGGTCTGACACCGGCGCGTACAGGGGGTGGTTCAGCTGCGGCCGACGAGTTCGCGGGCCAGCCGCTCCCCCTGGGCCGCTGCCGCCCGGGGGCTCTCGATGGGAGAGGCGCCGGAGCCCTTGAACAGGATGTAGGTGACTCCGGACGCCGCTCCGCCGCCCTTCGGGTCGGGGCGGATCCCGAGGTTTCGGGCCAGGGCGTACGAGGCCTCGCCGATGATGTCCTCGGGGCCGATGTCGCCGACGACCGCGTACCGGACACGGTCGCCGTGGATGACCGCGGCGACCGTCCCGCGCCGGACGTCGTGCTCCCGGTGGTTCCAGCGGTGGCTCGGTCCGGGCACGACCACGTACGGCAGTCGCTCGGCGCTCAGCTGGCGTCCGTCGGACTGCTGGAAGGCGGTGGTGTCGCAGAAGAGCGGGTCGGTGCGTTCGTTGCAGTGCCGGCCCGGCCTGCCGTCGCAGTCGATGTCCAGGTCGGCCTTCCAGAAGACGGCCTCCTTCCTGCCGCAGACCTCGATGTCCGCGGGCTCGCCGTCGTCGCTGCTGAAGCGGTCGTCCGAGACGGGGGCGCAGTCGCGTACGGCGGCCAGGAGTTCCGTGGCCCGGACGTTCCCCGGACGCGGTGCCTTCCGCGCGTCCGCGGCGCCGCCCGCTCGCGGGACGGTCCCCGCGCCGGGGCCGCCGTGCCCGGCCCCGGGCGGTGGGGCGGCGCCGGGGAGCACGGTGGGGGCGATCAGGGCGGCACCGGCCGCGGCCAGCATCAGTGACCGGACACGCACGATAAGAGACCCTCTCCTGAGCGGGCGCTGACGAACACTCAGCCCAATCTGGTGGGGGTCCGTCCGTGCGGCCACTGCTGGGGGGCCGTACGGTGCACGTCCGGCGGCGCGCCGGAACGTACAGGGGGATGTGTCGGGTGACGTGTCGTCG
This sequence comes from Streptomyces liliiviolaceus, assembly GCF_018070025.1. Taxonomy (NCBI): domain Bacteria; kingdom Bacillati; phylum Actinomycetota; class Actinomycetes; order Kitasatosporales; family Streptomycetaceae; genus Streptomyces; species Streptomyces liliiviolaceus. The sequence continues at coordinate 2,497,567 of NZ_JAGPYQ010000002.1, forward strand.
GGGGCCGGGTGGCCGGATTCGTCGATGCCTCCGGCCACCCGGCCGCCCTCGCCGGCGCGGGATCAGCGACGACAGCGTTCCGCACCGTCGGCATGAACTTCCCTGCGACATGGGTCAGTTCAGCCGTTCAGAGGATCAGCATACGTAACGAACGGCCGAAATCGCGAACGGCGGCCCTCTTGTTGTGGCCCCGCATCGGACGCCATATTGGTCCGGACCAATCTCGTTGCGGAAACGTCGAGGGAGGGCAGGGCTGTGCGAGGCGTACTCCTGCGAGCCGCCGTGGTCTGGGGCGCGCTGCTCACGACGGTGTCCTGCGGTCTGACCGGGGAGGACCCGGGCGGGGACGACCGGCCTCCCGGCGCTCCTGCCGGGGTCACCGCGGCGGCGGGCAGCGCGACCAGCGTCCATGTCATGTGGAACCGGGCCTCGGGAAAACCGGCGGTGACCCGCTATGAGGTGTATCGCGGCACCACAAAGGTGAAGGAAGTGCCAGGTTCCGAGTACATGGTGGACATCACCAGGCTCAAGCCGTCGACCATGTACGCCTTCTCCGTACGGGCCCGGGACGCCGACGGCAGGCTGGGGCCGCCGAGCGAGCGGGTCCGGGCCACCACGCCCGCCGCGACCGCGGCCGACGAGCGGGCCCCGAGCCGCCCGGAGCGGCCCGGCGGGAAGGCGGTCGGGAGCCGGGCCGCGCAACTGTCCTGGACCCGGTCCACGGACGACCTGGGCGTGGCCTCGTACGACGTCTATCAGGGCGGCACGAAGATCCACAGTGTGGGCGGTGCCCAGACGGCGACCGTGGTCACCGGGCTGCGGCCGGGGACGCGCTACTCCTTCACGGTCCGGGCGCGTGACGCGGCGGACAACGTCTCGCCCGCCAGCGAGGCCGTCCGGATCACCACCGGGGCCGCCCCCGACGGCGCGAAGGGCGCGGGCACCGGGACGGGCATGGCGCCCTCCGCGTTCCGTGCCACCACGCACCGCAAGGACGGGGCGTACTACCTCGACCTGTCCTGGGTCGAGCCGGAGGTGGACGGAGTGATCACGGAGTACCAGATCCAGCTCGACCGGAAGCCGGTCACCTCGCTGGTCTGGGGCGCGACACCTCCGCCCGGCCGGGCGACCTACAGCTTCTACGTGGGCCGGGAGGCCGGGCTCACCCAGCGGGTACGGATCCGGGCGAAGCTGCCGGACGGCACGTGGGGCGCCTTCTCGGCGGAGCGGAAGGTGACGACCGGGCAGCCGTGAGCCGGGATTCCTGCGTCCGGGGAACCGTTCACCTGTACGGTCCTGGCCCGCATGCGGAAACGGCGGCCGTCGCATTGGCTCGGTCCGAAGGCAGCACGGGCGTTCCCGACCCTCGGCGGCTCATGGGATGTACCGCCACCGTGCTGGCCGGAGGGCAGTCCTATGCGTATCACTCAGACACTCGTCCGCTCCGGGCAGGCCGTGGCGGTCGCCGCGCTGCCGCTGGCCCTCACCGCGGGTGTGCCCGGCGTGGCCGCCGCGGCCGCCTCGGGGATCGATGTGACCACCAGTGGCGGGACGGTGCAGGTGACCACCGCCGCGTGCGTCACCAGGTCCAACGGATCGATGGGGAACGCCTCGCTGCTCTCCAGCGGCCAGGCGAACTTCGCGCAGGGACGCCAGGTGACCCTGTCCGGGACCAGCGGCAGTCAGTCCGCGGCCTGGTCGAGCGTCACCTCCGGTACGTACACCGTCGTCGTGGTGTGCGCCGACGGGTCGACGGCGGGCACGCAGTCCGTGACCGTGTCGCCGGCCTCGACACCCACGATCTCCGCGACGAGGACGCCGACGGCCACCGCGTCACCGTCGCGCGGGGTGATGGGCGGCATGGGCAGCACCAGTCAGGACTACGGCACCGTCACCTACGCGGTCGGCGGGGTCCTGGTGGCCGCCGGGGTCGGGGCCACCGCCTGGGTCCTGCGCCGGCGCTCCAAGCCGAACCGTCTCTGACCGGGGCGCCTGTGACCGGGGCGGCTGTGACCCGCCACCTGTGACCGAGCGCCGGTCAGAGTGTCGTGGAGCCCTCGGCCGGAATGCGTTCGAACTCCTCCAGCGCGTGCGTGAGCCAACCCGTCCAGAAGGTCTCCAGGTCGATCCCGGCACGCAGGACGAGATGCTGGAGCCGGTCCGCGGGAGCGTCCTTGCCGGGTGGGAAGTCGCGCTCCTGGATCTCCTCGTACTCCGCCAACTGCCGCCGGTGCAGGTCGAGATGGCGGCGCAGATCCTCCCCGATGCCCGCGGTGCCGACCACCGCCGCCGCGCGCAGCCGCAGCAGCAGTGTGTCGCGCAGGGGCTTGGGGTCCTGGGAGGCCGCGGTCCAGCGGGCCAGTTCGGCGCGGCCCGCCGGCAGGACCTCGTACCGCTTCTTCTGGCCGCGGGCCGGCTGCTGGGAGGCGAGGGCCCTGATGGAGCCCTCGGCCTCCAGTCTTCCCAGCTCGCGATAGATCTGCTGATGCGTCGCCGACCAGAAGTAGCCGATCGACTTGTCGAAGCGGCGGGTCAGCTCCAGCCCCGACGACGGCTTCTCAAGCAGGGCGGTGAGGATCGCGTGCGGGAGTGACATGGGGTCATCCTAAGGACGGGTCCGCGCGGAATCCGGCGGCCTACAGCGCCGCCGCCAGCTCAGTGCCCTGCTTGATGGCCCGCTTGGCGTCCAGTTCGGCCGCCACGTCGGCGCCGCCGATGAGGTGCACGCTGCGGCCCGCGGCGCGCAGTGCCTCGTACAGGTCGCGGCGCGGTTCCTGGCCCGTGCAGAGCACGATGGTGTCGACCGGCAGGACGGAGCTCTCGCCGTCGACGGTGACATGCAGTCCGGCGTCGTCGATGCGGTCGTACCGGACACCGGGGACCATGGTGACTCCGCGGTGCTTCAGCTCGGCGCGATGGATCCAGCCGGTCGTCTTACCGAGCCCGGCGCCGACCTTCGACGCCTTGCGCTGCAGGAGGTGGACGCTGCGCGGCGGGGCCGGCCGCTCGGGGGCGGCGAGGCCTCCGGGTGCCTGGTAGTCCATGTCGACACCCCAGTGCCGGAAGTACGTCGCCGGGTCCTCGCTCGCCTTGTCGCCGCTGTCGGTCAGGTACTCGGCGACGTCGAAGCCGATGCCGCCCGCGCCGAGGATCGCGACCCGGTCGCCGACGGGGGCGCCGTCGCGCAGCACGTCGAGGTATCCGACGACGCTGGGGTGGTCCACGCCGGGGATCTCGGGGGTACGCGGGCCGACGCCCGTGGCGACGACGACCTCCTCGTACGCGGCGAGGTCGCCGGCGGTCACCGGGGTGTTCAACCGGACGTCCACGCCGTGCAGTTGGAGCTGGGTGCGGAAGTAGCGGATCGTCTCGTCGAACTCCTGCTTGCCGGGGACCTTGCGGGCCACGTTGAGCTGGCCGCCGATTTCGCCCGCGGCGTCGTAGAGGGTGACGTCGTGACCGCGTTCGGCGGCACTGACGGCGCAGGCGAGTCCGGCCGGGCCCGCGCCCACGACGGCGATCCGCTTACGGGTACGGGTCGGGGCCAGGACCAGTTCCGTCTCGTGGCAGGCCCTCGGGTTCACCAGGCAGGAGGTGATCTTTCCGCCGAAGGTGTGGTCGAGGCAGGCCTGGTTGCAGCCGATGCAGGTGTTGATGGCCTCGGGGCGGCCGGCCTTCGCCTTGCTGACGAAGTCGGGGTCGGCGAGCATCGGGCGGGCCATCGACACCATGTCCGCGTGGCCGTCCGCGAGCAACTGCTCCGCCAGTTCCGGGGTGTTGATGCGGTTCGTCGTCACGAGCGGGATCGACACGGCACCCATGACCTTCTTGGTCACCCAGGTGTACGCGCCTCGCGGCACCGAGGTCGCGATGGTGGGGATGCGTGCCTCGTGCCAGCCGATGCCGGTGTTGATGATGGTCGCGCCGGCGGCCTCCACGGCCTTGGCGAGGGTGATCACCTCGTCGAGGGAGGAGCCGCCCGGGACCAGGTCCAGCATCGACAGACGGTAGATGACGATGAAGTCGTCGCCGACGGCTTCGCGTACGCGGCGGACGATTTCGAGGGGGAAGCGCGTGCGGTTCTCGTAGCTGCCGCCCCAGCGGTCGTCGCGCTTGTTGGTCCCGGCGGCGATGAACTCGTTGATCAGGTAGCCCTCGGAGCCCATGATCTCCACGCCGTCGTAGCCGGCGCGCCTGGCGAGGCGGGCGGCGCGGGCGTAGTCGTCGATGGTCCGCTCGACCTCGGCGTCCGTCAGGGCGCGGGGGGTGTAGGGGCTGATGGGGGCCTGGAGTGCGCTGGGGGCGACCAGGTCGGGGTGGTAGGCGTAGCGGCCGAAGTGGAGGATCTGCATCGCGATCCTGCCGCCTTCGCGGTGTACCGCGGCGGTGATCTCGGCGTGCTGTTCCGCTTCCGCCTCGGTGGTGAGTTTGGCGCCGCCCTCGTAGGGGCGGCCCGCCTCGTTGGGGGCGATGCCGCCGGTGACGATGAGGCCTACGCCGCCGCGGGCTCTGGCCGCGTAGAACTCGGCCATGCGGGTGAAGCCGTGTTCCGCCTCTTCCAGGCCTATGTGCATGGAGCCCATGAGTACGCGGTTCGGCAGGGTGGTGAAGCCGAGGTTCAGCGGGTTGAGCAGGTGCGGGTAGTGGGTCATTGGCCCCTCCGTGCGCGGCGTCGTCTCCATGGTTGTAGACGACGCCCGGGGGTTTATGCAACTAGTTGCAAAAGGGTGGGGCCCTGAATGTGACGAGAACCTCGCGTGGGGGCTGGGGGGGCGTTTGTGGGTGCGGGTCCGCTGGGGCTGGTAGCGCAGTTCCCCGCGCCCGTTTAGGGGGTGGGGGCTGGGGATGATCCGACGTGCGGGAGCGTTGTGGTTGCTCGCGCCGTTCCCCGCGCCCCTTTAGGGGGTGGGGGGCGCGGGAGCGATGCGGCCTGCGGGAGCGTCTTGGTTGGCCGCGCCGTTCCCCGCGCCCCCTCACGGGGTGGGGGTCCGGGAGCGATCCGACCTGCGGGAACGTCGTGGTTAGGCAGGGGGTGGGGGGCTCAGGAGCGATCCGGTCTGCGGGAGCGTCTTGGCTGGGCGCGCCGTTCCTCGCGCCCCTTCGTGGCGCGGGTCGCGCCTTCTAGGGGCGCGGGGAACTGCGCGGCCGACCACGACGGACCCGCACACACAAAACCGCGGCAACCCCCCAGGTTCCAGGGGCGCGGGGAACTGCGCGACCAGCCACGACGGACCCGCACACACCAAACCTCGGCAACCCCCCAGGTTCCAGGGGCGCGGGGAACTGCGCGGTCGGCCACAGCGGGCCCGCACGCGCAAAGCCTCAAGCCCCGCCCCCTCCGAGCCCGCGTCGGCCGATGATGACGTTGGCGGGCAGGTCCTCCGAGGTCTCGATCCGCGGTATCAGGCCCGCCTCGGCGAAGAGCTCGACAGCAGGGCCCGCCTGCCGTTCGCTCGTCTCGACAAGCAGGCTTCCCCCGGGCGCCAGCCACTCCGGCGCCTCCGCGAGCACCCGGCGCAGGACGTCGAGCCCGTCCCCTCCCCCGTCGAGCGCGACCAGCGGTTCATGGTCGCGGGCTTCCGGCGGCAGGAGCCCCACCTCACCGCTGGGCACGTACGGCACGTTCGCGGCCAAGATCCCGATCCGCCCGCGCAGACCGCGTGGCAAGGGTCCGAAGAGGTCGCCCTCGTAGACCCGGCCGCGTCCGCCGACGTTGCGGCGCGCGCAGCGCACAGCCACAGGGTCGATGTCGGCGGCATGCAGCTCGGCAGCGGGGAGCGACGCCACGAGCGCCGCGCCCACCGCCCCCGAGCCGCAGCACAGGTCCACGACGACCGGCGCCTCGGAGGCAAGGGCGAGGGCGAGCCCGACGGCCTGCCCGACCAGGAACTCGGTGCGGCGGCGCGGCACGAAGACGCCGGGTTCCACAGCGATCCGCAGACCGCTGAACTCGGCCCAGCCCAGGACGTGTTCGAGCGGCCGGCCCGCCGCACGACCGTCCACCAAGGCGGTGAGTTCGGCCGGAGTACGGGCCGCGGTGAGGAGGAGTCGTGCCTCGTCCTCCGCGAAGACACAGCCCGCGGAGCGGAGCGCGGTGACGACATGGGCGTAAGAAGGTGGCATGGAAGCCGAGGAGCCTTTCGGGAAACCGAAGGGCGCTCTCCGAGGCCGGCAGGGCCTAGGTCACCTGATGCCGGGGAGGACACGAGGCGGGAGCACCCGAACTGACACAGCGGTAATGGGTCCCACCTCCTTGGTCCGGACGGCTGGAGCAGTTCTCAGCCGGACGGCAACATTACACGCAGGCCTTCTGATTGCCTCATGCAATTGATGGTTGTAGCGTGCAACCATCCGAGAAGGGGCAGACCCGTGACCGCAGCCGACGTGACCGCAGCCGACATCGCCATCGAGACCATCCACCACGAGATGACGGCCTTCGCCCGTCGCGCCCGGGCCTCGGCCGGCCGTCTGCACCCGGAGCTGTCCCTGGTCTCGTACACGCTGCTCGGGCATCTGGAGGAGCGCGGCGGCTGCCGTGCCACCGATCTCGCCGCGCACTACGCGCTCGACAAGTCCACGGTCAGCCGTCAGGTGTCGGCCCTCGAAGGCGCCGGGCTGATCGAGCGGCGCTCCGATCCGCAGGACCAGCGCGTCCAGGTGCTGCACCTCACGGCGGCCGGGACGGAGATCCTCGCCCAGGTGACCGCGAGCCGCCGGGTGGCCTTCCGCGAGCGGCTGTCGGGCTGGCCCGAGGAGGATCTGCGACGGTTCGCGGGCTACCTGCAGCGGTACAACGCGGCCGGAGGCGGCCCGGAGCCGGGCCCGGGCACGGCCCCTGAGCCACGTCCGGCCCCGAGCCGGGCGTGATCGCGCGTCCGGGCCACCTGCCCGCGAGCGGCTGACCAGCGGCGCCCGGGCACACAACCCCGGGCCCCGCCCCCCACTTCCCGCCCCTCAGCCGACCGCCACCACTCGCCCGTCCTCCACCCTGCCCGGCCGCTCCGGCACCCGCGCCGCCAGGAACCTCGTCCTGCGCCGCAGCCGGAAGCCCAGCGACTCGTAGAGGCGCAGGGCATTGGTGTTGTCCGCTGCCGCGTGCAGGAACGGTGTCTCGCCCCGGGCCCGTATGCCGTGCGCGACCGCCAGCGTCAGCCGGGTCGCCAGGCCCTGACCGCGGACGGCGGCGTCGGTGCAGACCGCGCTGATCTCCGTCCAGCCGGGCGGATGCAGCCGCTCCCCCGCCATGGCGACCAGGACCCCGCCCCGGCGTATGCCGAGGTAGGTGCCGAGTTCGACCGTGCGCGGCAGGAACGGGCCCGGTCTGGTCCGCTCCACGAGGGCCAGCATCTCCGGTACGTCGGCGGGGCCCAGCCGTACGGCCTCCGGGTCCGGCGCGGCGGCCAGACCGTCGTCGACGAACTGCACGCCCTCCCCGCGGAACGTGATCTCCCACCCCTGCGGGATCTCCCCGCGGAAGCCGGGCAGCGCGATCTCCTTGCCCGGCCCGGCGAGCGCCGCGACATCGGCCCAGTCGTCGGCGCCGGGGTCGTCGGGCAGCGCCAGCCAGGGCGACACGTCGGCCTGGTAGCGCAGCACCCGGCCGCGGCGTTCGGCGAAGTGGGCGTGCGGGCCGGTCAGCGACGCCCGTGCGGGGTTGTCCAGGACGTGGGGCGTGACGCTCATTCCGCGACCTCGATCACGACCTTGCCGCGGGCGTGGCCCTCTTCGACGGTACGCAGCGCTTCGGCGGCCTCTTCGAGGGGGAACGTCCGCGTGACCAGCGGGTCGAGCCTGCCGTCGACGACGAGCCGGACCACCTCGTCGAGGACCGCGGCGGTACGGGCCCGTACGACGGGCGAGCCGCCGAGGCCCTCCACGATGTCCTTGCCGCCCGCGGTGATCAGCCTGGCGCGGTCCTTCACCAGTTCGGCCGCGGCCTCCAGGACCTCGCCGCCCACCAGGTCGTACACCGCGTCCACGCCGTCGGGGGCCAGGGCCCGGACGCCGTCGGCGAAGTCGGGGCCGGACGGCACGTGCGCGGCGCCGAGCGACTCGACCAGGTCCTTCTTGCCCTCGCTCGCCACACCGATGACGTTCAGTCCGTCGGCGCGGGCGATCTGGGCGACCGCGACGCCCACCCCGCCGCCCGCGCCCGTGACCAGCAGGGTCGCGCCCGTCGGCAGGGCCAGCTGGCGTACGCCGTCGTAGGCGGTGGCCGCCGCGACGGGCAGGGCGGCCGCGTCGGTGAAGGAGACAGCGGCGGGCTTGTGCGCGGTCACGGCCACCGGGAACAGTGCGTACTGGGCGTAGCCGCCGGCCACGGGGTTGCCGAAGACCTCGTCGCCGACCGCGAAGCCCGTGACTCCCTCGCCGATCTCCTCGACGACACCGGCGGCCTCGTTGCCGAGGACGGCGGGCAGCTCACGCCGCTGCTGGCCTGGCCGCTGGTAGCCGGTGCGCTGCTTCCAGTCGACGGGGTTGACGCCCGCCGCCCGGACGGCGACCAGCAGCTGGCCGGGCCCGGGGCTCGGCCGGTCCTGTTCGACGAGGGCCTCGGTCTCCGGACCGCCGTACTGGGTGAAGACGTACGCCTTGGGCATTTGCTCCGTCACTCTCCTTCACACCGATGAGGGCACCGGCCGGCCATGGGGTGGCGACTGGCCGGCCACTATCGGCAAGGGAGATCGCGGGTGCGGCTATTCCCGGAAGCGTCCGGACCCCGCGAGTGTTCATACGGCGGCAATGATCCCCGGTGGGGTGCCCCCGGCGGTCCCGGTACCGTGGAGGGCGTACGCAACGATCAAGGGCCGCCGTCCGGCCGGCCTGGAGGCACCACTCGCATGAACGTGACCCGATGAACGTCACCCGGGGCTTCGCCGGGCGCCCGCGCGTCCGCAACGACGGACTGCCGCCCGGCCAGTACGACGCCCGCGACGACTGGCCCGTCCTGTCCGCGGAGGTCACGCCGGAGCTGGCGACCTCGCAGTGGACGTTCACCGTCGACGGGCTGGTCGCCGAGAAGCGCACCTGGAACTGGGACGAGGCGCACGCGCTGCCGCCGTCCGCCTACGAGGGCGACATCCACTGCGTGACGAGCTGGTCGAAGTTCGGGGTGCGGTTCGCGGGGGTGTCGCTCGACACGTTCCTCGATCTCGCCCGCCCGACCGCCGAGGCCACCCACGCGGTCGCCTACTCGCACACGGGCTACACCACGAACCTGCCGCTCGCCGATCTGACCGGCGGACGGGCCTGGATCGTCTGGGAGTACGGGGACCGGCCGCTGCCCGCCGAGCACGGTGGCCCCGCACGGCTGATCGTGCCGCACCTGTACTTCTGGAAGAGCGCCAAGTGGATCGCGGGCATCCGGCTCCTCGACCACGACGAGCCGGGTTTCTGGGAGCAGAACGGCTACCACCACCGCGGCAACCCCTGGGAAGAGCAGCGCTACTCCGGTGACTGAGACGACCTCCATGTCTTCGACGACCTCCATGTCTTCGGCGGCCTCGGTGGCCTCCGCGCCCGCGACCCGGTTCGCGGTGCCCGGCCGGATCGCCGTGAGCAACCGCGCCGCGGCCACCTGGCAGTGCGCCACCCTCACCGAGATCCGCCGGGAGACACCGCATGCGTCGACCTTCCGGTTCGCCGTTCCCGCGTGGGCGGGGCATCTGCCCGGCCAGCATCTGATGCTCCGGCTGCGGGCCGAGGACGGTTACGTCGCCCAGCGGCACTACTCGATCGCCTCGCCCCCCGACGACGACGGCCACGTCGAACTCACCCTCGACCACGTCGACGGCGGTGAGGTGTCGGGCTGGTTCCACACGGTCGCCAAGCCCGGCGACGAGGTCGAGCTGCGCGGACCGCTCAGCGGGTTCTTCGCCTGGCCCGGCGACCGGCCCGCCCTGCTGATCGGCGCGGGCTCCGGTGTCGTACCGCTGATGTCGATGGTCCGCCACCACCGTGCGCGGAACCTGACGGTGCCCCTGCGGCTGCTGGTGTCGGCCCGCGCTCCCGAGGAGCTGATCTACGCCTCGGAGTACGGCGCCGAGACCACTCCGGTGTTCACGCGCAGCGCCCCCGAGGGTGTGGCCGTGGGCCGTGTGGCGGCCGCACATGTGGCGCGACTCCTGGCCGACGGGCCCGATAGTGGGTGGGAAGCCTATGTGTGCGGCTCGAACGGGTTCGCCGAGCACGCCTCCCGGCTGCTGGTGGACGCGGGCCAGCCGGTGGACCGTATCCGGATCGAACGCTTCGGCTGACCGCTCCGGAGCCCGGGCCCGCGTGCGAGCCCGGCCCCGGGGCCGTCAGTCGTGAGGGACCACGGCGACCGGGCACGTGGAGTGGTGGACCAGGGAGTGCGCCGCCCGGCCCAGTCCCGCGCCGGCCACGGAGCGGCCGACGACGAGCAGCCCCGCTCGCGTCGACGCCTTCAGGAGATGGTGGCCGGCGTGCCCGTACACGACCTCCTCCGAGACCTCGGTCTGCGGGAACTTGTGGCGCCAGGGTCCCAGGGCCGCCGCCAGGAAGCGTTCCCTGGCGTCCTGCTGCGCGGCCGTGTCGCCGGGCTCCCCCGCGCCGCCGGCACCCTCGCGCAGGGGCGGCAGCGTCCAGGCGTGCACGACGTGCAGGGGCGCGGCCCGGACACCGGCCGCGTCGAAGGCGTAACCGATGAGTTCGTCGGCCGGTTCCTCCAGGTCGAGCCCGAGGACCACCGGCAGGTACGGGGTCCGGGCGGGCGAGGTGGTGTCGCCGCCCGCGTCGTCCGGTACGCGCTCGTCCGGTACGCGCTCCTCCGGTACGCGCTCCTCCGGTACGCGCTCGTCCGGGGGGAGTTCGCCCGCGCGGACGAGCACCACGGGACACGCGGCGTCCGCGGCGACGGCGAGCGCGACCGAGCCGACCAGGAAACCGGTGAACCCGCTGAAGCCGCGTGAGCCGAGAACCACCGTCTCGGACTCGGTGGCGGCTTCGAGCAGCGCCGGAAGTGCGGGGGTGTCGGTACGACGGGCGGCGATCTGCAACGTCGGGTGCGCGTAGGAGAGTCGTACGGCGGCCCGGTCGAGGATGCCCCGCTGGAGCTCGCGGGCCGGGACCGCCGGCTGCTCAAGGGCCGGACGGGTGCGTGCCCCGCGTGCCCGGGGGCGGGGTACGCATCCGGGCGCGGCCCCGGGGACGGGAGTGGGTCCGAGGCCGGACCCGGGGACGGGCACGGAGGCGGTGGGTTCGCCGCCCGCGTGCAGCAGCCGCAGGGTGAGACGGCGGCGCTCGGCCTCGCGGGCCGCCCAGTCGGCGGCGTCGAGCCCGGCGCGGGAGCCGTCGACGCCCACGGTGACGGTTCGGATGTCCCTTCTCATGGTGCGGGCCCTTCCCTGTTCATCACGCATGTTCTTCCGGTGTTCGGCCTTCGGTCCCCGGCCTTCGGTCCTCTCGTCCTCGTCAGCCGGACCAGGTCCACTCGGCGACCTCCGGCAGGTCGGTGCCGTGCTCGCGGATCCAGGCCTCGTGACGGGTGTGCACATCGGTCATGCGCTGGCGTACGGCGGCTGCGCGGACAGCGAGGCCCGGGACACGGTCGATGACGTCCATGACGAGGCGGTACCGGTCGAGGCTGTTGCGGACGACCATGTCGAAGGGGGTCGTGGTGGTGCCCGACTCCTTGTAGCCGCGTACATGGAGGTTGGCGTGGCCGGTGCGCCGGTAGGCCAGCCGGTGGATCAGCCAGGGATAGCCGTGGTAGGCGAAGATCACCGGCTTGTCCGCGGTGAAGAGGGCGTCGTACTCGGAGTCGGCCATGCCGTGCGGGTGCTCGCCCTGCGGCATCAGCCGGGCGATGTCGACGACGTTGACGACCCGGACCGCCAGGTCGGGCAGATGGGTGCGCAGCAGCGCGGCGGCGGCGAGGACCTCCTGGGTGGGTACGTCTCCGGCGCAGGCCAGCACCACGTCCGGTTCGCGGTTCCCGTTCTCCGTGCCGGCCCACTCCCAGATGCCCGCGCCGCGGGCGCAGTGGGCGCGGGCCTGCTCCATGGACAGCCAGTCGAAGCAGGGCTGCTTCCCGGCGACGATCACGTTCACGTGGTCGCGGCTGCGCAGGGCGTGGTCCGCCACCGACAGCAGGGTGTTGGCGTCCGGCGGCAGATAGACCCGTACGACCTCCGGGCTCTTGTTGAGGACGTGGTCGACGAAGCCCGGGTCCTGGTGGGAGAAGCCGTTGTGGTCCTGGCGCCAGACGTGCGAGGTCAGCAGGTAATTGAGGGATGCGAGGGGTGCCCGCCACGGCAGTTCCCGCGAGGTCTTGAGCCACTTGATGTGCTGGTTGACCATGGAGTCGACGATGTGCACGAACGCCTCGTACGACGAGAACAGACCGTGCCGTCCGGTGAGGAGATAGCCCTCCAGCCAGCCCTGGCAGAGGTGTTCGGAGAGGATCTCGATCACGCGGCCGTCGCGTGCCAGATGTTCGTCGGTGTCGAGGGTCTCCGCCTGCCAGGCCTTGCCGGTCGCCTCGTACAGCGCGCCCAGGCGGTTCGACTCGGTCTCGTCGGGGCCCACGACCCGGAAGTTGCGCCGCTCGGACGTGTCGGCCATGACGCGGGCGAGCATGCCGCCGAGGACCCGGGTGGGCTCGTGGGTGCTCGCGCCGGGCTTGTCCACGGGGACGGCGAAGTCGTCCAGGTCCGGCAGGGGCAGCGAGGTCAGCAGCAGACCGCCGTTCGTGTGCGGGTTGGCGCCGAGGCGGCGGGAGCCCTCGGGCACGCAGTCCAGGACGAGGGAGGTGGGACGCCCCTCGGCGTCGAAGAGCTCCTCGGGGCGGTACGAGCGCAGCCAGGCCTCCAGTTGCCGCAGGTGCTCGGGGTTCTCGCGGACCCCGGCGAGCGGGACCTGGTGGGAGCGCCAGGTGCCCTCGACCGGCTCCCCGTCGACCTCGGCCGGGCCGGTCCAGCCCTTCGGGGTCCGCAGGACGATCATGGGCCAGCGGGCCCGCCCGCTCCCCGCGCCCCCGCCCGTGCCGCCGCGGCCCCTGCCGCTCCGGGCCTTGCCGCTCTGCCCCCTGCCGCCCCCGCCGGTGCTCCCGCCGCGGGCCTCCTGCTGGATCTCGGCGATGCGGTCCAGTGCCTGGTCCATCGCCTTCGCGAGCTCCCGGTGGACGCGGCGGGGGTCATCGCCCGACACATGGATGGGGTCGTGGCCGTAGCCCCGCAGGAGTTCGTCGAGTTCGGCGCGCGGCAGCCGGGCGAGCACCGTGGGGTTGGCGATCTTGTAGCCGTTGAGGTGCAGGACCGGCAGGACGGCGCCGTCGTGCACCGGGTCGAGGAACTTGTTGGAGTGCCAGGAGCCGGCGAGGGGTCCCGTCTCGGCCTCACCGTCCCCGATCACACAGGTGACCAGGAGGTCCGGGTTGTCGAAGGCGGCCCCGTAGGCGTGGGCGAGCGAGTAGCCCAGCTCGCCGCCCTCGTGGAGGGAGCCCGGGGTCTCGGGGGCGACATGGCTGGGGACCCCGCCGGGAAAGGAGAACTGCCGGAAGAGGCGTTCCATGCCGGAGGCGTCCCGGGTGACGTCCGGGTACGTCTGGGTGTAGCTGCCTTCGAGCCAGGAGTTCGCGAGGACCGCGGGGCCGCCGTGGCCGGGGCCCCACACACAGATCGCGTCGAGATCGCGCTCGACGACGACACGGTTGAGGTGGGTGTGCACCAGGTTGAGGCCGGGCGAGGTCCCCCAGTGTCCGAGCAGCCGCGGCTTGATGTGTTCGGGCTTGAGCGGCTCGGTCAGCAGCGGGTTGCCGAGGAGGTAGATCTGACCGACGGCCAGGTAGTTCGCGGCACGCCAGTGCGCGTCGAGCGCCGCCATGCGGTCCTTGGCCATGGTGAGGGACTCCTGTTCAGAGGGTTGCGGGGGTTCCCGGGGTTGCGGCGGTTTTGAGGGGGTGGGACGCGGGTTCCACACGGGGCGCCGATCAGTCGTGGAAGGACGGGTTGTTCGGCCGTTCGTGGCAGTGGCCGGCGCTCCGTGCGGTGGCCGTGGTGCTCGGTGCCGGGCCCTGCTCCGGCCGCCCTCGTGACGTTCGCACCGACCGCCCGGCGGACGGGAGGGCCAAACCGGCCCCTGGGAGGATCCGTTCGGCCTTCACGGGGCACACGCACGATGTACGGGGGTGGCTCGGGCGGCGCGGCACGGCCGCGGGTGCTGAGGAGGCGGGACATGCGGACGCGGGAACAACGGGCGAGCGAGAAGCGGGCGCGGGTGATCGGGCGGCGCTGGCGGCACAGTCCGCTGTGCCGCCGTACGGACGTGGTGGAGGCGTGGACCGCGCTGGTCGTCTCCGTCGTGCTGTGGGCCGGTACGCCGCTCGCCGGGCTGGCGGCGGGCTGGTGGGCGTACGACGGGGCGCGGTCCACGGCGGTGGAGCAGCGGGCCGAACGCCACCGGGTGCTCGCGACGATCGTCGAGGGGGCGCACACCTCCGCGGCCGGCGGCGAGGGCGACCGGCGGCCGGTCAAGCGGGTGAGCGTCCGCTGGACGGAGCCGGGTGAGCGGGCGCGCACGGGTGAGACCCGGGTGCCCGCCGGGGCCGGGGCCGGCGACCGCACGTACATCTGGCTGGACCGCCAGGACCGGGTCGTCCCGGCTCCGACGAGCGACACGGTGGTCTGGCAGCACGGGCTGGCCGTGGGCGCCTGTGCCGCGGGGGTGGCCGCGGGCGGCGTACTGGCCCTGCACGCCCTGATACGCCGGGTCGCCGCACGCCGTCGGCTGGCCGAATGGGAACGGGAGTGGGCCCTTACGGGGCCTGAATGGGCGCGGGACCGGACCTGACGGGCGGGACGGGCCGAACGGCGCGGAGAGCGACGGCCGGGCGGCGACGAAAGCGGTCCGGCCGTCCATGACGACCGGGCCCACCAGCCCTGGAACGGGACCTGTTGGCCCCTGTCGGGACCGGTTGGTCCCTGTCCCCGGAGAGCGGCGCCCAGGATCCTGGAGGTGTCCCGACGCGATGTTCGCGGCACTCCAGAAAGGGGACCCGCATGCTCGCAACCTCCACTCCCCGACTGTCCGAGGCCCTGCCCGCCGAGCAGACACATCGCCTGATGCGGCTCGCTCGGGAGGTGTCGTTCGCACCGGGCACACGCGTCTTCGAGGAAGGAGGGCGGGCCGACCACTTCTGGATCGTGCGCACCGGAACCGTGGCCCTCGACCTGCGCGTTCCCGGCCGCGGCTCGCCCGTCATCGACACCCTCGGCCACGGTGAACTCGTCGGCTGGTCCTGGCTGTTCCCGCCCTATGTGTGGCAGCTGGGCGCGGAGGCGGTGTCCGCGGTCGAGGCGTACGAGCTGGACGCGTCGACCGTACGTCTGATGTGCCAGTCCGACCCGGCCCTCGGCACGGCGGTCGGGCAGTGGGTCGGACGGGTGCTCTCCCGGCGCCTGCACACCGCCCGCACCCGGCTGCTCGACCTGTACGCCCCCGACGGCAGCGGTGCTTCCCGCTGAGTCTCCGAAGGCCCGTTCGGCCCTGCCGGCGTCCCGCCCGGTGCGCGGCGCTCGGCCGGGACGGCCCAGCCCCCAGGGAGTCGTGGTCATGGCCGACCGTCAGAACGTGCCCGGCAGGGCACCGGTCCGGATCTTCCTTCTCGACGACCACGAGGTCGTGCGCCGGGGACTGCACGATCTGCTGGACGCCGAGCCCGACATGGAGGTCGTCGGGGAGGCCGCCACCGGCGCCCAGGCGCTG